>NZ_HG322950.1:1867500-4267500 GCF_000689415.1 Pseudomonas knackmussii B13 | reverse complement strand
TGATGCCCATGAACTGGCAAGCCCTGCTAACACTCAGCGCTTGGACTTGCCTTTGCGTGAGGACTTGCCGGGACGCTTTTTTACGATCGAAACGCCGTAGTCATTCTTCAGCACATTCACCACGGCCTCGAAGAACTGCGCCTTCTGGCTCATCACCTCAAGCTGCTGCTCGAGTTCCTTGATGCGTTGTTCCGGGGTCAATGGCAATTTCGGGGTATTCATATCCGGGCTCCGAGCCTTTCGAAGGGAGGCGCCCTGGTTCCAGTCCTGCCGGCCATGCTTGCGTAACCACACCAGCACCGTCGAGCGGCCCTGGATGCCATAGCGGGCCTGAGCCTCCTTGTAGCTCATTTCTCCTTTTTCGACCTGGTCGACCACCGCCAGTTTAAAAGCCAGCGTGTAATCACGCTGGCTGCGACGAACACCTTCTGCCATCGGGGGCTCTCCTGAAATAAGGGCGAAGGTGTAAACCTTATTCAGGACGGGACAAGGGAAACGAAAAAGCCGGGCAGAAGCCCGGCTTTTTCTTGTGCGCTACGGCCTATCAGAAGCGATAGGTGACCTGGGCGGTCAGGCCGTTGGCGCTGTTGTCGTACTTGGCGCTGTAGGCCGGCTGCAGCGCAGTGCCTTCCTGGTTGACGCTTGCGGTGTCTTCCCAGAGGTAGGCATAGGCCACGTCGACGGTCAGGTCGGCGTTCGGCGACCAGCCTGCACCGAAGGTGACGATCTGGCGATCGCCTACCGGGATGCGCACGTTGCGGTCGGCGTTGCTGGTCGGCGACGGGTCGTAGGCGTAACCGGTACGCAGCACCCACTCCTGGTTCAGCTGGTAGGAGGCGCCGATGGAGCCGGACCAGGTGTCCTTCCAGTTCAGGTTTTCGCCGATGGTGCCGAAGCCCAGGGCCTGGCCGAGGGCCGGAACGCCGCTGTTCTCCACCTCGATCTTGTCCAGGCGGCTCCAACGGGTCCAGACGGCGCCGATGTAGCCGGTCCACTTGTCGTCGAACTTGTGGGTGAAGGAGGTATCGACGTTTTCCGGCAGGGTGATGTCCAGCTTGGCGTCGTAGCTGCCGTTCAGGCCCAGGCCGTTAGGCGCGTTCTTGACCTTGGTGCGACCGTCCAGGTGGTAGTCGACCTTGGAGTGGTAGGTCAGACCCCAGGTGGTGTCGTCGGTCAGGTCGACCATCACGCCGATGTTGTAGCCCAGCGCGGTGTCGTCGCCCTTGATGTCGATGTGGGTGTCGCCCTTGCCGCCGTTCAGCGCATTGGTCGCCAGGTCGTTCTTCAGCTGGCCGTCGATGCGGTTGATGGTCGGACCGAAGCCAACGGAGACCTTGTCGTTGATCTTGTAGGCGATGGTTGGCTGCAGGGTGATGACTTGAACCTTGCTGTAAGAGCCGTGGTAGCTGCCCTGGAAGCCGTTCTCGTAGTCGTTGATGATGCCGTAGGGCACGTACATGCCGAAGCCGAAGGTGAAGTCGTCGTTGATCGGCGTGGAGACGTAGCCGAACGGAACGGCGGCCAGCGGTACGGAATCACCCTTGTTGGAACCCTTGTTCGGGCCCTGGGCGTCGCTGATGTCGTCCTTGGCGTCGACGATCGCCAGACCGCCGCTCACTTCGGTGCGCTTGAGCTTGCTCAGGCCGGCCGGGTTGCCGAAGACGGTGCTGGCGTCCAGTGCGGAGGAGGCGCGGCCGGCGTAGGCGGTGCCCGCGCCACTCGCGCTTTGTTCGTTAATCGCGATGCCGTTGGCCAGGGCCTGGGCAGAGGCGGCGCTGATGGTCAGTGCGAGAGTGGTTTTGAGCCATGTTGTTTTCATTGTTAAAGCAACTCCTGTGGTCAACGGCGCGCAAACTAGCAAGATTCCCCAGCAATGGGTAGCCCTTGTGGGCGCTCTATTCCGGGCTTCCGGATGCGAGGCGGCGGGCTAATCGGCGCCGTTACATTTGTGTCTGTAGGTAAACGGAAAGTGACCAGTAGGTCACTTCTGATTTCGTTGTAGGCAAATGTGAATTGACCGGTTGGTCAGTTCAACTTCAGGCCACTTGCACCAGGTTCCCAATGTGCCGTTGCCAGGCGTCGAGAAAGTCGTGCAGGTGCCCGTGGGGCTGAAAGACGCGGCGCCAGATGCGAGCGAGGGCGAGGTGATCGGCGGCATTGGGGAGGGGCAGGTGGGTCGCTTCGACCAGCATCCAGGCGATTGCGACGCTGTACCGCAGGTTGACGGTCAATTCGAGGTGCGGGGCGCTGAGGAAGGCGTGTTGGCTGGCCAGGCCTCGGACGCGGCTGGCCAGATCGGGATCGGTGGCCAGGTAGCGGTCCCAGACCTGCTGGTGCCTTCGCTCGTCGATGCGGAAGAGTCCGTGGCCGTGGCGGCAGTCGAGATTGCTGCCCAGGGCTGTTTGACATGCCGCCGCTCCCAGCAACAGCACCTCGGCCGCATCGCTGTGTCGATCCAGATACAGCAATGTGGGCCGGATGACGTGCTGTCGCAGGTCGCTGGCGGCTATTCCCATGGTCTTGTCCCTCATTAGCCGGCGGGGCTGGGCGCTTTGGCAGCTTCTGATGTTCTCCTGGGCCCCGCCGTAAGCGAACTTAGCCGCTCGATTTGAAGTGTAGTGCGACAAATCGGCTGTAAAGGACTGTTTTTAAATTGTTTTGACTTGCTGCTTCGCGGGCATATTCCGCGTCGTGATTAGCCGCTCGCTGCTAGTCGCGGCCAGTGACTGCGCAGGCGGCACGGGCGGCCGCCTGCGTTGGAGCGCTCAGGCGCCGGTGGCCACGGGGCGCGCGGGGTCGGTGATCCACTCGCTCCAGGAGCCTGCGTACAGTCGGCCCAGCGGGTAGCCGGCGAGGCTCAGGGCGAACAGGTTGTGGCAGGCGGTTACGCCAGATCCGCAGTAGGCGACCAGGGATTCCGCCGGGCGCCCACGCAGCAGGTGGGCGAAGCGCTGGTGCAGCTGCGAGGGCGGGAGGAAGCGGCCGTCGCTGCCGAGGTTGTCGGTGAAGGCCGCGCACTGCGCGCCGGGAATGTGCCCGGCAACCGGGTCGATGGGCTCGACCTCGCCACGGAAGCGCGGCTCCGCGCGGGCATCGATCAGCGGCGGCTGGGCGTCGGCGAGCAGGGTCGAGAGGCCGTTGGCGTCGATCAGCAGGCTGGCGTCTGGCCGGCCTTGGAAGGCGCCCGGCTGCACCGCGGGTTTGGCGGTGGTCAGCGGCAGGTTGGCGGCGCGCCAGGCGTTCAGGCCGCCGTCGAGCAGGTAGACGCCGTCACGCTTGCCCAGCCACAGCAGCAGCCACCACGCGCGGGCGGCAAAGGCGCCGGGGCCGTCGTCGTACAGCACCACTTCGTCGCTGTTGTCCAGGCCCCAGTCGCGCAGGCGTTGCAGCAGGGCTTGCGCGTCGGGGAGCGGATGGCGCCCGGTTACACCCTTTATTACCGGCGCAGACAGGTCGCGCTCGAGGTCGGCGTATTGCGCCCCGGGAATGTGGTTCTCGGCGAAGACGCGGGCTCCGTAGCCGGGGTCATCCAGCGCGAAACGGCAATCGAGGATCAGCAGGCCGGGATCGTCCAGGCGGGCTGCCAGTTGTTGCGGGGTGAGCAGGCGGGCGAGCGACATGTGCGGGTTCCTGTGTCGTAGCGATGTCTCGGCGCATCATAAGGCTTGTGCAGCGAAAGCGCTGGGTTCGGCGGCTTTCCTCAATCGATTGGAGTTTCGTGCATGTTCAGCCTGCAGCCGAGGGTTCAGGGCGCGTCCCTTTTCCGCATTGTCTATGTCGCCGTCGCCACTACGCTGGTGACGCTCCATTACAGCTTGCTGGTGCTTGGCCGGGCGGCTTGCGGGCGCCTGGGCCGCGAGCAGGTCGACCGCTACACCCGCGAATGGTCCGGGCTTTTGCTGCGCCTGGTGCGCATGCGCTTGAGCGTGCACGGGACTGTGCCGACCTTCAGTGACGGTCGGCGCTACATGATCCTCTGCAACCACTCCAGTCACTACGACATCCCCGCCAGCTTTGCCGCCCTGCCAGGCTCGATCCGCATGCTGGCGAAGAAGGAGCTGTACCGAATCCCGGTGCTTGGCCGGGCCATGCGCGCCGCCGAGTTCCCGTCCGTGGACCGGCACAACGGCCAGCGTGCCCGTGACGATCTGGAGCGCGCCCGCGCGATGATGGAAAGCGGCATCGTCCTGTGGGCGGCGCCGGAAGGCACGCGTTCCCCCGACGGGCGCCTGCTGCCGTTCAAGAAGGGCTGCTTCCGCCTGGCCCTGGACACCGACGCGGTGATCATCCCGGTGGCCATTCGCGGTATCCATCGCGTGCTGCCGGCGCGCACCTTCGACCTCAACCTGGGCCAGCCGGTGGACCTGCTGGTGGGCCAACCGATCGATGCCGCTGCGTTTCATGAGCGGGGGCTGGATGCCCTGATCGGCGAGGTGCGCGAGCGCATGCAGAATCTGCTCGAACCAGCCGCACCCGCCAAGGTTGAAGCGCCTGCGAAAGAGCCGCTGGCGCTCAGCTGAGGGCTGTCAGCGAATCTGCAGGCGACCGATGCGGTCGTTCTCCAGGCTGCCGAAGTAGAGGTAGTCGCCCACCGGCTTGGCCGAGGTGATCATGCGCAGGTGCTGGCCGCTGGTGTCGTGCAGGCTGCGCAGTACCTTGCCGCTCTCGTCCAGGGCGAGGACCAGACCGTAGGGCGTCGGCTTGGGCAGCAGCGGGCGCGGCAGCTTGGCCAGCTGCGCCTTGAGCCAGGGATGCGGGAGGATGAAGTCGGCATCGGCCTTGCGCGGCGAGGGCAGGGCGACCCAGAAGGTGCCGGCGCGATCGCCCTGCAGGTTGTCCGGCAGCCCCGGCAGGTTATCGACGAAGACCTCGTTCTGCCCGGCTTTGGGACCCGTCAGCCAGTAGCGGGTGATCCGGTAGCGATAAGTCTCGTTGACCAGCACGAAATCCTCGTGGGCGGACAGCGCCACGCCATTGGCGAAGTACAGGTCCTTGAGCAGCGTCTCGGTCTTGCCGCTCGCCGGGTCGTAACGCAGCAGGCGGCCGTGTGGACGGCTCTCCAGCAGGTCGAGGACGTAATCGGGCTGGTGGAAGCGACTGGAGGCGTCGGTGAAATAGATGCGCCCGTCGCTGGCGATGTCGAGGTCGTCGGTGAAGCCGAAGGGCTGCCCATCGGCCTGGGTGCTCAGCACCGTGATCTGGCCCTGCGGGTCGATCTTCAGCAAGCCCTTCCAGGCGTCGCAGACGATCAGGTTGCCCTGGGCGTCGAAGTCCATGCCAAGCGGGCGGCCGCCGGTGTCGGCGAAAGTCTGTACCTGGCCGTTGCCGTCCAGGCGCACCACGCGGCCGTCGGCCAGGCCAGCGTAGACGCGACCGTCCTTGTCCACGGCGGTGTCTTCCGGGCCATGCACCTGGCCCTGGCCGAGCAGTTCGGCCTTCATCAGGGTGTCGTTGGGTTCCAGTACGCCGGTCAGTTTCGGCGCCGTTGGCGGGGTCCAGGCGACCGGGTCGATGGGGCTGGGGGTAACGACGAGATAGATCGCCAGGGCGGCGACGAGCAAAACCAGCAAGCTTGCGAGTTTCTTCATCATTGAAGGCTTCTTCTTGTTGGGGATCCTGGGGACGGAAAGTTACGGATTTCGTCCGAACCCTGCAGCTTCGCCCGCAAAAGCCGAATGCCCGGACCTCGGCGCGCCGATATAATGCGCTCCACTGAAAGCAAGGAGATGTTCGTGAGCGCCCTCGATATCCGGTGGATCCGCGACGATGCCAGCCTGGCGCAGCAATGCCAGGACTGGAAACAACGGCCGTACCTGGCACTCGATACCGAGTTCATGCGCGTCGATACCTTCTACCCCGAGGCCGGCCTGATCCAGGTTGGCGACGGCGACTGCGCCTGGCTCATCGATCCGCTGCTGATCCGCGACTGGTCGGCATTTGCTGCCGTGCTCGAAGCGCCGTCGGTGGTCAAGGTCTTCCACGCCTGCGGCGAGGACCTGGAGGTCTTCCTGCGCCTGACCGGCAGCCTGCCGCAACCGCTGTTCGACACCCAGCTGGCCGCCGCCTACCTCGGCATGCCGCATTCCATGGGCTATTCGAAGCTGGTGCTGGAAATCCTCGGCATCGAGCTGCCCAAGGACGAGACCCGATCGGACTGGCTGCAGCGCCCGTTGACCGACATGCAGGTGCGCTACGCCGCCGAGGACGTGCAGCACCTCGCCGAGGTCTACGTGAAGCTGGCGCCGCGCCTGCCCGAGCACAAGCTGGCCTGGCTGCTGGCCGACGGCGCGGACCTTGTGGCGAACCAGACCCGCGTCAGCGACCCGCGCGAAGCCTGGCGCGAGGTCAAGCTGGCCTGGAAACTGGCGCCGCGGCAACTCGCCGTGCTGCGCGAGCTCTGCGCCTGGCGGGAGGAGCAGGCACGCCTGCGCAATCAGCCGCGCAACCGCGTGCTGCGCGAGCCGACGCTGTGGCCGCTGGCGCGCTTCCAGCCGACCGACAAGGTGGCACTGGCCCGCATCGAAGACATGCATCCGCGCACCGTGCGCCAGGATGGCGACACCCTCCTGCAATTGATGGCCCATGCCGCCGCGCTGCCCGAGTCCGAGTGGCCGCAGGCGCTGCCCGAGCCGCTGCCGCGCGAAGTCACGCCGCTGCTCAAGCAACTGCGCGAAGTCGGCCAGCGCGAAGCGGAGCGCCAGGGCATGGCGCCCGAGCTCATGCTGCGCAAGAAAATCCTTGAGGCGCTGCTCAAGACCGGCTACCCCGACGGCCCCTATCGCCTGCCCGACTCCCTGCAGGGCTGGCGCCGTGAATTGATGGGCCAGGCCCTGCTGGATTGCCTGAGCCCTGCGGAGAAACCATGAAACGCATCTGCTCCATCTACAAAAGCCCGCGCAAGAACGAGATGTACCTCTACGTCGACAAGCGCGAAGCCCTCAGCCGCGTGCCCGAGGCGCTGCTGGCCGCATTCGGCGCGCCGCAGCACGCCTTCGACCTGGTGCTGACCCCCGAGCGCAAGCTGGCGCGCGAGGATATCGAGAAGGTTTTGGAGAACATCGAGAAGCAGGGCTACCACCTGCAGATGCCGCCGGGGGAAGAGGAGTACATCGAGCACCTGCCCGAAGAACTGCTGCGGATGAACGACCCGCTGTAATTCAGCGGGTGACGGAAAACCGACGTAATCCCGCGCGCGCCGCTCTATCTATGGGCAAGTGTCGGAATCGGGCGCATTATTGCTGGAAATAGTAGTTACAGGGCGCGGAACGCCTGGCCTTCCAGCCTGTCTTACAGGCCTTCCAGCCTGTCTTAAAGGCCTTCGTTCCAACAGCCCCGACAGCGCCGAACCGGCAGGGATGTTTCGACCATGACCAGCCAAATGCCCATGCCCTGCCAACCGGACGGTGCGACCTAGACCATGCGCGTGCTCATTCTCGATCGCGACCATAAGCTCTATGCCGCCCTGCTCATGGCGGCGGAACCCAATCTGAACGTCGTCGCCGGCGACAGCCCGGACAAGGTTCTGGACGCCGCCAGCGAATGCCCGGTGTGGCTGGGCCAGCCCGACCTGGTGGCGCAACTGCTGCGCAAGGGTGTGCATCCGGTCTGGGTGCAATCGACCTGGGCCGGGATTACTCCGCTGCTGGCCACCGATCTGCCCTGCGACTATGCGCTGACCCGCGCCGTGGGCATTTTCGGCCAGGTGATGAGTGAGTACCTGCTGACCTACATGCTCGCCCACGAGCGCCAGTTCCTCGGCCGCCTGGCCAGCCAGGTCGGCAGCCAGTGGGACGACCGCGCGCCGGGCAGCCTGCGCGGGCGCCACGTGCTGTTGGTCGGTGCCGGCGAGATCGGTCAGGCGGTGGCGCACATGCTGGCCGCGTTCGGCGTCGAGCTGACCGGCGTGGCGCGTACGCCCCGGTCGTTGCAGCCGTTCCAGCGCATGGGCGCGCTGAGCGAGCTGCCGCGCCTGGTAGAAACCGCCGACTACGTGATCAACCTGCTACCCGACACCCCGGACACCCACGATCTCTACGACTTGGCGCTGTTCCAGCGGATGAAGCCTTCGGCGTTGTTCATCAACGCCGGGCGCGGCAATGCCGTGGTCGATGCCGATCTGGTCGCCGCGCTGGAAAACAACCGCCTGGCCGGCGCAATCATCGACGTTTGCCGCGAGGAGCCATTACCCGCGCACCACCCGTTCTGGATGACGCCGCGCCTGCTGCTCACCGGCCATACTGCTGCGCCGACCCTGCCGGGGCCGATGGTCGAGCTGTTCCGCGATAACCTGTCGCGCTTCTGGGCCGGGCAGGCGATGCGCGGCGAAGTGGACTTCGCCCGCGGTTACTGAAAAAACGCCCCGCTTGCCGGGGCGTTTTCTTCCTACAGACTGAAGTCGCCCTCGGCGACCAGCTCCTGCAGCGGCCGCCGCGCATTCGGCACTTCGCGCGCCTGCAGGCTTTCCGACAGTTGAGCCTTGTCGCCCTGCTTGCCGATCGCCACCACGGCGTGGATCTCGTACTCGTCCGGCACCTTCAGCTCGACGCGGGTCGCTTCGCGGTCGAAGCCGGCCATGCCGTGGCTGTGCCAACCGGCCAGGTGCGTCTGCAGGGCGAGGAAGCCCCAGGCGGCGCCGGTGTCGAAGGTGTGCCAGAGCGCTGGCTTCTCTTCGCTGGAGCCGGGCGGCGCGAAGGTGGTCTTGGACAGCACCACGACCAGCGCCGCGGCGTTCTGCGCCCAGCCGCGGTTGAACTCGCCCAGCAGGTTCAGGTAGCGCTGCCAGTTCGGCGTGTCGCGGCGCGCGTAGAGGAAGCGCCAGGGCTGCGAGTTGAACGAGGAGGGCGCCCAGCGCGCGGCTTCGAGGAAGCCCAGCAGGGTTTCCTCGGAAATGCTTTCGCCGCTGAAGGCGCGCGGCGACCAGCGCTCGAGGAATTGCGGGTCGATGGGATAGTCGGCAACGCGGGGATTGGCGCTCATGGAGGCTCCTGGAAGAAAGGGAGATGGTGCCGTGGACGGCTGGGCATCGCGAGGCTGTGGATAACGCGGGGCGGCCCGTCGCGGGCCTGTCGGTGGGCGAAAGCTACCCAGCCGCGTTGGCCCTGGCAAGGGCCCGATGGTCACTTGCGCTTGGCCCCGGACGTCGCGGGGCATAGACTTGGCGCCCCGTGATCTACCCCTGCTAGAAATAAAGATGGCTGCCAAAGTCGAACCCTTCTGGAAACGCAAAACCCTCGACCAACTCGATCAGGAAGAATGGGAGTCGCTGTGCGACGGCTGCGGCCTGTGCTGCCTGCAGAAACTCGAGGACGAGGACGACGGCGCCGTCTACTACACGCGCATCGCCTGCAAGCTGCTGGACCTGAAAACCTGCCGCTGCACCGACTACGCCAACCGCCGCGCCAGCGTGCCGGACTGCATCCAGCTCACCCCGGCGCAAGCCGACGAGTTCCGCTGGCTGCCGCCGACCTGCGCCTATCGCCTGGTATCCGAGGGCAAGGACCTGCCGTTGTGGCACCACCTGGTCTGCGGCGATCCGGAGGCGGTGCACCACGAGCGCATTTCGCAGTCCGGGCGGATGCTCAGCGAGGGTTCGGTGCCCGAGGATGACTGGGAAGAGCACCTGATCTTCCGCGCGGGTTGAGACTTTCCGTGGCAGCAAGCTTGCTCGCGAACTGCACGGCCCGGTATTTCCCTGTAGGAGCGGCCCATGGCCGCGAATCGCGCGCATGGCGCGCTCCTACAGGGGGCGTTGGCGCAGGGATTTCGCGGATAAGATCCGCTCCTACCGGATGATGCCGAACGCTCAGCGCCCACCCGGCGTCGGGCGCAGCCAGTAGCAGGCCTCCTCGCCGGCCACCAGCGGGCCGCCGTGGTCTTCCTCCAGGCTCGGGTAGTCGGCGCGGCGCTGCCAGAGGGCGAACCAGCGTTCGTCCTTCTCGTCCTCGATGGTCGGCGGCCTTACCTGGTCGCGGAAGCGCCTTTCGCAGGCGCCCCATTGCACGAAGTTCACCTGGGCCTCGATCAGGCTGACCGCGTTGGCCCCGCCGCGCGCGTCGGGGAAACACAGTTGCAGCAGATCGTCTTCCCAGAAGCAGATCGGGCAGATTTCGTAGGAGCCCGGCGCGTCGGCGAAGCTGAAGTGGCCGCAGCAGGGGCAGGTGTAGAGCATCAGGCCTGCTCCAGCCCCAGTACCTTCAGCAGGAAGCCGTATTCCAGCGCCACGTCCTTCAGGCCCTGGTAGCGGCCGCTCATGCCGCCGTGGCCGGCTCCCAGTTCTGTCTTGAGCAGCAGCAGCTTGTCGTCGGTCTTGCTGACGCGCAGCTTGGCCACCCACTTGGCCGCTTCCCAGTACTGCACGCGGCTGTCGTTGTAGCCGGCCACCACCAGCATCGCCGGGTAGTCCTGGGCACAGACGTTCTCGTAGGGCGCGTAGGCGCGGATGCGCTGGTACACCTCCGGCTCCTGCGGGTTGCCCCACTCGTCGTACTCGGTGACGGTCAGCGGCAGGTCGGGGTTGAGCATGCTGTTGAGTACGTCCACGAAAGGCACTTCGGCAATGGCTGCGGCGAACTGCTGCGGGCGCTGGTTGAGCACCGCGCCCATCAGCAGGCCGCCGGCGCTGCCGCCGCTGATCGCGGTCTGTTGCGGGGTGCTGTAGCCCTCGGCGCAGAGGTGTTCGGCGCAGGCGATGAAGTCGCTGAAGCTGTTCTGCTTGTGCGCCAGCTTGCCGGCGCGGTACCAGGCCTCGCCCAGTTCGCCGCCGCCGCGGACGTGGGCGATGGCGAAGACGAAGCCGCGCTCCAGCAGGCTCAGGCGGGCGTGGGAGAACCAGGGATCGAGGCTCATGCCGTAGGCGCCGTAGCCGTAGAGGTAGAGCGGCGCAGGGCGGCCAGCGGCGATGCCGTCGAGCACCTCGCGGCGCGCTACCAGGCTGATCGGCACCTGCACGCCGTCCACGCTCGTTGCCCAGAGCCGGCGGCTCACGTAGGCGTCGGCGTCGAACGGGCCTTCCACCGGGGTTTCCTTGAGGACTTTCTGCTCGCCGTCGAGCAGGCCCAGCTGGCGGATCTGCGCGGGGCGGTTGAGCGCTTCGTAGCGCAGGCGGATCACCTGGCTGTGGAACTCCAGGCTGTCCTGCACGTACAGGTTGTAGGCCGCGTCCGGCAGCTCGACGCGGCGCGGCTCCTGTCCTTGCGCGCGCACTTCGATGATCGGCAGGCCGCCTTCGCGCAGGCTGAGGATGAAGGCGTCGCGGTTCAGGGTGATGTCTTCGAGCATCACGCTGTCGCGGTGGGCGATCAGCTCGCGCCAGTGCTCGCGGGTCGGCTGCGCTTCGCTGGCGGTGTAGAGGGCGAAGTTGATGCCGCTCTGGTTGCTGCGCACGAACCAGGTCCACTCGCCGTCGAGCAGGCCGTGGTCGACGTGGTACTCGTGCTCTTCCTGGCGCGGCGCCAGGCAGCGGAACTCACCGCGCGGGGTTTCCGCATCGAGCACCCAGGCTTCGCTGGTGGTCTTGCTGCCGAGCAGCAGCACCAGCTGGCGCTCGGAACTGGCGCGGTAGCAGTGCAGGAAGAAGCGCCCGTCGGGCTCCTCGAAGACCAGCTCGGCGCCTTCCTCACCGAGGGTGTGGCGGTACAGCTTGTGCGGGCGATGGGTGTCGTCCAGCTCGCCGAAGAACAGCGTGCGGCTGTCGTTGGCCCAGGTCATGCTGCCGTCGCAGTCGTCGAAGGGCAGCTCCGTCACCGCGCCGCTGTCGAGGTCCTTGACGTAGAGCTGGTAGATCTCGTCGCCGCTGGTGTCGAGGCTGTAGGCCAGGCGCGAATGATCCTGGCTGATGCTGAAAGCGCCGAGGGAGAGGAAGCCACCGGCGGCCAGTTCATTGGGGTCGAGCAGCAACTGCTCGGCGTTCTCGTCCACGACCAGGGAGCCATCGGCCGGGCGCGGGCAGCGGTAGTGACGCGGGTATTCGTCGCCGGCGGTGGTGCGCTGGTAGTACATCCAGGGGCCCCAGGGCGAGGGCAGCGAGAGGTCGGTCTCGCGGATGCGGCCCTTGATCTCCTGGAAGAGCTTTTCGCGCAGCGCTTGCTGGTCGGCCAGTTGCTCGTCGAGGTAGGCGTTCTCCGCCTTGAGGTAGTCGAGCACCTCCTCGGCATCGCGGTTCTCCAGCCAGGCGTAAGGGTCGGCGGCGGCTTCGCGGCGGGCGATGGGGGGCTGGCGGTCGGTCATGTCGGCTCCTTGGCGGGGCAGGGGTGACGCCCGGCTGCGCACCCGCAAGTAAAAAAGGGCTATCATAAGCCCCCCTCCGCCGCCATCGCACGCACGCGCATGAACCAACACGATTATGAACTCGCCTGGGCCGTCTACCTGGCTGCTGGCTTAGGTCTGCTGCTGGTCTGGTTCCTGATGACCGACTGGATGTGGCGTTGGCTGCGCGAGCCGCTGCGGGTGATTGTGCTGGTCCTGCTGTTCACCCCGACCCCGGTCGACCCGGCGAACAACGAGTACGCCCCGGCCATCGCCATCACCGCCCTGGACATCCTGTTCAAGGTCGGCAACAACGCCTGGCGCGCGGTCTCCGATCTGGCCCTGGTACTGTTGGCGGCCTTCGTCGTCTACCTGATCTTCGTCGCCGTGCGCTGGCCGATCGAACGTGCCGCGAAGAAGCGCCGCGAGCGCGCCGAGGCGGAAGCCGAGCCGACCATGCGGCAGATGATGCAGCCCTCGCTCATGCCCGACGTCGACAGCCGCACCGACGAGCGTGGCGACCGCCGCATGCGCATCGAGCCGCGCCTCTGATCCTGCCTGGGCGCCGCCCTTGCGCGGCGCCGGATCGGCGTTCAGCATGACGGCATCGTCCCTGCGGAACCTGCCCGATGCCGTTTCTGTACAGCGCGCGCTCCATGCGCGCCCCTGACAACTCCACCTGCTTGCCCGTGCCGGGCTGCCTGCCACGGGAGGTCTGAGCCATGTGCGAACTGCTCGGCATGAGCGCCAACGTGCCCACCGATATCGTCTTCAGCTTCACCGGCCTGATGCAGCGCGGTGGCGGCACCGGCCCGCATCGCGACGGCTGGGGCATCGCTTTCTACGAAGGGCGCGGCGTGCGCCTGTTCCAGGACCCGCAGGCGAGCATCGATTCGGAAGTGGCGCGCCTGGTGCAGCGCTACCCGATCAAGAGCGAAACCGTGATTGGCCACATCCGCCAGGCCAACGTCGGCAAGGTCTGCCTGTCCAATACCCACCCCTTCGTGCGCGAACTCGGCGGGCGCTACTGGACCTTCGCGCACAACGGCCAGCTGAGCGACTTCAACCCGCCGCCGGGGATGTACCGGCCGGTGGGCGACACCGATAGCGAAGCGGCTTTCTGCGACCTGCTAAACCGCGTGCGCCGGGCCTTCCCCGAGCCGGTGCCGGTGGAGGTGCTGCTGCCGACGCTGATCTCGGCGTGCGCCGAATACCGCCAGAAAGGCGTGTTCAACTGCCTGCTGAGCGACGGTGATTGGTTGTTCACCTTCTGTTCGACCAAGCTGGCGTACATTACCCGCCGCGCGCCCTTCGGCCCGGCGCGGCTGAAGGATGCCGACCTGACCGTCGACTTCCAGGCGGAAACCACGCCCGACGACGTGGTGACGGTGGTCGCCACCGAACCGCTGACCGACAACGAGAGCTGGACCCTGCAACAGAGTGGCGAATGGATGCTCTGGTGGCGCGGTGAGATTCTCGACCAGGGCCGCGTCTGAGAGGGGGACTCCCATGCTGCGCAGTTACATTCGCCTGGTGCTGTTCGCCATCGGCCTGCTGGTCGGGGTGCAGGTGCCGGGCTTCATCAAGGATTACGCCCTGCGTGTGGATGCCCATCGGGCGGAAGCGGCGCAGGCCCTGGACGGCTTCCGCAGCACGGCGGGGCAGTACTTCAGCGGCGATCTCAATGCCCTGGTGGCGCATTACCGCGGCAGCCCCGACCCGGTGTTCCAGCGCGACGGCGACAACGTCGAGCGCGTGCTGCGCCGTTCCCAGCTGTTCGACCGCGAATGGCAGATTCTTCAAGGCCCCTGGTACACCCGCGCCTGGCACCTGTTCAGTGCGCCCAACCGCGAACTGTTGGAAGAAACCCTGAGCGGCTACAGCTACCAGGTGCTGCTGTCGCCGGAAGCCATCGGCTGGGCGATTGGCGGCGGCCTGCTGCTGTCGTGGATCGTCGAGCTGATCATTGTGTCGATCGGAGCGCTGGCCGGCTTCGGCGACAACCGCCAGACGGCGGCGCGGCGGCACTGGAATTGAGAGCCGGTTGAGTCGCGAATAGAAAGGAACCCTCCGCTGGGCGGCGTATAACCGCGAACGGTTATACGCACTACGTCCGGGATGGGCCGAGGTGTGCGGCGGATAGCGTTCGACGTTATCCGCCGTTTTCTTATCCGCGGGCGTTGATGGCCCGCTGGTTCGACAGATAGACGTTGTCGCGCTCCGGCGCTTCGCCACTCTTCACGGCTGCTACCCACTCGTCCGTGCTCAGCACCGCGGCGAACGACGAATGCAGCACCACGCTGAACACCCGGTGAATCTCCTCGGCGGTGGCCGCGCCAGCGCGGTTGGCGTAGGGCAGCGAGCCGCTGGCGTCGTGCAGGAACTCCACGTCCCAGCCCTCATGGGCCGCCTGCCGCGCGGTGGCGTCGTCGCAGTTGTGGGTCATGTAGCCGACGATGGCCAGGGTGTCGATATTCCGCTCGCGCAGCCAGTCGCCCAGGCCGGTGCCGAACAGGGCGCTGGCTTCGGACTTGGTCACTTCATGCTGGTAGGGCCGCGCCGCCACTTCGGGGTGCAGGGCGGCGCCGTGGCTGCCGACAGCGAAGATCGGCGCGCTCTCCGGTGCCAGGTGCAGCACCCGCACGACCGGGATGCCGGCAGCCTGGGCGGCGTCCATGGCGCGCAGGATGTTGGGCAGGGACTCCCGGACCGGCGGGTATTCGATGCGCAGGTTGCCGTCGAAGTATTCGTTCTGCACGTCGATGACGATCAGGGCGCGTTTGGCTTTCTGGCTCATGGCGAGGCCTCTTTGGGTGGGAAGTGGAGCCATTGTGGGGCGACGATCGGCGTCGCCGTGAGTGGCCCGGATGACAGCTTTCGCTAGAATTGGGCCAACTCCTTCGCTCGCCGGATTGCCCGCCATGGACCTGCACCGTGTCGCCGTGGTCGCCTTCGACCAGATCAGCCCCTTCCACCTGTCGGTCCCTTGCCTGGTCTTCGGCGAAGGTGATCCGGGCGGCGAGCGGGTGCGCTTCGAGCTGCTCGTGTGCGCCGCCGAACCCGGGCCGCTGCGCACCAGCGCCGGCTTCAGCATTGTCACGGAGCACGGCCTGGAAGCGCTGGCCAGCGCCGACACCGTGATAGTTCCGAGCTGGCGCGATCCCGAGGAACGCCCGCCGCAAGCGCTGCTCGACGCCCTGGTGGCCGCCGCCGAGCGCGGCGCGCAACTGGTCGGCCTGTGCCTGGGGGCCTTCGTCCTGGCCGAAACCGGGCTGCTCGACGGTCGCGTGGCGACCACCCACTGGCTGTGCGCGGAGCAGTTCACCCAGCGTTTTCCGGCGGTGCGCGTGGCGCCGGACGTGCTCTACGTCGACGACGGCCCGATCCTGACTTCCGCCGGCACCGTGGCGGGCATCGACTGCTGCCTGCACCTGCTGCGCGAGCGCTGCGGCGCGCAACTGAGCAACCAGCAGGCGCGCTACATGGTGGTGGCACCGCACCGGCAGGGTGGCCAGGCGCAGTTCGTCGAGCAGCCCTTGCCGGCGACTGCGCGGGACAACCGGCTGTCCGGCCTGCTCGACTGGGTGCGCGAGCGCCTCGACCAGCCCCATGACCTGGACAGCCTGGCCGAGCGCGCGTTGATGAGCCGGCGCAGCTTCAGCCGGCATTTCCGCCAGTTGACCGGCAGCACCCTGGGCGACTGGCTGCGCAGCGAGCGCCTGGCCCTGGCGCAGCGGTTGCTGGAGTCCACCGAACAGCCGATCCCCGAGGTCGCCTGCCTGTCGGGCTTCGGTTCGGTCGCCTCGTTGCGCCAGCATTTCGCTGCGGCGCTGGGGGTGTCGCCGAGTGCGTATCGGCAGGCGTTCAGGGGTTAGCGCCGGGGAGCACTGCGTACACCTGTAGGAGCGCGCCATGCGCGCGATTCGCGGCCATGGGCCGCTCCTACAAGGGGACCGTACCCTGGGTTTCACGGGCTCGTAGGATACGGTTGAGCGCAGCGAAACCCATGCTGCATGGGTTTCGTGCCTCAACCCATCCTACGTAGGACGCTGTTCTTATTCCGCCAGCGCCTTCTCCGGCAATTCGTTGCGCCGATAGGGGAAGACGTCGATCACCTTGCCCGCGCGGATCTGCGCCTGCAGGCCCTTCCAGTAGTCGGCGTCATAGAGGTCGCCGTGCAGCTTGGCGAACAGCCGGCGCTGCTTGAGGTCGGCGAACAGGAAGCGCGGGAACTCCTCGGGGAAGACGTCGTTCGGCCCCACCGAGTACCAGGGCTCGGAGGCCATCTCGTCCTCTTCGTAGCGCGGCGGCGGGATGTGCCGGAAGTTCACTTCGGTGAGGTAGAGGATTTCGTCGTAGTCGTAGAACACCACGCGGCCGTGGCGGGTGACGCCGAAGTTCTTCAGCAGCATGTCGCCGGGGAAGATGTTGGCCGCCGCCAGCTGCTTGATGGCCAGGCCGTAGTCGTAGAGGGTTTCCTGCTGCTGGGTTTCGGTGGCGTGTTCCAGGTAGAGGTTCAGCGGGGTCATGCGGCGCTCGGTCCAGCAATGGCGGATCAGCACCACGTCGCCTTCGAGCACCACGGTGGAGGGCGCTACTTCCAGCAGCTCGGCCAGGCACTCGGGGTCGAACTTGCTCAGCGGGAAGCGGAAGTCGGCGAACTGCTGGGTGTCGGCCAGGCGGCCGACGCGGTCGTGGTTCTTCACCAGCTGGTACTTCTGCACCACGGTGGCGTGGTCGACGGTCTTCGCCGGGTTGAAGTTGTCCTTGATGATCTTGAACACGGTGTTGAAGCCGGGGAGGGTGAACACGCTCATCACCATCCCGCGCACGCCGGGGGCCATGACGAAGCGGTCGTCGGTGGTCGCCAGGTGGTTGATCAGCGCACGGTAGAACTCGCTCTTGCCCTGTTTGTAGAAGCCGATCGAGGTGTACAGCTCGGCGATGTGCTTGCCCGGCAGCAGGCGCTTGAGGAAGGCCACCAGCTCCGCCGGCACCGGCACGTCGACCATGAAGTAGGAGCGGGTGAAGGAGAAGATGATCGACACCTCCGCCTCGTCGGTGATCACGGTGTCGAAACGGATGCCCTGGCCCTCACGGTGGATCAGCGGGAACACCAGCGGCCACTGCTCGTCCGGGGTGAACAGGCGACCGACCAGGTAGGCGCCCTTGTTGCGGTAGAACACCGAGCCGATCAGCTCCAGGGTCAGTTCCGGGTCCTTGCATACCCAGTCCGGCAGGTTGCTGTGCAGCAGCGTTTCCAGGCGCGCCAGGTCGCCTTCGGCATCCTCGTAGGGCACATTGAAGCGGTAGTCGACGAGGATTTGTTCCAGCGTCTTGCGCAGGTGGCCTTGCGGACGATAGATGCGGGTGTGCGGATCGCGCGCGTGGGGGCGCAGCGACGGCCGCGTGGTGTGCACGAACATGGTGCCGTCGCTGATGTTGTCGTGGCTGAACAGGCCGCAGAAGATCGAGTTGAACCAGGTTTCCGCCAGCTCGTCGTCGTTGCGCGGGTCGATCAGGCCGATGTAGGCGCTCTTGATCAGCGGCCAGCGCTCGACGTCCTGCAGGTCGGCCGCCGCGAACTCGCGGGTCAGGCGCGCCACCGTCTCGCCGACCTTCTCCTCGTAGAGGTTGATGCGCGCCGCCGAGGCGTGCTGGATTTCCTGCCATTGCGCCTGCTCGAAGCGCGCCGGGGCGCCGTCGGTGATCTGCCGGAAGCCTTCGCGGTAGTCGTCGAATCCTTGCAGGATGGCCTGTGCGATCAGGGCGTGGGACATGGACGCGGCTCGCTTGAGGGGAGTGAAGCGAGCTTAGCCAGAGTCCCGGAGGGGCGAAAGCGCGCCGACCGACCGGGCGGTCGGAGTTTGAAAGTCACCTCCGTGTTGCCGCGCGCACCCATGCGGTTAAGCTCGTCACCTTCTTCCTGCCTCGAACCGCCGTCATGCGCCCAACCGATCTGCTTCGCCTTTTCAGCCTGGCCGCCATCTGGGGTGCCAGTTTCCTGTTCATGCGCCAGCTGGTGCCGGCCATCGGCGTGATGCCGACCGCGTTCCTGCGCGTGGTGCTCTCGGCCATCGGCCTGTTCGCCATCCTGGGTGCGATGCGCGTGCCCTGGGCGTTTCGCGGCAAGCTCAAGGCGATGCTGCTGATCGGCACCATCAGCTCGGGCATTCCGGTGCTGATGTTCAGCCTTGCTGCGCGCTTCCTGCCGGCGGGCTACTCGGCGATCTTCAACGCCACCACGCCACTGATGGGCGTGCTGGTCGGCAGCCTGTTCTTCGGCGAGCGCCTGACCCCGGCGAAGGCCCTCGGCATCGGCATGGGGCTGGCTGGCGTGGCGGTGCTCAGCGGCGCCGGTCCCGCTCCCTTCGACAGCAAGCTGCTGCTGGGCGCCGGCGCCTGCCTGGTGGCAACCACCTGCTACGGTTTCGCCGGCTACCTGACCAAGCGCTGGGTCAACGACCAGGGCGGGCTGGACAGCCGCGTCACCGCCTTCGCCAACCAACTGGGCGCGACCCTTTGCCTGCTGCCGGTGTTCGCCGCCACCAGCCTGGACATGCCGCTGGCGCCCCTGGCCCAGCCGTCGATATGGCTGGCCCTGGCCGGGCTCGGGCTGCTCTGCACGTCCTTCGCTTACATCGTGTACTTCCGCCTGCTCGCCGACATCGGCCCGCTGAAGACCATGACGGTGACCTTCCTGATCCCGCCGTTCGGGGTGTTCTGGGGCGTGCTGTTCCTGGGCGAACAGGTGTCCTGGGCGCATCTGCAGGGCGGCGTACTGATCGCCCTGGCGCTCTGGCTGGTGCTGCGTCCCGCGCCTGTGGCACGGGACGCGCAAAGCGCCTGAGCGGCTCAGCTACCTTCGGTTTGCGCTTCGCCGCCGCGCTCGCGTGGCTGGCGGAACACCAGCAGCAGGCCGACCACGATCAGCGCCATGCCGAGCAGGCTGAGCGGGCCGAGTCGGTTGCCGAAGGCCAGGTAGTCGAGCAGTGCGGTCACCGCCGGCACCAGGTAGAACAGGCTGGTGACCTGCACCAGGTTGCCGCGCGCGATCAGCCGGTAGAGCAGCAGGGTCGCTCCCACCGACACCAGCAGGCCCATCCACAGGAGGCTAAGCAGCAACTCCGGGCTCCAGTCGAAATGCAGCGGCTGGGTCGGCAGCAGCGCCAGGCACAGCAGCAGGCCGGCGACGTACTGCAGCGGCAGGCTACCCAGCGGGCTCTCGGTCAGGCCCTTCTGCAGCAAGGTGCCGAAGGTGATGCCGAGCAGCGCCAGCAGAGCGCAGGCGAGCCCGCCGAGGGTGAGGCCGGCCATGCCGATGCCTTGCCAGACCACCAGCACCAGGCCGCCAAGGCCGAGCAGCAGGCCGACCAGACGTGCCGCGGAGAAGCGCCGCTCGGTGAGCAGCCCGGTGAGGATCGGCTGCACGCCGAGCAGGGTGGCGATCAGCCCCGGCGTGACCTGCAGTTGCAGGGCCCAGACGTAGCAGATCGGGTAGAAGCCGAGCAGCACGAGACCGGTGAGCAGGGCGCGGCGGCGTTCGCGCGGCTGCTTCGGCAGGCGCAGGCCAAGCAGCGGGCCGAGGATCAGCAGGGCGCCGAGGGCGATGGCGAAGCGGCCGATCAGGAAGGCCACGGGCGAGGCGTGGGCGAGACCCCACTTGGAAACGATGGCGGCGCTGCTCCAGAGCAGCACGAAAAAGCTGGCGCTGGTCACGCCGACCAGGCTGGAAGCGTTGATTCGGGACATGGTGTCACCTGTCTTGCAAGCGATGGGGAACGACCGCGGCGCGAAGGCGCGGCGGCAATGCGTTCAGGGAAAGCGCTTGGGCGCTGTCAGTGGGCGCGTGCGCCCGGCGGCGGGCAGGCCGCTACGCACGGGGGCGGAGGCGCTGCGACTGCAGCGAGGGGAGGCGACAGGAGGGCGACGGCATCGCGCAGACGAATACCCGCATCGCCGTGGGCGGCGCTGGAAGCTGCGAACTGTGCGAGGGCGAGGAGCATGGCCGGGATCTGCGTGGTGGATGCGTCGGAGGGGACTATAGCGAGCCCCGCCGAGGCTGGCGAGCCGGGCGAGAGTCGCGCGGCAATCGCGCGAGTCCGGCGGCAATTCGCCGAGTGGAGTGCGCTCCCGCCGGGGCGGGAGCGCGAGGGGCTTACTTGCCGGTCTTGATGGTGTTCCAGACGCGTGTGCGCAGGCGGTCGATCTTCTGCGGCATCGACTGCAGGGCGAACAGCTTGGCCATCTTCTCCTGCGGCGGGTAGATCGCCGGGTCCGCCTTGATCGCCGCGTCCACCAGTGGGTCGGCGGCCAGGTTGCCGTTGGCGTAGTGCACCGAGTTGCTGATGCCGGCCATCACGTCAGGACGCAGCAGGTAGTTCATGAAGGCGTAGCCGGCCTTCTCGTCGGGCGCGTCGGCCGGCATGGCGACCATGTCGAACCACAGCGGCGAGCCTTCCTTCGGCGTCGAGTACTGGATTTCCACGCCGTTCTTGGCTTCCTTGGCGCGGGCGGCGGCCTGCAGCACGTCGCCGGAGAAGCCGACCACCATGCAGATCTCGCCGTTGGCCAGGTCGCTGACGTACTTCGAGGAGTGGAAGTAGCGGATGTACGGACGCACCTTGACCAGCGCCGCCTCGGCCTTCTTGTAGTCCTCGGGGTTCTGGCTGTGGTGCGGCAGGCCCAGGTAGTTGAGGGTGATCGGCAGCAGCTCGGGGCCGTTGTCCAGCACCGCTACGCCGCACTTGGCGAGCTTTTCCATGTTCTCCGGCTTGAAGAACAGGTCCCAGGAATCGACCGGCGCGTTGTCGCCCAGCACGGCCTTGATCTTGGCCGGGTTGTAGCCGATGCCGGTGGTGCCCCACAGGTAGGGGAAGCCGTGCTCGTTGCCCGGGTCGTTGACCTCCAGGGCCTTCATCAGCACCGGGTTGAGGTTCTTCCAGTTGGGCAGCTGGCTCTTGTCCAGCTTCTTCAGGGCGCCGGCCTGGATCTGCTTGGCCATGAAGTGGTTGGACGGGAAGACCACGTCGTAGCCGGACTTGCCGGTCATCAGCTTGCCGTCGAGGGTCTCGTTGCTGTCGTAGACGTCGTAGGTGGCCTGGATGCCGGTTTCCTTGGTGAAGTTCGGCACGGTCTCCGGAGCGATGTACTCGGACCAGTTGTAGATCTTCACAGTGTCGGCGGCCTGGGCGGCGGCGACCATGGAGACGGAAAGCGCGAGGGCACTGAGCAGCGGTGCGGTTGTTTTCATTGTTGTTTCCTGACGGCGAACGGAGAGGGCCCGACCGGGTTGCGGTTTGGCCTGGCGAAGAAATAACCGGATTGCCGACGGATTTGGAGACGCTGCGGTTGTCTGCGGACCCGCAGACAGGGGAGGAGAGGGCGCCGCCCTGTGATGGGGCGGCCGCGGGGGCTTACTGCACCCTTTCCTGCTCGTCGAACATGCCTTCGAAGAGCATGCTCGACAGGTAGCGTTCGGCCGAGTCGGGGAGGATCACCACGATGGTCTTGCCCTGCATGGCCGGTTCCTCGGCCAGGCGCACGGCCACCGCCATGGCGGCGCCGCTGGAAATGCCGCAGAGGATGCCTTCTTCCTGCATCAGGCGGCGAGCCATGCTGCGGGCCTCGTCGTCGGTGACCGTCTCGACGCGGTCGACCATCGCAAGGTCGAGGTTCTTCGGCACGAAGCCGGCGCCGATGCCTTGGATCTTGTGCGGGCTGGGCTTCACTTCCTCGCCGGCGAGGGTCTGGCTGATGACCGGCGAGCTGACCGGCTCCACCGCCACCGAGAGGATCGGCTTGCCCTTGGTGTTCTTGATGAAGCGCGAGATGCCGCTGATGGTGCCGCCGGTGCCGACCCCGGCTACCAGCACGTCGACCGCGCCGTCGGTGTCGTTCCAGATTTCCGGGCCGGTGGTCTTCTCGTGGATCGCCGGGTTGGCCGGGTTCTCGAACTGCTGCGGCATGAAGTACTGGTCGGGGTGTTCGGCGACCAGCTCCTCGGCCTTGGCGATGGCGCCCTTCATGCCCTTGGCCGGCTCGGTGAGGATCAGCTCGGCACCCAGGGCCTTGAGCACCTGGCGGCGTTCCAGGCTCATCGACGCAGGCATGGTCAGCACCAGCTTGTAGCCGCGCGCGGCGGCGACGAAGGCCAGGCCGATGCCGGTGTTGCCGGAGGTCGGCTCGATGATCTTCATGCCCGGCTTGAGGCGGCCGCTGGATTCGGCATCCCAGATCATGCTGGCGCCGATGCGGCACTTCACCGAATAGCCGGGGTTGCGGCCCTCGGTCTTGGCCAGGATGGTGACGCCGCGCGGCGCGATGCTGTTGATCTGCACCAGCGGCGTGTTGCCGATGGACTGCGCGTTGTCTGCGAAGATGCGACTCATGTTGGGTTGTCCTTGTGGAGGCGATGCTGACCCACCAGCCTATTCCGCGGCGCAGTGGCCGTAAAGCCGCGAAACCGGCGGAAAGATCGGTCCCAGGGCCCCGCAGGCGGTGCCAGGGTGGAGGCCGAAAGGCGCGGTTCGACGAAGGGACGAGTGGTCGTGCATTCAATGACTGAATGCCTGCCCTGCGTTCACAGTTGGCGGACCCGCGCGGTATAGTCGCAGTCTGTTTCCCCTAATTCCTTCAGACCGGGCCTACGCCCGGCGACACCCGTTCGAGGATTTCCCGATGAAGTTCGAAGGCACCCAGTCCTACGTCGCCACCGACGACCTCAAGCTGGCGGTCAACGCCTCCATCACCCTGCAGCGTCCGCTGCTGGTGAAGGGCGAGCCGGGCACCGGCAAGACCATGCTCGCCGAGCAGCTCGCCGCGGCCTTCGGCGCCAAGCTGATCACCTGGCACATCAAGTCCACCACCAAGGCCCACCAGGGCCTCTACGAGTACGACGCGGTCAGCCGCCTGCGCGACTCGCAGCTGGGCGTGGACAAGGTCCACGACGTGCGCAACTACATCAAGAAGGGCAAGCTCTGGGAGGCCTTCGAGGCCGAAGAGCGCGTGATCCTGCTGATCGACGAGATCGACAAGGCCGACATCGAGTTCCCCAACGACCTGTTGCAGGAACTCGACAAGATGGAGTTCTTCGTTTACGAGACCAACGAGACCATCAAGGCCAAGCAGCGCCCGATCATCATCATCACCTCGAACAACGAGAAGGAACTGCCGGACGCCTTCCTGCGCCGCTGCTTCTTCCACTACATCGCCTTCCCCGACCGCGACACCCTGCAGAAGATCGTCGACGTGCACTTCCCGGCCATCAAGCAATCGCTGGTCAGCGAAGCGCTGGACGTGTTCTTCGACGTGCGCAAGGTCCCGGGCCTGAAGAAGAAGCCGTCCACCAGCGAGCTGGTCGACTGGCTGAAGCTGCTGATGGCCGACGACATCGGCGAAGCCGTGCTGCGCGAGCGCGATCCGACCAAGGCCATCCCGCCGCTGGCTGGCGCCCTGGTGAAGAACGAGCAGGACGTGCAGTTGCTCGAGCGCCTGGCCTTCATGAGCCGCCGCGCCAGTCGTTAATTTGGGCTGCTGCGCGTCGGCCATGCTGCGTTGGAATCAGACTCGGAATGCTCATTTACAATCGTAGACTCCGCTTCCTCGTCTGATTCCGCCTTGCCTGGCTCTAGCTCGCGAGCCCTAGCACCGAGTGCAAAAGGAGCATTGCTCCTGAATCAATGAATTCATGAGGCATGCAGCCATGCTGCTCAACCTGTTCAATGAAATGCGCGCGGCCAAGGTGCCGGTGTCGGTGCGCGAGCTGCTCGATCTGATCGATGCGCTCAAGCACCGCGTCGTGTACGCCGACATGGACGAGTTCTACTACCTCGCCCGCACCATCATGGTGAAGGACGAGCGCCATTTCGATAAGTTCGACCGGGCCTTCGGCGCCTACTTCAAGGGCCTGGAAAAGCTCGATGACCACCTCAAGGCCCTGATCCCCGAGGAATGGCTGCGCAAGGAGTTCGAGCGCATGCTGACCGACGAGGAGAAGGCGCAGATCCAGTCCCTGGGCGGCCTGGACAAGCTCATCGAGGAGTTCAAGAAGCGCCTCGAGGAGCAGAAGGAACGCCACGCCGGCGGCAACAAGTGGATCGGTACCGGCGGCACCAGCCCGTTCGGTTCGG
The DNA here is from genome assembly GCF_000689415.1 of Pseudomonas knackmussii B13. NCBI lineage: Bacteria > Pseudomonadati > Pseudomonadota > Gammaproteobacteria > Pseudomonadales > Pseudomonadaceae > Pseudomonas > Pseudomonas knackmussii. The sequence goes on along the minus strand of NZ_HG322950.1, from coordinate 4,243,126 downwards.
GCGGCTTCAACCCCGAGGGCATCCGCGTCGGCGACGCCGGCAAGCGCCAGGGCAAGGCCGCCAAGGTCTGGGACCAGCGCGAGTACAAGAACCTCGACGACCAGGTCGAGCTGGGCACGCGCAACATCAAGATCGCCCTGCGCCGCCTGCGCAAGTTCGCCCGCGAAGGCGCCGCGGAAGAGCTGGACATCGACGGCACCATCGACCACACGGCCAAGGACGCCGGGCTGCTCAACATCCAGATGCGCCCGGAGCGCCGCAACACCGTGAAGCTCCTGCTGCTGCTCGACATCGGCGGCTCCATGGACGCCCACGTGAAGGTCTGCGAGGAGCTGTTCTCGGCCTGCAAGACCGAGTTCAAGCACCTGGAGTACTTCTACTTCCACAACTTCATCTACGAGTCGGTGTGGAAGAACAACCTGCGCCGCACCAACGAACGCACCGCGACCTTCGACCTGCTGCACAAGTACGGGCCGGACTACAAGGTGGTGTTCGTCGGCGACGCAGCGATGGCGCCCTACGAGATCACCCAAGCCGGCGGCAGCGTCGAGCACTGGAACGAGGAAGCCGGCTACGTGTGGATGCAGCGCTTCATGGAGAAGTACAAGAAGCTCATCTGGATCAACCCGTATCCAAAGGAAACCTGGAACTACACCGCCTCCACCAACCTGGTGCGCGAGCTGGTGAAGGACCAGATGTTCCCGCTGACCCTGCGCGGGTTGGAAGAGGGCATGCGCTTCCTCTCACGCGGTTGACGCGAAAAGGGCCGGCAGCAAGCCGGCCCTTTTGTTTCTGCGAACCGCACGGCACGGTGTACCCCTGTAGGAGCGGCCCATGGCCGCGAATCGCGGGCATGGCCCGCTCCTACACGATTGCATCGGCGCGGGGATTTTCGCGGATGAATCCGCTCCTACCTCTCGATCGCGCTCCGGCACGCAACTTGCCTTGCCAATGACCTCGCTCCCGGCGGTAACATCGGGGGCGCGTCGTAGCGCACCGATGGGCAAGACATGACCGCTAACACGTTCTCCCGCAATACCTGGCTCAACTCCCTGCACATGTCCTCGCTGACCGTCTCCCTGCTGGAAGCCGAAGGGCATGGGCGCGACAGCATCCTCGAAGGCAGCGGTATCACCCAGGCGGACCTGCTCGATCTGCGCCGGTTGGTCAGCCCCTGGCAGGAGCAACAGGTGTTCGCCAACGCCGAGCGCCTGGCCGCCGAGCCGGCGCTGGGCTTGCGGCTGGGGCTGCGGACGCGCATCTCGGCCTATGGCCTGCTGGGCTATGCGCTGCTCTCCGCGCCGACCTTCGGCGAGGCGCTGCGCATTGGCCTGAGCTATCCGGTGCTGCTGGGCACCTACTTCCACTTGGAGTTGAGCGTCGAAGACGAGGTGGCCTGGCTGGTTGCCACCCGCTATGGCGAAGACGAGGCGTTGCGGCCGTTCAATACCGAACTGTGCCTGGGGTCGCTGAAAGTGACCTGCGGCGACCTGCTCGGCGAGCCCCTGGAACTGCTCTACGCCGAGTTCGACTACGCCAGCTCCGCCGAGCGCGAGGCAGCCTATGCCGCCGGTTTCGGGTGCGAGTTGCGCTTCGGCGCCAAGCGTAGTGCCTTCGGTTTCCCCGCCTCCTGGCTGGAGCGGCGCCTGCCGCTGGCCGACCCGGTGACCCACCGCGAAATGCTCGAACAGTGCCGCCGGCAGAACGTCGACCTGGCCGCGCGCCGCGCCTGGCTGGACAAGGTGCGCGCCATCCTCGGCGAGCGCCTGCAATCGCCGCCGGGACTGGAAGAGCTGGCGCGGCGCCTGAACTGCTCCTCGCGCAGCCTGCGCCGGCACCTGCAGCAACAGCAGACCAGCTACCAGCAACTGCTCGACGAACTGCGCTTCGCCCGCGCCAAGGAGCTGCTGCAGGGCGGCGACATGCCGATCTACCGCATCGCCGAGGAGCTCGGCTTCAGCGAGACGGCCAGCCTGCGCCATGCCTTCCAGCGCTGGAGCGGCCAGCCGCCGAGCCATTTCCGCGCCTGACACCTCCGCGCTGCGTTTACCGCCTTGCCTCCAGGATCAGGTTGAACGGCGTTTCCGCCGCGCGGCGGAAACTGCTGAACCCGGCTTCCTCGAAGACCTTGCGCAGGCGCGCCTCGCCGGCTTGCGCGCCGAGGCCGAGGCCGACTTCCTGGGACAGCGAGTTGGGCGTGCAGATGAAGGTGGAGGCGGCGTAGTACAGGCGCCCGACAGGTGTCTTGTTGTCGTCCAGGTGGTCGTGCGCATAGGGCTCGACCAGCAGTACCGTGCCGTCCGGGGCCAGGCGCTGCAGGGCGTGGCGGGCGGCGCCCACCGGGTCGCCCATGTCGTGCAGGCAGTCGAAGAAGCAGATCAGGTCGAACTCGCCCGGATAGTCCTTGGCGCTGGCCTTGGCGAAGCTCACCCGCTCGGCGACGCCCGCGTCGGCGGCACGGCGGGTCGCGGTGTCGATCGACGGGCCGTGGTAGTCGAAGCCCTGGAAGCGCGAGGCCGGATAGGCCTTGGCCATGACGATGGTCGAGGCGCCGTGGCCGCAGCCGACGTCGGCGACGCGTGCGCCGGCCTGCAGCTTGGCGGTGACGCCTTCCAGCGCCGGCAGCCATTCATCGACCAGGTGCGCGCGGTAGCCGGGGCGGAAGAACCGCTCGGTGCCGTGGAACAGGCAGGGGTGGTGGTCGCCCCAGGCCAGGGCGCCGTCACCGCGCATGGCGGCGATCAGCTTGTCCTTGTCCTGGTACATCGAGGCCAGCACGCTGGCGCCGCCGGCCACGTAGACCGGCGAATCCTCGTTGGCCAGGGCCATGGCCTGCTCTTCGGGCAGGCGGAACTTGCCGCCGTCGTGTTCGAGGTAGCCAGCCGCCGCCTGCGCATTGAGCCATTCGCGCAGCAGGCGCGGGTGGCAGCCGGTGCGTTCGGCGAGGGCTTCGGGGGTGACCGGCTGGTTGTCGGCCATCGCCTTGTAGATGCCCAACTCGTCGCCGAGGATGACGCTGGCGAGCATCGCCGCGCCGCCCATGTCGGTGACCAGGCGTCCCATGAAGTCTTGCAGTTTGGCTTCGTCCACGGCGCTTCCTCCTCTGCGGGGGCCAGTCGTTCAGCCGTGGGCGGGCATGCGTGGGGCTGGCCTGGGGTGGGTTTGCGAAGCTGCCGGAGCGCGGCGCGAACGGCGGGGAGGGGCGGTGGACGGGACCGTCGGATCGGCACCAGCGTAGCGGCAGTCGGGCGCGTGCCGGCAGCTGGAAATTCACGCGTCCACACCGGTCCGTTGCGCAGGTGTCCCCTCTGCGGGGCGTGCTTTGAGTTTAGTTCCGTGCTCTGAAAGCCGCATGTGGCGCGACGTCCGGCCGGACTGCTGTCGAAATGTATAACGCCAATTCGCTCTGCCGCGTTGGCTGGCCCTGTGCCATAACTCCACCAGCCAACCGCCACGGAGCGCCGCCATGAACCACGCCGAACAGCAGCTCAGCAAGACCCTGCGCAGCCTGGTCTACAACCTGGAACTGGCCTCGTACAACATGCGTACTTCGCAGGCGTTCGTCGAAGACGCGGTACTGGCGGGGATGCTCGGCGCCGATGCGCAGCGCCTGGCGCTGGCCGCCGAGGCCATGCAGGGATTGCTGGGGGAGGTGCAGGACGGCCGCATCTGCCGCCTGCAGCAGCAACAGGATGGGCGCCGCGCCGGTTGAGCGGCCTAGCTCAGGCCGCCGTTCTGCATGATCTGCGCGATGATCGGCACCGGCGTCATCAGGTGGCTGCGCATCATCTCGCTGGCTTTCGCCGCGTCGCGGGCCAGGATCGCCTCGACCAGCGCGGCGTGCTCCTGGCGCTTGAGCTCCAGGGCCTGCTCGGAAAACACCGTTTGCGTCAGCCACAGGTGGCGGTAGCGCTCGGCCTGGTCGAACAGGTAGGTGCGCGCCTGTAGCAGGTGCTTGGAGCCGCAGCCCTGGGCGATGGCGGTGTGGAAGGCCTTGTGGCGTTCGTCCCAGACATCCAGGCGCTGCTCGCGGGTCTTCACCTCGACGACCTTGGCCAGGGTGTGCGAATGCGCCAGCACCTGCGCTTCCCAGGCGTCGTCGCCGCGCTGGATGGCCAGGCTGACGATCATCGCTTCGAGGTTGGCGCGGGCGTCATAGATGTCTCGCATCTCTTCCAGCGACATGGGCGCGACGCGGTAGCCCTTCTGGCTGATGGCTACGACCAGGTGCTCCGCGACCAGCTGCGAAAGCGCCTCGCGCAGCGGACCCACGCCGAGGTCGTAGCGCTCCTTCAGGGTGCTCATCAGCAGCTTTTCGCCCGGTTTGAAGACACCGCGGATGATGTCCTTCTTGAGCTTTTCGTACCCGCTGAAGGCCGAGTTCTGACGGGGGGCGACGGCTTCCAAATCCAGCTCCTGCAAGGGTTTAGCTGGCGATCATACCCAAATGTCGTATGGACGAAAAACAATAGACAAGGCACTGCTTTGTCTGTGATTTAGAAAAATGTAGACATTTTGGATTTGTGGCGATATTTTGATCCTGCCCGCCTGATCCAGGTCATTGCCGGACGGCGCCAACCCATCTTTGCCAGGACATCGCCATGAACGCCTTCACCTCCATCCAGGACCTCGTCATGCCCCTGCCGCTGGAGACCCGCGGCTTCTCGGTAGCGCCGTCGGCGCAGTCGCCGCGCCTGCTCGAGCTGACCTTCGCCCGCGACACCGTGGAGGCCTTCGTCAAGGCCGTGGCCCAGTGGCCGGTACAGGCCCTGGAGTACAAGTCGTTCCTGCGCTTCCGCATCGCCCAGATCCTCGACGAGCTGTGCGAAGGCACCCTGCGTCCGGTGGTGCTGAACACCATCCTCGACCGTGGCACCGGCGGCATGCTGATCAAGCCCGAAGGGCTGGATGACGCGGCCCAGGCCGAGGACATGGTCAAGTTCTCCACCGCCGTCGCGCACCTGATCGGCCGTTCCAACTACGACGCCATGAGCGGCCAGTTCTACGCCCGCTTCGTGGTGCTCAACACCGACAACTCCGACAGCTACCTGCGCCAGCCGCATCGCGTCATGGAGCTGCACAACGACGGCACCTTCGTGAATCAGATCACCGACTACGTGCTGATGATGAAGATCGAAGAAAAGAACATGGAGGGCGGCAACTCCCTGCTGCTGCACCTGGACGACTGGGCCGAGTGCGAAGAGTTCTTCCGCCACCCGCTGGCCCGCCGCGAGATGCGCTGGACCGCGCCGCCGAGCAAGAAGGTCAGCGAGGACGTGTTCCACGCGGTGTTCGATACCGACGCCGAAGGTCGCCCGACCATGCGCTACATCGACCAGTTCGTGCAGCCGAAGGACTTCGAGGAAGGCATCTGGCTGAACGCCCTGTCCGAGTCCCTGGAAGGCAGCCCGGCCAAGCTTTCGGTGCCGGTGCCGCAGGGCTGCTTCCTGCTGATCAACAACCTGTTCTGGCTGCACGGCCGCGACCGCTTCACCCCGCACGAGGGCCTGCGCCGCGAACTGATGCGCCAGCGCGGCTACATCGCCTACCAGAAGCCGCTGTACCAGCGCGGCCAGTAATTTCGACAGCGTCACCCTTGCCGTAGGGGCGAGCTGGCTCGCGAAGGTCCGCGCACGGTCTTCGCTAGTGGCTCGCTCCTGCGGTTCTTTTTCAGCTGAGCCAGTGCGCGAGGTAATGGCTGTGTACGATTTCATCATCATCGGCGGCGGCATCGTCGGCATGTCCACCGCGATGCAACTCACCCAGGTCTACCCGGACGCGAAGATCCTCCTGCTGGAGAAGGAATCCGGCCCGGCCCGCCACCAGACCGGGCACAACAGCGGCGTGATCCACGCCGGCGTCTACTACACCCCCGGCAGCCTCAAGGCGAAGTTCTGCCTGGCCGGCAACAAGGCCACCAAGGCCTTCTGCGACAAGCACGGCATCCGCTACGACGAGTGCGGCAAGCTGCTGGTGGCCACCAACGAACTGGAAATGCAGCGCATGGGCGCGCTCTGGGAGCGCACCGCGGCCAACGGCCTGGAGCGCTACTGGCTGAGCGCCGGCGAGCTGCGCGAGCGCGAGCCGAACATCGTCGGCATGGGCGGTATCTTCGTGCCCTCCAGCGGCATCGTCAGCTACGCCGAAGTCACCGCCGCCATGGGCCGCGAGTTCCAGGCCGCCGGCGGCGAGATCCGCTACAACGCCGAAGTCGTCGGCCTCGACGAGCGTGCCGATGAAGTGGTGGTGCACACCACTGACAACGCCTTCCGCGGCCGCTACCTGGTCACCTGCTCGGGCCTGATGGCCGACCGCATCGTGCGCATGCTGGGCCTGCAGCCCGAATTCATCATCTGCCCGTTCCGCGGCGAGTACTACCTGCTGCCCAAGCAGCACAACCAGATCGTCAACCACCTGATCTACCCGATCCCGGATCCGTCCATGCCGTTCCTCGGCGTGCACCTGACCCGCATGATCGACGGCACCGTCACCGTCGGCCCGAACGCCGTGCTGGCGATGAAGCGCGAGGGCTACCGCAAGCGCGACATCAGCCTCTCCGACATGTTCGAGACCCTGACCACCCCGGGCATCCTCAAGGTGCTGGCGAAGAACCTGCGCCCCGGCCTGATCGAGATGAAGAACTCGCTGTTCAAGGGCGGCTACCTGAAGGAAGTGCAGAAGTACTGCCCGAGCATCGTCAAGGCCGACCTCACCGACTACCCGGCCGGCGTCCGTGCCCAGGCCGTTTCGCGCGACGGCAAGCTGATCGACGACTTCCTCTTCGTGAACACCAAGCGCAGCGTCAACGTCTGCAACGCCCCGTCGCCCGCGGCCACCTCGGCCATCCCGATCGGCGCCTACATCGTCGAGAAGGTCCGCGAGCAGGTCGCCGCCCAGGGCGGCAACTTCGTCAAGGCCGTGACCCCGAACAACCTGCGGGCAGCCGGCTGAGCCGCCCGACACCTGAAACCTCGACACCTATAACGAGGAAAAACGCGTGCAACTCAAAGACTCCAGCCTGTTCCGCCAACAGGCGTACATCGATGGCGCCTGGGTGGATGCCGACAACGGCCAGACCCTCGCGGTGACCAATCCCGCCACCGGCGAGCACATCGGCAGCGTGCCGAAGATGGGCGCCGCCGAAACCCGCCGCGCCATCGAAGCCGCCGACCGAGCCCTGCCGGCCTGGCGCGCGCTGACCGCCAAGGAGCGCGCCAACAAGCTGCGCCGCTGGTTTGAGCTGATGATGCAGAACCAGGACGACCTGGCCCGCCTGATGACCCTCGAGCAGGGCAAGCCGCTGGCCGAAGCCAAGGGCGAGATCGCCTACGCCGCTTCGTTCCTCGAGTGGTTCGGCGAGGAAGCCAAGCGCGTCTACGGCGACATGATTCCCGGCCACCAGCCGGACAAGCGCCTGATGGTGATCAAGCAGCCGATCGGCGTGACCGCGGCGATCACCCCGTGGAACTTCCCCTCGGCGATGATCACCCGCAAGGCCGGCCCGGCCCTGGCCGCTGGCTGCACCATGGTCCTCAAGCCCGCTTCGCAGACCCCGTATTCCGCCCTGGCCCTGGCCGAGCTGGCCGAGCGCGCGGGCATCCCGAAAGGCGTGTTCAGCGTGGTCACCGGCAGCGCCGGCGCCGTCGGCGGCGAGCTGACCGGCAACCCCATCGTGCGCAAGCTGACCTTCACCGGCTCGACCGAAATCGGCCGCCAGCTGATGGTCGAGTGCGCCAAGGACATCAAGAAGGTCTCGCTGGAGCTGGGCGGCAACGCGCCCTTCATCGTCTTCGATGACGCCGACCTCGACGCCGCCGTCGATGGCGCGCTGATCTCCAAGTTCCGCAACAACGGCCAGACCTGCGTGTGCGCCAACCGCCTGTATGTGCAGGACGGCGTGTACGACGCCTTCGTCGACAAGCTGAAAGCCGCCGTGGCGCGCCTGAGCCTGGGCAACGGCCTGGAAGCAGGCGTGACCACCGGTCCGCTGATCGACGCCAAGGCCGTGGCCAAGGTCCAGGAGCACATCGAGGACGCCGTCGCCAAGGGCGCCAAAGTCGTCGCCGGCGGCAAGCCGCACGCCCTGGGCGGCACCTTCTTCGAGCCGACCATCCTGGTCGACGTGCCGAAGAACGCCCTGGTCTCCAAGGACGAGACCTTCGGCCCGCTGGCGCCGGTGTTCCGCTTCAAGGACGAGGCCGAAGTGATCGAGCTTTCCAACGACACCGAGTACGGCCTGGCCGCCTACTTCTACGCCCGCGACCTGGGCCGCGTGTTCCGCGTCGGCGAGGCGCTGGAGTACGGCATCGTCGGCATCAACACCGGGATCATCTCCAACGAGGTCGCTCCCTTCGGCGGCATCAAGGCCTCGGGCCTGGGCCGCGAAGGCTCCAAGTACGGCATCGAGGACTACCTCGAAATCAAATACCTGTGCATCGGCGTGTAACCACGGCGGTCATTCATCAAGCGTCATCAGGAGCGAACATGAACACCAACCAGAGCCTGCAACAACGCCGCATGGCCGCCATCCCGCGCGGTGTCGGCCAGATCCACCAGATCTATGCCGAACGCGCCGAGAACGCCACCGTGTGGGACGTCGAGGGCCGCGAGTACCTGGACTTCGCCGGCGGCATCGCCGTGCTGAACACCGGCCACCTGCATCCGAAGATCATGGCCGCCGTGCAGGAGCAGATGGCCAAGCTGACCCACACCTGCTTCCACGTCTTCGGCTACGAGCCCTACGTGGCCCTGGCCGAGAAGATCAACGGCCTGGTCCCGGGCAACTTCGAGAAGAAGACCCTGCTGGTGACCACCGGCGCCGAAGCCGTTGAAAACGCCATCAAGATCGCCCGCGCCGCCACCGGCCGCACCGGCGTGATCGCCTTCACCGGCGCCTACCACGGCCGCACCCACTACACCCTGAGCCTGACCGGCAAGGTGGTGCCGTACGCCGCGGGCATGGGCCTGATGCCGGGCGGCATCTTCCGCGCCCAGTACCCGAATGCGCTGCACGGCGTGTCGGTGGACGACGCCATCGCCAGCATCGAGCGCATCTTCAAGAACGATGCGCAGCCGCGCGACATCGCCGCGATCATCCTCGAGCCGGTGCAGGGCGAGGGCGGCTTCAACCCGGCGCCGAAGGACTTCATGCAGCGCCTGCGCGCCCTGTGCGACGAGCACGGCATCGTCCTGATCGCCGACGAAGTGCAGACCGGCGCCGGCCGCACCGGCACCTTCTTCGCCATGGAGCAGATGGGCGTCGCCGCCGACCTGACCACCTTCGCCAAGTCCATCGCCGGCGGCTTCCCGCTGGCCGGTGTGGCCGGCAAGGCCGAGCTGATGGACGCTGTGGCCCCGGGCGGCCTGGGCGGCACCTACGCCGGCAACCCGCTGTCCTGCGTCGCCGGGCTCGCCGTGATCGAAGCCTTCGAGCAGGAGAACCTGCTGGATCGCGCCAAGGCTGTCGGTGAAATGCTGGGCGCCGGCCTGCGCCAGATCGGCGAGAAGCACAGCTGCGTTGGCGACGTGCGTACTCTCGGTGCCATGGTCGCGGTGGAGCTGTTCGAAGCCGACGGCCAGACCCCGGCCGCCGAGCTGACCGCCAAGATCGTCGCCAAGGCCCGCGACAAGGGCCTGATCCTGCTGTCCTGCGGTACCTACTACAACGTGCTGCGCATCCTGGTGCCGCTGACCGTCAGCGACGCCGACCTGCAGCGCGGCCTGTCGATCATCGCCGAGTGCTTCGACGAACTGGCCTGACGGTCCGTCGATTCCACCCGGCAAGACCCCACGTTGAATCCCTCCCTGCCCGTGAGCGCTCACGGGTGGGCGAGGGCGTTTTTGCTGCAAGGATGCTGCTCTACAAAGGTGAAACCATGAAACCGCTCAACAAGAACAACCTGAGCCATGGGTTGAAATCGCGGCATGTGACCATGCTGTCCATCGCCGGGGTGATCGGCGCCGGCCTCTTCGTCGGCTCCGGCCGCGCCATCGCCGAGGCCGGCCCGGCCGCGATCCTCGCGTACCTGCTGGCCGGCGCGCTGGTGGTGATCGTCATGCGCATGCTGGCCGAGATGGCCGTGGCGTCGCCCGACACCGGCTCCTTCTCCACCTACGCCGACCAGGCCATCGGCAAGTGGGCCGGCTACACCATCGGCTGGCTGTACTGGTGGTTCTGGGTCCTGGTGATCCCGATCGAGGCGAACATCGCCGCCACCATCATCAACACCTGGGTGCCGCAGCTGGACATCTGGGTGCTGTCGCTGGCGATCACCCTGCTGCTCACCGTGACCAACCTGTTCAGCGTGAAGAACTACGGCGAGTTCGAGTTCTGGCTGGCGCTGGTCAAGGTGATCGCGATCACTTGCTTCATCATCCTCGGCGCCTGCGCCATCCTCGGCCTGCTGCCGAATACCGGCGTAAGCGGCGTGTCGCGCCTGTGGGACAACGGCGGCTTCATGCCCAACGGCTTCGGCGCGGTGCTCAGCGCCATGCTGATCACCATGTTCTCGTTCCTCGGCGCGGAAGTGGTGACCATCGCCGCCGCCGAATCCGATGCCGCCGGCAAGCAGATATCCAAGGCCACCAACTCGGTGATCTGGCGGATCAGCCTGTTCTACATCCTGTCGATCTTCATCGTCGTCGCCCTGGTGCCCTGGACCGACCCGCGCCTGGCCGCCGACGGCTCCTACGTGACAGTGCTGGAAGTGCTCGGCGTGCCGCACGCCAAGGCGCTGATCGACGTGGTGGTGCTGACCTCGGTGACCAGCTGCCTGAACTCCTCGCTCTACACCGCCTCGCGCATGCTCTATTCGCTGAGCAGCCGTGGTGACGCACCGGCAGCCGCACGCATCACCAGCCGCGCCGGCACTCCGGTGGTCGCGGTGCTGCTGTCCACCGCCGCGGCGTTCGCCACCGTGGTCGCCAACTACCTGGTGCCGTCGCAGGTGTTCGGCTTCCTCATGGCCAGCTCCGGCGCCATCGCCCTGCTGGTGTACCTGGTGATCGCCGTGTCGCAGCTGCGCATGCGCAAGCGCATGGTCGCCGAGGGCAAGGCCATCGAGTACCGCATGTGGCTGTTCCCCTGGCTGACCTGGGGCGTGATCGCCTTCATCGCCGGCGTGCTGTTGCTGATGCTGCTGCGCCCGGACCACCGCGTCGAAGTGACCGCCACCGCGCTGCTCAGCGTGCTGATCGTCTGCTCGGGCCTGCTGGTGACGCGTCGGCGTGCGCGGAGTGAGCAGAGCGCAGCGGGTCTGAGCGTGGCTAAACATTAAGCCGCTGCCCCCGTGTAGGAGCGCGCCATGCGCGCGATCGCGGGCATGGCCCGCTCCTACAGGGTTGTGCAAATGAAACGGGGCGCCCATGTGGCGGCCCCGTTTTCATTTCATCCATCAAGCCAGCTTCAGCAGCCCCATCCCCAGTATCAGCAGAGCCAACCCCAACCACCCGCGCCACACCAGGCGCTGGCCGAACAGGGCCCAGCCCATGGCCACGGTGGCGAGGATGCCGAAGCCGCCCCAGATGGCGTAGGCCACCGACAGTTCGATGTCCTTCACCGCCTGTGCCAGCGCCGAGAAGGCGGCCAGCACGCAGAGGATGGAGAGGATGCCGTAGCTGCGCTTGCGGAAGCCATCGGAGTACTTCAGCAGCAGGTTGGCGATCACTTCCAGCACGATCGCCAGGCCCAGCCAGGCGAACGGAATCCAGTCGAAATTCAGCATGCCAGGGCCTCCTCTGCAGCCGGCTCTCGCTTGGCTTGAGTACCGGACTTGATCAGCAGGATGCCGGCGATCATTACGGCCAGGCCGATGGCCTTCTCAACGGCCAGGTCTTCGCCCAGCCAGGCCACGCTGATCAGGGTGATCAGCACGATGCCGATGCCTTCCCAGAGGGCGTAGGCGACGCCGACCGGTACGCGCTGGATGGCCAGCGACAGGCAGTAATACGACAGACCGATCATGGCGAACATCAGCAGGTGGCCATACAGCGGGGCCAGATCGGTGGTGAATTTCATCGAGGTGGTGCCAGCGACTTCGAAGCCGATGGCGGCGAACAGATAAATCCAGGAACGCATGGTCTAGCCCTCCCATGGGCAAGCGTGTGCCGCGCGAAACAGCTGCGTGGCGATGCGAAACGACGGTTCGGGAGGTGACAGCGCAAGCGGCGATACGCTCGGGCGCAACGTCACCCACGAAGATGACCGAAGGGGAGGGAGCTAGAGGTCGCCGGTCCAGTGGCGCTCGCGAGAAACCAGACGAGAAGTGGCGAGGGATTTAACTTTGCTGTTCAACATAATGAACACTATCTTGCCTGAGACGCCGAAAATTGGCAAATCGATCCTGGCGTCGGAATGTTTAAATGGCGTTAATGCGCCGTTTCAGTTGGGTTTCTCACTATGGAACTCCATGGGGCGCTCAATGAGGGTGTGCAATATTTTGTTCGATCGCCTGGCCGCGTCGTTTTCCTGGCTGGGCAAAGAGGGCTGATAGGCGTAACCTTCATTTGAAGGTGTTGTCTGCGTCATTTGAAGAGGTCGCATGCTGGCCATGAAAACCAACGAGGGTCATCGCGGTGCTGCGCAGTTCCCCCGCTTCTGGGCGCTGGCGTACGACCATGCCCGACTCACCGAGAACGAGCGGCTGCAGCAGATCAGGCACGGCCTGAGCTGGACCTGGGTCGAATCCGCGCGCGATACCTTCCGCATCAACACATCGGACTTCGTCGCGCTGTTCAACATTTCCCTGTCCACCTACGAGCGCAAGAAGAAGGCCGACCAGCCGCTGGACGTCGTGACTTCCGAGCGCCTGGACCGCCTGGCCGCTGTGGCCCTGCTGGCCGAGTCGGTGTTCGAGGACAAGGATGCCGCTACCCAATGGCTGGAACGGCCGAACGAAGCCCTCGGCGGGCAGACACCGCTGAGCCTGTGCGACACCGAGATAGGCGCAAACCAGGTACGCCGCGTGCTGCATGCGCTGGAGTGGGGCGGAGTCGCCTGATGCGGGCCTGGCGAGTCGCCAAGGCCTCGCGCGCCACCGACCTGTCCGGCCAGGGCGCCGCGATCCAGGGCGGTCGCTGGAACGACAAGGACGTGCCGGTCGTCTACCTGGGCCTGTCGCCGGCCATCTGCTGCCTGGAAACCTTCGTCCACGCCAGCGGCCGGCCGCTGTTCCCGATGAAGATCACCGCATTCGAGCTGCCGGAAGTCGATGAGCTCTACCTCCGGCCCGACCCGCAGGAGCTGCCCAAGGGCTGGAACAGCCTGCCGGCGGACCGCCCGAGCATGGACTTCGGCACCCGCTGGCTGAAGGCTGGCGAACAGCTCGGCCTGATCGTGCCCTCGGCGGTGCTGCCGCTGGAATGGAACATCCTGCTCAACCCGCGTCACCCCGCCATGGCCCAGGTGCGGGTCGAGGACAGCTTCGATTTCCTCTACGACGAGCGCATGTTCCAGTTGCGCTTGTAACAGAGATGGCCCCGCCATGGCGGGGCCGTACGGGGAGACCTTCGGGTCTGCCGGATGCTGAGTAGCCGGTTCGCCAACCCCGTGCGGTTCCGCCTCCATATCTGCCTGGGTGCCTTGACGCCCGAATCCTCCGCTCATACCCTCCGCCTGCCTTCGCGAAAGCGGCGAGGGTCGGGTTTGGCGACTCGTTTTATATCTAGCTGCGGTACTGCCTACGGGCGCTGCGACGTATTGCTATGCGTGCAGTGTTCTTCTCTGGCGGGCCGCATAGGGAGACCTTCGGGTCTGCCGGTAGCTAGGTAGCCGGTTCGCCAACCCTGTGCGGTTCCGCCTCCCATTCGTTTGGCGACGAGGTGGTGGCGGCTCTATTCATACCTAGGAGCTTCCCCATGGACGATGTTCACCTTCCCGTTGTCTTCCAACGCTTCAACCGTTCCCTGCGCGGCGTCTGCATCGATGGCCAGCCCTGGCTGGTGGCCCGCGACCAGGGCGTGCTGATCCGCGAGCGGGTCGAGCACTACGTGATCCACCGTCTCGACGATGACTTGCGCCGCCAGGCCGTGCTGGCCAGCCGCTCCGGCGAGGAGTGCGTCTGGCTGGTCAACGATTTCGGCCTGTTCCATCTGCTCGCCCGCTATCGCCATCCGGAGCACCGCAACCTGCGCCAGTGGCTGACTGGCGAAGTGCTGCCGACTTTGCGCGATCAGGCCGAAAGCCGCGCCGAGCAGCCCCGGCGCATGCACCTACAAGGACCGACTGCGCCGCTGACCGTGCTGCTGTGGCAGGGCGAGTTGTGGATGCGCTTTGGCGACATGCCGCGGCTGCTGGCCGAGCAAACGCGCAACAGACGCTGGTCCCATTGGTTGCCGGGAAGGCGCGATTCGTAGGATGGCGTTGAGCGCAGCGAAACCCATGCTGCACAGAGTCCAGCACCGAAAGGGCCCCACGATGTATCGGGTGCGAGCCCAGCGACGACCGTATGGGTTTCGTGCCTCAACCCATCCTACGGTGCAGCCGCAAACATCGCGGCGAGCCGGCCGACTTCTGCCAGCACCTTGTCCCTTTGCTCCGGCGAGACGGTGGCGCGGGTGAGGTAGGCGGTGACCAGGAGCGGCGCGCGGCCGGGCGGGTAGAGGATGGCGATGTCGTTGCTGGTGCCGGTGGCTTTCGGGCCGGTGCCGGTCTTGTCGCCGACTTTCCAGTCCATTGGCACGCCCGCGCGGAGGCGTGCGTCGCCGGTCTGGTTGGCCAGCAGCCAGGCTTTCAACTGGTCGCGCGAGCTGGCTTTGAGCACGTTGCCCAACAGCAGGTGCTGCAGCGTTTCCAGCATGGCGGTTGGCGTGGTGGTGTCGCGCGGGTCGCCGGGCGTGCCTTCGTTGAGGTCTGGCTCGTTGCGGTCCAGGCGCGTCACCGTGTCGCCCGTCGTGCGCAGCCAGGCGGTCAGCCCGGCCGGGCCGCCAAGGCTTTCGAGGAGCAGGTTGGCCGCGCCGTTGTCGCTGAGGGTGACTGCTGCCTTGCAGAGTTCGGCGACGCTCAGGCCGGGTTCGCCGACGTGCTTTTCCGCAACCGGCGAGTAGTCCACCAGTGCTTCGCGGCCGTAGATGATGCGCCGCGCCAGGTCTTCCTTGCCGGCATCCACTCGCGCCAGCACGGCGGCGGCGAGCAGCGCCTTGAAGGTGCTGCACATCGGGAAGCGCTCGTCCGCGCGGTGGCCGAAGCGCTTGCCGCTTCCGGTATCCAGCACCGCCACGCCGAGGCGTCCGCCGCTGCCGCGTTCGAGCTTTGCGAGTTGCGCTTCCAGGGCCTTGCGGTCCGCCGCTCGGGCCGGGCCGGCGAGCAGGCCGGCCAGCGGGGCGAGCATCAGGATGTGGGTGAACTGTCGTCTGCCGAGCATCGTCGTCTCCTTGTCCAGGCGGCGACTATCGGCCAGCTGGCGCGTGACGGCAACTTCGCTCAGCGGATGCGCAGCAGGCGGTCCAGCGACCAGGCGCCGGCGCCACGGCCGATCAGCAGCAGGAGCAGGCCGGCCCAGGACAGGTGCGTCGGCCAGGCGTCGGGGTAGACGAACACTTCGATCACCGTGGTCATGCCCAGCAGGGCCAGGGCCGAGAGGCGGGTGAACAGGCCGAGCACCAGCAGGATCGGGAAGAAGTGCTCGGCGTAGGTCGCCAGGTGCGCGGCTATGTGCGGCGGCACCAGCGGCAGCATGTACTCGGTCTGGAACAGCTCGTAGGTGCTCGGGGTGATGGTCAGGATGCCCTCGACCTTGGTGCGCCCGGAGAGGAAGAAGATCGAGGCTATGCCGAAGCGCGCCACCAGGCACAGGAAGGAGTCGCCGAGCAGGCATTGCAGGCCTTCGGCCAGGTGGTTCCAGCGTTGGCGCAGGCCGGTGGTGGGAGTGGTGCTGTGGGTGATGTCCATGGCGGCGTCCTCAGGCGAGGTTCAGGGGGCGGAACACGGCGGCGGCGAGGAGGCGGCCGAGCAGTGCTGTGAAATCGAGGTCGGGCTGTGCTTCGAGCGCGAGAGCCGAGGCGTGGTCGAGGTCATGGCCGGCGGCGCAGGCGTCGAGGAAGGCGCAGCCGCCGATTTCCAGGGCCTGCCAGGTGACGCCCTCGGCATGGCCGACCAGCAGCGCGCCTTCGCCCTGCCAGGGCAGTTCTTCCGGCATCGGCAGTTCTTCGCGGTTGTGGCGCCAGATGCTGTAGATCGGCTGCTCGGCGAACCAGCGCCAACGCGCGCTGGAACGCGGTTCCAGGCGGCAGGCGGCAAGGTCCGAGGCAGTCATGCCGGCCAGGCTGGCGAGTTCCAGCGTGGCGTCCTGCGGCGCGGCGAAGGCTTCTATCCACAGGCGGTCGAGACGCGCCACGTCGCCCAGGTAGGGCAGTTCGCGGGCCGGCTCGAAGGCGTCGAGGAAGTCGGGAAAATGCTCGCCGTAGAACACCAGGCGGGCGTCGCTCGGCGGCGTCTCGCGGGCGTGGATGGCCGCCGCCGCGCGCAGCCAGTCCGTGCCGACGAGGCGTTCGACGCTGGGGAAATTGTCGCACAGGGCGTCGACGCAACCCTTGAGCACGGTGTTGCGGTAGACCTCGAAGCCGGTCTGTTCGACGACCGCTTGCAGTTCCGCTGCCGGGCGCTGGTAGAGCGCTGCGACGAAGGCGTCCTGGAAGGCGCCGAGCGAGGTCTTCATGGCGCTATCTCCGCGAGGTTGAGGATGGCTTGCGCGAGGCCGCGTTCGGCCAGCAGCTCGCCGAAGGCGGGGATGTGGTCGTCGCGCTCGATCAGCGTCGGGCGCGGGCCGATGCGCTGGATCAGGTGCTCGTAGAGCCCCCAGACCGTCTCGGCGATGGGCGCGTCGTGGGAGTCGATCAGTAGTTCGCCGCCCTCGTCGTGGCTGTGCCCGGCGAGGTGGATTTCGAGGATCGCCTCGGCGGGGAAGCGGTCCAGGTAGCGCATTGCGTCAAAGCCCAGGTTGTGTGCGCTGACGTGCACGTTGTTGACGTCGAGCAGCAGGCCGCAGCCGGTACGCTTCGCCAGCTCGGTGAGGAATTCGATCTCGTTCCAGTCGTGGCCGTCGAGGCGCAGGTAGTGGCTGGGGTTCTCGATGGCGATGCGCCGGCCCAGGGCTTCCTGGGTGCGCTGGATGTTCTCGGCGATGCGCGCCAGTGCCGTGTGACTGCGCGGGAAGGGCAGCAGGTCCGGCAGGTACTGGCCGCGCCAGGTGGACCAGGCCAGGTGTTCGGAAACCAGTGTCGGCTGCACGCGCTCGACCAGCGTGCGCAGACGTTGCAGGTGCGCCTCGTCGGGCGGGGCGTCGGCTGCCAGGGACAGCGAAACCCCGTGCAGCGACAGCGGATGCCGTTCGGCGATCCGCTCCAGCCAGGCAAGGCGTGGACCGCCGACCATGTAGTTCTCCGGGTGGACTTCGAACCAGAGCCCTTGGGCGGTGCAGGCGAGGGCGTCGGCGTAGTGTTCTGCCTTCAGCCCCAGCCCCGCGCCCAGTCGAGTCGATGCGTTCATGGTCGGCGGCCTGCGGTCAGGACTTCATCGGGGTCAGCGAGCCCATGCCGTGGGGCGTCTTGATCGAGGTGCAGGTGCCGGTGGGGACGTTCTTCCAGTGCATGCCGTCGTAGTCCTTCTTGGCGCTGCCCGCGCAGGTGGTGCCGGCGCCGGCCTTGCAGTCGTTCTTGCCGGCCAGGGCCACGCCGTAGCATTTCTCCATGGCCGCGCCATTGCTGGCCTTGGTGTTCATGTCGTCGGCCAGGGCGGCACCGGTGATGGCGGCGAGGGCGAGGGCGGCGGTGGCGAGGGTCAGGGTTTTCATGGTGCGGTCTCCAGTTCGGTTGAGGGGCCGCGGAGTGCTTTCCGGCGGCTCGATGAGTAGTTCGCCGGGGGCGGCGATCCGGTTACAGCCGCCTGAAATTTTTTTTGAGATTTATTCGACGCGGCCCTAACGTATTGAACTGCGGCCTGTTTTTTACAGGGGCCGAGGTTCCGCCAGCAGGCTGGGGGCGGACAGGGGAAAAATATTCTTCCGCGGTGTAACCAGGACGGCCGATGCAACGAACTACCAGCCAGGAAGTGTTGATCGCGCGCGAGGCGCAGTTGCAGGCCTTGCTGCTGCGCGGCATGGAGGGCGACGGAGCGGCCTATCGCGAATTCCTCGCCGCTCTTGGCACGCACCTGCGCGCCTTCCTGCGCCGGCGCCTCAACCAGCGCCCCGGCGAGGTCGAGGACCTGCTGCAGGAAGTCCTGCTGGCGGTGCACAACGCCCGCCACACCTACCGTGCCGAACAGCCGCTGACGGCCTGGGTGCAAGCCATCGCGCGCTACAAGCTGGCCGACCATTTCCGCGCCTTCGCCCGTCGCGAGGCGCTGCACGAACCGCTGGAAGACGACGACGGCGAGCTGTTCGCAGTCGAGGACGACGAACCGGCCCAAGCCAGCCGCGACCTCGGCAAGCTGTTGCAGCAGCTGCCCGACAAGCAGCGCCTGCCGATCGTCCACGTGAAGCTGGAGGGGCTGTCGGTGGAGGAAACCGCCAGCCTGACCGGGCTTTCCAGTTCCGCCGTGAAGGTGGGCATCCACCGCGGGCTTAAGGCCCTGGCGAACATGATCCGAGGGTTGCGAAGCGATGAAGACCAATGAACTGATCGAGCTGCTGGCCGCCGGCGATACGCGAGTGGACCGGCAGGCGCTGGGCAAGCGCTTCGCTATCGCCCTGCTGGGCGGCGGCCTGGGCGCGTTGCTGTTGATGGCGACGATCTTCGGTGTGCGTCCCGACCTCGCCGAAATCGCGCGCACTCCGCTGTTCTGGGCCAAGGTCGCGCTGCCGGGGAGCCTCGCGCCGCTGGCGCTGTGGCTGTGCAGCCGCCTGGCGCGCCCTGGGGTGAGCGGCGGAGCGGCCTGGGTGCTGCTGGGGCTGCCGGTCCTGCTGGTCTGGCTGGGCGGTGCGCTGGAGCTGGCCGGGGTGCCGGTGGAGGCGCGCTCCGAGCTGATCTTCGGCAAGACCTGGCGCACCTGCCCGCTGAACATCGCGCTGCTCTCGGTGCCGGCCTTTATTGCCGTGTTCTGGGCCCTGCGAGGGTTGGCGCCGACCCGCCTGCGCCTGGCCGGAGCGGTCGGCGGGCTGCTCGCCGGCGCCACCGCGACCCTTGCCTATTGCCTGCATTGCCCGGAGATGGGCATTCCCTTCTGGGGCGTCTGGTATCTGCTGGGCATGCTCCTGCCGACCCTGCTGGGCGCTGCGCTCGGCCCGCGTCTGCTGCGCTGGTGAATGCGCGCGGCAGGTGACGCCCATCGGTTTTTCCCGCGAGCCCTGGCCAGGCTTCTACCCTCAACAGGGTCGGCGCGCCGCCGGTTTCCGGCGGCCCGGCATGCGGAGAGCGGCGATGAACACCCCGGCCCATGAACACCCCATCCAGATCAAGACCCATTCCGGGCGCGTCGACGTGCACTACGACGGCGAGCTGATCGCCAGCACCCAGGACGCCCTGGTGTTGCAGGAAGCGAACTACCCGCCGGTGTTCTACATCCCCGAGCGCGATACCCGGCCCGGCTACTTCGTGCGCAGCCCGCACCACACCTTCTGCCCGTTCAAGGGCGAAGCCAGCTATTACAACCTGGTGCACGAGGGCCGGGTTTCGGAAAACGCCGCCTGGACCTATGAAGCGCCCAAGGCGTCGGTGGCGATGATTCGCGGACACATCGCCTTCTACCCCGAGCAGGTGCGCATCCACGCGGAAGACTGAAGCGACCTGCGCCTGCCGAACCAGAGGGGACCGCCCCATGCTTCGCAAGGCCACCCCGCTCGCCGAACGCTACCGCCAGGTGCGCGAGGCCAGCGAACTGTTGCTCGCCCCGCTAGGCGCCGAGGACGCCCAGGTGCAGTCGATGCCCGACGCCAGCCCGGCCAAGTGGCATGTCGGGCACGTCACCTGGTTCTTCGAGACCTTCCTGCTGCAGCCGAATCTGGCCGGCTACGAGCCCTTCGACGCGAGCTTCGCTTACCTCTTCAATTCCTATTACGAGGCGCTCGGCCCACGCCAGCCCAGGCCCCAGCGCGGGGTGCTGACGCGCCCGCCGCTGCAGCGCGTGCTCGACTACCGGCATCACGTCGACCGCCACATGCAGCAACTGCTCGCCGAGGCGCCCGATGACAGCCTGCGAGACCTGGTGCTGCTCGGCCTGGCCCATGAAGAGCAGCACCAGGAGCTGCTGTTGATGGACATCCTCCATCTGTTCAGCTGCTCGCCGCTGGCGCCGGCCTATGGCGAAGGGTTCGCGCCCTCGCGCTGCGGTCCGCCGCGTTTCCATGTGATCCGGGGCGGGCTGCTGGGTATCGGCCATGCCGGCGAGGGCTTCGCCTTCGACAACGAGGAGCCTGCGCACCGCTGCTTCCTCGCGCCCTTCCAGATCGCCGAGTCGCTGGTGAGCAACCGCGAGTGGCTGGCCTTCATCGACGATGGTGGCTACCAGCGTGCCGAGCTGTGGCTGTCCGATGGCTGGGCGAAGGTGCGCGAGGAGGGCTGGGAGGCGCCGCTGTACTGGCGGCGGCAGGCGGACGGCTGGCACGAGTTCGGCCTGCAGGGCTTGCAGCCGCTGGACCTCGACGCGCCCGTGCTGCACGTCAGCTACTACGAGGCTTCGGCCTACGCGGAATGGGCCGGCGCACGCCTGCCGACCGAGGCAGAGTGGGAGGTCGCCGCGTTCGACGGGCGCCTGCGCCAGCTCTACGACGCCGCCTGGCAATGGACGCAGAGCGCCTATGCGCCTTACCCCGGCTTCCGCCCGAAGGCCGGTGCGGTGGGCGAGTACAACGGCAAGTTCATGGTCAGCCAGATGGTCCTGCGCGGCGGCGCCTGCATCACGCCGCCGGGGCATTCGCGGCCGAGCTATCGCAACTTCTTCTACCCGGACAAGCGCTGGATGTTCGCCGGCGTGCGCCTGGCGCGCGACCTGGCCGGACAGGCCGACCTCGAACCCCAGGCCCGCGAGATGCTGGAAGACCTGGAGGCGGGCTTTTCGCTGACACCCAAGCAGCTGTCGCCCAAGTACTTCTACGACGCGACGGGTTCCGAGCTGTTCGAGGCCATCTGCCGTACCCGCGAGTACTACCCCACGCGCAGCGAAACCGCCCTGCTGGCGCGGATCGCTCCGAGTATCGCCGCACACGTCGCCGCCGATACCACCCTGGTGGAATTCGGCAGCGGTGCCAGCGAGAAGACCTGCCTGTTGCTCGACGCCGCACCGCAGCTGCGCCGTTATGTGCCCATCGACATCAGCCCGGCTGCACTGGACAAGGCCGCTGCGCGCCTGCAGCGCGATTACCCGACGCTGGAGATCGAACCGCTGCACGCTGACTTCACCCGCCTGGAGGCCCTGCCCGAGAGCCTGCGCGACGGGGTCCGGCTGGGCTTCTTCCCGGGCTCCACCATCGGCAATTTCGATCCCGACGAAGCCCTGGGCTTTCTGCATGCGGCCCACGGACTGCTGGGCGCGAACAGCACCTTCGTGATCGGCGTCGACCTGCGCAAGGACGTGGATGTTCTGGAGGCCGCCTACAACGACGCCGGCGGCGTCACCGCGCGCTTCAACCTCAACCTGCTGCAACGCATCAACCGCGAGCTGCAGGCGGACTTCCAGCTCGACCAGTTCGAGCACCTGGCCTTTTGGAACGCCGAACTCGGCCGCATCGAGATGCACCTGGTCAGCCGCTGCGAGCAGGTCGTGCGCATCACCGGCGTCGACTACCGCTTCGCCGCCGGCGAGCGCCTGCACACCGAGAACTCCTACAAGTACGCCCTCGACGACTTCGCCGAGCTTGCCGAACGCGCCGGCTGGCTGGTGCGCGAGCACTGGGTCAGCGCCGAGCCGCAGTTCGCGGTGTTCCGCTTGCAGGCCTAGCGCTCCAGGTCCAGGCGCCGATGCCAGTCGGCGATGGACTCTTCCGGGTAGTGCTGGAAGTACTGGTCGCGCGGGTGCTTTTCCACTTCCACCCAGCTCGCCTTGGAGTCGAGCAGCAGGTGGGTGTGCTCCGGCGGCACCGGCAGTGGCGTGTCGATGGCCGATGCGAAGGGGTGGATCAGCTCCGGCCATTCCGGGCTGTACAGCCACAGCGCGCTGCCGCATTCGCCGCAGAAGCAGCGTTCGGCGCTGCTGGTCCGGGTGCGCTTGCCGGGCTCGCGCATCTTCGCGTGGTAGATGCGCAGGTGCTTGCGCCCGCGCACCTTCAGGCTGGCGGCAGCGCCGCCGAGGTTGATGGAGTAGCCACCGCCGCCCTGGGTCTTGCGGCAGATCGAGCAATAGCAGCGCTGGTAGGGGTAGGGATGGGCGCTTTCGACGCTGAAGCTGATCGCGCCGCAGTGGCAGGAGCCTTCGAGTCGCATGGCGACGTTCCTCGGTGGATGGACTTCAGAGCAAGGCTGGCCGACCCCGGCCTGTCGGAGGGCGCTTGACGACGGGCGGGCCAGCTCCCCATCATTCACTTATATTTCGGTCGTCATATAAGTGCGGCCGAACTCCTGCGACAGAAGAGGCGATCCGATGACGGCGCAACGCATAGTGGTAACAGGGACCGGGGTGGTCAGCCCCCTCGGATGTGGCACCGAGAAGGTGTGGCAGCGCCTGCTGCAAGGGCGCTCGGGGATCGACCGGCTGGCCGACGAATTCGTTCGCGACCTGCCCTGCGCGGTCGGCGGCCAGGTGCCGGACATCGCCGACGACGCCGAGGCCGGCTTCGATGCCGAGCGCGCGGCACCGGCCAAGGAACAGAAGAAGATGCACCGCTTCATCCTCTTCGCCCTGGCTGCCGCCGAAGAGGCGCTGGTCCAGGCCGGCTGGGCGCCGCAGGACGAGCGCGAGAAGACCCGCACGGCCACGGTGATCGCTTCGGGCATCGGCGGCTTCAGCGCCATTGCCGATGCCGTGCGCATCACTGACGAGCGCGGCCCGCGGCGCCTGTCGCCGTTCACCATCCCGTCGTTCCTGGTCAACCTGGCGGCGGGGCACGTATCCATCCGCCATGGCTTCAAGGGCCCGATCGGCGCGCCGGTGACGGCCTGCGCTGCGAGCGTCCAGGCGATTGGCGACGCGGCGCGGATGATCCGTGCCGGCGAGGCGGACATCGCCCTGTGCGGCGGCGCCGAAGCCTCCATCGACCGCGTCGCGCTGGGCGGTTTCGCGGCGGCACGCGCGCTGTCCAGCGGCTTCAACGACAGGCCGCAGGAAGCCTCGCGGCCGTTCGACCGCAAGCGCGACGGCTTCGTCATGGGCGAGGGCGCAGGGATGCTGGTGATCGAATCGCTGGAACACGCCTTGGCGCGTGGCGCGCAGCCGTTGGCCGAACTGGTCGGCTACGGCACCAGCGCCGACGCCTATCACCTGACCGCCGGCCCCGAGGACGGCAACGGCGCGCGGCGGGCCATGCAACAGGCCATCGCCCAGGCGGGTATCGACCCGGCGCTGATCGGCCACCTGAACGCCCACGCCACCTCCACGCCGGTCGGCGACAAGGGCGAGCTGGCGGCAATCCGCTCGGTGTTCGGCGACAAGGGCACGGTGGCCGTGAGTGCGACCAAGTCGGCCACCGGCCACTTGCTGGGCGCCGCCGGCGGGCTGGAAGCGATCTTCACCCTGCTGGCCCTGCGCGACCAACTGGCGCCGGCGACCCTGAACCTGCACGAGCCGGACGAAACCGCAGTCGGCATCGACCTGGTACGCGGTGCGCCGCGCGCGCTGGATACCGACTACGCGCTGTCCAACGGCTTCGGCTTCGGCGGCGTCAACGCCAGCGTGCTGTTCCGCCGCTGGACCGGCGCCTGAGTCGAACGGCAGGTTCCGGCAACTGTCGGATGGTCACGGAAACCCCTTATCATTCCGCGACTTGTCCCCAGGGCCGGAGCCTGCCGATGCTGTCTGCCGTACGGCGCTACAAACTGCTGTTGTCCGAATCCCTGGCGCGCTATTTCCCGCGCACCAGCGCCTATCTGCGCGAGCAGGAAGAAGCCGCCCGCGCGCAGGCCACGCCGCCGAAGAAGACCCGCGCCAAGGCCAAACCGAAGGATGCAGCCGCCGCCAAACCGCGTGCGCCGCGCAGCAAGGCCAAGCCCGCCGAGCCCGAGCCTGCGCGGGAAGCAGAAGTGCCGGCTAACCCAGGCATCTACGCCGCGCGTGCCTTGCCCGTGCAGCAGGGGCAGATCGATGCGATGCGCGAGCGCGTGCGCCAGGCAGTGAGCGCCGGGGTGATCAGCCCGCCGTCCGACGAGCAGTGGGCGATGATCCTCTGCCGCCAGCCGCTGGCGCGGATCTTTGCTGGCGCCGGCTCCGGCAAGTCGACCACCCTGGTGCTGCGCCTGGTTTTCATGCTCTGCCACCTGGGCATCGATGCCGACAAGGTCACGGTGATCTCCTTCACCAACGCCTCCTGCGCGCAGCTGCGCGAACAGCTGGTGCGCGTCCTGGCGTTCTGGAACTACCCCTTCGACATGGCCCGCGCGCGCCAGTGCGTGCGCACCTTCCACTCGGCCATGGGCGTGCAGGCGCGCGAGATGCTCGGCCGCCTGCGCTGGTTCGAGCAGCTGGAAGAGAAGAACCCCGGCGAGCCGGACAACCCGCTCACCGGCGGCCGCCTTCGCCCGGCACAGCAACGCCTACTGCTGGAAGCCTACGAGGAGTGCTACGCGGTCAACGGCGCCTTCCGCGCCAAGGTGCATCGCCTGCTCGGCCTTGAAAAACCGGAAGAGGTGCCGGGCCCGGCGCCGCTGCAGCCGTTCCGCCTGCCCGGCGAATTCGTCGAGGCGCCGCTGGTGGAGGTGTTCCACACCCAGGCCGGCTTCATGGAAAGCCTCGGCCTGCGCCCGCAGGACCTCAAGGTCGCCGAACTGGACTGCTCGACGCGGGAGAAGATCTTCCTCGAAGCCCTGGCGATCTACTGGAGCTTCTTCCTCACCCTGCTGCGCCGCCAGGGCCTGACCACCTTCAACGCCGCCTTCCAGCAGCTCACCCGCCGCCTCAACGAGGCCAAGGCGCTGGAAGAGGCGGCCACGCCCATGACCCACCTGCTGATCGACGAATTCCAGGACATCTCGCCGCAGATCGTCCTCTGGCTGCAGGCCCAGCACCGCCACCTGGCACGCCACGCCCAGGCGCCGAGCCTGATGGCCATCGGCGACGACTGGCAGTCGATCTACGGCTGGCGCGGCAGTTCGCCGGAGCTGTTCATGGACTTCGACAAGCACTTCCCGAGCAAGGGCCGCAACCGCCAGAGCACGGTGCTGCTGCTGGAAACCAACTACCGCAGCATCGAACCGGTGATCCGCGACGGCGAGGCGGTGCTGGCCGAGGTGAACTTCAAGCAGGCCAAGACCTGCCGCGCCTTCAAGGCCATCCAGCCGGGCGACCACGGCGTGCGGGTGGAAGCGCGCTTCGACCTCGCCCGCGACCTGCCGAAGCTGGTGGCGGAAGTCCGCGCGCAATGCGAACACGTCGCCGAGCGGGGCAGCCGCGAAAGCACGGCGGTGCTGCTGCTGAGCCGGCGCAACGAACCGCTGCAGCAGATCCAGGCCCAGCTCGGCTCCGACCTGCCGGTAAAGGCCATGAGCATCCACCGCGCGAAGGGCCTGCAAGCGGAAGTGGCAATCATCATCGACGACGGCGCCCCTCCCGAACGCCACCCGCTGCGCAACGTGCTGTACGCGCACTGCGGCTTCTTCCGCAACAGCTACGACCAGGCGATGCAGGACGAAAGCCTGCGCCTGGCCTACGTGGCCATCACCCGTGGGGTGAGCCGGGTGATCTGGTACACGCGCAAGGTGCAGGGCGCGACGGCGCTTTTGGCGCGGCGGGGGTAGGGCGAGAGGGGGCTGTCCGGCGTGGGCGATGAATATCGGCGTCGTCCTGCAGGGGCGGGCTCATCCGCGAAAATCCCCGCGCCCATTCCAACGTGTAGGAGCGCGCCATGCGCGCGATTCGCGGCCATGGGCCGCTCCTACAGGGAAACACCGCGCCGTGCGGTTCGCGAGCAAGCTCGCTCCTACGTTGGATCCGCGTCCGGCGCTGGGCTGACTGCGTCTTCCAACACCCGCTTGTCCTCCGCCACCAACCTCAGGCTCCTCGGCGTCGCCAGGCTGATGCCTTGCTCGCGCAGCTTGCCGAAGATGGCGAACAGCAGCTCGCTGCGCGTGCTGGAGACATTGCGGGGGCTGCCGACGTTGCCGCTGACCGAGAGGGTCAGGCCCTGGTCGTTGAGCTGGGTGAAGCTCACCGACGGCTTCGGCGTTTCCAGGATCGCCGGGTGTTCGGCGTAGGCGGCCAGCAGCAGCTCGCGGACCTTGTGCACGTCGGTGTCCAGCGGCAGGGTCAGGGCGATGCCGACGCTGCCCAGCGCGCCACCCATGGTCACGTTGCGCACGTTCTGCGTGATCAGCTGGGAGTTGGGCACTATCACCGTGGAGTTGTCGCTTTGCTTGATCTCGGTGGCGCGCACGTTGATGCGCTGGATGTCGCCTTCCACCGTGCCCAGGCTGACCCAGTCGCCGACCTTCACCGGGCGTTCGGTGAGCAGGATCAGGCCGCTGATGAAGTTCTGCACGATGGCTTGCAGGCCGAAGCCGATCCCCACCGAGAGGGCGCTGACCACCCAGGTCAGGCTGGTCAGGTTGATGTGCAGCGCCGAGAGCACCAGCAGGCCGAGCAGGACGAAGCCAAGGTAGCCGACCAGGGTCACCAGCGAGGCGCGCATGCCGGTGTCCATGCTGGTTTCCGGCAGCAGGCTCTCCGCCAGCCAGCGCTTGAGCAGGCGCAGGACGTAGAGGCCGCCGAACAGCGTGACAAGGGCCAGGAGGATGTCCTGCGGGACTATGTTCAGGCTGCCCAGGGACTGGCCGCGCTGCAGCAGGCGCTCGACGCCGGCCGTCAATTCGTCGGGGCTGCTGGCGGTGGGCGAGAGCACCACCATCAGGGTGAGCAGCACCAGCAGCGTGCGGCCCACGCCAGCCAGCAGGGTGGCCGCCTGGGCCTGGTGCTGGTGCGCCAGGCCAAGGGCGCGGGCGAGCGTCTTGCCGGCGCTCTGGCGGGGCGACAGCAGGGTGTCGCAGAGGTCGCCGAAGAAGGCGGTGAGCAGGTATCCGGTGAGCGATACCGCGGTGACCCAGAGCAGCTTGCTGGCGATGAAGGAGGCCAGGGACAGGTAGCCGCTGATCAGGGCGAGCACGATGGCCAGCACCACCAGCAGGGCGGCGAAACGGATCAGCCGGGCCAGGGCCGGACGCTCCTCGTCTTCGTCGAGTTCGACGCGGCTGCGGCGCAGGCGCAGCAGCGCGACGCCGAGGAGGATGGCGAGCAGCAGGGCGGTCAGGCCGTTGACCGCCACGGTCAGCGCAAGGCTGGCGCCGATGCTGCTGTTGATACGTGTCTGGATGCCCAGCAGCAGGACCAGGATGGCGAGCAGGCCGGGGAAGGGCGCCAGGAGCCTGGCCATGTCGTCGGGGATCGGCAGCAGGCGCCAGGACGGCCGTTCGACCATCAGCAGGGCGCGCCCCAGGCCGCTGACGAAGCCGCTGAAGATCGCCACCGTGACCAACTGCCCGGTCAGGATGCCCAGGCCGCCGTCGAGATTCTCGTTCCAGTCCAGCCCCTGGTGCAGCAGCGCCGCACTGCCGCCGATGGTCGCCACGCCGACCAGGGTGACCGCCAACGCCAGGGTGCTGCGGCGCAGGCGGCCCTCGGGGACTATGTGGCTCACCAGGTGGTTGACCAGGCGCTCCAGCAGGCGCCGGCCTGGCAGCAGGAGCAGGACGGCGGCGATCAGGCAGGCCAGCAGCGGCAAGCGCGCTTGCTCCCAGTTCGTCGCCAGCCGCTCGCCGAGCCCCTGGCGCAAGGCGCTCAAGCGCGCCAGGTCCTCCTCCGTCGGGCGGGTCAGCGTCGACCAGAACTGCGGGCTGAAGGGCGGCGGCGAACGGGTGAGGATCTGCGAGGTGAACAGGCTGCGGCGCAGGTTGACGATCTGCACCGAGAGGTCGGCGGCCGAGCGCTGGACGCTCGCGGCTTCGTTGAGCTGGGCCTGCAGCGCGGTCTTCTGCCGGACCAGCTCGGCACGCTGCTGCGTCAGTGCGGCGGTCTCGCCGGGCGCGGGCGGACCGAGCACGTTGAGCTGGTCGGCCAGGCGATCGTTGCGTTCCTGCAGTTCGTCGTTGCGCTGGCCGGCGAGTTTCTGCACCTCCAGGGTCGCCAGGCGCAGGCGCGCCAGGACGTCGTCGCCGACCTGCTCGGTCACCCCCTGGCGTATCAGCTCCAGGCGTTCGCTCAGCTGCGCCGGACTGGCGTCCAGGGCCAGTGCGGGCAGCTCGCCCGGCGCCTTGTCCGGTCCCGGCTGCGCCATGCATAGCGCGCCCCAGAACAGGCCCAGCAGCAATAGGCAGCGAAACAGCTTCTTGCAGTCCCCCGGCATGGTCCCTTCCTTATTTCGCGTGGCTCGTGGCATTCGACGGGCCACGGCGGCAGTGATTCCCATGAGCATAGCGAGCCGAAGGCGAGGGGGAGGGGGCTGGGGTAAAGGGTCATAAATATTGGCCATTTCAATCCCCTTTTGGCCGCTGCCGCTGTTCAGCACCAGGCCTGCGAATGGGCAGAATCCCTGCCACCTAGAACAACAAAGCCGAGAGGTTCTCACCATGTTGACCGTCTACAGCGACGATCACCGTCTGCATTTCGGCCAGTCCGAACTGGTCGATGGCAAACTCCAGCCCTGCTTCGAAATGCCCAGCCGCGCGGACACCGTGCTGGCGCGGGTGAAATCGCAGAACCTGGGCGAGGTCATCGCGCCGAAGGACTTCGGCTTCGATCCGATCCACCGCATCCACGACCCGAAATACATCGCCTTCCTGAAAGGCGCCTGGGCCCGCTGGGCGGCTGAAGGCCACACCGGCGACCTGGTTTCCACCACCTTCCCGGCTCGCCGCCTGCGCCAGAACGGCCCCATCCCCACCGCGCTGATGGGCGAACTGGGTCACTACAGCTTCGACACCGAGGCGCCGATCACCGCCGGCACCTGGCAAGCCGTCTATAGCTCGGCGCAGGTCGCGCTGACCGCCCAGGACCACATGCGCCAGGGCGCGCGCACCGCCTTCGGCCTCTGCCGTCCGCCGGGACACCACGCCGGCAGCGACTTCATGGGCGGCTACTGCTTCATCAACAACGCCTCCGTCGTCGCCCAGGCCTTCCTCGACCAGGGCGCCAAGCGCGTGGCCATCCTCGACGTCGACTACCACCACGGCAACGGCACCCAGGAGCTGTTCTACAAGCGTGGCGACGTGCTCTTCGCCTCCATCCACGGCGACCCGCTGGTGGAATACCCGTACTTCCTCGGCCATGCCGACGAGCGCGGCGAAGGTGCTGGCGAAGGCTTCAACCACAACTACCCGCTGGCCCACGGCACCGGCTGGGACGGCTGGTCCGCCGCCCTGGAAGACGCCTGCCGCAAGATCGCCGCCTACGCGCCGGACGCGGTGGTGGTGTCCCTGGGCGTCGACACCTACAAGGAAGACCCGATCTCCGAGTTCAAGCTGGACTCCCCGGACTACCTGCGCATGGGCGAACGCATCGCCGCCCTCGGCCTGCCGACCCTGTTCATCATGGAAGGCGGCTATGCGGTGGAAGCCATCGGCGTCAACGCCGTGAACGTGCTGCAAGGTTACGAAGGCGCCGCCCGCTAAGGGCGCGCCGTTTCCAGGAGCGAGTCATGCTTAAGCACAACAAGAAGAACAAGACGATCCTCAGCGGCCTGCTCGGCGCCGCACTGCTGACGGCTGCGGGCATCGCCTGCGCCGAACCGGTGGTGCGCATCTACAACTGGTTCGACTACATCGGCCCCGACACCCTCAAGGGCTTCCAGAAGGACACCGGTATCACGCCCAAGTACGACGTCTACGACAGCAACGAGGTCCTCGAGGCCAAGCTGCTCTCCGGGCATTCGGGCTATGACCTGGTGGTGCCCAGCGACAGCTTCCTGCCGAATTACCTCAAGGCGGGCGTGTTCCAGAAGCTCGACAAGAGCAAGCTGCCGAACTGGAAGAACCTCAACCCGGCGCTGCTCAAGGTGCTGGAGGCGAAGGACCCGGGCAACCAGTACGCCATGCCGTACATGTGGGGCACCAACGGCATCGCCTACAACGTCGACAAGGTGAAGGCGATCCTCGGCGAGAACGCGCCGGTGGACTCCTGGGACCTGGTGTTCAAGCCGGAAAACCTCTCCAAGCTCAAGCAGTGCGGCGTGGCCTTCCTCGACTCGCCGACCGAAGTGATCCCGGAAGTGCTCGGCTACCTCGGCCTGTCGCCGAACAGCAAGAACCCGGACGACTACGTCAAGGCCGAGCAGCTGCTCACCAGCCTGCGCCCGTACGTCACCTACTTCAGCTCCTCGAAGTTCGTCACCGACCTCGCCAACGGCGATGTCTGCGTGGCCATCGCCTGGTCCGGCGGCGCCATGCAGGCGGCCAGCCGCGCCAAGGAAGCGAAGAACGGGATCAAGATCGAATACCGCATTCCCAAGGAAGGCACCGCGGCCTGGTTCGACGTGCTGGCCATTCCCAAGGACGCGCAGAACGTCGAGCAGGCGCATGCCTACCTCAACTACCTGCTGCGCCCGGAAGTGGTGGCGCCGATCTCCGACTACGTGTCCTACGCCAACCCCAACCAGGCGGCGGACAAGCTGATCTCGGCGGACCTGCGCAACAACCCCAACGTCTACCCGCCGGCCGAGGTGCAGGCCAAGCTGTATTCGGTGGAGATGCTGCCGCCCAAGCTGGAACGCATCCGCACCCGCACCTGGAGCAAGGTCAAGACCGGCCAGTGAATGACGCTCCGGTAGCCGGCGGCGTCGGATTTCCGTTGGCACCGGGCTGCACCCAGCTGGGATAATCGGCGGCACCCTTCGGGGGCCGCCGCTTGCATTTTTGGCCTCCGCCTTTTTCGACTGCCGAGCCCTGCCATGAAACTGCCGATGCACCCTTGCCTCTCCCGCTCGCCCGGAATGCGGGGGCGCGCATGACACCGACGCCGCCACGCAAGGGCGCCGACGCCTTCGCCTTGCAGATGATGCTGGTGCTGTGCCTGATCTGGGGCATCCAGCAGGTGATGGTCAAGCTGGCCGCCGGCGACATCGCACCGATCATGCAGGCCTTCGGGCGCAACGTGATCGCCGCGCTGCTGGTCGGCGCGCTGATGTGCTGGCGCGGCGGCTGGGAAGGGCTGCGCCAGGGCACCCTGCCGGGCGGGGCGCTGGCCGGCGTGCTGTTCTGCGCGGAGTTCTTCTTCATCGCCCAGGGGCTGGTGTACACCACGGCTTCGCACATGGCGGTGTTCATCTATACGGCGCCGATCTTCTCCGCCCTCGGGCTGCATTTCCTGCTGCCCAGCGAACGCCTGCGGCCGTTGCAGTGGCTGGGGATCGCGGTGTGCTTCGGCGGTATCGCGCTGTGCTTTGGCGGTGGCTTCGATCTGCAGCACATGGACGGCCGCATGCTGCTGGGCGATGCCTTCGGCGTGCTCGCCGGCGCCTCCTGGGGCGCGACCACCGTGGTGGTGCGCGGCACCCGCCTGTCGGAAGCGCCGGCCAGCCTGACGCTGTTCTACCAGCTGTTCACCGCCGCGCTCTTGCTGCCGTTGCTGGCGCTGTGGTTGGGCGAGTTCGGCAACGTGCGGCTGACCGCCATGAGCGTGGGCAGCGTGCTGTTCCAGGGCGTGGTGGTGTCCTTCGCCAGCTACTTCAGCTGGTTCTGGCTGCTGCGCCGCTACCTGGCGTCGAACCTGGCGGTGTTCTCCTTCATGACCCCGGTGTTCGGCATCGCCTTTGGCGTGCTGTTGCTGCACGAGCCGCTGGCGTGGAACTTCGTCGGAGGCGCGGCGCTGGTGCTGCTCGGTATCACCCTGGTGAGCAGCGAGGCGTGGGTGCGCCGGCTGTTGCGTGGCGATGAGCGGCGCGCTTGAACTTGATCCAGATCAGACGCCGGGCCCAGGCAGGCGCGTAGTCTTGCAATCAAGGAGAAGGTAGCGAGGGCGGAGAGTGGGACGCCGAGCTACTCTACTCTGAGGGCGACCCGGAACATCGGGTCGCCCGACTTCTCCACCGCACAGGAGGCACTTCATGAAACTCTGGCTGGAAACCCTGGCATGGAAACTGGGAGTGATGCTTGGCCTCATCGAGCCTCCGCGCCTGCAGCCCATCCCGATCCGCAGCGACGAGCAAGCACGCTACCGCGAAAAGCGCTGAACGCTGCACCTTCCCACCCCACCGACTCTGCCCGCTGATGCGGGCAGATTGCATTTCGGGCCCGGCGTTCAGCCGTGGGCCACCAGCCACTCGTCGATCATCTGCCGCAGGCGCTCGCCGGAGAAACTGGCGAAGTGCCCGCCGTGCACGGTGCGCACCGGCAGCTGGCGCAGGCGTTCCAGGCTCCTCGCGTAATCGTCGAGGTTCGAGTGATAGGCGTCTTCGATCAGCGGACCGTCATAGATGATGTCGCCGGAGAACAGCGTCTGCGTGCGCGCTTCCCAGAGGCTGATACCGCCGGGCGAGTGGCCGGGGGTGTGCAGCACCTCCAGCGCGCGGTCGCCGAGGTCGAGTACGTCGCCTTCGTCGATGGTGCGGGTCGCCGGGGCGGCCTTCACCTGGTACTCGGCGTAGCACAGCGGGCAGTCCGGGTGCGCCTCGAACATGTCGTCGCCAACGAAGGCGGTTGCCAGGGTGCGCTCGCCGTCGGGGCTGGCGAGGATGTCGGCCTCGGCCGGGTGGCACAGGCGTTCGTCGAACTCGTGGTGGCCGGCGATGTGGTCGAAATGGGTGTGGCTGGCGACCGCCAGCAGCGGACGATCGGTCAGCCAGGGCAATTGTTCGCGCAGGCTGACCAGGCCGGAGCCGCTGTCCACCAGCACGTCGCGGTCGCGGCCCTGGATGTGCCACATGTTGCAGCGGTAGAAGGGCCGTACGTAGGGCTCGTGGATCAGGCTGACGCCGTCGTAGCAGTGGCGGACTTCGAACCAGCGGTCGCGGGTGACGGTTTTCATGATTGGCGCCTTGTTCCGGGAGCTTTTCGTAGGAGCGAGCTTGCTCGCGAACGTGTTTCCCGGCAATTGCGCGGCTGGGATGGTTCGCGAGCGAGCTCGCTCCTACAGGGGGCGGTGCGTGTCAGGGCGCGAACGGCGCCGCTTCCATCACTTCCACGATCAGCGGGCGGTCGCTCGGCGCGTTGCGCAGCAGCTCCTGCAGGTGGTCGTGGTCGCGGGCGCGCTCGGCGGCGCAGCCGAAGCCCTTGGCGATGGCCAGGAAGTCCGGGGTGTAGATGTCCACGCCCAGCGGGGTGATGTCGCGGCGTTCCATGTAGCGCTTGATCTCGCCGTAGCCGTAGTTGTTCCACAGCAGTACGACGATGCCCACCTTGGCTTCCACGGCGCTGGCCAGTTCGGTCAGGGTGAACTGCAGGCCACCATCGCCCATCAGGCTGATGACCGGGCGGCTCGGGTCGCCGAGCTTGGCGCCGATGGCCGCCGGCAGGCCGTAGCCGAGGGTGCCGTAGCCGGTGGAGGCGTTGAACCAGCGCCGGCCGCCGTCCAGCTCGACCAGGTGGTTGCCGCTGTACACGGTCTGGGTCGAGTCGCCGACGAAGCGGGCTTCGGGCAGCACTTCGAGGATCTTGTCGAACAGGGTGCGGTAGTGCGCCCAGCCGCCGAAGTCCTCGGCCAGTTGAGCGCGCACCTTGGCCGCGCGCTGCGCGCCGGGGCTCTGGGTGTCGGATTCGCGGGCCGGCAGCAGCTCCAGCAGGGCGCGCATGGCGGTGCGGGCGTCGGCCTGGATGGCGATGCTCGGCGCGAAGTTGCGCATCAGCTGCTGCGGGTCGATGTCGATGCGGATCAGCTCGCCGCCGATCTTGAAGTTGCCGTCGAACACCACGTCGTAGTCGGTCTCGCCCAGCTCGGTGCCGATGGCCAGGACCACGTCGGCTTCCAGCGCCAGCTCACGCACCGGGATCAGCGACTGGTTGCTGCCGATCAGCAGCGGGTGGCTCGGCTGCAGCAGGCCCTTGGCGTTGATGGTCAGTGCGGTCGGGGCGTCCAGCGCGGTGGCCAGGGCACGGGCTTCGGCCTGGGCTTCTACGCAGCCGCCGCCGAGCAGCAGCAGGGGTTTCTGCGCCTTGGCCAGCTTGGCCGCGGCTTCGTGCAGCGGCGAGCGCGCCGGCGCCGGGCGGGCCAGTTGCACGCGCGGCAGCACCTGCATGTGGTCGGCCGGGGCGGTGATGATGTCCAGCGGCAGCTCGATGTGCACCGGGCGCGGGCGCTCGCTGTCGAACACGGCGAAGGCGCGGGCCAGCACGGCCGGCAGTTCCTCGACGCTCATCAGGGTGTGGCTGAAGGCGGTGACGCCGGCGGTCATGGCGCGCTGGTTCGGCAGCTCGTGCAGGTAGCCATTGCTGTGGGCCAGGCGCGAGCGCTCGTTGACGCTGCTGATCACCAGCATGGGGATGGAGTCGGCGTAGGCCTGGCCCATGGCGGTGAGGATGTTGGTCATGCCCGGGCCGGTGATGATGAAGCACACGCCCGGCTTGCCGGTGACGCGCGCGTAGCCGTCGGCCATGAAGCCGGCGCCTTGCTCGTGGCGCGGGGTGATGTGACGGATGCTGCTGCCCGGCAGGCCGCGGTACAGCTCGACGGTATGCACGCCGGGGATGCCGAAGACGGTGTCGACGCCCCAGGCTTCGAGCTGCTTGACGAGGAATTCGCCGCAAGTGGTCATGGGTGCTTCCTTGTAATGAGTGAGGTCGTGAATGAAAACGGGGCGCGGTGACTCAGTCGCCGCGCCCCTTTTTTAACGCCTGGTCGAAATCAGGCGGCGCTGGCGGATACCGCCGGGCGCGGCGACAGCAGGCTGACGACGACGAAGCTCACCAGGCCGATGGCCAGGCTGTAGTAGATCGGAGTATTGGCGTCGAGGCCATCGATCACCATGAACACCAGCGAGGTGATGCTGCCCAGGGCCATGCTGCTGATGGCGGCGGCGGTAGTGGCGCGCTTCCAGTAGACAGCGCCCAGCAACGGAACCAGCATGCCGCCGACCAGCAGGTTGTAGGCCAGGGTCAGGGCGCTGATGACGTCGCTGACGACCAGGGCGATGCCCAGGACGACGATGCCGAGGACCAGCGTAGCGATGCGGTTCTCGTGGACGTCGCCGTTGGCGCTTTCACCACGGCCCTTGCGCAGGCGCGGCAGAAGGTCCTGCACCAGGGTGGTGGAGGCGGCCAGCAGGCCGGCGCTGGCGGTCGACATCAGGGCAGCCAGGGCAGCAGCCACGACCAGGCCGCGGACGCCGGCCGGCAGGCTGTGCTGGACGATGGCCGCGAAGGCGTTGTTGACGTTGTCCAGGTCGGGCAGCAGCACCTTGGCGGCCATGCCGATGGCGGCGCAGGCCAGGCCGTAGAGGACGCAGTAGATGCCGGCGGCGGAGCCGGCGACGCGGGCGATCTTCTCGCTGCGCGCGGTGAACACGCGCTGCCAGATGTCCTGGCCGATGAAGATGCCGAAGAAGTAGATCATGAAGTAGGTGATGATCGTGTCCCAGCCGATCTGGGTCAGCGAGAAGTAGCTGGCCGGCAGCTTGGCCACCAGCGCATCCCAGCCACCGGCTTCGGTCAGCGAGGAGGGCAGCAGGACGAACACCAGGCCGACGGTCATGATCAGGAACTGCACGATGTCGGTCAGGGTCAGCGACCACATGCCGCCGATGGTGGAGTAGAGCACCACGACGCCGCCGCCGATCAGGATCGAGACCCAGAACGGCAGGCCGAACAGCACTTGCATGACGGTGCCGATGGCGATGGTGGAGGTCGCGCCGATCATCAGCGCATAGACCAGCATGATGGCCGCGCTGGCGGTACGAGCGGTGGGGTTGTAGCGGCGTTCGAGTACCTGGGTGACGGTGTAGATCTTCAGTTTCAGCAGCGGTTTGGCGAGGAACAGGCTGATGCCGACGATGCCCAGGCCGAGCGCGGCGCACAGCCAGAAGCCGGAAATGCCATGGACGTAGCCCAGGCGCACGGTGCCGATGGTGGACGCGCCGCCGAGCACGGTGGCGGCCATGGTTCCCAGATAGAAGCCGGGGCCGAGGTTGCGACCTGCCACCAGGTAGTCGTCACGGGTCTTGGCGCGGCGCATGCCGTACCAGCCCAGGGCGATCATGCACGCGGCATAGATCAGTACAACGAGAATATCCAAGCCCATCTTCGGCTCCTTACACACGGATTGTCATTGTTGCCGTCCGCTGTTGGCGGACGGTAGATCATCGGACCGGCGGTGGCCGGTCCGATGGGGTCTTGCGGGTAACTCGGGGGGATTCGCTTCAGGCAGTGAAGCGGTGGCACTCAGGCAGCCGGTTCGCTGATGCCGCGCACCGGACGATCATGGCTGCCGACCCAGCGCGGGCCTTGCGGGCCGTACACACCCGCCGATTCCGGGAAGGTGCGCAGCAGGGTCAGGTAGAGCAGGGCGGCGAGGCCCAGGGTCACCGGCAGGCTGATGTCGATGCCGCCGGCCAGGTTGCCCAGGGGGCCGACGAATTGACCCGGCAGGTTGACGAAGCACAGGCCGGCCAGCGCGCTGGGGATCCAGGCGCCCATGCCGCGCCAGTTCCAGCCATTGTGGAACCAGTAGGCACCGCCTTCCTGGCCACGGGTGAACACTTGCAGGTCGTCGGCGTGGTAGAAGCCGCGGCGGGTGACCAGGCCGAGGATCATGATCACCATCCAGGGGCTGGTGCAGGTGATGATCAGCACGGCGAAGGTGGACACGCTCTGCACCAGGTTGGCGGCGAAGCGACCGATGAAGATGAAGGCGATCGACAGCAGGCCGATGAACAGGGTCGCCTGGACGCGGTTCAGCAGACGCGGGAAGACGC
The DNA here is from genome assembly GCF_000689415.1 of Pseudomonas knackmussii B13. Classification (NCBI taxonomy): domain Bacteria; kingdom Pseudomonadati; phylum Pseudomonadota; class Gammaproteobacteria; order Pseudomonadales; family Pseudomonadaceae; genus Pseudomonas; species Pseudomonas knackmussii. The sequence continues at coordinate 4,206,227 of NZ_HG322950.1, read as the reverse complement.
TCGACATGTCCAGGCCGGTGCCGTACAGCGAGGTGGTGCCGGTGGACATGCCGCCGATGGTGGCGATCAGGCACACGGGCAGGAAGTACCAGCTCGGGGCGATGGCCAGCAGGCCGCCGACGTAGTTGTTCTGCGCGATGTAGTCAGGCGCTTTCACAGCGACGATGGTGGCGGTCACCAGGCCGAAGAAGAACGGGATCAGGGTGGCGATCTGCGAGAAGATCACCGCCGCCATGATGCGGCCCTTCGGCGTTTCACGCGGGATGTAGCGGGCCCAGTCGCCGAGGAAGGCACCGAAGGACACCGGGTTGCTCATGGCCAGCAGGGTGGCGCCGATGAAGGCGGCCCAGAAGCCCGCCTGGCCGTGCTGAACGGTGCCGGCGTAATTGGCGTCGAAGGGGCCGGCGAAGGCGAACACGCCGAGCAGGAACAGCAGGCTCGCGGCCCATACGGCGATCTTGTTGACCAGCAGCATGAAGCGGAAGCCATAGATGCACACCACCAGCACCAGCACGGCGAACAGGCCGTAGGCCAGGCCCAGGGTCAGGTCGGTTTCCGGCAGGTCGAACAGGCGCTTGGCGCCGCCGATCAGGGCGTCACCGGAGCTCCATACCGACAGCGAGAAGAACGCGATGGCGGTCAGCAGCGAGAGGAAGGAACCGACGATACGGCCGTGCACGCCGAAGTGCGCGCCCGAGGAAACCGCGTTGTTGGTGCCGTTGAGCGGACCGAACAGACCCATCGGGGCGAGGATCAGGCCACCGATCAGCACACCGAGGATGATCGACCAGGCGCCAGCCTGGAACGACAGCCCGAAGAGCACCGGGAAGCTGCCCAGTACCGCGGTGGCGAAGGTGTTCGAGCCACCGAAGATCATGCGGAACAGGTCGGTGGGCGTGGCGTTGCGCTCGTTGTCCGGGATCTGCTCGACCCCGAACGTTTCGATTTCCGTGATTGCGTGGCTTTTCTTGTTATCCATGACTTCCTCCCGGGAATGGCCTGTCTTACGGCGCGGGCGCCGGTGACAGATGCTCGTGTACGGCCAGCCAACGGCCTTGTTGTGGTTCACGGCGGAAGACGATGGTCTCCCGTTCGTGGCTCAGGCTTTCCTCTCCCTGGATGCGCAGCCGCGTGGCGACGTCGTGGGTGAAAATCGCCACGTCCTCGCCCTGCAGGCTGACAAAGGTGTTGCTCGACTGGCATTCGAGAACCTCGAAGCCGTCGTCACGCAGCCAGCCTTCCCACACCTCGCGGTAAGCCGCGCGCGACAGCAGCGGCTGGGGCCAGGTGTGGAAGATGAAGCTGGCGTCTTCGCTGAAAGCCGCGAAGTAGGCCTCGGTATCGGTGCGCGCGAAGGCTGCCACGAGAACGCGGGCAGCCTCGAGCACCTGTGCTACGCAGGTGTCTTTTTGCATGTGTGGTTACTCAGCGGCGCTGTACGCCCGGGAGGATGCAGAGCATTTCGTACAGCAGGTTGGCGCCGAGCAACGAGGTGTTGCCGGTGGTGTCGTAGGGCGGGGAGACTTCCACCACGTCGCAGCCGATGATGTCCAGGCCCTGGCAGCCACGGATGATTTCCATCGCCTGGATGGTGGTCAGGCCGCCGATTTCAGGGGTGCCGGTGCCGGGCGCCCAGGCCGGGTCGATGCCGTCGATGTCGAAGGACAGGTAGACCGGGCCGCCGCCGACCTTCTCGCGCACTTCGGCCATCAGCGGGGCCAGCGACTTGTGCCAGCACTCTTCGGCCTGCACGACGCGGAAGCCCTGCTTGCGGCTCCAGTTGAAGTCTTCGGCGGTGTAGCCCTGGGCACGCAGGCCGATCTGCACGACGCGGTCGCAATCCAGCAGGCCTTCTTCCACGGCACGGCGGAAGGTGGTGCCGTGGGCGATCTTCTCGCCGAACATGTGGTCGTTTACATCGGCGTGGGCGTCGATGTGCACCAGGCCGACCTTGCCGTGCTTTTTATGGATGGCACGCAGGATCGGCAGGGTGATGGTGTGGTCGCCGCCGAGGGTCAGCGGGAGGATTCCGTGGTCGAGGATCTTGTCGTAGGCCTCCTCGATGATGCGCACGGCTTCGAGCAGGTTGAAGGTGTTGATCGCCACGTCGCCGATGTCGGCGATGTTCAGCGAATCGAACGGAGCGGCGCCGGTAGCCATGTTGTACGGGCGGATCATCACCGATTCGGCGCGGATCTCGCGGGGCCCGAAACGGGTGCCCGAGCGCAGGGAGGTGCCGATATCCAGCGGCACGCCGACGAAGGCGGCGTCGAGCTGGTTCAGCTCTTCCTCACTCTGGATATGCGGCAGGCGCATCATGGTGGCGATGCCGCCGAAGCGCGGCATTTCGTTTCCGCCCAGGGGCTGGTGGAGTTTCTTGTCCATGGGGAAGGCCTCACGCGATTCGCTGTTTTAAGGGAACAGGCTTGTTGATACTGAAACGGGATTCTCGTCAGGGGCGGTAGTCGGAAGAATCGCTGGCTACAAAAAATCAGTTCAGAGTTTTCTAAACTAACTGCAGTCGCTAGACTGCGCTCCCCTGTCGCAGCCCCCGCCTTGCCAGGCCCGTGGCCTCTGACTTGCAGCCCGCCGGCGAAAAAGTTCCCCGACGTACGGCCAGTCAAGGGAGTGCTGAACTGGAGCCTTCAACCCCTGCCGTCCGGAGTCAAAATGAGCGCCAGCGCGTTGCCTGACATCAAGCTTTTGCGGATTTTCGCCTGCGTGGTGCGCAACCAGGGCTTCGCCTCGGCCCAGCAGGAGCTGAACCTGTCGACCTCGGCGATCAGCACCTACATGAGCCAGCTGGAGAACCACCTGGGCATCGTGCTGTGCCACCGCGGCCGTGGCGGCTTCGGCCTGACCAGCAAGGGCGAGCTGTTCCACCAGGAAACCCTGCGCATCCTCGGCGAACTGGAAGGCTTCGAGCGCTATGCGTCGACCCTCAAGGGCGAACTGCGCGGCACCCTCAACCTCGGCGTGCTCGACTCCACGGTGAGCGACCCGGCGCTGCCGCTGGCCGAGGTGATCGGCTCGTTCAGCGGCCTGCACCCGGCGGTGCACCTGCACCTGCAGGTACAGAGCCCCTACGAGCTGCAGCTGGCGGTGCTGGACAACCGCCTGGACCTGGCCATCGGCTCCTTCTTCAGCCGGATGAACGGCCTGGTCTACCAGCCCCTGTATAGAGAGCAGCACTGGCTGTACTGCAGCGACCGCCACCCGCTGTTCGACGGCCGGCGGATTCCCGCCGAGCTCATCACCCAGCAGCGCATGGTCGGCCGCGGCTACTGGAGCCAGGCGGAGCTGGCCCGGCACGGCTTCAAGCACAGCGCCGCGACCGTGGAAAGTATGGAAGCGCAGCTGATCCTGATCCTGTCCGGCGGCTACATCGGCTACCTGCCCGAGCACTACGCCCATCCCTGGGTCGACCAGGGCCGCCTGCGCGCGCTGCTGCCGGCGACCTTCGGCTACCAGGCGCCGTTCTCGCTGATCCTGCGTCGCGGCCGTTCCCGCGAGCCGCTGATCCAGAACTTCCGCGACCTGCTGCGCACGCAGCCCGACAAACCATGAGCCGCGCCCGCTGCGAGCGCTGCCTGCGGCCGGAAGGGCATTGCCTGTGCGTACTTATCCCCAGCCTGGGCAGTCGCACCCGCGTGCTCCTGCTGCAACATCCCAGCGAAACCGACCACGCGCTGAACACCGCGCGCCTGGCCGCCCTTGGCTTGCAGAACGCCGAATTGCGGGTGGGCGAGCGCTTCGCCCCGGAGAGCTGGCAGCGCGCGGACTACCAGAGCTGGCTGCTGTTTCCTGGCGAACAGGCCAAGGAGCTGGAGGAAGTGCGCGAGGCTTGCGCCGATCTGCCGTGCCAACTGATCGTCCCCGACGGCACCTGGCGCAAGGCGCGCAAGCTGCTGCACCTGAACCCGGAACTGGCGGCACTGCCGCGGGTGGTCCTGCCCGAAGGCCTGAGCTCGCGCTACCGCCTGCGCAAGGCGCCGGCCGAGGGTGCTCTGTCGACCATCGAAGCGGTGGTCCACGCCCTCAATGCGCTCGATGCGCCGCAGCACTTCGACGAACTGCTGCGCCCGTTCGACGCCCTGATCGAAGGGCAGATAGCCGCGATGGGCGAAGAGACCTTCCGCCGCAATCACCAGCGCCCGGCCTGACGCGCAGTGTGTCCCTGTAGGAGCGCGCCATGCGCGCGAATCGCGGCCATGGGCCGCTCCTACATGGGCACGTGCCAGCCGGCTGGCGTAGGAGCGAGCTTGCTCGCGAACCTGGCTTGGCTCGCCACCTGTTCCCTCGTCTTCCTCGCGAATGCGGGGCAGCGCTTGCGCTGAACGCGCATCAGTGCGACCTGAAGCGAGTCACCCAGCGTCTTGTCTGGGTGTAGCGCGCCGCTTCGGCGTGTTCGGATGTTTCTTGTTTCGCCCCCTCGGGCGACTCACTTTGGCAAGCGGTGGGACGCCACCCCGGCCCAAAGTAAGCAAAGGTCTTGCCCCGACATACGGGTCCGGCGGAGCCGGACTTCCCTCGCACATTCCCACGCACCCGGAGGCCCGCCCCGACAGTACGTCCCTGTACTGATCGAGGCTTTTGCGACATCCATGTCGCGCAACCTCCTCTGCGTGGGCTTTGCTCGGCCTGCTGTAAGGGGCGGTCTGGCGCGTGCGGATGTTTCTCTGGAAATTCGTTTCCTAGATCCCCGCGTTCGCGGGGAAGACGCCCAAAAGCACGAGTCTCAACTCCGTCACTCCCGCGAACGCGGGAGCCTAGAAGACAGTTGCTCCTACGAAGAGCGGCGCGCGAGCGTTAGCGCTCCCGCAGGGCCTCCCACCGCGCCTTGAGCACCGGCTTGAGGATGTAGTCGAGCACGCTCTTCTCGCCGGTGATGATGTCCACCGTCGCCACCATGCCGGGGATGATCAGCAGCGGCTTGGCGTCGGTGCCCAGGTGGTTCTTGCTGGTGCGCACCTGGATCAGGTAGAAGGCGTTGCCCTTGTCGTCGGTGATGGTGTCGGCGCTGATCAGTTCCAGCTGCGCTTTCAGCCCGCCGTAGATGGTGTAGTCGTAGGCGGTGAACTTCACCGTGGCCGGCTGGCCGGGGCGCAGGAAGGCGACGTCCTGCGGGCGGATCTTCGCTTCCACCAGCAGGTTGTCCTCCAGCGGGACGATTTCCACCATGTCGCTGCCCGGCTGCACCACGCCGCCGATGGTGTTGACCTTGAGTTGCTTGACGATGCCGCGTACCGGCGACACCACGGTGGTGCGGCTGACCTTGTCGTCGATGGCGCGGCTGCTGGCGGTGAGCTTGTTCAGCTCGGTGCGCACTTCGTTGAGTTCCTTGAGCGCGTCGCTGCGAAAGCCCAGGCGCGATTCGTCGACCTTGCGCGCGATTTCCTGCACCGCCGCCTCGGCACGGGGAATGGCCAGGGTGGTGGCGCTCAATTCGCCGTTGATCTCCACCGCGCTGCGGCGCAGGCGCAGCATTTCCACCGGCGAGATGGCGCCGCTCTTCACCAGCGGCTCGGACATGTTCAGCTCCTGCTGCACCAGGCCCAGGCTGGAGCGGTATTGCTGCTGCTTGGCGCGGAACTCGGCGAGCTCCTGGGTCTTCTGCCGCAGCTGTTCCTGGAGGATGTTGACCTCGCTGTCCTGGCGCGCCTGGCGGGTGTGGTAGAGGCGCATCTGGTCGTCGACCACCTGCGGCGCTTCCTTGTTCAGCTGCTCGGAGAAGTTCGGCGCGCGGCCGTCGGCCTCGGCGCTCAGGCGCTCGACGCGGGCTTCCAGCGAGTTGCGGTCGGCGTCGGTCTCGTCGCGGTTGGAGGCGAAGCGGGTGTCGTCCAGGCGCAGCAGGGTCTGGCCCTTTTCCACCACCTGGCCTTCGTGGACGAAGATCTCCGAGACGATGCCGCCTTCCAGGTTCTGGATGGTCTGCACCTTGCTCGAAGGGATGGCCTTGCCTTCGCCCTTGGTGACCTCCTCGAGCTTGGCGAAGTACGCCCAGACGACCGCCGCCACCAGCAGGGCGAGCACCGCCCAGAGGGTGATGCGTGCGGTCAGGGGAGAATCTTCCTCGACCGTGCCCTGCACCTCGGGCATGAACTCGATGTCGCGGCGGGCACCGAAATAACCTGGAGACGGCTGACTGCTGGCCATGGCGCTACCCCGCTGACGGGCCGACGTGGCCCTTGCGCAATGCATCGATCACCGCATCCTTGGGCCCGTCGGCGACGATGCGGCCGTTGTCCAGGACGATCAGCCGGTCGACCAGGCTGAGCATGGAGGTGCGGTGGGTCACCAGCAGCAGGGTCTTGCCGCGGCTGCAGTCCTGCAGGCGGCGGCGCAGGACTTCCTCGCTGCTGTTGTCCATGGCGCTGGTCGGCTCGTCGAGCACCAGCAGCGGCGGGTCGAGCAGCAGCGCGCGGGCCATCAGCACCGCCTGCCGCTGGCCGCCGGAGAGCAGCTGGCCGCGCTCGCCCACCGGGCGGTCGAAGCCCAGCGGGTGCTGCCGGGCCAGTTCGCTGACGCCGGTCAGCTCGGCCACTTCGAGCATGCGTGCGTCGCTGACGTAGCGCGCGCCCAGGGTCAGGTTGTCGCGCAGGCTGCCGGCCAGCAGCGGCAGGTCGTGGGCGACGTAGCCGGTCTGCTGGCGCAGGTCGGCGACGTCTATCTGCCGCAGGTCCAGGCCATCGAGGAGGATCTGGCCTTCGTCCGGCTGGTAGAAGCCCAGCAGCAGGCGCGCCAGGGTGCTCTTGCCCGAGCCGCTGCGGCCGATCAGGCCGACCTTTTCGCCCGGCGCCAGGCGCAGGCTGATCTGGCTGAGTGCCGGCACCGGCTGGTCCGGGTAGCGGAATTCCACCTGGCGCATTTCCAGCGCACCGTGCAGCTGGGTGCGCTCCAGCGGGCGCTGGCGCGCCTCGCGCTCCTGCGGCAGGGCCATGAGCGCGTCGGTGCTTTTCATGGTCAGGCGCGCCTGCTGGTGGCGGGTGATCAGCCCGGCGATCTGCCCGAGCGGCGCCAGGACGCGGCTGTTGAGCATGTAGCAGGCGACCAGCGCGCCGACGCTGAGCTGGCCGTCGAGGATCGCGTAGACCCCGCAGATGATCATGGCCATGCCGGCGAACTGCTGGATGAACAGGGTGCCGTTGGTGGCCAGGGTGGAGAGGAAGCGCGCGTGGTTGTCCAGGCGGCTGAGCGCGCCGTGGGTGGCTTCCCAGCGGTATTGGCGCTCGCTTTCCGCGCCGCAGGCCTTGAGCATCTCCAGGCCGCCGAGGGTTTCGATCAGCAGCGCCTGGCGTTCGGCGCCGAGGGTCAGGCTCTTCTGCACGGTGTCGCGCAGGCGCGCCTGGATCACGTAGGCGAACAGGATGGTGACTGGGAAGGCCAGCAGCGGCACGGCAACCAGCACGCCGCCCAGCAGGCCGATGACCAGGATCATCAGCAGCGAGAAGGGCAGGTCGATCAGGCTGGTCAGGGTCAGCGCGGTGAGGAATTCGCGCAGGCCCTGGAAGTCGTGGATGCTCTGGGCGAAACCGCCGACCGTGGCCGGGCGGAACTTCATGGCCATGCCGGTGATGCGCTCGAAGAGGGTCGCCGAGAGCACCACGTCGGTCTTCTTGCCGGCGAGGTCGAGCAGGTGCGAGCGCAGCACCCGCAGCAGCAGCTCGAAGAGGGTGCCCAGCAGCAGCCCGCTGGCCAGCACCCAGAGGGTCGAGGTGGCCTGGTTGGGCACCACGCGGTCGTAGGTCTGCATGACGAACAGCGGCACCAGCATGCTCAGCACATTAATAAGCAGGCTGGCGACCAGGGCGTCGGTGTACAGCCAGCGCGACAGCTTGAGGGTGTCGCGGAACCAGGCCTCTACCCGTGGCACCAGCGGTTGGCGCGCGGCTTCCAGTTCATGCCGTGGACGGGCGAAGAGTGCGTGGCCGCTGTATTGCGCGGCCAGTTCTTCGATGCTCACCCACTGTTCGCCGCCCTCGGTCTCGCTGGGCAGGATCAGCGCCTTGCCGTCGTTGCCCCATTGGCGCAACACCGCGCTGCGGCCGCCGTCGAGCAGCAGCAGCACCGGCAGGTTGAGCGCGGGGATGGCCTTGAGGTCGCGGCGCAGCAAGCGCCCTTGCAGGCCGGCGCGGGCCGCCGCGCGGGGCAGCAGTTCGGCGCTCAGGCGTTGCTGGGGCAGGGGCAGGCCGGCGGTCAGGCCGGTGCGGCTGACCGCGCAGCCGTGCAGGCGGCAGAGGATGAGCAAGCCATCGAGCAGGGGATCGTCGTGGCTCAGGCGCGGATCGTCCGGCGTCGTGGCGCCGCGCTCCTGGATGATCATGGTCACGCTCCTTACTCCCGGGCCTCTCTGGGGCCCTCGGGGGCGCTTCGCAACGCACTTCGGCGGCCATCCCGGCCGCCGCGCGCGGCGAACGAAAGCGCCCTTTATTGCATGGTGGGCAGGCGTGCCTCGTTCTTCACATCGGAAAGCGCCACCCCTTCGTGGGGCGGTACTACGTTCTGCGAGCGGAGCAGGGCGCCCATCGCGGCCAGTACGCGGTAGCGAGAATATTCCTCGGTGTAGCGCACCTGGGTGTAGCGACGGTTGGCGGTGAACAGTTCGTTCTCGCTGTCCAGCAGGTCGAGCAGGGTGCGCTGGCCGAGGGTGAACTGCTGCTGGTAGGCCTCACGCACCTTGCGGGTGTAGTCGGCGTACTCGCGGGCCGGGGCGGTCTGCTTGGTGGCGTTCTCCATGGCGTCCCAGGCCAGCGAGAGGTTCTCGTTGAGCAGGCGCAGGGCGTTGTTGCGGATGTCCTTGGCTTCGTCGATCTGGTGCGAGGTGGCGCCCAGCTTGGCCTGGTCGCGCAGGCCGTTGAACAGGTTGTAGCGCATCACCACCTGGGCTTCCCAGTCGTTGAAGTGGCCTTCCTCGCCGTCCACGTTGTTGTTCGCCGCCTGCGACAGTTCGAGGTCGAAGCGCGGGTAATACGGTGCCTTGGCGGCCTCGTATTGTTTCTCCGCGGCGTTGACGTCGGCCTGGGCGGATTTCAGCAGCGGGTTGTTGGCCATGACTTCCTGGCGGGCGCCGTTCAGGTCTGCCGGCAACAGGGCCTTGACCGTGCTCGGGGTTTCCAGCTCGTCGGGCAGTTTGCCGACGGCGCTGAAGAAGTTGGCCTCGGCATCGCGCAGGTCGACTTCCTCCGTATAGAGGTTGTTCTGCGCCAGGGCGAGACGGGCAGTGGCCTGGTCGTTGTCGGCGGCGCTGCCGACGCCCTGCTTGCTGCGCAGGGCGATCTGGTCGCCGATGCGCTGGTGCGCCTGCAGGTTGTTGCGCGCCAGATCCACCTGCTCGCGATGCTGCAGCACGCTGAGGTAGACCTCGACGGTACGCAGCGCGGCGTTCTCCGAAGTGCCGAGCACACGGAATGCCTTGGAGTTGACGTTGGCCTCGTTGCGCGCCACTTCGTTGGGAGTGGCGAAGCCGTCGAACAGCATCTGTTGCAGACGGAGTTCCGCGTCGCCGCGGTCCAGGGTCACGGTGCCGTGGTTGCCGTTCTGTCGGGTGGTCGGACTGTCGACGCCTTCGCGGCCGTAGCCCAGCAGCAGGTCGACGGTAGGAAGATAGCCTCCCCGGGCGATCTTCAGTTCCTGGTCGGCGGTCAGCCGGCTGTTCATGCTCTGGCTGATCTCGGGGTGGTATTGCAGGGTGTTCTGAATGGCTTGCGTTAGGCTCATTGCGTGGCCATTGGCGCAGGTGGCCGCCAGAAATACACCGCTCCATAGTGCTGCGTTACTGCTACGCATGGCTCTCTCCTGGTGTTCGCTTACTTCGATGCTCTGCATTTCGCCAATTAATTGGCTATTTTCTGATATCAAGCGTTTCACGCTTGTAACATCAGAGCTAAGAACAACTTTCAGCGAGCCTCAGAAGAATTTTTCACAAGCTCTATTCGGAAAAAGTCTTATGAGCCATGTGAAATCCAGCACATTGTAAATTCCGTAACCCCTGATTTTTCCTGGGTATGGGCAGGTAAAAGGGTTAATACGTTCGGCTATGTACGTTTCAGAGCGGCTAGGGCGGGGATTTCAGCGGCGAGCGATAAAAGGCGCTGCCAGATTCGACAAAAAATTGTCACTGGCATTTTGATACTTAAACGCCTGTACTCGTTGCCTTCCTTCTTCGCATGTATCCGGATGCTGTAGGCGTCGTGGCCAATTCGGAGTCTCAGGCAGCGGTGGAGCCGTTGCCGGGCAGTGCGCGGAGGAAGGGAGCATGGCCAAGCAACTGGGTATCGTCAGCAAGGTGGTCGGCGAGGTGTATGCCGTAGCCTCCGATGGTTCGCGTCGGATCCTGCATCAGGGCGACAAGCTGTTCGTCGGCGAGCAACTGGTCACCGGGCACAATGGCGCGGTGGCGGTTGCCATAGCCGGTGGCGGTGAACTGACCCTCGGCCGTGACAGCTCGATGCCGATGAGCGACCAGTTGATGGCTGCGGCGCACCACCAGTACGACAACACCCCGGCGCAGGCCCCGACCACCCCGACCCAGCAGGACGTCACCGACGTCAAGGCGCTGCAGGCGGCCATCGCAGCAGGCGTCGACCCGTCCAAGGTCGCTGAAGCCACCGCGGCCGGACCGAGCTTCTCGGCCGGCGGCAACGCCAAGGCCGGCGGCGGCCACTCCTTCGTGCTGCTGACCGAAATCGGCGGCCATATCGACCCGGAAATCGGCTTCCCCACAGGCCCTCAAGGCAGCGGTCCGCTGTTCCCTCGCCAGTTCGATGCCGCGCCGCTTCCCGAGCAGCAGCAGCCGGTTGCCGTGGATAATTCGCCGAGCGCCCCCAGCGACAGTGCAGCGCTAAGCGAAGGCGGACTGCCGGGCGGCATTCCCGATGGCGGGGCCAGCGAGTCCACCACCACCACTGGCAGCCTCGGCTACAGCTTCGGCGCCGATGGCCCCGGCAGCTTCACCTGGGGCACCGCCGGCTTGCCGACGCTCACATCAGGCGGTCAGCCGGTGACCTATAGCGTCAGCCCCGACGGGCACACCCTGACCGGTTCGGCGAACGGCCAGCCGGTCTTCACCCTGACCCTGACCGACGTGAACACTGGTGCCTTCCAGCTGGTCCTGCAGCAGCCGCTGGACCACCCGGTGCACGGCGTCGAGGACAGCCTCACGCTCAATGTTCCCTATACCGTGACCGACGGTAACGGCACGCCGGCCAGTGGCAATCTGAACGTCTCCATAAAGGACGACACCCCGACCGCCAGCATGTCCATAGGCGGCGAAGCGCCGGACCTGCTGACCCACGATGCGGGAACCCTGAACGGCGGCCACGAAAGCATCACCGCGGACTTTTCGTCGCTCTTCCACGGCAACCTGCAGTACGGTGCCGACGGCGCCGGCAGCACGGTCTGGCACTACAGCCTGAACCTGGCGGCGCAGGGCGAGGACTCCAGCCTGACCAGCGCCGGGCAGGCGATCCACCTGTATACGGTGAACGGCCAGGTAATCGGTTCGACCGCCGATAGCGCCGACGAAATCTCCAGCGCCAACACCGTGTTCACGGTGAGCGTGAACGGCAACACCGGCAGCGTCACCCTGACCCAGTTCGCCGCCATCGACCACGCGCTGCCGGGCGCGACCAGCGCCTTCGACAGCCAGCATGCGGTGCTGGGTACCGGCCTGGTGCAACTGCAGGCGCAAGTGACGGTTACCGACCGCGATGGCGACCCGACCAGCGCCACCCAGAACCTAGACCTGGGCGGCCACCTGAGCTTCGCCGACGCCGGCCCGAGCATCCAACTGGCGACCGAGGCGAACATCGCCCTGCAGGTCGACGAAACCCAGCTTGGCGTGGACGCGCACAGCGCCAATATCGCCAGCCTGTTCAGTAGCGACTACGGCGCGGATGGCGCGGGGTCCACGACCTATGCGCTGAGCACCAGCAACAACACCGACAGCGGCCTGGTCGATACCGCGACCGGGCAGAAGATTTACCTGTTCAACACCGCCAATGGCGTCGAAGGGCGGGTAGGGGATAGCAACGGGGCCGTGGCCTTCAGCGTCACAGTCAACGGCGGCGTGGTCACCCTCGACCAGCAGCGCGCTCTGGTGCACTCCGACACCAGCGACCCGAACGATCCGCTGAGCATTGGCAGCGGCAAGATCAGCCTGACGGCCACCATCACCGACCGCGACGGCGACCACAGCAGCGCGAGCGTCGACCTGGGCGGCAAGCTCACCTTCCTCGACGATGGCCCGAGCATCAGCGTGGGTGAAGGCAGCTTCGCCAACCTGACGGTGGACGAGACCCACCTGAACGTCGATGCCAGCAGCGCCAGCGTTTCCGGTCTGTTCAGCGGCAGCTATGGCGCCGACGGCGCGGGCAGCACGACCTATAGCGTCAGCACTGCGGATAACACCGACAGCGGCCTGAAAGACACCGCGACTGGCCAGGAAATATTCCTGTTCAACACCGCCAATGGCGTGGAAGGACGGGTAGGCGGCAGCGATGGGGCAGTGGCCTTCTCCGTGACCGTCAGCAATGGCGTGGTGACCCTCGACCAGCAACGCGCGATGGTTCACCCGGACAGCTCCGACGCCAACGATCCGCTGAGCATCGGCGCCGGCAAGATCAGCCTGTTCGCCAGCATCGTCGATGGCGACGGCGACAAGGCCAGCGCCAGCATCGACCTCGGTGGCAAGCTGACCTTCCTCGACGACGGCCCGAGCATCAGCCTCAGTGGCGGCAGCCTCGCTGGCCTGGTGGTCGATGAAACCCACCTCAACGTCGACGCCAGCAGCGCCAACGTCTCCAGCCTGTTCAGCGGCAACTACGGCGCCGATGGTGCAGGCACTACGGCTTACAGCGTCACGACCACCGACAACACCGACAGCGGCCTGAAGGACACCGCGACCGGCCAGGAAATCTTCCTGTTCAACACTGCCAATGGCGTGGAAGGGCGGGTAGGCGGAAGCGGTGGGGCTGTGGCCTTTGCCGTCACCGTGAGCAACGGCGTGGTCACCCTCGACCAGCAGCGCGCCTTGGTGCATCCGAATGGCAATGACTCGAACGACCCGCTGAGCATCGGCAGCGGCAAGGTCAGCCTGGTGGCGACCATCACCGACAAGGACGGCGATCACAGCAGCGCCAGCCTCGACCTGGGCAGCAAGCTGACCTTCCTCGACGATGGCCCGAGCATCAGCGTGGGTGAAGGCAGCTTCGCCAACCTGACGGTGGACGAGACTCACCTGGGCGTGGATGCCAGCAGCGCCAGTGTCACCGGGCTGTTCAGTGGCAGCTATGGTGCCGATGGCGCGGGCAGCACCACCTACAGCGTCAGCACCACCGACAACACCGACAGCGGCCTGAAAGACACCGCGACCGGCCAGGAAATCTTCCTGTTCAACACCGCCAACGGTATCGAAGGGCGAGTAGGCGGCAGCGGCGGGGCAGTGGCCTTCAGCGTTACCGTCAGCAATGGCGTGGTGACCCTCGATCAGCAACGTGCCCTATCGCATCCGATCACCACCGACCCGAACGACCCGCTGAGCATCGGCTCCGCCAAGGTCTCCAGCCTGTTCAGCGGCAACTATGGTGCCGACGGCGCGGGGACCACGACCTACAGCGTCAGCACCACCGACAACACTGACAGCGGCCTGAAGGACACCGCGACCGGCCAGGAAATCTTCCTGTTCAACACTGCCAATGGCGTGGAAGGGCGGGTAGGCGGAAGCGGTGGGGCTGTGGCCTTTGCCGTCACCGTGAGCAACGGCGTGGTCACCCTCGACCAGCAGCGCGCCTTGGTGCATCCGAATGGCAATGACTCGAACGACCCGCTGAGCATCGGCAGCGGCAAGGTCAGCCTGGTGGCGACCATCACCGACAAGGACGGCGATCACAGCAGCGCCAGCCTCGACCTGGGCAGCAAGCTGACCTTCCTCGACGATGGCCCGAGCATCAGCGTGGGTGAAGGCAGCTTCGCCAACCTGACGGTGGACGAGACCCACCTGAACGTCGATGCCAGCAGCGCCAGCGTTTCCGGTCTGTTCAGCGGCAGCTATGGCGCCGACGGCGCGGGCAGCACGACCTATAGCGTCAGCACTGCGGATAACACCGACAGCGGCCTGAAAGACACCGCGACTGGCCAGGAAATATTCCTGTTCAACACCGCCAATGGCGTGGAAGGACGGGTAGGCGGCAGCGATGGGGCAGTGGCCTTCTCCGTGACCGTCAGCAATGGCGTGGTGACCCTCGACCAGCAACGCGCGATGGTTCACCCGGACAGCTCCGACGCCAACGATCCGCTGAGCATCGGCGCCGGCAAGATCAGCCTGTTCGCCAGCATCGTCGATGGCGACGGCGACAAGGCCAGCGCCAGCATCGACCTCGGTATGACCCGAATGACCCGCTGAGCATCGGCACTGGCAAGATCGGCCTGGTGGCGACCATCACCGACAAGGATGGCGACCATGCATCGACCAGTCTGGACTTGGGCGGCAAGCTGACCTTCCTCGACGACGGCCCGAGCATCAGCCTCAGTGGCGGCAGCCTCGCTGGCCTGGTGGTCGATGAAACCCACCTCAACGTCGACGCCAGCAGCGCCAACGTCTCCAGCCTGTTCAGCGGCAACTACGGCGCCGATGGTGCAGGCACTACGGCTTACAGCGTCACGACCACCGACAACACCGACAGCGGCCTGAAGGACACCGCGACCGGCCAGGAAATCTTCCTGTTCAACACTGCCAATGGCGTGGAAGGGCGGGTAGGCGGAAGCGGTGGGGCTGTGGCCTTTGCCGTCACCGTGAGCAACGGCGTGGTCACCCTCGACCAGCAGCGCGCCTTGGTGCATCCGAATGGCAATGACTCGAACGACCCGCTGAGCATCGGCAGCGGCAAGGTCAGCCTGGTGGCGACCATCACCGACAAGGACGGCGACCACGCCTCGACCAGCCTCGACCTGGGCGGTAAGTTGACCTTCCTTGACGACGGCCCGAGCATCAGCCTCAGCGGTGGCAGCTTCGCCGGGCTGACAGTGGACGAAACCAATCTGACGATCGACGCGAACAGCACCAACGTCTCCAGCCTGTTCAGCGGCAACTATGGTGCCGACGGCGCGGGGACCACGACCTACAGCGTCAGCACCACCGACAACACTGACAGCGGCCTGAAGGACACCGCGACCGGCCAGGAAATCTTCCTGTTCAACACTGCCAATGGCGTGGAAGGGCGGGTAGGCGGAAGCGGTGGGGCTGTGGCCTTTGCCGTCACCGTGAGCAACGGCGTGGTGACCCTCGACCAGCAACGTGCGCTGGTGCACAGCAATGCCAATGACCCGAATGACCCGCTGAGCATCGGCACTGGCAAGATCGGCCTGGTGGCGACCATCACCGACAAGGATGGCGACCATGCATCGACCAGTCTGGACTTGGGCGGCAAGCTGACCTTCCTCGACGACGGCCCGAGCATCAGCCTCAGCGGTGGCAGCTTCGCCGGGCTGACAGTGGACGAAACCAATCTGACGATCGACGCGAACAGCACCAACGTCTCCAGCCTGTTCAGCGGCAACTACGGCGCCGATGGTGCAGGCACTACGGCTTACAGCGTCACGACCACCGACAACACCGACAGCGGCCTGAAGGACACCGCGACCGGCCAGGAAGTCTTCCTGTTCAACACCGCCAATGGCGTGGAGGGCCGCGTAGGCGGCAGCAATGGTGCCGTGGCCTTTGCCGTCACCGTGAGCAACGGCGTGGTCACCCTCGACCAGCAGCGCGCCTTGGTGCATCCGAATGGCAATGACTCGAACGACCCGCTGAGCATCGGCAGCGGCAAGGTCAGCCTGGTGGCGACCATCACCGACAAGGACGGCGACCACGCCTCGACCAGCCTCGACCTGGGCGGTAAGTTGACCTTCCTCGACGACGGCCCGAGCATCAGCCTCAGCGGTGGCAGCTTCGCCGGGCTGACAGTGGACGAAACCAATCTGACGATCGACGCGAACAGCACCAACGTCTCCAGCCTGTTCAGCGGCAACTATGGTGCCGACGGCGCGGGGACCACGACCTACAGCGTCAGCACCACCGACAACACTGACAGCGGCCTGAAGGACACCGCGACCGGCCAGGAAGTCTTCCTGTTCAACACCGCCAATGGCGTGGAGGGCCGCGTAGGCGGCAGCAATGGTGCCGTGGCCTTTGCCGTCACCGTGAGCAACGGCGTGGTCACCCTCGACCAGCAGCGCGCCTTGGTGCATCCGAATGGCAATGACTCGAACGACCCGCTGAGCATCGGCAGCGGCAAGGTCAGCCTGGTGGCGACCATCACCGACAAGGACGGCGACCACGCCTCGACCAGCCTCGACCTGGGCGGTAAGTTGACCTTCCTTGACGACGGCCCGAGCATCAGCCTCAGCGGTGGCAGCTTCGGCGCACTGACCGTCGACGAAACCAACCTGAGCATCAATGCCAGCAGCACCAACGTCTCCAGCCTGTTCAGCAGCAGCTACGGGGCCGATGGCGCCGGCGGCGTCAGCTATCAGGTGAGCACCACCAACAACACCGACAGCGGCCTGAAGGACACCGCCACGGGCCAGGAAATCTTCCTGTTCAATACCGCCAATGGCGTGGAAGGGCGGGTAGGCGGCGTCAATGGCGCCGTGGCCTTCGCCGTGACCATCAGCAATGGCGTCGTGACCCTCGACCAGCAGCGCGCGCTGTACCACTCCGATCCGAACGACGCAAACGACTCGCTGAGCATCGGTAGCGGCAAGATCAGCCTGGTCGGCACCGTGACCGATGGCGACGGCGACAAGGCCAGCGTCGGCATCGACCTGGGCGGCAAGCTGAGCTTCCTCGACGACGCCCCGACCATCGGCCAGGGCAGCGGCAACGTGCAGCTGACCGTGGACGAGACGCACCTGGGCACCGACGCCAGCGCCAATGTCACCAGCCTGTTCAGCGTCAACTTCGGCGCCGACGGCGCGGCCAGCAGCAACTCGCTGACCTACCAGCTGACCACCACCAACAACACCGACAGCGGCCTGAAGGACACCGCCACCGGGCAGAGCATCTTCCTCTTCAAGGAAGGCAGCAATGTGGTCGGCCGGGTGGGCGGCAGCGGCGGGGCGGTGGCCTTCACCGTGTCCCTCGACGGCAGTGGCAACGTCACCCTCGACCAGCAACGCGCCCTGGTGCATTCCAATGCCAGCGACCCGAACGATCCGCTGAGCCTGGCCAGCGGCAAGATCGGCCTGACCCTGACGGCGACCGACGGCGACGGCGACAAGACCACGGCCAGCGTCGACCTGGGCAGCAAGCTGACCTTCCTCGACGACGGCCCGACCGCGGTGGACGACAACCCCGGTTGCCTGCTGGTGCAAGCGCCGCCGGCGGTGAACCTGACCTTGGTGCTGGACACCTCCGGCAGCATGGAAGGCAACAAGCTGACCCAGGCCAAGGCCGCGCTGATCAACATGCTCCACGAGTACGCGGCCATGGGGCTGTTGATCCAGGTCTCGCTGATCAACTTCGCCTCCGCGGCCAGCGGCATCACCCACTACAGCTTCGATAGCGCCAGCGACAGCGGCTACACCAGCCTGGTCAACGCCATCAACGGCCTGCAGGCCGACGGCGGGACCAACTACCAGGCGGCGCTGACCCAGGCGCAGAACGCCGTCAACTCGGTGATCAACGCGCCGGGCGCCGATCCCTCGGCCATCAACCGGGTGTACTTCATCTCCGATGGCGAGCCGAACGAGGGCAACACCAACACCGCCCTGACCAACTGGCAAAGCTTCCTCGCCGCGCACAATGGCACCACCAATAACGTCGAAGCCTTCGCGGTCGGGGTCGGCACCTCGATCACCGACGCCGACCTGGTGGGTATCGACAGCCACGGCAC
Organism: Pseudomonas knackmussii B13; assembly: GCF_000689415.1. Lineage (NCBI taxonomy): Bacteria > Pseudomonadati > Pseudomonadota > Gammaproteobacteria > Pseudomonadales > Pseudomonadaceae > Pseudomonas > Pseudomonas knackmussii. The sequence goes on along the minus strand of NZ_HG322950.1, from coordinate 4,188,339 downwards.
GCCGATCATCGTCAGCAACCCGAACGACCTCTCGGCCACCCTCGGCAACCTGGTAGCGCTGGACTCGGTGAGCGGCAACGTGCTGGCCAACGACCTGCCGGTGAGTGCCGACGGTACCGTGCGCATCACCCAGGTGCAGATCGGTGGCGAGACCTTCTCGGTGGACTCCACCGGGCACCTCACCGACACCAACCCGAACGCCTCGACGGCCACCGCCACCTACGACTCGACCACCGGCCTGCTGACCGTGCAGACCGACAACGGCACCCTGACGCTGTACATGAAGGACAGCGGCACGCACCACATGGGCGACTACACCTATGCGGTCAAGGCCGGCGCCGCCTTCCCGGAAAGCGGGCAGATCAGCGAGACCTTCCGCTACACCATCGTCGATGGCGACGGCGACACCGCCTCGGCCAACCTCAACCTGTGCCTGAAGTACGGCCAGCCGATCCTGGTGCTGGGCAGCAATGCCGGCGATACCGAGGGCTCGACTCCCCTGCACACCGTGCCCAGCCCGCTCGGCCCGGACCACGGCGCCATCAGCGGCAGCTTCGGCAGCGACGTGCTGGTCGGCGATGCCGGAGGCGTCACCACCACCGCGGTTCCCGGCAAGAACTACAACATCGCCCTGATAGTCGACACCTCAGGCAGCATGGACAGCGCTTCGGGCACCACCGGGCTGACCCGCATGGACCTGGCCAAGAATGCGTTGATCAACCTGCTCAACCAGATCAAGACCCACGACGGCACCATCAACCTGGCACTGGTGTCCTTCAGCGACGGCTCGACCCTGACTCAGGTGAACGGCCTGAACAGCAGCAACGTGCAGACCCTGATCAACGTCATCAGCCACCTCAGCGCCAGTGGCGCCACCAACTACGACGCTGCGCTGCAGGCGGCCAGCAACTGGTTCAACACCGAAGTGAGCGGTGGCGCCAATGCCGCGCACAACTACATCAACCTGGCGTTCTTCCTCACCGACGGCAACCCGACCACCTATGTCGGCGACAACGGCAACAGCGGCTCGACCACCAACTACAACGATGTGCAACACGCCCTGGCGTCTGCGTCCTCGATGCTCGACGGCACCGGAACCTTCAGCGGCGCCGACCATGTCGCGGTGAACGCCATCGGCATCGGAACCGGCATCAACAGCACCGTCCTGCAGTTCTTCGACAACACCAGCGTGACCGGCTCCAGCAGCCTGCAGCTGGGTGGCCAGACGATCACCGACAACGTCGGCCAGCCGCAGATCATCAACACCGCCGACCAGCTGCAAGCTGCCCTGCAGGAAGGCTTCCAGCAGAGCGCGCCGCAGGGGGTAGGCAACGACCACCTGATCGGTGGCGACGGCAACGACATCCTCTTCGGCGACGTGATCAACACCGACGCGCTGAGCTGGACCGGTCATGCCGCCGGCACCCACAACGGCGCCGGCTACCAGGGCCTGGTGGATTACCTGACGGCGGGCAACGGCGGCACCGCGCCGAGCCAGGGCCAACTGGTCAACTACATAGTCGCGCACGCCCAGGACCTGAACGTCGCCGGCGATACCCGTGGTGGCAACGACATCCTCGAAGGCGGCAAGGGCGACGACCTGCTGTTCGGCCAGGGCGGCAACGACACCCTGCTGGGCGGCGACGGCAACGACATCCTCTTCGGCGGCATGGGCGACGACACCCTCACCGGCGGCGCGGGCGCCGACCAGTTCGTCTGGCAGAAGGGCGAGACCGGGCACGACGTGGTCAAGGACTTCAACATCGGCGAAGGCGATTCGCTGAACCTGGCCGACCTGCTGCAGGGCGAGACCTCCACGGCCGCGTCGCTATCGCACTACCTGACCTTCTCGGTGAACGCCGCCACCACGACCACCAGCATCTCGGTGAACCCCACCGGCGCGTCGGGCGGCGCGACGACCCAGACCATCGACCTGGCCAACGTCGACCTGGCGGCCAAGTACGCCGGGCACGCCGGCAACGGCATCCTCTCCGCCGGCGACACCCAGACCGTGCTCAACGGCCTGCTGCACGACCATGCGGTCAAGGTCGATACCGTCTGATCCTCCCTCCACCTCGTACAGACCGCCGCCTCCGGGCGGCGGTCGCGTATCGGTCAAAGGATGGCTGCGCATACGCCTAATGAATGATCGTCGCGGCGCGAGATTGTTCGGCTCTATGCTCGGCGACCTTGATCCTCATTCATCGAACAACAATCAGCGAGGTTTCCCATGCGCGAAGTGGTGATCGTCGATAGCGTCCGCACCGGTCTGGCCAAGTCCTTCCGCGGCAAGTTCAACATGACCCGCCCGGACGACATGGTCGCCCATTGCATCGACGCGCTGCTGGCGCGCAACGGCCTCGACCCGCTGCTGGTCGATGACTGCGTGGTCGGGGCCGGCTCCAACGAAGGCGCCCAGGGCCACAACATCGGCCGTAACGCGGCGGTGCTGTCCAAGCTCGGCATCCATGTCGCCGGCATGACCCTCAACCGCTACTGCTCCTCGGGCCTGCAGGCCATCGCCATCGCCGCCAACCAGGTGGCCTCCGGCTGCAGCGACATCCTGGTGGCCGGTGGCGTCGAGTCGATCACCCTCACCGCCGGCAAGATGAACCGTGACAACTTCGTCAACCCGCGCCTGGAAGCCGAATTCCCCGGCATCTACTACCCGATGGGGCAGACCGCCGAGATCGTCGCCCGCCGCTACAACGTGACCCGCGAGCAGCAGGACCTCTACGCCCTGCAGAGCCAGCAGCGCACCGCACGGGCCCAGGCCGAGGGCCTGTTCAACGACGAAATCGTGCCGATGAGCGTGAAGTACCTGGTGGAAGACAAGGCCACCGGCGAGAAGAAAGTGCTCGAAGGCGTGGTCGACCGCGACGACTGCAACCGCCCGGACACCACCCTGGAAGGCCTGAACTCGCTCAAGCCGGTCTTCGCCGAAGACGGCTCGGTCACCGCCGGCAACGCCTCGCAGCTCTCCGACGGCGCCTCCATGACCCTGGTGATGAGCCTGGAAAAAGCCCTGGAACTGGGCCTCAAGCCCAAGGCCTTCTTCCGTGGCTTCACCGTCGCCGGTTGCGAACCGGACGAGATGGGCATCGGCCCGGTGTTCTCGGTGCCCAAGCTGCTCAAGGCCCGCGGCCTGCAAGTGGCCGACATCGACCTCTGGGAACTCAACGAAGCCTTCGCCTCGCAGTGCCTCTACGCCCGCGACCGCCTGGGCATCGACAACGAGAAGTACAACGTCAACGGCGGCTCGATCTCCATCGGCCACCCCTTCGGCATGACCGGCTCGCGCCAGGTCGGCCACCTGGTCCGCGAACTGCAGCGCCGCAACCTGCGCTACGGCATCGTGACCATGTGCGTAGGCGGCGGCATGGGCGCCACCGGCCTGTTCGAAGCGGTCCGCTGAGTCACCCGGCCATCCCCACGCAGGATGGCCGGCCGACCGAAAAAGCCCCGGCAGCGATGCCGGGGCTTTTTCATGGGGCCAGCGTGGGAGCAGGTCTTATCCGAGACCGGCCACATGCGGTGCTTCCCTGCGTAGGAGCGGATCTCATCCGCGAAAATCCCCCACATCGATGTCTCCTGTAGGTACCGGCCATGCGCGCGATTCGCGGATAAATCCGCTCCTACGATTCCCCGTCATCCCCGCGAACGCGGGACAGCGCTTGCGCTGAACGCGCTTTAGCGCGGCCCGAAGGGCGAGCGGAGCGAGTCACCCAGAGAGCGGATTTGCAGCCCGGCACGCTGGCGGATAACCCCTTCGGGGTTATTCGCCCTACAAAAGCGCATACGCGCTTCGCTCTTGGGACTTCCAGAGAAACATCCGCACGCGCCGGGCCGCCCCTTACAGAAGGCCGAGCTAAGCCCACGCAGAGGAGGTTGCGCGACATGGATGTCGCAAAAGCCCCGACCAGTACAGGGACGTGCTGTCGGGGCGGGCCTCCGGGTGCGTGGGGATGTGCGAGGGAAGTCCGGCTTGCCGGACCCGTATGTCGGGGCAAGACTTTTGCCCACTTTGTGTCGTTTGACAAAGTAGGTCGCCCGAGGGGGCGAAACAAGAAATACCTGAACACGCCGAAGCGGCGCACCACACCGCACAAGACGCCTCTGGATCCCCGCGTTCGCGGGGAAGACGTGAAAGGGGGATGCGGTGCTGTGGCGTATGAGTGAACCTCGCCCACGAATCCGCTAACTCGCGAGTCCACCGCACACAACCCCCGCGGTTATCCCCCGGACAAAAGAAAACCCCGGCCATCGCCGGGGCTCTTCAACACAAACGAAGCACGCCTACCGCGCCACCCGCGCAAACAGGCCGGCCGCCTGCTGCATGCGGCTGATGTACTGCATCACCTCGCGCTCGGCATCGAAGCGGGTGAAGAAGGGGCCTTCCAGCGTGCCTTCGCGGGTCGAGAAGAAGTACTGGCCGTTGACCGAGCTGATGCGGTCGCTGCGGTAGTGAGTACCCGGCGTACTGTCGCCGTGCCTTTGCCCGAACATAACGGTTTCTCCCACACGAACGGGTTAGTAACTTCAGTGTAGTCTCGGAAGCGTCTGACACAGGCCAGGCGATGAACGGCATGCCAAATGCATCCTGCGGCGCCGGAAGATCAATATTTTGCTTTTTCAGTTATAAGTAAATCGAAATTTATTCTTTTTTAATCGGATTCGACCTTGGGCATAGTGGCGCCATCTCCAACAAGGAGTCGTTTCCATGAGTCTGCGTCTCGGCGATATCGCCCCCGATTTCGAACAGGATTCCAGCGAAGGCCGCATTCGTTTCCACGAATGGCTCGGCGACAGCTGGGGTGTGCTCTTCTCCCACCCGGCGGACTTCACCCCGGTGTGCACCACCGAACTGGGCCTGACCTCCCGGCTCAAGGACGAATTCGCCCGCCGCGGCGTCAAGGTGATCGCGCTCTCGGTCGACCCGGTGGAGTCCCACGTGCGCTGGATCGATGACATCAACGAGACCCAGGACACCGTGGTCAGCTTCCCGATTATCGCTGACGCCGATCGCAAGGTTTCCGAGCGCTACGACCTGATCCACCCGAACGCCAACGACACCCTGACCGTGCGCTCGCTGTTCATCATCGATCCGAAGAAGAAGGTGCGGCTGATCATCACCTACCCGGCGAGCACCGGCCGCAACTTCAACGAAATCCTGCGGGTGATCGACTCGCTGCAGCTGACCGACAACCACAAGGTCGCCACGCCGGGCAACTGGCAGGACGGCGACGAGGTGGTGATAGTGCCGTCGCTGCAGGACGAGGAGGAGATCCGCCAGCGCTTCCCCCGCGGCTATCGGGCGGTCAAACCCTATCTGCGCCTGACGCCGCAGCCCAACCGCTGAGGCGTCCGCGCCACCTTCCTTAGCCATGTGGAAACTTCGGGCCGGTTCGCCGGCCCTTCTTTTTTTCGGATATCAGGCCCGCGCCAGCTCCGCCGCATAGACCTCACGGTCGACATTGCCGCCGCTGAGCACCAGCCCGACCCGCTTGCCGCGCAAGGACTCGCGCTCCTGCAGTGCTGCCGCCAGCGAAGCCGCGCCGGCCCCTTCGGCGACGTTGTGGGTGGCGGTGAAGAGCAGGCGCATCGCCGCGCTGATTTCCTCGTCCGTGACCTGCACCACCCGGTCGGCACCGGCACGGATCATCGCCAGCGCGGTCGGTTCGGGCGTGGTACAGGCCATGCCGTCGGCCAGCCGCGTGCTGGTGGCGTGGTAGACCGCTTCACCGGCGGCGAACGACAAGGCATAGGCCGGGGCATGGGCCGACACCACGCCGACGATGCGGGTCTTCAGGCCCAGGGCGTCGCGCGCCGCGATCATCGCGCAGAGGCCCGAACCCATGCCGATCGGCACGTAGACCACGTCGAGGTCGGGCAGGGCGCGGAACAGCTCCAGGCTGTAGCTCGCCACGCCCGCGACCAGCCACGGATGGAACGACGGAATCATGTGCAGGCCCTCGCTCGCAGCCAGTAAGCCTGCGTACTCACGGGCAGCCTGGAAGTCCTCGCCATGCTCGATCAGTTCGGCACCGAGGGCACGCATCGCAGCATTCTTCTCGCGGCTGTTGCCGTGCGGTACCACGATGGTCGCCGGCAGGCCCAGGCGCGCAGCGGCGAAGGCGATGGACTGGCCGTGATTGCCACGGGTGGCGCTGATCACCCCGACCGGCCGTGGCGACTGCGCTGCCAGGTGATGGAAATAGACCAGCCCGCCGCGCAGCTTGAAGGCACCCACCGGCGAGTGGTTCTCGTGCTTGACCCAGGCCTCGCAGCCGAGCGCTTCGCAGAGCAGCGGCCAGCGGATCTGCGGGGTAGGCGGCAGGCTTTGGTGAACGATGGCAGCGGCCTGTTCCAGGGCGGGCAGGGAAAAGGGCATGGCGTCTCTCCGTTTAGTGGCCCCTGCAGTCTAGGAAAGCGCAGGCAGCGGCCACCAGATACAGCTGTGCGGTGTTGCCAGGGGCAACTGTTGCCCGATTCCTTGTTGCAACGGAGCGCCCTGTAGGAGCGAGCTTGCTCGCGAACCGCTTTGGCGCCGGGCCATTCGCGAGCAAGCTCGCTCCCACAAAAACAGCTCGTGGCCGAGAAACGACCAGTACAGTTGCAGCGGCGAACTGTTCCTGTCGGGCCCAGCGGCCATGGCATAGCATGGCGGACCGCACACGCGCACCGAGGTTTCCATGCACGTTTCCACCGGCCGCTGGCAACTCGGCTTGTTCCTGTCCCTGGTCACCGCCGTGCTCTGGGGCATCCTGCCGATCAAGCTCAAGGAAGTGCTCAAGGTCATGGACCCGGTCACCGTCACCTGGTTTCGCCTGGTGGTCTCCGGCGGCATGCTGCTCGTCTGGCTGGCGGCCCGCCGCCAACTGCCGGCCTTCCGCCCGCTCGGCAAGCGCGGCATCGGGCTGGTGCTGGCCGCGGTGCTCGGGCTGGTCGGCAACTACGTGTTCTACCTGATCGGCCTGAAGATGCTGACGCCGGGCACCACCCAGTTGGTGATCCAGATCGCGCCCATCCTGCTGCTGCTCGGCAGCCTGTTCTTCTTCAAGGAAAGCTTCAGCATCGGCCAGGGGCTGGGCTTGCTGGTGCTGATCAGCGGATTCGGCCTGTTCTTCAACCAGCGCATCGAGGAGCTGTTCGGCTCGCTGGGCGTCTACACCCAGGGCATCCTCATCGTCGTCCTCGCGGCCTTCGTCTGGACTTCCTACGGCCTGGCGCAGAAGCAGCTGCTGACGCAGTGGACCTCGATCCAGGTGATGATGGTGATCTACCTCGGTTGCGCGCTGCTGCTGACGCCCTGGGCGCATCCGCTGGAAGCGTTGAACCTCTCTGCGCTGCAAGCCTGGCTGCTGTTCGCCTGCTGCCTGAACACCCTGGTCGCCTACGGCGCCTTCGCCGAGGCCCTGGCGCACTGGGAAGCCTCGCGGGTCAGCGCGACCCTGGCGATCACCCCGCTGGTGACCTTCGTCTCGGTGGCCCTGGCGGCCAGCCTCTGGCCGGATTACGTCCACCCGGAAAGCCTCAACGGCCTGGCCTACCTCGGCGCCTTCCTGGTGGTCACCGGCTCGGCGCTCACCGCCCTGGCACCTTCGCTGCTGCGCAGTTATCGGGCGAGGCGGGCGTTGTCGTCCTGACATAAAAAAGCCAGTCGAACCCGACTGGCTTTTTACTTTGCGCGCGAATCAGGCCTGGCTGCCCAACTGCTCCGCGCGCTTCAGCCAGCCCTGGCGTTGCTCCTCGGTGGAGCCGCGCATGGGGCTGAACTCTTCCAGGTGGCGGGTCTGGATGCCGCACGGGCCGAGGATGCAGCGCACCATCTGGCGCAGGCCCGGGGCGCCCTGGCGCAGGCGGTAGCGCCAGTGGGTCTGGTCGTGGGTCACCAGCAGATCGGCGCTGCGGCCGCCCAGCAGGGGTTCCCATTCGCGATCCTGTGGCGTGCGGAAACGGAAGGCGAAGCCGGGCTGGAACACACGGTCGAAGAAGCCCTGCAGCAGCGCCGGCAGGCCGCCCCACCAGATCGGGTAGACCAGCACGATGTGCTGCGCCCAATGCACCTGGCGCTGCGCCTCGAGCAGGTCGGCTTCCAGGTCTTGGCCGCGCTCGTAGCCGCCGCGCAGCACCGGGTCGAAGGCCATCTCGCCGAGCTTCAAGACCCGCACCACATGGTCGCGGCTGCGCGCGCCCTGGATGTAGGCGTCGGCCAGGGCGTGGCAGAAGCCGTCGACCTTGGGTGAACCGAGGATCAGCAGGATGCGCTTGCCATCGCCCTCCAGGGGCGTGGCGCCGGATTTGGCCGCCTCAACCATTCTGCCCGGCCTCCAGCATGTCCTGCGGGCGCACCCATTCGTCGAACTGCTGGTCGGTCAGGTAGCCCAGCTCAAGCGCCGCCTCGCGCAGCGAAGTGCCTTCCTTGTAGGCCTTCTTGGCGATCTCGGCGGCCTTGTCGTAGCCGATATGGGTATTCAGCGCGGTGACCAGCATCAGCCCGCGCTCCAGGTGTTCGGCCATGCGCGCGGCATCCGGCTGCATGCCCTCGACGCAGTGGGTGTTGAAGTTGCGGCAGCCGTCGGCGAGCAGGCGGATCGACTCCAGCAGGTTGTGGATGATCACCGGCTTGAAGACGTTGAGCTGCAGGTGCCCCTGGCTTGCGGCGAAGGCGATGGCCGCGTCGTTGCCAAGCACCTGGCAGGCCAGCATCGACAGCGCCTCGCACTGGGTCGGGTTGACCTTGCCGGGCATGATCGAGCTGCCCGGCTCGTTGGCCGGCAGGCGCACCTCGGCGAGGCCGGCGCGCGGGCCGGAGCCGAGCAGGCGCAGGTCGTTGGCGATCTTCATCAGCGCCACCGCCAGGGTCTTGAGTGCGCCGGCGAGGGTTACCAGCGGCTCGTGGCCGGAGAGGGCGGCGAACTTGTTCGGTGCCGAGACGAAAGGCAGGCCGCTGAGGTCGGCCAGTTCGGCGGCGATGGCATCGGCGAAGCCCTTGGGCGCGTTCAATCCGGTGCCCACGGCAGTGCCGCCTTGCGCCAGTTCGTATACGGCCGGCAGCGCCGCGCGGATGGCGCGTTCGGCGTAGTCGAGTTGCGCGACGAAGGCCGACAGTTCCTGGCCGAAGGTGATGGGCGTGGCGTCCATCAGGTGGGTGCGGCCGGTCTTCACCAGGTCGGCGTGGCGCGCCGACTGCTCGGCAATGCCGCCGGCGAGTTCGGCGATGGCGGGCAGCAGGTCGTCGTGCACGGCGCGCGCCGCGGCTATGTGCATGGCGGTGGGGAAGCTGTCGTTGGAGCTTTGCGCGCGGTTGACGTGGTCGTTGGGGTGCACCGGCGCCTTGCCGCCACGGCCCTTGCCGGCGACTTCGTTGGCGCGGCCGGCGATCACTTCGTTGACGTTCATGTTGCTCTGGGTGCCGCTACCGGTCTGCCAGACCACCAGCGGGAACTGGTCGTCGTGCTGGCCGGCGAGCACCTCGTCGGCGGCCTGCTCGATCAGCCCGGCGATGTCCGCCGGCAGCTCGCCCAGGCGCAGGTTGACCCGCGCGGCGGCCTTCTTGATCAGCGCCAGGGCGTGGACCACGGCCAGCGGCATGCGCTGGCCGCCGATGGCGAAGTTTTCCAGCGAGCGCTGCGTCTGCGCACCCCAGTACGCCTGGGCATCGACCTCGATGGGGCCCAGGCTGTCGGTTTCGGTTCGTTTCATGACGGCTTTCTCTCGGAGGGGACTGAGGGAGTTTAGGCCGTGCCCGCTGTTCGGGGTTCCGCGCGTCGTCAATGGCCGCGATAGCTTGCCGGCGGGCCTACCAGCGTGCCTGGGTCGCGCCTATCCAGCCCAGCGCCTGGCGCACCGGCACCTGTTCGCCGTCGGCGGTGCGCAGGAAGCCGTCGTAGTGGCCGAACCACTGGCTGGTCTCCGAGTACAGCGGCCCGAGGCGCGGCGCGGCGCGATGCAGCTTGCGCGGGGTGAAACGCAGGTTGACGCGCTGGTCGGGGCTGACCAGCAGCCAGGGGCCCAGCGGGTCGTGGGGCGTCTGGCGGATTTCCACTTCTCCGGCCAGGCGCTGCAGCTCGCCGCCGAACCACAGGGCGTTTTCCTTTTCATCGCTGCGGTCGGTCCAGCCGGCGCCGAAGTTGCCGGCGATGCCGCCCGGCGCGGCGAACGCGGCGCGCGTCCAGGCGCTGCGGAAGGGCCAGACGCCACGGCCGAAGTCCAGCGCGGCGAAGCTCTGCCCCGGTTGCGTGCTGTAGGTTTTGCCGCCCAGTTGCAGGCTGCCGCTGAAGGGCAGGCCCATCTGCCGGCTGCAGGCATGGAAATGACGCCCGCCCATGGGCACCACCAGGTTGACCGACTCCAGGTGCGGCGGGCGCTGCACTTCCAGCGCAAGGGCCAGGGACTGGCCGTCGAGGTCGCAGGCGTCGGCGCTGATCAGCAGGCGGCCGCCCTGGTCGTCGAAGCTCAGGTTCAGCCGGTCGTGGCGAAAGGCGTGGCTCTGGTTCGGCCGGTCGGGCAGGCGGCAGCCTTGGCCCAGCGGGCTTATAAGGGTGCGCGAGACGGCGTTGCCGCTGTCCAGGTCGAGAAAGTAGAGGGCGCCGTAGCCGAGGTAGTCGAGGTCGGCGACGGTCAGCGAGAGCATCCAGCCGGGGGCGATCAGGCACCAGTGATTCCAGCGTTTGCGCCGGCCGCGCGGGCCGGGCAGGTCGCAGTTCAGCTGTGGGTGCACCGACCAGCCGATCGCCTCGGGGCGCAGACGTCCAAACGGGTCGCAGAGCGAGGAGGGGGGCAGGTGCGCCTGGGAGGTCATCGAACACGTCCATGTGACAATGCCGGCCAGCATGCCGCGTCGCCCGGAGCAGAACAAGTGACCGGTTAACATTCCGCGCCGAATGAGGCGGCGAATGGTCGCGCGGCGCCGCTCGGCTGGTGCTTGAGGAGGCTCCGAACTTAGGCGCAGAATGACGGGTCCCTAGGGACACACCTTCAGACTCAAGGATCGCCCATGACCGCCCTTCGCTCCCTTTGCACTGCCGCGCTTCTCGTCGGCTTCAGCTCCATGGCTCTCGCCGACTCCTCCGCCGAGGCCGAGAAATTCCTCAAGCAGGTCCACGCCGACCGCCTGACGGTGCCGGTCTACGCCCAGGTGCAGCAGATGTTCGCCCAGCACTTCCAGCGCGCCAACGCGCCGGACAGCAAGAAGGCGGTGCTCGATCGCTACCAGGCCAAGGCCAATGCCGAGCTGGACCGTGCGGTGGGCTGGGACAAGATCAAGCCGGACCTGATCAAGCTCTACACCGACAACTTCAGCGAGTCCGAGCTCAAGCAGCTGAACGACTTCTACGCCTCTCCGCTGGGCCAGAAGGTCCTGCAGAAGATGCCGCGCCTGACCGCCGAGTCCGCCCAGCTGACCCAGGGCAAGCTGCAGACCGCCGTCGATCCGGTGAACAAGCTGCTGGCCGACATGGACAAGGAACTGGGCGTCAAGGCCCCGGCCGCTCCTGCCGCTCCGGCGAAGAAGCCCTGATCCGGACCGGTTTGACATGAGCATGCGTGAACGAATCCAGACCGCCCTGGGCGCCCTCGAGCCGCAGCACCTGGAAGTGCTCGACGAAAGCCACATGCACAGCCGTGGGCTGGAGACGCACTTCAAGGCCGTGGTGGTCAGCCCGCTGTTCGCCGGGCTGAACGCGGTCAAGCGGCATCAGAAGGTCTACGCCACGCTCGGCGAGCTGATGGGCCAGTTCCACGCCCTGGCCCTGCACACCTACACCCCCGAGGAGTGGGCGGAGCAGGGCGCGGCGCCGGACTCGCCGACCTGCCGCGGCGGCAGCAAGCACGACCACTGACGCTGCCCGATCGTTGCGGTAGAATGCGCCAACGCCGGCACCCAGTGCCGGCGTTGTCTTTTCTGAACCGGTCCGCCCTTTACGCGGGCGACCACTGGAGGATGTACCCCATGACCCGCTCTATCGTCGTGGCGGCGCTGTACAAGTTCGTTTCCCTGCCGGACTACGTCGCGCTGCGCGAACCCCTGCTGCAGACCCTGCTGGACAATGGCGTCAAAGGCACCCTGCTGCTCGCCGAGGAAGGCATCAACGGCACCGTCTCCGGCACCCGCGAGGGCATCGACGGGCTGCTCGCCTGGCTGCGCACCGATCCGCGCCTGGCTGATGTCGACCACAAGGAATCGTACTGCGACGAGCAGCCGTTCTACCGCACCAAGGTCAAGTTGAAGAAAGAGATCGTCACCCTCGGCGTGCCCGGCGTGGACCCCAACCAGCGGGTCGGCACCTACGTCGAACCGCAGGACTGGAACGCGCTGATCTCCGATCCGGAAGTGCTGCTGATCGACACCCGCAACGACTACGAAGTGGCCATCGGTACCTTCGAAGGCGCCGTCGACCCGAAGACCAAGTCGTTCCGCGAGTTCCCCGAATACGTCAAGGCGCACTACGACCCGGCCAAGCACAAGAAGGTCGCCATGTTCTGCACCGGCGGCATCCGCTGCGAGAAGGCGTCCAGCTACATGCTCGGCGAAGGTTTCGAGGAGGTCTTCCACCTCAAGGGCGGCATCCTCAAGTACCTGGAGGAAGTGCCCGAGGCCGACAGCCTCTGGCGCGGCGACTGCTTCGTGTTCGACAACCGCGTGACCGTGCGCCACGACCTCTCCGAGGGCGACTACGATCAATGTCACGCCTGCCGCAACCCGATTTCCACCGAGGATCGGCAGTCCGAGCACTACGCCCCGGGCATCAGTTGCCCGCATTGCTGGAACTCGCTGTCGGAGAAGACCCGCGCCAGCGCCCGCGAGCGGCAGAAGCAGATCGAGCTGGCCAAGCTGCGCAACCAGCCCCATCCCATCGGCCGCGACCCGCGGCAGGCCGTCCTGGAGGACTGATCCTTGGCCAACGCCCGCCTGCTCTACGTGATGGACCCGATGTGCTCCTGGTGCTGGGGTTTCGCCCCGGTGGCGCAGGCGCTGATCGAGCAGGCGGCGGTTGCCGGGGTGCCGACGGCGCTGGTGCTTGGCGGTCTGCGTACGGGCCACGGCGCGGCGCTGGACCCGGCGACCCGGCGCTACATCCTCGAACACTGGCAGGCGGTGCAACTGGCCACCGGCCAGGCGTTCCGCTTCGAGGGCGCGCTGCCCGACGGTTTCGTCTACGACACCGAACCGGCCTGCCGGGCGGTGGTCGCCGCCCGCAGCCTGCACGAACCCAGTGCCCTGGCCCTGGCCGGCGCCATCCAGCAGGCGTTCTATGTCGAGGGGCTCGATGTCACCGAGGCACCGGCGCTGCTGCAGCTGGCGGAAAGCGTTGACCTGCCGCGCAGCGAGTTCGCCGAGCTGTTCGACAGCCAGGAAAACCACCTGGCCACCCAGGCCGACTTCTCCTGGGCGCGCGACCTGGGCATCGCCGGCTTTCCGACCCTGCTCGCCGAGCGTAACGGCCAGCTGGCGCTGCTGACCAACGGCTACCAGCCGCTGGAAGAGCTGGCGCCAATGCTCGATCGCTGGCTGGAGCGCGGCCGCCAGGGCTGAGCCGAGCGCCGCTCAGCCGTAGCGGATCGCCTCGAGAAAACCGATGCACTTGCCGTTGTCGTGGCTCACGCGGGCGCTGGCGATGCTGTTGTAGGGGACGCCCAGCAGCAGGTTCAGCAGCGCCTGGTCGTCGCGGTAGCGCGGGCGCCAGTCCAGCAAGGCCTCCAGATACGCGATGTTCGGCACGCCGGGTTGGAAGTTCGCCAGCAGCAGGCGGCCGCCGACCGCCAGGTGGCGGAACAGCTGTCGAATCAGCTGCTCGGCGCTGGAGTCGTCCAGCTGTTCGACCAGGCCGGCGCTGTAGATCAGGTCGAACTCATCCAGTTCGGCGACACCGGCCAGCAACTGTCCTACCGACGCATAAAGTGTCTCGACGCCCAGCCAGGCGTAATTGCGCTCTACCTGCTGCAGATGCTCCGGGCTGCTGTCGAGGGCGACGAAACGCTGGAAACGCTTGTGGCAGAGCGCGCTGGAAAGCTCCGCCTCACGCAGGTGGCCGGCGCCGATGCAGAGAATGCGCGCGCGGCCTTCGTGCTGCTCGCAGGTGCTGTCGATCGCCTGTGCCAGGCGCAGGCGCCGCGTGCGCAGTGCCCTGGGCGCCAGGCCCTCGCGGGCATAGCGCTGCAGTTCGCCCCGGTTGCCGCTGCCCAGCTGGTTGGCCGACCCATCGCCGATGCCATACAGGTAGTCGAGCAGGTAGGTATTGCCGTGGCGCGGCGTCGGTGCGGGGGTTGCTTGGCCGCGCGAGGGGAAGGGGATGACCCGCGATTGCCGGGTATAGCGGGTCAATGCCTGGCGAGCCAGTTCGAGCAGCTCGGCGTCATCGCCTGGCCGTTCGCCGGCGTGCTGTTCCAGATGACCGATGAGGGTTTCCAGCGAAGGGCTGGGTTCGCTCGACTTGTCCATGTGCAGCCTCTGTCGTTTCCATGGCATTCCAGGTCTGAACCTAGCCGGCGCAGGGCCCGGTGCCATCATTCGAACGAATGAAGCCGCTACGGTGGCGGACGAGTGGCGCCTCAGGCCTTGCCCAGGCGCGCCAGCAGGTTGACTAGCTCGCTCTGGCGGCGGGTGTGGGTTTTGCGGAAGAGGGCTCGCAGCTGCGTGCGTATGGTGTTGATCGACACCTGCAGGTGCTGCGCGCATTCATCGACGGTCAGCCCCTGGACGAGCAGTTCGCTCAGTCGCCGCTCAGCCGGCGTCAGGCCGAACAGCTCCGCCAGCAGGGAGCCCGATGCGGCCTGCCGAGGCAAGGTCAACAACACCAGGGGACGCTGGAATGCTCGGTTGTAGGCCGCTTCGGCGGCGACCGGGGCGACCAGCAGCTCACCCTCGGCGGCGTCCAGGCGCAGCCAGCCGGCGCGGCGCTTGCCGTCTTGGCCGGCGGCCTGGCGGATCAGGGCCTGCAGGCCGGTGTTGCAGGCGCGGCCAAGCAAGCGGCCGAAGCGTTCCAGCAGCGGTGCCCTGGGTTGCGCCAGCAGCGCCTGGGCGGCCTGGTTGCAGAACAGCACGCGAGCGTCGCCGTCGAGCAGCCACAGCGGGGCGGGGTGCAGGTCGAGCAGCAGGTCGCGGGTGGCCAGTTCGCGGCGCAGGCCGTTGACCTGCTCGAACATGCGCGCCGCGCGCAGCAGGTGCGGGCTCAGGCGCTGCAGCAGGCGCTGCTCGTTCTGGCCGGGGTAGGGCGCATCGAGGCTGGTCAGCACCGAGAGGTAGATGCCCGACTCGGCCTGCTCGTGCAGCTTCAGGCAGGACACATTGAGCATGCCGTGGGGGCGGTGGAACTCCTGGTAGTAAGGATCGCGCGCGATCTGCGCCAGCCCGTAGTCGCGGGCGTCGTGATACCAGTCACCGACCGGGCGGTTGAGCATGAAGCCGCGCGAGGGGTCGATGGCATGGAACTCGCGGTTGTACCCGCTGATGACGGCGGGGTCGCAGAGGTTGAGCTCGCTGGCCCGCGGGCCATTCTCGCGCTGGTCCCAGAACAGCAGCGCGCCCATCTGCCGGCCACAGTCGTCGACCAGGGCGCGCAGCAGCGGCAGCCAGGCATCCTGGTCCAGCACGCATTCGTAGCTCAGGCCGACCAGGCGCTCGTAGCGATTGGCGATGTCCTTTTCGTGCACGTGCACCTCCCGTCCGGGGCGGCTTTCCACCGTGCAGAGATATGGCACATGGCCTTAACTGTCGCAAGGAACTGAAAAGCAGGATGTCTGCTGCCGATCGGGCCGCTCGTCCTCCTTCGCGCATGTGCCCCGCGCGCAGGGCAGTCCGTCCTAACCGTTGGGAGGGAGCAGGGCTCAAGGCACTTGTGCTATCGGCCCCATCGACTATGAGTAAGGGAGAGCCGGAAGCCCTTTGGCATCGGTCTCGCGGCGTCGAAGGAACTCGCTCGGCCGAATCTGCAGCGCAACGAAAGGAATCCAACAAGATCCATGGGTGAATCAGGACTGAGTCGCAGTCGCCAGAACTCGCAACTGCTGAAACTGGTGTGGCCATTCATAGTCGTCGTCCTGCTGCAGGGACTGCTCGGCGTCGGCAGCCTTTACCTGCTCTCCGGGGTGCGCGCCTATGTGGGCGGCGAGAGCCTCTGGTCCAAGGGCCAGATGCGCGCCATCGAATACCTGAAGCGCTACGGCGAAACCCGCGACCCGCTCGACTACCAGCGCTACCAGCAATCCATCGCGGTGCCGCTGGGCGACCGCCAGCTACGCATCGCCCTGGACCGCCCGCAGCCGGACCTCGATCTCGCACGCCGCGGCATTCTCGCCGGCGGCAACCACCCGGACGATGTCGAGGCGATCACCTGGCTGTACCGCTACTTCCACGACTTCAGCTACTTCAAGGATGCGGTGCACTACTGGGAGGTGGGCGACCGCTACCTCGACGAGCTGGATGCCATCGCCCGCGACATGCACGCACGCATCGAAGGCGGAAAGGTCAGCCCAGGCGACCTCGACTACTGGAACCAGGGCATCCTGCGCATCAGCGAAGCCATCGCGCCGGCCTCCAACGCCTTCTCCGCCGCACTGGGGCAGGGGTCGCGCTCGGTCGCCAAGCTGCTGCTGGTGGCCAACGTGCTCAGTGGCCTGTCCCTGATCCTCCTGGCGGTCTGGCGCACCCGCAAGCTGCTGGCCGAGCAGCGTGCGTTCCGCAGCGCCCTGGACCGCGAACGCGAGCAGGCCCAGACCACCCTGGCGGCGATCGGCGACGCGGTGGTGACCATCGACGAGTTCGCCTGCATCGCCTCCATGAACCCGGCCGCCGAGCGCATGATCGGCTGGGAGAGCGGCATGGCCATCGGCCTGCCGCTGAAATCGCTGCTGCGGATGCTGGACGAGGGCTCCGAGGTGGAAGACTTCGCGCTGGTCGGGCAGATCCTGCGCGGCGAAGTCGAAGCCGGCAGCGAGTCGAGCAAGGTGCTGCAGCGCCTGGATGGCAGCAGCGTGGCCGTTACCGTGGTGGGGACGCCGATCCGCGTCGGCGGCCGCATCGTCGGCGCGGCCCTGGTGCTGCACGACATGACCCGCGAGCGGCAGTACATGGAAAGCCTGTCCTGGCAGGCGACCCACGACGCGCTCACTGGGCTGAGCAACCGCCGCGAGTTCGAGTTCCGCCTGCAGCAGGCGCTGGAGCGCAGCGCGCACATGGACGACCGGCACAGCCTGATGTACCTCGACCTCGACCAGTTCAAGCTGGTCAACGACACCTGCGGGCATGCCGCCGGCGACGAACTTCTGCGCCAGGTCTGCAGCTTGCTCGAGGGGTGCCTGCGCGACAGCGACACCCTGGCGCGGCTGGGCGGTGACGAATTCGGAGTCTTGCTGGAGAACTGCCCGCCGGACGTCTCGGAAAAGATCGCGGAAAACCTGCGCAATACCGTCGAAGCCCTGTACTTCGTGTGGGACCAGCGCCCCTTCAACATCACCGTCAGCATCGGAGTGGTGCACGTCTCGGCCATGCTGGTGTCGGTGGAAGAGGCCCTGCGCTGCGCCGACATGGCCTGCTACCTGGCCAAGGAGAAGGGCCGCAACCGCGTCCAGGTGTTCAGCCCGGACGACACCGAGCTGTCCATGCGCTTCGGCGAGATGGCCTGGGTGCAGCGCATTCGCCAGGCCCTCGACGAGGATCGCTTCTGCCTCTACGCGCAACCGATCCGGGCGGTCGATCCGGGCCGGGAGGAGGGCGAGCACGTCGAGCTGCTGCTGCGCCTGAACGACGAGAACGGCCGGCTGGTGGCGCCGAGCAACTTCATTCCAGCGGCCGAGCGCTACGGGCTGATGCCGCAGATCGACCGCTGGGTGGTCAACCAGGCCTTCAGGACCCTGGCTGTGCGCCGCGAGGCGGGGTGCGAGCCGATCGCCACCTGTGCGATCAACCTGTCCGGCGCGACCATCGGCGATGCCGGCTTCATCGAGTACCTGCGCGAGCTGCAGCCGCTCTATGGCCTGGATCCGCAGAGCATCTGCTTCGAAGTCACCGAGACCAGCGCCATCGCCAACCTGGTCAGCGCCACCCAGTTCATCCACGACCTCAAGGGCCTGGGCTACCGCTTCTCGCTGGACGACTTCTGCGCCGGGATGTCGTCCTTCGTCTACCTCAAGCACCTGCCGGTGGACTACCTGAAGATCGACGGCAGCTTCATCAAGGACATGCTCGCCGACCCGATCGACCGCGCCATGGTCCAGGTCATCAACCAGATCGGCCACGTCATGGGCAAGCGCACGGTGGCCGAGTTCGTCGAATCGGCGGAGATCCTCGAGGTGCTGCGGGAAATCGGCATCGACTACGCCCAGGGCTATCACCTGGGAAGGCCGCAGCCTTTCGTCGGCCAACCTTCCGCACTTTTGACGCAATTCACGGAAAAGTCAGACACAACCTCCGGACGGTGACATCTTTCGGTCAGGCCTCTACTCTGTGCTCGTCATCGTCTATGCACAGGGATGAAAAGGCATGAACGAAAGTTTCGTACGCATCGGTCCGCTGAAGGACGTGGAAAGTTATCCGCAGTGGACCCAGGACCTGGTTCAGGCCTGTTCGAGCGCCCGCGAAGCGGTGCGTGGGCATGAGGTCTACCAGCGCATGCGCGATGCGCAACTCTCCGCAAGCACGTTGCGGACCTACCTCATCGGCGGCTGGCCGGTGGTCGAGCAGTTCCCCCAGTACATGGCGCACAACCTGCTGAAGACGCGCTTCGGCCGCTCGGCCGGGGAAGACATGGCGCGTCGCTGGCTGATGCGCAACATCCGCGTCGAACTCAATCACGCCGACCACTGGCTGCACTGGGCCAGCGCCTACGGCGTGACCCTGGAAGACCTGCAGGCCCAGGCCGTGCCACCTGAAATGCACGCCCTCGGCCACTGGTGCTGGCATACCTGCTCGGCGGACGACCTGGCGATATCGATGGCGGCTACCCACTACGCGGTGGAAGGCGTCACTGGCGACTGGTCGGGCGTAGTGTGCTCCAGCGACACCTACGAGCACTCGCTGCCGGCCGACCTGCGCAAGCCGGCCATGCGCTGGCTGCGCCTGCATGCGCGCTACGACGACGACCATCCCTGGGAGGCCCTGGAGATCATCTGCACCCTGATCGGTACGGAGATCACCCAGGCGCGCTGGACCCAGCTGCGCGACGCCATCTGCAAGAGCTACGGCTACATGCGGGTGTTCCTCGACAGCTGCCTCGCCATGGAAGACGCTGCCGCCAGCCGCCGGCCGGAGCGGCGGCTGGTCGTCGGCTGAGGCGGGTCAGGGCAGCAGGATGTTCTTGTCCGTGCTGCCCTCGTTGACCTCGCGGTAACGCAGCAGGCCCTCGCTCAGCGGCGACTCGCGCAGGCCGTCGGGGCGCGGCAGCAGGCCGTCGTCGAACCACTGGCCGAACTGCTCCAGCATGCGTGCGCAGGCCTCGCTGCCATAGAGCAGCGAATTCACCCCGACCACCGAACCGCCGCGGCGATACAGCGCCAGGGCCGGCAGTTGCACGTGGCCATCCACCGGCGCGGCGATGATCGCGATGCGCCCGAAGGTGGCCAACGCGGCGACTGCGGCAGGCAGCCAGAAACCGGTGGTATCGAAGATCACCTCGGCGCCGCCGGGGAATACCGCATTGACCTGTTCGCCCAGGGTTTCCTGCTGGTCCAGCAGCAGGCTGGGGATGCCATGGGCGCTCAGCTCGGCGGCCTGCTCGGCACGCCGTACGCCAGCCAGCACCTCGGCGCCACGGGCCTTGGCCAGGTCCAGCGCGGCGGAGCCGACCGCACCGGCGCCGATCACCAGCAGACGGGTGCCAGCTTTCACGCCGCTACGTTCCAGCGCATCCCAGGCGGTGGTGTAGGGCACGCCGCAACTGGCGGCCTGGGCGAAGCTCAGGCTCTTGGGCATCAGCGCCACGCCGCGGGCCGGCAGGGTCAAGAGGCTGGCGTGGCTGCCGTTGTGGTCGAAGCCCAGGTCCTTGCCGGTGCCCCATACGGACTGGCCGAGCAGCGCTTGCGGACCCTTCACCACGACGCCGGCGAAGTCGCGGCCAGGCACCCGCGGCAGGGTGGTGTAGGGGAAGCGGCCAAGGACGTTCTTCACGTCGCTGGGGTTGAGGCCGGCGGCGCGAACCTCAACCAGCACTTCATCGGCGGCAGGGACCGGGTCGGGCAGCTCGACGTGTTGCAGGGAGGCGAGGTCGCCGGTCTTGGTGAATTGCAGGGCTTGCATGGCGTACTCCGTGAGCAGGGATTCAGTGGAACCAGTTGGGCAGCAGCGAGCGGCCCAGCGGCAGCAGGTTTTCGCCGAGCTGCATGCCCAGCAGACCGACCAGCGCCACCAGCGGCGGCGCCGGCGAGCGGAAGTCGAGCAGGTGATAGAGCAGGCCAACGGCAATGCCGATGGCCAGCGAGATCAGGTAGTTCATGGCGACTCCGGGGCAAGTGGCGGAATGCCGATGAGTCTAGGTCTGCCGACGAAGTGGCATCGGCCAAGGACTTCGGAGTTTCGGACAGATTGCGCGGCCAGGCGGCAACGCGCGGCCCGAGGGCGATGCCGTAGGAGCGGATCTCATCCGCGAAAAGGCGCGCCGGAAACGTCGAATCGCGGCCATGGGCCGCTCCTACAAGAGCGCGCCATGCGCGCGATTCGCGGACAAGGTCCGCTCCTACGGAGCCGCCAGATACTCCGAAGGCGCCACCCCCAGTTCGCGGCGGAACATCTCGCTGAAGGCGCCCGGGGTGTAGCCCAGGTCGTGGGCGATGCGGCTGATCGGCGTACCCGCGGATAGCGCAGCTACGGCCGTGGCCAACTGCACCTGGCGGCGCCAGGCGGCGAAGCCCATGCCCAGGCTGCGCTGGAACAGGCGGGCGAGGGTGCGCACGCTGGCGCCGGCGTCGGCGGCGTGTTGCTCGAAGGGGATTTCCGCGCTGGGGTTGGCCATTACCGCCTGGCACAGGGCGAGCAGGCGGCGGTCGTCGTCTTCGGGGAGCGCAATGCGCGGCAGGCTGCTGCGGGCGCGGCGCAGTTCCAGCACGCAGAGATCGGAGAGGGCGCGGTAATACTCCGGATCGGTCTGCTTTTCCTGCTCCACCAGACGCAGGATCAGCTCGCGCAGCAGGGCGTCGACCTCGAACACCTGCACGCGCTCCTCCAGCACCCCGGACAGGCTGGGCCGCAGGTAGATGTTGCGCATCTGCAACTCGCTGACCACGCGGATGCCGTGGGGCACGCCCGGCGGCAGCCAGACCGCCCGCTGCGGCGGCAGCAGCAGCGCTTCCTGCGGGGTTTCCAGCCACATCAACCCGGACATGGCGTAGAGCACCTGCCCCCACTCGTGCTCGTGCGGCTCGATGTACAGCCCGCGCGGGTAGCTGCGGGCCAGGCCGCGCAGGGGTACCTGGGTATCGCTGAGGTCGGGCGGGGTGGCGCGGGCCATGGATCACCGGAGGCAGTCGGGAGATGCGGCGAATGGTAGCGGCGGCCGGGGCTGGATGCATCTGCCGTGGAAAGCGCGCGCACCGCTCTGTAACGAAGGTTTTACGCAATGGCCGGCGGAACTGGCGCGTGGCCGTGGCTGTAACGAAAAGCTGCCACCGGAGCGGCTCCAAAGGCCGGCAGGGCGCGGTTGGGCAGGCTTGTCCGGGCGCGGGCGAGCGGCTGATATGGCGCCTGCCCGAACGCCTGCAGTCGCCTGTCGCAGCGCTCCAGCCTTGCATGCCGAGCGGTCACGAGCCGCGCGGTCCGATCCGTCACAGATAAAAACAAAAGGTGACGCAATGTCGCGTGATACCCAGCACGCAGGCCAGCTACAGCGCGGCCTGAAGAATCGCCACATCCAGCTGATCGCGCTCGGCGGCGCCATCGGCACCGGCCTGTTCCTCGGCTCGGCCGGGGTGCTCAAGTCGGCCGGCCCGTCCATGCTGCTCGGCTATGCCATCGCCGGGCTGATCGCCTTCCTGATCATGCGCCAGCTCGGCGAGATGATCGTCGAGGAGCCGGTGGCCGGCTCCTTCAGCCACTTCGCGCACAAGTACTGGGGCGGCTTCGCCGGCTTCCTCTCCGGCTGGAACTGCTGGGTGCTGTACATCCTGGTCGGCATGTCGGAGCTCACCGCGGTCGGCAAGTACATCCACTACTGGTGGCCGGACGTGCCCACCTGGGTCAGCGCGGCGCTGTTCTTCGTGCTGGTCAATGCCATCAACCTGTTCAACGTGAAGGCCTTCGGCGAGGCGGAATTCTGGTTCGCCATCATCAAGGTCGTCGCCATCGTCGGCATGATCGCCCTCGGCAGCTGGCTGCTGGTCAGCGGCCACGGCGGCGAGCAGGCCACGGTGAGCAACCTGTGGAGCCACGGCGGCTTCTTCCCCAACGGCATTTCCGGCCTGGTGATGGCCATGGCGATCATCATGTTCTCCTTCGGCGGCCTGGAAATGCTCGGCTTCACCGCTGCCGAGGCCGACCAGCCGAAGACGGTGATCCCCAAGGCGATCAACCAGGTGATCTGGCGCATCCTGATCTTCTACGTCGGCGCCCTCGGCGTGCTGCTCTCGCTGACCCCGTGGGACACCCTGCTGCAGACCCTCAGCAGTGCCGGCGATCCCTACAGCAGCAGCCCCTTCGTGCAGATCTTCTCGCTGCTGGGCAGCGGCACCGCGGCGCACATCCTCAACTTCGTGGTGCTGACCGCGGCGCTGTCGGTCTACAACAGCGGCACCTACTGCAACGGCCGCATGCTGGTCGGCCTGGCCGAGCAGGGCGATGCGCCGTGCAGCCTGGCGCGGGTCGATGGACGTGGCGTGCCGGTGCGGGCGCTGCTGGTGTCGGCGGCGGTGACCTTCCTCGCCGTGCTGGTGAACTACCTGATGCCGGCACGCGCCCTGGAACTGCTGATGTCCCTGGTGGTGGCGGCGCTGGTGATCAACTGGGCGATGATCAGCCTGGCGCACCTGAAGTTCCGCGCGCACATGCAGCGCCGGGGCGTGCAGACCCTCTTCCGCGCCCTCTGGTATCCGTTCGGCAACTGGCTGTGCCTGGCCTTCGTCGCCTTCATCCTGGTGGTGATGCTGCTCACCCCGGGCATCCAGGTGTCGGTGTACGCGATTCCGGTCTGGCTGCTGGTGATGTTCGCCTGCTATCGCCTGAAGCGTTCGCCGGCTGCTCGCCCGAGCATGGCCCTGGCCGAGTGAATGCAAGCGCGCCCCGACTTTGCGCCGGGGCGCGCGGCGTTGCCGGGGAGCGGTCGGGTTGTCTAGAGTGTCCGAGCCATTTTTCGTCAGAGGGACATTCATGAAAAAAGCATTCTGGCTGCTGGCTGCCGCCGTTCCCGTGTTGCTGGCCGCCTGTGGTGGCGGTGGAGAGAAACCCGTCGCGCCGACCGACGCCCTGGTCTTGCCCGGCGACGCCAAGCTGGACACGCGCAGCGTCGACTACAAGTGCGACGACGGCCGCACCATCAGCGTTCGCTACCTGAACAAGGGTGATAACCACCTGGCAGTGGTGCCGGTGAGCGACAGCTCCAGCCTGGTCTTCGCCAACGTCATCTCCGGCTCCGGCGCCAAGTACGCCGCGGCACAGTACGTGTGGTGGACCAAGGGCCAGGAAGCCACCCTGTACAAGGACTGGAAGGGCGGCGAGCCGGCCGACGGCTTAGCCTGTCGGGAGCGCTGATCCAGCACCTGCAAGAAGCCCGGCATCTGCCGGGCTTTTTCATGGGTGCGATATGCTGTCGGCCTTTTCCAGCGAAGCGACGCCATGCTGCAGATTTCCAACACCGTGCAGATCCCCGATGCCGAGATCGAGTTGAACGCCATCCGCGCCCAGGGCGCCGGCGGGCAGAACGTCAACAAGGTGTCCAGCGCCGTTCACCTGCGCTTTGACATCCGCGCCTCTTCGCTGCCGGAGTTCTACAAGGAACGCTTGCTGGCGCTGAGCGACCAGCGCATCAGCAGCGATGGCGTGGTGGTGATAAAGGCCCAGCAGTACCGCACCCAGGAGCAGAACCGCGAGGACGCCCTGAATCGCCTGGCCGAGCTGATCCGCTCGGTGGCCAAGGTCGAGAAGAAGCGCAAGGCGACCCGCCCGACCCTGGGCTCCAAGACCCGCCGCCTGGAGGGCAAGAGCAAGCGCGGGGCGATCAAGGCGGGGCGGGGGAAGGTGGATTACTGAAGGTAGAAATCCCTTGTAGGAGCGGCCCATGGCCGCGAATCGCGCGCATGGCGCGCTCCTACAAGGCGTGGGGCATCGCCGCAATGGCGAGCGGCGAAGGGTGAGGTATCACTCCAGCGCCGCACGCTCGCGGATGCCGGCCAGCAGCCGCTCGGCGTTGGCCTCGCAGCCCATGCCATCGGGCTTGTTCTCGATACCGTCGATGAAGGTCAGCAACTGCTCGCGGTTGCGCGCCAGGCGCTCCTGAAGCTGCTCGATTTCCGCCACCTTGCGCTTCAGCCCTTCGAGCAGGCGCGTGTGGTCGCCGTCGATGGCGCCGCCCGGCGGTTGCAGCTGGCGGATTTCCTCCAGGCTGAAGCCGGCCTGCTGCGCGCTGCGGATGAGGTCCAGCTGGCGCAGCGCCTGCGGCGGGTATTCGCGATAACCATTGGCCTGCCGCTGCACCGTTTCGAGCAGGCCGGCAGCTTCGTAGAAGCGGATGCGCGAGGCCGCGAGCCCGCTGCGCTTGGCCAGTTCGCCGATCTTCATGGAGGGACTCCGGGGGGATTGACATTAAAGTTAACTTTAATCTTAACCTCGCCGGCACCACAACCTCGGAGCCGCGCCATGTCCCCGTTCCAGCCGCTGCAACTGCCCAACGGCAGCGAAATCCCCAACCGCCTGGCCAAGGCCGCCATGGAGGAGAACCTCGCCGATGCCGACCAGGGGCCTTCCGCCGAACTGCTGCGCCTCTACCAGGCCTGGGCCGACGGCGGCGCCGGGCTGCTGCTCAGCGGCAACGTGATGGTCGACCGCCGCGCCATGACCGGGCCGGGCGGGGTGGTGCTGGAGGACGAGCGGCAGCTGGAGAAATTCCGTCGCTGGGCCGCGGTCGGGCGTTCGCGCGGCGCGCAGTTCTGGTTGCAGATCAACCACCCGGGCCGCCAGGTGCAGGTCAACCTCGGGCAGGGCGCCTGGGGACCCTCGGCGGTGCCGCTGGAGATGGGCCGCTTCTCGAAGATGTTCGCCGTACCGCGGGAGATGACCGAGGCGGACATCGCGGACGTCATCTCCCGCTTCGCCCGCACCGCCGTGCTCGCCGAGAAGGCCGGATTCAGCGGCGTGCAGGTGCACGCGGCGCACGGCTACCTGCTCAGCCAGTTCCTCTCGCCGATCAGCAACAAGCGCCAGGACCGCTGGGGCGGCTCCCTGGAGAACCGCGCCCGCCTGCTGCTTGAGGTGGTTCGCGCGGTGCGTGCGAAGGTGTCGCCGGGCTTCAGCGTGGCGGTCAAGATCAACTCGGCGGACTTCCAGCGTGGCGGGTTCGACGCCAGCGATGCGCGCCAGGTGATCAGCTGGCTGAACGATGAAGCGGTCGATCTGGTCGAGCTTTCCGGCGGCAGCTATGAGGCGCCGGCGATGCAGGGTGATGCCCGCGATGGCCGCACCTTGGCGCGTGAAGCCTACTTCCTTGAATTCGCCCGCGAGATGCTCGGCGCCGCGCGCATGCCGCTGATGGTCACCGGCGGCATCCGCCGCCTGGCGGTCGCCGAGCAAGTGCTGGACAGCGGCCTGGCGATGGTCGGCATGGGCACCGCCCTGGCCATCGACCCGCGCCTGCCGGAGCACTGGCGCGGCGGCCGCGAGCGCAGCGCCGAGCTGCCGGCGATCCGCTGGCGCTCTAAGCCCCTGGCCGCGCTGGCCTACATGGCCCTGGTCAAGCTGCAGATCCGCCGCCTCGGCGCCGGCCGCCAACCACAGCCGGAAGCCTCGCCGCTGCGCGCGCTGATCATCGAACAGCTGCGCAGCGCGCGACGCACCCGCCAGTACCGGCGCTGGATGGACAAGCTGGCCGGTTAAGCCTGCTGGCGAGTGGCGGCGAGGACGATCTCGCGGATGCACACGCCCTGGGGCTGGTTGTAGGCGAAGCCGATGGCCCCGGCGACGTCCTCGGCGCTGAGCACCTGGCCGCCCATGTCCTGCTTCCAGGCCTGGTAGCCGGCCTTGATGGCTTCGTCGGTGGTGTGGCCGAGCAATTCGGTCTCCACCGCGCCGGGGGCGATGGTCACGACCCGCACGTTGTGCGGCGCCACTTCCTCGCGCAGGTTCTCGGAAATCGCGTGCACGGCGAACTTGGTGCCGACGTAGGCGACGTGGTTGGGGAAGGTCTTGCGCCCGGCCACCGAGCTGACGTTGATAACCGTGCCCTGGCGCCGCGCGATCATTCCCTGCAGCACTGCATGCACGCCGTTGAGCAGGCCCTTCACGTTGACGTCGAGCATGCGCTCCCACTCGGCTGGGTCCTGCTCGGCCATGTTCCCCAGCAGCATCACGCCGGCGTTGTTCACCAGGGCGTCGGCCGGGCCGAAGCGTTCCTCGGCTTCCTTTACTGCGGCCAGCAGAGTTGCACGGTCGGTGACGTCGACGGCGCGGCACAGCGCGTTCGGCAACTTCAGGGCTTCCAGGCGATCGATGCGCCGCGCGAGCAGCAGCAGTGGATGGCCCTGTGCGGCGAACAGGCGGGCGGTGGCTTCGCCGATACCGGAACTGGCGCCGGTGACGATGATCAGGGGCTTGCTCATGGGATTCTCCTGCTATCGAAAATATGGATGCCTTGAGGATGTTGAGGAGTATATTTGCGGCAATTCAGCCTGAAATATGGCTTATTCCTCTGTCTGGTATCGGTTGTGTCTATGGATATTCGTCAGCTCGCTGCCTTCGTCGCCGTCTTCGAAGAGCGCAACATCACCGCCGCGGCGCAGCGCCTTTTCGTCAGCCAGCCAACGCTTTCGGTGACCATCCGGCAACTGGAAGAAGCCCTCGGCGCCACGCTTTTCGTCCGCCAGGCGCGCGGCGTCGAGGTCAGCGAAGCGGCCCGCGCGCTCTATCCGCGAGCGCGCGCATTGCTGGCCGATGCCGAGGCATTGCGCGGCATGTTCCGCCATGCCGAAACCCGGCGTCCGCTGCACCTGGGCGTGGAAGGCGATATCAGCTCAGCGCAGATCGAGCGATTCGTCGCCATGGCCTACGCCGGCGTGCCCAACCTGCTGCTGCACTTGCAGGAAGGCTGCGTCGGCGATGCGCGGCTGGCGGTGGAGGAGTTCTGCTGCGAGGAAGAACTGTTCCTGCCGGTGTGGGACGATCCCTACGTGCTCGCGTTGCCCGCCGATGTGCGCGAGACCAGCGACAAGGGGTGGATCACCTGCCCGGCGCACCCCTCGCACCAGCGGCTGATGAGCGCCTATGGCAACGAGCGGGTGGTGGCCCAGGCGGACTCGCTGAAGCTGGCGTTGCATCTGGTTCGCGCCGGCATAGGTGCGGCGCTGTTGCCGGCGTCTCTGCTGGAGGGCGTTGCCGGCGTGCGCCAGGGCAAGCTGCAGGTGCCGCTGCCGGTGCGGCGCATTGGCCTCTGTTACGCCGCCCAGTCGCTGGAGAAGCCCGCGGTGCGTGAGCTGTACGACTACCTCCGGGCGACGCCGGCTGCTTGAGTGCGAGCTTCGCTCAGGCGGATCACCAGGCGGGCGATGGACACGCCGCTGAGCAGCACCACGATCAACCGCAGGGTCTGCATCGCCAGGACCAGGCCGACATCGGAGTGGGTGTCCACGGCGATGATCGCCATGGCGTCCAGGCCGCCGGGGCTGGTCGCCAGGTACATCGACAGGAAATCGATGCCGGTGAGGGCCGCCAGGCCCCAGGCGAAGCTCGCGCAACTGGCGATCAGCAGCAGCGCACTGAGCAGCATGGCCGGCAGGTGGCGGCCGACGTAGACCAGGCTGGCGCGATCGAAGCGCAGGCCGATGTAGCAGCCGATCACCCCGTAGGCCAGGGCCAGCAGCCAGTAGGGCAGGGTGATCTGTAGCAGGCCTCCCAGCTGCAGCGCGGCGCCGGCCACCAGCGGCACCAGCAGCGGCCCGGCCGGCAGGCAGGCGCGAGCCGATACTGACGCCGACAAAGATCAGCAGCAGGCAGTTGACGAGCGCGGGCAGGTCCTCGGGATTGCTG
The DNA here is from genome assembly GCF_000689415.1 of Pseudomonas knackmussii B13. Lineage (NCBI taxonomy): Bacteria > Pseudomonadati > Pseudomonadota > Gammaproteobacteria > Pseudomonadales > Pseudomonadaceae > Pseudomonas > Pseudomonas knackmussii. The sequence goes on along the minus strand of NZ_HG322950.1, from coordinate 4,160,186 downwards.
AGGGGTGAACTGTGCGCCGCCGCGCCACTGCCGTCGATGCCGAACAGGCGGCCGACCAGCGCGCCGGCGCCAACCACGCAGACGACCCGCACGTACTGCATGGTCGCCACCACCCGTGGGTCGCCGCCATGCGCTTCGGCCATCGCCACCATGGCCGAAGCGCCACCCGGCGCGGTGCCCCAGGCAGCCGTGCTGCCGGGAATGCCGCCGAAGCGCACCATCAGGTAGCTGACCAGGGCACTGAGCACGAGGGTCAGCAGGGTGCCGACGAGCATCAGCGGCCAGGATTCGGCCATCGCCTGCAGTACCGACCCGTTGATGGCGTGGGCCACGAGCAGGCCGATGCAACCCTGGCTGAGGCGGAAGCTCAGGCGCGGCAGGCGGATGGTCGTGCCGGCGATGCCGAAGGCGATGGCAACCAGCATCGGGCCGAGGAAGCGCGCGGCCGGCAGACCCAGTTCGCTGAGCGCCTGTCCGCCGAGCCCCGCCGCGAGAATCAGAGCGAGCCACTGCAGGCTGGCGGGCAAACGGCTGAAACGCTGGGCTGGAAGGCTGGACACGCGAAGCTCCCGACTACGGACGACGGGGAAAATTATCGATAGCGCAATCCATCAAGTCCATTTTCTAATAGTCATGGATTCATTCCTGAAATTTATCGGATGGCCGCCATGGACCTGCGCGATCTCGCCTACTTCGAAACCATCGCCGAACTCGGTCACCTCGGCCGCGCCGCCGACCGCCTGGGGCGCAGCCAGCCGGCGCTGACCAAGAGCATCCAGCGCCTGGAGCAATCGCTCGGCGCCAGCCTGTTCCAGCGCGACGGCCGGCGCATCCGCCTGACCCCGGCGGGCGAGCTGATGCTGCAGCGCGCCCGCCAGCTGCGCCAGAGCGTCGAGGAAACCCGCCGCGAGGTGCGCGACTTCGCCAGCGGCGTGGTCGGCAACATCCGCCTGGGCTGCGCCGCGACCATGGCCGAATACCTGTTGCCGCGCCTGGTGGAAGAGTTGCTGGCGCGGGCGCCGGACGTGACCATCAGCCTGGTCCTCGGCCAGGACGACCTGCTGCGCGAGTCCCTGCGTGGCGGCCGCCTGGACATGGCGATCTGTTCGCGCATCCTCGACGACCCGCAGCTGCTGAGCGAACCGCTGCTGCAGGACCAGGTGGTGGTGGTCGCCAGCCGCGAGCACCCGCTGTTCGACAGCCCCATCGGCATCGCCGACCTGTGCCGCTACCGCTGGGTACTGCCGTCGACGGCGGTGTCCTCGCGGCGCTGGATCGATGCCACCTTCCAAGGGCACGGGCTGCCGTCGCCGCAGGTGCAGATCGAGACCAACGCCATTCCCATGCTGCCGCGGCTGATCGCGCGCACCCGCCTGCTCAGCTTCATGGCCCGGGAAACCCTGGGCGGCGGTCACGGTGTGGACCAGTTGCGCGAGGTGCCCCTGGCGGAAACCACCCTCGACCGCAGCATCGGCCTGGCCGTGCGCGACGGTGCCTACCTGTCGCCGGCGGCGCAGTTGCTGCGGGACATGCTGCGCGAGCACGCGGCGCGGTTCGTCCTGTAGGAGCGGGCCATGCCCGCGATTCGCGGACAAGGTCCGCTCCTACGAAAGCCATGCAATCGAGCCCGCGCACACCGCTGTAGGAGCGGATCTCATCCGCGAAAATCACCGCCCTATGCAGGGCGGCTGCTCAGCGACTCGGCACTTCCCCCACCACCGTGGTGCGGTACATCTCCCGGCGCATGCCGTGGTAGTCCGAGACCGGGTAATGCCAGGTGCTGCGGTTGTCCCAGATCGCCAGGGTGCCCGCCGTCCAGCGCATGCGGCAGGTGAAGGCCGGCTGGGTCGCGATGCCGTAGAGGTAGTCGAGCAGCGGCTGCGCTTCGGCCGGGCGCATGCCCTTGATGCCGCTGGTGTAGGCCGGGTTGATGTAGAGGATCTTCTTGCCGGTTTCCGGGTGGCGGGTCACCAGCGGGTGCGAGCGGGTTTCGCCGTCGGCGTTGCCGTAGCGCACCGCCATGTTTTCCATCAGGTCGTTGTGCTTGGCCTCGGCACCATAGGCGCGTTCGGGGCTGTGGATGGCGTCCAGGGTCTCCAGCTGGGCGCGCAGCTTCGGCGACAGCCATTCGTAGGCCAGTGCCATGTTCGCGTAGAGGGTGTCGCCGCCGAACGGCGGGATGTCGTGGCCGTAGAGCAGGGTGAAGGCCGGCGGGCGCTCCTGGAACGACCAGTCGCTGTGCCAGGCGCCGCCGAACACCACCGGGGTCTTCTCGTTGGCTTCCTTGACCACCCGCACCACGTGGGGATGGTCCGGCAGGCCTTCGACGTAGGGTTCGCGGCCGAACTCGCCGAAGCGCAGGGTTACCGCCTCCAGGTCCTCGATGCCCAGCGACTGCCCGCGGATGAACAGCACCTTGTGCGCCAGCAGGGCCTGGCGCAGCTCGGCGTAGCCTTCCTCGCCGAGGGTCTTCAGGTCGATCTCGCTGACGTCGGCACCGATGGCCCCGGTGGCCGGGACGATCTGGAAGTGCCGGTAGCTGGCGGCGCGGTTCTGGCTGGGCAGGGCGTAGAAGAACTCGAACATGGGCGGGCCTCTTGTCGGTGTTGTTGGCGTACTCAGCATGGTCCGCGGACAGGGGATGCGCCATGATGATCGGCGCCAGAAATTGATGATTTCCGCCACTGCCCGGGAGCCCCACATGGATTGGCGCCAACTTCGCGAGATCACTGGAGTTCGCTACCTGCTCGACTGCGCCCGCGCCGAAGGCCTGGGCGAGGAGGCCTGCCTGGTGGGTAGCGCCATAGATGCGCGCGAACTGGCCGGACGCAACGCGCAAATCCAGGCCTGGCAAGAGCTGGCGGTGATCCGCAACCTGCTGCAGCACCTGGGGCGCCCGGGCCTGGGCTTCAGCGCCGGACGGCGCTACCACCTCACTTCGCTGGGCCTGCTCGGCTTCACCATGCTCGCCTGCCGCAACCTGCTCGAGGCCTTCGAGACCTTCGGCCGCTACCAGAGCCTGGCCTTGACCCTCTGCCCAGTGAGCCACGCGCAGGACGGGCAAGGGGTGTGGATGATCTTCGACGACAGCGTGCTGCCGCCCGACGCCCGCGCCTTCGTGGTCGAGCGCGGTGTGGCCGGCTGCGTGCAACTGGCCAGCGAGCTGCTGCAGCGACCGGTCGAGCCACTGGCGCTGGAATTGCGCAGCGCCGCGCCGGAAGACCCGATGCCATACGCCCGTGACTGGCCCGGCCCAGTGCGCTTCGGCGCCGCGCGCAATGCCGTGCTGTTCGCCCATGCCGACCTCGCGGCCAGCCTGCCGCAGGCCCACCTCGACGCCCGCGCCAGCGGCGAGGCGCTCTGCGAACGAGCCTGTGCGGAGCTGCAGCTCACCCTGGCCGGCACGCCCACGGCGCGGGCGGTGCAGCAACTGCTGATCCGCGAGTCGGCGAACCTCCCCGGCAGCCGCGAAGTCGCCCGCCGCCTGGGCCTCGCCGAACGCACCCTGCAACGCCGCCTGGCCGCCGAAGGCCACAGCTTCCAGGCGCTCAGCGACGGCATCCGCCAACGCCTGGCCGAGCGCCTATTGCGCGAATCCAGGCTCGACCTGAACGGCATCGCCCAGTGCCTGGGCTACGCCGAAGCGGCCAGCTTCTCGCGCGCCTTCCAGCGCTGGACCGGCACCACGCCCGGCCGCTGGAAATGCCAGGCGGGGCCGCCGCTGGCTCCTCTGTAGGAGCGGATTCATCCGCGAAAATCCCTGCGCCGATGCCAACCTGTAGGAGCGCGCCATGCGCGCGAATCGCGGCCATGGGCCGCTCCTACAGGGAGGCGCCGTGCATAGCCATTCGCGGATGAGATCCGCTCCTGCCGGGCTTCCCAAAGGCAAAAAAAAACCGGCCATTGGCCGGTCGAATCGAGGGAAGAACCGTTACTCGCAAACCGCCGCGATGGCGCGGGCCAGGTCGCCCAGGCGCGTGGCGTCGATGCCGGCGATGTTGGCGCGGCCGCTGCCAACCATGTACACGCTGTGCTCCTCGCGCAGGCGGCGGACCTGCTCCGGCGTCAGGCCGGTGTAGGAGAACATGCCGCGCTGGATGGCGATGTGCGCGAAGCGCTCGGCCAGCCCGTGCGGGCGCAGGGCCTCGACCAGGCCCAGGCGCAAGCTGGCGATGCGGGTGCGCATTGCGGTCACTTCGTCCAGCCAGACCTGCTTGAGGTCGCGGTCGCCAAGGATGGTCGCCACCACTTCGGCCCCATGCGCCGGCGGGGTGGACCAGAGGTTGCGCGCGATGCTCGCCAGCTGGCTGCGTACGTTGCCCAGTTGCTCGGCGTTGGCGGCGCTGACGATGAGCGCGCCGACGCGGTCGCGGTAGAGGCCGAAGTTCTTCGAGCAGGAGCTGGTGATCAGCACTTCCGGCAGGCTTTCGGCGAACAGCCGCGCGGCGCGGGCGTCCTCCTCCAGGCCGTCGCCGAAGCCCTGGTAGGCGAAGTCGATCAGCGGCAGCAGCTCGCGGCGACGCACCACTTCCAGGACCTTCTGCCAGTCGTTGTAGGCCAGGTCGAAGCCGCTCGGGTTGTGGCAGCAGGCGTGCAACAGCACCACGTCGCCATGAGGCACGTGGTTCAGCGCGGCGAGCATGCCGTCGACGTCGAGGTGATTGTCGGCACCCACGTAGGGGTAGTGATTGACCTTGAGGCCGGCGGCGGCGAACAGCGTCTCGTGGATCGGCCAGGTCGGGTCGCTGACCCAGATGCTGCGCCCCGGCAGGCAGCGCGCGATGAACTCGCCGGCCAGGCGCAGGGCGCCGGTGCCGCCGGGAGCCTGGGTGGCGTCGGCGCGCTGGCTGGCCAGCAGGCGCGAGTCGCTGCCCAGCACCAGCTCGCTCAGGCGGGCGGCGAAGAGCGCGTCGCCGTGGCCGCCGACGTAGCTCTTGGTGGTCTCGTGTTCCACCAGGTGCTGTTCGGCCAGCTTCACGGCGCGCGGGATCGGCGTCAGGCCCTGGGCATCCTTGTAGACGCCCACGCCGAGGTCGAGCTTGGCCGGGTTCGGATCGGCGCGGAAGGCGTCGATCAGGCCGAGGATCGGGTCGCCCGGCACGCGCGGAATGGGGGCGAAGTGGTTCATTTGCGGCCTTCGGCGACCTTGGCCAGCTCGTCGGTGCGCGCGGCCATGATGAAGTCGTTGCGGTGCAGGCCGTTCATCTCGTGGCTCCACCAGGTCACGGTGACCTTGCCCCACTGGGTCAGCAGGTCAGGGTGGTGGCCGACTTCCTCGGCGATGCCGCCGACTGCGTTGGTGAAGGCCAGGGCATGGCGGAAGTTCTTGAACAGGAACACGCGCTCCAGCTCCATGTGGCCGTCGCGGACCTCGATGTTCCAGTCCGGAATCTGCTTGATCAGCGCGGCCAGTTCATCGTCGGAGACGTGCGGGGCGTCGGCGCGGCAGGCTTCGCATTGGGCTTGGCTGAGGGTGCTCATGGGGTTCTCCTTGTTGGTTTCGTTATGCAAGGTATTTGATTGTAGGAGCGAGAAGGACGCCGGGGCGTTGCTCGCGAACGACCCCTCTGCGTCATCCCCGCGAACGCAGGGACCCAGAAGGCCTCGCGAGCAAACTCACCCATACGGGGAGGGGGTCAGGCAGCCTGCTTCGGCGGGAACTTGGGTGCATGCAGGCCCAGCTGCATGGCCTGGCGGACCATCGCCATGATGTCCTGGTGGGCCAGCTCGAACAGGCGCTTGAGCTCCGGCAGGACGAAGTACAGCGGTTGCAGGATGTCGATGCGGTAGGGCGTGCGCATCGCCTCGATCGGGTCGAAGGCCTGGTGCTCGGGGACCTCGGACAGGCTGTAGACCGTTTCCTTCGGCGAGGAGAGGATGCCGCCGCCGTAGATGCGCCGGCCTTGCGGGGTGTCGAGCAGGCCGAACTCGATGGTCATCCAGTACAGCCGCGCCAGGTACACGCGCTCTTCCTTGCTCGCAGCCAGGCCGAGCTTGCCGTAGGTGTGGGTGAACTCGGCGAACCAGGGGTTGGTCAGCAGCGGGCAGTGGCCGAAGATCTCGTGGAAGATGTCCGGCTCCTGCAGGTAGTCCAGCTCTTCCGGGGTGCGGATGAAGGTGGCTACGGGGAATTGCTGGCTGGCCAGCAATTCGAAGAAGGTCTGGAACGGGATCAGTGCCGGGACGCGGGCGACGCGCCAGCCGGTGGTGGCCTGGAGCACCTGGTTGATCTCGCCCAGTTGCGGGATGCGGTCGTGGGGCAGGGCGAGCTGCTCGATGCCGTCCAGGTATTCCTGGCAGGCGCGGCCTTCGATCACCTTGAGCTGGCGGGTGATCAGGGTGTTCCACACCTGGTGCTCGGTTTCCGGGTAGTGGATGAAACCGTTCTCGTCAGGCTGGCGGGCCACGTACTGCGTTGTCTTCATGGGGCCTCCGGGTCAGGCCTTTGTTGTTGTGATAGCTCCACAGATAGCTGTGTTCGCGTGCCGATGCAGCCCCTCGCTTCCCGCTTCACGTGGCTGAGATCGCGGCTTTTCGTAAAGAAAACGTTACGACATGAGCGAGTTGCCGAGAATTCGGCTTGATGCGCTCGGAATCTGTCACATATTCTTGACGGAAAATTCCGGCCGACAGGCGAAAAATGCCTGCCTCGGGACCCCGGCAAGTACAAGAGAGCGGGCCTTTCCATGCGTATCAAAGTCCACTGCCAGAACCGCGTCGGCATCCTGCGCGACATCCTCAACCTGCTGGTCGACTACGGCATCAACGTCAACCGCGGCGAGGTCGGCGGCGAGCAGGGCAATGCCATCTACCTGCTCTGCCCGAACCTGATCAACCTGCAGTTCCAGTCGCTCAAGCCCAAGCTCGAGGCGATCCCCGGCGTCTTCGGGGTCAAGCGCGTCGGCCTGATGCCCAGCGAGCGCCGCCACCTGGAGCTCAACGCGCTGCTGGCGGCGCTGGACTTCCCGGTGCTGTCCATCGACATGGCCGGGCAGATCGTCGCCGGCAACCGCGCGGCCGCGCAGCTGCTCGGCGTGCGCGTCGACGAGGTGCCGGGGATTCCGCTGGCGCGTTACGTCGAAGAGCTCGACCTGCCCGAGCTGGTGCGCGCCAACAAGGCGCGGATCAACGGCCTGCGGGTGAAGGTGAAGGGCGACGTGTTCCTCGCCGACATCGCCCCGCTGAAATCCGAACACGACGACAGCGAGGCGCTGGCCGGCGCGGTCATCACCCTGCACCGCGCCGACCGCGTTGGCGAGCGCATCTATAACGTGCGCAAGGTCGAGCTGCGCGGTTTCGACAGCATCTTCCAGAGCTCGAAGGTGATGGCCGCGGTAGTTCGCGAAGCCCGGCGCATGGCGCCGCTGGACGCGCCGCTGCTGATCGAGGGCGAGACCGGCACCGGCAAGGAACTGCTGGCCCGCGCCTGCCACCTGGCCAGCCCGCGCGGCCAGGCGCCATTCATGGCGCTGAACTGCGCCGGCCTGCCCGAATCCATGGCCGAGACCGAGCTGTTCGGCTACGGCCCCGGCGCATTCGAGGGCGCGCGCCCGGAAGGCAAGCTCGGCCTGCTCGAACTCACCGCCGGCGGCACCCTGTTCCTCGACGGCGTCGGCGAGATGAGCCCGCGCCTGCAGGTGAAGCTGCTGCGCTTCCTGCAGGACGGCTGCTTCCGTCGGGTCGGTAGCGACGAGGAGGTCTACCTCGACGTGCGGGTGATCTGCGCCACCCAGGTCGATCTGTCCGAACTGTGCGCCAAGGGCGAATTCCGCCAGGACCTCTATCACCGCCTCAACGTGTTGTCGCTGCACATCCCGCCGCTGCGCGAATGCCTCGACGGCCTGAACCCGCTGGTCGAGCACTTCCTCGACTCGGCCAGCCGGCAGATCGGCTGCCCGCTACCGGTGCTGGCGCCGCAGGCCATGGACCGCCTCAGTCGCTACCACTGGCCGGGCAACGTACGGCAGCTGGAAAACGTGCTGTTCCAGGCGGTCTCGCTGTGCGAAGGCGGCACCATCAAGGCCGAGCACATCCGCCTGCCGGATTACGGCGCGCCGCACCCGCTGGGCGACTTCTCCCTGGAAGGCGGACTCGACGCCATCGTCGGCCGCTTCGAGCGGGCGGTGCTGGAGCGCCTCTACCGCGAACACCCGAGCAGCCGCCTGCTCGGCAAGCGCCTGGGGGTGTCGCACACCACCATCGCCAACAAGCTGCGCCAGCACGGCCTGGGGCAGGGCGGCGAGTCGGACGGGACATGACGCGGAGCGTCATACGGTCCACGCCCAGTCGATCATCGGGCGTAGGGCGCGTCAGAGAATCGACGAGCCGTAGCGAAAGCCTGGGTTGGTTGAAATTTGTACAATTTTCTGGCGCTGGACTATGTTGACCTTGGAGGTTCCATCGACCGGACAGGGCTGCGGTCCGCAAGGGCCCGCGTAGGCGGTTACGCACAGCCCGGCGCTTCAGGTCGGCCGGCCAGCGGCGAGTCGTTCACCCGCACGCTTGTCCGGCAAGGGAGAGGAAATAACCTCCGGCCCCGCGCGGCGCTCCGGTCGCCGTAGGCGAGGCGAAGGACCGGGCCCGGCGGACCCAGCGACGCTCCCCTCCGGCGCCCCTAGGCAGCGTCAACGGTCGACCCGACGCCTCGGGAGGGACCATGGACAGCAAGGACTCAGGGAGCAGTCTCGCGCTCTGGATACCCGGCGGAGCGGTCATTCTCAGCCTGGTCGTCTCGACATTCGCACTGACCCGCGCACCCTTCCTCGAACCGCGCCCGCTGGGCGGCCAGTTCCGCGCCGAACAGCCCATCGAGGCGCGCCTCTGGCAAGACCCCTTCGATGCCCTGGAGCGCTACCGGCGCAAGCTCAAGGAAACGCCCGAGACCGCGAAGGAAGACCCCTGCCTCGACGTTCTCTCGATCGCCGGTGACAAGCCTGGCGCAGTGCACAAGGCCGACGTGATGCTGGCGGTGATTGAAGGCGGCCCTTACGCCGACGAGGTGGAACTGCGCAGGCGCACGCGTTACGCCATCCTCGCCGGTTTCAAGAACAGTCACATGGTGCCGGACGACGAGCAGCACATGCGCTGCTTCAAGACCCCGGTGTTGAGCACGCCCGCTAAGGACCAGCCCGAGTTGCCTTACGAAGAGCTGGTGGCCAACCCGCTCGATCCGCCGCGCGACGCCGAGCACCAGGCACAACCGGAGGCCAGGACGCTGCTGTTCTGGGTCAAGGACGATTACCTGATGGACCACCCGCTGATGCGCTTGAGCGAACTGCGCAAGCAGCTGGCGCCGATGGTCGGTCGTAGCGAAACCGACGACACCTTCGTCCTGAAAGTCCTGGGCCCGTCCCGCTCGACCCTGCTGCGCGAGATGTATCGCGACGAACAGGCGGGCAATGCCACGTCCACCGTCGAGATCTATTCGCCGATGGCGACGGCCGAGAAGAAGATGCTGACCTGTGGCATGCCCGGCGACCGGACCGCCGCGCCGGGCTCGAACTGTTATGTGCCGGGGGAGAAGCCTGCCGCGCCTCTCAAGCCGATGAAACTCCTGCGCACCGTCGCCGACGACGGCTGGCTGGCCTCCATGCTGTTGGACGAGCTGATGCTGCGCCGGGTCGACCCGGTCAAGGGCATGCAATGCATGCGCGGCATGGCGCAGCGGGTCGGCAATGACTGCGCCGCCACCGATGTCTGGCCGCGCTATGGGCGCATCGCGCTGATTTCCGAATGGGACAGCTTCTACTCGCGCGCCCTGGCCGAATCGTTCAAGGCCAAGGTCGCCGAGCGGGCGCGCCTGGAGCCGGGGAATCGCGACATGGTCGACGACTGGGTGCTGCGCTTCAGCTACCTGCGGGGCGTCGACGGGCGCCTGCCGGATCAGGCGGCGAAGAGCGACCCGTCCGCCGCCCCGAAAGACGCCAAGGACCCGCTGAGCGACCGCAGCCCGCTGGAGCGCTCCGACGGCGATTCGCAGCTGGACTACCTGCGCCGCCTCGCCGACCGCATCGCCGAGCTGGACGACAGCTACCGGCAGGGCGGTGACAGCGGCATCGCCGCCATCGGCGTGCTGGGCACCGACGCCTACGACAAGCTGCTGGTGCTGCAGGCGCTCAAGGCTCGCCTGCCGAACAAGCTGTATTTCTCCACCGACCTCGATGCGCGCATGCTGCAGCGCGGGCAGGCGGAGACCACTCGCAACCTGGTGCTGGCCTCGCCCTTCGGCCTGTCCCTGACTCGCGCCTTGCAACAGGACGTGCCGCCTTTCCGCGACAGCCTGCAGAGCGCCGTGTTCGTCGCCGTGCTGGCGGCACAGTCGCCCCGCGATTTCGCCTTCAAGCAGGCGAAGTTCGACCCCGATGGCGACAGCCTGCTGGCGCCGGGCATCTACGAGATCGGCATCAGCGGTTTCATTCCGCTGGCCAGCGAGCAGCGCGGCGATCGCGGCAAATTCTGCGTGACGCCCAGGACCCAGCGCTCCTGGGCGGCCGGGCGCCCGGCCATGACCCAGGACATCATGACCCTGAGCTGCCTGCAGGACCCGCCGCCACCGCCCTATCCGCAGATCACCGAGGCGCTGCGCGGCAAGCTCGATGGCGTGCTCGCCATGTGGCAGGGCGATTGGTTGATCGTGCTGGTCTCGGCCTTGCTGCTGTTCCTCGGCTGGTGGTGGGTGGATGACCGCCAGGCCCCGGCAACCCAGCAGGGCGAGCTGCCGTTGTGGGTGCGCCGGTTGCCGCTGGCCTTCTACGTGGTCGCTGGCCTGTTCGCCTGGGTGTCGGCGCTGCTATGGCGCGTGCAACTGATCTGGGGGACCTTCGTGCTGATCGTCCTCGGCGTGCTGGCGGCCCAGTTGATTAGGCGCAACCGCGAGCTGCAGCGCTGCCGGCAACAGGAAGAGGGCGCGGAGACGAAGCAGGAGACGGCCCTGCCGCCCAGCCTGTTCGATTCCTCGGCCTACTACCTGGTACTGCCGGCCGTGGTCTTCGTCCTCGCGCTGCTCTGGGGCTACCAGTCGCGGCGCGCGCTCACCGAGTATGGATTGGGCGAACCGATGTTCCTCTTCGAGGGCATCAGCGCCTGGCCGACCATCGCCCTGCGCCTGCTGGCGCTGCTCATCTCGATCTCGGCGCTGGCCTGGGGCTGGCGTTGCCTGCGCCTGAACCGGCAGCAGATCGAAAGGGAGTTCAGCCTGCAGGTCAAACCGGCCACGTTGATGGGCCGTTTCCCCCGCTGGCGCGGTCTTGCGCCGGCGGAAAAGGACCAGGCGGCCACTGGCAGTGCTGCCAAGTCGGCAGGCGAGAACTCCTGGGCGCGTGAACTGGGCAATTACCTCGCGCTGATCCTGTTCCCCTTGTCGCGAAACAGCGTCGAGAAGATGGCCGACGCGGGTTGCGATGTGCCCTACGCGGGCAGCGACGGCCGTCCGAAGCTCGATATCGCGGCGTTCTGGCAGGAGCATTGCCTGGGCGGCGCCTTCGGTGCGCGGTTGCTGCGCGCGATCCTGGCGACCTGGACCTTCGCCCTGCTCAGCGGCGTGCTCTACATCCTCTGGCCCATGGACGCCAGCCCGGTGCGCGGCGATCTGCTATGGGGCAAGGCCATCTGGATGCTGCCGACACTCGCGTTCCAGCTGCTGGTGTTCTGGGTGGTCGACGCCAACTTCCTGCTGATCCGCTTCATTCGCCAGCTGATCGGCCACCACGGGATCTGGCCGAAGAAACTGCGCGACGAACACCGCGCCATGTTCGGCATCGACCAGCATGCCTGCATCGACGACTGGGTCGACGTCACCCTGATCGCCCAGCGCACCGCGGCGGTGAGCCGGTTGATCTACGCGCCGACGCTGGTGCTGCTGATCCTCATCGTTTCGCGCAGCAGCCTGTTCGACAACTGGCCGACCCCGCCGGGGCTGGTGATTTCCTTCGGCATCACCGGCCTGATCCTGTTCTGCTCTGCGCTGTCCTTGCGTCGCGCGGCGGAAAAGGCCCGGGCCCTGGCCTTGCAGCACATAGACGCGCAGTTGCTGAAGCAGAACGGCAGCGAACCGCTCTACGCCAAGCTCCCGCTGATTCGCGAACGCATCGTCAACCTGAAGACCGGCGCCTTCTCGCGCTACACGGAGGAGCCGTTGGTGCGCGCCTTGCTGCTGTCGCTGACCGGCCTGGGCGGCACGGCGATCATCGACGTGCTCAACCTGGCCAAGTTCTAGGGCGGGGGAGGGTTACCAGGTCTTCACCCGGTAGCCCTTCACGCAGGCGCGAACTTCGTCGTCGATCAGGTTGCCGGGCTTGATGCACTCGGCCATGGTCCGCGGGCTGTCGCCGTACTTGTCGGGGCGGGCCGGGCTGCCCGCCGCCTGCTGCTCCATGCCGAGGCGGCCGAGCAGGGCATGCCAGCGCGCATCGGTCCATTGGCGACCGGCCGGGTCGTGCCAGAGCTGCCAGGCGCCCACGCCCAGGGCGATCAGCAGCGCCAGTTGCAGCACGTGCTTGAGCGCGCGGCGCCAGTTGCGCTCGCGGCCCGGCGGCGGTTCGCCGTTCTTGCCGGGGTTGTTGACGTTCTGCCAGTACCAATCGCGGTCTTTCAGGCTCATTCGGGCGGGTCCGCAGGAAGATTCGCGCAGGGTAGCGCTTGCATTGTTCAGCGGCGAGGAGTGATCGGCGGTCCTTGAGCACTTTGTGCACCGCCACCATATTTGCCTGCATGACTCGACTCGCCGCCGCTTCCACACCCGCCGAGGTGCTGCAGGGTTTCCACCCCGCGGTCGCGGCCTGGTTCATCCGCCATTTCGCCGCGCCGACCGCCGCCCAGGTCCAGGCCTGGCCGTCGATCCGCGCCGGGCGCTCGACCCTGGTGGCAGCGCCCACCGGTTCGGGCAAGACGCTCACCGCCTTCCTCTCGGCCATCGACCAGCTGGTGCGCGAAGGCCTGGCCAATGGCGGCGAGCTGCCGGACAGAACCAGCGTGGTCTACGTCTCGCCGCTCAAGGCGCTGTCCAACGACATCCGCATCAACCTCGAGGAACCGCTGGCCGGCATCCGCGAGGAGCTTGAACGCATGGGCCTGCCGGCTGTGGATATCCGTACGGCGGTGCGCACCGGCGACACCAGCCAGGGCGAACGCGAGGCCATGCGCCGGCGCCCGCCGCACATCCTGGTGACCACGCCGGAGTCGCTCTACGTGCTGCTCGGCTCGGAATCCGGGCGGCAGATGCTGGGCGGCGCGCGCAGCGTCATAGTCGACGAGATCCACGCCCTGGCCGGCAGCAAGCGCGGCAGCCACCTGGCGTTGTCGCTTGAGCGCCTGCAGGCGCTGTGCGCCGAACCGTTGGTGCGCATCGGGCTGTCGGCCACGCAGAAGCCCATCGAGGCGGTGGCGGAATTCCTCTGCGGCATGGCCGATTGCCGCATCGTCGATATCGGCTACAGCCGCGCGCGCGATCTCGCCATCGAGGTGCCGCCGGCGCCACTGGAGGCGGTGATGTCCCACGAGGTCTGGGACAGCGTCTACGACCGCCTCGCCGCGCTGGCCGAGGAGCACCGCACCACCTTGGTGTTCGTGAATACCCGGAGGCTGGCCGAACGCATCACCCGTCACCTGGGCGAGCGCCTGGGGATCGAAAAAGTGGCCGCGCACCACGGCAGCCTGTCCAAGGAACAGCGCCTGGGCGCCGAGCAGCGGCTCAAGGCTGGTCGCCTCAAGGTGCTTGTAGCCACCGCTTCGCTGGAGCTGGGCATCGACATCGGCGACGTCGAGCTGGTCTGCCAGATCGCCTCGCCGCGCTCCATCGCCTCCTTCCTGCAGCGCGTCGGGCGCTCCGGGCACAGCGTCGGCGGCACGCCCAAGGGGCGGTTGTTCCCAACTTCAAGGGATGAGCTGATCGAGTGCGTGGCGCTGCTCGACAGCGTGCGGCGCGGCGAGCTGGATGCATTGTCGATTCCGCACGCACCGCTCGACGTGCTGGCCCAGCAGATAGTCGCGGAAGTGGCCTGCCGCGAATGGCGCGAGGACGAACTCTTCCAGCTGCTGACCCGCGCCCAGCCCTACGCCGATTTGTCGCGCGAACGTTTCGACGCATTGCTGCGGATGCTGGTCGACGGCTACACCAGCCGCAACGGCCAGCGCGGCGCCTACCTGCATCGCGATGGCGTGCATGGGCTGCTGCGCGGAAGGCGTGGCGCGCGTCTGACCGCGGTGACCTCCGGCGGCACCATTCCCGACACCGGCGATTACCAGGTGCTGCTGGAGCCGCAAGGCCTGACCGTCGGTACGGTGAACGAGGACTTCGCCGTGGAAAGCCTGGCCGGCGATGTCTTCCAGCTCGGCAACCAGTCCTACCGCATCCTGCGCATCGAGCCGGGCAAGGTGCGCGTCGAGGACGCCCAGGGCCAGCCGCCGAACATCCCGTTCTGGCTCGGCGAGGCGCCGGGGCGCAGCGACGAGCTGTCGGCCAGCGTGTCGCGCCTGCGCGAGCGGCTGGATGGGTTGCTGGCGGAAGCGCTGGGCGGCGCCGAGCCGTTGCAGCCGGCGATGGCCTGGCTGGAAAACGAGCTTGGGCTGAACGAAGCCGCCGCGCGCCAACTGGTGGAATACCTGGCCCGCGCCCGCGCCGCCCTCGGCGTGCTGCCGAGCCAGTCGGCGCTGGTGCTGGAACGTTTCTTCGACGAGTCCGGCGGCATGCAGCTGGTGATCCATTCGCCCTATGGCAGCCGGGTCAACCGCGCGTGGGGGCTGGCCCTGCGCAAGCGCTTCTGCCGCACATTCAACTTCGAGCTGCAGGCGGCGGCCACCGAGGACGCGATCATCCTCTCGCTATCCACCAGCCACAGCTTTCCGTTGGATGAGGTGTGGCGCTACCTGAATGCCAATACCGCCGAGCAGGTGCTGGTCCAGGCGCTGCTCGATGCACCGCTGTTCGGCGTGCGCTGGCGTTGGAACGCCACCACCTCGCTGGCCCTGCCGCGCTACCGCGGCGGGCGCAAGGTGGCGCCGCAACTGCAGCGCATGCGCAGCGAGGACTTGCTCGCGTCAGTTTTCCCCGACCAGGTGGCGTGCCTGGAGAACATCGTCGGCGAGCGGCAGATTCCCGACCATCCGCTGGTGGCGCAGACCCTCGACGATTGCCTCCACGAGGCGATGGACACGGAGGCCTGGCTGGCCCTGCTGCGGCGCATGGAGCACGGCGAGGTGGCGCTGTATGCCCGCGACCTGCCGGCGCCTTCGCCGCTGGCGGCAGAAGTGCTCAGTGCCAGCCCCTATGCCTTCCTCGACGATGCGCCGTTGGAAGAGCGCCGCACCCAGGCGGTGCTCAGCCGGCGCTGGAGCGATCCAGAATCCTCCGACGATCTCGGCGCGCTCGATCCGGAAGCCATAACGGCGGTGCGTGCCGAGGCCTGGCCGGAAGCGCGCGACCCCGACGAGATGCACGAGGCGCTGAGCGGCCTGGGTTGCATTCGTGCCGATGAGGCGTGCGAGAACCAAGGCTGGGAACTGCTGCTTGGGCGCCTGGCCAAGTCCGGCCGGGCGACGCGCCTGCGCAGTGGCGAGGCTGATCTGTGGGTAGCCGCCGAACGCCTCTGCCAGGTGCTGGCTGTCTATCCACAGGCGCGGCTGACGCCCGAACTGCAATTGCCGATGGCGCTGCAGGAAGGCTGGTCAGCGGAAGACGCGTTGCTCGAACTGCTGCGTGCGCGATTGACCGGCTTCGGTCCGCGCACGCAACGCCAGATGGTGGAAGACCTCGCCTTGCCTGCCGCCGATATTGCCTTTGCCTTGGCGGGACTGGAGCGCGAGGGCTACGTACTGCGCGGCCGCTTCAGCCCGGATGCCGGCGAGGAGGAGTGGTGCGAGCGCCACCTGCTGGCGCGCATCCACCGCTACACGGTGCGCCGCCTGCGCCGCGAGATCGAGCCGGTGGAGCGGGCCGACTTCATGCGCTTCCTGTTCGACTGGCAGCGCGTTTCGAAGAGCTCGCAAGTGCGCGGCGCCGAGGCGCTGGCCGGTGTGCTCAGCCAGCTGGAGGGCTTCCAGGCCGCCGCCGGAGCCTGGGAAAGCGAGCTGCTGCCGGCGCGGGTGGCCGATTACGGGATCAATTGGCTGGACGACCTGTGCCGCGCGGGCCGCTTGGTCTGGGCGCGCCTGCCGAGCCGCGCCACGCTGCGCGGTCGCAGTGGCGGCGGACCGTTGCGTAGCACGCCCATCGTCCTGCTGCCGCGCCGCGAGCTGCCGCTGTGGAGCGCGCTCTGCGCCGATGCGCCGGAGGCGGAGCTGTCCTCGAAGGCGCAGAAGGTGCTGCAGGCGCTGCAGACGCACGGTGCGCTGTTCTTCGACGAGCTTTCCAGCGAGGCGCACCTGCTGCGCAGTGAACTGGAGATGGCCTTGGGTGAGCTGGTGGCGGTCGGTCGAGTGAATGCCGACAGCTTCGCCGGCTTGCGCGCATTGCTGCTTCCTGCTGCCAAGCGCAGCCGCCAGGAGCGCAGGGCGCGCACGCCGCTGTTCGGCATGGCCGATGCCGGGCGCTGGGCCTTGCTTCGAAAACCCTCGGTGGAGCTGGCTGCAGGCCAGCCGCAGCGCCTGGCCTCCGAAGTGCTGGAGCACGTAGCGATGACGCTACTGCGTCGCTACGGCGTGGTCTGTTGGCGCCTGCTGGCGCGCGAGGCCGACTGGCTGCCGCCGTGGCGCGACCTGCTGCGCGTCTACCATCGCCTGGAGGCGCGCGGCGAGATTCGCGGCGGGCGCTTCGTCGCCGGGCTGACCGGCGAGCAGTTCGCCCTGCCGGAAGCGGTCGGCCTGCTGCGCGAAGTGCGCCGGCGCGAGAAGGATGGCGAGTACGTGGTGCTTTCGGCGGTCGATCCGCTGAACCTGGCTGGTACGCTGTTGCCCGGCAGCAAGGTGCCGACGGTGCTGGGTAACCGGGTGATCTACAAGGATGGTGTAGCGCTGGGTGCGCTCATCGCCGGCAAGCCGGTGCTCTGGGTGGAGTTGCCGAGAGAAGAAGAGGCGCGGGTGCGGGAGCTGTTGATCCGCCGGATTTAATTGGGCCCCCGCGCTCGCGGGGACCCAACATCCAACCTCAGAACCGAATCCGCCCGGTAAAGGCATCCTTGAGCATCACCCAATCGCCCATGAACGACCACAGCGGGTACTGGAAGGTGGCGGGGCGGTTCTTCTCGAAGACGAAATGGCCCACCCAGGCGAAGCCGTAGCCGGCGAAGGGCAGGGCGAACAGCCAGGCCCAGTGGCCGCCGATCACGGCGTAGGCGAGGATCGTCAGCACCAGCAGGCTGCCGACGTAGTGCAGGCGGCGGCAGGTCGCGTTGCTGTGCTCCTGCAGGTAGTAGGGGTAGAACTCGGCGAAACTGCGGAAACGCTCGGCGGTGTCGGTGGCCATGGCGCACCTCCTGTTGTCGTGGTCGGCCCAGTGTAGGGACGGCGCCGCTACTTGCGGATGACCCATGCAGCCAGTTTAGTATCCAACCCCGCCATTCCCCTGGCCGCCCTGGCGCGGCCGAGTACAAGAAGAATCGAGATGCCTGAGCGTACGACACTGTCCAGCTGGGTGCGCGGCATGGTCCTCGCCATCGAGCTGGAAGGCCTGGACGGGCGCGCCCTGTTCGCCGAGCTGGGGCTGGACTACGCGGCGCTGGACGACCCCGATGCGCGCTTCCCGCAGGACGACATGACGCGTCTGTGGCAGCTCGCCGTGCAGCGTAGCGGCAACCCGGCCATCGCCCTCAACATCGCCCGTGTGCATACCCCGGCGTTTCCGGTGGTGGGCTATGCGCTGATGTCCAGCCGCAACCTCGCCGAGGGCTTCGAGCGCCTGGAACGCTACCAGCGGATCATCGCCGAGGGCGCCGACCTGAGCTTCCGCCGCCAGCCCGAGGGCTGCCTGTTCAGCGTGCAGGTCCACGGCGACCGCCTGCAGCCGGCGAGGCAGAGTGCCGAATGCTCGCTGGCCAGCCTGATCGGCCTGGTGCGCTGGATCACCGGCCGGCAGATCCGGCCGCTGGAAGTGCAGCTGGCCGGCGAGCCGCCGCGGGATGTCACGCCCTATGCGGCGCTGTTCGAGGCGCCGCTGAAATTCGGCCAGACGCACTGCGCGATGCTCTTCTCCCACGCCGACATGGATGCCCCGCTGCCCACCGCCAACGCGGAGCTGGCGCGCCTGCACGACCGTTTCGCCGGTGAGTACCTGGCGCGCTTCGAAAGCAGCCGCTTCAGCCACCAGACCCGCCAGGTGCTGTGCCGCCTGCTGCCGCAAGGCGAGCCCAAGCGCGAGGCGGTGGCCGAGGCGCTGCACCTGTCCGAACGCACCCTGCAGCGGCGCCTTCAGGAGGAGGGCAGCAGCTACCAGCAACTGCTCGACGACACCCGCCGCGAACTCGCCCAGCAATACCTGGCGACACCGCACATGACCCTGCTGGAAATCGCCTACCTGCTCGGCTTCTCCGAACCCAGCAACTTCTTCCGCGCCTTTCGCCGCTGGTTCGGCGTGACGCCAGGCGAATACCGCGAGCGAGGCGCGCGGTAGGAGATTCATCCGCGAAAATCCCCACGACAATGTCGCCTGTAGGAGCGGGCCATGCCCGCGATTCGCGGATAAATCCGCTCCTACGAAAAGCGCAAGCGCGCTTCGCTCTTGGGATTTCCAGCGAGACATCCACACGCGCCGAACGCCCCTTACAGAAGGCCGAGCAAAGCCCACGCAGAGGAGGTTGCGCGACATGGATGTCGCAAAAGCCCCGACCAGTACAGGGACGTACTGTCGGGGCGGGCCTCCGGGTGCGTGGGGATGTGCGAGGGAAGTCCGGCTCCGCCGGACCCGTATGTCGGGGCAAGACCTTTGCCTACTTTGGGTCGTTTGCCAAAGTAGGTCGCCCGAGGGGGCGAAACAAGAAACATCCGAACGCGCCAAAGCGGCGCGCTAAACCAATCAATTGGATCCCCGCGTTCGCGAGGATGACGGAGGTATGCGGGCGCGGGATCACGAAAGGGCAGACTAAACCCTGACGCCAGCTTGTAACCGGCCCGGCGCACAATGGCAGCGGGCCACCCGGTAAGTTGCCGGGGCCCGGACAAGCTGCTAAATGTTCCCACTCACGACGCGTAGCCATTTCAGCAGGGAGATCACCATGGCCATCACTTCCGTTCCATCGGCCGACGGGCAGGAGCTGACCATCGTGGTACAGGGCCGATTCGATTTCGGCGCGCACCAGGAATTCCGCGATGCCTACGAGCGCATCGAGATCACCCCCAAGCGCTATGTGATCGATCTCAAGGGCGCAACCTACCTGGACAGCTCCGCCCTGGGCATGCTCCTGCTGCTGCGCGACCACGCCGGCGGCGAGCATGCGCAAATCCGCCTGACCCAGTGCAGCCCGGATGTGCGCAAGATCCTTTCCATCTCCAACTTCGAGCAGTTGTTCCAGATCAGCTGAGCGACGCGGCGTGCCAGCCATGTCGAACTTCCTGACGATCCTCATCGCCGACGACAACGCCGCCGATCGCCTGCTGCTGTCGACCATCGTCAGCCGCCAGGGCCACCGCGTTCTCACCGCCGCCAACGGCCTGGAGGCGCTGGCGCTGTTCGACCAGGAGCGGCCGCAGCTGGTGCTGATGGACGCCCTGATGCCGGTGATGGACGGCTTCGAGGCGGCCAAGCGGATTCGCCAGCTGGCCGGCGAGGCGCTGGTGCCGATCATCTTCCTCACTTCGCTGAGCGAGACTGAAGCGCTGGTGCAAAGCCTGGAAGCCGGCGGCGACGACTTCCTCTCCAAGCCCTACAACCGCTTCATCCTCGAGGCGAAGATCCGCGCCATGGGGCGCCTGCACCACCTGCAGCGCGAGGTGCTCGAACAGCGCGACCTGATCGCCCGGCACAACGAGCACCTGCTCAACGAGCAGCGCGTGGCCAAGGCGGTGTTCGACAAGGTGGCGCACTCGGGCTGCCTCAATGCGCCGAACATCCGCTACCTGCAATCGCCCTTCGCGCTGTTCAACGGCGACCTGCTGCTGGCCGCCTTCAAGCCTTCCGGCGGCATGCACGTGTTGCTTGGCGACTTCACCGGCCACGGGCTGCCGGCGGCGATCGGCGCCATGCCGCTGGCCGAAGTCTTCTATGGCATGACGGCCAAGGGCTACCCGATCACCGACATCCTTCGCGAGATGAACGCCAAGCTGAAGCGCATCCTCCCGGTCGGGGTGTTCTGCTGCGCGACCATGCTCAACCTGAGCTTCCAGCGCGGCCTGGTGGAGGTGTGGAACGGCGGCTTGCCCGACGGCTACCTGGTGCGCCGGGGCAATGGCCTTGTGCCGCTGGTATCGCGCCCCCTGCCGCTGGGTATCCTCGACGTGGCCGCGTTCGACGAGAGTTGCGAGGTCTTCCCGATGGAGGACGGCGACCGTGTGCTGCTGTTCTCCGACGGCGTGCTGGAAGCGCGCAATCCCCAGGGCGAGATGTTCGGCGAACAGCGCCTGCTCGAGGTCTTCGCCTCCCAGCCTGACGTCACGCGGCTGTTCGATGGCGTGCAGGCGGCCCTGTCGCGCTTCCGTGGCGAGGCGCAGGACGACCTGAGCATGCTCGAGGTGGCCCTGGTCCCGGGGGCCAGCCTGCAGCGCCCGCCGCTGGCCTTCTCCGACAGCGGGCTGAACGGCTCGCAGGACTGGTCCGCCAGCTTCGAATTCCGCGCGCCGACCCTGCGCCACTTCAATCCGCTGCCGTTCCTGCTGCAGCTGCTGATGGAAGTGCAGGACCTGCGCCCGCGCGGCGGCGCGCTCTACACCGTGCTCGCCGAGCTCTACTCCAATGCCCTGGAGCACGGCGTGATGGGCCTTGACTCGCGCCTCAAGTGCGACGCCCGCGGCTTTGCCGGCTATTACGAGGAACGGCGCCGGCGCCTGGCCGCGCTGGAGCGCGGCTACGTGCGCTTTCACCTGGACCTGGCGCCGCTGGACCAGGGCGGGCGCCTGCTGGTGCGGGTCGAGGACAGTGGCGAGGGCTTCGACGTCAACGCCGTGCTGCAGGCCCAGACGCAATGCCAACCCGGCGGTTTCAGCGGCCGCGGCCTGACCCTGGTGCGCCAGCTCGCCGACCGCTGCCAGTGGTCGGCGGATGGCAAATCGGTCTGCGTGGAGTTTTTCTGGCCCGCTCAGGCATAATCCGGCGTTCCCGCGCGCCAGCCCTGGCGCCGCCGGCCAGGGAGTGAGCGAATGTCCGAAGCGCATCTCGACGATGCCGTGCTCAGCGCATTGCAGGATGTGATGGCTGAAGAGTTTCCGCTGCTGTTGGAGACTTTCATCGGCGACTCCGAAGAGCGCCTGCGCGGCCTGCGCGAGGCGCTGCAGCACGCCGATGCCCACGCCCTGCGGCACACCGCGCACAGCTTCAAGGGCAGCTGCGGCAACATGGGGGCGCTGCGCCTCACCTCCCTGTGCAAACAGCTGGAAGACCTCGCCCGGCACGGCAACCTGAGCGCCGCTGTACCGCTGGTCGCCGAGGTGGAGAGCGAGTTCGCCAGCGTCCGCCGCTTGCTCGAAGCGCTTGGCCCTACGGCCTCCTGAGCGATACCTCGCGGATCGGCCAGAGACCTGGCCCGTCCCTTGCAATCTCCGTTTCACTCATTCAGCACGAACGGAGATTTCCGATGGCTGTCGCCCCGGATATTTTGCTCTCGCCACCTTCCGCGCCCAGCGCCCGGACCACCGCGTCCAGGGCCGCGCAGGACTCGACGGCGACCACCAACGACAAGGGTTCCAGCTTCGCCGACGTCTACGCCCAGGAGAACCGCGCGGCGCCGCCGGAGCGCCCGGCTGCGCATGCCAGGCCCAGCCGCGACAAGGCCAAGGCGGCGGACGATTCCTCTTCGGACGACAGCGCCAAGGCGGCCGACAGCGGCAGCGATCAGCCGAAGGTTGCCGATGACGGCAAGGCCTTGCCGGCCGACGCCCAGGACAAGACCGCGAGCGGCGACGACAAGCCCGACGAAGCCAGCCTCGACCCGTTGCTGGCGCTAGGCCTGGGAGCTCAGCTGCCAGCTCCGGCGACGCCCGACGCGACTCCGCTGGCCGGTCAGGCACAGCTGAATGCGGCGAACAGCGACGGCGACCTGCAGAAACTCAACCAGGCGCAGGGCGTCAACCTGCTGCCGGGTGCCGACGCCACCGCTGCGACCGATTCGGCCAGCGTCGCCCAGAACCTGCAGGCGCAGTTGCAAGGCCAGGCCAAGGTCGATACCGACGTCAAGGGCGCAGGCACGGACAAGGCTGAAGACGGCAAGGGCAAGTTCGACATGCAGTCGCTGCTCGCCGGGCTGACCGGCCAGGCGGCCAAGACCGAAGACAACAAGGTGGCGGACGGTGACCTGCAGGCGCTGACCGCGCAACTGCCGGAGAACGCCCGCGAAACCAAGACCGAGACGAACAAGGACGCCTTCGCCGGCAAGCTCGAAGCCCTGACCCAGGCGCTCAACGGCACGCCGCAGGCGCTGACCGCCCGACCGGTCAACCCGCAGGTGCCCGGCCAGCCGGTGGCCATGCAGCAGAACGGCTGGACCGACCAGGTGGTCGACCGGGTGATGTGGATGTCCAGCCAGAACCTGAAGTCGGCGGATATCCAGATGGAGCCGGCCGACCTCGGTCGCCTGGAAGTGCGCATCCACATGACCAGCGACCAGACCCAGGTCACCTTCGCCAGCGCCAACGCCGGCGTGCGCGAGGCGCTGGACAGCCAGCAGCACCGCCTGCGCGACCTGTTCAACCAGCAGGGCATGACCCAGGTGAACGTCAACGTCTCCGACCAGTCGCTGGCGCGCGGCTGGCAGGGTCAGCAGCAGGGCGGCGGCAACGGTCGCGGCGGTTCGTCGACGGCGAGCACCGAAGGCGACGACGAGCCGATGCTCAGCGGCGTCAGCGAGATCCGCGCCCGACCGCAGCTCGGCGGGTTGGGCATGGTCGACTACTACGCCTGATCCCGGCGGAGTTCGCGGCACCCTGTAGGAGCGAACCTTGTTCGCGAATCGCGGGCAAAGCCCGCGCCTACCGGGGTTCGGTGTGGAGCCTTCGCGGATGAGATCCGCTCCTACGGGAGCTCAACGCGAAAGCCTCGCGCGGCCCCTCGCTCCCGCCACCGCCACCCTGTAATATCCGCCGCGGCAGCCAGGCATCGCGACCTGGCACAGCCCTTGCTCCTGTCCTTGGGAACAGGCAACGGAACGCGCAAGTGACGGATTTCTGGCATGGCTAAGAACGATCAGCAGACCCCTCCCGCCGAAGGCGGCGCCGGCAAGGGCCGGCTCAAGCTCATCATCATCATCGCCGTGGCCTTCCTGCTGGCGGTTGGCGCCTCCGTGGGCGGCACCTGGTTCTTCCTCAGCCGTGGCGCCAAGCCGGCCGAGCCTCCGCCTGCCGAAGCCAGCAGTGGCAAGAAACCGGCGCTCTATGAAGTGCTGGCGCCTTCCTTCGTGGTGAACTTCAACCAGAACGGGCGGCAGCGCTACCTGCAGGTGTCGGTGGCGCTGATGGGCCGCGACCAGGCCCAGCTCGATGCCCTGCAGGAACAGATGCCGCTGGTCCGTAACCAGCTGGTGATGCTGTTTTCCAGTCAGAATTTCGATTCCCTGACCACTCCGGTGGGCAAGGAGATGTTGCGCCAGCAGGCCACCGCCAGCATTCAGGAAGTGGCGAAGAAGGCCACCGGTCAACTGACCGTCGAGCAGGTGCTTTTCACCAATTTCGTACTCCAGTAGGTAGCCGCGATGGCCGTGCAAGATCTGCTTTCCCAGGACGAAATCGACGCGCTGTTGCACGGTGTCGACGACGGCCTGGTGGAAACCGAAGCCGAGTCGGACCCGACGGCGGTCAAGTCCTATGACCTCACCAGCCAGGACCGCATCGTCCGCGGACGCATGCCGACCCTGGAGATGATCAACGAGCGCTTCGCCCGCTATACCCGCATCAGCATGTTCAACCTGCTGCGCCGTTCGGCGGATGTCGCCGTCGGCGGCGTGCAGGTGATGAAGTTCGGCGAGTACGTGCACTCGCTGTACGTGCCGACCAGCCTCAACCTGGTGAAGATGAAGCCGCTGCGCGGCACCGGCCTGTTCATCCTCGACGCCAAGCTGGTGTTCAAGCTGGTGGACAACTTCTTCGGCGGCGATGGCCGTCACGCCAAGATCGAGGGCCGCGAGTTCACCCCCACCGAGCTGCGCGTAGTGCGCATGGTCATCGAGCAGGCCTTCGTCGACCTCGCCGAGGCCTGGAGCGCAGTGCTGCCGATCACCTTCGAGTACGTCAACTCGGAAGTGAACCCGGCGATGGCCAACATCGTCAGCCCCAGCGAAGTGGTGGTGGTATCGACCTTCCACATCGAGCTCGACGGCGGCGGCGGCGACCTCCATGTGACCCTGCCGTATTCGATGATCGAGCCGATCCGCGAGATGCTCGACGCCGGCTTCCAGTCCGACGTCGACGACCAGGACGAGCGCTGGATCAACGCCCTGCGCGAGGACATCCTCGACGTCAACGTGCCGATCGACGCGACCGTGGTGCGCCGCCAGCTGCGCCTGCGCGACATCCTGCACATGCAGCCGGGCGACGTGATCCCGGTGGAACTGCCCGAACACATGATCATGCGCGCCAACGGCGTGCCTTCGTTCAAGGTCAAGCTGGGTTCGCACAAGGGCAACCTGGCCTTCCAGATTCTCGATCCGCTCGAGCGCCCGCGCTGAGCGAATCCCCTCCGAGGACCCGACAATGACAGATGAAGACAAAGTAAGCGCCGAGGAACAGGCACTGGCGGACGAGTGGGCCGCGGCCCTGTCCGAAGCCGGTGACGCCAACCAGGACGACATCGACGCGCTGATGGCCCAGGGCACCCCGGCCGTTCCGACGGCGCCGCGCGCGCCCATGGAAGAGTTCGGCATGGCCCCGCGCCCGCCGGCCATCGCCGGCCTGGAAGGGCCGAACCTGGACGTGATCCTGGACATCCCGGTGACCATTTCCATGGAGGTCGGGCACACCGACATCACCATCCGCAACCTGCTGCAGCTGAACCAGGGCTCGGTGATCGAACTCGACCGCCTGGCCGGCGAGCCGCTGGACGTGCTGGTCAACGGCACCCTGATCGCCCACGGCGAAGTGGTGGTGGTCAACGAGAAGTTCGGCATCCGCCTGACCGACGTGATCAGCCCCAGCGAACGCATCAAGAAGCTGCGCTGACCATGGGCCGCCTGTACGCGTTTCTCCTCACCCTGCCGCTGCTCGGCCTCGCTGGCCTGGCGTCGGCCGCCGAGGACGATGCGGCCGTCGCCCCGGCGCCGGCCATCGTCCATGCGAGCACCTCGCCGAGCCTGATCACCGGCAGCGCCGGCGCGCAGCTGCTGCAGCTGCTGGTCGGCCTGGTGCTGGTGGTCGGCCTGATCTTCCTGCTCGCCTGGCTGGTGCGGCGCATGCAGCACTTCGGCCCGCGCAGCAACCAGGCGATCAAGCTGGTGGCCAGCCAGGCGCTGAGCCCGCGCGACCGCCTGTTGCTGGTGCAGGTCGGCGAGGAACAGATCCTCCTCGGCCTGACCCCCGGGCGCATCACCCCGCTGCACGTGCTCAAGGAGCCGGTGCGCAGCGTCGAGCCCGCCGAGCCGGCCACGCCGGAGTTCGCCCAGCGCCTGCTGGAACTGCTGAACAAGGACAAGGGCCGCCCGCAATGAGTCCCCGTGTCGTAGCAGCGGTGCTGCGCCGCTGCCTGCCGCTGCTCTTCGGCCTGCTGGCGCTGTTCGCGCCGCAGGCTTTCGCCGCCGCGCCGGACCCGCTGTCGGTCCCGGCGATCACCCTGAGCACCAACGCCCAGGGCCAGCAGGAGTATTCGGTCAGCCTGCAGATCCTGCTGATCATGACCGCGCTGAGCTTCATCCCGGCGTTCGTCATGCTGATGACCAGCTTCACGCGGATCATCATCGTCTTCTCCATCCTGCGCCAGGCGCTGGGCCTGCAGAGCACGCCGTCGAACCAGGTGATGATCGGCCTCGCGCTGTTCCTCACCCTGTTCGTGATGGCGCCGGTGTTCGACAAGATCAACACCACCGCGCTGCAGCCCTACCTGAACCAGCAGATCCAGGCGCCGGAGGCGCTGAGCCGCGCCGAGGTGCCGCTGAAGGCCTTCATGCTGGCGCAGACCCGGCAATCGGACCTCGACCTGTTCGTCCGCCTGTCCAAGCGCAAGGACATCGCCAGCGCCGACGCCACGCCGCTGACCATCCTGGTCCCGGCCTTCGTCACCTCGGAGCTGAAGACCGCGTTCCAGATCGGCTTCATGATCTTCATCCCGTTCCTGATCATCGACCTGGTGGTGTCCAGCGTGCTCATGGCGATGGGCATGATGATGCTCTCGCCGTTGATCATCTCGCTGCCGTTCAAGCTGATGCTGTTCGTCCTGGTGGACGGCTGGGCGCTGATCATCGGCACCCTGGCCGGCAGCTTCGGCACCGTTTGACCCGATAGGAGGGCCGCCATGACTCCGGAAGTTGCCGTCGACCTGTTCCGCCAGGCGCTCTGGCTGACCGCCATGCTGGTCGCGGTGCTGGTGGTGCCGAGCCTGCTGGTCGGCCTGGTGGTGGCCATGTTCCAGGCCGCCACGCAGATCAACGAACAGACCCTGAGCTTCCTGCCGCGCCTGCTCGTCTCGCTGCTCACCCTGATCGTCCTGGGCCCCTGGCTGCTGCGGCAGCTCATGGAGTTCACCCAGAACCTGATCACCAGCATCCCGACGCTGATCGGCTGATGTTCGAGCTGAGCAACGCGCAGATCGGCAGCTGGGTGTCCAGCTTCATGCTGCCGCTGTTCCGCATCGGCGCGCTGCTGATGAGCATGCCGATCTTCAGCACGCACATGGTCCCGGCGCGCATCCGCATGTACCTGGCGCTGGCCATCTGCGTGGTGCTGGCGCCGAACCTGCCGCCGATGCCGCAGGTCGATGCGCTGAGCCTGAAGGCAATGGTGCTGGTGGCCGAACAGATCGTCATCGGCGTGATGCTCGGCTTCGTCCTGCAGCTGATGTTCCATGCCTTCGTGGTCGCCGGGCAGCTGCTGTCGATGCAGATGGGCCTGGGCTTCGCCTCGACCATGGACCCGGTCAACGGCATCTCGGTGCCGGTGATGGGGCAGTTCTTCAGCATGCTGGTGACCCTGCTGTTCCTCGCCATGAACGGCCACCTGGTGGTCTTCGAGGTGATCGCCGAGAGCTTCGTCACCCTGCCGGTGGGCCAGGCGCTGAGCGCCGACCACCTGTACACGGTCGCCGGCAAGCTCGGCTGGGTGCTCGGCGCCGGCCTGCTGATCGCCCTGCCGGCGGTCACCGCGCTGCTGGTGATCAACCTCGCGTTCGGCGCCATGACCCGCGCCGCGCCGCAACTGAACATCTTCTCCATCGGCTTCCCGCTGACCCTGGTGATGGGCTTCGTCATCGTCTGGATCGGCACGGCCGAGATCCTCTCACAATACCAGGACCTCGCCCGCGAGGGCCTGCAATTGCTCCGTGAATTGGCGGGGGTGCGCTGATGGCGGAAAGCGAGAGCGGTCAGGACAAGACGGAAGAACCCACAGAGAAACGTCGACGAGAGGCCAGAGAGAAAGGCCAGCTGCCGCGCTCCAAGGAGCTCAATACGCTGGCCGTGCTGATCGCCGGTGCGGGCGCGCTTATGGTCTATGGCGCGGGCCTGGCCGGCGACCTGATGCGCATCATGCGCGGCAGCTTCGACCTGCCGCGCGAGACGGTGATGAACAGCGACAGCATGCTGCAGCTGGTCGGTGCGGCCGTGCGCACGGCCGGGGAGGGGCTCTGGCCGATTCTGGTCGTGTTGCTGCTGGCGTCGATCATCGGCCCCATCGCCCTCGGCGGCTGGCTGTTCTCCGGCGAGGCGCTGGCGCCCAAGTTCAGCCGGATGAACCCGCTGGAAGGGATCAAGCGGATGTTCTCCGCCAAGTCGGTGCTCGAGTTGTTCAAGGCGCTGGTGAAGTTCATCGTGGTGCTGACGGTGGCGGTCCTGGTGCTGCAGTCGGACAAGGACGCGTTGCTCGCCTTGCTCCACCAGCCGCTGGAAGTGGCCATCGTGCAGAGCGTCAAGGTGGTCGGCTGGAGCGCCTTCTGGATGGCCTGCAGCCTGCTGCTGATCGCCGCGGTGGACGTGCCTTACCAGCTCTGGGACAACCGCCAGAAGCTGCTGATGACCAAGCAGGAAATCCGCGACGAGTACAAGGACTCCGAGGGCAAGCCGGAGGTCAAGGCCAAGGTCCGCCGCCTGCAGCGCGAGATGGCGCAGCGACGGATGATGCAGGCGGTGCCCGAGGCCGACGTGGTCATCACCAACCCGACGCACTTCGCCGTGGCGCTGAAATACGACGCCGCTGCCGGTGGTGCGCCCAAGCTGCTGGCCAAGGGCAACGATTTCCTGGCCCTGAAAATCCGCGAGGTGGCCCAGGAGCACAAGGTCACGGTGCTGGAGTCGCCGGCGCTGGCGCGGGCGGTCTACTACTCCACCGAGCTGGACCAGGAAATCCCCGCCGGCCTCTACCTGGCGGTGGCCCAGGTGCTGGCCTACGTCTACCAGCTCAAGCAGTTCCGCGCCGGCAAGGGCAAGCGCCCGGGGCCGATGCCGGACGTGCCGATCCCGCCGGACCTGCGCCGCGACTCCTGATCGCGTTGTCGTCTGACGACAATTCCTTCGATCTTCGGTTTCTCTTGTGGGAATGGGCTCATTCCCGCGTGGGAAACATCCTGAATCCTGGTGTTGCCCCAGCAGGCGGCAGGGCGTGTGCTAAACATCGCGCCCCATTTTCCGACCGCCTCCGGAGGTTTTCTTGGACGCCAAACCCTGCTGTTCGCTGCACGCCGAACCCGATCCGCAACGCCGCTCGCTGCTCAAGGCCGGTGCCGGCCTGGCTGCTCTCGGACTGATCGGTGCCGGCACCTGGCTCGGCGCGCCGGCCCAGGTCCAGGCCGCGGCATTGGGCCGTGCCGAACGTGATGGACTGACGCCCGAGCAGGTCATCGAGCGGCTGAAGGCCGGCAACCAGCGCTTCCGCAGCGGGCGCATGCAGCAGCACGACTACCTGGCGCAGAAGCGCGCGAGTCGCGAAGGCCAGTACCCGGCTGCGGCGATCCTCAGTTGCATCGATTCACGGGCGCCGGCGGAAATCCTCTTCGACGTCGGCATCGCCGACACCTTCAATGCCCGCGTGGCCGGCAATGTCGCCAATGACGATCTGCTGGGCAGCCTCGAATTCGCCTGTGCGGTGGCCGGGGCCAAGCTGGTCCTGGTGATGGGGCATACCGCCTGCGGCGCCATCAAGGGCGCCATTGACGGAGCGCAACTGGGCCACCTGACCGGGTTGCTGGAGAAGATTCGCCCGGCGGTGGACGCGACCCGCTACGAGGGCGCGCGCACTGCAAAGAACCCTGCGTTCGTCGATGCGGTGGCGCGTACCCACGTGCAGCTCACCGTCGATCACATCCGCCAGTCCAGCCCGCTGCTGGCCGGGCTGGAGCGAGAAGGGCGGATCAAGTTGGTCGGCTCGCTCTACCACCTCAACGGCGGCGAGGTGGAGTTCTTCCTCTGAGGCGCCTCAGGCCGGCGCGCGCGACAGTGCCAGGGCGTTGTCGAGCATGCGGTTGGAGAAGCCCCACTCGTTGTCATACCAGGCCATCACCTTGACCAGGCGGCCGGCGACCCGGGTGTGGTTGGCGTCGAAGATCGCCGAGCGCGGGTCGTGGTTGAAGTCCACCGAGACCAGCGGTTTGGTGTTGTAGCCGAGGATGGGCGAGCCCTGGCTGGCTATCCTGAACAGCTGGTTGATCTCCTCGACGCTGCAGTCGCGGCCGACCTGCACCGTGAGGTCGACCAGCGAGACGTTGATCAGCGGCACGCGCACGGCAAGGCCGGTCAGCTTGCCGGCCAGCTCCGGCAGCACCAGGCCCACCGCCTCGGCGGCGCCGGTGCGGGTGGGGATCATCGACTGGGTCGCCGAGCGCGCGCGGTAGATGTCCTCGTGGTAGACGTCGGAGAGGTTCTGGTCATTGGTGTAGGCGTGGATGGTGGTCATCAGGCCGTGTTCGATGCCCAGTTCGCGGTGCAGCACCTGGGCCACCGGCGCCAGGCAGTTGGTGGTGCAGGAAGCGTTGGAGATGATCTGGTGGGAGGCGCGCAGCAGCTCGTGATTGACCCCGTAGACCACGGTGGCATCGACACCCTTGCCGGGCGCCGAGACGATCACCTTGCGCGCGCCGGCCTGCAGATGCGCTGCGGCCTTGTCGCGGCTGGTGAAATGCCCGCTGCATTCGAGGACGATATCCACGTCGAGGCCTTTCCAGGGCAGTTGCGCCGGATCGCGCAGGGCGCTGACGGCGATGCGGTCGCCATTCACCGTGAGGCTGTTGTCGTCGTGCTCGACCTGGCCGGGAAAGCGTCCGTGGACGCTGTCGTACTGCAGCAGGTGGGCGTTGATGGCGGCGTCGCCGAGGTCGTTGATCGCCACCACTTCGAGGTGTTGGCGGTAGTCGGAGGTGTACAGGGCACGGAGTACGTTGCGGCCGATGCGGCCGAATCCGTTGATCGCCAGGCGGAGGGTCATGAGGTCGTCTCACTGTTGTTTTTGTGGTAAAAACCATTAAATTTTTTCTCGATTCAAAAGTAAACATCCTTTCAACGATGATTATGTTGTAAAAACAACAATCGTTAGTCTCCAGGAGAATGCTGCCATGCACCCCCGTGTGCTCGAAGTCACCCGCCGCATCCAGGAACGCAGCGCCGCCACCCGCCAGCGCTATTTCGCCATGGTCCAGGCCGCTGCCAGCAAGGGCCCGCACCGCGGCACGCTGCCTTGCGGCAACCTCGCCCACGGCGTGGCCGCCTGCGGCGAAAGTGACAAGCAGGCGCTGCGCCTGATGAACCAGGCCAACGTCGGCATCGTCTCCGCCTACAACGACATGCTTTCCGCGCACCAGCCGCTGGAAGTCTTCCCGGCGCTGATCAAGGAGGCCCTGCGCGAGATCGGCTCGGTCGGCCAGTTCGCCGGCGGCGTGCCGGCCATGTGCGACGGCGTGACCCAGGGCGAGCCGGGCATGGAACTGTCCCTGGCCAGCCGCGACGTGATCGCCATGGGCACCGCCATCGCCCTGTCGCACAACATGTTCGACGCCGCGCTCTGCCTGGGCGTGTGCGACAAGATCGTCCCCGGCCTGTTGATCGGCGCGCTGCGCTTCGGCCACCTGCCGGTGGTGTTCGTCCCGGCCGGGCCGATGCCCACCGGCATCTCCAACAAGGAAAAGGCCGCGGTGCGCCAGCTGTACGCCGAGGGCAAGGCCACCCGCGAGGAGCTGCTGGCCTCGGAGATGGCCTCCTACCACGCGCCGGGCACCTGCACCTTCTATGGCACCGCCAACACCAACCAGCTGCTGGTCGAGGTGATGGGCCTGCACCTGCCGGGTGCCTCCTTCGTCAACCCGAATACCCCGCTGCGCGACGAGCTGACCCGCGAGGCCGCTCGCCAGGCCAGTCGCCTGACGCCGCAGAACGGCAGCTACGTGCCCATGGCCGAGATCATCGACGAGCGCGCCATCGTCAACTCGGTGGTGGCGTTGCTGGCCACCGGCGGCTCGACCAACCATACGTTGCACCTGCTGGCCATCGCCCAGGCCGCCGGCGTCCAGCTGACCTGGCAGGACATGGCCGAACTCTCCGAAGTAGTGCCGCTGCTGGCGCGCATCTACCCCAACGGCCAGGCCGACATCAACCACTTCCAGGCGGCGGGCGGCATGTCCTTCCTGATCCGCCAGCTGCTCGACGGCGGACTGCTCCACGAAGACGTTCATACCGTTGCCGGCCATGGCCTGCGCCGTTATGTGCAGGAGCCCTTCCTCGACGGCGGCAAGCTGGTCTGGCGCGAAGGCCCGACCAAGAGCCTCGACGAAGACGTGCTGCGTCCGATCGACCGCCCCTTCTCCAAGGAAGGCGGCCTGCGCCTGATGGAAGGCAACCTCGGGCGTGGCGTGATGAAAGTTTCCGCGGTGGCCCGCGAGCACCAGGTGGTCGAGGCGCCGGTGCGCATCTTCCACGACCAGGCCAGCCTGGCCGCCGCCTTCAAGGCCGGTGAGCTGGAGCGCGACCTGGTCGCCGTGGTGCGCTTCCAGGGCCCGCGCTTCAACGGCATGCCCGAGCTGCACAAGCTGACGCCTTTCCTCGGCGTGCTCCAGGACCGCGGCTTCAAGGTGGCGCTGGTCACCGACGGGCGCATGTCCGGCGCCTCCGGCAAGGTGCCGGCGGCTATCCACGTGTCGCCCGAAGCGAGTGCCGGCGGTCCGCTGGCGCGTCTGCGCGATGGCGATGTCGTGCGGGTAGACGGCACCACCGGCGAGCTGCGTGTGCTGGTCGATGAGGCTGAATGGCAGGCGCGTCCGCTGGCGCCTCTGCCGCAGGACGATGGCAGTGGCATGGGTCGCGAGCTGTTCGCCTTCATGCGGCAGTCCTTCAGCTCGGCAGAGGAGGGCGCCTGCGCCTTCACCGCCGAGCTGAATGCCTTGCGGTAGCAGGACGCTTGGCGGACGATTCGCCTGTTGTTCACCGCTCAAACCTTTCAGCTGCCCGAGCACGCAATGAATTCCAACAACATGCTCCAAGAGCCGACCAGCGTCCGGGGGGCGGGCGACATCGGCGGGACCAACGCCCGCTTCGCCCTCTGGCGTGAAGCGCGCCTGGAGTCCGTCGAAGTCCTGGCCTGCGCCGACTACCCGCGTCCGGAAGACGCCGTGCGCGAATACCTGCACCGTGTCGGCCAGCCGCTCAGTGCCGTCGAGAACGTCTGCCTGGCCTGCGCCGGGCCGGTTGGCGACGGCGACTTCCGCTTCACCAACAACCATTGGGTGATCGACCGCGCGGCCTTCCGCGCCGAGCTCGGCCTGAGCCACCTGCTGCTGGTCAACGACTTCAGCACCATGGCCTGGGCCGCTTCGCGGCTCGCCGGCGAAGAGCTGGTGCAGGTACGTGAGGGCACTGCCCTCGAAGGCCGCGCCAAGCTGATCATCGGCCCTGGAACCGGCCTGGGTGTCGGCAGCCTGATGCCGTTGCCCGGCGGCGGCTGGGAAGTCCTGCCCTGCGAGGGCGGCCATGTCGACCTGCCGGTGACCGGCGAGCGCGACTTCGCCATCTGGCAACTGCTGCGCGAGAAGTACGGCCACGTTTCCGCCGAGCGCGTGCTCTCCGGCAGCGGCCTGGAGAACCTCTACCGCCTGAGCTGCCAGGTCGACGGCATCGAGCCGCTGGCGCTGAGTGCGGCGCAGATCGGTGAGCGCGCGCTGGCCGGCGACGAATACTGCGATGCTGTGCTGGAACACTTCTTCCTGTGGCTGGCGCGGGTCGCCGGCAACGCCGTAATGACCGTCGGCGCCCTGGGCGGCGTGTACATCACCGGCGGCATCGTTCCGCGCTTCCTCGAACGTTTCCAGCGCAGTGGTTTCGCCGAAGCCTTCTGCACGCGCGGCAAGACTAGCGGCCCGTACCTGAGCCAGGTGCCGGTCTGGGTGATGACCGCCAAGCATCCGGGCCTGTTCGGTGCCGGTGTAGCCCTGGAGCAGGCGTTGCTGGCCGAGGCTTGAATGCCGCACGGCGAATAACAACAAGAAAGGACCGAACGTGAGCCAAGCCGCCAAGTCCATCCTGCTGGTGGACGACGACCAGGAAATCCGCGAACTGCTGGAAGCCTACCTGAGCCGCGCCGGCTTCCAGGTGCGCGCCGTCGCCGACGGCGCTGCCTTCCGCGCCGCGCTGCTGGCCGAGGAATCGGCCCTGGCGATCCTCGATGTGATGCTGCCCGACGAAGACGGCTTCAGCCTCTGCCGCTGGATTCGCTCTCACCAGCGCCTGGCCTGCATGCCGGTGATGATGCTGACTGCCAGCTCCGACGAGGCCGACCGGGTGATCGGCCTGGAACTGGGTGCCGACGACTACCTCGGCAAGCCGTTCAGCCCGCGCGAGTTGC
The DNA here is from genome assembly GCF_000689415.1 of Pseudomonas knackmussii B13. Classification (NCBI taxonomy): domain Bacteria; kingdom Pseudomonadati; phylum Pseudomonadota; class Gammaproteobacteria; order Pseudomonadales; family Pseudomonadaceae; genus Pseudomonas; species Pseudomonas knackmussii. Next base: position 4,126,163 of record NZ_HG322950.1, on the reverse strand, counting down.
TGGCGCGGATCAAGGCCCTGCTGCGCCGCGCGCAATTCACCCAGGTGCGCGGCGGCGAGGTGCTGGCGTTCGATGACTGGCGCCTGGACACGGTGAGCCACCGGCTGTTCCACGAAGACGGCGAGGAATGCTTCCTCAGCGGCGCCGACTTCGCCCTGCTCAAGCTTTTCCTCGACCACCCGCGGCAGATTCTCGACCGCGACACCATCGCCAACGCCACCCGTGGCCGCGAGGTGATGCCGCTGGAGCGCATCGTCGACATGGCGGTCAGCCGCCTGCGCCAGCGCCTGCGCGACACCGGCAAGCCGGCGCGGCTGATCCAGACCGTGCGCGGCAGCGGCTACCTGCTGGCGGCGCACGTTCGCCCGCACCTCGTCAGCCATGGCTGAGCGGCGGCGCTGGTCGCCGATCCCGCGCTCGCTGCTCGGGCGCATGCTGCTGCTGACCCTGCTGGCGATCCTCGTCGCCCAGGGGCTGTCGAGCCTGTTCTGGATTTCCCACCTGCGCTCCAGCCAGCGCGACGGCCTGCTCACCAGCTCGCGCAGCCTGGCTTATTCGATGGCCGCGAGCGTCAGTTACTTCCGTTCGTTGCCGCTGGGTTACCGCCCGCTGGTGCTCGACCAGCTTCGCAGCATGGGCGGCACGCGCTTCTTCGTCTCGCTCAACGAACGCCCGCTGCAAATGCAGGCGCTGCCGGACACGCCGAACAAGCAGGCGGTGCTCGACATCGTTCGCGAGGTGTTCCGCCAGAAGCTGGGTAAAGACGTGGAGCAGGAGGTCGAGTTCGTCGCCCCGGATGACCTGCGCCTGTTCAACAGCGAGCTGAAGCTCGATGAGCTGCCGCGTTCCTGGGCGCACTACGCGCTGACCCTGGAGCCGGTGAAGCCACCGGTGCTGGTGACGCAGATCCGCATTGGCGAGAAGGAGTGGCTGTACATCGCCAGCCTGATGCCGGCGCCCTACGTCAGCCTCGAACCGGAGACGCTGCAACCGCAGCAGCTGCTTTCCATCGTCATCACCAGCCTGTTGCTGCTGCTGTTCGCCGGCCTGCTGGTGCACCAGCAGAGCCGCCCGCTCAAACGCCTGGCCCGCGCCGCCCGCGACCTTGCCCTGGGCAGTCCGGCGCAGCCGCTGGAAGAGGCCGGCGCGCGGGAACTGGTCGAGGTGAGTCGCGCCTTCAACACCATGCGCGAGAGCATCGACCGCTACCTGAGCGAGCGTGGCCAGCTGTTCAGCGCCATCTCCCACGACCTGCGCACGCCGATCACGCGCCTGCGCCTGCGCGTCGAGCTGCTGGACGACGACCAGCAGCGCGACAAGTTCAGCCAGGACCTCGACGAGCTGGAGCTGCTGGTCAAGGGTGCGCTGCAATGCGTGAAGGACACCGACATCCACGAGAACATCGAGCCGGTGGACATCAACCAGCTGCTGCAGCACATCACCGGTCCGTATCTGGCGGACGGCCGCGTCGAACTGCTCGGCTCGGCGCGCGAGTCCTATCCCGGCAAACCGCTGGCGCTCAAGCGCTGCATAGGCAACCTGCTGGACAACGCGCTGAAGTACGGCGAACGCGCCTGCGTGCATGTCGACGACAGCGCCGAAGCCCTGGTCCTGCACGTCGACGACAACGGCCCGGGCGTGCCCGAACAGCGCCTGGAGCAGGTCTTCGAGCCACGCGTGCGCCTGTCCCAGAAAGGGCAGGGTTATGGCTTGGGCCTGGGTATCGCACGCAACATCGCGCACACCCACGGCGGTGAGGTGAGCCTGCAGAACCGCCGCGAGGGCGGTTTGCGGGTAACCCTGCGACTGCCGCGGCTGGCGGTGGAGTAGGGTGAGCGCTCCGTTCGTCCGCTTTTTCCGGCCCGCCGGGTGATCGGGGGCACGGGCTGATCAAGATCAAAATGGCTGCCATCCGTCGCGCCCATCGTGCAAGGCGAGCGATCCCCGCTTTCCTGAACAGGAGACGAATCATGGCCATCGGCGAATACTGCAACCGCGACGTCGTCATCGCGGCACCCACCGAATCCATCCTCACCGCTGCCCAACTGATGAGGGACTACCACGTCGGCGACCTGGTGCTCGCCGAACAGATCGAGCACGACCGTTATCGCCCGGTGGGCATAGTCACCGACCGCGACATCGTTCTGGAGATAGTCGCCAACGACGAGACCGAGCCGGAACGCATCCCGGTTGGCGACATCCAGCTGCGCAACCTGATCACCGCGAAGGACAGCGAAGACCTCTTCGACGTCATCGGCCGCATGCGCGAATTCGGCGTCCGCCGCATGCCGGTGGTTGACGCCCAGGGACTGCTGGTGGGGATCGTCTCGGCCGACGACCTGCTGGGTGTCCTTGCCGACAACCTGCGCGACCTCTCGCGGCTGGTCGGCTACCAGAACCTGCGCGAGGAACACGAGCGCGCCGAGGACGATCTGTAGGCCAGCCGCCATGCCTGGCTCTCCGCGCGCAAGCGCCGGCCTGCCGGCGGTGGATAACGAGCGCATCGCCCGAGTGTTCGAGGAAATCGCCGACCTGCTGGAGCTGGAGGTGGCCAACCCGTTCCGCATTCGCGCCTATCGAAATGCGGCGCGCAGCGTGCGCGGCGCGGAGTCGTCGCTCGCCGCACTCGTACTCGCCGGCGAGCCCTTGCCGAAGCTGCCCGGCATCGGCGAAGACCTGGCCGAGAAGATCCAGGTCATCAGCCGCACCGGCACCTGCCCGCTGCTCGAGCGCCTGCATGGCGAGGTGCCGGCCGGGCAGACCGAGCTGCTGCACCTGCCGTCCATCGGGCCGAAGCGGGTGCGCCTGCTGCATCAGGAGCTGGGCATCGATTCGTTGCAGGACCTCCAGGCTGCCCTGGGCAATGGCCGCCTGGCGCGCCTGCACGGTTTCGGGCCGCGCCTGCTGACGCAGCTCGCCACGGCCCTGAAGGCCAGGAGCGCCAGCGAGCGCCGGCACCTGCAACCGGACGCTCGCGCCCAGGCCGAGCCCTTGCTGCGGTTCGTCCGCGGGCTCGAGGGCGTGACGGATGCCCAGGTCGCCGGCAGCCTGCGCCGACGGCGGGATACCATCGGCGACCTGGATATCGTCCTGTGTGCCGAAGATGCCTCGCGTGTCATGGCGACGGTGCTGGACTACCCGCCGATCAGCGAAGTCATGGCATCCGGGGAAACACGCAGCAGCGTGCGCCTGGACAGCGGCCTGCAGGTGGATTTTCGCATCGTCGGGCGGCAAAGCTTCGGCGCGGCGCTGCAGTACTTCACCGGCAGCAAGGCCCACGGCATAGCCCTGCGCCGACGTGCCCGCGAGCGCGGCTGCAAGCTCAACGAGTACGGCCTGTTTCGCGGCGACGAGCGGCTCGCCGGGGAAACCGAGGAGGGCGTCTACCGTGCGCTCGGCCTGCCCTGGATCGTCCCCGAGCTGCGGGAGGACAGCGGCGAGATCGACGCCGCCGAACGCGGTGCGCTGCCGCATCTGGTGGAACTGCGCGACCTGCGCGGCGACCTGCATTGCCACACACGCGACAGCGACGGCAGCAACAGCCTCCGTGACATGGCGCTGGCGGCGCAGCGCCTGGGCTGGGAGTACCTGGCCATCACCGATCACTCGCAGCATCTGAATATCGCCCACGGTATGGATGCGGAGCGGCTGGCGCGGCAGCTGGACGAGATCGACCGGGTCAACGAGGAACTGGACGGCCTGACCCTGCTCAAGGGGTGCGAGGTGGACATCCTCGCCGACGGCAGCCTGGACCTCCCCGACAGCCTGCTGGAGCGCCTCGATATCGTGGTGGGCGCCGTGCATGGCTATTTCCGGCTGTCCGCTGCGCAGCATACCCGACGCATCCTGCGGGCGATGGACTCGCCCTGGTTCACCGTGCTGGCGCACCCGACCGGACGCCTGCTGTTGGAGCGCGACGCCTTTGCCGTGGACATGCGCGCGGTGATCCGCCATGCGCGGCAGCGCGGCTGCTTCCTGGAGCTGAACGCGCAACCCCAGCGCCTGGACCTGGATGAGCACTACTGCCGGCTCGCCAAGGAGGAGGGCGTGCTGGTCAGCATCGCCTCGGACGCGCATCGGGTGTTCGACTTCGCCCTGCTCGACTATGGCGTCGGCCAGGCCCGGCGCGGCTGGCTCGAGCGTGGCGACGTCCTCAACACGCGCAGCCTGGCGCAGTTGCGGTCATTGCTGCAAAGGAGTCGATGACGGCGACGGTGCTCATTCGTCGCTGGGGTCCGGCGTCTCCTGGCGGTCGGTCAGGTGCTCGGCCAGGCAAGGACGGACGATCTGGAATTCCGCTACACGCGAGCTCAAGTTGCCACGTGCCTGGCGCAGCGGCGAACCAGGCGGTCCCGATCGTCATCAAGCGCCTGTGGCGGTGCTAGGGTTCTGCAGGGGATATCCCCGTACTGGTAGCCTTGCGCGTTCTTGTCTGCAGGAGATCGTGCATGTCACCACCTCGTGACAATCGAAGATCGCTTCGTTACCCGGAGAAGGAAATGCCTTGGATAGACTCGGAACACCGCAAGCGAAGACTTGCCCCGAATAACAAGAACAGGTCCTCCTCCATGAATGCGCTCCGTCGCCTTTCCGTTGCTGTCTGTCTGTCCTCGTTCTGCCTCTCCCTGCAGGCCCACGCCGGCGAAGTCGAAGTCCTGCACTGGTGGACTTCCCCCGGTGAAGCGCGCGCCGCCGAAACCCTGAAGAAACTCGTCCAGGCCAAGGGCCACACGTGGAAGGACTTCGCTGTCGCCGGTGGCGGTGGCGAGGCCGCCATGACCGTGCTGAAGACCCGCGCCGTTTCCGGCAATCCGCCGGCCGCCGCGCAGATCAAGGGGCCGGACATCCAGGAGTGGGGCCAGCTCGGCCTGCTCGCCGACCTCAACCAGGTCGCCGCCGAGGGCAAGTGGGACCAACTGCTGCCCAAGCAGGTCGCCGAGGTCATGAAGTACAAGGGCGACTACGTCGCCGTGCCGGTCAACGTGCACCGCGTCAACTGGCTGTACATCAACCCGGAAGTGTTCAAGAAGGCCGGCGCTACCCCGCCGACCACCCTCGACGAGTTCTTCGCCGCCGCCGACAAGCTCAAGGCCGCCGGCTTCGTCGCCCTGGCCCACGGTAGCCAGCCGTGGCAGGACGGCACCCTGTTCGAGAACCTGGTGCTCAGCAAGATGGGCCCGGAAGGCTACCGCAAGGCCTTCGTCGAGCAGGACAAGGCGACCCTCACCGGGCCGCAGATGGTCGAGGTATTCACCGCGCTGAAGAAGCTGCGCGGCTATGTCGACGCCGACGCCGCCGGCCGCGAATGGAACGTCGCCACCAGCATGGTCATCAACGGCAAGGCCGGCATGCAGATCATGGGCGACTGGGCCAAGAGCGAGTTCACCGCGGCCAACAAGGTCGCCGGCAAGGACTACCAGTGCCTGCCGTTCCCCGGCACGCAGAAGGACTTCGACTACAACATCGACTCCCTAGTGATGTTCAAGCTGAGCAACGCGGACAACCGCAAGGCCCAGGAAGACCTGGCCCGCGCGGTGCTCGACCCGGCGTTCCAGAAGGACTTCAACCTCGCCAAGGGCTCCATCCCGGTTCGCCTCGACGCCGACATGTCGCCCTTCGACGCCTGCGCCCAGCAGTCGATGAAGGACTTCAAGGCGGCCTCGGCGGCCGGCAACCTGGTGCCGAGCATGGCCCACAGCATGGCGGCCTCCAGCTACGTGCAGGGCGCCATCTTCGATGTGGTGACCAACTTCTTCAACGACCCCTCCGCGGACCCGCAGAAGGCTGCCCAGCAGCTCTACGCGGCAATCGAGGCAGCGGCGCAGTAAGCCGCGAGCGGCGCCCTCCGCGCGGCGCCGCCTGATTCCCCCGACGACCGTTCCGGGCCATCGCCATGGCCCGGCTGGCTTCCCTCGCACGTGAGAAACCCCATGGCGACCCAGACTCCGACCTATACCCCCGCGGCGCCGGCACGTGCGTCGCTGCTCGACGGCCTGCAACGCTGGCTGCCGAAACTGGTGCTGGCCCCGAGCATGCTCGTGGTGCTGGTCTGCGTGTACGGCTACATCGGCTGGACGCTGCTGCTGTCGTTCACCAACTCGCGCTTCATGCCCAGCTATTCCTGGGCTGGCTTGAGCCAGTACCAGCGCCTGTGGGACAACGACCGCTGGTGGGTGGCGAGCAAGAACCTGCTGCTGTTCGGCGGCCTGTTCATCCTCGTCTGCCTGCTGATCGGAGTGTTCCTGGCCGTGCTGCTCGACCAGCGCATCCGCCGCGAAGGCTTCATCCGCACCGTCTACCTGTACCCGATGGCGCTGTCGATGATCGTCACCGGCACCGCCTGGAAATGGCTGCTCAACCCCGGCCTCGGGCTGGACAAGCTGCTGCGCGACTGGGGCTGGACCGGCTTTCGCTTCGACTGGCTGGTGAACCCCGACCGCGTCGTCTACTGCCTGGTGATCGCCGCCGTGTGGCAGGCCTCCGGCTTCGTCATGGCGTTGTTCCTCGCCGGCCTGCGCGGGGTCGATCCGTCCATCGTGCGTGCCGCCCAGGTGGATGGGGCGAGCCTGCCGACCATCTACCTGCGGATCATCCTGCCGAGCCTGCGCCCGGTGTTCTTCAGCGCGCTGATGATCCTCGCGCACATCGCCATCAAGGCTTTCGACCTGGTCGCCGCGATGACCGCCGGCGGCCCCGGCTACTCCTCGGACCTACCGGCGATGTTCATGTACGCCCACACCTTCACCCGCGGCCAGATGGGCCTGGGCGCGGCCAGCGCGATGCTCATGCTCGGCGCCGTGCTCGCCATCGTCGTGCCGTACCTGTATTCCGAACTGCGAGGCAAGCGCCATGCGTGAAGCGACCCTCAAGCCTGCCTTCAGCCTCAATCGCCTGGCCGTTCACGCCACCCTGTGGGGCGCGGTGGCGCTGTACGTGATCCCGCTGCTGGTCATGCTGCTGACCAGCTTCAAGACCCCCGAGGACATCCGCAACAGCAACCTGCTGGCGCTGCCGGACGTGTTCACCGTGATCGGCTGGGTCAAGGCCTGGGGTGCGGTGGGCGACTTCTTCTGGAACTCGGTGAAGATCACGGTACCCGGCGTGCTGATCTCCACCTTCATCGGCGCCATGAACGGCTACGTGCTGTCGATGTGGCGCTTCCGCGGCTCGCAGCTGTTCTTCGGCGCGCTGCTGTTCGGCTGCTTCCTGCCGTTCCAGGTGATCCTCCTGCCGATGTCCTTCACCCTCGGCAAGCTCGGCCTGGCCAACACCACCGCCGGCCTGGTGATCGTCCACTGCATCTACGGCCTGGCCTTCACCACGCTGTTCTTCCGCAACTACTTCGTGACCATCCCGGATGCCCTGGTGAAGGCCGCGCGCCTCGACGGCGCCGGCTTCTTCACCATCTTCACGCGCATCCTGATGCCGATGTCCACGCCCATCGTGATGGTCTGCCTGATCTGGCAATTCACCCAGATCTGGAACGACTTCCTGTTCGGCGTGGTGTTCGCCAGTGGCGACGCGCAGCCGATCACGGTGGCGCTGAACAACCTGGTGAACATCAGCACCGGGGTCAAGGAATACAACGTCGACATGGCCGCGGCGATGATCGCCGCGCTGCCCACGCTGGTGGTCTACGTACTGGCCGGCAAGTACTTCGTGCGCGGGCTGACTGCCGGCGCGGTAAAGGGGTAATCGAAGATGGCAACACTCGAACTGCGCAACCTGCACAAGTCCTACGGCAGTGGCCTGGCGGACACCCTGAAGTCCATCGACCTGTCGATCGACTCCGGCGAATTCCTGATCCTGGTCGGCCCCTCCGGCTGCGGCAAATCCACCCTGATGAACTGCATCGCGGGCCTGGAGAGCGTCACCGGCGGCGCCATCCTGGTCGATGGCCAGGACATCAGCGGCATGAGCCCGAAGGACCGCGACATCGCCATGGTGTTCCAGTCCTACGCGCTGTACCCGACCATGAGCGTGCGCGAGAACATCGCCTTCGGCCTGAAGATCCGCAAGATGCCGCAGGCGGCCATCGACGAGGAGGTGGCGCGGGTATCCAAGCTGCTGCAGATCGAGCACCTGCTCGAGCGCAAGCCCTCGCAGCTCTCCGGCGGCCAGCAGCAGCGCGTGGCCATGGGCCGGGCGCTGGCGCGGCGGCCGAAGATCTACCTGTTCGACGAACCGCTGTCGAACCTCGACGCCAAGCTGCGCGTGGAGATGCGCACCGAGATCAAGCTGATGCACCAGCGCCTGAAGACCACCACGGTCTACGTCACCCACGACCAGATCGAGGCCATGACCCTGGGCGACAAGGTGGCGGTGATGAAGGACGGCATCGTCCAGCAGTTCGGCACGCCCCAGCAGATCTACAACGACCCGGCGAATCTCTTCGTCGCCAGCTTCATCGGTTCGCCGCCGATGAACTTCATCCCGCTGCGCGTGCAGCGCCAGGGCGGGCAATTGGTCGGCCTGCTGGACAGTGGCCAGGACCGCTGCGAACTGCCGCTGGATGCGGAAGTGGGCGAGGGGCGCGAACTGATCCTCGGCGTACGCCCGGAGCAGATCGGCGTGGTCGAGCCCGGCACCAATGGCCCGACCGACCTGCGCGCGGAAGTCGAAGTACTGGAGCCCACCGGGCCGGACACCCTGGCCTTCGTCACCGTCAACGGCACCAAGGTCTGCTGCCGCCTGGCGCCGGACGCCGCGCCGGCCCTCGGCGCGACCCTGCAGCTGCGCCTGGACCCGGCCCGCGTGCTGCTCTTCGACGCGCAGAGCGGCGAACGCCTGCGCAAGGCGCCGGCCGCCGGCGAGACCAAGGTCACGCCGTTGGCTCGGCACAAGCATTAACCGCCTGACTGGCACATCACCAACGAGGACGATTGCAATGCATAAGAACAACAAGATTCGCCCGGCACTGGGCTGCCTGCTCGCCCTGGGCGCGGCGGGCATGACCGGCCTGGCGCAGGCCGACGACGCCTTCTCTGCCGATTCGAAGTGGGGGCTGGGTGACTGGGGCGGCACCCGCACCGAGCTGCTGGAAAAGGGCTACGACTTCAAGCTCGACTACGTTGGCGAGGCGGCCGGCAACCTGCACGGCGGCTACGACGACGACAAGACCGCGCGCTACAGCGACCAGTGGGCGCTGGGCACCCATCTCGATCTGCAGAAGATCCTCGGCTGGCAGGCCGCCGAGTTCCAGCTGACGGTGACCGAGCGTAGCGGCCGCAACCTGTCCAACGACCGCATCAGCGACCCGCGCGCCGGCCAGCTCAGCTCGGTGCAGGAAGTCTGGGGCCGTGGCCAGACCTGGCGCCTCACCCAGATGTGGTACAAGCAGCAGTTCTTCGATGGCGCGCTGGACGTGAAGGTCGGCCGCTTCGGCGAAGGCGAGGACTTCAACAGCTTCCCCTGCGACTTCCAGAACCTGGCCTTCTGCGGCTCGCAAGTGGGCAACTGGGTCGGCGGCATCTGGTACAACTGGCCGGTCAGCCAGTGGGCGATGCGCGTGAAGTACAACATCAACCCGGAATGGTTCGTCCAGGTCGGCGCCTACGAGCAGAACCCCTCGTACCTGGAGACCGGCAACGGCTTCAAGCTCAGTGGCAGCGGCACCCAGGGGGCGATCCTGCCGGTGGAAGTGGTGTGGTCGCCGAAGGTCGGTCCGCAGCAGCTGCCGGGCGAATACCGCCTGGGCTACTACTACAGCACCGCCAAGGCCGACGACGTCTACGAGGACGTGAATGGCCAGCCGCAAGCGCTGACCGGCGAGCCCTTCAAGTCCCACGACAGCAAGCACGGCTGGTGGGTGGTGGCGCAGCAGCAGGTCACTGCGCACAACGGCGACGCCTCGCGCGGCCTGAGCCTGTTCGCCAACTTCACCGTGCATGACGAAGCGACCAACACCGTGCAGGACTACCAGCAGGTCGGCCTGGTCTACAAAGGCCTGTTCGACGGTCGTCCGAAAGATGACATCGGCCTGGGCTTCGCGCGCATCCACATCAACGACGACGTGACCAAGCGGCAGGAGCAGCTGAACGCGGTCAACGGCGTCAGCGACTACGACAACCCGCTGTTCCAGCCCGTGCAGGACACCGAGTACGACGCCGAGCTCTACTACGGCGTGCATGTCACCAACTGGCTGACCGTGCGTCCGAACCTGCAGTACATCAAGCATCCGGGCGGCGTGGACGAAGTGGACAACGCGCTGGTCGCCGGCCTGAAGATCCAGTCGACCTTCTGATGCTCTCCTGAGGTGCTGAAGTACTTGGCCCGCCCGCGGTTCACGGGGCGGGCCTTTCTTTTGGCCCTTCGTAGGAGCGAGCTTGCTCGCGAGCCTGGACTGTCCACTGGGTCCCCGCGAGCGCGTGGACCCAGAGCCGCGAACGCCGAAAAAGTCCGGGTCGCTCGCGGGGGCTCTATGCTTTCCAGGTTTCAGGGTAGAATCTGCGCCTTTTTTGCACCGTACGTAGTAAAACTACACAGACGTCATGCCCCGGAGTGTCGGGGGAAAGGGATTGGGTCAGGACCTCCGGACAATGCTCGAGCATCCGCTGCAGCGCTTCTTTCATTCCATGCGGGCCAAGCGACCGTTCGACTGGGTGCGCTTCCAGCGCCGCGACCTGCTGCTGATCGATCACCCGCTGTGCCAGGCGGTTTTCAGCCGCCAGGGTGCGCAATTGCTGCACTTCCGCCCGCAGGGCGAGCGTTCCATGTTGTGGTGTTCCAGCCAGTGGCCGGCGCTTAGCACGGCGCCCATTCGCGGCGGGATCCCGGTCTGCTGGCCGTGGTTCGGCAGTCACCCCAGCGAGCCCGAGTGGCCGCCGCACGGTTGGGCGCGCCAGCGCGAATGGCGCCTGCTCGACGCGCATGCCGACGAAAACCTGGTGCAGGTCAGCTGGCAGCTCGACATCGAGGATTGGCACGTGCGCCTCGATGCCCGCCTGGGCCGCGAGCTGGAGATGGAGCTTTCCAGCTACCACGAAGACGACAGCGACTGTCTGTTCAGCTTCGCCCTGCAGCCGTACTGGCGCCTTGGCTCGCTGCGCCGCGCCGTGGTCCACGGCATGGAGCTTGAGGGCGGCCAGCGCCCGGCTTCGCCGCTGCCCAATACCTGGACTCCACGCGGCGCGGTCAAGCAGGTGCTGTACAACACGGGTTCCCTGGTCATCGAGGACGCCGGCTGGCAGCGCCGCCTGCGCATCGACAAGAACGCCTCCGCCGGCAGTGTGATCTGGCACCCGGGCAGCCGCGCGGTGGAGCAGGTCGAGCCGGGCGAAGCGGACCGCTTCCTCTGCGTCGGCGCCGCCGGCTACCGCCCGGGAGGGTTGATCCTCGCCCAGGGCGAGCGCATGCGCCTGCGCCTGCACGCCGGGTTGGTCTGACCCGCAGGGGCTGTTGCTGTAGGAGCGAGCTTGCTCGCGAACGAAATCAGCCTGCACGCCGTCGCAACGGTGAAGCGCCATTCGCGAGCAAGCTCGCTCCTACGAATGGCGCCTCACGCGCATGCGTATGTGGCTGTGCGCCGCCTCAGCCTTCCTCGTCCAGCTGGTAGCGGGTCGGCAGCAGGCTTTCCTTGATCTTGCGCAGATGCGGCTGGAAATCCACGCCGCGGCGCAGGGTCACGCCCGTGGCCAGCACGTCGAGAACGGTCAGCTGGATGATCCGCGAGGTCATCGGCATATAGATGTCGGTGTCTTCGGGCAGCGGGACGTCCAGGCTCAGCGTACAGGCGCGCGCCAGCGGCGAGTCGGCGGCGGTCAGGCCCAGCACCGAGGCACCGTTGTCGCGGGCCAGGCGAGCCACGTCCACCAGTTCGCGGGTACGGCCCGTATAGGAAATCACCACGAACAGGTCGCCGGTGTGCGCCACCGAGGCGATCATCCGCTGCATCAGCACATCGCTCTGCGCCGACACCGCGAGGTTGAAGCGGAAGAACTTGTGCTGGGCGTCCAGCGCCACCGAGCTGGAGGCGCCGAGGCCGAAGAAGTGGATCTGCCGGGCCTGGATCAGCAGGTCGACGGCGCGGTCGATCACCTTCGTGTCGAGCGCCTTGTAGGCGCTGTCCAGCGAGGCGATGGTGCTGCTGAAGATCTTCCGCGTGTAAGCCTCGGGGCCATCGTCTTCGGTGACCGCCTGGGCGACGAAGGCCGCGCCGCTGGCCAGGCTCTGTGCCAGCTGGATCTTCAGCTCCGGATAGCCGCTCATGTCGAACGAGCGGCAGAAGCGGTTCACCGTCGGCTCGCTTACGCCGGCGGCCTGGGCCAGCGCGGCGATGCTGAAGCGCGTGGCCTGCTGCGGGCTGGCGAGGATCACTTCGGCGACTTTGCGTTCCGCCTTGTTCAGGTCTTCCAGGCGGGACTGGATCTGCTCCAGCAGGTTCTTCATCCGAGCTCCTTGGCTGCGTCAATTGGCGGGGCTCTGCCTCCGGCCAGCGGCGCTATCCTAACGTCAGCACGACAGGCGACCAACAGCGCCCCGTTCAAGGGAAAAATATGTTGTTTAATTACTACATTTTTGCCTTAATGGCGCCATTGGTAGCGCAATTTCACCTGAATATCTGGTTGGTAACAACAAATGCCCGATGTCCGTGTTCTGCCTTGTACCCTCGCGCTGTTCGGCGCGCTGGGCGATCTTGCCCTGCGCAAGCTGATTCCGGCGCTGTACCAACTCGACCGCGAGGGTCTGCTGCACGCGGACACCCGCATCCTCGGCCTGGCCCGTGAGGAGGGCGATACCGCCGCCCACCTGCCGGCCATCGAGAAGCGCCTGCGCCTGGCCGTACCGGCGCGCGAATGGGACGACGCCGTGTGGGCGCGCTTCCGTGAGCGCCTGGGCTACCTGAGCATGGATTTCCTCGATCCGCAGTCCTACCCGACACTGCGCGACGCACTGCCCGGCGGCCTGCCGGTGGTTGCCTACTTCGCCACGCCGGCCTCGGTGTACGGCGGCATCTGCGAGAACCTGGCGGCGATCGGCGTGGCCGAGCGCACCCGCGTCGTGCTGGAGAAGCCGATCGGCCATGACCTGGCGTCCTCCCGCGAGGTCAACGACGCCGTGGCGCGCTTCTTCCCGGAAAACCGCATCTACCGGATCGACCACTACCTGGGCAAGGAGACGGTGCAGAACCTGATCGCACTGCGCTTCGCCAACAGCCTGTTCGAAACCCAGTGGAACCAGAACCACATCTCCCACGTGGAGATCACCGTGGCCGAGAAGGTCGGCATCGAAGGCCGCTGGGGCTACTTCGACCAGGCCGGCCAGCTGCGCGACATGGTGCAGAACCACCTGCTGCAGCTGCTCTGCCTGATCGCCATGGACCCGCCGAGCGACCTCTCCGCCGACAGCATCCGCGACGAGAAGGTGAAGGTGCTGCGCGCGCTGGAGCCGATCCCGCCGGAGCAACTGGCCACCCGCGTGGTGCGCGGCCAGTACACCGCCGGCTTCATCGACGGCAAGGCGGTGCCCGGCTACCTCGAAGAGGAGCACGCCAACCGCCGCAGCGGCGCCGAGACCTTCGTCTCGCTGCGCGTGGACATCCGCAACTGGCGCTGGTCCGGCGTGCCTTTCTATCTGCGCACCGGCAAACGCATGCCGCAGAAGCTGTCGCAGATCGTCATCCACTTCAAGGAACCGCCGCACTACATCTTCGCCCCCGAGCAGCGTTCGCTGATCAGCAACCGCCTGATCATCCGCCTGCAGCCGGACGAGGGTATCTCCCTGCAGGTGATGACCAAGGACCAGGGGCTGGGCAAGGGCATGCAGCTGCGCACCGGCCCGCTGCAACTGAGCTTCTCCGAGACCTTCCAGGCCGCGCGCGTGCCGGACGCCTACGAGCGACTGCTGCTGGAAGTGATGCAAGGCAACCAGTACCTCTTCGTGCGCAAGGACGAAGTGGAGTTCGCCTGGAAGTGGTGCGACCACCTGATCGCCGGCTGGGAGCGCCTGGGCGAAGCGCCCAAGCCTTATCCGGCGGGCACCTGGGGGCCGCAGGCGGCCGTGGCATTGATCGCGAGAGACGGGAAGGACTGGTATGGCGACCATTGATCTTAATCTGCCGGCCAACGTGGGCTGGACGACCTGGGAAAACGCCGCGGCGCAGGCGAGCGGCCTGGCTGCCAAGGTGGCTGAAGCGCTGCGTGGCGCGATTGCCGCGCGCGGCCGCGCTGTACTGGCGGTGTCTGGCGGGCGCAGCCCGGTAGCCTTCCTCGAGGCGCTGAGCGCCGAGCAGCTGGACTGGTCGAAGGTCACCGTGACCCTGGCCGACGAACGCTGGGTGCCCGAATCACATCCGGACAGCAACGCAGGTCTGGTGCGTCGCCACCTGCTCAAGGGCGCGGCGGCCAAGGCGCTGTTCTGCGGCCTTTACCAGGCGGCTGCGAGCCTGGAAGAAGCTGCGCAAAACGCCGAGCGGCAGGTCGCCGAGCTGGCGCTGCCGATCGATGTGCTGGTGCTCGGCATGGGCGACGACGGCCACACGGCCTCGCTGTTCCCGGGTAGTCCGGGTCTGGTCGAGGCGCTCGACCCGGCGGGTGTGCGTCGCTGCCTGCCGGCCTGGGCGCCGAGCGTGCCGCATCAGCGCCTGACCCTCAGTCGCGCCGTGCTGGCCGGCGCCCGCGTGCAACTGCTGGCGATCCAGGGCCAGGCCAAGCTCGCCACCCTGCGTGCGGCGCTGGCCGAGAACGATGAACAACGCATGCCGGTGAGCGCCTTCCTGCGCGCGCCGCTGTCGATCCACTGGTGCCCTTGAGGCGCGGAGCCTTGCAACATGAGCCTTGATCAACACATCCAGCGCATCGACGCCCTCGCCGAGCGCGCGCGCATCCTGCCGGTGATCACCATCGATCGCGAGCAGGACATCCTGCCGATGGCCGATGCCCTGGCCGCCGGCGGTATCACGGTGCTGGAAGTGACCCTGCGTACCAGTCTCGGCCTGACCGCCATCCGCACCCTGGCCGAAAAGCGCCCGGAGCTGTGCATCGGTGCCGGCACCGTGCTGGATGGCGAGACTTTCCGCCAGGCCGAGGAAGCCGGCGCGCAGTTCGTCGTCACCCCCGGTTGCACCGACGAACTGCTGCAGTACGCGGTGAGCCGCCCGTTGCCGCTGCTGCCGGGCGTGGCGACCGCGTCGGAGATCATGGCTGCCTATCGCTATGGCCTGCGCCGCTTCAAGCTGTTCCCGGCCAAGGTCTGCGGCGGCGTGGAAGCGCTCAAGGCGTTCGGCGGCCCGTTCCCCGAGGTGCGTTTCTGCCCCACCGGCGGTGTCGGCCCGGACAACCTGAACGACTACTACCGCCTGGAAAACGTCATGTGCGTGGGCGGCAGCTGGATGCTGCCCAAGGCCGCGGTGTCCAGCGGTGACTGGAAGGCCGTCGAGCGCCTCTCCCGCGAGGCGCTGGCGTTGCTCGATACACACTGAGCTGTCCCTGATTGGACATGCCCGGCCTGGTGCCGGGCTTTTTTATGGTGCCCGTGTAGGAGCGCGCCATGCGCGCGAATCGCGGCCATGGGCCGCTCCTACAGGTTCGTTTCTTCGAGGTAATGCCGCAGGCGCTCCTGCAGGTAAGGCACTGCTTCTTCGTGGGCCAGGTAATCGTCGACATCCATCAATTGCCAGTACTGGCCTTCGTCGCCGAAGCGGATGGCGGCGAACTCCGCCTCGTCGATCCGTGCGACCAGCAGCCAGGCCCAGGGCGCCGGGCCGTGGGTAGCGCGATAGCGGCGCTGCCATTCGATGCGGTCGGCATCCAGGCGCACGGCGAATTCTTCTTCCAGCTCGCGCAGCGCGCATTCGACTGGCGTCTCTTCGCCCTCGCGGCCGCCGCCGGGGAAGTCCCAGCAGTTGGGGTAGGGGATTTCGGGCTTGTCGTCGCGGCGGTAGACCACCAGGCGTCCGGCGTGGAATAGCGCCAGCTTGGCGCCGGTGAAGGCGGATTCGTCGTGCACGGTGCGGTTCTCCTGGCAATCGGCGGCGGCGCGGGGAAAAACGGCTAGGCTTTCCCGATCACGGACGGTGCGCTGCCGTGTCCAAGCGCGTATGATGCGCGACCTTTTTCTTCGTTGCATGCCACACCGGGAGGTGCCCAGATGAACGACACGCACGAAAACCCAGAACTGACCCCAGCCCCTGCTGGCGAAAAGCTGCAGAAAGTCCTCGCACGCATGGGCGTCGGCTCGCGCCGCGACGTCGAAGCCTGGATCGAGGAAGGCCGGGTCAAGGTCAACGGCGCCGTAGCCAGCCTCGGCCAGCGCGTCGGCGACCATGACGCCATCGCCGTCGACGATCGCCTGCTCAAGCGCGAGAAGCTCGAAGAGCACGTCCGTCGCGTCCTGATCTACAACAAGCCCGAAGGCGAAGTCTGCACCCGCGACGATCCGGAAGGCCGTCCGACCGTGTTCGACCGCCTGCCGCGCCTGCGCAGTGGCCGCTGGATCAACATCGGCCGCCTGGACATCAACACCACCGGCCTGCTGCTGTTCACCACCGACGGTGAGCTGGCGAACCGCCTGATGCACCCGTCCTACGAGATGGACCGCGAATACGCCGTGCGCGTACGTGGCGAAGTCGACGAAGAGATGATCGAACGCCTGAAGAGCGGCGTGATGCTGGAAGACGGCCCGGCCAAGTTCAGCGACATCCAGCAGGCGCCCGGCGGCGAAGGCTTCAACCACTGGTACCACGTGGTGGTGATGGAAGGCCGTAACCGCGAAGTGCGTCGCCTGTGGGAATCCCAGGGCGTGGTGGTCAGCCGCCTGAAGCGCGTGCGCTTCGGCCCGGTGTTCCTCACCTCCGAGCTGACCATGGGTCGCTACCGCGAGATGGAGCAGCGCGAGGTGGACATCCTTAGCGAAGAGGTCGGCCTCACGCCGGTCGCCCTGCCGGAAATCACCGTCAAGCAGCGCGAGAAGCTCGATCGCCAGCAGCGCAAGCTTTCCAAGCCGCTGTCGCGGAGCGAGCGTCCGGATGCCGGTCGCGGCTCCCGCAACCGCAAGGAAGCCGCCGAAGGCGAGCGTCCGCGTCGTGCGCCGCGCGGCGATGCTGGTGAAAGCCGCACTCCGCGTCGCGACGCAGGCGAAGGTCGTCCGGTCCGCGCGCCGCGTGGCGAAGGCGAAGGCCGTGCGCCGCGTCAGGACAGTGGCCGTCCGGCCCGTGGTCCGCGCGGCGAGGGCGAAGGTCGCGCCCCGCGCGCGCCGCGTCCGGATTCCGCCGGTGGTCGTCCGGCCCGCGCTCCGCGTGGCGAGGGCGAAGGCCGTGCGCCGCGTCAGGACGGTGGTCGTCCGGCTCGTGGTCCGCGTCAGGACGATCGCAGCAAGGGTGCCCCGCTGGCCGAGCGTCCGAGCGACGTGAACCGCAAGCGTCCGGCCAAGCCGAGCGGCGAGCACGCCGAGCGTCCGTCCAAGCCGGTCGTGCGCAAGCCGCTGAACAAGCGTCGTCCGCAGCCGTCTGGCGATGGCATGCGCCCGGGCTTCAAGCGCTAAGGCGTAGCGGTAATGAAAAAGGGCTCCTCGGAGCCCTTTTTCATTGCCTGGATTTTGCTGTCAGCCGGCGCAGGCCAGGCGATTGCGGCCGTCGCGCTTGGCTGCATAGAGCGCCGCATCGGCGCGGCGCAGCAGATCGTCGACACCTTCGCCGGCGGCTAGCGAGGCGCAGCCCAGGCTGATCGACAGCGGCACCGGTTGGCCGTCGACGGTGAATTGCAGGTCTTCGACGGCATGGCGCAGCCGTTCGCCGACCTGGATAGCGCCGGCGCTGCTGGTGTTGGAGAGCAGCGCAAGGAACTCTTCGCCGCCGAAGCGGAACACCATGTCGACGTTGCGCAGGCTGCCCTTGATCGCCATGGTGACGGTGCGCAGGGCTTCGTCGCCGTGGCTATGGCCGTACTGGTCGTTGATGCGCTTGAAGTGGTCCAGGTCGAGCATGAGGATCGACAGCGGCATCAGGTTGCGCCGGGCCAGTTCGACTTCGCGGCCCAGCGCCTGGTCCATGGCGATGCGATTGCCGGTGCCGGTCAGCGAATCGCGCAGGGCTGTCTGGATCGCGGCGCGGTAGAGCAGGGCGTTGCGCAGCGGGTAGAGCAGGCTGGCGATCAGGCTTTCCAACTGGCCCAGTTCGGTCTCGCTGAACGGCAGGCGGCGGCGGAAGCAGAGCTCGCCCAGGTACTCGCCAGCGTGGGTCAGTCGGTAGCTGGCGGCATGGCTGGCGGCGTCGCCAAATTCCAGGCGTAGATCGGCTCCGCTGTGCTGGTAGCTCAGGTAGTCCAGCGGCAGCAGTTGCTGGCTCTCGCGGAAGAAGATGTCGAGCACGCGATCTGCTTCCAGGCTGGTCTGCAGGTGCAGGGCAAGCTGCCGGCGCACGTCGGCCAGGCTGACCTGGCGCTTGCGCGAGCGCAATTCGCCAAGCGCCAGGCGCTGCATCTTGGCGGTATCGAAATCGATGGTGTTGGACTGCTTGGGTGGGGCCATGACGCTTGGCAACCTCTGGCGCGAGAACGGCGACACTATGGGCTTAGCGACTTTCGTGCCAACCCGCGGAAAGTTGTGTCGGATCGGTCCTAAAGACCCATGGTTGCTGGGTTTGTTCCGAAAGTGGGTGGCAGGCGACGGAAGGCGGGATGTCAAAATGATGGCGAGGCGGCGGGGAGGTGCAGGGGTAAAACAGGTCAGCGGCAACGAATTGCCGGGATTTCGACGGGGCGGCAATGGCGCCGCCCCGGAGGATTCTCAGCCCTGGGCGTCGAAGGCCTGGCCGTTGACTCCCTGGCTGTCCGGCCCCATCAGGTAGAGGTAGACCGGCATGATCTCCTCGGGCGTAGGGTTATTGGCCGGGTTTTCGCCGGGATAAGCCATGGCACGCATGCTGGTGCGGGTGGCGCCGGGGTTGACGCTGTTGGCGCGGATCGGGTGGGTGCCGTCGCACTCGTCGGCCATCACCTGCATCAGGCCCTCGGTGGCGAACTTGGAGACCGCGTAGGCGCCCCAGTAGGCCCGGCCCTTACGGCCGACGCTGCTGGAGGTGAAGATCACCGAGGCGTCGTCGGAGAGCTTGAGCAGCGGCAGCATCGCGTGGGTCAGCATGAACATCGCGTTGACGTTCACCTGCATGACGCGCATGAAGTTCTCCCCGGAGATCTGCTCGATGGGCGAGCGCGGGCCGAGGATGGAGGCGTTGTGCAGCAGTCCGTCGAGGCGGCCGAACTCGCTCTCCACGGTTGCCGCCAGTTCGTCGAACTGGTGCGGCAGGGCGGTTTCCAGGTTGAACGGGATCACCACCGGCTGCGGATGCCCGGCGGCCTCGATGAGGTCGTAGGTCTCATTGAGGTTTTCTTCGCTCTTGCCCAGCAGCAGCACGGTGGCGCCATGGGCGGCGTAGCTGCGCGCAGCGGCGGCGCCGATGCCGCGACCGGCGCCGGTGACCAGGATCACCCGATCCTTGAGCAGGTCGGGGCGTGCGGAATATTCGAACATCGGAAGCTCCTTCGGAGCGCTGCGCGCGGTTGGCGCAGCGAGGGGAGGGCGGACGTTGCCGGAAGGTGTGGCGGCCGCCTCAGCAGCCGCACATTGCCCGTTCGAGGACGGCCAGCAGTTCGCGCGGGTGGTCGACGATCACGTCGGCGCCCCAGTGCGCGGGGTTGTCCTCGGGGTGGATGTAGCCGTAGCGCACGGCCGCGGTCTTGGTCCCGGCGGCGCGGCCGGACTCGATGTCACGCAGGTCGTCACCGATGAACAGCACATGCTGCGGGTCGACGCCGATGCGCTCGCAGGCCAGCAGCAGCATTTCCGGATCGGGCTTGCTGCGGGTCACGTGGTCGGGGCATATCAGCACTGCCGAGCGCTCGGCCAGGCCCAGTTGCTGCATCACCGGCTCGGCGAAGCGCACCGGCTTGTTGGTTACCACACCCCAGACCAGGCGGGCTCTCTCGATGCTTTCGAGCAGCTCGGGAATGCCGTCGTAGGGACGCGTGAGCACTGCGCAGTGGTCCTGGTAGCGATCGAGGAACTCCAGGCGCAGCGGTTCGAAGCCTTCGGCTTCCGGGTCCATATCGAAGGTCGCGGCGACCATGGCGCGGGCGCCGCCGGAAACCACGTCGGCGATGCGCTGGTCGGGCACCGGCGGCAGGCCGTGGTCGGCGAGCATGGCCTGGCAGACGGCGATGAAGTCCGGCGCGGTATCCAGCAGGGTGCCGTCCATGTCGAAGAGAACCGCTTTGATCGGCATCGGCCTCATTCCTCGCGCAGGGTCTGGATCATGTAGTTGACGTCGACGTCGTTGGCCAGCTTGTAGTGCTTGGTCAGCGGGTTGTAGGTCAGGCCGATGATGTCCTTGACCGCGAGGCCGGCGTCGCGCGACCAGGCGCCGAGTTCGGAGGGGCGGATGAACTTCTTGAAGTCGTGGGTGCCGCGCGGCAGCAGGCGCATGACGTACTCGGCGCCGACGATGGCGAACAGGTAGGCCTTGGGATTGCGGTTGATGGTCGAGAAGAACACCTGGCCGCCGGGCTTGACCATGCGGTAGCAGGCGCGGATGACCGAGGACGGATCGGGCACGTGCTCGAGCATTTCCAGGCAGGTCACCACGTCGAACTGCTCGGGCATTTCCTCGGCCAGCTGCTCGGCGGTGATGCGTCGGTATTCAACTGCCACGCCGGATTCCAGCTGGTGCAGCTGGGCGACCGCCAGCGGCGCCTCGCCCATGTCGATGCCGGTAACGGTGGCGCCGCGCTGGGCCATGGCTTCGCTGAGGATGCCGCCGCCGCAGCCGACGTCGAGCACCTTCTTGCCGGCCAGGCCGACGCGCTCGTCGATCCAGTTGACGCGCAGCGGGTTGATGTCGTGCAGCGGCTTGAACTCGCTTTCGCGGTCCCACCAGCGATGGGCAAGGGCCTCGAATTTGGCGATCTCGGCGTGGTCGACGTTGCTCATGGCTTACCTTCGTTCAGAAACTTTCGTGGGAATTCGGAGCGCGGAGGCTGACTATGATGCCAGCTTCCCGCCGGGGTTGGGCGCGGCATGACAGATTGTCGCAGCCGGGCCGGGGCCGGTCAGCCCTTGGCGATGCGTCGCCCCCAGTCGCCGGCGGCGGCGGCCAGGCGGCCTTCGTCCAGGCGCGTCAGGCGGCCACTGTCGAGCAGTTGCTTGCCGGCCACCCAAAGGTGGCGCACGCAGTCGCGGCCGGTGGCGTAGATCAGTTGCGAGACCGGCTCGTAGACCGGCTGCTGGGCCAGGCCGGAGAGGTCGAAGGCCACCAGGTCGGCGGACTTGCCCAGCTCCAGCGAGCCGATTTCCTGCTCCAGGCCCAGGGCGCGGGCGCCGTTGAGGGTCGCCATTCGCAGTGCGCGGTGGGCGTCCAGCGCGGTGGCCTGGCCTGCCACGGCCTTGGCCAGCAGGGCGGCGGTGCGGGTTTCTCCGAGCAGGTCGAGGTCGTTGTTGCTGGCCGCGCCGTCGGTGCCGATGGCCACGTTGACGCCGGCCTGCCAGAGGCGCTCCACCGGGCAGAAGCCGCTGGCCAGCTTGAGGTTGGATTCCGGGCAGTGGATCACCGAGCTGTTGGTTTCCACCAGCAGCGCCAGGTCCTCGTCATTCACCTGGGTCATGTGCACGGCCTGGAAGCGCGGGCCGAGCAGGCCGAGACGGTGCAGGCGGGCCAGGGGGCGTTCGCCGGTCTTATCCAGCGCCTGCTGGACCTCGAAGGCGGTCTCGTGGACGTGCATCTGGATGCCGGCGTCGAGCTCTTCGGCGAGCATCAGCACGTTCTCCAGCTTGTCGTCGCTCACCGTGTAGGGCGCGTGCGGGCCGAACGCCACGCGGATGCGCGGGTGATGCTTGAGGTCGTCATGCAGCGCCACGCCCTTGCGGATCGCCTCTTCGGCGTCGCGGGCGCCGGGGATCGGGAAGTCCAGCACCGGGACGCAGATCTGCGCGCGCACGCCGGTCTCGTGGACTACCTCGCAGGCGATCTTGGGGTGGAAGTACATGTCCGAGAGGCAGCTGATCCCGCCCTTGAGCTGTTCGGCGATGGCCAGCTCGGTGCCGGTGCGAACGAAGCCTTCGTCGACCCACTTGGCCTCGGCTGGCCAGATGTGTTCCTGCAGCCAGGTCATCAGCGGTAGGTCGTCGGCCAGGCCACGGAACAGGCTCATGGCCGCGTGACCATGGGCGTTGACCAGGCCGGGGGCGAGCAGCATGCCCGGAAGTTCGCGGGTTTCCGCCGCCGGATGGCGCAGCGCCTCGGCGCGCGGGGCGAGCAGGGCGATACGGCCGTCGCGGATGCCCAGCGCATGGTCGCGAAGGACCACGCCGGCAGGTTCCACCGGGACTATCCAGGTCGGCAGCAGAAGCAGATCGAGAGGGGCTTTGGCGTCGGGCATGGGGCGCTTCCTGGGCGCGGGATCGGGAGCTCGGCAGTATACCCGAGCGCTGCTGGCTCCGGCTCGTTATACTCGCCGGTTTTCCCGGGGCGATCCCGGGACGGATTTGGGGAGTGCGCGCCGCTTCGGCGCGGTCCGAAACAGCATATGAAAGAAGAGGTGTTCCATGCGTGAGCGACTGTTGGCGGCCGAGCGGGTCACCGCCATTGATTGGCGCAAGGGCACCCTCCGCCTGCTCGACCAGCGCCGGCTGCCGCTGGAGGAAACCTGGCTGAGCTACGACAGTGCCGCCGAGGTCGCCGATGCGATCCGCGAAATGGTGGTGCGTGGCGCGCCAGCCATCGGCATCAGCGCCGCCTATGGCGTGGTCCTGGGCCTGCGTGCCCGGCTGGACATCGGTGGCGACTGGCGCGCGGCGCTGGAAGAAGACTTCCGCGTGCTGGCCGAATCGCGGCCCACCGCAGTCAACCTGTTCTGGGCGCTCAACCGCATGCGCGAGCGCCTCGATCGCCTCAAGCCGACCGACGACCCGCTGCAGGTCCTGGAGGCCGAGGCCATCGCCATCCACGAAAGCGACCGCGAAGCCAACCTGACCATGGCCCAGCTCGGTGTCGAGCTGATCCGCAAGCAGCACAGCGGTCCGCAGAAGATCCTCACCCACTGCAACACCGGTGCGCTGGCCACCGGCGGCTTCGGCACCGCGCTGGGCGTGATCCGCGCGGCGCACCTGGAAGGGTTGGTCGAACGCATCTACGCCGACGAAACCCGCCCGTGGCTGCAGGGCGCACGCCTGACCGCCTGGGAATTGGCCAACGAAGGCGTGCCGGTGACCCTGAACGCCGATGCCGCCGCCGCGCACCTGATGAAGACCGAAAGCATCACCTGGGTCATCGTCGGCGCCGACCGCATCACCGCCAATGGTGACGTGGCCAACAAGATCGGCACCTACCAGCTCGCGGTGAACGCCATGCACCACGGCGTGCGCTTCATGGTGGTGGCGCCCAGCTCGACCATCGACATGAGCCTGGAAAGCGGCGACGACATCCCGATCGAGGAGCGTGACGGTCGCGAGCTGCTGGAAATCGGTGGCAAGCGCGTGGCTGCGGAAGTGGAGGCCTTCAATCCGGTCTTCGACGTGACCCCGGCCGACCTGATCGACGCCATCGTGACCGAGCGGGGCGTGGTAGAGCGTCCGGATGCCGCGCGCATGGCCGAGTTGATGAGCCGCAAGCGGCTGCACTGAGGCGGTAGGTGTTCGACCTGGCTTGTGGTAAGCTCCGACGGTTCTTCGGGGGGCATATTTTGCACCCTCGCAGTAGCGCGGATCACTGACCTAAGTCGTTGATTTGTTGTGAGTCGGTGGCGTTCTGATAGCGCCGCCGCACTCCGCCGGGCTCGGGATGGGCGAGGCGGAGGTCCACCTGAAAAAGGAACCAGGCTTCTCATGGGCGAACTGGCCAAAGAAATCCTCCCGGTCAACATCGAAGACGAACTCCGACAGTCCTACCTCGATTACGCGATGAGCGTGATCGTCGGTCGTGCCCTGCCCGATGCGCGCGACGGCCTGAAACCGGTGCACCGCCGCGTCCTGTACGCCATGAGCGAACTGGGCAACGACTGGAACAAGCCCTACAAGAAATCCGCCCGTGTGGTCGGTGACGTGATCGGTAAGTACCACCCGCACGGTGATACCGCGGTCTACGACACCATCGTGCGTATGGCCCAGCCCTTCTCGCTGCGCTACATGCTGGTCGACGGCCAGGGCAACTTCGGTTCGGTCGACGGCGACAACGCCGCGGCCATGCGATACACCGAAGTGCGCATGGCGAAGCTGGCCCACGAGCTTCTCGCCGACCTCGACAAGGAAACCGTCGACTGGGTGCCCAACTACGACGGCACCGAGCAGATCCCGGCGGTCATGCCGACCAAGATCCCCAACCTGCTGGTCAACGGTTCCAGCGGTATCGCCGTGGGCATGGCGACCAACATCCCGCCGCACAACCTGAGCGAAGTGGTCGACGGTTGCCTGGCGCTGATGGACAACCCCGAACTGTCCGTCGATGACCTGATGCAGTACATCCCCGGTCCCGACTTCCCGACCGCGGGCATCATCAACGGCCGTGCCGGCATCATCGAGGCCTACCGCACCGGTCGTGGCCGCATCTATATCCGTGCCCGCGCCGAAATCGAGGACATGGAGAAGGGCGGCAACCGCCAGCAGATCATCATCACCGAGCTGCCCTACCAGCTGAACAAGGCTCGCCTGATCGAGAAGATCGCCGAGCTGGTGAAAGAGAAGAAGATCGAAGGCATCACCGAACTGCGCGACGAGTCCGACAAGGACGGCATGCGCGTGGTCATCGAGCTGCGCCGCGGCGAAGTCGGCGAGGTCGTGCTGAACAACCTCTACGCCCAGACCCAGCTGCAGAGCGTCTTCGGCATCAACGTGGTAGCCCTGGTCGACGGCCAGCCGCGCACGCTGAACCTGAAGGACATGCTCGAAGTCTTCATCCGCCACCGCCGCGAAGTGGTGACCCGGCGGACCGTCTACGAGCTGCGCAAGGCTCGCGAGCGCGGCCACATCCTCGAAGGCCAGGCGGTCGCCTTGTCGAACATCGACCCGGTGATCGAGCTGATCAAGGCCTCGCCGACCCCGGCCGAAGCCAAGGAGCGCCTGGTCTCCACCGCCTGGGAATCCAGTGCCGTGGAAGCCATGGTCGAGCGCGCCGGCGCCGATGCCTGCCGTCCTGAAGACCTGGACCCGCAATACGGCCTGCGCGATGGCAAGTACTACCTGTCGCCGGAACAGGCCCAGGCCATCCTGGAACTGCGCCTGCACCGCCTGACCGGCCTGGAACACGAGAAGCTCCTGTCCGAATACCAGGAAATCCTTACCCTGATCGGCGAGCTGATCCGCATCCTGACCAACCCGCAGCGCCTGATGGAAGTCATCCGCGAGGAGCTGGAGAAGGTCAAGGCCGAGTTCGGCGACGCCCGCCGCACCGAGATCGTCGCGTCGCAGGTCGACCTGACCATCGCCGACCTGATCACCGAGGAAGAGCGTGTCGTCACCATCTCCCACGGCGGCTACGCCAAGTCGCAACCGCTGGCGGCCTACGAGGCCCAGCGCCGCGGCGGCAAGGGCAAGTCGGCGAGCGGCGTGAAGGACGAGGACTACATCGAGCACCTGCTGGTCGCCAACAGCCACGCCACCCTGCTGTTGTTCTCCAGCAAGGGCAAGGTCTACTGGCTGCGTACCTTCGAGATTCCGGAAGCCTCGCGCGCTGCGCGTGGCCGTCCGCTGGTGAACCTGCTGCCGCTGGACGAAGGCGAGCGCATCACCGCCATGCTGCAGATCGACCTGGAAGCCGTGCGGGCGCAGTTCGCCGGTGACGAGGGCGATGACGACGACGTGGTTGCCGAGCAGGTCGCCGAGGTGGTGGAAGCTGAAGAGGCCGAAGAAGGCGACGACGCCGACTTCAGCCAGGACGAGCCGACCGGCGCCTACATCTTCATGGCCACCATGAAAGGCACCGTGAAGAAGACCCCGCTGATCCAGTTCACCAAGCCGCGCTCCAACGGCCTGATCGCGCTGAAGCTGGAAGAGGGCGATTCGCTGATCGCCGCCGCCATCACCGACGGTTCGAAGGACGTGATGATGTTCTCAGACGCCGGCAAGGTGATCCGCTTCAAGGAAAGCAAGGTGCGCATCATGGGCCGTAACGCCCGTGGCGTGCGCGGCATGCGCCTGGCGGAAGGCCAGCGCATCATCTCCATGCTGATCCCCGAGTGCCGCGAAGCGCAGATCCTCTCGGCTTCCGCACGCGGTTACGGCAAGCGCACCCCGCTGGCCGACTACCCGCGCCGCGGTCGTGGTGGCCAGGGCGTGATCGCCATGGTGATCAACGAGCGCAACGGCAACCTGGTGGGCGCCGTTCAGGTGCTGGATGGCGAGGAGATCATGCTGATTTCCGACCAGGGCACCCTGGTCCGTACCCGCGTCGACGAAGTCCGTGGCGCAGGCCGTAACACCCAGGGCGTGATCCTCATCAAGCTGGCCGCCGACGAAACGCTGGTGGGCCTGGAGCGGGTGCAGGAACCGACCGTCGTCGAAGACGACGTCATTGACGGCGAGATCGTCGAGGGCGAAGTGGCGGACGAGAACCAAGAAGCAGGCGAAGTCGCGGCTGAAGAAGCCCCGCAGGCCAGCGAAGACTGATAGCGAGAGTGGATGTGAGCAAGCGAGCCTTTAACTTCTGCGCAGGTCCCGCTGCGCTTCCCACCGAGGTGCTGGAGCGCGCCCGCGCCGAACTGCTCGACTGGCAAGGCAAGGGCCTGTCGGTCATGGAGATGAGCCACCGTAGCGACGACTACGTGGCCATCGCCGAGAAGGCCGAGCAGGACCTGCGTGACCTGATGGGCGTGCCGTCGAACTACAAGGTGCTGTTCCTGCAGGGCGGTGCCAGCCAGCAGTTCGCCGAGATCCCGCTGAACCTGCTGCCCGAAGACGGCGTGGCGGACTACGTGGAAACCGGCATCTGGTCGAAGAAGGCCATCGAAGAGGCTCGCCGCTTCGGCAACGTCAACGTGGTCGCCAGCGCGTCCAAGTACGACTACTTCGCCATTCCGGGGCAGAACGAGTGGAACCTCACTCCGAACGCCGCCTACCTGCACTACGCGTCCAACGAGACCATCGGCGGCCTGGAGTTCGACTGGATTCCGGAAGTCGGCGACGTGCCGCTGGTTGTGGATATGTCCTCGGACATCCTCTCGCGTCCGATCGACGTGTCCAAGTTCGGCCTGATCTACGCCGGCGCGCAGAAGAACATCGGTCCGTCCGGCCTGGTGGTCGTCATCGTTCGCGAAGACCTGCTGGGCCGCGCCCGCAGCATCTGCCCGACCATGCTCAACTACAAGGTCGCTGCCGATAACGGCTCCATGTACAACACCCCGGCTACCTATTCCTGGTACCTCTCCGGCCTGGTCTTCCAGTGGCTGAAGGAGCAGGGCGGCGTCGAGGCCATGGAGAAGCGCAACCGCGCCAAGAAGGACATGCTGTACGGCTTCATCGACAACAGCGACTTCTACACCAACCCGATCCAGCCGAGCGCCCGCTCCTGGATGAACGTGCCGTTCCGCCTGGCCGACGAGAAGCTCGACAAGGCCTTCCTCGAAGGCGCCGACGCGCGCGGCCTGCTCAACCTGAAAGGCCACCGTTCGGTGGGCGGCATGCGTGCCTCCATCTATAACGCCCTGGGTCTGGACGCCATCGAGGCGCTGGTCGCCTACATGGCCGAGTTCGAGAAGGAGCACGGCTGATGAGCGACGCTGACCAGCTCAAGGCTTTGCGCGTACGCATCGACAGCCTCGACGAGAAGATCCTCGAGCTGATCAGCGAGCGCGCCCGCTGCGCCACCGACGTGGCGCGCGTGAAGATGGCATCCCTGGCCGAAGGCGAGAAGCCGGTGTTCTACCGGCCCGAGCGCGAGGCCTGGGTGCTCAAGCACATCATGGAGTTGAACAAGGGCCCGCTGGACAACGAGGAAGTCGCTCGTCTGTTCCGCGAGATCATGTCCTCCTGCCTGGCCCTGGAGCAGCCGCTTAAGGTCGCCTACCTCGGTCCGGAAGGCACCTTCACCCAGGCCGCGGCGCTCAAGCACTTCGGCCACGCGGTGATCAGCACGCCGATGGCGGCGATCGACGAGGTGTTCCGCGAAGTGGTCGCCGGCGCGGTGAACTTCGGCGTGGTGCCGGTGGAAAACTCCACCGAGGGCGCGGTCAACCACACCCTCGACAGCTTCCTCGAGCACGACATGGTGATCTGCGGTGAGGTCGAGCTGCGCATTCACCACCACCTGCTGGTGGGCGAGAACACCAAGACCGACAACATCACCCGTATCTATTCCCACGCCCAGTCCCTGGCCCAGTGCCGCAAGTGGCTGGACGCGCACTACCCGAACGTCGAGCGCGTGGCAGTGCCGAGCAACGCCGACGCCGCCAAGCGCGTGAAGAGCGAGTGGAACAGCGCCGCCATCGCCGGCGACATGGCCGCCAACCTGTACGGCCTGGACAAGCTCCACGAGAAGATCGAGGACCGCCCGGACAACTCCACGCGCTTCCTCATCATCGGCAACCAGGAAGTGCCGCCGACCGGCGACGACAAGACCTCGATCATCGTCTCCATGCGCAACAAGCCCGGCGCGCTGCATGAACTGCTGGTGCCGTTCCACACCAATGGCATCGACCTGACCCGCATCGAAACCCGCCCGTCGCGCAGCGGCAAGTGGACCTACGTGTTCTTCATCGACTTCGTCGGCCACCACAAGGACCCGCTGATCAAGGACGTGCTGGAAAAGATCAACAGCGAAGCCGTGGCGCTGAAGGTGCTGGGCTCCTACCCGAAAGCGGTTCTCTGAACCGTCTGTCGAAGCGGCAAGCCTCGGGCTGCCGGTGATCCGGCGCCCGGCTTGCGGCATACAGCTTGAGGCTTGTAGCTATGTCGTGTGACTTCCTCGCCCTGGCCCAGCCGGGCGTACAGAAACTTTCGCCCTACGTTCCGGGCAAACCGGTGGACGAACTGGCCCGCGAGCTGAACCTGGACCCGGCGAAGATCGTCAAGCTGGCCAGCAATGAGAACCCGTTGGGCCCCAGCGCCAAGGTGATCGAAGCGATCCGCGGCGAACTGGTGGAAATGACCCGCTATCCCGACGGCAACGGCTTCGAGCTGAAGAGCAAGCTGGCCGAGCGCTGCGGTGTCACCACTGCTCAAGTGACCCTGGGCAATGGCTCCAACGACATCCTCGACCTGGTTGCCCGCGCCTACCTGGCACCGGGCCTGAACGCCGTGTTCAGCCAGTACGCCTTCGCCGTCTACCCGATCTCCACCCAGGCCGTCGGCGCCGAGGGCAGGGCGGTACCGGCCAAGGACTGGGGGCATGACCTGGAAGCCATGCTGGCGGCAATCGACGCCAATACCCGCGTGGTCTTCGTCGCCAACCCGAACAACCCGACCGGCACCTGGTTCGGTCCGGACGCCCTGGAGCGCTTCCTGTCTCGCGTTCCGGAAAACGTCCTGGTCGTCCTGGACGAGGCCTACATCGAATACGCCGAGGGTGACGAACTGCCCGACGGCCTGAAATACCTGGCCCGCTACCCGAACCTGCTGGTTTCGCGCACCTTCTCCAAGGCCTATGGCCTGGCGTCGCTGCGCGTCGGCTATGCGATCTCCTCGGCGCAGGTCGCCGAGGTGCTGAACCGCGTGCGCCAGCCATTCAACGTCAACAGCCTGGCCCTGGCTGCCGCCTGCGCCGCGCTGGACGACGCCGAGTACCTGGCCGAAGGCAAGCGCGTCAACGACGCCGGCATGCAGCAGCTGCAGGACGGCCTGCGTGCGCTGGACTTGAACTGGATCCCGTCGAAAGGCAACTTCCTCGCCGTCGACATGCAGCGTGAAGCCGCCCCGATCTACCAGGCCCTGCTCGCCGAAGGCGTGATCGTTCGCCCGGTAGGCGGCTACGGCATGCCTCAGCACCTGCGCATCTCCATCGGCCTGCCGCAGGAGAACGCCCGCTTCCTCGAGGCGCTGGCCAAGGTGCTCGCCCGTGGTTGATGTCACTTCCCTGCAACAGCCTTCGGCCAAGCTTCGTCGCCTGGTGGTGGTGGGGCTCGGCCTGATCGGCGGGTCCTTTGCCAAGGGCCTGCGCGAGAAGGCGCTGTTCGAGGAAGTGGTCGGCGTGGACCGTGATCCGCAATCCCGTCGCCTGGCCGTGGAGCTGGGCGTGGTCGACCGTTGCGAGGAGTCCCTCGAGGTCGCCTGCCGCGACGCCGACGTCATCCAGCTGGCGGTGCCGATCCTGGCTATGGAAAAGGTGCTTGCCGAGCTGGCGGGCTACGACCTGGGCAATGCAGTGCTGACCGACGTCGGCAGCGCCAAAGGCAACGTGGTACGCGCGGCAAAGGCCGTTTTCGGAGGCATGCCGGCGCGCTTCGTGCCGGGCCATCCGATCGCCGGTTCCGAGCAGAGCGGAGTGGAGGCGGCCAATCCGACGCTGTTCCGCCGTCACAAGGTGATCCTCACGCCGGTCGACAGCACCGACGACGAGGCCCTGATGCTGGTCGACCGCCTCTGGCGCGAGCTGGGCGCGGACGTCGAGCACATGGAAGTCGAGCACCACGATGAAGTGCTCGCCGCCACCAGCCATCTGCCGCACCTGCTGGCTTTCACGCTGGTCGACTCGCTGGCCAAGCGCAGCGAAAATCTGGAAATCTTCCGTTATGCCGCCGGCGGCTTCCGCGATTTCACGCGGATCGCCGGCAGCGATCCGGTGATGTGGCATGACATCTTCCTCGCCAACCGCGAGGCGGTGCTGCGCATCCTCGACGTCTTCCGCGACGACCTCGACGCCCTGCGCGACGCCGTCGACTCCAGGGACGGGCACCAGCTGCTGGGCGTGTTTACCCGCGCCCGCGTTGCCCGTGAACATTTCAGCAAAATCCTGGCCCGTCGGGCCTATGTGGACGCCATGCACAACAACGACCTGATTTACCTGGCCCAGCCGGGTGGCCGCCTGTCCGGGCGCGTACGCGTACCGGGCGACAAGTCCATCTCCCACCGCTCGATCATGCTCGGCTCGCTGGCCGAAGGCACCACCGAGGTGGAAGGCTTCCTCGAGGGCGAAGATGCCCTGGCCACCATTCAGGCATTCCGCGACATGGGTGTGGTCATCGAAGGCCCGCACCACGGCCGCGTGACCGTCCATGGTGTCGGCCTGCACGGCCTGAAGCCGGCTCCGGGCCCCATCTACCTGGGTAACTCCGGCACCTCCATGCGCCTGCTCAGCGGCCTGCTGGCGGCGCAACCGTTCGACAGCGTGCTGACGGGCGACGCCTCGCTCTCCAAGCGCCCGATGAATCGCGTGGCCAAGCCGCTTCGCGAGATGGGCGCAGTGATCGAGACCGGTCCGGAAGGCCGTCCGCCGCTGACCATCAAGGGTGGCCAGAAGCTGACCGGCATGCACTACGACATGCCGATGGCCAGCGCCCAGGTGAAATCCTGCCTGTTGCTCGCCGGCCTCTATGCCGCCGGCGAAACCTCGACCACCGAGCCGGCACCGACCCGCGACCACACCGAGCGCATGCTGCGCGGCTTCGGCTATCCGGTAGAGGTGCAGGGCGCCACTGCCAAGGTCGAGTCTGGCCACAAGCTGACTGCCACCCACATCGAAGTGCCGGCAGACATCTCGTCCGCCGCCTTCTTCCTGGTTGCAGCGAGCATCGCCGAAGGTTCGGACATCGTCCTCGAACACGTCGGTATCAACCCGACCCGTACCGGCGTGATCGACATCCTCAAACTGATGGGCGCCGACATCACCCTGGAAAACCAGCGTGAAGTGGGCGGCGAGCCGGTGGCCGACCTGCGCGTGCGTTCGGCCAAGCTGAAGGGCATCGACATCCCCGAAGACCTGGTGCCACTGGCCATCGACGAGTTCCCGGTGCTGTTCGTCGCCGCTGCCAACGCCGAAGGTCGTACCGTCCTGCGTGGCGCGGAAGAGCTGCGCGTGAAGGAATCCGACCGCATCCAGGTGATGGCCGACGGCCTGCTGACCCTGGGCGTGAAGTGCGAACCGACCCCGGACGGCATCATCATCGACGGCGGCGCCTACGGCGGCGGCGAAGTCTGGAGCCATGGCGACCACCGTATCGCCATGTCCTTCAGCGTGGCTTCGCTGCGCGCTTCGGGCTCGATCCGCATCCATGACTGCGCCAACGTCGCCACTTCCTTCCCGGACTTCCTCGGCCTGGCCGCAGGCGCCGGCATTCGCGTGGCTGCGGAGGGTAACTGATGTCCGCCTCGAACCTCACTGCCTGGCCGGTGCTTGCCATCGATGGGCCTAGCGGCTCGGGCAAGGGTACCGTGGCCGGCATCCTGGCCAAGCGCCTGGGCTGGAACCTGCTGGACTCGGGGGCGCTCTATCGCCTGCTGGCATTTGCTGCTGGCAACCACGGCATCGACCTGACCAACGAGGAAGCCCTCAAGGTCCTGGCCGCGCATCTCGACGTGCAGTTCACCCACGCCAAGGGTGGTGAAGGCCAGCACATCATCCTCGAAGGCGAAGACGTTACCGATACCATCCGTACCGAACAGGTCGGCGCCGGGGCCTCCCAGGTCGCCGCTCTGCCGGCGGTGCGCGATGCGCTGCTGCAGCGCCAGCGTGCCTTCCTCGAGGCGCCGGGCCTGGTGGCCGATGGTCGGGACATGGGCACTGTCGTGTTCCCCGATGCGCCGCTGAAGGTGTTTCTCACCGCATCCGCCGAGGAGCGCGCTCGTCGTCGTTACCTGCAGCTCAAGGCGAAGGGCATGGACTGCGACATGGTGGCGCTGACCGAGGAAATCAGGGCTCGCGACGAGCGGGACAGCCAGCGCAGCGTCGCTCCGCTCAAGCCGGCGGAGGGCGCGATAGTGCTCGACTCAACGCACATGAGCATCGAAGCAGTGGTCGACAGCATTCTCTCCGAGGCTGCCCGCCGAGATCTGACAGGGGAGTGAGTGCGTGCTGCCGTTTGACGCATGCGGCGGCGGTTGCTAACATTCCAGACCTTGTATTGGAAGGACTTTGCCCAAATCTGGCGAGTCATTCCGTAAAAACCGAAATGTGGAGCGTCCGTTTTCGAACGGGCGCGGCCGGGGGCCGGCAGGATACCAGTCTCGATCCTGCTGGCTTCTTTTTCATGACTTGACCGTGTCTGCTGGTGGCGCGGAACCGGGCCTACAGGCCTTTGACTACAGGTATAAACATGAGCGAAAGCTTCGCAGAACTCTTTGAAGAAAGTCTGAAATCCCTCGACATGCAGCCCGGTGCGATCATCACCGGCCTGGTGGTCGACATCGACGGTGACTGGGTTACCGTTCATGCCGGCCTGAAATCCGAGGGCGTCATCCCGGTCGAGCAGTTCTACAACGAACAAGGCGAACTGACCATCAAGGTGGGTGACGAAGTCCACGTTGCGCTGGACGCGGTTGAAGATGGCTTCGGTGAAACCAAGCTGTCCCGCGAGAAAGCCAAGCGTGCAGAATCCTGGCTGGTTCTGGAAGCTGCCTTCAACGCTGATGAAGTGGTCAAGGGCGTTATCAACGGCAAGGTCAAAGGCGGCTTCACCGTCGACGTCAGCGGCATCCGCGCGTTCCTGCCGGGCTCCCTGGTCGATGTACGTCCGGTGCGTGATACCACTCACCTGGAAGGCAAAGAGCTCGAGTTCAAGGTCATCAAGCTGGACCAGAAGCGCAACAACGTTGTCGTTTCCCGTCGTAGCGTCCTGGAAGCCGAGAACAGCGCCGAGCGCGAAGCCCTGCTGGAATCCCTGCAGGAAGGCCAGCAAGTCAAAGGTATCGTCAAGAACCTCACCGACTACGGCGCATTCGTGGACCTGGGCGGCGTAGACGGCCTGCTGCACATCACCGACATGGCTTGGAAGCGCATCAAGCACCCGTCGGAGATCGTCAACGTTGGCGACGAGATCGACGTCAAGGTTCTGAAGTTCGACCGCGAGCGCAACCGCGTATCCCTGGGCCTGAAGCAACTGGGCGAAGACCCATGGGTTGCCATCAAGGCTCGTTACCCGGAAGGCACCCGCGTCATGGCCCGCGTCACCAACCTCACCGACTACGGCTGCTTCGCCGAGCTGGAAGAGGGCGTGGAAGGCCTGGTACACGTCTCCGAAATGGACTGGACCAACAAGAACATCCACCCGTCGAAAGTCGTTCAGGTTGGCGACGAAGTGGAAGTTCAGGTTCTGGACATCGACGAAGAGCGTCGTCGTATCTCCCTGGGCATCAAGCAGTGCAAGTCCAACCCGTGGGAAGATTTCTCCAGCCGCTTCAACAAGGGCGACAAGATATCCGGCACCATCAAGTCGATCACCGATTTCGGTATCTTCATCGGCCTGGAAGGTGGCATCGACGGTCTGGTTCACCTGTCCGACATCTCCTGGAACGAAGTCGGCGAAGAAGCCGTGCGTCGCTTCAAGAAGGGCGACGAGCTGGAAACCGTCATCCTCTCCGTTGATCCGGAGCGTGAGCGCATTTCCCTGGGCATCAAGCAGCTGGAAGACGATCCGTTCTCCAACTACGCCTCGATGCACGAGAAAGGCAGCATCGTTCGTGGCACCGTGAAAGAAGTCGACGCCAAAGGCGCCGTCATCAGCCTCGGTGGCGAGATCGAAGGCATCCTGAAAGCGTCCGAAATCAGCCGCGACCGCGTCGAAGACGCCCGCAACGTGCTGAAAGAAGGCGAAGAAGTCGAAGCCAAGATCATCAGCATCGACCGTAAGAGCCGCGTCATCAGCCTCTCCGTCAAGTCCAAGGACGTCGACGAAGAGAAAGATGCGATGAAAGAACTGCGTAACAAGCAAGACGTAGAAAGCACCGGTCCGACCACCATTGGTGATCTGATCCGCGCGCAAATGGAGAACCAGGGCTAAGTCCTGATTCCTCCAAGAAAAAGGGCGACTTCGGTCGCCCTTTTTTGTTTTCCCTTGCTCAGGCTGTTCAAAGCATGATCAGCATGCTAAAAGAACCTAGAGCTGATCTAGCCGCTTGAAAAAGAAGGGAAAACCATGACCAAGTCGGAGTTGATCGAGAGAATCGTCACCCATCAGGGGCAGCTTTCCGCAAAGGATGTGGAACTGGCGATCAAGACCATGCTCGAGCAGATGTCCCAGGCTTTGGCGACAGGGGATCGCATCGAGATTCGTGGGTTTGGCAGCTTCTCTCTTCATTACCGCGCCCCGCGCGTTGGCCGTAACCCCAAGACAGGCGAATCCGTACGCCTGGATGGCAAGTTCGTGCCGCATTTCAAGCCCGGCAAGGAGCTGCGTGATCGGGTCAACGAGCCCGAGTAACGGGCGCTGGATGAAGGTGTCGAGGAGATTTCATGCTTCGGGTTAAGCGCTTCATGGTTTTCCTGGCAGCCATTCTGCTGTTCGCCATCGTCATCGTGTTCGCCCTGGAGAACCTGCAGCCCATCCGCCTCACTTTCCTCGGTTGGCAAACCCCTGAGTGGCCGCTGGTGTTGGTCGTCAGCTTGGCGTTTGTCATCGGTGGTGCCATCGGCCTGTTGTTGAGCATTCCCTTCCGTGCGCGCACGCGCATGCACCTTTCCGGCCTGCGCTCCGAAGTGACCCGCTTCCGCAAGGAAAATGAAGCGCTTCGCGAGCAGTCGCCGAAGACACCGTGATCTTGGATGTCCAGCGTTGTCGCGGTTCTGCTGTTTGTACTGGCCATAGCGATCGGCTGGGTGCTGGGCCGTAGATCCTTGCGTTCAGGCGCGCCTGGTGCCCCTGCCGAGCAATCACTGCAAGAGCGGGTGCGCTCGATCCATAGTCTCCTGGACCGACACTCCGACGATGCTCTGGAGCATCTCTCCCAGGGTTTGGCATTGAATGTCGATACGCTGGAGAGCCACGTCCACGTCGGCAATCTGTTCCGTCGCCGTGGCGATATCGAGAAGGCTATCCAGATTCACCAAGAGCTGCTGTCCCGTGTTCCTGAAGGTGATGGCCTGGCGGCGCGGATCAGTCTGGAGCTGGCTCGCGACTTCATTGCCGGCGGCCTGCTGGGGCATGCAGAGCAATTGCTGGATGAATTGCTGCAGCGCGATGAGCCTGCCGCTTCTGTCGAGGCCTTGGATGAGCTGCGGCGTATCGCCGAGCGCGAAAAGAACTGGTCTCGAGCGATTGAGCTTGCTTCTCGGCTGCTACCGCAGCGTCCGCAGCTGAAGACTGGCCTTGCGAACTACTTCTGTGAGCTTGCGCAGGAAAAGACGCGCCTCGGTGAACAGTCCGCGACGCACGAGTTGCTTCGCGAGGCGCTGAGAATTGACAGGAATTGCGTCCGCGCGCTGTTGATGCGGCTGGACTGCGAGCTCTGGCGGGGTGATCTTGCCGCTGCAATTTCGTCCATGCGGGAGCTGCTAGTGGCGCATCAGGGCTTCGCCGGTGAGTTGCTACCGATTCTGCGCCGCCACAACAGCTTCGCTACGCCTGAGGTTTTGGCGGGCTTGCGAGCGCTGGCAGACGAGCAGGAAGTCCCATCTTCCGTGTTGGCGATGCTCGCGGAAAACGATGCCGATTCCATGCGCTGGCGAGAGCGAATGCAGGCTCGCTTGCAGCAGCAGCCCTCGTGGCAAGGGCTCATGGATTTCGTTGCGGCGCTTGGGGCGGACAAGGACGATGTCGAGTCGTTCTCGCGGACGCGGCCACTTCTGTTGGGGCTATATGGCGCGATGCCGCACTATCGCTGCGGCAATTGCGGTTTCGCTGGCCGGGAAATGCATTGGCAATGCCCTGGATGCCATGCCTGGAACAGCATAATGCCAATCCAGGCGCCGCTGCTTAGCTGATATCATCGCTGGTTTACGTTGATTGTTTATAACGATCTGAAATGGATGCCATCGCGTTGATCGCTGGTTGTATGGAGAGTGCTTGGTGAATGTCCTGGTAACGGGCGCCAGCGGATTTGTCGGTGGATATCTGGCGCCAGCGCTGGCCCTTCGCGGCCATGTCGCCACAGGCATTGCCAGGATGCCGCGCGCGCTGCCCGGATATGTCGAGGTGCTGCCTGGCGAGCTCGAACGATTGGATCAGTGGGCTGCTGCGCTGAACGACAAGCAGGTTGTGGTGCACATGGCGGCCCGCGCCCATGTACTTTCCGAATCGGAAAGCCCCGAACAGGTCCTGGAAACCTTCCGCCGCGTCAATCGAGACGCGACGCTCGCCCTTGCCGCCGAGTCGGCTCGACGGGGCGTAAAGCGCTTCGTTTTCATCAGCTCCATTGGTGTCTGCGGCAACCTTTCTGGTGCTCGTGCATTCGATGAGCAGAGGGCAGTCGAGCCGGTCACGCCTTATGCGATCTCCAAGTTCGAGGCTGAAGAGGGCTTGCGCGAGTTGGCCGCTCGTACCGGGATGGAGCTAGTGATCATTCGCCCATCGCTGGTGTACGCAGCGGATGCGCCGGGTAATTTCGCCCTGCTGCTGCGCCTGGTCAGGAGTCGCGTGCCGTTGCCTTTCGGTCGCGTCGACAACAAGCGCAGTCTGATCGCTGTCGAGAGCCTGGCCGAGTTCATTGCTGCTTGCGTTGAGCATCCCGCTGCGGCGGGCGAGTCTTTCGTCATTGCGGACGAAGAGTCCATTTCAACCCGCGACATGGTGAGGGAGCTGGCTCGGGGAATGGGCTTCAAGGCTCGTCTATTGCCAGTGCCTGTAGCGCTGTTGAGGCTCGCAGCGAGCCTGCTTGGACGTCGCAAGATGTATGAGCAGCTTTGCGAAGATCTTTGGATAGACACGCGCAAGGCTGCGCAAATGCTGGGTTGGCACCCTTCGCTGGGTATTCACGAGGGGCTGCGTCGAGCAGGCGCCTCATACGCGAAAATGGAAAATGCAAGATATTAGTATTCTGTTGCGGCCCTCGTCGCTTCTGCTGTTGTTGGCGGTGTTCTGCCTGTCTTACGTGTTGACCCGCATGGTTCGCGGCTATGCGCTGGCCGGAAATCTGATGGATGTGCCGAACGAGCGCAGCTCGCACACAGCGCCTACTCCGCGGGGTGGCGGTGTGGCCATTGTGCTGAGCTTCCTGCTCGGACTGCTTCTTTCATGGTGCCTCGGATTGCTTGGGGGCTGGCAGACGCTAGGGTTCCTGGTGGCTGGAGGATTGGTCGCCGTCGTCGGTTTCGTTGATGACCATCGGCATATTCCGGCGCGTTGGCGCTTGCTGGGGCATTTCGCCGCTGCTGCTGCGCTTCTCTGGGCCTTCAATGGCCTGCCTCCGCTGCCCTTTGCCGGCACTAGCTGGAATCTCGGTCTGCTGGGGCACCTGTTGGCGCTGTTCTATCTGGTCTGGCTGCTCAATCTGTACAACTTCATGGATGGCATCGATGGGATCGCCAGCCTGGAGGCGATTACTGTCTGTTTCGGCGCGGCGCTCTGCAGCTGGCTGGCGGGGCAGGTGGCGGCGAGTTGGCTGCCGGTGCTGCTGAGCATGGCGACTCTGGGTTTCCTACTTTGGAACTACCCGCCGGCGAAAATATTCATGGGCGATGCTGGTAGCGGCTTCCTAGGCCTGGTGCTGGGCGGTCTGTCACTGCAGGCGGCGTGGGCGATGCCGCAGCTGTTCTGGTGCTGGCTGATCCTGCTGGGAGTCTTCGTGGTCGATGCCACCTGGACGCTTTTCCAGCGCCTGCTGCGTGGCGAGCGCCTCTACGAGGCCCATCGAAGCCACGGTTATCAGCGGGCAGCCAGGCTGATTGGGGCGCATCGTGGTGTCAGTCTTTCGGTGGCCGCGATCAATCTCTTCTGGCTTCTGCCGATTGCAATTCTGGTCAGTCTTGAGCGAGTAGACGGGGTGATTGGACTGATTGTTGCCTATGCTCCACTGGTGCTGCTCGCTGTCTATCTGGGTGCCGGTCGGCCGGAAAACAGCACTGCGCGCTGAACTCCATTGGAAATGGTGGTCAATTGATGCGGAAACCTATTCCGCAGTTGGGTAAGGACGAAAGGACTATGTTGCGAGAGCGCCTGCTCAGGTTGCCGCGTCGTCAGAAGCGGATATTGCAAGTCATCACCGATGTCTTCCTGGTGTGGGCTGCCCTGTGGCTCGCCTTCGTGGTGCGTCTGGGCACCGATGACCTGACCTACGCCTTCAGGGAGCACAGCTGGCTTTTCTTCGCGGCGCCCCTCATTGCCATTCCGCTATTCATCCGCTTCGGCATGTATCGGGCGGTCATGCGTTATCTGGGGAATGATGCCCTCATCGCCATCGGAAAGGCGGTAACCATCGCGGCTCTGGTGCTTTCGCTGGTCGTTTACTGGAATCGTGCGGTGACCGTCATGGTGCCGCGCTCGCTGGTGTTCAACTACTGGTGGTTGAGCCTGCTGATGGTCGGCGGTCTTCGCCTGGCCATGCGTCAGTACTTCATGGGGGACTGGTACAGCGCCGTGCAGGCGGTGCCTTTCTTCAGCAAGCAAGATGATGGTCTGACCAAGGTTGCGATCTATGGTGCCGGCTCGGCTGGCAACCAGCTGGTGGCAGCGCTGCGGCTGGGGCGGGCCATGCGCCCTGTTGCCTTCATCGATGACGACGACGAAATCATCAATCGAGTAATCGCCGGCTTGCGCGTCTACAAGCCCAAGCACATCCAGCAACTGATCGAAGAAACCGGTGCGCAGGAGATTCTCCTCGCCATTCCCTCCGCCTCCCGTGCGCGGCGGCGGGAGATTCTCGGTCTGCTCGAGCCGTATCCATTGCATGTGCGTAGCGTTCCGGGGTTCATCGATCTCGCCAACGGACGTGTGAAGGTCGACGACATCCAGGAGGTGGACATTGCCGACTTGCTGGGCCGCGACCCGGTCGCGCCGCGCAAGGAGCTGCTGGAGCACTGCATTCGCGGTCAAGCGGTGATGGTGACCGGTGCGGGGGGCTCGATCGGTTCGGAGCTTTGCCGGCAGATCCTGTCCTGCAGCCCGACTGCATTGGTCCTCTTCGAGCACAGCGAATTCAACCTCTACGCCATTCACCAGGAGCTCGAGCTGCGCATCAAGCGCGAGTCACTGGCGACTCAACTAGTCCCAATCCTCGGCTCCGTGCGTAACTCGGATCGCCTGCTCGACGTCATGCGCAGTTGGAAGGTCAACACCGTCTATCACGCGGCGGCCTACAAGCATGTGCCTATCGTCGAGCACAACATCTCCGAAGGTGTGCTGAATAATGTCTTCGGTACCCTGCATGCTGCCCAGGCGTCGATTCAGGCTGGAGTGCAGAACTTCGTACTGATCTCTACGGACAAGGCGGTGCGTCCGACGAACGTCATGGGCGGCACTAAGCGCCTGGCGGAAATGATCCTGCAGGCCCTGAGTCAGGAGTCCGCTCCCGTGCTCTTTGGTGATCGAAGCGCCGTGCACCAGGTCAACAAGACTCGATTCACCATGGTGCGTTTCGGCAATGTCCTGGGCTCGTCGGGCTCTGTCATTCCGTTGTTCCGCGAGCAGATCCGTCGCGGCGGGCCGGTGACCGTCACGCATCCGTCGATTACCCGTTACTTCATGACCATCCCCGAGGCGGCGCAACTGGTGATTCAGGCCGGTTCCATGGGGCGCGGCGGAGATGTCTTCGTGCTCGACATGGGGCAGCCAGTGAAAATTCTCGAGCTGGCGCAGCGAATGATCCACCTGTCAGGGCTGAGCGTTCGCTCCGAGACGACCCCGCATGGCGACATCGCCATCGAGTTCAGCGGCTTGCGCCCTGGTGAGAAGCTCTATGAAGAGCTGCTGATCGGTGATGAGGTCAGTGCGACCGATCATCCGATGATCATGAAAGCCAACGAAGAGCTGCTGACCTGGGATAGCTTCAGGATTGTTCTGGAAACTCTGCAAGGCGCGGTTGATCGTGGCGATTATCCGCAGGTACGCATGCTATTGCGCGAAACCGTTAACGGTTACAGCCCGGATGGCGAGATCGTCGACCTGCTGCATCAGCAGCGGCGGATGGAGCCGTAAGCCCATTGCAGGAACGCTCGCCGATTTGTAGGCGCATTTCCGATCCGGCTACCGGAAACGGCTAAATACCTTCCAGGACCGCCTCGCACTCTTTTCCTGTGCACTCCCGGCGTCGAAGGTGCTGGGGCGAGCCCGATCAAGGCTCGCTCAACCCTTCGACTCCTAGGAGAGTGACCATGCGCAAGATTTCAGCACTGCTGTTCGTTCTGCTGTCCACTGTTTCTATCTCCGGTATCGCCGTCAGCGCCCCTAAAACGGAGGCCGCACAATCTGCTGCGGCGACTGCGGTGAAACCGACAGGAGAGACGGTCAAGCCGATTGGCGAAGTAGCGAAGGCGGTGAATATCAACACTGCGAACGCAGAGACCCTGCAGCGCGAGCTCAAGGGCATTGGCAAGGTGAAGGCCGAGGCGATAGTGGCCTACCGCGAACAGAACGGCCCGTTCACTTCGGTCGATCAGCTGCTGGAAGTGAAGGGCGTGGGCAAGGCGCTCATGGAACGTAACCGTGCGATGCTGAGTCTCGAATAACCCGAAGAGTCATCCTGAAACGAAAAGCCCTCGGCCTGTGCCGGGGGCTTTGCTTTTGGCGGGCTCGGCGCGTGGGATCACCTTGGGGTTGGCGAGAGTTCAGGAGCCCTAAAAGAAAAAGCCCCCGGCATGTGCCGAGGGCTTTTGAATTTGGCTCCGCGACCTGGACTCGAACCAGGGACCCAATGATTAACAGTCATTTGCTCTACCGACTGAGCTATCGCGGAACAACGGTGCGTATCTTACTGATTAAAAAGGGGAAGTCAACATTCTGAATGCGACTTCCCGTCAGTTTTTTACAGGACCTGGGCGATGGCGCGGGTGACGGTGTCCAGGTTGCCGTTGTTCAGCGCGGCAACGCAGATGCGACCGGTGCTGACGGCGTAGATGCCGAACTCGTTCTTCAGGCGCTCGACCTGCTCGGCGGTCAAGCCGGAGTAGGAGAACATGCCGCGCTGCTCGGCGACAAAGCTGAAGTCGCGCTTGGCGCCCAGGTTGGCCAGCTGCTGGACCATGGCTTCACGCATGGCGCGGATGCGGCCGCGCATTTCACCCAGTTCCGCTTCCCAGTCGGCACGCAGTTCCGGGCTGTTCAGCACGGCTGCAACGACGCTGGCGCCGTGAGTCGGCGGGTTGGAGTAGTTGGTGCGGATCACGCGCTTGACCTGGGACAGGACGCGCGCGGACTCCTCGCGGCTGTTGGTCACGACCGACAGCGCACCGACGCGCTCACCGTACAGCGAGAACGACTTGGAGAAGGAGCTGGACACGAAGAAGTTCAGCCCCGACTTGGCGAACAGGCGCACCGCAGCGGCGTCTTCGTCGATGCCGTCACCGAAGCCCTGGTAGGCGATGTCTAGGAAGGGCACGTGGCCTTTGGCCTTGAGCACGTCCAGGACCTGTTTCCAGTCGTCCATGGTCAGGTCGACGCCAGTCGGGTTATGGCAGCAGGCGTGCAGGACCACGATCGACTGCGACGGCAGGGCGTTCAGGTCTTCCAGCAGGCCGGCACGGTTCACGCCGTGGGTGGCGGCGTCGTAGTAGCGGTAGTTCTTCACCGGGAAGCCGGCGGATTCGAACAGGGCGCGGTGGTTTTCCCAGCTCGGGTCGCTGATGGCGACGGTGGCGTTCGGGAGCAGGCGCTTGAGGAAGTCGGCACCGGTTTTCAGAGCGCCAGTGCCGCCGACGGCCTGGGTGGTGACCACGCGGCCTTCGGCCAGCAGTTCGGAGTCAGCACCGAACAGCAGCTTCTGCACGCCCTGGTCGTAGGCGGCGATGCCTTCGATCGGCAGGTAGCCGCGCGGGGCATGTGCCTCGATGCGGGCTTTCTCCGCGGCCTGCACGGCGCGCAGCA
Organism: Pseudomonas knackmussii B13; assembly: GCF_000689415.1. Lineage (NCBI taxonomy): Bacteria > Pseudomonadati > Pseudomonadota > Gammaproteobacteria > Pseudomonadales > Pseudomonadaceae > Pseudomonas > Pseudomonas knackmussii. The sequence continues at coordinate 4,083,372 of NZ_HG322950.1, read as the reverse complement.
ACGGGAGGCGACCCTCCTCGTTGTAGTACACACCAACGCCCAGGTTGATCTTGCCCGGACGGGTATCGGCGTTGAAAGCTTCGTTCAGGCCCAGGATGGGGTCGCGAGGGGCCATTTCGACAGCGGAGAACAGACTCATTTTGGCAGCAGCTCTAAGGCGGGAGTGAAGTGCAATTGCAACCCGCCCGCTCACGGCGCTGGGGGTTGCGTCGACGGGCCGGTATTATATAGGCCTCTATGGCAGGCGGCGAGTTGTCGCGCATGCTTTTCGACTGGTATGACGCTTTGGCGACCGAAGCGTCACACGCCAAAGCGAGGTTCCCCATGTCGTCATTCCAGCTGGATTCGCGCTTCAAGCCCGCCGGTGATCAGCCGGAAGCCATCCGACAGATGGTGGAAGGGCTGGAAGCGGGGCTGTCGCACCAGACCCTGCTGGGGGTGACTGGCTCCGGCAAGACCTTCAGCATCGCCAACGTCATTGCCCAGGTGCAGCGGCCGACCATGGTCCTGGCGCCGAACAAGACGCTGGCTGCGCAGCTCTACGGCGAATTCAAGACCTTCTTCCCGAACAATGCGGTCGAGTACTTCGTTTCTTACTACGACTATTACCAGCCAGAAGCCTACGTACCGTCCTCCGATACCTATATCGAGAAGGATTCGTCGATCAATGACCACATCGAGCAGATGCGTCTGTCGGCGACCAAGGCATTGCTGGAGCGCGAGGACGCGATCATCGTTTGCACCGTGTCGTCCATTTACGGTCTGGGCGACCCGGCGTCCTACCTGAAGATGGTCCTGCACCTGGATCGCGGCGATCGGATGGACCAGCGTGAGCTGCTGCGCCGCCTGACCAGCCTGCAGTACACCCGCAACGACATGGACTTCGCCCGCGCCAGTTTCCGCGTGCGCGGCGACGTGATCGACGTCTTCCCGGCGGAATCCGACCTGGAGGCCATCCGCGTCGAGCTGTTCGACGACGAGGTGGAGAACATCTCCGCCTTCGATCCGCTGACCGGCGAAGTGATCCGCAAGTTGCCGCGCTTCACCTTCTATCCCAAGAGCCACTACGTGACCCCGCGCGAAACGCTGATGGAGGCGGTGGAGCAGATCAAGGAAGAGCTCAAGGTGCGCCTGGACTACCTGCGCAACAACAACAAGCTGGTCGAAGCGCAGCGCCTGGAGCAGCGCACCCGCTTCGACCTGGAGATGATTCTCGAGCTGGGCTACTGCAACGGCATCGAGAACTACTCGCGCTATCTCTCCGGGCGCGGTCCCGGCGAGCCGCCGCCGACCCTCTACGATTACCTGCCGGCCAACTCGCTGCTGGTGATCGACGAATCCCACGTCAGCGTTCCGCAGGTCGGCGCCATGTACAAAGGCGACCGCTCACGCAAGGAAACCCTGGTCGAGTACGGTTTCCGCCTGCCCTCGGCGCTGGACAACCGGCCGCTGCGTTTCGAGGAGTGGGAGGCGATCAGCCCGCAGACCATCTTCGTCTCGGCGACACCCGGCCCTTATGAAGAGCAGCATGCCGGGCGGGTGATCGAGCAGGTGGTGCGTCCGACTGGTCTGGTCGACCCGCAGATCGAGGTGCGCCCCGCGTCCACTCAGGTCGACGACCTGCTTTCGGAGATCCGCCTGCGCGTGGCCCAGGAGGAGCGCGTGCTGGTCACCACCCTGACCAAGCGCATGGCCGAGGACCTCACCGATTACCTGGGCGACCACGACGTGCGCGTGCGTTACCTGCACTCGGACATCGACACCGTCGAGCGCATGGAGATCATCCGCGACCTGCGCACCGGCGCCTTCGACGTGCTGGTCGGCATCAACCTGCTGCGCGAGGGGCTGGACATGCCCGAGGTGTCGCTGGTGGCGATCCTCGACGCGGACAAGGAAGGGTTCCTGCGTTCGGAGCGCTCGCTGATCCAGACCATCGGCCGCGCGGCGCGCAACCTCAATGGCAAGGCGATCCTCTACGCCGACAACATCACGGGTTCGATGCAACGCGCCATGGGTGAAACCGAGCGGCGCCGCAACAAGCAGATCGCCTTCAACGAGAAGCACGGCATCGTGCCCAAGGGCGTGAAGAAGGACATCAAGGACATCCTCGAAGGCGCCACAGTCCCAGGTGCCAAGGGCAAGCGTCGCGGCGTGGCCAAGGTGGCGGAGGAGAGTGGTCGCTACGAGGGCGAACTGCGCTCGCCGAGCGAGATCACCAAGCGCATCCGCCAGTTGGAGGAGAAGATGTACCAGTTGGCTCGCGATCTGGAGTTCGAATCCGCCGCGGCGGTGCGCGACGAAATCCACAAGCTGCGCGAGCGCCTGGTGGAGGTCGGCTGACCTCCACCCGCGCGATCAATGCGCGCCGGCGCCCGCCTGGGCGCCGAAGCCGGCCGGCAGCGGACGGGTCAGCAGCACCGCCAGCATGCTGATAGCGAGCACGATGCCTATGGCGTGGAAGGCATCGTTATAGGCCATGATCGCCGCCTGGCGGTGGACGATCAGGCCGATTTCCCCGAGCGCTGCCTGTTGGCTGCCGAGCTGCTCGGCCAGTTGCGCAAGGCGCTCGTCCACCGCAGCGTTCACCGGCACCACGGCTTCGCGCAGGTAGTCGTAATAGACCTTGGCGCGGCTATCCAGCAGCGTGGCCAGCAGGGCGATGCCGATGGCGCCGCCGAGGTTGCGCAGGATGTTGAACAGGCTGGAGGCGGAACCGGCGTCCTGCGGCTGCAGGTAGACGGTGGCGATCAGCGAGATGGTGACCATCACCATCGGCTGACCGAGTGCGCGCAGCAGCTGGATCTGGTTGAACTGCGGGCCGGCGAAGTCCGGGTTGAGCACGCCGGAGCAGAAGCTCGCCAGGCCGAACAGCCCGAAGCCCATGGCGCACAGCAGGCGCGGCTGGATGAACTTCATCAGCTTGGGGATCAACGGGATCAGGAACAGCTGCGGCACACCCATCCACATGATCACTTCGCCAATCTGCATGGCGTTGTAGCCCTGGATCTGCGCCAGGTACAGCGGCAGCACGTAGATCGAGCCGTAAAGCCCCATGCCCAGGCCGATGCTGGAAATGCTCGACAGGCCGAAGTTGCGATTGCGCAGGATGCCCAGGTTGATCAGCGGGTTGGGGCGTGACGTCTGCAGGATGACGAAGAGGATCAGGCTGACCAGGGCGATGCTACCCAGCGCCACGATCATGTTCGACTCCAGCCAGTCCTTGCGGTGGCCCTCTTCGAGGAACACCTGCAGGCAGCCGAGGCCGATGGCCATGGTGACGATGCCGGCGTAGTCGGTGCTCTTGAGCAGCTCCCAGTGCGGTGGCTTCTTTTCCAGGCCATAGAGCAGGCCGGCGATCATCAGCAGGCCCGGCGGGACGTTGATGTAGAAGATGTATTCCCAGCCGAAGTTCTCGGTCAGCCAGCCGCCGAGGGTCGGGCCGATGGAGGGGGCGAAGGTGGCCGTGATGGCGAACAGCGCCATGCCCTTGGGGCGGTGGTGGTCCGGCAGCTTGATCAGGCTCAGGGTGAAGGCCAGGGGGATCAGCGCGCCGCCGGTGAAGCCCTGCATGGCGCGGAACACGATCATGCTCTCCAGGTTCCAGGCGAACGAGCAGAGCAGGGAGGAAAACAGGAAACCGATGGAGATGATCACCGCCAGGCGCCGCGCCGAGAGCAGCTGCACCAGCCAGGCGGTGAGCGGGATCATGATGATCTCGGCCACCAGGTAGGAGGTGGAGATCCAGGAACCTTCCTCCAGGGTCGCGGCCAGCGCGCCCTGGATGTCTTTCAGCGAAGAGTTGGTGATCTGGATGTCGAGCACCGCCATGAAGGCGCCGAGCATCGCCGAGAGCACGGCGATCCAGTCGCGCCGGGTCGGTTCGCCAACCGGCCGGAGCAGTGGATCAGCGCTCACCGATCTGCACCTCGGCCTCGACCGACATGCCCGGGCGAATCAGGTTCTTGAGCGGGTTGTCGGCGGCGAAGGTGATCTTGACCGGAATGCGCTGCACCACCTTGGTGAAGTTGCCGGTGGCGTTGTCTGGCGGCAGCAGGCTGAACTGCGCGCCGGAGGCGGCGAACAGGCTGTCGACCTGGCCCTCGATGGGCTGGTCGGGGAAGCTGTCGAGGGTCAGGCGCGCCTTCTGCCCGGGGCGCATGTGGCCGACCTGGGTTTCCTTGAAGTTGGCCTGGACCCAGATACCCTCGTCCGGCACCAGCGCCAGCAGCTGGCTATTGGTCTGCACGTACTGGCCGACACGGGCGCTGCGCTGGCCGACGAGACCGGCGACGGGCGCGCGGATTTCGGTGCGCGCCAGGTTGATCTCGGCCTGGGCGATTTCCGCGTGGGACGCATCGATCAAGGCCTGGAGGCGCTTGATGTCGGCATTGATGGCTTCGACCTGGATGCGTTGCGCCTGCAAGTCGGCCTGGGCCTTGGCCACTTGGGAGCGAGCGACGTGGGAGTCGGCGGTCAGGGTGGTGACGCGCTCTTCGGAAACGTAGCCAGGTTTGCGCAGGGTCTGTGCGCGGTTCAGGTCGATCTGCGCGCGGCCGAAGGTCGCCTGGCTGGCGTTCAGGTCGGCTTCGCTGGCGGCGATCATGCTGCCCTGGCCTTTCAGCTTGCTGCGCGTCTGCGCCAGTTCTGCCTCGTGGGTAGCGAGGGTGGCCTTGGCACGATCCAGCGCCAGGCGGAAGTCCTGGTCTTCGAGCTTGACCAGCAGTTGGCCCTTCTCGACGTGCTGGTTGTCATTTACCAGCACTTGGTCGATGCGCGCCGAGAGCTGGCTGGAAATGCGCGTGATCTCTCCCTGTACATAGGCGTTGTCGGTGTTTTCGACAAAACGGCCGATGAAATACCAGCGGGCGAGGAGGGCGAGGGCGACCAGGCTGAGAATGACGAGGAAGACGCTCAGACGTCTTTGTAGTTGTGCGGGCATGAGAAACGAGCGTTTGCTAGGTAGGAATTTTCGGCAATTTACAGTGTTCCCGCGCGAGGCGCAGTCGCTACAATTCGGAAACTTTGTTGTGTATAGGGAACAATAATGGGGCTGGATGATGCGCTGATCTTTACCCGTGTCGTGGAGTTCCACAGTTTCACCCAGGCCGCCAGCAGCCTGGGCATGCAGAAGTCCACTGTAAGTCGGCGTATCGCGCTGCTCGAGGAGCGCCTCGGCGTGCGTCTGCTCAATCGCACGACGCGCAAATTGCGCCTGACCGAAGTGGGCCAGGCGTACTACGACCGTTGCCGGCAGATCATGCTCGACTTCGCCGAGGCCGAGCAGGCGGTCATGCAGTTGCAGCAGGAGCCGTCGGGCCTGCTGAAGATCACCGCGCCCATCGAGTTCGGCCAGATGTACCTGGCCAGCGTGCTGGGTGACTTCATGCGCCTCTATCCGCAGATCACCGCCGAGGTCGAGCTCAGCTCGCGCACGGTCGATCCGCTGGAGGAGGGTGTGGATATCGCCATTACCGTTGGCCAACCCGAGGACTCCACGCTGATCGCCCGGCGCCTGCTGGTGACCAACCGCTGCCTGTGCGCCAGCCCCGAATACCTGCGCCTGCACGGCCGGCCGCAGCGAGTCGAGGACCTGGCCCTGCATCGGGCAGTGCTCCTGATGCAGGATTCGCAGCGCTACTGGCCGCTGTCCAACGAAAGCGTGCCCTGCCAGCGCGTGCTGTCATGCAACAACATTTCCTTTGCCCGCGAGGCCGCGCTGGCCGGCGCCGGAATAGCCACGCTGCCGGAGCTGATAGTCGAGGAAGCCCTGGAAAGCGGGCGCCTGGAGCGCTTGCTGCCAGAGGTGCAACTGCCTATCGGCGAACTCTACGCGGTCTACCCGTCACGGCGATTCCAGGCGATGAAGGTGAAGACCTTCCTCGACTACCTCATCCACCGGCTGCCCATCGATGAGCGCCATCGGCTGGAGCCGGGGGCGGCCCGCCTGATAACATCGCGTCCATGAGCGCGCGCCACGGCCCGCGCTGTCCTCACCGCTTCACATGAGAGCTTTCATGACCACTGTCCGCACCCGTATCGCGCCGTCTCCCACCGGCGACCCGCACGTCGGCACCGCCTACATCGCGCTGTTCAACCTCTGCTTCGCCCGTCAGCACGGCGGCCAGTTCATCCTGCGCATCGAGGACACCGACCAGGTGCGTTCCACCCGTGAGTCGGAACAGCAGATCTTCGACGCGCTGCGCTGGCTGGGTGTCGAGTGGGATGAAGGCCCGGATGTCGGCGGTCCGCACGGCCCGTACCGTCAGAGCGAGCGTGGCGCCATCTACAAGCAGTACAGCGACGAGCTGGTAGAGAAAGGCCATGCCTTCCCCTGCTTCTGCTCCGCCGAGCGCCTGGACGCCATTCGTGCCGAACAGCAGGCGCGCAAGGAAACCCCGCGCTACGACGGCCACTGCATGCACCTCTCCAAAGAAGAGTCGGCCAAGCGCATCGCGGCGGGCGAGTCCCATGTCGTGCGCATGAAGGTGCCGACCGAGGGTGTCTGCGTGGTCCCCGACATGCTCCGTGGCGACGTCGAGATCCCGTGGGATCGCATGGACATGCAGGTGCTGATGAAGGCCGACGGCCTGCCCACCTACTTCCTGGCCAACGTGGTCGACGACCACCTGATGGGCATCACCCACGTGCTGCGCGGTGAGGAATGGCTGCCGTCGGCGCCGAAGCTGATCAAGCTGTACGAGTACTTCGGCTGGGAGCAGCCGATCCTCTGCTACATGCCGCTGCTGCGTAACCCGGACAAGAGCAAGCTGTCCAAGCGCAAGAACCCGACTTCCATCACCTTCTACGAGCGCATGGGCTTCCTGCCGCAGGCGCTGCTGAACTACCTCGGGCGGATGGGCTGGTCGATGCCAGACGAGCGCGAGAAGTTCAGCCTGCAGGAGATGATCGAGCACTTCGACCTGTCCCGCGTGTCCCTCGGCGGTCCGATCTTCGACATGGAGAAGCTGTCCTGGCTGAACGGCCAATGGATTCGCGATCTCTCCGTCGAGGACTTCGCCAAGGAAGTGCAGAAATGGGCGCTCAATCCTGAGTACCTGATGAAGATCGCCCCGCACGTCCAGGGGCGTGTGGAGAACTTCAGCCAGATCGCTCCGTTGGCCAGTTTCTTCTTCAGCGGCGGTGTCGAACTGGACGCCAAGCTGTTCGAGCACAAGAAGCTCGACGCCACCCAGGTGCGCCAGGTGCTGCAGCTGGTGCTGTGGAAGCTGGAAGCGCTGCGCCAGTGGGAGAAGGACAAGATCACCGCGACCATCCAGGCCGTTGCAGAGCATCTGGGGCTGAAGCTGCGCGACGTCATGCCGCTCATGTTCCCAGCCATCACGGGCCATGCCAGCTCGGTGTCGGTGCTCGATGCGATGGAAATCCTGGGTGCCGACCTGTCCCGCTTCCGCCTGCGCCAGGCGCTGGAACTGCTGGGCGGCGCTTCGAAGAAAGAAGCCAAGGAGTGGGAGAAGATCCGCGACGCCATCGCCGGCTGACGGACGCTTCTTCGAAAGAGGCCAGCCACCTATGGGTGCCTGGCCTTTTTCATGCCTGCAAGACGCCGGCAAAGCCAGGCGGACAGGGCGTGACGGCCGGTCGAGCATGCTCGCCAGGCCTGGGCTGTAATAGGGGTGGCGACCTAAGTGATTGTTCTTTGGGAGAAAAAAATTAAAAAACTGGAAAATTGTTGTTGACAGGGGTTCGCCTCGCCCCTAAGATGCGCCCCGTTCCAGCGACGAACTGAACGACAGAGCGAAGCGGAACAGTAGATGTAGCGGTACTTTGGGGCTATAGCTCAGCTGGGAGAGCGCTTGCATGGCATGCAAGAGGTCGACGGTTCGATCCCGTCTAGCTCCACCAAATTACCAGTAAGTTTCGTTGGTCCGAACGGAACTGAAATCGAAGGTTTTGCGTCCCCTTCGTCTAGTGGCCTAGGACACCGCCCTTTCACGGCGGTAACAGGGGTTCGAGTCCCCTAGGGGACGCCACTTATCCAGCGACGATGCGTTCGCGTCGTCAGCCAGAGTCATCTGGGGCTATAGCTCAGCTGGGAGAGCGCTTGCATGGCATGCAAGAGGTCGACGGTTCGATCCCGTCTAGCTCCACCAAATTGCCAGAATCCGCATCAGGCGGATTTCTTCGAAGGTTAAGTCCGTAAGTTTCGTTGGTCCGAACGGAACTGAAATCGAAGGTTTTGCGTCCCCTTCGTCTAGTGGCCTAGGACACCGCCCTTTCACGGCGGTAACAGGGGTTCGAGTCCCCTAGGGGACGCCAATTTTCCCGCGTTTGCGGGGCCTATAGGGTCACTCAATTTTCGAGTGGCCCTTTTGTTTTTCCAGCTCCCGAAAATTCTCCGCCCGACCAATGGTCGCGCTTGGCGCTTGCCGAAAATTATTATGAGAATAATATTCTCTCCATAATATTTTTGGAGAGCGCCATGAGCCGCAAGACAGCCGCTAGCCCGAAAGGGATTGGTGAGAAGAAGGCCCAGACCCGCGAGCGCATCCTCGGCGCCGCCGCCAATGCGCTGGTGCGTCGCGGGCCGGTCGAGCCCAGCGTCAGCGAGGTGATGGGCGCGGCCGGGCTGACCGTCGGTGGTTTCTACGCGCACTTCGAGAGCAAAGACGCGCTGATGCTCGAAGCCTTCCGCCATCTGTTGGAGCGGCGTCGGGCGAAGCTCAAGCAATTCGAACCTCAGATGCCTTTCAGCGAGCGTCGGCAACTGGCCGCCGCTTTCTATCTGTCGCGCAAGCATCGTGACAGCGACGAGGAGCTGGGTTGTCCGATCCCAAGCACGTTGGCCGAGGCCGGGCACCTGCCGGAAGGCTTCCGCGAAGTGCTGGCCGAACATATCGAACTGATGGTCGCCGAGTTGGCCGAGCGTCCCGAGGACGCTGACACCGTACTCGCCGACCTTGCGTTGATGGTGGGTGGACTGGCGTTGGCCCGGACCCTGGGTTCGAGCGATCTGTCCGACCGTGTCCTGCGTGCCGCCAAAAAGGCGGTGAACTGAGCCTCGACGGAGGTACTGGTAATGAACAGCATGAACTGGATCCGTGGCGTTAACGCTACCCTCGGGCGCCTGGCGCCGGAATGGGCGGCAGGGCGCATGCGTGAAGTCTTCATGACCCCGCGGCCACTGCCGCCGCGCGACTGGGAGTTGCCGTTACTCGCCAGTTCCGAGCGCATCACCCTGCGCTTTGGTCTCTCCGCGCTGCGTTGGGGGGAAGGGCCGGCGGTGCTGCTGATGCATGGTTGGGAAGGGCGGCCTACGCAGTTCGCTCACCTGATTCGCGAGCTTGTCGGTGCCGGCTATGCCGTAGTGGCTCTGGATGGGCCGGCCCATGGTCGCTCGCCCGGTCGGGAAGCCAACCCGATGCTCTTCGCCCGGGCCTTGCTTGAAGCCGCCAGCGAACTGCCGCCGTTGCGCGCGGTCATTGGTCATTCGATGGGTGGCGCCAGTGCTCTGCTTGCGACTCAGTTGGGCCTGAAGACCGAGGCGTTGGTGACCATCTCTGCGCCGAGCCGAATTCTCTCGGTCCTGCGCCGCTTCGCCGGCTTCGTCGGCCTGCCGGCCGAGGCGCGTCATCGCTTCATCCGCCAGGTCGAGCGTTACACCGGTGTGCCAGCAGCGCAGCTCGACGTGAAACGCTACAACCTCACCATCCCTGGCTTGGTAGTGCATGCCGAAGACGATCCGCAGGTGCCGGTGGCCGATGCCGATGCCATCCACGCTGCCTGGCCTGGCAGTCGCCTGCTGCGCCTGAGTGGCGGCGGGCATCAGCGCGTGCTGGCCGACGCGGCGTTGAGCGATGCGGTACTCGCCCTGCTTGAAGGTCAGGAAGCGCCACGCGTGCTGCCGCTGGCACTGGCCTCCTGAGACGTAAGGCTGTCGAGCCTGTAAACTGCGCGCTCCGATCAAGCGGCCGGGTCCCAGGGGCCCGGCCTCAGCCTGGAGCAAGCACATGGCCTGGGACCTGCCCGAACCCTTCGTCATCGACATCGCGGTCAACGCCGAGGACATCGATGGCCTCGGTCACGCCAACAACGCCGTTTATGTCAGCTGGCTCGAGCGCTGCGCCTGGCGCCACTCGCAGCGCCTGGGGCTGGACCTGGCTGAGTACCGCCGCCTGGATCGTGCCATGGCGGTGGTGCGCCACGAGATCGACTACCTGGCTGCCGCTTACGAAGGCGAAGAACTGCAGATGGGCACCTGGATCGTCGAGTCCGACCAGAAGCTGCGCATGGACCGGCAATTCCAGTTGGTGCGTCCGGCCGATGGCGTCACCCTGCTGCGCGCTCGCACCACTTTCGTCTGCATCGAGCTGTCCAGCGGCAAGCCCAAGCGCATGCCGGCGGAGTTCATCGAGGGCTACGGTCGCGCGCTACTCGGCGCCGCGCCGGTCTGACGAGGCTTTGCCTGGGCCGCGCGAGTCCCTAGAATCCGCGGCCTTCGCCCGTAAAGGTTGTTCCCCGTGCAAATTGCCCTGGCCCCGATGGAGGGGTTGGTCGACGAAATTCTCCGCGATGTACTGACCCGTGTCGGCGGCATCGACTGGTGCGTCACCGAATTCATCCGCGTCACCGATCGCCTGCATCCGCTCGCTACCTACGAGAAGCTGGCGCCCGAACTGCTGCACGGCAGCCGGACCCGCGCCGGTACGTCGATGCGCGTGCAGTTCCTAGGCTCCGACCCGCAATGCCTGGCGGAAAACGCCGCCTATGCCTGCGAGCTGGGTGCTCCGGTGATCGACCTGAACTTCGGCTGCCCGGCGAAGACGGTGAACAAGTCCCGAGGTGGCGCGGTTCTGCTCAAGGAGCCGGAGCTGATGTTCTCCATCGTCGAGGCCGTGCGCCGCGCGGTGCCGGCGCACATCCCTGTGACCTCGAAGATGCGCCTGGGCTACGAGACGCCCGATGGTGCGCTGGATTGCGCGCGAGCGCTGGCCGATGGGGGTTCTGCCCATGTCGTGGTGCACGCGCGAACCAAGGTCGATGGCTACAAGCCACCGGCGCACTGGGAATGGGTCGCCCGCGTCGCCGATGCGGTCAAGGTGCCGGTTTTCGCCAATGGCGAGGTCTGGACCCTCGACGATTACCTGCGCTGCCGCTCCATCAGCGGCGTCGACGACATCATGCTCGGCCGTGGCCTGGTTTCCCGTCCCGACCTGGCCCGGCAGATCGCCGCCTGGCGCGACGGCCGTGAAGTGCGGCCGATGGCCTGGGACGAGGTGCGCGTGCTGCTCGACGACTTCTGGCGTCAGGCCCGGCGCAAGCTCGCGCCGCGCTATGCGCCGGGGCGCCTGAAACAGTGGCTGGGCATGCTGACCCGCAGTTATCCCGAAGCGGTGGAGCTGTTCGCGCAGATTCGCCGCGAGCACGATTGCGAGCTGATCGACCGGTTGCTGCAGGTTGAGATCGAAGAAGCCGCCTGAGGGGATTTCACCTGCGAAAAGCATGTTTCAGAAAGGGCTTGAAATGCTCCTTGGCGACCTTATCTGTATCCGTGCGGGAGGCCGAACGGGTCCCGCGCCGGAGTTCTGCTGACAGGCTCCATCCAGATAACTTGCTGATTATTCAGGAGATCCGCCATGAGCAACGTCCTTTCTCTCGCCCCGCTGTTCCGCCAGTCCATCGGTTTCGACCGCTTCAACGACCTGTTCGAGTCTGCCCTGCGCAGCGAGAACGGCAGTTCCTACCCGCCCTACAACGTCGAGAAACACGGCGATGACCAGTACCGCATCGTTGTCGCTGCGGCTGGCCTGCAGGAAGAGGATCTGGAGCTGCAAGTTGAGCGCGACGTGTTGACCGTTACCGGCGGCAAGCGCGAAAGGGCTTCCGAGGATGTCACCTACCTGCACCAGGGCATCGCCCAGCGCGCCTTCAAGCTGTCGTTCCGCCTTGCCGACCACATCGAGGTCCGCGGCGCGTCGCTGAAGAACGGCCTGCTGAGCATCGAGCTGGTGCGCATCATTCCGGAAGAGGCCAAGCCCAAGCGGATCGCCATCAACGGCCAGCGCCCGGCGCTGGAAGGCTGATAGCCCCGTGAACGAAAAAGGCGCCGCAAGGCGCCTTTTTCTTTGCTCGCGTTTTAGTCAGACCAGGCAGGCCATGGGCTTCACCGCCTGGGCGTCGAGCAAAGCCATGAAGGCTCGCGCGGCGTTCGACAAAGTGCGCTCGGTGTGCAGGATGTAGCCGAGCTGGCGGCTGAGCTGGATGTCCTGTAGCGGCAGGCGCACCACGGTTTCGTCGAGCATGGTGCGCGGCAGCACGCTCCAGGCGAGGCCGATGGAAACCATCATCTTGATGGTCTCCATGTAGTTGGTGCTCATGCCGATGTTCGGCGTCAGCCCCTCGGCCTCGAACATCCGTCGCACGATGTGGTGGGTGAATGTGTTGCCACCTGGGAATACCGCCGGGTGCCGCGCCACATCGGCGAGGAACACCGTGCCCTGCATGGCCAGCGGGTGCTCTGGCGCGGCAACGAAGTCCAGCGGATCGTCCCATACCGGCACGGCGCGTACGGGCTCCGCCGTTTCCGGTGCGAGGGTGATCACCGCCAGTTCGGCGCGGCCGTGCAGGATCTCTTCATAGGCCACTTCCGAGTCGCAGAACTGGATATCCAGCGCGACCTGCGGGTGCGCCTTGGTGAAGGCGCGCAGCAGCGGCGGCAGGCGATGCAGGCCGATGTGGTGGCTGGTAGCCAGGACCAGGCGGCCGCTGACTTCGCCATTGAGGTTGGTCAGGGCGCGGCGGGTGTCGTCCAGTACATTGAGGATCTGGTAGGCGCGCGGCAGCAGGGCGCGGCCGGATTCGGTCAGCGTCACCTCGCGGCCAACGCGGTCGAACAGGCGCACGCCGAGCTGGTTTTCCAGGGCCGCGATGCGCTTGCTCACCGCCGGCTGGGTCAGGTGCAGGCGTTCACCGGCTTCGGAGAAGCTGCCGGACTCGGCGATGGCGAGGAAGGTATTGAGGCTCGTGAGATCCATGTCGTCGGTGACTCCGGGAGGGCCATGAGCGGCGCTGGAACCATAACCTACTCGTATTCCGTGTGGGAATCCTTTGAATAAAAAATATGAATTTGAGTTATTCGGCGGGGGCTAATAGCATCTCCCCCACAAGCCCTAGGGGCATAGAAAGACGCTGATGAGGATTCTCTGATGGCCGGCAAGACGCTCTACGACAAACTCTGGGAACTGCACGAGGTGAAGCGCCGCGATGATGGTTCGTCGCTGATCTACATCGATCGCCACATCCTCCACGAAGTGACCTCGCCGCAAGCCTTCGAAGGCCTGCGCCTGGCCGGCCGCAAGCCGTGGCGCATCGACGCCAACATCGCCACCCCGGACCACAACGTGCCGACCACCCAGGCCGAGCGCAAGGGCGGCCTCGAAGCCATCGCCGACGAAGTCTCGCGCATTCAGGTCCAGACCCTGGACGAGAACTGCGATGACTTCGGCATCCTCGAATTCAAGATGAACGACGTGCGCCAGGGCATCGTTCACGTGGTCGGCCCGGAGCAGGGCGCGACCCTGCCGGGCATGACCGTGGTCTGCGGCGACTCGCACACCTCCACCCACGGTGCCTTCGGCGCGCTGGCCCACGGCATCGGCACTTCCGAGGTCGAGCACGTGCTCGCCACTCAGTGCCTGGTCGCCAAGAAGATGAAGAACATGCAGGTTCGCGTGGAGGGCAAGCTGCCCTTCGGCGTGACCGCCAAGGACATCGTCCTCGCGGTGATCGGCAAGATCGGCACCGCTGGCGGCAATGGCCATGCCCTGGAGTTCGCCGGCAGCGCCATCCGCGACCTGTCCATGGAAGGCCGCATGACCATCTGCAACATGTCCATCGAAGCCGGTGCGCGCGTGGGCATGGTGGCTTGCGACGAGAAGACCATCGAGTACGTGAAGGGCCGTCCGTTCGCACCGCAGGGCAGCGACTGGGACAAGGCCGTCGAAGCCTGGAAGGACCTGGTTTCCGATGCCGACGCGCACTTCGACACCATCGTCGAGCTGCGTGCCGAGGACATCAAGCCGCAGGTCAGCTGGGGCACTTCGCCGGAGATGGTCCTGGCTGTCGACCAGAACGTGCCGGACCCGGCCGTCGAAGCCGACCCGGTCAAGCGCGACTCCATCGTCCGCGCGCTCAAGTACATGGGCTTGAACGCCAACCAGGCGATCACCGATATCCAGCTGGACCGCGTATTCATCGGCTCCTGCACCAACTCGCGCATCGAAGACCTGCGCGCCGCCGCCGCCGTGGCCAAGGGCCGCAAGGTCGCTGCCACCGTCAAGCAGGCGCTGGTGGTGCCGGGCTCGGGCCTGGTCAAGGCGCAGGCCGAGAAGGAAGGCCTGGACAAGATCTTCATCGAAGCCGGCTTCGAGTGGCGTGAACCGGGCTGCTCCATGTGCCTGGCGATGAACCCGGACCGCCTGGAGAGCGGCGAGCACTGCGCGTCGACCTCCAACCGCAACTTCGAAGGCCGCCAGGGCGCCGGTGGTCGTACCCACCTGGTGAGCCCGGCGATGGCCGCCGCCGCCGCGGTGACCGGTCGCTTCATCGACGTTCGTGAATTGCTGCAGGCCTGAGGAGACCGAACATGAAAGCCTTTACCCAGCACACCGGTCTCGTCGCGCCGCTCGACCGCGCCAACGTCGACACCGACCAGATCATTCCCAAGCAATTCCTCAAGTCGATCAAGCGCACCGGCTTCGGTCCGAACCTGTTCGACGAGTGGCGCTACCTGGACGTCGGCCAGCCGAACCAGGACAACTCCAAGCGTCCGGTGAACAAGGATTTCGTCCTGAACTTCCCTCGCTACCAGGGCGCCAGCGTGCTCCTGGCCCGCGAGAACTTCGGCTGCGGTTCTTCCCGCGAGCATGCTCCGTGGGCGCTGGACGAGTACGGTTTCCGCACCGTGATCGCGCCGAGCTTCGCCGACATCTTCTTCAACAACAGCTTCAAGAACGGCCTGCTGCCGATCATCCTGAAAGACGAGGAAGTCGACGAACTGTTCCAGCAGTGCGAGGCCAACGAGGGTTACCAGCTGACCGTCGACCTCGCTGCGCAGACCGTGACCCGTCCGGACGGCAAGCAGTACAGCTTCGAGGTCGACGCCTTCCGCAAGCACTGCCTGCTCAACGGCCTGGACGACATCGGCCTGACCCTGCAAGCCGCTGATGCCATCCGCGACTTCGAAGTCGGCCACAAACAGCGCCAACCCTGGTTGTTCCGCGACGCCTGATAAGCGTCGCGCCATCCCGCAAACGGAGAAAGCCATGACCCAGAGTCACCACGAAGCCGTGGTCGAGCGCCAGTTCGGCGCTCAGGCCAACGCTTACCTGAACAGCGCCGTACATGCCCAGGGCGAGGAATTTGCCCAGCTGCGCGAGCGACTGTCGGCGACCACTGGTGCGCGCGTGCTGGACCTGGGTTGTGGGGCGGGGCATGTCAGCTTCCAGATCGCCTCGCTGGCCGGTGAGGTCGTCGCATACGATCTTTCCCAGCAGATGCTCGACGTGGTGGCCTCGGCCGCCGCCGAGCGCGGCCTGGACAACATCCGCACCGAACAGGGCGTCGCCGAGAGCCTGCCTTTCGAGGACGGCGCATTCGATTTCGTCTTCAGCCGCTATTCCGCGCACCACTGGCGTGATGTCGGCCAGGCGCTGCGCGAAGTGCGCCGGGTGCTGAAGCCGTGCGGCGTGGTCTGCTTCATCGACGTGGCGGCGCCCGGTTTGCCGCTGCTCGATACGCACCTGCAAGCGGTGGAAGTGCTGCGCGATACCAGCCACGTGCGCGACTATTCGCCGTCCGAGTGGACGCGCCTGGTCGGCGAAGCGGGGCTGGCAGTCACTGGATGCAGCCGCCAGCGTCTGCGCCTGGAGTTCACTTCATGGGTCGAGCGCATGCGCACCCCCGAGGTGATGCGCCAGGCCATTCGCGCCCTGCAGCTTTCCGTAGGTGACGAGGTGCGGGAATATTTCGAGATCGACGCCGAGGGCTCCTTCAGCACAGACGTGCTGGTGCTCTGGGCTACCAAATAACCGCTACAAGCAAAGGGCTGCAGGCGATCCCAAGGCGCCTGCGGCCTTGACCATTTCCGAAGGAATGAAGTGATGAGCAAACAGATTCTGGTTCTCCCCGGCGACGGCATCGGCCCGGAAATCATGGCCGAAGCGGTCAAGGTGCTGGAGCTGGCCAACGACAAGTTCCAGCTCGGCTTCGAGCTGACCCACGACGTGATCGGCGGCGCTGCCATCGACAAGCACGGCGTGCCGCTGGCCGACGAGACCCTGGAGCGTGCGCGCAAGGCCGACGCCGTGCTGCTGGGCGCGGTCGGCGGTCCGAAGTGGGACAAGATCGAGCGCGACATCCGTCCGGAACGCGGCCTGCTGAAAATCCGTTCGCAGCTCGGCCTGTTCGGCAACCTGCGTCCGGCCATCCTCTATCCGCAACTGGCCGGTGCCTCCAGCCTGAAGCCGGAGATCGTCGCCGGCCTGGACATCCTTATCGTCCGCGAGCTGACCGGCGGCATCTATTTCGGTGCCCCGCGCGGCACCCGCGAGCTGGAAAACGGCGAGCGCCAGTCCTACGACACCCTGCCGTACAGCGAAAGTGAAATCCGCCGCATCGCCCGTGTCGGCTTCGACATGGCCCGCGTGCGCAACAAGAAGCTGTGCTCGGTGGACAAGGCCAACGTCCTGGCTTCCAGCCAGCTGTGGCGTGAGATCGTCGAGGAAGTGGCCAAGGATTACCCGGACGTCGAACTGAGCCACATGTACGTCGACAACGCCGCCATGCAGCTGGTCCGCGCGCCCAAGCAGTTCGACGTGATGGTCACCGACAACATGTTCGGCGACATCCTGTCGGATGAAGCTTCCATGCTCACCGGCTCCATCGGCATGCTGCCGTCCGCTTCGCTGGATGCGCACAACAAGGGCATGTACGAGCCGTGCCACGGTTCGGCGCCGGACATCGCCGGCCAGGGCATCGCCAACCCGCTGGCGACCATCCTCTCGGTGTCGATGATGCTGCGTTACAGCTTCAACCAGACCGCCGCCGCGGACGCCATCGAGAAGGCGGTCAGCCTGGTCCTCGACCAGGGCCTGCGCACCGGCGACATCTGGTCCGAAGGCTGCAAGAAAGTCGGTACCCGCGAAATGGGCGATGCGGTAGTCGCCGCGCTGCGGAATCTGTAATCTCCCCGGTTCGCCCGCTCCAGGCCATACAAGTGACAGGCTGGAGCGGCGTTCCACTACTTATTCGAAGGTGTAGTTGCGATGAAGCGTGTAGGTCTGATCGGTTGGCGTGGCATGGTGGGTTCGGTGCTCATGCAGCGGATGCTGGAAGAGCGGGACTTCGACCTGATCGAGCCGGTGTTCTTCACCACCTCCAATGTCGGTGGCGAAGGTCCGTCCGTTGGCAAGGAAATCGCCCCGCTGAAGGACGCCTACAGCATCGAAGAGCTGAAGAGCCTCGACGTCATCCTGACCTGCCAGGGCGGCGACTACACCAATGAAGTCTTCCCCAAGCTGCGCGAAGCCGGCTGGCAGGGCTACTGGATCGACGCCGCCTCCAGCCTGCGCATGCAGGATGACGCGGTGATCGTCCTCGACCCGGTGAACCGCAAGGTCATCGACCAGTCGCTGGATGCCGGCACCAAGAACTACATCGGCGGCAACTGCACCGTCAGCCTGATGTTGATGGCCCTGGGCGGCCTGTTCGAAGCCGGCCTCGTCGAGTGGATGAGCGCGATGACCTACCAGGCCGCCTCCGGCGCTGGCGCGCAGAACATGCGCGAGCTGATCAAGCAGATGGGCGCGATCAACGCTTCGGTCGCCGATGACCTGGCCAACCCGTCCAGCGCCATCCTCGACATCGACCGCAAGGTCGCCGAGATCATCCGCAGCGACGCCCTGCCGACCGAGCACTTCGGCGCGCCGCTGGCCGGCAGCCTGATCCCCTGGATCGACAAGGAACTGCCCAACGGCCAGAGCCGCGAAGAGTGGAAAGGCCAGGCCGAGACCAACAAGATCCTCGGTCGCTTCAAGAGCCCGATCCCGGTGGACGGCATCTGCGTGCGCATCGGCGCCATGCGCTGCCACAGCCAGGCGCTGACCATCAAGCTGAACAAGGACGTGCCGATGGCCGACATCGAAGGCCTGATCAGCCAGCACAACCCCTGGGTCAAGCTGATCCCCAACCAGCGCGAGATCAGCATGCGCGAACTGACCCCGGCTGCCGTCACCGGCACCCTGAGCGTGCCGGTCGGCCGTCTGCGCAAGCTGAACATGGGCTCGCAGTACCTCGGTGCCTTCACCGTCGGCGACCAGCTGCTGTGGGGTGCGGCCGAGCCGCTGCGGCGCATGCTGCGCATCCTCCTGGAGCGCTGATAGCGACACCCTCGAAGACGCCGGCCCTGTGCCGGCCGTCTTGCTTTGTGCAAGTCGAAAAGGTCGATCACTCGACAGAACGGAGAACTCGCCGTCGCCGCACGCGCTTTCTGTGACGGAGCGCGGCCTGGCCGATGCGGGCCTGTAGCTATCCTCGCAGCCCCGGCCCTGGTGGGCTGGGCCGGCGAGCTGGGGTCGCCGGAAGGAGTCATCGACAGCAGGGGATGGGGATGTTCCGCTTTTCGCACTTCGTTCTGGCCGGCGCCATCGCGGCGGCCTTCTTCCCGGCCAGTGCCGGCGCCCTCGAGCTGGGCGAGATTTCTTCGCGCACCGCGCTCGGTCAGTCGCTAGACGCGCAGATCGAACTGCGCAGCCTGGGCGACCTGTCCGCTGACGAGATCAAGGTGGCATTGGCGCCACAGCAGGCGTTCGATCGGCTTGGTCTGGATCGTAGCGTCGTCGCGACTGGCCTGAGCTTCAGTGCCGAGGTCGGTCGCAATGGTCGTGGGGTGATCCGCGTGAAATCCTCCAGGCCGATGCGCGAGCCGTATCTGGATTTCCTGGTGCAGGTGGCTTGGCCGCAGGGGCAGGTGCTGCGCGAGTACCCCTTGCTGCTGGCCCCGCCAAGCTACGTCGCGACGTCGGCTGCGCCGACGATGCCTATATCGACTGCCGTCAGCAGTGGCCCGGCTCTCGATGTTCCGCAGGGCAGCGCCTCCTCAGCCGTGATACGTCAGCCAACCGTGTCGCGCCAGGCCGGCAAAGCGCAGTCTCGCGCCGCGTCTCACCGCGAGCGGAAGCCGCAATTGAATGCGGCGCGCAAAAGCGTTCCCGCCGCCGCACCCGCCGTCGCTGCAAAAGGCGACAGCCTGCACCTGGTCTCCGGTCAGGCAAAGGCTTCGTCCAAGGCACCTGATGCAGCCACTGCCGAGCACCTGGCGTTGGCCCAGGAGGGAATTGATAGCGCGCGTCGCCAGGGTGATGAGCTGAAAAGCCGTATCGCCGACATGCAGGGGCAGGTGGACAAGCTGAACCAGCTGGTGACGCTCAAGGACGCGCAAATGGCGGAGCTGGTGGCGCGCCTGGCCGAGCGTAGTCGGCAGGCCGCAAGCGCGCCGGCAGCGAAGGCCGAGCCGGTCGCCGTGAGCGCGGTTCCGACTGATCCCAAGCAAGTGACGCAGCAATAGCCACGGCCGCGGCGATGTTAAGTCTCGCGTCCGATTGCCTGGACGGGGAAGGGCGCATTAAAGTGCTGCGCTTGTTGTCCATCTAGCGCATGGGATTTTCGATGTCCGTCGACATTGCCGTAGTAGGGGCCACCGGTCTGGTTGGCGAAGCCTTGGTCGAATTGCTGGACGAGGGAGATTTTCCGGCCGCCGACATTCATCTGCTGGCCAGTGGCGAATCCGCCGGCAAGTCGATGCCGTTCCGCGGCCGCAACCTTCGGGTGCGCGACCTGGCCGCTTTCGATTTTGCCAAGGTCAAGCTGGCGTTTTTCGCAACCACCGCCGAAGTAGTCGCCGAATACGCGCCGCGCGCGCTGGCGTCGGGTTGCAGCGTGATCGACCTGAGCGGCAGCGGTGAAGGTTCGCTGGTGCTGCCGGTGTTGAACGCCGAGAGTGCCGAACTCGCGCAACTGCCGGTTCTGCTGCGCGCTCCCGCTGCTGCGGCGGCTGAGGTCGGCGAAGTGCTGGTCGCGCTGGCGTCGTGTGTTGAGCTGCGCAGCCTTTCCCTGACTGCTTGCCTGTCGGCGTCCCAACTGGGGCGTGAAGGTGTGCAGGAGCTGGCGCGGCAGACCGCCGAGCTGCTGAACGCGCGTCCGCTGGAGCCGCGTCTCGTCGATCGGCAATATGCCTTCAATATGCTGGGCCAGGTCGGCAGCGTGGATGCCTGCGGCCATAGCGCCATCGAGCGACGCATCCATGACGAGCTGGTCGAGCTGTTCCCGGGCCTCTCCGGCCAGCTGCAGGTGAGCTGCCTGCTGGCGCCGGTGTTCTTCGGCGATGCGCTGAGTCTGAGCCTGCGTACGGCCGAACCGGTCGATCTGGCGGCAGTGCGCCAGGCCCTCGATGCGGCTGATGGCATCGAGCTGATCGAGGACGATTATCCGACGGTGATCGGCGATGCGCTGGGGCAGGACGAGATCAAGGTCGGTCGTGTCCGTAGCGGATTCCTCGATCCCTGCGAGCTTAATTTGTGGATTGCTTCTGATAATGTGCGAAAAGGTTTCGGGCTCAATGCTGTGAAGCTGGGCGCATTATTGATAAAACACTATCTGTAAAAGATACTTACCGAATATTTGAAGAAGTATTCTAGCTTGATAGAACTGGCTTGATGGGCGGCTGATCGGGGGAACTCCCAGTGTTTTGATGCTGGGAATTACGGGCAGCAGCTACCTGATTCAGATCGCGAAAATCCAGAAAAAGCTATTAAAACAAGGGATTAATATATGGTCCGGCTTCGTAAACTGGTGCAGGCAATCGCGGCCGCTTCGGCGTTGACCACGGGCATGGCTCATGCGCTCGGGTTGGGGGAGATTCACCTTCACTCGGCTCTCAACCAGCCCTTGAACGCCGATATCGACCTGTCGGACATTCGCGACCTGTCCGCAGGCGAGATCATTCCCAAGCTGGCTTCGCCGGAGGACTTCAACAAGTCCGGGGTCGACCGCAGTTACTTCCTCACCGGACTCAAGTTCACCGCCGTGGTCCAGCCCAACGGCAAGAGCGTCATTCACGTGACCTCCGACAAGGCGGTGCAGGAGCCCTACCTGAATTTCCTCGTCGAAGTGCTCTGGCCGAACGGCCGTGTGCTTCGCGAGTACACCGTGCTGCTCGATCCGCCGCTGTATTCCCCGCAAGTGGCTGAAGCCGCCGCACCGCGCGCGCCGATTGCGACCCCGGCGCCGATCGCTCGCCAGCCGGTAGCGCCCGCCGCGCCCCGCTCCGTCGAAGCCGCTCCGGTTGCTGCGCCGCAGCGTCGCCTGGAAGGCAACGAGTACCGCACCGGTTCCCGCGACACGCTTTGGGAAATCGCCTCCCGCGCGCGTCCTGACGGCAGCGTCACGGTGAACCAGACCATGCTGGCAATCCAGGATATGAACCCGGATGCCTTCATTGGCGGCAATATCAATCGCCTGAAGAGCGGCCAGGTCCTGCGCCTGCCCGACGCAGAGCAGGTTCGCAGCCGTACTGCGGCGCAAGCCGACGACCAGGTTCATCAGCAGCGCGCCGCCTGGCGTGAAGGGCGCAGCCTGCCTGCCGGCAGCCGTCAGCTGGATGCCACCCAGCGCGCCAATGCTGGCGCTGCGCCGGCGCAGGTCGAGGAAAAGGACAATCTGCGCCTGGTTTCCGGTCAATCCGGCAAGGGCAAAGGCGGCGACAAGGGGGCGAAGGACGGCAAGGCGCTCTCCGAGAAGCTCGCGGTGACCCAGGAGAGCCTGGACAGCACCCGTCGCGAGAACGACGACCTGCAGGGCCGCATGACCGACCTGCAGAGCCAGCTGGACAAGCTGCAGAAACTGATCGAGCTGAAGGATGCGCAACTCGCCCGCCTGCAAGGCGAACTGGCTGCTCCGCCGGGCACTCCGGCTAATGGCCAAGCGCCGGCCGCCGCACCGGGCACCCCGGCTGCAACCGCGCCTGCTGCTCAACCATCTGCACCGGCTTCTGCCGCCGCGCCGGCTCCTGCTGCTCAGCCTGAAGCTGCGAAGCCCGCCGAAGCCAAGCCTGCCGAGGTCAAGCCGGCGGCGCCCAAGCCCGCGGTCAAGCCAGCGCCGGTCGAAAGCGAACCGGGCCTGATCGAGCAACTGCTGGCCAACCCGACCCTGCTGGCCGCCGTCGGCGGCAGCTTGATCCTGGCGCTGCTGGTGGTTCTCCTGCTGATGCGCCGCCGCGCGGCACAGAAGGAGAGTGCCGCTGCCGAGCAGTTCGCTGCCGAACCGTCGTTCGACGAGCAGCCGCTGGACGTGTCTGCTGGCGAATTCGACAGCCTGAGCCTGGCCGACGAAGAAAGCGTCTCCGCGCCGACCGCTGCTGCCGCGCCGGAAAAAGTGGCTGCGCAGACCAGCGATCCGCTGGGCGAGGCCGATATCTATATCGCCTACGGTCGTTTCAACCAGGCAGCAGAGCTGCTGCAGGGTGCGATCTACGACGAGCCGCAGCGCAACGACCTGCGCCTGAAACTGATGGAGGTCTATGCCGAAATCGGTGATCGCGACGGCTTTGCTCGCCAAGAGAAAGAGCTGCGTGAAATCGGCGGCGCCGAGCCGCAAGTCGAGCAGCTGAAGTCCCGTTACCCGAGCATGGCGACCGTGGCCGCCGTCGCCGGTGGCCTGGGCCTGGCGGCTGCCGGTGCTGCAGCCATGTCGGACGAGCTGGACGACTTCAACCTCGACGATATCGGTCTCGACCATGAGCCGGTCGCCGCTGCCGAGCCTGCGCCGGCCGCTGCTTCCGACCTGGATGAAGCCTTCGACCTCGGTCTGGATGATCTGCATCTGGGTGACGAAATTCCTGCTGCTCCGGTGGCGGCCGCCGAAGCCAAGGCTGACGAACTGTCGCTGGAAGACTTCGACCTGGATGCCGACCTGAAGCTGGACGAAGCTGTGCAGCCTGCGAAGGCGAGCGATGATTTCGCCTTCGACCTGGATCTGGACGCCGACCTGGCCAAGGCCGAAAGCGCGCCTGCAGTCAGCAGCCTGGACGAGTTCGCCTTCGACCTGCCGGCTGCAGAAACGCCCGCGCTCGACAAGGATGAGGACTTCCTGCTCGACCTGAGCGAAAAGGGAAGCGAGCTGTCGGCCGCGTCGGCTGATGACTTCTCCTTCGATCTGTCCGAAGACGCTGCGCCCGCTGCGGAAACGCTGGCGGATGACTTCGACCTGTCCCTGCCGGACGAGGCGCCTGTCGCCGTGCCGTCCAGCGACAGCTTCGCCGCTCAGCTGGACGAAGTGAACGCCGAGCTGGATAAGCTCGCGGGCAATCTGCAAGAGCCGGAAAGCGCCGCCGCGCCGCTGTTCGCCGAAGCGGCGAGCGACGAGGCTTCGTCGCTGGACGAGGGTGAGGCGGACGACGAGTTCGACTTCCTCTCCGGCGCCGATGAGGCGGCGACCAAGCTCGATCTGGCGCGCGCCTACATCGACATGGGCGACACCGAAGGTGCTCGCGACATCCTCGACGAGGTGCTCAGCGAGGGCAGCGACCAGCAACAGCAGGAAGCTCGCCAGCTGCTCGAAAGCCTCGTCTGAGGCGCGTGCGGCAAGCACAATGGCAGCCCTAGGGCTGCCATTGTCATTTCTGGCGCCGGCGCCGTTCGTCCCCACGCGGCACGCCTGCATTGGTCAGCGCCGAAGTTGTCGCTAGGGTGAGCGCCTGCGCATCCGAGGTGCGCAGCGTTGTCTGTTGCAAGCGGGGTTTCCCAGGGAGGGGCAGGTTGGAAGGGGTGGGAGTCGAACCTCTGGTTGCGGCGCCGAGGCGGCGTCTGCGTGGGTTCTGGTTGTTGCTGATCATCAAGGTCTATGTCGCCGGTGCCTTGTTCGTGCTGGCGCTGCTAGGCCTGAGCCTGGTCGAGCTACAGGCTTGTCTGGACGAGCAACTCGCCGTCGAGCGCCGCGGCCTGGCGTTGCTGGTCGGCCTGGGTTCGCTGGCGTTCTGCCTGAAGATCCTGCGCATGGCGGTGCCGCGCTGGCGCCAGCGCTGAGGATCGCGGCGGGCCTTCAATCCAGGCAAAATAGCCGGCTGATTTTTCCGCAAGGCGGATGGATGGTGGTCTTGAACGAATTCGAGAGCGCGGTGGGCGAAGTAGCTGCCGCGGATGTCAGCAGAATCGCCCTGGGCATCGAGTACAAAGGCGCGCGCTACCGTGGCTGGCAGCGCCAGGAGAGCGGCGTGCCTTCGGTCCAGGCTTCTCTGGAGAAGGCGCTGTCCGAGGTGGCGGCCGAGCCCGTCAGCGTGATGTGCGCAGGACGTACCGATGCTTCGGTGCATGGCAGTGGTCAGGTCGTGCATTTCGACACACGTGTAGAGCGGCCCCTGAAGGCCTGGGTGATGGGCGGCAACGCCAACCTGCCGGCCGATATCAGCGTCACCTGGGCGAAGGTCATGCCGGCGCATTTCCACGCGCGCTTCTCTGCCATGGCCCGGCGTTATCGCTACGTCATCTACAACGACCCGATCCGCCCGGCGCACATGGCCGAGGAAGTCACCTGGAATCACCGCCCGCTGGATATCGAGCGCATGCGCGAGGCTGCAACGGCGCTGGTCGGCACCCACGACTTCACCTCCTTCCGCGCGGTGCAGTGCCAGGCCAAGTCACCGGTGAAGACTGTCCATCACCTGCAGGTCCTCGAGCACGGTCGCTTCATCGTGCTGGATGTTCGCGCCAACGCCTTCCTGCATCACATGGTGCGCAATTTCGCCGGCGTGCTGATGACGGTCGGGGCGGGTGAGCGCTCGCCGGAATGGGTGAGCGAGGTGTTGGAAGCGCGCGATCGGCGCGCCGGCGGCGTCACCGCGCACCCGTTCGGGCTCTATCTGGTGCGCGTGGAATACCCCGAGGAATTCGATTTGCCGGAGCGTTACCTGGGGCCGCATTTCCTTTCATCTTTGCCCGATACCCTCGGCTGACGAGGCTGGGGGCTTTTGCTACCATCGTTTGATTGATTTCTGCAAGGATCCTGCATCTTGACCGCTGTTCGCATCAAAATCTGTGGCATTACCCGGGTCGAAGACGCACTTGCGGCGGCCGAGGCCGGTGCCGACGCCATCGGTCTGGTGTTCTACCCGAAGAGCCCGCGCGCGGTCAGCGTGCAGCAGGCGCGGCAGATTCTGGCTGCGTTGCCGCCGTTCGTCAGCAGCGTGGGATTGTTCGTCAACGCCAGCCGCTGCGAACTGGGCGAGATCCTCGATGCCGTGCCGCTGGACATGCTGCAGTTCCACGGCGACGAGAGCGCCGCCGATTGCTCGGGCTACCACAAGCCGTACCTGAAGGCGTTGCGGGTCAAGGCTGGCGACGACATCGCGGCGAAGGCGGCCGAGTATCCAGGTGCCTCCGGTATCCTCCTGGACACCTATGTCGAAGGCGTTCCCGGTGGAACCGGCGCGGCTTTCGACTGGTCCCTGATTCCCGAGCAGATGCCGCGACCGCTGGTATTGGCGGGGGGGCTGACTGCGGAGAACGTTGCCGACGCCATTCGCCAAGTACGTCCCTATGCGGTGGATGTCAGCGGCGGGGTGGAGGCGAGCAAGGGCATCAAGGATGCCGCGAAGATTCGCGCGTTCATCCAGCAATGCCGCCTGGCCGACAGCGAACGCTGAGACATGTGACGGCGGGCGGCCGGGCGCCGTCCACTAGCGAGCCGCTGCATGGCAGCGACGGCCCGAGGGCCGGTTTGGCGAGGCGCAGCCCAGGGCGCGCCGAGATTTCGAGGCACCGTGGCCTGGCCGCGGTTCCAAAAGTGATTTTTTCTGCTCACGGACAAGCGCGAGGCAACAGGCCGCTAAGCGCACTGTCCCCGTATTGGAGAACAGAGCATGAGCAACTGGTTGGTAGACAAGCTGATCCCCTCCATCATGCGTTCCGAGGCTAAGAAGAGCTCGGTTCCGGAAGGCCTGTGGCACAAGTGCCCGTCCTGCGACGCGGTGCTGTATCGCCCGGAGCTGGAGAAGACCCTGGACGTCTGCCCCAAGTGCGACCACCACATGCGTATCGGTGCGCGCACCCGGCTGGACATCTTCCTCGATGCCGAAGGCCGCGAAGAGCTCGGCGCCGACCTCGAGCCGGTGGATCGCCTGAAGTTCCGTGACACCAAGAAGTACAAGGATCGCCTGGTCTCCGCGCAGAAGGACACCGGCGAGAAAGACGCGCTGATCTCCATGAGCGGCAAGCTGCAGGGTATGCCTGTCGTGGCGTGCGCCTTCGAGTTCTCCTTCATGGGGGGCTCCATGGGTTCCATCGTTGGCGAGCGCTTCGTACGTGCGGCCAACGTCGCCCTGGAAAAGCGTTGCCCGATGATCTGCTTCTCCGCCTCGGGCGGTGCGCGCATGCAGGAAGCGCTGATCTCGCTGATGCAGATGGCCAAGACTTCCGCGGCGCTGGCACGTCTGCGCGAGGAAGGCATTCCCTTCATCTCCGTGCTGACCGACCCGGTTTACGGTGGTGTTTCTGCCAGCCTGGCGATGCTGGGTGACGTCATCGTCGGCGAGCCCAAGGCGCTGGTCGGCTTCGCCGGTCCGCGCGTGATCGAGCAGACCGTGCGCGAGAAGCTGCCGGAAGGCTTCCAGCGCAGCGAGTTCCTGCTGGCCCACGGTGCCATCGACATGATCGTGCACCGCTCGGAAATGCGTTCGCGCCTGGCCAGTCTGCTGGCCAAGTTCACCAACACCCCCAGCGCCGCCCTCGCAGGATGAGTCAGCGTTCCCTCGCCGACTGGCTCGGCTACCTCGAACAGCTCCACCCCAGCGCAATCGACATGGGGCTGGAGCGCTCCCGCGAGGTGGCTGTCCGCCTCGGCCTGGGACGCCCTGCGCCGCGGGTGATCACGGTCACCGGCACCAACGGCAAGGGTTCTACCTGTGCCTTCCTCGCCGAACTGCTCGGCGACCAGGGCTTGAAGGTCGGCGTCTACAGCTCGCCGCACCTGCTGCGTTACAACGAACGCGTGCAGATCGAGGGTCGCGAGGCTTCCGATGAGGCGCTCTGTGAAGCCTTCGCGGCCGTCGAGGCTGCGCGTGGCGAAATCTCCCTGACCTACTTCGAGATGGGCACCCTTGCGGCCTTCTGGCTGTTCGAGCGCGCTGCGCTGGACGCGGTGGTTCTGGAAGTGGGCCTCGGCGGCCGACTCGATGCAGTCAATCTGATCGATGCCGATGTCGCGGTGGTCACCAGCATTGGCGTCGACCATGCCGAATGGCTGGGCGATACCCGTGAAAGCGTGGCCTTCGAGAAGGCGGGCATCTTCCGCGCCGGCAAGCCTGCCGTGTGCGGTGATCTTGAGCCGCCGCAACCCCTGCTGGATCAGGCTCGCGCCCTGGGTGCGCCGCTGCTGCTGCGCGGTCGCGATTTCGACCTGGCGATTGGCGAGCACGACTGGCATTGGCACGGCCGCGGCGCTGATCGCACGCCGCTACGCCTGCATCACCTGAGCCTGCTCGACCTGCCCATGGAAAACGCCGCGCTGGCCCTGCAGGTCTACGCCTTGCTTGAACTGCCGTGGCAACCCGAGCGGTTGCTGGCTGCGCTGCTGCGTACTCGCGTGACCGGGCGTCTGGATAGTCGCGTGGCGAACTGGAAGGGTGAGCCGCGTCATCTTCTGCTGGATGTCGGCCACAACCCGCATGCTGCCGAATACCTCGCGCGCCGACTGGCCACGCGGCCGCTCAGCGGTCGGCGCCTGGCGGTTTTCGGCCTGCTGGCGGACAAGGATCTGGGCGGAGTGCTGGAACCCTTGCTCGGCTTGGTGCAGGATTGGGCGGTCGCGCCCTTGCCGACGCCGCGTTCGCGGCCGGCAGAGGAGCTGCAATCGGCATTGTCTGCGCGGGGGGCGCAGGTCAGTGTGCATGCCGACATCGCAGCCGCGCTCGAGGTGCAATGCGCCAAGGCAACGGCGGATGACGAAATCCTGGTATTCGGTTCCTTCTACAGCGTGGCGGATGCCCTGGGCTGGTTGGACGACCAGGCCTGATAAGTAGTCAAGAAAGGGGGAGTGGCAATGGCAATGCTGGATAAGGGGCTCAAGCAGCGGATCGTCGGTGCGCTGGTGTTGCTGGCGCTGGCGGTGATCTTCCTGCCGATGCTGTTCAGCCGCCAGGACGAGATGCGCCAGGTGGTGGTCGACGCCCCGAGCATGCCCAAGGCGCCGGAAATGCCGGCGGTGGCCGTCCAGCCGACCGCGGTTCCCGAACCCCAGGCCGTCGATGCCGAAGCGGCCCAGCCGCAGGCTCCGGCCACCGAGCAGGCGCCGGCCCAAGCCGCCTTGCCGGTGCCCAGCGCGCCCGTCGCTCAGCCCAGCGCACCTATCGCCACCTTGCCGCAGGCGCCTGCGCCGCAACAGGTCGCTCCGGCACCGCGCCCGGCGGCGCCGGTCCAGCAGCAGGCAGCTGCGCCGGCCCCGGCTCAGCACCTGGATGGCGACAACCTGCCGGTGAGCTGGTCGGTGCAACTGGCCAGCCTGTCCAATCGCGCGCGCGCCGAAGAATTGCAGAAAACCTTGCGCAGCCAGGGCTACAACGCCTACGTGCGCAGCGCCGACGGCATGAACCGGGTGTTCGTCGGTCCGTTGGTCGAGCGCGCCGAGGCGGATCGCCTGAAAGAGCAGTTGAGCAAGCAGCAGAAACTCAATGGATTCGTGGTGCGCTTCCAGCCGGAGCGCGGCTGATCACCGATAAATGGCTCCCGTTGCATCGGGGGCTCCGCTAAACCCTAGGGCTCTGCTAAAATGCGGGGCCTTTTTCGTTTCTGGGCCGCAACGTGGCATTTACCTGGGTCGATTGGACGATGATCGGCATCATCGTCGTTTCCAGCCTGATCAGTCTGAGCCGAGGCTTCGTCAAGGAAGCCCTGTCCCTGCTCACCTGGATTGTCGCGGGCGCGGTCGCGTGGATGTTCGGCGGTGCGCTCGCCGAACACCTGGCTCCCTACATCCAACTGCCGTCGGGCCGCGTGATCGCGGCGTGCGCGCTGCTGTTCCTCGCCACTCTGATGCTGGGGGCGCTGGTCAATTACCTCATCAGCGAACTGGTCCGGGTCACCGGCATGTCCGGCACCGATCGGGTGCTCGGCATGGCCTTCGGCGGCGCCCGTGGCGTGTTGCTGGTGGTGCTGCTGGTCGGTCTGCTGAGCCTCGCGCCTGTCCAGCAGGACCCATGGTGGCAGCAGTCGGTGTTGCTGCCGCATTTCCTGCTGGTGGCCGACTGGTCGAAGAACATCGTTCTCAAATTCGCCGGGCAATGGTTCGCCAGTGGTCATCTGGCCCCGCCCGTCGGCATGGGGAGCTTGATCCCCGGCCAGTGATGGCAGGGGTGGGCGGCGAGGTCGCCGCCCGGAGCCGGTCCCGCGGGTCCGGCAACAACGGAATTCTGTTTAGCCTGAAACACCAACTAGGGGTTGCGTCGCATGTGTGGCATCGTCGGTATCGTGGGCAAGTCGAACGTCAATCAGTCGTTGTACGACGCACTCACCGTTCTCCAGCATCGCGGCCAGGACGCTGCCGGCATCGTTACCTGTCAGGATGACCGGCTGTACCTGCGCAAGGACAACGGCCTGGTCCGTGACGTCTTCCAGCAGCGTCACATGCAGCGCCTGGTAGGCAAGGTCGGCATCGGCCATGTGCGCTACCCGACCGCTGGCAGCTCCAGCTCGGCCGAGGCCCAGCCGTTCTACGTCAACTCGCCCTACGGCATCACCCTGGCGCACAACGGCAACCTGACCAACGTCGAGCAGCTGTCGCGCGAGATCTACGAGTCCGACCTGCGCCACGTCAACACCAACTCCGACTCGGAAGTGCTGCTGAACGTCTTCGCCCACGAGCTGGCGGTGCGTAACAAGCTGCAGCCCACCGAGAAAGCCGTCTTCGCCGCCGTTGCCGGCGTGCACGCCCGCTGCGTCGGTCTGTTTAGCCTGAAACACCAACTAGGGGTTGCGTCGCATGTGTGGCATCGTCGGTATCGTGGGCAAGTCGAACGTCAATCAGTCGTTGTACGACGCACTCACCGTTCTCCAGCATCGCGGCCAGGACGCTGCCGGCATCGTTACCTGTCAGGATGACCGGCTGTACCTGCGCAAGGACAACGGCCTGGTCCGTGACGTCTTCCAGCAGCGTCACATGCAGCGCCTGGTAGGCAAGGTCGGCATCGGCCATGTGCGCTACCCGACCGCTGGCAGCTCCAGCTCGGCCGAGGCCCAGCCGTTCTACGTCAACTCGCCCTACGGCATCACCCTGGCGCACAACGGCAACCTGACCAACGTCGAGCAGCTGTCGCGCGAGATCTACGAGTCCGACCTGCGCCACGTCAACACCAACTCCGACTCGGAAGTGCTGCTGAACGTCTTCGCCCACGAGCTGGCGGTGCGTAACAAGCTGCAGCCCACCGAGGAAGACGTCTTCGCCGCCGTTGCCGGCGTGCACGCCCGCTGCGTCGGCGGCTACGCCGTGGTGGCGATGATCACCGGTTACGGCATCGTCGGTTTCCGCGATCCGAACGCGATCCGCCCGATCGTCTACGGCCAGCGCCACACCGAGAACGGCGTCGAGTACATGATCGCCTCGGAAAGCGTGGCCCTGGACGTCCTCGGCTTCACCCTGATCCGCGACCTGGCTCCGGGCGAAGCGGTGTACATCACCGAGGAAGGCAAGCTGTTCACCCGCCAGTGCGCGGCCAACCCGAAATACGCGCCGTGCATCTTCGAGCACGTCTACCTGGCCCGTCCGGATTCGATCATGGATGGCATCTCGGTCTACAAGGCGCGCCTGCGCATGGGCGAGAAGCTGGCCGAGAAGATCCTCCGCGAGCGTCCGGACCACGACATCGACGTGGTCATTCCGATTCCGGACACCAGCCGCACCTCCGCGCTGGAACTGGCCAACCGCCTGGGCGTGAAGTTCCGCGAAGGCTTCGTGAAGAACCGCTACATCGGCCGGACCTTCATCATGCCGGGCCAGGCCGCGCGCAAGAAATCCGTGCGCCAGAAGCTCAACGCCATCGAGCTGGAATTCCGCGGCAAGAACGTGATGCTGGTCGACGACTCCATCGTCCGCGGCACCACCAGCAAGCAGATCATCCAGATGGCCCGCGAGGCCGGCGCGAAGAAGGTCTACTTCTGCTCCGCCGCCCCGGCGGTGCGCTACCCCAACGTCTACGGCATCGACATGCCGAGCGCCCACGAACTGATCGCCCATGATCGCAGCACCGAGGAAGTCGCCGAGCTGCTCGGCACCGACTGGCTGGGCTACCAGGACCTGCCGGACCTGATCGATGCGGTCGGCGGCGGCAAGATCAAGATCGAGCACTTCGACTGCGCGGTGTTCGACGGCAACTACGTGACCGGTGACGTCAACGAGGCCTACCTGAACAAGATCGAGCAGGCGCGCAACGACGCCAGCAAGGTCAAGGCTCAGGCGGTCAGCGCCATCATCGACCTGTACAACGACTGAGGGAGGCCAGGGCATGGCAAGGGAATGGGAAGCCGGTCGCCTCGATAGCGACCTGGACGATGCAGCCTTCGACACCCTGGCGGTACGCGCCGGGCAGCAGCGCACTCCGGAAGGGGAACACGGCGAAGCCCTGTTCCCTACCTCCAGCTATGTGTTCCGCAGCGCCGCCGACGCCGCCGCGCGTTTCGCCGGCGAAGTGCCGGGCAACGTCTACTCGCGCTACACCAACCCGACCGTTCGCACCTTCGAGGAGCGCATCGCCGCCCTTGAAGGCGCCGAGCAGGCGGTCGCCACTTCCACCGGCATGTCGGCCATCCTCTCGCTGGTGATGACCCATTGCAGCGCCGGCGACCACGTGCTGGTCTCGCGCAGCGTGTTCGGCTCGACCATCAGCCTGTTCGAGAAGTACTTCAAGCGCTTCGGCGTGGAAGTCGATTACCCGCCGCTGAGCGACCTCAAGGCCTGGGAAGCGGCGATCAAGCCCAACACCAAGCTGCTCTTCGTCGAGTCGCCGTCCAACCCGCTGGCCGAGCTGGTGGACATCGCCGCGCTGGCCGAAATCGCCCACGCCAAGGGCGCTCTGCTGGCTGTGGACAACTGCTTCTGCACCCCGGCGCTGCAGCAGCCGCTGAAGCTCGGTGCGGACGTGGTGATCCACTCGGCGACCAAGTACATCGACGGCCAGGGGCGCACCATGGGCGGCGTGGTTGCTGGCAGCCGCAAGCTGATGGAAGGCGTTGTCGGCTTCCTCCGCACGGCCGGCCCGACCCTCAGCCCGTTCAATGCCTGGATATTCCTCAAGGGCTTGGAAACCCTGCGCGTGCGCATGCAGGCGCATTGCGCCAGCGCCCAGGCGGTGGCCGAGTGGCTGGAGCAGCAGGCGGGCATCGAGCATGTCTACTACTCGGGCCTCGCCAGCCACCCGCAGCACGAGCTGGCCAAGCGGCAGCAGAAGGGCTTCGGCGCGGTAGTCAGCTTCGAGGTGAAGGGCGACAAGGCCGCAGCCTGGCGCTTCATCGATGCCACCCGGATGATCTCCATCACCACCAACCTGGGTGACACCAAGACCACCATCGCCCACCCGGCGACCACCTCCCACGGCCGCCTGTCGCCGCAGGAGCGTTCGAACGCCGGCATCCGCGACAACCTGATCCGCGTCGCGGTCGGTCTGGAAGACCTGGAAGACATCAAGAAGGACCTGGCACGAGGCCTGGCGGCACTGTGAGCGATCTCGCAACCATCATTGGCAACGGCAAGGTCGCGCTGGTAACCGGCGCAGCGCGGGGCATCGGCCTGGGCATCTGCGCCTGGCTGATCGCCGAGGGCTGGCAGGTGGTGCTGGTCGACCAGGACCGCGAACGCGGCTCGAAGGTTGCCGAGGCCCTGGGCGACAAGGCCTGGTTCATTGGCCTCGACGTATCCCAGGAAAGCCAGGTGGCGCAGGCCGTGGCGGAAGTGCTCGGCCAGTTCGGCCGGCTCGACGCGGTGGTCTGCAATGCCGCCATCGCGCGCCCGGGCGTAACGCCGCTGGAAAGCCTCACGCTGAACGAGTGGAACCGCACCCTGGCGGTCAACCTCAGCGGGCCCATGTTGCTGGCCAAGCACTGTGCGCCGTATCTGCGCGCGCACCAGGGCAGCATCGTCAATATCGCCTCGACTCGTGCGCACCAGTCCGAACGCAGTTCGGAGGCCTACGCGGCGAGCAAGGGTGGTCTATTGGCACTGACCCACGCATTGGCCGTGAGCCTTGGTCCGGAGATTCGCGTCAACGCGGTCAGCCCGGGCTGGATCGACGCACGCGACCCGAGCGAGCGCGCAGCTGTGCCGCTCACCGAGCTGGATCACGACCAGCATCCGGTCGGGCGCGTTGGCACTGTGGAGGATGTAGCCTCGCTGGTGTCCTGGTTGTTGGGCGAGAACGCCGGCTTCGTCACCGGGCAGGAGTTCGTCGTCGACGGCGGCATGACACGCAAGATGATCTACCTCGACTGAGGTCGAGGTGATGGTGAAGGAGGGCGGCCCAAGGGTCGCCCTTTTTCTTTTCCGCTGCGCTGCTTTTGCTTTGGTGGAAAAATCGCCAATCGCAGTTTTTTCAAAAAAAATTCAATCATGGCATTGACTTAGGATCTGCCGTCGGTAGAATGCGCCCCACTTCGAGACGAAGGGTGATTAGCTCAGCTGGGAGAGCATCTGCCTTACAAGCAGAGGGTCGGCGGTTCGATCCCGTCATCACCCACCAATCTCGCAAGTTACGCGCAGCGGTAGTTCAGTCGGTTAGAATACCGGCCTGTCACGCCGGGGGTCGCGGGTTCGAGTCCCGTCCGCTGCGCCATCTTCCCCCTCCTGGAGTTCACTGCCCCGAACTCAAGCAACGTTGAGTGAAAGCTCCGTGGCAACAGGAAGTTGGAAGGCTGCAACACCCTTTGGACGTCATGTCCAGCCGACGCGCAGCGGTAGTTCAGTCGGTTAGAATACCGGCCTGTCACGCCGGGGGTCGCGGGTTCGAGTCCCGTCCGCTGCGCCATATTCGAAGCCCTCAGGTAGAAATACCTGGGGGCTTTTTCATTGGCCCCGGAAAAATCCTTTCGTCTTGCCTGCGGGAGAGTGCGTCTTCCTGTCACATGATCGTTACCGAAGCTGTCTAGGCTTTTAGCCGATGCTCTGCTAAAACCGGATCAAACGGTCAGGAGAATCGGAAATGGACGACTATCAGGAAGAACTGCTCGAAGAACACCGCGCCGAAGCGGATGCGCCGGAGCCGGCCGACGACGCCACCGAGATGTGATCAGGCGCCCTGGCGCTGGGAGCGCCGGTACTCGCCCGGCGGCAGTCCGCTCCAGCGCTTGAAGGCGCGCTGGAAAGCCTCGGCCGAAGCGAAGCCAAGCAGGTAGGCGATCTCGCCGAAGGCCAGGTCGGTGTCGCGGATGTAAATCATCGCCAGGTCGCGGCGAGTCTCGTTGAGCAGGGTGCGGAACTGCGTGCCCTCTTCGGCCAACTTGCGACGCAATGTCCAGGTCGGCAGCTTGAGTCGCGCGGCGACTTCCTCCAGGTCCGGCTCGCGGCCATTCAGCAGCGGCCCCAGCAGTTGCACCACGCGTTCGCGAAGGGTGCGTGTGCGGGTCAGCTGGTCGAGCTCCTTCTCGCAGATTTCCAGCATTTGCCGCCAGGTGCTCGGGCAATGCTCGCGGTTGCCCAGTGCCAGCGTCGGCTGGTCGAGGCGTAGCCGGTTGGCGCCGGCGGAAAACTCCACCGGGCAGCCAAAGAACTCCTCGTAGCGCGCAGCGTACTCGGGCGCTGGGTATTCGATTTCCACCTTCTGCGCACGTACGGACTGGCCGGCGACGTGGCTCAGGTAGCTGAGCCAGCCGGCTAGCACCGAATCCACCACGAAGCGGTTGTAGGCGTTGTAGGGGCTGATCGAGTAGAAGCTCAGCCAGGCGCCGCCGGAATCTTCGTGCAGGCTGGAGCGGCCGCGATAGTTCTGCGCATAGAGCGGCTCGAAGTGGATCAGGGCGCGGCTGGCGGCACGCAGGTCGGGCGCCAGGGCGGCGGTTACGCCAGCCAGGCCGACTTGCTGGATGCGGCTGAACTGGCCCATGCGCAGCCCTAGCGCGGGGTCGCCGCTGAGCTGGATGGCGGCGTGGCCCAAGCGCATGTAGCGTGGAATCGACAGGCGTCCGCCGGGCTCGGCGAAGCGCGCGGCATCAAGGCCGTATTGTTCGAGCAGTGCCTGGGGTTGCAGGCCGCAGTCGCGCAAGGCGTCGGCCAGGCCATGGACGAAGCCCACGGACAGGTCGCCGAGGCGCATGCCGCTTGGCTTCATGCTCACAGCCACAGGTTGATCAGGCGCGCGCCCGGGCCGTCTTCGGCCAGTTGGTGCGAGCTGCCGCCGACCACCATGCCGGGGCCGGAGCTGCCCAGGTCCCAGAGCTGGCCGCGGAGGAATACCGTGATGCCGGCATGGGCGCCGCTGGTGCCGAGGCGGCCGGGCAGGGACAGACGCTCCCAGGCCTCGCCTTCGCTGAGCTCGCCGGGCTTGAGCTGCACGTCGGCGGGTGTCGCCGCGCCGTTGTAGCCGTGCCACGGCTGGCGCCACTGATCGTTGCCGGAAAGGAAGGCCGGCACCGCGATCAGCTCTACCTTGGAAGTGGCGAGCACCGCGTAGTTGATCGGATACCAGCTGTCGGCGCAGATCAGCACGCCGAGGCGACCGGCAGGGGTTTCCAGTACTTGCAGGTTGTCGCTGTGGCCGGCGCGGATGAAGCCTTTCTCGGAGTCGATAGGGTAGACCTTGCGCTGTGGCTCGCCGAGGGGCTGGCCGTCGGCGCCGAACACCAGGCTGACGTTGTACAGGCGGCCGTTGCCGGTGCGCAGCACGCCGTCCTCGACCCAGGGGTTGGGCAGGACGATGGAGCCGGCCACCAGGGTCACGCCGAATTCCCGGGCGAGGCTGCCGAAGATGCTCTGGTAGTCGTGCGCCATGTCCACCGCCTTCATGCGGAACAGGGCGTCGGCGAGGCGGTCCTGGCCCTTGGCGGAGAGCCAGCCGCGCGCCACCTTCAGCGGGTTGCTGATGGCCATCCAGCGCATGGCGTCGTTCAGGTTCGTGGCGCTGTAGACCTCGGGCTTCTCGCCGGCGGCGACCAGCCAGGTGCCGATGTGCTCGGGAAACACCACCACGGTGCGCGGGCCGAGCAGGTTCGCTTCGCGGGCCTTCTGCAGATAGGCGGCGAGTTTCAGGCGCAGGCGCGCGGCGCTCTGGTAGTCGCCGTTGAAGAGTTCGGGCTGGATGCCCAGCAGGTTGCCGCGTTCGGAGGGTGCGCCGACGTTCAGCACCACCTGGCTGCGCAGGTCGGAAAGGTAGTGGCCGACCGGACGCCGTTCGGCCCAGCCGGCGTAACCGGCGAAGAGGGTGATCAGGACGAGGAAGATCAGCTTGCGCATGCGTTGCTCCGGGACTGTCCGTCAGGGTAGGGGAGACGCCGGCACTTGCCAAGTCGGGGTGTCATCTAGGATCAGTAACTTGTCATTTTCGATCATTGAGTGGGGCTCGGGTGCTGCTTAGAGTCTGCCGCATACCGACCGTGGCCCGTCCGAGGCTCCGGCATCCGTGAATCGCCATGCCTGTTGTGGAGGATCTATGACCGCCCTTTACCCGCACCTGCTCGCCCCCCTGGACCTGGGTTTCACCACCCTGCGCAACCGCACCCTGATGGGCTCGATGCACACCGGCCTGGAAGAGCGCCCGAACGGCTTCGAGCGCATGGCGGCGTACTTCGCCGAGCGCGCCCGCGGCGGCGTTGGCCTGATGGTCACCGGCGGCATCGGTCCGAACGAGGAAGGTGGCGTCTACGCTGGCGCGGCCAAGCTGACCACTCGCGAGGAAGCCGAGAAGCACAAGGTCGTCACCCAGGCGGTGCATGAAGCGGGCGGCAAGATCTGCATGCAGATCCTCCACGCCGGTCGTTATGCCTACAGCCCGAAATCCGTCGC
This sequence comes from Pseudomonas knackmussii B13, assembly GCF_000689415.1. Lineage (NCBI taxonomy): Bacteria > Pseudomonadati > Pseudomonadota > Gammaproteobacteria > Pseudomonadales > Pseudomonadaceae > Pseudomonas > Pseudomonas knackmussii. The sequence continues at coordinate 4,046,334 of NZ_HG322950.1, read as the reverse complement.
GCCTTCGGCCATCCAGGCGCCGATCAACCCCTTCAAGCCGCGCGAGCTGGACGAGGAGGGCATCGAGAAGCAGATCCAGGACTTCGTCACCTGCTCGTCCCTGGCCCAGGAGGCCGGCTACGACGGCGTCGAGATCATGGGTTCGGAAGGCTACTTCATCAACCAGTTCCTGGTCGCCCACACCAACCAGCGCACCGATCGCTGGGGTGGCAGTTACGAGAACCGCATGCGCCTGCCGGTGGCGATTGTCCGCCGCGTGCGTGAGGCCGTCGGCCCGAACTTCATCATCATCTATCGCCTGTCGATGCTCGACCTGGTCGAGGGCGGCAGCACCTGGGACGAGATCGTCCTGCTGGCCAAGGCCATCGAGAAGGCCGGCGCCACCCTCATCAACACCGGTATCGGCTGGCACGAAGCGCGCATCCCGACCATCGCCACCAAGGTGCCGCGCGCGGCCTTTACCAAGGTCACCGCCAAGTTGCGCGGCGAGGTGGGCATCCCGCTGATCACCACCAACCGCATCAACACCCCGGAAGTGGCCGAGCAGGTGCTGGCCGAGGGCGACGCCGACATGGTTTCCATGGCCCGTCCGTTCCTCGCCGATCCGGACTTCGTCAACAAGGCCGCCGAAGGCCGCGCCGACGAGATCAACACCTGCATCGGCTGCAACCAGGCGTGCCTGGACCACACCTTCGGCGGCAAGCTCACCAGCTGCCTGGTGAACCCGCGTGCCTGCCACGAGACCGAGCTGAACTACATCCCGACCACCCAGGTGAAGAAGATCGCCGTGGTCGGCGCCGGCCCGGCCGGCCTGGCCGCTGCCACCGTGGCTGCCGAGCGTGGCCATGCCGTGACCCTGTTCGACGCTGCCGGCGAGATCGGCGGGCAGTTCAACGTGGCCAAGCGTGTGCCGGGCAAGGAAGAGTTCTACGAGACCCTGCGCTACTTCAAGCGCAAGCTGGAAACCACCGGCGTCGACGTGCGCCTGAACACCCGCGTGTCGGCGGACGACCTGGCCAAGGGCGGCTTCGACGAGATCATCCTGGCCACCGGCATCGTCCCGCGTACCCCGGCGATCCCCGGCATCGATAACGCCAAGGTGATCAGCTACCTGGACGCCATCCTCGAACGCAAGCCGGTCGGGCAGAAGGTCGCGGTGATCGGCGCCGGCGGCATCGGTTTCGACGTCTCCGAGTTCATCACCCACGGCAGCGAATCCACCAGCCTGGATCGCCACGCCTTCTGGAAGGAGTGGGGCATCGACGAGGGCCTGGAAGCCCGCGGCGGCATCGCCGGCATCAAGCCGCAGCCGCACGCCGCGGCGCGCCAGGTATTCCTGCTGCAGCGCAAGAAGTCCAAGGTCGGCGACGGCCTGGGCAAGACCACCGGCTGGATCCACCGCACCGGCCTGAAGAACAAGCAGGTGCAGATGCTCAACAGCGTCGAATACCTGAAGGTCGACGATGCCGGCCTCCACATCAGCGTCGCCGGTGGCGAAGCGCAGGTGCTGCCGGTGGATACCGTGATCGTCTGCGCCGGCCAGGAGCCGCTGCGCGAGCTGCATGACGGCCTGGTCGCCGCCGGGCAGAGCGTGCACCTGATCGGTGGCGCCGACGTTGCTGCCGAGCTGGATGCCAAGCGCGCCATCAACCAGGGCTCGCGCCTGGCGGCCGAGCTCTGATTCCGGAGGGGCGAGGGCTGCGGCCCTCGTCCCGGGGGTTGGCGGCCGCCGCATGAGCGAAGCGGCGACCGCTTCACACTTTTGGTCGTGTCGTACATCCCCTTCCTACTGCCGGCGGGTCGAGTGCCAACCCAGTCACATTGCCGGCCGCCGTATTTCCCCTAGACTTGCCTCCAGCCGGGCTCCAGCCCCCTGTCAGACGCCGCCGCAAGGCGTCCTCCACTGCGTTCTCCGTACTGGCCAGAGGTCCATGCATGAGCATTCAGAAGAAGCCGCAAATGGTAGAGGCCGTGGTCTTCTTCAATGATCACGGGGTCTGCAAGCAAATGCTCTACCCGGAGTTCGAGGCTCTGCTGGACAACGTGGTGCACATCCCCGAATACGCCGACCAGCAGATGCGCCTGGCCTACGTGTTGATCAACCCGCGCCTGCTGGTCAAGGCCACCGTGTTCTTCTACCTGGACTTCGACGAGAAGGGCGAGGCCGACCGGGGCTGGAACCTGCCGCTGCGCAAGCTCGCCGAGCGCGCCGGGCGCGGGCCGGACATGGGCGCAGGGCCGATCCGCCTGGCCTGCCGCAGCCAATGCCCGGTGTCCTGGCACCAGATGCACCTGTGGGACCCGAGCCTGGTAGCGGGCAGCAACCACCTGGTGATGATGCGCGACGCCATCAAGCGCAACCAGCTCGGCATCCTGGCCGAGGAGGAGCCGGCCGTGGTGGCGCCGGAGCGCCTGCAGATGGCCGCCGAGCACCAGTGGTACGCCCCGGCCGAAGCGGCTCGCGAGGAGGCCGAGAAGCTGGCCCAGGCGATGCTCGAGGAACACCAGCAGAAGACCGCCGAGTTGCTCAGCCAGCAGGAGTCGCGGCTGTCCAGCCTCAGCCAGCAGCACCAGGACGAGGTCCAGCGCCTGCGCCTGAGCGCCGAGGAGCAATTGCAGGTCCTGCAGGCCGAGCTTTCGGCGCTGCGCCTGGGACTTTCGCGTGAAGAAGAGATCAATGCGGAGCTGCGCAAGGAGCTCGACGAGCGCCTCAGCGGCTTCCAGCGTGGGCGCGAAGAGCTCACTGCGCAGCTACGCAGTATCGAGCAACAAGGTCGCGCCGAGCTGGACGAACTGCGTGCCCAGTTCGCGGCCGAAGCCGATGCCAAGGTCGCGTCGGTCACTGCGCACTACAAGGAGCAGTTGGCCATTCGCGATGCCGAGCTGAGCTATCGCAACGAGCTGGACAAACAGCTGCAGCGGGATAACGAGTCACTGCGCCAGGAGCTTGCCGCGCAGGCCGCCAAGGCAGATGACAACGCGGCGCTGGCGCGCCTCTCCGAGCTGGGCGTGATCTTCGTCGTCTACCATCCCGGCGCCGGGCACCTGACCATTGCGCTGCAGGACATCGCCCGCTACCAGGAAAATCCCATGGCCTACGCCGCGGCCAAGTGCTTCGTCTCGGAAAGCCAGTACTGCCAGTGGCTGGCCCACTACCAGCAACCGACCTGCGACGGTCGGCTGTCCAACGGCGAGCGCTGTGCATTGCCGATCGACCGCGTGGATACCCCCGGGCGCTTCGTCGAAGGCGAAAGCAACTGCTGCAGCCGGCACAAGAATGTCGGTCGTCTGCGCGGAGTGACTTCGCGGTAGATGGCTGGCCTGCTGTTCCCCGACTGGCGGCCGCGTCCGCCGCTGCACCCCGTTCATCTGGACTGGCTCGAAGGCGCGGGCGTCGAGCTGGCGCTTCTGCGTCTGGATCAAGTCGATGCGCTGGTTTCGGGCAACAAGTGGTTCAAGCTCGCGCCCTATCTGCGTCAGGCAGCCGAGCAGGGCCTGTCCGGATTGATGAGCCTGGGCGGCGCCCATTCCAATCATTTGCACGCGCTGGCAGCCGCCGGTGCGCGATTCGGCTTCGAAACGGTCGGCCTGCTGCGCGGTAACGAGCAGGACACCCCGACCGTGCGCGACCTGCGCGAGTTCGGCATCCAACTGCACTGGCTCGGTTACGCCGGCTATCGCGAACGTCATGCCGAGGGCTTCTGGCTGCCTTGGCGGGAGCGCTATCCGCAGCTGCTGCCAGTAGACGAAGGCGGGGGCGGGCTGCCCGGTGCGCTGGGATGTGCCGATCTGCTGACTGCGCTGCGCGAGCAGCTGTCGGAGCTGGGCTGGCCCGATTACGACCAGCTTTGGGCAGCGTGCGGCACTGGCACCACCTTGGCCGGGCTGGTGTTGGGCGAGGCGGGTGCGCATCCCGTCGTCGGTGCGCTCGCGGTGCCGCCTGGGCATGGCGTCGAGGCCATGCTGCCGCGGCTGCTGACGGAGTCCGGGCACGGCGATATCGGCTACCGGTTGCTGGATGCCAGTCGTGGTGGGTTCGGCAAGGTCGATGCGCCTCTGGCGCGCTTCATGGCTGACTTCGAGAAAGGCTGCGGCGTGCCGCTGGACCCTCTCTACACAGGCAAGCTGCTGCTTGCGCTGCATGACGAAGTTGTCGCCGGGCGGGTGCCGCGAGGCAGTCGCCTGATCGCCGTGCACAGCGGCGGCTTGCAGGGGCGGCGCGCCATGGAAGAACGTCTGCGACCACTGCTTTCGTAGGAGCGAGCTTGCTCGCGAACGATGTGCCTGCGGCGGCGCTTCGCGAGCAAACTCGCTCCTACAACGCAATGGCAGCGTTAGCGGTTGTAGCCGTTGTGCACCCTGGGCCACTCGTCGCCTACGAGGAACAACCGTTCCGCCTCGTGCCAGACACCCGCGCGTTCCTCCAGGCGCACCAGCAGCTGCGGGAAGGCATCCTCCGCGAGCGTTTCCAGCCAGGCGTCGAAGGCTGACTCCGACCAGCAATCCGCCGCTTCCTTGCGCGCCGGCGCCAGCCATTCGGTGCGGGGCAGGGGTTGCCAGCGGCCGCTGCCCTGGGCGCGATACAGCGGCCAGTTTCGGCGATGCAGCCAGCTGCCGCGCAGGTGCTCCGGGTTGGCGCCGTCCGGCTCGTCGCATTCGCCGGGCCAGGGATAGAAAAGGTAGCCGCCGAGCCAGAGGGCGGACTGCACCGGCTCCGGGCTCAAGGTGCGCACCACGGCCCGTCCCTGCTCGCTGGAAGACAACGGCAACTGGTGCTCGTAGAGGTGCCGCAGCTTGTTGGACAGGCGGTCTTCCGCGCCCGGGCCGAGCCATTCGTGCGGCCCTTGGCGTGCCGGTCCGAGGTAGAGCTTGATGGCCAGCTCCAGGTGGTGCAGGCCGTCGTCGTCCTGCAGCAGCAGGTCCAGCTCGCCCAGGGTGTGGCCGTCGTCACGCACCGCCAGGTTGGCGCCGAGCAGGCGCAGGTCCGGCGCTTGCTCCAGGGCGAATTGCCAGAGCCGCTCGTAGTAACGGCCCAGGCGCTGTTGCGGAGCGGCCTGCAGCTGGTTGACCAATGCTTCGGGCGCGCGATCCTGCTGGCGCAGCCAGTCGGCCAGGTGTTGCGGCTGGGCCAGCCAGCGACTGGCCGCCAGCGGATGGCGCTGCGGGCGATCGGTCCGGGCCAGCAGGGGCGGGGAGAGGAGTGTCCAGGCAAGGTCGCGAACCTGCGGGTGGCGCAGTTCCGCGAGCAATTCGTCAAGCAGGTCGGTGGTCGAGGTCATCTGTGCAGCCTAGCCCCTGGGTGCAGCAACCGCGCGGGTTTGCCGCTGTTCGGGGGTTTCCCCCATAATTCCATGCATTCCCGCCTTGCACCGCCGTCAGGAAGTCTCATGGAACCCTTTCGCAATATCGGCATCATCGGCCGCCTTGGCAGCACCCAGGTGCTGGAAACCATCCGCCGCCTGAAGCGCTTCCTCACCGAGCGGCACCTGCATGTGATCCTCGAGGACACCATCGCCGAAGTGCTTCCCGGCCATGGCCTGCAGACCTGCTCGCGGAAGATCATGGGCGAGATCTGCGACCTGGTCATCGTGGTCGGCGGCGACGGTAGCATGCTTGGCGCGGCGCGCGCACTGGCCCGGCACAAGGTGCCGGTGCTGGGCATCAACCGCGGCAGCCTCGGCTTCCTCACCGACATCCGCCCGGACGAACTGGAGACCAAGGTAGCCGAGGTCCTCGGCGGCCAGTACATCGTCGAGAGCCGCTTCCTGCTCGATGCCCAGGTGCGCCGCCACGGCGAGTCCATCGGCCAGGGCGACGCGCTCAACGATGTGGTCCTGCACCCGGGCAAATCGACGCGGATGATCGAGTTCGAGCTGCACATCGACGGCCAGTTCGTCTGCAGCCAGAAGGCCGACGGCCTGATCGTCGCCACCCCGACGGGCTCCACCGCCTATTCGCTGTCCGCCGGCGGGCCGATCATGCATCCCAAGCTCGATGCCATCGTCATCGTCCCCATGTACCCGCACACCCTCTCCGGCCGCCCGATCGTGGTCGACGGCAACAGCGAGCTGAAGATCGTGGTGTCGCCGAACATGCAGATCTACCCGCAGGTGTCCTGCGACGGGCAGAACCACTTCACCTGCGCGCCCGGCGACATCGTCACGGTCAGCAAGAAGCCGCACAAGCTGCGCCTGATCCACCCGATCGACCACAACTACTACGAGGTCTGCCGGACCAAGCTGGGCTGGGGCAGCCGCCTCGGGAGCAACGAGTGAGCGAACTCGACCCGGGCCGTGGCTACGACCTGATCGGCGACGTCCACGGCTGTGCACATACCCTCGACCGCCTGCTGGAGCAGATGGGCTACCGCCTGCAGGGCGGCGTGTGGCGGCATCCGCGACGCCAGGCACTGTTCCTCGGTGACCTCGTCGACCGCGGTCCGCGCATCCGCGAGGCGCTGCACCGGGTGCACGATATGGTCACCGCCGGCGAAGCCCTGTGCATCATGGGCAACCACGAGTTCAACCTGCTCGGCTGGGCCACGCCGGCAGCGCCCGGCAGCGGTCGCCAGTACGTGCGCGAGCACACGCCGCGGCACGCCCGGCTGATCCAGGAAACCCTCGACCAGTTCGAGCAGCATCCCGGCGACTGGCGCGACTTCCTCGCCTGGTTCCAGGACCTGCCGCTGTTCCTCGACGCCGGGCGCTTCCGCATGGTCCACGCCTGCTGGGATGGCGAGTTGATCGAGGCGCTACGCGAGCAATTCCCCGACGGTCGCATCGACGAGGCGTTCCTGCAGGCCTCCGCCGAGCATGGCAGCTTCGCCTACCAGGCCTGCAACCGCCTGCTGCGCGGCACCGACATGCGCCTGCCCAAGGGTCTTACGCTGACCAGCAGCGACGGCTACACCCGTGCCTTCTTCCGCACCAAGTTCTGGGAAGAGGATCGCGAGCCCGAAACCTATGGCGACATCGTCTTCCAGCCCGACGCGCTGCCCGACGAAGTGGCCAGCGAGCGCCTGAGCGCAGAGCAGAAGTCCTCGCTGCTGAGCTACGGCGCCGACCAGCCGCTGCTGTTCGTCGGCCACTACTGGCGCCGCGGCACGCCGGCGCCGATCCGGCCGAACCTGGCCTGCCTGGACTACAGCGCGGTCATGTACGGCAAGCTGGTGGCCTATCGGCTGGACCAGGAAACGCGCCTGCAGCGCGACAAATTCGTCTGGGTGGATGTGAAACGTCCTGAGGAGGACCAGTGACCGCAGTGGTAGCCATGCGTCTGCCGTTGAGCGAGGACCTGGCCGGTTTCGTCGGCCTGCTGCAGCGCTTGAATGTGCCCTTCCGAGTTAGCGAGGAATCCGGCGAGCAGGTGCTCTGGGTACCCAATGAGGAGCTCGCCGAGCAGGTGCGCAGCCTCTACCAGCGCTATCCCCAGGGCGATCCCGAGTTGACGGCGCCGGCCTGGAAGCCGCAGCGCGGCCCCGGTTTCCTCGAACAGCTGCGCCTGAGCAAGATGACCGCAGCCGTGCTGCTGGTGACCTTCGTGGTCGCCGCAGTGACGCTGCTGGGCGCCAACCCGACGACCCTGCGCTGGTTCACCTTCCAGGACTTCCAACTGGTCGGCAGCGACCACGTGATGTTCATTCCGCTGGCCGACGGCCTGGCCGCAGGGCAGTGGTGGCGCCTGCTGACGCCGATGCTGTTGCACTTCGGCTGGCTGCACCTGGCGATGAACGCCATGTGGTACTGGGAGCTGGGCCGGCGCATCGAGTACCGCCAGGGCGGCCTGATGCTGCTGGGCCTGAGCCTGGGTGTCGGCCTGGTGTCCAACGTCGTGCAGTACATGGTCTCCGGGCCGAGCCTGTTCGGCGGATTGTCCGGCGTGCTCTACGGCCTGCTCGGGCACTGCTGGATCTTCCAGCTGCTGGCGCCGACCCCGGCCTACCGCCTGCCCAAGGGGGTGGTGGGGATGATGCTGATCTGGCTGCTGGTGTGCCTGTCGGGCGTCATCGACCTGCTCGGCTTCGGCTCCATCGCCAATGGCGCGCACGTGGGCGGACTGGTGGTCGGCTGCGCGACCGGCGCACTGGGCGGGCTGCTGGCTCGCCGCAAGGGGATGTGACGGGGCGGCGTAGGATGGCGTTGAGCGAAGCGAAACCCATTCTACGAATATCCGAGAGCACCGTCTGACCTGCGCCCGTGCGCCGAAGCGCCCGGCCCGGTAGAATGCCGGCTTTGCCCTACAGCAGGAGTCGGCCCATGTCGTCCTTCGCCGAAATGATCCAGAACATCACTCCCGAGCTCTACGAGAGCCTCAAGCTCGCCGTGGAGATCGGCAAGTGGCCTGACGGCCGCAAGCTGACCCAGGAGCAGAAGGAGCTGTCGCTGCAGGCGGTGATCGCCTGGGAGCTGAAGAACCTCCCGGAAGACCAGCGCACCGGCTACATGGGCCCGCAGGAGTGCGCCTCGCACGACGAGCCGATCCCGAACATCCTCTTCTCGACCAACACCCTGCACTGATGCAGGAGCTTGGACGCGGCGCCCTGAGCAAGATGTCGGCGCGCCTTGAAAGCCCCGTGCAGTACGCCTTCCGCCTCGGCGAGGCGGAAGTTCCGGTCAACCCCCTGCTCGGCAAGACGATTCGCCTGGAGTTCCTCGGCGAGATCAACTGCTGCCATTGCGGACGCAAGACCAAGAAGAGCTTCAGCCAGGGCTACTGCTACCCGTGCTTCACCAAGCTGGCGCAGTGCGACAGCTGCATCATGAGCCCGGAGAAGTGCCACTACGACGAAGGCACCTGCCGTGAGCCGGAGTGGGGCGAACGCTTCTGCATGACCGACCACGTGGTCTACCTGGCCAACTCCTCGGGCGTGAAGGTGGGCATCACCCGCGCCAGCCAGGTGCCGACCCGCTGGATCGACCAGGGCGCGCGCCAGGCCCTGCCGATCATGCGCGTGGCTACCCGGCAGCAGTCCGGCTTCGTCGAGGACGTGCTGCGCAGCCAGGTGACCGATCGCACCAACTGGCGCGCCCTGCTCAAGGGCGAAGCCGAGGCGCTGGACCTGGTGGCGATCCGCGAGCAGCTCTTCGACCAGTGCGCCGAGGGCCTGATGGCGCTGCAGCAGCGCTTCGGGCTGCAGGCCATCCAGCCGGTTAGCGACATCGAGCCCATCGAGATCGCCTACCCGGTGCAGGCCTATCCGGCGAAGATCGCCAGCCTCGATCTGGACAAGACGCCGGTGGTGGAGGGTACCCTGCAAGGCATCAAGGGCCAGTACCTGATCCTCGACACCGGCGTCATCAACATCCGCAAATACACGGCCTACCAGCTCGCCGTGAGTGCTTAACTTGTTCTCCCGGCCGGCGCGATCCGCCGGCCGCCTGCCAAGGGGCCACGAGCCATGCGTACCGAGCAACCGAAAGTCATCTACCTCAAGGATTATCAGGCGCCCGAGTACCTGATCGACGAGACCAACCTGACCTTCGAGCTGTACGAGGACCACACCCTGGTCCACGCCCAGCTGGTCATGCGCCGCAACCCGGAACGCGGCGAGGGCCTGCCGCCGCTGGTGCTCGATGGCCAGCAGCTGGAGCTGCTGTCGCTGGCGCTGGACGACCGCGCCCTGCAGCCGGGCGACTACCAGCTGGACGACAGCCACCTGACCCTGCAGCCGACCGCCAAGCAGTTCACCGTCGACAGCACCGTGCGCATCCATCCGGAAAGCAACACCGCGCTGGAAGGCCTGTACAAGTCCGGCAAGATGTTCTGCACCCAGTGCGAGGCCGAGGGCTTCCGCAAGATCACCTACTACCTCGACCGCCCGGACGTGATGAGCAGCTTCACCACCACCGTCTCGGCCGAACAGCACAAGTACCCGGTGCTGCTCTCCAACGGCAACCCGGTGGCCAGCGGATCGGAAGAGGGCGGCCGCCACTGGGCGACCTGGCAGGACCCGTTCAAGAAGCCGGCCTACCTGTTCGCCCTGGTCGCGGGCGACCTCTGGGCGGTGGAAGACAGCTTCACCACCATGAGCGATCGCGAAGTCGCCCTGCGCATCTACGTCGAGCCGGAAAACATCGACAAGTGCCAGCACGCCATGGACAGCCTGAAGAAGTCCATGCGCTGGGACGAGAAGGTCTACGGCCGCGAATACGACCTGGACATCTTCATGATCGTCGCGGTCAACGACTTCAACATGGGCGCCATGGAGAACAAGGGGCTCAACATCTTCAACTCCAGCTGCGTGCTGGCCAAGGCCGAGACCGCCACCGACGCCGCGCACCAGCGCGTCGAAGGCGTGGTGGCCCACGAGTACTTCCACAACTGGTCGGGCAACCGCGTGACCTGCCGCGACTGGTTCCAGCTGTCGCTCAAGGAAGGCTTCACCGTCTACCGCGACGCCGAGTTCTCCGCCGACATGAACTCGCGCACCGTCAAGCGCGTCGAGGACGTGGCCTTCCTGCGCACCAACCAGTTCGCCGAGGACGCCGGCCCCATGGCGCACCCGGTGCGCCCGGATTCCTTCATCGAGATCTCCAACTTCTACACCCTGACCGTCTACGAGAAGGGCTCGGAAGTGGTGCGGATGATCCACACCCTGCTGGGCGCCGAAGGCTTCCGCAAGGGCAGCGACCTGTACTTCGAGCGCCATGACGGCCAGGCCGTGACCTGCGACGACTTCGTCAAGGCCATGGAAGACGCCAACGGCGTCGACCTGACCCAGTTCAAGCGCTGGTACAGCCAGTCCGGCACCCCGCGCCTGGCGGTGGAAGAGGCCTTCGACGCGGCCGCGCAGACCTACACCCTGACCTTCCGCCAGAGCTGCCCGCCGACCCCGGGGCAGAAGGACAAGCAACCCTTCGTCATCCCGGTGGAAATGGGCCTGCTGGACAAGCTGGGCAACCCGCTGCCGCTGCGCCTGCAGGGCGAGGAACACGCCCACGGCAGCAACCGTGTGCTGCAGGTGACCGAGGCCGAGCAGTCCTTCACCTTCGTCGGCCTCGCCGAAAAGCCGCTGCCGTCGCTGCTGCGTGGTTTCTCCGCGCCGGTGAAGCTGAGCTTCCCCTACGACCGCGACCAGCTGATGTTCCTCATGCAGCACGACGAGGACGGCTTCAACCGTTGGGAAGCCGGCCAGCAGCTCTCGGTGCAGGTGCTCCAGGAAATGATCGGCCAGCACCAGCGCGGTGAGCAGTTGGTCCTCGACGAGCGCCTCATCGCGGCCTTCCGCACCCTGCTGCAGGACAACGCGCTGGACCAGGCGATGGTCGCCGAGATGCTCTCGCTGCCCAGCGAGGCGTACCTCACCGAGCTGAGCGAGGAGGCCGACGTCGAGGCCATCCACGCCGCCCGCGAGTTCGCCCGCCAGCGCATCGCCGAGACCCTGCACGAGCCGCTGTGGCAGCGTTACCAGGCCAACCGCGAAGCCTCGCGCAAGACCCCGTACGTGGCCGAGGCCGAGCAGATCGCCCGCCGCAGCCTGCAGAACATCGCGCTGTCCTACCTGATGCTCAGCGGCAAGCAGGAAGTGCTGGCCGCGTGCCTGGAGCAGTACGAATCCTGCGACAACATGACCGAGCGTCTTACCGCCCTGGCGGTGCTGGTCAACTCGCAGTTCGAGTCGGAGAAGGCCAAGGGCCTGGAGATGTTCGCCGACTACTTCAAGGACGATCCGCTGGTCATGGACCAGTGGTTCAGCGTGCAGGCCGGTTGCACCCTGCCGGGCGGCCTGGAGCGCGTGCAGGCGCTGATGGCGCATCCGGCCTTCACCCTGAAGAACCCGAACAAGATCCGTGCACTGATCGGCGCCTTCGCCAACCAGAACCTGGTCAACTTCCACCGTGCCGACGGGGCGGGCTACCGCTTCCTGGCCGACCAGGTGATCACCCTCAACGCGCTCAACCCGCAGATCGCCTCGCGCCTGCTCGGCCCGCTGACCCGCTGGCGCAAGTACGCGCCGGCCCGGCAGGCGCAGATGCGCGGCGAGCTGGAACGCATCCTGGCGTCCGGCGAGCTGTCCAGCGACGTCTACGAGGTGGTCAGCAAGAGCCTCGCCTGACCCTCGGCGAGCCTTGCCAAAGGTGTTACCAGCCCAGCTGGTAACACCTTTTTTGTTACCTGTGGAAATTACAGGCCACTCTTTCCAGCACCTGATGGAATAACCCCAGCGCGAGAGCGTGCCTGGGGGAAAGTCCGCTCGCGCCATGCCGATGCACCGATCGGGCAAGAAAACCGGCAACTGGTCAATGGCTGATCAGTCACGCTCCGTGCTCCTCTCGAGAACTCCCCTGTAGCCCCGAACGCGCCGCTCTGGCATCGGGGTTGCAACGCGCCTGCCGGATCGCCGCACGGGGGAAAAGGGCGCGGCCGATCGACGACAACAAGGCCGTGGAGCAAACGGTCGCCAGGCGTCCGCCGTGACGCCGCCGCCAACGATGATCAGTCATGGAGTGTGTTCGATGCGTGTTTCTTCCCGCCCTGCGTTGCTGCGTTTCGCCGCCGTGCGCGCCGGCTTCGCCCTGGCCGGCATGATGCCGCTGCTGCTGGCCGGACAGGCCTCCGCCATGGAATTCAAAGTGCTCGACAACCAGGTCAGCGGCTCGCTGGACACCACGCTGTCCTACGGCACGCTATGGCGGGTGCAGGGGCAGGACAAGAACAACAACGACATCAACAGCAACGACGGTAACCGCAACTTCGACACCGGGCTGGTCTCGGAGGTGTACAAGATCACCTCCGACCTGCAGGCCAACTACAACAACTACGGCCTGTTCGTGCGCGGTCTGGCGTTCTACGACACGCAGATCATGGACAAGCGCAACGACTACTTCGACAACAACCAGCCGCCGCAGCCGAGCCAGAGCTACCCCTACAACGACCGCTTCACCGGCGATACCCGCGACAACGCCGGCAACGGCATGGAAATCCTCGACGCCTATGTGTCCGGCAGCTGGGACCTGGGCGAGATGCCGCTCTCCGCGCGCCTGGGTCGCCAGGTGTTCAACTGGGGCGAGGGCCTGTTCTACCGGGGCGGCGTGAACACCACCAACCCGGTGAACGCCTCGGCCTTCCACCTGCCCGGTTCCGAGCTGAAGGAAGTGCTGATGCCAGTGGAGGCGGTGAGCTTCAACCTCGGCCTCACCGACAACCTGTCGATGGACACCTTCTATCAATGGAACTGGAAGGAAACCAAGCTCGACCCGGCCGGCACCTTCTTCTCCGAGACCGACCTCTTCGCCGACGGCGGCAACACCGCTTACACCACGGTTTCCGCGCTGTCGAACCCGCTGTTCCAGAGCCTCTATCCGCAACTCTCGGCGGCCCACGTCGGCGGCCTGCAGGGTACCTCCTACCTGGACTCCAACGGCATCTTCAAGGTTGCCAGCATCGGCAAGGACATCAACGCCAAGGACGACGGCCAGTTCGGCGTTGCCTTCCGCTACCTGGCCGAGCAACTCAACTCCACCGAATTCGGCTTCTATTTCGTCAACTACCACGCCAAGGAGCCAAGCATCTCGGCGCACCTGAACCCGTCCTACGCCGGGCTGAACGTCGACCAGTTAGCCGGGCTCGGCGGGTTCAGTTCCTATGACCAACTGATGGCCGCAGCCAACGGCGGCAACGCTGGCGCGCAGCAAGTGCTGGGGCTCGTGAACGGTGCCGCGGCAGTCGACGTGGCCAACCAGGTCGAAGCGCAGCGCGAGTACCTGGAAAACATCCGCATGTACGGCCTGAGCTTCAACACCACGGTGGGCAACGCCTCGCTGTTCGGTGAAGTCGCCTATCGGCCGAACCTGCCGATCGGCATCGCCACCACCAACGACCTGCTCGGCGACCTGCTCAACCAGGCCGCCGCCCTGGCCAGCGGCAAGACCGTCAACATCGGTGGCAAGCCGGTGGCGCTCAACAGCGAGATCCACAACTACGAGCGGGTCGAGGCGTTCAACAGCTCGCTGGGCACCATCTACAACTTCGGCCCGGGGCTGAGCTTCGACTCGCTGATGGGCGTTGCCGAGATCGCCGCCGAGCAGCTGCGCGGCAGCAGCCTGAAGTACACCGCCTACGACGGCTCGGTGCGCTACTACTCCAGCCGCGCCAACTCCGCCTACGTTTCCGGCTACGACCGTGGCGACCAGGTCGACCGCAACGCCTACGGCTACACCCTGCTCATGTCGGGCACCTGGAACGACGTGTACGCCGGCATCAACGTCTCGCCCTACGTGGTCTACCGCGACGACTTCCAGGGCAACTCCTACCAGACCGGCAACTTCATCGAAGGCCGCCAGGCCTACACCCTGGGCCTGAAGGCGACCTACCTGAACAGCCTGGAAGGGGAGATCCAGTACACCGACTTCTACGGTGCCGGACAGAACAACGCCACCCGCGACCGCGACAACGTCGGTGTCAGCGTCAAGTACTCCTTCTGATCCTCCGCCAGCGGTCCCGCACACGCGGGGCCGCTGTGCATCCTTCCGCCGACCATTGCCTGGCAGGCAACAATCGGCCGGACCTCTTCTGTGTCTTCCCGCCCCGCAACGGTCATTGAAAACGCCTCGAGTGTTACCGTCAGTAGCTTTTTGCGATTCGTTGTAACCCGCGTAGCACGTGGCCTGTAGGCATTTCTCATGCTTTGGGATGAGCGTGCCCATGCTTAACAAAAGATAACGCGCGGTTAATTGTCAGCCTGGGGAAAGGCTGGCTATATAGCGATCACTCCATATCCGCCTGTAATAAAAAGAAGAGGTATAGGCATATGCGTGAGCCCCTGTGGCACGCCATGAGCGAAGGGTCCGCGTGCGCGGCCAAGCGTTCTCCCTCGTCGCTGCGCACGACCTTGTCGATGCTCGGCGCTCTCTCCCTGATGCTGATCGCCAACGCCCCGCTGCATGCCAATGCGGCGACGGAAAATCCTTCCGACGGCTACGCCATCGCTTCGGCCAAAGCCTCCAGCTCGCTGATCCTCAGCCTGGCGCATGCCGGCAAGCGGCTCGTTGCCGTCGGCGATCGCGGGCACATCCTCTATTCCGATGACAACGGTCAGAGCTGGACCCAGGCCAAGGTGCCGACCCAGCAGATGCTGACCGCGGTGTTCTTCATCGACGAGAAGAAGGGCTGGGCGGTCGGCCACGACTCGCAGATCCTCGCCACCGAAGACGGCGGCAGCACCTGGACCCGTCAGTTCGAAGACCTCAATCGTCAGGCTCCGCTGCTGGATGTCTGGTTCCAGGACGCGAGCCACGGCGTGGCCGTGGGCGCCTATGGCGCCATGCTGGAAACCCACGACGGCGGCAAGAGCTGGGAAGACATCAGCGAGCGCGTGAGCAACGAGGACCAACTGCACCTCAACGGCATCACCGCGGTGAAGGATTCCGGCCTGCTGGTAGTCGGCGAGTCCGGGGTGATCTTCCGTTCCAAGGACTGGGGCACCACCTGGGAGAAAGTCCAGGGCCCCTACGAGGGTTCGCTGTTCGGCGCCGTGGGCACCAACCAGGCTGGCACCGTGCTGGTCTACGGCCTGCGCGGCCACCTGTTCCGCTCCGCCGATTTCGGCGAGCACTGGCAACAGGTCGCGCTGCCGGTCTCCGGTGACGGCAACCTCGAGTTCGGTCTTTCCGAAGGATCGCTCCTGCCCGATGGCAGCATCGCCGTCGTCGGCAATGGCGGCAGCGTGCTGCTGAGCAAGGACGACGGCCAGACCTTCAGCATCTTCAACCGTCCTGACCGACTGGCGCTGTCCGGCGTCGTCGCTGCCGGTAACGGCAACCTGGTACTGGGCGGGCAGGGCGGTATCCACCTGGCTTCGGCGACCGGCGCCGAGCTGACAGAACAACAATAAGCCGGGGAGCGGAAATGAACGCTGTGAACTCACATCATCAAGACAAGGCGACTCTGCTCGAACGCCTGATCTTCAACAACCGCCCGATCGTGATCGCACTCTGCATGCTGGTGACCCTGTTCCTCGCCTTCCAGGCGACTCAGGTGCGTCCGTCCACCAGCTTCGAGAAGATGATTCCGCTCAAGCACCCGTTCATCCAGAACATGCTGGCGCACATCAACGACCTGTCGAACCTCGGCAACACCGTGCGCATCTCCGTCGAGGCGGTGAACGGCGACATCTTCACCAAGGAGTACATGGACACCCTGCGTCAGATCCACGACGAGGTGTTCTACATTCCTGGCGTCGACCGCTCCGGCCTGAAGTCGCTGTGGAGCCCGAGCGTGCGCTGGACCGAGGTGACCGAGGAAGGCTTCGCCGGTGGCGAGGTGATCCCGCAGACCTATGACGGTTCGGCCAAGGCCCTGGAAAAGCTGCGCGACAACGTGCTCAAGTCCGGGCAGATCGGCCGCCTGGTGGCGAACAACTTCAAGTCGAGCATCGTCGACGTGCCGCTGCTGGAGGTCTACCCGGATCCGAAGGACCAGTCCAAGCTGCTCAAGCTGGACTACCGCCAGTTCTCCCATGAACTGGAAGAGAAGATCCGCGACAAGTACCAGGTGCAGAACCCCAACGTGAAGATCCACATCACCGGCTTCGCCAAGAAGGTCGGCGATCTGATCGACGGCCTGGTGATGGTGGTGGGCTTCTTCGGCATCTGCTTCGTCATCACCCTGGTGCTGCTGCTGTGGTTCACCAAGTGCATGCGCTCGACCATCGCGGTGCTCTCGACCACGCTGGTGGCGGTGATCTGGCAGCTCGGCCTGCTGCACACCATCGGCTTCGGGCTGGACCCGTACTCGATGCTGGTGCCGTTCCTGATCTTCGCCATCGGCATCTCCCACGGGGTGCAGAAGATCAACGGTATCGCCCTGCAGTCCAGTGACGCGGAAACCCCGCTGCTGGCCGCGCGCCGCACCTTCCGCCAGCTGTTCCTGCCCGGCATGATCGCCATCCTGGCGGACGCCGTGGGCTTCATCACCCTGCTGGTGATCGACATCGGCGTGATCCGCGAGCTGGCCATCGGCGCGTCCATCGGCGTGGCGGTGATCGTCTTCACCAACCTGATCCTGCTGCCGGTCGCGATCTCCTACATCGGCATCAGCAAGCGCGCCGTCGACCGCAGCAAGCGCGACGCGGTCCGCGACCATCCGTTCTGGCGCCTGCTGTCGAACTTCGCCAACTCCAAAGTGGCCCCGGTCTCCATCCTCATCGCCCTGGCCATGTTCGCCGGCGGCATGTGGCAAGGCCATCACCTGAAGATCGGCGACCTCGACCAGGGCGCGCCGGAGCTGCGTCCGGACTCGCGCTACAACCAGGACAACGACTTCATCATCCGCAACTACTCGACCAGCTCCGACGTGCTGGTGGTGATGGTCGAATCCGCGGCTGAAGGCTGCTCGTCGTACCAGACCCTGAATGCCATCGACGCCCTGTCGTGGAAGCTGGAAAACACCGAAGGCGTGCAGTCGGCGATTTCCCTGGTCACCGTCTCCAAGCAGGTGATCAAGGGCATGAACGAAGGCAACCTGAAGTGGGAAACCCTGTCCCGCAACAAGGACGTGCTGAACAACTCGATCAGCCGTGCCGACGGCCTGTACAACAGCAGCTGCTCGCTGGCGCCCCTGCTGGTGTTCCTCAACGACCACAAGGCCGAGACCCTCGACCGCGCGGTCAAGGCGGTGCAGGACTTCGCCAAGGACCACGAGAAGGACGACCTGAAGTTCAAGCTCGCTGCGGGTAACGCCGGTATCGAGGCGGCCACCAACGAGGTGATCAAGCAGTCCGAGCTGACCATCCTGATCCTGGTGTACATCTGCGTGGCGGTGATGTGCCTGATCACCTTCCGCTCCTTCGCCGCGACCCTGTGCATCGTCCTGCCGCTGATCCTCACCTCGGTGCTGGGCAACGCGCTGATGGCGACCCTGGGCATCGGCGTGAAGGTCGCGACTCTGCCGGTGATCGCCCTCGGCGTGGGGATCGGCGTGGACTACGGGATCTACATCTACACCCGCCTGGAGTCCTTCCTGCGCATGGGCCTGAGCCTGCAGGAGGCCTACTACGAGACCCTGAAGTCCACCGGCAAGGCGGTACTGTTCACCGGTCTGTGCCTGGCCATCGGCGTGGCTACCTGGATCTTCTCGGCGATCAAGTTCCAGGCCGACATGGGGCTGATGCTGACCTTCATGCTCCTCTGGAACATGTTCGGCGCGCTCTGGCTGCTGCCGGCCCTGGCCCGCTTCCTGATCAATCCGGAGAAGGTGCGGACCAAGAAGGCATCGATCCTGGTGCACTGATCGAAAGGCGTTCCCCGCAAGAAGAAACCGCGGCCCTCGGGCCGCCCGCGGTTTTTTATGGGGAATCGGTAGTGCGCAGCCGTCCCCCTGAAGGAGCGAGCTTGATCGCGAACCCCGCCAGCTTTCAGGTAGAAGCGACTGTCTTCTGGACTATTCCCTTTCGGGCCAGCGCAAGCGCCATTCGCGATGGAGCCGCGTCCGCGTTCGCGGGAGTGACAGAATCAGGATTCGATCTCTCCCGCGTCATCCTCGCGAACGCGGGACAGCGCTTGCGCTGAACGCGCTTTAGCGCGGCCCGAAGGTCGAGCGGAGCGAGTCACCCAGTAAGCAACGTAGCAGCAGACCTTTTGCGCGATTCGCGCGCATGGCGCGCTCCTGCAGGGTGGGCGCGGCACGGGGCTTCGCGGATGAATCCGTTCCAACAGGATGGCGCCGAACGGCTTTGTCTCCCATCGGGGAGCGGGGACGAAATGACCTGAGGAGGCCCGGCCATTGCCAGGCGCCGTTCCCGAGCAGGCCTGCACCTACGAGAGCGCTTGGGCTCTGGCGCGTTTGCGCAGGCGTACCTCGATCAGGTGCAGCAACCGGCGCTGGCTGGCTTCAGCGTGGATACAGCGGAGGCAGGCTGGCGCCTTCCTGCGGTGCGGTGCTGGCGCCTTCGAGCGGCGGCAAGGCGCGAATGGCTCGCCAGAGCTCTTCACCCTGCCAGTTGTTTCCGCCTTCGCTGTCGCTGTAGAGCGCGCCGTTGAGGCCGTCCAGTGCGTCGGACAGCGGCACGAAGCGCGCTGCCATGTCGGCAAGGGTTTCCGGCTGCTGCCGCGCCCAGGCATCCAGGGCCTGGCGGGTGGCGTGGGGATCGTTGGCCTGGCAGGTGCGGCGCAGTTCGTCCTGCAGGGTGCGGCTGCTCGGGCCGGTGCTCGCTGCGCGGGCCACTGCCGGTAGTTGGCGGGCGCGCCACCAGAGGCCGAAGCCGAGCAGGGTGGTCAGGCTCAGCAACAGGGTCGCCAACTGCCAGGGCCAAAGGAGCGAATAGCCGTCGACCGGGGTGCCGTCCGCCGCCGGGGCGACGGCATTCTGCGCGTCCAGCTCCGGATTGGCAGCGACCGTCAGGGTGCGACCGGGCAGGTTGGTGTGTTCCAGGCGATCTTCCTGGGTGTTCCACCAGACTACATCGATGGCCGGCAGCACCAGTTGCCCGGCCTGGTCCGGCACCAGTGCGTCGCGCTCCTCGCGGCTGCCGACTACGCCCTGGTCATCCGCCTGCTGAGCGAGTTGCGCCTGGTCGGGATAGTGCCGCAGGCCCGCCGGCAGGGTTTGCGGCAGGGGCGGCAACTGCGCGCTGGAAAGGCCCTCGGCGCGCAGCATCAGGTTGCGTGTCAGCGACTCGCCGGCCTTGGCCTGTTCCGGCTGCGGCGTCCAGCTTTCGCTCAAGCTGAGCGAGCGCGCCGGCAGCCAGGGCGCGTTGGCCGGGTAATCGGCGGGCTTGGCCTTGACCTGCAGCGGGATGTCCGGCGAGGTCACCTTGACCAGCTTGCCCGGGCGGCTGCCGAGGGTCTGCGGGTCGCTGCCGCCGCGCGCCACCTGGGTAGCGGTGAAGCTCTGGCCGGGAATCGTCAGCTCGCCGCTGCGCTGCGGGAAGATCGCGTAGCGCACCTCGATCACGCCGTGGCGCACGCCGTTGATTTCCTTCTCGTAGGTGCGCGGCTGGCCGAGTTGTTCGACGCGGGCATCGGTGATCTGTAGCGGGCTCAGGTTGCTGTCGTCGTACAGCGAGACCGAGTGATAGATGCGCAGGGTGAGCACCGCCTGGGCCTGCACGTAGACCTGCTCGTGGTCGACGCTGGCGTCCATGAACACCGGCGAGAGCTGTTGTGCGGCTGCTTCGCCGTCGGCCTTGAGCACTTCCAGGCTGATCGGCTGGGTCTCGCCGTTGCCCAGATGAAGGGCGGGAATGCTGACCGTGCCGCTCTGCCGTGGCTGCAGGGTGATGATCCAGCGCGTGGTGGCCTGCGACTTGCCATTGAAGGTGGTCAAGTGGTTCACCTGGCGCGTGGCGAGCACCTGGAACTGGGCGTCCAGCGGCGCCAGGTCCGGTTTTCCGAACAGGGTCGGGTCGTCGGACTCGAGGGTCAGATCGACGCTTTCTCCTTCGGAGAGACGCGTGCGGTCGACGCTGGCAGTGAAGCTCGCTTCGGCCTGCAGGGCCACGAGACTTAGGAGGATCAGGCAGATCAGCCTTTTCATCGAGGGTTTTCCTGGCGCTGCTGTTGCTGGTACCAGAACTTGCGGCGCAGCAGTTCGGAGGGTTCGTCGGGTATCTGCCGCAGCCATTGTTCCAAGGCCTGGCGGCGCTCGTCGCTGAGCCCATCTTCGGCCGCGGGCGTATCGCCAAGTTCCGTGGAGTCGTTCTGCGCCGTCGTCGATTGCGCTTGCGCGTCGGATGGCTGCTGGTCCTGCGGCTGGCGGTTCTGCAGCGTCGAATCGGGATTGCCGGGGCGCGAGCTGTCCACATGCCCATCATGCTCGGCATCGTGCTGCGGCGCAGCCTGCGCGTTCTCGCTGGTGCTCTGTGCGGGATTGTTTTGCGCAGACTCCTGGGTGTTGTTGGCGGCCGAGGACTCGGCTTCGCGCTGGCGCAGCAGGTTCTCCAGCAATTCCTTGTTGTGTTGCGCCGGCTTCAGGTCCGCTTGCAGTTCGAGGGCCTGGTCGTAAGCGTCGATGGCGGCCTCGTATTGGCCCAGCTGGGCCAGGGCGTTGCCGCGGTTGTAGTGATCGCTGGCCTGGCCGCCCTGGGCGAAGGCCTGGGCAGCGGCGGCGTACTCGCCAGCCTGGTACAGCGCCACTCCACGCCAGCGGAAGTCGGCGAAGCGTTGCGCGGCTTCGGCCGGACGCTGTTCTTCGAGCAGGAGCTGGCCCTGCTGGTCGGGGCGCAGCCAGAGGTCGCGGAATTCGAAGGCCATGGCCGGCCGTGGCGACGCGCAGAGCATCAGCAGCGGCAGGCAGAACAACCAGCCGCGGCGGCCGGCGCAGGCAGCCAGCAGCAACAGCGGCAGCAGCAGCCAGTAGCCCTGGTCCGCCCAGCGCTGCAGGCGCAGCATGGCGTCTTCATTGGTGATGTTCACGCCGTGGTTGGCGTTCAGCAGGCCGAGCGCGCGCAGGTCGCGGTCGCTGTGGCCCATGCGTTGGTAGCGGCCATCCAGGCTATCGGCGAAGCGGCGCAGCGAGGCTTCGTCCAGGCGCGGCAGGAGAATGCTGCCCTGGGCGTCCTTCAGGTAGGTGCCGTCCTCCTGCAGGATGGGCGCGCCGCTGGCACTGCCGACCGCGAGCAGCGAGAAGCTCGAACCTTTGCCGTGCAGGGCCTTGCGGATGCCTTGCTGTTCTTCCGTGGTCAGGCCATCGGTGATCAGCAGCAGGCGCCCTGCGCCCTGGGCGCCATGGTCGAGCAGTTGCCGGCCGAGCAGCACGGCGAGGTCGGCGCGCTCCCCGGGCTCGGGCATGATCGACGGCTTGAGGGCGTCGAGCAGGTTGCGTGCGGTCAGCATGTCGTTGGAAAGCGGTACCAGGGTGTGCGCGCTGCCGGCGTAGACGACGATGGCGGTCTGCGCATCGCTGCGTGCGCGCAGCAGGTCGAGGATCTTGCGCCGCGCCTGTTCGAGTCGACTGGGGGTGAGGTCGGTGGCGAGCATCTGCGGCGTCAGTTCGAGCACCACCACCAGCGGGTCGATGCGCTGCGTGGCCGGTTGCTCGATGCGCTGCCAGCTCGGGCCGATCAGGGCCAGTACGCCCAGCAGCCAGGCCAGCCCGAGGTAGATCCACGGGCGGCGGTCGGCGCGGCCGCTGCCACCGGCCAGCAGCCAGGGATGGAAGGCGGCCGGCAGCAGCAGTTGCCAGCGCCCGGCGCGGCGCTGGCGATGCAGGATCTTCCACAGCAACCAGGCGAGCGGCGGCAGCAGCAACAGCCACCAGGGGTGCAGCAGGTGCGGCCACAGGCTCATGAGCGCCTCCACGGCCAGCGCCAGTCTTCGCGCGGGAACAGCTCGGCGGCCACCAGCAGCATGCTGAACAGCATCGCCAGGGCCAGCGGCCAGTGATAAAGCGCCACGGCCGGACGCGCCTGGGTCGGCTTCTGGCTGACCGGTTCGAGGCTGTCGAGGGTCGTGGAGATGCGCTGCAGCTCCTCGCCGGTGCGGGCGCGGAAGTACTCGCCGCCGGTCGTTGCGGCAATGGACTTGAGTGTCGGCTCGTCCAGGTCCATGCCCGGCGCGAGGCCGAGCATGCCCAGCACGCCGCCGGGTTGCGGGTCGGCGCCGATGCCGATGGTGTAGATCTTCACGTGTTCCTCGGCGGCCAGCCGCGCAGCGGTCAGCGGCGGTACCTCGCCGGCGGTGTTGGCGCCGTCGGTGATCAGCACCAGCACGCGGCTTTCCGCCGGACGCTGGCGCAGGCGTTTCACCGCGAGGCCAATGGCGTCGCCCAGGGCGGTGTCCTTGCCGGCGATGCCGATGCGCGCCTCGTCGAGCCAGATCCGCACGGTATGGCGGTCGAAGGTCAGCGGTGCCTGCAGGTAGGCGCGGCTGCCGAACAGGATCAGCCCGACGCGGTCGCCGTGGCGCTCCTCGATGAAGTTGCCGAAGAGCTTCTGGATCAGGCCGAGGCGGCTGATGTCCGCGTCCTGCCATTTGAGGTCGGTGGTGTCCATGGAACCCGAGACGTCCACTGCCAGCAGCAGGTCGCGGCCGCTGGCGGGAATCGGCAGCGGTTCGCCGACCCACTGCGGGCGCGCGGCGGCGAGCAACAGCAGGATCCAGATCAGCACGAAGGGCGCCTGCAGCCGCCAGGACGGCAGGCGGGCGCGGGCACGGCGACCGGCCAGTCCTTCCAGCTCAGCGAGGAAGCTCACCTTCAGCGCAGCTTCGCCGCTGTCGGCCACCGGCAGCACCAGGCGCAGCAGCCAGGGCAGCGGGGCAAGCAGGAAGATCCACGGCCAGGCGAACTCAAACATGCTTGCGCACCCAGGTTTCCACCGACGCGGCGAGGCCTTCGATGGCCTTGTCGTCGAGCTTGCATTCGGAGCGGTAGCCACCCTCGACGAGGATCATCCAGCGTGTCAGGCCCGCGGCCGGGCAGCGATTGTCGAGGAATGCCAGCCAGGCCCGGCCGCTCAGGGTGTGGCTGTTGTCGTTCGGCCAGCGCGCCCGGCAAAGGCGCTTGAGCAGTGCGTTGATCGCCTGCAGCCAGGGGCCTGCGGGAGCGCCGTCGTAGGGGCGGGGCAGTTGCGCCAAGGCCTCCAGGGCCGCGAGGCGCAGCGGGTCGAGCTGGGTTTCCTGCGGCTCGACCACACGCCGGCGCGGCAGCCAACGATGCCGCCAGTGCCAGAGTGCCCAGGCCAGCAACGGCAGTAGCGCGGCGAGCAGCCACCAGCCCGGCGCCGGCGGCCAGCCGGGAACTGGCGGCGGATCGATGAGCGGTTGCAGGTCGGCGAGCGGGTTCATGCGCGGCGCCCCGACTGATGTTGTTCGAGCTGGTCACGCAACTGCTCGATCAGCTCGATCTGCGTGCTCAGCGGCAGCAAGGGCACGCCCAGGCGCTGGCTGAGCCGGCGCCAGCGTTCGCGGCGCGCTTCGCCGAGGGCTCGGTAGGCCAGGCGTTGCTCGTCGACGAGGGTGTCCACTTCGAGCATTGCCCTGCCTTCGCTGAAGCGCATCAGGCCGGCCGCGGGCAGGGCGTGGTCGAGGGGGTCGGAAACCGGCAGCAACACCAGGTCGGTATGCCGGGCGAGCAGGCTCAGCTGCTGCTCGGCCAGGTCGCCCTGCGGGTTCGCGCCGAGGGCGCGCTCGTCGCAGACGATCATCACCAGGCTGCCCGGCCGCAGCACCTCGCGGGCGCGGCGCAGGGCCAGGCCGAAACAGTCGCCGCTGTTCGCCGAGGGCTTGCCGGAAAGCAGCGCGTGATTGGCGCGGACGATCAGGTTGAGCAGACGCAATTGGCTCTGCTTGCTGCGCCGCGGCTTGATCTCGTGGGTGTCCTGGTCGCTCAGCACCAGGCCGCCGATGCGGTCGTTGTGCGCCAGCGCTGCCCAGCCGAGGAGGGCGGCGGCGCGCGCGGCCAGTACCGACTTCAGGCACAGGCCGGAGCCGAAGAACAGCCGCTGGCTCTGCTCCACCAGGACGAACACCGGGCGCTCGCGCTCCTCGTGGAACAGCTTGGTGTGCGGCTCGCGGGTGCGTGCGGTGACGCGCCAGTCGATGGTGCGCACGTCGTCGCCGGCCTGGTAAACGCGCACCTGGTCGAAGTCCACGCCGCGGCCGCGCAGGCGCGAGTGGTGCAGGCCGATCAGCGGGCTGCGGCGGGCAGGCGTGGAGAACAGCTGGACTTCGCGCAGGCGGTGGCGGATATCGATCAGCTCCTGCAGATCGATGGCCACTCCTGCGTGTTCCGGCGTCCTGCGTTCGCCAGCGTCGGTGTGCATCAGGCGACTGCGACCACGTCGAGAATGCGCTGGACCACGCGGTCCTGGTCAATGCCCGCGGCCTCGGCCTCGAACGACAGGATCAGGCGGTGGCGCAGCACGTCGAACAGCACGGCCTGGATGTCTTCGGGGCTGACGAAATCCCGCCCGGCCAGCCAGGCATGGGCGCGCGCGCAACGGTCGAGGGCGATGGAGCCGCGCGGGCTGGCACCGTAGGCGATCCACTCGGCCAGCTCGGGGTCGTACTTGGCGGCCTGGCGCGTGGCCATGATCAGCTGCACCAGGTATTCCTCCACGGCGTCGGCCATGTACAGGCCGAGAATCTCGTGGCGGGCGGCGAAGATGGACTCCTGGGTGACCTGGCGCTCCGGCTTGGTCTCGCCGTTGAGCGCCTCGCCACGCGCCTGCTGGAGGATGCGGCGCTCCACCGAGGCTTCCGGGTAGCCGATCTTCACGTGCATCAGGAAGCGGTCGAGCTGGGCCTCGGGCAGCGGGTAGGTGCCTTCCTGCTCGATCGGGTTCTGCGTCGCCATCACCAGGAACAGCGGCGGCAGATCATAGGTGCTGCGACCCACGCTGACCTGGCGTTCGGCCATGGCCTCGAGCAGCGCCGACTGCACTTTCGCCGGCGCGCGGTTGATTTCGTCGGCCAGCACCAGGTGGTGAAAGATCGGCCCCTGCTGGAACTCGAAGGTGCCGTTTTCCGGGCGATAGATCTCGGTGCCGGTGATGTCCGCGGGCAGCAGGTCGGGGGTGAACTGGATACGGTGGAATTCGGCTTCCAGGCCTTCCGCGAGGTCCTTGATGGCCTTGGTCTTGGCCAGTCCGGGTGCGCCCTCCACCAACAGGTGGCCGTCGGCGAGCAGGGCGATGAGCAGGCGCTCGATAAGCTTTTCCTGGCCGAGGATCTGACTGGAAAGGTAAGTTCGCAGCGCGGCGAGCGCCTCACGATGTTCCATTGAAGGAGGGTTCCTGGACTGGCAAGGGCGGCGCGGGACCGGCCGCCTCGGGGCCCATACTTTACTGCATCGGTGGGCGGCCGTGCAGGGTATGCGGCAGTAAGGCGCCTACAGCGTCGTGAGCTGTTTCCTGGCGAAGGAACGAGATCGATCCGATGGGGCGAAGGCGCACTTCCGAGGAACCCCGGCACTAGCTTGGATAGCTCCTCAAACCCAAGGAGCCAACCCCATGCCTTGCTTCCGTCCCACTCATCCTGCCGTCGTCTGCAGCCTGCTGTTCCTGCTCCAATCCGCCGCCGACGCTGCGGCGCTCGGCCTCGATTCCGGCAGCAACGCCGGGCTTGGCCAGGCGGGGAACGGCGTCCCCGTGGTCAACATCGCCACACCCGACGCCAATGGCCTTTCGCACAACAGGTTCAGCCAGTACAACGTCGGCCGCGAAGGCCTGATCCTCAATAACGCCGGTGGCGCGGTGCAAACCCAGCTCGGCGGCGTCATCGGCGGCAATCCCAACCTCGCTGGCGGGGCTGCGCGGCGGATTCTCAACGAAGTCACTGGCGGCAGCCGCTCGCAACTGCGCGGCTACACCGAAGTGGCCGGGCAGGGCGCCCAGGTGATCGTGGCCAACCCCAACGGCATCACTTGTAACGGCTGTGGCTTCATCAACACGCCGCGCGCGACCTTGACCACCGGCAAGCCGCTGTTCGATGGCGAGCGCCTGCAGGGGTACGACGTCGACGCGGGCGACATCCTCGTCGAGGGCGCCGGGCTCGACGCGCGTGGCGTCGAGCAGTTCGAGCTGATCACGCGCAGCGCGACCCTGAATGCCGCACTGCATGCCCGGCAACTCGACGTCGTGGTCGGACGCAACCGCGTGGATGCCGACAGCCTGTCGACCCGCGCCAAGGAGTCCGATGGCAGCGCGCAGCCTCGGCTGGCCATCGACAGCTCGGCACTGGGCGGCATGTACGCCAACAGCATCCGCCTGGTCGGCACCGAACAGGGCGTCGGGGTAAAACTGGCCGGTGAACTGGCAGCCAGTGCCGGCGACATTCGTATCGACAGCAACGGCCGCCTGGAGCTGGCCCGCCTGCGTGCCGCAGGTTATACGGAGCTGAACGTAGCGAGCGACCTGCGCAATGGCGGCAGCCTGGAGAGCGACGGTCGCCTGTCGATGCGGGTAGGCGGAAGCCTGGACAACCGCGGCGGGCAGATTCGCGTCCGTGGCCGCGAGGGCGTCAGCGAAATTCATGTTGGCGGGCTGCTGGACAACAGCTCCGGCTACATCGAAAGCGCGGCCCGCGACCTCGACCTGCGCAGCGGCCAACTGCTCAACGCCGGCGGCACGATCAGCCATGGTGGCACCGGCGCCTTCGGCATCGACCTGGTGCAACTGGGGCTGGCCGGCGGGCGTTTCGTCACTCGCTCCAGCCTGACGGTGAAGCGCGACCATTGGGTCAACCACAGCCAGTTGCAGGCGCGTGATCTGTACCTGGATGTCGGTCGTCTGGAGCAGGGCAAGGCCGGCAAGCTCATCGCCACAGGCAACCTGCAGGGGCGCGGCGGCGATTGGCGCAATGACGGACAGATCGTCAGCGACGGCAACTTCGAGTTGCGCCTGGATGGGCACTACAGCGGCTTCGGCCGGCTGATGAGCCAGGAGCGTTTCGAGCTGAGCGCGGGCTCCCTGGCGCTGAACCAGGGCGCGATCCTCGACGGCGGTTCGACCACGCTCATCGACGTACGTGGCGAACTGAGCAACCAGGGCACGCTGACCGCCTGGGGCGAGCTGTGGCTCAGTGCAGGGAGCCTGGTCAATCGTGGCGTGCTGGGGAGCCACGAACGGGTCTACCTGAACGTGGGGCAGCTGGATAACGACGGCGGGGAGATTTTCGGTCTGCCCGGACGGCGTGAGCGCGTCGAACTCTAGGTCAAAGTGAATAGCGGCGGCGCCTTCAGGGCGCCGTCCTGCTTGCAAGGGATCGCCGTCAGGCAGTTCAGCGTGCTGTCGGGGTTATCCAGCCCACGGGTTTCCCTGGCGCCGCCGTGCACCACGGCGAGGAAATACAGCCAGGCCAGCGGGCGCGGTATGCCCGATTCCAGCAGCATGCGGTGGAACAGGCGGTCCGCCAGTTCCTTGCGCACCGGCGCGACATTCAGGAACTGGTAGAGCGCGTCGTGCACCAGGCTCGCGTGGTGCGCCACCGGCCAGAACACCTCTTTCGACTCCACCCGGCCATTGCGGATGAACTGCACGTTCTCCCGGTGTTCCCACCAGTCCGGCGTGCCGATGATCGCCAGCCAATAGAAGGGAATCTTCGGCGAGCAGCCGTCCCAGGCGTAGGTGCGCGGACGGTCGAAGTGATAGCTGACCTCGCCGCGCTCCGGGGCAACGCTGGAATGACCCGGATTGACGATGATCCGCCCGTCGTGGATCACCAGCCACTCGCTATAGAAGAAGCGCTCGCGAAGCTCGGCGCATTCCACCGTCAGCGGATAGTCGATGTAGTTCACCCAGGGGCCAGGCCGGTCGCGGCCGCAGAAGCCCCAATGATCGACCGACTGCTGGCGCGCCTTGCGGATGCGCTGCAGGCGTTCGCAACGACCCACCCAGTGCGGCAGGGCTACTCCCAGGTAGACCGGCAAGGCTGCGACGCCCAGGAAGCCAAGCAGTTCGGGCTGGAAGCGCCAGGCGAGCGCCAGCAGGACGATACCGAGCAGGGTAACCAGCAGGTGGGGCAAGCGTGGCAGCAACGGCCGCCGCAGCGGTGGAGCGATGTCCATGGAGTCCGTTCCGTGGTGACAAGGTGTGATGATAGCGCCTGGCCATCTTGCACGGTAGTTCCACTCACCTGCATGGCGTTGAACGAATATGTCGCACCCCGATAAGCCCTTCCGCCATCGACCTCGTTAAGCTCGACGGGCCACGCTGACCGGCCGGTCGCGGTCGTCTGCTGGCGTCACACTGCCCAACTGTCCTGTGACCTCCCTAGTGCGAATAAGCGATCTACGCTGAAAGCCAACAAAACGAGCCAAGCGGAGTACAACCATGGCGTTCTTCACCGCGGCCAGCAAAGCCGATTTCCAGCAGCAACTGCAATCGGCCCTGGCTCAGCACGTCAGCGACAAGGTGCTGCCACAAGTAGCCCTGTTCGCTGAACAGTTCTTCGGTCTCATCTCCCTCGACGAATTGACCCAGCGCCGGTTGTCCGACCTGGTCGGTTGCACCCTGTCTTCCTGGCGCCTGCTGGAGCGCTTCGACGCCGCCGCGCCGGAAGTGCAGGTATACAACCCCGATTACGAAAAGCATGGCTGGCAGTCCACCCACACCGCCGTGCAGGTGCTGCACCCGGACCAGCCGTTCCTGGTCGACTCGGTGCGCATGGAACTGAACCGCCGCGGCTATAGCATCCACAACCTGCAGACCACCGTGGTCAGCGTGCGCCGCAACGCCAAGGGCGAGCTGCAGGAGCTGCTGCCCAAGGGCACCTCCGGCAAGGACGTGCTCCATGAGTCGCTGATGTACCTGGAGATCGACCGTGCCTCCCACGTCGGCGAGCTGCGCACCCTGGAGAAGTCGCTGCTGGAAGTGCTCAGCGAAGTGCGCCTGGCGGTCGCCGACTTCCCCGCCATGCGCGGCAAGGCCCAGGAAGTCCTGGCCTGGCTCGGCAAGTCGAAGTCCAAGGCGCGCGCCGAAGAAACCGCCGAAGTCCGCGCCTTCCTCGAATGGCTGCTGGACAACCATTTCACCTTCCTCGGCTATGAAGAATTCACCGTCGAGGAAGACGAGGACGGCGGCTACGTCGTCTACGACGAGAAGTCCTTACTCGGCGTGACCAAGCTGCAGCGTGCGGGCCTGAGCAAGGAAGAACTACACATCGAGGACTACGCGGTGGCCTACCTGCGCGAGCCGCTGCTGCTGTCCTTCGCCAAGGCCTCGCACCCCAGTCGCGTGCATCGCCCGGCCTACCCGGACTACGTGTCGATCCGCGAGATCGACGCCAAGGGCAAGGTCCTGCGCGAGTTCCGCTTCATGGGCCTGTTCACCTCATCGGTGTACAACGAAAGCGTCAGCCAGATCCCGTCGATCCGTGGCAAGGTCGCCGAAGTCGAGCGTCGTTCCGGCTTCGACGCCAACGGCCACCTCGGCAAGGAACTGGCCCAGGTGCTCGAAGTGCTGCCGCGCGACGACCTGTTCCAGACACCGGTGGATGAACTGTTCAGCACCGCCATGTCCATCGTGCAGATCCAGGAACGCAACAAGATTCGCCTGTTCCTGCGCAAGGACCCGTACGGCCGCTTCTGCTACTGCCTGGCTTACGTGCCGCGCGACATCTATTCCACCGAGACGCGGATCAAGATCGAGCAGGTCCTGCGCGACCGCCTGAAGGCCAGCGACGCGGAGTTCTGGACCTTCTTCTCCGAGTCGACCTTGGCCCGCGTGCAGTTCATCCTGCGCGTCGACCCGAAGACCCGCATCGACCTCGATCCCAAGCGGCTCGAAGAGGAAGCCATCCAGGCCTGCCGTTCCTGGCAGGACGACTACGCCGCGCTGGTGGTGGAGAACTTCGGCGAAGGCCAGGGCACCAACATCCTCGAGGACTTCCCGAAAGGCTTCCCGGCTGGTTACCGCGAGCGCTTCGCCGCGCATTTCGCGGTGGTCGACCTGCAGCACCTGCTCAGCCTGTCGGATAGCCGTCCGCTGGTGATGAGCTTCTACCAGCCGCTGGCGCAGAGCGAACAGCAGCTGCACTGCAAGCTCTACCACGCCGACGCTCCGCTGGCGCTGTCCGACGTCCTGCCGATCCTGGAGAACCTCGGCCTGCGCGTGCTCGGCGAGTTCCCCTATCACCTGCGCCATGCCAATGGCCGCGAGTACTGGATCCACGACTTCGCCTTCACCTACGCCGAAGGCCTGGACGTGAACATCCAGGAGCTCAACGAGACCCTGCAGGATGCCTTCGTCCACATCGTCAACGGCGACGCCGAGAACGATGCGTTCAACCGCCTGGTACTGACCGCCGGCCTGCCGTGGCGCGACGTAGCGCTGCTGCGTGCCTACGCCCGCTACCTCAAGCAGATCCGCCTGGGCTTCGACCTCGGCTACATCGCCAGCGCCCTGAACGCCCACGTGGACATCGCCCGCGAACTGGTGCGCCTGTTCAAGACCCGCTTCTACCTGGCGCGCAAGCTCACCACCGAGGACCTCGAAGACAAGCAGCAGAAGCTGGAACAAGCGATCCTCGCGGCGCTGGACAACGTCCAGGTGCTCAACGAAGACCGCATCCTGCGGCGCTACCTGGACCTGATCAAGGCGACCCTGCGTACCAACTTCTACCAGCCGGATGCAGCCGGGCAGAACAAGAGCTACTTCAGCTTCAAGTTCAATCCCAAGGCCATTCCGGAAATCCCCCGGCCGACGCCGAAGTTCGAAATCTTCGTCTACTGCCCGCGGGTGGAAGGCGTGCACCTGCGCTTCGGCGACGTGGCCCGTGGCGGCCTGCGCTGGTCCGACCGCGAGGAAGACTACCGCACCGAAGTGCTGGGCCTGGTGAAGGCGCAGCAGGTGAAGAACGCAGTGATCGTGCCCACGGGCGCCAAGGGCGGCTTCATCCCGCGCCGGCTGCCGCTGGGTGGCAGTCGCGATGAGATCCAGAACGAGGCGATCGCCTGCTACCGCATCTTCATTTCCGGCCTGCTGGACGTCACCGACAACATCAAGGAAGGCCAGATCGTCCCGCCGGCCAACGTGGTACGCCACGATCCGGACGATCCCTACCTGGTGGTGGCGGCGGACAAGGGCACCGCGACCTTCTCCGACATCGCCAACGGCATCTCCGCCGAATACAACTTCTGGCTGGGCGACGCCTTCGCCTCCGGTGGTTCGGCCGGCTACGACCACAAGGGCATGGGCATCACTGCCCGTGGCGGCTGGGTATCGGTGCAGCGGCACTTCCGCGAGCGCGGCATCGACGTGCAGAAAGACAGCATCACCGTCATCGGCATTGGCGACATGGCCGGCGACGTGTTCGGCAACGGCCTGCTGATGTCCGACAAGCTGCAACTGGTGGCAGCCTTCAACCACCTGCACATCTTCCTCGACCCGAACCCGGACCCGGCAGCCAGCTTCGCCGAGCGCCAGCGCCTGTTCAACCTGCCGCGCTCGGCCTGGTCGGACTATGACGCCAAGCTGATCTCCGCCGGCGGCGGCATCTTCCCGCGCAGCGCCAAGAGCATCACGCTGAGCCCGGAAGTGCGCGAGCGCTTCGACATCCAGGCCGAACGCCTGACTCCCACCGAGCTGATCAACGCACTGCTCAAGGCGCCAGTCGACCTGCTGTGGAACGGCGGCATCGGCACCTACGTGAAGTCGAGCAAGGAAAGCCACGCCGATGTCGGTGACAAGGCCAACGACGCCCTGCGCGTGGACGGTCGCGAGCTGCGCGTGAAGGTAGTGGGCGAGGGCGGCAACCTGGGCATCACCCAGCTCGGCCGTGTCGAGTTCGGCTTGAACGGCGGCGCCTGCAACACCGACTTCATCGACAACGCCGGTGGTGTGGACTGCTCCGACCATGAGGTCAACATCAAGATCCTGCTCAACGAAGTGGTGGCCGCCGGCGACATGACCGGCAAGCAGCGCAACAGCCTGCTCGCCGAGATGACCGAGCAGGTCGGCGACCTTGTGCTGGGCAACAACTACAAGCAGACCCAGGCGCTGTCCCTGGCCGAGCGCCGCGCCCGCGAGCGCATCGCCGAGTACAAACGGCTGATGAACGACCTGGAAGGCCGCGGCAAGCTCGACCGCGCGCTGGAGTTCCTGCCTACCGACGAGGCCCTGGCCGAGCGTATCGCCGCCGGACAGGGGCTGACCCGTGCGGAGCTTTCCGTGCTGATCTCCTGGAGCAAGATCGACCTGAAGGAACAGCT
Source organism: Pseudomonas knackmussii B13 (assembly GCF_000689415.1). Taxonomy (NCBI): domain Bacteria; kingdom Pseudomonadati; phylum Pseudomonadota; class Gammaproteobacteria; order Pseudomonadales; family Pseudomonadaceae; genus Pseudomonas; species Pseudomonas knackmussii. The sequence continues at coordinate 4,013,751 of NZ_HG322950.1, read as the reverse complement.
GCTGGGTTCGCTAGTACCGGACGACGATTACCTCACCCGCGACATGGAGACTGCCTTCCCGCAGACCCTGGTCGACAAGTTCGGCCAGGCCATGCGCAAGCACCGCCTGAAACGCGAGATCGTCAGCACCCAGATCGCCAACGACCTGATCAACCACATGGGCATCACCTTCGTGCAGCGCCTGAAGGAGTCCACCGGCATGACCCCGGCGAACGTCGCCGGCGCCTATGTGATCGTCCGCGACGTGTTCCACCTGCCGCACTGGTTCCGCCAGATCGAACAACTCGACTACCAGGTGCCGGCCGAAGTCCAGCTGACCCTGATGGATGAACTGATGCGCCTGGGCCGCCGCGCCACCCGCTGGTTCCTGCGCAGCCGCCGCAACGAGCAGGACGCGGCTCGCGACGTCGCTCACTTTGGCCCGCGGATCGCTGCCCTGGGGCTCAAGCTCGACGAGTTGCTCGAAGGGCCGACCCGCGAGCTGTGGCAGGCCCGCTATCAGGCCTATGTCGATGCCGGCGTGCCGGAGCTTCTGGCACGCATGGTCGCTGGCACCAGCCATCTCTACACCCTGCTGCCGATCATCGAGGCGGCGGACGTCACCGGCCGCGACCCGGCCGACGTGGCGCGCGCCTACTTCGCCATCGGCAGCGAGCTGGAGCTGACCTGGTACCTGCAGCAGATCAGCAACCTGCCGGTGGAGAACAACTGGCAGGCGCTGGCCCGCGAGGCTTTCCGCGACGATCTGGACTGGCAGCAGCGGGCGATCACCGTGTCGGTCCTGCAGATGCAGGACGGCCCGGCGGACATGGCTGAGCGGGTGGACCTGTGGATTGCGCAGCATCGACCGCTGGTCGAGCGCTGGCGCGCCATGCTGGTCGAACTTCGCGCCTCGACCGGTACCGACTACGCCATGTACGCGGTCGCCAATCGCGAGCTGCTCGATCTTGCCCAGAGCAGCCAGCACGGCGCAGGTAATTCCTGATGCCTGCAGGCTGAACCGAGCATGAACCACTGGCCCCGCTTGTAGCGGGGCCTTTTTTTAACGAGAGGGAAAAGTCTGGCGGTACCGAGGAGGCTGGGGCGTTAAGGCCTCACGCAACGGCTCCGGCGCAAGACCAAGCCTGACGGGCTGGTCTGACGGCCTGGTGGTCAGGCCGGAAAGCGAGGTTCGTGCGTCAGCTGCCGGCGCCATCGCTGTGATGTTGCTCGGTCAGCGCGCGGCGATAGCGAGCATAGAGGTCGCTGTTCATGTCGCTGGCGCTGAGCGCCTTGAGCGCGAAGGCTTTGACTTCGGCTTCGCTGTAGACGTGCTGCGGTTCGCTGCTGGCGGGGCGTTCGGCACATCCCATGAGAAGTACGGGCACGGCCAGCAACAGGCTGTAAACGGATTTGCGCATGATGGGTTCACCCGGGGCTGTGGGAGCGGGGATGTGGAAAGGCTAAAGGCGGTGCCGCATCCTGAGAAATCATCCCGGTCAATAGTCGTTATCGTTCGAGCGATTCCGACAGTCATTTCCTACAGAAGTTTCTGAGCGGAAAAACGCCGCGAATCCGGCTATGCTCCGCGCCCTCGTCATCTGCAACAGGACCGCGTCCATGAAAGAGCAACTCGCCGAACTTCTCACCCTCATCAGCTCCGGTTGCATGGGCGAGGAGGAAATCGGGCAGATCGCCGACGAGGCAGCGCAGGCCTACGCCGATCCGCAGGCTTTCCTGGCAGCCAATCCGGACATCAACTACGACGACAGCTTCCCCATCCCGCTGGGCGAATGGGTGGTGGTCGGCAGCCTGCCGGACATCGTGCTGTTCCAGGCAGACAGCTATATGGAACTGTTCGAGAACATCCGCGCCTCGTTCGACAAGAGCGTCAACTTCGTGCTGCAGCCCAAGCAGCTGCAAAAGGCCGATGCGCTGACGGCGCTCAATCGTATCCAGGTACAACTGAGCGCGCTCTATCCGGAAAAGGGCGGCTACGTCCTGCTGGACTTCAGTGAGCCGCTGGACGACGAACTTCAGGCGGTGCTCGTCTACCGCAACGACCTGGAGCGGGTCATGCAACTGTGCGTGGAAATCGGCATTCCGGCCGAGCCTGCGTACGAAAGCCTGAAGAACGCCGAGCAGGAAGACTGATCGGCCGATCTGCCCGCTACCACATCCATCGCTGCTCACGGCCGGGCGGCTCATCCAGGCGGATGTAGTCCTTTTCCTCCTTAAGCTTGGGAAATCAGGAAGTTTCCCCCGGCCGGTAGCATCCTGCACCATGTCCGCCGCTTTCAGATCCGCGTCAAAACGTTGATTTGATTAGCAAAAACGCCCTAATCCATAGGGTTTTGGCGATATCGATTAGCCGGACATGGATGACAGATGATGAAAAACTTCCTCTTTACCCCCGCTCAGCGGCTGCGTGGCCTGCGTGAACTGATGGGGCTGAGTCGGCGGGAACTGGCCGAAGCCGTCGGGATGAAGGCGAAAAGCATCGAGAACATCGAACTCGGCCTGCAACGCATGCATGACGAGGACTTCCAGAAGATCTGCAGCGTCTATCCGCAGTTCGTCCGCTGGATCGCCTATGAGGGGCCGCTCGACACCCCAGTGGTGGACTGGAAGATTGCCGATTCGGCACAGCGCGCGGCCGTCTACCTCGTGCAGCAGAACCCCGAGCTGCTGCAGAACAGCGAAATAAGCCTGGAGGAATGGCGTGAGCGCCATCGCGACGTTCTGGCGCATCTGGACGAAGAGGGGCAGGCGTCCGAAGAAGACGAGGCCTAACCCGCAGCGTGCTGTCGCAGATAGGCGACCATGTCCGGTGCGCCTATTTCGCGCAATCCTTCACCGAAAATCCTGGCTTGCGGGTGATCCTTGGGTAGCAGCAGGCTTTCCGGAGTCTCGCTGTTGAACAGGCCGAAGCGGGCGTAGGGGAGACCGGTGTCGAGCAGCAGGCCCATGAAGCCGGCGTCGCTCCACGCCTGGGTGGGGATGGCGAGCATGTGGAAGCGCTCGTCGAGGTCGCGCAGCGCATCCGGCAGCAGGCTGAAATGTTCGATCTTCGCCGGCAGGGTGATCTCCAGCCCGCGTCGCCGCGCATAGACGATGGCGCTGGCCAGTTCACAGGCTTGGTTGTCATCTTCCCAGAACAGCCTCGCGCCATGCCAGTCAGCCTGGCGCAGGCGAAGCGTTTCGCTCTTGCGCTCGTAGCCCGGCAACGCCAGGCCGAGCACCCGGCTGAAGTCGTTGTAGCTGATGATCCGTACGCGCTTGCAGGCATCGCTGGCCGCGAGCGCTTCGAAGTCCGGCAATTGGCTGTCGGCAAGCACACCGCGCACGCAGAGGCCATCGATCAGTCGCAAGTCCAGGCTGGGCAGGCTCTCGCTGCGGCGGCCAACAAGTTTCTTCAGGACCGCATGGACTCGCGCCTTGTCCTCCTGCACCGGACCGGAGAGTGCGCCGCGTGGAAGGTCGATCAGGCGATAGAGCGGTGCTCCCGATTGCCAGCCGATTCCGCCGGCGGAGCGTTGCGGAGCTTCGAAACAAAGCGCCAGGGCCCTGGTGCGTTCCGGCACCTTGTGCGCATCGGCGGCGCCCAGCCCCAGACGTTGGGCTATGGCGGCGAGGCGCTGGCTCATACTGCGGCTCTGGCTCATGTGCGGCTTGAAGTTCCTGGTGCCTGGCAAACAGCCCTAAGCATAGGTAAACCCGCGAGGGTTGCGCTGGCGGACCGCGACAATTTTGCTTCCTCCCTGATGGAACTGCTCCTTGGCCGGCCGTGTGGCGTGCTGGCGCCTCGCGCCGAACAAGGCTGGCCGGCTATACTACGGCCCCATTTTGCCGACCGATGCCCGACCATGTATAGCCTGGCCCGCGAACTGCTGTTCAAACTGTCCCCGGAAACCTCTCACGAGCTTTCCATCGACCTGATCGGCGCTGGCGGCCGCCTCGGCCTGAATAGCCTGCTGTGCAAGGCGCCGGCCAGCTTGCCGGTGGAGGTCATGGGGCTGCGCTTCCCCAATCCGGTCGGGCTGGCCGCCGGCCTGGACAAGAACGGCGACGCCATCGACGGATTCGGCCAACTGGGCTTCGGTTTCATCGAGATCGGCACTGTCACGCCACGTCCGCAGCCGGGCAATCCCAAACCGCGTCTGTTCCGCCTGCCGCAAGCCACGGCGATCATCAACCGCATGGGTTTCAACAACCACGGCGTCGATCATCTGATCGAGCGGGTGAAGGCGGCCAAGTACAGCGGCGTTCTGGGCATCAATATCGGCAAGAACTTCGATACGCCGGTCGAGCGCGCCGTGGACGACTACCTGATCTGCCTGGACAAGGTTTACGCCCATGCCAGCTACATCACCGTCAACGTCAGCTCGCCCAATACCCCGGGGCTACGCAGCCTGCAGTTTGGCGATTCGCTGAAGCAGCTGCTCGATGCCCTGCGCCAGCGCCAGGAGGCCCTGACCGGCCAGCACGGTCGCCGCGTGCCGCTGGCAATCAAGATCGCGCCGGACATGACCGACGAGGAAACCGCGATGGTCGCCGCGGCGTTGCTGGAGGCGGGCATGGATGCGGTTATCGCGACCAACACCACCCTTGGCCGCGAAGGCGTTGAGTCGCTGCCGTTTGGCAACGAAGCGGGCGGACTTTCGGGCGCGCCGGTGCGCGAGAAGAGCACTCACGTGGTCAAGGTGCTGGCGGGTGAGCTGGGCGGGCGCCTGCCGATCATCGCTGCCGGCGGTATCACCGAAGGCGCTCACGCGGCAGAGAAGATCGCTGCGGGGGCGAGCCTGGTGCAGATCTATTCGGGGTTCATCTACAAGGGGCCGGCGCTGATCCGCGAGGCAGTGGACGCCATTGCCGAGGCGCGTCGCGCGGGCCAATAAATAAAAAGGGCTCCTTTCGGAGCCCTTGGGCTTTCGCCCTGCCGCCCGGATGGGACGGCCTTGAGGAAATCGGTGTGATCCTTGGTCAGCTGCCGGCGTGTTGAATTTGATTCAGACGTTGAAGACCGGCAGTGCCGGTGAGGCCATCCCAGTTGTCACCGCGCCCTTCTCGCCAGCCATTGAGCCAGGATTGACGGGTGGTGGGATGGGTAAACGGACAGAGGTCGCGGGATTTGCCGCTGATGCCGTACTGATAACCGCGTAAAAAGGCTCTTTCCAACGGATCACGCTTAAGTCTTCTCATAGGGTGTTGCCCTCACTTGTTGACTGTTATGTCCCGTTGGCCCCCCAGGGAGGCCAGGCGGAAGGTTTCCGCCTATGGGGTCTGTTGCCGGCGTGACTGACCCCGCCCGACACCTTTGCGGCGACGGGTTAAGCTGAGTTCTAAACCAAGGCGTCAGGCACTGTGAACAACCGTTTTGTCATAAGGACGTAACTCTTCTGGGGTTCAGGCCATAAGTTTTCCCGGCCTGAAAACCGTTCGCCGGACGGCAGGCCTGCCAGGCTGCGGGTTTGCTCGGAGTGGTAAATGAATATGTCGGTAGTTGAGAGAAACTCTCATCCCGACGAATGGGCCTCGTGTTGCGGCCTTGGGTCGCAGCGTTGTGGAAGGCTTTGGTATTTAGGGTGTCCGTGGTGCGACCACGGATGCGAGGGGCCGCAGGCGGTCCCGCTGAAAAGGGCTTCGGCTCGGGAAATCTTATGGCGGAACAATACGAACTCTTCCTTACCTGTCCCAAGGGGCTCGACGGTCTGCTGCTCGACGAGGCACAGGCGCTGGGCCTGCAGGACGCACGTGCGCAGGTGTCCGCCGTGCGCGGCAGCGGCGACCTGGAAACGGCCTACCGGCTGTGTCTCTGGTCGCGCCTGGCCAACCGGGTGCTGCTGGTGCTTTCGCGCTTCCCGGTGGCGAATGCCGAGGACCTCTACTTCGGCGTGCGCGCGGTCGACTGGAAGGAGCATCTGGATGCCGGCGGCAGCCTTGCCGTGGAGTTCAGCGGCAAGGGCTCGGGTATCGACAACACCCACTTCGGCGCGCTCAAGGTGAAAGATGCCATTGTCGACAACCTGCGCGCCGAGTTCGGCAAGCGGCCGACGGTAGACAAGGTCAACCCGGACATCCGCGTCCACCTGCACCTGGATCGCGGCCAGGCGGTGCTGTCCCTCGACCTCTCCGGGCACAGCCTGCACCAGCGCGGTTACCGTCTGCAGCAGGGCGCCGCGCCGCTGAAGGAAAACCTCGCCGCGGCTGTCCTGATCCGTGCCGGTTGGCCGAAGATCGCTGCAGAAGGCGGTGCATTGTCCGACCCTATGTGCGGTGTCGGCACCTTCCTGATCGAGGCCGGACTGATGGCGGCGGACGTCGCGCCAAACCTCAAGCGCGAGCGCTGGGGCTTCGACCGTTGGCTGGGCCATGTCCCGGCGATCTGGCGCAAGCTGATGAGCGATGCCGAGGCGCGCGCCGCGGCCGGCCTGGCCCGCACGCCGCTGTGGATTCGCGGCTACGAGGCCGATCCGCGACTGATCCAGCCCGCACGCAACAACATCGAGCGCGCCGGACTGGGCGAGTGGGTGAAGATCTACCAGGGCGAACTGGCTACCTTCGAGCCGCGCCCGGACAAGGGCCAGAAGGGCCTGATCATCTGCAACCCGCCCTACGGCGAGCGCCTGGGCGACGAAGCCAGCCTGCTCTATCTCTATCAGCACCTGGGCGAACGCCTGCGCCAGAGCTGCATGGGCTGGAGTGCCGGGGTGTTCACCGGCGCGCCGGAACTGGGCAAGCGCATGGGCATCCGCAGTCACAAGCAGTACGCGTTCTTCAACGGCGCCTTGCCCTGCAAGCTGATCATGCTGGACGTCGACCCGCGCCAGTTCGTGACCGGCGACCGGAGCGAACGCAGCGAGCCGGCGGCGCCCCAGGGCACCGCAGTGATCGAGCAGGCGCGCCTGAGCGAAGGCGGCCAGATGTTCGCCAATCGCCTGCAGAAGAACCTCAAGCAACTGGGCAAGTGGGCCAAGCGCGAGAAGATCGAGTGCTATCGCCTGTATGACGCCGACATGCCCGAGTACGCACTGGCCGTCGACCTCTACCGCGACTGGGCCCACGTGCAGGAATACGCAGCGCCAAAGTCCATAGACCCGGCCAAGGCTCAGGCCCGCCTGCTCGACGCGCTGGCGGCGCTGCCACAGGCGCTGGCGATTCCCAGCGAGCGCATCGTCATCAAGCGGCGTGAGCGCCAGGCCGGCAAGAAGCAGTACGAGCGGCAGAATGCCGAAGGCCGCTTCATGGAAGTGGAAGAGGGTGGCGTCAAGTTGCTGGTCAACCTGACTGATTACCTCGATACCGGCCTGTTCCTCGATCACCGCCCGATGCGCCTGCGCATCCAGCGCGAGTCGGCGGGCAAGCGTTTCCTCAACCTGTTCTGCTACACCGCGACGGCTACAGTGCATGCGGCCAAGGGCGGTGCGCGTAGCACCACCAGCGTCGACCTGTCGAAGACTTATCTGGACTGGGCGCGACGCAATCTGTCGCTGAACGGTTTCTCCGACAAGCAGAAGCTGGTGCAGAGCGATGTGATGGAGTGGCTGCGTGAGGATCGGGGCGAGTACGAGCTGATCTTCATCGACCCGCCGACCTTCTCCAACTCCAAACGCATGGAGGGGGTGTTCGACGTGCAGCGCGATCATGTCGAGCTGATAGACCTGGCGATGACTCGCCTGGCCAAGGGCGGTGTGCTGTATTTCTCCAACAACTTCCGCAAGTTCGAGCTGGATGCCGGGCTGGTCGCCCGTTACCAGGTCGAGGACATCAGCGCGCAGACCCTGGACCAGGACTTCGCGCGCAATCAGAAGATCCACCGCGCCTGGCGCATCAGCGCCCGCTGATGCGCCCGAAACCCGCGGCCGTCATTGGTCGCGGGTAGAGGCGTAGAGGTCGAGCAGCACCTGGTCGAGGATCGACGAAGCGCCCCAGGGACGGTTGCTGTTGAGGATCGCCACCACCACCCAGTTATTGCCCTTGGCGTCGCGGCTGAAGCCAGCCAGGGCGCGCACCGTGTTGAGGGTGCCGGTCTTGACGTGGGCCTCGCCGGTCATGGGCGTGTGTTTCAGGCGCTTGTGCATGGTGCCGTCGACGCCAACGATCGGTAGCGAGGAGATGTATTCCGCCGCGTAGGGGCTATGCCAGGCCGCCTGCAGCATGGCGGCCATCTCGCGGGCACTGACCCGCTCGTCACGCGACAGGCCGGAGCCGTTCTCCATCACCAGGTGAGTGGCGGTGATGCCTTTACGCGCCAGCCATTGGCGGATTACGCGTTGCGCTGCCTTGCCATCGTCACCGTCGGCGCTGGTGCGGTTCTGCGCGCCAATGCTCAGGAAGACCTGCCGCGCCATGGTGTTGTTGCTGTACTTGTTGATGTCGCGAATGATCTCGACGGTGTCCGGCGACATGGCTCGGGACAGAACGGTAGCGTTCTTCGGCACGCTGCCCTGGCGGTCGCGACCGGCAATGCTGCCGCCCAGCTCCTGCCAGATGCCTCGCACGGCGCCGGCGGTGAAGGCCGGGTGGTCGAGCAGCGACATGTAGGTCTGTGCGCTGCAACCGCGCGGAATCTCGCCGCCGGCGGCGAGTACGGTGCCGTCCGGGCGCGTTTCCGGGATGAAGCGCAGCTTCGGCCAGGCCGGGCAATTGGCCGGGGCGGTGATCTTGATCGTGTTCTCGATGCGAACGTTGGCCAGCGGTGGGTCCATCGTCACAGTCGCTTGGTTGCTTTCGCCACGGACCACCAGGCGCACGCTCTTCAGGTTGACCATGGCCGCGTCGGGGCCGACCAGGAACGGCTTGTTGTCGTCGTTGCCGTCGTCGTTGAACACCGGCAGCTGCGGCTGGACGAAGTAGCTGTTGTCGACGATCAGATCGCCGGTGACCTTGAGCACGCCGTTGGCGCGCAGGTCGCGCATCATCAGCCAGAGCTTCTCCAGGTTCAGTTTCGGATCGCCGCCGCCCTTGAGGTAGAGGTTGCCGTTGAGCACACCGTCGCTGAGTTTGCCGTCGGTGAGAAACTCGGTCTTCCACTGGTACGTCGGGCCGAGTAGCTCAAGTGCCGCGTAGGTGGTGAAGAGCTTCATGGTCGAAGCCGGATTCACCGAGACGTCGGCATTGAAATAGGTGGGAACGCCCGGTCCGTCCAGCGGAATCTTCACCAGGGACAGGGAATTGTTATCGAGCTTGCTGGCCTTGAGGGCTTTTTCGACTCGCGGCGGCAGGCTGGTGTTGATCGGAGCGGCCAGGGTCGGCACGGCGAATGGCAGCAGAGCGGCGAGGGCAAGAACACGCACGGATTTGAACATGATCAAGGGTGAAATCCCGGGTCTGGGCATTGAACTGAATGGGTGAAGATAAAAACAAACGCTGAAAATGCGATTCCGCGAAGAGGCGAGGGAAGCGCTGGCGCATTATGCCGTAAGCCGCTTCCGGATGCGCTGGGCTTTCTTTCCTGGATGTCATGGGAGCGGCGCTGGGTTGTTGCTAAAGTGCCTTTCTTATTCCCTGCAGCGCAAATGAGTGCGCGGGGCAGCATTCGATCCGAGGAGAACCGTCAAATGGCCAGCAATCGTTCACGTCGCTTGCGCAAGAAACTCTGTGTCGATGAATTCCAGGAGCTTGGATTCGAGCTGAGCCTGCAGTATCGCGACGAGTTGGACGCACCGGCGAAGCAGGCGTTCCTGGGGCAGTTCCTCCAACAGGCGATCACCGGCAATGGCCTGGCTTTCACTGGTGTGGAGGATTTCGGTTTTGTCTGCCTGGCGCGTCGTGGCTCGGTTAGCGAGGAGCAGCGCGGTGCGGTAGAGGGGTGGCTGGCGAAGAGTTCCGAATTGAGCGGATTCTCGGTCAGTCCGCTGCAGGATGCCTGGTACCCGGATCAGCCCATTCATTCGCCATCCTGATCTTACCTCGCCGGGCGCTTTCCATGGCCCGGCGTCTCTGGCGCGGGTTGCTGTCAGGCAATGAACCGCGCGCCCTGAAGAGCACTGTCCCCTCCCGGAACTCTTCTTATCGTCCGAGTCTTCTCTACTGGGGAAATGCATAAGGTGTAGGACATTCCGCACGTAATCTCTCGAGAGACTGGTGGCCGATTGGAATGTCTGCTGATTCGTTATCAATGAGTACCTTTTCAGCGCGGCTTGCAATGGGCAGCCTGGGTACCAATTGAAGTCATTGAGTGAGCTGTAGAGGCCTTCTGAGAGTGGATTCTGTATGTTGCGTAGGAATTTGATAGTGCATTTGTAGGAAACTACTTAATGCGCGGAAATGCGCCGTTCCTGATCTCGACAGCCCATCCTAGGGCGATATCTTACGCCAGCCCCACAATCGGAGCAGGAACGTAAGTATGAGCAAGGTGCTGATTGTCGATGATCATCCCGTTATCCGCATGGCGATGCGCGTACTGCTGGAGAAGGACGGACATACCATCCTCGGCGAGACCGACAATGGCGTCGATGCCTTGTCCGTTGCCAGGGAGTTGTTGCCGGAACTGGTAGTTCTGGATATCGGAATTCCCAAACTTGATGGTCTGGAGGTCATCAGTCGCCTGACTGCGCTTGGATTGTCGATGAAGATTCTCGTGCTGACCGGGCAGAACGCCTCTCTCTTCGCCATGCGCTGCATGCAGGCCGGAGCCTCCGGCTTCGTCTGCAAACAAGGTGGCCTGGGTGAACTGGTCAACGCGGTAAATGCGGTGGCGGCAGGGTATAGCTACTTCCCGAGCATCGCGGTGCGTCCCTCGCGGAAGAACATGGGGGCGGTGGATGACGCTGAACTCATACGCCGGCTGTCCGACCGCGAAATGTCTGTTCTGCAATATCTGGCCAATGGCTTCACGAACAAGGACATCGCGGAGCAGATGTTCATCAGCAACAAGACCGTCAGTACGTACAAGACACGTCTCTTGCTCAAGTTGAATGCGCACAGCTTGGTGGACCTGATCGACTTCGCCAAGCGCAACGCCCTGGTCTGATGCCTGGAATGAGCGCTTGGCTCAAGCATCTGCTGGCCGCCATTGCCTTAACAAGTGTGCCCTGGGCATCGGGCCACGCTGACGATCTGGCAGTGGATCGGCCCGCGCAGGTGTTGAGCCTTTTGGCGCGGGCTGGTACCGAAAGGGTCCAGGTCGACCTTCCCGAATCCAATTGGCAATGGTTGCGGCAAAAGCGGGTGCTGGTTGTAGGTGTCATCGCGCCAGACTATCCGCCGTTGGACATCACCCGCAGCGGTATCGATCTGGAGGGCGTGACGGCAGACGTGCTCGGGATGCTGAGCGATGCGCTGAACATCAGAGTCGAGGTTCGCAGGTTTGCATCTCGCACCCTGGCGATCGAGGCACTGCGTAGCCGAGAGATCGACCTGCTTGGCCGAGCCAGTAATTTCGAGATGGAAACGCCAGGCCTGCTGTTGTCGAACCCCTATCTCAGCAATCAGCCGATCATTGTCGGGCCGCAGCGACTGCGTCTGCAGGGTGATGACCCACTGGCCGGCAAGCGCGTGGCGGTCGCAGCCGATTACCTGTCGCCGGATGAGCTCGACCAGCACTACGCGCACGCTGAAGTCGTGCAGTTCGACTCCGCGCGGCGAGCCCTGGAGTCCGTCGCTCTGGGGCAGGCGGACGCTTATGTCGGCGATGCCTTGAGTGCCCAGTACCTGATCAGCCAGAACTATCTGGTAAACCTCAGGCTGCTCAACTTCGCGGACTTCGATAGAGCCGGGTTCAGCTTTGCGGCAAGGGATGAAGCGGGTCCGCTCCTCGAGATCATCAACAAGGCTCTGGACAGCATCAATCCCCAGCAGCAAGTGGCGCTGCAGAAACGCTGGAGTGCCGGCGGTGTCTTCGCGATGTCGCAGCATCGTCTCGCACTCACCCCTCAAGAGCAGCGCTGGCTGGAAAGAAACCCGCGGCTGCGACTGGGAGTCGACCCATCCCTGGCGCCCTTGACGTTCCTCGATGAGCAGGGAAACTTCCGCGGGATTGCGGCCGACCTGCTTGAGCTGATCGAGGCCCGAACCGGGCTGCATTTCGAAGTGCGACCCAATCGTTCTCTGAGCGACCTGGAGACTGAGCTGCATCGAGGAGAGGTGGATGCCTTGGTGGCGATGCCGCTTTCCCGAGGGCGAGAAGCACAGATGGAATTCACTCGCCCATACCTGAGTACGTCGGTCGTTGTGGTATCGCACAAAGTCAGTGATTGGCTGCACACCACCGACGACCTGGATGGCAAGCGTGTGGCCATCGTCAACGGTAGTGTCGTGGCACCCTACATGCGGGCCAAATACCCGCGGGCGCACCTGGTCCCACTCGACAGCATCGGTGAGACGCTGCCCATGCTTCAGGACGGTCGGGTGGATGTGGCGCTGCAACCCATGCTGACCGCCACCTATCAGGTCGGTCGCTACTATCGAGACCTGCGCCTTGCTGCCACGTTGGACCTGGAGCCCATCTCGTTTTCCTTCGCGGTAGCACGTGGACAACCCGAACTACTAAGCATCCTCAACAAGGCGATCCTGGCGATCTCACCCGAGGATATGGCGGCGATCATAAGCCGCTGGTCGGCGACTGGTGCCGCACCCGAGAGCATTTGGGGCGGCTACCGCGAGCAGTTCTACTGGCTGCTCTGGGGAGCGCTGACCTTGCTGCTGCTGTTCCTGTTATGGAACCGTTATCTAGTGGCCAAGGTGCGCTACCGCGAGCGCGCCAAGCTGGAGCTCGAGGATCGCCTCGAGTTCAAACGCGTTCTAATTGATGCGATCCCTCAGCCTGTTTCGGTTAGAGATGCCGATGGGCGCCTGCTGACGTGCAACCGGGCGTTCCTCCAGGCCATAGGCATTGCGCGCGAAGAAGTGCAGAACACGCGATTGACCGAGTGCGGCTGGATGCCGGCAGGGCAGTCGGAGCAACTGCATCAGGAATACCTCCAGGTCATGGCGGATGGACAACCCCATGCAGGCGACCGGGTGGTACAGATCAATGGCGAATTGCGGCGGATCTTTCACTGGGTCACGCCGTACAAGTTACGCACGGGCAAGGTAAAGGGTCTGGTTTGTGGCTGGGTCGACGTCACTGATCGCGAACGGCTCAACCAGCAGTTAGCAATTGCCAAGGAACAGGCCGAGGCCGCCAGCCGGGCGAAAAGTACGTTCCTGGCGACCATGAGCCATGAGATCCGTACGCCGATGAATGCGGTGATCGGCATGCTGGAGCTGGCGTTGGTCCGTTCGAATTGTGGCGACTGTGGTGAGCAGGACCCCATCCGCGTCGCGTACGATTCGGCCCGATCGTTGCTGCTGCTTATCGGCGACATCCTCGACGTGGCGAAGATCGAGTCTGGTCGGCTGAGTCTTTTGCCTGAGCGGGCCAGACTAGGTGAGCTGATCGAGTCGGTCGTGCGCGTCTTCGATGGCCTGGCGCGGCAGAAGGGGCTGCTGCTCAAGCTTGAGCTGGAAGAGGAGGCTGCCTGCGAGGTGCTGCTAGATCCGCTGCGCTTCAAGCAGATTCTCTCCAACCTGGTAAGCAATGCGATCAAGTTCACCGAGCGTGGTTACGTCCGCATTCATGTAACCGGCGAGCAACTGCCGGGGCGTCGGATGGACTTGAATCTTTGCGTGGAAGACAGCGGCATCGGAATTTCCGGTAGTGACCAGAAGCTATTGTTCGAGCCGTTCAGTCAGGTGCCTGGAAGCGCCGGGGCGAGCGCCGGCGGAACCGGTCTTGGCCTGAACATCTGTCTCAAGCTGACCGAGATGATGGGGGGAACGCTGCGGCTGGTCAGTACGCCTGGCGTTGGAACGCAGGTGTGGGTCAGATTGGCGGTGCAGGTGCTCGAGCCTATTGAGGTGCAGAAGGAACTGTTCGCACCGCCGGAGCGTCTTGCGCAAGTGCCGCTGCGCGTTCTGATCGTCGATGACCATGCGCCCAATCGCATGTTGCTGGTTCAGCAGTTGCAGCATCTCGGCCATCACGTAGCGATGGCGGCCGATGGCGAAGAGGCGCTGCGGCTTTGGCGTCCGAGCGGGTTCGACCTGATCGTCACGGACTGCAACATGCCGAAGCTCAATGGTTACGACCTGTCCCGGCGAATTCGTGAGCTGGAGCACGAGGCCGGTGTGGAACGCATGGCGATCCTGGGTTTCACGGCCAACGCACAGCCAGACGAGGTTGCCCGCTGCAAAGCCGCCGGCATGGACGACTGCCTGTTCAAGCCGATCGGTCTCGATCAACTGCGTCAGCATCTGCAGCGGTTGCAGCTAGCCCTGCGGAGCCAGCTTGTGGATGAAGTGTCCCCAACAGCTTGGGAACCCGCGGAGATCCAGTGCCTGAGTAAATTGTCGGGGGACGACCCCGTGCTCATTCGCAAGCTGGTCGACGAGCTGATCGCCAGCAACGCTGCCGATGCGGAGCAGCTGGAACTCGCGTTGCTCGCTGGTGATCGCCTGCAGCTGGGCGAGTTGGCGCATCGCATCAAGGGCGCGGCGAGGATGGTCGAGGCGGATGACCTGCGGGAGTGTTGCGTCACGCTGGAGGAGTCCTGCTCCGGCTGCGCGGAGCAGGACCTGCTGAAGCACAACGTGCAGCGGGTGGTACAGGCGCTCGAGCTTCTGCAGGAGCGCCTGCTCGATCATCGCCAGCGGTTCACGGGTCGTACCGCGAGCACCATCGACGACGAAGCGTCCAAGGAGTGAGGTCGTCGTCAGACCGGGCTTGAACGCCCGGTCATCTCCCTTGCCATTTCAGTGGCGTAGCTGTCGGTCATTCCGGCGATGAAATCGATCACCCGCAGGAAGGACCTGTATAGCGGCCACTGCGGATCGGGTGCGTTGTGCCCGAGCAGGTCGAGGATGCGCTGATTCTTGAACGAAGGCGTGCGTCCGCCGTGTTGTTCCAGGGCAGCGCCGCAGAACGAATTGAGGAGGATTTCCAGGGTGGTGTACGCGCCTATCTCGTGCAGCGTCTTGCGCTTGTCCTGGAAGATCTTTTCCCGCGCCAAAGCCTTGGCCCTTTGCACACAACGCTTGGCCGGGCTGCTCATGTGCTCGACCAGGTCGCCTTCGAGGCTGCCGGCGAGCAAACGTTGCTTCTGCTCGACGAAGGCCCGCGCGGCGGCGTTGCTCAGGTGCTCGATGGCTTTGCCGCGAAGGATCGCCAGCTTGCGCCGGCGCGAGTCGCTGGGGCCGAGCTGGCGGTAGGTTTCCGGCAGGTCGTCGCCGACCAGGTCGAGCAGCAGCGCTTCCACCTCCGGGTAATCGAGCAGCTCCATTTCCAGACCGTCTTCGAGGTCGATCAGGCCGTAGCAGATGTCGTCGGCGGCCTCCATCAGGTAGACCAGGGGATGCCGCGCCCAACGCTCGTTCTCCAGCTTCGGCATGCCCAGTTTCGCGGTGATCTGCTCGAGCAGCGGCAGCTCGCTCTGGTAGCAGCCGAATTTGTGCTTTTTGTAGCCGAGCGATTCTGCGTGGCGAGCCGTCCAGGGATATTTCAGGTAGCAGCCGAGGGTCGCGTAGGTCAGGCGCATGCCGCCGTCGAACTGGTGGTATTCCAGTTGGGTGAGTACGCGGAAGCCCTGGGCGTTACCTTCGAAGTGCAGGAAGTCGGCGCGCTCGTCGCTGTCCATGTCGTCCAGCCAGCCGCGCCCGGCGGCTTGCTGGAACCAGTGACGGATGGCGTCTTCGCCGGAGTGGCCGAAAGGCGGGTTGCCGATGTCGTGGGCCAGGCACGCCGACTGCACGATCACCCCTAGGTCGCTCGGGTCGCACCATTCCGGGAGCTCGTCGCGGAGCATCTCGCCCACGCGCATGCCGAGCGAGCGGCCGACGCAGCCTACCTCCAGGGAATGCGTCAGGCGCGTATGGATGTGATCGTTGCTGGATACGGGGTGGACCTGGGTCTTGCGTCCCAGGCGCCGGAAGGCGCCGGAGAAGATGATGCGGTCGTGGTCCTTGTGGAAGGCGCTGCGGCCAAGTTCCGCGCTGCTGTGCACGGATTTGCCGAGGCGCTCGCGGGGAAGCAGGGTATGCCAGTCCATTCGCTCGTCCGGTTGCTCGAGGGATGCGGCCACGCTACCCCCTGCGCGCGGCAATCTCAATCGTTGCGTCAGAGGCCTTCGGCGTCTATGTCGATCAGCAGCAGGCGGTTGTGTTCGATGAACAGCCCGGCAGTCATGCAGTACTGGTTCGAGGTCGCATCGCGGTAGGTGTTCGACAGGGTCAGGCGGCGTTCTTCCCAGCCTTCGGCAAGCAGTTGGTAGAAGTACGGGCGCCATGACCAGTTGTGGCCGAGGTAGCGGCGGTCCTCTTTCCAGAACAAGCCGTTCCACTCCAGGTTTGGCGAGATCTGCGTGCCGTGGCGGTCGCACTGGTAGATGCGCAGCAGACGCGGGAAGCCTTCCGGAGCGGGAAGGCTGCTGAGCATCGCGCCACTTTCGGCCCAGGGGCGCAGGTTGCTGATCAGCTCGGCGAGTTGGCGGCGCAGCTGGATCAGCCCGGCGCGCTCCTGCAGTTTGCGCCGCACATAGCGGTCGCGCAGCTTGCCGAACGTCTCCAGGTAGGCATCGCTGGCCGGGAACTCCAGGGCGGGCTTGGCGAACAGGAATCCCTGCACGAAGCGCGCGCCGCACTCCAGGGCGAAGTCCATTTCGTCTTCGGTTTCGACGCCCTCGGCGATGATCCAGCAGCCGGTCTTTTCCGCCATCTGTGCCAGGGCCTTGACCACTTCGCCGCTGGGGCCGCCGCGTGCAGCCTGCTGGAACAGGCGCATGTCCAGCTTGAGGATGTCCGGTTGCAGGGTGAGCACGCGGTCGAGCTGCGAATAGCCCGCGCCGAAATCGTCGATGGCGACGCGCGCGCCGGCCTGGCGATAACGTGCGACCACTTCCGGCAGGCGCAGGTAGCCGCCGCTGAGTTCGGTGATCTCGAACACCACGCGGCGCGGATCGACACCGTGTTGCTGCAGTTGACGCAGGCTTGGCAGCGGCTGGTTGGGACGCAGGCGGCCGACCCAGCGCGGCGAGATATTCAGGCTGAGGAACCAGTCCTTCGGCGCCTGGTGCAGTCGTGCCAGGGCATCGTCGCGGATCTGCCGGTCGAGGCGGCGCAGGGCGGCGGGGGAGACTTTTGGGTCGACGAACAGCGGTCCTACGGAAACCAGCCGGCCATCATCCAGGCGCAGCCTGCCGAGGGCCTCGACGCCGGCGATCAGGCCGGTCGCGGTGTCGATGAAGGGCTGGAAGTAGGCGATCGGTTGCCCGTCGATCAAGGGACACATCCTTAGTGGTAGGTGGCGGAGGAGGTGGCGCGCACCTCCCGTTAGCCCTCTTTTGAAGCAAGAATGTAGCCAGGGTGCCTCAAGGGGCTTTTTCGTCGCCGGATTCGGAGCGATTTCGCGATCGCGCTTCGAGCAGCAGCGGGATCAACAGAAGGCCCAGACGCAGCATTCGTCGCAGGCGTCGATTGCGCCCCAACACCAGCGCGAGGAGCCCGGCGCCACCGGCTGCCCATAGCGGCGCGCTGGCCGGGAGCTGTCGGCGCAGACCCTCACCCATCTCGCGCACGTGCTGTAGCGGCTGCATCAGCTGGTGCATTTCCTGGCGAAGCTCCTGACGCTGCACCTCCAGGCGCAGGCGCACGATGGCCTTGCGCAACTCCTGGCGCGAAGGGCGCGCGGAGAGTCGTGGTTGTTCGCTCATCGCAGCAGATGCTCCTTGTCCCGCGCCAGTTCTTCCAGGGTCGCGCTGAACGGCGAGCTGTCGTCTTCCATCAGGCTGCGCAGGCGCAGGGCGCAGAGTGCGCCGCCGGCGCAATAGAACAGGCAAAGCCCGAGCACGGCGGCCAGCCGGTGGTCGTCCCAGAACAGTACGAGCACCAGCAGCGACAGCCCCATCAGCAAGAGCAGGGCGAAGACCAGAGCCAGGCCGGCGAACAGCAGCAGGGCCAGGGTGCGGGCTTTCTGCTCTTGCAGCTCCAGGCCGAAGAGTTCGACGTGGCCCTGCAGCAGGCCGAGGAAGGCGGTGCCGGAGCGCCGCAGGGAAGGGCCGCGGTTGGCGTCCGTGGCGTGCGGTGCGTCGCTCATGGATCAGCGCCGTCCCACCAGCAGACCGAGCAGGAAGCCGACGCCGGCTGCCAGGCCAACGGCCTGCCAGGGGTGTTCGCCTACATAGTCCTCGGTCGCGTCGACGGCGGCCTTGCCGTGCTCGCGGACGCTTTCTTGCGCGGCATCGATGCGTTCGCGTGCACGGTGGAGGCCGCTGCGCAGCTGGTCGCGCAGGCGATCGGCTTCTTCGCCGGCGAGCTCGGTGGAGGTCTGCAGCAGTTTCTCGGTGTCGGCTACCAGCGCCTGGAACTCGGCCAGCAGCGCGTCCGTGGTGGCATTCGCATTGGATTTGCGAGGCATGGGGTGTCTCCTTGTTTATTGGCCAGATGTCAGAAGTTTCGAGCCGGCGCGACCGTAGGAAGTTTCCTCGCACTGTACGGCAAAGCGGCGACGCATGTGCCTGCTCAGTGAAGACCAGTCTGCGCTGGGGCGCTTTCATTGTTGCGTGGTATGCCGCTTGCAGTGTCGTGGTGCGCGAGTCGGGCGGAGTGCCCTATCGAGGGGCGTTCAGGGATGTCCTGCTGGCGCGAAAAAACCAATCAAATAGCTGAAAGACAAGAGAAAAATCAAAAAAACCAAACACTGTCACAAGTTCCCATGACGCCTTCTGGGGCAACCTGTGGAGCCATCTCGGTGCGCTGGCGCTGCAAGCTGGTGCATTGGGTTCGGGCAGTGAGCTTTTTTGGTGCTTTTTCAGTCGAAGCCGGGACTGCCGATATCCATGGAAAACCTCAATAGCGCCGTGGCAACCCTGATCCACGGTTCCAACACCCTGTTCATCCTGATGGGCGCCGTGATGGTGCTGGCCATGCACGCCGGGTTTGCCTTCCTCGAGGTGGGCACGGTGCGTCTGAAGAACCAGGTCAATGCGCTCTCGAAGATCCTTTCGGACTTCGCCATTTCCGCCCTGGCGTACTTCTTCGTCGGCTACTGGGTGGCCTATGGCGTGGACTTCTTCAAGCCGGCTGCCGAGCTGAGCGCGGAGAACGGCTATGCGCTGGTCAAGTTCTTCTTCCTGCTGACCTTCGCCGCGGCCATCCCGGCGATCATTTCCGGTGGCATCGCCGAGCGCGCCAAGTTCGTCCCGCAGCTGTGCGCCACGGCGCTGATCGTCGGCCTGGTCTATCCCTTCTTCGAGGGCCTGGTATGGAACGGCAACCATGGCTTGCAGGAATGGCTGAAGCTGGAGTTCGGTGCGTCCTTCCATGATTTCGCCGGCTCGGTGGTGGTCCACGCCTTCGGTGGTTGGCTGGCGCTGGCCGCCGTGCTGTTGCTGGGGCCGCGCAACGGCCGCTATCGCGAGGGGCGGCTGGTGGCCTTCGCGCCTTCGAACATCCCGTTCCTGGCTTTGGGCTCGTGGATTCTCATCGTCGGCTGGTTCGGCTTCAACGTGATGAGCGCGCAGACCCTGGATCACGCCAGCGGCCTGGTGGCGGTCAACTCGCTACTGGCGATGGTCGGCGGCACCATGGCGGCGCTGCTGGTCGGTCGCAATGACCCGGGCTTCCTGCACAACGGCCCGCTGGCGGGGCTGGTGGCGGTGTGTGCCGGTTCCGACCTGATGCACCCGATTGGCGCGCTCGCCACCGGCTTGGTCGCTGGTGCCTTGTTCGTCTGGGCGTTCACTGCGGCGCAAACACGCTGGCATCTCGACGACGTACTGGGCGTGTGGCCGCTGCACGGCCTGTGCGGCGCCTGGGGCGGCATCGCCTGCGGGGTGTTTGCGCAGCCGGCGCTAGGCGGGTTGGGCGGCGTCAGCCTGGCCAGCCAGACGCTCGGCACCCTGCTCGGTGTGCTCATCGCCTTCGCGGGTGGACTCCTGGTGTATGGCGTGATCAAGAGCGTCATGGGCATTCGCCTGAGCCAGGAGGAGGAGTACTACGGCGCCGACCTGTCGATCCACAAGATCGGTGCCCTGAGCCACGACTGAGCCGCCGGCGCGTCGGTGCAGGGCCGGCGCGCAGCCTGTTTCCCCAGAGTCTGCGAAGAACCAGAAAAAAGCCCCGTCGCAACGGGGCTGAAACCAAGGGAGCGTAGTCACCGGGGGCCGCCAGGGCGGCCTCCCGGATGCCGATTACCACAGGGGCGTGGTGTAGCTCAGGATCAGACGATTCTCGTCCGCAGCGTTGGCCGAGGCTGTGTTGTCGGAGAAGTTGCTGCGGGTGGTCGCGTTGCGCCACTTGACGCCGAAGCCCTTGAGGTAGCCGTCCTGGAACACGTAGGCGATGTCTGTATCGCGTTCCCATTCCTTGCCTTCCTCGGCATTGCTAACCAGCGGGTTGGTGTCGATGTTGTCACCCTTGATGTAGCGAGTCATGAAGGTCAGGCCGGGAATGCCGAGGCCGGCGAAGTTGTAGTCATAGCGGGCCTGCCAGGACTTCTCGTCCTTGTTGGCGAAGTCGTTGATCTGGACGTAGTTCACCAGGTAGGGGTCTGCGCCGTTGATGTAGGCGAAGCCGGTGTCGCCACTCATCTTCTGGTAACCCAGGCCGAAGGCGTTGTAGCCCAGGCTGTAGGTCACCATGGCGTTGATCGCCTTGTTATCGACGTTGCTGCCGCCATCGTCGGTCGACTTGGCCCAGCGCAGGTCGGTCTTCAGTGACTGGCCGTCGGTGATCGGCAGGGTCCAGAGTGCGGTCAGGAAGTGCTGCTTGTAGAAGTCTTCCAACTGGCCGTAGTGATAGCCGGTACTGAAGTTCTTGGTCCAGCTGTAGGTGCCGCCAGCGTAGTCGAACTCGTTGGTAAACGTTTTGCTGCCCGGCGTGATATTCCGTTTGCCGCCTTTGGTGATACCCATTTCCTGGTAGTCGGAGCCATCACGCAGGTTGGTCTGGTTGAGCCGACCGGCATCGAAGGTCAGGCCGTCGAGCTGGGTGGAGTTGAGCGAGCTGCCCAGGAACACCTGTGGCAGCAGGCGAGTGTCGTTGGCGACAATCACCGGCAGTTTGGGAATCAGGGTGCCGGCCTTCACCACGTTCTTCTCGTAGCGCAGTTTGGCGGTGGCGCCCAACTTGCTGTAGTCGTCCGGGGCCGAACCGTCCGCCTGCTTGGGCAGCAGGCCAGTTCCGGTGCGGCTTGGGCTAGAGTCGAGCTTCAGGCCGAGCATGCCGATGGCGTCCACACCCACGCCAATGGTGCCCTCGGTGTAGCCCGATTCGTATTTCAGGATGAAGCCCTGCGCCCATTCCTCGGCCTTGTTCTGCTGGGCCGGGGTGGAGGTGCGGAAGTCGCGGTTGAAGTAGAAGTTGCGCAGTTCGATGTTGGCCTTGCTGTCCGAGATGAAGTCGGCGTGGGCCAGGGCGGGGATGATGCAGCTGGAACCCAGCGTGGCCATGGCCACGGCGCGGGCGATCGGAGTCTTGCTCATTGTTATTGTCTCCTCGAGCGCTTTGGTCAGTTCGGTGATGCCGGAACCACGCCGGCACGTCGATCTGTTACAGCCTGCCTACTAAATCATTACAGGCTTTTTCCGACCCTTAGACCTTAGTCGCTGATTGCCGGGATATCCTCCTGATTTGCTGGGATATCCCGTGTTCCGTGGGTTTGCGAGGAGTTCAGGGTTTATTGCACCCACTGCGGGTAGTAGCCGAGGCGGTCCTGCGCGTCGGCGTCGTGGGCCGGAATCACGGTGATTTCCGGGTGGGCGATGAGCATCTCGTGGACCTTCGCCAATTGCGCCAGGGTCTGCTCGCGGTTCTGGTCGACCAGTCGGCTGCTGGCCCAGAACTTCTGTCGCGGGCCGCTGAAACCCTTGAGGCGCCAACTGGTATCGCCACTGAAGAAGTAGCGGCGACCGTTCTCCAGGGTGATGAACAATCCCACCGAGCCAGGCGTATGGCCGGGCATGGGCACCAGCACCAGGCTACCGTCGCCGAACAGGTCGAGGCTTTCGTCGAAGGCCAGGAAGGGCGTCGGGGAGAAGGCATAAGGGTGCCAGCGTGTGCTGGCGCTGAACTCGCTGGGGAAGACCGCCGGTGGCGTGGCAATGTGCGCGTAGTCGATTTCCGCGTAGGGCGCCCAGACCGGTACGTCGGGGAAGTCCGACAGGCCGGAAGCGTGGTCCCAGTGCGCATGGGACAGCAGGATTCTGTCGATGCGAATGCCGCTGCCGGCGAGCTGGTCGCGCACGGGCGAAACCTGGCCGAAGCGGAACAACGGCTTGTCCCACCAGGGCATGTCCTGGCGGAACTGGGCTTCGGCCTGGCTACCCAGCCCCGTATCGAACAGCAGGGTGGCGGCGTGATGCTGGATCAGCACCGCCATGTGGTTCATCCGGACCTTCTCGGTCCAGGAGCCATCGGCCACGGTCAAGGCATCGAGGGTGGTGACCCCGGACGTGCGCACCACGGCGAAGCGCAGGCCGTCGGCAAGGGCGGGCAGGCTGGACAGCCCAAGCGACAGGGCAAGCAGCAGGTGAGACAGGCGCATCCTTTCAATCTCCATTTACAGGCAGTTAAGGCGAAGGGGCTCGCGCCCCGATTCGCCGTCATTTCAGGGGGCTGGCCTAGAGCACAGGCAACGGCAAGTAACGGGGCAGGGCGCGCACGCGATCCAGCCAGGTCTGAACCCAGGGATAGGCCGAGGGATCCACGCCGCCTTCGCCGGCCAGGGCTACGTAGGGATAAACCGCCACGTCTGCGATGGTCGGCTCGTTGGTAGCCGCCAGCCAGGTCTGCTCGCGCAGCACGCCGTCGAGCAACTCCAGTGACTGGCGCCCCTTGGACTGTGCACTGGCGAGGTCGCCCGGCCCCTTGAACACCTGGATGATTCGTGCGCTTGCCACGCCGTGCTGGATCTCGTTGGCGGCGAAGCTCAGCCAATGGGCGATGCGGCCTTGGGTCTCGGCATCCAGCGGGTACCAGTAGGACGGGGCGTAGCGGCGTGCCAGGTAGACCAGGATGGCCTGGGAGTCGCCCAGGCGATAGTCGCCGTCCTCCAGCGCCGGGACCTGGCCGCGGGGGTTGATGGCGAGGAAGGCCGGGCGTTTCTGTTCGCCACTGCGCAGGTCGACGTTGATCTGTTCGGCTTGCAGGCCGAGCAGATTGAGGAATAGGCGGACCTTGTACGAATTGCCGGAAAGCGGGACGTCATGGAGTTTCATCGCGGTGTTCCCCTGTTTGCGGGTTGTTATCGGAACGCTTGTGTTGGATATTAGACAGACAGGTCTGTCTATTTCAAGCGAAAATTCCCCGGCAGTGCGGGAACGGTCCTCGTCCGGCGGTTCAAGCCTTGGCGAGGCTCGCGCATAATGGCGGGCCAGGAGGTGCCCATGTCGTCCAGCAACCCGTCATCCAGCAAGCGCGAGCAATTGCTCAATACCGCCCTCGTGCTGTTCTACCGGGAGGGCTATCACGCCACCGGTATCGATCGCATCCTCGCCGAGTCCGGGGTGGCGAAGATGACCCTGTACAAGCACTTCAAGTCCAAGGACGAGCTGATCCTGGCGGCGCTGGAGGCACGCCATGCGCGCAGCCTCGAATACTTCCGCGCAGGCGCGCGCCTGCCGCCGCGCGAGGCGATACTGGCGGTGTTCGACTCGTTGCATGGCTATCTGCAGCAGAGCGATTTCCGCGGTTGTGCGTTCATCCATGCGGCAGCGGAGTTTCATGATCGCGAGCATCCGATCCACCGGCAGGCCGCCGAGCACAAGGACTTCATCGAGCGCTTCTTCCATGAGCAACTGCAGCGGCTTGGGCTCGCCGAGCCAGGCAAGCTGGCGCGACAGCTGCAATATTTGATGGAAGGCGTGTTGGTCATGGCGCACATGCACGGTCCGGCCGACCAGGCCCTGGAGGCCCGCGAGGCGGCGGAAATCCTGCTGCGGAGCGCAGGACTATGACGGAGGAGGGCGGGATGAGTCCCGAATGCCAGTTGCTGGGAACCCTAGGCTGCCATCTCTGCGAGGTGGCCGAGCAGGTGATGATGCCCTTCGTCGAGCACGGTCTGCTGGTCGAACTGGTGGACATCGCCGAGCGTGAGGAATGGGTCGAACGCTACGGCCTGCTCATTCCGGTGCTGCGCCGCTGCGACAATGGCGCCGAGTTGAACTGGCCGTTCGATGCTGAGCAGGTGGCCACTTTCCTGCGCAAATGACTTTTGCGCGCGGGCGCCCTACAAAGCCCGCTGCGCTGTGTCAGTCTTCCGCTGTCTTACCTTCCTCTCGGAGACAGCAGCATGAAAATCGGATTCCTCGGTCTGGGTGGCATGGGCGCCGGCATGGCGGCCAACCTGCTCAAGGCCGGCCATCAACTGTGCGTGTGGAACCGTTCGCCGGCGCTCGCCGAGCCGCTTCTCGCCCAGGGCGCGACGCTGGCGGCGGAACCGCAGCAAGCCTTCGATGCCGACGTGGTCGTCACCATGCTCGCCGATGACGCGGCGACTCGCAGCGTTGTGCTCGACAGCGGCGCACTGGCTTCGGCCAAGCCCGGTCTGATCCACCTCGGCATGGCGACCCTGTCCGCGGCCTTCGTGACGGAGCTGGTCGAGCGGCACCGTGAGTGTGGCGCTACCTACATTGCGGCTCCGGTGTTCGGTCGCGTCGAAGTCGCGGCGGCCGGCAAGCTGAACATTCTCGCTGCCGGTCCGCTGGAGGCCATCGACAAGGTCCAGCCGTTGCTCGATGCGATGGGGCAGAAGACCTGGCCGCTCGGCGAGGACCCGCTGAGTGCTGTTGCGGTGAAGATCGCCGGCAATTTCATGATCGCCAGTGCCATCGAGGCCATGGGCGAAGCGGCTGCCCTGACCCAGAGCTATGGCGTGGCGCCGGCGCAGTTTCTGGAGATCATGGGCAACACGCTGTTCAACGCGCCGGTGTATCGCAACTACGGCGCGCAGATTGCCGAGCGGCGCTACGAGCCGGCGGGCTTCCGCCTGGTGCTCGGGCTGAAGGATGTCGGCCTGGCGCTCGCGGCGGGGCAGAGCCGCCATGTGCCCTTGCCCTTCGCCAGCGTGCTGCGCGACAACCTGCTCGAGGCGATTGCCCAGGGAGATGGTGAGCGCGATTGGGCGGCGCTGGCTCAGGTCGCCATGCGGCGCTCGGGGCAGGACTGATTCACCGGGCATGAAAAAGCCCGCCGAAGGGGCGGGCTTTCTTGTTGCCTGGAAAACTGCAGGCAATAAAAAACCCGCCTGTTAAGGCGGGTTTTTCGGGTTTGGTCGGAGCGACTGGATTCGAACCAGCGACCTTCTCGTCCCGAACGAGACGCGCTACCAAGCTGCGCTACGCTCCGTTTGATGGCGCGCATTCTACCGAAAAACTTTTGACGCACAAGGGGTTAGCGAAAAATTTCTGAAAATATTTTTTCCCCTTCACGAAAACGCAGACGCCCCGCGGGACTCGGGGTCCGGCGGGGCGTCTTTCGCGTTGGGCGCAAGCGGATCAGAGATCCTTCACGCTACGCACCTGGTCCTTGTTCACCTGCACGCGCTTGCCATCCAGTTGCTCGAATTCATAGAAGCCGGTGCTGCTGTCGTATTCCGGAGTGTCGACGGACTGGATTTCGCGACCGTCGTTCATGGTAATGACGCTCGGACTCGAGCAGCCGGCCAGTGCACCCATGCCGAGTGCCAGCAGGAAAGCGGGAAGGGTCCGTTTGATCATTGGTGTTTCTCCTGTACGAAGCCATTTGCAAAGGGATACAAGCGTTCGGACCGGGATGCTATCAGTAAGGTTCCCCGCGAAAGCTCGATCTATGGCGAGAAATTCTCTGCTTGAGAATCTTCCTGCAACAGGTCGGGCGTGTTCAGGTTGGCGAGTCGCGGGTCGTTCGGTGCGCAATGCACGGGCTGGGCTCCCAGCGGCAGCAGCACATGCCGCGGGCTGCGTTCGCCGCGTTGCCAGGCTTGCTCCACCGCCGCGGCAAGCGCGCGGGGAATGATGCAGAACAGCGGCTCCCAGTGCTCGCCGTCATGCAGCATATGCGGATGAGCAGGATCGGCTTGCGCCGCACGGCGCAGATCATCGATCAGTGCCCCGTCGATGCAGGGCGCATCACAAGGCAGCACCAGCAACCAGGGATGGCGGGCGACGGCCAACCCGGCGCGAATGCCGGCTAGGGGGCCGGGGTAATCCGGCGTGTCGTCCTGTACCAGGCGATCGGCGTAGGCGCCGTAGCGATCGGCGTTGCGATTGCAGGAGACGATCAGGTCGTCTGTCAGCGGCCGCACCAACTGGTGGAGGTGCTCGATCAGCGGGCGTCCGTGCCACTCCACCAACCCCTTGTCGCGACCGCCCAGGCGTTGGCCGCGACCACCAGCGAGCAGCAGCACGGAGCAGGGGAGCAAGGGGGTTTCGGGCATGGCGCGGTCTCCGGGGTGGGCCTGTGATATAACACCGGGCACCCCGTCTCACAAGCAAGGTTCCCCTCCCATGAGCCATCAGGCCGCGCCGGCGTTCGTGCCGCTCAATATCGCCGTTCTCACCGTCAGTGACACCCGAACCCTGGAAACCGACACCTCCGGGCAACTCTTCGTCGACCGCCTCACTGCTGCGGGTCATAACCTGGCTGCTCGCGTGCTGCTGAAGGACGACCTTTACCGCATCCGTGCGCAGGTCGCGCAGTGGATCGCCGAAGATGACGTGCAGGTGGTGCTGATTACTGGCGGCACCGGTTTCACCGGCCGCGACAGCACCCCCGAGGCGGTGACCTGCCTGCTGGATAAGGTGGTGGACGGTTTCGGCGAGCTGTTCCGGCAGATTTCGGTGGCCGATATCGGCACCTCTACCGTGCAATCGCGCGCCCTGGCGGGCCTGGCCAACGGCACCCTGGTGTGTTGCCTGCCGGGTTCGACCAACGCCTGCCGCACCGCCTGGGACGGCATCCTCGCCGAGCAGCTGGATGCGCGTCATCGGCCGTGCAATTTCGTCATCCACCTGAAGAAAGCCGCGCCCTGCGAGAGCCGCGGATGAGCGGCTGCGACAAGCCCGGCCTGCTGCCGGTCGAGGAGGCGCTGGAGCGTCTGCTCGACCTGGCGCGGCAGACGCCGATCAACGAAGTCGAACGCGTGTCGCTGGGCGAGGCCGATGGCCGCGTGCTGGCCGAGCCGCTGCTTTCCGGTCTCGATCTGCCGCCGTGGGACAACAGCGCCATGGACGGTTACGCGCTGCGCCTTGCCGACTGGCAGGGCGAGCCCATGGCCGTGAGCCAGAAAATCTTCGCCGGTGTGGCGCCTGAAGCTCTTCAACTCGGTACCTGCGCGCGCATTTTCACTGGCGCTCCGCTGCCGCAAGGCGCCGATTGCGTGGAGATGCAGGAGAACGTCGAGGTCCTGGCCGATGGCCGCGTGCGCTTCCTCCAGCCGTTGAAGTTCGGTCAGCATGTGCGCCCGCAAGGCCAGGAAACCCTCAAGGGCGAATGCGTGCTGCCCGCCGGTACGCGCCTGGGTGCCATCGAGCTGGGCCTGGCCGCCTCGCTCGGCCAGGCCGAACTGTCGGTGCGACGCAAACCGCGCGTGGCCTTGCTGTCCACCGGCGACGAACTGGTCGAGCCGGGCAAGCCGCTGGCGCTAGGGCAGATCTACAACAGCAACCGCGCGCTGCTGAAGGCCTGGTTGCTGCGCAGTGGTTGCGAAGTGGTGGACGCCGGCATCCTGCCCGACGACCTGGCGAAGACCTGCGAAGTGCTGGGCTCGCTGGCTGGCGTCGATCTCATTCTTTCGACCGGTGGCGTATCGGTGGGCGAGGCGGACTTCCTGGGCGCGGCGCTGCGCGAAGCCGGCGAGCTGTCGCTGTGGAAGCTGGCGATCAAGCCGGGCAAGCCGTTGACCGTCGGCCACTATCAGGGCGTGCCGGTGATCGGCCTGCCGGGCAACCCGGCTTCGACCCTGGTGACTTTCGCGCTGCTGGCGCGCCCCTACCTGCTGCGCCGTCTGGGTGTGGAGGAGGTAGCGCCGTTGCGCTTCGAAGTACCCGCCGGGTTCGCCTGGAAACACGCTGGAAACCGCCGCGAGTACCTGCGCGCGCGCCTGGAGAATGGCCGCGCGCTGCTCTACCCGAACCAGAGCTCCGGCGTGCTGCGCAGCGCGGCTTGGGCAGACGGTCTGGTGGAGGTGCGCGAAGGGCGGACGCTGGAAGAGGGCGAGATGCTGCCCTTCATTCCGCTGAGCGAAGTGCTGAACTGATGCTCTTGTAGGAGCGAGCTTGCTCGCGAACAGACTCCGCTGTGGAGCGGGTTCGCGAGCAAGCTCGTTCCTACGAAAAATCGCCTTTCAGCCCGCCGCTTGCCGATGCCGCAAGCGGTACTCGCCGGGCGTTTCGCCGGTCCAGCCCTTGAAGCTGCGGTGGAACGAGCGCGATTCGGTGAAGCCCAGGTACTGGGCGATGTCCTGGATTGGCAGGTCGCTGTGCAGCAGGTAGTGCTCGGCGAGTTCCTGGCGCAGGGCGTCGAGGATCTGCTGGTAGCTGGTGCCGGCCTGCTGCAGGTGGCGCTGCAGCGTGCGCACTGTCATCTCGAAGCGTTCGGCGACGCGTTCCTTGCGTGGCAGACCGTCCTTCATCAATAGGCGCAGGGCGTTCCGCACCCGAAGTGGCAGCGGCTCGTCGTCGTCCAGCTCGGCCATCATCGCCAATGCGTGTTCTTCCAGGGTGCGCAGCAGGTTGGCGTCGGCCTGGCGCAGGGGGAAGGCGAGCAATTGCAGCGGCACCAGCAGGGCGCTGCAGGGTTGGCCGAAGCGCACCGGCGCGCCGAACAGGCTTTCGTATTCCGCGAGGTCGGTGCCCGCCGGCTGTTCGTGCTCGAACCACACCTCCTGCGGCGAGCCCTCGAAGTCGGCGATCCAGCGCGCGTACAGCAGCCAGGAGGCGAGCACGTTTTCCACCATGTGCCGGCGGATTTCCGCGGTCTGGTGGCGGCAGTTCCAGATCAGCCGCACATGGCCTTCGCCCGGTTCGAGGCGGCTGGTGCCCATGTCTCCGACGAGTTTCTCGTAGGGCATGATGCGGTTCATCGCCTCGCCGAGGTTGGCGCAGTTCATGGTGATGTAGCCCAGCACGCTCCAGGACCCGGGCTGGACGAAACGCGCCGAATGCAGGCCGAAAAGCGGGTCGTTGGCATGTTCGCAGAAGTACCCGAGCAGGCGTTCGTGCGCCTCGCTGGGCAGGCGTTGGCCGTTGTCGGCCAGTTGCGCGCGGGTGAGGCCGGCGGCTTGCAGCGCGGCATCGATGTCCAGGCCGAGGTGTTCGGCCTGGCGCAGGTATTTGAGCAGGGCGGGTACGGATGTGTAGCCGAGGGCGTGCATGGCGTCGCTCTTGTTCTGGTGGCTCTATCGGCGACTGGCGCTGTCCCGATCCGACAGTGACAGGGCCAGGCGGCCGACTAGTATAGGCAGCCATTGCGAGCGACCGGAATAGGAGCACGGCAGGCATGCGACGCTGGAACGGATGGGGTGAGGAAACGACGGCCATGGAGCTGCCCGCGGCGGGCCGCGAGTTCCTCGCCGAGGCGATCGGGCCGGGCATGGCGCTCGCCGACGCCAGCCTCGAAGCGGTGCTGGCCAAGGTGCCCGCGTCGCGTCTGGCTGAGCATCCGCTGGTGATCCGCGAAGCGCACGACCGCCTCATGCACGCCCGCGGCCAGAGCCTGGCCGACTGGCTGGCGATGCGCGAAGGCGAGTTCGGCCTGTTCCCCGATGGCGTCGCCTATCCGCAGAGCGCCGAGCAGATCCGCGAGTTGATGCGCTACGCCGAAGCCCAGGACTGCCTGCTCATCCCATACGGCGGCGGCACCTCGGTGGCCGGCCACATCAATCCGCCGGCTTCGGACAAGCCTGTGCTGACCGTATCGCTGGCGCACATGAATCGCCTTCTCGAGCTGGATGAAGAGAGCCTGGTCGCCACCTTCGGCCCCGGCGCCAATGGCCCGCAGGTGGAGAGTCAACTGCGCGCCCGCGGCTACACGCTCGGGCACTTCCCGCAGTCCTGGGAGCTGTCCACCCTCGGCGGCTGGGTCGCCAGCCGGTCCAGCGGCCAGCAGTCGCTGCGTTATGGCCGGATCGAGCAACTGTTCGCCGGCGGCACCCTGGAAACCTTCGCCGGATCGCTGGAGATTCCGACCTTCCCGGCATCCTCCGCCGGTCCCGACCTGCGCGAGCTGGTGCTCGGTTCGGAAGGGCGCTTCGGGGTGATTTCCTCGGTCAAGGTGCGCATCTCGCGGCTAGCCGAGCAGGAGAGTTTCTACGTGGTCTTCCTGCCCTCCTGGGAGCGGGGCTTGGCGGCCATGCGCAGCCTGGCGCAGGCGCGCGTCCAGCTGTCCATGCTGCGCCTGTCTAATGCCGTGGAAACCCGCACCCAGCTGACCCTGGCCGGGCACCCCGGGCAGATCGCCTGGCTGGAGCGCTACCTGAATTGGCGCGGCGCGGGCGAGGACAAGTGCATGCTGACTTTCGGGGTCACCGGCTCGCGGGCGCAGAACGCCGCTTCGCTGAAGGCCGCGCGACGGATGCTCAAGGACTTCGGCGGGGTGTTCACCGGCACGCTGCTGGGGCGCAAGTGGGAAGCCAGCCGCTTCCGCTCGCCGTACCTGCGCGAAACCCTCTGGCAGGCCGGCTATGTGGTCGACACCCTGGAGACGGCCACCGACTGGAGCAACGTCGACAACCTGCTCAACCGCATCGAGTCCAACCTGCGCGGCGGCCTGGCGGCGGAGGGCGAGCGCGTCCACGTGTTCACCCACCTGTCGCACGTCTATGGCGAAGGTTCGAGCATCTACACCACCTATGTATTCCGCCCGGCATCCAGCTATGCGAAGACCCACGAACGCTGGCGCCGGCTGAAGGAAAGCACCAGCCGGGTGATCGTCGAGAACCGCGGCACCATCAGCCACCAGCACGGCGTGGGCAAGGACCACGCGCCCTACCTGCCGACCGAGAAGGGCGAGCTGGGCATGGCCACGCTGCGCACCCTGGCCGCGCATTTCGACCCGGCCGGGCGCCTCAACCCCGGCACCCTGTTGCAGGACTGACGGCATGCCGGCCTGGAACGCCGACTGGCGCCGGGAAGCGCTCGCCGAGCTGGCGGCGCAAGACTGGGACCTGATCGTGGTCGGTGGCGGCATCACCGGTGCCGGCATCCTGCGCGAGGCCGCGCGGCGCGGCTGGCGTTGCCTGCTGGTCGAGCAGCGCGACTTCGCCTGGGGCACCTCCAGTCGCTCGTCGAAGATGGTCCACGGCGGCCTGCGCTACATCGCCAAGGGCCAGCTCGGCTTGACTCGCGATTCGGTGCGCGAACGCCAGCGCCTGCTCGGCGAAGCGCCGGGTCTGGTGGAGCCGCTGAGCTTCGTGATGCCGCACTATCGCGGCGGCTTCCCCGGGCCGAAGGTGTTCGGCGGCCTGCTGGCGCTGTACGACGCCCTGGCCGGGCGACGCAATCATCTTTATTACCCGCTGCAGCAACTCCGCTATCTGGCCCCCGGCCTGAAAGAGGACGGTTTGCTTGGCGGCACCCAGTTCAGCGATGCCGTGGTGGACGATGCGCGGCTGGTCATGCGCGTGCTCGACGAAGCGCGCGCCGACGCTGGCGAAGCGCTCAATGGGCTGCGCGTACGCGAACTGACGCGCCAGGGCGGCCGCGTGACCGGCCTGCTCGCCGAAGACAGTGAAGGCGCTGGCACGTTCCAGTTCCGCGCGCGTGCCGTGGCGTTGGCCACTGGTGCTTGGGCGGACCAGCTGCGGCGCATCCAGGGTGGCGAGCACATCCGTCCGTTGCGCGGCAGCCACCTGCTGCTGCCGGCCTGGCGGCTGCCGGTCGCGCATGCCTTCAGCTTCATGCACGCGGCGGACAAGCGCCCGGTGTTCGTCTTCCCCTGGGAAGGTGCGATCGTGGTTGGCACCACCGACCTCGACCATCGCGAGAGCCTCGACCGCGACGCACGCATCAGCGACGAGGAAGTGGACTACCTGCTGGCCGCCTGCGCCCAGCAGTTTCCCTCGGCCCGCATCGAGCGCGCCGACGTGCGTTCGACCTGGTCCGGTGTGCGCCCGGTGGTCGCCTCGGGCACCGGGGAGAAGAAACCTTCGGACGAGAAACGCGAGCACGCGCTCTGGGTCGAGCCGGGCTGTGTGACCCTGGCTGGCGGCAAGCTCACCACCTTCCGCCTTCTGGCGCTGGAGGTGTTGCGCGCCTGCGCCCCCATGCTCGGCCGAGAACTTCAGGAAGAGCAGGGCACCGTCTTCGCCGAGCCGCCTGCCACCGAACTACCTGGCCTCGGTCCGCAGCAGAAGCGGCGCCTGGCCGGTCGCCACGGCCGCAACCTGACACAGCTGGCGCGGCTGATCGGCGAAATCGGCAGCGAGCGAATCGGCGGCAGCGATTGCCTGTGGGCCGAGCTGGCCTGGGCGGCGGAGGGCGAACTGGTGCTGCACCTGGACGATCTGCTGCTGCGCCGCACGCGCCTGGGCCTGTTGCTGGCCGACGGTGGCGCGGCTGAGTTGCCGGCGATCCGTGCGCTCTGCCAGCCGCGCCTGGGTTGGGACGACCAGCGATGGCAGCGTGAAGAAAGCGATTACCTGGATCTCTGGCGGCGTTGCTACAGCCTGCCCGAGTCGGTTCGATAACAAGAAGGACCACACCTTGAGCGAACAGAGCTACCTGCTGGCCATCGACAACGGCACCCAGAGCGTGCGCGTACTGCTCTTCGACCTCGCCGGCAATCTGGTGGGCAAGGGCAAGGTCGAGCTGGAGGCGTATTACTCCACCCAGCCTGGTTGGGCCGAGCAGGACCCGGAGTACTACTGGGCCAAGCTCGGCGAGGCCTGCCAGCAGCTCTGGGCGCAGACGGGCATCGACCGCAGCCTGATCCGTGGCGTGTCGCTGACCACCCAGCGCGGCACCGTGATCCACGTTGACGCAGAAGGCCGCCCGCTGCGCCCGGCGATCCTCTGGCTGGACCAGCGCCGCGCGGAGGTCGAAGGGCACATCAAGGGGCCTTGGGGCTGGCTGTTCAAGCTCGCTGGCGCCGAGGGTGCAGTGGACTACTTCCGCAGCCAGGCCGAGGTCAACTGGGTCGCCCAGCAGCAACCGGAATTGCACGCTGCGACGCACAAGGTGCTGCTGCTTTCGGGCTTCCTGACCCATCGCCTGTGCGGGCGCTTCGTCGACTCGCTGGCCTGCAGCGTCGCCTACCTGCCGTTCGACTACAAACGCCTGAAGTGGGCCGCGCCGCGCGACTGGAAATGGCAGGCGGTGGAGGTCCGCCCCGAGCAGTTGCCCGAGCTGTTCAAGCCTGGCGAGAAGCTCGGAGCGATCAGTGCCGAGGCCAGTCGTCACACGGGTATTCCCGAGGGCCTGCCACTGATCGCCGCGGGTGCCGACAAGGCCTGCGAGGCGCTCGGCGCCGGCGCCATCGAGCCAAGTGTGGCGTGCCTTTCCTATGGCACCACGGCGACCATCAACACCACCCGCTCGCGCTACCTGGAAACCATTCCGCTGATCCCGCCGTACCCGGCGGCGATTCCCGACCACTTCAACACCGAGGTGATGATCTACCGCGGCTTCTGGATGGTCAGCTGGTTCAAGCGCGAGTTCGGCCTGCGCGAGATGCAGCGCGCCAGCGAGCTGGGCGTGGAGCCGGAAGCGCTGTTCGACGAACTGGTGAACCAAGTGCCGCCCGGCTCCATGGGTCTGATGCTGCAGCCTTACTGGACACCGGGCATCCGCGAGCCGGGCCTGGAGGCCAAGGGCGCGGTGATCGGCTTCGGCGACGTGCATACCCGCGCGCACTTGTACCGCGCCATTCTCGAAGGCCTCGCCTACGCACTGCGCCAAGGCAAGGAGCGCATCGAGAAACGCTCCGGCACGCGCATCGAACGCCTGCGCGTGGCCGGCGGCGGTTCGCAGAGCGATGCGGCCATGCAGCTGACTGCGGACATCTTCGGCCTGCCGGCGGAGCGCCCGCACGTCTATGAAGCCTCCGGCCTGGGCGCGGCCATCGACTGCGCGGTGGGGCTGGGGCTGTTCCCGGACTTCGCTAGTGCCATCGCCGCCATGACCCGCGTCGGCCAGGTGTTCCAGCCGCGCGCGGAGGCGCAGCGCACCTACGAGCGGCTCTACCGCGAGGTCTACCAGCGCATGTACCGGCAGCTCAAGCCGCTGTACCAGAGCATCCGCGAGATCACCGGCTACCCGGCGTGAACCTTCCCCGCGCCTGGCATGGTCCATAGTGGTACGGATCGCCAGAGGGGGAAGGACCATGACGAAACCGCATGCACTGCTGATACTGCACGGCAAGCAGGCCACCAACGAGGGCGTGCGCGCCGCCGTGCTGGCCTGTCGCGAGGCGGGCTGGCAACTGGATGTGCGGGTGACCTGGGAGGAGGGCGATGCCGAGCGCCTGGTCGATGAGGCTCTTGCAGACGGTTACCCGACGCTGATCGCCGGCGGCGGCGATGGCACCGCGCGCGCCGTGGCCGATGCCCTGGCGCGCGCCGAGGCCGACGCCAGCCTGGCCCTGCTGCCGCTCGGCACGGCCAACGACTTCGCCCGTGCCGCCGGCATTCCCCTCGAACCGGATGCGGCGCTGGCCTTGCTGGAGCAACCGGCGCGCCCAATCGACCTGGGCGAGGTAGAGGGCCAGCTGTTCCTCAACATGGCGACCGGCGGGTTTGGTTCCACCGTCACCGCCAACACCTCCGAGGACCTCAAGAAGTTGCTCGGCGGCGCCGCCTACCTGCTGACCGGGCTAAGCCGCTTCAGCGAGGTGCATTCGGCGCAGGGGCATTTCCGTGGACCGGGATTCGAGTGGCGCGGCGAATTCCTCGCCCTGGGCATCGGCAACGGCCGCCAGGCGGGGGGCGGGCACCCGCTTTGCGCCGATGCGTTGGCCGACGACGGTCTGCTCGACCTGAGCATCCTGCCGAAGCCGGGCGACCTGCTCACGACCCTGGGCAGCCTGCTCGGCAGTGGTGGTGGCCTCCGCGAGCTGCTGGTCCGCGCACGCCTGCCGTGGGTTGAGCTGGATGCCGGCGAAGGCCTGGCGATCAATCTCGATGGCGAGCCATTGGAGGCCCGTCGGGCGCGCTTCGAGGTGCGTCCCGCGGCCATTCGTCTGCACCTGCCGGCGGACTCGCCCTTGCTGCGAACGAACGCGGCCAGCTGACGGCCGGCAGTGTGCGGGATTGGCCTGCTCGTCCAACTGAGGCATGATGGCGCGGCGCCAGTATGTTGCCGCCAGTATTCCGGCCGATAGCTTTCGCGCGATTCATTCCGATATCAGGAGCAGGCATGGCCGGCATTCTCGACAGCGTCGATCAACGCACCCAACTGGTGGGCCAGAACCGCCTGGAAATCCTGGTGTTCCGCCTGGCTGGTCGGCAGCAGTTCGCCATCAACGTGTTCAAGGTCCAGGAAGTGCTGCAGCTGCCGCGCCTGACCCTGATTCCGCAGCGCCACCCGATGATCTGCGGGGTGATCAACCTGCGCGGCCAGACGCTGCCGGTGATCGACCTGTCGCACGCCATCGGCATGCGCCCGCTGCGCCCGGAAGAGCGCAGCACCATCATCGTCACCGAGTACAACCGCTCGGTGCAGGCGTTCCTGGTTGGTGGCGTGGAGCGCATCCTCAATCTCAACTGGGAAGCGGTGCAGCCGCCGCCCGGTGGCGCGGGGCGCCAGCACTACCTGACCGCGATCACCCGCATCGACGATCGCCTGGTGGAGATCATCGACGTGGAGAAGGTGCTCGCCGAAATCGTGCCGATGAACACCCGCGTTTCCCCCGAGCGCCTGGACAACGAGCTGCTGATGCAGACCAGCGACCGCGAAGTGCTGGTGGTGGACGACTCCAGCGTGGCCGTCTCCCAGTTGCGCGACACCTTCAGCCAGCTCGGCCTGAAGATGCACGTGGCCACCGACGGGCTGCGCGCGCTGCGCCAGCTCAAGGCCTGGGCCGACAGCGGCGTGGACGTCAACGAGAAGCTGCTGATGGTCTTCACCGATGCCGAGATGCCTGAGATGGACGGCTACCGGCTGACCACCGAGATCCGTAACGATCCGCGCCTGAGCGATCTCTACGTGGTGCTGCACACCTCGCTGTCCGGCAGCTTCAACGAGGCGATGGTGCGCAAGGTCGGCTGCGACGATTTCCTCTCCAAGTTCCAGCCCGACAAACTGGTTGAAGTGATCCGCCGGCGTCTGGAAAAAGTCCCCGCCTGACACAGCGATTGCGGGGCGCCCGGCGGCGCCGTATAAGGGCGTTTCGCCCGTACAAGGAAGCCGCCGCCATGCCAAGCCTCAGCGCCCTCTACCGTTATCCGCTCAAGTCCGGACAGGTCGAGCCCCTGGACAACATCCGCCTGGATGCCCTCGGCCTGGAGGGCGACCGCCGCTGGATGGTCGTCGAGGAGGCTAACGGCCGTTTCCTCACCCAGCGCCTGCTGCCGCAGATGGGCCGCATCGAGGCGCGCTGGGAAGAGGGCTTCGGCGCCCTGCGCCTGCGCGCGCCGGGCATGGAGGATCTCTCGGTGGTCGTGCCCGCAACCGACGACGCGCTGCGCGGTGTGACCATCTGGCGCGACATCCTGCAGGTGCCGGACGCCGGTGACGCCGCCGCGGACTGGCTCAGCCGCTTCCTGGGCCGGCCCTGCCGCCTGGTGATGATTCCCGAACAGCGCGCGCGCCAGGTCGACACCGCCTACGCCAATGCCGGCGAGAAGGTGCACTTCGGCGATGGCTTCCCGCTGCTGCTGATCGGCCAGGGCTCGCTGGACGACCTTTCCGCGCGGGTCGGTCGTCCGCTGGACATGCTGCGCTTCCGCCCGAACCTGGTGGTGGAGGGCGCCGCGGCTTTCGCCGAGGACAGCTGGAAGCGCATCCGCATCGGCGAAGTGGAGTTCCGCGTGGCCAAGCCTTGCAGCCGCTGCATCCTCACCACCATCGACCCGCACACCGGCGAGCGCGACGCGCAACGCGAGCCGCTGGCCACGCTGATGCAGTACCGCAACGTCGACGGCGAGGCGATGTTCGGACAGAACCTGATCGCCGAAGGGCGCGGCGAACTGCGCCTCGGCATGCCGGTGGAAATCCTCGAGTAGGGCCGAACGGGGCGTACCTGCGTTCGCGGTCGTACGCCCCTTGCAAGGCAATTCCTGTATCAGTTCGAGGCAGTGTCGTCGTCCTTCACCTCGGTCCAGCTGCTGTCCGGGTCGAAGTTCTTCATCGCCAGTGCCAGCTTGGCGCTGTCCGGGCCCATGTCCTTCTCGAACACCTCGCCGTCGTGGCTGATCATGAAGGTCATCACGCCGCTGTCGCCATAGCGAGCAGGCCAGGCGACCAGGGCGAAGCCGCGGGTCATGTGTTTGCCGATCCGGTAGTCGTAGGCGCCGCCGGGAGCGGACGGGCCCTGGGCGGTGAGGATGCGGTAGTGGTAGCCGTGCCATTCGCCTTCGGGCTTGGCATCGCCGAACAGCGGGCCCAGCGGACTCTCCTCGACGCCAGGCTGGTCGGCCCAGTAGAGACCGTCGAACTTGCCGTCGGCGCTCTCGAACTTCTGCGCGTATTCGAGCAGCCCGTCGCCGTTGCGATCCTTCGTGGCGTAGTCCAGTTGCGCGTCGTGATAGGCCTTCACTGCCTGGATGGTTGCCAGTTCGTTACGGCCGATGCGGCGGTCGCGAATCTCGTCGACGCTGTCCTTGGCGTCGAAGGCCCAGCCGTCCTTGCCCTGGCGCAGCAGGATCGGCAGGGTCCAACCTTCATTGCCGGCCACCAGGTGAGCGCGACCTTTGCCGTCGTCACGGATTTCGTGATGTTGCTTGTACAGGTCCAGGAAGGCATCGACGTCCTTGCGCTCGATGTTCTTGACCGGGATGTAGTTATGCCAGTCGTCGCCGAGCAACTTGGCCAGGCGATCGGCGTCGGCGTGTTCGGTGCCGAGCGCGGCGACGAAGGCCGCGGCGGCTTCGTCCGGGCTCTTGAATACCTCCTGCGCCTGGGCCGGAGGAATGAGCAGCGGCAGCAGCGAGAACAGGGCTATGCGTGGGATCAGGGGCATGGCGAGTCTCCTCTCAACGTCTGCCACGGCCACCGCCGCGCGACAGCGACGGGGCGGAGCGTTGGACGGGGCGGCCGGCGCGTTCGGCCTGCGCCCGACCTGCACCGATGCTGTTCCGGGAGCTGGCCCGGCTGAGCTGGCCGCGGTCGCTGCTGGCGCGAGCCTGGCGTGGATTGCGCGCGTCGGCGAAGGCGTTGTTGCGCGGCCCCTGGCTGCCGGCGAAGCGCTCGCGTGCCTGGCGCTGGTTCTGCACATTGCTCGGCGCGCGTTCGCGTTGCCGCGTGCTGGCCTGCTCGCGTTGCCGCAACTTGTTGTCCTGGTTCAGCTTGCCGCCCTGACCCGCTTGGCCGTCCTGGCGGATCCTGCCGTTCTGATCGAGCTTGCCTTGCTGGCGCAGTTCTCTCGATGCGCTTTGGGCGCGTTCCTGCGCCTGGCGATTGGTAGTCGCCGGTGCAGCGATGCCCCGCTGGTTCAGGCTCTGCCGCGCCCGGGCGCGATCGGCGGCGCGCGGGTCCTGGCCGCGCAGGGCGGTGCGCTGATCGGCGCCGGCGAGGCGGCGGTCGAAGCGCTGCTGGGTGGCCTGGCCACGGTAGGGCACGCCCTGGCGATAGGTCGGGTTGTGCTGCCAGGTCCGCTGGCTGGCGTCGAGCTTCTGGCGATTGACGTTGATGTTGTTGTAGCGGTTGACGTCGACATCCACGTCGCCGTTGTCCCAATCGCAATCGCCCCACAACGAGGCGATGGCAGCGACGCCCACGCCGAACGCCAGCCCAGTGGCCAGGCCGGTGGCGATTGGATACGAGGGCGGTGGTGGGTAGTAGGTCGGCGGGTAGGACGGTGCGGGCCAGGTGCCGTAGACCACGTTCGGGTTGTAGCTGGGGACGTAGACCACCTGTGGGTCCGCCGGCTCGATGACGATGGTCTGCGCTGGCGCGGACTCGACCACCGTCGTGTTGCTCGGCGGGGCTTCCTTCACCGTGACCTTCTGCTGCTGGTTGGACTTCAGGGTGCCGGCTGCCTGGGCGCGCTGGCGCAGCTTCTGCACGCTTTGCATCACGGCGTCGGGCTGGGCAAGGAAGGCGTCGCCGACGCGCTGCACCCAGGTCGGGTCCTGCCCCATCAGGTACAGCACGTCGGGGAAGGCCACCAGCGATTGCACGCTCGGGTCCCAGGGCATTTCGGCCACCTGGCGCACCGCGTCGTCACCCTTGGCATCGGGATGGGCCTTGGACCAGGCCACGGCATCGGAGACGTTGCCCGGATAGGTCGCCGCCATCAGCACCTGAGCGAGCAGCGAGTCCGGATACAGCGCGATGGGCGCGAGCATCTGGTCCAGCTGTTCAGCGGTGAAGACGGTCTCTGGCGGGGCGGGCGGCGGCGGGGCAGGCGGAGGCGCCACCGTTGGTGCCGCCGCTGGCGGTTCGGCTGCGGCTGGCTGCGCTGCGGCAGCGTCTGCCGGAGCTGCTGGCGCGGCAGCGGGAGCAGGGGCAGGCTCGTTGGCGGCGAGCGCCGATTGAGACGACAGGATGGCCAGGGCCAGCAGGGCGAGGATCAGGGCAGAGCAGCGATGGACTGGGCGCATGGCGCATCTCCCGCGAGGCAGCGGAAATCATTGGCCGGAGCGTGAAGCTTGGACGCCCATGCAAGCATAGGCGGCCCTGGCGAATGTGGGAGATGCGTGCGCGAGGGCGTGATTCAGAGCTCGTCGAAGAAGCGCTCGTGCCAGTCAACCAGTGGCTGCGGGGCGTTGAGTTTTTGCCCGTAGATCACCGCATAGGACAGCACGTTCTGCACGTACTGGCGGGTTTCGTCGAAGGGAATGCTCTCCACCCAGACGTCGAACGACAGGTGGCGTGCATTCTTCAGCCACTGGCGCACGCGGCCGGGGCCTGCGTTGTAGGCGGCGGTCGCTAGTACGCGGTTGCCGTTGAACTGTCCCTCGACCTGGCTGAGATACGCGGCGCCGAGCTGGATGTTGACCTCGGGGACGATCAGCTGCTGCGGCGAGCCGAAGGGAATGCCGAACTTGCGCGCGGTTTCCTTGGCGGTGGCCGGCATCAGCTGCATCAGGCCGGTGGCGCCGACGCCGGAGCGGGCATCGGACATGAACGCACTCTCCTGGCGGGTGATGGCGAACACCCAGCTGGAGTGCAATCCACGGTTGCGCGCCTCGCGCAGCAGGCTGTCGCG
Source organism: Pseudomonas knackmussii B13 (assembly GCF_000689415.1). Lineage (NCBI taxonomy): Bacteria > Pseudomonadati > Pseudomonadota > Gammaproteobacteria > Pseudomonadales > Pseudomonadaceae > Pseudomonas > Pseudomonas knackmussii. Next base: position 3,973,515 of record NZ_HG322950.1, on the reverse strand, counting down.
GTGCGCAATGGGGAAGCGGATGTCGAGGTCGTCCCAGTACTGCGCCTGGCTGATGGCGCGAATCGCCGGGAAGTACCACTGCATGTCGTAGGCCATCTTCGCCTGCGCCAGCAGTTCGTCGCGGTTGAATACGCGGGCTGCGTAGTACCACTCGCGGCGGGCGCTGATGATGTCGCCACGGGCGTAGAACTCCAGGGCGCGCCGGGTGCTGGCGGCATTGCGCACACGCTGCATCACCTGCGGGCTGATCGGCGCCGGGCGGTTGTTCAACTGATAAGGGGCGTTGATCCGGTCGGCGGCGAGGAAACCGTAGAAATCACGCTCGCGTGCCAGCGGCTGGTAGAGGCTCATCGCTGCCGGGTTCTGCGGCTGCGCCAGCTGCAGGGTCCCCCCCTGCCAGTAGCGCCAGCGGTTGGTCTCGGCGAGGTCCTTGGGCAATTGGCGGGTCAGCTGGTAGGCGTCTTCCCAGCGGCCCAGGCGCATCAGCAGGCGCAGGCGCCATTCGCTGACGGTGTTGTCGCGCAGCTCCGGGTCGTACTTGGTCATCAGCGGCAGGGCGCGGGGATCGTAGCTGCGCGCCAGGCCCAGGCCGATCTGCCGGGCGATGTTGACCTTCTCCTCGGTGGAGAAGGGTAGGCTGTTCTCGTAATGGTCGAGCAGGTCGAGCGCGCGCTCGGGGTCCTGCTTGCCCAGGCGGCGCAGACCGAGGCCGACGACATCGGCCATGGCGTGGGTGCGCTGGTCGAAGCGGGCGGTCTGGCTAAGCTGCGCCGGGCTCTGCGCGACCTTGATCATCAACTCGCCGAGGCTGCCCAGGCCCGCCAGGCGCTTCGACAAGGTACTGGCCAGGCCGTAGTTGCCTTTCTCGGCGGCGAGCTTCAGGCGCTTCCAGATCATGTCTTCGGTGAGCTGGCCGTCGGCTTCCCAGACGCTGAACAGCGCGTCGCAGGCGTCCGGCTGGGACTTGCCGACCAGCCACAGCTTGCGCGTGGTCTCGTTGCCGGCGGCTTTCTGGCCATGGGTGAGCTGGTACTGGCCGTAGAGGCAGTCCAGCTCGGTGAAGTTCATCTTCGGGTCGTAGTAGTCGAGGAAGGTCTTCCAGTCGCCGCTATCGGCCAGCTGGCGCAGCCAGCGCAGCTTCATCCAGTTGATCTGCGGAAGGTCGCCATGCTCGGTGAGGAAGGCTTCGATCTCGGTGTCGCTGGCGCTTTTCAGACGGTTGGTCAGGTCGTCGTAGCCCAGGTACGGCTCCAGCGGATAATCGGCCAGGGCCTGGCGGTAGCGCAGGTAGGGGCCGTTATCGTTGCGCGCGAGGGCGGCCTTGGCTTCGTCGTACATCTGCCGCTGTTGAGTCAGCGACGCGGCCTGTACCGAGCTGACGCTGGTCAAGGCAAGGAACAGGCAGGAAAAAACTAGGGAAAGGCGACCGCGCATGACTCTTCCGGGCTGATGATTCGTGGCGCAGTCTGGCTGGCGCCGATAAGCACAAGCTTAGCCTGTTGCGCGAGCGCGGCGGAAGCACCGCCGGGCTCTATCGACGACTTCCGATGGCGCCGGCGGATGCGCGCAAGGCTCTGACTTTTGCCGACTTTCCCTTACACTGCGCGCCCTGTTTCCGGAGATCGCCCATGACCCTGCTGAAGTTTACCGACGTGTCCCTCGCCTTTGGCACCACGCCATTGCTGGACAAGGTTTCCTGGCAGATCGCGCGGGGCGAACGGGTGTGCGTCATCGGCCGCAACGGCACCGGCAAGTCGAGCATGCTCAAGCTGGTCAAGGGCGAGCAGAAGCCCGATGACGGCGACATCTGGCGTGCACCGTCGCTGAAGATCGGTGAACTGCCGCAGGAATTGCCGCGCGCCGACGACCGGACCGTCTACGACGTGGTCGCCGAAGGCCTGGCCGAGGTGGGCGAACTGCTCGCGCGCTATCACCACCTGAGCATGCACATCGAAACCGAGGACGACCTGAACAAGCTGGCGCGCGTCCAGCAGGAGCTGGAGGCCCGTGACGGCTGGCGCCTGGGGCAGCTGGTGGACACCACTCTGACCCGCCTGCAACTGCCGGCCGACAAGACCCTCGCCGAGCTGTCCGGCGGCTGGCGCCGTCGCGTGCTGCTGGCCCAGGCGCTGGTCGCCGAGCCCGACCTGCTGCTGCTCGACGAGCCGACCAACCACCTGGACATCGGGGCCATCGCCTGGCTGGAAAACGCCCTGGCCGACTTCCCCGGCGCGGTGCTGTTCATCACCCACGACCGCGCCTTCCTGCAGGCGGTGGCCAACCGCATCCTCGAACTGGACCGCGGTAACCTGATCGACTGGAACGGCGACTACGCCAGCTTCCTCGTGCATAAAGAGCAGGAACTGGCGGCGGAAGAAGCAGCCAACGCGCTGTTCGACAAGCGCCTGGCCCAGGAAGAGGTCTGGATCCGCCAGGGCATCAAGGCGCGCCGTACCCGTAACGAAGGCCGCGTGCGGGCGCTCAAGGCCATGCGTTTCGAGCGTGCCGAGCGCCGCGAGCGTACCGGCAAGGCCAGCTTCCAACTGGAGACGGCGGAGAAGTCCGGCAAGCAGGTGATAGTCGCCGACAAGGTCGGCTTCGCTCATCCCGAAGGCCCGACCCTGATCCGCGATTTCTCCCTGGTGCTGCAGCGTGGCGACCGCATCGGCCTGCTCGGCGCCAACGGCACCGGCAAGACGACCCTGCTCAAGCTGCTGCTCGGCGACCTGCAGCCGACTTCCGGCAGCATCAAGGAAGGCACGCGCCTGGAAGTGGCCTATTTCGACCAACTGCGTCACCAGCTGGAGCCGGAAAAGACCGTCATCGACAACATTTCCGAAGGCCGCGAGTTCATCACCATCAATGGCCAGAACCGCCATGTGTTGAGCTACCTGGGCGACTTCCTGTTCACCCCGCAACGCGCCCGCACGCCGGTCAAGGCGCTGTCCGGCGGCGAGCGGGCACGCCTGTTGCTGGCGAAGCTGTTCAGCAAGCCGGCGAACCTGCTGGTGCTGGACGAACCGACCAACGACCTCGACGTGGAAACCCTGGAGCTGCTGGAAGAAGTGCTGCTCGGTTTCGACGGCACCGTGCTGATGGTCAGCCACGACCGGGAGTTCCTCGACAACGTGGTGACCAGCACCCTGGTCTTCGAAGGCGAAGGGCGCGTGCGCGAATTCGTCGGCGGCTACCAGGACTGGCTGCGCCAGGGCGGCTCGCCGCGCTTGCTGGGTGTCGGTGAAGAAAAGGCCGGAAAGCCCGCTGTAGAGGAAACGGTCCCGGCCGTGCCGCCAGCGGTAGCTGCTGCGGTCGAGGCGCCGGCGGCGAAGAAGAAGCTCAGCTACAAACTGCAACGCGAGCTGGAGGCTATTCCCGGGCAGATCGAAGCCCTGGAGTCGGACCTGGCCGCGATGCAGGCGGAAGTCGCGTCGCCCAGTTTCTATCAGCGCCCGGCGGAAGAAACCCGCGGGGTGCTGGAGCGCATGGAAAGCCTGCAGGCTGAGCTGGACCGCCTGATCGAGCGCTGGGCCGAGCTGGAAGAGTGAAGCGACCGGGTCGCGTGCCCGGCGCCGTAAGTGAGAGTCGCTGAAGAATGACGCGGGCCGCGTTCGTCCGGGTGGACGAGTGCGGCCCTTCTAAGGACGGCCAATGGCAATCGAGTACCGCATCAATCTGGATGACGAGCACGCGTTCAGTTATCGCATCGAAACCGATCGCAGCTTCGATGCTGCGTCGGCGGATGACGCGCCGAAGTGGACGCGCCTGGATTACAACCAGTGCAGCAACTGCCCGCTGTCGCGCGAGCAGTTCCGCCATTGCCCGGCGGCGGTCGACCTGCATCGGGTGATCGAGGATTTCCGCGGGCTGCCGGCGATCAAGCGGGCGGAAGTGCAGGTACGCACGCCAGAGCGCGAGTACCGCAAGAATGTCGGCCTGGAAGAGGGATTGCGCGCGCTGCTTGGGGTCATCATGGCGACCAGCGCCTGCCCGCTGCTGGGCAAGCTCAAGCCGATGGCCACGCAGCACCTGCCGTTCGCCAGCAACCAGGAGTTCATCACCCGCGCGGTATCGCTCTACCTCATGCGGCAGTACTTCAACTACCGCGAGGGGCGACACGCGGACTGGGAGCTCAAGGGGCTGGTGCGGCTCTACCAGCAGTTGCAGCTGGTCAACCAGGCGTTCTGGCAGCGCATCCACGAAACCTGCGTCGGCGATTCCAACCTGAAGGCTTTCCTCAGCTTCTTCTCGATGTCCTCGAGCATGAGCTATTCGCTGGAAGCGCAGCTGCAGAAGGTGCGGCCGGTGCTGATGAGCGGCGGCGATCTGGGTTGAACGAGCGGCGCCCGCGTTGAGCGGGCGCCGCGTGCCTCACTCGGTTTTCTGCAGGCGTACCGCCAGCACGTCGCAGGGCGCTCCGTGCAGCACATCGTTGGCGGTGGAACCGAGCAGAAGGGCCAGGCCATGTCGGCCATGGCTGCCGACGATGATCAGGTCGCAACCCTGCTCGTTGGCCAGGCGGTGGATCTCCTGGCGTGGCTGGCCGTAGACCAGATGGTTTTCCGAGACGGAAACCTGCGGATAGCTGAGGGTGAATTGGTGCATGCGCTCCTTGGCCTGGTCGAATTGCTGCTGTTGCAGCATCGACAGGTCCATCGGCACGTCACCGCCGAAGGCCATGGCCATGGGCTCGACCACGTGCACGGTGGACAGCTTCGCCTGGGTGCTGGCAGCCAGCGCCACGGCGCGCTTCATCACCGGATCGCATTCGTCGGTCAGATCCACGGCGACCAGGATGTGTTGGTAGGGCATGAACGTCTCCTCCGGGGGGCTCGTTGAATACAAGTATGGCCCTTCGGGCCGGGGTCTACCTGTTATGAACAACTGGTGGTTGATATTGCTGCTCGCGCTGGTGCTCAGCCCGCTGTCCTGGCTACTCCCGTCGCGGGGCCAGCGTGGGCAGATGGATATGCGCATGCAGGCGCGGCGCCTGGGCCTGGCCATGCAGATGGCGCGCCAGGAGTGGCCGCACTGGCTGGAGCGCCAAGCCGCCGCAGAGCTGCGCGCAATACCACCGGGGCCGCAGCCGAGGCCGTGCGGACGCCTGGTGCTATTGGCAAAGCAGTCCCGGGCAGTGGTTGGACCGTTGGCGCGAGCCCTGTACCGATGCCGAGCTGGCCGCCGAACTGGCGACCTTGCCGGGAGATGTGTTCATGGTCGAGGCATCGGCCCAGTTCATCGCGCTGTACTGGGGCGAGCGGGGCGACAGCGCCGACCTGCAACGGGTCGCCGATTTCCTCACGCGTCGCGCCTGAGCCGCGCTCATTGCTGCGCGGCGGCGTATAGCCCGGAAACCTGCTCCAGATCGGCGATGATGCCGTCCGAGTACTTGTCGATGAGGATGGGCACGTTGCTTTGCGCCGCACTCTGCAGCGACTTCTCGATGAAGTGCCACTTGGTGGAGATCGCCCGTAGTTCGCGGCCGATCTCGGGCGATGTCTGCGGCGCCTGCTGCAGGCGGAGCAGGTTGATGGCGAAGCGGTTGCTCAGGTCGTCCAGCGACTGCTGGTCCTCGCTCTTCACCGGATTGGCGCCGACGGAGATGTTGCGCGCCACGTAGTTCCAGGTAATGGCCTGCATCAGCAGGCTCTGCTCGCGGCTCTGCTGGGTCAGTGGCGGCACCTGGACGCCGCTTTCCTCCTGGATCTTGCCGTACAGCTGCTCGGCGGTATCCAGCAACTGGCGATTCTGTTCCGCCAGGTCGCCGAGCGCCTTGAAGTCGTTGTAGCCGTTCTGCTTCTGCGCCTGGATCTGCTGGGTCAGGTTCTGCCGATAGGCCAGCCATTGCTGGTCGAGCTGGCTCTTGAGCTGGGTCGAGGCACCGCCAGGCATGGCGCCCAGGCGGCCGGCGGCATTGCTGGCATCGGCGGTCGAACTGTCGACCAGGCCGGCATAGCGCGCATCGCCTTCGGTGGAGGTGAGCAGGAAGAAGTCGCTGATGCTGCGCTGCGCGGCAAGGCGCATCTGGTGCAGGTTCAGCAGGTCGCTGGGGGCGTCGGCGCGGGCGAGAAGGGGCGTTGCGATAAATAGCAGGGTGGACAGCAGCAGAGTCAGCGGTCGGCGCGACATGAATCCATCTCCTTGTGCCGTTCGGCTTCTTGTTGTACCGGCACGCGTTGCGCGACCGGTTCGGCGGACTCTACCCCGCGTCCGGGGCTTTGGCCAGCGACTGCTGGTACCACCGTTCCATTGGTCGGGCGCACGTCATGGGTTTGCTGAATGTTCTGGAAGCAATCGGCCGAATGCTGCGCGCCAGAGGCTTTGTCTGACTTCTCTGTAAGACTGCGCGATTGACAATTCTGCGCTTTTCCGAGAAGGTGGGCGCACCCGAATCAAACGGGCGTATGAATCGAGCGTTTGCCCTAAGTGATGTTTCGATTACATGGCCCCGGCTATCGCACCGGCGGGTGTGCCGCAGGCTTTGGGACTATGATCGGCGACTGCCGAGCAACCCCGATACACGGCGACCGGTGTGTGATTTCAAGCTTCCCTAGCGTGGAGATCAGTTGATGATTTACGAAGGTAAAGCCATCACGGTTAAGGCTCTTGAGAGCGGCATCGTCGAGCTGAAGTTCGACCTCAAGGGCGAGTCCGTCAACAAGTTCAACCGGCTCACCCTGAACGAACTGCGCCAAGCAGTCGACACCATCAAGGCCGATGCGTCCGTCAAGGGCGTGATCGTGAGCAGCGCCAAGGCGGTGTTCATCGTCGGCGCCGACATCACCGAATTCGTCGACAACTTCAAGCTGCCGGACGAAGAACTGCTGGCCGGCAACCTCGAAGCCAACAAGATCTTCAGCGATTTCGAAGACCTGAACGTCCCCACCGTTGCCGCGATCAACGGCATCGCCCTGGGCGGCGGTCTGGAAATGTGCCTGGCAGCGGACTTCCGCGTCATGAGCGCCACCGCCAAGATCGGCCTGCCGGAAGTCAAGCTGGGCATCTACCCGGGCTTCGGCGGTACCGTTCGTCTGCCGCGCATCATCGGCTGCGACAATGCTGTCGAGTGGATCGCCTCGGGCAAGGAAAACAAGGCTGAAGACGCACTGAAAGTCGGCGCCGTCGACGCCGTGGTCGCTCCGGAGCAGCTGCAAGCCGCCGCGCTGGACCTGGTCAAGCGCGCCATCTCCGGCGAGCTGGATCACAAGGCCCGCCGCCAGCCGAAGCTCGAGAAGCTGAAGCTGAACGCCATCGAGCAGATGATGGCCTTCGAGACCGCCAAGGGCTTCGTCGCAGGCCAGGCCGGCCCGAACTACCCGGCTCCGGTCGAAGCCATCAAGTCGATCCAGAAAGCCGCCAACTTCGGTCGTGACAAGGCGCTGGAAATCGAAGCCCAGGGCTTCGTGAAACTGGCCAAGACCTCGGTCGCCGAGAGCCTGATCGGTCTGTTCCTGAACGACCAGGACCTGAAGAAGAAGGCCAAGCAGTACGACGAGATCGCCAAGGACGTGAAACTGGCCGCCGTACTGGGCGCCGGCATCATGGGCGGCGGTATCGCCTACCAGTCCGCCTCCAAGGGCACTCCGATCCTGATGAAGGATATCCGCGAAGAGGGTATCCAGATGGGTCTGAACGAGGCGTCCAAGCTGCTCGGCAAGCGCGTCGAGAAGGGCCGCATGACCCCGGCCAAGATGGCCGAGGCGCTGAACGCCATTCGCCCGACCATGTCCTACGGCGACTTCGGCAACGTCGACATCGTCGTCGAAGCCGTGGTCGAGAACCCGAAGGTCAAGCAGATCGTGCTGGCCGAAGTTGAAGGCGTGGTGAAGGAAGATGCGGTTCTCGCGTCGAACACTTCGACCATCTCCATCAACCTGCTGGCAAAAGCGCTGAAGCGTCCGGAAAACTTCGTCGGCATGCACTTCTTCAACCCGGTGCACATGATGCCGCTGGTGGAAGTGATCCGTGGCGAGAAGTCCAGCGACGTGGCCGTGGCCACCACCGTTGCCTACGCCAAGAAAATGGGCAAGAACCCGATCGTGGTCAACGACTGCCCCGGCTTCCTGGTCAACCGCGTGCTGTTCCCGTACTTCGGCGGCTTCTCCAAGCTGCTGGGCTTCGGCGTCGACTTCGTGCGCATCGACAAGATCATGGAGAAATTCGGCTGGCCCATGGGCCCGGCCTACCTCTCCGACGTCGTCGGCATCGACACCGGCCACCACGGCCGCGACGTGATGGCCGAAGGCTTCCCGGATCGCATGGCCGTTGAAGGCAAGACCGCTGTCGACGTCATGTACGACGCCAACCGTCTGGGCCAGAAGAACGGCAAGGGCTTCTACGCCTACGAGACCGACAAGCGCGGCAAGCCGAAGAAGGTTTCCGATCCGCAGGCCTACGAGCTGCTGAAGGCCATCGTCGTCGAGCAGCGCGAGCTGACCGACGAGGACATCATCAACTACATGATGATCCCGCTGTGCCTGGAAACCGTGCGCTGCCTGGAAGACGGCATCGTCGAAACCGCTGCCGAGGCCGACATGGGCCTGATCTACGGCATCGGCTTCCCGCCCTTCCGTGGGGGTGCCCTGCGTTACATCGATTCCATCGGTGTAGCCGAATTCGTCGCCCTGGCCGACAAGTACGCCGATCTGGGTCCGCTGTACCACCCGACCGCGAAGCTGCGTGAAATGGCCAAGAACGGCCAGAAGTTCTTCGGTTGAGTGCGCAACGAATAGAGCGAGAGTGAATTTATGAGCCTGAATCCGAGAGACGCCGTCATTGTCGACTTCGGCCGCACCCCGATGGGCCGTTCCAAGGGTGGCATGCACCGCAACACCCGCGCGGAGACCCTGTCCGCGAACCTGATCAGCGGCGTGCTTGCACGCAACCCGAAACTCGACCCGGCGGAAGTCGAGGACGTGATCTGGGGCTGCGTCAACCAGACCCTGGAGCAAGGCTGGAACATCGCGCGCATGGCGTCGCTGATGACCCAGATCCCGCACACCAGCGCCGGCCAGACCGTCAGCCGTCTGTGCGGTTCGTCCATGAGCGCCCTGCACACTGCCGTGCAGGCGATCCAGACCGGCAACGGTGACGTCTTCGTCGTCGGCGGCGTGGAGCACATGGGCCACGTTGGCATGATGCACGGCGTCGATCCGAACCCGCACCTGTCGCTGTACGCCGCCAAGGCGTCCGGCATGATGGGCCTGACCGCCGAGATGCTGGGCAAGATGCACGGCATCACCCGCGAGGCCCAGGACAAGTTCGGCCTGCGTTCGCACCAGCTGGCGTGGAAGGCCACCCAGGAAGGCAAGTTCAAGGACGAAATCATCCCGATGGAAGGGTATGACGAGAACGGCTTCCTGAAGGTCTTCGACTTCGACGAGACCATTCGTCCGGAAACCACCCTGGAAGGCCTGGCCTCGCTGAAGCCGGCGTTCAACCCCAAAGGCGGCACCGTGACTGCGGGTACTTCCTCGCAGATCACCGACGGCGCATCCTGCATGATCGTCATGAGCGCCCAGCGCGCCCAGGACCTGGGCATCCAGCCGATGGCCGTGGTTCGCGCCATGGCGGTGGCCGGTGTCGATCCGGCGATCATGGGCTACGGTCCAGTTCCGGCGACCAACAAGGCGCTCAAGCGCGCTGGTCTGACCATCAACGACATCGACTTCTTCGAGCTCAACGAAGCCTTCGCCGCCCAGGCCCTGCCGGTGCTGAAGGACCTCAAGGTGCTCGACAAGATGGACGAGAAGGTCAACCTGCACGGCGGTGCCATCGCCCTGGGGCACCCGTTCGGCTGCTCCGGTGCGCGTATCTCCGGCACCCTGCTGAACGTGATGAAGCAGAACGGCGGCACCCTGGGTGTCTCCACCATGTGCGTTGGCCTCGGCCAGGGCATCACCACCATCTTCGAGCGCGTCTAAGCTCTCGACGAGGGTGAAAGCCGGGGCCTCGTGCCCCGGCTTTCGTTTTTTCGGGGCGGGGATTGCCTTGGGCCACTGCGCCCCGGAGAATCGCCGCTTTTTTCGCCGAGGAGGGCAACGATGGAATTGCAGGCCGGTCTGTATCGCCACTACAAGGGGCAGAGCTATCGGGTGCTCGGTGTTGCCCGCCATTCGGAGACCGAGGAAGTGCTGGTGATCTACCAGGCGCTGTATGGCGAGTTCGGCCTCTGGGTGCGTCCGCTGAGCATGTTCACCGAAGCGGTGGAAGTGGACGGCGAGCGGGTTCCACGCTTTGCTCTGGTAACCCCGGAGAGCGATCCGCTGAAATTGACCCAGGCCAACTCGGGCGAATCCTGAGCTTGACCTTGGGCGGACCGCCACTATATATAGCGGTGCCGTTCCGGGCGCCTCCCTCCTTATATTCACCTTCTCGAAGCAGGAATCTTCCGATCCATGGGTAAATCGCTGGTCATCGTGGAATCACCGGCCAAGGCCAAGACCATCAACAAGTACCTGGGCAACCAGTACGTGGTGAAGTCGAGCATCGGCCACATTCGCGACCTGCCCACCAGCGGTTCGGCCAGTGCGAAGGATCCGGCTGCGGCCAAGACACGCAAGAGCGCTGCAGAAGCGCCAGCGCTGTCGCCGAAGGAAAAGGCCAAGCGCCAGCTGTTCACGCGCATGGGCGTCGACCCGGAGCACGGCTGGAAGGCCAAGTACGAAATCCTGCCCGGCAAGGAAAAGGTCATCGACGAACTGCGTCGCCTGGCCAAGGACGCCGACACCATCTATCTCGCAACCGACTTGGACCGCGAAGGGGAGGCTATCGCCTGGCACCTGCGCGAGGCCATCGGTGGCGATGACAGCCGCTACAAGCGCGTGGTGTTCAACGAAATCACCAAAAAGGCCATCCAGGAAGCGTTCTCGCATCCGGGCGAGCTGGATATCAACCGCGTGAATGCCCAGCAGGCGCGCCGTTTCCTCGACCGCGTGGTCGGCTACATGGTTTCGCCGCTGCTCTGGTCGAAGATCGCCCGTGGCCTGTCCGCCGGCCGCGTGCAGTCGGTGGCGGTGAAACTGGTGGTCGAGCGTGAGCGCGAGATCCGTGCCTTCGTCCCCGAGGAATACTGGGAAGTCCACGCCGACCTGAACAGCCCGCGCGGCGAGAAGGCCCGTTTCGAGGTGGTGCGCGAGAAAGGCGAAGCCTTCAAGCCGCTCAACGAGGCCCAGGCCATGGCTGCGCTGGAGAAGCTCAAGGCCTCCAGCTACAGCGTCGCCAAGCGCGAGGACAAGCCGACTTCGAGCAAGCCTTCGGCGCCCTTCATCACCTCGACCCTGCAGCAGGCCGCGAGCAACCGCCTGGGCTTCGGCGTGAAGAAGACCATGATGATGGCCCAGCGTCTCTACGAGGCCGGCTACATCACTTATATGCGTACCGACTCCACCAACCTGTCGGCCGACGCCATCGAAATGGTGCGCGGCTTCATCGACAGCGAGTTCGGTCAGAAATACCTGCCGGTCAAGCCGAACTTCTATTCGAGCAAGGAAGGCGCCCAGGAAGCGCACGAAGCGATCCGTCCGTCCGACGTCAACCTGCGTCCGACCCAGCTGTCGGGCATGGAGCGCGACGCCGAGCGCCTGTACGACCTGATCTGGCGCCAGTTCGTCGCCTGCCAGATGCCGCCGGCCGAATACCTGTCGACCACCGTCAGCGTTGCCGCCGGCGACTTCGAGCTGCGCGCCAAGGGCCGCATCCTCAAGTTCGACGGCTACACCAAGGTGCTGCCGCAGCAGAGCAAACCGGGCGAAGACGACGTGCTGCCGAACATGGCTCAGGGCGAAGCGATGAAGCTGCTCAAGCTCGACCCGAGCCAGCACTTCACCAAGCCGCCGGCGCGCTTCTCCGAAGCAAGCCTGGTCAAGGAGCTGGAGAAGCGCGGCATCGGCCGTCCGTCGACCTACGCGGCGATCATCTCCACCATCCAGGAGCGCGGCTACGTCGCCACCCATAATCGCCGCTTCTATGCGGAGAAAATGGGTGACATCGTCACCGACCGTCTCAACGAGAGCTTCTCCAACCTGATGGACTATGGCTTCACCGCCGGCATGGAAGAGCACCTCGATGATGTGGCCCAGGGCGAGCGCGACTGGAAGCACCTGCTCGACGAGTTCTATGGTGATTTCCGCAAGAAGCTGGATCTGGCTGAAGCCTCCAATGACGGCATGCGTGCCAACCAGCCGACGCTGACCAATATTGCCTGCCGCGAGTGCGGCCGTCCGATGATGATTCGTACCGCCTCCACCGGCGTGTTCCTCGGCTGCTCGGGCTACAGCCTGCCGCCGAAAGAGCGCTGCAAGGCGACCATCAACCTGATTCCGGGCGACGAAATCGCCGCGGATGACGAGGGCGAGTCCGAATCCCGCGTGCTGCGCAGCAAGCACCGTTGCCCGATCTGCAGCACGGCGATGGATGCCTACCTGCTGGACGAGAAGCGCAAGCTGCATATCTGCGGCAACAACCCGGACTGCGCCGGCTACGAGATCGAAGAAGGTCAGTACCGCATCAAGGGCTACGAAGGTCCGAGCCTGGAATGCGACAAGTGCGGCAGCGAAATGCAGCTCAAGACCGGCCGTTTCGGCAAGTTCTTCGGCTGCACCAACGCAACCTGCAAGAACACCCGCAAGCTGCTGAAGAACGGTGAGCCTGCGCCGCCGAAGATGGATGCGATCCGCATGCCGGAGCTCAAGTGCGAGAAGGTGGACGACGTCTACGTTCTGCGCGACGGCGCTTCCGGCCTGTTCCTGGCCGCCAGCCAGTTCCCGAAGAACCGTGAGACCCGTGCCCCTCTGGTCAGCGAGTTGGTGCCGCACAAGGATGAGCTGGATCCGAAGTACCACTTCCTGCTCGCCGCGCCGCAGAAGGACCCGGATGGCCGCCCGGCGGTGATCCGCTTCAGCCGCAAGACCAAGGAGCAGTACGTGCAGTCCGAGGTCGAGGGCAAGCCCACCGGCTGGCGCGCCTTCTACGACGGCGGCAAGTGGAAGGTCGAAGACAAGCGCTGATGGGCGGCGCGCCCCGCGCAAGTTGGCGCGCATATACTGCCGAATGACTGTTTGAGGGCGCGTCGATGGCTCAGGAACTCTACACCCGCACCAACCAGAAACTGTACTTCGCCGGCCTGGCCCTGGAAGCCTGGCGCAAGGCCGAAGAAGCGCGCCCGATGAACGCACAGGCGCTGGTTCAAGCGGAGCGCGAATCGGCGCTGTTCCATCTGTACGGCGCAGTTCTGGGTGTGGCTCACGAGATTGCGGGCTACTACCGTTTGCCCCAGGCGGGCGCCCCTCGCGTCGAAATGCTGCTCAATGCCGAGGTGCTCGCCGCTGCTCCGAGCCCTGAACTGGCCGAGCTCGTGGAGCTGGCACTGCAGCCTGAGACCTGGTTGGCTCAACTGCTGGCGGCCTATGCCGAACTGTTCCAGCCACCGCGCGAGCCGCGCAAGGCCAAGGTCGATCCGACCCAGCCGTTGATTCAGGCCATCAGCCTTGACGCAGAAGAGCTGCAGCCCTTGAGCAATGCGGATGTGGAAGCCTGGCGCAAGTCGATCAAGGAAATGGTGCTGCGTTTCCGTGGCGCGCTGACCGAACTCTAAGGGGCTGAATCGAGCCCCGTAAGTCCGATGGGCTAGGGTAGCCCGGTCATGGCTGGTACAATGGCCGGTCTGCTGTGAGAGAACCTAGCCATGCCAACCTCATTTCTGGAAATCGTAGAACTGCCTGACGGACGCATTGTGTTGCGTCGCGCGGATGATGAGGAGGCATTGGTGACGCTGGAGTTCTCCAGCGATGCCAAAGGGTTCCTGCAAGGCCAGCACATCGAGGTCGCCAAGGCGATGTTCAACATCGGTGTGCAGATGGCCGGTCGCCTCGCCGAAGGTGGCGATGTCGAACAGGACGGCCCGCGCGTCCTGCACTGAGACGCTCTCGCTTTAATTAACCCAGACGAATGTTCAGGCTCTGCGCCCGTCCGATGACAGCGGCGCGGGACAGCTGCGCGCGCGCCTGGGTGCCGAGCGCCGGTAGCCAGCTCACGACGGTATGGCTGTGGCCCAGGCGCAGGGCTTCGCAGGCGATGCTTTGTGCGGAGGCTTGATCTCGCGCTGGGAGCAGCAGAATGCGTTCGCGGTTGAGCCCGGCCTTGCGCAGCCAGTCGTGAGTCAGGCTGGCCGGCGGGGCAACCAGCGTCAGCCAGCGTGCATCCTGTTCTTCGCTGAGTTCGCGCAGGATGGGGGCGAGGAGGGTCAGGCAGTTACCCGGTAGTCCGCGCAGCGACAGCTCGCTGAAAGCCCCGTCTTCGGGCGCGTCAGGCTCTGCCATCTGCACCAGCAGCGGTTCGTTGGCGTTGGCCCAGAGGGCTTCCTGGAACAGCGGCAGTTGCGGAAGGTCCAGCGGTTGCGGGTACTGCATGGTGCCTCTCCTGTTAGCGGCGGATGACGCCGACGCTCAAGCCTTCGATGATCAGTTCCTGTTCCTGGAGATCGACCTCGATGGGGGCGAACTCGGGGTTCTCGGCGATCAGCCAGACCTTGCTGCCTTCACGCTTGAAGCGTTTCACGGTGACTTCCTCGCCCAGGCGGGCGACGACGATCTGGCCGTTGCGCGCCTCGCGGGTGACATGCACGGCAAGGAGGTCGCCATCGAGGATGCCGACGTCCTTCATGCTCTGTCCGCGAACTCGCAGCAGGTAGTCGGCGCGCGGATTGAAGAAGGCCGGGTTGATACGGCAGGCGTCTTCGACGTTCTGCTCAGCGAGGATCGGGGCGCCAGCGGCGACGCGGCCGATGATCGGCAGTTCGTCTTCATTCGCTGCGGCGCTTGGCTCGAAGCCCGGGATGCGGATACCTCGCGATGCGCCCGGGGTCATCTCGATGGCGCCTTTGCGGGCCAGTGCCTTGAGGTGTTCTTCGGCGGCGTTGGGCGACTTGAAGCCCAGTTCCTGGGCGATCTCGGCGCGGGTCGGCGGGTAGCCGTTGTCCTCCAGGCAGCGCTTGATGAAGGCGAGGATCTCGGCTTGGCGCGGCGTCAGCTTCTGCATATCCCTACTCTGTCTTTTTGTACAGTTGCTGGGATTATATACAGTGGTTGGCGACTGGCAACGAATTATTTCAGGTTGCGTTCCTGTTACTCGTCGGCTACGGGAGGCGTCTTGCTGATATCGTTCGTCGCTATCCGTTGTTTTCTGCAACAATCCTCCGCGCCAAGCTTGACAATGTCTCGGGGTGAAACGTAAGTTTCAAACAAGTGTTTGTCAGGTGAGTTGATCCATGGCCCAGTCCGAAACCGTCGAACGTATCCTCG
The DNA here is from genome assembly GCF_000689415.1 of Pseudomonas knackmussii B13. NCBI lineage: Bacteria > Pseudomonadati > Pseudomonadota > Gammaproteobacteria > Pseudomonadales > Pseudomonadaceae > Pseudomonas > Pseudomonas knackmussii. The sequence continues at coordinate 3,958,219 of NZ_HG322950.1, read as the reverse complement.
ATGCTGCGGAGCAGCTGTTCGCGGAAAAAGGCTTCGCCGAAACCTCGTTGCGTCTGATCACCAGCAAGGCGGGTGTGAACCTGGCTGCGGTGAACTATCACTTCGGTTCGAAGAAGGCGCTCATTCAAGCGGTTTTCTCGCGCTTCCTCGGGCCGTTCTGCGCCAGCCTGGAAAAGGAACTCGACCGCCGCCAGGCCAAGACCGACGCGCCGCGCGCTTCCCTCGAGGAACTGCTGGAGCTGCTGGTGGTGCAAGCCATGGCGGTGAAACCGCGCAGTGGCAACGACCTGTCGATCTTCATGCGTCTGCTCGGGCTGGCCTTCAGCCAGAGCCAGGGGCACCTGCGCAAGTACCTCGAAGAGGTCTACGGCAAGGTGTTCCGTCGCTTCATGTTGTTGGTCAACGAAGCTGCGCCGCGTCTGCCTCCCATCGAGCTGTTCTGGCGTGTGCATTTCATGCTCGGCGCTGCGGCTTTCAGCATGTCCGGCATCAAGGCCCTGCGCGCCATGGCTGAGACCGACTTCGGCGTGAACACCTCGATCGAGCAGGTGATGCGCCTGATGGTGCCGTTCCTGGCTGCCGGCATGCGTGCCGACAGCGGAGTCAGCGATCCGTCGCTGGCCGGCGCCCAGCTCAAGCCGCGCAGCAAGTCGGCCACACCGGCCAAGGCCTGAGTGCGCTGGGCCTGACCGTGCCGATCGGCTAAGCTAGCGGGCCATTCCGGTTGTCGCTGGCGGACAATGCCTGACCTCGATCTGCTGCACATTTCCCTTCCCGACCAGATGCTCTACGGCTTCGCTGCGGAGCGTCTGGTGTTGCGTTTGCCGGTTTCCACCGCGCGCAACGGCGCTGGCGAGCGGGAGGGTTCGGGCTGTACTCCGCGTGGCCTGCACCAGGTGCGGGCGAAGATTGGCGAAGGTCTTCCCGATGGCGCTGTATTGCGCGGGCGGCGCTGGACGGGCGAGGTCTGGAGTGCCGAATTGCATGAGCAGTTCCCCGGGCGCGACTGGATCCTCACCCGTATCCTCTGGCTGAGCGGCTGCGAGCCGGGCGTCAATCGTCTCGGGCCTGTCGACACCTTCCGTCGCTACATCTATCTGCACGGCACGCCGGATTGCGAACCCATGGGCATTCCGCTGTCCCATGGCTGCGTGCGCTTGCGCAATGCCGACTTGCTGCAACTTTTCCCGCGTGTGCCCCTGCACTGCCGCGTGCGCCTCGACGAAGCGCCGCAGCCGCAGTGGCGCACCGCTGAACTCTGCTAAGGAATTCCCAATGCAAGGCTCCCTGATGCTCGATATCGGCGGCACCTGGCTGACCACCGAGGACCGCCAGATCCTGCGCCACCCTGAAGTGGGCGGGCTGATCATCTTCGCCCGCAATATCGAAAGCCCGCGCCAGGTGCGTGAGCTGTCCGCAGCCATTCGCGCGGTGCGTCCCGATCTGCTGCTGGCGGTGGACCAGGAGGGCGGCCGCGTGCAGCGCCTGCGCCAGGGCTTCCTGCGCTTGCCGGCTATGCGCGCCATTGCCGATAACGAGAATGCCGAGCGCCTGGCCGAGCAGTGCGGCTGGCTGATGGCGACCGAAGTGCTGGCGGTCGGCCTGGACCTGAGCTTCGCGCCCGTTTTGGACCTCGATCACCAGCGCAGCGCCGTGGTCGGTAGCCGTGCCTTCGAAGGCGACCCGGAACGCGCTGCGCAACTCGCCGGCGCCTTCATTCGCGGCATGCATGCGGCGGGCATGGCGGCGACCGGCAAGCACTTCCCCGGCCACGGCTGGGCGGAGGCCGACTCCCATGTGGCGATCCCCGAAGACGAGCGCAGCCTGGATGAACTGCGCCGCAGCGACCTGATTCCATTCCAGCGCCTGGCCGGACAGATCGACGCCGTGATGCCCGCGCATGTGATCTATCCGAAGGTGGATGCCGGTCCCGCCGGTTTCTCGCGCCGCTGGCTGCAGGACATCTTGCGTGGCGAGCTGGGCTTCGATGGGGTGATCTTCAGCGACGACCTGTCGATGGCCGGTGCTCACGTGGTAGGCGATGCCGCCAGCCGTATCCAGGCCGCGCTCGGCGCCGGCTGCGACATGGGCCTGGTGTGCAACGACCGTGGCTCCGCCGAGCTGGCTCTCGGTGCCCTGCAACGCCTGAAAGTGCAGGCGCCCGAGCGCCTGGCGCGGATGCGCGCCAAGGCCTGGCCGGGCATCGAATACAAGCAGCTGCCGCGCTGGCAGCAGGCCGTGGGCGAACTGCGCGCCGCGCAACTGATCGACTGAGGATTCGCAATGACTGTCTACGCCATCATCGGCGGCACCGGGCTGACCCAGCTGGAAGGCCTGACCCTGAAGGATTCACTGAGCCTGGATACGCCTTACGGTGCGCCTTCGGCGCCGATCCAGCGCGGCGAGTTTGCCGGTCGTGAAGTGCTGTTCCTGGCTCGCCATGGCCATCCGCATCGCTTCCCGCCGCACCAGGTCAACTACCGCGCCAACCTCTGGGCGCTCAAGCAGGCCGGCGCCGAGGCGGTGCTGGCAGTGAACGCTGTCGGCGGCATTCACGCGGCCATGGGTAGCGGCCACCTGTGCGTGCCGCACCAGATCGTCGATTACACCTGGGGCCGCGAGCACACCTACTTTGCCGGTGACATCGACCACGTCACCCACATCGACTTCAGCCATCCGTATGACGAGGTGCTGCGCCAGAAACTGGTGGCGGCGCTGCAGGCGCTGGGGCATCCGCACAGCAGTCACGGCGTCTACGCCGCGACCCAGGGCCCGCGCCTGGAGACTGTGGCGGAGATTGCCAAGCTGGAGCGCGACGGCTGCGACATCGTCGGCATGACTGGCATGCCGGAAGCGGCACTGGCGCGCGAGCTGGAGCTGCCCTATGCCTGCCTGTCGCTGGTGGTCAATCCGGCCGCCGGCAAGTCTAGCGGCATCATCACCATGGCCGAGATCGAGCAGGCGCTGCACGACGGCATCGGCAAGGTGCGTGCGGTGCTGGCGCGCGTTCTGGTGAGCTGATCGGGGCGGCGCATAACCGCGAACGGTGATGCGCCCTACGAAGCGGGCAGCGGAGCGAAGAGGGCGTCCAAGTCGCTCTGCTGCAATAGCAGGCCGCTATCCTTGCCTTCTTCCAGCACGCCGGCGGCCAGCGCCGCCTTCCTGGCCTGGAGTTGCTGGATCTTCTCTTCCAGCGTGCCGCGGGCGATCAGTTTGTAGACGAACACCGGCTTGTCCTGGCCTATGCGATAGGCGCGGTCGGTCGCCTGCTGCTCCACTGCCGGGTTCCACCAGGGATCGTAGTGGATCACCGTGTCCGCTGCGGTGAGGTTCAGGCCGGTGCCGCCAGCCTTGAGGCTGATCAGGAACAGCGGCACCCGTCCGCGCTGGAAGTCTTCCACCGGGCCGCGGCGGTCAAGGGTGCTGCCGGTGAGCAGGGCGTAGGGAGTGGCGCGGGCGTCCAGTTCGGCGCGAATCAGGTCGAGCATCGAGGTGAACTGCGAGAAGAGCAGGATGCGACGGCCTTCCGCGAGCAGTTCCTCGAGCATTTCCAGCAGGCTGGCCAACTTGCCCGACTGCGAAGTCGGCAGGTCGCTGCCCAGCAGGCGAGGATCGCAGCAGACCTGGCGGAGCTTCAGCAGCGCGTCGAGAACCACGATGTGGCTGCGTGCCAGGCCCTTCTGGCTGATTTCCTCGCGCACCTTGCGGTCCACGGCCAGGCGTACGGTTTCGTAGAGGTCGCGCTGTGCGTCGCTGAGCTCCACCCAGTGGGTGATCTCGCTCTTGGGCGGCAGTTCGCCGGCCACCTGGTCCTTGCGGCGGCGCAGCAGGAAGGGCTTTATCCGCGCATTGAGATGGGCCAGCCGCTTGCTGTCGCCGGCCTTTTCGATGGGGTTGCGGTACAGGCGGGTGAAGCTGCGCAGGTCGCCCAGCCAGCCGGGCATCACCAGGTTGAACAGCGACCAGAGTTCGCCCAGGTGGTTTTCCAGCGGCGTGCCGCTCAGGCACAGGCGCTGGCGGGCGTCGAGCTTCGCTGCAGCCTGGGCCGATTTGCTGCTGGCATTCTTCAGGTACTGCGCTTCGTCGAAGATGGCGAGGTGCAGCGGCTGCTTGCTGAGCACTGCGATATCCCGCGGCAGCAGGGCATAGGTGCTGAGCAGCAGGTCGTATTTTCCGAGTTCGTCGAAGCCTTTGTGGCGGTCGCCGCCGTGCAGGGTGAGTACGCGCAGCTCCGGGGCGAAGCGCGCGGCTTCGTCCTGCCAGTTGGCCACCAGGCTGGTGGGCATCAGCACCAGGGCTGGGCGTTCCAGGCGTCCGGCGTGCTTCTCGGCAAGGATGTGCGCCAGGACCTGCAGGGTCTTGCCCAGGCCCATGTCGTCGCCGAGGATGCCACCGACTTCCAGCTCGCGTAGTGCCTGCATCCAGGCCAGCCCCTGCAGCTGATAGGGGCGTAACTCGGCCTGCAGGCCCGCGGGGGGCGGGCAGGGTTGCTGCCGGTGATCGCGCAGGCTTCGACCGAATTGCAGCAAGCGTTCGCCGCCTTGCCATTGCAGGGGCTGGTCGTCGAGCGGGGCGAGCAGGCCGGCGTCTGCGCTCGACAGGCGCAAGCTGTTGTCGTTGTGCTGCGGGCTGGCCAGCAGCAGTTCCTCCAGCAACTGGAGCATGGCCCGCACACGCTCCAGAGGGAGGCTCACGGTCAGTGGCTTGCCGTCCGCCTGGCGCCGCGCGTCGAGGCGAATCGGCAGTTCGCCTTTGGCGGAGCTGTCGCGCAGGGCCGAGGGGCGATGCCTAAGCAGTTCCAGCAGCGGCTGCAGCAGGCTGATCTGCTGGCCGTCCACCACGATGCCCAGCTCCAGGTCGAACCAGGCGTTGCCGGGTTCCTCGTCGAGTCGGGCATACCAGTCCTCGACTTCGCTGAAGTCGAAGGGGAAGTCCTCGTCGATCTCGACCACCCAGCCCTTGGCGCGCAGCTCCGGCAGGCGGCGGACGATTTCGGCCCAGTGCTCGTCGCCTGCGGGCCGGAAGCATTCGTAGCGCTCGCTCAATTCGTAGGGTGTGGAGTACTTGTGGAGTTTCTGCAGGCCCAGGCGTTGCAGAGCCTTGCGCGCGGCCTGCTCGGCCTTGGGTTGGCGTTCGATGACGACAAAGGCGCCGTCTTCCAGGCAGCGGATGGGCTGGTCGCCGCGCGCGGGGCCGTGGACCTGTTCTTTGCCGTAGGCGAATGAGAGGCATGCCTGGTGCTTGTCCTGGCGATGGAAGCTTTCGTGCACGGTGCTCAGTCGCAGGTGCGGCACCGGCTGCACATCATCCAGCCGACGCTCATCGGTGGAGACCGGCAAGGGCGCTTCGGGTGCCAGCTCCTTGAGCTGCAGACTGAACAGGATGGCCTCTGCCGGGGGCACCGGAGGGACGCTCAACAGGTGGTTGGCCAGGGCGTCGGGCAGGTCGTGGAGCAATGGTCCCGCGCGCAGGCTCTGGTGATCGACATACCAGGGAGGCGCCAATTGGGTCAGCAGTTGCGGGCAAGGATTGCTTTCGACTTGCCACCCGGCGGTGTAGCAGCCGTCCGGACGGGCCTGCCAGGCGAGTCTGGCAGGCAGCCCCGGTCCCGGCTGCAACTGGCTGGCGAGGTCCTGGGCATCCAGGAACAGTTGCCCGCTGCGCAGGATCAGTTCCAGCAGTTCCGCGCCATCGCGACCGAGTAGAAGCACCTCGTTGTGGTGTGGCTGGACGCCTTCGCAGCCGAGGGCGCGCAGCAGGATGCGCTGATCCGGTTCCGCAACGCCCTGGCCCAGCGCCACGGAAATGGATCCCAGGCGTGGGTAGCCCAGGAGTTGGCCGCTGTCGCTGTGCGCCGCCCTGTGGATGAATATCCGGCCGTTCTTCGTCAGCCGGTAATGCAGCAGCTCGGTGCATGGCGCTGCTTTCTTCGGCGGAGGCTTGAGCGTGGCGGGCAGTTTTTTCAGCCAGCTTTGCAGATCGGTGGAAAGCCGATTGCTTGGGGCGGGCGCCGGGCGGGCAACTGGCACTGGCGTCGGGGTGGCCGGAGTAAGGGCGGCCTGCTCATCCAGCAAGTGCAGCAACGCAGCTGCGCAATGCTTGCAATCGAAGGAGACCGGGCAATCGCACTGGCAGTCGAGGGTGTCGCCGCTTTGGGACAGGCGGATGCGCTGGCGGTAGCGATTGTTGCCCGAGCCTATGCAAGTGCTCTCCAGAGAGCGTTCGGTGAGGCGAACGATCTGAATGCGGCCCTCGCGGGCATAGGCTTCGCCACGGACCAGGGTGATGGCGGGGAACAGGCGGCGCCAGGGGATGCGTTGCAGGTGTTCTGCGAACTGGGGCATGGCGCCGCCTTCGGTACGGGGTTACTGCTGCGTGGGCTCGCTTGCCGGCGGGGCGTCGAAGCCGCCATTGGCCGGCGCTTGCGGCGCCTGTTGCGGTGCTTGCTGCGGTTGGCCGGCCGGGGCGTCTTCCTCCATCTCCGCCGGCGGCGGGGTGGCCGGCTTGGCGTTGAGCGGGCTGACCTTGACCAGCATGCCGAGGCTCGGATGGTCGAGGTAGGCCAGTACGCCGTTCTTCAGGCTGACGTCCTGGACCATGTGCTGGCTGTGCTCGAGCAGGCCGTCGCCGCCGAACTGGTTGATCCAGAAGTCCACCTGGGTGTCGACGAAGCGCTGCTGGCGCAGGGTCAAGGTGCCTTCCACAGGGAAGTGACCGTCCTGCTCCTGGCCTTCGCTCAGCGAGATCTTCACCGGCTGGTCGGTGATCGCCTGCTTCCACGCCTTGTGCATCAGCACGTGGTAGCCCTGGGCCTGGGCCAGCTTGTTGGCCTGGGCGTCCATTGCGGTTGGACGGCGGCTGTCGGGTGCCGGCGGCTGGGCTCCCTTGGCCCAGTCGTCAGGCGCCGGTTGGCTGGAATAGACGACGTCGCCTTCCTGCTGGAACAGGATCAGTTCGACCTGGTAGAGGTCGTCGGCGAAGCTCGCGGGGGCGAGCAGGGCAAGCGAGAGCAGCAGGTAGCGGAACATACCGGTCCTTTAGGAGGCTGTGGGGGCTAGGCGCTCGAACAGCGCCTCCAGGGTGTTGAAGCGTTCTTCCGGGCGCTCCATCGGCACCTGGAACTTGAACAGGGTCGCGCCTTCGAACTTGTAGCGGTTCGGCTGGCTCTGGATCAGCTTGATCAGCACCAGCGGGTCGACGCAGGTATCGGCGGCGAATTCTACCCGTCCTCCCTGCGGGCCGGCATCCACTTTGACGATGCCGAGCTTTTCCGCCTGCAGTTTCAGCAGCGTCAGGCGTATGAGGCTCTTGGTCGGCTCGGGGAGCAGGCCGAAGCGGTCGATCATTTCCACCTGCAGCTCGCGCAGGCCGTCCTCGTCGGCGGCGTTGGCGATGCGCTTGTAGAGGATCAGCCGGCCGTGCACGTCGGGCAGGTAGTCCTCGGGGATCAGCGCCGGCACGCGCAGGTTGATGTCCGGGCCGCCGCCCAATGGCTGCTCGAGGTTCGGCTGCTCGCCCTTGCGAATGGCCTTGACCGCGCGCTCGAGCATTTCCATGTAGAGGGTGAAGCCGACCGCCTGGATCTGCCCGCTTTGGCCTTCGCCGAGCAGCTCGCCGGCGCCGCGGATTTCCAGGTCGTGGGTCGCCAGGACGAAGCCGGCGCCGAGGTCCTGGGCGTTGGCGATGGCCTCCAGCCGCTTCTCGGCGTCCGGGGTCATCTGCTTGCGCGGCGGCGTCAGCAGGTAGGCGTAGGCCTGGTGGTGGCTACGGCCGACGCGGCCGCGCAGCTGGTGCAGCTGGGCCAGGCCGAACTTGTCGGCGCGCTCGATGAGGATGGTGTTGGCGCTGGGCACGTCGATGCCGGTCTCGATGATGGTCGAGGCCACCAGCACGTTGAAGCGCTTGTGGTAGAAGTCGCTCATCACCCGCTCGAGATCGCGTTCGTGCATCTGCCCGTGGCCAATGCCGATGCGCGCTTCCGGGACCAGCTCGGCCAGGTCGCGGGCGCATTTCTCGATGGTCTTCACCTCGTTGTGCAGGTAGTAGACCTGGCCGCCGCGCAGCAGCTCGCGCAGCAGCGCTTCCTTGATCACCGACTTCTGCTCTTCCATGACGAAGGTGCGCACCGACAGACGGCGTGCTGGAGGCGTGGCGATGATCGACAGGTCGCGCATACCGGCGACCGCCATGTTCAGGGTGCGCGGGATCGGCGTGGCGGTGAGGGTGAGGATGTCCACCTCGCTGCGCAGGGCCTTGAGCTGTTCCTTCTGGCGCACGCCGAAGCGGTGTTCCTCGTCGATGATCACCAGGCCGAGGTTCTTGAAGCGCACATCTTCCTGCAGCAGCTTGTGGGTGCCGATGACGATGTCGACCTTGCCCTCTGCCAGTTGCGCCGCAGCGCCTTCGACTTCCTTGGCGGTCTTGAATCGGCTCATTACCTCGACGGTCACTGGCCAGTCGGCGAAGCGGTCGCGGAAGCTGTTGTAGTGTTGCTGGGCGAGCAGGGTGGTGGGCACGAGCACCGCCACCTGACGGCCGCTGTGCACGGCGACGAAGGCCGCGCGCATGGCCACTTCGGTCTTGCCGAAGCCGACGTCGCCGCAGACCAGGCGGTCCATCGGCTTTTCCGCGAGCATGTCGGCGATCACCGAGTCGATGGCGGCCTGCTGGTCCGGGGTTTCCTCGAAGGGGAAACCGGCGGAGAAGGTCGCGTAGTCGGCCTGCGGGTCCTTGAATGCGTAGCCCTTGCGCGCGGCGCGGCGGGCGTAGATGTCGAGCAGTTCGGCAGCGACGTCGCGGACCTGCTCTGCCGCCTTGCGCTTGGCCTTCTGCCAGGTTTCCGAGCCGAGCTTGTGCAGCGGCGCCAGGGCGTCGTCGCTGCCGGTGTAGCGGGCAATCAGGTGCAGGTTGGCCACCGGCACGTAAAGCTTGGCTTCGTCGGCGTACTGAAGGGCGAGGAATTCCGCGGTCTGGCCGTCGATATCCAGGGTGATCAATCCGATGTAGCGGCCGACGCCGTGGTCGATGTGCACCACCGGCGCGCCTTCGCGCAGCTCGGTGAGGTTCTTGATGACGTTGTCGCCGCCGTCGCGGGTCTTCTCGCGGCGCCGGCGCTGCATGACGCGCTGGCCGAACAGCGGGCTTTCGGCGACCAGGGCCACGCCCTTGGCGCCGTCCTGCAGCAGCAGGCCGTCGTCCAGCGGGGCGATGGTGATCGCCAGGCGTTCCGGGTGCGCGAGGAAGGCCGGCCAGCCGTCGACTTCGCTCGGGCGCAGCTTCAGTCGCGCCAGCAGTTCCAGCAGCACCTCGCGGCGGCCGGCGGATTCGGCGCTGAAGAGGATGCGCCCGGGGAATTCCTCTATGAAGCGGCGCAGGCGTGCCAGCGGCTCGCTTGCCTTGGCCTCGATGGCCAGTTCCGGCAGCGCCTCGGCGGGGAAGTTGTCGCGGCCGACACCGGGCTCCACTGCCTCGCTGCCGACCACTACGCGGGGCCATTGCTTGAGGCGGGCAAAGCAGTCTTCCACCGGCAGGAATACCTCGGCCGGCGGCAGCAGCGGGCGTTCCGGGTCGTAGCGGCGGTCTTCGTAACGGCTGCGCACGTCGTTCCAGAACTGCTCGGCGGCCTGCTCGATGCCGGGCAGGGAGAACACCTGGGTGTCCTGCGGCAGGTAGTCGAAGAGGGTCGAGGTTTCGCCTTCCTCGAAGAACAGCGGCAGGTAGTACTCGATGCCGGCCGGGGTCAGGCCGCTGGCCAGGTCCTGGTAGATCGGGCAGCGCCGGTAGTCGACGTCGAAGCGCTCGCGGAAGCGGCCGCGGAAGCCGGTCACCGCTTCCTTGCGCAGGGGGAATTCGCGCGCCGGCAACAGGCGGATGCTCTGCACCTTGTCGATGGAGCGCTGGTTCTCCGGGTCGAAGGTGCGCAGCGTCTCGATCTCGTCGTCGAACAGGTCGATGCGGTAGGGCAGCTCGCTGCCCATCGGATAGAGGTCGATGAGCGCGCCGCGCACGGCGAACTCGCCGTGTTCGTAGACGGTGTCCACGCAGCGGTAGCCGGCGGCCTCCAGGCGCAGGCGCATCTGCTCGACGTCGAGCTTCTGGCCGACGTCCAGCACCAGGCTGCTACCGAGCAGGAACTTGGCCGGGGCCATGCGGTGCAGGGCGGTGATGATCGGCACCACCAGCACGCCGCGTTTCAGTTCCGGGAGCTGATAGAGGGCGGCGACGCGCTGGGAAATGATGTCCTGGTGCGGCGAGAAAACGTCGTAGGGCAGGGTTTCCCAGTCCGGCAGCTGCAGCACGGGCAGGTCGGGAGCGAAGAACTGCAGTTCCTGCTCCAGGCGCTCGGCGCTCTGGCTGTCGGCGGTCAGCAGCAAGGTGAATCGTTTCGCCGGGGCGGCGGCTTCGGCGATGGCAAGGCTCAGGGCCGCGCCGGGAAGGCTGCCCCAGGTTTGTTTGCCGGCTGCCGTGGGCAGGGTGGGTATGCGCAGGACGGACACGGGCGTAGCGGGCTCCGGTCGGAAAGTTGACCGGCCGGATTGTAACTATCCGGATTGACGGCTGTCAGTCTTTGCAGCGTTGCAGATTGCCGCCGCCTGCCGGCGCCGTCATAATGTAGCCCCTTTTTTCTTCTCCTACATGTGGAAGGTATTGCCCGTGACTCAGAAGCCCGACCAGTGTCTCGGTGAGTGGATCGATCGTGAAGCCCTCGCGGAAGCCATGATTCCGCTGATCGGCCAGCTCTACCGCAACAACAACGTGGTGACTTCTATCTATGGCCGTGGCCTGATCAACCGTTCGGTGATCGACATCCTCAAGGCCCACCGTTTCGCCCGTCACCGCCTGGCTGGCGAGGCCGAGCTGTCGGTCCACGACACCTTCCCCATCCTCAAGACCATGAGCGAGCTGAAACTCGGCGCCGCTTCGGTCGACCTCGGCAAGATGGTCGCCAAGTTCAAGGCCGAAGGTAACGGCCGTGCCATCGAGCAGTTCGTCAAGGACGAGCTGGCCGACGTGGTTGGCAAGCAGAACGGCGGCAGCCGCGAAGGCACCGACGTCGTCCTCTACGGCTTCGGTCGTATCGGCCGCCTGCTGGCGCGCATCCTGATCGAGAAAACCGGCGGCGGCGACGGCCTGCGCCTGCGCGCCATCGTCGTCCGCAAGGGCGCCGACAACGACCTGGTCAAGCGCGCCAGCCTGCTGCGTCGCGACTCCGTGCATGGCAAGTTCAACGGCACCATCACCATCGATGAAGCCAACAACACCATCACCGCCAACGGCAACCTGATCCAGGTGATCTACTCCAACGACCCGGCGTCGATCGACTACACCCAGTACGGCATCAAGAACGCCCTGCTGGTCGACAACACCGGCAAATGGCGTGACGCCGACGGCCTCGCCCAGCACCTGAAGTGCCCGGGCGTCGACCGCGTGATCCTGACCGCTCCGGGCAAAGGCGCGCTGAAGAACATCGTGCATGGCATCAACCATGGCGACATCACCGCTGACGACAAGATCGTTTCCGCCGCTTCCTGCACCACCAACGCCATCGTGCCGGTGCTGAAGGCTGTCAACGACCAGTACGGCATCGTCAACGGCCACGTCGAAACCGTTCACTCGTTCACCAACGACCAGAACCTGATCGACAACTTCCACAAGGGCAGCCGTCGTGGCCGCGCCGCGCCGCTGAACATGGTGATCACCGAGACTGGCGCCGCTACCGCTGCCGCCAAGGCTCTGCCGGTTCTGAAAGGCAAGCTGACCGGCAACGCGATCCGCGTTCCGACGCCGAACGTCTCCATGGCCATCCTCAACCTGAACCTCGAGAAGGCCACCAACCGCGAAGAGATCAACGAGTACCTGCGCCAGATGGCCATGCACTCGGACCTGCAGAAGCAGATCGACTTCGTGTCCTCGCAGGAAGTGGTGTCCACCGACTTCGTCGGCTCCCGTCACGCCGGCGTGGTCGATGCCGAAGCCACCATCTGCAACGACAACCGTGTCGTGCTGTACGTGTGGTACGACAACGAGTTCGGCTACAGCTGCCAGGTCGTTCGCGTGATGGAAGAGATGGCTGGGGTCACCCCGCCGGCCTTCCCGCGCTGATCCAGGTGTAAGGGAAAACGGGAGCTTTCGGGCTCCCGTTTTTCATTCGAAGGCCCTGACCCGGGCCGACAAGGCGTCCGCTGCGCACAACGCATAACGATAAAAAGCCAACCCCTCTACCGAGGAACCCCGCAATGGATGGACATCCCCATCTGCATGAAGGCTCGCTCAAGCGCGGCCTGAAGAATCGCCACATCCAGCTCATCGCCCTGGGTGGCGCCATCGGTACCGGACTGTTCCTGGGCTCGGCCGGTGTCCTGCAATCCGCCGGCCCGTCGATGATCCTCGGCTACGCCATCGGCGGCTTCATCGCATTCCTGATCATGCGCCAGCTCGGCGAGATGATCGTCGAGGAGCCGGTCGCCGGTTCCTTCAGCCACTTCGCGCACAAATACTGGGGTGGCTTTGCCGGCTTCATGTCGGGCTGGAACTATTGGGTGCTGTACATCCTGGTGGGCATGTCGGAGCTGACGGCCGTCGGCAAGTACGTGCAGTTCTGGTGGCCGGACATCCCGACCTGGGTCACCGCGGCGGTGTTCTTCGTCCTGATCAACGCGCTCAACCTGTTCAACGTGAAGGCCTTCGGCGAGGCCGAGTTCTGGTTCGCGATCATCAAGGTCGCGGCGATCATCGGCATGATCGTCCTTGGTTGCTGGCTGCTGGCCACCGGCACCGGCGGCCCGCAGGCGGCGGTGAGCAACCTGTGGAGCCACGGCGGCTTCTTCCCCAATGGCCTGAAGGGCCTGGTGATGGTCCTGGCGATCATCATGTTCTCCTTCGGTGGCCTGGAGCTGGTCGGCATCACTGCCGCCGAGGCCGCGGAACCGAAGAAGGTGATCCCCAAGGCGATCAACCAGGTCATCTACCGGATCCTGATCTTCTACATCGGCGCCCTGGCCGTGCTGCTCTCGCTGTACCCGTGGGACGCCTTGGTGCAAAGCATCAACAGCGCCGGCGACCCCTACAGCGGCAGCCCGTTCGTGAAGGTCTTCTCGCTGATGGGCAGTGGTAACGCTGCCCACGTGCTGAACTTCGTGGTACTGACCGCGGCTCTGTCGGTCTACAACAGCTGCGTGTACTGCAACAGCCGCATGCTCTTCGGCCTGGCCGAGCAGGGCGACGCACCGCGCGCCTTCGCCAAGATCGACGACCGTGGCGTACCGTTGCTGGCCATCGGCGTTTCGGCGTTCATCACCCTGGCCTGCGTGGCGGTCAACTACCTGATCCCGGCGCGCGCCCTTGAGCTGCTGATGTCCCTGGTGGTGGCGGCCCTGGTGATCAACTGGGCGATGATCAGCCTGGCGCACCTGATGTTCCGCCGCGCCAAGGACCGCGAAGGCTCCAAGACCTCGTTCCGCGCGCTGATGTACCCCTTCGGCAACTGGCTTTGCCTGGCCTTCGTGGTGTTCATCCTCGGCATCATGCTGCAGATCCCGGGCATCGACGTGTCGGTCTACGCGATCCCGGTGTGGGTCGTGCTGATGGGCGTCTGCTACTTGTTCAAGCGCAAGAGCGGTACTCAGGCCGCTGCCTGATCGTGTGGCGGGGGGGGGGGGGGGCTTCATTGCGGCAGGTTCGCGAGCAAGCTCGCTCCTACGAAAAACAGGCCCGGTAGTCAGGAAAAGCCCGCGCTACAGCGCTTGCGCGTGGTAATCCCGTGCCACCGCTTCGAGCCCTGCTTGCGCGAACAGCTTGAGGTGGCGTGCGAGGTCTTCGGTGGGTTGCTCGAAGAGGTCGGTCAGCGGCGTGGGTATCTCGCGGCTGACCACCTGCAGCGTCAGGTAGGGCGCCATCACGCTGAACAGGCAGCGCAGCAGCGCTGGGGCCTGCAGCGGGATGCCAGTGACCTCGCTGAGCAATCCCATCACCAGGCGCACCTTGGGCATCGCCTCCTGGTCGATGAGCTCGGCGAGGAAGGCCGACGGCGCCAGCAGCTCGCGGGCCCACAGCCGCGCCTGCCAGCGCTGGCCGCTGGCGACGTTGAGGGTCAGGGCGTCGATCAGCAGGGCCAGCTTGTCGCGGCTGTCCTGTTCGCTGCGCGTGAGTTGTTCCAGCTGGTCGTAGCTGATCAGGTGCTTGTGCATCTCCTGCAGCAGGGCGCGGTAGAGGTTTTCGCGGCTGCCGAAGTGGTAGTTCACCGCGGCCATGTTGCATTGCGCCTGCTCGCAGATCGCCTTGCTGGTGGTATCGGCATAACCGCGCTCGGCGAACAGCTGGCCGGCCGCCAGGAGAATCCGCCCGCGAGTGGCCTCGCCGTCCTGGCGCGGCGCGCGCGGCGGGCTTTGGCGTGGGGATTCCGGCATGGCGACATCCTGCTCGATGGAGTGAATGCAGCCTAGAACCGAGCTAGATCAAATTCAAATTTGAATTTGTTGTCTATGCTTCCCGGATGTCGCCCCGATCCGCGAGTCACCACCATGCCCAAGAAGCTCGTCGTCATCCCTTCGTTGCTGCTCCTGATCGGCCTGGGCGCCTGGTACTACCACCGCTCGACGATGGACCAGGGCAGCGACCTGGTGCTGTATGGCAACGTCGATATTCGCCAGGTGTCGCTGGCATTCACCGGTAGCGAGCGGATCGCCGAGATGCGCGTGGAGGAGGGCGACAGCGTCAAGGCCGGGCAAATCCTGGCGACCCTCGACAGCCGCGCGCTGAAGCTGCAGATCGACCAGGCCAGGGCCCAGATCGGCGTGCAGGAACAGGCGCTGCTGCGCTTGCGTAACGGCAGCCGCCCGGAAGACATCGACCGCGCCAAGGCCCAGGTGGACGCGGCCAAGGCCCAGCTCGACCTGGCGAATATCCAGCTGCGCCGTCTGCAGGGTATCCGCGCCAACAGCCCCGGTGGCCGGGCGATCAGCCAGCAGGACCTGGACAACGCCAACGCCCAGCTGAAGGTCGACCAGGCGCAACTGGACGACCGCCAGAAGGCCCTGCGCCTGGCGAAGATCGGCCCACGCGCGGAAGACATCGCCCAGGCCGACGCACAGCTGCAAGTGGCTCGCGCGCAACTGGCGCTGCTGCAGCACAACCTCGATGAAACCGAATTGCGTGCGCCGCAGAACGCCGTGGTGCGCTCGCGCCTGCTCGAGCCGGGCGACATGGCCTCGCCGCAGCGCGCGGTCTATGCGCTGGCCATTACCGATCCGAAATGGGTGCGGGTCTACGTCAACGAGACCCAGCTCGGGCTGATCAAGCCCGGCCAGAACGCCAGCGTAGTCACCGATAGTCACCCGCAGCAGCCTGTCGAGGGGCATGTCGGCTACATCTCCGACGTCGCCGAGTTCACGCCCAAGGCGGTGCAGACCGAGGAGCTGCGCACCGCGCTGGTCTACGAAGTGCGCGTGCTGGTCGAGGACAAGGGCAATCGCCTGCGCCTGGGCATGCCGGCCACGGTGCGCATCGCCCGGGACGGGCAGGCGCACTGATGGACAAGGGCCTGGTGATAGATGCCCAGGGCGTCGCAAGGCAATTCCTGATCAAGGAATCCGGGCAGGTCGTGCGGGCCCTGCATGGCCTCGATCTGCGCGTGCGCGAAGGTGCGCTCACCGCGTTGGTCGGCCCCGATGGCGCCGGCAAGACCACCTTCCTGCGCCTGGTCGCCGGCCTGCTGAAAGCCGACGCCGGGCAGTTGCGGGTGCTTGATGTGGACGTCGCCGCGCAGCCGCAGAAGGTGCAGGACCTCATCAGCTACATGCCGCAGCGCTTCGGCCTGTATGAAGACCTGAGCGTGCAGGAGAACCTCGACCTCTACGCCGACCTGCATGGCGTCGGCGCGGAGGAGCGCAGCCGGCGTTTCGCTCGCCTGCTGGAGATGACCGACCTCGGCCGCTTCACCGCAAGGCCGGCGGGCAAGCTGTCCGGCGGAATGAAGCAGAAGCTCGGCCTGGCCTGCACCCTGGTGCGCTCGCCGCGGCTGCTGCTGCTCGACGAACCGACGGTGGGTGTCGATCCGCTGTCGCGCCGCGAGCTCTGGGAGATCGTCCAGCAGTTAGTGGAAGAAGAGCGCCTCAGCGTGCTGCTGACCACTTCCTACATGGACGAAGCCGAACGCTGCAGCGAGGTCTACCTGCTGCACCAGGGCCAGTTGCTCGCCCAGGGCGTGCCCGAGGAAATCCGCCGCCATGCCGAGGGCCTCTGCCGCATTGCCGTGCCGCCGGCGGGACAGCCCGCGCGCACCCTGCAGGCGCGTTTGCTGGATGAGCCGCACAACGTCATCGATGCCGTGCCCCAGGGCGGCGAGGTGCGTTTCATCCGCCAGCGCGAAGCCGACGAGCAGCGCCTGGAATCGCTCCTGGAAGGTGCACCGGTACGCGAAGTAGAGGCGCGCCTGGAAGACGGCTTCATGGTCCTGCTGCGGGCCAAGAGCGGCGCCGAGAAGGTGGACACCGAATCGCTCCGGGTCGCCGCGCCGGTCGGCGCTTCAGGTAATGGCGACGCGGTGATCGAGGTGAAGGATCTGGTGCGCAAGTTCGGCGACTTCACTGCAGTCGACCGCACCAGCTTCAGCGTGGCCCGTGGTGAAATCTTCGGTCTGCTCGGCCCCAACGGCGCCGGCAAGACCACTACCTTCCGCATGCTCTGCGGCCTGTTGCCGGCGTCCTCCGGCAGCCTGCAGGTGGCCGGGGTCAACTTGCGCCATGCCCGCGCCCAGGCACGCCGGCGCATCGGCTACGTGTCGCAGAAGTTCTCGCTGTACGGCAACCTCTCGGTGCGCGAGAACCTGCAGTTCTTCGGCGGCGCTTACGGGCTGTCCGGCAAACAGTTGGGGCGGCGCATGGAAGAGGTGTCGCGGCAGTTCGACCTGTCCGGCCACGAGGGCGAGCCCAGCGGCCAACTGCCCGGCGGTTACCGGCAGCGTCTGGCGATGGCGGTCGGCCTGCTCCACGAACCGGAAATCCTCTTTCTCGACGAGCCCACCAGCGGCGCCGATCCTCTGGCCCGGCGCGGCTTTTGGCAGCGCATCACGGCGCTGGCGGCCGGTGGCACCACCATCATCATCACCACCCATTTCATGGAAGAGGCCGAGTACTGCGACCGCATCGTCATCCAGGACGCCGGACGCATCCTCGCCATGGGCACGCCGCAGCAGGTTCGCGAACAGGCCGGCGGCAAGGGCAGCGCGCTGAACATGGAGCAGGCATTCATCGCCATCGTCGAGCAGGCGCGGGAGGTTCAGGCATGAGCGGCGTATGGCTGCGACGGGGTTTCTGGCGGCGCCTGGTGTCGCTCACGCGCAAGGAATTTCGCCAGATGCTGCGCGACCGCAGCAACCTGCTGATCGGCATCGGCTTGCCGATCGTGCTGATCCTCATCTTCGGCTACGGCCTGTCGCTGGACGTGAAGCGCAGCCTGGTGGCTGTCGTACAGGATGATCCGGCGCCCATGGCTCGCGATCTGCTGGCCAGCATCAGCCGCTCCGAATACCTGCGCCCGCTACGCGTAGGCTCCTTCGAGGAAGGGCGGCGCCTGATGCTCAGCCGTGAAGCCGATGCCCTGGTCTACCTGCCGTCCGACTTCAGCCGGCGCCTGCAGGACGGCGACGCGCAGATTCTCGTGTTGGTGCAGGGCGCTGACGCCACCCGCGCCTCGGGCGTGAGCAACTACCTCAACCAGGCCCTGGCGCTATGGGGCGAGAAGCAGGCCGCGCGCAATGCCGGGCAGGTCCAGGGCGGCGTGCGCATCGAACAGCGCATGTGGTTCAACGCCGCCAACACCAGCACCTGGTACCTGGTGCCGGGGCTGATCGTGCTGATCATGACGCTGGTCGGTGCCTTCCTCACCGCGCTGGTGATGGCACGCGAATGGGAGCGCGGCACCCTGGAGGCGTTGTTCGTCACCCCGGTGCGGCCGGTGGAGATCCTGCTGGCGAAGATGATCCCCTGCTTCATGGTCGGCCTGCTGGGCCTCGCCATGTGCCTGCTGGCAGCACGCTTCCTGTTCCATGTGCCGATGTACGGCTCGCTGCTGGTGCTGCTGTTCAGCAGCATGCTCTACCTGTTCGTCGCCCTGGGTATCGGCCTGCTCATTTCCTCGGCGACCAAGAACCAGTTCATTGCCAGCCAGATCGCCCTGATCGCCAGCTTCCTGCCGGCACTGATGCTGTCCGGCTTCATCTTCGACCTGCGCAACGTGCCGCTGGCGATCCGTGTGGTCGGCCAGCTGCTGCCGGCGACCTACTTCATGGAACTGGTGAAGTCGCTGTTCCTCGCCGGCGATTTCTGGCCGCTGATCCTTCGCGATTGCGCCGTGCTCGCCGGCTACGCCGCGCTGTTGCTGGGCCTGGCGCGACTGGCCACGCAAAAGAGGCTGGGCTGAGCCATGGCTGCGCTGATCGAGTTCTTCCGGCGCCTGGCCAACCTCTGGCGCAAGGAACTGCTGGTGATTCTCAAGGACCCGGCCAACCGCATCGTGCTGGTTTCGCCGGTGCTGGTGCAGGGGCTGCTGTTCGGCTATGCAGTGACGTTCGACCTCAACGATGCCCCGTACGCATTGCTCGACCAGAGCCACAGCGAAATGTCCGAGCAACTGGCCTCGCGCCTCGACGGCAGCGGCATCTTCCACCGCGTGGCGACCTTGCGCGCACCGGGCGATATCTCCGGCGTCATCGACACGCAGAAGGCACTGCTGGTGGTGCAGATCCCCGCCGACTTCCAGACCCGCCTGACCCGCGGCGAACCGGCGCCGCTGCAACTGATCCTCGATGGGCGCAACTCCACCACCGCAAGTGCCGCGGCCGCCGGGGTGGCCAATGTGGTCGCGGACTTCAACCGCGAGCGGGGGCTGGTCGCGGCGCCGCTGAGCGTGGTGACCCGTGCCTGGCACAACCCCAACCTGGAGACACGCTGGCCGCTGATCCCGGCGCTGATCGCCTCGCTGAGCATGCTGCAGACGCTGATGCTGTCGGCGCTTTCGGTAGCCCGGGAGCGCGAGCAGGGCACTTTCGACCAGCTCCTGGTGACGCCCTATGCGCCACTGGAAATCATGCTCGGCAAGGCCCTGCCGCCGATCCTCATCGGGCTGGTGCAGGCAACGCTGGTACTGCTGCTGGCGCTGTTCTGGTTCCGCATTCCGCTGGCCGGCTCGCTGCTCGACCTCTACGGCGGGCTGCTGGTGTTCATGGTGTCCTGCGTCGGGCTGGGCCTGTCGATCTCGGCGGTGTCGTTGAACATGCAGCAGGCCATGCTCTACACCTTCGTGCTGATCATGCCGATCATGCTGCTCTCGGGGCTCTCGACGCCGGTGCGCAACATGCCCGAGGCGCTGCAGATGGCGACCTACCTGAACCCGCTGCGCTTCGCCATCGACCTGATCCAGCGCATCTATCTCGAAGGCGTCGGCCTCTTCGACGTGGCCCACGATCTCTGGCCGATGCTGGCAATGGCGGTCGTGACGCTGCCGCTGTCGGCGTGGCTGTTTCGCAATCGACTCGCCTGAACGGAGAGGCCGCCATGTCATCGCCCCGTACTTCCCACCTGTTCTGGCCGCTGTTGCTGACGCTGGGCGCCTGCAGCGCAGTGGGCCCGGATTACCGGGCGCCCCAGCCGCAGGTTCCGGCGAGCTGGAGCGCCGCGCATGCCGGCGACCCCGCGCTGCTGCCGGCGGGCCAGGGTGGCCAGGCGCTGCCGGCGCAATGGTGGACGCAGTTCGCTGACCCGACGCTCGATGCCCTGCAGCAGCGCGCCAGCAAAGCCAGCCCGGACCTGCAGAGTGCCGCCCTGCGCTTCGCCCAGGCGCGCATGCAGCGGCAGATGGTCGCCGCCCAGCGCGGGCCGAACGTCGATGCCAAAGGCGACATCCAGCGCCAGCGGCAGAGCGAGCGCGGTGCCAGCGCGCGGATGATCTCCAGCATCGCCCCGGTGAACAGCGACGAGTTGGTGAAGACCCTGGCCGAGCCTTTCACCCTCTACGAAGCCGGCTTCGACGCTTCCTGGGAGATCGACTTCTGGGGCCGTGTACGGCGGTCGATCGAGGCCGCCGATGCACAAGTCGAGCAGCAGCGCGCCTTGCTCGAACAGGCACGCCTGCTGGTCGCCAGCGAAGTGGCGCGTGGCTACTTCGAGCTGCGCCGCGTGCAACAGCAGATCGCCGTGACCCGCGACGACCTGCGCGCCACCGAGGAGTCGCTGGAACTGGTGCAGGCGCGTGCAGATGGCGGGTTGGTCGATGACTTCGACCTGGTGCGCCAGCGCAGCCAGTTGGAGGACTTGCGCTCGCGCCTGCCGTCGCTGCTGGCGGCGCAGACCCAGGCGATCAACCAGCTCGGCGTGCTGGTCGGCGCGCAGCCGGGCGAGTTGTCGGCACAATTGGCGGCGCCTTCGGTCAAGCCTTCCGCCTTGCCCGATCTCAGCCCAGGGCTGCCTTCCGAAGTAGCGCGGCGGCGCCCGGACATTCGCGCCGCCGAAGCGCAACTGCATGCAGCCACAGCCAGCGTTGGCGTCGCTGTTGCCGAGCTCTACCCGAGCATTCGCCTGGGTGCCAGCTTTGGCTATTCGTCCTTCGAGAGCGGCAAGGTTTCCGATTGGGGCAGTCGCCAGTGGGCGGTGGGGCCGAGCCTGAGCCTGCCGATCTTCGACAATGGCCGGCGGCGCTCCCAGGTCACCCTGCGCAAGCTGGAACAGCAGCAGGCGGCGGTGAATTACCAGCAGACCGTGCTCAAGGCCTGGCAGGAAGTCGACGACGCCCTCAGCGGCTACGGCGCCGAACGCCAGCGCAATGCCCAGCTGCAGGCGCGATTGGGCAGCGCCGGGCAGGCCTACGACATGGCCAAGGCGCGCTATGCAGGGGGCCTCACCGATTTCCTCGTCGAGCTGGATGCCCAGCGCAATTACCTGCAGGCCCGCCGCGATTGGGTCGACAGCGAAAGCCAACTGCGCCTGGACCTGGTCGCGCTGTACAAGGCACTGGGCGGCGGGGCGCCGGTGAGCGCTGCCAGCGAGGTGCAATGAGCAACGAACCTTTACCGCCTGGGCAACAGTAAGTCGCCGCGCTTCGGGTAGAATGTGCGGCGCCCGAACCGGGGCAGGGGAGCGGAGGTGTGCGTTGCGGGGTATCTGGCTGTGCATGGCGCTGTTGGCTTTGGCCGGCTGCGGTGAGCGCGTCGAGCGTTTCGGCGGGCCGACCATGGGTAGCAGTTATTCGGTGCAGTACCTGCCCACCGCGAAAAGCCCCTCTCCGCAGCGCCTGCAGGCCGAAGTCGAAACCATCCTCGGCGAGCTCGACCGGCAGTTCTCCACCTACCGCGACGATTCCGAAGTCTCCCGCTTCAACGACCTGCCGGCCGGCGCCTGCCAGGCGATGCCGGCCGACCTGATCGCACTCCTGCAGTACGGCGATGAGCTTTCCTCCGCCAGCGATGGCGCCTTCGACCTGACCGTCGAGCCGCTGATGAACCTCTGGGGCTTCGGCCCGCAGTCGCGTGAAGAGCGCGTGCCGGCCGAGACGGACCTGATCCGTGAGCGTGCGCGCGTTGGCTACCGGCATGTGCGGGTGGACGGCAGCCTGGTATGCAAGGACGTCGCGGCGCAGCTCGATTTCGACAGTATCGTCGCCGGCTACGCGGTGGACCGCGTCAGCCAGCGCCTGGGCGAATTGGGCCTGAAGGACTACCTCGTGGAGATCACCGGCGAGCTCAAGGCGGTCGGGCACAAGGCTGACGGTTCGCCCTGGAGGGTCGCCCTGGAGGTGCCCAGCGGCGAACGCGAACGTACCGTCGAGCGCTCGCTGGATGTGGACGGCTACGGCGTCTCAACCTCGGGCGATTACCGCAACTATTTCGAGGAAGGTGGGCAGCGCTATTCGCACACCTTCGATGCCCGCACCGGCACGCCCGTGCGGCACAAACTGGCCGCGGTGACCGTAGTCGACCGCTCGACGCTGCATGCCGACGGCTTGTCGACCCTGCTCATGGTGCTAGGTCCCGACGAGGGCTTCCGCTACGCCGAGCAGCAAGGGTTGGCCGCCTATTTCGTCATGCACGAGGGACAGGCCTTTTCGACGCGCGTGACGCCGCGCTTCGCCGAGCTGTTCCCGGACGCGCAGAGGCGCTGAAAGCCGCACGAAATGTAGTGATGGCAAAATTCGCCTACCGCACGACCAAGCGCTAATGTGCAGCAATTTGTCGCGCGGCTAAGCTGCCAACAACGATTCGCTAGTACCCGGCGCCAGGCGCGCCGGGGCTTTGCCGGGAGCGCCACAGGGGCGCCCCGGCCTGTTCTGAAGGAGTACGCATGGCTGTCTACAACTACGACGTGGTGATTCTCGGCACGGGCCCGGCGGGCGAGGGGGCGGCGATGAACGCCTCCAAGTACGGGCGCAAGCTGGCGGTGGTGGACAGCCGTCGCGTGGTCGGCGGCAACTGCACGCACCTGGGCACCATCCCGTCCAAGGCACTGCGCCACTCGGTAAAGCAGATCATCGAGTTCAACACCAACCCGATGTTCCGTCTGATCGGCGAGCCGCGCTGGTTCTCCTTCCCCGACGTGCTCAAGAGCGCCGAGAAGGTGATCTCCAAGCAGGTCTCCTCGCGCACCGGCTACTACGCGCGCAACCGCATCGACATGTTCAACGGCACCGCCAGCTTCGTCGATGAGCGCACCGTCGAGGTGGTCACCCCCAGCGGCGCTGTCGAGCGCCTGGTCGCCGACCAGTTCGTCATCGCCACCGGTTCGCGTCCGTATCGCCCCTCGGACATCAACTTCAATCACCCGCGCGTCTACGACAGCGACACCATCCTCTCGCTGAGCCACACCCCGCGTCGCCTGATCATCTACGGAGCCGGCGTGATCGGCTGCGAGTACGCCTCGATCTTCAGTGGCCTGGGCGTGCTGGTCGACCTGATCGACACCCGTGACCAGTTGCTGAGCTTCCTCGACGACGAAATCTCCGACGCCCTGAGCTACCACCTGCGCAACAACAACGTGCTGGTGCGCCACAACGAGGAATACGAGCGCGTCGAGGGTCTGGACAACGGCGTGATCCTGCACCTGAAGTCGGGCAAGAAGATCAAGGCCGACGCCCTGCTGTGGTGCAACGGCCGTACCGGCAACACCGACCGCCTGGGCCTGGAGAACATCGGCATCAAGGTCAACAGCCGCGGCCAGATCGAGGTGGACGAGAACTATCGCACCTCGGTGTCGAACATCTACGCCGCCGGCGACGTGATCGGCTGGCCGAGCCTGGCCAGCGCCGCCTACGACCAGGGCCGTTCGGCTGCCGGCAACATCGTCGAGCATGACAGCTGGCGCTTCGTCAACGACGTGCCGACCGGCATCTACACCATTCCGGAAATCAGCTCTATCGGCAAGAACGAGCACGAGCTGACCGCGGCGAAGATCCCTTACGAAGTGGGCAAGGCCTTCTTCAAGGGCATGGCCCGCGCGCAAATCTCCAACGAGCCGGTGGGGATGCTGAAGATCCTCTTCCATCGCGAGACGCTGGAAGTGCTCGGCGTGCACTGCTTCGGCGACCAGGCTTCGGAGATCGTGCATATCGGCCAGGCGATCATGAACCAGCCGGGCGAGCTGAACACCCTGAAGTATTTCGTCAACACCACCTTCAACTATCCGACCATGGCCGAAGCCTACCGCGTAGCGGCGTTCGACGGCCTGAACCGGCTTTTCTGAAGTACCCCGACCGGCGGCCTGAGCCGGCCGGGGGCGACCCGCTCAGCGATTCCCGAGCGTGGCAGTGGCCAAACCGGGAAAGTCTGTAATCAGGCTATCCACACCAAAGTCGGCGAGTCGGCGCATCAGCGCCGGCTCGTTGACCGTCCACACCGACACATGCAGCCCCTGCTTCTGCGCCTTCAGCAGGCGTTCGGGCGTGCACAGCATCCAGTTCAGCGCCAGCAACTCGCAGCCGTAGTTCGCCGCGACCTTCAGCGGGTCGAGCCAGGCGTATTCGGCGACCAGTCCGCGAGACAGGTCCGGGGCAAGCTCCTGCAGCGCGCGCAACACAGTGCGTGAGCTCGAAGTCACGGTGACGCGGTCGCGCAGGCCGAAGCGCTCCACCAACTGGTCGATGGCCTGGACGGTGCGCGCGGCGCGATCACGCGAGGCGCTTTTCACCTCCAGCTGCCAGTGCTCGAACTCGCAATGCTCGAACAGCTCGGCCAGCCGCGGGATCGGGCAGGGCCGCAGCCAGCCGGGGCCGCCCTGGCGCGCGTCGTAGGTCACCAGGTCCTCCGCCAACTGCTCGGAGACCTTGCCGCCACGGCCGGTGGTGCGCTTGAGGGTCGGGTCGTGGATCACCATCAGCTCGCCGTCGCGCGAGAGATGCAGGTCCAGTTCGCAACGTTTGACGCCATGTTCGAGGCAGCGCTTGAAGCTGTTCAGGGTGTTTTCCGGCGCTTCGCCTTTGGCGCCGCGATGGCCATAGATGAGAGTCACTGGGGCTCCTTGGAAGAGGGCGTGATCGGATTCTGCGGATGGTGTGCGCGGACGGCGTCCACCACGTGGTCGTATTCGAAGTAGACGCTGAACTCGCGGTAATCCCAGCGAGTGATAGGCGGCTGGCCGATGGCGGGGTGCTCGACGTCGGGCAGGCCGAAGCGCTCCAGCACCGTGCGCCGGCTTTCGCCGCGGGTAGGCAGGCTGATGTGGCTGTCACCCTGGGCACCGACGGGGATTTCCAGGTTGTCGGCCAGCAGCGGCGGGGTCGCAAGCAGGGTAAGCAGGAAGAGCAGGGTACGCATGGGGCGATGATGTTCCTTGTTCATTCGGCGTCGCGGGCTTTCGCCAGGCGGCGCTCGGCGGCCTGCTTCTGCAGGATGTGACGTGCCAGAAGCTGGCGCTGCGGCTCTTCCAGGTCCTCGAAGAGCGTACCTATCTCGTACTCGCCCAGCCCCCGCGCGTGGCAGTGGTGGACCCTGGCGCGCAGTTGCAGGCCGAGGGCGCGGGGCAGCAGCACCAGGCGCAGTGCCAGCAGCTGGCCGACTTCCAGCGGCTCGGGCGTGCGGAAGGCGATGCCGCCCTCGGAGAGCACCACCGGCTGCGCCGGCCCGACCTCGCGGAGCAGGCTTTGGGAGAGGGCGTCGGCGATCAGGTCGATGCGTTTGTCGACCAGTTTCAGGTAGCCGGCCAGGGCGCGGTCGCGCTCGGCGATCTGGCGCAGCAGGTGCTGTCCTTCGAACTCCAGCAGGTGCAGGTCGCCGAGCAGATTGAACAGCGGGGAATCGTCGTGCAGCGCCTGTTCCGCCTGCGCCGGATCGCTCGGCAGCGGGCGAAATTCCAGTGCGAGGTGGTCTTCGATACGGTAGTATTCGCGGCGGTTATCCGCGTCTGGAGTGGACATGGCGAACCCACGGCGGCAGAGATGGTCTGAGTGTAAAGCCGCCCGCCGTACCTCGCCACAAAGGTCACCGGAAAGACCACCTGCAACGAGCAGACGCCCAATTCCCCAACCATCGGCCCCACATGTTCAGACCACTTTCCGTCTATATCGGGACGCGCTACACCCGCGCCAAACGCCGCAGCCATTTCGTCTCCTTCATCTCCCTCACTTCCATGATCGGCCTGGCCCTCGGGGTCATGGTGATGATCGTCGTGCTGTCGGTGATGAACGGCTTCGACCGCGAGATGCGCGAGCGGGTGCTGGGCATGGTGCCGCACGCCACGGTCGAGTCCTACCAGCCGATCGACGACTGGCGCGGCATGGCCGGGCAGATCAAGACGCAACACGCGAACGTCCTGCAGGTCGCGCCCTTCATCCAGATGCAGGGCCTGCTGAGCAGCAACGGCGTGGTGCAGAAGATCCTGATCGACGCCGTCGACCCGGCCGAGGAAGGCAAGGTCTCGATCATCGGCCAGTTCTTCCAGCAGGGCAGCCTGACCAGCCTGCAGCCGGGCGAGTTCGGCATCATCATCGGCGACAAGGCGGCCAAGAACCTCGGGGTCAAGGTCGGCGACAAGGTCACCTTCGTCGCGCCTGAGGTCTCGGTGACCCCGGCCGGCATCTTCCCGCGCATGAAGCGCTTCACCGTGGCTGGCATCTTCCATGTCGGCGCCGGCGAGCTCGACGGCTACGTCGCCCTGGCGCACATCGAGGATGCGGCGCGCATGCAGCGCTTCAAGGAAGGCCAGGTCCAGGGCCTGCGCCTGAAGCTCGACGACCTGTTCCAGGCGCCGCAGACCGCCTGGGAAATCGCGCAGACCTTCCGCGACCACGACCTCTACGCCCGCGACTGGACACGCACCCACGGCAACCTCTACCAGGCGATCCAGATGGAGAAATCCATGATCGGCCTGTTGCTGCTGCTGATAGTCGCGGTGGCCGCGTTCAACATCATTTCCACCCTGGTGATGGTGGTGACCGACAAGAAATCGGACATCGCCATCCTCCGCACTCTGGGCGCCACGCCCGGACAGATCCTGGGCATCTTCATGGTCCAGGGCTGCGTGATCGGCGTGATCGGTACCCTGGTCGGCGGCGTGCTGGGCGTGCTCGCGGCGCTCAAGGTGAGCGACGCCATCGCCCTGCTGGAGCGCCTGATCGGCCACAAATTCCTCAGCTCGGACGTTTACTTCATCGATTACCTGCCCTCGCAGCTGATGCGCGAGGACGTGATCCTGGTGTGCACCGCCGCGCTGATCCTGAGTTTCTTCGCCACCCTGTATCCGGCCTGGCGTGCCGCGCGCACCCAGCCCGCGGAGGCCCTGCGTTATGAGTGACAGAACCGTCCTGAGCTGCCGCAACCTGCGCAAGAGCTACGACGAGGGCCCGCAGTCGGTCGAGGTGCTGGTCGACGTGCAGCTGGAGCTGTTGCCCGGCGAGCGCGTGGCCATCGTCGGTAGTTCCGGCTCGGGCAAGAGCACCCTGCTGAACATGCTCGGTGGCCTCGACACGCCCAGCCAGGGCAGCGTCTGGCTGGCCGGCGAGGAGTTGTCCGCGCTCAACGAGAAGCAGCGCGGCCTGCTGCGCAACCGGGCGCTGGGCTTCGTCTACCAGTTCCACCACCTGCTGCCGGAGTTCACCGCGCTGGAGAACGTCTGCATGCCGCTGCTGATCGGCCGCACGCCGATCGCCGAGGCCCGCGAGCGTGCTGCTGCACTGCTCGAGCGCGTCGGCCTGAAGCACCGCCTGCAGCACAAGCCGGCTGAGCTCTCTGGCGGTGAGCGCCAGCGCGTAGCCATCGCCCGTGCCCTGGTCAACCGTCCGCAGCTGGTACTGCTCGACGAACCTACCGGTAACCTCGACCAGCACACCGCGCATTCCATCCAGGAGCTGATGCTCGAACTCTCGCAGTCGCTGCAGACGGCTTTCCTGGTGGTGACCCACGATCGCAACCTGGCACAGCAGATGGACCGCGTGCTGAGCCTCGAGGACGGCCGCCTGGTCGCCGCCTGACACCATGTTCAGACCCCTATCGATCTTCATCGGCACCCGCTACACCCGGGCCAAGAAGCGCAATCACTACATCTCCTTCATCTCCCTGACCTCGATGATCGGCCTGACCCTCGGGGTGCTGGCGATGATCGTGGTGCTCTCGGTGATGAACGGATTCCAGAAGGAAATGCGCTCGCGCATCCTCGGCATGGTGCCGCACGCGGTGCTGCAGAACGTCGACGGCAAGCCGCTGGAGAACTGGCAGGCGGTGGCGGCGGCTGCGCTGAAGCGCCGCGAGGTTGTAGGTGCGGTGCCCTATACCGAGCTGGACGGCATGCTCTCGTTCAAGGGGCAGATGCAGCCGATCGAGATCGATGGCGTCGACCCGCAGCAAGAGTCCAAGGTCTCGATCATCGGCTCGCACATGACCCAAGGCAGCCTGGAAGCGCTCAAGGCCGGTGAATCCGGGGTGGTGATCGGCGAGATCACCGCGCGGCGTTTCCGGGTCAACGTCGGTGACAGCCTGCTGTTGATCGTTCCCGAGTCGAGCTCCGCGCCGGGCGGCATCACCCCGCGTATGCAGCGCCTTAATGTGGTCGGCGTGTTCAAGGTCGGTGCCGAGCTGGATGGCACCCTGGCGCTGATCCACGTCGATGACGCGGCGCAGCTGCTGCGTTGGCAGCCGGGTCAGGTGCAGAGCGTGCGCATCGCCTTGAAGGACCTGTTCAAGGCCCCGGCCGTCGGCGCGAGCATCGCGAGTGACCTGGGCTCGGGATATCGCTCCGTGGACTGGACCCACACCCAGGGCAGCCTGTTCGGCGCGATGAAGATGGAAAAGACCATGATCGGCCTGCTGCTGCTGCTAATCGTTGCGGTGGCCGCCTTCAACATCATCGCCACGCTGATCATGGTGGTCGCCGACAAGCGCACCGATATCGCCATCCTGCGCACGCTCGGCATGACACCGCGCGAAATCATGACCATCTTCATGGTGCAGGGCACGGTGATCGGCGTGATCGGCACCGTTGTCGGCGGCACCCTTGGCGTCATCGCCGCGTTCAACGTCACGGCGATCGTCTCGGCGCTGGAGAAGGCGGCAGGGACCCACATCTTCAGTTCCGACGTCTACTTCATCAATTACCTGCCCACCGACGTGCAGGCGGCGGACGTGGTGCTGGTGTGTTGCGCGGCGCTGCTGATGAGCTTCCTCGCCACGCTCTATCCGGCCTGGCGAGCGGCCAACACCCAGCCGGCGGAAGCGCTGCGCTACGAATGAAAAAACCGCCCTTCGGGGCGGTTTTTCGTTATGCGGTCAGAGACCGGCGCGCAGATTGCGCAGCGCCTGGCGGCGGCGCCAGCTGCGGCCGATCCACCAGCGCCAGTAGCCTTCGGTGATCAGGTAGCCAAGCGCGCCGACAATCAGTCCGCAGAGTATCGAGCCGAGCAGGAAGGGCTGCCACAGCAGCGTCAGCTCGCCGCTGATCCATTCCCAGGTGATGTGCTCGGGCAGGCTGCGTGCCGGAATGCCCATCATCCATGCGCCCATCTTGTAGGTGCAGTAGAACACCGGTGGCATGGTGATTGGGTTGGTCAGCCAGACCAGCCCCACCGAGATCGGCAGGTTGGCCCGTACCCAGATCGCCAGGGTAGCGGCGAGCACCATCTGCAACGGTATGGGCACGAAGGCGGCGAAAAGCCCCATGCCCATGGCGCGTGAAACGGAGCGGCGATTCAGGTGCCAGAGGTTCGGCGAGTGCAGTAGCGGCCCCAGGAAGCGTAGGCACTTCTGTCCCCTGATCAGCTCGGGGGCGGGCATGTAGCGCTGGAAAAGTCGGCGCGGCATGGGGAAATCTCTGGCAGACGGACAACGTCCCATTATGCCCAGCTAGATGACAGCCTTTGCGTCTCAAGTATGACCACGTGTAACCGCATTTTACGTGTGGTCATCGCTGCTGCGGAGTCTGTCCATGCGTACAGGGATGTTCTCGCTTGCCGTCGGCATGTTGCTCCTGCGCCTGCTGCCCGAGTTGCCGCCGACCTGGCTGCTGTTATTGATGGCGCTGCTCGCCCTGCCACTTCTATATACGCGCTGTTATCCCATCGCCCTGGTACTGCTGGGCTTCGCCTGGGCCTGCTGCAACGCGCACTGGGCACTGGATCAGCGCCTGGCGCCAGAACTGGATGGTCGCACCTTGTGGTTGGAAGGACGGGTGGTCGGCTTGCCAGCTACCCGCGGCTCGACCCTGCGTTTCGACCTGGAAGAGGTCAGTGCGCGCTTGCCGCTTCCTTCGCGCCTGCGCCTTTCCTGGTACGAAGGCCAACCGGTGCAGGCGGGCGAGCGCTGGCGCTTCGCCGTGACCCTGAAGCGTTCCCATGGCCTGGCCAACGGGTTCGGCTTCGACTACGAAGCCTGGCTGACCGTCGATCGGATTGGCGCGACCGGCAGCATCAAGGCCGGCGAGCGCCTACAGCCGGCAACTGGCCCCAACGCCTGGCGCGAGGCTTGGCGGACGCGCCTGTTGACGGCCGATGCCTGCGGCCGCAATGCGTACCTGGTGGCCTTGGTGCTAGGCGATGGTAGTGGGCTGGGCGCGGCGGACTGGAAGGTCCTGCAGAACACCGGAACCCTGCATCTGATGGTGATATCCGGCTCGCATATCTCACTGCTTGGCGGCTTGCTCTATGGCCTGGTCGCTGGCCTGGCGCGAATCGGGTTCTGGCCTGCGCGACTGCCTTGGATGCCGTGCGCTTGCGCGGCAGCTTTGGCCGGAGCCTGGGGTTATGGTTGGGTCGCCGGACTCGAAGTCCCGGCCTTGCGCGCCTGCGTGATGCTCAGCCTGGTGTTGCTCTGGCGCCTGCGCTTTCGCCGTCAGGGCGTATGGCTGCCGGTGTTGGCGGCGCTGGTGCTGGTATTGCTGATCGATCCCCCGGGCTTCTGGCTGTCGTTCGCCGCCGTGGCCTGGCTGATCTTCGGCTTCGCCGGCCGCCTGGGTCGTGGGCGCTGGTGGCTGACCTGGGTGCGGGCGCAATGGCTGATGAGCCTGGGACTGGCGCCGATGCTTATCGCGCTGGCGCTGCCGCTGAGTTTCACCGGCGCCCTGGCCAACCTTCTGGCGGTGCCTTGCGTGGAACTGCTAGTGGTGCCGCTGGCCTTGCTGGGCAGCCTGTTCCTGGTGCTGCCGCCGGTGGGCGATTGGCTGTTGTGGTGCGCCGGTGCCGTACTCGAAGGGTTGATGCGTGTGCTCGAACAGCTTTCCCTATGGTCTCCAGCCTGGAGTCCGATGCTTCCGCCGGCCTGGGCCATTGCAATAGCCGCTGCGGGCGCCGTGTTATGTCTGGCGCCAGCTGGGGTGCCGTCGAGAGTGCTGGGGCTGGCAATGTTGCTGCCGATGCTCTGGCCTCAGCCGAAGGCGCCAGAGCACGGGTACGCCGAGGTTCGGGTGCTCGACGTGGGGCAGGGGCTCTCGGTACTGATCCGCACGCAGAGTCAGGCCTGGCTCTATGACGCAGGACCGCGGCGGGGCGATTTCGACCTCGGGGAGGTCGCGGTATTGCCGACCCTGCGGGGACTGGGCATCGACAAGCTGGACGTCATGCTGCTCAGTCACGCCGACAACGATCATGCCGGCGGCGCTATTGCCGTCAGCAAGGGTGTTTCGGTGGCCAAGGTGATCAGCGGCGAGCCTGGGCGCTTGCCCGCGCGCTTGCGCGCAGTGCCCTGCGAAGAGAACGAATGGCTGATCGACGGCGTGCGCTTTTCCACCTGGCAGTGGCCGCGCGCCGATGAAAGCAACGCGCTGTCTTGTGTCCTGCGGGTCGAGGCCCTTGGCGAAAGCCTGCTGCTGACTGGCGACCTGCCTGTAGCCGGGGAGGCTGCTTGGCTAAAGGCTCAGCCGCGCCCTTATGCCGACTGGCTACTCGCTGGCCATCATGGCAGCCGCACTTCGTCCGGAGAGGCGTTCCTGCGTGCGCTCGAACCGCATTCGGCGCTGGTGTCCCGGGCTCGGCACAACTCCTATGGCCATCCCCATCCGCAGGTTCTGGCGCGTTTTGCGAGTCTCGGCACACGCGTTCATGACACGGCGGAGGAGGGTGCCATGCACATCTTGCTCGGGGCCCGCCAGCCGATGCGCGGAGTGCGCGCAAACGCACGCTTCTGGACGGAAAAATGAGAACGGCGGCGGTCGGCGAGCAACAACCCCTGTGCTAGAGTGTGGCCACTTTTTTTCAGGGGATTCGCCACTGTGTGGGAACTGGTTCAAGCTGGCGGCTGGATGATGCTGCCGATCATTCTGAGTTCCATCGCCGCCACCGCCATCGTCGCCGAACGACTCTGGACCCTGCGCCGCAGTCGCGTCGCGCCGCCCCAACTGCTGGGCCAGGTGTGGAAGCAGATCAAGGACAAGAAGATGAACAGCCAGGCCTTGAAGGAACTCAAGGCCAATTCGCCGCTGGGCGAGGTCCTCGCCGCCGGCCTGGTCAACTCCAAGCATGGCCGCGAGATCATGAAGGAGTGCATCGAGGAGTCCGCCGGGCGGGTGATCCACGAGCTGGAGCGCTACCTCAACGCCCTCGGCACCATCGCCGCCATGGCCCCGTTGCTTGGCCTGCTCGGCACCGTGTTCGGCATGATCCAGATATTCAGCGCCTTCATGGGCGAGGGCATGGCCAACGCGCCGGTGCTCGCCGGCGGTATCTCCAAGGCCCTGGTCACCACCGCTTCCGGCCTGATCGTGGCCATCCCCGCAGTGTTCTTCCATCGCTACCTGCTGCGCCGAGTCGACGAATTGGTGGTGGCCATGGAGCAGGACGCCATCAAGCTGGTGGAGATGGTCCAGGGTGATCGCGAAGTCGATCTGTCCGAGGATGGCAAAGCGTGAAATTCCGGCGTAGAAACCGCAGCGCCGCCCGCGACGATGTGTTCATCAACCTGGCGTCGCTGATCGACGTGATCTTCGTCCTGCTGCTGTTCTTCGTGGTCACCACCACCTTCAGCCGGCCGACCCAGCTAAAGGTCGAGCTGCCCGAGGCGGTCAGCGGCACGCCGCCGGAAGCCACCGAGACCAAGCAGCTGGAACTGGCCATCGATGCCAGCGGGCACTACGCCTTGAACGGGCAGAACCTGGTCAAGAACGATCTCGAAACGCTGATGGCAGCCCTGCAGAAGGAAGCCGGCGGCGACGTCAACCTGCCACTGGTGATCACCGCCGATGGCAAGACCACCCACCAGTCGGTGGTTACCGCGATGGACGCCGCCGGCAAGCTGGGCCTCAGCCACCTGCGCATCACCACCGTCGAGGCGCAAGGCTCGGCCAAACCCTGATGGCGTTTTCCGATCGCCTGCTGCAGGCCTGGTACCAAGGGCACCCGGCGCTCGGCCTGCTGCGTCCACTCGAAGCTCTCTACCGGCGCGTCGCGCAGCGCAAGCGTGATGCCTATCTCGAAGGGCGCAGCGAGTCCTATCGTGCGCCTGTGCCGGTCATAGTGGTCGGCAACATCACCGTAGGCGGCACCGGCAAGACACCGATGATCCTCTGGTTGATCGAGCACTGCCGTGCCCGCGGCTTGAAGGTCGGCGTGGTCAGTCGCGGCTATGGCGCCAAGCCTCCAAGCCTGCCCTGGCGCGTGCGCGCCGAGCAGTCCGCCAGCGAGGCGGGCGATGAGCCGCTGATGATCGTGCAGCGCTGCGGCGTACCGCTGATGATCGACCCTGATCGCCCGGCAGCAGTGCGCGCCCTGCTGGCGGAGGAAGAGCTCGACCTGATCCTCTGCGATGACGGCATGCAGCACTACCGCCTGCAGCGCGATCTGGAGCTGGTGCTCATCGATGCTGCCCGCGGCCTGGGTAATCGCCGCTGTCTGCCGGCCGGCCCGCTGCGCGAACCTGCCGAGCGCCTCGATGAGGTGGATGCGGTGCTCTACAACGGCGCCAGCAGTGATCCCGCCGGTGCCTTCTCGTTCGTCCTGCAGCCAAGCGCGCTGGTCAATCTGCGCAGCAACGAGGCCGTCGGACTCGAGCATTTTGCTCAGGATCAACAGGTCCACGCGCTGGCCGGCATCGGCAATCCGCAGCGTTTCTTCGCGACGCTCGAGGCGCTACACTTGCGGCCTGTTCCGCATGCCTTCCCGGACCACGCGGCCTACAGCGCCGAGCAACTGAATTTCAGCCCGGCACTGCCGCTGCTGATGACCGAGAAGGACGCGGTGAAATGCCGGGCCTTCGCCGCCGCCGACTGGTGGTACCTCGCGGTCGACGCGCAGCCTTCCCCGGCCTTCGTCGCCTGGTTCGACGCCCGCCTCGAGCGTCTGATCGCGCGCTGATGGGCAGCAGCGCTGCCCCCATTGCTTTCCCAAGGATTCCCGCCATGGACCCGAAACTCCTCGACATCCTCGCCTGCCCGCTGTGCAAGGGGCCGCTGAAGCTCACCGACGACAAGTCCGAACTGATCTGCAAGGCCGATGGCCTGGCCTATCCGGTGCGTGACGGCATTCCGGTGATGCTCGAGGGCGAGGCCCGCACCCTGAACGTCGACGAACGCCTCGACAAGTGACCGCGAGCCGAGATCATTCGATGAGCCATGCCTTCACTGTCGTCATTCCGGCCCGCTTCGCGTCCACCCGCCTGCCCGGCAAGCCGCTGCAGGATATCGCCGGCAAGCCCATGGTCCAGCACGTCTGGGAGCAAGCGAGCAAGAGCGCTGCGACACGCGTAGTTGTAGCCACCGACGACGCGCGCATCCTCGAAGCCTGCCAGGCTTTCGGCGCCGAGGCGCTGCTCACCCGCGCCGACCACGAATCGGGCACCGACCGCCTGGCTGAAGTCGCCGATGCCCTGGGGCTGGCGGACGACGCCATCGTGGTCAACGTGCAGGGTGATGAACCCCTTATTCCGCCGTCGATCATCGACCAGGTGGCGGCCAATCTCGCGGCGCACCCGGAGGCGGGGATCGCCACCCTCGCCGAGCCGATCCATGAGGTGGGCTCGCTGTTCAATCCCAACGTGGTCAAGGTTGTCAGTGACCTCGACGGCCTGGCGCTGACCTTCAGTCGTGCACCGCTGCCCTGGGCGCGCGATGCCTTCGCTATCGACCGCGAAACCCTGCCGGAAGGCATTCCTTATCGCAGGCACATCGGCATCTACGCCTATCGTGCGCGCTTCCTCCGCGATTTCGTCGCCTGGGGCCCGTGCTGGCTGGAAAACACCGAGCGTCTCGAGCAGCTGCGTGCGCTCCACCACGGCGTGCGTATCCATGTCGCCGATGCTCTGGAAGCGCCGCAAGCCGGCGTGGATACCGCCGAGGACCTGGAGCGCGTAAGGCGCATCCTGGGGGCCTGATGCGCGTCCTGTTCGTCTGCCTAGGCAACATCTGCCGCTCGCCTACCGCCGAGGGCGTATTTCGCTACAAGTTGCGCGAGGCCGGGCTGGAATCGTTGGTTACCGTCGATTCCGCCGGCACCGGTGACTGGCACGTAGGCAAGGCGCCGGATGCACGTACCCGCGTCGCTGCGTTGCGTCGGGGCTACGATCTCTCTGCCCTGCGCGCCCGTCAGGTGTGCAAGGCGGACTTCGGCGAATTCGACCTGATCCTGGCGATGGACCTGGCCAACCTGGCCGAACTCAAGCGCCTGGGGCAGGGTGCGGGCGCAGCTGAGCTGGACCTGTTCCTGCGCCGCTATGCCGGCGAGCTGGACGAGGTGCCCGATCCCTATTACGGCGGCGAGGCCGGTTTCGAGCAGGTGCTGGACCTGATCGAGCGCGCTTGCGACGCCTTGCTGCTGGAAGTGAAGGGGCGTCTGTGAGCCTGGTTCTGCAAAACGAAGTTTCCCTCAAGCCCTTCAACACCTTCGGCGTCGAAGTGCGTGCCCGTCTGTTCGCCGAGGCGCGCAATGACGACGAGGTGCGCCAGGGCATCGCCTTGTCGGCCGAGCGTGGCCTGCCGCTGCTGGTGATCGGTGGCGGTAGCAACCTGCTGCTGACTGGCGACATCGAGGCTCTGGTGCTGCGCATGGCCAGTCGCGGCATTCGAGTTCTCGCCGATGACGGCGAGCGGGTGCGCATCGAGGCCGAAGCGGGGGAGGTCTGGGATGAGCTGGTGCGCTGGAGCCTGGCTCAGGGGCTCGGTGGCCTGGAAAACCTCAGTCTGATCCCGGGCACCGTCGGTGCCGCGCCCATGCAGAACATCGGAGCCTATGGCGTCGAGCTGAAGGACGTGTTCGATAGCCTGGTAGCGCTGGATCGACAAAACGGTGAGGTGCGCGAGTTCGGCTTGGCCGACTGTGCCTTCGCCTACCGCGACAGCCTGTTCAAGCGCGAGCCGGGGCGTTGGGTGATCCTGCGCGTGCGGTTCAATCTGTCGCACAACGCTGCGCTGCACCTGGATTACGGCCCGGTGCGTCAGCGCTTGGCGGAAGAGGGCGTAGCTGAGCCGACTCCGGCGGACGTGGCGCGAGTGATCTGTGCTATCCGCCGCGAGAAGCTTCCGGATCCGGCCGTGCTTGGTAATGCCGGCAGTTTCTTCAAGAATCCGTTGGTGCCTGCTGCCTTGGCCGAGCGCCTGCGCAGTGAGCATTCCGATCTGGTTGCCTACCCACAGGCCGATGGTCAGGTGAAGCTGGCCGCCGGCTGGCTGATCGACAAGGCTGGCTGGAAAGGCTTCCGCTTAGGCGCAGCTGGTGTGCACGCGCAGCAGGCGCTGGTGCTGGTGAACTACGGCGGTGCTACCGGTAGTGAGATTCACGCTCTGGCCGAGCGGATCCGCGCGGATATCCGCCAGCGCTTCGGTGTCGAGCTGGAGATGGAGCCGAATCTCTACTGAGGGCTTCGATCCCGAGGAAAGGCGCTCGCCAATGGCAGCGCCTTTTTTGTTGTCCGCAGTTCTTTGGGGGCAAGCTTGCTCGCGAAGCGGAGTTGGTCTGGGGGTAAAAAAGTCCGGACATGAAAAAGGGGATGCCTAGGCATCCCCTTTTTCATCGCTCAGCCAATCAGCTGTGGTGCTTTTCCACGGCTTCATGATGGGCGTGCTGCTCGAGCGCTTGCTCGGCCTGCTCGCCTTCGCTGGCTTGTGCCGCTTCGGCGGCCGGGGCTTCAGTCGGAGCCTCAACGGCTTCGCTGACCACTTCCAGCACGCTTTCTTCGGCAGCGGCTTCTACCGCAACCGCGCTTTCCTCGGTTGCAGCAGGAGCTTCGACTACCGCAGGAGCGGCAGCAGCGGCCTCGGCGGCTTCGCGAGCCAGGCGCTCGGCTTCACGCTGCAGGCGACGACGCTCGCGCGGGTCGTTCAGCGCACGGCCCGTGGCGTTGGCGGCAACAGCGGCTTCGGCTTGTGCAGGCTCCGGAGTGGCGGGGGCCTCGACTTCGGCGGCGACGGCCGGAGCTTCGACAACCGTTGCTTCGGCGACCGGCTCGGTCACGGCAACTTCGTCGCTGATCGGTGCAGCTTCGCTCGGCTGGCTGGACTCGGCCACCTGCTCGACGGTGCTTTCCACGTGAGCTTCGCTGACGGCCGCGACTTCAGTGGTGGCTTCGCTGGTGGCGGTCTCGGTGGCGTGCGAGGTGGCTGCTTCAACAACCTGCTCGGCAACCACGGCAACGGCTGCGACACCGGCAGCGGTCAGGGCAGGAGCGGACGGGGCTTCGCCGCCTTCCTGCTGCTCACCGGCTTCCATGCCATCGGCACCGGCTTCACGCTGACGCTCGCGGCGGTTGCTGCGGCGGCGCTGGCCACGGGAACGACGGCGCGGACGCTCGTCATCGCCACCTTCCTGGTCATCCTGCTGGTCCAGCAGTTCCTCGTTCGGCAGCTCTTCGGCCTCCAGGCTGGCGGCATCGCGGGCCTGGCGGTCTTCACGTGGCGGACGCTCGCCACGCTCTTCGCGGGGTTGACGCTCTTCACGGGGCTGACGCTCGGCGCGCTCTTCACGCGGCTGGCGGTCTTCGCGCGGTTGACGCTCGGCACGCTCTTCGCGGGGCTGGCGGTCTTCGCGCGGTTGACGTTCGGCGCGCTCTTCGCGGGGCTGACGCTCTTCACGCGGTTGACGCTCGGCGCGTTCTTCGCGGGGCTGACGGTCTTCGCGCGGTTGACGTTCGGCGCGCTCTTCACGCGGCTGACGCTCTTCACGCGGTTGTCGCTCGGCGCGTTCTTCACGGGGCTGACGCTCTTCACGCGGTTGACGTTCGGCGCGCTCTTCGCGGCCCGGGCGCTCACCGCGCTCGTCACGACGGCGCTCGCCACGCTCTTCGCGCGGTTTGCGTTCTTCATCGCGGCGGCCACCGTCGCGACGACGGTTCTGCTGGCGACCGTTGCGACGTTCTTCCTGGTTGCTGCGCTCAGCAGCCGGCTTCTCCGGAGTGGCGGCAACCTTGGGCTCTTCCTGCTTGCCGGCGAACAGGCTGACCAGCGACTTCACCAGGCCCTGGAACAGGCTCGGCTCGGGCATCGGCTTGGCGGGTTCGGCAACCGGCTGCGCGGCTTCGACTTGCTGCGGGACCGGGGTCTGCGGAGCAACGGTCTTCACCGCGGCTTCCTGACGAACCAGGGTGCGGGTGGAGCTGACCGGTTGGACTTCCTCGTGCTCGACGTGGGCCATTTCGTAGCTGGAGTGGCCGGCGGCCAGCTCGGGGCTGTCGTCACGCAGACGCTGCACTTCGAAGTGCGGAGTTTCCAGATGGTCGTCCGGGAGGATGAAGATGCGCGCGCGGGTGCGCAGCTCGATCTTGGTGATGGCGTTGCGCTTCTCGTTGAGCAGGAAGGCGGCGACCTGGAACGGAACGCGAGCGCGGACTTCCGCGGTGCGGTCCTTCAGGGCTTCCTCTTCGATCAGGCGCAGGATGGCCAGCGACAGGGACTCGACGTCACGGATGATGCCTTGGCCGTTGCAGCGCGGGCAGACGATGCCGCTGGTCTCGCCGAGGGACGGACGCAGGCGCTGACGGGACATTTCCAGCAGGCCGAAGCGCGAGATGCGGCCGACCTGGACGCGCGCACGGTCGGCCTCGAGGGCTTCGCGAACGCGTTCTTCGACGGCGCGCTGGTTCTTCGCCGGGGTCATGTCGATGAAGTCGATGACGATCAGGCCGCCGATGTCACGCAGACGCAGCTGGCGGGCGATCTCTTCGGCCGCTTCCAGGTTGGTCTGCAGCGCGGTTTCTTCGATGTCGCCGCCTTTGGTGGCGCGCGCCGAGTTGATGTCGATGGACACCAGGGCTTCGGTCGGGTCGATGACGATGGAGCCGCCCGACGGCAGCTTCACTTCGCGCTGGAAGGCAGTTTCGATCTGGCTTTCGATCTGGAAGCGATTGAACAGCGGAACGCTGTCCTGATAGAGCTTCACCTTGCTGGCGTACTGCGGCATTACCTGGCGGATGAAGTTCAGTGCTTCTTCCTGGGCGTCGATGCTGTCGATCAGCACTTCGCCGATGTCCTGGCGCAGGTAGTCGCGGATGGCGCGGATGATGACGTTGCTTTCCTGGTAGATCAGGAAAGGCGCGCCGCGCTCGCCGGAGGCTTCCTTGATGGCGCCCCACAGTTGCAGCAGGTAGTCCAGGTCCCATTGCAGCTCTTCGGAGCTGCGGCCCAGGCCCGCGGTGCGGACGATCAGGCCCATGTCGCCCGGTGCGTTCAGGCCGTTCAGCGCTTCACGCAGTTCGTTGCGCTCTTCGCCCTCGATGCGACGGGAAATGCCGCCGGCACGGGGGTTGTTCGGCATCAGGACGAGGTAGCGGCCGGCCAGGCTGATGAAGGTGGTCAGGGCCGCGCCCTTGTTGCCGCGCTCTTCTTTCTCGACCTGGACGATGACTTCCTGGCCCTCGCTCAGCACATCCTTGATGTTGATGCGCCCTTCGGGGTTCTTCTTGAAGTACTCGCGGGAGATTTCCTTGAGCGGCAGGAAGCCGTGGCGCTCGGCGCCGAAGTCGACGAAGGCGGCCTCGAGGCTCGGTTCGACGCGGGTGATGCGGCCTTTATAGATGTTGGCCTTTTTCTGTTCGCGCGCGCCGGACTCGATGTCCAGGTCGAACAGGCGCTGGCCGTCTACCAGCGCTACACGCAACTCTTCGGGTTGAGTTGCGTTGATCAGCATTCTTTTCATGTAGTACCAATGGTTTCCGGGGCTGCCGGAAACGGCAATCGGCACCCACGACTCTCATGGTCGGTGCTCAGGCGCGTACTCAGGAACGGCAAGCCATTCCCGTGTCCAGCGACAATCGGCGTTAAGCGGGCCGAGTCGCGACTACGTCTCCTGCTTGTCATGTTCGAACAAGCAATCAACAGGAGGAGGAATCAACAGTCGGAGGCGGACGAGAACGTGCGTCTTTGGATCAGTGCTCTAAGCCACTACGCGATCCGACAGTTGTGCATCTCCACCCTGCACGTTTCCCTTAAGAAGCGGGTGCCGCTCGCAGAATCCGGGAGCGGGTTGGCTTTTTCACGGCTACCGAAGCAGCTGTGCGTCATTTCCGAAGGCTTGGGTTCCGAATCGTTGTGGAGGAAATCGCGGTTCCCTCATGGCAACGCTTCGCAGGACTGCCTCATGTCCGTTCAATGTGTTTGCAGGCGGTGGGGATAAGGCTTTCGTCAGCATCCGCAGGCCAGGCCACTTTTGGCGGCTTCCCGAATATAGCAGCAATGATTAAGTGCTTCAATTGAATGAAAAATTGCTATTATTGCCGCCATGACGACTCCTCCCTCTCCGACTTCCGGCGTTCAGCTTCTGGAAGTCGCGCCGGAATATGCCGGCCAACGCATCGATAATTTCCTACGCACCCAGCTCAAAGGCGTACCCAAGACCCTGATCTACCGCATTCTTCGCAAAGGCGAGGTGCGGGTTAACAAGGGGCGCATAAAGCCCGAGTACAAGCTGCAGGCTGGCGACATCGTGCGCGTTCCGCCGCTGCGCCTCGCTGAGCGCGATGAGCCTGCGCCGCTGGCTCAGGGTCTGCTCGAGCGCCTGGAAGCCGCCATCGTTTATGAAGACAAGGCGCTTATCGTTATTAACAAGCCGGCCGGTATTGCCGTGCATGGCGGCAGTGGCCTCAATTACGGCGTGATCGAAGCGTTCCGCCAGTTGCGCCCTGATGCCAAGGACCTTGAGTTGGTGCATCGCCTGGATCGCGATACTTCCGGGCT
Source organism: Pseudomonas knackmussii B13 (assembly GCF_000689415.1). Classification (NCBI taxonomy): domain Bacteria; kingdom Pseudomonadati; phylum Pseudomonadota; class Gammaproteobacteria; order Pseudomonadales; family Pseudomonadaceae; genus Pseudomonas; species Pseudomonas knackmussii. The sequence goes on along the minus strand of NZ_HG322950.1, from coordinate 3,917,672 downwards.
GCTGATGATCGCCAAGAAGCGCAGCATGCTGCGTCATCTGCACGAAGCGCTGCGCAACGAGCATGCGGTGGACAAGCGCTATCACGCGCTGGTCCGTGGCAGCTGGCCTGCAGCCAAGAAGCAGGTTCGCGCGCCATTGCTCAAGAGTAACTTGCGTTCCGGCGAGCGCATGGTCGAGGTCAATGTCGAGGGTAAGGATGCGCTCACCGAGTTCAAGGTGCTGCGCCGCTTCGGTGACTTCGCCACTCTGGTCGAGGCGCGGCCGATCACCGGGCGTACCCATCAGATTCGTGTGCACGCCAAGCACGCCGGTCATGCCATCGCTGGCGACCCGAAATACGGCGACGACGAGTTTTCCCGCGAGATCCGCGGGTTGGGTGGTAAGCGTCTGTTCCTGCATTCGGCGCAGTTGTTCGTGCCGATGCCTGATGGCTCTACCCTGGAGTTGGTGGCTGAGGTCGACGACATCTGGCGTGCCACGCTGGAGCGCCTGGATGCCTGATTACTCGCTGCTCATCTTCGATTGGGACGGCACGCTGGTCGATTCCGTCGATCGCATAGTCGAGTCCATGCGAGTGGCCGCCGAGCGTTCGGGGTTGTCCTGGCGCAGTGACGAGGCAATCAAAGGCATCATTGGGCTGGGGCTGCCTGAGGCGATTCAGACGCTCTATCCGGAAGTTGACGATGAGGCGGCACTGGCGATTTTTCGAAGTGACTACGCCGAGCATTATCTGTTGCTGGAGGTCGAGCCATCGCCTCTGTTCCCGGGCGTGGCCGAGGCTTTGGAGTATTTTCGTCAAGCGGGTTATCGCCTGGCGGTGGCGACCGGCAAGAGCCGTCGCGGTCTCGATCGCGTGCTGAAGGGGCGGGGTTGGGAAGGCTTCTTCGATATAACGCGGGCTGCCGACGAGTCGGCCAGCAAGCCAGATCCGCGCATGCTCAACGAGATCCTCGCGCACTGCCGGGTTCCTGCACAGGGGGCGCTCATGGTTGGTGATGCGCCTTTCGATCTCGAGATGGCGCGTCGCGCTGGCATGGATTCGGTGGCGGTCTCTTACGGTGCGCAGCCCATCTCGGTGCTGCGTCAATATGGTCCGCGCCTGGAGATCGGGCATTTCAACGAATTGCGCGCCTGGCTGGATGGCCGGGTGCAGAACCCACGGATCGAGGTGAGCAAGCATGTCGGATGAGTGGAAGGCCGAAGAGTCCGGTTCGGTAGATGCCAAGAGCTGGAAGCTGCTCGAGAAGGCGGTGCTGGCAGGGGTGCAGGAGCAACGTCGGGCCAGGCGCTGGGGTATTTTCTTCAAGTTGCTGACGCTCTTTTATCTGTTCGTTGCGCTGGCGCTGTTCACGCCCATTAGCGGTCTGTCCAAATCGGCCTCGCGCAGCGGTAGCCACACGGCGCTGGTTGAAGTGAAGGGCATGATCGCCGACGACGAGCCTGCAAGCGCCGACAATGTCGTCGGGGCGCTGAAGGCAGCCTTCGAAGACGCTGGCACCAAGGGCATTATCCTGCGCATCAATAGCCCGGGCGGGAGTCCGGTGCAGTCCGGCTATATATATGACGAGATTCACCGGCTGCGCGATAAGCACCCGGATATCAAGGTCTATGCGGTGATAAGCGATCTGGGTGCTTCCGGTGCCTACTACATCGCCAGCGCGGCTGATCAGATCTATGCGGACAAGGCCAGTCTCGTTGGCTCCATCGGCGTTACGGCTGCGTCCTTCGGTTTCGTCGGCACCATGGAGAAGCTGGGTGTGGATCGGCGTGTCTATACCTCCGGCGAGCACAAGGCTTTCCTCGATCCCTTCCAGCCGCCGAAGACGGATGAAACCCAGTTCTGGCAGGGTGTGCTGGATACCACTCACAAACAGTTCATCGACAGCGTGAAGAAGGGGCGTGGTGATCGTCTGAAGGACAAGGATCATCCCGAGCTGTTCTCCGGGCTCATCTGGTCCGGCGAGCAGGCGCTGCAGCTGGGACTGATCGATGGCCTGGGTAGCAGTAGCTACGTGGCTCGCGAAGTGATCAAGGAAAAAGACATCGTCGACTACACCATCCAGGACACGCCGTTCGACCGCTTCGCCAAGAAAATCGGCGCCAGCGTCGCCGAGCGCATGGCCATGTGGATGGGGTGGCAGGGGCCGGCTTTGCGCTGATCCCGTCTGTCTAGTCCTGAAATAGGTTTACACCTCTCAGGCCATGCTCCAGACCTCAGAACGCCCGATGCACCGCATCGGGCGTTTTGTATTTCAGGGCCAGGTGAGGGCGCTCGCGGTTATAGATGTCGACGGCTTCACGCACCATGCGGCGCGCCTGCGCGAGGTCGGCGGGAGGATGCTCCAGCAACTCGTTCTTCAGGATGCCGTTGACGCGCTCAGCCAGCGCATTCTGGTAACAGTCGTAGCCGTCGGTCATCGAGCAGATTGCTCCGTGCTGCGCGTGCAGGCGTTGGTAAAGCCCCGAGCAGTACTGAATTCCTCGGTCGGAGTGATGCACCAGGGGTTCCTGCGTCGTGCGGCGCCGCAGGGCCTGGCTGTAGGCATGGGCCACCGACTCGGCGTGCAGGCTGTCGTGGACGTGATGGCCGACGATCTTGCGCGAATAGGCGTCGGTGACCAGGCTCAGGTACAGCGGGCCGCTCTGGCTGGGCAGATAGGTGATGTCGGCAACCCAGACGCGCTCCGGCGCATCGGGCAAGACCTGTTGCGGCCCTGGCTTGAGCAGATTGGGATGGCGATGGAACCGGTGAAAACTGTGGGTGGTCTTGTGGTACGCCCGCTTGGGTCGAACCAGCAGGCGGTGCTCGGCCAGCACCCGGAACAGGCGATCGCGCCCAACTCGCAACGCGGCTTCCGCTTGCTGCTGCAACAGATAATGCAGCTTGCGTGCTCCCAGGCGCGGCTGACGCATCCGTACCTGCCGCACGAACTGGGCGATCTGTCGATCCTGCTGGCTGCGCTGATCCGCCGCCCGGTTGCGCTGGTAGTACGCCTGGCGGCTGATGCCCATGAACTGGCAAGCCCTGCTAACACTCAGCGCTTGGACTTGCCTTTGCGTGAGGACTTGCCGGGACGCTTTTTTACGATCGAAACGCCGTAGTCATTCTTCAGCACATTCACCACGGCCTCGAAGAACTGCGCCTTCTGGCTCATCACCTCAAGCTGCTGCTCGAGTTCCTTGATGCGTTGTTCCGGGGTCAATGGCAATTTCGGGGTATTCATATCCGGGCTCCGAGCCTTTCGAAGGGAGGCGCCCTGGTTCCAGTCCTGCCGGCCATGCTTGCGTAACCACACCAGCACCGTCGAGCGGCCCTGGATGCCATAGCGGGCCTGAGCCTCCTTGTAGCTCATTTCTCCTTTTTCGACCTGGTCGACCACCGCCAGTTTAAAAGCCAGCGTGTAATCACGCTGGCTGCGACGAACACCTTCTGCCATCGGGGGCTCTCCTGAAATAAGGGCGAAGGTGTAAACCTTATTCAGGACGGGACAGTCCCATGCGAAAAGCCCGGCTTTGGCCGGGCTTTTTCGTTTCAGGGGATCTGCACGCCTTCGGCAAGAAGCATGTCGACCAGGCGGATCAGCGGCAGGCCGATCAGGCTGGTGTTGTCGCTGCCCTCGGTGCTGCGGAAAAGGCTGATGCCCAGGCCTTCGGCCTTGAAGCTGCCGGCGCAGTCGAAGGGTTGTTCTGCTTCCAGATAACGGCGAATGCGGGCTTCGTCGAGTTCACGGAAGTGCACCTTGAATGGAACGCAGTCGACCTGGCAGCGGCCGCTATTGCTGTCCAGTAGGGCTAGTCCTGTGAGGAAGGTGACGCTGGCGCCGCTTGAGGCTTTCAGTTGCTCGACGGCGCGCTCGAGTGTGTGGGGTTTGCCTAGAATTGCCGGGCCCTGGACGGCTGCCTGGTCCGAACCGATGATCAGGTGGTTCGGGAAGCGTTCGGCAAGGGCGCGCGCCTTGGCTTCTGCGAGTCGGCGTACCAGTTGTTCGGCGCTTTCGCCGGGCAGGGTGCTTTCATCTATATCCGGGCTCGCGCAGTCGAAGGGCAGGCGCAGGCGTTGCAGCAGTTCGCGGCGGTACGGCGAGCTGGAGGCGAGAACCAGTGTTCGCATCGGATGTCTCCTGGGTGAGGGCGCCGATTCTAGCGAAAAGGGCTGTCCATACAGCGGTTTATGGCTAATTTCCTTTGACAGGGGCGGGTGCATCCCTATAATGGCGCGCTTATGTTGAATGGGCCGATACCACCTCACGTCGATCCGCGCAAATTGGTAGAGCGCGAAGTCACCCTCGAAGGTGTGCTTCCACTCGCCAGTATGCCGCGGGTATGCGAGCAGCTGACCAGCAGCGAAGGCAACGTCCGGGCGAAGTTTTCCTTCTTCCGTGACGAGCAGAAGCTGTCGGTCATGCATGTCGAAGTCGACGCGCAGGTGAGCATGGTATGCCAACGTTGCCTTGAGCCGGCGACCTTCCGGGTTGTCGGTGAGTCTGACTTCGCCATCCTCTGGGAGGGCAAGTCTGCCGAGGGGCTGCCGAAGGGGTACGATGCGCTGGAAGTGGGGGAGGAACCCCTCGACCTGCCACCTCTGGTTGAGGATGAGCTGTTGCTCGCCTTGCCCATCGTTCCGGCCCATGACCCTGAGAAATGCCAGCATCCGGCGGGTTTTGCAGCAGCGCCCGAACCGAGCGAGAACGTGGAAGAGCGTCCCAACCCGTTCAGCGTACTGGCGCAGTTGAAGCGTGACCCAAACGTTTAGGAGTTAATCAATCATGGCTGTTCAGCAGAACAAAAAATCCCGTTCCGCTCGTGACATGCGTCGTTCCCACGATGCTCTCGAAGCGAACGCCCTGTCCGTAGAAAAGAGCACCGGTGAAGTTCACCTGCGTCACCACGTCTCCCCGGACGGTTTCTATCGCGGCCGTAAGGTCGTAGACAAAGGTTCCGACGAGTAATCTTTGTCCGCGCCAATCATCGCGATTGACGCAATGGGTGGGGACTACGGTCCCCACTGCATTGTTCCGGCCTGCATTTCCTTCCTGGCCGAGAATCCCGCTCTACAACTGGTCCTTGTCGGCCAGGCTCCCCTGATCGAACAGCTCTGCGCACGTGTGCCAGCGTCCGATCGTTCTCGTCTGCATATCCAGCACGCCAGTGAAGTCATTGGCATGGACGAGCGTCCATCCCAGGCCTTGCGCGGCAAACCTGATGCTTCCATGCGCGTAGCTCTCGAACTGGTTCGGGGTGGTACGGCGCACGCCTGCGTCAGCGCTGGCAATACAGGGGCATTGATGGCGCTTTCGCGCTACCTGCTCAAGACGCTGCCTGGAATCGATCGGCCGGCGATGGTGACGGCTGTGCCGACGCAAGGCGGGTACTGCCATCTTCTCGATCTTGGGGCGAATGTCGACTGCAGCGCCGAGCACTTGTACCAATTTGCCGTCATGGGCGCAGTTGCCGCGGAGGCGTTGGGTAAGCCGCAGCCGAGGGTCGCATTGCTCAACGTCGGTACCGAGGACATCAAGGGCAACCAGCAGGTCAAACTGGCCTCCACGCTTCTGGAGCAGGCTCGCGGCATCAATTACATCGGTTATATAGAGGGCGACGGCCTGTATCGCGGTCTCGCCGATGTCGTGGTCTGCGATGGTTTCGTCGGCAACATCCTGCTCAAGTCCAGCGAAGGGCTGGCGGCCATGGTGGTCAGTCGGCTGGAGGAATTGTTCGCGTCCAGTCTGTCGGCCAAGGCCATCGGCCTGGTGGCCATGCCGCTGCTGCGCCGTCTGCGCAGCGAGCTGACGCCTTCCCGTTACAATGGTGCGAGTTTCCTTGGCCTGCAGGGCATAGTGGTGAAAAGTCATGGCAGTGCTGGCGAGGAGGGCATCAAGAGTGCCTTGCGCCGAGCTCTGATAGAGATTCGCGAGAACCTGCCGCAGCGGCTCCATGGGCGGCTTGAAGATCTTCTCTAAGTGACTGACGGTAAAGGAAATAGAGATTTTTCGCGGCGAAAGCGGTTATGCTTCGCCACCCGTTCGGAGCTGGCCTCGGCGGGCTGAAGAAGAATCGCAATTTGGATGTGACCGCGCCGGACAGGCCGTCATCCAACTGTCAGTTCCATGCGCCAGGCTGCTGCTGGCGTTTCCTCTTCGACGAAACAGACACAAGGGACCCGTTGCAATGTCCGCATCCCTCGCATTCGTTTTCCCCGGTCAGGGCTCGCAATCGCTCGGCATGCTCGGCGAACTGGGCGCGCAGCACGCGCTGGTGCGCGAGACCTTCGCCGAGGCGTCCGACGCTCTAGGTTACGACCTCTGGGCGCTGGTACAGGAAGGTCCGGAAGAGCGTCTGAATCAGACCGACAAGACCCAGCCTGGCATCCTCACCGCCTCCATCGCCCTCTGGCGTCTGTGGCAGAGTCAAGGTGGCGTGCTGCCGGCCTACGTTGCCGGCCATAGCCTGGGCGAGTACTCGGCACTTGTCGCTGCCGGAAGCCTGCCGTTCGCTTCGGCGGTGAAGCTGGTGGAGCGTCGTGGTCAGCTGATGCAGGAAGCCGTTCCGGCCGGTACCGGTGGTATGGCTGCAATTCTCGGCCTGGAAGATGCCGATGTGCTGGCAGCCTGCGCAGAAGCTGCGCAGGGTGAAGTGGTCAGTGCAGTCAATTTCAACGCTCCGGGGCAGGTGGTTGTTGCCGGTTCCGCTGCTGCGGTCGAGCGCGCCATCGAGGCTTGCAAGGCTCGTGGTGCCAAGCGCGCCGTCGCGCTGCCGGTCAGCGTGCCGTCGCACTGCGAGCTGATGCGCCCGGCTGCCGAACGCTTCGCCGGAGCGGTCGAGGCCATCGATTGGCAAATGCCGCAGATCGCCCTGGTGCAGAACGTCAGTGCACAGGTTCCTGCCGACCTGGCCGTCCTCAAGCGCGACCTGTTGGCGCAGCTCTATAGCCCGGTTCGCTGGGTAGAGACTGTGCAACTGCTGGCCGCCAAGGGCGTCACTGATCTGGTAGAGTGCGGCCCCGGCAAAGTCCTGGCGGGCCTGAACAAGCGCTGCGCCAAGGGTGTGAATACCCACAATCTGGACTCCGCGGACGCCTTTGCGGCGGCTCGTGCGACTCTGGCTTGAACAGGAGATAGAAGCATGAGTTTGCAAGGTAAGGTTGCCCTGGTCACCGGCGCTAGCCGTGGCATCGGCCAGGCCATCGCGCTGGAGCTGGGTCGTCTGGGTGCTGTCGTCATCGGTACCGCCACCACCGCTTCGGGCGCCGAGAAAATCGCCGAATACCTGAAGGCCAACGGTGTCGAAGGTGCCGGTCTAGTACTGGACGTCTCCAACGACGAGTCCGTTGCTTCGACTCTCGAGCACATCCAGCAGCACCTCGGTCAGCCGCTGATCGTGGTCAACAATGCCGGCATCACCCGCGATAATCTGCTGATGCGGATGAAAGACGACGAGTGGTTCGATGTGGTCAACACCAACCTCAACAGCCTCTACCGTCTGTCGAAAGCCGTACTGCGCGGTATGACCAAGGCTCGCTGGGGTCGCATCATCAACATCGGCTCGGTGGTCGGCGCCATGGGTAACGCCGGGCAGACCAACTACGCCGCGGCGAAGGCCGGCCTAGAGGGCTTTACTCGCGCCCTGGCGCGCGAAGTGGGTTCTCGTGCTATCACTGTCAATGCGGTCGCGCCGGGTTTCATCGACACCGACATGACTCGCGAACTGCCGGAAGTGCAGCGTGAGGCCCTGCTCGGTCAGATTCCCCTGGGTCGCCTGGGGCAGGCCGAAGAGATTGCCAAGGTGGTAGGATTCCTCGCCTCGGAAGGCGCGGCCTATGTCACTGGCGCGACCATTCCGGTCAACGGCGGAATGTATATGAGCTGAATGTGACGTAACCTTTCGCGGATATGTCATATGGGCTGTCTAAAATCCGTTATAAAGCTGCAACTGGGTTATAGACAGAACATTTGGGTAGCCGCGGAAGGGCGTGGGCATTCGGCTTGAAATGCTGAAAACCCTTTCTATACACTTACCCGCAGCCCAGCTGTACGGATTGTCCATAGGAGTGAAAACAAGGTATGAGCACCATCGAAGAACGCGTCAAGAAAATCGTTGCTGAGCAACTCGGCGTTAAGGAAGAAGAAGTCACCAACAGCGCTTCCTTCGTCGAAGACCTGGGCGCCGACTCCCTTGACACCGTTGAGCTGGTGATGGCTCTGGAAGAGGAATTCGAGACCGAAATCCCCGACGAGCAAGCCGAAAAGATCACCACCGTTCAGGAAGCTATCGACTACATCGTTGCTCACCAGCAATAAGTAGCCGTTTTCCGACGGAAGAAGCCGCACGCCTGCAAAGGCGTGCGGCTTTTCTTTACCGCCGACGCGAGCCGTCTGGCGCATATGCCGTGAAATACACAAGAGGAAGTCGCAGTGTCGCGCAGACGCGTCGTCATCACTGGCCTGGGTATGCTCTCGCCGCTGGGCGTGGACGTTCCGAGCACCTGGCAGGGAATTCTCGCCGGGCGTAGTGGTATCGCTCCGATCGAACACATGGACCTTTCCGCCTATACCACCCGTTTCGGTGGTTCGGTGAAGGGCTTCGACGTCGAGCAATACATGTCCGCCAAGGAAGCCCGCAAACTCGACCTGTTTATCCAGTACGGCCTGGCTGCCAGCTACCAGGCGGTGCGCGACTCCGGTCTGGAAGTCACCGACGCCAACCGCGAGCGCATTGGCGTGGCCATCGGCTCCGGCATCGGCGGCCTGACCAATATCGAGAACACCTGCCGCTCGCTGTTCGAGCAGGGGCCGCGGCGCATTTCGCCGTTCTTCGTGCCCGGCTCGGTCATCAACATGGTTTCCGGATTCCTGTCGATCAACCTTGGTCTACAGGGACCCAACTACGCCATCACCACGGCCTGCACCACAGGCACCCACAATATCGGCATGGCCGCACGCAACATCGCCTATGGCGAAGCTGACGTGATGGTTGCCGGCGGTTCCGAGATGGCCGCCTGCGGCCTGGGCATGGGCGGCTTCGGTGCGGCTCGTGCGCTCTCCACCCGCAACGACGATCCGGCCAGGGCCAGTCGTCCGTGGGACAAGGATCGCGACGGTTTCGTGCTGTCCGATGGCGCCGGTGCTGTCGTCCTGGAAGAGCTGGAGCACGCGAAAGCTCGCGGCGCGCGTATCTACGCCGAGCTGGTTGGCTTTGGCATGAGCGGCGACGCCTTCCACATGACTTCCCCGCCGGAAGACGGTGCCGGTGCTGCTCGCTGCATGAAGAATGCCCTGCGTGATGCCGGCCTGAATCCTGATCAGGTCGACTACATCAACGCCCACGGCACCTCCACCCCGGCCGGCGACATTGCCGAAGCATCGGCGGTGAAGTCGGTCTTCGGCGATCACGCCTATCGACTGTCGATGAGCTCGACCAAGTCGATGACCGGCCACCTGCTCGGCGCCGCCGGTGCCGTCGAGGCCATCTTCAGCGTGTTGGCCATTCGCGATAACGTCGCTCCGCCGACCATCAACCTGGACAACCCGGACGAAGGCTGCGACCTCGACCTGGTAGCGCACGTAGCCAAAGAGCGCAGCATCGACGTGGTGCTTTCGAACTCCTTCGGTTTCGGCGGTACCAACGGCTCCCTGGTGTTCCGCCGGTTCCGCGACTGATGCTCGCCTGGGTCGACGGTCGGCCCGCCGAGGCCCTGTCCGTGCGCGATCGCGGACTGGCCTACGGTGATGGTCTGTTCGAGACCATCGCCGTTTCAGCCGGTCGACCGCGACTTTTGGCGCGGCATCTGGCGCGCCTGGAAGAAGGATCGCGTCGTCTCCATCTGCCGCTTTCGCTCGATCAGGTCGAACAGGAGCTGCTGACGTTTTGCGCTCAACTGGGCGAGGGCGTGGCCAAGCTCATGCTCACCCGTGGCGATGCCCTGCGCGGATACGCAGCCCCGGCCGATGCCAAGGTCCGCCGTATTCTCCTTGGCTACCCAGCGCCGGCTTATCCGGTGGCCAACTTCGAGCAGGGTGTGAGTCTGTTCCCCTGCGCCACCCGCCTTGCGGAACAGCCCCTGCTGGCCGGCCTCAAACATCTCAACCGTCTGGAGCAGGTGCTTGCTCGCAGCGAGTGGAGCGATCCCGCCTGCGCGGAAGGATTGATGCGTGACCAGAGTGGCCGTGTTGTCGAGGGCGTGTTCAGCAACCTTTTCCTGGTCCTCGACGGTCAGCTACTGACGCCGGCGCTGAGCCGCTGCGGTGTGGCCGGCGTGATGCGCGCCGAAATGCTCGAGTGGGCGGCAGGGCAGGGCATCGCGACTGTCGTGCGCGACGTCGAATATGCCGAACTGCTGCGTGCCGACGAGGTCTTTCTTTGCAACAGCCTTTACGGCATCTGGCCGGTGCGACAGCTGGAGGCGCATGCCTGGCCGGTCGGACCGATCACCCGTAAACTGCAAACCCATTTCCGCGAACTTCTGGATTCCTGACCTGTGATGCGCAAATTGCTGGTGCTGCTGGAAGGCGGCCTGCTGCTGGCCGGGCTATTGCTGGGCCTGGCAGGCTGGGAGCAGCACCGCGCCCTGCAGCAGCCGCTGCAGCTCACCGAGGAGCGCCTGCTCGACGTCCCTTCGGGTGCCACGCCGGGCGCCTTGCTGGCCCGCCTGCAGGATGAGGAGGTGCTGCACGGTGCCTTCTGGCTGCGTCTTTACTGGCGATTCAACCTCTCTGGCCAGGCCCTGCACAGTGGCGAGTATCGCCTCAAGCCGGGCATGGATGGAGCTGATCTGCTAGCCCTGTGGCGCGAAGGCGATGTCGTGCAATACAGCCTGACCCTGGTCGAGGGCTGGACCTTCCATCAATTCCGCGAGCTGCTCGCGCGCCAGCCCAAGCTGGAGGCGACCCTGGCCGGTCTCAGCGACGCCGAGGTGATGAAGCGCCTGGGCAAGGCCGACATCGCCCCCGAAGGACATTTCTTCCCGGACACCTACCGCTATGTGCGCGGTATGCGCGATATCGACCTGCTCAAGCAGGCCTACCAGCGCATGGACAAGATCCTCAAGGAAGAGTGGGACGGCCGAGGGCAGGATTTGCCCTACGCGAATTCGTACCAGGCTCTGATCATGGCCTCGCTGATCGAGAAGGAAACCGGTGTGCCGCAGGAGCGTGCGCAGATCGCCGGGGTCTTCGTGCGGCGCCTGGAAAAGAACATGCTGCTGCAGACCGACCCGACGGTGATCTACGGCATGGGCGAGCGCTACACCGGCAAGATCAGCCGGGCCGACCTGCGCGAGCCGACCCCTTACAACACCTACGTAGTCGCCGGGCTGCCGCCGACACCGATTGCCATGCCCGGGCGCGACGCCATCCATGCGGCGCTCAATCCCGCTGACGGGCAAAGCCTTTACTTTGTCGCCCGCGGCGATGGCAGCCACGTGTTCTCCGACAACTTGGACGATCACAACAAGGCGGTGCAGGAGTTCCAGCTCAAGCGGCGTGCGGACTACAGGTCCAGCCCCGCGCCGGCTGCGGCGAACGCACCGGCGGAGGCCTCCGAGCAGGCCCCGGCACAGCAGCAGTAAGACAGAAGGAGAGCCGAGTGAGCGGCCTGTTCGTCACCCTGGAAGGCCCCGAAGGCGCGGGCAAGAGCACCAACCGCGAATACCTCGCCGAGCGTCTGCGCGAGCGCGGCATCGAAGTGCAACTTACTCGCGAGCCGGGCGGTACGCCGCTGGCCGAGCGCATTCGCGACCTGCTGCTGACCCCGAGCGACGAGCCCATGGCGGTGGATACCGAGCTGTTGCTGATGTTCGCCGCTCGCGCCCAGCACATCGCCCAGGTCATTCGCCCGGCGCTGGCACGTGGCGCGGTGGTTCTTTGCGATCGTTTTACCGACGCCACCTACGCCTACCAGGGCGGTGGTCGCGGGCTGCCAGAGGCACGCATCGCCGAGCTGGAGCGCTTCGTCCAGGGCGACCTGCGTCCGGATCTGACGCTTGTCTTCGATCTTCCGGTGGAAGTCGGCCTTTCTCGTGCGGCGGCGCGCGGTCGTCTGGATCGCTTCGAGCAGGAGGGGCGCGAGTTCTTCGAGGCCGTACGCCAGACCTATCTGCGCCGCGCATCCGCCGAGCCGCAGCGCTATCACGTGCTGGACGCCGCGCAATCGCTGGCGCAGGTGCAGGCCGATCTGGATTCGCTGCTGCCCATGCTGCTGGAGCGCCTGCATGGCTGAGATCTACCCCTGGCAGTCTGTGCTGTGGCAGCAACTGAGCGGTCGCGCTCGGCACGCGCATGCGTATCTGCTGCACGGGCCGGCCGGTATCGGCAAGCGCGCGCTGGCCGACAACCTGGTTGCTTTCCTGCTCTGCCAGCAACCGACGGCAGGGTACGCCTGCGGCCAGTGCAAAGCCTGTCAGCTACTGGCGGCCGGCACCCATCCGGATTATTTCCAGCTGGAGCCGGAGGAGCCTGAGAAACCCATCCGTGTCGACCAGGTCCGTGAGCTGGTGGGGTTCGTGGTGCAGACAGCGCAGCTGGGCGGGCGCAAGGTGGTGCTGCTCGAGCCGGCGGAGGCCATGAACCTGAACTCTGCCAACGCCCTGTTAAAAAGCCTCGAAGAACCTTCCGGCGACACCGTGCTGATCCTCATCAGCCACCAGCCCAGCCGCTTGCTGCCGACCATCAAGAGCCGCTGCGTACAGCAGGCATGTCCGCAGCCGAACGCCGAGCAGAGCCGTGCGTGGCTGGCTGCTGCCATCCCGGAGGAGCCGGTCGAGTCGCTGGATGAGTTGCTGGTCCTGGCCGGCGGTTCGCCGCTGACGGCGCAGCGCCTGCATGGCCAAGGTGTGCGCGAACAGCGCGCCCTGGTGGTCGAGGGCGTGAAGAAATTGCTCAAGCAACAGATCGCTCCCGGCCAGTTGGCGGAAAGCTGGAATGCGCTGCCCTTGCCCCTGCTGTTCGACTGGTTCTGCGATTGGGCGCTGGGCATCCTGCGCTACCAACTGACCCGTGACGAAAGCGGGCTCGGGTTGGCGGACATGCGCAAGGTGGTGCAGTACCTTGCAGAGAAGTCAGCTCAGCCCAAGGTGCTGGCGATCCAGGACTGGCTGCTCGAGCATCGGCAGAAAGTGCTGAACAAGGCCAACCTCAACCGTGCCCTGCTTCTCGAAGCCTTGTTGGCACAGTGGGCAAGCCTGCCGGGGCCGGGCTAGAATCGGCGCAATCGGATCATCGCTAGGACAGCCGCATGAGCTTGCCACCGAACCTGGGACCGCGTAACGGTATCCTGTCCCTGACCATCAAGGACAAGTCCGTACTCTATGCCGCCTATATGCCGTTCATTCGCAACGGCGGGCTGTTCATCCCGACCAACAAGACCTACAAGCTGGGCGACGAAGTCTTCATGTTGCTCAACCTGATGGACGAGCCGGAGAAGATCCCGGTCGCCGGTAAGGTGGTCTGGATCACGCCGAAGGGTGCTCAGGGCAACCGCGCTGCGGGTATCGGCGTGCAGTTCAACGACGGCGACAACACCGCGCGCAACAAGATCGAGACATACCTGGCCGGGGCGCTGAAGTCGGACCGGCCGACCCACACCATGTAATTTGCTGCTGGCTGCAAGCAGGAAGCGCCCGAAGGGGCGCTTCGTCATTTTCGGAGTACCTTTTCCATGCTGGTCGATTCCCATTGCCACCTTGATCGTCTGGACCTGGCCGCCCACGGCGGTTCGCTCGATGCCGCGCTGGATGCCGCCCGCGCCCGGGGCGTCGGGCAGTTCCTCTGCATCGGCGTCAGCGCCGACAACGCCAAGGCGGTGAAGGATCTGGCCGAGCGTTACGACGATGTGCACTGCTCGGTGGGCGTCCATCCGCTCGACCTGGAGCCGGGGGCCGCGCCGGCGCTGGACTGGCTGTTGGCGGAGCTGAATCACCCTCGCGTGGTGGCCATAGGCGAGACCGGCCTGGACTACCACTACGAGCCGGAAGCCGCCGAACTGCAGCAGGAAGCCTTCCGCCTCCATCTCGAGGCCGCCAAGATCACCGGCAAGCCGGTGATCGTGCATACCCGCGAGGCGCGCGCCGATACGTTGGCGCTGCTGCGCGAAGCGGCGCTGCCGCAGGCGGGTGTGCTGCACTGCTTCACTGAAGACTGGGAGATGGCCAAGGCAGCCCTGGATATCGGCTTCTATATCTCGCTGTCGGGCATCGTCACTTTCCGCAATGCCGAAGCGTTGCGCGAAGTCGCACGCCAGGTGCCGGCTGATCGTCTGTTGGTGGAAACCGACTCGCCTTACCTTGCGCCGGTGCCGCATCGCGGCAAGCCGAACCTTCCGGAGTACGTGCGCGAGGTTGCCGAGTATCTGGCGGTGTTACGTGGTGTGAGCTTCGAAACATTGGCCGAGCAGACCACTGCCAACTTCAAACGCCTGTTCCCGCTGGCCGCTTGAGCGTAATGCTCGGCAAGGCTTTTTCGCGCGCATAAAAAAAACCCGGGTTCTGGGGGATGAATCCGGGTCAAGACCATTAGGAGTGTAACAATAAGGTACGCGATCCTCGGTACCTTCACTGGTGGGACACTTGGGGGGAGATGCCGCACACCAGTAATTTCAAGTATTGGCCAACTTTGCAGGGCTTCCACCGCCGCCCGGCGGTTTTTTAAACGGATTTGGAATACTGCAGATAGCTCCCCGGCTTTAGGTCCTCCGCCATGCCCGTCAAGTACCCATGCCCAGCATGCCGCCGGCTTATTCCCGACTCAGCGCGGCGATGATCGCCAATGTGTCGTCTATCACACTTTCCGATGTGTAGAAGTGTGGAGACAGGCGTACACCGGCTCCACGCTGGATGCACACCACCTGTTCGGCTTTGAGGCGCTCGTGCAAGGCGGCATTGTCCCATCCGTCCAGGCTGAAGGTCAGGATGCCTGCGCGGCGTTCGACCTGCAGCGGACTGTGGAGGGTCGCCCCGGCGATTCGTGACAGGCCGTCTTGCAGTTGCTGCACACGGGCTGCCACTGCTGCCCCGACTGCAGCCATGCCGGTTTCTTCCAGCAGGCTCAGGCTTGCCTCCAGGGCTACGGCGCCGAGCATGTTCGGACTGCCGCATTCGAATCGTTTTGCGCTACGAGCCGGTTGCCAGTCGGTCTGGTTGTAATTGCCGGCGCTCTCCAGCATGTGCCAGCCATATTCCTGCAGCGCCAGTTGCTCGCGCTCGGCGGCCCGACAATAGAAAACACCAAGGCCTTCGGGGCCGAGCATCCATTTGTGCCCGTCGGCCATGGCGAACGCGCAGTCATAGGCTTGCACGTCGAAGGGCAGGGCGCCGATCTGCTGGATGGCGTCGATGCAGAACAGCACGCCGCGCTGGCGACAGCCGACGCCGAGGCGCTCAAGGTCCATGCGCAGGCCACTGGCGTACTGCACGGCGCTGATCGACAGCAGGCGGGTACGCGGTCCGCAGGCGGCGAGCAGATCGGCCTCTGGATCGGTGCCGTCGAGGCTTACCTGGATGACTTCTACTCCACGCGGCTTCAGTGCTTCCCAGACCACGCGATTGGAGGGGAACTCCTGGTTGCTGATCACCACCTGGTCGCCGGGGCGCCAGTCCAGGCCGAAGGCGACGAAGGACAGTGCTTCGGAAGTGTTCTTTACCAGCGCGATATCGCCGGTGGTAGCGGCATTGAGTAGACGCGCCAGGCGTTCGCGCAGGCGCTTTTCGATCTCCAGCCAGCGCGGATAATCGCGCGCGCCCAGGTGGATGTTCTCGCGAGCGAAGGCCGCTACCGCGTCGGCGCTGCGCCGCGGCCACGGCGCTACCGCCGCGTGGTTCAGGTAGCGCAGTCCGGGTTCCAGGGGAAACTCATGGGAAAGCAGATTCATGGCGGATGTTCCGTGCAATTTGGCGCTGAATAGGCATAATACGCGGCTCCGCAATTTGACTATTTTTGACCTGACAGTCTTTTTATGCAGAAAGAGCCGCGCAAGGTTCGCGAATTCCGACGTCGCGAACAGGAGATTCTCGATACCGCCCTCAAACTGTTCCTCGAACAGGGTGAAGACAGTGTCACGGTCGAGATGATCGCCGATGCCGTGGGCATCGGCAAAGGCACCATCTACAAGCATTTCAAGTCGAAGGCGGAGATCTACCTGCGCCTGATGCTCGACTACGAGCGCGACCTGGCTGCGCTGTTCCACTCCGAGGACGTCGCACGGGACAAGGAGCGTCTCTCGCGCGCCTACTTCGAGTTCCGCATGCGCGACCCGCAGCGCTACCGTCTGTTCGACCGCCTGGAAGAGAAGGTGGTGAAGAACAGCCAGGTGCCGGAGATGGTCGAGGAACTGCACAAGATCCGCGAATCCAACTTCGAGCGCCTGAGCCAGTTGATCAAGGAGCGCATCGCCGCCGGCAAGCTGGAAGACGTACCGCCGTACTTCCACTACTGCGCGGCCTGGGCGTTGGTGCATGGCGCCGTGGCGCTGTACCACTCGCCGTTCTGGCGTGACGTGCTGGAAGATCAGGAAGGCTTCTTCCAATTCCTCATGGACATCGGCGTGCGCATGGGCAACAAGCGCAAGCGCGACGGTGATTCGCCTTCCGCCTGAGTCGTCATTCGGCCCCTGGATAGGTCGTTCCAGGGTAAGTCCGCCGGCCCGGGCGGGGATATACTGAACAGACACTCTCCGCCGGAGCCGATGGATGATCGTCGACCGCCAGGGCAGACGCTTTCGTAACCTGCGCGTCAGCCTTACCGCTGCCTGCAACTACGCCTGCACCTACTGTGTGCCGGACGGCAAGCGGCTGGTCGCGGCGCAGGACGAACTTTCCGCCGAGAACCTGGCGCGCGGTGTGGCCTACCTGATCGAAGCGGCCGGCATCGAGCGTCTGCGCATCACCGGCGGCGAGCCGCTTGTCAGTCCCAAGCTCGACTCCTTCCTGCATGCGGTCAGCAAGCTGGACCTCAAGGACATCAGCCTCACCACCAACGGCCAGTTGCTCTCGCGCAAGCTCCCGCTGCTGCTGGAATGTGGCATTCGCCGGTTGAACGTTTCGCTCGATACCCTGGACGCCGAGTCCTTCCGCACCATCGCCCGCGGCGGTGACCTGGCCACGGTGCTCAAGGGGCTCGACGAGGCTCACGCTGCCGGTCTGAAAATCAAGATCAACATGGTGCCGCTGCGCGGGAAGAACCTCGACCAGGTGGTGCCGTTGTTGGATTACTGCCTGGAGCGCGGTTTCGAGTTGCGTTTCATCGAGCTGATGCGCATGGGCCACCTGGCCCGCGACGGCAATGCCTTCGCCAGCCAATTCGTTGGCCTGAACGAACTGCTGGAATTGATCGGCCAGAACCATGCCTATCTTCAGGCTGACGCGCCGGTAGATGCCACTGCACTGCGTTACGAAGTGCCGGGGCAGGGCCACTTCGGCATCATCGCCAACGAAAGCGTACCTTTCTGCCGCACCTGCTCGCGCCTGCGCCTTTCTTCCACTGGCTGGCTGCACGGCTGCCTGTCGTCGAGCAATCGTCACTACGTCGGCGATCTTCTCGACAAACCTCGCCACCAGGCGCTACCCGCATTGCAGCGGTTGCTGGTCAAGGCGCTGGCGGACAAGCAGGAGCTGGCGTTCTCCGGCGGTGTCACGGTGATGAAGATCATCGGCGGCTGACCGCGTATTCCGGATCATTCCCTTCATGCAAGATTTCCCGATTTCCTACATCGAACCGGTGTTCCGTCCGCCGAGCGAGGCGCATTCGCTGATCCTGCCGGTGACCAATGGCTGTTCCTGGAACCAGTGCGGGTTCTGCGAGATGTATACGCAGCCGCAGAAGAAATTCCGCGCCCGCGATGAAGCTGAGGTGCTCGAGGAGATTCGCCGCTGCGGCGAACAGCTGATCGTTCAGCGCGTGTTCCTCGCCGACGGCGATGCCCTGGTCTTGCCGACTCGACGACTACTGAACATCCTGCGCGCGATCCGCGACCACATGCCTGAGGTGGATCGCGTATCCAGCTACTGCCTGCCGCGCAACCTGCGCAAGAAGTCGGTCGACGAGCTCAAGGAGCTGGCCGACGCCGGATTGCGCATGGCCTATGTTGGCGCCGAGTCCGGTGACGACGAGGTCCTGGCGCGGGTAAACAAGGGCGAAACCTACGCATCGACGCTGGACGCGCTGGACAAGCTCGGTCAGGCGGGTATCAAGCGTTCGGTGATGATTCTCAATGGCCTGGGCGGTAAGACCTTGAGCGAGCAGCATGCGGACAATTCGGCGCGCCTGATGAACGATGCGCAGCCAGAGTTCCTGTCCACGCTGGTCGTCAGCTTCCCGACGGGCGAACAGCGCTATCGCGAAGGTTTCCCGGACTTCCAGCCGCTGGAGCAGGGCCAGTTGTTCGTCGAGGTCGAGCGTCTGCTGCAGGGGCTCGAACTGCGCGATACCGTATTCCGCAGCGACCATGCGTCCAACTACCTGGTGCTCAAAGGCGTGCTCGGTGCTGACAAGTCGCGCCTGCTGGCCCAGGTTCGCGAAGCCATCGAGCGTCCGCAGCAGGCCGGTCTGCGCCAGGAATGGCAGCGCGGCTTATGATGGCGCGGAAGCTGCATCTGTGCGCCCAGCGCCGGCTTTCTGTCGCCGGCGGTGGAGAAACTGCATGCGCTACCTGATTCTGACCCTGGCCCTTGTCGCACTGAGTGGCTGTATGAAACCCAGCGACATGGTCGACCGCACCGGTTACTACATGGGTGACGCCGGCTTCCTGGACCACAGCCAGATGCGCCGCATCGCCAACCGGCGAATCCAGTCGGACTCCTTCATCTATATCGCCCAGGGGCCGTTCGTCCCTGCCGGCCACCCCTATGCGCGCCCCAATGTGGTCGCCGAGGAGGCCTTCAACGGCTTCGTCGAATACTTCCCTCAGGTGCGCCGTGCCAAGATGCCGCTCGGCCTGGATGGCGCCATGCAGGAGGCGCGCGCAGCCGGCGCCGACTATCTCCTCTACACGCGCTTCGCTCGTGCCGAAGACAACGCGGGCAACTGGGAAGAGTACGAAGACACCGACAACGCTGTCGGTCGCGACCGCAGCGTGATTCAGGTAATGCTGATCGAAACCGGTAATCGCTATCTGGTGGACAGTGCGACGATCCGCAGCCGCGGCGGATTCCTGACATTCTATGATGCCAAGCCCGAGGACCTGCTCGGCGCACCGCTGGAAGAGTATGCCCGCAGCCTGCTGGGGGTGAAGGCGACAGAGGAGTTCCAATGACCGATCCAGGCAAGGCCGGCGACCTGCTGGCGCAGATTCCCTCGACTCCGGGCAAGGGCCTGCCGCCGGTGCACCTGTGGAACCCGCCGTGCTGCGGCGATATCGACATGCGCATCGCCCGCGATGGCACCTGGTACTACCTGGGCACGCCGATCGGCCGCAAGCCGATGGTCAAGCTGTTCTCGACCATCATCCGCCGCGATGGCGATGACTATTTCCTGGTCACTCCGGTGGAGAAGTGCGGCATTCGTGTCGACGATGCGCCGTTCGTCGCTGTGACCCTGGCTGTCGAAGGGGAGGGCGAGCAGCAACTGCTGCGCTTT
Organism: Pseudomonas knackmussii B13; assembly: GCF_000689415.1. NCBI lineage: Bacteria > Pseudomonadati > Pseudomonadota > Gammaproteobacteria > Pseudomonadales > Pseudomonadaceae > Pseudomonas > Pseudomonas knackmussii. Next base: position 3,898,112 of record NZ_HG322950.1, on the reverse strand, counting down.
ACCAGCAACGTCGAGGACGAGTTCGTTGCCGGCCCCGAGCATCCCATTCGCGTGCTCATCGATCCGCGGACCCAGGAGCCGGCGCCTTATGTACTGGTGCGCAGCAATCTGGAAGCGCTGATCCATCGCAACGTGTTCTATCAACTGGTGGAGCTGGCTGTGCCGAGGCTGATCGACGGCGAAGAGTGGCTGGGGGTATGGAGCTGCGGGGAGTTTTTCGCCATCGGCCCGCAGCCATGACCTGTGGGTCGAAAGGTGGCCGGTAGTTTTTTCGAAGTTTTACTACGGCGACTGGTACGGAAATGAAAAAGGCTCCCCGAGGGGAGCCTTTTTCGTTGGAGCGGGAATTACATGTTGGGGTAGTTCGGACCGCCGGTGCCTTCCGGGGCAACCCAGGTGATGTTCTGCGCCGGGTCCTTGATGTCGCAGGTCTTGCAGTGCACGCAGTTCTGCGCGTTGATCTGGAAGCGCTTGCTGCCGTCGTCGTTGCTGACCACTTCGTACACGCCGGCCGGGCAGTAGCGCTGCGCCGGCTCGTCGTACAGCGGCAGGTTCTTGCCAACCGGTACGCTCGGGTCGGTGAGCTTGAGGTGGATCGGCTGGTCTTCTTCGTGGTTGGTGTTGGAGAGGAACACCGAGGACAGCTTGTCGAAGCTGATCTTGCCGTCGGGTTTCGGGTAGTCGATCTTCGGCGCTTCGCTGGCCTTCTTCAGGGTTGCGTAGTCCGGAGTCGTATCGTGCAGGGTGAACGGAATCTTGCCGCCGAAGATGTTCTGGTCGATGAAGTTGAACGCACCGCCACCGATGGCGCCGAACTTGTGCATCGCGGCGCCGAAGTTGCGGCTGCGGAACAGTTCGTCGTACAGCCAGCTGGCCTTGAACGCGTCGACGTAGTTGGTCAGCTGGTCGCCGCCTTCGCGGCCGGCGGCCAGGGCTTCGGCAACGGCTTCGGCAGCCAGCATGCCGGACTTCATGGCGGTGTGGCTGCCCTTGATCTTGGCGAAGTTCAGGGTGCCCAGGTCGCAACCGATCAGCGCGCCGCCGGGGAAGACCATCTTCGGCAGCGAGTTCAGGCCGCCCTTGCAGATGGCGCGGGCACCGTAGGCCACGCGCTTGCCGCCTTCCAGGTACTGCTTGATCACCGGGTGGTGCTTGTAGCGCTGGAACTCGTCGAACGGCGACAGGTGCGGGTTGCTGTAGGACAGGTCGATGATCAGGCCGACCACCACCTGGTTGTTCTCCAGGTGATAAAGGAAGGAGCCGCCCGGGTTCTCGTCGTTCAGCGGCCAGCCGGCGGTGTGCACCACCAGGCCCTGCTCGTGCTTGGCCGGGTCGATGTCCCAGATTTCCTTGATGCCGATGCCGTAGTGCTGGGCGTCGGACTCGCTGTCGAGCTTGTACTTCTTGATCAGCTGCTTGCCGATGTGGCCACGGCAGCCTTCGGCGAACAGGGTGTACTTGGCGCGCAGTTCCATGCCGGGGGTGTAGTAACCCTCTTTCGGGTTGCCTTCACGGTCGACACCCAGGTCACCGGTGACGATGCCGCGAACCACGCCGTTCTCGTCGATCAGCGCTTCCTGAGCGGCGAAGCCCGGGTAGATCTCCACGCCCAGGCCTTCGGCCTGCTGGGCCAGCCAGCGGCACAGGTTGCCCAGGGAGATGATGTAGTTGCCTTCGTTGTGCATGGTCTTGGGCACGAAGAAGTTCGGCACCTTCGCAGCGGCGGTGTCGTTCTTCAGGACATAGATGTCGTCGCGCTTGACCGGAGTGTTCAGCGGGGCTTCGAGCTCTTTCCAGTTGGGGAACAGCTCGTTCAGCGCGCGCGGTTCGAACACGGCGCCGGAGAGGATGTGGGCGCCTACCTCGGAACCCTTCTCGACCACGCAGACGCTGATCTCCTGACCAGCCTCGGCGGCCTTCTGCTTCAGTCGGCAGGCGGCGGACAGACCGGCAGGGCCGGCGCCGACGATGACGACGTCGAATTCCATGTATTCGCGTTCCACTTCTCGATCTCTCCTAACTCAGGGCTCTACGGCTATTTGTTGGTATGGGCCGGGGGCACTACCCCGGACAGAGCGGGGCGCAATTATAGCGACAGGGCCCAGCATAGTTATACCCCCCATTTTGAGCAATACAAACGTTTGTTTGAAATGCATGGAGCCCTGATAGAATCGGGGTCCGGAGCTTATGGAGGGGTATTTTGGTGTATTGACCCGACAAGGCGATCCGGTCAAGATAGCCACGGTTTTGCGGTCGCGGTCTTGCTGCATGTAGTTGCAGATGGCGTGCACTACCGGCCAGGCCTGTCTGGCGACATTCCTATTCACCGGAGAAAAACGAGGAATCCATGAAGGTTCTTGTAGCTGTCAAACGAGTGGTTGACTATAACGTCAAGGTCCGCGTCAAGGCGGACAACTCCGGCGTCGATCTCGCCAACGTGAAAATGTCCATGAACCCCTTCTGCGAAATCGCCGTGGAAGAGGCCGTACGTCTGAAAGAGAAGGGCGTCGCCACTGAAATCATCGCCGTCTCCGTCGGCCCGAACGCTGCCCAGGAACAACTGCGCACCGCCCTGGCCCTGGGCGCCGACCGCGCCATCCTGGTCGAATCCAACGACGACCTGAGCTCCCTGGCCATCGCCAAGGCCCTGAAAGCCGTTGTCGACAAAGAGCAGCCGCAGCTGGTCATCCTCGGCAAGCAGGCCATCGACAGCGACAACAACCAGACCGGCCAGATGCTGGCTGCGCTGACTGGCTACGCCCAGGGCACTTTCGCCTCCAAGGTCGAAGTCGCTGGCGACAAGGTCAACGTCACCCGTGAAATCGACGGCGGTCTGCAGACCGTTGCGCTGAACCTGCCGGCCATCGTCACCACCGACCTGCGCCTGAACGAGCCGCGCTACGCCTCGCTGCCGAACATCATGAAAGCGAAGAAGAAGCCGCTGGACGTTGTTACCCCGGACGCCCTGGGCGTTTCTACCGCTTCCACCGTCAAGACCCTGAAAGTGGAAGCTCCGGCTGCCCGCAGCGCCGGCATCAAGGTCAAGTCTGTTGCTGAACTGGTCGAGAAACTGAAGAACGAGGCGAAAGTAATCTGATGGCTATCCTGGTAATCGCTGAGCACAACAACGGCGTCCTGGGCGCTGCCACCCTGAACACCGTCGCTGCCGCACAGAAGATCGGCGGTGACGTCGTCGTCCTGGTCGCCGGCCAGAACGTCGGTGGCGTGGCCGAAGCCGCTGCCAAGATCGCAGGTGTTGCCAAGGTGCTGGTCGCCGACAACGCCGCTTACGCCCACCAGCTGCCGGAGAACGTCGCTCCGCTGATCGCTGAACTGGGTAAGGGCTACAGCCACGTGCTGGCCCCGGCTACCACCAATGGCAAGAACTTCCTGCCGCGCGTAGCCGCCCTGCTGGACGTCGACCAGATCTCCGAGATCATCGACGTAGTCAGCGCCGATACCTTCAAGCGTCCGATCTATGCCGGCAACGCCATCGCCACCGTGCAGTCCTCGGCCGCCGTGAAGGTGATCACCGTGCGTACCACCGGTTTCGACGCCGTTGCGGCCGAAGGCGGTTCCGCTGCCGTTGAAGCCGTTTCCGGCCCGGCCGATGCCGGCAAGTCCGCCTTCGTCGGCGAAGAGCTGGCCAAGTCCGACCGTCCGGAACTGACCGCTGCCAAGATCGTGGTCTCCGGTGGCCGCGGCATGGGCAATGGCGACAACTTCAAGATCCTCTACGCCCTGGCCGACAAGCTGGGCGCTGCCGTCGGCGCTTCCCGCGCTGCTGTCGACGCCGGCTTCGTGCCGAACGACATGCAGGTCGGCCAGACCGGCAAGATCGTCGCTCCGCAGCTGTACATCGCCGTGGGCATCTCCGGTGCCATCCAGCACCTGGCGGGCATGAAGGACTCCAAAGTCATCGTGGCCATCAACAAGGACGAAGAGGCGCCGATCTTCCAGGTTGCCGACTACGGCCTGGTTGGCGATCTGTTCGAACTGGTACCGGAGCTGGAAAAGGCCGTCTAAGCCCGATCCCGCCCCAAGAAAAAGCCCGCTGCGAAGCGGGCTTTTTCGTTTCAGTGGCGCGCGGCCTGCGCCTGGTCGAGGAACGTCAGGTAGTCCTTGGCGCTTTCTTCGGGGCGCTCGATCATCGGCACGTGGCCACAGTCGCGCAGGATGACCACGCTCGGCTGGCGCAGGAGCGGCTTCATGACGTCGATGCTGGAGACGTCCAGGATGCGGTCGCGGTCGCCCCAGAGCAGCAGGGTCGGTGCGGTGATCTTCGGCAGCTCCGGCTCCAGCGGAATGTAGCGATCACGCAGTTGGCTGAAGATCTGCGCGTTCATATCGCTGCGCGCCAGGCCGCGTTCGCCCAGGTAGTGCTGAAGGCGCGCCGGCATGGGCGGCGCCTGGTAGAAGACGAAATCGACAAGGGTAGGGAAGTCGTCAGCACGGGTCAGTACCAGCGGGTTGGCTTCGCCCTTGTCCAGGCGCTGGAAGAATTCGCTCTTGCGCGGAGCCTGCACGCCCGCGTTGTCGAACAGCGCCACGCTGAACACCTGCTGCGGATGACGCGCGGCATAGATCGCAACTATCTGCCCGCCCATGGAGTTGCCGACCAGGTGCACGCGGCCGATGCCCAGGGCGGTGGTGAAGTTCAGCAGGCGCTCGGCCTGGGTGCCGACGTCGTAGCTGATGCCGGTCGGCTGGCTGCTTTCGCCGAAGCCGGGCAGGTCCGGGATGAGGACGTGGTAGCGCGAGGTCAGGTAGCGGGCGAATTTTGGCCAATTGTCCTTGTCGGCGCCGAAGCCATGCACCAGCAGGACGGTTTCCGCATCACTCGGGCCGCCTTCGTAATAGCGGATGTTCAGTCCGTCGACGCGCAGGGTTTTCACGCTGAGCCCGGCGCGGGTTCTATCGACGAACTGTGCGCTCGCCAGTAGCGTTCCGGGAAACGCATAGAAGGTGCCGGCGCCGACGGCCAGCAACATGAGCAGGACCAGCAGGGCTTTCTTCATGGACGATCCTTGTGACCGGTGTGGGTATAAGCGAAGTACGCTAGCATGCCTTGGCATTACGAATGCGTGTGTTTTTTGGGTCTGCGAGGCCGCTTCATGTCGCAACCGCTAGTCCGTTTCTGCCTGACTCTGGCCATCGTTTGCCTGGTGTCGCCATTCGCCGCGCAGGCCGCGAGCAGCCAGTGTTCGGTGTTGGTAGCCAGCGGAAATCCGGAGTACCCGCCGTTCCTCTGGCGCGACCCGCAATATCCGGAACGCCTCATTGGCGCCAACGCCGATCTGATGGAACAACTGGGCAAGGCGCTAGGCGTCACCATCCATGTGCGCTACGCCGGCTCCTGGGCGCGGGCTCAGGAAGAGGCGCGCCTGGGGCGGATCGACCTGCTCGCCGGTGCCTTCCTCACGCCCGAGCGGCAGAAGCTGATGGACTACATCCAGCCGGCGTTCCTGACCACCGACAATGTGGTCTGGGTACGCAACGGCGAAGCCTTTTCCTATGCCCGCTGGGCAGACCTGCAGGGCCACACCGGCGGCACGCTGGTGAACAACAGCTTCGGCGCCGCTTTCGACACCTTCGCCGAGCAGCACCTGAACCTGGAGGAAGTGCCGAGCGTGGCGCAAGCCTTCCAGAAGCTGGTGCTGGGGCGCACCGACTACGCCTTGTACGAGCGCTTCCCGGGGCTGGCCACGGCGGCGCGCCTGGGGCTGACGGACAACCTGCAGCCCTTGGAACCGCCGGTTTCCAGCGAGGGGCTGTTCCTCACCCTCGCGCACGCGTCGCCCTGCTATGGGCCGGAGCTGCGCGGACAACTGCAGGAAAAAATGACAGAATTGACCGCTTCCGGGATTCCCCAGCGCCTGCTGCAGCGCAACCTGCAGCGTTGGCAGGCGCAACAGACGAAGACCACCGCTACCCCCTCGCCGTAGAGAAGATTTCGTGATCAATCGAAGGACGACCCTGGCGGGTCTGGCGCTCACTGCGCTGACCGCCCTGGCCGGATGCGCCAGCGACCCAGTACCTACCGAACAGATGCGCCTCACCGAACAGGCCCTGGAACAAGCCAAGGCCGTGGGCGCCAATGCCGACGTCGCCGAATACAAGTTGGCCGAGGACAAATACCAGGCCGCGCAGGGCGCACTGAAAGGCGCCAGCAACAAGCAGGCCCGGCAACTGGCCGAGCAGGCAGAACTGGATGCACGCTTGGCCGAAGCGCGGGTGCTGACTCGCAAGAGCAGCGAGCAACTGGCCGAGCAGGGCAAGAGCATAGATCGGCTGCGCCGTCAGTTGGGGGAGGCGAAATGACCCGTTTCCTTCTGTCGACCGCCGTACTTCTCGCCATGGCAGGCCTGGCCGGCTGCAGTCATTCGCCGGCTTCCGACCAGGCCCTGGATCGCGCGCGCGGCGAGTTCCAGGCCGTCAAAGGCGATACGGTCGTGCTGCACAGCGCGCCGCGCGACGTGATCCGCGCCGGCGAGTCCCTGGCGCGCGCCGAACGCCTGTCCGGCTACTGGGGCAGCAATGACGACGTCCTGCAATACGCTTATCTGAGCCAGCGCTACAGCGAAATCGCCCGTGAGCGCGCCAACCTGGACGCGAACCAGGAGCGCCTGGCGCGCCAGCAGCTCGACCGCGAGCGTCTGCAGCTGGCGCTGCGCGAGGCCAAGCTGGCGAGCGTGCAGGCGCAAAGCCAATGGCTGGAAGAGCAGATGGTCAGCCTGGCCACCGACCAGACCGAGCGCGGCCTGGTGCTGACCCTCGGCGACGTGCTGTTCGACAGCGGGGAGGCGGAGCTCAAGCCCGCGGCCAACCGCACGGTGCTCAAGCTGGTGCAGTTCCTCCAGCTCAACCCGCGGCGGGTGATCCGCATCGAGGGCTACACCGACAACCAGGGCGACCAGCAGGAAAACGTCGAGCTGTCGCGGAACCGCGCCCAATCGGTCGCCGACGTGCTGACCGACCTCGGGATCAGCGACAAGCGCATCCAGGTCCAGGGCTTCGGCGAGGCCTATCCGGTGGCGGACAACGCCTCGTCCCTCGGCCGCGCGCAGAACCGCCGGGTGGAAATCGTCTTCTCCGACGAAAAGGGCAAGCTCGGCGGCCAGCGCTGAGCCTTGCTGCAGCGGCCGGCGCGAGACCGGCCCGCTGCTAGCCTGTAGGTGGGGAGTAACTCGAAAAATTTCGAGGCATCCCTTGGTGACAATACGCGCCACGCGGCAGCTGTATCTGTCGCGCCCACCAACAGGAACACCCGATGTCGTCGAAACAGGAAATACTCAAGGCCATAGTCGCGGATGCCCAGCCCATGATCGGCTGGGGGTTGCAGCGCTACCTGGATGAAAACTGCCGTACCCAGGTGCTGGACTGGGTCACCGATACCGACTCGCTGCTGGAAAAGCTGGAAACCCTCGAGGGGCTCGACCTGGTCATCATCGAGATGGCGCTGCCAGGCTCGCGCGGCCGGGATGGCGTCCACCTGATCGAGTGGCTGCAGCGCCACTATCCGAACCTGAAGATCCTGGTCTACTCGATCATGGGCGCACCACTGATGGCGCGGGCAGCCCTGCGCTGCGGCGCGAGCGCCTACATCTGCAAGCGCAGCGCGCTGAACCTGCTGGACGAAGCCATTGCAAGGCTGCGTAAAGGGCAGACCTACATCGACACCAGCCTGCGTCCGCCGCGCCATACCGGGCGTCCGTTGAGCCCAACCGAAATCGATATCCTGCGCCGCCTGTCCCACGGCGCCACCGTCGGTGAAATCGCCGAGCGTACCAATCGCAGCGTTTCCACGATCAGTACACACAAGCGCAATGCCATGCAGAAACTGGGTGTGAGCAACGATGCGCAACTGGTGGTCGCCGGCATGCTGGACTGGCTCGGGGAGTTCTGAGGCCCTCTAGCCCGCGGCCTGCGCCGGCCATCGGCGAGCAGCTGTATCGGCATGTTTCCCTGCTACTGTTCTGGAACAGTTTCGAGTTTTTGGATACTGTTTCGGTCCAATGTTCGAGGGATCGCCGTCATGAGCAATCTGCTTCTGTACCAACGCATCGCCCAGCAACTGGCCGACGACATCCGTCGCGGTGTCTACCAGCCGGGCGAGCGCGTGCCCTCGGTGCGCAAGCTGAGCACCCAGCTCAACGTCAGCCATGCAACTGTGCTGCAGGCCTACGCGACCCTCGAGGATCAGGGACTGATCCGCGCTCGCCCGCAGTCCGGCTACTACGTACACCACACCCCGGCGCTGACCGCCTCGACGCCTGATATCGCGCGGGTCGAGCGGCCCGGCCTGGTGACCCGCAGCAGCATCATCAACCAGGTGCTCGCCGAGGCCCGCCGCGAAGGCGTGTTCCCGCTGGGCGCCGCGGTGCCGCACGTCGATTACCTCCCGGTTCGTGCGTTGCACCAGCAACTGGCCAAGGTCACGCGCTTCTCCAGCCCGCGCGCCTTCAGCTACATGTTCAGCCCCGGCTACGAGCCGCTGCGCCGCCAGGTGGCGATTCGCATGCGCGATGCTGGCGTGGTGGTGGATCCCAGCCAGGTGACCATCACTCACGGTTGCGTCGACGCCATCCATATGGCGCTGCGCGTGATGACCCGCCCGGGCGACCTGATCGCCACAGAATCGCCGAGCTATTACGGCCTGCTGCAACTGGCCGACATCCTCGGCCTGAAGGTCATCGAGATCCCCAGCGACCCGCTTACCGGCATCAGCCTGGAGGCGTTGCAGCTGGCCGCCAACCAGTGGTCGATCAAGGCCCTGGTACTGACCGCGCGGCTGTCGAACCCGCTGGGCGGGACCATTCCCGAGGAGCGCCAGAAGCAGCTGCTCAAACTCACCTCCGAGCACAACATCGGGGTGATCGAGGACGATATCTACGGCGAGCTGATGTTCGACGAGGGGCAGACCAAGGCACTCAAGGCCCATGACCGCGAGGGCAGGGTGGTGTACTGCTCGAGCTTCTCCAAGACCATCTCGCCTGGCGTGCGCATCGGCTGGATCATCGCCGAGCGTTACCAGGAAGAGATTCGCCGCTTGCAGACCTTCACCACGCATTCGGCGTGCACGGTGACGCAGATGGGCGTGGCTGCGTACCTGGAGAATGGCGGCTACGACCGGCACCTGCGTTACATCCGCCAGGAGTACCGGAAGAACATGACCGCCTACCAGCTGGCGGTGCAGCAGTACTTCCCGGAAGGCACGCAGATGACCCGGCCCAAGGGCGGCTTCATCCTCTGGGTCAGCCTGCCGGCCAAGGTCAACACCAAGGAACTGCACGTGCGGGCGCTGGAGCAGGGCATCAGCATCGCGCCGGGGCTGATCTTCAGTAACACCGAGCAGTTCAACAACTGCCTGCGCCTGACGTGCGGCATCCCCTGGGACCGCGAGGCCGAGCGGGCGATCATGACCCTCGGCATGCTGGCCTGCCAGCTTTGCCACGAGGAGCAGATCGCGGCGTAAGCCGGCTCTTGTAGGAGCGAGCTTGCTCGCGAACCGGCTTCGCAGCGGAGCTGATCGCGAGCAAGCTCGCTCCTACGAAACTCCCCTTTAACCCGTTTCATCTGACGGCCTCGTCTGAAGGGAGGAATCCTTCTCGAGGCCGCCACCATGTCGCTTCCCGCCATTCCCCTTCGTCCCGTCGCCATCGGCCTGCTGCTGGCCATCGGTGGTTGCGGCCAGTCCAGCCCGGAGCAGGCCGCACGCGCCGACAAGCCCGAGGTCGCGCCTTTGGCGAGCCAGGACCAGGTCCGTGAAGCCGAAGTGAAAGCCAAGCTCGCTGCACCGGCCGCTGCGCCTCTGATGGAGAGCTATGCCATGCCGAGTGCGCCGGAACCGCAGCCGCCTGGCTACCGCGACGAGGAGCGCGAGCAGTACCAGAACCTCGCGCAGAATCCGATACACAGCGTCGCCGAGGCGCCGGTGTCGACCTTCAGCATCGACGTGGACACCGGCAGCTACGCCAACGTCCGGCGCATCCTCAACGAAGGCCGCCTGCCGCCGCAGGGCGCGGTGCGCCTGGATGAGATGCTCAACTACTTCCCCTACAGCTACGCCCCGCCCGGCGACGACAGCCCCTTCGGTATCACCACCGAGCTGGCGTCTTCGCCGTGGAATCCGCACACCCGGCTGTTGCGCGTCGGCATCAAGGCCAGCGAGCGCAGCATCGAGCAGCTGCCGCCGGCCAACCTGGTGTTCCTGGTGGATGTTTCCGGCTCCATGGATCGCCGCGAAGGCCTGCCGCTGGTGAAGGGCACGCTGAAGCTGCTGGTCGATCAGCTGCGGCCGCAGGACAAGGTTTCCCTGGTGGTCTATGCCGGCGAGTCGCGGGTGGTGCTGGAGCCCACGTCGGGCAAGGACAAGGCGAAGATCCGCGCCGCCATCGAGCAGCTCCAGGCCGGCGGTTCCACGGCCGGCGCGGCCGGCATCGAACTGGCCTACCGCATGGTGCAGCAGGGCTTCGTCGACAAGGGCATCAACCGCATCCTGCTGGCCACCGACGGCGACTTCAACGTCGGCGTCAGCGACTTCGAGACGCTCAAGCAGATGGCCGCGGAGAAGCGCCGCAGCGGTGTTTCGCTGACCACCCTGGGCTTCGGCGTGGACAACTACAACGAGCGCCTGATGGAGCAGCTGGCCGATGCCGGCGACGGCAACTACGCCTACATCGACAACCTGCGCGAGGCGCGCAAAGTGTTGGTCGACCAGCTCAGTTCGACCCTCGCGGTACTGGCGAAGAACGTGAAAATCCAGCTCGAATTCAACCCGGCGCAGGTCAGCGAGTACCGCCTGCTGGGGTACGAGAACCGCGCGCTCAAGCGCGAGGACTTCAACAACGACCAGGTCGATGCCGGCGAGATCGGCGCCGGGCATACGGTCACCGCGCTGTACGAAATCGTCCCGAAAGGCGAGAAGGGCTGGCTCGACCCGCTGCGCTATCAGGCGAGCGAAAAGGCCTCAGGCAAAGCTGACGAGCTGGCCTGGCTGCGAGTGCGCTGGCAGGCGCCGGAGGGCGGGCCCAGTCATCTCGTCGAACGTCCGGTCGCCGCTTCCGGCACTGCGCCTGATCTGGCCAAGGCCAGCGACGACCTGCGCTTCGCCGCTGCGGTGGCGGCGTTCGCCCAGCAGTTGAGCGGTGGGCGCTACACCGGTGATTTCGGCATGAACGACACGCTGGCCCTGGCCAGGAGCGCGCGCGGCGACGATCCTTATGGCCTGCGCGGCGAATTCGTCCAGCTCGTCGAGCTGGCGCGCAGCCTGCAGACCCCACTGGCACGGAACCCCTGACTTGATCATGGATGCAGACGACGCCGTCCTGTTGCGGCGCTACCGACAGGGCGATGCCGAGGCCTTCGCCACGCTCTATGAGCGCCATCGCCTCGGCCTCTACCGCTTCCTCTGCGGCCTGTGCGGCGACAGCGCCCAGGCCGACGAGGTGTTCCAGGAAACCTGGATGAGCCTGATCCGCAGCGCCAGCGAGCCGGAGGGGCGCGCGAGTTTCCGCACCTGGCTCTACCAGATCGGCCGCAATCGCCTGATCGACCACTGGCGGCGCAACGGCCGGCGCAGTGAACAGCAGGAGGCCTTCGACGAACAGGTGCATGGCGACGCCGTGCCGGGCGAGGCCGAAGACCCACTGCAGCAGCTGAGCCTGAGCCGCGACCGCGAGCGCCTGCAGCAGGCGCTGGAGGCCCTGCCCGGCGAACAGCGCGAGGTGTTCCTGCTGCGCGCCCATGGCGACCTGGAGCTGCAGGAAATCGCCGAACTGACCCGCACGCCCGCCGAGACGGTAAAGAGCCGCCTGCGTTACGCGATGCAGAAACTGCGCCGGTTGCTCGCCGACCCGGCGGCGACCGAGGAGGTGTCCCCATGAATCGCCATCCGCAACGGCCGGACGCCGAAGAAGAGGCCTTGCTCGAGCATTTCCGCCGGCACAGCGACGCCCAGCCCTCGGCGCAACTGGATGCCCGCATCCTGGCCGCGGCACGCGCCGCAGTACCGCAACGCCCGAGCGTCTGGCTGCGCGTTCGACAATGGTTGTTTGGCAGCCCGCAACGCTGGTCGGTGGCCCTGGCGGGTCTGGCGACTTTGGGCATCGGCGTGAACCTGACCCTGCGCACCTACGAGCAGGCACCGCCGCGCTTCGACGCGCCGGCTCCGGCAGTAGCCCCAAGCATGCAGCGCCAGGCGATGCCGCAGACGCCGGCGCTGTATTCCGCGCCGGCGGCCAGTGCTCCGCAAACCGAGGAGCGCAAGGTGTTGGCCGAAAGCGCCAGTGTTCAGGACCTGGCCGCACCAGCCGCCAAGCGCAAGGCGGAAGCGGCCGAGCCGGAAACCGACCTGCGTCGTCTGCTGGAGCTGCAACGGCAAGGCGACGCTGCGGCTGCGCAGCAGTTGCGCACGAGCCTGCGGCAGCGTTATCCGCAGCTGGATATCGACAAGGAGTTGAAGCGTCTGCAGGCCCAGCCTGAATGAATGCTGAAAAAGAGGCCCGCGCCCGTCGGAATCGATCAAATTTTGACCTGGGCCTCTTGTCTTGTCGGTCGACTGAGGCGAGGATGGCGCGCCCGTGGCCAATTGCCTTCTTACGATGCTGCACCGACTCGTCCTGCTGACCCTGATACCCCTGCTGCTGAGCGCCTGCGGCGAGGCCGACAAGGCTGCGCCGAGCAAGGCGCCGACGGCTGCCGCGACGCCCGCTCCGGTAGTGGCACCGGCTGCTGCGCCGGTAGCTGCGCCCGCGGCTGTGGCGTCGTCCGTCGAGCCGCAGGAAGTGCCGCACGAGCCGGTGCCCAAGCCCAAGGTCAAGGCCGAAACTGCGCCGCTGGGCAAACCGCTGGCGCCGGCACGCCTGCCGGTTGCGACGGCGAAGAACAAGGGCGCACCGGAGAACGTCCCCGACGTACACCGCGCAGGGGCGCATTCCAAGCTGGACCTGCGCCTTCCCCAGGACGTGCTGCATGGCCTGGACGCCGACCTCGAAGAGCTGAAGACGGTGGAGAAGCCGCTGCTGCCGCCGATGTTCGAGGACAAATCTAAGCAGGAAAGCCCCTTCCAGGTCGGCGGCCGCCTGATCCAGCGCGAGCGCGGCGAGCGCGTCGATCCCAACGAGGACAACTGGCATTCGGATATCCGCGGCGCCGAACTGCAGTTCCAGTTCCGTAACTGACGCGATCTAGCAGAACCATCCCCCTGTAGGAGCGGACCTTGTCCGCGATCGCGCGCATGGCGCGCTCCTACAGGAGGCATTGGTTTGGAGAGTTTCGCGGATAAGATCCGCTCCTACGGGATAGCGCCGACCCTGACGTTCGCGCCGAACGGCTCCCTCTCCCGCTTGCGGGAGAGGGTTGGGGAGAGGGCGGCTAATCCCAGGCGCCAGTGCATCCGGCAAGCACCCTTCGCGAGCAAGCTCGCTCCTACGAGAGCGCTACGCCTTTAGAAGCGCAGCTCACCCCGGCGGATCGACTCGAACAGCGCGCTATCCAGCGGCCGGTAGTCGGCCTCGCCGGGCAGGCGGACGAAGAGCGCTTCGCCAACCTGTTGCGGGTCGAAGGCGGCGGTCTTCAGGTCGGCTTTCTTGTACTTGAAGGTGCCGGTGGTCTCGACCTGCTGCAGTAGGCGCAAGAACAGCGGTACCGCATACGCCGGCAGTTCGCGGTCGAGGTGTTCGGCCAGCAGCGCGCCGTCCAGTGCCTCGCCCGGCGCCAGGCGCAGCGCGGCCATGCCGCAGCGGCCGTCGGTGCCGGGAATCTCCACGCCATAGACCACCGCGTCTTCCACCCCGTGGACGGCCCCGAGGACGTTCTCGACCTCGGTGGTCGAGACGTTCTCGCCCTTCCAGCGGAAGGTGTCGCCCAGGCGGTCGACGAACTGCGTGTGCTTGAAGCCCAGGTCGCGCATCAGGTCGCCGGTGTTGAACCAGGCGTCACCCTTCTTGAACACGTCGCGGAAGATCACTGCCTGGGTCTTGGCCGGGTCGGTGTAGCCGTCGAACGGCCACTTGTCGCTGATCTCGCTGATCAGCAGGCCTGACTCGCCCTTGCCGACCTTTTCCATGAAGCCTTTGGCGTCGCGCAGCGGGCGGTCGTTTTCCAGGTCGTAGCGGACGATGGCGTAGGTGGCCGGCGAGAAGCCCACGGTGTTGTCGAAGTTGAAGACGTTGGTGAAGCCGATGTTGCCTTCGCTGGCGGCGTAGAACTCGGTGATCCGCTCGATGCCGAAGCGCTCCTTGAACTCGCCCCAAATCGACGGGCGCAAGCCGTTGCCGATCATGTACTTCAGGCTGTTGCCGCGTTCTTCCTCGCACACCGGCTGGTTCAGCAGGTAGCGGCAGAGCTCGCCGATGTAGCCGAAGCAGGTCGCGCGGTAGTGCTGCACGTCCTTCCAGAATGCCTTGGTGGAGAACTTGCGGCGCAGCGCGATGGCGGCGCCGCCGGCCAGCACGGCGCTCCAGCACACGGTCACCGCGTTGTTGTGGTAGCAGGGCAGGGTCAGGTAGAGCACGTCGTCGCGGGTCAGGCCCAGGCCGGAGTGGCCGAAGCCGCCGTAGGCCTTGATCCAGCGTCCGTGGCTCATGATCGAAGCCTTGGGCAGGCCGGTGGTGCCGGAGGTGTAGATGAAGAAGCAGGCGTCCTTCAGGCGCACCTGGGCGGTGTCGGGGAGATTGTCCGATGCCTGGCCCTGGGCCTGGCGCATCAGGTTGTTCCAGCCTTCCGGAGCCTGACCGGGGTCGAGCAGGGTGTCGTCGTCGGCCACCCAGTAGAGGCGTTCGGTGCTGCCGTTCAGGTTGGCGCGAACTTCGTCGAAGGCCGCGCGCAGTTCCTCGCCGACCACGAAGTGGCTGGGGCCCACGAGGTTGAGGCTGTGGCTGAGCACCTGGCCGCGCTGGGTCGTGTTGATCAGCGCGCCAACGGCGCCGAGCTTGGCCAGCGCGGCGAGGATCACCAGCAGTTCGGCGCGGTTCTCCAGCATCACCGCGACCACGCTGCCGTGCTGCACGCCCTCGGCCTTGAAGGCATGCGCCAGGCGGTTGGCCCAGCCGTTGAACAGGGCGTAGGACAGCCGGCGCTGGCCTTCCAGCAGCGCTGGGCTGTCTGGATACAGGCGAGCGGCGCGCTCCAGCGCCCAGCCCAGCGACAGGACCTTCTCGCGGTTGCGGATGCCGGTGTAGTAGAGCCCCCGCAGCATGCGCGGCACGCGGCCCAGGGTGGAGGGCAGGCGGGCGATGAAGCGGGAAGGGGTGATCAGATCGGCGTGGCTCATTGACGCGGTGCCCTTGTTGTCATTGTTGGCGGAGGCGCGCAGGCGCCCTGAACCACTCTAGGCCCGGCTCCGCCGCGCGGCTATGACCCTGGCGCGCGCGGTGGGAGGCAGATGGGCAAATGGGCGCCAGGCTAGAGCCTGGAGGGCTCTTCGTAGGAGCGCTCTTCGTCTGCCAGCTCAGTCGAGGAACAGATCCGGCACCAGCGAGCCGCCCTGCGGATCGAAACGGTACTGCTCGAAGTCGGTCTGGCCCTGCTCGCGGAGGATTTCCTCGTCGATCAGCAGGCGTCCGCTGATGCTGCGGCCGCTGCTGTTGAGGATGGCGTAGGCGGCGTCGGCCATGATCGCCGGGGTGCGGGCGCGCTTGAAGGCGTCGCGGCTGCCCAGTTCGAACTCGATGGCGGCGGTGGCGATCATGGTCTTCGGCCACAGGGCGTTGACGCTGATGCCGTATTTCTTGAATTCCTCGTGCATGCCGATGGTGAGCATGCTCATGCCGTACTTGGTGACGGTGTAGGGGCCGTGTTGGGCGAACCACTTGCTCGCCATGTTCAGCGGCGGCGACAGGCTGAGGATGTGGCCCTGGCTCTGTTTCAGGTAGGGCAGCGCGGCCTGGCTGCAGACCATCACCGCGCGGGTGTTGATCTGGTACATCAGGTCGAAGCGCTTGGGTTCCAGGCGCTCGACGCCGACCAGCTTGATCGCCCCGGCGTTGTTGACCAGCGCATCGATGCCACCGAAGTGTTCGGCGGCCTTGGCCATGGCTTCGCGCACGGCGTTCTCGTCGCGCACGTCGAGCTGCAGGGCGAGGGCCTTGCCGCCGGCGGCCTCGACTTCCTCGGCGACGCTGAAGATGGTGCCGGCCAGCTTCGGATGCGGCTCGGCGCTCTTCGCCGCGATCACGATGTTGGCGCCATCGCGCGCGGCGCGCAGGGCGATCTCGCGGCCGATGCCGCGGCTGGCGCCGGTGATGAACAGGGTCTTGGCATTCAGTGACATGGTTGGCTCCGTGTTCTTGTTGTCGTGTGCGTACGGACTGGCTTGGGGGACTAATGTAGGAGCGGGCCATGCCCGCGATTCGCGCGCATGGCGCGCTCCTACAAGGGGTGCTGTCAGGCCTCTTCGGCCTCGACTTCCACCAGCAGCTGGCGGCTCTTCACCTGTTCGCCCTTGCTCACCTGGACGCGGCGGATCACGCCGTCGACGCCGGCCTTGAGCGGGTGCTCCATCTTCATCGCTTCCAGCACCAGCAGCAGCTGGCCCTTGCTGACGCGCGTGCCTTCGCTGACCAGCACGTCGACGATGGCGCCATCCATCGGCGCCTTGACCGTGCCGGAGCCCGCGCCGTTCTGGGCGCCGGCTGGCTCGTGGGTGACGTCGCGCAGTTCCAGGTTGCCGTTCTCGCCGTACAGCCAGACCCGCTCGCCGAGCTGGTGGTAAGCGATGCGCCGGCGAATGCCATCGACCTCAGCCACCAGCCAGCGGCCATCGGCAGCAATCTGCTGCAGGGCGATGACGGCCTCGCCGAGACGGGCCAGCAGCTTCGGTTGTGCGCCGGGTTCCAGCACGTCCATTTCCAGCGTGTGTTTCTGCTCGCCGTCGTGCAGGACGAAGCGCCAGGGCGCGCTGCCGGCGTTGCGCCAGCCGGCCAGGCCGCCCTGGTGCGCGCGGGCGTTGGCTGACGCCTGGTAGAGCAGGGTGGCGGCCAGGGCCAGTTCGGCCGGTTGCGGGGCTTGCGGGCGCAGGCTCGGATCGCCAGCGAAGTGTTCGCCGATGAACACGGTGGTCGCCTTGCCTGCGGCGAATTCGGGGTGCTTGAGCAAGTTGGCGAGGAAGCGCTGGTTGCCCTTCACGCCCAGCAATACGCAGTCTTCCACCGCGCGTACCAGCTTGCGTCGGGCCTCGTCGCGAGTGGCGCCGTAGGCGATCACCTTGGCCAGCATGGGGTCGTAGAAAGGCGTCACCGCCTGGCCTTCGACCAGACCGTGGTCGATGCGCACGCCGTCGAGCAGTTGCGGCTCCCAGCGCAGCACCTCGCCGGTTTGCGGCAGGAAGCCGTTGCCGGCGTCTTCGGCGTACAGGCGCACTTCGATGGCGTGGCCGCGCAGCGTGATCTCTTCCTGCTGCAGCGGCAGCGGCTGACCTTCGGCCACGCGGATCTGCCAGGCCACCAGGTCCTGGCCGGTGACCAGCTCGGTGACCGGGTGCTCGACCTGCAGGCGGGTGTTCATTTCCAGGAAGTAGAAGGCGCCGCTGGCATCCAGCAGGAACTCCACGGTGCCGGCGCCGACGTAGTTGACCCGCGCCGCGGCCTTTACCGCCGCCTCGCCCATGGCCTGGCGCAGTTCGGGAGTAAGGACGGGGCAGGGCGCTTCCTCGATGACCTTCTGGTGGCGGCGCTGCACCGAGCAGTCGCGCTCGCCGAGGTAGACGATGTTGCCGTGGTGGTCGCCGAACACCTGGATTTCCACGTGACGCGGCTGGATCACCGCTCGTTCGAGGATCAGCTCGTCGCTGCCGAAGGCGTTCAGCGCTTCGGAGCGAGCGGTCTTCAGCTGCGCGAGCAGTTCGCTGGATTCGTGCACCAGGCGCATGCCGCGCCCGCCGCCGCCGGCGCTGGCCTTGATCATCAGCGGGTAGCCGATGCGCTCGGCTTCGCGCGCCAGGGTCGCGTCGTCCTGCTCGGCGCCTTCGTAGCCGGGGATGCAGGGCACGCCGGCTTCGAGCATGGCGAGCTTGGACAGGCGCTTGCTGCCCATCAGGTGGATGGCTTCCACGCCAGGGCCGATGAAGACGATGCCGGCCGCCTCGCAGGCGCGGGCGAACTCGGCGTTCTCCGAGAGGAAGCCGTAGCCGGGGTGCACGGCGTCGGCACCGGTGCGCCGCGCGGCCTCGAGGATGGCCTCGGCCTTCAGGTACGACTGGCCGACCGGCGCCGGGCCGATGCAGACGGCTTCGTCCGCCAGCTGCACATGGCGCGCTTCGGTGTCGGCCTGGCTGTACACCGCCACCGTGCGGAAGCCCAGGTCCTGGGCGGTGCGGATCACCCGGCAGGCGATCTCGCCGCGGTTGGCGATGAGGATCTTGTTGAAGCTGGGCATCGGAGTGCTCCTGCTGGCTTGTCTGTCTCTGGGCTTTTCTGGGCCCCCCCCCCCCCGCCCGTGACGATGAGGCTGGGTTCTCCTCCCCCCGTCATCCCCGCGAACGCGGGGACCCAACGAACAAAATCACTGCGCCCAGTTCGGTTTGCGTTTCTGCACGAAGGCCATGGTGCCTTCGGCGCCTTCGCTGCCGGTCACTGCCTCGGCGAACTGCCGTGCGGCGCCATCCAGCAAAGAGCCAAGCTCTTCCCGCTCGGTCGCCAGCAGCAGCGCCTTGGTCGCCGCGTTGGCGCCCGGTGCGCAGCGGCGGACCTGCTCCAGGCAGTCCGCCAGGCGCTGGCCGAGCGCGTCGGCATCGGCCTCGCTGAAGTGCACCAGGCCCAGGCGCAGCGCCTCGCGGCCATCGAAGCGGGCGGCGGTAAGGGCCAGGCGGCGGGCCTGGGTCAGGCCGACGCGCTTGGCCACGAAGGGCGCGATCTGCGCCGGGAGGATGCCCAGCGTGGTTTCCGGCAGGCCGAATTGCGCGCCGTCGGCGGCGATGGCGATGTCCGAGACGCAGGCCAGGCCGAATCCGCCGCCGAGTACCGCGCCTTCCAGCACGGCGACGAGTACCTGCGGTTGCGCCTGGGCTTCTTCCAGCAGGCTGCCGAAGGCGCGGTTCAGCTTCGCGTAGGCATCGGTCCCGGCGGCGCGGGCGCCGGCCATGTCCTTGATGTCGCCGCCGGCGCAGAAGTGGCCGCCGGCGCCGCGCAGGACGATGGCGCGCACCGCGCGGTCGTCACGCACTGCAGCGAGCACGGCGCGCAGTTCGCCGACCATCGCCAGGCTCATGGCGTTGCGGCTGTCCGGGCGGTTCAGGGTGACGTGCAGCACGCCACCGTCGCGTTCCAACAGCAGGGTTTCGCAGTTCGGCAATTCGCTCATGCCGGGTTCCTCATCGATTCGTTGGCCTGGCCCGTCCCGTAGGGCGAATAACCCCGAAGGGGTTATCCGCCGTCGGGCAGAGCGACATCCTCAGCCTTTCTTCTTGCCCGGCAGGGTGCCCATCAGCTTGCAGATGATGCCGAGCATGATTTCGTCGGCGCCGCCGCCGATGGATACCAGGCGGGTGTCGCGGTAGGCGCGGGACACCGGGTTGTCCCACATGAAGCCCTGGCCGCCCCAGTACTGCAGGCAGGCGTCGGTGACTTCCCGGGCCAGGCGGCCGACCTTGAGCTTGGCCATGGAGGCCAGGCGGGTAACGTCCTTGCCGCGGATGTACTGCTCGGTGGCCTGGTAGGTGAGGGCGCGCAGGCACTCGATCTCGGTCATCAGCTCGGCCATGCGGAAGTGGATGACCTGGTTGTCGATCAGCGCCTGGCCGAAGGTCTTGCGCTCCTTGCAGTAGTCGATGGTGGCGTTGACGCAGTACTCCAGGCCCTTGATCCCGCTGGCCGCGCCGAACAGGCGTTCCTCCTGGAACTGCAGCATCTGCATCATGAAGCCCGAGCCTTCGGCGCCGATGCGGTTGCGTTGCGGTACGCGAACGTCGTCGAAGAACACCTGGGCGGTTTCCGAGCTGCGCATGCCGAGCTTGTCCAGGTGCGGGCTGAGGCTGATGCCCTTGCTGTTCATCGGCACCATGATCAGCGACTTGTTGATGTGCGGCTTGTCGTCGGAGGTGTTGGCCAGCAGGCAGATGAAGTCGGCCGAGGGCGAGTTGGTGATCCACATCTTGCTGCCGTTGATGATGTAGTCGTCGCCGTCCTTGCGCGCGGTGGTCTTCATGCCGGCCACGTCGGAGCCGGCGCCGACCTCGGATACGCCGATGCAGCCGACCATGTCGCCGGCAATCGCCGGGCGCAGGAATTCCTCGCGCAGCTCATCGGAACCGAAGCGCGCCAGGGCCGGGGTGCACATGTCGGTCTGCACGCCGAGGGCCATGGGCACGCCGCCGCAGTGGATGGTGCCGAATTCTTCTGCGGCGACCATCGAATAGCTGTAATCCAGGCCCATGCCGCCGAACTTTTCCGGCTTGGAGATGCCGAGCAGGCCCAGCGCGCCGGCCTTCTTGAAGACTTCGTGGATGGGGAAGCGGCCAGCCTTCTCCCACTCGTCGACGTAGGGGTTGATTTCCTTCTCGACGAAGTTGCGGACGGTACGGCGGAGTTCTTCGTGTTCCTGGGTGAAGATCATTTGTTGTTTTCCTCCTGGACCTGAATGCCTTGTGGGCGCATCAGAAGCGCGCCACGCCGAAACTGTTGTTCTTCAGCGGTCGTACCGCCGCTTCCGCGCAGATGTCCAGCAGGTAGCCGAGCAGCCGGCGGGTGTCGCGCGGGTCGATCAGGCCATCGTCCCACAGGCTCGCCGTGCCGTAGAGCGCGGTGGACTGTGCGTCGAGCTTCTGCGCGGTCATCTGTTCGAGCATGTCGAGCATCTTCGGGTCGGGCTCCTTGCCCTCCTTGGCGTGCTTTTCCTCGGTGACGATGCGCAGCACCTTGCCGGCCTGGGTGCCGCCCATCACCGCGGTGCGGCTGTTCGGCCAGGCGAAGATGAAGCGCGGGTCGAGGCCGCGGCCGCACATGGCGTAGTTGCCGGCGCCATAGGACCCACCTACGACGAGGGTGAGCTTGGGCACCGTGGCGTTGGCCACTGCCTGGATCATCTTCGAGCCGTGCTTGATCACGCCCAGGCGTTCGGACTCGGTGCCGACCATGAAGCCGGTGGTGTTGTGCAGGAACAGGATCGGCGTGTTGCTCTGCTCGCACAGCTGGATGAACTGCGCCGCCTTGGCTGCACCTTGCGGGGTGATCGGGCCGTTGTTGCCGATCAGGCCGCAGGCCTGGCCTTCGATGTGCAGGTGGCCGCAGACGGTCTGGCTGTCGAACTCGTTCTTGAAGTCGAGGAAGCGCGAGCCGTCGGCGATGCGCGCGATGATTTCACGTACGTCGTAGGGCTTCTTGGCGTCCGCCGGGACCACGCCGAGCAGTTCCTCGGCCGGGTACAGCGGCTCGTCCCACTGCTTGGCCACGCGGGCCGGCAGCTGGGCATTCCACGGCAGCGCGGCCATGATCTCGCGGGCCAGGCGCACACCGTCGGCGTCGTTCTCGGCCAGGTATTCGGCGGTGCCGGCGACCTGGGCGTGCAGCTCGGCGCCGCCCAGTTCTTCATCCGTGGCGATCTCGCCCGTGGCGGCCTTCAGTAGCGGCGGGCCGGCGAGGAACATCTTGGCCTTGCCGCGCACCACCACCACGTAGTCCGACAGCCCCGGCTGGTAGGCGCCGCCAGCCGTGGACGAGCCGTGCACCACTGTGACCTGCGGAATGCCGGCAGCGGAAATCCGTGCCTGGTTGGCGAAGCCGCGCGCGCCCTCGACGAAGATCTCCGCCGCGTAGTTGAGGTTGGCGCCGCCGCTCTCGGTGAGGGCGATCAGCGGCAGCTTGTTCTCCATCGCGACTTGCTGCAGGCGCAGGGTCTTTTTCAGCCCGGTCGGCGAGATGGTGCCGCCCTTGATCGCGCTATTGCTGGCGGTGACCAGGCAACGCACGCCGGCCACATAGCCGATGCCGGAGATGATGCCGCCGCCGGCCTGGGTGCCGTCCTTGTCGTCGTGCAGCTTGTAGCCGGCCAGCGAGCAGAGTTCGAGGAAGGGCGCGCCGGGGTCGAGCAGCAGGTTCAAGCGTTCGCGCGGCAGCAGCTGGCCGCGCCTGTCGAACTTGGGCTTGGCCTCGGCGGCCTTGTCGAGCACCTTCTGCTCGACCTCGCGGAAGCTCGCCACGGCGGCCAGCATGGCCTCGCGGTTGCGGGCGAAGTCTTCGCCCTGGCTGTCGATTTCGGATGGGATGACCGGCATCTTTTACTCCTGGTCCTTCAGCACATCGGGCAGATAGGCGCGGTGGAAGCCGTTGTAGGAGCGGCTCTGTCCCGGTTTGCCTTTGGCCAGCGGGAAGGCGCGGCTGCCCTGGCTGGCGGCGCCATCGATGCGGATGGTGTTGCCGCTGATGAAGGCGGCGCCGGGGGAGAGCAGGAAGACGATGGCCGCCGAGACTTCCGATTCGGTGCCGATGCGCTTGAGCGGAACGTGCTCGCGCAGGGTCGGGATGATGGCCTTGAAGGCGCCTTCGTAGGTGTCCATGCCGCTGGAGGCGACCCAGCCCGGTGCCACCGCGTTGACCCGCACGCCGGCGTAGCCCCACTCGATGGCGGCGGTCTTGGTGAAGTTCTCCATGCCGGCACGCGCCGCGCCGGAGTGACCCATGCCGGGCATGCCGCCCCACATGTCGGCGAGCATGTTGACGATGCTGCCGCCGTGCTTGCTCATGCTCTGGTTGAAAACTTCGCGAGCCATGAGGAAGCCGCCGACCAGGTTGGTGCGTACCACCGCCTCGAAGCCCTTGAGGTTGATCGAGGCGAGCGGGGCGGGATATTGGCCGCCGGCGTTGTTGACCAGGTGGTGGATCGGCCCGCGCTCGGCGAGCACTTGGGCGACCAGTGCCTTCACCGCCTCCTCGTCGCGGATGTCGCAACTGTGCCAGCTGGCGCTGCCACCGTCCTCGACGATCTCGCCGGCGGTCTTCTCCAGCTTCTCCGCCTTGCGCCCGACCAGCACGACATGCGCGCCGAGCGCCGCCAGTTCATGGGCGGTGCAACGCCCGATGCCACTGCCGCCGCCGGTGACGAGGATGGTCTGGCCGGCGAACAGGCCGGGTTTGAAGATCGAGTCGTATGCCATTGTCGTTCTCGTCCTACGGCTTGAGTTCATCGGCGATGGCCTGCGGCACCGCCACCGGGAATTCCAGCAACTGCTGGGCGAAGGCCTTGCCCTGCGGATCGATGCGCAGGCTGGCGACGCCGCCGCCGCCCAGCGCGTGTTCGAGCAGGAAGTTCAGGCTGTGTGTGCCCGGCAGATACCAGCGGCTGACGCGGCCATGCTGCGGGTCGAGTACGTGCTGCATCCATTCCGCCACCGCGCCTTCGCTGAGCGCCTCGGCGATCCACGGCAGGTATTCCGCCTTGCGCGCCATGACGCCGATATTGCTGTGGTCGCCCTTGTCGCCGGAGCGCGCCACCGCGAGCTTCACCAGCGGCACACTGGCCGTGGCCTGGCCCTGGGCGGCCGGCGCTTCCTGCGCATCGGCCAGCGAGGCGGGATCGAAGTGCGACAGCTGCGGGAGGGCGAGCGCATGGCGCTCCTCACCGACACTCACAGCCAGTTCGCAGCGAGACTTGTCGACCAGGAAGGAGAACAGGCGGATCACCGGGTACACCGTGGGCCGGCCGCCGACGATGCCGGTCAGGCCCGGCGCCATGCCGGTGGCGGCCTGGGCGATCTCGCGGGAGAACAGCACCAGGGCTTCCTTGCGGCTGTGGCGCACGGCGACCTTGATCACCACCTCGCGGGTGTCTTCGCGGCGGCCGTGGGGGCCGTAGGTGGCCTCGCTGCCCAGCAGCTCGACGCTGATCTCGCGGTAGGGCCCCCAGCCGCGCTCCATGAGGATTTCTTCGGTCTTGGCGATGATCGCCTGGCTGACCCGCTCGGCCTTTCTGACCGCGTCGATACCGGCGATCAGGCAGCTCGCGGTGCAGCGGAAACCGTCGGGATAGGTGGCGCTGACCTTGTATTGCGCGGTCGGCGGCAGCCCGCGGGCGCCGCTGACGGAGACGCGATCGGCGCCGGCAGGTTGCAGTCGAACTTGTGTGAAGTCGCAGATCACGTCGGGCAGCAGGTAGGCACGCGGATCGCCGATCTCGTAGAGCATCTGCTCGCCGACGCTGAGCGTCGTCACCAGGCCGCCGGTGCCGGCGGGTTTGGTGACGACGAAGTCGCCGTCGGCCTGCACCTCGACGATGGGGAAGCCGATGTGCTCGTAGTCCGGCACGCTTTCCCAGTCGGTGAAGTTGCCGCCGGTGCACTGCGCGCCGCATTCGATGATGTGCCCGGCGAGCGCCGCCTGGGCCAGCTTGTCGTAGTCGCTCCAGGCCCAGTCGAATTCGTGCACCAGCGCGGCGCTGACCACGGCGCTGTCGACCACGCGGCCGGTGATGACGATGTCCGCGCCAAGCTTCAGCGCTTCGACGATGCCCGGCGCGCCGAGGTAGGCGTTCATCGAGACGCACATGGGCGGTAGCGGGGCGCCGCTGAACATTTCAGTGGTGCCGGCCTTGGCCAGATCGGCGGCCTGGGGCAGCAGGTTGTCGCCTTCGAGCACGGCGATCTTCAGGCTCACCCCGGCCTTCTCGCAGGCCGCCGCGAGCGCCTTGGCGCAGCTCTGCGGGTTGACCCCGCCGGCGTTGCTGATGACGCGGATCTTCTTCTGCGCGATGTCGCCCAGCAGCGGCGCGAGCACTTCGACGAAGTCCGTGGCGAAGCCGGCCTCGGGCGCTTTCAGGCGCGCCCCGGCCATGATCGACAGGGTGATCTCGGCGAGGTAGTCGAAGACCAGGTAATCCAGCTGCGCGCCCTTGACCAGTTGGGCGGCGGCGGTGGAGGTGTCGCCCCAGAAGGCGGAGGCGCAACCGATGCGTACGGTTCTGCTCATTGTTCTGCCCGTAACGTTCGAAGTGTGTTTCGGACATTACCAAGCAAGCGCTTGGTTGAAAAGTGCCGATTCGGCCAGAACACCCAACCAAGTAATGGCCAAGCGCTTGCTCGGTTGGCTCGGCGAGCATACATTTCACCTGTATGCACAAGCACTTGCGTGGCGATTGCGGAATCGTCGTGAACACTGGCGCCCGGTGGGCGGATGAGGGGAGAGCAGAGCGTGGATGAGCAAAAGGCCCGCGAAGTGATGCTGGAACTGGTGGCGACCGGGCAGATCACCGATCCGGAAAGCGCCCGCGGCAAGCTGCTGCAGACCGCTGCCCACCTGTTCCGCAGCAAGGGCTACGAGCGGACCACGGTGCGCGACCTGGCCGGCGCCGTGGGCATCCAGTCCGGCAGCATCTTCCATCACTTCAAGAGCAAGGATGAGATCCTGCGCTCGGTGATGGAGGAAACCATCCTCTTCAATACCGCGCTGATGCGAGCCGCGCTGGCCGATGCCGAGGGTGTGCGCGAGCGCCTGCTGGCGCTGATCCGCTGCGAGCTGCAATCGATCATGGGCGGCACCGGCGAGGCCATGGCGGTGCTGGTGTACGAGTGGCGCTCATTGTCGCCGGAAGGCCAGACCTACATCCTCGGCCTGCGCGACATCTACGAGGACATGTGGCTGCAGGTCCTCGGCGAGGCGCGGGTGGCCGGCTACAGCTCGGCCGACCCCTTCATCCTGCGGCGCTTCCTCACCGGCGCCCTCTCCTGGACCATCACCTGGTTCCGCCCGGAAGGCAGCGTGACCCTGGAGCAACTCGCCGAACAGGCATTGCTGCTGGTGATCAAGGAGGCCTGAGCCTCACTCCAGGCCCAGGTGCAGCGGATAGCTGAGCAGCAGCAGGTGCACGCTGTTCACCGCGGCGTGCAGCAGCACCGCCATCGACATGCGTCCGCTGAAGTGCAGGGCCAGCCCGTAGCCCAGGCCGGCGATGCCGGCGACCAGTGCGAACTTGCCGCTGAAAGGCAGGTGCGCCAGGCCGAAGAGCACGCTGGCCACCAGGATGCCGACCAAAGCCCCGAAGCGCTGCACCAGGACGGTCTGCAGCAAGCCGCGGAAGATGCATTCCTCGGTCAGCGAGATGACCGTCAGGTTCATCAGCATCCAGATCCACAGGCCTTCCGGCCATTTCGGCTTCCACACCACCAGGCCGCTGGCGATCGCCAGCAGTGGCACGGCGAACAGCGTGCAAATCACTGCGATGCTGGCGTAGTCCATCGACCTGCTGGTCGGCGGCGGTCGACGCAGCCACCAGACCAGCAGGGTCGCCCCGACCAGAGCCTTGTCCCAGGACAGGCGCAGGGCGTAGGCCGGCGCATCGCTGCTGAGCTGGCGCGAGGGCCATAGCGTCCAGGATTCGCTGCCAGGCAGCAGATGGGCGGCGAGGGCGAAGCTCGCCAGCAGGCTGACCGTCCACCACACCGGCCAGGGCAGGTGGCGTTCAGCGAAGAGCGTCCAGGCGATATAGAGCACGCCAATGAAAAGACCCAGGGTGTGGACGAATCCGAGGGCAAAGCCGCTGAGCAGGAGCACGCCTGGCAACAGCGGTAGGAGCTTCCTAAGCATCATTTCCTCCATCCAGTGGCGGGAGTCTAGGCGGATTCACCGGCCAGGAGCCACCACTGTCGCAGCCAAATGGCAGAAATGACGTAAGAAAAAGTGCTTGAAAACGAAGGAAAAGTTGGCGGTGACCGGACGGTCGCCGCCAGAACGGGCTCAGCGCTTGTCGTCGCGGGCGTCCTGGGCATCCATTTGGGCGTTGCGCTCGTGAATGCGCTTGAGCTGTTCCTCGGTCAGCGGCAGCTTGCGGGCGCTGTCGCGCAGCAGCAGCAGGCCACCGAGGATGGAGCCAAGGGCGAGGATCATGATCAACCAGGCATACCAGGGCATGGTGTTCTCCTATCGGGACAGGCCTTCACCATAACGCCCGCAGCCGGGCTTGTCTTGCAGAGGCGGCCCCGCCTCGGCGGCGGGGCCGGGGGAGGGGCTCAGGCGCCGGTGAGCATGGCGTCGGCGGGGGCGCTGGCGCGGTGTGCGGCGGTCAGCTGGAAGTAGATGAAGCCCACGGCCATGAAGGCGGCGAAGATCGCGGCGATGGTCAGGTTGTTCCAGACCATGGCGACCAGGCAGAGCGTCGCCAGGACCAGCGCGATCCCCGGCACCAGCGGGAAGCCCGGGGCGCGGAAGCTGCGTTCAAGCTCCGGCTCGCTGCGGCGCAGCTTGAACAGGCTGAGCATGCTCATGATGTACATGACGATGGCGCCGAACACGCTCATGGTGATCATCGCCGCGGTCAGGCTCATGCCCTGCAGGTTGATCAGGCTGTCGCTGTAGATGGCGGCGATGCCGATCACGCCGCCGGCGATGATCGCCCGGTGCGGGGTCTGGAAGCGCGACAGCTTGGCCAGGCCGCGCGGCAGGTAGCCGGCGCGGGCGAGGGCGAAGAACTGCCGCGAGTAGCCGAGGATGATGCCATGGAAGCTGGCGACCAGGCCGAACAGGCCGATCCACACCAGCATGTGCAGCCAGCCGGAGTTCTCGCCCACCACCATCTTCATCGCTTGCGGCAGCGGGTCGTTGATCCCGGAGAGCGCTTTCCAGTCACCGGCGCCGCCAGCGAACAGCATCACGCCGATGGCCAGTACCACCAGGGTCAGGATGCCGCTGACGTAGGCCTTGGGAATGGTCTTCTTCGGGTCCTTGGCTTCCTCGGCGGCCATGGCCGCGCCCTCGATGGCGAGGAAGAACCAGATGGCGAAGGGAATGGCCGCGAAGATCCCGCCGACCGCCTCGCCGCTGAAGCCCTGGGAGCCGGCCCAGCCGTTGAGCACGAAGTTGCTGAAGCTGAAGCCCGGGGCGACCACGCCCATGAACACCAGCAGCTCGATCACCGCGAGCACGGTCACCACCAGTTCGAAAGTCGCGGCGATGCTCACGCCGAGGATATTCAGCGTCATGAACACCACATAGGCGCCCAGCGCCGCGTGGCGCGGGTCGAGCGCCGGGAACTGCACGTTGAGGTAGGCGCCGATGGCCATGGCGATGGCCGGCGGGGCAAAGACGAACTCGATCAGCGTGGCCAGCCCGGCCACCAGCCCGCCTCTCTCGCCGAAGGCGCGGCGGCTGTAGGCGAAGGGCCCGCCGGCGTGGGGAATGGCGGTGGTCAGCTCGGTGAAGCTAAAGATGAAGCAGGTGTACATGGTCGCCACCAGCAGCGTGGTGACCAGGAAACCGAGGGTGCCGGCCACGCCCCAGCCGTAGCTCCAGCCGAAGTATTCGCCGGAGATCACCAGGCCGACGGCGATGCCCCACAGGTGCAGGGTGCCTAGGGTGGGTTTGAGTTGCGTGCTCATGCGGGTTCTCCCTGAAGGGTCAACGACACGACGGCAAGCGTCGTGCAGTCGTCGTGCCAGCATGGGCAGGCAGGTCGCAAAGTGCGGGTTGCTGTCGTTTTCTCGACGATTTGCCGGCGTTCTTCGCCGAGTACCTGGTTTTTCTCTGCCGTTTCGCCTCATGTCGGGGCAGCGGCGGCACAAGCCTGGTTCGTTCAGGAGCGGCGCAGCAGGACGACCAGGCCAAGCGCCAGCGCGATGCTCAGGCACATGCTGGCGAAGGCCAGCCAGGCGTTCGGCCAGAGCAGCGGCATGCCGAACAGGATCAGGCTGTCGTTGCCGCCGGGCACCAGGCTGGCGCCGGCCCCCATGAGTGCGCCGCCGGCCAGGCAGCGCGCCAGGTCCAAAGCGCGCGGCCAGCGATGCCGCCAGTTGCCGGAGAGCCAGCCACCGAGCAGGGCGCCGCCGAACAGCGCGGGGAGCAGCAGGCCGCGAATGCCCAGGTGCATGAAGCGGCCGTCGGCCAGTTCGCCGAGCACGTCGGTGTAGCTCCAGGGACCGACCGTGCAGAACAGGCCGAGGAAGCACAGCGCGATGACCAGTGTCGCCAGGTGCGCCGACCAGGGCGTGGCGCTGCGGCGCCGGGCGTCGCGGAGAATCCAGGCGCCGCGCAGCGCGAGCGGCAGCAGGATCAGCGCCGGCAGGGCGGCCGGCAGGTCCTGCAGCCAGGTTGGCAGGGCCATTGGCATGTCCACCGCCGAAGCGCCCAAATGCCGGGCGAGCAGGCAACCGCCGAGGAAGCCCAGCGGCGTGCCCAGCCAGGCCCACTGCCCGGAGCCGAGCCGGGCGATGGTGCCGAGCACGCAGCCGCCGTTGAGCAGCGCACCCAGGCCCAGCAACATGCCGCCGGTCGCTGCGCCCCAGTGCAGGTCGAAGCCCATGGGCACGCGCGGCAGCAGGCCGAGGACGCGCAGGGCGATCATCCCAGCCATGACCCACAGCGTCGCTTCCAGCAGCGCCGCGAAGCGGGTCCAGCGGCGCAGCAGCACGGCTTCCTCGACGGCGGCGACCAGGCAGGTGCCGCCACGCTGGATGGCGAACCCCATGAGCGAGGCCAGCGCCAGGCTGGCGAGCAGGATCGGCATCGCGTCGGCTCCCGTAGCGGTCTCCTCTTCAAACGCTAGACGTCGCGTCGGGGTGATTGTTACGCAGCGATGACGTGTCGATGAAAGTTGGGTTGGCCGCGACGGCTGTCACATGCTGGCAATCTGGCGCTGCTTCACTGGCGGGCATTTGAATCAGGGGACCCCCTCGATGACCACCAGCGCCCTGCACGCCCTGTTGCGTGAAGTCGAGCCGTTGCGCCCGGAGATGAGCGTCAGCGACGTCGCCGACCGCCTGCTCACCGCCGAGCACCGCGCCTTCCTCTCGCTGCCGGTGGTCGACGCCGAGGGCCGGCCGCTCGGCCTGATCAGCCGCTACAGGCTGCAGGACATCTTCATGCAGCGTTTCGGCCGCGACCTCTGGGGCCGCCGGCCGATCCGCGATGCGATGAACGCGGCGCCGCTGCAGGTGAGCATGGCGTCCAGCCTGGAGGAGGCGGCGCAGGAGATCACCGCGCGCCTGCAGTACCCGATCACCGAGGACTTCATCCTGGTCGACGGCAATGGCGCCTACCTCGGCCTGGGTACCGTGCTCGACCTGCTGAAGGCCATGGAATCGCGCATCGCCCAGCGCAACCGTGTGCTGCGCAAGGCGCTGGTCGACCTCAAGGAATCCCAGGCGCAGCTGGTGCAGTCGGAGAAGATGGCTTCGCTCGGGCAGATGGTCGCCGGCGTCGCCCACGAGCTGAACACCCCGCTGGGCTATGTGCGCAACAACCTCGAACTGGTCCGCGAGCAGATCCTGCCACTGCTGCAGGTGGCCGAGTCGCAGAGCCAGCTGGTCGACTGCCTGAACGATGCGGCCTGCGACGAAGCGCGGCTGGTCCAGGCCCTGCAGGCTGCCGAAACGGCCCGCCGCGAAGCGCCGCTGGAGGAGCTGCTGGGCGATCTCGACCAGCTGTTCGGCGACACCACCTACGGCCTCGAACAGATCGGCGAGCTGGTTGGCGGGTTGAAGGACTTCGCCCGCCTGGACCGCGCCATGAGCGAGGAGGTCGATCTCAACGAGTGCGTGAAGAGCGCGCTGCTGATCGCCCGCAACAGCATCAAGGACAAGGCCGAGATCGTCCGCCAGCTCGGCGAGCTGCCGCGCATCGCCTGCGCGCCCTCGCAGATCAACCAGGTGCTGCTCAACCTGTTCACCAACGCTGCCCAGGCGATGGAGCGCTTCGGCCACATCCACGTGAAGACCTGGGCCGACGACGACTCGGTGTACGTCTCGGTGCAGGACAACGGCAAGGGCATGCCCGCCGAGGTCATGCAGCGCATCTTCGACCCCTTCTTCACCACCAAGCCGCCGGGGCAGGGCACCGGCCTGGGCCTGTCGATCAGCTACAAGATCGTCCAGGACCATGGCGGCAGCATTCGCGTCGCGTCCGAACCCGGACGCGGCACCCGCTTCCTCATCCGCCTGCCACGTGCGCAGGCCCGCGACCTGAAACGGAGTGCCTGACATGATCCAGCCGCTCAAGGCCCAGCTGCAGACCGGCCAGGCCCGTCCCTCCGGCCTGACCCGCATCCTCTTCGTCGACGACGAGGAGCGCATCCTGCGCAGCCTGGCCATGCAATTCCGCCGGCACTACGAAGTGCTCACCGAGAGCGACCCGCGCCGCGCCCTGGAGCGCCTGCGCAGCGAGTCGGTGCAGATCATCGTCAGCGACCAGCGCATGCCGCAGATGACCGGGTCCGAACTGCTGGCCCAGGCCCGCGAGATCGCCCCGGACACCCTGCGCATCCTGCTCACCGGCTATTCTGACCTGGATGCCGCGGTGGAAGCGCTGAACAGCGGCGGCATCTTCCGCTACCTGACCAAGCCCTGGGACCCGCAGGAAATGGCCTTCACCCTGCGCCAGGCGGCGGAAATCGCCGGCCGCCAGGGCGCGGTGGTGACCGACCTGCAGGCCATCAGCCGGGCGGCGGCGCCGCTGAACGTGCTGCTGCTGGACGAGGACGCCGACACTCTGGCGTGCGTCGGCGACTTCTGCGCTGCCAGCGGCCATCGCCTGCACCGCGCGCGGACGCTCGCGGAAGCCATCGCCTGCCTGAACAGCGAGTCGATCGACCTGCTGGTCAGCGACCTGAAACTGGCCGGGGAAGATACCGCGCCGCTGCTCAAGTCCCTCGCCCAGGCCCATCCGCGCCTGCTCAGCCTGGTGGTCACGCCGTTCCGCGACACCCAGGACCTGCTGGCGCTGATCAACCAGGCGCAGATCTTCCGCTACCTGCCCAAGCCGATCCGCCGCGGGCTGTTCGAGAAGGGCCTTAAGGCCGCCGCCGAGCAGGCTCTGCTCTGGCGCGCGCAACCGCAGCAGCGGGTGGCGCGCCTGGCCGAAACGCCGCGCGAGGAACGCGAGCGGGAGAAGGTCGGCAGCCTGCTGGGCATGCTCGGCCGCCTGCGCGAACGCCTGACGGTCTGACCCTAGCGGCCCGGCCGGCACCGGGCCATGCTCTGGGGCTTCCGTTCACCTGGAGCTGCCATGAGCTACCTGGGTCTGGCCTATGCCCATCTCGCCACCGTGTTGCCGGCCTTCGCGCTGGGCACCTACTTGCTCGTGCGGCGCAAGGGCACGCCACTGCACAAGGCGCTGGGGCGCTGCTACCTGCTGCTGATGCTGGCCACCGGGCTGATCACCCTGGCCATGCCGGCGCATGTCGGGCCGCAGGTGCTGGGGCACTTCGGCTTCATTCATCTGTTCAGCCTGGTCACCCTCTACAGCGTGCCGGCCGCCTGGCTGGCGGCGCGTTGCGGCGATATCCGCACCCATCGCGGCAACATGATCGGCCTGTACGTCGGCGGGCTGCTGATCGCCGGCAGCTTCGCGCTGATGCCGGGGCGCCTGCTGCACACCTGGCTGTTCGGCGGCTGAGGCGGGCAGGGCGTCGCCGGAAGCTGCCGGCGGGCGCGCTTTCTGCGACAATGCGCGGCGTTTTTCGATTCCCCCCGCGAGAGAACCCATGTCCGCCTGCCAGTCCCCGATCATCGTCGCCCTGGATTTCCCCACCCGCGAGGCCGCCCTGGCGCTGGCCGAACAGCTCGACCCGAAACTGTGCCGGGTCAAGGTCGGCAAGGAACTCTTCACCCGTTGCGGCCCGGCGATCGTCGAGACCCTGGCGGCCAAGGGCTTCGAGGTGTTCCTCGACCTGAAATTCCATGACATCCCCAACACTACCGCGATGGCCGTGAAGGCCGCCGCCGAGATGGGCGTGTGGATGGTCAACGTGCACTGCTCCGGTGGCCTGCGCATGATGGCGGCCTGCCGCGAGACCCTGGACGGCCTGAACGGCGCCAAGCCGCTGCTGATCGGCGTGACCGTGCTGACCAGCATGGAGCGCGAGGACCTGGCCGGCATCGGCCTGGACGTCGAGCCGCAGGAGCAGGTGCTGCGCCTGGCTGCCCTGGCGGAGAAGGCCGGCCTCGACGGCCTGGTCTGCTCGGCCCAGGAAGCGCCGGCGCTGAAAGCCGCGCACCAGGCCCTGCAGCTCGTCACCCCCGGCATCCGCCCGGCCGGCAGCGCCCAGGACGACCAGCGCCGCATCCTCACCCCGCGCCAGGCGCTGGACGCCGGCTCCGACTACCTGGTGATCGGCCGCCCGATCAGCCAGGCCGCCGACCCGGCCGCTGCGCTGACCTCGATCGTCGCGTCCCTGGGCTGATCGCCCCGGGAACGAAAAAAGGCGGAGCAGGGTGACCTGCTCCGCCTTTTTCTTTGCGTGGCTTTTCGTAGGAGCGAGCTTGCTCGCGAATGGCCCCGCTGCGGAGCAGGTTCGCGAGCAAGCTCGCTCCTACAGGGGGCTCCGGCTCAGCGGGCCAGTGCTTCGCGCGGCCGCTCGATCCAGCGTCCGCGCAGTGTGTCGTACACCCAGTTGAAGACCACGGTGTAGGGCAGGAAGAACAGCAGCAGGCCGATATCGAGGATGAAGGCTTCCAGCAGGCCGACGTTCAGCCACCAGGCCGCCAGCGGCACCAGCATGACCACCAGCCCAGCCTCGAACAGCGACGCGTGGAGGATGCGCACTGGCAGCGTGCGGACGAAGGCCAGGCGGCGTTGCACGCGGTCGAACAGCGCGTTGTAGACCATGTTCCAGAGGGTGGCGACCAGCGAGAACATCAGCGTCAGCACACCCATGTGCGCCAGCGGCTGGTCCATGATCCAGGCGAGGGTCGGCGCGCAGATGGCGAGGGCGATGAATTCGAAGAGCAAGGCATGGAACAACCGTTCCTTCAGGGTCTTTTGCGGACTCATGGGTGTTCTCCGGGCAGTGGGCCCAAGTGGGCCGAATGGCGGCTATTCTCATCGGTTGAAGGGTGACTTCGAAGTTGGCTAGCATCGGTAAAACCGATGGATGAGGCGCCAGATGCAATACTCCCCCGAATCCCTCCAGGCATTTGCCGAGGCCGCCTGCCTCGGTTCCTTCAGCGCGGCCGCACGTAAACTGGGCAAGAGCCAGTCAACGGTCAGCGAAGCCATCGCGCGCCTGGAAATCGACCTCGGCCTGGAGCTGTTCGACCGCTCGGCGCGCCAGCCGAAGCTGACCGAAGCCGGCAAGGCGCTGCTCGGGCGCGTCGAGGAAGTGCTGATGGCCAATGACCGCCTCGGCCAGCTGGCCGGGCAACTGTCCGCGGGCCTTGAGCCGCGCCTGACCCTGGCGATGTCCGATACCTACCAGTCCGAGCCCTTCGAGAAGCGCCTGGCGGAGATCGACCGGCACTTCCCCGACATGGAATTCGAGTGGTTGATCGCCGAGCATGGCGACGTCATCGACCTGGTCGGCCAGGGCCGCGCGGTGCTCGGGCTGCTCGCCGCGCAGCCCAACTATCCGCCGGACATCGGCTCGGCCACCCTGGGCGAGTGCGCCGAGTTCGGCCTCTTCGTCAGCCGCGAGCACCCGCTTGCGCAACTGGAGAAGGTCGAGCGCAGCGACCTGCTGGCCTGGCGCAACCTGCGCCTGAACACCTTCATCGACGATGCCGCGCCGCCGCTGGGCGGACGCTTCTGGTCGGCGCCGACCTACCTGCTGCTGCTCGACATGGCGGTGCTCGGTTTCGGCTGGGTGGAGCTGCCGACCTGGATGGACCAGCGCTTCGCCCGCGGCCGCCTGCAGCAGTTGCAGGTGCCGGGTTGGCCGCGCAGCGTGGCGGTCGATGTGGTCTGGTCGCGGCATCGCCCGTTGGGGCCGGCGGCGCGCTGGCTGGTCGAGCGTCTGCTGGCCAGTTGAGGCGGCCGTTCACAGTTTCTCGCGTCGCCCCTGCCGCACGAGCGGTCGGGCCGGTAGGATCGGTGTTTTACCCCGGGCAAGAGAGGTGAGGATGCGCAGCAAGCTGGAGAAGTGCCTGAACGCCGTCGATGGCATCCTGCTGGGCAAGGAAGTGCAGGTGCGCCTGGCGCTGACCTGCCTGCTGGCGCGTGGTCACCTGCTCATCGAGGACCTGCCCGGCATGGGCAAGACCACCCTGTGCCACGCGCTCGCGCGGGTGCTCGGGCTGAGCTTCCAGCGCATCCAGTTCACTTCCGACCTGTTGCCCGGCGACGTGCTCGGCACCTCGGTGTTCGACAAGGACAGCGGGCAGTTCGTCTTCCACCCCGGGCCGATCTTCGCCGAGCTGGTGCTGGCCGACGAGATCAACCGCGCTACGCCCAAGGCGCAGAGCGCGCTGCTGGAGGCGATGGAAGAAGGCCAGGTGACCATCGAGGGCGCGACCCGTCCGCTGCCCGAGCCGTTCTTCGTCATCGCCACGCAGAACCCGGTCACCCAGGGCGGCACCTTCGCCCTGCCGGAGTCGCAGCTCGACCGCTTCCTCATGCGCCTGTCGCTGGGCTATCCCGGCCGCGCCGCGGAGAAGGCACTGCTGCTGGGCGAGGCGCGGCGCGATCTGCTGCCGCGCCTGGAAGCCGATCCTCACCCCGCAGGAGCTGGCTGCGCTGCAGGCTGAAGTACCGCGCGTGCATGTCAGCGATGCGCTGGTCGAATATGTGCTGCGGCTCGCCGAAGCCACCCGCAGCCAGCCGGCTTTCGCCCTCGGCCTGTCGCCGCGGGGCAGCCTGGCGCTGCTTGCAGCGGCACGCGCCTGGGCACTGCTCGCCGGTCGAGATTACGCGATTCCCGAGGACGTACAGGCCGTGCTGCCGTCGGTGGCCGGGCATCGCCTGCGCGACCAGGCCGACCCGTCCGGACACGGCGGCGGCGCCCTGGTGCAATGGCTGCAGCGCGAAGTCCCGGCGCTTTGACGGAGGTTCGCGCGCGATGCTGGTGAAGGTCCGTCCCCTGTGGCAAAGCTGGATCGCCCGGCGCATTCCACCGTCGCCCTCGCTGCAGCTCAACCAGCGGCGCATCTTCATCATTCCATCTGGCCAGGGCGTGGCCTTCGGCATCGCTCTGGTGCTCCTGCTGCTCACCGCGATCAACTACCAGAACAGCCTGGCCTATGGCCTGACTTTCCTGCTGCTGTCGCTATTCATAGTCGCGATCCTGCACACCTACCGGAACCTCGGCGGACTGCGCCTGACCGCCCTCGGGGCGATGCCGGTGTTCGTCGGCGAGCAGGTCTGCTTCCGCGTGCGACTGGAAGGCGAGGGGCGCTCGCGGCGGGCCATCGGCATCGGCTGGTCGGAGACCGAGCTGATGTATGCCGATGTCCGTGGCAACGGCGCCGAAGAGCTGGTCCTGGCGCTGCCGGCCGAACGGCGAGGTTGGCTACGGCCGGGGCGCTTGCGGGTGGAAAGCCGCTTTCCGCTCGGCCTGCTGGTGGCCTGGAGCTGGCTCGACCTGGCCCAGGCCGGCCTGGTCTATCCACGCCCGCTGCCGGCCGACCTGCCGCTGGAGGGCGGTCGCTCGGAGGATGAGGAGGAAGGGTTGCGCGCCAGCGGCCGCGGCGTCGACGACTTCCAGGGACTGCGCCCCTACCAGCCTGGCGACTCGCGCCGGCGCCTGCACTGGAAGGCCTATTCGCGCGGCCAGGGATTGCTGGTGAAGGACTTCTCCGCGCTGACCGGGCGCAACCTGTGGCTCGACTTCAACCTGCTCGGCGGTGACGTCGAGACGCGCCTGTCCTGCCTCTGTCACTGGGTTCTGCAGCTGTCCATGCGCGGCCAGCCGTTCGGCCTGCGCCTGCCCGGCGTGCTGCTGCCGGTGGCCAGCGGCGATGCCCATCGCGGCGCCTGCCTGCGCGAGCTGGCGCTGTTCGGGAGCGGCGAATGAATCGCCAGCCGCTGCCGCGCATCGCCCTGACCTGGCTGCTGGTGGCGCAGGCGCTGGTGATACTGCCGCACCTGCAGCATCTGCCGATGTGGGTGGTGGGCTTCTGGCTGGGCTGCGCGGCCTGGCGCGTGCAGGTCTACCGGATGCGTGCGAACTATCCCAACGGCATCGCCAAGATGGCGCTGGTCGTGGCTGCGGCGGCTGGGGTCTGGCTGTCGCGCGGCTCGCTGATCGGCCTGGATGCTGGCGTGGTGCTGCTGATCGCCGCTTTCGTCATCAAGCTGGTGGAGCTCAAGACCCGCCGTGATGCACTGGTGATGATCCTGCTTGGCTTCTTCGCCGTGGCCACCAGCTACCTGTTCGACGCCAGCATGGTGGCGGCGTTGTTCAGCCTGCTGCCGGTGACAGCGCTGTTGGCGGCGCTGATCGGCCTGCAACAGAGCAGCTTCGCCGAAGGTCCCTGGCGGACGCTCAGATTGGCCGCCGGGCTGCTCGCCCAGGCCATTCCGTTGATGCTGTTGCTGTTTCTGCTGTTCCCGCGCATGGGGCCGCTGTGGTCGCTGCCGCTGCCGGGCGCGCGGGCCAGCACCGGGCTCAGCGACTCGATGGCGCCGGGGGACTTCGTCGAGCTCAGCCAGTCGGCCGACCTGGCGTTCCGCGTCAAGTTCGATGGCCCGCCACCGCCGCAGGACCAGCTCTACTGGCGCGCCCTGACCCTGGAGAGTTTCGACGGCGAGCGCTGGACCCAGAGCTGGCGCGCGCAGTCCGATGCCCCGCCGCAATGGACCCGCCAAGGCCCGTCGTTGAATTACCAGGTGATCATGCAACCCAGCGCCCGGTCCTGGCTGTTCGGCCTCGACGTGATCGGCGACGGGCCCGGTGATGCGCGGCTGATGAGCGACTTCCGCCTGGAGCGCAAGGGCCCGGTGCAGGAAGTCCTGATGTACCGCGTGGTCTCCTGGCCGCAGGCCCTGCGCGAGCCGAACAGCAGCGCCACGAGCCTGCGTCGCGACTTGCAACTGCCGGCGCGCGGCAACCCCCGCACGCGCGCCTGGGTGCAGGAGCTACGCGATCGCTACCCGCAGCCGGAGCAACTGGTGCAGGCTGTCCTGCGGCACTTCCACGACCAGCCCTACGCATACACCCTGCGGCCGCCTGCGACCGGTGAGCAGCGCATCGACGGCTTCCTCTTCGATACCCGCCGCGGCTTCTGCGAGCACTACGCCGGCGCCATGACCTTCGTGCTGCGCGCAGCCGGCATCCCCGCGCGGGTGGTGACCGGCTACCAGGGCGGCGAACTGAATCCGGGCGGCGACTACCTGCTGGTGCATCAGTTCGACGCCCACGCCTGGGTCGAGTACTGGCAGGCCGGCAAGGGCTGGCGCACCGTCGATCCGACCTTCCAGGTCGCGCCTTCGCGTATCGAACGCGGTTTGCAGGACGCTATGGCGGAGGAGGGCAGCTTCCTCTCCGACTCCCCATTCTCCCTGGTGCGCTACCGCGGTTTCGGCCTGCTCAACCAGCTGCGCCTGAGCTGGGACAACCTCAATTACGACTGGCAGCGCTGGGTGCTGGGCTACCAGGGCGAGCAGCAGTCGCGGATGCTCCAGCGCTGGTTCGGCACGCTCGACACGGTGTGGATCGGCATCGCCCTGGTCGGCGGCTGCGGCGTTCTGCTGGCGCTGCTCGCGCTCTGGCTGTTCAAACCCTGGCGCCATGCACGTGACCCGCACCTGCGACAGTTCGCCCGCTTCGAGCAACTACTGGCCACGCAGGGGCTGCAGCGAATCGCAGGGGAAGGGCCGCGCGCTTTCGCCGAGCGAGCGATGCGCCAGTTGCCGACACAGGCAGCGGACATCGGTGCCTTCGTCGATGCCTTCGAACGCCAGCGCTACGGAAACGCGGCCTCCGCCCCCGGCGAGCTGCGCTCGCGCCTGGCCCGCCTGCGGCGCAGCCTGCCTTGGTTCCGCTGGCGCTGAGCGGGCAGCGCCGGGGTGGCGCTTGCCGTGCCGTCGCCTACCCTCATTAAACCGAGCCGCCGGGAGTCTGCCGTGTCCTCCTTCAGTGATTACCTGATCAGTCATGTCATCGAGCAGGAGGTCGCCCTGTTCAGCGCCTCCGAACGCTTGCGCGCGGCTGTCGACAGCGAGGCGCTGCACGACCTGCGCATCGCCGTGCGCCGCCTGCGCAGCCTGTTGCATCCGTTGCAGGGCATGCCGGGCATCGACGAGGTAGAGGCTTCGTTGGGCGAGGTCGGTCGCCTCAGCGGGCCGCTGCGCGATCTCGAAGTGTTGCTGCCGGTGCTGACCGCCGAGGGCCTGGAGCATGCCGCCGACCTGCGCCGTCCGGCGCTCACCACGGGCTATGTCGCGCTGCTCGCCAGCCCGCAATGGGAGCGCCTGCTGCGCCTGCTCGACGGCTGGCCGATGCTCTGGCGCACCGCCGACCGCCACGGCGTGCTCGACGGACTGCATGCCAAGGTCAGCAAGCGCCTGCGCAAGCAATGGCGCGTGCTGCTCAAGGCACTGGATGACCCGGCGCACGACCGCCATCGCCTGCGCCTGCTGATCAAGCGGGTGCGCTATGCGCTGGAGGCCTATCCCAAGGAGTCGCCATTGCCCCGGCAGGTACTCGGGCCGCTAAAGACGGCCCAGGATGCCCTGGGTGTCTGGCACGACTACGAGCAGTGGCTGATCCGCAGCGAGCGCGAACTCGACTTGATGCCTCTGCAGCCACACTGGAACGCCCGCCACGACCTCGCCGAGCGGGACGCCGACGAGGCGCTGGAAGTGCTGCAGAAGGCGCTGCGCAAGGTTTGACGGGTTCCGCGTAGGAGCGGATCTCATCCGCGAAAATCCCCACACCAACGCCCCTGTAGGAGCGGGCCATGCCCGCGATTCGCGGACAAGGTCCGCTCCTACAGTGTCGGCGGCTTGAGCGATACCCATGGCGTCGCCGCCTATGCCCTGACATTCGTCGCCCGATTGATTGTCCGATCAGCCCTATGGTTGGTTGCTCATGCGCCCCCGCACTCGCCTAAGATCGGCCTCCGGAATATTTCAGCAGGAGGCGCCATGACCTTTCCCGAACTCATCCAGGCCGTGCGCACCTCGCCGCGCGAAGTGGTCATTCCCGCGCTCTGGGGGCAGGGCCGCGCCAGCTTCGGCGGCCTGGTTGCCGCCATGGCCTACGAGGCGCTGCAAGCGGTGACCGAGCCGGGGCGTCCGTTGCGCTCGCTGGCGCTCACCTTCGTCGGGCCGGTGGAGCCGGAGGTGCCGGTGAGCTTCGAGGCCGAGGTACTGCGCGAAGGCAAGGCGGTGAGCCAGGTGTTCTGCCGCGGCGTGCAGAATGGCCAGGTGGTGACCCTGGCCCAGGCCAGCTTCGGTCTGCCGCGCGAGTCTTCCGTGCAAATGGGCGCGCTGCCGGCACCGGCCTTCAAGGCGGTGGATGACTGCCAGGAACTGCCCTACATCCGCAAGATCATGCCGGCTTTCACCCAGCACATCGCCATGCGCTGGGCGGTGGGGCACATGCCGTTCTCGTCCAGCCGCGAACGCGAGATGGGCGGCTGGATGCGTTTCCGTGGCAGCGGGGTAGGGGAGGAGCCGATGGAGGTCTCGCACCTATTGGCGCTGATCGATGCCTGGCCGCCGGCGACCCTGCCGCACCTGCAGACACCGGCGCCGTCCAGCTCGCTGACCTGGACCATCGAGTTCGTCCAGCCGCAACCGGCAATGCCGGCCAACGGCTGGTGCCGCTACCTGGCGACCATCGAGCACGCAAGCGACGGCTATGGCCACATAGCCGCGCAGTGCTGGAGCACGGACGGCCAGCTGATCGCCATCTCCCGGCAGACCGCGACCATCTTCGGCTGAGGCGGCTCAGCGCCGGCGATTGCGCCAGGCACGCCACCAGGCACCGCTGAGGACGAAGCGCGGGAAGGTGACGAACTGTTCGGCGAGCAGCCGGCCGATGGCGTCCTGGCGGTCGATGAAGGGCTCCGGAGCCTGCTCTTCCAGCTTGTGCCCGCGGCCCTGGATGGCCAGCGAGGCGACCATGCCAATCACCCCGAGCAGGATGCTGCCCAGGCTCAGGCTCAGCAGGCCGTCGAGCAGGACCAGCGCGGCGACTATGAACAGCGGAATCGCCACCAGATGCAGCGCCAGGTTGGTGCCGTTGCGGTGATAGTTGGCGTAGCCCTGCCACTGCCAGGTGAAGAGATTGGGTTGACGCTTGCCCATGGGCGGACTCCTTTTCCAGTCATCGGGTCGATGCCGGGAGTCTAGGCCTGGCGCCGGATGGCGGCGAGTGGGCAGTGGCTATGGCGGCGATAGCCTGAAACGACGGGGCCCGGACATTGCCGGGCCCCGGTTGGGTCAAAGGCGCAGTTGGCCGATAGCCCGGCTCAACTCGCCGGCCAGCTCGGCCAGTTCGTGACTGGTGCCGGCCGAATCCACCGTCTGTTTCACGGTCAGCTCGGTGACGTCGCGGATGCCCACCACCGAGCGGGTCATTTCCTCGGCGACCTGGCTCTGCTGTTCGGCGGCGACGGCGATCTGCGTGTTGCTCTCGCGCATGGCAGCCACCGCGCCAGCGATCGCCGCGAGGGCTTCGCCGGCTTCCTGGGCCTGCTCGACGCAGCCGTCGGCCTTGAACGAACTTTCCTGCATGAATTCCACGGCGTCGCGGGTGCCGGACTGCAGGGCGTTGATCATCTGGGTGATCTCGTCGGTGGAGTCCTGCACGCGCTTGGCCAGGTTGCGCACCTCGTCGGCGACCACAGCAAAACCGCGACCCATCTCGCCCGCGCGGGCCGCTTCGATAGCGGCGTTGAGCGCCAGCAGGTTGGTCTGCTCGGCGATGCCGTGAATCACGCTGACCACGCTGCTGATCTTCTGGCTGTCCTGGGCCAGTTGCTGGATCATCTCGGCGGTCTGCTGCACTCCCTGAGACAGCCCGGAAATGGAATCGCCGACGCGGCCGACCACCTGCTGGCCGATGCCGGCCAGGCGATCGGCCTCCTGCGATTTGTCGCGGGTGTCGGCAGTGTGCTGGGCGATGTGGTGCACGGTGGTGGACATCTCGTTGATCGCGGTGGCCGCCTGGTCCGTCTCGCTCTGCTGGCCGAGCATGCCCTGGCGGACCTGGCCCATGCTCGAGGCGAGGGTGCGCGCGCCTTCGTCGAGACGGCTGGCGGCCTGGGCCACGGTGCTGACCACGCGCTGGTAGCCGGCCTGCATGGCGTTGAAGGCGTTGGCCATCTGCCCGACCTCATCACGGCTGTCGAGCGGCACGCGGGCGGAGAGATCGCCGCTGCGTTCGACATGCAGCATCACGTCGCGCAGCTTCAGCAGGTGGGTAAGGATGAAGCGGATCAGCAATTGCGAAGCGGCGAGCAGGACCAGCATCAGCACCGCCACTGCCAGGGCATAGGCCGGTGCGCGTTCGGTGAAGACCGTCCAGAGATCAGCGCCAGGGGCCAGTACTGCGACGCGCTGGCCGTTGCCGAGGTCCTGCACCCAGGCACCGGCGAGCGGTCCAAGGCGGCTGGACGCGCCGCCCAGGTCGACCCAGCCGTTGGCATGGGCCAGGGCTTGGCCGTCTAGACCGGAAACCTGCGGCGCGCTGCCGGCAGTGAAGCCAACGAGGCTATCGCTGCCCGGCAGCGGCGCGCCGGCAGGCCAGTTCTGCAGCAGGTGCGCCTGGCTCTCGGCGGCTTGGCGCGCCGCCTGATTGCGGGCGTCCAACTCCTGGTGCATGGCGAACAACACCAGCAGCAGGGTGGTGAAGAAGGCGACCGCGTTCACGGCCCAGAACTTGTACTTCAGAGAGATATCGCGGATCCAGGCGCCCATGGAATGCTTCTTGTCGTTGGAATGATGGCTTGTGGCCTTCATTCTTCATGGAAGAGAAGGGCGCAGCCTTGATGCGGATCAAGGCTGCCCCGCCTCAGAAGTTAGCGGCGCATTCCGGACATTCTTTAGGGGCATTGCGCCTCAGGCGTCCAACGGCGGCAGACCAAAGAACTGGCGGGCGCTGGCGGTGCTGTGCTCGGCCAGATCGACTTCGCTTTCGCCACGGTGCTGGGCCACGCAGCGCAGCACTTCGGGCAGGAAGGCCGGCTCGTTGTGGCCGTGCTTCGGCTTGGGCCGCAGGGTGCGTGGCAGCAGGTAGGGGGCATCGCTTTCCAGCATCAGGCGGCCGCGGGGAATCTCGCGCACCAGCTCTTGGAGGTGGATGCCGCGGCGCTCGTCGCAGATCCAGCCGGTGATGCCGATATGCAGGTCGAGGTCGAGGTAGCCGTAGAGCGTGCGCCGTTCGCCGGTAAAGCAGTGCACCACTGCTGCGGGCAGGCGGTCGCGGAATTCCTTGACGATGGCCAGCAGGCGCTCGCCGGCATCGCGCTCATGGATGAACACCGGGCGCTGCAGCTCGACGGCCAGCGCCAGTTGCTCCTCGAAGGCTTTTTCCTGTTGCGGACGTGGCGAGAAGTCCCGGTTGAAGTCGAGGCCGCATTCACCCACCGCGCGCACGCGCTCTTCCTTTAATAAGCCGCGCAGGGCTGCGGCGCTGGCGCTGTTCCACTGGCTGGCATCGTGCGGGTGCACGCCGGCGGTGCTGAACAGGCGATTGCCCTCATCCAGCTCCTGGCACAGGCGCAGTGCCGCTTCGCTCTCGTCGAGGTTGGTGCCGGTCAGGACCAGTTGGCAGACGCCGGCGGCATAGGCGCGTTCGAGAACGGCCTCACGTTGGCTGGCAAAACTGGGGTGATTGAGGTTGACGCCGATGTCGATCAGTTGCATTTTTCCTTCCCTTTAGGGGCGGCAGCATAGCAGAGCCCGTGTTTTCCCTAATAAAACCTTAAAAGACAGAGAGTTAAATGCACTTCTAAAAGTGCTTCGGGAATTTTGGGTTGGCAGCCACGCCTTCCTGTGAGAATCTCGCGCCCCTTTTTCCACGGCCGGGAACTTGCGGAAGCGGCCGCGCTCTGAGTGAGCCGCTGGCGATGGACCGACCCCTGGAGACCTGGATGACGCGACTGTTCTTGCTTCTGCTATGCCTGTTGGCGGCCTTGCCGCAGCAGGCCTCGGCGCGCCTGACCAGCCAGCCGGACAACTGGCCGCAGGAGACCGGCGACAG
Source organism: Pseudomonas knackmussii B13 (assembly GCF_000689415.1). Taxonomy (NCBI): domain Bacteria; kingdom Pseudomonadati; phylum Pseudomonadota; class Gammaproteobacteria; order Pseudomonadales; family Pseudomonadaceae; genus Pseudomonas; species Pseudomonas knackmussii. The sequence goes on along the minus strand of NZ_HG322950.1, from coordinate 3,854,339 downwards.
CCGCGACCTGGCCGACATCCGCAACAGCGGCGTGCTGCGCGTGCTGGTCAACCAGAGCCGCAACAGCTCCGGCGAGATCAAGGGCCAGTCGATCGGCATCGAATACAACCGCCTGCGCGCCTTCGAGCAATACCTCAACGACACCGCCCCCGGCCGTCGCCCGCTGACCTTGAAAATCGTGCCCAAGGCCAAGGACCAGCTGCTGACCGCGTTGCAGCGCGGCGAAGGCGACCTGATTGCGCCGGGCGAAGTGCTGGGTGCCCGTGACGGGCAGAACGTCAGCGCCAGCCTGCCCTGGCGCGAGGACGTGCCGCTGGTGCTGGTTTCGCGCCAGGGCAGCCGGCGCTATGCGCACCTCGAACAACTGGCGGGCAAGCACATCGCCTTGCCCGCCGGCAGCGCTGCCGGCGATGCCGTCCGCCAGGTCAACGAGCGCCTGGCGCAGCGGCATCTGCCGGCGCTGTCCATCGACTGGGTCGATCCGTCGCTGGCGGTGGAAGACGTGCTGGAGATGGTCCAGGCCGGTATCTATCCGTTCACCGTGGTCGAGCAGCCGATTGCCGAGCGCTGGGCCAAGGTGTTCCGCGGCATTCGCGTCGATCGCCACCTGGTGCTGGACAACCGCCAGAGCATGACCTGGTACGTGCGCCGCGATGCGCCCATGCTGCACGCCAGCGTGGATCGCTTCCTCAAGGACTATCACGCCCCTGCGGATCAGGACGGCACCTTCCAGCGCCTCTATAGAAACGCCTACCAGGTGCGCAATCCGCTGGAGAAGGGCGATCGCAAGAAGCTCGAGGCGGTGCGCCCGACCCTGCAGCGCTACGCCGAGCAGTATCGCCTTGACTGGCTGGCTCTAGCGGCCATGGCCTTCAAGGAATCCAACCTGAATGCGGATGCCCGCGGCTCCTCTGGCGCTACCGGCCTGATGCAGGTGACGCCGGCGGCGGCGCGCAGCGTCGGCGTTGGATCGATCCAGGGCAAGGAGGGCAACGTACAGGCGGCCAGCAAGTACATGGCCATGCTGCGCCGCGACTACTTCAACAGCCCGCGCATGGACGACCGCGAGCGCCTGGCCTTCATCCTCGCCGCCTACAACGTCGGCGCCGAGCGCGTGCAGAGCCTGCGCGCCGAGGCGCGGCGCCGCGGTCTGGACCCTAACCGCTGGTTCTTCCAGGTGGAGCGGGTGGCCGCCGACCAGCTCGGCATGGGCGTGGTGAACTACGTCAGCAGCATCAACAAGTACTACCTGGCGTACCAGCGCGAGCGGGACGGCCTGGAATCCAGCCAGAAGGTGGCGCGGAAGTGATCCATTTATTTGATTAATTTAAGCGTTATTTTGCGCTTTTTATATCAAATTAATGGGCTATATTGGTTCTCAAGCAACTGCAGTTGCTCAACCCACTTCCTCTGCACAAGGATTCGCCATGAACGCACTGCTCAAATCCCTTATGTCCACCAATGCTGGCGCCGGCCTGGCCGTTCTGCGCATCACCACCGGCCTGACCTTCATGGCCCACGGTTCGCAGAAGCTCTTCGGCCTGTTCGGTGGCCCTGGCCTGCAAGGGATGGCGGGATGGCTGGAATCCCTCGGCGTGACCCCTGGCTACCTGATGGCCACCCTGGCCGGCAGCGCCGAATTCTTCGGTGGCCTGGCCCTGGTTCTCGGCCTGCTGGTGCGCCTGGCCAGCCTGCCGCTGATCGTAGCCATGCTGGTGGCCGTGTTCAGCGTGCACTTCGCCAACGGCTTCTTCATCACTGCCAACGGCTTCGAATACGCCTTCACTCTGATCATGATCAGCGTAGCCATCCTGATCAGCGGCGCGGGCCCGTTCTCCCTGGATCGCAAGCTCTCCAGCTGATCGCCAGGCCGTAACGAAAAAGGGGCGGATGCCAATGGCATCCGCCCCTTTTCATTTGTGCCGCTTCAGCCCAGCAGGTGTTGCACGCCGCTGTTGATCAGGCCGCCGCCGACCAGCAGGAAGACGAACAGGCCGGCACCCAGCAGGAGCGGTTTCGGGCCTTCGCGGCGCAGGTCGCCGAGGCGGGTGGCCAGGCCCAGGGCGGCCATGGCCATGCCCAGCAGCACATCATCCAGTTGTTGCAGCGGTGCCAGCCAGCTGTGCGGCACCAGGCCCAGCGAACGAATGCCGGTTACGACGAGGAAGGCTACTGCGAAGCCGGGGATATGCAGTCGACGCTTGCCTTCCTGCGCTCCCTCGCTGGCGCCGAAACGGCCCAGGCAGAGCAGCGCAGGTGCCAGCAGCAGAACCCGCAACATCTTGCTGATCAGTGCGGCATCGGCGGCGGCCGGGTCCATGGCGCGGCCTGCAGCGACCACCTGTGCCACTTCATGGATGGTCGAGCCGGTGAAGATGCCGAAGGCCTTGCTGCTGCCGAACAGGTGCGGCAGGTGGGCGAAGATCAGTGGGTGCAGCAGCATCGCCAGGGTGCCGAACAGCACCACTGTCGCCACCGCGACAGCCGTATGCTCGGCGCGGGCACGCAGCACCGGGCTGCTCGCCATCACCGCGGCGGCGCCGCAAATCGCACTACCCGCGCCGATCAGCAGGGCGCTCTCGCGCGGCAGCTTCAACCAGCGCACGCCAAGCCACCAGGCGGCGCACAGGGTGCTGCCGACCATCAGTACGTCGATCACCAGTGCAGCCGGGCCGAGTGCGGCGATGTCCTGGAAGGTCAGGCGCAGGCCGTAGAGCACCACGCCCAGGCGCAGCAGTTGCTGGCGCGACAGCTCGACACCCGGGCGCAGGCCGCCAAAGCGGGCAGCGCCGAGATTGCCCAGAAGCAGGCCGAGCAGAATGGCCACGGTGAGACTGCCCAGGCCCAGATGCCCAAGGGCGGGAATCTCGACCAGCAGGCGCGAGACGCCGGCGATCGCGAGACAGAGCAGGGCACCGGGAAGCAGGTAGGGAAGGCGGCGCAAGAGGGCGGGCATGACAGGCTCCTTGTGTAAGGTGTTGTCATGGTGCGCGCTGGACTCTTAGTGTAAAAACGGATTGTTCTTATTGGATCAAACGGTTTTACCGATATGGGCCCACGTATCACCCTCCGCCAGCTTGCAACCTTCACCGCCATCGCCGAGCACGGCAACGTGACCCAGGCCGCGTCGGCCATCGCGCTGTCGCAATCGGCAGCCAGCCAGGCACTGCAGGAGCTGGAGCGCACCCTGCAGACGCGTCTGTTCGACCGCAGCGGCAAGCGCCTCGCGCTCAACGACAACGGCCGCGCCCTTTATCCCAAGGCATGCGCGCTACTGGCGCAGGGGTATGAGCTGGAGGGGCTGTTCCAGCAGGCGCCGGTCCAGTTGGCCCTGGGGGCAAGTCGTAGCATCGGCGGTTACCTGCTGCCCCAGCTCATGTCGGGCTTCCTCGCCGAGTTACCGGACAGTCGCCTGCAACTGCAGGTGGCGAACAGCTGCGAAATCCTCGCGGCACTCTGCGAGTTTCGTCTTGACGTCGCTTTCATCGAAGCGCCGATCCAGCATCCGCAGGTGCAGCTGTTGCCCTGGGTGGAAGATGAACTGTTGCTGGTTGCCGCGCCTGGGCATGCACTAGTCGGCGAGAAACGGGTGAGTCTCGAGCAACTGGCTTCGGCGCGCTGGATTCTCCGGGAGGCGGGTTCCGGGACGCGGGTGACTTTCGAGCAGCAGGTGCTGCCGCGACTGGGCAGCCTGCAGGCACCGCTGGAGGTCAGTAATGCCGAGGCGATCAAGCATCTGGTCGGCAACGGCGTCGGCATCAGCTGCTTGTCGCAGCGAGTGGTGGCGAACGAGTTGCAGCGTGGCGAACTGGTCGTCCTGGACAATCCGCTGGGGCCGCTGCGGCGGACCTTCTTCCGCGCGCTGCACGTCGACAAGTACCCCACCACAGGGCTGCGGCGCTTCCTCGATTTCGCTACGGCGTGGGCGCAGCGGGAGCGCGGCTGACTTCTTCGCCATCCAGCGGCCAGCGACCTATGGCGTGATAGTGAGTGCCGTGGGGGCCGTTCTCCGAGCTGTAGAGCACCAGCTCGCGGGCTGGCCAGGCGAAGTCGGCGGTCGCATCGGGCAGCCGGCGGCAATGCCGTGCCAGCGTCAGATGCGCGCGGAACGTCCGATGCTCGACCTCGAACTGGCACGCTTGCAGGGCCTCGCGCAGGGAATGGACGAGGCTGGGCAAGGCCTCGGGTAGCGTGCTGGGCGCCAAGTGAAGAATGCCGTTGCGCCATAGCAACAGGTTGTCGAGGTGCAGCTCGAAAGGTGTGCGCGGCATGCTCGCGCCGAGCGCCAGTAGTTCGGCCTTGCGCGCCCGTGGGACTGCGCCCAGGAACACCAGGGTTAGGTGAAGGTTGGCGGCGGCCACGGGTTGGCCGTCGATGACGAGCTTCTCCCGCCAGGCGCACAGCGGGACGCGAACGGCATCGGGGCAGGGCAATGCGAAGAACAGGCGCAGCGGCGGGGTGCTCATGATAGGAATCTCATCGTCCGGAGGTCGCCTTGACAGTATCGCCGGGGCTTCTCTAGGATGCCGCACAGCGCCGATTTAAGTAGCAACTTGCGGGGCGCGGATGGCTCGTACGAGGCATCGAAATACCGCTAAAGCGCTGGTTCGGTGTGCCTCTCGCCGCGTCCAGCAGGACCCAGAGGCGGAGACTCGACACCATGAACTGTGCCCATCCCCACGTGCGCCTGGCACCCATCACTACCGGACTGCTGCGGCGCAACCCGCGCATCCTCCTCAGTGGCAACCATCAACCGACCCTGGTTCGCTACCTCGAAGGCTGGCCCAAGCGTTGGCAAGGGTCGCGGACCTTCCGCATCCAGTTTGCCCGCGACCTCGAGGAAATCGCCCGCTTCCCCAGCGACAGCTTCGACTTCGCCGTGGCCCACGCGCCTAGCGCCGATACGCTGGAATCGCTGGTCCACGAACTCACTCGCGTCGCTCGCCAGGGCCTGATCACTCGCCGTCCGCCCGCGCTCTGAGCGCTTCTTCAAGCGCTGCTGGGTCCCCGCGTTCGCGGGGAAGACGCCATCCGCCGTCCCCTTCTCTCCATCCCCGCGAATGCGGGGATCCAGTGAGTAGGCGGAAGCGGATCAGGCTGCCGGGTACTCGATTTCGATCACGAACCAGAGCTTCTCACCGGAGGGCGAGCGCACCATGACTTCGGCGTCCAGCTCCTTGCCCACCAGCGCGCGGGCGAGGGGCGAGTCGATGCTGATCTGGTTGTTGCGCAGGTCCAGCTCGTCCGGGCCGACGATGCGGTAGCGGGCCTGCTCGCCGTCTTCGTCCTCGAGGGTCACCCAGGCGCCGAAATAGACCTTGTTCGGATCGCTGGGGCGCTCGCGTACCACCTTGAGGTTTTCCAGGCGCTTGCGCAGGAAGCGCACCCGGCTGTCGATCTCGCGCAGCATCTTCTTGCCGTAGATGTACTCGGCGTTCTCCGAGCGGTCACCGAGGGCCGCGGCTTCGCTCACCGCCTGGGTCACCTGGGGCCGGCGCACGTTCCACAGCTCGTGCAGTTCGGCGCGCAGGCGTGCTTCGCCTTCGGGGGTGATCAGCGGGGTGCCGGCGGTACGCGGCGGACGGTAGCGACTCATGGGGATGCAGATTTCCCGACTGCGGCTGGAGAGGAAGGCGAGTCTATCAGCCTTCCCGCAGCAGGCGCAGCGGGCTCAGGGTCAGTGCCTTGCGCGTGCCGAACAACCCGGCACCGCCAACCAGAAGGGCGCCGAGCAATGGTACCGTGAGCAACCACGGATGCGGTCGCCAGGGCAGGTCGAAGACCAGGCTGTAGAGCAGGTAGCTGATCAGCTCGCAACCCAGTGCTGCCAGCAGTCCGCTGACCGCACCGAGCAGGGCGAATTCGCTGCGCCGGGTACGCTGGAGAAGGTCGCGCTCTGCACCCAGCGCCCGCAGCAGGGCCCCCTGGCGCAGGCGCTCGTCGAGGGTCGCCTGCAGGCCGGCGAAGAGCACGGCGAACCCGGCGGCGAGGACGAACACCAGCACGTACTCCACCGCCAGGGTCACCTGGTCGAGGATGCTGCGCAGCTGAGTCAGCAGAACGTCCACCGGCAGCAGGGTGACTGTCGGGAAGGCCCGCGCCAGTTCGACAGCGTCGCGCTGATCGCTGCTTGGCAGATAGAAGCTGGTCAGGTAGGTCACCGGCAGGTCGACCAGGGTGCCGGGCTGGAACACCATGAAGAAGTTCGGCTGGAAGTTGTCCCACTTCACCGCGCGCAGGCTGCGCACCTCGGCTTCGCGAGTCTGACCGGCGACACTGAAGCTCAAGCGATCGCCGACCTTGATGCGCAGATTGCCGGCCAGCTTTTCCTCGACCGACACACCAGGCAGCGTGCTCGCCGGGCCGTCGCCCCACCAGTAGCCGGCAACCAACTGGTTACCCGGCGGTAGCTGTTGCGACCAGGTAAGCCCGAGGTCACGCTGCAGGGCGCGCTCGCTGCGCACATCCTCGCTGAGCGCCTGTACCGGCTTGCCGTTCACTGCCACCAGGCGGCCGGGCACCATCGGGAAAAGCCCTTCGGCATTGGGTGATAGCTGGCGCACGCGGCTTTCGAAGGCGTCCTTCTCCGCCGGCAAGATGTTCAACGCGAAATAGTTGGGTGCGTCGGCGGGCAATTGGGCGTGCCAGGTGTCGAGCAACTCGCCGCGCAGCAGGGCGATGAGTGCCATGCACAGAAGGATCAGGCCGAACGCCAGGCATTGCCCTGCGGCGGCCAGCGGGTGGCGTAGCAGTTGGCCTAGCCCCAGGCGCCACGGCAGGCTGGCGCGGCTGAGCAGGCGGCGCAGGCCGTTGAGGGCGAGCAGCAGCAAGGCGCCCAGCACGACGGCTGCGAGTACGCCGCCGCCGAGCAGTGCCAGGGTCAGGCGCAGGTCCAGGCTCAAGCGCCACATGATCAGACCGAGCGCCAGCAAGGCGCAGCCATAGGCCAGCCAAGTGCGCATCGGCACCGGCAGCAGGTCGCTACGCAGCACCCGCAGTGGCGGTACCCGACCCAGTGCGGCCAGCGGCGGCAGGGCGAATCCGGCCAGGGCAGCCATACCGGTGGCTACTCCGGCGACGGCGGGAAGCACGCCGGCCTCTGGAATCGAGGGCGGCAGCAGGTTGCCGAGCAGTGCAATCAGGCCGAGTTGCGCAAGGTATCCAAGCAGGGCACCCAGCAGGCTGGCCGCAAGTCCCAGACAGAAGAGTTGCAAGCCGAATAGAAGGAGGGCTTCGCGCCGCGACAGGCCAAGGCAGCGGAGCAGGGCACTGGCATCGAAGCGCCGCGCGGCGAAGCGATTGGCCGACAGCGCTACCGCGACGCCGGCGAGAAGAATGGCGGCCAGGCTGGCGAGGTTGAGGTAGCGTTCGGCACGCTCCAGGGCGTCGCCGATCTGCCGATTGCCGTGGTGGGCATCGAGCAGGCGCTGGTTCGCAGCCAGCCCGGGTTCGATCGCGCGGCGATAGGCTTGCAGTGCCTCGGCAGGCCCTTCCCAGAGGTCGCGATAGGTGACCCGGCTGCCGGGCTGCACCACGCCGGTGGCGTCCAGGTCGTGCAGGTTCATCATTACCCGGGGTGTCAGGCTATAGAAGTCGCCGGCGCGGTCGGGCTCGTAGGTCAGTACGCGGGCGATGCGCAGGTCCTTGCGACCGACTTCGACGCTGTCGCCGACCTTGAGATCGAGCGCGGTGAGCAGGCGTGCCTCCACCCAGACCTCGCCAGGTTGCGGCCTTCCCCCGGGTTGTTCGGGCAGCTGGGGCGCGGCCGCGCTTTTCAGTTCGCCGCGCAGCGGATAGCTGCCATCCACTGCCTTGACGCTGCTCAGCTGGATGCCCTGGTCGGTGGCGATGACGCTGGAGAACTCGACGCTGTAGGCGTGGCGCAGCCCCAGCCGGGCTCCGACATCGCGTTGTTCCGCGCTGGCTGGTTGTGTGCCGTTTAGCACCAGGTCGGCACCGAGGAATTCAGCGGCGCGGACCAGCATGGCGCCGTTCAGGCGAGCGCTGAAGTAGCCGATCGCCGAACTGCAGGTGACCGCGATCAGCAGGGCGAAGAACAGTACTCGCAATTCGCCGCTGCGCCATTCGCGGTGCAGTTGACGCAGGGCCAGGCCGAACAGACGCGAGAGCGGCAGCGAGCGCATGGTTCAGGGCTCCAGGTGGTCTATGAGGTGGCCGCTCTCCAGGCGGATCAGCCGCCGGCAGCGGTGCGCCAGGCGCTCGTCATGGGTGACCAGGACCAGCGTGGTGTGGCGTTCGCGGTTGAGCTCGAAGAGGAGGTCGCTGATGCGTTCGCCGGTGGCCGTATCGAGGTTGCCGGTGGGCTCGTCGGCGAATAGCACGTCCGGTTCTGCGGCGAAGGCGCGGGCTATCGCCACGCGCTGTTGCTCGCCGCCGGAGAGCTGGCGCGGGTAATGCGTTAGGCGCTGGCCGAGGCCGACCCGTTCCAGCAGTTCGCGGGCTTGCTGGCGGGCGTCGCGGCGGCCGTCCAGTTCGAGCGGCAGCATGACGTTCTCCAGCGCGTTGAGGCTGTCGAGCAGTTGGAAGGACTGGAAGACGAAACCGACGTGGGCGGCGCGCAGCCTTGCTCGCTGGTCCTCGTCGAGAGTCTCCAGGCGCTGCCCGGCCAGTTCGACGCTGCCTTCGCTGGGGACGTCGAGGCCGGCGAGCAGTCCGAGCAGCGTCGACTTGCCCGAGCCCGAACTGCCGACGATCGCCAGGCTATCGCCGCGATTCAGCGCCAGGGAGAGGTCGTGGAGGATGGTCAACTCGCCTTCCGTGCTGGGAACGACCTTGCTAAGGTTGCGCGCGGTAAGAATGCTTTCGCTCATGGAGGGTCCGATGCGTGCTTGGCTAATGGGCGGTTGCCTGGCGTTGCTGTTGCTCGGGCAGCAGGCCGCGGCGCAGACGCTGCTGGTCGTCGGCGATAGTATCAGCGCCGGATTTGGCCTGAATACCGACCAGGGTTGGGTCACGCTGCTGCAGCAACGCCTGCGGAAAGAGGGATATGCCTACAAGGTGGTCAATGCTTCGATCAGCGGCGACACCAGCGCGGGCGGCCTGGCGCGCTTGCCGGCGCTGCTTTCGGGGGAGAAGCCGGGGCTGGTGGTTATCGAGCTGGGCGGCAACGATGGCCTGCGCGGGCAGCCGCCTCAGCAATTGCAACAGAATCTTGCTTCCATGGTCGCTGCCTCGCAGCAGGCCGGCGCCAAGGTGTTGCTGCTGGGCATGCGCCTGCCGCCGAACTATGGCGAGCGCTATACCCAGGCGTTTGTGCGGGCCTATGAACAGGTCGCGCAAGCCAGCCAGGTGCCGCTGGTGCCGTTCTTCCTCGATGGGGTGGGGGGTGTGCCGCAGTTGATGCAGGCGGACGGTATTCACCCTACGGCCGCGGCGCAGCCTCGCTTGCTGGAAAACGTCTGGCCGCAGCTGAAACCGATGCTCTGAATGCCTTGCGAGGCTTCCCCGCGCGGGGGCTTTCCGCTATGTTTGCGCACCCTTCAGGAGCCACCATGTCCCGCCCCGCCTGGACCCTCTTTGCCTACCAGCTGATCGAGCCCGATTCCCAGCTCGATCTGTTCGCCTGCCGCGAGGTGCGCGTGCATCTCGTCGCCCGCCAGCTGGAGCTCGGCACCCCGGCAGACCGGACGCTTTGTGGTGGCCTTCTACCTGCGCAGCCGCTCTGGCGCGAGGCTGAACGGGAACTGCTGCGCGATCGGCGAATCTGCCCGAGTTGCCTGCAACATCTGCAAGAGGAGAAGCGCGGCCGGCGAATATCCTGGCCGCTATGAACTCTCCCGGAGAGCGGGGTCTGAGTGTTACACTATTGCCCTTTCTTTCAACCGCTCTCCTCAAGGATCACTCGGATGTTGTCGCGCGTTTTTGCCGCCTGCTCGCTGTCGATCGCCGCGCTGCTGTCGGCCAACCCCGTTTCCGCTCTTGAGCTGCCGCTGCCGCCGCCGGGCGACGACATCGTCGGCCAGGTGCAGGTGATCAAGGCCAAGTACGAAGACACCTTCGCCGACCTGGGTAAGACCTACGATCTGGGCTACCAGGAAATGATCGCCGCCAACCCTGGCGTCGACGCCTGGCTGCCGGGCACGGGTACCGAAGTCATCATTCCGACTCGCTTCATCCTGCCGCCGGGCCCGCGCGAAGGCATCGTCATCAACATTGCCGAGTACCGCCTGTACTACTTCCCGAAGGGCAAGAACGTCGTTTACACCTATCCGCTGGGTATCGGTCGTGAAGGTTGGGGTTCGCCCATCGCGCACACCAGCATCGTCGCCAAGACCAAGGATCCGGCCTGGTATCCGCCGGCATCGATCCGCGCCGAGCACGCCGCCGACGGCGATCCATTGCCGACCGTGATCCCGCCGGGCCCGGACAACCCGTTGGGTCCATACAAGATGTCCCTCGGTGTTCCGGGCTACCTGATCCACGGCTCGAACAAGAAGTTCGGCATCGGTACCCGTACCAGTCACGGCTGCTTCCGCATGTACAACAACGACGTGACGGAAATCTTCCCGATGGTTCCGGTCGGAACTTCGGTACGCATCATCAACGAGCCGTACAAGTTCGGTCGCGCCGAAGGCAAGATCTATCTGGAAGCGCACACTCCGATCGACGATCACGGCAACCCGTCGGTAGTCGACAAGCACACTGCAGTGATCAATGCCCTGCTCAAGCGCGAAGACATCGCCAACCAGATGCAACTCGACTGGAACACCGTGCGTGACGTCGTGGCTGCCGAAGATGGCCTGCCGGTCGCAATCGCCCAGCCGACGCCGCCTCAGTCTTCCGTGGCTGCCAGTGAGAACGCCGTGCAGAACCCCTGATACCCGGGGCTCTTCACGAAACCCGCTGACCTCAGGTCGGCGGGTTTTTTATTGCCCACAGGAAGTTGCAGGCAATAAAAAAGCCGACCCGTGAGGGTCGGCTTTTTGAATAGATCCGAGGATCTATTACTTGCGGCTGGCTTTGTCCAGCATACGCAGAGCGCGCTCGTTAGCCTCGTCAGCAGTCTGCTGGGCTTTCTGAGCAGCGGCCAGAGCTTCGTCAGCGTGACGATAGGCTTCGTCAGCGCGGGCTTGAGCGCGGGCAGCGGCGTCTTCGGTAGCGGTCAGACGGGCTTCGGTTTCTTTCGAGTGGCTGCTGCAACCGGTGGCCAGAACAGCAGCCAGAGCCAGAGCAGAGAATTTCAGAACGTTGTTCATCGTGTTCCCCTTAAGGTGGACATTTCCATTAAAGCAATCTCCCATGACTGGGAAATTAGCCGGACTACATAGTACTCATTACTTGTAGTAAGTAAACTGACCAAGCGCAAGTAGAGCAATTTTTTTTATGCTTGAGCGAACTTTGCACTAGTTTCGTCATGCATTTGCACAAAAAGTGTTCAATTTATGAAACGGTTGCGCTGGCGGGCGAGTCCTAGGGCGGCTCAAGCGAGTGCTCGGCGGAGGGGGTGGAGTGCTGTTTTCTGGCCAGCAAGTGGCTTGATCGCCATCTTCGAATTAGTTCAATCCGAACTTGCAGGTATCGGGGAAGTAATGGCTCGAGAACGAAAAAGCCCGGCTAGGCTAACTTCATCAGTTAGCCGGGCTTTTGATCTGGCGGTGAGGGAGGGATTCGAACCCTCGATACGGTTTCCCGTATACACACTTTCCAGGCGTGCTCCTTCAACCGCTCGGACACCTCACCAGAATCTCGACAGCGCTGTGTCTGTCGAGGCGCGCACTTTACTCAAACAATTCCCCGAACGCAAATCTTTTTTTCAACGGATTCATCGGCTTAAGACTTCCGGGGGGAAATCGGCCGGTGCCGGCTTGCTACACTGGGCGCCTTTCATCGAAGGCGAGTGCAATGGCCAGCTGGGACATCTTCTGCTGCGTGGTGGACAACTACGGCGACATCGGCGTGACCTGGCGCCTCGCCCGCCAGCTCGCCGGCGAGCATGGGCAGCAGGTGCGCCTGTGGATCGACGACCTGGCTTCGTTCGCGCGCCTTTGCCCGCAGGCCGACGCCAATCTGGCGCAGCAATGGCAGGCGGGCGTCGAAGTGCGTCGGTGGCCGGCAGTGTGGGAAGACACGGCTGCCGCCGATGTGGTCATCGAGGCGTTCGCCTGTCCGTTGCCGGCTTCCTATGTTGAAGCCATGCAGACGCGCGCGGTGGCGCCGCTGTGGCTGAACCTGGAGTACCTCAGTGCCGAGGACTGGGTGACTTCCTGTCACGGCCTGCCATCGATGCAGCCCAACGGACTGCAGAAGTACTTCTACTTCCCTGGTTTCCAGAATGGCGCTGGCGGACTGCTTCGCGAGGCTGGGCTGATCGAGCGGCGCCAGGTCTTTCAACGTGACACGCAGCAGCGGCAATCCTTCCTGGGCGCGCTTGGAGTAAGCATGCAGGAGGGGGAGCGGGTCTTCTCTCTATTCGCCTACGAGAATTCCGCGCTGGGCGGCTGGCTGGATAGCTTGGCCTCGGCCGGGCAGGCCACGCTTCTGCTGGTTCCGGAAGGGCGGGTGCTGGGGGATGTGGCGGCTTGGTTCGGATTGCCCGGATTGGCGGTCGGCGCTCAGCATTCGCGCGGCAGCCTGCGCGTCCAGGTATTGCCGTTCGTGCGTCAGGAGGACTACGACCTGCTGCTGTGGAGCTGTGATTTCAATGCCGTGCGCGGTGAGGATTCCTTCGTCCGCGCGCTATGGGCTGGCCGGCCGTTCGTCTGGCACATCTATGAGCAGGAGGAGGGTGTTCACCTGGAGAAGCTGGACGCTTTCCTCGCGCTCTATGTGCTGGGGCAGGACGAAGCGCTCAGGGCGCCGCTGGTCGCTTTCTGGCATGCCTGGAACGGACAGGGTGAGCCGAGCGCGGCCTGGTCGGCGCTGGAAAAGCAGCTGTCGTCGTGGAGCGATTGGGCCGATCGCTGGAGCCGTGAGTACGCGGCAAAAACGGATCTTGCCGCGGGGCTGGTGCGTTTTTATACAAATTGGCTATGATATGGCCCCTGTTTTTTGTCACCAATCCAATCGGATAATCGTATGAAAACCGCACAAGAGTTCCGCGCTGGCCAGGTTGCCAACATCAATGGCGCCCCCTGGGTCATCCAGAAGGCCGAGTTCAACAAATCCGGCCGTAACTCCGCGGTCGTCAAGATGAAGCTGAAGAACCTGCTGACCGGTGCCGGCACCGAGACCGTGTTCAAGGCTGACGACAAGCTGGAGCCGATCATTCTCGATCGCAAGGAAGTGACCTACTCCTACTTCGCGGACCCGCTGTATGTCTTCATGGACACCGAGTTCAACCAGTACGAGATCGAGAAAGACGATCTGGAAGGCGTGCTGACCTTCATCGAAGACGGCATGACCGACGTCTGCGAAGCGGTGTTCTACAACGAGAAAGTGATCTCCGTTGAACTGCCGACCACCATCGTTCGCGAAATCGTCTACACCGAGCCGGCTGTCCGTGGCGACACCTCCGGTAAAGTGATGAAGACCGCTCGCCTGAAGAACGGTGCCGAGGTTCAGGTTTCCGCCTTCTGCGAAATCGGTGACTCCATCGAGATCGATACCCGCACCGGCGAGTACAAGTCCCGCGTCAAGGCCTGAGCCTTCGCGTGACGTGAAAAAGCCCGGCAGATGCCGGGCTTTTTCGTTTCCAGCGCCTGTCATTTCAGGTGCTGTTTCAGCTCGACGCCGGCCTGACGCATGGCGGCCTGGACTTCCGGGACCTTGGCCAGCGGGTTGAGCAGGCCGTAGTCGTGGATCATGCCGTTGTAGCGCACGGCGGTGACCGGCACGCCGGCAGCGTCCAGGTGACGGGCATAGGCCTCGCCTTCATCGCGCAGCACGTCGAACTCGGCGGTCTGCACCAGCGCCGGCGGCAGGCCCTTGAGCTGCTCGGGCGTGGCGCGCAGCGGCGAGGCGTAGGTCTCGGTGCGCTGTTTCGCGTCGGTGGTGTAGCTGTCCCAGAACCACTGCATCATCGGCTTGGTGAGGAAGTGCCCCTGGGCGAACTGGTTGTACGACGTGGTCTCGAAGCTGGCGTCGGTCACCGGCCACAGCAGGGCCTGGAAGCGCAGCTTGGGCGTGCCCTTGTCCTTGGCCATCAGCGCGACCACCGCGGCCATGTTGCCGCCGACGCTGTTGCCGGCCACCGCCAGGCGTGAGCCGTCGACATTGATCTCCTTGCCGTGTTCGGCGACCCACTTGGTTGCCGCGTAGGCCTGGTTGATCGCCACCGGGTAATGCGCCTCGGGCGACGGGGTGTAGCCGACGTAGACCGCTACCGCGCCGGAGTTCACCACCAGGTCGTGGATCAGCCGGGCGTGGGTCGGGTAGTCACCCAGTACCCAGCCGCCGCCGTGGAAGAACATGAACACCGGCAGCGTGCCCTTGGCGTTGGCCGGGCGGACGATGGTCAGCTTGATGGCCTGGCCATCGGCCTGGATGGTCTTCTCGCTGACGTTGGTGCCGGAGAGGTCCACCTTCACCGAGGCCTGGGCGCCAGTCAGCACGGCACGGGCATCCTTCGGCGAGAGCGTTTCCAGCGGTTTGCCGCCGCCGGCTTCCAGGGCTTCGAGGAAGGCCTGGGTGGTGTGCTCGACGCCCGGGCTGCCGGCGGCGAAGGCATTGCCGATGGCGAGGGCGAGCAGGCCGCCGGTCAGGGTTTTGCTGAGCGCTTTCATGTTCATGTCCTCGGTGGGGTGGCTGGGCTTGGGTCAGACGGCGACGTTCAGGCGCACGTCGATGTTGCCGCGGGTGGCGTTGGAGTACGGGCAGACCTGGTGAGCCGCGGCGACCAGCTCTTCGGCAACGCTGCGATCAAGGCCGGGGAGGCTGATGTTCAGTTCCACTTCCAGGCCGAAACCGCCGGGGATCTGGCCGATGCCGACCTTGCCGGTGATCGAGGCGTCTGCGGGGAGCTGACGCTTGCTCTGGCTGGCGACGAACTTCAGGGCGCCGATGAAGCAGGCCGAATAGCCGGCTGCGAACAGTTGTTCCGGGTTGGTTGCTGCGCCGCCCAGGCCGCCGAGTTCGCGCGGGGTGGTCAGTTTCACGTCGAGGACGCCATCGGAGGAGACGGCGCGGCCGTCGCGGCCCCCGGTAGCGGTAGCGGTGGCGGTGTAGAGGGCTTGGATGCGTTGCATGATGGTTTCTCCAGTACGTTTGTGCGTTAAAGTTTTGCGCGCTAAGTAAGTGCGTGAGGCAGAAGTTAGTCTCATGTTGTTTAGTGCGCAAGATAAATTTTGGAAGAATTCGCGATAAGCAAATAGCGATCAGGGAATAAGCGTCTAGTCCGCGCCTTGCAGGCTGCCGCGCAGGTCCACCAATTCGTTCTTCAGGCTGGCCAGCTGCTTGAGGTCGAGGCCGGTGGCGGCGAGGATGCAGCCAGGAACGCTCTCGGCCTGTTGGCGCAGGGCGCGGCCCTTGTCGGTCAGGCGCAGTTCCACGACTCGCTCATCGGCCTGGCTGCGCGTGCGGGTGATCAGGCCTTCGCCCTCCAGGCGCTTGAGCAGCGGGGTGAGGGAGCCGGGATCGGTGAGCATGCGTGAGCTGATGTCGCCGACGGTGATGCCGTCCTGCTCCCAGAGCACCAGCATGGCGATGTACTGCGGGTAGGTAAGGCCCAGGGCCTGCAGCAACGGTTTGTAGACCTTGGTCATCTGCAGCGAGGTGGAGTAGAGGGCGAAGCACAGCTGGTTGTCGAGCTTGAGGGCTTCGCAGGCGTCCAGTGACGGTTTCATGGGGTGCCTCCGAATAGGTCGTTGCGCATTAATTTAGCGCGATGACTAATTTTTGAACAGCTGCTGTTCCAGTGCCCGGTCCCACGGCGGCGGGAAACCGAAGCGCTGCGCCAGGAACTCCAGCAGCCGTTCGCTGCGCGAATGGGGAGTGCGCTCCAGGCGCAGCACATGGATGCTGCCGGGTTCGGGTTCCGGCATGCGGCCATTGCAGAACAGCGGCAGCAGGCGGCCGTCGAGCAAGTATTCGCTGCACAGCCAGGTCGGCAAGTGCGCCAGGCCCAGCCCCTGCAGGGCGCCTTCGACCAGGGCTTCGGCATTGTTGGCCGTCATCCGCAAACGGCCAGGCCGCAGGTGCTGCAGGCGGCCGTCGATGAGGAAGCGCCAGGCCTGCGGCGGCGCCAGTCCTTCCCAGTCCAGGCCTACATGCGCCGGCAATTCCAGCGGCGAGAGTGGCGTGCCGTGGTGCTTCAGATAGGCGGCGCTGGCGCAGACGATCCTTCGCATCGATGCCAGGCGCGTCGCTACCAGGCGGCTGTCCGGCAGCGGGCCGATGCGCAGCACCAGGTCGACCTGGCCGAGATTTTCGCCGCGCTGGTCGGTGAAGCTGTCGATCAGGCGCAATTGCACGTCGAGACCGGGGTTGGCTGTGAGGAAGTCGGCGAGTATGGGCGCCAGGTGGCGCCGGCCGAAGGGGATGGGGGCGTCGATGCGGATCAGCCCTTCCGGCGCGGTGCTCAGCGAAACGGCTTCGGCGCGGCCTTGGCGCAGTTCGTCGACGATACGCCGGGCGCGCTCTGCAAATGCATGACCGGCAGGCGTCGCGCGCACCGCATGGGTGCTGCGGATCAGCAGTGTGGCGCCCAGGCTGGCTTCCAGCGTGTCCATGCGCCGCGCCACCGCGGAGGGCGTGAGCTGCCGCAGGCGCGCCGCGGCGGAGAAGCTGCCGCCTTCGAGTACATCGAGATACAGGCTGAGTTGTTCTTCGAGCGAGGAGGGCGTCATGGCGCTGCCTGTGCGAAAAATGCAAAGCCATTGTGCTGTGCTTTGCGTTTCCCATCCAGCCTGGCTTGCCTAGCATGGGGCCATCAATGTGGAGGTGCTTATGGTCAGTCTGGCGCTGGAATTTCTTTTGGGTGTGGTCCTGGGCAGCCTGGGTGGCTTGTTCGGAATTGGTGGTGGAATGCTCGCGATTCCTGCCTTGGGCGTGCTGTTCGGCCTCGACCAGCAGCTGGCGCAGGGCACCGCGCTGGTGATGGTGCTGCCCAATGTGCTGGTGGCGCTATGGCGCTACCACCAGCACAACCGGATCGATCCGCTGCAGGCATCGGTACTCGCCGTGGCCAGCCTGGTCTGCGCCTTCTTCGCCGCCCGCTTCGCGGTCAACATGGACGCACGGCACATGCGCCTGGCGTTCGTCATCTTCCTGGCGGTGCTGGCGTTCTTCCTGCTCCTGCAGCTGTCCCGAAAAGCGCCGCAGCGGGGCGATACGCCGCGCTACGGGCTGCACTGGATGGGCGCACTGGGACTGGGTGCCGGGACCCTCGGCGGGCTGTTCGGCGTCGGCGGCGGTGTGGTGGCGGCGCCCGTGCTGACGTCAGTTTTCGGCCTCACTCAGGTCGCTGCACAGGGGTTGGCCCTGGCTCTGGCGGCGCCGAGCACGGCAGTAGCGCTCGCCACCTATGCCGGTCACGGCCATGTCGACTGGCAGACTGGGGCGGCACTGGCGCTCGGCGGGATGCTGAGCGTTTCCTGGGGGGTACGGATGGCCCATGTGCTACCCGAGCGCGGGCTGCGCGTGGCTTTCAGTGCGTTCCTCGTGCTGTGCGGCCTGGTGCTGGCGATACATGCATGATCCGTCTCAGGCGCGGAAGCCTTCGACGATGTATTCCGCCAGCTTGTCGGTCACCGGCGTCATCCGGTTGCCGCGCAGCAGCACGATGCTCGCATTGGGCAGGACGGGCAGCCCTTCTTCTTCACCAATGATGCGCAGGTTGCCGGTCAGCAGGCTGCGCAGTTGCGCGGTGACAGCCAGCCCGGCGCTGGCCACGGCGAACAGCGCGGAGAGGCTCGGGCTGCTGTAGGCGATGCGATAGTCGAGATCCATCGCTTCCAGGGCATTGCAGGCCCAGGCGCGGCAGAAGCAGGTGGTGTTGAACATGGCCAGCGGCAAGGGGCGCTGGTCTTGCGGGCAGAAGCCTTCCGCGGCCATCCACACGAAGGGCTCCTGGCGCAGCAACTGGCCGATCTCGGTGCCGGGTTCGCGCGTGACTATGGTCAGGTCCAGGTCGTTGCGCGTCAGCAACTGGGACGAAGGTTCGCAATGCACTTCCACCTGGACCAGCGGATAGGCCTGGGCGAAACGCGAAAGGATCTCCGGCAGGAAACGCATCACGTAGTCGTCCGGCGTGCCGATGCGCACCGCGCCGACCATGTGCGGCTGGCGGAATGTGTTGAACACCTCGCCCTGCAACCGCAGGATGCGCCGCGCATAACCGAGCAGCACCTGGCCTTCCGGCGTCAGCCGCACCTGCCGGCCGTCGCGTTCGAACAATGCGCGCTCCAGCACGTCCTCCTCGAGGCGCTTCATCTGCATGCTCACCGCCGATTGGGTGCGGTTGACCACTTCGGCGGCGCGGGTGAAGCCGCCGTGATCGGCGATGGCGACGAAGGTGCGCAGCAGTTCGCTGTCGATGCTGGGGAAGGTGCTCATACATCAATCTCCGAGATGGGATGCATAAGAATGATTCGTTGGATTGATCTTATGCCTGGCGAGACACTAGTGCCAGCCCCACAGGGAGGACAGCATGATGAAAGCTCAACTAGGCTTCGTGATCACCCCGCACAAGGCAGCGCGGAACGCTTTGCACCCATCGCTCTGGCAACGCCTGCAGGCCCGCATCTGGCGCTGGCGCGAACTGGCCCGGCAGCGCGAGCAACTGGCCAGCCTGAGCGACGAGGCGCTCAAGGACATCGGCTTGAGTCGCGCCGATATCCTGCAGGAAAGCGAAACTCCGTTCTGGATCGACCATCTACGCCGCTGAGCGGCAATCATAAATGCACAAGGACTTGCCCATGTCCCACCGCTACCACCTGGCCCAGGTCAACATCGCCCGGGCCAGGGCACCCATGGATCACCCACTGATGCGCGGTTTCGTCGAGCAGCTCGCGCCCATCAATGCCCTTGCTGAGGCCAGCCCCGGCTTCGTCTGGCGCCTGCAGACGGAGGAGGGCGACGCCACCTCCATCCAGGCCTTCGACGATCCGCAGATCATCGTCAACCTGTCGCTCTGGGATTCACTCGAAGCGCTGCGCGACTACGTCTACGCCGGTCCGCACCTGGAGCTGCTGAAGCAGCGCAAGGAATGGATGGAGAAGGTGGACGGGCCGAGCCTGGCGCTCTGGTGGCTGCCGGCGGGGCAGCTGCCGACGCTAGAGGACGCGCGCCGTGCCCTGCAGAGCCTGGCCGAGAGGGGCTCGACTGCCGAGGCCTTCAGCTTCGCCCGGCCATTTGCCGCACCCTCCACGCAGTCGCTGCCGGCCTGAGGCGAGTTGGCGTAGGATCGAGCCTCGATCCGGCCAGGGAGCGCCCGCATGACCGACAACTTTTCCCTCAAGGAAGCCCGCCGCCTGGCCTTGGCGGCCCAGGGCTTCGCCAATCGCCGGCCGCGCGCGCAGGTGCAGCGCAAGCACTTGCAGCAACTGATCGAGCGGCTCGGTGTATTGCAGATCGATTCGGTCAACGCGCTGGTGCGTTCGCACTACCTGCCGCTGTTCTCGCGCCTGGGCAATTACTCCCAGGCGCTGCTCGACGAGGCGGCCTGGAGCGCCGGGCGGCATCGGCGGATGTTCGAGTACTGGGGGCACGAGGCCTCGCTGCTGCCACTGGAGCTTTATCCGCTGATGCGCTGGCGCATGCGCCGCGCGGCGGACGGGCAGGGCATCTACAAGCAGCTGGCGCAGTTCGGCGTGGAGCAGCGCGCAGTCATCGAGAGAGTCCTGCAGGCGGTGCGCGAGCAAGGCGCGTTGGGCGCCGGCAGCCTGAGCACGCGCAGCGAGCGCGCGGGTCCCTGGTGGGACTGGAGCGCCGAGAAGCACGCGCTGGAATGGCTGTTCGCCGCCGGTGAGGTGACTGTTGCGGGGCGACGGGGCTTCGAGCGTCTCTATGACTTGCCGGAAAGGGTGTTCCCGGATGTCCTGCTGGGTGCTCCGGAACCCGGCGCCGAGGAGGCGCAGCGAGGTTTGCTGCTGCACGCCGCCGTCGCGCTTGGGGTGGCGACCGAGGCGGACCTGCGCGACTACTTCCGCCTCGATGCTGCGGATAGCAAGGCGCGGTTGGCTGAGCTGGTCGAGTCCGGCGAGCTGCGACAAGTGCAGGTCAAGGGTTGGTCGCAGGCCGCCTACGTGGCCGGCGAACCCGTCATTCCACGCAAGGTGCGGGCGAGCGCGCTGCTGTCGCCGTTCGATTCGCTGGTGTGGGAGCGCGCACGCACCGAGCGGCTGTTCGACTTCCGCTATCGGCTGGAGATCTACACGCCGCAGCACAAGCGGGTGTACGGCTACTACGTGTTGCCCTTCCTGTTCGACGAGCGCCTGGCGGCACGCATTGACTTGCGTGCCGAGCGGGCCCAAGGGCGGCTGGCGGTGCACGCCGTGCATGAGGAGGAGCGGCCGTTGGGCGAGTCGGGATATGCCAGCCTGGCCGAGCAGCTACGCGAGATGGCGGACTGGCTGGGGCTGGAGAACGTGCACGTGGGTTGTCGCAAGCCGGAGGGCGCTCGCCTGAAGGCATCCCTGGCGCAGACCCTGTAGGAGCGAGCTTGCTCGCGAACCGCCTAGGCACAAGAGCGTTCGCGAGCAAGCTCGCTCCTACGAAGAGCCGGGCCGCTTAGCGGCGTACCTGTTTCAGCGTCTCGGCGATGAGGAATGCCAGCTCCAGCGACTGGTCGGCGTTCAGCCGTGGATCGCAGTGGGTGTGGTAGCGATCGCTCAGCCCGGCTTCGGTGATCGGTCGCGCGCCGCCGATGCATTCGGTGACGTTCTGCCCGGTCATCTCGATGTGGATACCGCCCGCGTAGGTGCCTTCGGCCTTGTGCACTTCGAAGAACTGCCGCACCTCGGTGAGGATGCGCGCGAAGTCGCGGGTCTTGTAGCCGCTGGAGGCCTTGATGGTGTTGGCGTGCATCGGGTCGCAGCTCCACAGCACCTGGCGGCCTTCGCGCTGCACGGTCTGCAGCAGGCGGGGCAGGCCGTCGCCGACCTTGTCGGCGCCCATGCGCACGATCAGGTTGAGGCGGCCCGGGTCATTGTCCGGGTTGAGGATGTCGATCAGGCGGATCAGCTCCTCGTCGGTCATGCTCGGGCCGACCTTGACCCCGATGGGGTTGCCCACGCCGCGCAGCATTTCCACATGCGCGCCGTCGAGCTGGCGGGTGCGGTCGCCGATCCAGAGCATGTGCGCCGAACAGTCGTACCAGCCGCCGGTGAGGCTGTCGCGGCGGATGAAGGCTTCCTCGTAGTTCAACAGCAGCGCTTCGTGGGCGGTGAAGAAGCTCACTTCGCGCAGCTGCGGCGAGGTGTCCAGGCCACAGGCGCGCATGAAGGCGAGGGTTTCGTCGATGCGGTCGGCGAGCTGGCTGTACTTCTCGCCCAGCGCCGAGTTGGCGATGAAGTCGAGGTTCCACTGGTGCACTTCGTGGAGGTCGGCGAAGCCGCCCTGGGCGAAGGCGCGCAGCAGGTTAAGGGTCGCGGTGGACTGGTGGTAGGCCTGCAGCAGGCGTTGCGGATCGGGTACGCGGCTGGCCTCGTCGAAGCCGATGCCATTGATGATGTCGCCGCGGTACGCCGGCAGGGTGACGCCGCCGATGGTTTCTTCACCGGCCGAGCGCGGTTTGGCGAACTGCCCGGCCATGCGCCCGACTTTCACCACCGGGCAGCCGGCGGCGAAGGTCATCACCACCGCCATCTGCAGCAGCACCTTGAAGGTGTCGCGGATTTTCGCCGCGGAGAACTCGACGAAGCTCTCGGCACAGTCGCCGCCTTGCAGCAGGAAGGCGCGCCCGGCCGTGACTTCGGCGAACTGCCGGCGCAGCTCGCGGGCCTCGCCGGCGAACACCAGCGGCGGGGAGCTGGCGAGGCTTTCCTCGACCGCGCGCAGGCGGGCGGCGTCGGGGTAGACGGGTTGCTGCTGGATGGGAAGGCTTCTCCAGCTATCGGGGCTCCAGGCTTGGCTCATCGGTGGCTCGTGCGGCAATGGCGAAAGATGCTCGAATGGTATCACCGGCGCTTGCGGCGGCGCTCGGGCAGTGATGGGGCTGACCCGCCGGGGCTGGTATCCTTGCGCCTCCGACCATCCGGCGTGACGAGCACGCCGTCCACCGAGCAAGGATTTCCGAGTGCGCCAAGCAGTGCCGAACATTCCTCCATCGACTCCTCCAGCAGACGCCGTGGTTCGTCCCGCCTGCATGCAGTGCAGCAGAGCAGCGCGATGAGCGAAGACCGTCTGATCGTCGAGGAGCGCGACGAATTCGGCGTGATCCGCGTGGTCGAGCAGGGTGACTTCCGTTACCTGGAGTTCGGCGACGAAGTCGAGCAGAGCTGCGTGCTGACCGCCGACCCGAGCTGGCTCGAGTACGACTACTCGCGCGCCATGCTGCTCGGTGCGCTCTGCCACTCGAAGCCCAAACGCGCGCTCTTCCTCGGCTTCGGCGCCGGCAGCCTGACCCTGGCCTGCCTGCGCCACCTTGCGCTCGACGAAGTGGAGGCCATCGAGTTGCGCCCGGCGGTGCCGCGCCTGGCCCGTGAGCACCTGGGCCTCGGCGAGGACCCGCGGCTGCTGCTGCGGGTCGGCGATGCGGTGCAGGAGTTGCAGGACTGCGAGCCGGCCGATCTGATCTTCCTCGACCTCTACACCGACACCGGCCCGGCGCCGGCGCACCTGGGCTGGGATTTCCTCGGCGCCTGCCGCGAGCGCCTGCGTCCCGGCGGTTGGCTGGTGATCAACCAGTGGAGCACCGACGACGGCCGGCCGCTGGGTGCGGCGCTGCTGCGCGGGCGCTTCCACAGGCATTACTGGGAGTGCCCGGTGCCGGAGGGCAACGTGATCGTCTTCGTCCCGGCTGGGCTCGAGCAGACGCTCAACCTGCGCGGCCTGAAGAAGCGCGTGGCGGCACTCGAGCCGCAGCTGGGCTATTCGCTGCGCCCGTACATCGAGTCGCTGCGGCCGGCACAGTGAGCGCCGGCCGGCTACTCAGGGGAACTGGTAGCTGAAGGTGATGTTCAGGCGCGGGCTGCGTTCGTCGTTGTCGATGGCGCGGTCGCCGAACGGCTTGGCCACTTCCACGCCGACCACGTAGTGCTTGCGGTCGGACAGGCGGACACCGAGCGCGCCGGAGCCCAGCTTGGAGCCCTGCAGACCATCGCTGTTGTACCAGGTGCGTGCCCCGTCGATGACGGCATAGGGCTGCAGCTGGTTGAGCACATGGTTCTGCAGCAGGAAGCTGTAGTTCGCCTCATAGGACGCGCCCCAGCCTTTGTCGCCGGTGGCCTGGTCGTCGGGGTAGCCGCGGCCGAAGTTGGAACCGCCGTAGGTGACCTGCTCGGAGTCCGGAAGAATGTCGTGGCTCCACTGGAAGCTCGTGCTTGCCACGCCCTGCCAGTGTTCGCCGAACTGGTTCTGCTGGGCGCCGAAGCCGAGCACGCGGGTGAACGCCGCTTTCACCGGGTCGGTAGTCTGCGCGCCGAAGGCGTTCAGGCCCTGGTAGATACCCAGGCTTCCAGCACGTACCTGCTTGTCGGCAAACTGCTGCACGACGGTGTCGACGCCGACCACGCGCAGCTTGTTGTGCAGCTCGACGCGATAGGGAATGGCCGGCACCACCAGGTCGTAGCGGCTGGTGTCGTCCACCGTGTAGGCGCGCAGGTTGACGTCCCAGGTCAGGTCGCGGCGCAGCAGTACGGGGATGCCGAGCCCGGCGTTGATCCGCTCGTTCTCGCGATGTCGCGCGTATTGCAAGGGGCCGACCACCACGCGGTCTTCCGGCTGCGAGTCGTAGTGGCTGTAGCCGGCGAGCAGTTGCAGGCCGTCGTCGCCGAGCAACTGGCTGTAGTTCCAGGCGCGGTAGTACTCCTTGTCGTCGCCCGGCGGGTACAGATAGCTGAACTGCAGGCGTTCGCCCAGGCCGAGCATGGACATCAGGCTGGCGGAGAACACACCGCGCTGCTTGCCGTGGCGGTTATCGAAGTCGGCGCTGGTCTCAACGCGCTTGCGCTGGCCGACCATCTCCAGCACGGCTCCGCCATCGGTGGTGGTCGGCGGGTCGAGGATCATGTTCATCTGCAGGCCGGTCACGCGGCTCATCAGCACGCTGAAGCGCTCGAAACTGGCCCGGGTCAGCGGCCGCTCGGCCTTCAGTCGCTCGATCCAGCGGTCGACGCGGGCCTGGTGCACGCCGAAGTCGCCGGCGGAGCGGACCTCGCTCAGGTGCCCTTCGATCAGCATGATGCGCCCGACGCCCTGGCTGAAGTCCTGGTTCGGCACGTAGGCGAAGGAGATGACGAAGCCGTCGTCCTGATAGCGCCGGGTCATCGCCTTGGCCGCCGCAACCAGATCGCCGACACGGATTTCGCGGCGGGTCAGCGGTTCCAGTAATGGCTTCCAGGTCGCCAGCGGGTAATGGCCGCCGCCGACGACTTCGATGCGCCGCAGGCGGATGTTCTGCTGCAGCAGTTGCTGCGGCTGGCGCGACGAGGCATCCGGGGTGACCACCTTGGGCGCCTGCGGACGGATGTCGCCGCCCGGCAGGTTGGGTTTGGGCAGGCTCTGCTCGATGTCCGAGCCGGGCAGCTGGATCGGTTTTTCCGCCCAGGCGAAGGGGCAGGCCAACAACAGTGTCACTACGGCTAGCTTGCGCATCTGGTTTCTCCCTGAAACCACTGCAGATGAGGTGCGAAGGGCCGTTGCGGCCCCTCGCGCTACAACCTGGGCGGATCGACGGGTTACGGTTTCGGCGCAGTGACGCCCAGGACGCCGCCGCCCAAGGCGGTGTTCACCCCGCCGAGCAGGCCACCGACTGTGCCGAGGGTGCCGCCGATCAGACCGCCGCTATTGGGTTGGCCGTTGGTGGTGGTGCCGGCGCCGACACCTGCTGCAACGCCTGACTCGCCGGCGGCCACACCGGCGCCAGCGCCCAGGCCGTTGCCGCCATTGCCCACGCCCAGCCCGGCACCGGCGACCAAGCCACCGGTGCCGCCGAGGGCGCCAGTGACGCCGCCGACCAGGCCACCCACCGGGTTGCTGCCGCCGGTGGCGCCGCCAAGGGCGCCAGTGACGCCACCGACCAGCCCACCTACCGGGTTGCTGCCGCCGGTAGCGCCACCGAGGGAGCCGGTCACACCGGAGACGAGTCCGCCGACCGGATTGCTTCCGCCGCTGGCGCCACCCAGTGCGCCGGTGACGCCGCTCAGCAGTCCGCCGACCGGATTGCCGCCCGAACTGCCATTGCTGCCTTGAACTACGCCGCCCGCGGCACTAACGGCCTGGCCGACGTTGGCGACGGCGCCGCCCACCGGGGCGAGCCCTGTGGTGCCGCCAACCTGGTTGCCGGTCTGGGTCACCAGGCCGCCGACGGTGCTCAGCAGGTTGTTGACCGGCGCGCCGAGCCCGGTGGCCGCCCCGGTTTTCTGGGTGACGCCCTGGACCTGGCCGACCAGGCCGGCGGTGGTGCCGCTGAGCTGGGTGGTCAGAGGGGCGAGGGGGCCATTGCCGGTCACCGCGCCGCTGAGCGAGTCGCCGATCATGCTGATCTGTCCACCGACCTGGTTCGCGGTCCCGCCGAGGGTGCGGGTGAGGGGGCTCAGCGGCGTCGAGGCGCCAACGGCAGTCACGGTGCCGCCCAGATCGCTGACTGCCGCTCCGGTGTTGTCCACCAGGCCGCCAGCGCCTGCCACGGTGGTGCCCAGTGCGTTGGGATTGCTGCCAAGTTTGCCGACGCCATTGGTCACGCCGCTGCCCAGGGCACTAACACCCTGGCCAACGTCCTGGACGACATCGCCGGCGCCGTTGGTCAGGCTGCTGCCGCCCACTGGCAGGCTCACCGATTTCACCAGCGCACCGACGCCGCTAACGGTACCGCCGACGTCGGTCACCGCCTCGCCGGTATTGCTGAGCACGGTGCTGGCGGCCAGTGCCGGCGTGGCGCCGCCAGTGCCACCGGTGCCACCCGTGCCGCCAGTGCCGCCAGTGCTGCCGGTGCCACCGTTTCCATTGGTTCCGCCGGTGCCCGCCGTGTTGCCTGAACCGGCCGTACCGCCTGTGCCGGCTGTGCTGCCCGACCCGCCGGCAGCCGAGCCCGTTGCACCGGTCGACGAGTCGCCGCCACCGGAGCCGCCACTGGCTGTGCTGGCCTGTTCGGAATCGCTGCCGGAGCCGTCGGAACTGCTGTGATGACCACCGCTGCTACTGCACCCTTGAAGCGACAGCGCAACGACCAGAAGAGACAGTGCGAAAGTGCGAATCGAACCGGACATGTTCAGCTCCTCCCTGAAGGGCTCTGATTTCAGGAGAAGTCTCGAACAGCAGGTCTGGCGAGCACTTCAACTGAAGTGGGCTCAGTTGTAGTGCCTTGTTGGGATCGGCGAAATTGGAACTTGTATATAGTCGTTTTGATATTTGTTTAAGCGCTTGAATTTAATTGTTTTGCCTTCTTGGAAGAGCAGTAGGGAAACTTTCCCTACTACCTTGTGTATAGCGCTTAATGAGCGGCGAAAGTTGCTTCTATCTGCTTGTCTAATTGCCGCTGAAGTTCCCTTCGCGCCTTTCCAGCATGGCTTTCAGCCCTTCTTCGGCATCGGCGCTGGCCATCAGCTCCTGCACCTTGGCAGGGATGCTCGCGGCCGCAGCATCCTGGCTTTCCTCCAGTGCCTGACGTGCCGAAGCGAGGGTTGCTCCGACCGCCAGAGGGGCTCGGCTCGCGACGCGGGCGGCGAGTTTTCAGGGCGTTTGGCAGGAGCTCTTCGGGTGCCCAGATTTCCTGGACCAGACCCAGCCGGTACGCCTCATGGGCATCGAATTCGTCGCCGGTGAGCAGCCAGCGCATGGCGTTGCCCCAGCCGGCGGTCTGGGGGAGGCGGAGCGTGGCGCCGCCGAAGGGGAAAAGACCGCGGCGTACTTCCATCTGTGCGAACCGCGCATTGCTCGCGCACAAGCAGATATCGGCGGCCAGCATCAATTCGATGCCAATGGTGAAGCAGTAACCCTGCGCGGCGACCATCAGCGGTTTACTCAGGCGTGGCCCGCCGAAAGTACCCCAGGGATCGACGGCGCCTGCCGGCAATTGCCAGCCCTTTCGGAAGCGTTCGCCGACGTCGGCCAGGTCCAATCCGGCGGTGAAGTGTTCGCCGTGGGCGATGAGCAGGGCGCAGCGCAGGTTCGGGTCGCGCTCGTATTCGCCCAGGGCCAGGACCAGCTCGTCGAGCATGCGCTGATCGAAGGCGTTGCGTTTCTCGGCGCGGTTCAGGCCGAGCACCAGCAGGTGGCCCCGGTGTTCGCTGGTGATGCGGTTTTCGCTGGCTGGCTTCACGGTCAGGTTCCTGCTGGGATGGAGCCTGCATGGGTATAGCGCAGTCCGGCGACGTTGCAAGTTGCTACCGTGCGACGGATCGTAGCGGAAAAGCGCGCAAGCCTGACGAATTTCCGGTATCATGCGCGCCGGCCTTTTCACGGCCTCGTTCGGGATCCCGCATTTTTCGGAGCTCAAGGCTCTGGCCGTGCGTCCGCTAGCGCGGACTCTCCTTGACGTCATTCTTCCAACAGCACACATCGCAAATCCCCGCTTCCAGCTGCCTGGGTGACTTCGTAGTCGTACAGGGCATGCGCAGCATGGCTATTGGGTCTTTGCGGATGTATTTAGAGGCAAAACCCATGACCCAGGAAACCGTCGGCTTCGCCGAACTCGGTATTCACCCCAGTATTCTCGCTGCCATCGCCGCCGTCGGCTACGAAGAGCCGTCGCCGATCCAGGCCCAGTCGATCCCGGTGATCCTCGAAGGCCACGACATGATCGGCCAGGCCCAGACCGGCACCGGCAAGACCGCCGCTTTCGCCCTGCCGCTGCTGTCGAAGATCGACCCGGCGCGCCGCGAGCCGCAGGTGCTGGTCCTCGTGCCGACCCGCGAGCTGGCCCTGCAGGTAGCTACCGCCTGCGAAACCTACTCCAAGCAGATGCCGGGCGTCGGCGTCGTCGCCGTCTACGGCGGCGCGCCCATGGGCCCGCAGCTCAAGGCCCTGCGCCAAGGCGCGCAAGTGCTGGTAGCGACCCCCGGCCGCCTGTGCGACCACCTGCGCCGCGACGAAAACCTGCTGGCCACCGTCGAGCGCCTGGTCCTCGACGAAGCTGACGAGATGCTCAAGCTCGGCTTCATGGACGACCTCGAAGTGATCTTCGAAGCCATGCCGGAAAGCCGTCAGACCGTGCTGTTCTCCGCGACCCTGCCGGCCTCGATCCGCAGCATCGCCGAGCGTCACCTGAAAGAACCCAAGCACGTCCGCATCGCTGCCAAGACCCAGACCGTCGCCCGCATCGAGCAGGCCCACCTGATGGTCCACGCCGACCAGAAGGCCGCCTCGATCCTGCGTCTGCTGGAAGTCGAGCAGTTCGACGCGCTGATCGGCTTCGTCCGCACCAAGCAAGCCACCCTGGACATCGCCGAGCTCCTCGAGCGCCAGGGCTACCGTGCTGCCGCGCTGAACGGCGACATGCCGCAAGCCCAGCGTGAGCGCGTGATCGAGTCGCTGAAAGACGGCTCGCTGGACATCGTCATCGCCACCGACGTCGCTGCCCGTGGCCTGGATGTGGCGCGCATCACCCACGTGCTGAACATCGACATGCCGTACGACCCCGAGTCCTACGTGCACCGCATCGGCCGTACCGGCCGTGCCGGCCGCGAAGGTCGCGCGCTGCTGCTGGTGACTCCGCGCGAGCGCCGCATGCTGCAGGTGATCGAGCGTGTGACCGGGCAGAAGGTCGGCGAAGTACGCCTGCCGGACACCGAAACCGTGCTCGAAGCGCGTCTGAGCCGCCTGGCCAACAGCCTGCAACCGCTGCTGGAAACCGCCGTGGCCAACCGTGGCGCCGTGCGCGACGAGCTGATCCGCCGCCTGGGCACCGACATGGAAACCCTGGCCGCCGTGCTGCTGGCCAAGCTCACCGAAGGCAAGGCGCTGGACCTTGAGTCGGTCCGCCGCGAGCAACCGCTGACCCCGGCCGCCCCGCGCGAGCGTAGCGATCGTGGTGGCGAGCGTGGCGAACGTTTCGAGCGCCGTGAGCGTCCGGAGCGTAGCGGCGAGCGTTCCTCCGCCCCGGGTCGTCCGATGGCTCCGCCAAGCGAAGGCAAGGCCCGCTGCCGCACCGCCCTGGGCGCGCGCGATGGCGTGGCGGCGAAGAACCTGCTGGGCGCCATCCTCAACGAGGGTGGTCTGTCCCGCGAGGCCATCGGCCGCATCCAGATCCGCGAAACCTTCAGCCTCATCGAGCTGCCGGAAGAGGGCCTGGAGCGTCTGCTGACCAAGCTCAAGGACACTCGCGTTGCCGGCAAGGCCCTGCGTCTGCGCCGCTACCGAGAAGACTGAGTCTTCGCGCTGCAACGCAAAAGCCCCGCCTAGGCGGGGCTTTTTCATGGGCGGGAGAAATACTCAGCCGAAGCGGTAGATGTCCATCCCCAGCGCGCCGAGGGTGAATCCCGCGTGTTCGATGTGCATCGGCACGCCGCCGGCACCGCGGGCGAAGTACAGCGGCAGCAGGTGCTCGTCGCTCGGATGGTTGCGAGCTGCAGAAGGCGCGCGGCGACGGTAGTCGAACAGGGCCTCGTCGTCGTTGGCCTGCAGTTTTTCCACCATCCAGTCGCGGAAGGCCTGGGCCCAGGGCTCGACGACGTCCGGGCCGGCGCGCCAGTCCAGTTCGCCCAGGTTGTGGGTAATGCTCCCCGAACCGATCAGCAGGAAGCCTTCCTCGCGCAACTGGCGCAGCGCCTTGCCGACGCGGTCCTGCAGGCGCGGGCCGACCCGGCTGGGCAGGGAGAGCTGCACGACCGGGATGTCGGCCGCGGGATACATCAGGCTCAGCGGCACCCAGGCGCCATGGTCCAGCGGACGCTCGGGGTCGAGGGTGGCGGGCAATTGATCGGCGGCGAGCAGGTCGACGACCCGCTGGGCGAGTTCAGGCGAGCCTGCGGCCGGGTACTGCACTTCGTAGAGTGCTGTTGGGAAACCGTAGAAGTCGTGCCAGGTTTGCGGTTGCGGATTGGCAGTGACGCGCAGGTCTGGCGTTTCCCAGTGCGCCGAAACCACCAGGATCGCGCGCGGACGCGGCAATTCGGCGGCCAGGCGCTTGAGGGGGCCTCGCTGGCACCAAGCTCCAGGGCGAGCATTGGGGAGCCGTGGGAAATGAACAGGGCAGGGAGCATGGAACCTCCTATCCGATAGGGAATGACCCTATGTTCCCGCTGCGAGGTATCGAATTCCAGTATGGGTTTTCGACCATAACCATCCGTTAATTCGATTGCGTCACGCTGCCGCAGCCTGGTCTTTTGCTGGAACCTTTCGCCGGTCGCGGGCTCTGAAAACCCTGTCGCCATTCACGTTCGGAGCGAGGCACCAGGTCGTTGTGTCGGGCGCGTCGCAATCCTGGCGTCAACGAGTCGCCGACGTGCAGGCGCTGCGGCATGCTGCTCTCGAAGGAAGTCCGGGCCAGGGAAAGTCGGCCGCCGCGCGAATGCCGTTTCATTCCGTACCCGAGGTTCCGTTCATGTCGCACCCCGTTCAAGAAATCGTCCTGCGCGAAGGGGATCGCCTGCTGCTGGCCGACGGCACCGAGCTGCGGGTACGGCGCATCGTCAACGGGCGGGTGAGCTGGGAGATCCAGGAAGTCGAAGCTCCGCGCGCGCGTCGCGCCTGGTTGCCGTGGCCAATGCGCTCGCCGCTGTTGCGGGGCCACTAGTTCGGCGCCCATTCCTGGGCGATGATGCCTGCCTTCGCGGCGACGACCCTGTCGCTTGCTGTGTTACAGGAAACGCATCGCCATGCAGCACGACTTCTGGCAGGCGCGCTGGTCGCGCAACGAAATCGGCTTCCATCTTCCGGAGGTCAATCCCTATCTGATTCGCCACTGGCCGTCCCTGAATCTGCAAGCGGGGACGCGCGTGATGGTGCCGCTATGCGGCAAGTCGCTGGATATGCTCTGGTTGGCGCGACAGGGTTATCCGGTACTCGGTGTCGAACTTGCAGAACGAGCCGTGCTGGACTTTTTCGCCGAGCTGGGCTGCGAGCCCCGTGTAGAGCAAAAGGGTGCCTTGCGCAGCTACAGCCATGGCGACATCGAAATTCTCCAGGGCGATTTCTTCGATCTGCAGCCGGGCGACGTACAGGCTTGCCATGCGCTCTACGACCGCGCGGCGCTTATCGCTTTGCCGCCCGACATGCGCCCCGACTATGCGCGGCATCTGTCCGCGATCCTGCCGCACGAGCTGAGCGGTCTGCTGATCACCCTCGAATATCCGCAGGAGCAGATGGCAGGTCCGCCGTTCGCTGTGCTGGCAGATGAGGTGCGCGAGCGTTTCCTGGGCTGGCAGCTGCAAGAGCTGGAGCGCGTCGATGCCTTGGCGCAAAACGCCAAGTTCGCTGCGCGCGGCGTGCAGCGCCTGGACGAGGTGGTGTTCCGTCTGCAGCGGGAGTAGGGGTGGAGAAATGAAAAGGGCGACCCGTGGGTCGCCCTTTTTTTGCCGTTGCGATTAGCGCGCGTTACGCAGCGCTTCGATGCGCTCTTCCAGCGGCGGGTGGCTCATCAGCAGGCCGGCCAGGCCATGCTTCGGACCACTGCTGATGCCGAACGCGGTCAGGCTGTCGGGCATCTGCACCGGCACGCCGGATTCGGCGCGCAGGCGCTGCAGCGCGGCGATCATCGCGTTGGTCCCCGCCAGGTGTGCGCCGGCAGCGTCAGCGCGGAACTCGCGGCGGCGCGAGAACCACATGACGATGATGCTGGCGAGAATGCCCAGCACCAGCTCGGCGAAGATGGTCGCGACGAAGTAGCCGATGCCCGGGCCTTCCTCGTTCTTCAGCAGGACCTTGTCGACGAAGTTGCCGAAGATCCGCGCGAAGAACATCACGAAGGTGTTCACCACGCCCTGGATCAGCGCCAGGGTGACCATGTCGCCGTTGGCGACGTGGCCGATCTCGTGGGCCAGCACGGCTTTCACTTCTTCGGGCGAGAAGCGCTCCAGCAGGCCCTGGCTGACGGCGACCAGGGCATCGTTGCGGTTCCAGCCGGTGGCGAAGGCGTTGGCTTCGTAAGCCGGGAAGATGCCCACTTCGGGCATCTTGATGCCGGCTTCGCGAGACAGCTCTTCGACGGTCTGCAGCAGCCACTGTTCGTGGCGGGGGGGCGGGTGGGTGGTGATTTCTGTGCCGGGTCATTCTGGCCGGTGAAACGGTCCACGCCGAGCAGCTTCAGGGTGATGCTGGCGATCACCAGAACTGCCAGGTTGGTGGCCAGGAACAACAGGATGCGCATCATGGGTAAGACTTCTCCTCGCGGCTTGGACGCACGGCACGCAGGGGCGTACCGTCGTGTTCCGGGCGCAGGCGCTGCGGAACGGGGCTGAATTATGCGCGGTATATACGGTCGGCCCCCAGGGGATTCAATGCGGGGACTATTTCAAACTATGTCTCTTGGCCGGCCGACCCGCTCTCGAAGAGTAGCCGTGCCAGGCGCGCCACGCGCTCGCCGTGTCGCTCGGCCAAAGCGGCGCGCAACTGCTGGGCGAGGCTGGCCTGTTGGCGTCGCACGCTGGGCGGCAGCTGCGGGTCGTCGTGCAGCGCGTGGGGCACGGTGCGGCTCAGGCGCAGGAAGCCTTTTTCGCTGAGTACCGCCTGGTCCAGAGCCTCGTGGCGGACGGTGCTTTCGAAGCGCAGGTAGCCTTCGTCGGCCAGCCACAGCAGGGCGCCCAGGCAGGCCTGGTGGCGGTTGCTCGGCAGGCCGAATTCGTCGGGCTCCTCGCGGCCGATCAGGTCCTCGACGTAGAGCCCGATCTTGCGCGGGAACGCCTGGTAGAGCGCGAGCATCCCGGCGGCAACGTCCTTGTAGAAATCGTCGATCTGCAAATCCATGGTGCTGGTGTCCGCCGCCGGGTCAGGCCATTACTGGCGATAGGTCTTGAGGAAGCTGCCGATGCGGCCGATGGCCTGTTCCAGGTCGTCGACGCGGGGCAGGGTGACCACGCGGAAATGGTCCGGCCACGGCCAGTTGAAGGCGGTGCCCTGGACGATCAGCAGCTTTTCCGAGAGCAGCAGGTCGAGGACGAACTTTTCGTCGTTGTGGATCGGGCAAACCTTCGGGTCAATGCGCGGGAAGGCATAGAGCGCACCCATCGGCTTGACGCAGCTGATCCCGGGGATGTCGTTGAGCAGTTCCCAGGCGCGGTTGCGTTGCTCCAGCAGGCGGCCGCCGGGCAGGACCAGGTCGTTGATGCTCTGGTAGCCGCCGAGCGCGGTCTGGATGGCGTGCTGGCTCGGCACGTTGGCGCACAGGCGCATGTTGGCCAGGATATCCAGGCCCTCGATGTAGCTCTGTGCCTTGTGCTTGGGCCCGGAGATGGCGATCCAGCCGGAGCGGAAGCCGGCCACGCGGTAGGACTTGGACAGGCCGTTGAAGGTCAGGCAGAGCACGTCCGGCGCCAGCGAGGCGGTGGAGATGTGCACGGCTTCGTCGTAGAGGATCTTGTCGTAGATCTCGTCGGAGAAGATCACCAGGTTGTGCTGGCGAGCCAGTTCGACGATGTCGAGCAGGACTTCTTTCGAGTACACCGCGCCGGTCGGGTTGTTCGGGTTGATCAGCACCAGCGCCTTGGTGTTGCTGGTGATCTTGGCCTTCATGTCGGCGATGTCGGGGAACCAGCCGGACTGCTCGTCGCACAGGTAGTGCACCGGCTTGCCGCCGGACAGCGCCACCGAGGCGGTCCACAGCGGATAGTCGGGTGCCGGGATGAGCACTTCGTCACCGTTGTTCAGCAGCGCCTGCAGGGCCATGACGATCAGCTCGGACACGCCATTGCCCAGGTAGATGTCCTCGATGCCGACACCTTCCACCTGCTTCTGCTGGTAGTACTGCATCACCGCCTTGCGCGCGCTGAACAGGCCCTTGGAGTCGCTGTAGCCCTGGGCAGTCGGCAGGTTGCGGATGACGTCCTGGAGGATTTCGTCGGGGGCCTCGAAACCGAACGGCGCCGGGTTGCCGATGTTCAGCTTGAGGATGCGATGGCCTTCCTCTTCCAGGCGTTTGGCGTGCTTGAGCACCGGCCCGCGGATGTCGTAGCAGACGTTGGCGAGCTTGTTCGATTTGCTGACCTGCATGATGTGGCGTTCCCGAGGTAAAGGTTCCCGCGCGCAGCGCTTGCCTTGGCAGGCTGTAACGCGGGTGACAGACTGGCGTCTACTGGCGGCTGCGGAAGATCGCGCATTCTGGCGGTGAAACTGAAAAATCGCCTGGAAAACGGAGATATGAACGAAAAAATGCCTTTTAAAAGGCATTTTTATCGCGAGGAGCTCCTTGCGCGGCAGATTCTGCATCCACCGAAGACGTCACGCATCATACGTGCGGCCCGATTCCCGGAAAAGGGACTGGTCGGGCTTTTTTCAAGCTTGCGAGGTACAGCGATGGAAAAGATCGAGAAGCCCCTGGACAGCTGGCGCGAGGAACTCGATGAGCAGCAGTTCCACATCTGCCGCCTGGGCGGCACCGAGCGTGCCTTCACCGGCGAGTACTACGCCACCAAGACGCCGGGGATCTACCACTGCGTGTGCTGTGGCGCGGCGCTCTTCGACTCGGATGCCAAGTACGATTCCGGCAGCGGTTGGCCGAGCTATTTCCAACCGGTGTCGAAAGAGGCCATCACCGAGTACGAGGACTTCAGCCACGGCATGCATCGCATTGAAGTGCGCTGTGGCGCCTGCGAGTCGCATCTGGGGCATGTGTTTCCCGATGGGCCGCGACCGACCGGGCTGCGCTACTGCATCAATTCGGCCTCGCTGAAGTTGGTGCCGCGCGCCTGACAGGCGCTGCCGAAAAGCCCGTCGATCAGCGACGGGCTTTTTTTTGCGCAAATTAAGTTGCACACAATTCAATTGCTCTCTATTTTTATCCCACCTTTTCTTTCCAGGAGTCACTCCCATGAGCGATGCACTGCTGAACATCCCCTGCACGACCATCAAGGGCGAGCAGAAAACCCTCGCCGATTTCGGTGGCAAGGCCCTGCTGGTGGTGAACACGGCCAGCAAGTGCGGCTTCACCCCGCAGTACAAGGGCCTGGAGGAGCTGTGGGAGAAATACCGCGACAAGGGGCTGGTGGTTCTGGGTTTCCCCTGCAACCAGTTCGGCAAGCAGGAGCCGGGCAATGAAGGCGAGATCTCGCAGTTCTGCGAGCTGAACTTCGGTGTCAGCTTCCCGCTGTTCAAGAAAATCGACGTGAACGGCGCCGACGCCCACCCGCTCTACGTGCAGTTGAAGAAGCGCGCGCCGGGCATGTTCGGCAGTTCGGGCATCAAGTGGAACTTCACCAAGTTCCTCATCAGCAGCGATGGCGGCAAGGTCAAGCGCTTTGCGCCGATCACCAAGCCCGAAGAGCTCACCGCCGAGATCGAAGCGCTGCTGCGATGAGCGACAAGGGTAGGGAACATGCGCTGCTGCTGGACACCCAGCTGTGCTTCCGCCTATACGCCGCCTCGCGGGCGATCATTCGCGGCTACCGGCCGATGCTCGAGGCGCTGGGCCTGACCTACCCGCAGTACCTGGTGATGCTGGTGCTCTGGGAGTGGCAGGCCAAGCCGCCGGAGCAGCCGTCGGTGAAGGCGTTGGGCGAGCGGCTGATGCTCGATTCCGGCACCCTGACACCGCTGCTCAAGCGCCTGGAGCAGCTTGGTCTGGTGCAGCGGCGTCGCGCTCGTGCGGATGAGCGCGAAGTGCACCTTAGCTTGACCGAAGCCGGCGAGGCCATGCGTGAAAAGGTGCTTCCGCTGCGCGACGAACTGGTCTGCGACAGCGGCCTGGACCCACAGGCGATGGACGAGCTGCACCAGCGCCTGGGTGATCTGCTCCAGCAGCTGATCGAGCTCGAAGGCTAGGGCTGCGCTCGAGTCGTTGGGCGCCGGTGCGCTATATCCCCATGCGAGGCCGGCCCCAGCGCTCCAGCATCGCGGCCATCTCGTCGCGGTGGAAAGGCTTGGCCAGGTAGTCGTCCATACCCGCCGCGCGGCAGCGCTCGCGTTCGTCGGGCAGGGCGTTGGCGGTCAGGGCAATGATCGGCATGCCTTGCCAGCGCGGGTTCTCGCGGATGCGCCGGGTCGCCTCGTAGCCGTTCATCAACGGCATGTTGCAGTCCATCAGCACCATCTCGACGTCATCCTGCTCGAGCGCGCTCAGCGCCTCCTCGCCATTGGCGGCCACCCGAACCTGGCAGCCGAGTTTCTGCAGCAAGCCCTTGGCGACCAGCTGGTTGACCGGGTTGTCTTCCACCAGCAGTACGCGAGTCGAACAACCGCTGCCGTGGAGCCGGCGTGGGGTGCCCGGCGTGGGCTGTGGCTGCGGGCTGAGCGCCTGCTGCAATGCCTGATGCAGGGCGGCACGGCCGAGTGGGCGGGCGAGCTGGCGCAGTGGCGCCATGCGCTGCACCAGGTCGGTGTCGAGGAAGCTGCCGTAGGCGGTGACCAGCAGCACCGGGCAGTTGCGCAGCGCCTGGCGCAGACCCAGCAGGCAGTCCGGGCAGTCGGAGACGAGCACGTCCAGCTCGACGCCGGCCAGACTGGCGTCGATGTCGAGGCGGCGATATTCCAGGCCCCACCGTGGCAGCCAGGTCTGCAGCATCTCGGCCAGTCCGCTGCGCGCGCTGCATTGCACGATCAGTCGGCCCTGCAGAGGGGGAAGGGATTGCGCTGGCGTCAGTGCCTTCAACGGCAAGACCGCGCTGAACTCGCTGCCCATTCCCGGTTGCGAGCTGACCAATAGTTCGCCTTCCATCGCTTCGCAAAGCTTGCGCGTCAGCGCAAGGCCCAGGCCAGTACCGCCGAACTGGCGGGTGATGCCGGCGTCGGCTTGGGTGAAGGGCTGGAAGATCCGCGGCAGGGCGTCGGCGGCGATGCCTATGCCGGTGTCGCGGACGAGGATACGCACGCCACTCTCCGTGGGTTCGACGCATACGTCGACACGGCCCAGGCGGGTGAACTTGAGCGCGTTCGACAGCAGGTTGCTCACCACCTGGCGCACGCGCGTGGGGTCGCCTTCCAGTTGCGCCGGCAGTTCGGGGCTGATCAGGCAGGTGAGTTCCACCGCAGGAGCTGCATTCTGCGACAGCAGGTTGGCGGTGTCCTCGACCAGGGTGGCGAGGTCGAACGGGATCTTCTCCAGTTCCAGCTGGCCGGATTCGAACTTGGACAGGTCGAGCACGTCGTTGAGCAGCTCCACCAGTACCTTGCCCGAGTCATGGGCGATCGACAGCTGCTGGCGCTGTTCGTGGCTCAGCGGGCCGTCGAGGGCCAGGCCGAGCATGCCCAGCAGGCCGTTGAGCGGGGTGCGGATCTCGTGGCTCATGCTGGCCAGGAAGTTGGCGCGCGCCTGGGCCATGTTCAGGGCGGTCTGGCGTGCGCGGTCCAGTTCCTGGTTCGACAGGGTCAGGCGGGCGTTGGCCGCTTTCAGTTCAGCGGTGCGTGCCGCGACTATGTTCTCCAGTTCGGCCAGGTACTGGGTGAGGCGGTCTTCGGCCTCGCGGCGCTGCTCCATCTCCACCGCAATGTGGCTGAGCTGGCGGTTGGTGACCTCGACCAGCACGCCAATCTCGTCGCGCTCGTGGCCGCTGGGGCAGGGCAGGCGCAGGCGCTTGGGCGAGCGCGGGTCGTGGCGGCTGAGGACGTCGATCAGGCTCACCAGCGGTTTGGTCAGCAAGGCGTAGAACAGCACCAGAAGGATCAGCGACAGCAGCAAGCTGCGGACGAAGCCGGAGAGTAGCGTCATGCCCGCGCGGCGCAGGAAGTCGTTGCCGAAGACGAAGGTGTCGATTTCCAGCCGCAGGACGCCGAGCGATTCGCTGGGGGAGTGCTCGATGTTCAGCGGTTCCTCGAAGGCGCGCATTTGCCCGAAGAGGAAGTCGCTCAGTCCGCGCAAGCGGCTTTCCGCCGGCGGGCGGCTGGCGCTGGCCAGGGCCACGTTGGCGCTGTCGATGATTTCTGCGCGGATGACCGCCGGTGAGCGCAGCAGGCCGACTACCAGTTCCTGGGCGAGCTCGGCGTCGATGTTGTAGGCAATGCGGGCCGCAGGGTTGTGGCTGACATCGAGCAGGGCTCGCACTTCGCGGTTGATAGAGGCGTCCTGGCTGGCATAATCGACGCCCACCTGGATCAGGCTGAGCAGGGTGCCGAGAAGAAACGCCACCAGCACCGTCAGGCTGGCCTGCTTGAACGAGAGGCGATGGGTTAGCGCGATATCCATGAGCGGCGGTACTTCGCCTCGAGTGTGCTGAGCTGGCGCCTAGCATAGCCCAACCCCATCGCTTGTCGGCAGGGGCGCATGGCGCTGTCGCTGGCCTGTTCGTGATCCTGTTGCCGCATATCAATGGAGACTGTCGTGGATTCCCGTCTGAATGATTTCCTGGCTCGCGCCGAAGGGGTGCTGGCCCGCCTGGAGCCGCTGCTACCGGCAGTGCGCGAGTCGATCGACTGGCAGCAATGCCTGGCCGCGCGCTGGCACCACGACGGCCGCAGCGGCTACCTGCAGGGGCTGAACGTCAATCTCGACCTGCGCCTTGACGACCTGCTCGGGGTCGACAAGCAGCGCGACCAGCTGGCACGCAACCCCCGCCAGTTCGTCGCCGGCAAGCCCGCCAACCACGCGCTGCTGTGGGGCGCCCGCGGCACCGGCAAATCCTCGCTGGTGCGCGCGCTGCTGGCCGAGCTGGCCGGCGCCGGGCTGCGCCTGATCGAGATCGAGCGCGATCACCTGGCCGATCTGCCGCGCGTGGTCGAACAGCTGGCCGGGTGCCCGCAGCGTTTCGTGCTGTTCTGCGACGACCTCTCGTTCGATGCCGGCGAAGGCGACTATCGCGTGCTCAAGAGCGTGCTCGACGGCTCGCTGGAGCAAGCGCCGGACAACGTGCTGCTATACGCCACCTCGAACCGCCGCCACCTGGTGTCGGAGAAGCAGAGCGACAACGACAACTGGCAGATGGTCGACGGCGAGCTGCATCCGAACGAGGCGGTGGAGGACAAGATTGCCCTGTCCGACCGCTTCGGCCTCTGGCTCTCCTTCTATCCCTTCACCCAGGAGCATTTCCTCAGCGTGGTGCAGCACTGGGTCGAGTCGCTGGCCGGCAAGTCCGGGCTGAAGTTCGTCTGGGACGAAGCGCTGGAGAAGGAAGCCGTACGCTGGGCCCTGGGGCGCGGCAACCGCAATGGCCGTTGTGCCTATCAGTTCGCCCGTTACTGGGTGGGCAAGCAATTGCTGGAAGGAGAGCAGGCATGATCGATCTGCAACAGACTGGCGCCGGCCTGGCCGGCTACGAAATGCTCGCTGCCCAGGTGGAGTCGCTGTTCGCCGACGAGCGCGACTTCATCGCCAACGCCGCGCAGTTCTCGGCCTTCCTGTTCCACGAGCTGGGCGACCTCAACTGGGCCGGCTTCTACCTCAATCGCAACGAAGAGCTGGTGCTTGGCCCGTTCCAGGGCAAGGTGGCCTGCGTGCGCATTCCCTTCAGCAAGGGCGTTTGCGGTGCCGCCGCGCGTACTCGCGAGACCCTGCGGGTCGAAGACGTGCACGCGTTCCCCGGACACATCGCTTGCGACAGCGCTTCGAACAGCGAGCTGGTGGTGCCGTTGCTCAAGGACGGTCGGCTGATCGGTGTGCTCGATCTGGACAGCCCGAGCGTCGGTCGCTTCAGCGCTGAGGACCAAGTCGGAATCGAGCGTCTGACGGCGATCTTCCTGCGCTTGACCGACTGCTGATTCGCCCTCCAAGAAAAAGCCCCGCATCTCAGACTGTGTGAAAACACGCTGTGAGCAAGGCTAAGCAAGCGCCCCGACTGGTTCGGGGCGTTTGCTTTTCTGAGGGCTCAGCCCATCAACTCGATCAGGCGACGCGCACCGAGTACCTGAATCGCACGCTTGAGGTTGTAGGCCTGCACGGCCAGGGCCATCTCTGTCCTGGCTCCCACTAGCTGTCGGAGCAGGAAGCGGCCGTTGCCGAATATCCACTGTTTCAAGTTGCCGAAAGGGTGCTCGACGATGGATCGGCGCCAGGCTCAGGTGCTTGCGCCGTGAAGCCCAGCCGCTGCAAATCCAGCCGGGCCACGTAGGCCTCGATCACGCGGACCAGATGTTCTTCGGGAGCCCACTCATCCAGCGACACTGGAAACAAGCTGCCCTGATCACGCCCTTCACCGCGGATATTGCCCATGAACGACAATGCCCGTATCGATCGATACGGGCATTGTCTTTGGCTTGTGCTCAGACAGCTAGGTTTTCACACAGTCTGCGAGGCGGGGCTTTTTCGTTCAGGCCGGGGTTTGCGCGATTCTGGCGCGGATTTTCTCGATGATCTTGCGCTCGCCATCGAGGATGGGTTGCAGGGCAGGGCGCTGCAGCACGCGTTCCAGGTGCGCTGCCAGACGCGGCCAGCGCTGGCTGTCGAGGCTCTCTCCGCCGTGGCGCATGTTCACCAGTTGGCAGGCGATGGCGATGTCGGCCAGGCTGAATTGGTTGTCGACGAAGTAGTCGGCATCGCCCAGGGTGCGTTCCAGATAGTCGAAGTGCCCCGGCAGCTTCTCCTGCATAGCGCCTTTTACTGCCGCCTCGTCACACAGCTTGCCCAGCAGGGGCTTGAGCAGGCGGTTGCGGAACACGGTGAAGGTGGCCAGTGGTGCTACTTCATAGTCGGCGTACTTTTCCAGCCAGCTGACCCGTGCGCGGGACAGGGCGCCATTGCCGCACAGGGCAGCGAGCTCGGGGTTGCGCTCTTCCAGGTAATGGCAGATGACGCTGGAGTCGGCGAGGGTCATGTCGCCATCGCGCAGCGCCGGGATGCGCCGCAGCGGGTTCAGCTCGGCGTACCAGTCCGGCTGGTTGAACGGATCGACGTTCTCCAGCTGGTGGTCCAGGCCTTTCTCGGCAAGGAACACGCGGACCTTGCGGACGAAGGGTGAAAGGGGAGCGCCATAAAGGATCAGGCTCATGCTGTCTCCTGGTTGCAGGGGCTGGCTGGCGAAGCGACTGTCAGTCGTCGTAGAGGTTCTTCTTGCGCCAGATATCGTCTTCGTCGAGGGCTTTCAGGCCGTCGGTCAGCTCGTTGGGCTCCTGTTCCACCGGTGCGCTGCTTTCCAGGACCAGGGCGTTGGCGCGGTTGAGCTGCTGCTCCATCTGTTGCAGTTGCGCCTGATAGCGGCCGAGCTCCGGTTGCTTCTGCAGGTATTGCACGCCGCGCTCGAAGGCCAGCCGCGCCTGGCGTGGCTGCCCTTGTTGCAGGGCCTGCTGGCCGAGGTTGCCGAAGAACTCGATGTGCAGCAGGGTCAGCAGGTGACGGATTTCCTTGACCCAGCGCTGGGCGTCGTTGCGCGGCAGCTGGCCTTCCTGGGCGAAACGGGTGATCTGTGCGTGCAGCGCTTCGAAGAGGAAGCGCACGTCCTTGGCCTTGGCTTCGGTCAGGATGATCTGCGGCGCATTGCGTACCTGGATGGCTTCACCCTGGCCGACCAGGCGGCGCAGTTCGGTGACGCGCTCGCCGATCTGGGCATTGGACTTGTCCAGTGCGAGCAGGCGCTCGCCGAGACTGAGCTCGAAGCGCGAAAGGAGAAGTTTGAGGGCGGGGGAGATGAATTGACCGGGCAGGGTCTCGGAGATTTCCGAGCAGCGTCTGTAGCGATCGAGCAAATCCGCTTTCTGCCGGGCCTTCTCCAGTTTGCGGCTCTCCATCTGTTGATTGATGAAGACGATGGCCACCAGGAGGGCGATGCCGACGACAACCAATGCGGTAATGACGAGTGGCGACACCTGTGGATCTCCCTTAAGGGTTTTCTTCGAGTGTAATGGCTTGCCGCCAGCGCTCATAGCAGGGGATCACAAAATGCCCTGAAGTCTTTGATTTAAAAAATATTTTCCATAAGGGTTGACGCCCCCTGAAAGCATCCATAGAATGCGCGCCACTTCGACGCGAAAGCCGCAAGGCAGAGCGAAGAAGCCGGAAAAGCTGTTGTAAGTTCCGGGCCGCGTCCCCTTCGTCTAGTGGCCTAGGACACCGCCCTTTCACGGCGGTAACAGGGGTTCGAGTCCCCTAGGGGACGCCATTGCGGGAATAGCTCAGTTGGTAGAGCACGACCTTGCCAAGGTCGGGGTCGCGAGTTCGAGTCTCGTTTCCCGCTCCAAGTTATGATCTACAGACTTCTACTGACGTCTGTAAGTCGTTGAAAAGAGGGGCTTCGGCCCCTTTTTTCATTCCAGCGAGCGCCACGGAAATCCACCCACAGCCAGCCTTTTTTAGGCGCCAATCTAGGCACAGGAATACGGGTGAGGCGGCTTCCGGATAGTTGCTGGGGCTGAGCGGGAACCATGACGAGCATAGGGCCTAAGTCATTACTTAGGAGCCTCGAAATGGCACTCTCTGATCTGATCGTCCGGCAGGCCAAGACCACCGGCAAACGCTACACCCTCTACGACAACGACTGCCTGAGCCTGATGGTCTCTGCCGCAGGCGGCAAGTCTTGGATGTTCCGCTACTCCTGGCTGGGCAAGCAAAAGCGCATGGCCCTGGGCGGCTATCCTGCCCTCAGCCTGCGCGAGGCCCGCGCCGAGCGGGACAAGGCCCAGGCCCTGATCGCCAGGGGGATCGATCCCCAAATCGAACGCGATCAGCGTCGGCACGCGGCCAAGCTGGCCGGCGAATACACCTTCAAGAACGTCTTCGATGCCTGGGTCGAGCATCGCCGCAAGGAACTCAAGGAAGGCCGCCAGAGTACGCTTTCGCAGATCCTGCGCATCTTCAACAAGGACGTGCTGCCCACCCTAGGGAAGATGTCCATCTATGACATTCGCCGGCCCCAGCTCCTGGGCGTCCTGGCGGCGATCGAGAAGCGCAAGGCGTTCACCACGGCCGAGAAGGTCCGCACCTGGTTCAACCAGATGTTCCGCTATGCCTTGGTCATCGCCGAGGGGCTGGAAGTCAACCCGGCTGCGGACCTGGACGTGGTGGCCGAGCCCAAGCCCCCGGTGGCCCACAACCCCTATCTGCACCTGCCCGAACTGCCCGAGTTCCTTCAGAAGCTGCGACGCTACAACCCCCGGGGCTGGCAGACCCAGCTTGGCGTGCGGCTACTGTTCCTGACGGGGGTGCGCACGGGCGAGCTGCGGTTGGCCGAACCCGAGCAGTTCGACCTCGACCGGGGCTTTTGGATCATCCCGCCGGAGGTCGTCAAGCAACTCCAGGACGAAATGCGCAAGGCCGGCAAGCGGCCGCAGGACGTGCCGCCCTACATCGTGCCCCTGTCCCTGCAGGCCATCGAGATCGTGCGCTATCTCCTGGGCGTGATGCGGCCGGCGCAGAAGTACCTGCTGTCGCACCGCAGCGAACTCAAGAAACGCATCAGCGAGAACACCCTCAACAAGGCCGTGCAGCTCATGGGCTACGAGGGGCGCCTGACCGGGCACGGCATCCGCGGCACCATCTCGACGGCACTCAACGAGATCGGCTACCCGAAGATTTGGGTGGACGCGCAGCTTTCGCACTCCGACCCCAACAAGGTGAGTTCGGCCTACAACCACGCCAAGTACGTGGAGCCGCGTCGCCGCATGATGCAGGACTGGGCCGATCGCCTGGACCTGCTCGAACAGGGCGAAGTGCAAGCTGCGAGCGCGCACCTGACCATCCGTATCGACGGGGTGCCAGCGATGGCGGAAGTGGAGGAAGCGGTGGACGTGGCCCCGACGGTCGCCGAGCCCGGTGTCTCCGGCTCACCGCCCGTGGCGGCCACGCCCATCGTCGTGACCCCCAACAGCGGCGGAATCACGTTCCAGCGCCTGTCGCAGGTGCCGCCGCCTCCGGCGCATGCTCCTGAGTCGGAGGTCTCTGCCATCCAGCGCGAGCGTGAGGAAATGCTGGCCATGTACGAGTCGCCGAACAATCTGCCGGTCGCGCTGTTCGGGAAGCTGGCTGGGAAGTCCAAAGACCAGATCAA
Source organism: Pseudomonas knackmussii B13 (assembly GCF_000689415.1). Classification (NCBI taxonomy): domain Bacteria; kingdom Pseudomonadati; phylum Pseudomonadota; class Gammaproteobacteria; order Pseudomonadales; family Pseudomonadaceae; genus Pseudomonas; species Pseudomonas knackmussii. The sequence continues at coordinate 3,810,351 of NZ_HG322950.1, read as the reverse complement.
CCGCGAGCTGAAGGCAGGCAAGCTACTGTCCATCAGCTTGGGCAACCGGGGGCAGCGCGTTCCCGACTGGCAACTGGTGCCGCTCAAGCGCCGGCTGGCCCAAGCGCTCATGAACCAATGCCCGCATGTAGATTCTTGGGCGCTGTATCGTCTGTTGACCAAGCCCCATTCCAACCTCGGAAACCGTGCAGCCATCGATGTCGTCACACCGACCAACGTGGGCAAAGTATTGCAAGCCGTCACGCCCTATAAGGAGTTCGAGCGCTCCAGTACAGACGAGACACCCCAGTTCTCCGAGTTCGTTCGCCAGTTGCAACGCCACGTGAATGCGCTCGAAGAAGCGCCGTGCTGACGAGCCAGGACTTCGACGCCAACGGGTGCCGCAACGCGTGTTTACCTAGACGCTAGGAGTGCGTTAAATCCCGTCGTGGGCGGCTATTGCAACGAACTGATCAACCAGACGGCCAAGACCGACTGCAATTCCTCCCGGTAAGGTTTTTCGCCTCCGCGTCCGGATGTCCGTTCCTTGAGCGGCGGGTAGGAGGCCTGTACCCAGGATTTATGAGGTTCCCCGCCCCAAGGTCCATTCCCATGTGCGAACCGACAGCTCGGCAAACAGACCTGCCTGTACGTAGGGGTCGTGGGCCACGAAGGCGTGCACGTCGTCGATATGCGCCGCCTGCACAACGAGAAGCGTGCCATCCATGGCGCCTTGCGTGTCCAGCAACGGCCCCCCATGGACAACATTGATCGCGTGGCCCGGATGCTCGCGCAGCCAAATGCGATGCGACGGCCGTACCCGCGCACGCACTTCAGACATGCCAGGATGATCGGTTGCAATGACGATGAAGAAAGAAGCAATACTAGGCGGCCTTCCGGCGATGCTGGCTGATTGGCATTCATGGCGAGTTCTTTCGGAGCTGTGGTGGGGCATGTTCTATGAAGAGTCGTTAGATCACAGCGATCAAGAGTCGCGGCCCAATACCACGCCTGCAGCAGGCCGCCCTGTCGCCCACGATTCCTTGGCCGCCTCCTTTTCATTCGATGCCGACTTCGCATGGTCAATGCAGAAGATCAAGATCGCCGCCAGCAAGCCTGGAATGCCGATGGCAACGAAGTTGAGCCCCAGAGGCAATTCGGCGCCCACAAGCGCACCAATCACGATCGGCGCCACAATGGCTCCCACACGCCCGACACCAAGGAACCATCCCAGCCCGGTTGCACGAATCGTGTTCGGGTAGAACTGGCCCACGTAGGCGCAGCCTACGATCTGCGTACCGATGGTCGTTCCGCCTGCAAGACCGATCAGCACATAACGCAGGCTAGTGCTGACCTCCTGCCCCAGCATGGCCAACGAGCCTGCCGCAATCAGATACATGCTTGCGAGCACGTACTTGATGTGGAGCCGATCCGCTAGCCAGCCGCCAGCGATCGCGCCCAAAATTCCTCCCAGGTTCATCACGATCACGAAAGTCAAGGCTGAGCCGATGCTGTAGCCCGCCGAAGCCATCAGCTTGGTCAACCAGGAGCTCAGCGCGTACACCATGAACAGGCACATCACGCATGACAGCCAAAACAGTACGGTGCTCGGCGTGCGACCGTCCTGGAAGAGCTGCCTGACCGGCGCGGTTGCACCGGCTTGCTCGGCGCCGATGCCGACAAAGGTGTCATCCTGATGGGGTGTGTACGTGGGATCAATTTTCGCGGCGAGCTGTTGCAACGCGCGCGCGTCCTTCCTCCGAATGAGGAACGGCACCGACTCAGGCATGCTGCGGAGGATGAACGGGATCAACACGATCGGCGCGGCGGCCAAGAGAAAGACCGACTGCCAGCCATGGACCTCAATCAGCGATTTTCCAAGCACTGCCGCCAGCACCCCACCAACACAATATCCGCTGAACATCAGCGCGACCAACATGGCTCGCATGCGCTTTGGCGAGTACTCCGTCATCTGCGCGATCACATTGGGCATCACTCCACCGATGCCCAGGCCTGCCACGAAGCGGGCCAGCGCAAAGGTCTTGGGGTCGTTGGTCAGGCCGGCCGCGGCCGTGAACGCGCTGAACAAAAACACGCAGATCGCAATGGCTTTGGGGCGGCCGATGCGCTCACCCAACGTGCCGAAGAGCAGATTTCCGAACAACATGCCAAAGAGCGCCGAACTCACCATTAAACCGGCATGCGCCGGCTCGATCGACATCGCCTGCATGATGCTCGGTAGCGCAATTCCGGCGACGGCAAGGTCGTAGCCGTCCATGACGATAATCAATGCACACCACAGCAATATGCTGAGATGGAATCGGTTGAATTTCGCGTCCGCGGTGAGGGAGGCAAGGTTGATCGTACGCATCCGATTCTCCGGTTAAGAATTTACGTGGGCTCATGAGGACCTTTTCGACCCCATCCTCTTCGTTGTTGCAGTCCCTGCTTTTGGGGGTGCACTGAACGCAGACGCGCGATATCGGATCGAGGCTCCGTTTTCGATCCACCAGGACACTCTGGATCAAAGGCAATCGCCTGGCAGTGGCCACGTGCTACGCGATTGCTCCTGAACTCAGATATCGAGCACCAGACGAGCGGACTTCGACCTGGAACAGCACGGTAGGAACTGGTCGTTCTGGGCCTGCTCCTCCGGGGTGAGGTACATATCACGGTGATCGGGTTCGCCACCCAGTACACGCGTGAGGCAAGTACCGCAGACGCCTTGTTCGCACGAGGCGGGCAGTTCGATCCCGTGTGCGGCCAAAGCCATTAGCACCGTCTCATCGGCGGCTACAGGGATGACCTCGCCGGTGCTCGCCACCTGGACCTCAAAGCTGCCATCGTTCTCTGATTGCGGAGGCTCGGCTTTGAAGAACTCGTAGTGCAACTGAGACTCGGGCCAGCCCGAGGCCCGCGCCGCTGCGAGGACCGCATCCATAAAGCCGGATGGCCCGCAGGTGTACAGATGCATCCCAGGCTGAGGGCAGGACAGCAGAGCAGGCAGATCCAGCTTTTGCTCGGGCGTGCCATCATCGTAGTGGTGGTGCACCTGCGCCGCGTAAGGCGCTGCCGCGAGCGCGCCGCGGAAGGCCGTCGCTTCGGCAGAGCGAGTGCAGTAATGCAAAGAAAACGGCCGGCGGGCAGTCGCCAGTGATTGCGCCATGCAAAGCAATGGCGTGATTCCGATTCCTCCTGCAAGCAGGAGACTGCTCTGGGCTGATGCACTCAACTCGAAGAGGTTTCTTGGCGTGCCGACAACGAGCTCGCTGCCTGCATGCACAAGGTCGTGCATCGCCACCGATCCCCCTCGTCCTGCGGCTCCTTGAGAACGGCGATCTGGTAGGTTTCTGCAGCGGTGTCGCATAGCGAATATTGGCGCGTCAGGCCGCCCGGCAGTTGCACATCGATGTGTGCCCCCGCGGTGAACGTGGGAAGAGGCTGGCCGTCCACACTGGCCAACTCAATCAGGACAATGTCCTTTGTTAGAGCCTCTTTGCGCACGACACGAACACGCAATGAAGCAGGATCGGGAAGGAAGGCAGTATTCATCGTTCTCACAAAATAGTCATTGCCTCACCGTTTGAGTGGCGGCCTGCATTGAGAGGTTGCATACGGAAATCGGCATTCTCAACATCGCCGCCAAGTCTCAGATCGGAGTGGCCAGCAGAGTCTGTACGCGCAAGGTGTCGTACATCACACGCTTGGCGCGATAACGCCAAACGCCGTTCGCCTTGACTACTTCGTCTTGGTAGGCCCCCGCCTGATAGATAGAGGACTCGCCAGTCAGGCCGGTGATGACCACGACATAACTTGACGTCGTTTGCACGGTGTCCTGTGCCACGTTCGTCAGAACCAGGCCCGAAACCAGGTGCCGGTAGGTGTGGCTTTCGTAGATGTTGGCATTGCGCAGCGAGGTCACCCGGTCGCGTAGCATCTTCTGATTGCGACAGTAGATGACCGGCGCCGGCAGCCCTGCATCCACGTTCTCCTTTGGAATGATTTCGTATCGACAGTCCTCTGTGAAAAATTGCGGCCACGCCTCAAGGTTTCCGCTGTCGAGCGCGCTCACGTACTGGTGCTGCAAGATTGCGATTTCGGTCCAGAGTTGTGCGTTGTTCGTATCCATGCTCAGTACCCCATCAATGCCTGGTAGCTGGTCCAGAAGCGTCGGATCATGTATTCCGTGATCGAAGAGTCCGTCTCCTCTGGAACGTCCTGGGCCATAGCGATGTACGAATGGCTGTCCGGATCCATGCGCGTGGCGCGCTGCACCAGTTCTGTGGCCTCCGTGTCCTCCATCGAGATGTAGCCTGCGGGACCGACGAGGTTGGCCTGGAGGAGGCGCAGTTCGCGCAACTCCGGGGTATCGTCCTCGTAGCCGAAGAAATGAAAGATCAGCTCGAAGTTGTTCGGACCCTTGGGGAGCAACTGGCGCGCCGCCAGCGTGTTGTGGATCTGCTGGATCACCAATTGGGGGAAGATGGCCTGGATGTTGTTGGTGGTGATTTCTTCGTACTCTTGGATCTGCCCGAGCAGGGTTGGGTCTTCCAGCACGAGCTTGTTGTTCATCGTGCGCACCTTCTGGGCCTCGTAGGCCGCAGCGGTATTGGTATCGACTTCAGGCTTGGTCGAGGTCAAGAGGCTGTGCAGGCCGCCCACATCCGCCATCTGGCGCACCTTCATCCCCACGCGGTAGATGTTGAAGGTTGTGTGAAACAGATGCAGAAGGCTCGCGTGGTAGCCATCCTTGACGTTTTCCAGGTACAGCTTCCAGTTGGATTTGGAATACTGCCGCGTGCAGCCGAGATAGACCACCGGCTTGTGAAAGATGCGGTCAATCCAGGGGCGCATCATCGGACCGATGTAGTCCTCCAGCGACGGCGTGTCTTGGCGAAAGGTGCCGAACACCAGCCCACGGTAGCTGGCGACGCGCACCTGCTGCAGACCATGCTCTTCGGTCTTGAAGTCGGCCGGCATGCCGGCCATTCCATTCTGGCCCCGGCGGAACGGGACGCCCAGCAGATCGCCCTTTGCCGAATAGCCCCACTGGTGATACACGCACGCATGGGAGCGGGCGTTGCCACGCAGCTCGCGGCAGACCTGCGCGCCGCGGTGCGCGCATCGATTGACCCAGCATGACAACCCATCGGGCGTGCGCGTCACGACTACCGGCGTGTCGCCGATGAAAGTGCTCTTGAAGTCGTACACGTTCGGGATCTCCGCCTCCAAGCCGAGGAAGGACCAGGTCGCACCGCGAAAGATTCGCTCCTGCTCGCGGTCATACACTTCCTGCGAACTAAAGACCCGAAAAGGCACTTCGGAACCATTGGGCTGTAAAAAAGACACTGTGCGCTCGGCATGCGCAGACGGCTTGGCGACCATTTCGGACATGGCTTAGTCTCCTTTTTCAACATTGCGTTGAATGGAGTCTAGGAACGCCTGCTCATCTCAGCTATCCGCTGCGCGAATATGTATATGAATCAGAATCCGGATTGCGAAAATCCAAGGGATATCCCCAGAGTCCGAAACTGGTGAAAATAGAAAGACCCCAGGCGACATGCCATGCGGCCGGCCTTAGCGCGTGCGCGTACTTTCTTAATTGTTGAATTGATCGGCTGGGCGATTCCGTACCTTGGAGCGGCGCCAAGAAGGCCGTATCAGACGGATGTCAGCGATGAAGAGTGGAGCTTTGCTGCGCCGTACCTTGCTTGCCTTCATGGCCGAGGACGCTCCGCACCGCGATCCATTGCCTTAACGAACTGAGGGCTTGGCACTCCGGGGCGTCCACACACGCTCTCAGGCTGGTACTGCTACGGTGCTGTCTTGGCTGCCTCCGCCGCCTGCGTAAGCATGGGGCATAGACCAAGGGCAGGATCAGGATCACCACGTCTGCGGCACCGAGATAAGCGATGAAGCGATGGATGGGGGAATCCGGTTCGCTAACACCAGGCAAGACGCCACAGCCCATCCGTCAGGCAACATTGACTCCAGTTGCCGTTACGCGGGTCAGCAAGGATTTGAGCCGGTCTGGAAGGACGGTGCCAAGGCCTCGAACGGTTCGGCCCCGCAACAGCGGCAGCCCATCCTGCAGATCCTGCAGCGCGCAAACCAGTCGTGCTCGCGAGAGACATACCGGCCGTCGCCACGCCGTAGCGCTCGGCATGCACTGACGCTGCGATATCGCAGTCAGGAGAGAGCGCAACACCGGCGCTGCGCCGTCTGGTGCGGTGACTCTCCGAAGCGTTGCCGGTAGTAGGCGGCGAATCGGCCGAGGTGGCCGAATCCGTAGAACAGGGCTGTCTCGGTGATGTTGGCACTCGGGTGCTCGGATAGCCACGCATGGACAGCATCCAGGCGCATGTCTCGTAGCAACTCCATGGGGCTCATCTGCCGGTGACGTTGACAGGTCTGCTGCAGGACCCGGGCGCTGACGCCGGCCGCACCTGATAGGTCTGCCAGTCCGATAGGCGCCCCAAGGCGCTCACGCATATAGTCTTCCATGGCCTGAAGCCGGGCGATGGGGTCGCGCGCAACGAAGTTCCGATCGCTCGACTCGCGCGGCAAACTACAGGAACTGGCCGCGCGCAGCAGCGAAGCCAAGCCCTGCTCGATATGCTCCACCCACGCGGCGGGCTCTCCCGCGCAGGTCGGTGCGGACGACGCGCCCAGCAACACCTGGACCAGCAGCAGCCACTGCGTATCCAGCCCTGCTGGCAAAGTCGCAAGTGGTGCCATCGGTGCGATACCACCCGCCTCGATCATGTCGCGCGGAATTTTCAGGATGAGTTGCTCACACCCCGCCTCCCAGCGCATGCGCCAATTTCGCCGTGGGGCCATCCAGCCGGTGCGCCCTTGGGGCAATACCATATGCTGGCCGTCAACGCTCAATTCTGCGGCGCCTCTGATCGAATGATGCACCACGATGAACTCCTCGCTCGGTCTTGGTGCAATTTCGACCTCTGCACCATAGCGAAAGGAGAACAGGGTTAGGCGCCGCGCGCGTGCCTTGTACAAAGCCGCATCGACGTTGCCCGAACGCCATGTCAGGCTATGGTCGGCCAACTCTCGCGCTGCCGCGTCATGCATGCGCACGGCCTGATGGGACTGGAATACACGTTGTCGGTAAAGGGCGTCGAAATTCCTCGGAGGAGAGTAGGACAGATGCGCCATCGCAACCTCGTGGTGGTGGTGGTGTTGTTGTGTTCACTCCGCCCGGCTGTGCGGCTGGAGTGGCCAACGCCTGGGGCGTCAACTTGTATCAAAAGAAAATTCCATGCCAACCTCCTCAAGCGGAAGGCGGGCGTCCGTGGTACGCATCGCGCAGCAATGCAAGCAATGCGTCTCGATCCAGTTCCCGCGGATTGGGATAGCGGTCCTGCAATGCCAGGTCGCCAACATGCTCAATATCCTCCTCGCGCATTCCGAGATCGCGCAAGGCCACGGGTGCGCCATTGTCGCGAGCCAATTCGTACAAGGCCGTGGGTGGATCGTCATGCCCCAGGGCAATGCGCAGCACACGCATTGCGTCTGGCACCGCGCGCGCGTTATAGGCCAGCGCGTGGGGCAGCACGACCGTATGGGTCTGGGCATGAGGGAGATCGAGCGTTCCTCCCAGCGTGTGGCACAGCTTGTGGTGCAATGCCATACTGACGTTGCCAAGCACGCTCGCGCAGAGCCAAGCGCCATAAAGCGCGTCGCCGCGAGCCTGAAGATCTCTTGGTGATTGATACATTCTGGAAATCGCGCGTACCGTCGCTGCGATTCCTTCCTGGGCCATGATGGTAAGCAGCGGCGTGGCATCTGGCGCATACAGGCCTTCAACTGCATGGGCTATTGCATTGATCGCGCTGGTCACGCTGATGCTAAGGGGTAGCTCTAGGGTCAGCCGGGGCTCGTAGATAACTGCACGGGGCATGACACGCGCGTCGCGGCCGGTTTTCTTGACGCCACCCTCTGTGATACCGAAGATGGACGTCATCTCGCTACCTGCATATGTCGTGGGCACAGCGACGATGGGCAACTCTGTACGGAGCGCCACGATCTTAGCGAGTCCGATAGTAGATCCCCCACCAATCGCAATGACGCCATTAGCCTCACTCGTGCGCGCAATCTTGCAGGCCTCCTCAGCCACCAAAGCGGGTACATGCATGGTCGCACCATCGTAGAAGGCTGCCACGTGGCCGATGACCGGCTCGGCTACTTGCCGTCCCAGGGGCGCCTGCTCAGGCGTGGTCAACACGAGCGCCCGGTCAATGCCGAGACGTTCCAGTTCCTGCGGCAATCGGGCGAGGCTGTCGGGTCCAAAAATCACCCGCGGGGAACGATAGTCGTGAATGAAATTCATGGCTTCTTGCTCTGCAAGGGCGCCAGGAAATCCAGTGTACGTTCGTTGGCCAACGCCGCGGCACTCGCCACATAGCCCGAACTGCTCGTCCTGGCGAACGAGTGTCCGGCCTCTTCGTACCAGTGCACTTGCAGCAATGGATTGGCACCGAAGCCTTCAGTAATCAGCTGGCGGCTTGGCGCGGGCACGAAGTGGTCTTGGCCGCCCATGTGAAACAACGCCGGATGCTTGACTTCCGGGACCTTGTTGAGCTGCTTCTCCAGTCCAACACCGTAGTAGCCTACGGCGCGATCCACGTATCCTTTGGCGGCCACTAGAAAGGCAAGCGCACCGCCCAGGCAATACCCCACCAATCCCACCTTGCCGTTGCTGTAGGGTTGGTGTCGCGCATAGCGGATAGCAGCCTCCAGATCGCCCACGCCGGCCTCCATGTCGAAGGCCTGCCAGAGCTTGTAGGCTTGCTCTCTCTGCGCCTCATCCTGCGGATCGAGTGCTGTACCTGGCGCCTGGCGCGCGTACAGATCAGGGCAAACTGCCGCATACCCCTGGTCGACCAGCCATGACACCGTTTCTCGCATGAACGCGTTCACACCAAATATTTCTTGAGCGATCACAATCACGGGAGCGGGCGCTTTGGCCGGCGAGCCCACGAGCGCGCCGAATGTATGCCCGTCATACGATTGAATCGATATCCCTTCAGTCAACATCTTCATCTCTCCGATTACAGTTCATTGGGTGTTGAGTCGATGGTGGACGATCAACTGGCCCCATCGGTCGATCTCGTTGTCCCATAAGACGCCCAGAGCTTGCGATGTTCCCCCCTGCGCTGAAGCGCCGATATCCGCCAGCGCCTTTTGTACCTCCGGGGTCTTCAGTGCTTCATTCATTGCTGTGTTGAGCACCTTGACGATGTCCGGCGAGGTACGTGACGGCACAAATAAGCCAAACCATGTCAGGACCTCGAACTTCGGTTGGTCGGCTGCTTGCGCCAGGGGAGGAATCCCAGGCAATGAGGGCGCGGGTTGCAAGCTGGTGACACCCAGCGCACGCACCCGTCCAGATTTGATAAACGACTGCTGTGCGGTGATCGAATCGACCATCATGGAGACTCGCCCCGCGATCAGGTCGGCGGCAGCTGGCGTGCTCCCTTTGTAGGGCACGTGGAGCAGGTCAACCCCGGCCTGAGCGGCCAGCAGAGCGGCCGCCAGATGGATCGACGTCCCCATGCCTGCAGAGGCGAATGACACCTTACCGGGGTTGGCCTTTGCGTACGCTAGTAGGCTCCTGGCATCCTTGTATGGGGAATCAGCCGGCACCACTAGAACGCTGGGGATAGTTGCCAACAGCGCCACGGGGGCAAATGCTTTCCGAGCATCGTAGGCGACGTTCGGATAAAACCACTTGTCCACTGCCAGCCCTGTCGAGTTCACCAGCAGCGTATAACCGTCAGCCGGGGAGCGCGCGACCTCCGCGCTGCCGATGATCCCGCCCGAGCCCGGACGATTCTCCACTGTCACCGGCTGCCCCAGCGTTTGCGACACGCGCTGGGCCAAGACACGAGAAACCATGTCGATTGCACCGCCCGGCGGGAATGGAACGATCCATCGAATGGGCTTGCTCGGGTAGTCTGCAGCACTCGCCGTTACTGCCAGCAAGCTCAAGCCTACGCAGCCTAGCCAGACGACCAAACGAATTGATAAACGAGACAACATGGTGATTTTCCCCTAACTGACTTCAATCAACCCGCGCGGGTGAAGTGGCGCAGCTTGTCCGGATCGATATCAACACCCAACCCAGGACCCGAGGGCAACCGAATCTCGAAGTCCTTGATCTCGAGTTGGGTCTGCGTAAGCGTGTCGGCTAACACCCAGGGCCCTAGCAGTTCACATCCGAAGGGCATCGTCGGCAATGTGGCATACACATGGAGAGCAGCAGCGGTGCCGATTGATGAATCCAACATGGTGCCCCCATAGGACGCAATGCCCGAGGCTTCCGCGATCGCAGCGACCTTGAGGGTATTTGCCACCCCGCCCATGTTGCACAGCTTCAGCGAGAAGGCGTCGACGCAATGATGGCGCGCCAGTTCGAAGGCGGACGCCAGCGAGCTCAGGCTTTCATCGGCCAGGATGGCCACCCCGTTGTCGGCCGACAGGCGCCGAAGCGCATCGAAGTTGCTGCGTGCCACCGGCTGTTCGACCAGTTCGACACCGGCCGCCTCCAGGCGCGGAATCCACACCGATGCCGTGTTCTCATCCCAGGCCTGGTTGATATCGACCCGCACCGCAGCACGGTCACCGACGCGCTCGATAATCTTCTCGATATGGCGCAAATCATCTGCCGGGGAGCGCACGCCAAGCTTGATCTTGAACCGGTTGTGCCGGCGCCGCTCGATCATTTCCTCGGCGATTGCGATGTCCCGCTGCGTGTCGCCGCTCGCCAGGGTCCAGGCAATGGGGATGCCCTGCTGGATCGCGCCGCCGATCAAATCGCTCAGCGGCAGGTTCAGAGAGCGTGCCTTCAGATCATGCAGCGCAACGTCGATGGCCGCCTTGGCCGAATAGTTTCCGGTTACGGCGCGCTCCATTAAGTGCTGGAGCTCTCGCAGATTTGTCGCGTCCTTGCCGATCAGGAGCGGCGCCAAGTACGTTTCGATGATGACCTTGATGGTTTCAGCGCATTCGGAACTCCAAGTCGGCCCACCTACGCTGCTGCCCTCGCCGATGCCGACAAGCCCGCCCGCACGGATCTGCACGATCGCATAGCTCTGCTTCTGCACCGTGGTAAACGACATCTGGATGGGACGCGAAGCTGGGACGTCCACCAGCGTCACATCGATCGCTTCGATCTTCATGCCACTGTCTCCGTAGCCGACTTGCGTTGCTCGGCCTGCTCACGCTCGATTACGAAGTCCAGGGTCATGACCCGCACCCCGTCCTCGATCGTCTCGGGCGTAATCAGGTCGGGGGTGACGCCGTGACAGCAGTCATCGTCCACCCATTTGCCCCCTTCGAAGTAGTATTGCGTGGTCAACGGTTCGAAACCGTCCTTGCGCACCTTGAAGTGCACGTGCGCCGGACGCCAGGTATGGCTGCCCAGGTGGCCCAGCAGACGCCCAGTCGGCCCCTCGTAGGGGATCTGGTATGGCACTGGCATCGTGGTGCGCACGCGATAGTTGCCCTGGGAATCCGTCACGAGTTTTCCGCGGTAGTAGTCCACGGGGATGTTGTCGTGGATCCCGCTGTACAAGCCATCAGGCGTCGAGTGCCACACGTCGATGACAGCGCCAGCGAGCAACTCGCCCGTGTCCGAGCGCACCGTACCGCGAATGATCAGCGGTTTGTGGTCGTCGGTATCGTAGGTCTTGAGGACGCCTTCAACTACAGGAGCACCTTCCAGGAAGTACGGCCCCTGGATCGCAGGCGCAGAGGTCCGCGAGCGCTGCGCCTTGCCTTCGATGATGGTGCTGTTCAGGAAAACGTCCAGAAGCAGCGCGGTTTCCCGCGTCTGTGCGACCTCGGTGAGATAGTCGACACCCGCGCGGTATTCGGCTTCCGTGACGCGCTTGTCCAGCAAAATTTTGCGTACTGCCTCGACGATCGCGCCTGCGACCTCGGCAACTCGTTTATCCATGACTCGTCTCCTTTCAAGATCTCATGGTTGAAACACCGATGAGTTGGTGCTTCAAACATGAATGCTAAGATTCGCGTGTCATGCGGTCCAATACCTTTTTTTAGCCTTTGCAATACGGGATCGGTATGGCTTAGCGGTGTCCACCCCTAGGGAAAACCAGAGGTCTTAAATGGAATTTCGGCAGCTTCGCTATTTCATCGCGGTCGCAGAAGAGGGAAATATCGGTGCTGCGGCAAGACGCCTGCATATTTCCCAGCCGCCCATTACCCGCCAAATACAGGCCCTGGAACAGGATCTCGGCGTGGTGCTGTTTGAACGCACGCACCGCGGCGTCGAATTGACGGCAGCGGGTACAACATTTTTAGAGGATGCCAGGCGCCTACTGCACGTTACCGAGATCTCAAGGGTGAGATCACGTGCAGCATCGCGCGGTGAAATCGGGGAATTGCGCGTCGCCTATTTCGGAACCGTCGTTTTGCATACGCTACCGCTACTGCTGCGGCAACTCTTGTCGGTTGCTCCCTCGGCAACTGTGTCCTTGACGCAGATGAGCAAGAACCGCCAGATTGAAGCGCTGGACGCTGGCACCATCGATATCGGGTTCGGGCGTTTCTACCCCTATCAGGAGGGTGTAGTTGTCCGAAACGTAACCAATGAGAGGCTATTTCTGGGTGCGCAAAAGTCGCGCGCTCGCTCGTTTGGTGAGCAAGTTCATTGCAGCGCGCTTCGTAACGAGCCCTTGATCCTGTTCCCGCGAGAAGGACGCCCCAGTTTCGCAGACGAAGTCATCGGCGTATTCAAAAACGCGCGAGTGGAGCCAAAGGTTGTCGCCATAGTTGAAGACGTCAATGCAGCCATGGCTCTGGCGTTGGCCGGCGTCGGCGTGACAATTGTTCCCGAGACAGTAGCCATGATTTCGTGGCCTGACTTCGGCTTCACTGAACTCGTGGGCTCCAAGGCCACTGTACCGGTCAGTTGTATCTACCGTCACGATCACATTGCGCCGATTCTGAAAACATTCTTGAACTTGCTACCTATTCGAGAATCGCAATAGATGCCAATCGTTAGGTTGTCGAGCCCGCAATTCGGCATAACACTGGCCGTAAAGCGGGCATCAATCGCTGTACTCCAACTCTTACTGCGACATGGCTCACGCTAAAAGGAAGGCACGCGCAGCGAGGGCAATGCCCGACGCAATCAGCGCCGGGCCACCGCTATCAGTACTCCGAAGCCGACCAGCCGCCCGCCGAAGGCACGGTCGATCCAATGGCGGAAAGCCAGCAGACGATCGCGCACGGCACCGGCAGAGAAGCATAAGGCCACCAGGCTAAACCAGCCCATGTGCGCCGCAGCGATGAAAGCGCCATAGCCAATCTGCACTGCCAGCGGAGTGTCGGGCCGCACCACCTGCATAAACAGGCTGACGATGAATACCGTGGCTTTGGGGTTCAGCGTATTGGTCAGGAAACCGGTACGCAGCGCAGCGCCATCCGAGAGCGGCGCCATACGCTTTTCGGTCAGTGCGCCGCCAGCTTTCGTGCACAGCATTTTTATGCCGAGATAAATTAGATAGGCAGCACCGACCAGTTGATGGTGTTAAACAACCAAAGCGATTGCTGGATTAGCAGGCCCACGCCGATCAACGTATAGGTGATATGTACCAGTATGCCTAAGCCTATGCCCAATGCGGTCAGCACGCCCGCGCGGCGCGACAGCATCAAGCTATTGCGCGTAACCGTTGCAAAGTCCGGCCCAGGGCTGATGACGGCCAGCAAGGTGATTGTGACGACAGCTATTAATTCGGTCATTGGCGTATCCGGTCGGAAACAATGAAATTAAGGCAGATGATATTCAAAATCAACGTGAAGGAATATCGATCTTTCCGGCCAATAATGGAGAACTGAATTCGACATCTTCCGGTACGCGTCAGCCTTCCTAGCGGGTGCTACGCTGTTTCGAGGCTGCCGCCCACTTGGAGAATTCAGCCGTGCGATGGTCGAGTCGCATCTAACCCACGGCGCAGTCAACCGCGTGGCACGTTCACTCGAAAACGCATCGCGGTAGCGTGAGCAGCGTAGCCGGCGCGTATTCCTGACCAATCCAGTCCTCAAGAGCGCGTCCACTATGCAGCACTCGCCCTTGCGACCTGCAACGCTCTTCGCTCGAATCGCTCCACAACGGAACTGGTTGGCTCCTGGGGCCGCTGCAGGTGTGTCACGATCTCGTAGGGGCCATCGATGAGCGGCCGCATCGTGATCCCCCATCTGTGAGCGTGCTCGATGCGCGATTGCGCGGACACCCCGACGCCGTAGCCGGCCGCGACCCACGTGGCCAACAGGCCAAACGAAGTGACGTACCGGATGTTCTGTCGACCTGTCGGCAGGGGCGTGGAAAGCCGCTCATCCAACTTGGAACAGATTTCCGCCTGCCAGCGATACAGGGCGAAGTCCAGCAGATCGGCGATCGTGAGTGTCGCCTGATCAAGCAATGGAAATCGTAGCGGCATGGCGACGGCCATGCACTCGGCCCACAACGGCTGCGCTTTAAGCGCCGCGTCGCTCGATACCTGAATTGAAACCCCCGCGTCGTAACGGCCGTCATGTAGTCCCGCATGCAGATCGCGACCTGAAACCTCAAAGAAGGCGAGAGCGACATCGGGCTCTTCCGCGCGTTGCAGCGCCAGCAGTGCCGACAACTGTGGCGACGGCGCGCCTGGCGCTATGGCGAGCCTGAGACGGGGGGACTGGCCGGTAGCGTTGTGCATAAGGGCACCGCAGAGGCGGCTAATCAGGTCAAGGAGGAGCCCATATGATAAGCAAGAGTGAACTTTAACGTCTATAAATTTAACGTGGTTAATTTCAGAGGTTTGTCCGAACGCTTCTGCAAATGCAGAAGCCCACTATTCAGCCAGGCCGCCCCGCTGGCACATCGACGTATGAATCCGAACCAGCGTTGGCCTTCGGACAGGCCTGTGCGTTGCGCCGTCGCTCAAGGTATTGCTCAAGACGAATTTGCATCCCGGGCAGGCATCTCGCGCTCGCACATGGGCAAGATCGAGCGCGGGGAGCACGTGCCCACGCTTCCTGTCATATTGAAAATTGCCATGGCGCTCAGAATAAGCGCCGCTGACCTGATGGCTGCAACGGAGCACTACCTTGGCATCGGCGCCCGGACCGATTCTTGAAGCTGAACGTCCGTGGTTGGCTCTGTCAGCCACCTAGATTCTCACGTAGGCGGACGAGATCACGCAGACGAACGATGAAGCGCTCCAACGACGCCGGCACGTCATCGCCGCCGCCGAGTCGGAGCAGATAGGTCGTGATTACTGCCGAATCCACGCCAGGGGGCGGGTCAGCACATCTGGTCGTGGACTGACAGCAACCCTGGTCGCCGTCGTGAAGCCGACGCCAAAGCCCGCGCTGACCAAGGTAAGCATCATCTCCAGCGAAGATACGTGCTCGACCACATTCGGTTCGCGCTCCAGAAGCAGTAGAAGCCGAGCCAGTTCACGGCAGTAACCTTCGCACACCTGTGGATCGCAGAGTACAAGGGGATGGCCGCCGAGTTCATGGAGCGGGACTGCCTTGTGGGCAAGCAGCTCATGCCTGACAGGTACTGCGATCACCAGCGGGTCTTGCCAGATCGGCTCAGCAACAATGCCCTCGCCGACTTCGGCCGTGTGCGCGAACCCGAGGGTGAAGTCGCCGGCTCGCAGGCCACGCAGTTGCTCGGACAAAGGTACCTCGGACAAGCGGATCTCGATGTCTGGCTCTTCAGCGCGGCAACTGGCGAGAAAATCCGATAGCCAGGGATCGATCGCGCCATCGGATACTGCGATGCGCAGGCTGCCTCGCGAGCCCGCCGCAACGGCCTTGGCATTCTCTCTTGCTTGCTCCAGGACGGTGAACAATCGGCGAGTGTCTTGCAGGAACGCGGTGCCTGCTGCGGTCAACCGGGTTCCCCTGCGGTCCCGATCAAAGAGCAAGACCCCTAGCTCATCTTCCAACTCCTTGATGGCCCGGGATAAGGGGGGCTGCTCGATATGCAGACGTTCGGCGGCACGAGTGAAATGCAGTTCTTCAGCGAGGGCAACAAAGTAGCGAAGGTGACGTAGCTCCATGAAGCGCCCCCGATTCCCGTTTCACGGCCGTGGTTCTGTGAGGGACAACGGTTTGCTATCGAGGTCAAGTTGAAGCGCGTCCTGATTGCACAATTGCGGCAGGCGCAATAAGGCATGTATCTCGCTTTGTTTGAGCGCCTCCGTCAATTCCGCAAGCGCGGAGCGCCAATGAGACTTCAACTCGTCTATCGCCTTGTTTCCGCGCTCAGTCAGAACAATTTCGATCACTCTTCGATCGTGCGGGCGATCGGCGCGCTCTTGCGCCGCTCTCTGGATCATGCCCTTCTTCTCAAGCCGATCTAACAGCCTCGTCACCGAAGAGGAATCGACTACCAGACTACGAACCAACGTGCTGGGCGTACATGCTGGAATAGCCGACATGTGGTGTAGCGCCATCACTTGAACCGCAGTCAAACCAAATGGAGCAGCCAAGCGATTCAGCACTTGATTCCGTGCAGCAAAAAGTCGCGTGATGGCCGTAGAAAGCTCCATCAGCCGAAGGGCCGCATCAAATTGCTGTGTGCCGCTTGACCCACTCGTCATCATGATCGGGAGCGTTTACTGGACGCTTCCTCACGGCGGCCATAGGCACGCATGAATGTCACCACCGCCGCGTTCGCCCACTGGTCAATCTGCGCCGAGGAAGGCGCGGCATCCGGATGGGTCAGACACTGAAGCTGAGGCTCGCCCCGAACCAGGTTGATAAACAGACTGGCAGCCGTCTCACGGCCAATCTCACCAAGATCGACCTCACCGGATGCCGCTGCGTTAGCCAGTTGCTCGGCCACCATCGTCGTCATGACCTGCGGGCCAGCCAGGTAGAACGTCCGTGCGAGCTTGGGAAAGCGCGGGCCTTCAGCGATCACGACGCGAAAGACGGCCAACCCGCTGGGCGAAAGCACGATGTCCAGGTAGGCCCGGGCTAACATGGTCAACGTCTCTCGCAGCTTTCCAGGGCGGAACTCGATGCCATGCACCGTGTTCGTGAACGCCGCACATTCGGCCTCGATCACCGCTGTGAAGAGGGCTTCCTTGTTCGCGTAGTGTGCGTATACCGTGGACTTCGACACCCCAGCCTCGCGCTGGATCATGTCGGTAGTTGCCGCGCTGAACCCATGGGTCAGGAAGACGTGGCGTGCCGCGCGCAGGACGGTAAGAGCCTTGGCGTTCAGCTCGCCGCTGCTCGGTGGCAAGGTGGTCATGACTTGGTTAGTGCGTTGCATCTGCATGGAGCGGGATTCCCGACACAAGGGCCTAGATGAAGCATAGTACCAAACCGCTCGGTACGCTTCAACTTTGAATAGCACATTCCCTAGCGCGCCGGCGCATTGCTTATATCGACTTGTGAGATAGCTGCCAGTTTGATCTTAATTGCGCTATGGCACACCGAGCGATTCGGTACACCAGCGTGCTGCATCCGCCAGTGGTAGACGAGTAGTGTCTGGCCAGCGTCGGCGCAGTTCATTCCTGCCAGCGGGCTCTTCCGACCTTGACGAGGATGCCGCCAACGACTTGCCCAAAAGAGCTGCTGCGACAGCAGCCCAATTGCAGGCCACGCAGCTCGTGCTGTGGTGAGATGCCGAGATTGGCAGGCAGCGACGGCCGTCAATCGGATGAGGACAACGCAAAGCCGCGATCAGGGCTTTCCGTGAAGTGCGCCTAGAGGAATTGCACCGACGAAGGTGGGCGAGTGAAGGCGACATCCCGACTCCAACCGTATTTGCTGGCCAGAAGGACATCAATCCGTCGCTCTAAAAGGAACTCTCGCACTGCAACAGCGGGGTTGCCAGTCAGTTGCCTAACTCCTTCGCCGACAGCGTGAGCGTCGCCGCGCCGCATGATTCGGTCCGTTGCTACCAGTCCTGCTGCAATCGATGCCGGCACGCCGGCGCCCGTGAGCGTTGCCAGGACGACGTCGTCATCGACATGGGCAGGCTCGATGTGTGCACCAAAGATGAGGTTGATCTCGCGCACAAGTTCACCCATAGAAAAGTCTTGCGTGCCCGAAATAACCAAGTCAGCGCCTGGCAGAGTGTGTGCATTTAGTGCAGCAGCACTGGCACTGAAAGCGTCGTCACGTAAAACGTAGCTCGTACGGCCCTTGCCTGCGGAAGTCGGCCATACACCGGATCTCAGGGCTATCGGCAACCGATGAAAAATGCAGTCGGCCAGGGTGCCAATGCGTAAGATCGTAAATCCAATACCGCTTTGCGCAATGAGGCGCTCCGAGGCCAGATGCCGATATGCCCAGGGCAGCGAGACGGCCGCCACCGAGGGATAGATAAGGTGTTGTACGCGCTCCTGGATTGCAGCCTGCACAATCGCTTGTACCTGAGCCAAGTGGTACACGGCAGCATCAGCCCTACTGGCCGGCACTATCAAAAGTCGATCGACCCCATGCAGCGCATCTCTGAGCAAAGCGGCATCGTGAAAGTCGACTTTCAAATTCGTCGAGTGTCGTGAGGCAAGCTGGGTAACCTGCTTTGCGTGCAAGCCTTGTGCGACGATGGAGGTGGTTCCTGCGCCAAGCAGTACCTCTGCCATCCGGCGACTAGGCACGGCGCCAGAAGCAGTGAGGATGCGAATATAGGAGAAATCGAACATGATTAATTCCCGCGGCGTAGATCAAATCAGATGCCACCACAAGATAACAGCGCTCCGGCTGCAAAGCTCAATCAATGCACGAGCAACTCCAGCTTGCACCAGACCCGTCTAAACGCATGGGCCAACTAAAACGGCGGTTGGGCGCCTATTTGCCGGAACGAAGACGCTTGTGCAGGTGACCGGCAATGCTGGCAGCAATCAATCCGCCAATTAACGAGATGTGTTCAAGTGCAACATACAAGGCGGGCATTGCTTCCGCCTCGGGGAGAGCCCAAAAGCGATGTACCACAACAATCGTAAGGAACAAAAAAAAGCCCAGTGCTCCAGCGCCAACCCATAAGAGTCGATCCAGCAGCAATAGTGCAGACCCGCCTAGCATCGTTACGATCGTTGCTATATTGAACAGACCTTCTGGCGATAATCCAGCCCCTCGCATTTCAGCCAGCCCGCCCTCAAAGTCTATGAGTTTGGCCAATCCGGAGGATAGAAAAACTACCGCTAAAAGCACGCGGGCTACCAGCCAAAGCCAGCGACTACCCAGAATGGAATCGACGATGTTACGCATGCACTCTTACTCCAGTACGTGAGAATGGTCAAAAAATTGAGAGCACCGGCCTGCCGTCGGCTCAACCGTGAACCGCCAGAACACTGCTTCGATGTGCTCAGCCGACATATCCCTAGCCGTAGTGCGCAGTAAATGGGTAACCTTCATCGTGCTTCCCATATATTTTCATGAAGATATCTATTCCTCGTCTGACCCGCTGCGTTATCTCATTCGCTTTCATGGGTTGACGAACACCAAGCTTGATTTCGAGGTTAACGAACCCGAGCCAAAGACCGGTCAACGCATCGGCGGCATAAGCTGCGTCATCAGTTTCAATCTGACCGCTCGCTACAGCGTCCGCGATCATCTTCGTCAGCAAACGTTGACCGCGACCTGGGCCTAGATCAAAAAATCGCTTGGGTAGCTCGGTTTGATGGGCTTCCAGAGAGGCGATCAATCGATCCCAGCCGAGCAGGTCACGGTGGTTGATGAATCTGACGAACTGCACCCCAAACTCAAACAGCGCATCTGCGATGGGGGCCTTAGCCAGCCGGACAAGCTGCTCATCCGTGATGGTCATGTCCGACTCTCGTCGGATCACGGCTTCGATAAGAGCGTTCTTATCCGCGAAATTCGCGTAGACGGTCGCCTTTGCGATGCCGGCGCTCGCCGCGATTTCATCTATCGTGACGTCAGGACCGCGGGCCAGGAGCAATGCGCGTGCAGCGTCCAGCAAAGCTGTTTTCTTCGCATCGTCTTTCGGTCTTCCGCGGGGCCGTTTCTCTCTTGTCATGAAATGCTCCAGCTTTGCGTATCACGGCAAAGGCAGCGTCGAAAGAATGCCCGCAAGCATGAGGCCACCCACGACAGTGATGTGCTCAAGCGCGATATGAAACTCACCCGTGCGTTTTGGTTCTTCGAACTTCCAAAAAGGATGACCTATGGGAATTGTGAGAAGAAGAAAGACCGTCAAGCCAAAAGCACCAATCCATCCAAGTCCAGCGAAATTCGTGATCACCAGCGCCGAGCCAGTGAGCTGGGTAGCCATTGTTGCAATCGCAAATAAGCGAGGCGATGGCAAGTTTGCATCGATCATCTCCTGAACAATGACTTTGAAGTTGAAGACACCGAACAGGCCTGCCGTCCAGAACACGAAGGTCAGCACGACCTTGGCGACCACCAAGGTGACGGGATGAGTGAGCAGCGGCGTGAAGAAGCTTTCCATGGCGCACCAAGCACATTTAGCAGACTTGCGAGTATAGTAAATAGATTGAGCCAGGGCAAGGTACACGTGGCAAGTCGGAGGGACATGAGGCCCATGCGGGGTTTTGGGCGTGATTGCAGGCACGGGCTCGAACGAAGAACCATTGCTCCGTCGATGCAACGCCGTGCCCACTCTGGTAGAACACGGACTGTGCGAATGACGCGGCGGCGTCATCGCCCGGACCATGCGTGCACATGCCGTCCAATCGAGGACCGGAGAGCAGGAGCAGGGCCGACAGCGCCGGTCGTGATGCCAGCCTGGGCAACGCCGTCCCGCCAGTCTCCTCCGGCATCGGGCGCGCATCCATCGTGCTCCGTCACTTTGTCGAGCGGCAATGACGGAGGATGGACGATGACATGGAACTCACGCCTACTGACTGACGCTCATTGATGGAACACCACCTGAGCGGGGGAATGTCTCGGCTCAATTGCTCGCGTCCGATCAGGCTCGATCACTGTCTTCGGCGATCAAGCGTAGGCACTTGACGAAAAGGCCGCGGTACTCCTCTGGCAGGCGAGCGAGCAGCTGGTCTTCAACGGATCCATCGCGTGGCATCACTCGATTGAGCAACTCGATTCCCGCAGGTGCCACGTAGAGCTGGTAGGCGCGAGCATCGGAGGGTGATGGTCTGCGCTCGATCAAACCACTGCTGCTCATCCGTCGAACCATCTCGGCCACCGTGTTGCGATCCATCGCCAAGCGTTCAGATAGCGCGCTCTGGCTGAGGCCTGGCTCCTGGTAAAGCAACACCAGGGTCGCCTTCTGCCGTGGCGTGACCCCTTCCTCGGAAAACGCATTGGCGAAGATCTCCTCGGCCTTGAAGTGTGCGCGGCGTAGCAGGTGGGAAGGCACATCCTCAAGCCGGAAATGCCGAAGGAGGGCTTGAACCTCCTTCGTGAGAGCACGAGACGACGAGTTGGAATTCATTGCGGGTGGCAGTCGTATGTAGCGGTAGGTACTGAATATTACGATAGGTCCCATCATATTGACAATACGTCGTGTACGTACTATAGAGTGGACCCAGGAGGGGTTTTTTTGAGTATTTGAGGCGATAAACATAGGGTTATCACCTATATTCCGGTGCGTGGACGCCCCTTACGATAGTACGTATACGTTTCATACGGACGCAGACAATCAAAGGATCAGCGTAAACCATGCGAACCATCAAGCCAACGCCACAGGTTCTGTTGCGGCGCATCGAACGGTCAGACGCGCTCCCGCCCCCTCACTTCCGCTATTCGCCTGCAGTCCAGGTTGGCTCGGATGTCTATGTCTCGGGGCTTGTTGGTCTGGACCCGGCTACGGGCGGCCTGGCCGCTGAAACGGCTGCGGGGCAGACCCGGCAAATCTTCAGGAATATCCAAGCCCTCTGTGCGGAACAAGGTTGGTCCCTTGAGCGCGTTGTGGTGGCGCGTGTGTACTGCGCCGGCGAAGGTGCAGCAGATGGCATGAACGAGGTGTGGAGCGAATTTTTTACTCAGCTCGCTCCACCCGCCAGAACCTTCACGGTCGTGAAGTCCCTCCCGCTGGGTGCTGCGGTGGAAATCGAGTTTCAGTTGTCAATTTGAGGAGAACTGCTATGAACGAAGGCAAGATTCTGTCCGGCCTCTTGGCGCCCCATCCGCCGCATCTGGTCTATGGGGAGAACCCGCCTCAGAACGAACCGAGGTCGCAAGGCGGCTGGGAACCGCTGCGCTGGGCCTACGATCAAGTGCGCGAGAACATCGAGCATCTGAAGCCCGATGTTCTGATCGTCCATTCCCCGCACTGGATCACTCAGGTGGGCCATCATTTCCTGGGCGTACCTCGGCTTACGGGGCGCTCGGTCGATCCCATCTTTCCGAATCTGTTCCGCTACGACTTCGGCATGAACGTCGATGTGGAACTGGCCGAGGCCTGCTGCGAGGAAGCAACCAAGCTGGGTCTGGTCAGCAAGATGATGCGCAACCCGAGCTTCCGCGTGGACTACGGGACCATCACCACGCTGCACATGGTCCGCCCGCAATGGGATATCCCCGTGGTGGGGATCTCGGCCAACAACACGCCGTACTACCTCAACACCAAAGAGGGGCTGGGCGAGATGGACCTTCTCGGTCGTGCCACGCGAGAAGCTATTCGGAAGACGGGGCGGCGTGCAGTCCTTCTGGCGAGCAATACGCTGTCGCACTGGCACTTCCATGAGGAGCCTGCGCTGCCTGAGGACATGTCCAAAGAGCACCCGGAGCGCTACGACGGCTACTTGTGGGATGTACGCATGATCGAACTCATGCGCAAGGGCCACATGAAGGAAGTCTTCGAACTGCTCCCTCAGTTCATCGAAGAAGCCTTTGCTGAAATCAAGTCCGGTGCATTCACTTGGATGCACGCAGCGATGGGTTATCCCGAACTGGCCGGCAAGCTACATGGCTACGGCACCGTCATCGGCACTGGCAACGCGGTGATCGAGTGGAACCTTGAGGATGTCGGCCTTTCCCGTTTGGAGTCCGTGGCGTAAGCCGCCTGAGTCCACCATAAGCATAAGAAGCAGGAGACTTCAACATGACCATCGTTTCTGCATTCCTCCTCCCCGGCAGCCCACTGCCGCAGTTGCGGCCCGATATCACGCCTTGGGGGCGCATCCGCGAAGGCCTTTCGCGAGCCGGCAAAGCACTTGCTGAATCGAAACCCGACTGCGTGCTTGTTTATTCAACGCAATGGTTCGCGGTGCTTGACCAGCTGTGGATCACACGCGCGCGCAGCACCGGCGTGCACGTGGATGAAAACTGGCACGAATTCGGCGAGCAGGCCTTCGACATCCACTCGGACTGCGCCCTGGCCCAGCGCTGCGTAGACGCCTGCAATGCTGCGGGGATCAAGACACGCGGTGTCGATTACGACCAGTTCCCGATCGACACCGGAACGATCACCGCCACGACGCTGATGGGTTTCGGCTCAGCCAGCCTGCCGGTCGTCATCGCAGCGAACAACCTGTACCACAGCGCCGAGCAAACGGAGCAACTGGGCGCGATCGCCTCGGCTGCGTTGCAGGACAAGCGCGCGGCCGTGCTGGGAATAGGTGGCCTGTCCAACAGTGCGTTCCGCGAGAACATCGATCTGGAGAAAGACCACATCCTGTCCGAAGCCGATGACAAGTGGAACCAGCGAGTGCTGGCGCTCATGGAAAGCGGCGACATCGAGGCGATTCGCGCGATCCTTCCGCAGTACTCCACCGAGGCTCGCCCCGACATGGGCCTCAAGCACTTCTATTGGCTGCTCGGTGCCATGAACGCCAGTTTCAAGAAGGCGACGGTGCATGAGTATGCCCCGCTTTACGGCAGTGGTGGCGCTATTGTCCAGTTTGACGTCCAGTAGCGCATTATCGACAGGGCTTGCGGCGCAAGCCAAATTTGCCTCCAAAGGAGCATTCGTTTTGAAGCAGTACAAAAACTTCATTAATGGCCGGTTCGTCGAGAGCGACAAGCGGTTTGCAGGGATCAATCCGGCGACCGGCGTTCGTTTCGCCGATGTGCACGAGGCCACCAGGGAGATGGTTGATGAGGCTGTCTCGGCCGGCCATCGGGCCGTCCGCGGCTGGGGCTCGGCCAGCGTCTCGGATCGGGCCGACATGCTGTATCGCATTGCAGACGAGATTGATCGACGCGCCGATGACTTCCTGACCGCCGAGGTCAGCGACACGGGCAAACCCGTGTCGCTCGCCTCAAAACTGGACATTCCCCGGGGCGCCGCGAACTTCCGCATCTTTGCGGATATTCTGAAGACGGCCCCGCTGGACACCTTCCGCACGGATCTGCCTGGCGGCTCCCATGCGATCAACTACGCCGTGCGCAAGCCCTTGGGCGTGGTCGGCATCATTTCTCCTTGGAACCTCCCGCTGCTCTTGTTCAGCTGGAAAGTCGCCCCCGCACTGGCCTGCGGAAATGCGGTGGTGGCCAAGCCATCGGAGGAGACGCCTGGAACCGCCACACTGCTCGCCGAGGTCATGCAGACGGTAGGGTTACCTGCTGGCGCTTTCAACCTGGTGCATGGCTTCGGCCCGAACTCGGCTGGGGAGTTCATCACCACGCATCCGGGCATCAATGCCATCACCTTCACGGGCGAGTCGAAGACGGGCACCGCCATCATGCACGCCGCTGCGGAAGGCGTGAAGCCCGTGTCGTTCGAACTGGGCGGCAAGAACGCCGCCATCATCTTCGCCGACTGCGACTTTGACAAGACCGTGGCAGGCATGACGCGCGCGGCATTCCTCAATAGCGGCCAAGTCTGCCTGTGCTCCGAGCGCATATTCGTCGAGCGGCCAATCTATGACCGCTTCGTGAAGGCACTTGCCGAACGCGCGAAACAGATCAAGCTCGGTGACCCCACCGACGAGGCGACGTGCATGGGGCCTGTCATCTCTGCCGCCCATCGCGACAAGGTGCTCAGCTACTACGCGCTGGCGCGCGAGGAAGGCGCAGAGTTCATCACAGGCGGCGGAACACCCTCTTTCGGCAACCAGCTCGATGGCGGCTTCTGGGTTGAACCGACACTACTCGCCGGCCTGCCCGACGACGCACGATGCGTCACGGAAGAGATTTTTGGGCCGATTGGTCACGTCACGCCCTTCGACTCGGAGGCAGAAGTTATCCAGCGCGCGAACGCGACGCCCTATGGCTTGGCCGCGACGATCTGGACGAGCAATGTGAACAAGGCTCATCGCGTCGCGCAGTCCATGAACGTGGGCGTCGCCTGGGTCAATGCCTGGTTCCTGCGCGACCTGCGAACCCCGTTCGGTGGCAGCGGCCTGTCGGGTATCGGCCGTGAGGGGGGGCTCCACTCGCTGAACTTCTATTCCGAGCTCACGAATGTCTGCATCCATGTAGATGCGCCGGATGGCTCCCATGACAGATAAGACCGTGAGCACGGGCGCTACATCGTCGGCCGTGGTTGAAGGCCGCTCGCAGCCGCGCGGCAAGTTTCCCCACATCAAGCGCGCCGGCGATTTTCTTTTTGTCTCAGGCACCAGCTCGCGCCGTCCCGACAACAGCTTTGTCGGCGCCGAGGCCGACCCCATGGGCGTCCTGGATGCAGATATCCGTGCGCAGACCCGCGCGGTCATCGAGAACATCCGGGCCATCCTGCAGCCCGCAGGCGCGGATCTGACGGATCTGGTCGAGCTGTCGGCCTACTTGGTCGATATGGGCGACTTCAAGGGCTACAACGAGGTTTACGCCGAGTACTTCGGCTACGACGGTCCAACCCGCACTACGGTGGCTGTCCATCAGCTGCCTCACCCGATGCTGCGCATCGAAATCAAGGCAGTGGCCTACAAGCCGCCGGCCCCAGACGCATAGAGGAAGGTTCTATCGTGACACCACAACAACGCGAAGAGGCCGCTCAGTCTCTTTATCAGGCGATGCAAAGCGGCAAACCGATCGCGCCCCTGCGCGACACGTTCCCGGACATGAACGTGGACGACGCTTACGCGATCCAGAGCATCAACACACAACGGCGAATCTCGCTGGGCCGGCGCGTGGTCGGTCGCAAGATCGGCCTGACATCCGTCGTCGTTCAACAGCAACTCGGTGTGGACGAGCCCGACTTCGGTGCTCTCTTCGATGACATGTCCTTTGGCGATGCCGAGACGATCCCTCTGTCGATTCTTCATCAACCGAAGGTCGAGGCAGAAATCGGCTTTGTCCTCGGCCGCGACCTGGACACGGAGCAGCCTACGCACCAGGAGGTCCTGCAGGCTGTGGACTACGTGGTTCCAGCGCTGGAAATCGTGGGTAGCCGCATCGCTGACTGGAACATCAAGTTCGTCGATACCGTGGCCGACAACGCTTCGAGCGGAGTCTACGTGTTGGGATCGACGCCGATTTCTCCCCGTGGCCTGGACCTGAGCTTGGTAGGAATGTGCCTGTCGCGCCGCGGGGAGCCGGTGTCTACCGGCGCAGGCGCGGCCTGCCTGGGCACCCCCCTGAACGCTGTGGTCTGGCTGGCGCGCACCATGTCCCGCCTGGGCAAGCCGCTGCGTGCCGGCGAACTCATCCTTTCGGGCGCGCTGGGCCCGATGGTCGCGGTCAAGCCGGGCGACGTGTTCGAGTGCCACATCAATGGCGTGGGAAGCGTTCGCACAGAGTTTGAATCCAACCAAATGAATGGAGTTGCGGCATGAGCGTGCACGAAGAAATCATCATCCGCCTGGACGACGCCGCAAGATACGCGCACGAGGTCCCACAGTTCGACACCGACAACACACTGAACCTGCCCGACGCCTACGAGATCCAGCGCGGCTCCATCGCCCGTCGACTTGAGCGGGGCGAGCGGCGTGTCGGCGTGAAGATGGGGTTCACCAGCCGGGCCAAGATGGTTCAGATGGGGCTGTCCGATGTCATCTGGGGCCGATTGACTGACGCCATGCAATTGGAGGAGGGCTCCAATGTCGAGCATTCGCGTTTCGTGCATCCCCGGGTCGAGCCGGAGCTGGCATTCCTGCTGAAAAAGCCTCTGGCGGGCAATGTCACCGGAGCCGAGGCGCTGGCGGCGGTCGAAGCGATTGCACCTGCTTTGGAGGTGATCGACTCCCGCTATCAGAACTTCAAGTTCACGCTGCCGGAGGTCATCGCGGACAACGCGTCTTCCAGCGGCTTCGTGGTTGGCGGCTGGCATTCGCCGGCCACGGACTTCGGCAACCTGGGGCTGGTCATGAGCCTGGACGGCCGCGCCGTGCAGGTCGGCTCCACGGCGGCGCTGCTCGGCGATCCGCTGCGCTCGCTGGTCGCCGCAGCGCGGGTTTCGGCCGCTGCGAACGAACCCTTGGAGGCCGGTTGGATCGTTCTGGCCGGGGGGGCGACGCCCGCGGAGTGGATCTATCCCGGTCAGCACATTTCGATGCGCATGCAGGGCTTGGGGAGCGTTAGCTTTCAACTGGTTTGATTGGGGTCTTGCGCGTCAAGCGCACCACCGCACTTGCAGCGTCTATATCTGGAGTTCTCTATGACCCGAAAATTCAAAGCCGCCATCATCGGCAGCGGAAACATCGGCACGGACCTGATGATCAAGATCATGCGTCACGGCCGTCACATCGAAGTAGGGGCCATGGTGGGGATCGACCCTGCCTCGGACGGTCTTGCCCGTGCTTCTCGCCTGGGCGTAGGCACCACACACGAAGGTGTAGAGGGTTTGACGCGTCTGCCCATCTTCGAGGAAATCGACTTCGTGTTCGATGCTACGAGCGCCGGGGCTCACGTCCACAACGATGCACTGCTGCGCAAGTACAAACCCGGTATCCGCGTCATTGACCTGACGCCGGCCGCCATCGGTCCGTACTGCATCCCCGTAGTCAATGGCAAACAGAACTTGGATGCGCTGAACGTCAACATGGTGACTTGCGGCGGCCAGGCAACTGTCCCCATGGTAGCCGCGGTCTCTCGCGTGACCCAGGTCCACTATGGCGAGATCGTGGCTTCTATCGCTAGTAAGAGTGCCGGGCCAGGGACTCGGGCCAACATCGACGAGTTCACCGAGACAACCTCAAAGGCCATTGAAGTTGTGGGTGGCGCATCGAAAGGCAAGGCCATCATCGTGTTGAACCCCGCCGATCCGCCCTTGATCATGCGCGACACCGTGTACACGCTCAGCGACGTGGCTGACGAAGCAGCTATTGCCGATTCGGTTGCCCGGATGGCCGCCGATGTCCAGAGCTACGTGCCAGGATATCGATTGAAGCAGACCGTGCAGTTTGATCGTGTCGAGAACCTGAACGTGCCAGGCGTGGGCCGCATCTCCGGCCTGAAAACCAGCATTTTCCTGGAAGTCGAAGGCGCAGCGCACTACTTGCCGGCTTACGCGGGAAATCTCGACATCATGACCAGCGCCGGCCTTCGCACAGCCGAACAAATGGCAGCACGGATGACGGCCGGGACGGTCGCCGCCTGAACGAGGAGCACAACGATGAGCATCAACGGGAACGCCGCAGCGTCCAAGCTTTATATTTCCGACGTCACTTTGCGCGATGGAAGCCACGCTATCCGCCATCAATACTCTGTGCCTCAGGTACGTCAGATCGCCCTGGCGCTGGACGAGGCCCGCGTTGACTCCATAGAGGTCGCGCACGGGGATGGCCTTCAGGGTTCGAGCTTCAACTACGGCTTTGGCGCTCACACCGACGTGGAATGGATCGAAGCTGTAGCCGATGTTGTGAAGCACGCCAAGATCGCGACACTCCTGCTGCCAGGCATAGGCACCGTGCATGATCTGCAGGCCGCGTACAACGCCGGCGCGCGCATCGTGCGTGTCGCCACCCACTGCACTGAAGCCGATGTGTCGCGCCAGCACATCGAACTCGCTCGCAAGCTGGACATGGACACGGTGGGCTTCCTAATGATGAGTCACATGTCCTCGCCGCAAGCTCTGGCTGAGCAGGCCAAGCTCATGGAAAGCTACGGCGCGACCTGCTGCTATGTCGTCGATTCCGGCGGCGCGATGAACATGAACGATGTTCGAGATCGTGTTCTCGCGCTGCGTGAAGTCTTGCAGCCGGAAACTGCCATTGGGATTCATGCGCATCACAATCTCAGCCTCGGCGTGGCCAATTCCATCGTGGCCGTAGAAGCAGGCGCTATCCGTGTCGACGCAAGCCTGGCTGGCATGGGCGCGGGTGCCGGGAATGCGCCGTTGGAGGTATTCATCGCCGCCGCGGAACGCATGGGCTGGCAGCATGGTACGGACCTGTACAGATTGATGGATGCCGCCGATGACATCGTTCGCCCTCTGCAAGATCGTCCAGTGCGTGTTGATCGAGAGACGCTCGCGCTCGGCTATGCCGGTGTCTACAGCTCATTCCTGCGGCACGCCGAGGCCGCCGGTCACAAGTATGGTCTGAAGACGGTCGATATTCTGGTGGAGCTTGGCAAGCGTCGTATGGTTGGTGGGCAAGAAGACATGATCGTCGATGTGGCGCTCGATTTGGCACAACAGACGACAACGTAGCTAGCGGTTAGACGAATGGCATCGGGGAGCAGCTACTCGCTCCGCTCTAGGCGTTTGGGAAAACGCATTACCCATGCCGAACCTATTGAGCCGATCCACAGGAGACTACATATGAAGCTGTATCGGGAGTTCACTACGCAAGAAGAAATCGACCTCCAATGCGACTGCGAGGCGCCCCAGGATATGCGCGCCATCTGGGAATGGGTCACGTCGCACAGCAAGCTGGCGCACAGCAAGCTGGCGCACAGCAAGCTGGCGCGCAGCGAGTTGGACTGCTATCTGGACGAGCGCTTCGGTCCCACCGTGGATGAGACTGTCGACATTTTTCCGTCCAGTCGCACCGGCTCGCCTCTCGTCGTCTTTATCCACGGTGGCTGGTGGAGCTCGACTACCAGCAAGGAATGGAGCCTTATGGCGCGCGGACTTGTACCGCACGGCGTAACCGTGGCGGTGACCAACTACACCTGTGCCCCAAGGCATCGATCGATGAAATCATCCGACAGAGCCGCGCTGCCGTGGCTTGGTTGTACCGTAACGCGCAGCGCTACAACGTTGATCCAGACCGAATTTACGTCGCCGGCCATTCCGCAGGCGGCCATCAAGTCGGCATGATCGCTCTCACTGATTGGCAAGCTGACTATGGTCTACCGCCAGACCTCGTCAAAGGCGATGTCCCTGTTAGTGGACTTTTCGACCTGACACCGTTCCGCTATTCGTGGTTGCAGCCCAAGCTCCAACTAGACCACGACACCATTTTTCGCCAAAGTCCCTTGTTCCATGTGCCGACCGATACCTCGCGATTCCCTCTGGTGATCACCGTCGGCGGCGACGAGCCTCCAGATTTTCAGCGCCAGTCGACTGCCTTTGCCGATGCTTGGCGCGCCGCAGGCGCACAGGTTCGCCAGTTGGATCAGCACAACTGCAACCATTTCACGGCAGTCGCGGGCTTCGAAGATCCGGAGAGCCGGCTCGTGCAGGCTGTGCTGGAGCTGATGGATGGATGAATAGCGCCCCCCGAAACGCTCGGTACCACGACCGATCTGGGCGTGCCGTGCAACTATTCCGGCCACCAACTCGCCCCGTGCTCCGGGCGCCTGATGGCGTCGCGGCAGGGGAAACCGCGCTGTGCTGACGCCGCTCGAAGTGATGCAGGTCATCAGAAGGCCCGCCGTGGTGATGGCGTCCAGCGCTGCGCCGATTCGCTCGAGAAATTTTGCTACTACGCCTACGCCAATTTCAGGCGCTGCGTGCCGCCGCTGCGTTGGTCAGCTAGTCGGCCACCACCGTTTGTATGGCCTGCCAGGCTGGCCAGAGTGAATGCCTCTGCAAGAGCCTGCGCAAGCGCGGCCTTCGGCGATCACAATGCCACAACCAACCAGTCCGCCGCTCGGCGGTATGGCGGTCATGGCTTGATCCATGCATCGCACCTGCTTGGGGTGTTTTGACACAACGCCCCGAAATCGGTATAGTACCAAACCGCTCGGTACGGTCAAACTCAACCACGCCGCCGCTGAGCATCCGAAGTTATGAGGATGCTCGGAATTTATTTGAACTGCTGGTTAACTTTTCTTTTATGTCAAACCGAGCGGTTCGGTACTATTCGTATATTGGGTGAACTTTCATGACGTCACAACCGCTGCTCTCACAACTGCTGCGACAGGCAGGCACGGCACTCTGCACGATCTCCCTGGTCGGTTGCGCGGTTGGTCCTGACTTCGTGAAACCCGACGACAGGCTCGCAGCCGTTCAACTGTCGCCCAGGGCGGACTACGCGCAGGCTCAGGAGACATCCGCCGCGAACTTCCCGTCTTCATGGTGGACGTTGTTCAACGATGACGTACTGGCGGATCTGCAAGCCCGTGCGCAGGCGGGCAACCTGAACCTGCAGATGGCTTCCGAGCGCATCGAGCAAAGTCGGGCGCAGTTGGGGATTGCCTCCTCGCTGCTGCTGCCCAGTGTGGGTGCTTCGGCGGGCTATTCCCGCGAGGCCATCAGCGAGCACGGCAAGTTTGCCGCGTTGGGTGCTCCGACGAGCGCGAGCGACTTCTGGCAGTTGGGATTCGACGCCAGTTGGGAACTCGACCTATGGGGCCGCGCGCGTCGATCGCGCGAAAGCGCCGCGGCCGCCTTCGAGGCCACGGTGTATGAGCGCGAGGCGGCACGCGTGGCCCTGTCCGCCGAGGTGGCCCGTACCTATCTCCAATTGCGCGGCACGCAAGCGCAACTGGACATCACCCGGCAGAACCTGGAGGTTGCCGATCGCACGCTCCGCCTTGCCGAAAGCCGTGAGCGCAATGGCGTCGCCACACGTTTTGAAACCGCTTCGGCGCGCGCGCAACTGGCAACGGTCGAGGCGCTGGTACCCGAATTGGTCCAGCGCCGCAACACGCTGATGAACGTCCTGGCATTGCTGCTGGGAGAGCAGCCGCGCGCCCTCGATGCGCAGTTGCTTGAAGCGATGCCTCTGCCGTCGCTTCCTTCCAATGTGCCGGTGGGCCTGCCCTCCGAATTGGCGCACAGGCGGCCGGACATACAGCGCGCCGAAGCCCAGCTCCATGCTGCGACGGCAGCCATCGGCGTCGCCAAAGCCGATTTCTACCCGCGAATCGGCCTCAAAGGCAGGGTCGGCGTCGAAGCCTTCGAGTTCAACGACCTCGACAGTTGGGATTCCCGGTTCTTCTCCGTCGGCCCCACGGTCTATCTTCCCATCTTCCAGGGCGGGCGTCTGAAGCAGCGCCTGGCGCTGAACGAGGCACGGCAAAGAACTGCCGCCATCGGCTACCGGCAGACGGTGCTGCAAGCCTGGCATGAAGTGGACAACGCCCTGGACGCCTGGGCAGCCCAGCAGAACCGCCATGCCGAGTTGGTGGTTTCGTACGAGCAGAACCAGCAGGCGCTGCATGCTGCCGAGCGCGGCTATCAGGAAGGCGCTGCCGACTACCTGAACGTCCTGGCCGCACAGCGCGGTGTCCTCGCAAGCCAGACCAGCCTCAATGCCAGCGCGACCAACGCCGCGCTCACCCTGGTCAATCTCTACAAATCCCTGGGCGGTGGCTGGGACCCCGGCGCATTCTCTTCCGAGCAGCAGACCGGCGGCGACGCGTCGCTGACGACCGCTGTGTCGTCGGCCACCTCGCAATCGAAGGTTGACCAATGAGCGCCGCAGCGTCGCAGTCGTCGACGGCGCCGCCGCCCGCGGCAACCGCTGCGGCAGCCCCTCCGAAGCGGGCGATTGCGGGACTGGTCGGCATCCTCATCGCGGCCATGATGGCCGGACTGAACAACCGCGTGGGCGCGCTGGCACTGGCCGACGTGCGTGGCGCGCTGGGCTTCGGCCTGGACGATGCCTCCTGGCTCACCACCGTCTATAGCGCGGGCGAAGTGATCGCCATGCCATTTTCAGCGTGGTTCGCCGTCACGCTTTCAGTGCGCCGCTTCGAGTTGTGGATGATTGGCACGTGCACTTTGCTGGCGGTGTGCATCCCCTTCATCCATGACCTCGATCTGCTGCTGGCCATGCGGTTTCTGCAGGGCATCGCCAGCGGCACAATGATTCCCGTGCTGATGATGGCGGCGTTGAAGTTTCTGCCGCCCCCCATCCGAC
The DNA here is from genome assembly GCF_000689415.1 of Pseudomonas knackmussii B13. Lineage (NCBI taxonomy): Bacteria > Pseudomonadati > Pseudomonadota > Gammaproteobacteria > Pseudomonadales > Pseudomonadaceae > Pseudomonas > Pseudomonas knackmussii. The sequence continues at coordinate 3,777,289 of NZ_HG322950.1, read as the reverse complement.
TGCACGGACTGGCGCTGTATGCACTGACGGCCACCTTCTCGCCCAATCTCTCGATCTGGCTGGCGGGGCAATGGACGGATGGCCTGTTCGATTGGCGCTGGGTGTACTGGCAGATTCTTCCGCTCGCGGCGATTGCCGCCTTGACGATCGGATGGGGCCTGCCCAAAGACCCCATCCAGACAGACCGTTTCCCGCAGGCCAACTGGCCCGGTATGGCCTTCGGCGCACCGGCATTCGGCCTGATTGCCGTCGCCTTGGATCAGGGCGTTCGGCTGGACTGGTTCAATTCACCCCTCATCGTCGTCTCGCTGGTGGCCGGGCTGACGCTGCTGGGGGCCTATCTGCTAACGGAGTGGTATCACCCCACGCCGTTCATCAAGTTGCAGATGCTCAGCCGCCGCAACCTGGCGCTGGGCTTCACCTTGTTCATCTGCCTTCTGGTCGTGCTGACCTCCGGCGTGATGTTGCCAATGACCTTTCTCGGGCCACTGCAGAGCTACCGACCGCTTCAGATGGCACCGATCGGGCTGATCGTCGCGCTGCCTCAACTCGCCCTGGGTTCCGTGGTGGCGCTGTTCCTGTACCGGAAATGGGTCGATGCCCGATTCGTGTTCGCGGGCGGCCTGCTATTGATCGGCCTGGCGTGCTTCCTTGGCGCGCAACTGACTTCCGACTGGAACCGCGACCAGTTCGTGCTGACGCAGACGCTGCAAGCCTTTGGCCAGCCCATGGCGGTCGTCTCGCTGCTGTTCCTGGGTACCAGTGTCGTGCACCCCAGCGAAGGCCCGTATGTGTCGGGGAACATCAACACGCTGCGCGCCCTGGGGTCGCTAATCGGGGGCGCCGTGGTTGGGCAACTTGTGACCGTGAGTCAGCGGGTCCACGCGGAAATGCTGCTGGATCACGCTGCATTGGTAGGCAACTCCGTTCCGCTTGCCCTGGAGCCCGCTCAACTGATGGGAGTCATCGCCCAGCAGGCACTGGTACTGTCGGTCGCGGATGCCTATCGCGTCCTGGGCGTCTTGGCGCTGGTGATGGTCCCCTTCGTATTGCGACTGACCTACATTCCCGCTCCCATTTTGCAGGCCCCCGCTTCGCAATCCACATCGTCGTCCCAAGGATAGTTCCGCCATGGCCATGCCGAAAAAAGCCAAGATCACCAGTGCCGTGCTGCTCCTCGCAGTGGCAGTGGGCTGTGTCATTTATCTGAATCGCCCCGAATCCAGCGCATCGACCCAATCCACGGACGACGCCTATGTACAGGCCGATTTCACCCTCGTCGCCCCCCAGGTGTCGGGAGTGATCGGCAAGGTGCTGGTCGAAGAAAACCAACCAGTGAAAGCCGGGGATCTGCTTGCGGCCATCGACGATCGAGACTTCATCGTTGCGGTGGACGCGGCAAAGGCACAAGTCGCCGCCGCGAAGGCCAGCGTCGCGGGGCTTGCCGCGCGCGTGGCGCAGCAGGAGACCGCCATACGTCAGGCTCAGGCGACAGTCGCGGTGGACGACGCAGAACTCAAATTGGCAGAGGCCAACCAAAGGCGTTATCGGAACCTGGCTTCAGACGGATCAGGTTCGATCCAAGCGCGCCAACAGGCCGAGGCGCAGTTGGCCATTCGGCTGGCCAGCCGAGACAGGAACCGCGCGGGCCTGCAAGCGGCACGGCAACAGACGGACATCCTCAAAGCCGATCTTGAAAAAGCCAAGGCTGCACTTTCCCAAGCGCAGGCGGCGCAGGACGCGGCGGAGTTGAAGCTCTCCTATACCCAAATCACAGCGCCCATCAGCGGCCTCATCGGTCAGAAGTCAGTGCGCGTCGGCGCATTCGTGAATGCTGGCAAGCCGCTGGTGGCGGTGATCCCGCTCGATGCGGTCTACATCACGGCCAACTTCCGCGAAACGCAATTGGCACGTGTGCAGCCAGGGCAGTCGGTGGACATCAAGGTGGACGCCTTGCCGGGGGCCGTACTGAAGGGCACCGTGGAGAGCCTCGGACCGGCCAGTGGCGTCAGCTACTCGGCCGTCGCGCCACACAACGCCACGGGCAACTTCACCAAGATCGTCCAGCGCCTACCCGTGCGCATTCGCATTGACCCCGACCAGCCTGGTGCCGCGAATTTGCGCGTCGGTATGTCCGTGACGCCGAGGATCCACATCGGTGAATAGCGCCATTCGTCCAGCATGAGGAGCCATACAAATGAGGCAATACCGATATCGCGTAACTGTGGAGCAGTTGACTGATTCGCATGGCATCCCCAGCGATCGCAAGCCTCTGCAATTTGAGGCCGGAAATCATGACGACATCATCTCCGTCGTGACATGGCTTCGCAGCAGAGGTGACTTCAGTAGCCAAGATGACGCGGCGGCATTTGCGGTCGGGTTGAAGCTGTTTGCCTGGGCGATCCTGGCAAACAAGGATAACCCGCTTCTGTCTTCGTTCCTGCCGCATCTATATCAGTTCGTGAAGGAGCTAAAGGCTGGGTCGAAGACGGACCGATGACCCAGCTGCTCGCGCAACAAAGGATATGAAGGGACGCTGGGTCATGACACCTTGCTCAGAAACCACAGATAGGCTCGCCGGACTGAGGACCTGCAACGGTGGTGGGCATCGCGGCACTGTCATTGAACACGGCGTGCGCATTCTCTTTGGCACGGCCGTAGGTGCTCTGCCGGCTGTTTCTGCGGCCCAGGCTCGCTTTGTCGACGCGAAGATGTATGTGCAGGCTGGAGCGACTTCTTTGCAAGGCGACGCAACACGCGCAATGAACGTGGGCGTGATGGTGCCTTCTGGCCTCTTCAAGGGCATCAGTCGTGATGCGGGTCCGCTGACCCTGCATTGGGATCTATGGGGTGGCCATTGGAGGTCGCACCATGCTGATGGCACAACAGGCGGCTATTCCCAGCTTGGAGCCCTGATGGCTTGGCGCTACCAGCCCGCCGGACCGAAATCTCCTTGGTTCTTTGAGGCAGGCCTGGGAGGGAGCGTCTTGGACGGTCTCTACAACTCAGGGCAGCGTCGATTCAGCACGGCCTTCCAGTTCACGGAAGTGCTGGCAATTGGCTACCGCTTTGGGCCGGAAAAGGCCTACGAGGTTTCCTTGCGTGTACAGCACTTCTCGAATGCCGGCATCAAGAAACCCAATCCGGGTGAGAACTTTATGTCCTTGCGCTTCTCTCTCCCGTGGTGAAGGCGGCCGGGCATACTCGGGTGCCTGCGGTGGCACATACTAGGCCCGCCATGAGCGCCGAGAAGACGGCGCTCGTTCTGTCCGGTGGCGGTGCACGCGCTGCCTACCAGGTTGGCGTGTTGCAGGGTCTGGTGAGATTGCGCCGCGAACGTCTGGGCGACGGGGCTCCGAACCCATTCGGCATCCTATGCGGTACTTCGGCAGGTGCAATCAATGCCGCCGCTTTAGCCTGCCGGGCAGACTCCTTTGATGCGGGCGTGGAGACAATCGCCGCAGTTTGGCGAAACTTTCGCGCTGATCAGGTGTATCGCACCGATGCGCTTGGTATCGCCCGCAGCGGTGCACAGTGGCTGAGCGCGATTTCGGTAGGCTGGATGTTGGCGCGCTGGCGCAAAGAAGGGCCACGTTCGCTGCTGGACAATGAACCTTTGGCCGAACTGCTGCGACATTGGGCGCCGCTGGAACTGCTACCGCGCATGCTGGCCGAGCGTCATCTGCACGCGCTGGCGCTAGGCGCGTCCAGCTACACCAGCGGCGAACACCTCACCTTCTTTGAGGCCACCGGCGACATGACGGGCTATGAACGCTCGCAGCGGCTGGCCGTACCCATGCGACTGGGGCTGGAGCACCTGCTCGCTTCGGCGGCGATCCCCTTCGTATTTCCAGCACAGCGTATCGAGCATGCGGAGCACGCCGGCTGGTACGGCGACGGCTCGATGCGGCAAACCTCACCGATCTCGCCGGCGATCCATCTCGGTGCGCAGCGTATGCTCATCGTTGGTGCCGGTCGGCTGCATGAACCGCGTGGGCGAATCGTGCGTGATGGCGGTTACCCGACACTGGCTCAAGTTGGTGGGCACGTGCTGTCGAACGTCTTTCTCGATTCGCTCGCGGTGGACATCGAGCGTATGGAGCGCGTCAACCGTACCCTGGAAATGATGACGCTGGGGCAGCGCCTGGCCACCTCACTGCGGTCGGTGAAGGCGCTGGTGATCGCGCCAAGCGAGCGCATTGACGACATCGCGGCTCGGCACCAGAAGTACCTGCCGCGAACGGTGCGCGCGCTGTTGCGCGGCGTGGGTTCGTCCAGCGCGAGCAGTGACCTGAGCGGTTCCGCTCTGGCGAGCTACCTGTTGTTCGAGGCTCCTTTCACCCAGGAGGTAATGGCGCTGGGTGAGCGCGACACGTTGGCACAACGGCAGGCAGTCTGTGATTTCTTCGGGTGGCTTTGAGGCGTGCGCTTCACCCCCAAGCCGAGGCACTTCCAGGAAAGGCGTTGGCAGACCATTCGCGCAGTGGAACGCACCCCATATGGCGCTTCGAGGGCAAGGGATTTCCGATCGACGTGCCCGTGCGTAGCCGCAAGGAAGCGTCCGAAGGTCCGCCGCTGATCCAGGCGCATGGCTTTGGCGTGATCTATGTGCCCTCGCTGGTGGTGCAGCCGCAGAGGGACCAAGGCGAACTGACGCGGTGTTGCGGGGCTATGGATGCACCGGTATGTGGCTCTCCGCTGCATACTTGGAGCGGCGTCACAACAGCGCCGCGCAGCGGGCGCTGCTGGACGACCTGGAGGCGCGCACCGGCCAGCGCGGGCGGTATGGCGGCAAGGCGCTACGCACGACGTCTAGCACGGGAAGTTCCGCGGCGCCGCCTCGCTGAGCAACTCGGAAGCATTGCCGCTTACCCGCGCAGCGCGGCACTGGCCTCGCGGGGTCTTGGTTCGCTCTTATTTTGCCGTTCTGCGGTCTTCGCGCGCGCGAACGACTTCATAGATGTCCAGGCCGCCCTTGCCACCAGGACGATCAGACACGAAAGTCAGAATCTCGCCGTCCCCAGTGACTGCTGGCATTTGATCTTCATACTTGGTGTTGATCAGCGAGGGCAGAGGCTTGATAGGCTTCTTCCATTGCGACGGGTCCCTGGCATTCGCACCAGCCTCAAATTGCCAGATGTCGCTGCCGCCAACGCCGTCCGGGTAGATCGCCCACACATAGCGATGCTTGGGGTCAATGTGACCATCCATGTCCGGGATGCTGTTCGGCAGGATTCTCGCAGCGCCTGCCTTGCGGGTGAGTCGGTCGAAGCGGGTGACCTTGAAATCGAGATTGACCGGGTTCGCATCCTTCGCAGAAGTGAAGTAGATGTTGGCCTTTCCGTCGTAGTTGGGGCAGGAATCGATTCCTGAACTGTTCGGCCCGCCATCGTTCTCGCAACCGAGATTGACTGGCTGCTCCCATGCCATGTCGTCTCTGATGTTTCTACGGTAGCTGGCATACAGATCGAGTCCACCGCACCCCCCGGGCCGATCGCTTGCGAAGAACAGCCAATGACCATCATCGGATTGGAGCGCGCTGTGATCCGCATAGCCGCTGTTCACGCCCCTGGGCAGCAACTTCGGATCGCCCCAAGGAGAACTGCGTGTTGCGCGGTGGCTTACGTACACGCTATAGCGCGTTGGTGTGCCGTCCTTGCCCATGTACCATCCGTCCTCCGCGTTCGCGGGCGCCACGCCGCCTGGCCGATTCGACGAGAAGTACAAGGTCAGTCCGTCACCCGTGATCGTGGCCCAGCCGTCGTGGTACTCGGTGTTGATCGGTGCGCCGGCGTTCTTGACCATCCAGACGCTATTGGCGGAACCTGGATTGGGTGCGATGCGCTCGGCATGTACCTGTGCTTGAGTGGTGAGCGCAAGCGCCACGAGGCCAAAGGCCGCGGCCGCAGGACGGGACTTGAGAATAGACAAGATTGTTCTCGCGGACACGGATGTCTCCTTTCTCGGTAAATTCACTCATTCGCCTTGGGTGTTGTATTCGGTGGGGTCGGCCTGGAAGCTGTGAACGCGGGTCGCCGGCTTCGAATTCCACAGCAGCCGAACGACATCGGGGCGGGAATAGTGTCCGGTGGGGTCATATGCCGCCTTGGCCACGCCGATGAAGCCAAGATCTACATCGGCGTAGAGCAAGCCCTCTTGCGTCTCCGGAAACGGCTCGCACAGCGGCTTGGCGTCCGGACCGAAGATCTGCGCGAATCCCCCACCTTCAAGCAGCAGCTGCCGTTTCTGCGGCGTGTCAGCCAGCATCTCCAGCATTTCCTTGGACACCAACGCGCAAGGAGCCAGCACATAGCAGCCGCCCTCGAGCGCATACACTTGGCTTGCAGCCAGATTGGCTTCCGGGCTCAGCTGAAAGGCTGCCCCTCTGTAGACTGAAAAGCTCGGCCAAGCCGCCACATGGATCTGCTCATTCTGCGAATACATGGCGTACTTGCTGAGCGGTTGAATGTGCTCGGCGCAAGACAGTGCGCCAATGCGGCCGATGCTCGTTTGATGCACCGAAAGATGGCTTCCATCGCCCTCGCCGTAGACAGTCCTTTCGGCATGCGTTGGCTTGAGCTTTCGACGGGTGCTCACGACTCGCCCTTCATCGTCGATGATGGCTTGAGCAATGTACAGCGTACCGTCCTGACGCTCGCAGAACCCGAGGACAACGAATATCCTGTGCTCGGCAGCAGCAGCGCATAGGCGTTCCCACTGCGGACTTCCCACCAACAGGGCATTCTCGAAATGCCTCTGGACAAACTGCATGCCCCATGCAGGCGAGTCGAGCCAGATCCACCACGGGTACCCCGGAAGCCAGACCTCGGGAAACGCAATCAGCTTGGCGCCGTTTTTCGCGGCTTCTTCAATAAGGCGGACCGCCTTCTCGACGCCCTTGTCCAAATTAAGAAACTCTGGGGCCGCCTGAACGGCGGCGACCTTGTACTTGGCAATTTCAGAAGTTGTCATCTAGATGTCCTATCTGAAGTAAATGGAGTTCCGCTACAGCCGCGGCTGGCGTTGATCAGGCGGAGAGCACTCGAACAACGCGGGGGACCTTGAATTTGGCAAGGCGCATCCCGAGTTCGGCGCGAATGCGCTGCGTCCATTCCTCGTCGGAGGCTTGCGAGTCCTCGGTCACCAGTTCAGCAACCAGCGTGATGCCCCAAGGTGGCATGTCCTCGCCTGTAACGCGTGCCTGACGAATCCCGGGAATTGCCATGAGAGCCTCTTCGATCTCCTCGGGATAGATGTGGTATCCAGCGCAATTGATCTGGCGATCAGATCGTCCCAAATGGAACAGGAACCCGTCGCCGTCTCGACGGACGATGTCGCCTGTGTGGCACCAGCCGTCGTTGTCGGCGAACTCCTTGACGACGGTATCGGCACGAACGCACAGTTCCCCTTCGGCTGGGCCGTCATGATGTCCGCCGACGGTGACTTCGATGCCGGCGATCGGGCGTCCGCAGCTGTTCATTCGGTCTTCGCGCAATCTGCCGTCGTGGCAAAGCTCGTCCCCACGCAGGATCGACAAGGGCCAGCCTGCTTCCATGCGACCATAGATCTGGTGCAGCGAAGGCCCGAACGCATCGATCGCTATCTGCAACTCATCGACGCCCAGAGGTGCACCGCCATAGACGACCCGACGAAGACGGTGCAGCGGGTACATGTCCACGCCTTCAGCGGCACTGATCCGCTTGACCATTTCTGAGATCAACACCACGGAAGTCACTTTGTGATCCGAGATCGCCCGCAAGACGGTGGCGACATCGAAGCGAGGGAGTACGACTTGCGGCAGGCCCATGGCGATGAAAGGAAATGTCCCGATCTGACAAGTCCCATGAATGATCTGCTGGGTCGTAAGAAAGTGGTCGTCGCCGCTAACGGGAGCGCCGTATGCGCCCGTCATGAATAGACGCATGCTCGTCGTCAGCGATGCAGCCCAGTTCCGGTACGACATCGTGACAGCCACCAGCTCGCCGTTTGTGATCTGCCTTGGGTAGACGACGGCAGGTTCGTCGCGAACCCACTCACCGGGCGAGAGAGCCGTCCCCTCCAGTGGCGTTGCGTCGCTGTGCACCAGCGCATCGCCTCCGAGCAGATCTGCGTGCTCCGGATCGGCGACGATGCGGTCGACCCCTGCCGCCAGAAAGAGCTTGCGCGCTTCGTCCACCGCTAGGGCGGGATCGGCGGCTACGCGGACCGCCCCCAGCCACTCCACGGCGAGAAATGCTTCGACGGCAGCGATGCTGTTCGAATACCAAAGGCCGATGCGCTTCCGGCGCAGGCCACGCTCTGCCAGATTGCCAGCCAATGCAGCCACGACCGCAGCCAGTTCGAAACCCGTCTTTCCGCTGCCATCAACTCTAGAGAGGATGCGCTGGTGGCCTGCGCGCATCAATCCATGGTGGGTGAGCTGTCCTGCGATCAGCTGCATGTCAACCCGCATGCCGTGCCGTGAGCTGCGCCTGCAGGTCGGCGCGTCTAACCTTCGCGCCGGAGAGCACGGTCGGCAGCTCGTCCAGGATGAACACGGCGTGCAGTGTCTCGTGGGGCTTTAGTCTCTTACAACCGGCAAGACGGATTTCGGCTGCCATGGCGTCGCCGGATTCGGCGCCGGGACGCAGCGCGACGCCCGCCACCAGGCGATCCACCCCGCCGATGCGCACCGCGACGACGCCGCACTGCCGCACGCTCGGGTGCGCAAGGATCTGTTCTTCGACCGTATGTGGGTAGACGGTGCGGCCGTTGATGTTGATGACGTCGGTGCAGCGATCGACGTAGTAGGCGAAACCACACTCGTCCATGTAGGCCAAATCGCGGGGTTTGAACCAGTCATTGGCGTCGAGTGCTGAAAGATCCAGCCGGTCTACGTAACGACCGCGAGACATTGGACTGCGTGCGCGGATCTCGCCAACTTCGCCCGGCGCCTGCCGTTCGCCGAGATCATTGACGACGTCCAGCTGAAATAGGAACGACGCGGGTCGGCCGATGCTTCCCCAGCGGCGTTCATCGTCCTCTACATCGCTCCACAGCAACCGCGTCGCGACGCCTCCCATCTCAGTGACACCGTACGCATGGCACCACACGTCGCCCAGCAACCGGCTGGTCCGTTGCAGCAGCTCGGGCGTGGCAAAGAAGACGATCAGCCTGCGCAGGCAGTGCTCGATGCCGCCGCGCGATTCGATTTCGTCGAGGAGCTGAGGTAGCAGGGGGCCTGGCACGAAGGCATTGGTGACCCCGTGTCGCACGATTGCATCGACCACCCTCCCTGGATCGAACCGCTCGTCGTCCAGTATCACGTTCCGGGCTCCCCGGACGAGGTGCGGGTAGAGATTGTGTGCACCGCTGCACCATTGCAGAGAATGGAAATGCAGGCACACGTCGTCCTTGGAGAGAGAGCCCGCGTTGGGACCAAAGGAGTCCAGGTGCTCCAGATTCTGCGAGACCATCGCCAGCCATGCGCGGTGGGACATTTCCCAGAGCTTGGGCATGCCAGTAGTGCCGCTCGTCGGCTGAAGATAGTAGGGAGCGTCATCGTCCACCTCGAAGTGCGGCTCCTCGTCACTCGCTTGATCTAGCAGAGTGGCAAAGGGAGTCGCCCATCCAGGCACCTCGTGTTCTGCACCGATGCCGACCAGATGGAGGGCCTTGAGCGCGTCGAGATGCTCGGCGATCGCCTGCGCGAACCGCACATCGAACACCAGAACCCGCGCCTTCGCGGCACGTAAAGTCGCGATGTGAGTCTGGATCGGGAGATGCGCATGCAAGGCGACGCGAGGAAATCCGAACTTGTCGAAACCGAGCCAGCAGTGAACAATTTCCCTTCGGTTGTACGACAAAACCCCGATGGCGCTGCCCCGCGGGATTTTTAGTCGATCAGCGATTGCGGAACCAGCCTTGTTCGCCTGCCTGTTGAGTTCAAAGTATGTTTCCTGTCCGTCGTCCGTCACCAGTGCGGTGCGTTCGGCATACTGCGTTGCCGCAGTCGCGATGGCCAGTCCCGGCTCGATCTTCATGTCTTCCTCTCGTGGTAGTTCGTCCTATTTGCCGTTTTCGCTACGACTGACGCCGATGCCTCTGCACTTCGGCATGTGTCTGCGTTCAGGCGCCCGACGGACATGCGGGACCCCGTGCAAGACCTATGTGTCGCTGCGGGCATCGCAATGTAGGATGCAAAAGCCACAAAAGTTTTCCTCCTAGCGCAGCGTTTCTTGTCCTGGAGTGCAATATGCAGACGAGCTCCTGCTTCACCACGGACGGGATGGCGATGGCGGATCGCCTCCCGTACTGGAACGAGGTCGTTTCGAGTACGTTCATCCCGTCGAGCGTGCAGCCTCCCCGTGCAGGCGAGTTCCGAGCAAGCCTGCACAACGAGCGACTGGGCGAGGCGGAGCTTACGGTTGTTCGCGCTTCGCCACAGCGCGTGGCGAGAACCAGCGCACTGATCCGCCTGTCGAGCGATGAATGCCTGATGTTCGGCTTTGCGCCCAAAGCCCGATGGAAAGTCAGCCAGCACGGCCGAACTGTCCAGGTTGCACCGATGCAGTTCGTGCTCTACGACTCGAACTATCCCTTCGAGCTTGAGTTCGACGAGGACTTCGACCTGCATGTGCTGCAGTTGCCGCACGCAAGTCTTGCGTTTGCTGGGAGCAGGCTTTCGGATGTTGCGGGCAGGCCGTTCGACGCAGTGTCAGGCGCGGGTAAGTTGCTGGCGTCCTTGATCGAGGAGGTCCGCAGCGGCCATACGTCTTCCGGAGTGATTGCCAGGACATCGCTTGGCAGCGTCGCAGTCCATCTGGCAACCTCGATGGTTTCCGAGTTGCTCGAGCTTCGAACCGATGAGGCCAACGAGCGCGAACTCCGGCTGCTCAGGGTGAAATCGTACATTGAGTTGAACCTGGCCAACCCGAGGCTCGACCCGCATGCGATTGCATCGGCCAACGGAATGTCGGTACGCACGCTGCATGGGCTCTTCAGCGCCGAGGAACTGGGAGTGTCGACCTACGTCACCCATCGGCGTCTTCTGCGGTGCAAAGAGGACCTCGGCAATGCGATGCACTCGTCGCTGTCCGTGGCCGGGATCGCGATGCGATGGGGTTTCTGGAATAACGCCTACTTCAGCCGCGCATTCAAGCGGATGTTCGGCATTTCGCCGCGCTCATACCGGATTGGTCGGAGACCGTAGCACGACTCCAGCCCGGTGCTCGCAGCGCTGCAAACGAGCGATAACGGCGTCAGAAAAATGCGTGCGCCGCCTAGTAGGTCTGCATCGGGGTCGCGTCGCGGCCTCCAAGTGAGTGCTGCGGGCGACGCTCTTGCGCCAGCTCGAGCGTGAGCTCGGCTCAGGTGCGAGTGCCGGCAGGTTAAATGTCAAGGGCGCTTGCCGGACTCGCGACCGGATTGCGCAGTGTCACGATCTCTTCAGCCAAAGTCGGATGGATGCCGATAGTGCTGTCAAATACGGCTTTGGTAGCCCCGGCCTTTATGGCCACTGCGAACCCCTGCACAATCTCGCCTGCGTCCTGGCCAACAATATGCAGGCCTACGACGCGGTCGCTGGCGGTATCTACCACCAACTTGACCAGGGCGCGCTCGGTGCTGCCCGACAGAGTGTGCTTGAGCGGCCTGAACGCGCTTCGATACACCGCCACTTCCCCGAATTCTTCGCGCGCCTGCGCCTCGCTGTATCCCACGGTTCCGATGCTGGGGTCCGTGAAAACGGCCGTGGGAATGAAGTCGTAGCGCATCTTGCGTTGTCCTTGCCCAAAGTGTCCGCGCCGAAGTAAATCTGAGCCACCGGGGGTGCGGCGGATTTCTTGGACTGGTTATGCCATGAGCCCCAGGCTCTTGCGATATTCAACAGGGCTGAGAGCGCCCAGTGAGATCTTGATCCGTTTCTCGTTGTACCAGCGGATGTATGCGTCCAGGGCCTGGGTGAACTGCTCGATGCTCGCGGCTTTCCCGTCTCGAGGGTAGAACATTTCCGTCTTCAGCCTGCCGAAGAAGCCCTCGCAGGCGGCGTTGTCAGGCGAGCACCCTTTGCGTGACATCGAACGAATCGTAAGCCGTCAATTGACCACGCCCTTGTTCAGGGAGCGATGAGCTGTGAGGCTACGTGCCCATGTATATAGCACCATGAAGCGGCCCCGATTCCCGTTTCACGGCCGTGGTTCTGTGAGGGACAACGGTTTGCTATCGAGGTCAAGTTGAAGCGCGTCCTGATTGCACAATTGCGGCAGGCGCAATAAGGCATGTATCTCGCTTTGTTTGAGCGCCTCCGTCAATTCCGCAAGCGCGGAGCGCCAATGAGACTTCAACTCGTCTATCGCCTTGTTTCCGCGCTCAGTCAGAACAATTTCGATCACTCTTCGATCGTGCGGGCGATCGGCGCGCTCTTGCGCCGCTCTCTGGCTCATGCCCTTCTTCTCAAGCCGATCTAACAGCCTCGTCACCGAAGATGAATCGACTGCCAACGACTTGCCTAATAACTGCTGCGGCAACAGGCCGTGGTGCGGCTGGTATGAATGAATAACTGTGCGCCCGGTTCGTCCTCTAGTTCCTTGATTGCACGCGACAGCGGCGACTGTTCGATGTGCAGTCGTTCGGCCGCTTGCGCGAAATGCAGTCTTTCGGCTACAGCTAGAAAGCAGCGCAAATACCGCAGTTCTATAGTGGCACCTACGCTTTTTCACGGATGTATTTTGTATGGCGACGATAGGATGCTCGCACCTGTCCGACCACGACGATCAGCACGATACCCATAAGCAGGCTCTGCGACGCAATACCACGGACAGCGCCCATATGATCCGCCGCTATACCGGCAATCCACGGCGTTACACCAGCTATCAGGTAGCCCCCAGATTGTGTCAAGCCACTTAGGCGTGTTGCTTCACTGCGGGACGAAGAAAATTCAAGCGGGAGAAGCAACGCAATTGGGAATAAGCCACCTGTCGCAACGCCAAGAAGCACGGCCGCTCCCCAAACTGTCTGTGGAAGCCACCACAGCATAAAGAAGCCAGCGATAGCCAAGGCGGTGAAAGTGACCATTGCACCGGCAACGCCCGCACGCAGGGTTCGCATGACAACAGGAAAAAACAGGCTAGTCGATGTCTGTAGTATTAGGAACAGTGCGATCAATGCGCTGCTCGCGTGCTGGGAGAATCCCGAGGCAAGGTACAGGCTAGGCAGCCACGCAACAATCGTGTAGTTGATGCCGGCCTGCAAACCGAAGAACAGCGTCAATGCCGCTACTTCCAGCCGATTTAGCCCATGCTTGTGCCCATGTTGCACATGGGCAGCTTCATGTGCAGCACCTGGCCACATGGCCCACAACACGCCGGCTACAGCCGCAGGGATTGCCCAAAATGCTAGGCCGCCTTGCCAACTCTCAGTGCCGCTAGACAGGAATGGTGTTGCGTATGCAGCAGCGGCAGAACCGACACCCATTGCTGTGGCATACAGCCCCATAGCCGCATGTGTTTTATTGTGAAAGGTCTCTTTAATGAAGCCGCTCAACAGTGGCCGAATGATGGCGTCACCAACACCGACCAATGCTGCGGTCAGAAGGAGAAGGCCATAAGTTTCTGCATGAAGGCGAAGTGCCAAGCCTATCGTTAGCACGGCGAGCGCCACAATCATGGACTTTTTTAGACCAAGATGGCGATCGAAGGCATGGCCGAGCGGTGACAACACACCCATGCAGACAACCGGGATGGCAGTCAACAGGCCCAGGGAGCTACTGCTGATGACAAGTTCCTGCTGGATTTTATCAAGCACCGGGGAAAGTGACGAGATACCGGTACGCAGGCAAAGGCCTGCACCAAACACCATCAACCAGGGCAGCAACAGCTTATATTTCATGCGATTAATTCCTAGCACTAAATAACGATAGGATATCGGTCGCATCCCAGGCGCGCTTTCGATACAATGCCAACATATATCGAGTAGCTGCCAACGGAGATTAGATCGTGATGGCTAGAATCCACAATCGGGATTGGTGTCTTGCCTGCACCTCTTCGCTGAAGGAGTTGCCTCGGCATGTGTATTTTCGTGCATATAGCCTCAAGGGGGGAACCTGTGTCCAGGGCCACGAGCATGTCTGGTGGCAATTTCTATTCGCCCGAAATGGCCTGATGCAGGTGCAAGCGGGGGCGACTACATTGACATTGCCGCCCGACTACGGAGTGTGGATACCTCCTGGCTGTGTTCATACCCTATGGATTGGCGAAGAGGTCGAGTTGGAAAGTTTGTATATCGAACCAACTGCTGTAGCCATACAAGATCAAGAGCCACGGGTGGTAATGGTGGATGAGTTTGTCCGTGCATTCATCCATCACGGCTGTACATCTATACCTGTTAAGTATGATGAAGACGGTGCAGACGGACGAAAGGTTAAAGTGCTGCTAGATTCGTTGCAATCGCTGCCGGATGCCCCGTTTAATCTGCCGTTCCCTACTGAACCTAGACTACTTGAAGTTTGCTTGACAATTCAGAGCGCCCCACATCTAGCCCATACACTCGATGAGTCCGCAGGTCTTGCTCGCATGTCGTCACGTACATTTACTCGACATTTCCTGCGGGCTACGGGTTTGCCGTATCACACATGGCGACAACGCATGCGGCTTCTTGGCTCGCTTGAAATGTTGAGGTCAGACATTACAGTGACAGAGGTGGCATTAACAATTGGCTATTCCACGCCTTCGGCATTTACTCATGCCTTTAAACAGCTATTCGGCAAATCCCCCAGCCGTTTTACAAGACCAGAGCCTAAATAAAAAACGCCGAGACTAAGCAAGCCAAGTATCTACGATTGGGAGGATCGCTGCCGCCCGATCTTCCACGACACACCGCCACCACGCGCCGTCGCGACGATCCGCTGCCCCAGCCGCTGTTCAATCACCGGTCGCCAAGGCACCAGGCTGAATTCCATGCCGTCATCGAGGACGGCATAACGCCGGCTCAAGTCGTGAAAATGGTCAAAAAAAATTGAGAGCACCGGCCTGCCGTCGGCTCAACCGTGAACCGACAGAACACTGCTTCGACGTGCTCAGCCGACGTATCCATCGCCCTGAACCAACACTCGTGCGTCGGTCGCACAATCAACAAATACCCCTGGCCCAGCACATTAGTCAGCTAGGCCTGTTGGACGGTGAAACAGTGCGCAGGAAATGGTTAATCCTCATCGTGCTTCCCATATATTTTCATGAAGATATCTATTCCTCGTCTGACCCGCTGCTTTATCTCATTCGCTTCCATGGGTTGCAGACCGTATTTGTTCCTTGTTGCGCGCTAAATGCTTTGCAAGATTGACAAGTAAGGATTATTCGGCGGTACTTTGCCGAATAAGGGCAGCGGATCACGAAGGAGATAGCCGTGCAACTGGCGTGACTTGCGCGATCCTGTAACGGAGCACGCCCAGACGTTTAGGCCATTGATGTGTTTGCGGTGCAACTGCAATTTCTCGAAACGCTTTTGCACCCATTGCCAATCCTGCTGGCTCTCTTGCTTAGCAAGCATGCCTACCTGCGGGTGCTCTCGTGCGTATCGCTGGAACACGCCTGGGCTGACCAGGTAAGCCGTGTCGCTCACGGTATGCACGAGCGCTTTCGCATCATTGATGATGAGCCGGCGCGAAACGATTCCCTGCTTCAGCCATGCCATGAAATGCTCGCCGGATGGCTGCGCAGTAGCGGACGATGGCGCAGCCGGGGGCACAGGCGATGGTGGTGAAGCTGCAGCCATCGCTGGCATAGGGGCTTCGGATGGTGTTGCGTCGGCCGCATGCGAGGTGGCCTCCTCATCCTGCTGCGTGCCGGACGAATTGCCCATTCCCACCATCGCCAGCATGTCCTCCAACACGTCGGGTACTGTTTGAGTCGCGGGCGACGGTACCGCGACGCTGCTGCTTTCCCATGGTGGCGCTTCTTGGCCTTCCTGGGTCGTTTCCGCGACGGCTGCCGGCTGGGCGACCGACTTATCGTTGGGTACGGCGTCGATCGCCACCGTCCCAGCGAAAGGAACGGGCCGTTCGCCTGGTTCCCATATCAGCGCGGGAGCGAGGCGCAACAGAGTGAACGAGTGGGACCACCCGGTCGCGCTGGTCACGGTCGCGCGCCAGACTGCTTTGCCGTCCGTCGTGGGATGCAACATGCCGTGATCCTGCAGCACGTTGAACACGGCGGTGTTGTTCGCGGGAATGCCGTCAATACCTTGGGACAGCAGATGCGCGCGCAGCTTGTCGGAAACCGTCTTGCTCACCAGCCATAGTGCGTCCTCGGTGAGCCAGCCATCAGAGGCCTCGGGCTGGTTCAGCTTCAACTCTTCCTTGAGCAGATAGCGCAACCCGTCCAGCAGTTTGCGCTGTAGCGCATGCTTGGGCGCGGCCATGGCGCGCGCCGGATCGCCGCCCAGCTCTTGGGCGACGGAGGCGCGGTCGGCCTGCACGACCAGCTCGCCCAGCACCCCGGCGTGCTCGTACTGGCCAGCCAGGACGTAGAGCAACGGCCCCCAAAGGGCGGGGTAGCCACTGAGCCAGTCCAGAAGCTGGGCGTCCAGCAGTTGGCGGTAGAGCAAGCCCGTTGCGGCGCTATGGAGGCGGTACTCGCGGTCCTCGCGGTAGCGGAAGCGGTACGGCTGGCGCAGGGGGCCGTGCCAAGGGTGCCACGTGCTGCCGTCGGCCAGCTCGACGTGGAGATCGACGGCGAGCTTGCCGACGTCGTGCAGCAAGGCCGCGTAGGCGACGGCGGCGGTCCAGGCTTCGGATTGCGCGGCCTGGTCCTCCGGGGTGCTGCCGGCCGGGAGCAGGTGCGATTGACGCAGCTTGAGGGCGTAGGCAACGATCTCCAGTCCGTGGTCCAGCATGCCGCCGGGGTACGCATGGTGATGGGCCTCCGAGGCGGGAAACCGCTGGACCAGCTCGGCGTAGCGCTCCAGCGGTGCGCGATAGAGGGTGGCGAACTGCTTGCGCGACAGCGACGTGCGCTGCCAGATGTGTTCCAGTAGCTTCTGCCGGCGCGGTGTCGCCAGCAGCGAGGCGGCCGACTCGGGCCGCAGCCGCCCTTTCGGGAGGTCGTTGGAGGGCGCTGGCGACGGAGCAGAAGCGACCACGGGCCGTTTTCGCTGGAACAGAGAGAGCATGTGGGTGTCCTAGTGGCGGGCCGACCGGGAGGCCTTTTGCCTTTTCGAGGTAGGGCCTTTCCCCTTGCAGCCCCTTCCATTGCCCTTTCGGCCCTTTGGCCTTTAACCATTTGGATATAGGGCGGCGTGCGCTTGCCGTCCACCACCAATGCGGGTTGCAGCGAGCCGGATTGGTGCGTGAAGGCTCGCTGTTCCCCCCCATACGATGGCCCGATTCTTGGACTCTGGAGAGCATCATGAGGGCTAACATTGACACGGTAAGGAAATTTCCTTACCATAGTGGTGTCGCTATCAGGAGAACCACCATGCCTGCCATTCATGAAGTTGCCACGCTGACGTCCAAAGGCCAGATCACGCTGCCCAAGCCCATCCGGCAGGCGCTCGGTGTCGATGCCGGCGGCAAGCTCGCGTTCGACCTGCGGGGCAGCGAAGTCGTTGTCACCCGCGTTGACGCCGAGCACGAGGACCCCGCCATCGGCGCGTTCCTGAGCCTGCTGGCCCGCGACATCGAGGCTGGTCGGAATGTCCAGGGCCTGCCCGAGGACTTGGCTCGTGCCATGCTGGAGCATGCAGGTCATAGCGTGAACCTGGGCGAGGAGATCGACGGCGAAGTGGAACTCTGATGCAACGGCATGGCTGGGCATTGCTGTTCCACGACTGTGTGATCGAGCAGTTGCAAAAACTGCACGGAGCCGCACGGCGCGCGCAAGAGAACGACCCGGAGGGCTTCGAGTCCAACGCCAACGTCAAGCTCTTCAGGGCCTTGAATCAGTTGATATTAGATGTGGTGCCCGGTGATCCGGCACGCGACGAGTACCGCCAGGGCAACACCCTGGGGCCCGCCCACCGGCACTGGCGACGGGCCAAGATCGGAAGGCGGTTCCGGTTGTTCTTCCGGTACGACTCGAAGGCCAAGGTCATCGTGTACGCCTGGGTCAATGATGAGCAGACCTTGCGGTCTTCGGGGAGCAAGTCAGATCCCTATGCCGTGTTCGAGAAAATGCTCGGACGTGGAAATCCGCCAGACGATTGGAACGTATTGGTGCAGGCAAGCAAGCAGGATTGGAGCAAACTGGAATAGGCATTCCTCATGTAGCAGGAGACGACCATGAACACGACAACCCGCATCAGCACCGCAGAACGCCTCGGCCGCAGCGTTGGCCGTGGATGGCGCGCCTATGCGCGCGGCGAGCGAAGGTTGTCGTGTTGGCTCGCCTCCAAGGGGATGCCGCTTGCCGGGGCCACCGTGCTCGTATGGGTAGTGAAGCTGGTCGCGCTGGGATTGCTGTTCTACGCCGCGTTCTGGCTGGCGTTGGTGCTTCTGGTTGGGGTTGCCGCAGCATGGACGGCCAGCAATTCGACGGTCGATGATGATCGCTGGACGCAACCGGACGAACTGCGAAACGGCGAGGCAGGCTTTGGCCTGTATTCGTCCAGCGGTCAGCGGATCGATCCGCACGACCCGAACGATCCGTTCAACGACTGAAATGGGCGACCGATCAAAGCACCTTGCCGGTAACCTTGTTCACGCCTGATCCCGCGCTATCGCGTGCTTCCTTGGAACCGACAGCCAGGTTCTGAGCGATTACCCCGGCTTTTACTCCGACCCACCCAAGAGCTGCCACCCAGAAAGTCGGCAGGACCAAGAACATCGTGCCGGTGACGAACATCAAAAGCATGTCGCCGAAGGCATTGTTCAGCCCCACCAGCGGGTCGAAGTTGGTATGCGGCCGGTTCCAGCCAAAGCCCCACCCGTAGAGCGCATCGAGGATGGTGCTGTCGATCCAGCGTGCGAGCTGAAACCAGAAGTCCGTGAAGAACAGCGCGAACTGGACGGTGCTGACGGTGACGACCATCTTCAGGTCATAGGTGCCAACGACCAGCACTAGCGGAATGCAGATCACGAGCGCCATCTTGAGCAGCGCGAGCACCATGGGCAGTGCTTGGCGCACTACGTCCATTGCCGGGAAGGCGGCGAGAGCCCCAACCGCCAAGCCAACATCGCTGGTGGCACGGTTGACGACATTGGGCAACGTCTTGTCGATCTGACCGCCGTAGTCCGTATAGACGCTGCCTTGGTTCAATTTCTGCTGCCGCGGTGACGCGATGGCGCGGATCACGGAGTCGTCCACCTCGGCCCGGCTCAGGAATCCAGCCCAGCCCGCCAGGCGATTCAGCAGGCTCGGGTCCACTTGCCCCAGCAGCCGCGCGCGCAGTCCGTTACTGCCGTCGGACCACCACTGCTTGCAGGTCGGGTAGCCGCCACCATTGGTAACCTGCGCGAGCCCAGCATCGCGGGTGTCGTCATAGGGCCATGCCTCTCGCGCCGTACTGGAGCGGTAGCTGTCGTAGTAGCCACCTGTGTCCGTGAAAAAGCGCGAGCCGATCCAGGTCACGTCGTGCATCTGCTGCTCATCGAGATCCGGGCGCTGCATGAACAGCTTGGCGCGCGCCGGTCCATAGCAGTCCCGAGAGAAATCCGCCACTTCCTGAGCCAGCACCGGGTCGTCGATACGGGTCGCATCGATCTCCATACGCATCTGCCTCAGATCTGTGCCGCACGGGATCGCAGCCACCGAAGCGCTCGTGACGGCGCGCGAAAGCGCGTGCATGAACGCCCACCAGACCGGAACCTTCGCCGACTGGTTGTTGATGGTGCTGAAGGACTGCGACCAGCCAGTTTGCGCAGGCTGTGGCACGCTGACCTGGCACTGCGCCGAGCGCGAGCTGTCGTACTGGATAGTGCTGAGGTCGACGTCGATGAACGGAATGCCGGCGAACATCACGACCACGATGGCCACAAATACTCGGTTCTCGATGCGCGCCGCCGAGAGCACGCCCTTGTTGCCTTCGTCGGCGCCCTCCGCTCTGGCCTTGAGCCATTCCTGGATGACGATCGCCACAAAGGGCAGCGCAAACACCCCGCTGGACACCAGCACGGCCCAGATGCCGTTGTTGACGATCCAGGACACGAGGGTGAGGTAGTACTCCAGGTAGTCGGTCGTGAAAAGCGTCATGGCCTCGATCTCCCCTCAAGCGGCCTGCATCAACAGGCTGGCTTCGAGCGCCACGATGGCGACGACGCCGGCGACCTCGGCGCGGATCAGCCGACGTCGCGCCTGCGCGTTGTCTTCGCGGGCCAGCAGCCGACGGCGCATCCAGACCCATCCATAGACCGTCGCGCCGTACAGGCACAGCCGCCAGATGAAGAAATACCCTGCGGACGCCGCCAGCCAATGCTCCCAGGCCGCAACACTGCCGACCAAGTAGATGCCGGCGACGTTGGCCCCCACCGCGGCGGCCACGACCAGCACAAGCCACAGCAAGGTTTTCACCGCGCGCCGGCTGAACAGCCAGCGCGGACGCAGCCAACTGGCGTGCATCGGGCTCATGGGTTGCCTCCCGGATTGCCCTTCTGGAGCCGGTCGAGACGGTCGGGGATGGGATCGCCCTCGTAGATGCCGCGCGAGCCTGCCGCACGCGTGCCATGCCGCTGGATGATGGCCATGGGCGAGTTATTCGCCAGTTCGCGCCGTAGCTCCAGTTCGGTCTTGAGGTTGCGGATTTCGCGGTCGAGCGTATCGCTCTCCTTGTTCACGCTCTCCACCGCAAGCTCGTTGGCCGCGACGTTGGGCTCTTTCTTGCCCGTGAGCAGCGTGCGCTGTAGCAGCAGCGCCTTCTCCAGCACTGAGGACAGCGCGACCTCGGACGCCAGGCGCTGCGACAGCAGGTGCTGGTCCGGCTCGTCGCGCAGCGCCTCGATGACGCCGCGGGTGATGGGCAGCGATGCACTGCCAGCTTCGCGCAGGTTCTCGGGCGTCGTGTTCTTCGCCTTGGACACCAGATCCTGGAGCGCCTGCAGCTTGGCGTCGTACTCTTCCTGGATCAGCGGCGTCAGTCCTACGCCGGGCGTCGTCTCGGTTTTGGTGCAGGCATCGCAAGTGCGCTGTTCCTTCTCGCCGAGTACGCGCGTGGCCCACTCGACGGCGGCCTGCGGCGAGGTCCAGGTCTGGCACGAGAGGCTGCTACAACTGGTCGGTGCGATAGACGACGTATCGGTCACGCCGCGGCCGTTGACTAGGTTGTAGCCGGCGCGGGTGACATCGCCGACGACCTTAATCGCGGGCTGACCAGAGCCCCCCGCGTTGCTACCCCCGACCCACGGCACACCGTCATTGCCGCGGCGCGTTTCGGCCTGCTCGATGGCCGAGACCGCATCCGTGCTTGACACCGCATCGCGCAGCGCCAAACCTTCTGCCATCCGGCTCCAGCCGAGCTGGCCGCCCGCTGTGTCGGCCATCTTCTCGGCCATTGCGCGGCACGTCAGCTTGGAACGGTCGAAATCCAGCCGCGCTTGCAGCACGCCATTGGTGAGCAGGTTGTACAAGCCCGGGTCGGCGCGCTGAATGATCAGCGCAGGCAGGGATGCCACGGCGCTGGTGGCGCTCTGGATCACGTTCCCCATGATCTGCTGAAAGCCGTTCGTGATGCCGTTGAGCTGGTTGCGCAGAGTGGTCTGGAGGCTCATGTCGCCGCAGACGAGATTTGAGTTCCAGCCCACGCCCACGCCGATCGATTGCATTCCTGCGGCACGTCCCATGGACACTGCGCTGCCGCCACCGATGGAGTACATGACGTCATCGCCGATGACGCTGCCGCCCGTCTGGTAGCCCAGTTGGCCCCAGGCCACGCCGCTGGCCAAGGCCAGCGCACCAGCCAGCGCCAGAACGATCTTCGTGCGAGGTACACGGGGGGAGAACGGATTGAATGCAGGACGAAACTTCATGGCACCACCTCAGAGGAAATCGACGCTGCCGAGAAACACTTGGCCCCGGCGTTCGCAGCACGCATACGGCCGCCATAGCGCCCAGGCGTAATCGCCCTGCTGGGCCTGGGTCAGGGAGCCGCTGCGCGGGAAGACCGAGCAGGACGATGACAGGACGGGTGTGAGTTCCTGCCACTTGCCTGTCGAGGCATCGCCCTCCATCAGCGCGCCAGCCGGCCAGTAGCCATCGCGGGGGTTGGCAAGCAACGGCTGATAGACGTGGAGTTGCCCGCGGCGCGTGACGACATCGCCTGCGCGCTGGGCGATCACTGCGCCGGTCTTGTGGTCGTCGGTCTGGTGCAGAAAACCACCGCGGGGATACACGTTGCCCCAGAGGTTCATCGTGGTGCGTGCGCCGACCTCGCGCATGCCAGGAATCAGCGCCTCCGGGTAGGCCATCTCGGGCACGTTGTAGCGCCAGGCCAGCGTGTCCAGGGTGCTGAGCAAGTACGGCATGAACGCCGTGCCCGCACCCTCGCAGAAGTAGCCCGAGGACGACACGAACTGGTTGAACACCTCGGCGCCCGGGTGGCCGATGACGTCCGCATTCTTGAACTTGGCGAGGTTGTTTTCGTGGTCCTCGTTCGTCGTTCCGTCCCCGCCGGCTTGGGCGGATGGGTTGGGCGTGCTCATCGGCCGGACTTCGATCCAGGGGTTTTCGCCGGTGTTGCTGTAGCTGGAGACGACCGCATCGGGGATGTAGTGGCGGACCTTGATGGACGTGCGTACCGTACAGCCCGTCCAGGTACAGTAGAGCCAGTAGCAGATCCCGACGACGCGGTATTCGAGGCAGTCTGGAGATGCCACCGAGCCGACGATGGTTGCGGTGTTGAGCGCGTAGCTGCCCGTGGCGCTGAGCAGCAGCACGGACGCCACGCCAGCACGCAGGCGGCGCATCAGGTCGAATGCACGAGTCACGGCTGAGCCCTCCGGTGCTGCTGAACGCGCGCGACGGCGCGGGCCACGTCCGGCTCGCCATAGACCACGTAGCGCTGGTCCACCACGACGGCTGGGATGCTGGTGATGCCCAGGCTCCATGCGTCGGTGACGCCCTGGTATGCGGACGCAATGCGGCGCTGGAGGTCGGCACCGCCACTATTCAGCCGACGCTTGACGACGGCGGCAGCCTGTTCAGAATCGGCGGGGAGTTCGACAGAAAGCTCCGCTTCAATCCGATGCGCTTCGTCCAGCTCGATCAGCCGTTCGCCGCCCATGGTCTTGAGGGGGTGCCGGCTGTCGGTGACGACCAGCACGTCGGCGGCGAAGGTGGCCGGGCAAAAAGCGGCCAACGCCACCGGCAGCGCAACGGCCAGGCCGAGGGTTCGCCAGCGCGGCGAGAACCTGGAAAAAGAAGCTGGCATGTCGCGTGCCCCTGGAAGTTGATCAGGGCCATAGTCAAACGCGAACCGGATGCAGCCCCAACAAACAATGCGCATCACGGACACCCCGCATACCTGCTTGTCCCGCTGCGAAGAAAAACGGAGGCCGAAGCCCCCGCAGTGATCAATGAGGCGATGCGCTACAGCAGGCCGTGCTCAGCGAAGGAATAGGGGTTTCCCAGACCGACGACGATGTGGTCCAGTAGCCGAACATCGATGAGCGCCAGCGCAGCCTGCAATCGCTGGGTCAGCGCGCGATCGGCGTTCGACGGTTCGGTGGAACCCGAAGGGTGCTGGTGCGCGAAGACCACTGCGGCGGCTTTCAGCTCTAATACACGCTGTACGACGACACGCGGATAGACCGCAGTCGAATTGATCGTGCCCCTGAACAGCGGCTCGTAGGCCAACACTTGATGCATGCTGTCCAGGAACACGGCTGCGAACACTTCATTGGGCTCAGCGACCAGTTTTAAACGCAGATAATCCCGCACGGCCGCCGGTCCGCTGAGGCACGGTCCGACTTTGAAGATCCGTCTCTCCAGCAACGCGATAGCCTGCTGGATGATCCAGTCCTCATG
This sequence comes from Pseudomonas knackmussii B13, assembly GCF_000689415.1. Classification (NCBI taxonomy): domain Bacteria; kingdom Pseudomonadati; phylum Pseudomonadota; class Gammaproteobacteria; order Pseudomonadales; family Pseudomonadaceae; genus Pseudomonas; species Pseudomonas knackmussii. Next base: position 3,753,365 of record NZ_HG322950.1, on the reverse strand, counting down.
ATGGGCTGCGACGGCGGAAAGCGACTCCATGCAGGAGTCATTGACGACGAAAGACATGGCGAACCTCCGGAGGGTGAGATCGGAGGGCGCACACCCTGGGAGGGCAAGCCCTCCTGGGATAGAAACAACGGAACAAGGTGCATCCACCACCGCGCAGCGGTGATTGTTCGCGGCCAGGATGCGGAGCGAACGGGTATCGGTCAGCGCGGGCAACCGCGCCGTAGCCTTGAAGACCGAGGACTACCTGGGCATGTCGCCGACAACGTCGGCAGGCATTTCGGCGGTAGGTGTGGCGGCTGGTTCGGCAGCGGACAGCATGTCCATCGCCGACAGCAAGGCATCGCCTTCGATCGGCCCCTGCAGCAGGATGGCCTGGCCCGTCTGGCGATCAAGCAGGCGCAGCGACGGCGTGGCCGTTACACCACTTTTCGTGGCTTCCACGGCCTGGGCATGGATGACTGCATCGGCCCGCTCGCTTGCCATGCACTGTTCGACGGCCGGCGTAGATTCGGGGTAGCGCAGGCCATCGGGCAATCCCTGGCCGTCGCTGCGTGTGTGAGCATAGACCCACTCGACGGCCTGCCAGAAGGCAGCATGCCCGCCAGCTTCGGCGACGCACTCGACAAGACGCGCCTCGGCCGACGCGGCCGGCTCGTGCGCGGCCAACGGCTGGTGGTGCCATTGCAGGACCACATCGGCGTTGCGGCCGACCCAGCGCTTGAGCTGCGGGAAGTACTCCCGGCAGAATGGGCATTCGAGATCCGCATAGAGCGTCAGCGTGAAACGGCCCTCCGGGTTGCCCATCTGCCAGGGAGGCCCGGCCACCTGCGCCGTGCTGACCGGCGTCGGCGATTGCGGTGAGGATTCGCCGGGCGACCGGGACACGAGCCAGATCAGCAGCAGCGCGATCAGCGCAACCGCCAAGGCCCAAGGCCAGCGGGGCCGCCAGTGACGACGACGGAACGCCTGCACCTGTATCGGAATGGAAGGACGTTTCTGTTCCATGGCGTTCTCCGGCTTACGACAGTTCCAGGGCTGGCGACTCGATGCCGCGTGCCTGGTCGATCTTCTCGGCCACCTTGAAGGCCGCTTCCAGTTCGGTGCAGCCGTATTGCTGCATGAGCTGGTAGCGGTCGGCCTTCTCTTCGGGTTCGGTTTGCGCGAGCGCGAGGTAGAGGCTTGGCGGCACAGCGCGGAAGAGCACTTCCATGCTCTTGGAGAGGATGACGCCCTCGGTGAATTTCCCCGCCTCTTTGCGCGCCGAAAGCATCAGCGCCTTCTGCGCGGGCGAGAGTTCGCGGAACCGGGCGATCTTCTCCACCTCGTCCGGCGGCATCGACAGGCAGATCCACCACTCGATCATGTTGAGCATGGGCTCTGCGGCACGCGGCAGGTCGTCGATGTTCTGCGTCGCGAGCCAGAACCAGGCCCCCAACTTGCGCCACATCTTCGTGATCTTGACCACGTAGGGCGCGAGCAGCGGGTTCTTCGTGATGATGTGCCCTTCGTCGGTCACGTTGATGATCGGGCGGCCCAGATACTGGTCGCGCTCGGCGATGTTGTTCACCGTGCTGATCAGGCTGATGTAAGCGATGGAGAGCTGGGCGTTGTAGCCCTCACGAGCGTAGGTCGCCAGATCCACCAGCGTGATGTCGGCTTCGGGCCACGGCGTGCCGTCGCGGTCGAACATTTCGCCGTCCGTGCCTTGGCAGAACATGTCCATCGCGTCTGCCATCTCCAGCAGCCGCACGCGGCGCATCTCGGGCAGTGTCGGGTCCTGGCCCCGGGCGCGCAGCGCATTGCGCACGTCGCGCGTGAGGACCGTGCGCTTCTCGGCCACGCAGTGCTCGGCGGCGTCGAGGATGCACTGGCGGATGAGCGAGCGATCGGCCCGCGTCATCCGGGCTTCTTCCTTGTCTTCGCCGCCCGTGATCATCAAACGCGCCGTGATCTCCAGTTCGCCCAGCACGTCACGCTGTTCGTCCGCCTCCATGGCCGAGGCATCCGGTGGTAGGTCTTCATCCAGCGCATCGGCATCGAGCGTCTGCACGTCGCTTGGCGTCTCGATCAGCCGGCGCGCATCGGCGAATGGCGCGAGGCTGATGCCCGAGCCAGGTGACAGCTTGACCCGGTTTACGGTGAGGCCCAGGCGCTTGGCGAAATCGCTGAACAGGCCGAAGCTGTTGCCGGCTTCCACGATGAAGAGGCGCGGCCGGTAGATGGCCGTGACCTGGTTCAAGAGGTTGTTGAGTGTGGCGCTCTTACCGGAGCCGGTGGGACCGAACAGGAACAGATGCGCGTTCATCTGCCGGTCCAGGCGGTTGAGCGGGTCGAAGGTGATCGGCCCACCACCGCGGTTGAACATCGTGATGCCGGGGTGCCCCGTACCCTGGGCGCGGCCCCACACCGGCGACAGGTTCGCCGCGTGCTGGGCGAACATCAGTTGGGTGTACCACTTGCGCCGATCCTGGCCGGGGTTGTAGCAGCACGGTAGCCAGCGCAAGTAGCTGTTGAGCGGCGCCACCTCGTCGTCCTCGCGCACCGGCTGCAAGCCGGCATTGAGCATGACGTTCGCCAAGTCCAGCCCGCGCCGGTCCAGTTCCGCCTCGTCGCGCCCGCGCAGGTAGAACGCCAGAGTTCCCCGGTAGAGCTTATGCGCGCTGCCGATCAGCGAGCGGGCCTCCTGCACGTCCTTGAGCGTCTGCTCCGACGCCAGCGTCTCTCCCACGGCCTTCTTTGCCAGGTGGTTGAGGTCCGCTTCCAGGACATCCTGCGGTGTGGCAACCATCGTGAGACACATCAGCGTGTCTTCCGGCATCTGGTCGAACAGGGTGTTGATCGCATCGCCCTTGCGGGTTTCGCCGGTCAAGTGCCCCGTGCCGGGCGGCATGCGCAGGCGGTCGGTGATCAGCACGCGATGCGGCATGCCGTCGAAGTGCCAGGTGCCGTGCGCCACGTCGGATCGCGGCTGGCCGAAGAACAGCCGCTGGCTGAAATCACGCCCGCTCGCAAGCTCGATCTCGCCTTCCTCGGTCTCGTCAGGGTAGCGCGCGAGCGCGTAGAACCGCTCGCGGTCTTCCACGCCCGGCCCCAGCAGAGTTGGGCGCGGGTTGAACCAGCGCAAAAGCCAATCGTGAACCCCGGCCGCATCCATGCGCCGAGCCTGGATGCCAGCGTTCGCCAGCCCGCCGCACAGGCGGTCGCAGACGATATTGAGCATTTGTTCTGGCGTCTGGCCGCGGCGGCTCGCCTGTCCGGTGGCCCGGCGATAGACGACCATGCGCACGCGCCGCGTCTGACCCCGCCAGCGCAGCCGCGTGACCACCGTGTCCTCGAACAGCCCGCCCGGCTTGGCCACCGCCCGCAGGTGGTGGCCGAAGAAGCGCAAATAGAACTCCGTGAACGCCGTGCCGCGGGCGCGCGGCTGCACGTAGTCGCGCAGGGTCTGCATGTACTGGTCGAAGCTGGGCTCGTCCTGCGCGTAGAGCTGAAGCACCCAGGGGTTCTCGTCCAGTTCGTCGAACGAGTCTTGCAGCGCGTTTTCGAGCGCATCTCGGGCATGCGCGAGCCAGCCGGGTTCCCGACCTTCGGTGCCCAGCGGCACCAGCTCGTAGAAGGCCGCGACCGATTGCCCGTCCTCCAGCAGCATGGACTTCGATTGGGGCAGAAACTCCACCCAAGGCAGCAGTTCCGTGAAGGACGGCGCGACGTCGTACAGCGCCTGCTCGTCTGCCAAGGTCGCCGGCCTGCGGTCCTGGACCGCCGCGCCGGGTTCAGGGATGCCGGCCTGTCGCAAGGTCTCGACGTGGCGCTGCCAGCCGTCCGGCTGCTCGTCCTCGCCAGCGCCGGATGCGGCCAGCTTCGGCCAGGGGAGTTTCCAGCGCATCAGTAGTCCTCCACGCGCTCGCCCGGCATGGCGTACTGCACGCGCTGGTAGAGGGGGAAGACCGTCGTGTAGCCCGGAACCGGCACGGGGTCCGTGCCCGCCAGATGCGGGTACACGTACATCACCAGGTCGGGATTGGGCAGACGCTGGAACTGGCGATAGACCTCGTTGCGCGCGGTCCGCGTGTAGCGCATCTGCTCGGCGGGCGCGGCCTGCACGTCGGCGTCGGTCAGCGGCCGGCGCAGGCTCTGGCGTGCATCGAGCAATTGCCTGCGCGCCACTTGGCCGGCGCCACCGCCGCCGTCGCCGGCGTTGGTCTGCCAGATGTCCATCATTGTGCTGTCGCCGTGCGGCAGCAGCTTTTCCTTACTGGTGGCGCAGCCGCCGAGCACCGCGACGGCAAGAGCCAGCGCCAGGCCCTTATTCAAGTTCGAGAGCATGGCTTTCTCCTGCGCGGTGATCGACCTTGCGGCCTTCGGGATCGAAATCGATGGCGAGCGGCTTTTCGAGATGGACGGCGACCTTCGCGCCGGGTTGGACATAGACGGCGGCGAAGGCCTGGCCGTACAACTTGTTCACCCAATCGGCCATGTCCCGCACGCCACCGGCCAGGATGCGACCTACGGCTTCGTTGCTGGAAATGCCGACGCTGCCGATGGAACCGTCTGCGCCCACGTAGGACATCTGGCCGCTGTCGCTGTCGATAAGCGAGGCCACGCCCGCACCCGCCGCGGTGATGAGCGCCTGCGAACCGAGGTATTGCTGGGCGTTGCTGCGCCGCTCTCCACTGACGCAAGGAATGCCATACGGGTCGCTGATCCAGCCCAATCCGTCGCGCTGCTGATTGTTCTGCTGGTTGCCGTCGCGGTCTTCGGGAATCGTCCGAATGGTTCCGTCATGGAACACAAAGGTGATGCTGCGCACCTGGCCGCGCACACAAGAGAGCGTCCAGTCGCCCGAGGCAGTGCCGGAAAACACGGCGCCGGCCACATCGGGAATGTCGATGCCGTTTGCCGTGAGGTTGTCGGGGCCGACCAGGACTTTGAACGGATACGGATCGTTGACCGTGCCGTCAATCGGCACGCGGCCGATCAGCGCCGTCATAGCCACCGACCCCATCAGCGTCGAGTTGGTAGGCACCGTATAGACCGGCTTGGCGCTCTTGACGCCTGCGGCGCGGGCGCCCGCGTTCGCCACGGTTTTCGCCGTGGTTTCCAGCGTGCTCTGCGCAGGGCCGAAGCTCGTCGGAAAGCTCGTGCCGCCACCCGTGGCACGACTGCCGTTACGCCCATCAGCGGGCTTAGCGTCGTTCGGCTCGACCCAGCGCACGCCGCCTTCCATGCCTGCCTCGTCGCCGTCACGCAGTCCCAGGCCCACGGGTAGATCGGCGTGGCCGCCGCCACGCCCGCCGATGCTTTCCAAGCGCCGCTGTAGGTCGGCGAGCAGCCCCTCGGTCTGCTGGCGCTCGCTGGCCGCCTGCTGCTGGTCGCGGCGCAGGTTGGAGCGCTCGGATTCGAGGGCCGAATTGATGCGCTGGTCGATCGAGTTCTCGCGTTGGCGCAGGCGCTGGTTCTCCTCGCGCTGGGACTTGTTGTCGGACAGGACCGTCTGAAGCTCGGTGCGCAACTGCTTCACCTGCGCCACGAGCGTCGCTACGGTATCGCGGGGGGTATCGCCCTCGATGCCCAGCGCCTTCATTTCCTCCGGCGTGAGCTTGGCGCCGGCATCCGCGGCGGGAGGCGCAGACGAGCTTCCACCCGAAAACATCCGGATGGCGACGAACAGCACCAGCAGGGCCACGGGGATCATCAACCACTTCAGGAGTCCGTTACTGCGCATGGCGGGACTCCTTGCTGGCGGTGGTGGCCTCGGCTTCGGGTTGCGGCAAATGCGCGGCTGGGTCGAAGCGGTTGATCGCCGGCAGCAGCGACTGGGCAAGGCCGTGCCCGCGCGTCACCAGGTACAGCACGGTCGTGTCCTCGGGCGTTCCGCGCGGGCCGAGTGCTTCGTGCTGGAAGGTGGCGGTGAGGAAGTCGCCTTGCAGCACGCGGGGGTCGAGAGTGATCCAGCCGCCGCTGCTATTGGTCAGGCGCACGGCCGTGACCCACTGGTCTTCCAGACGCCACGACGCGAGCGCGACCGCGCGCACCGGCAGCGTCGGCATCAGCGTGCCGAGGTCGAAGTCGCGGCGCAGGTTCACCCGCATGACGCCCGGTAGCGGCTCCACAGTGCGCAGCGGTGCGTAGAGGTTTTGCGCGGCATAGCGCGTCAGCACGACCGGAACCGGGGTTTCGCGGCGCGTTGCCCGCGTGCCTGTCGGGTCCTGGGCGCGTGCCGGGGCATCGTCGGCATCGCCGGGCTGATCGCCATAGCGTGCCGGGGTGCTGTTGCCCTCGACGATGCGCACCGGCTCCAGCTCGGCTTCCCCGTCCTTGGGCGGCTCGGCCGCAATGTCCAGCAGGATCAGCGCGCCCGTGTCGGCGTCCTGCAGTTGCAGCCGTGTGGGCTCGATCGGCTCGCTGGCGCGCAGGTACACCGCGCCGCCCGCGCTCTGCACCCGTAGGCGTTCGCTGACGCCAGCGGGCACGCCGACGCGGACGTTCTTGTCGATGAACACGACGCGCTCCTGGCCGACCTTCAAGGGCACCGCCAGCGGCATGCGTTCCCAGCGCAGGATTTCCACCGCCTGGGCAGCGGAGGACATGACCACTGCGGCGGCCACGGCCAACAGCCCCGGCAGCTTGAATACAGGGTGCTTCATGGGGTGCTTCCTCCTTGGGGCGCTTGTGGAGACAGGCCGCTTGGCGCCGGGCGCGTTGGCTCCGGCGTACTGATGCGCTGGGGCGTGCCGTCGTAGCAGTCGAGCGCCAGGCCGAACGGGTTGCGCGTCGGATCGACGTCCACCCGCGTGACCTTCACGGGGTAGCGCACGAGGGCCCGCTTGACCTGCTCGGCGCCGTAGTACTCGTCGGCGGTGATGTCCAGCGTCACCACCCAGTCGCGGTCGGACACCACGCGCACGCGCGCCGTGGGGTCGTCGCCATAGCCGCGACCGGGGATTTCGTAGATGCCGCGCACGCGCTGGCGCAGCTCGCCCGTGGAGCGGCGGTAGTCGTAGTCCGCCCGCAGGTAGGCCTGGCACGACGGCGTGAGGTACGGCGAGAGCGTGTGGAGATTGCGTGCGTAGTCCTCTTCACCATTCGTCGGCCAGCGGTTGAGGGTCTGAAACACGTAGAACGTGAACGCATAGACCGATTCGGGCGGCACTTCCCACCACTTGCGGGTACTGCCGGAGCGCAGATCAGGAGGGACGTGGATGGTCAAGTCGCGCGGAGCGCTCCACCAGCCGCCGCCCATGACCAGGGCGACGATGACCAGCGCGCCAGCACCCAGGCGGAGCGTCTTGATGTGCGCCTGCAGATGGGTGATCTCGTTCTTGAAACGGCTCATCGTGACCCCCTTGCTGCAGACCTTCGGGTGGTCCAGAAGCCGGAGCGTGAGATCAGTACATGGCCGCCCACCCAGCCTGCCACCAGCGGGTGGCGCGTGGCGATGCGCCACTGGAGTTGCCGATACAGCCAGGTGTCGGGACGCCCACGCTTGAGGCGACGCAGGATGCCGCCCCCGATGAACACGCCGAAGGCCACGCCCAGCACGACGAACGTGGGTGCAAGCGCGATCGTGCGGAACACCCAGGACAGCGGCGCACCGACCAGCAGGCCGGCGGCGCCGGACAGGCCGCAGCAGATCCACAGCTCGTCGGCGGTGAGGCCGCGCACAACAACGGGATGGCGGTTGAGCCGGTGCGGAAGGAACGTGACCGTCCCGTCAGCACGGACGTGCTGCTGCTCGGACATACCAGCCTCGCCTTACAGGATGCCGGTGGCTTCGGTGAGCAGCCAGATGCCGATCACGAGCAGCACTGCGCCGATGGCGACCGTGAGGCCGAATTGGCCCCAGGTTTTGCGGCCAGTGTGGATTTCCGCGTAGGTCCCGTAGGCGTGGTAGCAGACGCCAATAAACATCGACGCCACAACCAGCAATGCCACGAGCATGATGATGTCGTAGCCGTAGTTGCGGATCGTCTCCATGATGCCGTTGCCGGTGCCACGGGTCGGGTTCTCCAACTGCGGCAAACCCTGCGCGAACGACAGCGCGGGCAGCGCGGCGATGCCCAGGGCCACGGCGGCGCGCTGGGCGAGACGGGAATTGAGGATGCGGTTTTGCATGGTCATGCCTTTCAGGTCAAGAGAGGAGGAAGAAACTCAGGACGAGGTACATCGCGACGAAGCGGATGCAGACGCCGAGGAACTGGCGCTGGTTGAGGCGGCTCTCGGACCACCCCACGTAGGCCGTTCGGATGGCCCAGACGCCCCAGACGAGCAGGACCGCGAACACGACGCCGACCAGGACGGTCGCCATCGCTGAAGGCGCGATGCCGCTGTTGGCCTGAAATGCCGAGACCTGGGCGCCGTTCATGGCTTGTTCTCCACAGTCGTCGGCAGCGATCCCTCGACGGCCCGCTCGGTGCGGTAGCCGCCGGCCAGTTCGGAGGTGTCGCGCGGCTGGGCACGCGACGGGGTAAGGTGGGCCTGGATGCCAGCGCGCATACGCGCTAGATCAGCCAGCAGCCGCGGGTAATCGAAGTGATAGCGTTCGCCCGGCTGGATGGAGGCATGCGCGGCGCTGTCGGCGACGGTGCGCTCCAGCGCGTCGAGCTGGCGCAGCGCGGCGACCAACTCCTGGCGCTGCGCCGGGGACTCGCCCAACGCCATCGGGGACTGGCCCAGCAGGAGGGCCATCACGAGAAAAGTGGGCACGCCGCGATGCGCGGCGCGCAGCCAGGTTAAAGCCACCATCGCGCCATTCCTGTGTGATCAGCAATGGCTTGATCGTGGAGATCAGCGCTGCTTTAGGCTGCAAACAATAGGAACCCGCAGATGACCGGATTCATGGGCTTTCGACACGGATTCGAGGCCCGGAAAGTGCCTATCGGCGCCGTGCTGAACTCCGGGCAGACCGATGGCGAAGATTGGGGAGAGAAATGGAGTTGGGGTACTCTTTCAGCATGGCTATTCCCCGTCCTCCACGCCTCATGCACTACAAGCTCGATGGCCGTCGCTCCGTGCCGTGCGACAGTCTCGTTGAGTGGTCTATGTGGATGGCGGAAGGCGACAGGCGTGTGGCGGAAACATGGATAGATGACGTCCGTATCTCCACGGTTTTTCTCGGCCTGGACCACAACCACGCGCTAGGCGGCGATCCCCTCTTGTTCGAGACGATGGTCTTCGTGGACGGCGAGACGCACGAGATGCGCAGGTACTTCATCTGGGAGGAAGCCGAAGCCGGCCACGCCGAGATGACCGAACTGATCAGGGCCGAAATGGAGGCGGCACAGGTTCGTGCTGCAAAGGCCTGGGAACAGGTGTACGCACGGTTGAAGGTCTGAGCATCGACTACTTCCTGCGCTGCCGGTGGCGAGCACTCACAGGTACTTTTTGAAGCTCCCCGCAGTCAGAGACACCGCCAGTCCCAGCAAGGCGGCGCTCGGCAAGAGGATCAGTAATGGGTGTACCGAGATCGGCAAGGCCAGGTACGTGACCCAGGGCAGAACGGCTATGGGCATCAGGCTGGCTTTCGCACGGTGGTAGATGAAACCCGATTCGCGGCCCGCGCCGAACCGGCGCACGTCCCTGCGCACCAAGCCGTCGATCAGGCCGACGAACGCCGCAGTGGAGATCAGCGGCAACGTGAGCACAAGGACCAGCAGGCGCACAAGGAAGGTCAGCGTCGTGAAGGCCGCGGCGATCAGGTAGTTCTCGGTCCAGACATAGACCTGGCTGATGTAATAGCGGAAGTTGCGCGTCTGCCCGTGGCTGGGCGCACGGGCACGCTCGGCGGTCTGGCTCATGCGTTCCAGCAGTCCCGAGCGCACGAATACCCATTCGTAGCCGGTGTCCACCAGCTCATGCGCCGTGCGCCCTGGCTCCCGCACGACGACGCTGCGCGTGAAGTGGTTGGACAGGTGCCCCAGCTCGTACTGCAACATCTGCTGGGAGTGACGCCAGCCCTGGTCCTTCCAGAACAGGTGCATGCCGACGCATTCCACGACGATGGAGAACAGCAGTGAGCCGATCAGCACCCCGAGCAGCCGGAACGGCAAGGTGATGGTGCCGACGATCAGGCCTTGGCGCTGGTTCTGCTCCCGCTGCGCGGTCGAGGCGGCATCCTTCATGGCGAGGCCTCGTTGCCGGCGCTGTCGTCGGTGGCCACAAGGCCAGGTTCGACCGCAGCAGCATCATCCAGCAGGTCGTCGGGCAAGGCCCCGTCCTGCAGCGCCGGGGAGCTGGTGAACTCCCACCACTGCGTGGCCTCGCTGTAGCTCTGGCGCATGTAGCCCGCGAGTTGTTGCAGATCCTGTGGCATGACCTCATCGGGGTCCGGTGCCGGCAGCGGCATGCGAACCTTCCAAAGTTGGCCGCCCTGCAACAATGCAAAACACTGGCCCTTGGGCAAGCCGACGATGTGCGACGGCTCGATCATCGGCACGCTGGACATGCTGATGCGGTCCTGAGTGTTGGACGTGAAATCCGTCGCCCCGCGAATGTCCGAGCTGTCGGTCGCGCCGCTGACGATGGTGGTCGTATAAACCTCGACCTTCGGTAGTTGCCGGGTCAGCAGTTCAGCGGTCGCGGTCTCGCGCACGCGCAGCATGAACAGGTTGTTGAAGTTGCCGATGACCTGACCGGCCTTGGCGCGGTTGCCAATGCGGGCCTCAATGTCCGAGAGGGTCTGCGTGTACGCGGTGACTTGCAGCCCGGCGCCACCACCTTTGTTGATCAGCGGAATGAACTCGTCACCCATCAACTCGTTGAACTCATCGGCATGGACGTTGATCGGCACGCGCGCGCCGGCCGAAGCGCCCGGCAGGCCATCGTCGATCCCGTGCTTGTAGATATGGCCTGCGACCGAGACGAGATCGCTGAACATCGAGTTGCCGACCGCTGCGGCGACCTCGGCATCGGACAGCGCGTCCAGGCCCACATAGACGATGGCCCGCTTCCTAATGACCTGCATCCAATCGAAGATCGGGCGCGGGTCGGCCAGGTCGGAATAGTTCGGGGCCAGGAGCTGCGCGATCTTGCCGCTCGTGAGTTTTTCCAGCAGAGGCAAGAGGCTGGCGACGATCTTGTCGAAATACGTCTTGTCGTACCGCACGGCAGAGCGCAAACCGTCCAGCACAGGGTCGTAGTTGCGGGCTTGGGACAGGTACTGCTCCAGCGCCACCACGCGCTTCTCGCGCCCGATCATGTTGCGCGGGATGTTCTTCTCGTTGAGCTTGGCCTCGATCTGGACGATCACCTCCCAGGCTTTCGGCTCCGTCTTGGCGAAGTAGTGCTGGGCGTACTCGATGAACAGCGCGTCGATGTTGATGACATGCCGCTGGATCAGCATGTAGTCCGGACGCTGCCCCAGTTCCACCAAGGCGCGGGCGATGATGTTGACGAAGCGCCAGGCAAATTCCCTGAAAGCCGCCGAGTTGCCTTCACCGGAGAGTTGCCCTGCAATGCGGGTCGCCACCTCGCTGATACGTCCAAAGCGCCCCACGGCGTTGTAGCGGGCGGAAATGTCCGGCCAGCCCAAATGGAAGACATAGAACTCGCCCTCGCGGCCCGCGCGTTGCGCCTCGACGTACATCCGCTTCAGCAGATCGGCATCCCCTTTGGGGTCGATGACGATCACGACCTCGTGCTCTCCCGCCGCGTTCTTTCGCCGGATGTCCTGGGTCACGAACAGTTCGGCCAGCCGCGTCTTGCCCACGCGGGTTGTCCCCAAGACCAATGAGTGCCCGACGCGCTCGCCGAGCGGCAGGCTGACGTCCACCTCCTCGGGTTCGATGCCGTGCAGCCGAGGCAGTCCGCCCACGGGCGGCAGCGGGCGCACTGGGTTGAAAGGCACGTCCCAGCCGGTGAGTTTCGGCAGCCGGGAAAGCGGGAACCGCGCGAACTCCAGCCGTTCCTCCAGGCGCCGCGTCAGTCGGTAGGCCGGCGTCGGCTCGACGTAGCGCCGAAACTCCGGCCGGTATGTCTGCATGAGCCTATGGGTGTGTTTCTGCTCCCACAAAAAGCCGCGCCCCACAAACAGACGTTGCTGGCTGACCGGCACGTCCTTGCTGGTCATCACGTAGCGCGGCAGGCGGCGGATGTTGCGCCGGTAGCGCAGGATGACGCGGGCATCGCGGTAGCGGATCGCGCCATAGGCCCCGAACGCCAACGCGCTGCCGACACCCATGGCGGGGCTCAGCGCGAGCGACCACGGGGCCACCAGGGACAGAAACGCGGCGCCCGCACACGCCGCGACGGTATATAGCTCCACCGCTGGGCGAAGCAGCACCTCGACCGGCTGTTTCCCCGACATGGCTTCATTGCTCGATGCCGGTGGCCGTGATCAGCGCCGGGTAGTGCCGCAGGCCCAAGCGCTCGGCCAAGTCGTCACCGGACACGGGCGCGAGGGGGACGCCGGGTGCCAGTGCGCGCAGCCGCTCCAGGCCCTGGACGGTCTCGACGTTGACCACCAGACCGACCGCGCCGCGCTCGCGCAATGAGGCTGCATGGCGGCGCAACCAGGCCTGGGAAGCCTCGTCGTCGCCCACGACCACAAAGGGACGCAGGCCCGGCGCCTCGATCACCCGCCGCGCGACGGTGCCGGACGTGAGCTTGGCGCTACGCACCGGCAGCATCGCGGCCTCGTCCGCCGGTGTGGCAGGGATCTGAGGCGCCGGGACGGGCGACCGGGCCGGAGCGTTGGCGCGCGGCTGAAGGTTCAGGGCTTCGTAGTACGGCAGCGCCGACGTGCCGCCACGGTCTTCGACCACGATCAGCGGCTCGCCGGCACGCGAGGCCAGCGGCAGACCAGCCAGCAGCACGAGCAGGCCTTTCGCCGCGAGATGGGCCAGATGGGATTTCGTCATGGGGAGGTCTCCTGGCGCGCGGCGAGGACCGCGGCGGTTGGGTGCGTGCCCTGCACGCGCGCGAGGTGGCGGGACACGCTGCGGCGATAGCGGGCAGCGGGCTCACCGCCCGCCGGACGGTGGTAGCGGCCGATCGCCAGCAACCAGTCCTCACCGGCGGTGTGCTGCTCCTTCAGAATCTCGGCAGCGATGGCGAGGTTGCGGTACGGGTCGAGCAAGTCGCACGCGCTGGCGTAACGCTGCTGTTGGTAGCCGAGGTTGATCTGACCCAGGCCCACGTCGATGCGCGTGTGCGGCGTGGAGCGCATCGCCTGCTGCAAACCGGCGCAGGCGTCGGCGCGGGTCGCGTAGCGGCGCGACTGGCCGGCGACGTTGAGGGACCAAGGCCACGGGACGATGCGTCCGTTACGCCGGATGCCGCTCTCCTGCAAGGCCACGGCGTAGAGCACCGCCGAGGGAATGCCCGCGCGCTGGGCGGCAAGCTGGTAGGCCGGTGGTGGAATTTCCTGGGCCCGGGCGGCGCAGACGCAGAGGCCAGCAGCGAGCACCAGTGCGCGCAACGGCGCCGTCAGGGTTGGCGCTGCCATTGGCCGTTCACCTCGCGCACGACCGCTGGGAGATCGCCGGGCAGGCCCAGCGACAGCCAGCGGCCGCCGTCATGGTTGAGCGTGATGCTGCCGCTGCGCACCCGTGCCGGGTCGATCTGCGCGCGCTTGGCCCAGTCGCGGATGCGCGCGTCGTCCTGGCGGCTGCCGACCATGTACAGGTCGAACTCAGTACCCGAGGATTGCAGGCGCTGCACGAGTTGCCCGCAGGCCACGCAGCCGTCCTTGACGAACACCGCCATACGGCCGCTGCTGCGCACTGCGCCGGGCTTGTCGTCAGGCAGGTTCACCCGTTGCATGCCGGGGTTCAGGCGCTGCCAGGCATCGTCGTAGGCGCGCTGGTAGGCGAGCAATTTCTCGACGCGGCGTGCTTCGACCTGCACCTGCAGTTCTGCGTAGCGCCGCCGTTCTTCATCGGTGCGGGCCTCGATGCCCAGCGCGGACAGCGGGTCCAGGTTGGGCGAGTAGATGCCCAATGGCCCGTCCATCAGCTCACGATAGCGCGCCCATTCCTGCGGTTGCAGGCCCCACTCACTTGCTACCTGGTCGTTCGGGGTTCGGGCGACCAGCGGACGCTCCTGGCTCTGCGCATTGCGGGCCGGGGCGGCGGACGGCTGCTGCGCCCAGGCGGGCAACTGGGTGGATGCCAACAGGAACGCGGAAAGGACGATCGACGGCTTCATGCGGTGTGCTCCGGTCAGGGAATCGCCACGCGACGGGTCTGGTCGCCGGACTGGAACACGGCGGTGTTTCCCTCGACCGCCTGCAAGCGCCACGGGCCGAGCGCATCACCTGGCAGCAGCACCTGAAGCTGGTCGGGCGTGAAGTCCGCGCTGCTCGGCGCGACGGATACGCTGCGCTGGCCAGCGCGCAATTCGGCGCCGACGACGCGGAACGGCATCGGCGGCGGTTCGGGCTTGGCGGCGGCCTTGCCCGATGCGCGCGGTCGTGCGGGTGCTGCGGCGCGCGGAGCGGGCGCAGCGGTCTGGCGCGCCTTGATCTGCTCAACTTCCACGCGCAGCGCCTGAAGGTCGTCGGCAGCGGCATAGCTGCTGAGCGTTTTCTCAACCTGGGCAGCGCGTGCTTCCAGGATTTGTCGGGTGTCTTTGAGGTCTGCCGCCGTTGCGACGGCCGGACGCTGCTGGATGGCCTCGATGGTCTCGGCCAGGCCCGCCGCCTGCGCTTCCAGGCGTTGCAGGCGGGAAGCGAGCTGTTCCTGGTCGGCCTGGTCGTTCATGGTCTGGTAGCCCAAGGCTACGAAGATGCTGAGGCCGATCAGCCAGAGCCACATAAGGCTCTGCACCACCACCGCAGCGGCCGGGCGCCGGGCAGACTGCGGGGCGGTCATGGCTGGCCTCCCGAAACAGAAGGCTCCAGCGGGAACGTCTGCACCGCCTCGGCGGCGGGTGACTCGGATGCGGGTTCGATGGCCGCGCTGTCGGCAGGCCGTTCGAAGCAAATCTGCCGTGCGCGATCATCCACGTGCAGTTCCCAGGCGGGGCCAGCCAGTGTGAGCAGCGCATCGCGCAAGGTCATGGGGCCGAGGTGCAAGTGCGCCGCCGGCAGCGGCAGCGCGTACAGCTCGATCACCGCGTGCGCCGTCTGGCATAGGCTGTAACCGCTGCGCTTGAGCACATGCCGCAGCCCATCGCCGACGGTGGCACGGGCATCTTCGGGCATGGACACGTCGATGGTCTGCAACAGCAGGTCCCGCTGCGCCGCCGTGGGTGCCAGCTCGACCAGCGTGTAGCGACCGTAGCGCACGACGGGGATGTACTCGGGCGCCTCGGATTCCGGCGCGGCCAAGACTTCCTCGAAGGCATCGGGCGGGGGCGGCGCAGTCGTCGTCGCGCAGCCAGCAGCCAGCACCGACCAGAGCAGG
Source organism: Pseudomonas knackmussii B13 (assembly GCF_000689415.1). Lineage (NCBI taxonomy): Bacteria > Pseudomonadati > Pseudomonadota > Gammaproteobacteria > Pseudomonadales > Pseudomonadaceae > Pseudomonas > Pseudomonas knackmussii. The sequence goes on along the minus strand of NZ_HG322950.1, from coordinate 3,738,021 downwards.
CCGAGGACTCCCGCCAGCAGGCGGCGTTCGGGATGGTGAAACCAAGGTGGAGAGGGGCACATAAGCTCGGCGTCCTGAAACATCGAGCCCTCACCATCGCCTCTCGGGCCACGAGCGGCAGCAAACAATGCGAACCAGGCAGCGCCCGATTTACCGACAGCCTCCCTCCAAAGAAAAAGGCCCCCGAAGGGGCCAGTGAAAACGCACATCGAGCGCGCTGAATCAATCCCGAGCCAGCTTCAGACCGGGATCGACCTGTGCCAGTTGGGTGTGCGACCAGCAGCGCACGAACTGGCCGTTCTCGCCGAGCGGCCGGTTCGCAACCGCCACCGAATACTCTTCGGTGTCGCTGGTGTCGTAGCAGATGACCTTGATCTCGCCGCTGTCGCAGCGGATGGAGTGGATCTGGCCGTCGGTCATATCGACCACGACAACCTGCGGAACAAGACCCAGTTCGCGGGCGGCCGACAGGATGGGGCCATATTCGGCAGCGTCGAAGCAGACGAACGGCCCCTCGTAGTGGGCTTCTTTGGCGAAGTCCTTGGCCTTGTCGTAGTGGATACCCAGGTCGTATTCCTCCTGGGTGATCCTGACCTTGAAGACCGGCACGTCGGGGCTGCCGGAGGCACCGATGCAGGCGACCGCGACTTGCATCTCGATCTCACCGCCGTCGGCAGGTTCGGTCGAGGGGATGACGGCTCGGCCCGTGAGGGCGTCGTCGTCCATGCCCATGCGCTCGCGCATCTCGTCGGTGAATGCCTCGGGGGCCATCAGGCCATAGCGTGCCAGGCGCATGGGAATGTCCTCGGCACCGAGGTTGCCGTCCTCGATGCGCTGTTGCATGAAAGCGGCGATCTCGGCTTCCAGGGTTTCGCGGTCGGCAGCCGAAGGCACCTCGGATACATCGATCGACCAGGCGTCCACTTCCACGGCGGTCTCGTCGGTCAGCAAACCCTCGCCGATGGCGCGTTCGCACATGCGTTCCAGCCGAGCCAGCACTTCAGGCGCGGCCTCGCCGTTGAGCAGATAGGTCACGTCTAGCGTCAGGCGAGCATTGACGGTTTCGGGCGTGGCTTGGATATGGGTGTTCATGAAACTCTCCTTGGGATAGGAAAAGCGCAGCCACGTCCACGGAGACCGTGGGCGTGGCTGCAAGTTGGGAATAACAAGAAACCGGCGGCGCTAGGCCGGCGTTGGCGTGGGGATCAGGCGGCGACTAGTTGCCGGGCCAGTGCGACCTCGACGGAATCACCGTCTTGGTTGAGCACATCCAGCCCGGATTCGGGCACGTCGCCCGAGGTGGACTGCGAGACCATGATCTTCTTGGCCATCAGTTCAAGGCAGGTCATCTGCGAGGAACCGGCGTAGCCGAGGTAGATCACGCGCACGTGCAGTTTCTGCCCGATGCGCCATGAGCGGCGTGCCGCCTGCTGGAGCGAATACACGTTGTAGCCCGACTGCATGAACACGATCGTCGGAAACTCCAACAGGTCCAGTCCCGTTTTCACAAGCTCGGGGTTGGTGATGAGCACGTCGATGCCACGGTCCAACTGCTCGGCGATCCAGTCCTCGCGGCGGCTGGCGTCCACGCTCGCGCGTAGCACCGCGACCTTGAAGCCTTCCTGCTCCAGCAGCATCTTCAGACGCGACGTGGTGTCGCGTGTGCCGGTATAGACCGTGTAGGCCAAGACCTTCCGGCCCTGCGCCTTCTCTTCCTTGCAGATGTCGATCAGCTCGCGCTCTTTCGGCGTCACCTCGAACTCGTTGAACTGAGCCGGGACGAACGCCAAGGTGTTGCGCGTGCGCGGATGCACCACGGTCTCCGACCTGAAGCAGCAGTCCGGCCAGGCCAGCAGCACGTTGAGCACCACACCCAGCAGCGTCGTGTCGCGTCGCGCCAGAGCCTGTTTCAGCTCCGCGGTCAGCCGACCCGCCAGGTCACGGTAGGCCGCGGCTTGCGCCACGTCCATCTGGACTTCACGAAACTGTTCGTCATACGGCGGCAGGACGTTGCCACCGATGTCCTTGAGCTTGAGGAAAATCGTGAACGGCAGGATGCACCGCAAGACCCCTTTCGGCCCGAAGCCGGGAGCCTTGACCGTGCGCACCGATACCTTGGTGCCCCTGGCCGTCTTGTGCGCCGTGCCGGCGCTTTCGGAGTAAATGTCCTTGAGGACCCCGTGGTCCCTCATGAACGCCATCGCGGCCGAGGTCATGCTCCCGCTCGTGGTCGGGCGGTAGCCGTCTTCGATCATCCGCCCAGGCAAGGCGCGGAACAGCAGATAGAAAAGATCGTCCCCGTATCCGCCCATCAGCGTGCCGGTCAGCAGCAAGGTCTTGCGAGCCTTCGCCGCCAGCACGCCCATGGCCTGGCCTTGGGCGCTACCGCCGTTCTTGTACTCGTGCGCCTCGTCGGCGATGAGCAGGTCGAACGTGCCTTGTGGCAGGTAGCGCTTGATGAACTCGGACGGCTGGTAGCCACCCTCACCGAATCCAAACTCCATGTTGGCCATCGCACGTTCCATGCGCGTGGCCTGACGATCGGAAAAAACCAGCTCGCCGTTGCCATCCATGAGGTTGATGAACTCGTGGATGTTGTCGCCCAGCATCGACGCCAGGAACCCGTCGCCGAACTTCTGCATCAGCTTCTGCGCGGTGACTTCCCCGATGGTCGGGATGCGCTTGAGGGCTTTCAGCACTGCCGAGGACTGGTCGCTGCCGGACAGGCTGCGCGGGCGGATCAGCGTCCACAGGGGCGCGGCGCAATGGCTGCACTTCCTGCGGTATTCCTCGGCTTGGAGCGCCACCGGGTTGACCGGCTCGCCGTCGAGGTCGGTGATGACCGTACCGCAGTCAGGGCACGCTGCCACGTCGCCATGGCGAGTGCGCCGCGTGGTGAAGACAGGCTTCCAGTGGAATCCCATCCGCATCCTGACGCGCCCCAGGACAAAGAACTCCTGGCCCGTGGGCTGCACACCCATCTGCTCGCGCAGCTTGATGAGCTTGACCAGCGTGTCCGGGCCGTTGAGCACCCAGACCTTGGCGCCTGCCACCGTCTCTTGGATCTCGCGCCGCCACTTGTAAACCAAATGAGGTGGCGAAAGAACTAAGGTTCGGCGGTAGCCTTCGGCGTTGAGGACGGCGGCCGTGGCGATGCCGACGGTCGTCTTGCCGCAGCCCATTTCGCCATTGACGATCGCGGCGCGCTCGCCACGGTCGATCAGCAGCTCGGCGGCGGCATGGACGACTTCGGCCTGGGCCTGGAACAGCTTGCGCTTGAGGCTGGCGACGATGAGTTGCCGGTGCGCCTGCGGCTCGCCGGAATAGACCGGCGGGTTGGCGCTGTTGAGGGCGTCGAGCAGTTCGTCGCCGAACTCACCGACGAAATCCTGAAGGCTCAGGGTCAGTGGGGAAGATTCCGCGTCGAGCAGTTCGCCCTGTACGGACGTGGCTTCGGCGGTGGTGGTTTCGAGATCGAGGGACATGGTGATGCTCCAAAGAAAATGGGGCATGCACCACCCCCGACGGGGCGATGGCATGCCCCGTGGTGGGAAAAAAGACGGCGAACCGTCGGTGAAAAGCGATCAGCGGATGGTCAACACCTCGCCCCGCGTAGCGGAGCTAGGCGTCATGTCCCACGCGCGGATGACAGGCACGAACTTGTCGGTGAGGATGCGGGTCTCGGCGATGGAGCCGTCTTCGCGTTCGGTGAATTCCCGCTGGAGCGTCTTGTCCTTGTGGGTGTCACCTTTGACGACGAGCACGCGCCCGGTCTTGGAGCGCACAACCCCCGAGATCGCGCCCGCGGCCAGAGCCAGGGCGAGATGCCAGTGGGACAAGGCACGCGCCGGTGGACGCAGCGATTGCTGCGCGGCCCCCAGGTGCGTGTCCAGCGACGGCCAGAGGCCTTGCAGCCGACCAACCTCATCGGCGAACTGCTCCGGCTCCATCGTCACGCGGAAGAAATGCTCCGGCTCGGCCGGACTGGCGGGGACGATGTACGGCAGGAACGGCCAATCGCTCGGCAGTTCCTCGGCTTCGACTTCGCCAAGCCCAACCTGCAGCAGCAGATTGCGCACGGCCTTGACGCCATCGGGTGCCTGCTCGCGCTGACGCACCCTGCGACCGAAGATCACCACCTGCTTGAACTGCGTTTCCACCGCTCGGTAGATCCGCAGGTCGGTGTAGTGGCGCGTCAGCCAGCCGACCAGCTCCGCGTCGAGCACGTAGCCGGGGACGATGAAGACCAGCACGCCGCCGTACTGCAACAGCGACAGGCTGCGCTGATAGAACAGTTTTTCGAGGCGGGCACGGCCCTGTCCCTGATAACCGATATTGCCGTTGACGTCCTTGGACAGGTCGCCATACGGTGGGTTGAGCCAGAGCAGCCCGAACGACTGCTTGGAGATCATCGCGTCCATGAGGTCCGCATGCAGGCAATGATCGACCAGGCCGCGGGCATGGCGTGCCCGCTCGGCGTCGAACTCGACCGCGAACGCCTTTACCTGCTCGCGCCCGAGGGCATGAGCAGCTTCGGCGATCGCCACGCCTTCGCCTGCGCAGGGATCGAGGATGCACATCGACCCGTCGCTGGGCATCAGTGCGTTGAGGGCTCTTTCGAGCGTGGGTTCATCCGTGGGGAAGTATCCGTTTTTCACGAAATTGCGGGCGAGCCGCGGGAACATGAGGGCCATGGAAGTCTCCTGGTTGGCGGGGATGAAAGGCGGAAGCACGCAGAGGCGTGCTTCCGCGGGTGGGTCAAGCCGCTACCGCTTCCGGCGTCCAAATCTTGGCCGGATAGGGATAGGCGGTGAGTACGTCACTGCGGATCAAGGTGCCCAGCGCCAGGGTCAGCGCCGGCACGTCGATGGCGAGCCGATGACCTTCCAGTGGCCCGAGGGCGAACGGAAGGCGGGCCAGCATCTCGCGGGTTTGCAGCAGTTCCAGCACGGTCTCGCGCCAGTGATCGAGCAGCGGCAACGGGCAGGTGTCCCGCACCAGCGTCCACATGCGGTCAAGCCGGTGGGCGTTGCCGCGTGGCAGCAGTGCGAGCGCGCTGGCGTTGGCCTTGTCGGGCTTCACGCAGCGGCGATCGAACAGCCACACGTTGGAGAGCGATCCGAACAGCGTTCGTCGGTAGGCGCGAGTCATGCGCTTTTCCAGACGATCGACGTTGCCGATGAACACCGGGACGCTGCCGCCCTGGTCGGTGATGACGTGGAACTGGTCCAGTCCCTGCTCGTCGCGCCCGAGGGTCAGGCGAGCGAGGAACTGCTGGACGGCGGTGTCCCGCGCCCAGATCGAGAGGAAGACGAGGTTGCCTTGGTCATCGCCGACGCAAGCGTCGGCCATCACGTCGGGGCATTCGTCGATGCGGTAAAGCGTGGTGGAAGAAGTGTCTGCGGGCATGGTGGTGTCCTCGGATGAACGGGAACAGCACCGCCCGCTGGGGCAAGTACTGCCCCAAGGGGTGGAAGAAAACCGCTCAGTCCGGCTCGAACTGCCGGGTGTGCGGGTTGAAGTGAAGTGCCTTGTCCACCGCGGTAATCGGCGTGAAGCCGTCCAGGTAGATGTTGTTGAGGTACTGGTCGCGGTAGGTCAGTGCCCGCCGCGCCTGATCCTCGGTGAGGCCGTCGCTGATGAAGTACGCCAGCATTTCCTCGTCGGAAGAAACTTCGTCGTTGGACAGACTCCCTTCGACGAGCTTCAACAACGCGGGCGGGAGCGCAGCCAGGATCGGGTCCATGTCGGTTCCTCCTGGCTCAGACCAACAGCGCTGCGGCGGGTGCCGTGGAAGCCGTCGGTGTGCGCCGCCGCGCGTGGTGGGCGCGAACGCCTGCACGCCATTCGGCGGACTGCTCCGGTGCGAGATCCAGATAAGACAGCGGGCACGAGTAGTAGTACGGGTGCATGGACTCTTCCAGTGGCTTGTAACCCCACTGGCTTCCGCCGCGTTCAAGCAGATCGCAGCGGATGTAGCGCAGGGATTGACCCGGTGCGAGATCACGATGCACGCCTTCGACCTTGGCCGTCACTTCCGCGACGGACCAGAGGACGTTGCCACGCAGCGCGTGGGCGATGACCTTGACGCTGGCGCGCTCGGTCTCTTGCGGTGCGATCAGTTCCGCGATCAGTTCAGATCGCGATTGGGGGGAGAAATACCAGCCCATGAAAGGCCTCCTGAAAAGTGGAGCCGGAGGCCTCCCCGCGGGGGAGAACCCCCAGCGGGTGATGGAATGCCGCGTTAGCAGCGATGAAGTCGCGTGTCAGTACTCAAGATCACCGCAACCGGCCGGGCAGCAATCCCGATCGATGCCGTGCATGCAAATGCCGTTTTCGGCATTCCAGTCCTGAGTCTCCTGCCTTTCGGCGGGTGTTGCGTAGTCCCCGTATTCCTCTGCTATCTGCAGGGCATATGCCTGCTGATGCTCGGGTAACCGATGTACTTGCGCGTCAACTTCTGAACTGAACCGTTCCACGTACCAGTCGTGAGACTGTCCGCAGCCATGGATGGCTTGCTTGGCAGCCGTCTCGCAGACAGCCCGCCACGCGGTTTCATCCAGTGCGGAACGGTGGGTATCTGAAGCGATGTTGGACATGATGGAGACCTCCAAAGAAAAGGCCAGGGTCTCCCCCGCATGGGGAAAGAACCCCGGCGGGTGGATGAAGAACACCGCGGATGCGGCGTCTGCGATCACGCAGGTTGCAGTTCGGCCTGGCGGCTCCACTCCTGGGTCTTGAAGTCCAGCGCGTAGCCAAGTTCGCCCAGGCGAACGATCTGCGCGCGCAGGGTGCGGCGGTCGATGGTCGAATCCAGCTTTACGGATTCTCCCAGCGGCCACAGCAGGCCGAACAGTGCAGCGTCGCCATCTTCGGTGCTGCCGGGGGCAGCAGCCGCAGCGGGTGTCGGCGCATCCACACCGAAGGGCGTGGTATCGACCAGCGGGTCCGCAGACGCCAGCACGGGTGCGGGCTTGGCGGGCCTGGATGTTTTGGCAGGTTTGGCCGGCGTTGCCGCAGGCTGCGTCCCTTGCTCTTCGTCAAGGGGATCGACCTCCTGGGTGGCGAAGCTCCGGGCCTCGTCACGGCTCAGTTTGTCGATGCCGTTGAGCGTCATACCGTCGAGGTTGGCGCGAACTTCAAACCGCGCGCCGCCCGCGACCGGATAGGACTTGGCGAAGATATAGCGAATGACGAATTCCCCGTCGTACTTGCCTTCGGGGTACTGCTCCAGCTCCGCGTCCTTGACGGCGAACTCGCCGATGGGGGTGGTCAGACGACCGACCGTGAACGGGCCGTTCTTGCCGCGGATGGTCCGCAACGTGAGCTGGCCCGGGACGACGATGGGCAGGACTGATCTCGTAGGTGCCGATGTGGCTGCCATGATGGTTCTCCTTGGGAAATAGGAAAAAGGCAAGGCCCCGTGAGGGGCCATGCCGGATCAGAACGAAGCAGCCAGTTCCGGCTCCTGCTCCTCGGCTTCACCTTCCGGCTCGCGCTCGGCGGGTTCGGCAGATTGGTCGGCAGCGATTTCGGCGGCAACCTCGGCTTCGGGCGCGGGTGCGTCCTCGGCCTGCGGCGCCTCGGCTTGCGCCTGGCTCGTCGGATAGACCTGGGTGCCGTCGATCTTGATGAGACCGATGTGGACCAGCGTCGATTCAAGGCTCGCTCCCGGTTCCCCGGCGCGCTCGCCTTTGGTGCGGATGTACGGATCGATCTTCATGTCGTTCAGACGGAAGGCGATCAGCACCTTGCGGTCCCCTTCGATGGCCTGCACGCACCGGCGAACCAGGTGCTCGGCTTCAGGGGTAGCGACGATGGTGTCGAAGTACCGATATTCCGGTTCACCGACAGGCCCGGCCAGCGCCGCGACGCTGCACGACAGGAACGGATCGCCATCCTTGCGGGTGACGTCCTTCGGACGGCTGAGGTAGCCGATGCCGCGGGTGATCAGCTCGTGCTGCTTGATCGAAGCCAGTTCGGCCCGGTCGAGCGGCTCGGCCTTGAGCAGTCGCGCCTTGAGGGACGCGGCGGCCTGGCCCTTGTGCTCACCCTTGTCGCGGATGTACGCATCGCCCCACAGGTCGCCGAGGCGGAAGCGCACCAGCGGGCGCTGCTTGGGATCGTCAACGCCGATGTAGCGCTGGACCAGTTTCTTGGCCTCGGCACCCGAGACCTTGACGTCGAAGTAGCGGTAACTGGGATCCTTGGCGGAACCGACCAGTGCGGCGATGGTGCATGCCAGGAAGGGCTGCGCACGGCGGCCGCCCCGGACAGGCACTTCGCGGGCACGTTGGATGTAGCCGATGCCCGAGGTGTGAAGGTCGAAGTATGATTTCTCGTTGGAAGTGGTGTTCATGGTGAATCTCCATTGGAAGAAGCGGAGACACACCAGGCCCACGCATGCGGGGAAGGTGCGTAACCCCGCGGTGGGTTGATAAGGCGAAAGCATCCGCCACCAGAGACTGGTGGCCGCTCGCGGACGGATGCGGTGCGAGCTGGCTCGGTCACGCAGTGGGAACTGCGCCGCAACCTCGATGACCGATGGTTGCCTGGCATGTCGCTGACAACGTCAGCAGGCATGGGGGCAGCATGGCCGGGCTCCGCGCGCGCGACAGCAATCAATCGGCACCCAGACGTTTCCCTTTGTCCACGCCGCCCGATGCCTGCCACAGGCACTTGGGGCCGCGCAGGTGGTCGGGGGTGTCGGCGCGGGGACGGCTGGGACGGCTCCAAGCGCCGCCGCCGCGCGTGCCGACCAGCCGCCAGCCGGCGGCGCGCAGGCTGGCACCACCTTCCTCGGGCAAGGTATAGGTGATCAGCCGCGTGTAGCCGAGGGCCTTGGCCGCCTTCCAAGCGGCGCCATAGAGCTTGCTGCAGGCGTTCGGCGCACCGTCGGTACATAGCCTCGTTACTTCGAGGGTCCAGCCGTCGTCCAAGTGCCGCGCGACCGGGCGACCGACGATGGCCACACCGCAGATGCAATCGCTGCCGCGCGGGGCAACGGCCAGGGCGAACTTCGCCCCTTGGACCGGGCGGTGGTGGCGGTGGTGGTCCTGTACAAAGCCATTAGCGACCCGTAGCGACACGGGCAGGAGTTGCAGCCGTGGCGCGATCAATGGCCTGTCCATGCGCATCAGTCGCCGCAGAAGCAGGCAATGGCTTCCTCGGCGCCATCGAACAGATCGCCCTGGTCGGCAGCGAAGCGCGCCAGATCGGCATAGCTGGGGCCATCGGCGCGGAACCGGGCGCCGCTGGGCTTGCTCGCGAGGTTCAGGGATTCCATGCGAATCCACCACACGGCGGCCTCGGGCCGGGCCTTGATAAGGGCCAGGCGCTGCCCACGCGGCTTGAGGAAACACAGGTCGCAGTTGCCTTCGAGCGTGCGTCCGTTCACCGTCAGCAGGTCGAGGTCGAACGGCTGCGCCTGCCAGAACGCGCTCACGTCGCGCACGGTGACGCCGGCATCCGCCAGCGGCATGCACATGGTCTCGTGGGTCGATTCGGTGGAGTGGCCGCGCGCACGAATCTTGGAGACGCGTCGCTGCTCGTCGGCGCGGATGCCGATCATCTGGTCCCAGTCCGTCCATCCCTGATGCCGCAGGAAGCGGTGCATCGGGCGAATCTTCAGGCTGGTCGTGCAGCCCCGCGCAACGGGATTGGGCAGGTACTGGCGTTTGCGGATCAGCGCCTCGAACGGCTCACCCTGGCGGCTGGCCCGATCGAAGTCGATCAGAGCGAAGCCCGGTTCCATGGGCACGTATTCGAGCCAGCGGATCGGCACCTGCCAGTGCTCGGCGCAATCGCGCACAAAGCGCAAGGTCGCTTCGACTTCCTTGCCCGTGTTGGCGAAGCAGACCTCGGTATCGGCAGGCAGGCCGCCATTGGTCTGCAGCACGCGCCAGAGCATGTAGGCGCTCGTGCGCCCGCCGCTGAAGCTGATGCAGGTGGGCTGGGTGATCTTGAACGGGTCGTGCATGCGTCGTCTCCAGTGGCATGCCGGCGGGCTGGCCGGCGAGGCAGGCCTTGGCGGCCGGAGACGAGCGCGCACGCGGGGACATAGCCGCTGTGCGGAGGAAAAAAGCCCCCGGGGAACCGGGGGCTGAGCAGGACGTGCTGCTGCTTTAAACGGGAGGCACGACCTCCAACGACAAGTGGGTGGCGGTGGCCGACAGCATCAGATCGTCCGCTGTGTGCAAGATGCGGGTGAATACGCCGTCCTTCGGGTCGAAGTACTCGGCGAAGTCGTCGCCGCCCAGCTCGCGTTGGGCGAGGAACCACCAGTCATCGAACGGATCGGTATCCGGGTCGCAGCCGACTGCATAGGCCAGCAACTTCTGGCGTCCGTCCGGGCGGCGTTCCCCGCGCTCGGCGAGGATGTACACGCCTTGGTCCTTGACGAGGACGGCTCGGCACTGGTTGGCGATCGCTTCGGTCAACACAGGGCGCAGGTCGGCGCCCTTGAATCGCAGTGACATGGTTGAAATCTCCTGTACGGATTAGAGAAAAGGCTCTCCACCGAATGGATGGAGAGCCTGTGCGGCACTTGGCCGGATGGACTGAACCGCCGTGGCGGGAACCTCGGGTCAGTCGTGGAGTTGCCTGGCTTCGTTTCGAGGCGTCATGCCGGCACCGCTTGGCGCTGCCGGGGAGCCTTGGTGTCGATCACGCTCACGTCGATCAGGCGCCAGCGACCATCGTCGATGAGCCGCTCCAACACTGCGCCAAGCATGTCGAAATACACCTCGTCGTACCGATCGACCAATTCGCCATCGCGGTGAAGTTCCACCACGTAGGCGTCGCCGCCGCGGTCGTACAGCACCGTGACGCGACCCTTGAACTTCGCGGTCGAGGTCGTGAAGCTGATCGCCGGAGGCGTCTCGATGATCTTGGATGGCTTGGGATCGACCCAGGTGAAATCCCGTGCACCTGCATCGACCAGCATGTGGGTGATCCGCCGGAAGCCATCGGGCGCCGGCATTTCCTCCAGTTGTTCGATGAGCTGGCCCAGTTCCATGCACTGCGGCTTGGGGATGGGCAGCTTGGCGGGCGCGGAGCCAAGGATGTGCGTCTTGACGGTGTAGGGAATGCCGTCGGACGTCATCTCCGTGCGCTCTTCCGGGGTGTCCGCGCGCAGGCCGTCGAAACGGCGCCGTGCGTAGGGTTGGACACGCACCTTGGCGCCTTCGCTGGGAACAGAGGTGACAAGGTTGGGATCGAGCACGGCGAACTCGGATGGCTTGAGCTTGACGACGATGGCATCGTCAGTCGCCGCGACCACCTTGCCGTCGAAGGGCTGGGGATCGATGGCGAAGCCCAGCGTCGAGGACTGCGGCTGATCATCGAACACGCGGTACTTGAACGACCGCACGTTGCGGGGCACATGGCCTGCGACAAGCGAAGGCATCATGGATTTGATGAGGGAACGGTCCATGGGAATCTCCTTGAGGAAGGACAAGGGATTCCCGCCCGCAAGGGAGAGATCCCTTGTGGGTGGCGTGGATGGACGCGGAACGTCCGATAAGAAAAAAGACCAGCACGGTTTCCCGCACTTGCAGCCTTGAAGGTCTCGGCTGTCTGGGCATGTGTCGGCAACGCCGACGAACATGGGGCAAGGATGGCCTCGGAATGGGCGGCTCACCCGCATGAAACGGCACCGCGCCGCACCCGGTTTCCTGCGCTGCGGGCAAGAAAAAGCCCCTCGAAAGGGGCTGGATGGATCAGGCTTCGTACACGAAATAGTGTTCGCGCTGACGTGGAAAGAACACGTGCTTCCACGTGTCGCCGCTGGTGTTGCCACCGTCGAAGACGACCATTTCGTAGTCGTCAATGTCGCTGTCCACCAGGTCGGCGCTGGCGATATGGCGCATGTGTAGCATGCCTCTCGTGCGCTCGAATACCAGGATCTGGCCGATGGCGTCGTCCTGGCTCATGGCGTTGACGCAGGCTCCGAGCTGGTGCTCGAAGTCGGGTGCATGCGAGATGAGGTCGGGGAACATGAGGTTGCTCCTATGAAAATGGATCAGCCCAGCTCCGGGTGGGAGACGGGCTGACATGGGGGAGAACAAAGAGGAAGAATGGTGCGTGGCGCGACTGCTAGGACTCGGCCAGCGGCAAGCCCAGTAGCGCGGGCGCATCAGCGTCGAGGATGAGAATGCGCACATCGGCCTGGCCAGCCAGTTCAAGGATGTTCGCCAGGTCGTCCGGCATGCCCTTGTTCCGGTGCTCTTGTCGAAGCTGCTCCGCGCCGATGCCCTCGGCATGCTCCAGGTTCTGGTCCGTCCAGGGCGTGGAAATCAGCTTGACGCCGATCGCCGGGCTGTACGGAACCCGGAAGGCGATGAACAGAAAGGCCTCCGGCGTGGCGAGGTCTGCCAGGTTGGCGAGGTACTGGCCGGTTTTCCGGCTGATGTGCGCGCTGCTGATTTCCCAGCATCGGCTGTAATAGCCGGTCTCGAAACTCAACCGCTGCACCACGTCTCGCGCGGCTTCGGCCGAATAAGTGTCACCGACGTGGATCGGGCGGCCGTCGAAGTCGTCGCCATGAATGGCATAGACCACGGCACCAACTACGCCTTCGCCGCTGACGCCTTCAACAGCATTGCATTCGGCCATCAGTTCGGCGCTGACAGGTTCAGTGCCATTCCTGACCACCGCGAACTCGCTGGTGACGATGCAGGGGGAAGAAACCAGTTCCTCATCGGAGAGGTGCTGTTGGCTCACGTGGATGGCTCGCCACACATGCGGGCTTCCGTCCTCGTAGCTGATGGACAGCGTGCGGACGATTTTCAGATTCCAGTAGCCGCGGACAAAGGGATTGGGATTTTGGGACATGGGATTTCTCCAGATTGAATAATGGAGCCAATCCCCGCCACCGGGAATTGGACCCGGTGGGTTGAAAAGAGAAAATGCGTCAGTCGGCACTGATCGTTGGCGTCTGGGCCAGCCGTTCGGCGATGCGATGGCGCACATTCAGGCGGAAATGCTCGTCGTTGATGCCCGCGAGCAGATTGGCGGCCTCCAGTGCGATCAACGCCGAGGCCTCTTCGATGTCGCTGGCCTTAATGGCTTTGCGCAGTTGGTCGCCGAGTTGGAGTGCCTGCGAGGACGTTCTGAAGACCTGGACCTCGCGGCTCAGGTAGCAGCCGCTGCCGCCGAACTCGAACAGCCTTGGCTTGCTGCAATACCAGCAGCCCTCGAACTGGATGGCGGTCAGGTCATGGCCGTCGTCGAAGCAGGTTGCGATCAGAAGTAAGGCCTCCAGATCGGCGCTGTCCTCGAACTGGTGTTGTTCGATCAGGTTCTGCAGTTCCTGATCCTGGTCGGCTCCGAAGTGCACGGCCAGCAGTTCGAGCAGTGGAGGAATCGACAAGCCTTCGTCGTCGGGCATGGGTATGCCGAGTTGCGCTGCGAGGTCTTCCAGGCCGCCCAGCACATTCGACCATTGCGGATAATTGGTCTCGGCGATCCTGGCGATGTAGGCATGCCCGTTGCCGGGATAGCTTTCATCCAATGCGAAGACGCCGAACAGCGCCTTGATGACGGGGGTAACACGATCAAGCATGAGAACGCCCGTGCCCTCGTAGTAGTTGTTTGCCATGGTGGCTCCTTTCGAGAAGTGAGCGGAGCCAGCCCATGCGGACGGTGGCATCCGCAAGTAATAGCCCGAGGCCGTTGGCGCTGGGCGATGGCGAAGAAATTGAGGAACATGGCTTTGTGGGCGCATGTCCCTCTCGGGGGGAACGAAAAGCAGTGGTGCGCCGGGGACCGGCTCACCAGCCGTTGTAGTTCACCAGCAGGTCGGCGATGACCTTGCGGCGTTGCAGATCGAGACCGTCGAAGTCCGACAGTCCGTTGAAGTGGCAGCGCTTGAGCATGGCACCGCCCTCGCGCGCGTTGTAGAAGCTGACCATGGCGGACAGGAACATGCGTTCGCCGCTGCTCAGGACGCCGAGGGCATCGTTGAGCTGCAGCATGTTGGGACGCAGATCCCACTTGCTCTTGGCCTGGTTCAGACCTTCACGGGTGCCGTCACCGAACCATTCGGGGCCAGCGATCTCGACACCGCGCTTCCAGGCCTCGAAGAAGGCTTGGGGCGCGGCAGCGAAATGCTGTTCTTCCCGCATGATCTGATCGACGATTTCCCGCGGCAGTAGCTGGTTCATGACGTGATTCCTCCAGTTGGATCAGGGAATGGCGAGCTGGGACCAGCCGCCTCTTTCGAGGGCACGTTGAGCCGCGGCATAGCTGCGGAAGTACTCGCGGGATTCCCGCGAAACGGGGCCTTCGGTATCGCGCGTGCCGATGTAGTGACCGGCGGCGCTTTGCAGGACTTCGAGCGGCAGAAACTTGCCGCAGTAGGTCAGGGCCAGTTGGCCGAAAGAGGCTTGCTGGGACATGGACGGGCTCCTTGGAAAAGCGGGGCCTCGTCCCTCACGGGATGGCAGCTCCCGCACGCGGTTGATAAAAAGCATCGACGTCACGGGGACGCGCGTCCGCAGACTTGATGCGATGCGGACTGGTGGGCAACGCGGGAGAGACCCGCGGCAGCCTGAAACCCTGGCTGCTGGCATGTGCTGACGAATCAGCGAACATGCGGGCAGCTTCGTGCGCGGGCCGCGCTGCGTCAGTTGGAAAACGGCATCCGGCCCAGCCCCGATTGATGGGCACCGAAAAAAAGAAGCCCCGCATCGAGTGCGGGGCTGTCAGGAGGGGGCGTCGGCGCTGGGTCAGGCGGGCTTGTCGCCCAGGACATGCTGCTTCCACAGGTCAAATGCTTGCTCGGGCGGAAGCTCGGCGAGGATGACGATGGGTTGGGCCTGTCGGGCGCGCAGCGAAGCGAAATACGCTTTGCGGTCGGCGATGGCCTTGAGCTTGATGCCCTTGATGAACAGCAGTTTGCCGTCCTTGATGAACAGCACCTTGTTGCCGATGTCGCGGTTGAACGCGGCTCGCACCTTGCGCTCGGCGTGCATGGCATCGGCCAGTTCATCGATCAGGAAGTCGAGCGTCATGTCGATGTAATGAGGGTCTTCACCCTCGTGGACCGAGGTCGAGCGGTGCAGGCGGCAGGCCCTTGGCGAAGGCTTCGGCCTGCGCCAGCAGCGCCGCCTTGCCATTGAGCGCGTGGACGAACGTCGAGCCGCCGTGGCCGTCGTTGCGGGCCTCGGCGATGGGAGTGCCGTCGAACACGACGGTGGCGCTGAAGCACATCGTTTCCTCGCTGGCGAAGTCGGCCACCTTGAGGTTCTTCAGCGTGATGCGGTCTTGCTTGGTGATGTTATCCATGGGAAGTCCTGAAATCGACCGGGTGGCGACATGCCCCCGACGGGACGTGGCGGCCATCCCGTGGGTTGGAAAAAAAGAGGCATCGATGCCCCGGTGGGCAGCGTTCGCCGGTGAGATGCCGAGGCGAACTGGTGGGTGGCGCGGGTAGAACCCACGGCAGCCTGGACACCCCGGCTGCTGGCTGCTGCCGACACGTCGGCAATGCAGGAGGAAGAATGGCGTGGCCCGCTGGCGACGTCGTGCATCAATCCGGAGCTGTCGATCCCGTCTTGTGCAGGCACTGCACCAGCCGCTGGCCAAGCCACGCAACGCACGGCACCGCCATGGAATTGCCGATTGCCTTGTAGCGCGGAGCATCCGCGGCGGGCTTGCCGCGGTACGGGATCAGCGTGTAGTCGTCGGGCATGCCTTGCAGCCGCTCGCATTCCACGGGCATTAGCCGCCGCACCCGCCAGTGCGACCAGTCGCCGGGGCCGGGCTCGCTCCAGTCGTAACGGAAATGCGCCTCGAAGTCGGGTGCCAGCACATGGGGCTTGTCAGCGCCGCCGCCGCTGGTGCGCAGTGCGTCCGATACGCCGCCGCCCAGTTCCGCGGTAAGACCCTGCTGCCGTCCCCGCAGGGCAACGCAGGCCACCATCGGCACGCCATAGCCCGGCTTGCCGTTGGAAAGGACGGTGCAAGCTACCTGCCCATGGCCCGACTCGAAACGCACTTCGCCGCGGTTGTTCTGCGCGAAGGCGATGGCGGGCACGACACCGGCGTTCGCATGGCTGTTGCGGTGCCCACCTGCACGCAGCGTCGGAGCCCGATCCATCGTGGCATCCGCGCCGCTGCCCTGCGCGGTGAAAGCGATGATCGGCACACCCTTGCCCGTACCGTCTTCGCTGCTGCCCTTGCCGCCGTTGGCAGTGTCGAGGGTGTGGGCGATGCTGCCGGCGATCGACTGCACCATGAACGTCTCCGTGCGGATGTCGTGCTTGGGGCCTGCGGCCATGAGACATGCCGCCACATCGACGGGGCCGGTGCCGCCACTGAATCCGAAGGTCATCGTGACCGTGCCGTAGGGCTGCTTCAGTCCTGCGTATCCGCCTGCTGCTTCAGCACCCGATCCAGCAGCACGGGCAGCTTCTTGCCACGGCGCGCTGCCCGCAGAAGAATCCCCGAGCAGGCCTGTGCGCTCAAAAAGTACTTCGACGGGATCGAGGCCATCTCCACCACTTGCCACAAGAAACACACGCTTGCGGCGTTGGGCGACACCGAAATATTGAGCGTCGAGCACGCGCCAGGCGATGCGGCGCCGGGGTCCAGACACACAACCTGCGTGCGCCCATTTTTCCCCTGGCGGTTGGAGCGCACAGCCTTCTCCGGCCAGTGCGCCCAGGAAATGCCCGAAGGCATTGCTGCGGTCGTTGAGGACGCCGGGGACGTTTTCCCAGACGAGGGTTGCCGACGGGCGGCGGTCTTGGTGGCGGGTTTGGTCGATGGCATTTGCAAGCTCCACATAGGCAAGGGTCAAGGCGCCGCGCGGGTCATTCAGTCCCTGGCGCGCGCCGGCTACGCTGAACGACTGGCACGGTGTGCCGCCGACCAGGATGTCGGGCGCCGGCACGGTGCCGGCGCGCACCTGGCGGGCGATCGCAGTCATGTCGCCCAGGTTGGGCACGTGGGGGTAACGATGGGCGAGCACGGCGCTCGGGAACGGCTCGATCTCAGCGAACCACGCAGCTTCGAGGCCGAGGGGTTGCCAGGCGAGGCTCACGGCCTCGATGCCGCTGCACACGCTGCCGTAGAGCAGCGGCGCGTTGCGCGGCCTGCCGTGTGTTGGGGGGCAAGGATGGGGGTTCATGTCGGGTCTCCTGTTCGTGTGGCCCAGGGCCGTTGGGCGGGGGGCCGGGACATTGATGGGCAGGAGAAAGGCGCCGAAGGCCCTGCGGCCTTCGGCTCGGGAGGAAAGAGGAACCACCCGTGGGCTGATTGGCAGGCCCGGTCGTCGCTAAAACCGTCTGCTGTCAGCAATCACACCCGGCCCATGTCGTGGCTGGGGCCGGCATCGTCTGGCGCACATCCGCGCACAAAGGGAGCCCGTTTTTGCGCCGGCGGGCACCGGCACCGAATACCGCTGACCACGAACGGTCTCCGGGTGGCTCGTGCAGTTCGACAAGCCATCGGGAGACCCTTCGCAGTGGGCGGAAGAAATGCAGATCAGCAGAACGCGCGGGATGCGGTTCGCGGAGAAGCTACCTTCAGGTCCCGTGGCCGGAGCGGCCAGGCGGGACGCGCGCACGGATCAAGAAGGCGTTGCGCGCTGGGCGTCCCGCAGGGCGTGCGGGACAAGGGCCACGCCGCCGATGGCGGGCACGGCTCACGGGGAACGGGGTCGGGTCAGGAACCTTGGCGGCCGCTGCGGTGCGGGCGCGAGGCACCGCGCTTGGACGTGCCGGATTCGACCGGCAGCGTGCCTTTGCAGTCGGGGTAACGACTGCACGACCAAAACGGGCCGCTCTTGCCGCTGCGCTGACGCGTGGGTGCGCCGCACTGCGGGCATGCCGGCCCTTGGGGAACCTTGATGGACAGGGACGCGATGCTGTACTGCGCGATCAACTGCGAAATCCATGCAGCCTGCTTTCCGATGAATACGTCCAGCGTAAGCTGTCCAGCTTCGATCATGTCGAGCGCCTGTTCCCAGACAGCGGTAGTGCCAGGGTCGGCGATCGCCGCGGGCACGGCGTCGATCAGTGTGAAAGCAGCATCGGATGCGCGGATGGCGCGCCCCTTCTTCACGATATAGCCGCGTGCGATCAGGCCGCTGATGATGTTGGCTCGCGTCGCTTCGGTGCCGATGCCGACCGTGTCCCTGAACTTCTGCTTCAGGCGCGGGTCCGTCACCAGCTTGGCGACTCCCTTCATGGATTTGACAAGTTCGCCCTGCGTGTACGGCCTGGGTGGCAGCGTCTTGAGCGCCTTCAGATCGACGTCGGCCACCAGACATGCCAAGCCCTCGCGCAGCGCGGGAAGCACCTGGCTGCGCGCCGCAGCGTCGCCGTCCTCGTCGGGCTGAGGCTCGGTCAGTACCAGGGGCCAGCCCTTCACCACGACCTGCTTGCCCGTGGCCGCCAGTTTCTGCTGGCCGCAGGCTAGGTTCGCCACGGTGCGATCGAACTCGTGGTGAGGGAGGAACTGCGCGAGGTAATGCGCCCGGATCAGCCGGTACACCGCCAACTCCTTCTCGCTCATGGCCGAGAGGTTCGCTGGTTCGAGCGTCGGAATGATGCCGTGGTGCGCCGTGACCTTGCCGTCATTCCATGCACGCGAGCGCTGGGAGCGGTCGAGCTGGTCCATGATCGGGCGCAGCGAGGGATCGGTCCTGAGCAGACTGTCGAGAACCGTGGACACCTCGGCGAACATGCTTTCGGGCAGATAGCCGGAATCCGAGCGCGGGTACGTCGTGGCTTTGTGCGTCTCGTACAGGGCCTGGGCGATCTCCAGGGTTTCCTGCACGTCCAGCCCAAGTTGCTTGGAACAAACCTCCTGCAAGGTGCCCAGGTCGAACAGCAGCGGCGGGCCTTCGCGCACGCGCTCGGTCTCGACCGACACCACCTGCGCGCTGCCCGCGCCGCGAATCTGCTGCGCGGCCCGCTGTGCGACCGGCTGCTGCAGGCAGCGGCCCGTGTCGTCGGTGTAGGCATCGGGCGGAACCCATTGCGCGGTGAAAGACTGGCCGCTTGCGGACAGGGACACGTCGATGGCCCAGTACGGTACGGACACGAAGGCCGCAATTTCGCGGTCGCGGTCCACCACGAGCTTGAGCGTCGGTGTCTGCACGCGGCCGACCGACAGCACGCCGTCGTAGCCCGCTTGTCGACCGAGCACGGTGAACAGGCGGCTGAGGTTCATTCCCACGAGCCAGTCGGCCCGCGATCGTGCCAGCGCCGAGTAGTACATCGGCAGCGTCTCGGCCGATGGCCTGAGCTTGCCCAGTGCGGCGCGGATGGACGCATCGTTGAGTGCCGACAACCATAGCCGCTCGATGGGGCCGCGGTAGCCGCACAGTTCGATGATCTCGCGAGCGATCAACTCGCCTTCGCGGTCGGCATCGGTGGCGATGACAAGCTGGGTCGCCTTCGCCAGAAGCGCCTTGACGACCTTGAATTGCGTGGCGGTCTTCGGTTTGACCTCGACCCGCCAATTCTGGGGAATGATGGGCAACTGCTCAATGGACCAGCGCTTCAACTGCTCGTCGTAGGCTTCGGGCGCAGCGGCTTCTACGAGATGGCCGATGCACCAGGTGACAGTGACGCCGGAACCGTTGAGACAGCCTTCACCGCGCTGCGTGGCGCCGAGAATCCGGCCAATGTCTTTGCCCTGGGAGGGCTTCTCGCACAAGAACAGCCGCATATCCGTCCATCCGATTCCCGTGGTTCATGGAGTTGCTGGGATCGAGCATGCCGAGCACCACCAGGAGCAGCAGCAAACAAGCGGCACGCGGCGGCGACCGCTTTCACGGATGGAAGGGCTTGTGCGGGGATGGCGAGTGGCCGGAGGTATGCGGGTCGGGAGCGGCGATTCGCGGGTACGCGTGGAAGTCAGTGGACGTTGATGGAGCTATCCCCTGGGGATAGCTCGCGGCACATGGAGGGCGGCTAAGCACCGCGGCAGCCGCCCTCCGTGCCGGGTCACTTCCTGCGCTTCGTCTCTTTCGGCGCGGTCGATTCCTGGTCGGCCTGCGGCTTCGGTTCTGCCTCCTGTGGCTTCGGGCTGAGGACCACAGACTCGATGCGGTACGGCAGAATGCCGACGCTGCGCGCGTTGACTTGCCAGGTCTCGCGTGGCTGATCTTCGTTGTCCGTCCAAGGCTCGCGCTCCATGCGGCCGATCACCAGCACCCGCATACCCTTCTGGTAGAGGCGCTGCCAGTGCTCGGCGTCGCGGTGCCAGATTTCCACCGGCGCCCAGAAGCCGCCACGGTCCTCAAAGGTGCCATCCTTCTTGGGAACGGGGTTGTCGAAATAGACGTTCAGGCGCAGCAGGCGGGTGGGCTCGTCGTTGCCATTGGGGAATTCGCGGTACTCCGGTGGCGAGCCGATGTTGCCTTCGCCAGAAAAATGCGTGCTCATGGTGTGATCTCCGTGGTGGTTGAAATACCCGTGCCTCGTCGGCGCCGGGCGCGTGCTGGGATGGCTGGCGCAATCACCGATCGCGCATTGCGGGTGGGGTGGACGTGAGCCGGCGCAGGTAGGCGTTGTCTGCCTCGGCCGCTTTGCTGGCGCATTCCTGCGCCTGCCTGCCCAAGGTGTGCAGCAGGCTGATCTGCATGTTCAACGTGATGCGCTGCAGCTCGATCGCGTGCAGGTCGGCCAGCAGGTTGGCCGGCGTGCTGGTGCTCGCCATCAGCTCCTGCCACAGGGCTACGCCCATGGCCGAGCGGTCGTGCTTGCGCCAGCGAAGGAACGTCGTTCCCGCGCCAGTTGTCTGCTGGGCCAGCTCGATGGGTAGCAGGTGGAAGGGATGCCCGACTGCCTGTTGCAGCACCTGTCGCTGCGCCAAGCCAATCAGTTCGTCGCGCATGGCGAAGCACTGGCTGGCCCAGGCCTCGAAGTCCCCTTTACCTTTAAAAGGCTTTAAAAGGCCTTTTAGAGAGGCCGCGTGTTCCAGCCGCATGAAGGCTTCCTGTTGCAGGCCCCGGAAGTAGCGGATCGGTTGGTTCAGATCGCTCATGCCGGTTCGTCCTCACCGGCTGCGGTTTCGGATGGCTCGGCGGTGATGGCTTCATCGCCGGACGGAGGCGCTGCGGCAGAACCATCGCTGCGCTGTTGCAGGCCACGGCGCGCGATGGGCGGCGCAAACTTCGAACGGCGTGTGCCTTCGAGCACCTCCTGGGGCAGTTCGCCGAACTTCTCCAGCGCCGCCCGTGCTGCGGCATTTTTGGCCGCGAAGTCGTCCCGGGTGCAGCCCGAGTAGCGGTACTGCTGCGCCAGACTGAACAGGCTGCGCAGCGCGTGGGCGCCTTCGTTGAGCCATCGCTCCAATGTCGAGCGATCGATCAGCGCGGTGTGATGGGCGAGGATCAACTTGCGGGCGATGTCGTCGTAGTCGGCCAGGAGATAGACCGCCGCGAAGCCGAGCTGCGCGTTCACAAATAAGGGGAGCTTCACCGGCTGCACGTTGAGGTTTTCGCCCAGGCTCAATGCTGCGGGTACGCCGGCCAGCGCCTGGTCAACTTGCTCGCGCAGCGATTGCAGCGTGGATTTGGTCTGGTCGAGCTTTTCCTCGATGCGCAACATCCACCAGTCGCTGTACGGGTCGTCTTGCTCCGATCCGCGCTTCATCTTGTTCATCACGGCGATGTAGCCGTTGAGCCCGACAATGCCCGGCCGCCCCTCAGCGGCGGCACGCCCATGCCAGATGCGCGAGGCGTGGTGGGTGTGAAGCGTCAGCGACATCGCGCTGCGCAAGGAGCCGAGATTGAGTTGTAAAGGTTCGTTGGTTGCCATGGTGACCGCCCGCTGTGGAAAAGGAGCCGTCAGGATCGACACGCAACGGAAGGCAGTCAGTCAACAAACCGAAATGAATCAGTCCCCGGTTGTCATGGCAGTGCCAGCCCGAGGCACGAGCTATCCCCAGGGGATAGCTCCATCAAACGCCATGGAGCACTGTTCGCGCGAATGTCAGCGTCGCTCCTGAAACCGGCGCCATCGCAGTGCGGTGGACGAAAGTACCGGGCCGTACCTGTCGGCGTTACGCCTTGCATTACATCTATCCCCTGGGGATAGCTCTACTGACGGCCACGGATGTCTGCTTCATGACCATGCCGCTCGTAACGATCAGCTCTTGCGCAGAAGGTCACGCAGCCGTTCGATGTGCTGTTTGGCCACCTCGGGTGGAACCACATTGCGTGGTGCCTCAGACGGCGCATCTCGCGCGGCGGTGGGGGGTGCTGTCGCGCCAGCCTGCTTGGCCCACGCGTTGAACTCGCCACGGATGGCGCGCTGGATGATGCCGAACAGGTAGCCGGCCGGGTTGCGGATGGTGTTGCCGCGACAACGATCGGCCCATTCGTCCAGCACGGCCTGACGCAGCGGGACATCGACCTGCTGCAATGCCACCATCGCCCCGGCCTGCTGCTCTTCTTTCAAACCAAGGAAGCGATCAGGCAAGCGGACACCTTGCATCGCGCGCACCTGCCCACGCTCGCGCGCGGTAGTACGTACTTCATTAATACGACTACTACGTACAGTACGGTCCTGCTTCGGATTCCGAAGAGAGCCGTCTGACGCGGGTTTCGGCCCTGCTTCGGATTCCGAAGACGGGTGCTCGGGATTCCGAAGAAGGCTTGGAGCCCCTTCTTCGGAATCGTGAACCATGTCCTCCTGTGGATAACTCTCTTGCGTCCCGATGCCCTGGCTGGCGAGGCGTTCGGCAAGGACCTGCAGCCGCGAGGGCAGCGTGCGGCCGGACAGCAACGGGTCTTCGGCGATCTCCTTGAGGGTGTGCAGACCCACGACCTGAACGGCCTTGGCCGAGTGGCCCAGAGCCTGGCTGACGAGCTGCAAGTAGTCTGCGTCGAGCTGCATCGCCTCGAATGGAGTCAAGGGCTCGTCGTGCAGAACATAGAGGTTGCCGAGAATACGGCCGGTCTTGGGGTCGCGTCTGCGCCGCACGAGACTCAACCAGCGTGTCAGGCGCAACAGCGTCAGCGCGCGTGCGACGGTCTCGTGGGAGGCTTGTCCAGCGCAGGGTGTTGACGCGAGCCATGGCCGAAGTTGCTCATATGTCGGAAACGCAGTGACGCCATCCTCGTTGAGCATCATCCGAAACACTTGCCACGCATTGCGCTCCAGCGGTGTCAGGCGTCGGTCGAGAAAGAGCCGCCGCGGCACGCTCTCGTGACGATTGCCGCTGAAAAGGAAACCGTCACCAGATGTTGACCCAGGCGACGGTGCAGATGCAGGTGCGGATGCGGGCGCCCGGGGTTTGGGCGCAAGGTCTTTCAGCGCGCTGTTGAACAGATCAGCGAGGGCGACGGGGCCATGGCGTGATGCTCGTGGTGCTGAGTCATCCACGGCCATAACTCAACCCAATCCTTGATCGATCCAGCCTTTGATCGCAGCCCAGACCACCGACAGCGGCAGTTCCATGCCTTCGGCGAGGTCCATTGCCGCATCAAGGACCGAGGTTTCGTCCTCCAGATCGACATTCCTGCTGCTGGTCACGGCCTTCCAGCGCCGCCACAGTTCCGTGTCCTGCTCCTCGTCCAGAACCGGATGGCGCCCCTTGCGTTTGGGCAGACCGAGAACTTCGCGTCGTAGCGCGACTTCCTGATGCGTAAGCCCGTAGAAGCGACTCACCATTTCCGTACTGGCGCCCAGGCGCAGCATGCGATCGACGGTGGCGATCTCCTTCTCCACGTCCTGCGCCTGCTTGAGCAAGCGTCGGAGCACTTCGCGGTTCACGGAGACAGAGCACCAGGAGACGTTGGCATTGGCCAATACGCTGATGAGCGCTGGATGCTTGAGCGCATCCAACTCTTCCTCCCCGAACCCCATCGCCTTGCATCGACGCAATTGGCCGTTGCGCAGGTCGTAGAGCGCCTGGGCGAGGACGGCCTGATTGAGTGGGTTCGGTGCGGACATGCTGGCAACCCTCGTTCAGGTCCCAGAACCGACAGCGCCGGCTTCCAGGTCCAGGAGGCGTCGGGCCAACCGCAGCAGTCGGAACAGCTTGACCAGCGCGGTGTCGCTCAATCGCAAGGCCGCATCGTCCTGGCCGTGCAGCAGTGCCGGCAGGTCGGTGACGATTTGCCCGCTGTCCAAGCCGACGTCGGCCGGCGTCTGACCGGCCAGAGAAACCAGCAGCGCGAGCACGGCGCGTCCCAGGGGCGACGAAGGCCGTGCCTGGGCGCGGCACGCGAACCCGATGCCATCGGGACGATCCGCGACGTACTCGTCCAGCTCGGCCTCGCCTGCGATCTCGCGCGCGAACTGCGCGATGTGGATGCGTAGCCGATCGGGCGTATCCAGTCCAGGGTCGATATACCAGATGTCCGAGATGGGATAGAGGCCACCGGCCTGCACTGGAATCGACTGCAATACGTTGGCTGAGAAATCGGGCGGTAGCGCGTCGCCTAACTGATCGGCGACCATGCGCTGGATGGACTGGAGCCGCTCCGTCGTTGGTGCCGGGGAGATGATGTGCTCCTGAAGCAAATCGCCGACCCCTGCCGTAGGGCTGGCCGCGGAGGCCTCCCTCGGGGCCGTGTCGTCCTCGCGCCGCGTAGGCGCGGCCGCTGCATGGCCTGGACGTGGTGCAGGCGTGATAGTGGATGGTGCTGATTCAACCGGCGATCGCGCGATGGCCCCAGGCTCAGGCAATGCGGGCGGCGCCGATGGCGGCGTCGGGTCGCTGACCAACGCACGGTGACGGCTCTCCGATTCGGTCAGGTCCAGCGCCAGGACGTCGTAGTCGATGCCCAGCAATTCGGACATCTGGCCGATCAGCTCGTCTTGCACTCGCTGCGGCGAAAACTCGTCAGCCTGCGTGTCGAATTGCGACAGCACTTCCTGAAAGAAGCCGTCGAAATCCAGAGGAAGAGAGCGGCCTTTGGCGTACTGCTCCCAGGTGCGCTCACAGGCCTTGCGCATGACCGATAGCCGCTCGACCTGGTGGCGGCCCAATCCGCCATAGAGCACGGTCGGGATCGCGGGCAGCAGATAGCGGACCGCATCGACCATGCGGCTGATGTGCGACTGCTGTACCGGGTAGCCATCGGCGGCCAGGCGGCGAGCCAGTTCGGACTGGCTCAGCGTGGTGCCGCTTTCCTCTTCGTAGAACTCACGCGCTTTCTCGACGCCGAGGGCTCGCTCGATGAACGTCAGGCCGCCGCGTAGCTCGTTCTCCGCAAGGTGCCCGGTCAATGCGACGATCTCGCCACGTGCGGGCCAGGGGCGGAACAAGCACGATATGCGGAAGAATCGCTCGTCCTTGGTCTCCGACCAGAGTTCACGCAGGATCGCCAGCCGCGTGTTGCCGCCGTTGCGGATGATGTAGTGATCTTCGCCTGGACGGCGCGTGATGGCCGGCGCCGCATCCAGGCCGCGTTCACGGATGGAAGCCTTGATTTCCTCGTAGGCGGAATTGCGCTTCTTGCGTGGATCGTGATCGTAGGGACGCAACTGGTCCAACGTCACGACCATCGGCGTGTCGACAATCGGGTCGCTCAAGGCGGTGGCGGATGGACCGCTACGTTCGAACCCGGCGGCAAGCAGCTTGCCAGCCATGTCCTGGGACCTCATATCAGCCATGGCCGCATTCCTTTACGCTCGCGGCCTGGGCTTGGGCCTGGCGCTCGGCACGGCGGATCTGCGCGCGGGCGTTGAGGGTCGCCCGGTGGTCGCTCGCGGTCGAGCTGGTGTAGATCGCGGCGCAGCCGACCTTGGTGAACTTGAGGTGTCCACCCGGTGTGCGTTTGACGTGCCAGCCTTCGCTGATCGCAAATTCGATCAGGACGCGTAGCCGCTTGTGGCCGCGGGCCAGTTCATGTGCGCTTGCCATGCTGCCTCCCAGTCTCAGAAGGACGCTGCTGGCGGCCGGACACGAAGGCCAATTGATCCTGCCATTGCGGGAACAACTCGCTGGCAAGGGCGCGCATGGTGTCGAGAGCGGCTGGCGCGACTCTGCCCGGTGGCTGTCGGTACTCGACGCGATGCACCGGCAGGCCGCGGGTCGCAGCGCGCGGATAGGCTTCGATAGCCGGCACGTCAGTAGCCAGCACACGGATGCCAGCATGCTCCTGGAACAGGTCGCGCAGGGCCTGCTGGATCAGCCGCGCGTTGGCGGACACGGGGTGGACGCGGTTGATGAGCAGGTGCAGCGGCGGCGGTTCGATGCCGAGGTGTCGGTACGGCGCGATGTCCTCCAGCAACTGCATGGTGCCGCGCCGCAACTCGCGGGCCGCGAGGATTTCCGGGGTCACGGGCGACAGCGCAAGATCGGACGCGAGCACGGCCATCTCCAGCAAGACGCTGCGCGCGCCCTGGGTGTCGATCAACAGCAGGTCATAGAGAGGCGCCAGCACCGGCAACAGATGGCGTAACCGCAGGCGCCCGTCCGGCGCATGCAGCAGCAAGGTGTTCAGTTCGCCTCGGTGGTCGTTGGAGAGCACTAGGTCCAGGCCCGCGATGCTCGTGCGGGACACGAGCCGGTCGAGATCGCGCTCGTTGAAGGCCAGCAGCTCGTAGATGCCACCGGGCGCGCGGTGGGCCAGTTCGTAATAGGACGACAACGTGGGCTGCACGTCGAGGTCGAGCAGCAGTACGCGCAAGCCCGCGTCGGCGGCAAGACCGCCGAGGTTGGCTGCGGTGGTCGTTTTGCCGACGCCGCCCTTGGTCGAGATGATGGATACAACCTGCATGGCGCTCTCCGTCTAGGGATAGGGAATTCCGAGGGAGAGCCGCTCAGGTGCGATTGTTGAGACGTTCGGCGATCCACTGGTCGATCTCGACCGAATCCCAGCCCACTGCACGCACGCCCAGACGCAGCGCCTGGGGGAACTTGCCGGCACGCATCAGGTTGTAGATGTGGGCACGCTTGAAGCCGGACTTGGCCTCGACTTCATCGAGACGCAAGATGCGGCGCTCGTTGGGCGGTAGTACAGGTATCTGCGACATGGCGGTCACTCCTGAACGCTCAGTGGCGTTTGTTGGCGTGACACCTATTCAAATGTCGACTTCTGTCTCAGGCCACCGTAAATGCGGTTTCCGTGACCGCAGATTCGGGCTTGCAAATATCAGGAAACGGCGGCCCGCAGCTTGCGGCGGGCTTGTGCAAACTTGGCTTGCAGCGTGCGATCGGTAATGCCCATGAGTTCGCCGTGATGCGCGATCATCGCGGTAGCGATAGCCTCCTGGCTATTGAAACTGGAATACGGTGTGCCCGACGGAGATTGGCCGAGCATCAGTTCCAGCATGGTGCCGATGATGTGGAGGTAGGTGGCCTCGGCCCGGTCGCTGATGGGGCATTGCGCGCAGGCGGGAATGACCGTGGACTGCTTGAGTAGCGCGTCGTGCTGTTCTTGCAGCTCGCGCATTTGGCGCTTGCACTGCTCCAGAGCGGATTTGAGGGCCAATCGCTCGACCAGCATGGCTTGGCCGGTCTCCAGGGAGATGACGGGATGGGCGATGCGTTCGCTGCGAGAGAAGAGAAAGCCGGGCCGCTGCTCGGGGTAGTGCTGGCGCATCCATCGCTTCAGATCGACGTGGCGAACCGTCAGATCAAGGGACTCGATCAGTGCGGTATCGCGTGTTGTGATGCCGTTCTGCCCGAAGGGCAGTTCCCCATTGAGGATGCCGTCGTAGATTCGGTCGGTGTATAGCCGCAGTTCGCCCCAGCGCGGGCAATCCAACGACTGTGGCAGATTCCTTGGCGATAAAACCGAGGCCAGGATCACCTGCTCGTATCGCAGCAGCCCAGCCCAGCGGATGGACGCTTCGATCGGGCGGTAGAACACCTTTGATGTTGGTGCATCATTCTTGTTCTCGTGCATGCTCCGTCTCCTTCCAGGAGAAGAACTACATGGCCGACTCCTTTGACGCCGACCCCGTGGTCGGGCAGTTGTCTGTGTAGGAAACGAGCCCCGAGGCCCGGTCCGTTATGGGTGCTTGAGCACTTCTCACCAGTGCGCTTTTACCGGTGGCTGTCATGTGCCCAATGTGCAAAAATTCATCGGCCGCTAGAAGGTCGAGCATCGGGACGTAGGCTCGACAGTGACGCTCACGCTATCAGCGTCGTAATAAGTTGCGGATTCTGCAAATCTGTCTCGGTATGGCCTTATATGCCAGCGGTTTCACAAGGCGCGACGAGATGGTGGTCGTTGTCCAAGGTCTAGGAAAACTGGGCGAATCCACGCCTGTCATACCCGCCCTGGCATCCTGATATACCGATAAAGAATCGCGTGCTGACGCGCCACGGCTAGGGTGCGCGTTCTTCCTGCGTGACTTGCTTGCGCAGACGGGCAATGCAATGCGCGTTGCATGCGGCTCGTAGATGGCATCCGAACTGGGCCGGCACCGAGAGGATCGGCCTGGGCGTCATCGCGGAAGCGGATGCGGGAACTGAGAGCAGGGGCACGGGCGGCCAGTTCGAGACCGTCGCCGATGACGTTGTGACGACTGCGGGTCTGGTGTGCTGGGTGTGGGTCTATGGATGCCAGTGGAACTCTTTGGACGATCTTTGTTGGCGGGGACGAAAAAATAGGCTACAATCTAGGTCTTCGCTGGCCACCTCGGCGAAGAAAGAGCTTGGGAATCAACGACTTACTGCCCTAGTAAACGTCTCGTTTCCCGCTCCAGATTCTCGTTTGTCGCCAAGGCGGCAGGCGTAATTGAAATGGCGTTAGGCTCCGGTGAAAGCCGGAAGCTGCAAGAAAATTGATGCGGGAATAGCTCAGTTGGTAGAGCACGACCTTGCCAAGGTCGGGGTCGCGAGTTCGAGTCTCGTTTCCCGCTCCAATTCGGAACATCCTTCTGCGGTGTTCCATGAACAAGGGCTGCCGAGCGCAGCCTTTTTCATTCACCGCCGGCCAAGCGTCGGCGGTAGCAGAACCCAAGCGGGAATAGCTCAGTTGGTAGAGCACGACCTTGCCAAGGTCGGGGTCGCGAGTTCGAGTCTCGTTTCCCGCTCCAGATTCGGAACGCCCTTCCGGGGGTTCCATGAAAAAAGGCTGCCTCAGGGCAGCCTTTTTTCGTTTCTACGTCCCATTACTCCCCAGGATGACCGTAGGAGCGAGCTTGCTCGCGAACAGGTCCCTTGCGAGAGCGTTCGCGAGCAAGCCGAAAGCCCACTCAGTGCTTGGGGGTGTCTTCGGGCAGCGCCAGCAGCTGTTTCTCGGCATTCCAGTCGAAGGCCTCGCCGTTCTGTTCGGCGGCGAAGCGGCGCTCGTCGAGTTGCTGGTACATGTCGATCTCTTCGTCGGGCATGAAGTGCAGGCAGTCGCCGCCGAAGAACCACAGCAGGTCGCGCGGCACCAGGTGGGCGATCTGCGGGTAGCGGTGGAAGGTCTGGCTGATCAGGTCCTGGCCGAGGTACTGGGCGCCGACCGGGTCGCGCGGCAGTTCCACCAGCAGTTCGTCGAAGCGCTCGAGGAACAGGCCGTGGTTCTCTTCCGGGACCTGCTCGGCTTCGCACAGGGCGCCGAGGATCATGCGCAGGTGCTGCAGCAAAGCAAGGTGGTGGTCGAGGTTGGTGCTGGCCATGGAGAAGTCCTCTGCGGTTACGACAAAACGGGCGCGGAGTATATAGGGTTTCGCCGTGCGCGCCGTCGTTCGCCGTTCAACGGACGGGTTGCGACTGGATCTGCCGGCGCCGGTTGTCGATGTTCCGTTGTTGCAGGTCGAGCTGCTGCTGTTGTTGCTGCAGGCGGTATTGCTGGAGGTCGCTCTGCTGGCGCTGGATGCTCTGGTCCATCAGGCGCTGCTGCTGGCGTTGGCGGTCGAGTTGCTGCTGCTTCATCTGCAGGCGCTGGTCTTCGTACTGCAGGCGCTGGTCCTGCTGTTGCAGGCGGCGTTGCTGGGCCTGGCGCTCCAGTTCCTGGGTCTGCCGCTGCTGCGGGTCGAGATCGATGATCGGCGGCGCCGGCGGGTGCTGACGGGTGGGATAGAGCCAGGAGTCGGCCTGCGCAGACGAAACCAGTGACAGCAGGCCGAAAGCGAATAGGAAGGCGGTGCGCATGGATGCTCTCCCGCAGAATGACTCCGTTGAGTGTGCACCCGTTCGCAGCTGCGCGCGTAATCGCGGACGAAGCGCCGCGCGAAAACGCCAAGGGCGCCGCGTGGGCGCCCTTGGCGTTGGTGCTCCCTTCTTGGGGTAGGGGAAGGGTCTGCGGAATCAGACCGGGCCGGGCCGGCCGAGTTCCTCCTTGGCGAAGTCGTCGACATCGATCACCTGGCGCCGCAACCGCTCGGCTTCCTGCAGCTGCTGGCCCTGTTCTTCGTCGATCACGCCCGCGGCCATGGCGGCTGCGATCGGCGATTCTCCGGCGGCCGGCTTGATGCGACCGTCCTTGAGCGCCTTGTGCAGCTGTTTATGCAGCGGCGCCGTCTCGCGCAGGGCGAGGAGCGCGCGCTCCAGGTCGACCAGCGGTTCGCCGTCGGCTTGCGGCAGGAAGGTGCCGAAGAGAATCGCCTGCAGGCTCGGATCGTCCAGCGAGCGTCCGAGGATGCCGGCGACTTCGGCGTCCAGCGCATCGCTCGGTCCCTTGTGGCGACGCCCGAGCGGGAACGCCAGGAGCTTCAGCAGGCAGGCGACGAGGCGGTTGGGGAAGTTCTCCAGCAGCGCCGCCAGCGCCTCTTCGGTTTTCGCCAGGTTCTCTTCCATCGCCCAGCGCAGCAGGGGTTGCAGGTGTTCGGCGTGGTTCAGGTCGTGGTAGCGCTTGAGTGCCGCCGAGCCCAGGTAGAGGTGGCTGAGTGCATCGCCCAGGCGTGCGGAGAGGCGTTCGCGGCGTTTCAGTTCACCGCCCAGCAGCATCATGCTGAAGTCGGCGAGCATGGCGAAGCTCGCCGCCAGGCGGTTCACCGCGCGGAAGTAGGGGCGTGCGACTCGGTCGCCGGGGACGTGATCGAAGCTGCCCAGGCCAAGGCCGAGCAGCAGGCTGCTGGCGGCGTTGCCGACGGCGAAGCCGATGTGCCTGAGCAGCAGGCGGTCGAACTCGCGGGCGGCGAGGTCCTGGTCCTCGTGTTGTGCCAGGGCCATTTCCCGGAGCACGTATGGATGGCAGCGGATGGCGCCCTGGCCGAAGATCATCAGGTTGCGCGAAAGGATGTTGGCGCCTTCCACGGTTATGAAGATGGGCGCGGTCTGCCAGGCGCGGCCCAGGTAGTTGCGCGGGCCGAGGATGATGCCCTTGCCGCCGTGGATGTCCATGGCGTGCTTCAGACAGTCGCGACCGCGTTCGGTGAGGTGGTACTTGAGGATTGCCGAGAGCACCGAGGGCTTTTCGCCCAGGTCCACCGCGTGGGCGGTGAGGATGCGCGCGCTGTCCATCATCCAGGCGTTGCCGCCGATGCGCGCCAGGGCCTCCTGGATGCCTTCAAAGGCGCCGATGGGCACGTTGAACTGCTCGCGGATCTGCGCGTAGCGGCCGCTGCTGTAGCTGCAGGCCTTGGCTGCTGCGACGCCGACCGCCGGCAGCGAGATGGAACGGCCGACCGACAGGCAATTCATCAGCATCATCCAGCCTTTGCCGATCATGTCCTGGCCGCCGATGATGCTGTCCAGCGGCACGAAGACGTCCTTGCCGGAATTGGGCCCGTTCATGAAGGCCGCACCGAGCGGCACATGGCGCCGGCCGATCTCGACGCCGGGGGTGTCGGTGGGGACCAGCGCCAGGGTGATGCCGAGGTCTTCCTCGTCGCCCAGCAGATGGTCCGGGTCATGGCATTTGAAGGCCAGGCCGAGCAGGGTGGCCACCGGGCCGAGGGTGATGTAGCGCTTCTCCCAGGTCAGGCGCAGACCGAGAACTTCCTCGCCCTGCCATTGGCCGCGGCAGACGATGCCGATGTCGGTCATGCCGCCGGCGTCGGAGCCGGCCTGCGGGCTGGTCAGGGCGAAGCAGGGGATTTCCTCGCCACGCGCCAGGCGCGGCAGGTGGCGCTGGCGTTGCTCGTCGGTGCCGTAATGCAGCAGCAGTTCGGCCGGGCCCAGGGAGTTGGGCACCATCACCGTGGACGCCAGGTCGCCGCTGCGGCTGGCCAGCTTCATTACGACCTGCGAGTGAGCGAAGGCGGAGAAGCCCTTGCCGCCGTATTCCTTCGGCACGATCAGGCCGAAGAAGCCCTGTTCCTTGATGAATGCCCAGGCTTCGGCGGGCAGGTCCATGCGCCGGGATACGTCCCAGTCGTTGACCATGGCGCAGAGCTGCTCGGTGGGACCGTCGATGAAGGCCTGCTCTTCGTCGGTCAGCTGCGGCGCCGGACAGCCGAGCAGCTTGCTCCAGTCCGGGCGGCCGCTGAACAGGTCGCCGTCCCACCAGACGGTGCCGGCTTCGATGGCCTCGCGCTCGGTTTCGGACATCGGCGGCAGCACGCGCTTGAACCAGGCGAACAGCGGGCCGCTGAACCACTGGCGGCGCGCGTCGGGCAGCAGCAGGGTGGCTACCACTACGACCCAGGGCAGCCAGAGCAGGAGCATCCAGGCATGGGCGTGGCTGAACAGGCCCATGAAGATCAGGTAGGCGGCCACCAGGCCCAGCGCAGGGGCGGGGGAGACCCGGCGATGGATCAGCCAGGCGACGCCGAGGATGAGTACGATCAGCCAGAGCAACAGCATGCGGTTTCCTCCATGAGAGACGGCAGAGCGGTCACCAGAGCTTAGCCGGGCATGGCGGCTACCTCGGTGAGCTTGGCCGGATCGTCGTGCCGCGGGCGGCGGCAGCCTGGATAGACTGGCGCGATAGCCTCAGGGAGAGCAGTCATGCAGGAATATCTCGAACCCGGCCAATACCTGGATAGCGACCACCCGGCGGTGATCGAGTTCGCCGAACGCCATCGCGGCGCCTCGGCCGATCTGCGCGAGCAGGCCGTGGAGCTTTACTACGCGGTGCGCGACGGCATCCGTTACAACCCCTACGTGTTCAGCCTCGATCCGCAAACCCTCAAGGCCAGTCACGCGCTGCAGACGGGGCAGACCTATTGCGTGCCCAAGGCCGCGCTGCTGGCCGCCTGCGCCCGGCACTGCGGGATTCCCGCGCGCATCGGCCTGGCCGATGTGAAGAACCACCTGGCCAGCGGGCGCATGGTGGAGATGTTGCGCAGCGACATGTTCGCTATGCACGGCTACACGGAGTTGTTCCTCGACGGCCGTTGGGTCAAGGCGACTCCGGCCTTCAACCTTGCACTTTGCGAGGCGTTCGGTGTGCAGCCGCTGGAGTTCGACGGGCGCGAGGACAGCGTCTTCCACGAATTCGATGGCGACGGCCGGCGGCACATGGAGTACCTGCGCGAGCACGGCGTTTTCGCCGATGTTCCCGAGGCGCTGTTCTTCGATCACCTGCGCCTGTGCTACCCGCACCTGTTCGAGGTCGGCGCCACGCCGCTCAGTGGCGACATGCAGGCCGAAGCGCCGAAGCATGAAGGCCATCGATAGTCATCATCAGTTTGCGCGCCTTTCTTCTTGCTGCGCCGCCCGGTAGGGTGCACGCATCCATCGGCCGCCCTGCCGCGGCCGCTCTCCGCCGTATATAAGAAGAGGCTGAACGCCATGCTGAAGATCTGGGGCCGGAAGAACTCGTCCAACGTGCGCAAGGCGCTCTGGTGCGCCGAGGAAACCGGCGTTGCCTACGAACGTATCGATGCCGGCGGCGCCTTCGGCGTGGTGAACGAGCCGGCCTATCGCGCGCTCAATCCCAACGGCGTGGTGCCGACCCTGGAAGACGACGGCTTCGTGCTCTGGGAGTCCAACGCCATCGTCCGCTACCTGGCGGCCAAGTATGCGCCGGGCAGCCTCTATCCCGATGACTTGCAGCAGCGCGCCAGTGCCGACAAGTGGATGGATTGGGTCTCCTCGACCCTGGCCGGCCCCTTCCGTACCGTGTTCTGGGGCACCCTGCGCACGCCGCCGGAACAGCGCGACGAGGCCGCCATCGCCGCCGCCATCGACGTCTGCGCCAAGGCGCTGGCGGTGCCGGAGCAGGCGCTGGCCAGCCAGTCTTACCTTTCCGGAGCGCAGTTCGGCATGGGCGACATTCCACTGGGCTGCTTCATCTACGCTTGGTTCGAGATGCCCATCGAGCGTCCCGCGTTGCCGCACCTCGAAGCCTGGTATGCCCGCCTGCGCGAGCGCCCGGCCTACCGGCGCGCGGTGATGACCGAATTGACCTGAGTCGTCCGCGGTGCCGGAAATGGTTGCATTTGCCGGCCCGGACCCTTATCTAGCTGTTCCATTTTCTGCGCTGCCCAGCCACGGGAAATTCCATGAGTTCCGCGCTTACCATCCGTCAATTGACGAAGACCTACGGCAACGGTTTCCAGGCCCTCAAGGGCATCGATCTGGACGTCGCCGAAGGTGACTTCTTCGCTCTGCTCGGCCCCAACGGCGCCGGCAAATCCACCACCATCGGCATCCTCTCGACCCTGGTGAACAAGACCAGCGGCACGGTGAACGTGTTCGGCCACGACCTCGACCGCGAGCCGCTGAAGGTCAAGCGTTGCCTGGGCGTGGTGCCGCAGGAGTTCAACTTCAACCAGTTCGAGAAGGTCTTCGACATAGTCGTGACCCAGGCCGGCTACTACGGCATTCCGGCGAGGATCGCCCGCGAACGCGCGGAGAAGTACCTGAACCAGCTCGGCCTGTGGGACAAGCACAACTCGCCGTCGCGCGAGCTGTCCGGCGGCATGAAGCGGCGGCTGATGATCGCCCGCGCGCTGATCCACGAACCGCGCCTGTTGATCCTCGACGAGCCCACTGCCGGGGTGGATATCGAACTGCGCCGCTCGATGTGGAACTTCCTCACCGAGCTGAACCAGCAGGGCATCAGCATCATCCTCACCACGCACTATCTGGAGGAGGCCGAGCAGCTCTGCCGGAACATCGCGATCATCGACCACGGCACCATCGTCGAGAACACCAGCATGCGCAAGCTGCTCACCCAGCTGCACGTGGAGACCTTCGTCCTCGACCTCAAGGGTGCGCTGGCGGCGGTGCCCCAACTGCCGGGCTATCCGGCGCGGCTGCTGGACGACCACACCCTGGAAGTGCAGGTGGACAAGGCGGCCGGCATCAACGGCCTGTTCGCTGCGCTCAACGCGCAAGGCATCGAAGTACTGAGCCTGCGCAACAAGACCAATCGCCTTGAGGAGCTGTTCGTGTCGCTGGTCGAGAAGAACCTGTCGCAGGTGGCCGTATGAGCGAACTGCGCGCCAACCTGGTCGCCCTGCAGACCATCGTCCACCGCGAGGTCCGCCGCTTCGTGCGGATCTGGCCGCAGACCCTGCTGCCGCCGGCGATCACCATGGTTCTGTACTTCGTCATCTTCGGCAACCTGATCGGCCGGCAGATCGGCGGCATGGGCGGCTTCACCTACATGCAGTACATAGTGCCGGGGCTGATCATGATGTCGGTGATCACCAACTCCTACGGCAACGTCGTGTCGAGCTTCTTCGGCAGCAAGTTCCAGCGCAACATCGAGGAGCTGCTGGTGTCGCCGGTGTCGCCGCACACCATCCTCACCGGCTACATCGTCGGCGGCGTGCTGCGCGGCCTGGCGGTGGGGCTGATCGTCACCGTGCTGTCGCTGTTCTTCACCGACCTGCAGGTCCATCACCTGGGCATCACCGTGCTGGTGGTGCTGCTGACCGCGACCATCTTCTCCATGGGCGGCTTCGTCAACGCGGTGTTCGCGCGCAACTTCGACGACATCTCGATCATCCCGACCTTCGTGCTGACGCCGCTGACCTACCTGGGCGGGGTGTTCTACTCCATCCACCTGCTGCCCGCGTTCTGGCAGACGGTGTCGCTGGCCAACCCCATCCTGCACATGGTCAACGCCTTCCGTTACGGCATTCTCGGTGTCTCCGACATCCAGATCGGCACCGCGCTGATCTTCATGCTGGTGGCGACCGTGGTGCTCTACGTGTTCTGCGTGCGCCTGCTGGTCAGCGGGCGTGGCATGCGCCAGTAAGGGCTCTCGCCCTGCGGGTCGACGAAGGCCCCGGTTCCCCAGTGGAACCGGGGCCTTCGCGTTTCCGGGGTATGGGTTGCACCTTCGTTCTCTTTCGGTTGCCGGTCGCGACCTCGATGGACGGTCGATAGCGAGCCTTTGACGCTTGGAGGTTGCACCTTTTCGTCCGGAAAGGGGCTGATTTCGCTCCAGCCCTGCGCCGCCTGAGTCTGCGCCAAGTACGAAAATGCAACGGTGGCGCCCGGATTCAGAGTTTCCTGCAAGGAATTCAGAGTTTTTCGCAAGAATCCCTGGCCAACAGCCACTAGATTCCGCCTTCCTCTTTGCGCCGGGTTGCACCTTGAGCAACCATTCGGCGACTCGTGGCTGCAGGAACGGCCCGATGCGTTAGAATGCGCGCCTTTCGGTGGCGCCTACCCGCGTGCCGGAGAGGAATGCTGGCGTCCCCGGGACTGGTGAGGGGGACACCGAGAAGAATGACGGACCCTGCCCGCCACTGGCGCGACGGGGCCGCATGGAACGGCAGATCGATGGGGCCTTGCGCGCGGCCCCCTGGCGTTCCGCTTCGTCGCAGGACGAAACCCACGGACCGCTGCTACCCGCAACGGCCCGCCAAGCAAGGGCCCGGATTACCCACCGGGTCTGGATAAAAACAAGCTGTAGGGGAGTTCCCATGAGCGTCAACACGCCAACCCTGATCACCTTCGTGATCTACATCGCGGCCATGGTTCTGATCGGCCTCGCCGCCTATCGTTCGACCAACAACTTCTCCGACTACATCCTCGGTGGCCGCAGCCTCGGCAGCTTCGTCACCGCGCTCTCGGCCGGTGCCTCGGACATGAGCGGCTGGCTGCTGATGGGCCTGCCGGGCGCCATCTTCCTGTCCGGCATCTCGGAGAGCTGGATCGCCCTCGGCCTGATCGCCGGTGCCTACCTGAACTGGCTGTTCGTCGCCGGCCGCCTGCGCGTGCACACCGAACACAACGGCAATGCCCTGACGCTCCCGGACTACTTCTCCAGCCGCTTCGAGGATGACAGCCGCGTGCTGCGCGTGCTCTCCGCGGTGGTGATCCTGGTGTTCTTCACCATCTACTGCGCCTCCGGCATCGTCGCCGGCGCCCGCCTGTTCGAAAGCACCTTCGGCATGTCCTACGAGACTGCCCTGTGGGCCGGTGCCGCCGCGACCATCGCCTACACCTTCGTCGGTGGCTTCCTGGCGGTGAGCTGGACCGACACCGTGCAGGCCTCGCTGATGATCTTCGCGCTGATCCTGACCCCGATCATCGTTCTGTTCGCCAGCGGCGGCGTTGAACCGACCTTCGCTGCCATCGAGCTGAAGGATGCGGCCAACTTCGACATGCTCAAGGGCGCCTCCTTCGTCGGCGTGATTTCGCTGATGGCCTGGGGCCTGGGCTACTTCGGCCAGCCGCACATCCTGGCGCGCTTCATGGCCGCCGATTCGGTCAAGTCGATCCCGGCCGCTCGCCGCATCTCCATGGCCTGGATGATCTTCTGCCTGGCCGGTGCCGTGGCCGTGGGCTTCTTCGGCATCGCCTACTTCCAGGTGCACCCGGAGCAGGCTGGCGCCGTGGGCGAGAACCATGAGCGCGTGTTCATCGAACTGGCGAAGATCCTCTTCAACCCGTGGGTCGCCGGCGTGCTGCTGTCCGCCATCCTCGCGGCCGTGATGAGCACCCTGAGCTGCCAGCTGCTGGTCTGCTCCTCGGCGCTGACCGAAGACTTCTACAAGGCCTTCCTGCGCAAGAACGCCAGCCAGGTCGAGCTGGTCTGGGTCGGCCGTGGCATGGTGCTGCTGGTCGCGCTGATCGCCATCGCCCTGGCTGCCAACCCGGAGAACCGCGTGCTCGGCCTGGTTTCCTACGCCTGGGCCGGCTTCGGCGCTGCCTTCGGCCCGCTGGTGCTGTTCTCCGTGCTGTGGAAGCGCATGAACCGCAACGGCGCCCTGGCCGGCATGCTGGTCGGCGCGCTTACCGTGATCGTCTGGAAGCAGTTCGGCTGGCTCGGCCTCTACGAGATCATCCCGGGCTTCCTGTTCGCCAGCATCGCCATCGTGGTCTTCAGCCTGCTGGGCAAGGCTCCGTCCAAGGCCATGCTGCAGCGCTTCGACGAAGCCGAGGCGGAATACGCCGAAGCTCATCTGCCGGCTGCCGCGCCCGTCGCCGCGCGCTGATCGCCTGCTGACCGAAAGCCGCTGTCCGCCTTGTGCGGGCAGCGGCTTTTTTCATGTCCGCGGCCATAGTGCCGGGCGCGCGCCTGGGTTAAGGTGCCGCGCATTTTCCGCCGAAGGCATCGCCATGACCGAGAAACCCAAAGACCCGCTGCACGGCATGACCCTGCAGGCCATCCTCGAGCGCCTGGTACAGGCCTACGGCTGGGACGGCCTGGCGAAGCAGGTGGACATCCGCTGCTTCAAGAGCGACCCGAGCATCAAGTCCAGCCTGACCTTCCTGCGCCGCACGCCCTGGGCGCGCGAGCAGGTGGAGAAGCTCTACGTGAAGCTGGTGCAGGGCAGGAAGTAGATTCGCGCGAGGGGAGGGCGCGGAGCACCCCGTAGGAGCGGACCTTGTCCGCGAATCGCGGGCGTGGCCCGCTCCTACAGGGAGGAGTTTCGCGGATGAGATCCGCTCCTACAATGTCAGCCCTGCGCTTCCGGAGCTACACAACACTCCCGTCACCCCCGCGAACGCGGGGGCCCAGCTAACAGCGACGGTTACAGCCCGCTCACCCTGAGGGTGGCCTGCGGCGTGCGACAGCCGGTGGCGATGTTCGGCTCCAGGTAGCTCTGCAGCATCGGCGCCATGCCCTTGAGCACTTGCACCGGCAGCGCCGAGGTGAACTTGAAGTTGCTCGCCTCGCTGCCCGCCACGTAGGCGGTGAGGGTGCCGAAGTGCCGCGGGCCGAGGTAGAACACGAAGGTCGCGGTGCGGTTCAGCGATTTCGAGCTCTTCACGCCGCCGCCGCGGGTGAAGGTCTCGAAGCGGTTGTCGCCGGTACCGGTCTTGCCGCCCATCACCACCGGGGTGCCGTCGGCCAGCTTGTAGCTACCGGACAGGCGCCGCGCGGTGCCCTGGTCGACCACCTGCGAAAGCGCTTCGCGCAGGGTGCTGGCGACTTCCGAGGTCATCACCCGACGACCGACGTTGGCTTCCGGCGCCAGGCTCACCTCGTAGGGCGTGCCGGCGGCGAAGTGCAGGTTGTCGATGCGCAGGGTCGGCAGGCGGATGCCGTCGTTGAGGATGATCCCCATCAACTCGGCCAGCGCCGCCGGACGGTCCCCGGAGCTGCCCAGGGCGGTGGCCAGCGACGGCACCAGGTGATCGAACGGATAGCCCAACTGTTTCCACTGCTGGTGGATGTCGAGGAAGGCCTCGACCTCCAGCATGATGCGGATGCGCTTGTCGCGGGCACCCTTGTAGCGCGACTTGTACAGCCAGCCGTAGACCTGCCGGCGCTCGGCATTGCTGGCCGCCACGGCGTCGGCGAAGGTGGCCTGCGGCTGGCGTTGCAGGAAGCCGAGCAGCCACAGCTCCAGCGGGTGCACGCGGGCCACGTAGCCCTGGTCGTTGAGGTCGTAGGCGCCCGGTCCGTAGCGTTTGTAGAGGTCGTCCATGCGCTTGTCGGTGACTTTCTCGCCGACGTAGTGGCCCTGTTTCAGACGGTCCTGGACGAAGGCGGCGAAGGTCGCCTCGTCGGCGTTCGGCTGCAGGTAGCGGTGTATTGCTGCCAGCCGCACCGGCCAGGCGCGCAGGCCGTCGAGGAAGGTGTCGAGGCGGTCGTCAGGAGTCTTGCCGCGGTACTTCTGCCAGAAACGCAGCAGGTAGACCTGGCTCTCGTGGTCGACGAAACGGTCGAGATAGACCTGCCGGCGCGGGTCCTTGTCGTCCTGCAGCAGCGCCACCTTGGCGCCGGCGTTCTGGTACATGTCGTGGCGCACCAGGTCGCGCAGCAGGCGCACGAAGGGCAGGTTGATCGACTCGCGCAGGGCTTCGAGCAGGGTAGGGATGCGGCCGTTGTCCTCCTTGCGGAAGTTGTGGAAGGTGTGCACGCCGCCGCCGGTGAAGAAGCTCTCGTAGGGGCTGGCGGAATACTTGCGCTGCAGCGCGGCGGCAAGCATTGCCGAGAGGTCGCTCTTCGGGTTGGCGATCAGGTAGTCGACGGACCAGCGGCTGATGGCGTCCAGCGGCTCCACTGGCACCTTGCGCAGTTCGGCGGCGGGCTTGCCGTTGAGGTCGCGGTACAGGCCGGCGACCACTTCCAGGTAATTGGAGAGCACGCGCAGCTTGGCCGTCGAGCCGAGTTCCAGCTTGCTGCCTTCATTGATGTCGAAGGGCTGGTCGGTGTTGTCGGTCTGCACGCGCACGCGGTTGCCGTCGGGAGTGCGTTCGAAAAGGGTGAAGCTGTAGTTCACGTCGGCAGTCTTGTCCTTGGACAGCAGGTGCTCGCCGAACAGCCCGATGGAATCGGCGAAATCAGGGTCGGCCAGGTGCTTGAGGTAGCCGCTGATCTTGTTCTGCAGATCGTCCTGCAGGGTGGTGCTGAAGGTCATGTCCAGGCGGTCGAGGTCGTACAGCGGCACATCGAGCATCCCGGCCAGGCGGGTGCGCGCCAGGGTCACGCCCTTGTTCGGCTCCAGCGGCTGTACCGTCGGCTCGTTCTGCGGGTCGCGGAAGGCCAGTTGCTGGTCCAGCGCGGCGTCACGCAGCGCCGGGGTGATGATGCCGGCCTGGGCGAGCACGCGCAGGTGGCTGTCGGTCAGCACGTTCAGCGATTGGCGACCACGCGCTAGGTAATAGGAAGGCCGGCGGTGGGCGATCATCAGCGAGACCACCTGGCGCAGCGCCTTGCCCTGGGCGTCCAGGCTGGCAGCACCGACCGGCACGGAGAGCAGGCGGTTGACCTCCTGGAAGTCGGCGCCGTACCAGATCCACAGGCCGTCCGGCAGGCCGCTGACCTCGCCATAGCCGGGCTGCGCCGACAGCGGCACCGAGTTCAGGTAGGTGAGCACCACATTGCGCCGTGCCGCCAGGTTCTCCGCGCCGCCCTGGTAGGCCCGCACGCTGGCAGAGGCCATCTGCCGTAGCTTGTCGCGGATGGAGTTGGTGCGGCCGTCCACCGAATGGCGGTACTTCTCGATCTGCGTGGCCAGGGTGCTGCCGCCAGGAGCGTGGTTGCCCAGGCCGATCAAGTGCCCGACCTGGGCCAGGGCGGCCTGGGTGAAGCGGCTCCAGTCGATGGCCGGGTTGAGGTAGGGCCGCTGCGGGTCGAGCAGGTCGCGGTTCTCGATGAACAGCAAGCTGTTGACGATCATCGGCGCCACCGCGTCGTAGCTGGCGTAGAGCCGCTGCGGGTAGCGGAAGTTGTAGATCGGCAGGCCGCGGCAGTCGCTGATATCGACGCCGGCCTGGGCCTTCTCCGCATAGGGCGGGAACATGCCGTAACCGGTGTACTGCATCAGCGTCGGCGAGAAGCGCGCCTGGTCGAGGGTGACGAAGTTGCGGTCGTGCAGGCGTTGCAGGAACTGCGGCAGCTGCTGGTAGCCCAGGCGGCGGTCGAAGGGACCGGCGGTGGGGTAGTTGATCTGGTCGCTGGCGCCGGCGGCGACCTGCCAGGTCAGGTTCCCAGCCAGCCGCGCCAGTTCGCGTGCCTGCAGCTTGGACGTGCGCGCCTCATAGAGCAGGGCGGCGCCCAGGGCCGCGAGCAGCGGCAGGACGAACAGGAACAGGAGAAGGAATCGGTGGGGATGATGGTGGTGGTTTTTTTTCGGGGTAAAGCCGGGCTCCGGGCTGCCCGGTTGAGACTGCTGTTGACCGGAACTCACCGAATGCTCCATTTCACGACCTGCCCATGCTTTACCAGCCTGAGTAAGTGGACTCCGCCGACGTGATGACCGGCATCCATCCCGATGCCGCGTAAGCCCTCTGACAGCGGCTTCCTACAATGTTTGAGCGTAGTAGGCGTATAAAATTCTGCGAGATGCGTTGCTTTCTTACAGCCAAGTGGTAGGAATGCCTGACCAAAGAACCAGGAATTGTCCGATGCGCCCGTTGTTGCTGCTCTCGACCCTGCTGGCGTGCCTGGTGGCGCAGGCCGCACCCATGCCGTTCTACCTCTGGCAGAGTCGCCTCAACGGGAAGCTGACCTGCAGCCAGACGTCGCCAGGCGACGGCTGGTCGAAGTTGTCGGGGCCGTTCAGCGATGCCGGCTGTCGGCAACCGCTGCACACTGGGCCTTCGACCAAGGGGTTGGCGGTGCCGAAGGGGATGTAGGTGCGGTTCTCGCTCCTGCACGTCCTCGTCTTCCACGCGAACGCGGGGACCCAATGTCTAGTTTGGGTGTAGCGCGGCGCTTCGGTGTATTCGGATGTTTCTAGTTTCGCCCCCTCGGGCGACCTACTTTGTCAGTCGACACAAAGTAGGCAAAAGTCTTGCCCCGACATACGGGTCCGGCGGAGCCGGACTTCCCTCGCACATTCCCTCGCACCCGGAGGCACGCCGTCGAGAGCACGTCCCTGTACTCACGACGGCTCTTGCGACATCCATGTCGCATGACCTCCTCTGCGTGGGCTTTGCTCGGCCTCCTGTAAGGGGCGGCCCGGTGCGCGGGAATGTCCTCTGGAAGTCTTCAAGGCAAGAGCAGTGCTGCGGCTTTTCGTAGGATCGAGGGGGACGCCTAGTCCTTGCTCGCGAACCGCACGGCACAGTGTTTTCCCTGTAGGAGCGGATCTCATCCGCGAATGGCGCGCACCGCGCGCCCGTACGAAAACCGCACGTCCCACCTAGAATGCCCCGGTCACTTTCACCGATTCGGAGCCCCTCCATGGGAGACAAAACCGCCCAGATTCAACGCAGCTGGCAACGCAACGCCGAGGCCTGGGCCCGCGCTGTGCGCGAGCAGCGCATCGAGAGTCGGCGGCTGGTCACCGATGACGCCATCGTCGAGGCCGTGCTGCAGGGCTCGCCCAGGCGGGTGCTGGATATCGGCTGCGGCGAAGGCTGGTTGTGCCGGGTGCTGGCGGAGCGGGGTTGCGAGACGGTTGGCATCGATGCTTCCGCGCCGTTGATCGAGCAGGCGCGGCAGGGTGGCGGCGGTCGCTACGAGGTGCTGTCGCAGGAGCAATTGCTGGGTGAGGAGGGCGCCGGGCTTGGGCGGTTCGATGCGCTGGTGTGCAACTTCGCGCTCTTCGCGGAGGACCTCGCTCCGCTGCTCGATGCATTGCATCGCTACCTCGCGCCGGGCGGTCGCCTGTTGATCCAGACCCTGCATCCCTGGGCCGCCTGCGGCGACGAGCCGTATGCGGATGGCTGGCGCCTGGAGACCTTCGCGGCCTTCGGCGACGAGTTCGCCGAGCCCATGCCCTGGTACTTCCGCACCTTCGAGTCGTGGCTGGCGGCGCTGCATGCGGGCGGCTGGACCTTGCAGGCGTTGCGCGAGCCGCGTCGGCCCGATACCGGCCTTGCCTGCTCGCTGTTGCTGGTGGCGGTCGAGGCGAGCGCCAGCTAAGCGCGAGGCGTCTACGTCAATGGTCTCACTCGCACCATAAAGGGGCAGACGTCCCGGCGAAGCTGTGCAACACTCCGCGCCGACCTCAGTGGCTATCTCCCGCAATGCCCACGTCCGCCCCACGAGGGTGGACAGCCTCTTCCGGTGTGCAGTCCTGGAACACTCTCGATGAATGAATCCTCTTCCGCGCCCTCGGGTGCGGCGGCCGGCTTTTTTCCTCGACCGGCGTTCCTCATCCCGACCGCACCTCCGAGTCGCCGCTGATACGACCAACAACAATACGAGGTTGCTTCAACATGTCGTCCCACGATCTGCAACGGGATCTCAACGAACGGCACATCCGACTCATGGCGCTGGGCGCCTGCATCGGCGTCGGCCTGTTCCTCGGTTCGGCGAAGGCCATCCAGATGGCCGGCCCGGCCATCATGCTCTCCTACATCATCGGCGGCCTGGCCATCCTGGTGATCATGCGCGCCCTCGGCGAGATGGCCGTGCACAACCCGGTCGCCGGCTCCTTCGCGCGTTACGCCCAGGACTATCTCGGCCCGCTGGCCGGCTACCTGACCGGCTGGAACTACTGGTTCCTCTGGCTGGTGACCTGCGTCGCGGAGATCACCGCGGTGGCCATCTACATGGGCATCTGGTTCCCCGAGGTGCCGCGCTGGATCTGGGCCCTGGCGGCCCTGGCGAGCATGGGCACCATCAACCTGATCGCCGTGCGCGCCTTCGGCGAGTTCGAGTTCTGGTTCGCCCTGATCAAGATCGTCACCATCCTCGCGCTGATCCTGGTCGGCGGCGGCATGATCGTCTTCGGCCTGGGCAACGGCGGTATCGCCACCGGCATCGGCAACCTTTGGAGCAACGGCGGCTTCATGCCCCATGGCATCGGCGGTGTGCTGATGTCGCTGCAGATGGTGATGTTCGCCTACCTCGGCGTGGAGATGATCGGCCTCACCGCCGGTGAAGCGAAGAACCCACAGAAGACCATTCCCGGGGCGATCAACTCGGTGTTCTGGCGCATCGTGCTGTTCTACGTCGGCGCGCTCTTCGTGATCATGTCGATCTACCCATGGAACGAGATCGGCACCCAGGGCAGCCCCTTCGTGATGACCTTCGAGCGCCTGGGCATCAGGACCGCCGCCGGCATCATCAACTTTGTGGTGATCACCGCCGCGCTGTCGTCCTGCAATGGCGGCATCTTCAGCACCGGGCGCATGCTCTACAGCCTCGCCCAGCACGGCCAGGCGCCGGCTGTCTTCGCCAAGACTTCCAAGGGCGGTGTGCCGCGCAATGCGTTGATCCTGTCGATCGTCGCCCTGCTGTTCGGCGTGCTGCTGAACTACCTGGTACCGGAAAAGGTGTTCACCTGGGTGAC
Organism: Pseudomonas knackmussii B13; assembly: GCF_000689415.1. Classification (NCBI taxonomy): domain Bacteria; kingdom Pseudomonadati; phylum Pseudomonadota; class Gammaproteobacteria; order Pseudomonadales; family Pseudomonadaceae; genus Pseudomonas; species Pseudomonas knackmussii. The sequence goes on along the minus strand of NZ_HG322950.1, from coordinate 3,693,172 downwards.
CTCCATCGCCACCTTCGGCGCGATCTGGACCTGGGCCATGATCCTGCTGGCGCAACTGAAGTTCCGTCGCGGCCTGACCCCGGCCGAAGCCGGCAAGCTGCAGTTCAGGATGTGGCTGTACCCGCTCAGCTCCTACCTGGCCATGGCCTTCCTGGTGCTGGTGGTGGCGCTGATGGCGTTCTTCGAGGACACCCGCATCGCCCTCTACATCGGCCCGGCCTTCCTGGTCCTGCTGGTGGTGCTGTACTACGCGCTGAACCTGGCTCCCAAAGGCGAGCAGGGCAGCGTTGCCAGCCGCGCCTGATGCTCGGTTGAGCGAATGAAAGGGGCCTCTTCGGAGGCCCTTTTTCTTTGCACGGCCGGCTCAGGCCGTCGGCAGGCTGCCGGCCATGCGGGTCAGGCGGCGGTCGAACTCGGTGATCTCCAACTGCAGGCCGACGGGGCGCTTGTCGATGAGCGTGGCGAGGGCCTGCTCGGCTGTGGCGAACAGCGTGTCGACGATGCGCTGGCGCAACTCCTCGGGGCGCCCAGGGGCGATGCGGACCTGGATCTGAATGAAGGCTTCGTCGCAAGTGTCGGCGCCGACGTGGTAGTGGTCGATGGCGCGGGCGAAGGTGCGCAGGCCGTTCAGGGGAAATACGCCGAGGGCCAGGGCGGCTTCGTGGAGTTTCCGTGGAAGGCCGAGGGGTTGGAGGTCGCCGGCAAGGTTGGCGGTGTAGTCGATGGCGATGTGCGGCATGTCGGCGTCCTTATTCGAGGAGCCGACATCCTAGGTGGGGAGCCGCGCGAAGAATATGCGGGTGACTACGTATTCCACCCCTCGGCGGACGGCGTCCGCGAGGGGGCGATCAGGCCGCCAGCAGCGGCGGCATCGGGCAGTCGAGGATGTCGGCCACTGCGCGCAGCAGCTCGGCCTCGGCGATGCTGATATGGCCGTCGGATTCGATGCAGCGCGCCATGGCCTTGAGCAGTTGCGGCTTCTGCAGCGGGCGCAGTTGCACCAGGCGCCGGAGCGCCACTTCCAGCTCGCGCAACTTGCCCGCCGCGGGGCGTTGGCGCAGGGAGAAGGGCAATGCGCTCCAGGCTTCGCTGAAGGCCTGTTCGGCGTGCAGTTCACTGGCGTCGTCGACGGCGCTGAGGAAGCTGAGCAGCACCGCCGCTTCTTCCTGCAAGTCCTCCAGCGGCAGGTTGCCGATACGCGCCGAGCCCGGTCGCAGGTTGCGCTCGACGATGCGCAGCAACGTCCACTCCAGCAGCTTCACCCGGCCATCGGCCTTGATCAGCAGCGCCATGTTCTGCCGCAGGGTTTCGAACTGCGGCGTATCCAGCTGCTTCAGCGCCGGCATGGCGAGGTCGAGCAGCGGCAGGCGTTGGCCCGCATCGAGGGCGCGCAGGGCGTCGTCGAGAAGATCGAGCTGGAAGGCCGGGCCGAGGTCCAGGTGCTGCTTGATCAGTTGCATCTGCTGGTCGCGGGCCGCCGGCTCGCTGTCCATCAGCAGGCCGTAGACCAGCGCCTGGGCGCCGTCGATGGTGCGGGCGGCGCTGTGCAGACGGTCATCCAGTTGGTGCAGGGTGCTGCGGGCGACTTCCAGATGCTCTTCGCGGGGCTCGCCGATGGCTTCCACCGAGGCCAGCGCTGCGCTCGGCGCAAAGCCGCTGAGCGCGGCATTCCAACTTTCGCGGTCGAGCAACGGGGTATCCAGGCGCGGCTCGACCTTCGGGTAGCGGCCGTCCCAGTTGGGCTCGATGCGGCGGATGCGTTGCTTGAGCGGCGGGTGGGTGTCGAAGCCGAACCAGTGGGCTCCCGTGCCGTCGCCGAAGTACAGGTGGCTGAATTCGGCGCGGTGCAGGGCGGCCAGCAGCGAACCGTGGCCGCCGATCTTCTTCAGCGCCCCGGCGATGCCGGCCGGGTTGCGGGTGAACTGCACGGCGGAGGCGTCGGCGAGGTATTCGCGCTGGCGGTTCACCGCGGCCTTGATCAGGTTGCCGAAGAAGCTGCCGATCGAGCCGAGCATCCAGAGGGCCACGCCGGCCAGGACCGCCACCAATATCACCGCGAAGGCAGCGCCGCCGCCCGAATCGCCAGCGGCAGTGCTGGTATTGCTGCGGCCGCCGACACGAACGCGTGCACCATTGCCCGAATCGCTGCTCCAGAAGCCGCGCAGGACGGTCTCGCCGATCAGCCCGAGCACCAGGATGCCGTGCAGCAGCGCCACCAGGCGGGTGTTCAGGCGCATGTCGCCGTTATAGATGTGGCTGAACTCGTGGGCGATCACGCCCTGCAGCTCGTCGCGGTCGAGCAGGCCGATGGCCCCGCGGGTGATGCCGATCACCGCATCGCGCGGCGTGAGGCCGGCGGCGAAGGCGTTGATGGCCTCGTCATCGAGCAGGTACACCGGCGGCACCGGTGTGCCCGATGCCAGGGCCATTTCCTCGACCACGTTGAGCACCCGGCGCTCGTCCGGGCCCTTGGCGTCGAGGCTGATCAGCCGGCCGCCCAGGCGCTCGGCCACGGCGCGGCCGCCGGCGCTGAGCTGGTTCTGCTTGTAGAGCGCGGCGATCACCACGACGCTCACCACCACCAGGGCCACGCCCAGGTAGAGGTCGAAGTTGGACAGGTTGTTCGGCGAGGTCCAGTGCGTTCCCGGCTCGCCGATGTGCCGCCAGAGCCAGCCGAGCACCAGCGTGGTGATGCTCACCAGGCAGGTCACTGCGATGGCCAGGAGCAGGACCAGGCGCCCGGTCTGGCGGCGGGCGCGGTCCTGGTGCTGGAAAAAGTTCATCGGCGGCTCCGGTCGTCAGAAGGTGACCTTGGGAGCGTCCTGGATCTGCTTGCTGTCGGCGAATTCGAGCAGGGCGGCGTCGGTCTTGTGGCCGAAGGTCGGCGCCAGCAGCACGGCGGGGAAGGACTGGCGGTAGGTGTTGTACTCCATCACCGCGTCGTTGTAGGCCTGGCGGGCGAAGGCGACCTTGTTCTCAGTGCTCGACAGCTCCTCGGTGAGCTGCTGCATGTTCTGCGAGGCCTTGAGGTCCGGGTAGGCCTCCATGGTCACGTTGAGCCGGCCCAGGGCGCCACCCAGCGCGCCTTCGGCGCTGGTCAGCTGCGCCACGCCAGCAGCTTCGCCGGGGTGCGCGGCGGCGGCCTTGAGCCCGGCCACTGCGGCGTTGCGCGCGGCGATCACGGCTTCCAGGGTTTCGCGCTCGTGCTTGAGGTAGGCCTTGGCGGTTTCCACCAGGTTGGGAATCAGGTCGTAGCGGCGCTTGAGCTGCACCTCGATCTGCGCGAAGGCGTTCTTGTAACGTGCGCGCAGGCTCACCAGGCGGTTGTAGGCGCCGATCGCGCCAAACAGCAGGGCGGCCAGGATGGCAACGGTTACCAGGGAGGAGACTGACATGGGACGTCCTTATCGCGATCAGTGGAGGCGCCGATGATAGCGAAAAGCCTGCCGCAGGGAAGTGGCTGGATCACACGGCGAGGGACGCAAAAAGAGGGCCTCCGAAGAGGCCCGTGAGCGTGGGAAGAGGTTTCAGGCCAGGGCGTAGCGGCCCGGACGGACCAGGCTGCGCTCTACCCACCAGCCGAAGACGAGCCCGAGGGTGCTCCAGAGGATCGCCTGGATGCCCAGCGAAACCAGGCGGAACTGCCAGAGCAGGTCGGCGGGGAAGTCCGCCGGCACTTCGCGCACGGCGGGGAACAGGCCGGCGGCGACGGCGCACACCAGCAGGTACAGCGCTACGCCGGCGAGTGCGCCGGTCCAGGCGCCGTGCCGGGCGATCAGGCGGCGGGCGAAGTTCACCGCGATGGCGGCAGCGGCCACGGAGACGGCGATCATCAGGAAGAACAACGCGGTGCGGCGCTGGATGCTTTCCGGATCGCCCACCGACGGTGGATTGGCCGGGTACTTCAGGCTCGGCACCAGGTACAGGCTGACGAAGGCGGCCAGGGCCAGCAGCGCGCCGAGCGAGCGTGGGCCGATGCGACCGACGCGGCCCAGGGCATAGGCGAAGACCAGAGCGAAAAGACCGCCCATGGACGCGCTGTACACCACCACGCCGGTGAGCAGGCCGAAGCTGGCCTGTACTTCGCGGCTGACCAGTTCTTCTTCGTGGTCATGGTTGTGGGCAGCGACGCCGTTGGCCGTTTCTTCGACCTCGTGCATGGCCGCGCCCATCTCCTCGAAGGCGATCGCGCGATCGACCTCCGGTTCCCCGAAGACCCGGGCGAAACCGAAGGCGAGCAGGCCTGCCAGGATGCCGACGAGCATCCCGCGCAGCAGGAGTTTTCCAGTCATGTGGGTGTCCCCGGTCAGTGGCAGGGGAAGCCCAGCAGGTGGCGGCCGTCGTGCACGAACTCGTGGACGTACATACCCTTGAACATCGAGGTGGCGCCTTGTTCGGCGCCGACGAAGTACAGCGCCAGCACCAGCAGCAGGCCGCCGAAAACGGCCCAGGGCAGCAGTTCGCCCAACGGGATGACGGGAATGGAAACGCCGGAATCGGCGTGGGTGGCTGAATGAGCCATGAAAACCTCCTAGGATTGCGCGTCCTGAAAGTGGATGTGGATGCGGGGAAGGGTCTGACTCTCAGTCCAGGGACCGAATACAGTGGCGCGACCGTGCCGGGTTCGAACCGGCTTCCTTCCGCTGCAATGTGCTGCGAGAGCGCCGGGGAGTGTAAACCTCGACGTCGCCGAATGGGAGTGAATTTCAATGCCGATCCGCATGAGTCTGGTTTGCCATGCCCGTACCCGGGCGCAGCGCGAAGGCCGCTTCGCCCGTGACGACGAGGCGCTGGAGCACGATCACGAAGCCGCGCTGGCGATGCGCGTTGGCGAGCTGAGGGCCCCGCGCCGACTGCTCTGCGCGCCGGAACTGCGCGCCCGGCAGACGGCCGCGGCCTGGCAGGGCGAGGCGCTGGTGCTCGATGAGCTTCGCGATTGCGACTACGGCGCCTGGCGCGGGCACGGCCTGGACGAGTTGCCACCGGAGGCGCTGGCCGACTGGCTGAGCAACCCCGACAGCACGGCCCACGGCGGCGAGTCGCAGGCCCAGTTGTGTGCGCGGGTCGGCGCCTGGCTCGACGGCTTTTGCGAGGAAGGGCACAGCGTCGTGGTCACCCATCCTGCGGTCCTGCGAGCAGCCTTGCTCCACGTGATCGGGGCCGGCGCGCAAGGCTTCAACACGATCGACGTCGAACCGCTGGCGGTGCTGCGCCTGACCTTCAACGGTCGCTGGCGCGTGCGCCTGTAGGGCTATGCTCTGTGAGCATTTGCGCCTGCCCTGGAGAGAGCCATGTCCCACCGCCCGAGCCTGATCCCCTGCCTGCGCTACCGCGACGCGCCGGCCGCCATCGAATGGCTGTGCAACACCTTCGGCTTCCGCCGCCAGCTGGTGGTGGACGACGGCGAGGGTGGCATCGCCCACGCGCAGCTGTGCCTGCCGGACGGCAGCGGCATGCTGATGCTCGGTTCGGCGGTGGACAACGAATACGGCCGTCTGATGCACAGCCCGGCCGAAGTCGGCGGCTGCACCCAGAGCCTGTACCTGGTGGTGGCCGACGCCGAGGCCATGTACCGCCGCGCGCTCGAGGCCGGAGCGAGCATGGTGATCGACATTCGCGACGAGGATTACGGCGGCCAGGGCTTCACCTGCCGCGACCCCGAGGGGCATGTGTGGAGCTTCGGCACCTACGACCCTTGGCATTGAACGAGTAAGGAGCAAGGCATGAACGAAGTGCAGTTCGCCGATGGCGCGAAGGTTCCGGCCATCGGCCAGGGCACCTGGCGCATGGGCGAGGACAGGGCGGCGCGCAAGCGCGAAGTGGCGGCCCTGCGCGAGGGCATCGAGCGGGGCATGACGCTGATCGACACCGCCGAGATGTACGGCGAAGGCGGCTCCGAAGAGGTGGTCGGCGAGGCCATTCGCGATTGTCGCGACCAGGTGTTCCTGGTCAGCAAGGTCTATCCGCACAACGCCAGCCACAGGGGTGTTCCGGCGGCCTGCGAGCGCAGCCTTAAGCGCCTGGGTACCGACTGCCTGGACCTCTACCTGCTGCACTGGCGCGGCCAGTACCCGCTGGAGGAAACCGTCGAGGCCTTCGAGCGCCTGCGCGAGGCCGGCAAGATCCGCCGTTGGGGCGTGTCCAATTTCGACCTCGACGACATGCGCGAGCTGGGCACCACGGCCTGCGCCACCAACCAGGTGCAATACAGCCTGGAAGAGCGCGGCGTCGAATGGGACCTGCTGCCCTGGTGCCAGGCACAGCGCATGCCGTTGATGGCCTACTGCCCGGTCGGGCAGGGCGGCGGGCTGTTGCACGATGCCACGCTGCGCGAAGTCGCCAAGCGCCACGCCGCGAGTCCGGCGCGGGTGGCCCTGGCCTGGCTGGTGCAGAAGGGCGGGGTGATCGCCATTCCCAAGGCCGTCGATCCGGCCCATGTGCGCGACAACGCCGCTGCGCTCGAACTGCGCCTGGACGCCGACGACCTGGCCAGGCTCGATGCTGCCTTCCCACCGCCCAAGCGCAAGGCGCATCTGGCAGTCGTGTAGGAGCGGATCTCATCCGCGAAAATCCACGCACCCCGGCGACCCTCAGGAGCGGGCCATGCCCGCCCATCGCGGACAAGGTCCGCTCCTACAAAAATCCCTCATGCCATGGTAAGAAGCGCCCTCTGATCGATGGAGGTTGTCATGGCGAAGTTGCGTGTCGGGGTGATTTTCGGTGGGCGTTCCGCGGAGCACGAGGTGTCGCTGCAATCGGCGAAGAACATCGTCGATGCGCTGGATCGCTCGCGCTTCGAGCCGGTCCTTATCGGCATCGACAAGGAGGGCCGCTGGCACCTGAACGACGCCTCCGACTACCTGCTCAACCAGGAGAACCCGGCGCTGATCGCGCTCAACCGTTCCAACCGCGAGCTGGCCGTGGTGCCCGGCAAGGCTGAGCACCAGCTCGTTGAAACCGGCAGCCGCCAGCTGCTCGACCACGTCGATGTGATCTTCTCCATCGTCCACGGCACCCTCGGCGAGGACGGCTGCCTGCAAGGCCTGCTGCGCATGGCCGACCTGCCTTTCGTTGGCTCCGATGTGCTGGGCTCGGCGATCTGCATGGACAAGGATGTCAGCAAGCGCCTGCTGCGCGACGCCGGCATCGCGATCACCCCCTTCATCACCCTGACCCGCCGCACTGCCGCCCGCACGCCTTTCGCCGAGGCACAACGCCAGCTCGGCCTGCCGCTGTTCGTCAAACCGGCCAACCTGGGTTCCTCGGTGGGTGTCAGCAAGGTCGAGGACGAGGCCGCCTACGACGCTGCCGTGAAGCTGGCCCTGGCCTACGACGACAAGGTGCTGGTGGAGGCGGCGGTGAAGGGCCGTGAGATCGAGTGCGCGGTGCTCGGCAACGACGAGCCGGTCGCCAGCGGTTGCGGCGAGATCGTGGTGAGCAGCGGCTTCTACTCCTACGACAGCAAGTACATCGACGAAAACGCCGCGCGCGTGGTGGTCCCGGCGGACATCAGCGCCGAGGCCAGCGAGCGCATCCGCCGGCTCGCGGTGGAGGCCTTCCAGGTGCTGGAGTGCTCGGGGCTGGCGCGGGTCGACGTGTTCCTTACCGAGGATGGCGAGGTGCTGATCAACGAACTCAACTCGCTGCCGGGTTTCACCCGCATCAGCATGTATCCCAAGCTCTGGCAGGCCGCCGGCATGAGCTACAGCGAACTGGTCAGCCGCCTCATCGACCTGGCCATCGAACGCCACACCGCGCGCCGCGCGCTGCAAACCAACCGCTGAACCGGCGCCGCACGTCGGTCCGGGCCTTGCCCGGGTGCCAGCCTGCTAGTTTTGCCTGATGCCCGGCCCTGGGTGGGCCGGATCAAGGAGCGGGATCATGGCCGACAATTCAGGGCAGGCCGCGGCGGCGGCCATTCGGGAAGTGGTGCGGGACTACGTCGAAGGCATGGTGTTCGCCGACGAGAAGCGCCTGCGCCGGGCGTTCCATCCGGACTGCAAGGTCATCGGCCATTACCAGGGCGACCTGGAGTGGCTGGGCTTCGAGGACTTCGTTGCGGCAGTGCTCGCCGGTGGCGCGGCTGAGGAGGGCAGCCAGGCAACCTGGGAGATCCAAGCCCTGGACGTCACGGGCGACAGCGCCGCGGTAAAGGTGCTCGACGACTACCTGGACATGCGCTTCACCGACTACCTCTCGCTGCTGCGCACCGACGCCGGCTGGGTAATCGTCAACAAGCTCTATTACCTGCATTCCTGAGTCGTCCCGATGCCTTTCGCCGCAGCGGGCGCAACGCCGGCTGCACGCTTATTCCGTGCAATTTTGACAAATCGACCTCTACACTCCTGATCTGGCAATGGTCACGCTCGGGAGTGAAACGATGAGTTCTTCTTCGCGTACGGTTTTCGCGGCAGCGCTGCTGGCGTTGCTGTTGGGTGCAGTCCCGGTCACGCACAATCTGGCATGGGGCGATGAGTCGACGCCGCCCAGCGGCATGGACGAAGGCGACCAGCAGGGCCCGCTGGGCGATCTCTCCGACTACGGCAAGCTGGCAGAGGAATCGCTGGATGCCGTGGGCACGGGCGATTTCGCCACGGCGCGCGCCAAGGTCGACGAGATGCAGGGCAAGTGGCATGCAGCCGCGCCGCAGCTCAAGCGCAAGAGTCCGGAGGACTGGAAAGCGGCCAACGCGGCGGTCGAACAGGTGGTCAAGGAACTGCACGCCAAGACCCCGGACAAGGACCGCAGCCTCGACGCCCTCAATACCCTGTTGTCCACCTTCAACGACATCCAGGGCATCAGCGACTAAGCCCCACACCACCCCGGCGCCCCGTGCGCCGGGGGATGACCGGCCGTCGGCTACCCCCTCCAGTCCCTCATCATCACAATTTCATCACATCTCCGTCGCGCCGTTTTCACCTTCGCCTGCGCAGGATGGCGCCCAGCATCCGGTATGCCGCCGGTCGCGCCTTCCGAATCATCGCCCGCGAGGCCAGTTGCGAAGTGAAGTCGTCTCCCGAAGCTGGACGTGACAAGCGACTCCCCCTGTTCAAATCCCGGCCGTTCCTGGCTGCCTTGCTGGGCGGGCTCGGCCTACTCGCGCTTGGCCTGGGCGGCGCGGCGAGTTTCTCCGGCGAGCGCGACCTGAAGCAGCTCGGCCCGGCGGACCTGGCGGCGCAGTGGAGCCACGGCGATGTCGTGGTGCTGGTGCGACATGCAGAGCGTTGCGACCGCTCCAGTGCTCCCTGCATGGGCGCGAAGGACGGCATCACCGTGCGCGGCGGCGAGATGGCCAGCACCGTCGGCCGTGACTACCGCACCTTCTTCGGCCTGGACAACGCCGACATCTACGCCAGCCCGCTGACCCGCACCACCCAGACCGCCGACCTGATGTTCGGCAACGTCAAGCCGGACCAGTGGTGGGCAGCCGATTGCAAGGGCAAGCTGCTCGACAACGTGCTGGCGCACAAGGCCAGCCATCGCAACCTGATCCTGGTGACCCACAGCGAGTGCATGGAGCAGTTGGTCCAGGCGCTCGATCACCACGACATCGACACCCCGGACTACGCCTCCTCGCTGGTACTGGCCAGCGATGGCAAGGGTGGGCTGCAGGTGGTCGGGAAGATCGATCCCGATGATTGGTCCAAGACCCAGCAACTGAGCCAGCGCTAAGCTCTCAGGCCAGCACCCCGGCCCAGGCGGACACCAGCAAGATCAGGGCGAGTCCACGGTTCATCCGTTGCAGCGCGTGCGGCGAACGCAGCAGGCGCGCGCTGCCGGCGCCCAGCCCGGCCCATGCCAGCAGGCAGGGCACACCCACCAGGAAGAACAGCAGCGCCATCAGCTGTACCCGCAGCAGGCGATCGTCGCCGTGCCCGGCATAGACGCCGATCACCGCCAGCCCCACCGTCCAGTTCTTCGGATTCACCAGTTGCAGGCTGAGCGCATCGAACAGGCCCATGCGCCGCGTGGGCTCGCCGCCTTCCAGGCCCTTTAGCGGGCTGTTCCAGATCTGCCAGGCCAGCCAGGTCAGCCAGAGCACGCCGGCGGCGGCCATGACGCCCTGCACTTGCGGTAGCCGAACGAGCAGTTCGCCTACCCCACATCCCACCAGCAACACCATCAACGCCGCGCCGACACAGCCGCCCAGGATGATCGGCAGCGCTGCACGCCAGCCATGCCGTGCGCTGTTGCTGAAGATCAGCAGGTTGGTCGGCCCGGGGGTGATGGCGGCGACGAAGGCGAAGAGCAGGAAGGGCAGCCACTGCTGCAGGGCGGGGATCATGGAAAGGCTCCGAGTGCGAGGGGAGCTTGCATCCTCGCCGGCGGCGCGCGCTCAGTCTGGAAGCTTTGAGCAGCGCGTGCGGTAGTAGGCCGGGGTGACCCCGTAGGCGCGGCGGAACCAGCGGCCGAGGTGACTCTGATCGGCGAAACCGAGGTCGGCGGCGACCTGCGCCGGCGCCAGTCCGCGGCCGAGCAACTGGCGCGCGCGGGCCAGGCGCAGCTGGATCAGGTAGGCATGCGGCGGCAGGCCGAAGGCCTCCTTGAAGGCGCGGCTGAGGCGGAAGCGGTCGCAGCCGGCGGCGCGCGCCAGGTCGTCGAGGTCGATGTCGCGCATCAGGTTGGCGTGAAGGTAGTCCCGCGCGCGCAACGCCACCATCGGCAGTCGCGGGTTGTCGTCGATGCGCTTGCGCCATTGCAGGCGGCGGGTCAGCCCGCCGAGCAACTCGTCGAGGGCGGCCTGGCGGACGATGCGCAGGTCGCGCCCGTGCACGGCCTGGAAGGCGGCGTCGATGCCGGCGGCCAACCGCGAGTCGTCGAAGAGGATCTGCGGCACGCTCAGCTGGAAGCCGCTGGGCACGTCCTCGAAGAGCGCGCCCAGTTCGCGATCCAGCCACTGCGGGTCGATGTAGAGCATGCGATAGGTGAAGCCGCCCTCGGTGGGCGCGTCGCCGTCGTGGATGTCGCCGGGCTCGAGGAAGAACACCTTGCCCGGCGTGCTGACGTTGCGCTGCTGGCGGCAGCGGAACTGCTGCACGCCGGTTTCGGTGAAGCCGATCAGGTAGCTGTCGTGCCAGTGCGGATCGTAGGCGTGGCCCTTGAAGTGCGCGCGCAGCGTCTCGATGCCGGTGTCGGCATCCTGCAGCAGGTCGATCCAGTTGTCGCCGGGCATGGCGCGCCTCCGCAATCCGCGAGCAGGTCAGGATACTCCGCGGCGCGCGCCTGTCTGGAAGATTTGTGCAGGCCGGCTAGCCCAGGTGCAGCAGGGCGGACGCGCCCACCAGCGTGCCGGCGGCGGCCACGGCGTAGGTCGCCAGCTGCACCCAGCGACGGCGGGTCAGCAAGCAGATGGCGGCCAGGGAAATCGCCACCTGGACCAGCAGCATGCCCTGGGCCCAGCGGTGGTGCTGGTGCAGGGCTTGCTCGCTGAGCGCCTCGTTGTGCGCCACCTCGCGCTCCTGCTGTTCGGCCTGGGCGCGGATCTGCTGTTTCTGCAGCGCGTACTTCTGCCTCTCTTGCTCGAAGTGCTCGACTTTCTGCGCGTCGCCAGCGGACAGGGTCGCGCCCAACTCGGCGAGGTTCTGCTTCTCGCCCTTGGCCTGGTAGTAGCCCCACTGGTTGGCCGCCTCGGTCTTGGCTACTGCCTCGGCGTTCTTGTAGTAGAGCGCCAGGCTCTCGGTGGAGCCGCTCTGGTAGGCGAAGACCGCGCCGAGGGTGGCGAGTATCGCGGTGGCGACTGCCATGCTGCCGGTCAGGCGGTCGCGCTTGGGGTGATGAAGGGAGTGTTCGACGGCGTGGTCGTGGGGGCCGTGGACTTCGTATTCGGTGGACATGCGCAGGAGGCTCCGGAACAGGCGGGCGTTGCATCCGGCAACGCCCGATTGGGCCGCGAGAGCCTCTGGCCTGCGCCTTAAGGCCTCCTTAAGCCCCGTTGGCAGCGAAGCTGTCGCTGCGCGCCATGCGCCAAATGCGCTCGTAGAACTCGCCCTCGATATTTCCCGAGAGCAGTTCGCCGGGCTTGAGGAAGTAATGCAGGTGCGAGAACAGGCGGATCTCGGTAGCCGAGACGCGGCGCACCAGGTGCTTGGCTTCCAGTTCCGATGGGCACTCGATGCCGGCGGCGGCGACCATCTCGGCCAGCGCCTTGAGGGTGTTGCGGTGGAAGTTGTAGACGCGCTCGGCCTTGTCCGGCACCACCAGCGCGCGCTGGCGCAGCGGGTCCTGGGTGGCCACGCCGGTCGGGCACTTGTTGGTGTGGCAACTCTGCGACTGGATGCAGCCGATGGCGAACATGAAGCCACGCGCCGAGTTGGCCCAGTCGGCGCCCATGGCCAGCACACTGGCGATGTCGAAGGCGCTGACGATCTTGCCGCTGGCGCCGATGCGGATCTTGTCGCGCAGGTTCAGGCCCACCAGGGTGTTGTGCACGAACAGCAGGCCCTCGCGCAGCGGCAGGCCGATGTGGTCGGTGAACTCCAGGGGCGCGGCGCCGGTGCCGCCTTCCTTGCCGTCGACGACGATGAAGTCGGGGAGGATGCCGGTCTCGTGCATGGCCTTGGCGATGCCCATGAATTCCCACGGGTGGCCGATGCACAGCTTGAAGCCCACCGGCTTGCCACCGGACAGCTCACGCAGGCGGGCGATGAAATCGAGCAGCTCCTTCGGCGTGCTGAACTCGCTGTGGCGCGAGGGCGACACGCAGTCCTGGCCCATCGGCACGCCACGGGTGGCGGCGATCTCCGGGGTGACCTTGTGCTTGGGCAGGATGCCGCCGTGGCCGGGCTTGGCGCCCTGGCTCAGCTTGATCTCGATCATCTTCACCTGCGGGTCTTTCGCCTGCCTGGCGAAGCGCTCGGCGCTGAAGGTGCCGTCGTCGTTGCGGCAGCCGAAGTAGCCGCTGCCCAGCTCCCAGGTCAGGTCGCCGCCGTTCTCGCGGTGGTACGGGCTGATGCTGCCTTCGCCGGTGTCGTGGGCGAAGTTGCCGAGCTTGGCGCCCTTGTTCAGCGCGCGGATGGCGTTGGCGCTGAGGGCACCGAAGCTCATGGCCGAGATGTTGAAGATCGAGATCGAGTACGGCTGCTTGCACTCCGGGCCGCCGACGTCGACGCGGAAGGTGCAGGGGTCGGCCACCGGCGCCGGGCGGATGGAGTGGGCGATGAACTCGAAGCCGGACTGGTAGACGTCGATCAGGGTGCCGAAGGGCTTGTCGGCGGACTCGTTCTTCGCCCGCGAGTAGACCAGCGCCCGTTGCGCGCGGGAGAAGGGCAGGGCGTCGTTGTCGCCTTCGAGCAGGTACTGGCGGATTTCCGGGCGGATGCCCTCGACCAGGTAGCGGATGTTGCCGAGGATCGGGTAGTTGCGGCGCACCGCGTGGGGTTCCTGCAGCAGATCGAAGACGCCGAGCAGGCTGAGGGCGAGGGTCAGCAGGGTGAAGGGCCAGACCCAGTCATGGCCGAGGAACGGCAGGCTGAACAGGGTGAAGAGCACGCAGGCGGCGAAGAAGGCATAGCGGCTGAGCAGCGACAGGTTCATGGAGTCTCCAGTCGACGGACGAATCACGGTGGGGAGAGCCGAAAGGGCCACGACAGAGCATGGCAGGCCTCGCGCAAACGCGCCTGGGCGAGGTTGGATCCGGCGGATATTCAGAAGTCTTTCTAGTGATGAAGGGCGTTGACGGTAGCTCGCAGTGTGCAAAAAAGAAAGCAAGCTAACGATATTTGCCGGGGCTGAGAAAGGGTGTTTCGGTTGTGGCAAAAATGCAGGTGCCCGTCTTTGGCAATGCGGTGTCGTTTTCGTAGGAGCGAGGGGTAAGCCTGGTTCTTGCTCGCGAACGGTGTTTACCAGATGCGCCGGCGTTTCGGCCTCTTCCTGAAGGGAGAGGGGCCGTTCGGCGTGGGCACCGGAGGACGGTGTCAGGATTCATCCGCGAAAATCCCTGCGCCGATCTGCCGTAGGGCGCATAACCGCGTTCGCGGTTATGCGCCGCCGCCCACCACGAAAATGGCGGATAACCCCTTCGGGGTTATTCGCCCTACGGGGTTGGCATTCGTGCCGTGCGATTCGCGGGGAAGACCGGGTGAGAAATCGGCGCGCCTCAGCACGCAATCACATTCACCGCCAGCCCGCCCTTCGAGGTTTCCTTGTACTTGTCCATCATGTCGCGCCCGGTGTCGCGCAGGGTGGCGATGGCCTTGTCCAGCGACACCAGGTGCTGGCCGTCGCCGCGCAGGGCCAGTTGCGCGGCGTTGATCGCCTTCAGCGAGGCCATGGCGTTGCGTTCGATGCAGGGCACCTGGACCAGCCCGGCGACCGGGTCGCAGGTCAGCCCGAGGTTGTGTTCCAGGCCGATTTCCGCGGCGTTCTCCACCTGTTCCAGGCTGCCGCCGAGAACCTCTGCCAACCCGGCGGCGGCCATCGCGCAGGCTGAGCCGACCTCGCCCTGGCAGCCGACTTCGGCGCCGGAGATGGAGGCGTTGAGCTTGCACAGTATGCCGATGGCGGCGGCGGTGAGCAGGTAGCGCTCGATGGCATCCATGGGCGCGTCGGGCTGGTAGTGGGCGTAGTAGTGCAGCCCCGCCGGGACAATCCCCGCCGCGCCATTGGTTGGCGCCGTCACCACCCGGCCGCCGGCGGCGTTTTCCTCGTTCACCGCCAGGGCCCAGAGGTCGACCCAGTCCATGGCGCCCAGGGTGCTGGCGATCAGGTTGCCGCTGCCGGCCTCGTTGAGCCGGCGGTAAAGCATGGGCGCGCGGCGGCGCACCTTGAGGCCGCCAGGCAGGGTGCCTTCGGTTTCCAGGCCGCGCTGCACGCAGGCCTGCATTTCCGCCCAGATGTGCGCGAGGCCGGCGTGGATTTCGGCTTCGCTGCGCAGCGCCCGTTCGTTGGCCCACATCAGGTCGCTGATGCGCCGGAAACCATTGGCGTGGCACAGCCGCAGCAGTTCCTCGGCGCTGTGGAAGGGATGGGGCATGGGATTGTCGGGCAGGGCGCGGTCGGTGTTGAAGTCGGCCTCGTCGACCACGAAGCCGCCGCCCACCGAGTAGCAGGTGCGTTCGGCGAGCAGGTGGCCGTGGCGCTCCAGGGCACGCAGGTGCATGCCGTTGGGGTGCGAGGGCAGGCTGCCGTCGTGGAATACCAGGTCGCGGCCGGGGCTGAAGTCGATGACGTGTTCGCCATCCAGGGCCAGGCTGTGCTCGGCGAAGATGGCGTCGACCAGCGGCGCCAGCGCTGCCGGGTCGGCATACGCCGGGTCGATGCCGAGCAGGCCGATCAGACAGGCGCGGTCGGTGGCATGGCCCTTGCCGGTAGCGCTGAGCGAGCCGTAGAGGTTCACCTCGACCCGCGCTACGCGGTGCAGCAGGTGGTCCGAACGCAGGCGTTCCACGAACTCGCGGGTGGCGCGCATGGGCCCCACGGTGTGCGAGCTGGACGGGCCGACGCCGGGCTTGAACATGTCGAAGACGCTGAGGGTCATGGCGGTGTACCTCCTGCCTTCAAGCATGGACCGGATCGGGCGGGTGGTCGATTGCGGGATTTTTCGAGGACGAGATCCGCGCCTACAGGTGGCAGGGGAGCGCCGCCGGATCAGGCCTGCGCCTGCAGGAACAGCGAGAACAGTTCCGACTGCGACTTGATCCCCAGCTTGCTGTACATGTGCTTGCGGTGGACCTTCACGGTCTCCGCCGAGATCGTCAGCTTGCGGGCGATCTCCTTGCTCGAGCAGCCGCTGAGCATCAGCCGGCCCACTTCCAGCTCGCGGGCGGTCAGCGGGGTTTCCAGGCGTTCGACGGTTTCTTCCAGGCGGCTTTGCCAGCGCGGCGCCGGGGCTACCGCGCTTTCCAGCAGTTCGCGCTCGAAGGCCATGCGCTGGCGCATCAGGCTGCTCACCCAGGGGCGGACCAGGTCGAGCAGGGCGATCTGTTCGGGGTTGAAGCGGCCCTTGCTGCCCAGCGACAGGCAGAGGGTGCGCTCGCCATCGAGCTGGACGTTGAACTGCACCTCGTCGGCGACCACGTTGAGGCGGAAGTAGCGCTGGTAGTAGTCGGTCTGCTCGAAGCATTCCGGGGCCACGTCGGCCAGGCGCTGCAGGCCGCTGCGCGGATGCTCGCGGCTGGCGATGTAGAAGGGGTCGAGCAGGTAGAGGCCCTTGAGGTAGTCCTGGAACAGCGGATCGGGGCCGCCGTCCTCGCCCGGGCATTCGGCGAACACCTGCGGCCGGCCGCTGCTGAAGAGCAGGACCACCCAGCTGTCGAAAGGCACATACTCCCCGAGCAGGCGCACCAGGGAGAGCCAGAAGTTGGGCTGGTCCAGGCTCTCGATCAGCTGCCCGACCGAGCGGTGCCAGGCGATGTCCTGCAGCGAAAGGTTCATGCCTCTACCCCTGTTGGGTTACCACGTGGGCGTAATTACTCCGGCGCCCGGGCGAGCCGCATACTCGCCGCATGCCTGACACCGGCCGGCGCATTCTGAGCCTTTTGCCCCGCCCGGTCACTGCAAGACAAGAAACCGAGGAAGCCGAATGAAAGTCGAACTCGTGCAACTGGCCGGCCGTGATGGCGATGTGGCCTGGAACCTGGCCCGAACCCTGGAGGCGATCCACGCCTGTGCTGCCGACAGCCAGCTGGTGGTGTTCCCCGAGACCCAGCTGACCGGCTTCCCCACCCAGGACAACATCGCCGCGGTCGCCGAGCCCATCGACGGCCCGAGCGTGCAGGCCGTGCAGCGCGCCGCACGAGAGAAGAACATTTCCGTCGTCGTTGGCTTCGCCGAGGCCGCTGACGGGCGCTTCTACAACACCACGCTGCTGATCACCCCCGAAGGCATCGCCCTGAAGTACCGCAAGACGCACCTGTGGGCGTCGGACCGCGGCATCTTCACCCCCGGCGACCGCTACGCCACCTGCCTGTGGAACGGCATCCGCGTGGGCATCGTGATCTGCTTCGACATCGAATTCCCCGAGTCCGCCCGCGCCCTCGGCCAACTCGGCGCCGAGCTGATCCTGGTGACCAACGGCAACATGGACCCCTACGGCCCCACCCACCGCACCGCGATCATGGGCCGGGCCATGGAAAACCAGGCCTACGCGGTGATGGTCAACCGTGTCGGCGAAGGCGACGACGGCCTGGTATTCGCCGGCGGCAGCGCGGTGGTCGACCCGTACGGGCAGCTGATCTGCGAGGCCGGCCGCGAGGAATGCCGGCAGATCGTCGAGCTGGACCTGGAGCGCCTGCAACAGGCGCGCCGCGACTACAGCTACCTCGCCGAACGCCGCTTCGTCCTGCCGGGCGAGCTGCGCGAGCACGCCGATGGCCGCCGCGAGCTGCTGATTCCGGGCTGAGCCCCGGAAGGCGCAGGGCCGCGCCAGCGATCTTCCGAAAAGAAACAGGCGGGAGCTTCCCCGCCAGCAGCGCCCTGGGTGAGGGGTGCTGCTCTTGCACGCGTCGATTTCGACTCTGCCATAACAACCACAACTCGGAGTAATCAGTAATGGCTCGACTCAAGCGGACGCTGTCCCTGGGTTCGGTGGTGCTTTTCGGCATCGCCTACATGACCCCGATCATCGTGCTCGGCACCTTCGGCATCCTCGCCGAGACCACCCAGGGCCTGGTGCCCTCGGCCTACCTGGTCGCCTCGGTGGCCATGCTCTTCACCGCGCTCAGCTACGGGCGCATGGCCGCCGCCTTCCCGGTGGCCGGTTCGGCCTATACCTATGTGCGCAAGTCGATCAGCCCGAAACTGGGCTTCCTCGCCGGTTGGGGCGTGCTGCTCGACTACCTGTTCCTGCCCATGGCCATCTGGCTGATCGGCGCCGCCTACCTGCACTCGGCCTTCCCGGCGGTGCCGCAGGCGCTCTGGGTGCTGGCCTTCATCGGCGTGACCACGGCGATCAACGTGATCGGCCTGAACCTGGCCAAGAGCGTCAACAACGTGCTGATGCTGGTGCAGTTCCTGGTTCTCGCGGCCTTCGTCGTGTTGGCGGTGCATTACGTGCTGGGCGATCCGAGCAAGCCGCTGTGGTCGCTGCAGCCGTTCTTCAAGGACGGCGTACAGTTCCCGTTGATCATGAGCGGCGCGGCCATCGCCTGCTATTCGTTCCTCGGCTTCGACGCGGTCAGCACCCTCACCGAGGAAACCCATGAGCCGCGCAAGAACATCCCGCGCGCCATCCTGCTGATTACCCTGATCGGCGGCTTCATTTTCATCGCCGCCAGCTACTTCGTGCAGCTCGCGCACCCGTCCATCGAGTTCCAGAATGCCGACTCGGCGGCCTACGAGATCGCCCGCAACATCGGCGGCGACCTGTTCGTCAGCCTCTTCCTCATCGGCCTGATCGTCGGCCAGTTCACCTCCGGCCTGTCGGCCCAGGCCAGCGCCTCGCGCCTGCTGTTCGCCATGGGCCGCGACGGCGTGCTGCCCAAGGCCTTCTTCGGCACGCTGAGCGAGCGCTTCGGCACCCCGGTGGGCAGCATCGTGCTGTGCAGCGTGGTGGCCCTGCTGGCGCTGGAGATGGACGTGACCACCTCGACCTCGTTCATCAACTTCGGCGCCTTCCTGGCCTTCAGCCTGGTGAACCTGTCGGTGATCTTCCACTACTGGATCGGCGGCAAGCAGCGCGGCCCGCGCGAGCTGGTGCTGTTCCTGGTGTTCCCGCTGATTGGCCTGGTCGCCGACCTCTGGCTGATGGTCAGCCTCGACCACCTGGCGATCTACCTGGGCCTGTCCTGGCTGACCGTTGGCATCATTTACCTGGGCCTGCTGACCGGCGGTTTCCGCCAGCAGCCGCCGGAGATGCACTTCGAGGAAGCCTGATGCCGAGCCGGCTCAGGCAGCGTCCGATACCTCCGGTAGCGGGCGCCGCCAGACCGGCCAGAGCAGCGTCAGGGCGAGCAGCAGCACCGGCCAGACCAGCAGGTTCACCGCGCTCCAGCCGAGGCTGGTGATGAGCGCGCCGGAGCTCAGCGACATGCTCGCCGCCATCAGGCTGTTGCCCTGTTCCATCAGGCCCTGGGCCTGGCCGCGTTCGGCCTCGCTGTGGCCTTCGCCGAGCAGGGTGGTGCCGGCCACCAGCAGCAGGTTCCAGCCCAATCCGAGCAGCAGCGAGCTGACCAGGAAGTGCGCCGTGGACAGGCCGCTCAGGGCGATGCCGGCGCTGGCCGCGAGGATGGCGATGCCGAGCAGGGCCACGCGGCGGCTGCCGATGCGGTCGATCAGCGGGCCGGCGACGAAGGCCGGGAGGAACATGCCGAGGATGTGCCACTGGATCACGCTCACCGAGTCCTTCAGCGGCAGGCCGCAGAACTGCATGGCCAGGGGCGTGGCGTTCATGATCAGGATCATCAGCCCGTGGCCGGCGGCGGAACAGGCGATGGCGGCCCGCACCAGCGGCCGGCCGAGCAGCTCGCGCATGGCCGCCAGGCTGCTGCGGGCCGGACGTGGGGCGGCGCCTTCGCGCAGCCGGGCCATGGTCAGCAGGCCGACCAGCGCAAGCACGGCGATGGCCAGGTAGGCGCCGACGAAGGGCGTCGGCAGGGCGTTGCGCGACCAGAGCGCGAGACTCGGGGCGAGCAGCGCAGCCAGCACACCGCCGCCGAACACGTAGGCGCTGGCACGGCCTTTCTGTGTTTCGCCGACCGCTTCCAGAGCGGCAAAGCGGTAGTACATCGCTGAGGCCTGGTAGGCACCAATCGGCAGCGAGCCCAGGCACAGCAGCCAGAACGAACCGACTTGCACACCCAGGGCGCAGACCAGCCCGCCGGCTACCCCGCAGGCGGCGCCGAGCATCAGACCCGGCCGTCGGCCATGGCGCTGCATGAACAGCGACAGCGGCTGCACCGCCAGCAGGTTGCCAAGCACCAGCAGGGCCAGCGGCAGGGTAGCCAGGCTGTTGAGCGGCGCGAGTTGCGCGCCGATCAGCGAGGTGAGGGTGATGCCGATCAGCGAGCAGGACCAGTACAGCGCCTGGCCGAGGAACAGCAGCCGCAGGGCGGCATTGCGCAGCAGGAGCATGGTCGTTTCCTCAGCGCTGGCAGCCGCCGGGCTTGAGCACCCGTTCGGTCGAGGCCGGGTCCTTCGCCAGCATCGCCGCCGGGCGCCGCGGCCGTTGCAGCAACTCGCCCGCACAGTTCGGGCAGCTGCCGCCGAGTACGTTCTCGGCGCAGTCGCTGCAGAAAGTGCATTCGTAGGTGCAGATGCGCGCGTCCGTGCTTTCTGGCGGCAGGTCGCGGTCGCAGCATTCGCAGTTGGGGCGAAGTTCGAGCATGGCGAGGTCCTTCTGTGGGGGGAGAGTCAGGCGTCGGCGAGCAGGCCGAAGCGTTCGGCGTATTCCTGGGGGCTGACCGACAGGTGTTTGTGGAAGGTGCGGCGCAGGTTCTCCGGGTGGCCGAAGCCGCACAGCCGGGCGACCGTGCCGATGGACGCCTGGGCGTCCTGCAGCAGGGCGCGCGCAGCCTCCAGGCGCACTTTCTCGACATAGCGGCCCGGCGCCAGGCCCAGTTCGCTGATGAATACCCGCGAGAGCGTGCGCGGGCTCATGCACGCCTGTTCGGCCAGGGCTTCCAGCGAGAGATCGGCGCCAAGGTTGGCCGGGATCCATTCCAGCAACGCTGCCAGGCGCGGCGCGCGGACCGGCTCGGGAGTCAGCCAGGTGCTGAACTGCGCCTGGCCGCCGGGGCGTTTGAGGAACATCACCAGGCGCCGTGCGACAGCGAGGGCGATTGGCCGGCCAAGGTCGGCCTCGACCAATGCGAGGGCGAGGTCGATGCCGGCAGTGACACCGGCGGAGGTGAAGACGTGATCGTCGCCGTCGCGCCGGCTCGGGTCGTAGGTGTGCAGGCGGTCGCCCTGGACGTGCACCGAGGGATAGCACTCGCGCAGGTTGTCGACGTCCGCCCAGTGGGTGGTGGCGCTACGCCCGTCGAGCACGCCGGCGGCGGCCAGCAGCAGCGCACCCGAGCACACCGAGCCGAGGCGGCGCACTTCGCGCTCGGCGCTATGCAGCCAGGCGAGCAGGGCGGTGTTCCTGCGCTGTTCGGTGACGCCGGCGCCACCGGGGATCAGCAAGGTGTCGAGGCTGGAAAGGGGCGTCTCACGCCAGGCCGCATCGGCGTAAATGCGCAGGCCAGCGGAGGTAGGCACCGGGCCGGCTTGCTCGCCGAGCACGAGGATTTCATAGGCGGCAGGCAAGCCCTGGCGCTGGCGTTCGACATTCGCCGAGGCGAACACCTGCAGCGGCCCGGTGACGTCGAGGCTCATGACGTCCGGGTAGATCAGGCTGGCGATGCGGCGCGGCTTGTCCATGGTGGGGCTCCCTCGTTAATGGCGCGAGTGTGCGCCGGGCCGAGGGTGGCTTCAATGTCATATGCCCCACGGATCTTGCCAGGCAAACCCTGTGCCGGTATGCCAGGAACGGCGGAAACGAAAAAGCCCGGCGTTGGGCCGGGCTTTTCGTTGGGGATGCCGGAGCATCACTCGGGCATGTGCCATTCCTGCAGGCGGTAGCCGTCGCGATTCAGCTCCTCGCGGGCCTGAGTCAGCAGGTCGGCCAGGCGTGCTGGGTCGGAGTAGTCCGCGGAGGAAATGCGGGTCAAGCCGAGCAGGCGGGTACCGGTGCGGTCGACGACCGAGAGGTCGAGGCTGCCATCGCCGACCTGGTCGATCCAGGTGACGCATTGGAAGGGCTGGAAGGCTCGTCCGGTGATCAGCAGAGCCTCGTTGAAACGAAGGGGTGCGTTCATGGCGTTACACTCGCTGCGTGGTTCATCCATCGCTGTTAGGTGGGGCGGGACCGCGTGATCCGCCCGTTCGTACAGCCAATGGATGTTTGCAGCCACACGGAAAGTCACAGCCGTTGTCGCTTTTGTGAACAGAGTTGTCGCTAAAAAAACAGGAGGATTGCCGGCAATGTACCGGGCAATCCCCCTGCAGGGCTTCTACGACGCGGCTTGCGGCGCGGTCGCGGGGTGCGCCTATGCGTCGCAGCGGTTTTTCACGCCTGCATGGCCCAGCCTTCCACTGCCATCGCCGCCTGGCGCAGGGCCTCGGAGCGGGTCGGGTGCGGGTGGCAGGTGCGCGCCACGTCCTCGGAAGCGGCGGCGAACTCCATGGCCACGCAGAACTCGGCGATCATGTCGCCAACGTTCGGTCCGACCATGTGCACGCCGAGGATTTCGTCGCTGCGCTCGTCCGCCAGGACCTTCACGAAGCCTTCGGTCTCGTGGTTGATCTTCGCCCGGCTGTTGGCCGTGAAGGGGAACTTGCCGACCTTGTAGGCGCGGCCTTCGGCCTTGAGCTGTTCCTCGGTCTTGCCCACGGTGGCCACTTCCGGGGAGGTGTAGATGACGCCGGGGATGACGTCGTAGTTGACCTCGCCGGCCTTGCCGGCGATCAGCTCGGCCACCGCGACGGCTTCTTCCTCGGCCTTGTGCGCCAGCATCGGGCCGGCGGTGACGTCGCCGATCACCCAGACGCCCGGCACGCCGCTGCGCAGGTGCTCATTGGCGAGCATGCCGCGCTTGTCGACCTGCAGGCCGACGGTTTCCAGGCCGAGGCCTTGGGTGTAGGGGCGGCGGCCGATGGCGACCAGCACGTAGTCCGCTTCGATGGCTTCGGCGGCGCCGCCTGCGGCCGGCTCGACCTGCAGGCTGACCTGCTTCGCCGTGGCCTTGGCCTGGGTCACCTTGCTGCCCAGGCGGAACTTCATGCCCTGCTTGGTCAGGGCGCGCTGGAAGGTCTTCGCCGTCTCGTCGTCCATGCCCGGACAGATGCGGTCGAGGTATTCCAGGACAGTCACCTCGGCGCCCAGGCGGCGCCAGACCGAGCCCAGCTCCAGGCCGATCACCCCGGCGCCGATCACCACTAGGTGCTTGGGCACTTCCGGCAGCGAAAGGGCGCCGGTGGAGTCGAGGATGCGTTTGTTGTCGATGGTCACGCCCGGCAGCGGAGTAGGTTCGGAGCCGGTGGCGATGATCACGTCCTTCGCCGTGTGGCTGCTGCTGGAGCCGTCGGCGGCGCTGACCACCACCTTGCCCGGTCCGTCGAGGCGGCCCCAACCCTTGATCCACTCGACCTTGTTCTTGCGGAAGAGGAACTCCACGCCCTTGGTCAGCGCGGTCACGCTCTCGTCCTTCTGTTTCATCATCTGCGCCAGGTCCAGGCTCGGCGTGACCTGGATGCCGAGGCGGGCGAACTCGCCGCCGCTGGCCGCCTCGTACAGTTCGGAGGCGTGCAGCAGCGCCTTGGACGGCATGCATCCGACGTTCAGGCAGGTGCCGCCGAGGGTTTCGCGGCCCTCCACGCAGGCCACCTTCAGGCCCAGCTGGCCGGCGCGGATGGCGGCGTTGTAGCCGCCCGGACCGCCGCCGATGACGATGACGTCGTAATCGCTCATGGGAGTTCTCCAGGTTGAGGGGCGAATGCATCGAGGTTAGCGGGTGGCCGGCCATTGGCCAGGCGAGTCGCTGCTGTTTTTATTATGAGCATAATATAAGTGCTGCCGCCAAGCGCCTTCGATCGTCAGAGGCCGTGACAGCGGCTGCCCGGCGCAGGAAGATAGCGCCCTGTTTTTTTCGCAGTCCCGGGAGGACGCATGGACATTCGTTGCGACTTCGACAGCGGCAACATCCAGGTCATCGACGCCAGCAACCCGCAGAACGTGCGTCTGGCGCTGCGCCCCGACCTGAAGAGCCCGCATTTCCAGTGGTTCCACTTCCGCGCCGACGGCCTGCAGCCGGGCCAGCGCTATGAGTTCTGCCTGACCAACGCCGGGCAATCGAGCTACAAGGGCGGCTGGCCGGGCTACCGCGCGGTGGCTTCCTTCGACCAGCGCGACTGGTTCCGCGTACCCACTCGCTTCGACGAGGAAGGGCTGCACTTCAGCCTCGACGCCGAGCAGCCGCAGGCCTGGTTCGCCTATTTCGAGCCGTACAGCCGCGAGCGCCATGCCGCGCTGATCCGCACTGCCGTCGAGGAAGCCGGCGCCGAGCTGATCGCCACCGGCAAGAGCATCGAGGGGCGCGACATCGAGCTGCTGCGCGTCCGTCGCAACCCGCAGGCACAGCGCAAGCTCTGGCTGATCGCCCAGCAGCACCCCGGCGAGCACATGGCCGAGTGGTTCATGGAAGGGCTGATCGAGCGCCTGCGCCAGCGCGATGACGCGGAGCTCAACGGGCTGCTCGAACAGGCCGAGCTGTACCTGGTGCCGAACATGAACCCTGACGGCGCCTTCCGCGGCCATCTGCGTACCAATGCCGCAGGCACCGACCTCAACCGCGCCTGGCAGGCGCCAAGCGCCGAGGCGAGTCCGGAAGTGCTGTTCGTCCAGGAACAGATGCGCCAGTACGGCGTGGACCTGTTCCTCGACATACACGGCGATGAGGAGATCCCCTACGTCTTCGCCGCCGCCTGCGAGGGCAACCCCGGCTACAGCCCGCGTCAAGCGCATCTGGAGCAGGCATTCCGCGCGGGGCTGGAAGCGCGCGGCGAGTTCCAGAGCGTGCATGGCTATCCGCATGACGAGCCGGGCCAGGCGAACATGACGCTGGCCTGCAACTTCGTCGGCGAAACCTACCAGTGCCTGTCGTTGACCCTGGAAATGCCCTTCAAGGACCACGACCTGTCGCCCGATGCCCGCACCGGCTGGAGCGGCGCGCGGGCGAAGAAGCTGGCCGGCGCTGTGCTCTCGACCCTGGCGAGCCTGGTCGACGAACTGCGCTGAGGGGTGATGCCGCCGCGCGGTGCCGACTCCGACGGGGAGGGCATCGCCGGCGGAGGGGGCGTCACATCAAGGACATGCGGAGGCGCGCAATGGCCCCCGCTTCGCATCCACCCCTGCCTGTGGATGCAGGCCCATCGGCAACGCCGGAGAGGGCGCGCGGGCGGTCTGGCGCGCGGGATCCGGAGGGCCGCAATGCCCGTCGCTGACATCAGCTGGCCATTACGCGGATTATTAATCTGACTGTCATAAGAGAGTCACATTAAGAGCATTTAATGATCACGTCTTCCAACTGCTGGGGCGTTCCCAGCCTCCCTCCCATATTGAGGAATTGACGTGATGCTGCTTAGCAAAACCCGCTTGTCTGTGCTGCTGGCTTCCATGGCCCTGACCGGCCTGGCCCATGCCACCGATGTTACCGGCGCCGGCTCGAGCTTCGTCTATCCGGTCCTGTCCAAGTGGTCGCAGGAATACAGCAAGAGCTCCAGCAATCGCATCAACTACCAGTCGATCGGCTCCGGCGGCGGCATCGCCCAGATCAAGGCCGCTACCGTTGACTTCGGCGCCTCCGACGCCCCGCTGTCCGCCGACGACCTGAAAGCCGCTGGCCTGGGCCAGTTCCCGAGCGTGATCGGCGGCATCGTGCCGGTGGTCAACCTCGAAGGCGTCGCCCCGGGCAAACTGCGCCTGGACGGCGAAGTGCTTGGCAAGATCTTCATGGGCTCGATCACTGACTGGAACGACCCGGCCATCGCCGCGCTGAACCCGGACCTGAAGCTGCCGGCTGCCAAGATCACCGTCGTACACCGTTCGGACGGCTCGGGCACCTCCTTCAACTTCACCAACTACCTGTCCAAGGCCAGCGCCGAGTGGAAAGAAAAGGTCGGCTTCGGCACCACCGTACCCTGGCCGGTTGGCATGGGCGGCAAGGGTAACGAAGGCGTTTCCGCCTACGTGAAGCAGGTCAAGAACTCCATCGGCTACGTCGAGTACGCCTACGCCTTGCAGAACAAGATGTCCTACGCCTCGCTGAAGAACGCCGCCGGCAAGTTCGTCGAGCCGAACGCCAAGGCCTTCCAGGCTGCTGCCGACACTGCCGACTGGTCGAGCGCCAAGGACTTCAACCTGATCATGACCAACGCTCCGGGCGACAACGCGTGGCCGATCACCGCCACCACCTGGATCATCATGTACAAGCAACCGAAGAACGCTGAGCAGGCCGCTGCGGCCTTCCACTTCTTCAAGTGGTCCCTGGAGAACGGCCAGCAACAAGCCGCTTCCCTGGACTACGTCGCTCTGCCGAAGTCCCTGGTCGAGCGCATCGAAGGCTACTGGAAGTCGGACTTCGCTCGCTGATCGAGTGAATGACTTGGACCGCCGCCCGGGAGTGCACTCCTTGGCGGCGGTTCGCTTGCTTGGATGAACCGATGTCTACCCAATCCTCCCAGACCATGAGCATCGACAGTCTGCAGTCCGCCAAAGAGGCGGAGGACCGTGCCTTGCGCGACCAGCGCCACGACCGCTGGTTCCGCAATTCCATGTTCGGCGCCGCAGTCCTCGTACTGCTGCTGCTGGCCGGTGTCGCCGGCTCCACCCTCTGGGGCGGCAGCCTGGCCTTCACGACCTTTGGCCTGGACTTCCTCACCAGCACCAAATGGGATGCGGTGAACAACCAGTTTGGCGCCCTGGTACCGATCTACGGCACCCTGGTGACCTCCTTCCTCGCCCTGTTGATCGCCGTGCCGGTCAGTTTCGGCATCGCCATCTTCCTCACCGAGCTCGCGCCCACCTGGCTGCGCATGCCGGTGGCGGCCGCAGTCGAGTTGCTCGCCGGTATTCCGTCGATCATCTACGGCATGTGGGGCCTGTTCATCTTCGGCCCGTTCATGGCCGAGCACCTAGCGCCCGGGATCAACGATTACCTGGGCGCGTTGCCGTTGATCGGCGGCCTGTTCCAGGGCCCGCCGCTGGGCATCGGCATGCTCAGCGCCGGCATCGTCCTGGCGATCATGATCATTCCCTTCATCACTTCGGTGATGAACGAGGTGTTCCACAGCGTACCGACCACCCTCAAGGAGTCGGCCTACGCCCTGGGCAACACCACCTGGGAAGTGGTCTGGGACATCGTCCTGCCGTACACCCGCTCGGCGGTGGTCGGCGGCATCTTCCTCGGCCTCGGCCGCGCCCTTGGCGAAACCATGGCGGTGACCTTCGTGCTGGGCAACTCCCAGCAGTTCTCGGCATCGCTGATGATGCCCAGCTCGTCCATCGCCTCGGTGATCGCCAACGAGTTCAGTGAGGCCTACACCGACCTGCACCGCTCCTCGCTGATCGCCCTGGGCTTCCTGCTGTTCGTGGTCACCTTCGTCGTTCTCGCCGCGGCGCGCCTGATGCTGTTGCGCCTGTCCAAGAAGGAGGGCCTCTGATGAGCGGCAACGAAAGCCTTTACCGCATGCGTGCGCTGAAGAACAACATCGCGATGGTTCTCAGCTGCGGCGCTACCCTGTTCGGCCTGATGTGGCTGGCGTGGATCCTGCTGACCACCATCAGCCACGGTGTCAGCGCGCTGAACCTCGACCTGTTCACCAAGATGACTCCGCCGCCGGGCACCGAGGGTGGCCTGGCCAACGCCTTCTACGGCAGTGCGCTGATGAGCCTGCTGGCGCTGCTGATCGGCACGCCGATCGGCCTGATGGCCGGCATCTGGCTGGCTGAATACGCCCGCCACACCCGCATGGGCATGGTGGTGCGCTTCATCAACGACATCCTGCTGTCGGCGCCGTCGATCGTACTGGGTCTGTTCGTCTATACCAGCGTGATCCTGCCGCTGAACTACCTCAGCGACCATCGCATCGGCTTCTCCGCCATTGCCGGCGCCCTGGCCCTGGCGCTGCTGGTGATCCCGGTGGTGGTGCGGACCACCGACGAGATGCTCCAGCTGCAGCCGACCACCATGCGCGAAGCCGCGCTGGCCCTCGGCGTGCCGCAATGGAAGCTGACCCTGCAGATCATCCTGCGCGCCGCTCGCGCCGGGGTGGTCACCGGCATCCTGCTGGCGCTGGCGCGCATCACCGGCGAAACCGCGCCGCTGCTGTTCACCGCCTTCGGCAACCAGTTCTGGAGCAGCGACCTGCTCAAACCCATGGCCAACGTACCGGTAGTGATCTTCCAGTACGCCATGAGCCCCTTCGACGACTGGCACGCCCTCGCCTGGGCCGGTGCCTTGGTGCTGACGCTCTTCGTACTGATGCTCAGCCTGACCTCCCGTCTCATCCTCTTGCGCAATAGGGCATCCTGATGACCAGCATGACCAACCCCATTACCGCCGAACGCACCAAGATCAAGGTTCGCGACCTGGAGTTCTTCTACGGTGAACACCGCTCCCTGAAGTCCATCAACATGGACATCCCGGAGAAGTGCATCACCGCGATCATCGGCCCGTCCGGCTGCGGCAAGTCGACCCTGCTGCGCATCTTCAACCGCATCTACTCCCTGTACCCGAAGCAGGAAGCGCGCGGCGAGGTGATCCTCAACGGCGAGAACATCCTGGCCCCCGGTTACTCCATGAACCGCCTGCGCAGCCAGGTCGGCATGGTGTTCCAAAAGCCGGTGCCGTTCCCGATGACCATCTACGAGAACATCGCCTACGCCATTCGCCACCACGAGAAAGTCTCGCGCCGCGAGATGGACGATCGCGTCGAGCAGGCCCTGCGCGGCGCGGCCCTGTGGGACGAGGTGAAGGACAAGCTGAAGAACAACGCCCAGGGCCTCTCCGGCGGCCAGCAGCAGCGTCTGTGCATCGCCCGCACCATCGCGCTGAAGCCGCAGGTGCTGCTGCTCGACGAACCGACCTCGGCGCTGGACCCGATCTCCACCGGGCGCATCGAGCAGCTGATCACCGAGCTCAAGCAGGAGTTCACCGTGGTCATCGTGACCCACAACATGCAGCAGGCCGCGCGTTGCTCGGACTACACCGCCTTCATGTTCCTCGGCGACCTGATCGAGTTCGGTGACACCGACACGCTGTTCACCAAGCCGGCCAAGGAGCAGACCGAGGACTACATCACCGGCCGCTTCGGCTGATCGATAGGTCTTCGGCAGACGCCCGCCCCGGAGCGATCCGGGGCGGGCGTTTTCGTACCTGCGCCTGGCAGCTGCGTGCCGGCTCCGGCAATCGCCGGCCGCTGGGCGGCAAGGATTTGCCGCTTGCCGCCTGGCCGCCCCGCGTCGGACAAGGCCCTGTTAACTGGTGTGTTTCTTGCCTGATACGAGGTTTCCATCGTGCCGGGAGTGCCGTCCGTGAACATCATCAGTGGTCTGAGTGCGCTGAACCTCGCCGGCAAGGTGGTGCGCGGCGTCGTCGCCGGCGCCAGCGAGTTCGCCAGCCTGCTGGCCGAGGCCGGCAGCGCCGCGGATAGCCGCGCGACGAGCGGTACGAGCGGCGCTTCGGCCGGCGCGGTAGCATCCTCCGCCTCGGCCGCCAGCGACACCGGCGGCGCCCTGGACGATTTCCTCGCCTACATGAAGCTCAGCCCCGGCGAAAAGCTGCGCTACGGCGTCATGAAGGAGATGAACGTCACCCAGGACCAGCTCGACGCCATGTCGCCCGCGGATCGGGAGAAGGTCGAGAACGAGATCGCCCAGCGCATCAGGGAAAAGATCAAGCTGCAGGCCGACGCCGGCAGCCAGCCGGTCGCTCCCACTGCCACTCCGGTGGCCCTGATGCAGATGTACAGCGGTGAACGAAAACAGCCTTCCTTCGATTTGTTCGGTTGACCCCGCCAAGGCGTTGCGCCTGGCGCTGGCCCGTTCGCGCCGGGTGCAGCCGTGTATCAAGGCCGATACGACTTGCTACAGGGTGCCGACAGCAACCCTGAAAGCCCTGCCGTAGACTCGGTCGTCCGCAATAGCCCCGTTCCCGCGTAGCCAGATGTCGTCTTCCGCCTCCCACAGCAAATTCATCGGCCAGGTGCCCACGCACCTGATCCAGCAGGCCGTGCCGAAGAAGTTCGGGCGCGGCTGGCGTGCCGATTTCAACGTCGCCGCCTGGCTCCACCTGGCCGGCACCGGCGACCAGCCAGTGACCCTGAAGCTCAGCTACCAGGACGGCGAACAGACCCGCGAGCAGCTAATCGACCGCGGTCGCCCGGCCTTCAACCAGCGCATCCTGCTGTGCGGCGTCGCCCGCCTGGAATACACCCACGGCATCGATGGCATGAGCCTGTCGCTGCTCAGCGACACCCCCATCCCGAGCCTGATGGTCGACGAACTCTTCGTTCAGGCCGTGGAATTGCGCAGTGCCGGCACGCTCAAGCACAAGCGTCGCTGAAACGCCGATTCATCCGAAGGAGTGATACGCGCCATCCGGTCGATCGGGTGAAATGCGGGCTGGCGTTCATTCGTCCGCACCTCGCCAACCACTCCTGCCAGGATCAGCCATGCCCATCGACCCGACCCAGTTGCAGTCCTACACCCAGTTCCGTGGCATCGACATTCCGCTGCTCGACCACCTGAATTTCCGCTACCAGCCGGCGGGGGAGGATGGCGGCGACGGCCACCTGGTGCTTCGGGTGGAGCGCGAGCATCTCAACGGCTGGAACAATGCCCACGGCGGCGTGCTCATGAGCCTGCTCGACGTTGCCATGGCGCTGGCCTGCAGCCACGCCGACGAGCAGGGTCGCGGCTGTGTGACCGTCGAGATGAAGACCAGCTTCCTCCGGCCGGGCGGCGATGTCGGCGAAGTCCTCGAAGCCTTCGGCAGCGTGCGCCATCGCACGCGCTCCATCGCCTTCTGCGAGGCGGAGGTGCGCAATGCCGCCGGCGAGACGGTGGCGACGGCCTCGGGCACCTTCAAGTACCAGAACAAGCCGCGTCCGCTGGCCGACGCCTGAGCCAGGCGCTCCTACAGTCGTCCGGTATTCACCAACCGCTCTGGCTCGCAGGTTTTCGTGCGTTCACAAGCGCATTTGTCATGATTTTGTCATCAGGCGTCACTACATTTTTCCGTCATCAAACTGTCACCTCCGAGTGACGGCGCCATTGACGGCCCAACCTTTCCTGCCTGCGATGATCATGCTGCTGAACGACAAGACCCTGCCCCAGCGAATTCGCCGTGAATCCCTCGACGATCTCGACGAAGCGCTCGAACTGGAGTGGCAGGACCTCTACGACCTGGACGGTCTGCCCACCGGCACCCTGGATGATTTCGAGACGCGCCTGGCGCGCCAGCGCTACTTCCGCGAGCTGTTCCGCCTGCAAGGCGAGCTGGTGAAGCTGCAGAGCTGGGTGGTGAAGAGCGGGCACAAGGTGGTGATTCTTTTCGAAGGCCGCGACGCCGCCGGCAAGGGCGGGGTCATCAAACGCATCACCCAGCGCCTCAACCCGCGCGTGTGCCGGGTCGCCGCGCTGCCCGCGCCGAACGACCGCGAGCAGACCCAGTGGTACTTCCAGCGCTACGTCTCGCACCTGCCGGCGGCGGGGGAGATCGTGCTGTTCGACCGCAGCTGGTACAACCGCGCCGGGGTCGAGCGGGTGATGGGCTTTTGCAGCGACGAGCAGTACGAGGAGTTCTTCCGCAGCGTGCCGGAGTTCGAGCGCATGCTGGCGCGTTCGGGCATCCAGCTGATCAAGTACTGGTTCTCGATCAGCGACGACGAGCAGCACCTGCGCTTCCTCAGCCGCATCCACGACCCGCTCAAGCAGTGGAAGCTCAGCCCCATGGACCTGGAGTCGCGGCGGCGCTGGGAGGCCTACACCAAGGCCAAGGAAATCATGCTCGAACGCACCCACATACCCGAGGCGCGCTGGTGGGTGGTGCAGGCCGACGACAAGAAGCGCGCACGGCTGAACTGCATCCATCACCTGCTCGGGCAGATTCCCTACGAGGACATCGAGCATCCGGCGGTGCAGCTGCCGGCACGGCAGCGAAACGCCGATTACGTGCGCATCCCGACGCCGCGGGAAATGCTGGTGCCGGAGGTTTATTGATCGCCCGTAGGATGGCGTTGAGCGCAGCGAAACCCATCGATCACAGCGTACAACCGCTAACGGTTGTACGCCCTACGGTTTGCACGCTTTGCCTTCGTACTGGTAGCCGTGCAGCTTGTATTCCTTGCCGTTCCAGCGTTCCACCGGGAAGCAGAAGCCCGGCCCGCCCACTTCGATATCCGGCCAGCCGCCGACGCCCTTGCTGCCCAGGATGGTCACCATGCCGGTGCCGCCGGTCACCAGCTTCCAGCTGCCGTCGGCCTGTTTGCTGACGAGTCGATATCCCGCGCCCGTCGCGCCGTTGCAATTGGTCCCGCCTTCGCTGATGAGCGCCTCGGGGCGTCCGTCGCCATTGAAATCCGCCACCTGGTCGAGGCTCGCCGGGGTATAGGACGGGCTGCCATCGTCGCAATCGCTGCGCCAATCCTTGCCCTTGAGGGTGAACCCTGCGGCCTTGAAGGCTGCGCTGCTATCGGCGGGGGTGAGATGCATGGCCGCCGTGGCGACGAGCGGCAAGGCGACGAGCAACATACACGCGAATCGGGGGTGGGTAGGGGACATGCTGTGACCTCCGGCAAAGGTGGCGGAAACACCGGGGCAGGACGGCCGGACGAGCCGCGGAAGCGGGGCGCGGATAGCGCCGGGCGGTTGCCGAAGTCTAGGTCAGTGCTGCGCAGCCGATGAACTGCGCGGTCGACGCCGGGCACTCGACTACGCTTGGCGCATGGACATCCGGATCGAACAGATCGATGGTGATCCGCCCGTATGGAAGGTCTTCCTGGGGACGTTCTTCATCGTGTGCAACAGCGAAGAAGAGGCCGTCGCCTGTCTGGAGACGGCCCGCCAGTACGTGTCCAGCCATCCGGGGGTGCAATGTTTCCTGCCGCATCCGCCCGCCATCTCGCCGCCTGCCGATGGGCGCCTGTTCCCGCGCCGCGAGCACCTGCCACTGGGCTCGGAAACGGCGAGCAGCGATTCTTCGGAAAACTGAGCCACTTATTGCAGCGACTGGCTTAGCTTGCGCAGCTGCTCTGCCTGCTGCTGCAGATCGACGACCACCTGCAGGATCAGCTCGGAGTCGTCCTGGGCCTGGCCGTAGGTTGCGTAGAGCAGGGTGCTGGCGGCGCGTTCGTTGCGCTCGGAGACGGTCAGCAGGGTGTCTTTCAGGGTCTTGGTCAGCAGTTCGACATACATGGTTGAGCTCTCCGGTTCAGTGATCGTCATTCTCCGGCGGACTGCCTGAACGCCACCTGACCAAACACTGAACCGGCGCTGAACCTGCCGGCATTTGCTGCGCAGTGACGGGAAAGTCTGCGATTTACGCATAACACGTGTCTCGTCGCCGACTTCTTGCGTCTATCTGGCGCCTTTTCCGCGGACTCCGCTCAATCCCGTTCCGGCCAGCCCGGAGCATTCAAGGAATGCCATGACCGACGTCGTCGATCTCTTCGATATCCAGTACCTGTGGAACCTGTTGGCGGTGCTCTGGTTCCTGCTCTGCTGGGTGGGCTACACCCGCTATGCAAGCTGGAAGGCACGCGACACCGCCTGCCTGGCCAGCGTGTTGCACCTGTATCGCGAGGACTGGATGCGCCGCCTGCTGCTGCGCGACAACCGCGTGGCCGACGCCAGCGTGATCGGCAACCTGGAGCGCAACGCCTCGTTCTTCGCCTCCAGCACCCTGATCATCATCGCCGGCGTGCTCACCCTGCTGGGCTCGGCGGAGCGCACCCTGTCGGTGCTGAACGACCTGCCGTTCGTCATGCCGCCGACCCGCGGCCTGTCCGAGCTGAAGTTGCTGTGCCTCGCGGTGCTGTTCGTCTACGCCTTCTTCACCTTCAGCTGGTGCATGCGCCAGTACAACTTCGCCGCGGTACTGGTGGGCTCGGCGCCGCTGATCGGCGAACGGCATGTCGGCGAGCTGGAGCGCAAGGCCTTCGCCGAACGCGCCGCGCGGGTGGTTTCGATGGCGGCGCACCAGTTCAACCAGGGCCTGCGTTCCTACTATTTCGGCCTGGGGATGCTGGCCTGGTTCATCAACCCCTGGCTGTTCATGCTGGTCAGTGCCGGCGTGGTCGGCGTCCTCTACCAGCGCGAGTTCCATTCCGACGTGCTCAAGGTGATGGTCTACACGCCGACCCTGACGCCGGCTCCGTTGCACTCGCCGACAGGTGAGGCAGTAAAAGACAACTGCTGAGAACGACAAGGCCCGCATCACAGACTGTGTGAAAACCTAGCCGTCTGAGCACAAGCCAAAGACAATGCCCGTATCGATCGATACGGGCATTTTCGTTCATGGGCTATATCCGTGGTGAAGGCCGTGATCAGGGCAGCTTGTTTCCAGTGTCGCTGGATGAGTGGGTTCCCGAAGAACATCTGGTCCGCGTGATCTAGGCCTACGTGGCGCGGTTGGATTTGCAGCGACTGGGCTTCAGCAAGGCGCAGGCGAGCAAGGTTGGACGCCCGGCCTATGATCCGGCCGACTTACTACGGAAATGGCCCTGGCAGTACAGGCCTACAACCTCAAGCGCGCGATCCAGGTGCTCGGTGCTCGGCGCCTGATCGAGTTGATGGGCTGATCCCTCCGAAAAACAAACGCCCCGAACCAGTCGGGGCGTTTGTTTTGCCTTGCTCACAGCGTGTTTTCACACGGCCTGTGATGCGGGCCTAGTGCGTCACGGGTGGAGCTTACTGCTGCTTCGGCTCCTCGCCGGCCGGGGCCGGAGTGCTCGGGGCCGGGGCGGCCGGAGCGGCTTCGTTGGCCGGCGGGGTGGTCGGCGCGGCAGCCGGGGCGCTTGGTTGCTCAGCGGCCGGTGGAGCCTTGGGCTCCTCTTTCTTGTTGCAACCGGCGAGGGTCAGGCCGGCGGCCAGCAGCAGAGCAACGGTAAGGGTCTTTTTCATCGTGGAGCCTCCTTGTGCGGCATTCCTGGGACGTGCAGCTTGGAGTTGAGACTTGTCTTAGAAGTTCCATGTAAGGTTGCGCCAAGCCGGTGATTTATCGCTGCTGCGACTCCTGGCAGCGGAGTATGATGCGCGCTTCAGCAAACCAGCGACCCGATCCTCATGAGCGAAACCCTCCTTCTAGAGCGCGTCGAGCGCTTTCTCGCGGTGCTGCGCCATTGCCAGGTGCTGGGCATCAGCGCACACGCGGCTGACGCCAAGGGGCTGACCCTGCGCCTGCCCTACAGCGAGGCCATCGTCGGCAACCCGGAAACCGGCGTGATCCACGGCGGCGCCATCACCACCCTGATGGACACCACCTGCGGCATCTCCACGCTCTGCGTGCTGCCGGAGTTCGAGATCTGCCCGACCCTGGACCTGCGCATCGACTACATGCACCCGGCGGAGCCGCACAAGGATGTCTTCGGCTTCGCCGAGTGCTACCGCGTCACGCCGAACATCATTTTCACCCGCGGTATCGCCTACCAGGACGATCCCGAGCAGCCCATCGCCCACGTGGTCGGCACCTTCATGCGCCTGGGCAAGAGCGTGGGTGCGCGGACGGCGGAGAAGGGGGCGGGCGCATGAGCACGTCGAGTTTCGAACAGCTGATAC
This sequence comes from Pseudomonas knackmussii B13, assembly GCF_000689415.1. Classification (NCBI taxonomy): domain Bacteria; kingdom Pseudomonadati; phylum Pseudomonadota; class Gammaproteobacteria; order Pseudomonadales; family Pseudomonadaceae; genus Pseudomonas; species Pseudomonas knackmussii. Next base: position 3,657,921 of record NZ_HG322950.1, on the reverse strand, counting down.
TCCAGTGCCGGCAGAACAGCGACTTCGCGCCGCTGCTGGAAAGCATTCCCTACGCCCGGCTCATCGGCATGCGCTGCCTGCAGTTGGGCGAGGACGTGATCTTCCACCTGCCTGCCGCCCGCGACAACATCGGCAACCCGACCCTGCCGGCGCTGCATGGCGGCGTGATCGCCGGCTTCATGGAACATGCGGCGATGCTGCACCTGCTGATGTTCATGGACATGCCGCATCTGCCGAAGATCATCGACTTCTCCATCGACTACCTGCGCGCCGGGCACTTCCGCGATACCTACGCGCAGTGCCAGGTCTGGCGCCAGGGCCGGCGGGTGACCAACGTCGCCATCAGCGCCTGGCAGACCACCCGCGGCGAGCCCATCGCCACCGCCCGCGCGCACTTCAAGGTCGACGGCGCCTGAGCCGGGCGGGAGCGCTCCGATGGATACGCTGCTGATCCTCGCCGGCCTGCTGCTGATCCTCGCCGGCTACGTCTGGCTGATCATTCTCGCCTTCGAACGCGGTCCGCTGTGGGGCCTGGCGTGCGTGCTGCCGCCGCTGGCTCCGTTGTTCCTCGCGCGCCACTGGGATTACGGGCGCAAGGCCGTGGTGCTCGGCGCGCTGGGCGGCATTCCGCTGGTGGTCGGCCTGGCCATGCTCGCCAGCCATGACGGCGCGCGCCTGGAAGCCATCCTGCGCCTGCAATGGCTGCGCAGCGAAACGGTGGTGCCGGACCTGGCCATCGCCCTGCGCGGCGAACTCGACGGCAAACCCTTCGCGCCGCAGCAGGCGGAATTGATCGACGGCGTATTGAGCCTGCGCGAGGGCGATGACTTCTACGCCCGCCGCGAATTGCAGATTCGCCTGCGCCAGCCGGTTACGGGCGCACTGCGCCTGGACGTGCTGCCGGAAGACAAGGGCCCGTTGCCCGACGTGGAAATCAGCTGGCTGGCGCCGGACAGCGACCTGCCCGAGGCCCGCCGCCTGAACCATGGCTACAGCCTGCACCTGGACCTGCAGCCGGAGGCGCCGAACCGCCTGCGCGGGGTCTTCCACCTGGTGCTGCCCACCGAGTACCGGACTTCCCTGACCGGCGAGGTCGAGCTCTATACCGACCGCCTGCGCTACCGCAACGGCGTGGTGGATACCCACTACGACTCGCTCGATACGCTGGCCTACGTGGCGCGCGACTATCTCGAGCGGCGCTTCCCGGACAACGTCGTGGCGCTGTCGCCCTTGCCGCACGTCGACCTGCAGCGTCATGAGCTGGCGCTGCCAGTGGCTTTCACCCTGGATGGTCGCGCCGAACAGCTGGAATTGTCGTTGCAGCGCAGCGAAAACCGTGGCTGGGCGGTGCGCGACGATCACTATCCCAAGCGTTCTACGCACCCGGCGGCGAGCAAACCGGCCGAGCCGACGACTGCGGTCCGCGCGCCGGCGCCCCGTCCGGCCTATGGCCTGTTGCCGATCGAGCGCCTGCAGGCCGATCCGCAACGCTTCATCAACCGCAGCATGCGCGTGACCACCGAGAGCGGGCGCAGCGCCCAGGGCATCTTCACCGGCCTCGACCAGGAAGGTCGGCTGGTCATCCGTCAGGTTCTCAGCGGCCCGGGAGAGGTCAGCTACAGCCTGCGTCCCGACGAAATAGTCCAGGTCGAACTCCTCGCCCCTTGATCGTGCCGATGGCAAGCCCTTGAAAAGGCAAAGGAAGCCCCCATCTCGCTGACATCCGCCGTTCGATGCGGCTTTTGTCATCCTCGGAGCGAGAACCAATGAGCGTGGAGACTCAAAAAGAGACCCTGGGCTTCCAGACCGAAGTGAAGCAACTGCTTCACCTGATGATCCATTCCCTGTATTCGAACAAGGAAATCTTCCTCCGCGAGCTGATTTCCAACGCCTCCGACGCGGCCGACAAGCTGCGTTTCGAAGCCCTGGCCAAGCCGGAGCTGCTCGAAGGCGGCGCGGAGCTGAAGATCCGCGTGAGCTTCGACAAGGACGCCAAGACCGTCACCCTCGAAGACAACGGCATCGGCATGAGCCGCGAGGAAGTGATCGCGCACCTGGGCACCATCGCCAAGTCCGGCACCGCCGACTTCCTGAAGAACCTGTCGGGCGACCAGAAGAAGGATTCGCACCTGATCGGCCAGTTCGGCGTGGGCTTCTACAGCGCCTTCATCGTCGCCGACAAGGTAGACGTCTTTACCCGTCGCGCCGGCGCTTCGGCAGCCGAGGGCGTGCACTGGTCGTCGAAAGGCGAGGGTGACTTCGAAGTCGCCACCGTCGAGAAGGCTGACCGCGGCACCCGCATCGTCCTGCACCTGAAGAGCGGCGAAGAAGAGTTCGCCGACGGCTGGCGCCTGCGCAACGTCATCAAGAAATACTCCGACCACATCGCCCTGCCCATCGAGCTGCCGAAAGAGCATTACGGTGAGGACAAGCCGGCCGAAGTCGAGTGGGAAGTGGTCAACCGCGCCAGCGCCCTCTGGACCCGTCCGCGCACCGAGATCAAGGACGAGGAATACCAGGAGTTCTACAAGCACATCGCGCATGACTTCGAGAACCCGCTGAGCTGGAGCCACAACAAGGTCGAAGGGAAGCTGGAATACACCTCGCTGCTCTACGTGCCGGGCCGCGCGCCGTTCGACCTGTACCACCGCGAAGCTCCGCGTGGCCTGAAGCTGTACGTGCAGCGCGTGTTCATCATGGACCAGGCCGAGCAGTTCCTGCCGCTGTACCTGCGCTTCATCAAGGGCGTTGTCGACTCCAACGACCTGTCGCTGAACGTCTCCCGCGAGATCCTGCAGTCCGGCCCGGTCGTCGACTCGATGAAGTCGGCGCTGACCAAGCGCGTGCTGGACATGCTGGAGAAGTTGGCGAGCAGCGACGCCGAGGCCTACAAGGGCTTCTGGAAGAACTTCGGCCAGGTGCTCAAGGAAGGCCCGGCGGAAGACTTCGCCAACAAGGAGAAGATCGCCGGCCTGCTGCGCTTCGCTTCCACCAGCGACGAATCCGGCGAGCAGAGTGTGTCGCTGGCCGACTACCTGGGTCGCATGAAGGAAGGCCAGGACAAGATCTACTACCTTACCGGCGAAAGCTTCGCCCAGGTGAAGAACAGCCCGCACCTGGAGGTCTTCCGCAAGAAGGGCATCGAGGTTCTGCTGCTCACCGACCGCATCGACGAGTGGCTGATGAGCTACCTGTCGGATTTCGACGGCAAGCAGTTCGTCGACGTCGCCCGCGGCGACCTGGACCTGGGCAGCCTGGACTCGGAAGAGGACAAGAAGGCCCAGGAAGAAATCGCCAAGGCCAAAGAGGGCCTGGTTGAGCGCCTGAAGACCGCGCTGGGTGACGAAGTCGCCGAAGTGCGTGTCTCGCACCGCCTGACCGATTCCCCGGCGATCCTTGCCATCGGCGAGGCCGACCTCGGCCTGCAGATGCGCCAGATCCTCGAGGCCAGCGGGCAGAAGGTTCCGGAGTCCAAGCCGATCTTCGAGTTCAACCCGGCCCACCCGCTGATCGAGAAGCTCGATGCCGAGCCCGACGAAGACCGCTTCGGCGAGCTGGCACGCATTCTCTTCGACCAGGCCGCGCTGGCCGCTGGCGACAGCCTCAAGGACCCGGCCGCCTACGTACGGCGTCTGAACAAGCTGCTGGTGGAACTTTCCGCCTAAGCGAGTAACCTCCCACAAAGCCCGCTACTGCGGGCTTTGTGCTTTTCCTACCCCCACTCAAGGAAATCACCGATGAGTCAGATCAGCGTCCAGCCCGTCGCCTACGAAGTCGATGGTGTTTCTTTCGAAGGTCAGCTCGTATTCGATGCCTCCAGCAGCGTGCAGCGTCCCGGCCTGCTGATGGCGCCGAACTGGATGGGCGTCAGCCAGGGCGCGCTGGACGTCGCCCGTCAGGTCGCTGGCCACGGTTACGTGGTGCTGGTGGCCGATCTCTACGGCAAGGATGTGCGCCCCAACGGCCCGGACCAGGCCGGCGCCGCCATGATGCCGCTGAAGAACGACCGCGCCCTGCTGCGTAAGCGCATGCAGGCCGCCTTCAAGACCCTGCAGGCGCAAGCCGGAAAAGTACCGCTCGACACCACCAAGCTGGCCAGTTTCGGCTTCTGCTTCGGCGGCTGCTGCGCGCTGGAACTGGCCCGTGACGGCGCGCCGCTGGCGGCTGCGGTGTCCTTCCACGGCACCCTGGATACGCCGAACCCGGCCGATGCGAAGAACATCAAGGGCGCTGTGCTGGTGCTCGACGGTGCTTCCGACCCACTGGTGCCGCGTGACTCCCTGCCGGCCTTCGCCAAGGAAATGACCGACGCCGGCGTGGATTGGGCGCTGACCAGCTATGGCGGCGCGGTGCACTCCTTCACCGACCCGCATGCCCAGGTGCCGGGCATGATGCAGTACGACGCCAAGATCGCCCGCCGGGCCTTCCAGGCGATGTTCGACCTGTTCGACGAGCGTTTCGGCGAGTAAGGCGGCTGCTGTGCAAAAGCCCGGCTCAGGCCGGGCTTTTTCATTTCTGTGCACCCCGCGCACAAACCACCCCTGTATGAGCGAGCTTGCTCGCGAACGACGTGTCCCGGATGCACGGGCATCTCGGGACGACTCTGTCCCTTCCTGTAGGAGCGGATTTATCCGCGAAGGTCCTTGCGCCACTTCATCCATGTAGGAGCGCGCCATGCGCGCGATTCGCGGCCATGGGCCGCTCCTACAGGGGAGCGCCGTGCCGTGCGGTTCGCGCGCAAGCTCGCTCCTACGAAAAGCTCTGCTTGCGGCAGCAACGAAAAAGCCCCGCACTGGGCGGGGCCTTTCGAGGCAGCGCCGATCAGGCGCTGCGGCGGCGGAACAGCGGCTGCGGCTGGCTCACCGAGGTCTGGTAGACCTCGCTGAAGTCGTCCAGGCTGGCCAGCGCGTCATGCGGGTCGCGGTCGGCGCGGATGGCGTAGGCGTCGAAACCGCAGCTCTGCATGAAGAACAGCTGGTCGCGCAGTACGTCGCCGATGGCGCGCACTTCGCCCTTGTAGCCGAAGCGCTCGCGCAGCAGGCGCGCCGTGCTGAAACCACGGCCGTCGGTGAAGGCCGGGAAGTTCACCGCGATCACCTGGAACTTGTCCAGGTCGCCGGCGATGGCTTCCGGTTCCTCGTCCGCGTCCAGCCATACGCCCAGGCCGCCGTCGCGGCCGCGCAGGGCGGCGCCGTGCTCGAGCCACAGGTTCAGCGGGATGATCACGTCGTCGCTGTTGGGCACGCTTTCCAGGGTCGCGTCCTTGGGCAGCAGGTGCCAGCGGTCGTCGACCACTTCGCGGTGCTTAATGATTCGCTGCATATACGCGCTCCTTGAAGGGATCGATGCCGATACGGCGGTAGGTATCGAGGAAGCGTTCCTCTTCGGTGCGCTGTTCGACGTAGACGTTGATGATCTTCTCGATCACGTCGGCCATCTGCTCCTGGGCGAACGACGGGCCGAGGATCTGCGCGAGGCTCGCGTCACGGCTGGCGCTGCCGCCGAGGGAAACCTGGTAGAACTCCTCACCCTTCTTGTCCACGCCGAGGATGCCGATGTGGCCGACGTGGTGGTGGCCGCAGGCGTTCATGCAGCCGGAGATGTTCAGGTCGATGTCGCCGATGTCGAACAGGTAGTCCAGGTCCTCGAAGCGACGCTGGATGGCTTCGGCCACCGGGATCGACTTGGCGTTGGCCAGGGAGCAGAAGTCGCCGCCCGGGCAGCAGATGATGTCGGTCAGCAGGCCCACGTTCGGGGTGGCGAAGCCTTGCTCGCGCAGTTCGCCCCAGAGGGTGAACAGCTGCGCCTGCTCGACGTCGGCGAGGATGATGTTCTGGTTATGGCTGTTGCGCACTTCGCCGAAGCTGTAGCGATCGGCCAGGTCGGCGACAGCGTCCAGCTGCTTGTCGGTGATGTCGCCAGGCGCCACGCCGGTGGGCTTGAGCGACAGGGTCACGGCGACGTAGCCGGGCTTCTTGTGGGCGAAGGTGTTGCGCTGGCGCCAGCGGGCGAAGCCGGGGTTCTCGGCGTCGAGCTGGGCGAGGGCGGCATCCTGGTCTTCCAGGGCCTTGTAGGCCGGGTCGACGAAGTGCGCGGCCACGCGCTGCACTTCGGCTTCGGTCAGGGTGCTTGGGCCGTCCTTCAGGTGCGCCCACTCGGCGTCGACCTTCTGGGCGAAGACTTCCGGGGTCAGCGCCTTGACCAGGATCTTGATGCGCGCCTTGTACTTGTTGTCGCGACGGCCATAGCGGTTGTACACGCGCAGGATGGCGTCGAGGTACGACAGCAGGTGTTGCCACGGCAGGAATTCATTGATGAAGCTGCCGACGATCGGGGTACGGCCCAGGCCACCGCCGACGGAAACGCGGAAGCCAAGCTCACCGGCAGCGTTCTGCACCGCTTCCAGGCCGATGTCGTGCACCTCGATGGCGGCGCGGTCGCTCACGGCGCCGTTGACGGCGATCTTGAACTTGCGCGGCAGGTGGGCGAATTCGGGGTGGAAGGTCGACCACTGGCGGATGATCTCGCACCAGGGGCGCGGATCGACGAGCTCGTCGCGGGCGACGCCGGCGAACTGGTCGGTGGTGGTGTTGCGGATGCAGTTGCCGCTGGTCTGGATCGCGTGCATCTGCACGGTGGCCAGCTCGGCGAGGATTTCCGGTACGTCTTCCAGCTCCGGCCAGTTGTATTGCACGTTCTGGCGGGTGCTGATGTGGGCGTAGCCCTTGTCGTAGTCGCGGGCGATCTGCGCCAGCTTGCGTACCTGCACCGAGGAGAGCAGGCCGTAGGGCACGGCGACGCGCAGCATGGGCGCGTATCGCTGGATATAGAGGCCGTTCTGCAGACGCAGCGGGCGGAATTCCTCGCCGGTCAGTTCGCCCGCCAGGTAGCGGCGGGTCTGATCGCGGAACTGCTTGACGCGATCCTCTACGATCCGCTGATCGTATTCGTCATATACGTACATGAAATTTCCTGCTGTCAGGCTATAGCGCTCGGGCGTACTGCGCTTCCAAGCGCGCACGGCAACGCGCTCCACGCGGAGTGGGGCGCACGATACCAGTCAGGGAATATTCGTAAAAGTGAAGTTTGAGTATATGGCGAGAACTTTCTGATCTAAGCGGCGGCTCCAGGCGAACCGCCGCTGCGACGGCGCCAGGCGGGCAGGGCGATGCGCCCGCCCGGCGGTGGTTCAGGCGTCGCGGCCGTGGGCCTGGGCGCCCAGCTGAGCGGTATCGACGCGGACGAAAATGGAGTCGCCGATTGCAGTCAGCACATCGTCGGCATACACCTCGCAGATGATCCGGGTCTTGCGCCCAAGATCGCCGTCCACCCGTGCGCGCAGGGTCAGTGGCACGCCCATCGGGGTCGGCTTGATGAACTTGATGCCGAGGTTGCCGGTGACGCAGTCCGGGCGCGGCAGGCTGCCCGGCTCGCGGCCTTCGGAACGGTAGTGGTGGGCCATGGCGGTCCAGTTCGAGTGGCAGTCCACCAGCATGGCGATCAGGCCGCCGTAGACCAGCTCCGGCCAGCCCGTGTACTTGGCCTCGGGCAGGTGCTTGGCCATGACGTGGATGCCGTCCTCGTGCCAGTAGCTCTTGATGTGCAGGCCATGGGGGTTGGCGCCGCCGCAGCCGTAGCAGATGCCTTCGGGCGCGGCGCTGTCTTGCAGGGAAAGAGAGTCCATCGGGATGCCTTGTCGCAGTCGGGGAACCGCCCCAGCCTAGCGGGTTTGCCGGGCCGGCAGAAGGGCGCGGCGCGCCTTGTAGCGATCGCCGGGCTGGTCTTAACTGCTGGTGGGTCCACCGACAACAGCAAGAAAAAGAGGGGGAGAAATGAGCGAAGAGTCCCACAACGACAACCGCGACAGCGTCATCGACGCCCGCGCCGCTTTCATCCTGATCCTGCTGGTGGTCGCCACCGCGGTGTACTGGGTCAGCCATCAGTAAGTCGCTGCCCGCCCCGTTGGTCAGGGGCGGGGGCTTTCAATAGAGGCAAATGGCTATACTTCGGCGGTTGTGACTGTCGGGGTAGGGCAAGTGAGTTTTCTGCGTAAATCCTGGGTGTTGGTCGCCGGCCTGTTGCTCTCCATGGGCTGCCAGGCGGCTTCGGTGGTCTTTCTCAACCCCGGGCGCGCCAACGAAACGTTCTGGGTCAGCTACACGCAATTCATGCAGGCCGCGGCGAGCGACCTGGGTATGTCGCTGCAGGTGCGCTACGGCGAACGCGATACCCAGAAGATGCTTCGCGAAGCCCGCGAAGTGCTGCAGGGGACGCAGCGTCCCGACTACCTGATCTTCGTCAACGAGAACTACGCCGGCCCGGAAATCCTGCGCCTATCGGTGGGCAGCGGTGTGCGCCTGTTCGCCGTGAACAGCACCCTGACCGCCGACCAGCAGCGCATCGCCGGCGCCAGCCGCGGGCGCTACCCGAACTGGATCGGCAGCCTGGTGGCCGACGACGAAGCGGCCGGCTACCTGATGGCCAAGGCGTTGCTGCGCCAGGGTGAAGCGAGCGGGGCACCGCTGCAGATGCTGGCGTTCTCCGGCAGCAAGCAGACACCCGCCTCGCAGTTCCGCGAGCAAGGCATGCGCCGGGCGCTGGCGGAGTATCCGCAGGCGCGGCTGTTGCAGTTGGTCTATGCCGGCTGGGCCAACGAGCGGGCCTACGAGCAGGGCTTGCAGCTGCTCAAGCGCTACCCGCAGACGCGGCTGGTCTGGTCGGCGAACGATGAGATGGCCTTCGGTGCCATGCGCGCGGCCAAGCAGCTCGGCCGCGTGCCGGGCAAGGACCTGCTGTTCAGTGCGCTGAACAACTCCCCGGAGATGCTCGACAGCACTGTCGATGGCCGCGTAAGCGTGGCGGCTACCGGCCACTTCAGCCTCGGTGCCTGGGCGATGGTGTTGCTGCATGACTACGATGCCGGAGTCGACTTCGCTACCCACGGCGGCAAGGATCGGCAGATACCGATCTTCGTTCTGCTCGACCGTCGCCAGGCCGCACGCATGAAGGCCAATCTCGCGCGCCCGGGCTTCGGTATCGACTTCCGCGACTTCAGCCTGGCGCTGCATCCGGAGCGCAAGCGCTATGAGTTCTCGGTGCAGCCCCTGCTGCGCTAGGTTCAGACCCCGGCGAGGTGCAGCACCAGCTGCACCAGCCCATAGAGCAGCACGACGAAGATCAGGGTGAAGGCGATGCCCAGCAGGATGAAGTGGCTGGGTTTGCCGTAGGTGAAGTCGCGGGTGCGGTTCTTCCCACTCTGCACGCCGAAGGCGGCGGCGAGCACGCTTTGCAGCATCTGCCAGAAGCTCGGCGGTTTGTTCTGCGAATCGTCGTTCATGAAAGCCCCTCCTGCCTGCGGGCAAGCATAGACCCGCTCAGAGTTCGATTTCGGTCCATTGGCGCTTCTGCCACATCACCGCGAAGATCGCCGACGCCAGGCCGCGCTGCAGGATCTGCATGCTCCAGATCGCCAGCAGGCCGCCGCCGAGCACCGGGCCGACCAGATAGGCCAGCGGCAGGAAGAACAGCCACTGGTTGCCCAGGCTGACCGCCATCACGGTGCGCGTGGCGCCGGCGCCGAGCAGGGCCTGGGTGAGCACCAGGGCGGTGGCGTCTATCACCATGCCCAGTCCGGTCAGGGTCAGCGGCACGCGGCCCAGCTCGATCAGCGACGGGTCGCTGACGAACAGCCGCAGGATCGCCTCGGGGAACATCCAGAACGGTGTCCCGAGCAACGCCAGCCCGCACGCGGCGACCTTCACCACGTCCCAGCCCCAGCGGTGCGCGCTGTCGAAGTCGCGCTCGCCCATGCATTGGCTGACCAGGGTGGTCGCCGCCATGCCCAGGCCTATTCCGGGCAGGATCAGGAACAGCGCCAGGTTGATCAGCACGTGGGCCACCGCCAGCTCGCGGGTGCCGACCTGGCCGATGATCCAGAACAAAAAGGTGATGCCGGCGGCGAAGAAGAATTGTTGCAGCGAGTTGGGCAGCGACAGGCGCAGCATCACGCGGACGTCGCGCTCGCTGGGCCGTCGGGTGAGGAAACCGTGGCCGCGGGCGTCGCGCCAGGTGATCCAGGCGTAGATCGCCGAGCCCAGGTAAAGCGCCAGCGTGGTGCCCAGGCCGCTGCCGATGGCGCCCATCTGCGGCAGGCCGAACAGGCCGTGGATCAGGCTGTAGCTGATGCCGGCGTTGGCCAGGTGCATGACCACCAGGGTGCGCATGTACATGCCCGAGCGGCGCGTGCCGTTCCAGTAGCCGCGGAAGGAGAAGTTCAGGCCCACCGCCAGCACCGAGAGCGCGCGCCACTCGAAGTAGGGCACGCCGATGTCGAGCACCTGCGGGTCGCTCGACAGCAACCGCACTATGGGGTGGGCAAACAGCAGGCAGATCAGGCTGATGGGTACGGCCAGTCCGAGGGACACCAGCAGGCCGCAATTGAGCGGGCTGGCCAGGTCATCGATACGCCCTTCGCCACGGCGACGCGCGACCATGGCCTGGACGCCTGCACCCAGGCCCATGACGAGGGAGATGGCGACGAAGTTCGCGTAACTGCCGATGCCCACGCCGGCCAGCGACTTCTCGCCCAGGTGGCCGACCATGGCGGCATCCACCAGGTTGAGCAGGCTCTGGCTAAGCATTCCGCCGATGATCGGCAGACCCAGGCTGAGAATGTTCTGAAGGCGCTGGCGCTCTAGCATGGCGTCTCTGGCAGCAGGTAATCCGGCGATTCTTGGCTGGGCTGGCGGCGTGCCGGTGGCCGCTGCCCTTGAGGAAAAAGCCTAGCGTATGGGGAAGGACGCCGCGTGGCGTCCGGTCGGGTCAGGCGGGTGCTGCTGCAGTTGCAGGACGCAGCACGACATCGGCGAACCACAGTTTTTTCCAGCGTTCGATGCGCTGTTCGGGTGGCAGTTGCTGCGGCGATGCCGGCGCCTCGGCGGCGAAGCCCGTATCGCTGCCGAGCGCGCGGACGTTCAAGGCGGCGAAGGTGCGGCCGTCCGCTTCGTAGGTCACGGCAACCAGCACGCCGCACTGGCGACAGAAGAGGAACTCGGCATTGCGGCTGCCATGCCGGTAACGCCCGGGCTCCTCGTGCCATTCGATGGCGAGGCTGCCGGCGGCATCGGAGATGTAAGCGGCGCCATGAGCCTGGCAGAACCCGCAATCGCAGGCGCGGGGCTGGTAATCGAGCGGTTCGCGGCTCAGGCCGACATGCACCTGGAGATTTGTGCAGTGGCAGCTGCCGTGCAGGGGGTGGCTCATTTCGTCTCCAGCAGCTGTATGGCGAGGCGTTCGGCGTGCTGGCGCAGTTCCGGCACGGCAGTGCTTTCCCAGTGGCTGGCGCGCAACATGGGGCTGAGCAGGAATAGGTTTGGCTGCGCCTTGCCGGTGGCATCGAGCAGACGGTACTCAGAGTCGGTGTGCAGGCCCAGGCAGTTCGCGTCTTGCACGATCTGGCCGCGCTTCAGTAAGCCTTCGAGCAGTGGCTCGCCGATGTTCCGCAGATCCGTGCTCGGGCCGGTGCAGTTGATCAGGAAGTCGAAGCGTTCGCGTACAGGCCGGCTGTGGCCCCGCGGGCGGAATTCCAGCTGCAGGCCATCATCCCCGGCGTGAGCGGAGAGCAGCCGGCCGGCGCGAACCTGCAGTTGGCCACTATCGCGCAGTTCAGTGATGCGCTGGGCGACCGGTGGCGCCGCACGGTGGCGATGCACGTCCCAATACGGTTGCAGATGGCGGAGGAAGCGTCGGCGCTCGATGTCGCTCAGTTGCTGCCAGATTTGCGGGGTCAGCGGACGCAGGGCTGCAACCAGGTCGCGCCAGTCGTGTCCGTCCTTCGCTGCTTCGCGAATCAGTCGGCGTAGGCTGCTGACGCGTTCGTTGAGGTGCATTGGCTGCCGGAAACTTTCCGGCAGCTCGGGCAACAGCGGATGTTGGGCGTTGTCGCGGTGCGCATGGGGCAGTAGGGCCCGGCGCGACAGGGCTGTGATCTGGCCGCGGTGCCCGTGGTCCTGCAGGGCCAGAGCCATGTCGTACATGGTCAGTCCGGTGCCGAGCAGGAGAACGCGTGCATCGCCCGGAATCTGTTCGAGGGCGCCAGCCTGCCACGGGTCGCGCAGGTAGCGCGGGTCGCCAGCCAGGCTCTGCAGCGCGGCGGGGGTGGACGGAGCGAAGTTGCCGGTGGCAATGATTACCTGGCGGCTGTCCAGGAGCTCTCCGTCATCGAGATGCAAACGCAGGTGATCGCCCTGGTCGACCAGTTCCACTACCTGCTGGCACAGGCTGCTGAAGCGCACGCCGGGTGCTGCTTCGGCGATGGCGTGGCCGAGGCGGTCCTGCAGGTAGTCGCCGTAGAAGCGTCGCGGCAGGAAGTCGCCGGGGCGTGCCTCGGGCAGTTGCCGGCGGGCGAATTCGAGGAAATCCGAGGGGCGTTCCGGGAACAGGCTCATGCGTTCGGCCGGGACGTTGAGGATGTGGCTGGCCGAGCGGGTGCCGTAGGCCAGCCCGCGGGCCAGTCGGCCGGAGCGGTTGATCAGGCTGACGCGCAGCGGTCCCTGGGCGCGGGTCAGCAATTGCACGGCCAGTGCCGTGCCGCAGAAGCCGCTGCCGATGATGGTGATGTGTTCCATGTTGCCCATCCTTCAATCGAGTGGGCGCAGGTTCGCAGAGCGAGGGGCGGTAGGCAACCGCGAGGGGACGGGGGTGAGACAAAGCGCCGCCCCCCGAACGCGGGGCGGCGTGGGGTCTTACTCGAACAGGCCGTGCCAGCAGTCGCTGAGCTCGCCGAGTTCGAAGGACTTGCACCAGCTCTGGCCTTTCAGCCACTGCTGGGCGGTCTCGCGGTCGGCTTCGCTGAGGCTGCCGACGGCGTTCAGGCACAGGTAGCCGGTGAACTCGCCGTCTTCGGTGGCGCCGCCGACGAAGACCCAGCCCTGGGATTCGACGAAGTCGATCCACTGGTCGAGCACGTCATCCAGGTCGCCGCTGTAGTTCACTTCCAGGCTGAAGCCGAATTCCTTGAACTCGCCCAGGCGCAGCTTCTTCTGAAGGCGGCGCTTGCGGGGTTTTTCCATCTGTTCGGGGGTGAGGTATTTCATGTGTTTCTCCTGCTAATGGGGATCAGGCGTCGTAGCCCAGGTTCGGCGACAGCCAGCGCTCGCTGCTGGTCACTTCCTGGCCCTTGCGCGCGCTGTAGCTTTCGATCTGGTCCTTGTCGACCTTGCCGACGGCGAAGTACTGCGCCTGCGGATGGGCGAAGTACCAGCCGCTGACGGCGGCGGCGGGGAACATGGCGTAGTGCTCGGTCAGGGTCACGCCGGAGGTGCCCTTGGGGTCGAGCAGCTTGAACAGGGTGCCTTTCTCGGTGTGGTCCGGGCAGGCCGGGTAGCCGGGGGCCGGGCGGATGCCGACGTACTGCTCCTTGATCCGCGCCTCGTTGTCCAGGTGCTCGTCGCGGGCGTAGCCCCAGTAGTCCTTGCGCACGCGCTCGTGCAGCCATTCGGCACAGGCTTCAGCGAGGCGGTCGGCGAGGGCCTTGACCATGATCGCGTTGTAGTCGTCGCCCTTGGCCTCGTAGGCCTTGGCGACTTCCTCGGCGCCGATGCCGGCGGTCGTGATGAAGCCGCCGACGTAGTCCTTCACACCGCTGTCCTTGGGCGCGACGAAGTCGGCCAGGCAGAAGTTCGGCTTGCCGTCGGTCTTGATGGTTTGCTGGCGCAGGTGGTGCAGGGTGGCCAGCTTGTGACCGTCCGTGCCGTAGACCTCCAGGTCGTCATGCTCGACCTGGTTGGCCGGCCAGAAGCCGAACACGGCCTTGGCGCGAATCAGCTTCTCGTCGATCAGCTTCTTCAGCATCGCCTGGGCGTCGTTGAACAGCGTGGTAGCCGCTTCGCCCACGACTTCGTCGGTGAGGATGCGCGGGTACTTGCCGGCCAGGTCCCAGGAAATGAAGAAGGGAGTCCAGTCGATGTAGTCGACCAGCACGTTGAGGTCGATGTCTTCCAGCACCTTGGTGCCGGTGAAGGAGGGCACCGGCGGCTGGTAGCCGGCCCAGTCGAACTTCGGCTTGGCGGCGATGGCCTGGGCGTAGCTCAGGCGCTCGGTGCGGGCACTGCGGTTGGCGGTGCGCTCGCGGACTTCGGCGTACTCCTCGCGCAGCTTGCGGGCGTACTCGGGCTTCATTTCCTTGGACAGCAGGGTGGTGGCCACGCCCACGGCGCGCGAGGCGTCGGTGACGTAGACAACGGCGTCGTTGCTGTACTGCGGGTCGATCTTCACCGCGGTGTGCGCCTTGGAGGTGGTCGCGCCGCCGATCATCAGCGGCAGGTGGAAGCCCTGGCGCTGCATTTCCTTGGCGACGTGGACCATCTCGTCCAGCGACGGGGTGATCAGGCCGGACAGGCCGATGATGTCGCACTTCTGCTCGCGCGCGGTCTGCAGGATCTTCTCCGCCGGCACCATCACGCCGAGGTCGACGATGTCGTAGCCGTTGCAGCCGAGCACCACGCCGACGATGTTCTTGCCGATGTCGTGCACGTCGCCCTTCACGGTGGCCATGAGGATCTTGCCCTTGGCCTCCGGTTTGTCGCCCTTTTCCGCTTCGATGAACGGGATCAGGTGGGCCACGGCCTGCTTCATCACGCGAGCGGATTTCACCACCTGCGGGAGGAACATCTTGCCGGCGCCGAACAGGTCGCCGACCACGTTCATGCCGCTCATCAGCGGGCCTTCGATGACCTCGATGGGGCGCGCGCACTTCTGCCGGCACTCCTCGGTGTCTTCGACGATGTAGGTGGTGATGCCTTTTACCAGGGCGTGTTCCAGGCGCTTCTCGACGCTATGGCTGCGCCATTCCTCGTCTTCCACTTCTTTGGTCGCGCCGCCGCCCTTGTACTTGTCGGCGATGGCCAGCAGCGCCTCGGTGGCGTCCGGGCTGCGGTTGAGCACCACGTCCTCGACCTTGTCGCGCAGCTCCTGCGGGATCTCGTCGTAGATCTCCAGCTGGCCGGCGTTGACGATGCCCATGGTCAGGCCGTTCTTGATCGCGTAGTAGAGGAACACCGAGTGGATCGCTTCGCGCACCGGGTTGTTGCCGCGGAACGAGAAGGACACGTTGGACACCCCGCCCGAGCTCAGCGCGTAGGGCAGGTTGTCGCGGATGTAGGCGCAGGCGTTGATGAAGTCGACCGCGTAGTTGTTGTGCTCCTCGATGCCGGTGGCCACCGCGAAGATGTTCGGGTCGAAGATGATGTCTTCCGGCGGGAAGCCCACTTCGTTGACCAGGATGTCGTAGGAGCGCTGGCAGATCTCTTCCTTGCGCGCCTGGGTGTCGGCCTGGCCGGCTTCGTCGAAGGCCATCACCACCACGGCGGCGCCGTAGCGCTTGCACAGGCGGGCGTGGTGCTTGAACTGCTCGACGCCTTCCTTCATGGAGATCGAGTTGACGATGCCCTTGCCCTGGATGCACTTCAGGCCCGCCTCGATCACTTCCCACTTGGAGGAGTCGATCATGATCGGCACGCGGGAGATGTCCGGCTCGGACGCGATGAGGTTGAGGAAGGTGACCATGGCCGCCTTCGAGTCCAGCATGCCCTCGTCCATGTTGATGTCGATCACCTGGGCGCCGGCCTCGACCTGCTGCTGGGCCACTTCCAGGGCCTCGGCGTAGTTCTCCTCGCGGATCAGTCGGGCGAACTTGGCGGAACCGGTGATGTTGGTGCGCTCGCCGACGTTCACGAACAGCGAGTTGCGGTCGATGGTGAACGGCTCGAGGCCCGACAGGCGGCAGGCCTTGGGAATCTCGGGAATGGCCCGGGGCGCGTACTTGGCGACGGCCTTGGCGATGGCCTCGATATGCCCGGGCGTGGTGCCGCAGCAGCCGCCGATGATGTTCAGGAAGCCCGACGCGGCAAACTCCTCGACCACTTCGGCCATCTGCGCCGGGGTCTCGTCGTACTCGCCGAAGGCGTTCGGCAGGCCGGCGTTGGGGTGCGCGGAGACGTGGGTGCCGGCCTTGGTCGCCAGCTCTTCCAGGTACGGGCGCAGTTCCTTGGCGCCGAGGGCGCAGTTCAGGCCCACGGAGATCGGGTTGGCGTGGCGCACCGAGTTCCAGAAGGCCTCGGTGGTCTGGCCCGACAGGGTGCGGCCGGAGGCGTCGGTGATGGTGCCGGAGATCATGATCGGCAGTTCGATGCCGAGTTCTTCGAAGACGCCCTGAACAGCGAAGATCGCTGCCTTGGCGTTGAGGGTGTCGAAGATGGTCTCGATCAGGATCAGGTCGGCGCCGCCTTCGATCAGGCCGCGGGTCGCCTCGCTGTAGTTTTCCACCAGTTCGTCGAAGGTGACGTTGCGGAAGCCGGGGTCGTTGACGTCGGGGGAGATCGAGCAAGTGCGGCTGGTCGGGCCGAGCACGCCGGCGACGAAGCGCGGGCGGTCGGGGGTCTCGGCGGTCTTGGCGTCGGCCACTTCACGGGCCAGGCGCGCGCCTTCGACGTTCAGTTCGTAGACCAGCTCCTCCATGTCGTAGTCCGCCTGGGATACGCGGGTGGCGTTGAAGGTGTTGGTCTCGAGGATGTCGGCGCCGGCGTCCAGGTAGGCCTTCTCGATGGACTGGATGACGTCCGGGCGGGTGAGCAGCAGCAGGTCGTTGTTGCCCTTCACGTCGCTCGGCCAGTCGGCGAAGCGGGCGCCGCGGTAGTCCTCTTCCTGCAGCTTGTAGCTCTGGATCATGGTGCCCATGCCGCCGTCGAGGATCAGGATGCGATCCTTCAGAGCTTGCTGTAGGGCTTGCTGGCGAGCGGCACGATCTTTCATGGGAACTACCTGGAAAAGGCTGTGACAAAGGGGCGGTGATAATAGCAAAGCTGCAAGAGATTTGAGCTTGTGGCGGATTTGCATGAGCGCGATTCATGTTGAATCCATCGCTCATTGACCGAAAATCCTCGCCAACCCGCTAGAATCCGCCCATTCACGAGGTTGGGAGACCTACATGTCCTTGCGCGCATCCCTTGCGTTGACCATGGCGTTCATGCTGCTTGCCGGCGGTGCGCGTGCCGCGAACATTTCCTACAGCAAGGACATACAGCCGATCTTCACCGACAAGTGCGTGGCCTGCCATGCCTGCTACGACTCGCCTTGCCAGCTGAACCTCAGCGCCGCCGAAGGCGCCCAGCGCGGCGCCAACAAGCTGCCGGTGTACAACGGCTCGCGCACCAAGGCCCAGGACACCACCCGCTTGTTCCTCGACGCCCATGGCGCCGATGCCTGGCGGCGCAAGGACTTCTGGTCGGTGCTCGACGCGCGCAACGGCCAGGCGGCGCTGATGGCGCGCATGATCGACCTGGGCCACAACCACCCGCTGGTGCCCAACGCGAAGATCCCCGACGGCCTCGACCTGTCGATCAACCGCAGCAACCAGTGCCCGACGCCGGACAGCATCGACGACTTCGTGGCGAAGAATCCGCGCAGTGGCATGCCCTTCGCCGTCAGCGGGCTGAGCGACCAGCAGTACGGCACCCTGAAGAAATGGCTGGCCGAGGGCGCGCCGGTCGACGAGCAGGCCTGGCTGCCGTCCGCCGCTGAGGCGCGCCAGGTCAACGCCTGGGAGACTTTCCTCAACCAGCGGGGCGCGCGCGAGACGCTGGTGTCGCGCTGGCTCTACGAACATCTGTTCCTCGCCCACCTGTACTTCCAGGACAAGGGCGCGCCGGGGCATTTCTTCCAGCTGGTGCGCTCACGCACGCCCAGCGGCGTGCCCATCGACCCGATCCCGACGCGCCGTCCCAACGACGACCCCGGCGTCGAGTTCTACTACCGCCTGTGGCCGATCCAGGGCGTGATCGTGCACAAGACCCACATCACCTATCCGCTGAGCCCGGCCAAGCTGGCGCACACCCGCGAGCTGTTCTTCAGCGGCGACTGGACTACCGACAAGGTGCCCGGCTACGGCCTGCAGCATCGTGCCAACCCCTTCGAGACCTTCGCCGCCATCCCGGCGCGGGCGCGCTACCAGTTTATGCTGGATAACGCCGAGTACTTCGTCCGCACCTTCATCCGCGGGCCGGTATGCCGCGGGCAGATCGCCACCGACGTGATCCGCGACAACTTCTGGACGTTCTTCCAGGACCCGGACCACGACCTCTACATCACCGATCCGGTCTATCGGGCCAAGGCCACGCCGCTGCTGGCGCTGCCCGGGCAGATCGACGACATGAGCCAGATGCTGCAGCAGTGGACCGCCTACCGCGACAAGCGCAACGAGTACGAGGCGCTGCGCCTGGACACCTACGAGGATGCGCCGGCGCCGACCTGGGCGGACATCTGGCGCGGCAACGACAACGCGCTGCTGTCGATCTTCCGCCAGTACGACAGCGCCTCGGTGCGCAAGGGCCTGATCGGCGGCGTGCCGCAGACGATGTGGTGGATGGATTACCCGCTGCTCGAACGCACCTACTACGGGCTGGTGGTCAACTTCGACGTCTTCGGCAACGTCTCGCACCAGGCGCAGACGCGGCTGTACTTCGACCTGATCCGCAACGGCGCCGAGCAGAACTTCCTGCGCCTGATGCCGGTGGCGGAGCGGCCCAAGCTGCTCGACGACTGGTACCAGAGCAGCGGCAAGCTGAAGATGTGGCTGGATTACCAGAACGTCGAGAACGACGCGCCCAGCGATCTAGGTTTGCCCGAACACGGCGCCAAGGGCGCTTTCGCCAGCCAGCTGCTGAGCCGCTTCGCCAGCCTCAATGCGCGTCCCGACCCGATCAACCTGTGCCAGAGCGGGGCCTGCTACCGGCCGCAGGTGTCGCGCCCGCTGCAAGATGCCGAGCAGGCATTCAGCCGCCTTTCCGGCCGGCCGGCGGCGGGGCTCAAGGTGATCGATTTCCTGCCTGAGGCGACCATGCTGCGCGTCGAGATGGCTGATGGTAAGCGCGAGATCTATACGGTCCTGCGCAACCGCGCGCACAGCAACGTTGCCTTCATGCTCGGAGAGTCGCTGCGCTACCAGCCGGGCCTGGATACCCTGACGATCTACCCGGGCGTGCTCTCCAGCTATCCGAACTTCATGTTCTCGCTCAAGGCAGAAGAGGCGGGCGACTTCGTCAGCGCGCTGGAGCAGGCGAAGGACCAGGCGGGCTTCGAGCAGGTCGTCGAGCACTGGGGCATCCGCCGCAGCAACCCGCAGTTCTGGACCTACTTCCACGACCTCGACGCCTACCTGCGCGAATTCGAGCCGGTGGAGGCGGGCATCCTCGATATGAACCGCTACGAGAACCTCTGATCCCCGCCCCTCCTGCGGGAGCAGCAGTCTTTTGGGCTCCCGCGTTCGCGGGAGTGACGGGATCAAGATTCGCTTTCCGCTGCGTCGTCCCCGCGAACGCGGGGATCCAGAAACCGGGAGCGCCCGTGTCCGGACGCCAACTGCGAATTATTCCTACCAAATTAGTAGGGCTTTCTCCGTCAGGGCCGAATGACGTACACTGGCGGCACGTTTGCGAGGAGTTGCCATGAGCGCCATCACCATTACCGAAGCTGCCCAGGGTTACCTGGCCGAACTGCTGGCCAAGCAGGACACCCCCGGGATCGGCATTCGCATCTTCATCACTCAGCCCGGTACCCAGTACGCCGAAACCTGCATCGCCTACTGCAAGCCGGGCGAGCAGAAGCCGGAAGACACCCCGGTCGGCCTGAAGGATTTCACCGCCTACATCGACGCCATCAGCGAACCCTTCCTGGAAGACGCCGTGGTCGACTACGCGACCGACCGCATGGGCGGCCAGCTGACCATCAAGGCGCCGAACGCCAAGGTGCCGATGGTCAACGAAGACAGCCCGATCACCGAGCGCATCAACTACTACCTGCAGACCGAGATCAACCCCGGTCTGGCCAGCCACGGCGGCCAGGTGAGCCTGGTGGACGTGGTCGAGGACAACATTGCCGTGCTGCGTTTCGGCGGCGGTTGCCAGGGCTGCGGCGCGGTCGAGATGACCCTCAAGGACGGCGTCGAGAAGACCCTGAAAGAGCGCATCCCGGAGCTGAACGGTGTACGTGACGTCACCGACCACAGCAACCGCGAGAACGCCTACTACTGATAGGTGTACGCGACGCATGAAAAAGGCGGCCCTGGGGCCGCCTTTTTCGTTTCCGTGTCGCTCAGCCCTTGGCCGCGCTGACCCCTTCTAGGGTGGCGAAGGAGGTGTCCTTGGCGGTGAGCAGGAAGTCGCGCATGAAGGGCGCGTCCAGCATGTCTGCGCGGATGGCTGCGTACAGCGTGCAGTACAGGCCCTTCTCGCCGAGGCGCTTGGCGGTCACGTAACCGCGCGAGCTGTACTCGTGCAAGGCCCAGTTCGGCAGGCAGCAGACGCCACGGCCGGAAGCCACCAGCTGCATCATCATCACGGTCAGCTCGGCGGTGCGCACCTGCGCCGGCTCGACATCGGCCGGTTCGAGGAAACGGGTGAAGACGTCCAGGCGATCGCGCTCCACCGGGTAGGTGATCAGCGTCTGGCTGGCCAGGTCATCCGGCACGATGAACGGCTTTGCCGCCAGTGCGTGGTGATTGTCCACGGCCAGCAGCGCCTCGTAGGTGAACAGCGGTACGTAGGTGATGCCGGCGATCTCCACCGGGTCCGAGGTCACCACCAGGTCGAGGTCGCCGCGCGCCAGCGCCGGCAGCGGGGCGAAGGAGAAGCCCGAGGCCAGGTCCAGCTCCACCTCCGGCCAGGCGTCGCGGAACTGGTCGATGGTCGGCATCAGCCACTGGAAGCAGCTGTGGCACTCGATGGCCATGTGCAGACGTCCGGCGGTGCCCCCGGCCAGGCGAGCCAGGTCGCGCTCGGCCGCGCGCAGCTGCGGCAGTACCGAATCGGCCAGCTGCAGCAGGCGCAGGCCGGCGCTGGTGAAGCGCACAGGCTTGGTCTTGCGGATGAACAGCGACAGCCCGAGGCGGTCCTCCAGTTCCTTGAACTGGTGGGAGAGGGCGGACTGGGTCAGGTGCAGGCGCTCGGCCGCTTCCACCAGGCTGTCGGCTTCCCGCAGGGCGTGCAGGGTTTTCAGATGACGAAGTTCGAGCATGGCGCTGCACCCAACATGAGGAAAACTTGATTTCAACGCGAATGGATTGAGTTTGTCTCATGGGGTGGCGGCTGTCGACAATGCGCGGCATCAATTCGCACTTCTGGAGATTTCCGCCATGGCACTGGCCCATTCCCTCGGCTTCCCCCGCTTCGGCTACGACCGCGAGCAGCTCGCCGCGCGCTGGCAATTGCAGCGGGATGCCGGTATCGACCTGCTGCCGGTGGCCGACTTCGCCGGCGGCGACCAGGTGCTCGCGCATTCCCTGGGTTTTGGGGTGGTTGCCGAATCCCGATCGGGAGAGGTTGCGCCGAGCGTCGACTTGGGCCGCTGGTTCGATGGCGTGCATCACTACGCCATTCCGCAATTCGACGCCGACCAGCACTTCCGGCTCGATTGGGAGGCGCTGTTCGAGGAGGTCGAGGCAGCTCGCGCACTCGGTCACCAGGTCAAGCCGGTACTACTCGGCCCGATCAGCTACCTCTGGCTCGGGCAGAGCAAGGACGCCGGATTTGACCGGCTCGATCTGCTGGAGCGCCTGCTGCCGGTGTACGGCGAGATCTTCCAGCGCCTGGCCGGGCAGGGCGTGGAGTGGGTGCAGATCGACGAACCCGTCCTGGCGTTGGAATTGCCGCAGGCATGGAAAAACGCCTTCGAGCGCGCCTACAACCTGCTGCAGCGCGACCCTCTGAAGAAGCTGGTTGCGGCCTGTTTTGGCGGCCTGCAAGACAACCTGGGCGTCGCCGTGGGGCTGCCGGTGGACGGACTGCATGTCGACCTCGTTGGCGCTCCCGATCAGTACCCGGCCGTGCTCGACCGCCTGCCGGCGTACAAGGTGCTGTCCCTCGGTCTGGTCGACGCCCGCAATGAAGGCGCGGGTGACTTGCGCCAGGCGTTCGAGGTGCTGCAACACGCACACGACCGGCTGGGCGAGCGTCTCTGGGTGGCGCCGTCCTCGTCGCTATCGGGCGCTTCGCTGCTGCCCTCGAGGGATGATTATGTGGATACGGAGCTGAGCTTCGGCGTTCGCAAGTGCCGCGACGTGGGCATCCTCACCCGCGCCCTGAGTAATCCCGATGCGTTGGCCAGCCTGGCGGCCTGCGCCGCGTAAGCGTGAATAAGGGGCTGGCTGCGGGCTCGGTATAGCGCCCGCAGCTGACCGAAGGTCACGACCGCTCAGCGCCTTTCATCAAAGTGTCACTGTTGTGTGGCAGAGCGCCGTACGAAATTTCATCAGAATCCGCCTTCACTGGGATTCTGCATTTCGGATTTTCACATGCGTGCGTTTCTGCTGGCGCTGGCACTTCTATGCTCAGCGCCCCTCTCTGCTTTTGCCAGCGATCGTTGCGATCCACGGGTTCCGACCGAGACTGTGGACCTGGGCGACGTGCGCCTGGCCTACCAGAGCATCGGTTCGCCCAAGGACCCGACACTGCTGCTGATCATGGGCCTGGGCGGGCAGCTCATCCATTGGCCGGACGAGGTGGTGCAGGCGCTCTGCCAGCAGGGGTTCCGCGTGGTCCGCTACGACAACCGCGACGTCGGCCTCAGCGCCTGGCGGGTGCCGACGCCCAGCGCCAATCTCACCTATGAAGTGATCCGCTACCGCCTCGGCCTGCCGGTCAGCGCGCCCTACAGCCTTACTGACATGGCGTGGGACGCGCTGCGTCTGCTCGATGCCCTGCACGTCGAGCGCGCTCATGTACTGGGCGCCAGCATGGGCGGGATGATCGCGCAGCATGTCGCCGACCTCGCCCCGCAACGGGTGACCAGCCTGACCCTGGTGATGACCAGCTCCGGCGCCGAAGGCCTGCCGGCGCCCAGTGACAGCCTGCTCAAACTGCTCGCCCGGCGTGAAGCGAGCAGCCGCGAACAGGCCCTGGAGCAGCAGGCCGACCTGCTTGCCGCGCTCGGCAGCCCGGAGGTGAAGGACGACCGCCAGCAGCTGCTGCATCAGGCGGCGGTGTCCTACGACCGCGCCTTCAACCCCGAAGGCGTGCAGCGCCAGATGCTGGCGATCCTCGCCGAACCCAGCCGGGTCGATCTGCTCAACCGCCTGGACGTGCCGACCCTGGTGATCCACGGCACCGCCGATCCGCTGCTGCCGGTCATGCACGGCGTACACGTGGCGGCGCATGTCCGCGGCTCCGAGCTGAAGCTGATCCCCGGCATGGCGCATCGCTTCCAGGAAGCCTTCAAGGAGCCGCTGCTGTCGGCGGTGTTGCCCTACCTGCGGGCGCACCAGGCGAGCGGCCACGTCGCTCAGCTCTGACCGCGCCGGGCGAGTCGATCGCCGCACGCATCCCCTTCTTCTGAGCCTGTCCGGCGCCTTGCGGCGTTGCGGACCGGGCTTGTCCGGATATCTGTAGGCCTGGCGGCAGTTGCTGCGCGCTCTTGCAGCGCGGAAAAGTTGCAGGCAGACTGTTAACCATTGGATTTGCGTTATCTGATAGTTAACAATCGGGCCGTAACTTCCACCACAGCGGCCCTCGGTTCCAGAAGTCGATCGATCTCTCACAAGAACAACAAAGGGGGCCGGCCTGCCCCTCAGCGAGGAGTTGATTCATGAACGATTTCCAGCGTCTGCCCGCCGATTTCTGCAGCAACCCCGAAGAGGCGTACACCATTCCGGCGCAGTTCTACACGAGCGCGGCGGTATTCGAGCACGAGAAGGAAGCCATCTTCGCCCGCAGCTGGATCTGCGTGGCGCACCGCAGCGAAGTGGCGGAGAACAACGCCTACATCACCCGCGAGGTGATCGGCGAAAGCATCATCGTCGTGCGCGGCCGCGACGGCGTGCTGCGTGCCTTCTACAACGTCTGTCCGCACCGCGGCCACCAGTTGCTCGAAGGCAGCGGCAAGGCCAGGAACGTCATTGCCTGCCCCTACCATGCCTGGACCTTCAAGCTCGACGGCGAGCTGAGCCACGCGCGCAACTGCGACGCGGTGCAGGGCTTCGACAAAGGCGACTTCGGCCTGGTGTCGCTGCGCGTCGAGGAGTACGCCGGCTTCATCTTCATCAACATGGACGCCGAAGCGGGCAGCGTCGAAGAGCAGTTGCCGGGCCTGGAAGCGCGCATGCGCCAGGCCTGCGCGGTGATCGACGACCTGCACCTGGCGGCACGCTTCGTCACCCGCACGCCGGCCAACTGGAAGTCCATTGTCGACAACTACCTGGAGTGCTACCACTGCGCGCCGGCGCACCCGAGCTTCGCCGACTCGGTGGATGTCAGCCAGTACGGACACACCCTGCATGGCAACTGGACCTTGCAGCATGGCGTGGCGAAGTCCTCCGAGCAGTCGTTCAAGCTCGCCGAGTCGGTCGCCGACCCTGCCTACTCGGGCTTCTGGGCCTGGCCTTGCAGCATGTTCAACGCACCGCCGGGCGGCGACTTCATGACCGTGATCTACGAGTTCCCGGTCGATGCGGAAACCACCCTGCAGCACTACGACATCTACTTCCTGAACAAGGACATCACCCCCGAGCAGCAGGCGCTGATCGACTGGTACCGCGACGTCTTCCGCCCGGAAGACCTGCGCCTGGTGGAAAGCGTGCAGAAGGGCCTGAAGTCGCGCGGCTATCGCGGCCAGGGGCGGATCATGGTGGACAAGCAGCGCAGCGGGATCAGCGAGCATGGCATCGCGCACTTCCACAACCTGATCGCTGTGGCTCACCTGGACGCCTGAAAGCGGCCTTTCTGACTTTCAACGAGCGGTGCCCTGCGGTCGAGGTGAAAGATGAGCAATCCCTACGAGATGTTCGAGGTCCGGGTCAGCGCGATAGAACAGGCGTCTCCCCTGATCAAGCGCTTCACCCTGGTGCGCGAGGACGGCCAGCCGCTGCCGGCGTTCAGCGGCGGCAGCCACGTGATCGTGCAGGGCGACAGCTTCAGCAACGCCTACTCGCTGATGAGCGACCCGCGCAATCTCAGTCACTACCAGATCGGTGTGCGCCTGGAGGAGCCGTCCAAGGGCGGCTCGGCCTTCATGCACCAGCAAGTGGAAGTCGGCACCCGGCTGACCATTTCAACGCCGAACAACCTGTTCGCCCTGGACCCGAGCGCGGCGCGCCACGTGCTGATCGCCGGCGGCATCGGCATAACCCCGTTCCTGGCGCAGTTGCACGACCTGGAAGGCGGCGACACGCCCTACGAGCTGCACTACGCCTTCCGCAGCCCGGAACACGGCGCTTTCCTGGGCGACCTGGAAGCCGGTCCGCACGCCAGGTACGTGCGTTTCTACATCGACAGCCTGGATCGCAGGCTCGACCTCAAGGTGCTGTTCGCCGGCCTGGAAGAGGGCGCGCACCTCTACGTGTGCGGTCCCAAGCCGCTGATCGATGGGGTGATCGATGGCGCCAAGGCTGCCGGCATTGCCGATGAGCGCGTGCACTGGGAACAGTTCGCCGCCGCCCCGGCCGAAGGCGCCGCCTTCACCGTGGTGCTGGCGCGTTCCGGTCGCGAGCTGCGGGTGGAGGAGGGCATGACCATCCTCCAGGCCATCGAGAACGTGAAGGCGGCCAAGGTGGAGTGCCTGTGCCGCGAGGGCGTTTGCGGCACCTGTGAGACGGCCATCCTCGAAGGCGAGGCGGAGCACTTCGACCAGTACCTGTCCGACGCTGAGAAAGCATCCCAGCAGAGCCTGATGCTCTGCGTGTCGCGCTCGCGCACGGCGCGGCTGGTGATCGATCTCTAAGGTTTGGCTCTTTGTAGGGGCGAGCCTGCTCGCGAACAGCTCCGCAGCGAGTCCGTTCGCGAGCAAGCTCGCTCCTACCGGTTCCCTGTCATCCGCTAGTTTACAGCTGTGTATACTGCCGGCTCGGCATCTCCAGGACAGGACAGCGCATGACCGAAACCAGCTTCGCCTTCCGCCTCAAGGAACTTCTCGAACACCACAAGCTGACCCTGCAGGCGGTCGGTACCGCGCTGGGTATTTCGCGCACCGCGGTGCACAAGTGGACGCGCGGGGGCGAGATCGACTACGACAACCTGCGCAAGCTGGCGGCCTTCCTCAAGGTCAACTGGATCTGGCTGCGCTACGGCGAGGAAGCCCTGCGCGACCTGCAGGGTGCCGCACCGGTCGAGCTGCCGATGACCGACGTGCGCCGCCGCTACACCGCCGAGATCATGGAAAGCGAAGCGCGCATGAAGCTGGCCCAGGAGGGCGCGCGCATCGTCACCTGGGAATGGAACCTGATCAGCGACGAACTCACCTACTCGCCGAACGTCGAGGAGGTCTATGGCTGGCCGGTCAGGCGCAACCAGGATTTCTGGGAGCACCTGCCGCCCGAGGACGTGACCGCCATGCGCGCCATGTACGACCAGGCCATCGCCAGCGGCAGCGGCTGCGAATACGACTTCCGCATCTACCGGCCCGACGGCGAGATGCGCTGGATCGCTTCGCGCGCCAGTGTGGTGAAGGACAGCGCCGGGCGGCCGGTGAAGATGGTCGGCATCAGCATGGACAACACTGCGCGGATGGCCGCCGAGGAAGAGCTGCGCAACAGCGAGGAGCGCTTCCGCGCGATCTTCGAGCTGACCTGGGGCGCGCTGGCCTACATCGGCCTGGACGGCACCTGGCAGCGGGTCAACGGCAGCCTCTGCGAGCTGCTCGGTTACAGCGCCGACGAGCTCTACGGCATGACCTTCCAGCAGCTCACCCATCCCGACGACTTGGAGCGCAACCTGCTACTGCTGCGCAGCATGCTGGCCGGCGAGATCGAGCGTTACGTGGTCGAGAAGCGTTGCCGGCGCAAGGACGGCAGCTATGTCTGGCTGCGCGCGCGCACTTCGCTGCAGCGGCGGCGCCAGGACGGCCTGCCGGAGCACCTGATCAGCGTCTTCGAAGACATCGGCCCGGTGCGCGCCGAGCGCGAGCGCCTGCAGGCGCGCATTGCCGAACTCGAGGCCCAGCTGGCCGCCCGCGCCTGAGTCAGTGCAGGCGCACCCAGATGCCGACCAGCACGCTCGCCGCCACCAGCCAGGCCAGTGCGGCCAGCGCCAGCGAGAGCTCCAGGCGCAGGCGGTCGACCAGCAGGTAGAGCGCGGCCAGGTAGACGAAGTAGGGGATGATCGACCACATGCCGAAGGCGATGGTGGTCTTCAGGTCGTCCAGCGAACGGCTCTTGCCGACGATGTAGTGGGCGATCAGGGCGAAGGTGGGGAACAACGGCACCAGGCCGGCGATGTAGTAATTACGCGTCTTCGACAGCGCGGCGAGGATCAGCACCACGCCGGCGCCGAGGGTCGCCTTGA
This sequence comes from Pseudomonas knackmussii B13, assembly GCF_000689415.1. Lineage (NCBI taxonomy): Bacteria > Pseudomonadati > Pseudomonadota > Gammaproteobacteria > Pseudomonadales > Pseudomonadaceae > Pseudomonas > Pseudomonas knackmussii. The sequence goes on along the minus strand of NZ_HG322950.1, from coordinate 3,630,601 downwards.
GTATCAGGTCCACGGGAATCTCTAAGGGTGCGCCGCTGCCGGGCGCTGGCGGCGCGCATTATCCACGCGCCCGCCTGCGCATCAAGCCACCTGTGGGCGTGCCTTGTGCGGATGCTCGCGCTTCAGGTACTCGCCCAGGCGCTGTTGCTCGCCGGCGTCGAGGAACAGCCCCAGCTTGCTGCGCCGCCAGAGGATGTCGTCGGCTTCCTCGGCCCATTCCTCGTGGCACAGATAGTCGACTTCACGAGCATAGAGGCCGTTGCCCAAGTGTTCGCCGAGATCGCTTTCGCATTCCACTCCGTCGAGTAGCCGCCAGCTGCGCATGCCGTAGCTGCGCGCCCAGCGCAGTGCCAGGCCGGCCGGCAGCCAAGGGTGGTCGCGCTCGATTTCATTGGCCAGGCGCTCGGGCGTGCCCATCTGCTCGCCGCCCGGCAGTGGGGCGTGGGCAGTCCAGGCTGGGCCCATGCGTGGGAAGCTTGGCGCGAGTTCCGCCAGCGCCGCTTCGGCGAGCTTGCGGTAGGTGGTCAGCTTGCCGCCGAACACCGAAAGTAGCGGCGCCTCGCCCGGCGCGCCTTGCAGCGAAAGCGTGTAGTCGCGGGTGACGGCGGAGGGATCGTCCGATTCGTCATCGCACAGCGGGCGCACGCCGGAATAACTCCAGAGAATGTCCTCGCGGTGCAGCTGGCGCTTGAAGTGTTCGTTGACCACTTCCAGCAGGTAGCGCGTCTCTTCCTCGGTGATGCGGACTTTCGCCGGATCGCCCAGGTATTCGCGGTCGGTGGTGCCGATCAGGGTGAAGCGCTGCAGGTAGGGGATGACGAAGACGATGCGCCGGTCCTCGTTCTGCAGGATGTAGGCCTGGTCGCCTTCGTACAGGCGCGGCACCACCAGGTGGCTGCCCTGGATCAGGCGGATGCCGTAGGGCGGGCGCTGGTGCAGCTCGTCGCGCAGGAAGCTGGCGACCCAGGGTCCGGCGGCATTCACCAGGGCGCGGGCGCGGATCGACAGCAGGCTGCCGTCGCTGCGCTCCAGGTGCAGGTGCCAGAGGCCCTTGCTACGCCGTGCGCTGACGCAGCGGGTGCGCGGGTGCACGTGGGCGCCGCGCTCGCGGGCGGCCATGGCGTTGAGCACCACCAGGCGGGCGTCGTCGACTGCGCAGTCGGCATATTCGAAGCCGCGGCGGATGCCGCTTTGCAGCGGGCTCTCGGGGCCGAAGCGCAGTCCGCGCGAGGCGCCCAGCTTCTCGCGCTTGCCCAGGTGGTCGTAGAGGAACAGCCCGGCGCGAATCATCCAGGCCGGGCGCAGGTGCGGCCGGTGCGGCAACACGAAGCGCAGCGGGTGGACGATGTGCGGGGCCTTGGCCAGCAGCACTTCGCGCTCGGCGAGGGCTTCGCGCACCAGGCGGAATTCGTAGTGCTCCAGGTAGCGCAGGCCACCGTGGACCAGCTTGCTGCTGGCGGAGGAGGTGTGGCTCGCCAAGTCGTGCTGTTCGCAGAGGAAGACGAACAGGCCGCGGCCGGCGGCATCCGCCGCGATGCCGGCGCCGTTGATGCCGCCGCCGATCACCGCCAGATCGTAGACCTCAGCCAGGGGAGCGGAGCGCTTGTGGGAGTGGCTCATGACGACTTCTCCTGACTGAAAATGAACATGAATGCGTTCGAATTCGAAAATATAGTAGGCGAGTGAACGAATTGTGACCAGCAGGAGCGGCTGAGAAATCGTGGAAAATGTCGCGTTTTCGAAAATGAACTTTCGGGGTCAGGCGAGTTCCAGCTGGACCTTGTGCTGGGCGAGCAGGCGCGCGACTGCAGCCGGAGGCGCGTGGTCGGTGATGAGGCGGTCGACCAGGTCGATCGGCCCCAGGCGCACCAGGGCGTTACGCCCGAACTTGCTGGAGTCGGCGGCGAGCAGCACCTGGCGGGCGTTCTCGATGATGGCGCGGGAGACGCGCACTTCCTGGTAGTCGAAGTCGAGCAGGCTGCCGTCTTCGTCGATTCCGCTGATGCCGACCACGGCGAAGTCGACTCGGAATTGCTGGATGAAATCCACCGCTGCCTGGCCTACCACGCCGCCGTCGCTGCGCACGGTGCCGCCGGCGACCAGCACTTCGAAGTCCGGCTTGGCGCTCAGGGTCGCCGCCACGTGCAGGTTGTTGGTGATGATCTTCAGGTTGCGGTGGCCGAGCAGGGCGCGGGCGATGGCTTCGGTGGTGGTGCCGATGTTGATGAACAGCGAGGCGTTGTCGGGGATGTGCGCGACCACCGCTTCGGCGATGCGCTGCTTCTCGTCGCGCATCTGGTCGGCACGGGTGTTGTAGGCGGTGTTCTCGATGCTCGAGTCCCAGGCGGCGCCGCCGTGGTAGCGGCGCAGCAGGCTTTGCTCGGCGAGCTGGTTGATGTCGCGGCGGATGGTCTGCGGGGTGACGGCGAACTGCTGGGCCAGTTCCTCGATGCTCAGGTAGCCGCGTTCGCGAACCAGGTCGAGGATGCTTTGCTGTCGGGGTGGCAGGTTCATCTGCGCTCTCATGCGTCCGGGCCGAAGGCCCAAGGATGCCGCAGCGCGCTGCGGCTGTCATTTCGGAGGGGTCGAACCCCGCGGCACGGTGTCCCCCTGTAGGAGCGGCCCATGGCCGCGAATCGCGCGCATGGCGCGCTCCTACGGGGGTGTGGGATTTCGCGGATGAGATCCGCTCCTACAGGTCTTCCGCCGCCCAGCCGCGCGTGCGCTCCACGGCCTTCTTCCAGCCGGCGTAGAGCTTCGCGCGGGCGGCTTCGTCGAGTTGCGGCTGGAACACCCGTTCGATCACCGCCTTGCTCTTCAGCTCATCCAGCGATTTCCAGAAGCCGGTAGCCAGGCCCGCCAGCAGGGCCGCGCCGAGAGCGGTGCTTTCGCGCATCTGCGGGCGCTCCACCGGCGTGCCGAGGATGTCCGCCTGGAACTGCATGAGGAAGTTGTTGGCCACCGCGCCGCCATCCACGCGCAGCGCGCGCAGGGCTTCGCCGGCGTCCTGCTGCATGGCGTCGAGCACGTCGCGGGTTTGGTAGGCGATGGATTCCAGGGTGGCGCGGATCACGTGGGCGGCGCCGACCCCGCGGGTCAGGCCGAAGAGCGCGCCGCGCGCGTACGGGTCCCAGTAGGGCGCGCCGAGGCCGGTGAAGGCCGGGACCAGGTAGACGCCGTTGCTGTCCTTGACCTTGGTCGCGAAGTACTCGGAGTCGTGGGCGTCGTCGATCACCTTCAGCTCGTCGCGCAGCCACTGCACGGTGGACCCACCGTTGAACACCGCGCCTTCCAGCGCGTATTGCGGCTCGCCACGCGGCCCGCAGGCGATGGTGGTGAGCAGGCCGTGGGTGGATTTCACCGCCTTCTCGCCGGTGTGCATGAGGAGGAAGCAACCGGTGCCATAGGTGTTCTTTGCCTGGCCCGGCCCCACGCAGAGCTGGCCGAACAGAGCGGCCTGCTGGTCGCCGGCGATCCCGGCGATGGGGGTGCGGTGCACGCCGAGGCCGCCGACGCGCGCCTGGCCGTAGACCTCGGAGGAGGTCTTCACCTGCGGCAACATGGCCCGCGGGATGTCCAGCGCGGCGAGCAGCTTGTCGTCCCAGTCGCGCTTGTGGATGTCGAACAGCAGGGTGCGCGAGGCATTGGTGTAGTCGGTGACATGCACCTCGCCTTCGGTGAGTTTCCACAGCAGCCAGGTGTCGACGGTGCCGAACAGCAGCTCGCCGTTGCGGGCGCGCTCGCGGGCGCCGTCGACGTTGTCGAGGATCCACTTCAGCTTGGTGCCGGAGAAGTAGGGGTCGAGCACCAGTCCGGTGGTGTCGCGGATGTAGTCCTCCAGGCCGTCGCGGCGCAGTTGCTCGCAGATCGCCGCGCTGCGCCGGCATTGCCAGACGATGGCGTTGTGGATCGGCCGGCCCGTGGCCTTGTCCCACACGACCGTGGTTTCGCGCTGGTTGGTGATGCCGATGGCGGCGACTTCGCCGAAGCCGATGCCGGCCTGGGCCAGGGCCTCGACCAGGGTCGAGCTCTGGGTCGCCCAGATTTCCATGGGGTCGTGCTCGACCCAGCCGGCCTGCGGATAGATCTGCGCGAATTCGCGCTGGGCCATGCTGGCGATGTTGGCGTCGTGGTCGAAGATGATGGCGCGGGAGCTGGTGGTGCCCTGGTCGAGGGCGACTATGTATTTCTTGTTCTGGCTGTCGGTCATGACGTTGGCCTTGTGCTGCATCCGGCAGAGCCCGGGACAGTGGCGACCATAGGCGATTCCGCGGGCCGGGTGAAGGGCCGATGGCGCAGGTGCGGGTGGCGGATTCGGCCGTCGCCGCTTGCTATGCTTGGCCATCGCCCCGCATGACCGACGGAACGCCATGACTCCCGCTATCGACCTGCTGAAGAAAGCCCGCGCCGAACACCGCGTCCTGAGCTACGAACACGATCCGAAGGCGCCGTCCTATGGCCTGGAGGCTGCGGAGAAACTCGGCCTGGAGCCGGCCCGCGTATTCAAGACGCTGCTCGCCGCCACCGAAAAGGGCGAGCTGCTGGTGGCCGTGGTGCCGGTGGCCGGCACCCTCGACCTGAAGGCCCTGGCGCACGCCGCCGGCGCGAAGAAAGCCGACATGGCCGACCCCAACGCCGCACAGCGCGCCACCGGCTACCTGGTCGGCGGCATCAGCCCGTTGGGGCAGAAGAAACGCCTGCGCACCTTCATCGACGAGTCCGCACGCAGCTATCCGACCATCCACGTCAGCGCCGGACGCCGTGGGCTGGAAGTGGAACTCAGCGCCGAGACCCTGGCCAGCCTCACAGCGGGCAGTTTCGCCGCCATCGGTCGCGGCTGAACGGTCCACTGTTACGCTGCGAAAGCCACATACTGTACGGCGATACGTCGCACGCGAACCGGCATCCTCTGCCGGCGAATTCAAGGAGAACGCCATGCAGCTCGACTTCCACCAGGTGGATGCCTTCACCAACCGACCTTTCAGCGGCAACCCGGCTATCGTCTATCGCCTCGACGCCTGGCTCGCCGACGAGTTGATGCAGAAGATCGCCGCCGAGCACAACCTGGCGGAAACCGCCTTCGTCGTGAATGAGCTGGACGGCTGGCGCATCCGCTGGTTCACGCCGACGGTGGAAGTGCCGCTCTGCGGTCATGCCACGCTCGCTGCGGCCCACGTGCTCTTCGAGATTTACGGCGAACCGGGCGAGCGCCTGGAGTTCGCCTCGCAATCCGGCCCGCTACGGGTCTTCCGCGAGGACCCGCACCTGGCCCTGGACTTCCCGGCGCAGCCGCCGAGCGAGGTCGGCAGCACCGTCGAGCTGGAGCAGGCCCTGGGTGTGCCGCTGGTGGACGTGCTGGGCAACAACAGTCACCTGGTAGTGCTGCTGGAGTCCGAACTGGCGGTGCGCCAATGCAAGCCGGATTTCGCCGCCCTGGCGCGCTTGCCGTACCTGGGAGTGATAGTCACCGCGCGCGGCGACGACTATGACTTCGTCTCGCGCTTCTTCGCCCCGGCCATTGGCATCGAGGAAGACCCGGTCACCGGCGCCGCGCATTGCGGCCTGATTCCCTACTGGTCGCAGCGCTTGAACAAGTTGCAGTTGCGCGCCTACCAGTGCTCGGCGCGCGGCGGCGAACTCTGGTGCCGCCTGCAGGGCGACCGCGTGAGCATCGCCGGCCACGCGCGGCTGATCGCTGCCGGACGCCTGTTCGTCTGAGTCGAAACGGGCGCCTGCTCAGGCGCCCGTCGAATCCTGCGGAAATTCGATCACGAAGCGCGTCCAGCCATCCGCGCATTCGGCGCGGATGCTACCGCCATGGGCTTGCACGATGGAGCGACAGATCGCCAGGCCAAGCCCGGCGTGTACGCCATGTCCGTCGCGGTCTGCCGGATCGCGGTGATGGAAGCGGTCGAACAGCAGCGGCAGTTGTTCGGCGGGAATCGCCGGGCCCTGGTTCTCTACGCTGATCCGGCCGGGTTGCAGGCGTACGCGAATGGCGCCTCCGGCGGCGGTGAAGCGCAAGGCGTTGTCCAGCAGATTGGCTAGCACACGGCGCAGCATGCCGCGATCGGCTAGCAGCAGTGCCTCGCCCTGGCGCTGCAATTCGATGCCATTTTCTTCGGCCAGCGGCGCGTAGAACTCCAGCAGCGCATCTACCTCGCCTTCCAGCGCCAGGCTTTCGCGGCGCGGCGCCAGCAGGCCGTGATCGGCCTTGGCCAGCAAGAGCATGTCGTTGACCATCGCCGTCAGCCGCTGCAGCTCCTCCAGGTTGCCGTGCAACGCCTCGCGATATTCGTCCGCGTCGCGTGAGCGCGAGAGCACCACCTGGGTTTGCGTCAGCAGGGCGGTGAGCGGCGTGCGCAGTTCATGGGCGATGTCCGCGGAGAAGGCCGACAGGCGCTGGAAGGCTTCTTCCAGGCGAGCGAGCATGGCGTTCAAATCGTCGGCCAGGCCGCTGAGCTCTTTCGGCAGGCGCGCGGCGTCGAGGCGAGTGGTCAGCGACTGCGCCGAGACTTGCGCCGCCACCTCGCCCATGCGTCGCAGCGGACGCAGGCTGGCGCGGGTGGCCCAGGCGCCGAGCAGGGCGGTGGCCAGGGCGGAGAGGCTCATGGTCAGCCAGATCAGTTGCTGCATGTGCTGGAGGAAATGCTGGTGATGGGTGATGTCCAGCACCAGGGTGAGCTGGCGCCCGTCGGGATCGGCTGGGTCCAGCGGGGCATTCATTTCGCGGTAGGCGAGCTCGTCGTCCATCCCCGGCATGTCGCCCCCGGCACCGCTCATGCGTGGCGGCTCGTCGAGCCAGCGTTGGCCGTCGGCGCCGCTCAGGCGGATGCCCAGGTCCGGGTGGCGGGTCAGTTCGAGCTCGAGGCCGGCCCGGTGCGTGGCCAGGTCGGCAGGCGAGCGGACGTCGGCGAGCAGTTCGCGGAAGGCTGGCAGGCGGCTGCCCATGGTTTCGCGGTCGAGTTCGATGAAGTGCGCCTCGCTGGCGCGGCTGAAGAGGGCGCCGGCGAGCAGCGAGATGGCCGCGGTGGCGGCAGCGAACAGCAGGCTGAGGCGGACCCCTAGGGAAAGGCGCGAACCCAGGCTCATGCCGGCCGCTCTTCGAGCACGTAGCCCATGCCGCGCACGGTGTGGATCAGGCGCTGCGGGAAGTCGTCGTCGACCTTGGCGCGCAGGCGGCGGATCGCCACCTCGATGACGTTGGTGTCACTGTCGAAGTTCATGTCCCACACCTGCGAGGCGATCAGCGACTTGGGCAGCACTTCGCCGTGGCGGCGCAACAGCAGTTCGAGCAGGGCGAACTCCTTGGCGGTCAGCTCGATGCGCTTGCCGGCGCGTTGTACGCGGCGGCGCAGCAGGTCCAGTTCGAGATCGGCCAACTGCAGCGTTGTGTCCTGCACCGGTTGGCCGCCCCGGCGCAGCAGGGTGCGCACGCGGGCGAGCAGTTCGACGAAGGCGAAGGGCTTGACCAGGTAGTCGTCGGCGCCTTGTTCCAGGCCGCGCACGCGGTCTTCCACGGCGTCGCGGGCGGTGAGGAACAGCACCGGCACACCCTGGCCGGCCTGGCGCACGCTGGCGAGGATCTGCCAGCCGTCGCGGCCGGGGAGCATGACGTCGAGGATCAGCAGGTCATAGCCGCCGGAAAGCGCCAGATGCTCGCCCTCGGCGCCATCGGTGCTGAGGTCGACGGCATAGCCGGCTTCGCTCAGGCCCTGGCGCAGGTACTGGCCGATGCGAGGTTCGTCTTCGACGATCAAGAGTTTCAACGCGAGTGCTCCTGGCGGCTGCTGTATGGGCACATTGTATCCAGGCAGGCCGTCGGCACCGCCAAGCTGACAGAACTGTAATCCTCCCGACAGCCAGCGGGCAGCTGGCACTGGGCAGGATGGCGACAGATCAATCCAACGAGGTTCACCCGATGTCCTTGAATTCCCTGTTCCGAGCTGCACTGCTTAGCCTGGCTGCGAGCCTGGCCGTACCGGCGCTGGCCGATGCCGGCCGCGGCTACGACTTCGGCAAGCCGGCCAAGGCCGAACAGGCCACGCGCACCGTCGAGATCACGCTCGGCGACATGTACTTCGAGCCCAAGTCCGTACAGGTCAAGGCTGGCGAGACAGTGCGCTTCGTCATTCACAACAACGGCAAGCTGCTGCATGAGTTCAACCTAGGCAGCGCGGCTATGCATGCCGAGCACCAGAAGGAAATGCAGCACATGCAGGAGATGGGCATGCTCAGCCCCACCGGCATGCAGCACGACATGAGTCAGATGGGCCAGATGGCCGGCATGGACCATTCGCAAATGAACATGAAGCATGACGACCCCAACAGCGTGCTGATCGAACCGGGCAAGAGCGCCGAGCTGACCTGGACCTTCAGCAAGGCGACCGGCCTCGAGTTCGCCTGCAACATTCCTGGCCACTATCAGGCGGGTATGGTCGGCAAGCTGAACGTGGACTCCTGAGGCCGCACCGCGAGGGCGTCTCGTCCTCTGCCTGCTGAAAGCGCCGGAGCATTTGTATACACTTGCCGCGCCCGCCACTCCGGGGCGGGCGCCGATCCGACTCCGCAGGTTTCCGTCATGCAGCATCCCGCCGAACATTCGCCGCTTGGCAAGTCCAGCGAATACGTCTCCACTTATTCGCCGGAGCTGCTGTTCCCCATCAGTCGCGCCACCAAGTGGGCCGAGCTGGGCCTGGATGGCAGCAACCTGCCGTACCAGGGCGTGGACATCTGGAACTGCTACGAGCTGTCCTGGCTGACCCCGGGTGGCAAGCCGGTGGTCGCCATCGGTGAGTTCGCCATTCCTGCGGCCTCGCCGAACATCATCGAATCGAAGTCGTTCAAGCTTTACCTGAACTCGCTGAACCAGAGCCCGTTCGACAGCCGTGAAGCCGTGAAGGCGGTGCTGGTCCGCGATCTCTCGGCAGCTGCCGGTGCGCCGGTGGCGGTGCGTCTGCGCAGCCTTGACGAAGTGGCCGAGGAGGGCGTCGCCCGCCTGCCGGGGCGTTGCGTCGACGAGCTGGACGTGACCGTGGAGAGCTACGATCACCCGCGCCCGGAACTGCTGCGTTGCAACGATGCACAGCGGGTCGACGAGGTGCTCTACAGCCACCTGCTGAAATCCAACTGCCCGGTTACCGGCCAGCCGGACTGGGGCACCCTGGTGGTCGACTACAGTGGCCCGGCGCTGGACCCTGCCAGCCTGCTGGCCTACGTGGTGTCCTTCCGCCAGCACCAGGACTTCCACGAGCAGTGCGTCGAGCGCATCTATCTCGATCTGCAGCGCCTGCTGCAGCCGAGCCGCCTCACCGTCTACGCGCGCTACGTGCGCCGCGGCGGGCTGGACATCAACCCCTATCGCAGCAGCGAAGCCGTGGTTGCGGATAACCGCCGCCTGGTGCGCCAGTAACTGGCAAAGACGAAAAAACCCGGCCAAGGCCGGGTTTTTTGTTTCTGCGCGGGGCTCAGATGCCCATGTTCGCCAGGCTCTGCACCACGGAACGGAGCGTGGCGGCCAGGGTCGGGTGACTGACTTCGAAGCGTTCCACCGCCAGGTTGATGCCATCCATCAGGCTCTCGTCGGAGAGCGCGTCCTCATTGGCCAGCTGCAATTCGATGTCCCGGATCAGCGTCTCCAACTCGCCGCGCTGCTCTTCGCTCAGCGGCGGCTCATGCTCCAGCTGCTCGCGCAGCTTCTGCAGTTCTTCACGCAGTTGACGTGTCGGCATGGCGGTTTCCTTCAGCAGTGGGCTACCCAGGATGGACCGCGCCGCGCCGGCGAAAGTCCATCACCATGCCACACAGCTTAACTCGCCGGGCGCAGCCGTGCCTGATGCGGATCAACCCGCAGCAGACGTTCCAGCGCAGGGAAGAAGTGGCTCAGTTCCGGCGTGCGCATGGCCGGGTCCTTGCCGAGGTCGTCGAGGCGCCGCAGGGTGATGGCGTCTTCGGCGTAGGGCGCCTTGAGGAAGGCCATGGCGGCGCGTTCGTCGAAAGGCCCGCCCTGCAACGCCAGGCTGTGCCGCGAGGCGGGCGAAAGGCCGGCGTGATAGGCCGGGTCGACCGCGCAGAGGTAGCGCTTGGCGGCGACATGCAGCAGCACCGGTTGCCAGACCGATTCGGGCAGCATCCGGCGCAGCAGATGGGCGCCGACTTCCTCGTGGCGCAGGTCGCGGCTCTCGATCTCGCCGGGGTTCTCGTAGAGGTGGCCAATGTCGTGCAGCAGCGCGGCGATCACCAGGCTGTCGGCGCAGCCCGCGCGCTCGGCCAGGGTCGCGCATTGCAGCGCGTGTTCGGCCTGGCTCACCGACTCTCCGTAGGGCTCGGCACCGAAGCTGGCGAAGCGCTCGGCGAGCTCGTCGAGAAAGGCGTGGCGAATGTGTTTCATGGTTTTTCTCCTTTCGCGCGGCGACAGGCGATGTCCCGCAGGCAGGGTTCCAGCTCGCCCAGATGGTCGATCACCGAATGCACGCCCAGGCGGTACAGCTCCAGGGTGGCTTGCGCCCGGCGCTGTTCGCGCGCGCCGTGTTCCAGCGCGTCCCAGTCCTGCGCCGAGAGGCCGCAGTGCGGACCGCGTGCGGCCAGGCCGATGGTCCAGAGACCGGCATTGAGCCCCGATTGCAGCAGGCGCGGCTGGCTGCTGACGAGTACGCAACCGTCCAGCTGCGGGCTGCCCAGCGTGATCAGCGCCTGCCAGCAGGCGTCCGGCGCGGGCCATGGGCGGGCTTCGCCGCCTGAGGAGCCGACGATGGTGCCGTTCAGCGGCTTGGCCAGGCGTTCGCGTGCGGCCGGCGGCAGTTCGTCGAGCCAGACACAGGGAATATCGCTGTGGCCGAGGCGGTGCAGCGCCTCCAGGGCCTCGGGAACCGCTTCGGCCTGTTCGTCGGCGCTGTCGCGCAGCTCGCTGAAGAAGTTGGCGCATTCATCGGCATTGGGCTCGCGGCCGAGCAGATACGTCAGCGCCTGCCGTGGTGGGTGCGCAGTGGCTTCGGCAATGCGTTCCGGCGCGGCATGCGGGAACAGGCGCTGCAAGGCCAGCGGCAGGGTTTGCGCGCCGAAGTCGACGAGGTCGCCGCAGAGGCCGAAGAGCAGGGCGGTGAAGGGGGGCAGTTCGACAGCGGATGCGGGCATGGCAGGTGGTCTGGACAATGGTCTAGGCCAGATTAGCGGGGCAATGTGACGGTCCGGTGAAGGGCGCCGGGTGCTGTGATGTCTCCTTTATAATTGGCCGGTCAGATGCACCGAGAGCTTCCATGTCGGCCGAACAACCCCTGCATTACCTGCGCATCCGCGATCAACTGGCACTGGACATTGCCCAGCAACGGCTGGCTGCGCGCCTGCCTGGCGAGCGCGAGTTGGCCGAACGCTTCTGCTGCACACGGGTGACCCTGCGTGAAGCCCTGCAGCAATTGGAAACCGAGGGCGTGGTGTACCGCGAAAATCGCCGCGGCTGGTTCGTCTCGCCTCCACGGGTGCGCTACAACCCGACGCGCACGGTCGGCTTCATGGACTATGTCGCCGCCCAGGGGCGTGTGCCGCGGACCGAAACCCTGCGCCGCGAACACGCCCGGGCCGATGCCGCGATCGCCCTGCGCATGGGGCTGGAGGAGGGCGCCGCGTTGCTGCGCATCGAGCGGCGACGCTGGGTCGACGAGCGCCCGGTACTGCTGGAGCACATCCTGCTGGACGCGGCCTGGTGTTCGCCGGCCTTGCTCGAAGAAGACCTGGACACTTCGCTGACCCGGCTGCTGCAGGAGCGCTTCGACCTGCGTCCGCGGCGCTGCGACTTGGCCATGCATCCTTGTGCACTGGGCGCTATCGAGGCCGACTCGCTGCAGTTGGCGCCTGGCTCTCCCGGCTTGTTCCTGGAGCGGCTGAGCTACGCCGACGGCGTGCGAGCGGTCGAGCTGGACCAGGAGTTCTGGCGCCCGGACGCCCTGGAAATCGTCATGCAGGTGCAATACCCGGACTGATCAGCTTGGCAGGTAGCGCTGCAGGTGTGCGCGAAGGGATTCGGGCAACGGGATCGAGCGATTGTCCGCGTGATCGACCCAGACCAGCTTGCAGTGGCCTTCGCCGAAGAGGGTGTCGGGCGCCTCCTGGGTGTTCAGGCGATGCCCGAGGGTCAGGCTGCTGTTTCCAATCTGCAACACGCGCAACTCCACCCGTACGGTGGCTGGATAGACGACAGGGCGCAGGTAGGTGTGCAGGTTCTGCAGAACCACTGGCCCTTGGCTATCGTGATTGATATCGATGCCGACGCTGGCGAACCAGCTGCAGCGGACCTCTTCCACGTATTGCAGGTAGACGGTGTTGTTGACGTGGCCGTAGCTGTCCATGTCGCCCCAGCGAACCGGGACCAGGGCCGAGTGAAGGAGGGGTTGTTCGTGCATCGAAATATTCCGGTGTCTGCAAAAGCGGCGCGGAACTATATACTGCGCGGCGATTCGGAGCCGTCTCGCCGGCTCTTCAGATCTTGCTAAGGAGATATGTCGATGCGCCCACTAGGCGTCAATTGGATGAAGTGCTGCGCACGCCTGCTGGCCGGCGCCGGCCTGGCTCTGGTTCCTTTCCTGGCCCAAGCGGCGAGCGACGAGGACCCCTGGGAAAGCGTCAACCGTCCGATCTTCGTGTTCAACGACACCCTCGACACCTATGCCCTGAAACCGCTGGCGCAGGGTTACCAGAAGGTAACGCCGGACTTCATGCAGACCGGCATCCATAACTTCTTCAGCAACATCGGCGATGTGCGCAACCTGGTGAACGACCTGCTGCAAGGCAAGGCTCGCCACGCCGGCATCGACACCAGCCGCCTGCTGTTCAACACCACCTTCGGCCTGGCCGGCTTCATCGACGTGGCTACCCCGATGGGCCTGCAGCGCAACGATGAGGACTTCGGTCAGACCCTTGGCCACTGGGGGGTGGGTAGCGGCCCGTACGTGATGCTGCCGCTGCTCGGCCCGAGCACCCTGCGTGACGCGCCGTCGAAGATTCCGGACGCCTATACCGGCATGTACCCGTACATCGACAACGTGCCAGTGCGTAACAGCATCCGTGGGGGCGATGTGGTCGACACCCGCGCCGACCTGCTCAAGTCCGAGAAGCTGATCAGCGGTGACAAGTACAACTTCATTCGCAACGCCTACCTGCAGAACCGCGAGTTCAAGGTCAAGGACGGCCAGGTAGAAGACGACTTCTGACGGCCATGCTCCCTTCCTCTTCCGGCCCGGGGTGCGCCGTGCGCGCCCCGGCGGGCTCTGTCTTGAACCCTAGGACGGATGGGAGTAGTGTCTGCGCCTTGTCGACCCCGACCCGCGCCGAATTCCGTTCCATGCGCGCCATTCACAACAATTCCGGCGCCGTTTGCCTGGATGACCCATGCACAAACCCAGTGCCACGCTGCTGATCATCGATGACGACGAGGTTGTCCGCGAGAGCCTCGCTGCCTACCTGGAAGACAGTGGATTCAAGGTCCTGCAGGCCACCAACGGCCAGCAAGGGCTGCAGATTTTCCAGCATGAGCTGCCCGATCTGGTTGTATGCGATCTGCGCATGCCGCAGATGGACGGCCTCGAGCTGATCCGTCGGGTCGGCGACATGGCCGTGGAAATCCCGGTGATTGTCCTGTCCGGTGCTGGCGTGATGAGCGATGTGGTCGAAGCGCTGCGACTGGGCGCCGCCGACTACCTGATCAAACCGCTGGAAGACCTCGCAGTGCTGGAGCACTCGGTCCGCCGCGCCCTCGATCGCGCGCACCTTCGTTCGGAGAACCGCCGCTACCGCGAGAAGCTGGAAGCGACCAACCGCGAGCTGCAGGCCAGCCTGAGCCTGCTGCAGGAAGACCAGAACGCCGGTCGCCAGGTGCAGATGAACATGCTCCCGGTCACCCCCTGGGAAGCCGAAGGTCTGCAGTTCTCCCACCAGATCATTCCGTCGCTGTACCTGTCCGGTGACTTCGTCGACTACTTCCGTGTCGATGATCGGCGCATCGGCTTCTACCTGGCCGACGTTTCCGGTCATGGCGCTTCCTCGGCTTTCGTCACCGTGCTGTTGAAGTTCATGACCACCCGTCTGCTCTACGAGTCGCGGCGGGGCGGGTCGTTGCCCGACTTCAAGCCGTCCGAGGTGCTCGGCCACATCAACCGTGGGCTGATCAACACCAAGCTGGGCAAGCACGTGACCATGCTCGGCGGGGTGATCGACCTGGAAACCGATCGTTTGACTTACAGCATCGGTGGTCACCTGCCGCTCCCGGTAATCTACGTGGACGGCGAGGCGCGCTATTTGGAAGGCCGCGGCCTGCCGGTCGGGCTGTTCGAAGAGGCCACCTACGAAGATCGGACGATGGACCTGCCGCGGTCCTTCAGCCTGTCGCTGTTCTCCGACGGCATCCTGGACGTGCTGCCGGGGACTACATTGAAAGAAAAGGAGGCGACTCTGCCCGAGCAGGTCGTCGCCGCCGGCGGTACTCTGGATGGCCTGCGCCAAGTCTTCGGACTGGCCAAGTTGTCCGAGATGCCGGATGATATCGCCTTGCTGGTGTTGAGCAGGAACCTTGCATGAGTACCGGTAAAATCCAGTTCGCCGAGCAGGATGGCTCTTTCGTCCTGAAGTTCGTGGGCGAAGTCCGACTGACGTTGTGTTCGGCGCTGGATGCCACCATTGAAAAAATCTTCGCCGCGCTGAATTTCACGGCGATCATCATCGATCTCACCGAAGCCCAGAGCATCGACAGCACGACCCTCGGCCTGCTGGCCAAGTTGTCGATCCTGTCCCGGCAGAAGGTGGGGCTGTTGCCGACCGTGGTGACCACCAATCCCGACATGACCCGTCTGCTGCAGTCGATGGGTTTCGATCAGGTGTTCAACATCGTCGACCGTCCCATTCCGTGCCCGGAATGCCTGACCGACCTGCCGCCGCAGGATCAGTCGGAGGAAGTGGTGCGCAGCAAAGTGCTGGAAGCCCACCGCATCCTCATGGGGCTGAACGAGTCCAACCGAGAAGCCTTCCACGACCTGGTGAGCGCCCTCGAGCGCCACTGATCGCTGCGATCCTCGTCGATGAAACGGAAACCGGCGCCCTGAAGCGCCGGTTCGTTTTCGGCTGCGTGCCGTTCAGCGATTGCCGAGCAGGGCCTCGAGCTTCTCCTGGTCGCGGGCGAACAGGCGGATGCCTTCGGCCAGCTTCTCGGTGGCCATGGCGTCTTCGTTGTGCTGCCAGCGGAAGGCGCTTTCGTCGAGCACCTGGCGCGGCTCGCCACCGCCCGGCTGCAGGTTGCGCGGCAGCTCGCCCTGGGTGTCGGCCAGTTGCTGGATCAGCTCGGGGCTGATGGTCAGGCGATCGCAGCCGGCCAGTTGCTCGATCTGCCCGAGGTTGCGGAAGCTCGCGCCCATTACTACGGTGCGGTAGCCGTTGGCCTTGTAGTAGCGATAGATGCGGGCAACCGACTGTACGCCCGGGTCTTCGGCGCCGATGTAATCGCGGTTGTTGGCCTTCTTGTACCAGTCGTAGATGCGGCCGACGAAGGGCGAGATCAGGAACACGCCGGCGTCGGCGCAGGCTGCGGCCTGGGCGAAGGAGAACAGCAGGGTCAGGTTGGTCTGGATGCCGTCGCGCTCCAGTTGTTCGGCGGCGCGGATGCCTTCCCAGGTGGCGGCGATCTTGATCAGCACGCGGTCCTTCGCCACGCCCTGTTCGGCATAGAGCTCGATCAGGCGGCGGGCGCGAGCCAGGGTGTCTGCGGTATCGAATGACAGGCGCGCATCGACTTCGGTGGAAACACGCCCCGGAATTACTCCGAGGATGTCCTTGCCTACCGCCACGGCAAAGCGGTCGCAAGCCAGCCCGGTATCGCCGCCACTGGACGCGGTGGCGCGCGCGAGGTGCTCGGCGTAACGGGGCAGGGCTGCCGCCTTCAGCAGCAGCGAGGGGTTGGTGGTGGCATCCACCGGCTTCAGGCGGGCAATGGCGTCGAAATCACCGGTATCGGCAACGACGGTGGTGTACTGCTTCAGTTGTTCCAGCTTGGAGGTCATGGCAGGTCTTCCGTTTGCGATGCCACGACCTTACCCGAGCGCAATCCCGCGCTCAACGGGACTTAGCGCCCCGCGAGAAGTTCGACGGCCTGGTCGAATACCTGCAGTGGATCGGCGGCCTTGTGCACGTCCACCGAAAGCAGCTGGCGGAAGCGTCGCGCACCCGGGAAACCCTGGCCGAGGCCCAGCACATGGCGGGTGACGTGGTGCATCGCGCCGCCTTCGGCGATGTGCCGTTCGATGTAGGGGCGCAGGGTCCGCAGGGCGTCGGCGCGGCTGATGGCCGGCGTCTGCGCGCCGTACAGTTCGGCATCCACCTGCGCCAGCAGATAGGGGTTGTGATAAGCCTCGCGGCCGAGCATGACGCCGTCGAAGGTCTTCAGGTGCTCGCGACACTCCTCCAGGGTCTTGATGCCGCCGTTGAGGATGATCTCCAGGTCCGGGAAATCCTGCTTGAGCTGGGCAGCGACGTCGTAGCGCAGTGGCGGAATCTCGCGGTTTTCCTTGGGCGACAGGCCTTCGAGGATGGCGATGCGGGCATGCACGGTGAAGCTGCGGCAGCCGGCCTCGCGGACCTGGCCGACGAAATCGCAGAGCTCGGCGTAGCTGTCGCGGCCGTTGATGCCGATGCGGTGCTTGACCGTCACTGGAATCTCCACGGCATCGCGCATCGCCTTGACGCAATCGGCCACCAGTGCCGGGTGGGCCATCAGGCAGGCGCCGATCATGTTGTTCTGCACGCGGTCGCTGGGGCAGCCGACGTTCAGGTTGACCTCGTCATAGCCGGCCTCCTGGGCCAGGCGTGCTGCAGCCGCAAGATCCGCCGGCGAACTGCCGCCAAGCTGCAGGGCCAGCGGGTGTTCGCATTCGTCATGGCGCAGGAAGCGCGCGGCATCGCCATGCAGCAGCGCACCGGTGGTGACCATCTCGGTGTAGAGCAGGGCATGGCTCGACAGCTGGCGCAGAAAATAGCGGCAGTGGCGGTCCGTCCAATCCATCATCGGCGCCACGGAGAAGCGGCGAGAGGGTTCGGGGCGAGTGCTGGCGGGCGTGGGGGCGATCGAGGTGGTCATGCGGGTGTCTGTTCTGGGCCGCTCAGTGCCTTGGCGCGCGAGAGCGGGGAAAGCGGAGCGCAGCCTGTCGGGCAGACTGCAACGAAACGGTCGCCAGTCTAACAGGAATCGCTCCTCCCCGAGCGCAGGAGCCCCGACGGTCGCGCTAGACTTGCCGGCAATAATTCAAGGAGACCATGGCATGGAGCTTCCCCCGCACATCGGCGCCAACGACCGCGTGGTTCTTTTCGACGGTGTCTGTCGCCTGTGCAATGGCTGGAGCCAGTTCCTCATCCGCCGCGACAGCGCTGGAGCAATTCGCCTGTGCAGCGTGCAGTCGCCTCAGGGCCAGGCGATCCTTGCTTGGTTCGACCTGCCCATCGATCACTTTGACACCATGCTCTACGTCGAGGGCGCCCGTGCTTTCGAAAAGAGCGACGCCTTCCTCGCCGTGATCGCCCAGCTTCCAGGGCCCTGGCGCCACCTGCGTTGGTTGCGCGTGTTGCCGCGTTGGCTGCGCGATTGGTGCTACGACCGTATCGCGCAGAATCGCTACGCGCTGTTCGGCCGCTACGAACAGTGCCTGCTGCCCGCGGTGGAGCATCGTGGTCGCTTCCTCGACCAGGGCTGATCGAAGCTGGCCGCAAACGCCCGCCACTTCCGACTAAGGGACGATAGCCGCGCCCGGCGAATCGTCGCCTAATGATTAGGACAAAAATAATCAGGGCCAGCGCCAATCCCGCTCCAGGGTTTGGTCGACGGTCGGAAAGGTGCCCTCATGGACCCCGCGCGTTCTCGTCTTTTCCTCGTTCTTTCCCTGCAAACCACCGGACTCCTGCTGCTGCTCATCGCCCTGGCGCTGGGCGGCTGGCCGTTATCGTTGTGCCTGTTGCTGGGTGCTGCCTTGCTCTGGCTGCCGTGGTTTGTCGGTAATCGGCGCCCTGTGCCGGGCGCGCCACCTTCGACGCAGGAGCTTGCTGCCCTGACCCGCGACCTATCGCATGGCACCAGCCATAACGCGTTGTCCGCCGCCGGCGTGTCCTATTCGGTGCAGCGCCTGGTCGAGCGGCTGGAGTCGCAATTGGCCGCCGCCGAGCAGATCGTTGGCAGCGCCGAGGTGATGATCCATACCGAGCGCGCCACTTCGAACCTTGCCCGGCAGGCGACCGACGCTGCCGTTCAGGCTCGTGTCGGCAGCGATGCCGGGCGAGCCGAGTTGCAGCAGGCCATCGCCCGCATGCACCAGCTGAGCAGCCGCGCGCGTGCGAGCCGCGAGCTGATCGAGGCGCTCAACCAGCGCGGCGAGGAAATCCAGCGGGTGGCGCATGTGATTCAGTCGATCGCCAACCAGACCAACCTGCTGGCGCTCAATGCCGCCATCGAAGCGGCCCGCGCCGGCGAGCATGGCCGGGGCTTCGCGGTGGTTGCCGAGGAAGTTCGCGGCCTGGCAGGGCGTACTGCCGAGGCCACCGACGAGGTTGGTCTGATGGTCGAGGAAATCCAGCAGCGCACCGCCGAAGTGGCCGAGCAGATCCGCGAGTTGGCCAGCGATCTCGACGCAGGTGTCGCCCAGGTCGAACACACCGGGCTCCAGCTGGAAGGTATCGCGGGGCTGGCCGCCGGGGTCGAGCGGCAGATCACCGAGATTGCCGAGGGTGCCGAGATCAACCGCCACCAACTGGACAGCCTGTTCGCCGCGGTCGAGCGCATGCGCGGCGACCTGCGTGTGAGCGACGAGCAGACCCACCGCCTGGCGGATGCCGCTGTGCACCTGGAGGCGCAGGCCGAGGCGATCAGCGAGCGCCTGGCCGAAGTCGGTCTGGACGACTATCACCAGCGCATCTATGACCTGGCTCGCGAGGGCGCGTCGGCAATTGGGGCGCGCTTCGCCGCGGATATCGATGACGGCCGCATTTCCTTGGACGATTTGTTCGACCGCAACTATCAGCCGGTGCCTGGCACCGACCCGCAGAAGTACGGCACGCGCTTCGATCGCTACACCGACGAGGTGCTGCCGCGCATCCAGGAAGACCTGCTGCAACGTCATGAGGGCCTGGTGTTCGCCATCGCCTGTACCGCTGAGGGCTACGTGCCGACCCACAACCGCGCGTTCGCCCAGGCGCCGATAGGCGACCCCGAGGTGGATCGTCTGAAAAGCCGCAGCAAGCGCCTGTTCGACGACCGCACCGGCATCCGCTGCGGCAGCCACCAGCAGGCGCTGCTGCTGCAGACCTACTGCCGTGACACGGGCGAGCTGATGCATGACCTTTCCGTGCCGATCTTCGTCAATGGTCGCCATTGGGGCGGCCTGCGCCTGGGCTATCGGCCGGAGAGCATGCCGCTGAGCGATACGCCGGCGCTGAGCAGCCCGGTCCGCCGCGAAGCCGCCGTCGGGCGTTAATTCCGCCAGATGCACCAAGGCCGCGCCTCCCAAAAGGGGCGCGGCCTCTTCATTGCGGAATGAAAAAAGCCGCGCAGGAGTGGGGCGCGGCTGAAGGCGGCAGGTCCCGGGAGAAGCCTGCCGAAACGCTGGGCTCAGTGGTGGCCGCAGAGGGCGTCGCGGCCGCGTTCGCCGAGGATGTTGAACAGCAGGTTGAGCAATACGGCCCAGATCGCAGTCATGGCTATGCCGCTATGGGTGATCGGTTCCATCCAGGCGGGCAGGGCGGCGAAGAAGTCCGGGCGTACCACCGGGACCATGCCCATGCCGATGCTCACGGCTACCAGCAACTGGTTGCGGCGGTCGACGATGTCCACCTCGTGGAGAATGCGGATGCCGCTGGCGGCGACCATGCCGAACATGGCGATGCCGGCGCCGCCGAGCACTGCCGGCGGGATCGAGGCGACAACGTAGGCGGCTTTCGGCAGCAGGCTGAGCAGGATCAGGAATCCGCCGGCTGCCACCGTGACGAAGCGGCTGCGCACGCCGGTCATCTGCACCAGGCCGATGTTCTGGGCGAACGAGGAGTGGGTGAAGGTGTTCATGAAGCCGGCGAAGAACGAGGCCGTGGCGTCGCACAGCAGGCCGCGGCGCAGGCGCTTGGGGCAGATCTCGTCGCCGGTGATCTTGCCCAGGGCGAGGAACATGCCGGTGGACTCGACGAAGATGATCAGCACCACCAGGCACATCGAGAGCACCGGCGCGAGGTGGAAGGAGGGCGCGCCGAAGTGCAGCGGGGTGACCACCTCGAACAGCGGGCGCGCGTCCATGCCGGACAGGTCGACCATGCCCATGGCGCTGGCGACGATGTAGCCCAGCAGCATGCCGATGAGCACCGAGACGTTGGTCCAGAAGCCTTTCAGGAAGCGGTTGACCAGCAGGATGGCGGCCAGCACCAGGCTGGACAGGAACAGGTATTCGAGGGCGCCGAAGTGGGCCGCGCCCTTGCCGCCGCCGGCCCAGTTGATCGCCACCGGGAACAGGCACATGCCGATGGAGGTGATCACGGTGCCGGTCACCAGCGGCGGGAAGAAGCGCACGATGCGGCTCATGAAGGGCGCGATGAGCATGCCGAAGAAGCCGGCGGCGATGGTCGCGCCGAAGATGCCGTCGATGCCCACGCCGGGCATCCCGGCCATGGCCACCATGCTGCCGACGGCGGCGAAGCTGGCGCCCATCATCACCGGCATGCGGATGCCGACCGGGCCGATGCCGAGCGACTGCACGACAGTGGCGATGCCGGCGACCAGCAGGTCGGCGTTGATCAGGAAGGCGATTTCATCGCGGGACAGACCGGCGGCCTGGCCGACGATCAGCGGGACGGCCACGGCGCCGCCATACATCAGGAGCACGTGCTGGAAACCCACAAGCAGCAGTTGCAGCAATGGCAGACGCTGATCGGCAGGGGAGCCGGCAGCGCGGCGCTCAGTTACCTCGGACATGCAACACCTCGATTTTTATTGTTGTGTCACGGTGGGCGCCGAGCGGGTTCGGCGACCGGGTAGTACTGGCTCGCCTCACCCCCGGGGCCGTGCGGGTGAAGCGGTGCGGGACTTTATAGCGGCGATATGTATTCCGTTCAATATGTTTTTGTATACAACTATCTGGTCGGCGTGTGGCTGGTCGGTTCCGCATCGCTCTAGCACGCGCGATCCGAGGGCTGGCGCGATGTAGCCGTAGGTCGGGTGAGGCTACGTTTTTGCTTCAGCGCTCGCGTGCTCTCGTAGGAGCGAGCTTGCTCGCGAACAGTGCCCGGCCACCGCCCTCCAACCCGTCATCCCCGCGAACGCGGGGAACCAGGGACCTTCGTCAGCCGCTACACAATGGCGCCGCTGGATTCCCGCATTGGCGGGAACGGCGGGGGCTTTGGGCATCCGGGCGGTTCGCGAGCAAGCTCGCTCCTACACAGGCACCACTCTCTGGTTCGCCGGGCACAAAAAAACCGCGCCCTAAGGCGCGGTTTCCTGTGTTGCGGGCGTCAGCTCAATTCGTCTGGGCGCCCTTGGCGATCCAGGAGCCGAGCAGGTTGCGCTCGTCCTGGGTCATCTGGGTGATGTTGCCCAGCGGCATCACCTGGGAGGCCACGGCCAGGGCCTGGATCTTGGCGGCCTGGGCCTGGATCTGCTGCGGCGTGTCGAACATCACGCCAGCCGGGGCGGCGCTGAACAGCGGGCTGGTCGGCTTGGCCGAGTGGCAGACCTGGCAGCGCTCCTGGATCACGTGATGAACCTTGTCGAAATCCGCATCGCTGCCGGGGTTGGTCGCTTGTGCCTGAGCCGGAGCGGCAGGGGCGGCAGCCTTCTCGGCGTCTTCCTTGGCTTGCTCGGCGGCCGTCTTGCCACCGATGGCGGTGGCCGGAAGCGGCTGGTACTCGATCTTCGCCGGTGCGCTGGCGGAGGTCGGGGTGCCGACCGGAGTCGGAGCGGTGACGAAGGCCAGGGCGATCATGCCGACCGCGCCGGCGGGCAGCGCCCAGGCCATGCCGTTGCCGTTGTGGCGGGTGTTGAAGTAGTGCCGCACGATCACCGCCAGCGCCGCGATGCACGCCAGGATCAGCCAGTTGTAGTGGCTGCCGTAGGTGCTCGGGAAGTGGTTGCTGATCATGATGAACAGCACCGGCAGGGTGAAGTAGTTGTTGTGGCGCGAACGCAGCAGGCCCTTGGCCGGCAGCACCGGATCGGGCTCGCGGCCTTCCTCGATGGCTTTCACCAGGGCGCGCTGGGCCGGCATGATCACCCGGAACACGTTGCCGACCATGATGGTGCCGATGATCGCGCCGACGTGCAGGTAGGCGCCGCGACCGCTGAACACCTGGCTCAGCAGATAGGCGGCGAGCACCAGCAGGGCGAACAGGATGGCGCCAAGCAGGCCGGGGGTCTTGCCCAGGGGCGAGTCGCACAGGGTGGAGTAGACGAACCAGCCGGCGACCAGCGAACCGATGCCGATGGCGATGGCCGCGGCCGGCGCCAGATCGCTACCGGGCGCGATCAGGTACAGGGTCGGGTTCAGGTAGAAGACGATGGTCAGCAGGCAGATGCCCGACATCCAGGTGGAGTAGGCCTCCCATTTGAACCAGTGCAGGTTGTCCGGCATCTTCGGCGGCGCCAGCTTGTACTTCTCCAGGTGGTAGATGCCGCCACCGTGGATCGCCCAGAGGTCACCGGAAAGCCCTTCGCGCGGGTTGACCCGGTTGAGGTTGTTTTCCAGCCAGACGAAGTAGAACGAGGCACCGATCCAGGCGATGCCGACGATCATGTGAACCCAGCGAACCAGCAGGTTCGCCCATTCGATGAGATGTGCTTCCACAGTTCTTTACCTCTCGCCCACCCGCGGTTGCCCGCCGGCGGACCTCTCTTATTAGTTTAGTTGGGGGTCGAGGAGGAGCTGTTCGTCCTCGGTGAAGAAATGCTCGTCGCAGTTGTTGCCAGAACCGCTGCGATCGACCACCAGGAAGTCATCCCGCTTTTCGATCGTCAGCACCGGGTGGTGCCAGACGCCGCGGTGGTAATTGATGCCCTGCTTTCCGTTGCTCCGGAAGGCGCGGACAAGACCCGGTACAGGTGCATCGCCAAGGGGCGCGACCACGACCAGAAAGGGGTTGCCGAGCAGCGGAATGAAGGCCTGGCTGCCCAGCGGGTGACGCTCCAGCATGCGGATGCGCAGCGGCATCTCGAGCGCTTCGGCGCTGAAGATGCTGATGATCGCGCTGTCTTCCGGCTGCGCCGTCTCGACGGTGGCGAGGCGGTGATAGCGGCGGGTGGAGCCGTTGTTGATCATGAAGTAGTCGCTGCCTTCGGTTTCGATGACATCACCGAACGGGGCGAAGGCTTCCTTGGTCAACGGCTCGATCTTCAGGGTACGCATGGCTGGTCTGCTTGTGTTCGTTGTTCTGGAGTTCGTCATTCCCGCGTTCACGGGAATGACGATTTCGTATGCGCTTACTTCGCCACCTTGCCGAACAGGCGCAGACGGCTGACGCCGCCGTCCGGGAAAATGTTCAGGCGGACGTGGGTGATCGGGCCGAGTTCCTTGATCTGTTCGATGAAGGTGTGCTCGCTGTGCATCTGCAGCTTCTGGCTCGGCAGCAGCTCGCGCCAGTACAGGCTTTGCGTGGCGATCTGGCTGTCGGTGCCGCCCTTCACGAAGGCGCCCTGGATGCTGCAGCTTTCCGGATAGTTGCCCTTGAAGTGCAGGGTGTCGACGACGATCTGCTCGACGATGCCGGCGTGGCCCAGCGCCACGATCACCCAGTCGTTGCCCGGGGTGCGGCGGCGGCCGGTTTCCCAGCCGTCGCCCATGTTCACGCCACGGCCCGGGTTGAGGATGTTGCTCATGCGGCCGAAGTGTTCGTCGGAGCAGGCGAGGGCGCGGCCGCCGTTCAGCGCGGCGGCGAGGTCGACCTGCTCGTTCGGGTCCTGCTTCGCCCAGTCACGGAACGGGATGCCGTGCACGCGCAGGCGCGCCACGCCGCCGTCCGGATAGATGTTCAGGCGCAGGTGGGTGTAGGGACGGTCGTCATTGATCTCGTGGTAGTGGTGGCTGTTGCCCTGCAGTTCTACGGAGGGCAGCACTTCGGTCCACTGGGTGTCTTCGTTCGGGTCGCCTTCGACGACGAAGCAGCCGTCGATGGAGGCCGACGGCGGGAAGTTGCCGGTGAAGAAGCTGGTGTCGATGTCCACGCCCTTGATCGAGCCCGGCACGCCCAGGCGGATCACCGCGTGGTCATAGCCCTCGAAGCGCTTGCGGCGGGATTCCCAGCCGTCCATCCACTTGCCGTTGTCGTCGAACACGCCTTCCTTCCAGACGGCGGGAGTGGGCTGCAGCATGCGGTTGGCGGCGGCGAACCATTCGTCGGTGACGCTGATCACCTTGCTCCCCAGGCGCTCGTCGGCCAGGTTGACGAATTTCTCGAAGGGAGCGTTGTAGCTTCTCATCTTGTTCTCCTTGGTGACGGTGAATTCCGGCTGCGCGCTTCAGAGCTGCTGCAGACGGAACATCGCGATCTTGTTGATCTCGGCCAGGGCGGTCTGGAATTCCTGCTCCGGCGTGTTGTGGATGCGCTCCTCGAAGGCCGCGAGGATCTGGTGGCGGTTGCTGCCCTTCACCGCCTTGATGAAGGGGAAGCCGAACTTGGCCTTGTAGGCGTCGTTGAGTTCATTGAAGCGGGCGAACTCCTCGGCGGTGCATTCGTGGATACCGGCGCCGGCCTGCTCGGAGGTGCTGGAGGCGGTCAGTTCGCCGCGCACGGCGGCTTTGCCGGCGAGGTCCGGGTGGGCGTTGATCAGTGCCAGCTGGGCTTCGTGGCTGGCCGACAGGAGGATGTCGGCCATGCGCTGCTGCAGCGCTTCGATGTCGTTGAGGCTGGCGTCGACGCCGATGTCGTAGGCCTTTTCGGCGACCCACGGCGAGTGCTCGTAGATGTCGGCGAAGGCGGCGACGAAGGCGGCGCGGTCGAGGCTGGCCGGGGTCAGGGTCTGGAAGCGGCTCATGCCTGGCTCTCCTTGAAGGGGTGTTTTTCGTGCCAGTGGCGGGCGATGTCTACGCGGCGGGTGATCCAGACCTTCTCGTGGCCCTTCACGTACTGGATGAAGCGCTCCAGCGCGGCCAGGCGCGCCGGGCGGCCCAGCAGGCGGCAGTGCATGCCGATGGAGAGCATCTTCGGTGCGCCCTCGGCGCCTTCGGCGTAGAGCACGTCGAAGGCGTCCTTGAGGTACTCGAAGAAGTCGTCGCCCTTGTTGAAGCCCTGCACCTGGGTGAAGCGCATGTCATTGGTGTCCAGGGTGTAGGGGATCACCAGGTGCGGCTTCTCGGCGGTGCTCGCCGGGTCCCAGTAGGGCAGGTCGTCGTCGTAGGTGTCGGAGTCGTAGAGGAAGCCGCCTTCCTCGCGCACCAGGCGCCGGGTGTTCGGACCGGTGCGGCCGGTGTACCAGCCCTGCGGGCGCTCGCCGGTCAGCTCGGTGAGGATGCGGATGGCTTCGAGCAGGTGCTCGCGCTCCTGTTCCTCGGCCATGTACTGGTAGTCGATCCAGCGATAGCCGTGGCTGCAGATCTCGTGGCCGGCGGCGACCATCGCCTTGATCACGTCCGGATGGCGCTGGGCGGCCATGGCGACGGCGAAGACGGTCAGCGGCAGGTCGTACTTCTTGAACAGCTTGAGCAGGCGCCACACGCCGGCGCGGCTGCCGTATTCATAGAGGGATTCCATGCTCATGTTGCGCGCGCCCTGCAGCGGCTGGGCGGCGACCATCTCGGAGAGGAAGGCCTCGGACTCCTTGTCGCCGTGCAGGATGCAGCGCTCGCCGCCTTCCTCGTAGTTGAGGACGAAGGACAGCGCGATGCGGGCGTCGCCCGGCCAGTGCGGATGGGGAGGGTTGTCGGCGTAACCGATCAGGTCGCGTGGGTAGTCAGCGCTCACTGCAGTGTTCCTTCTTGTTGGGGGCGGTGCGGTTGGCCTAGAGGGCTTTGCGCAACCCTAGTGCGGAACATTGTATACAAGTTGTGTGGCGGTATGTAAATACAATCCTGCTCGCGAGAATCGCCGGTCATCCGTTGACCACTGCTCTCATCGATAAGCAAGGAACTTGCCTGTTCGGTCAGTTGCGGCGTCTACGCACATCATGGTGGCTGGGCTGCAGCGAAATGGTGCAGCGCTGGATGCGCGGGCGCTGTGCGAGTGCGTGGCGATATTTTTGTATACAATGTTCCGGTGATGTCGTATGGTCCTTCCCATCAACCGCTGCTGCACCGGCCTCAGGCCGTGCGGGGCGTTCCGCAACCGCTAGACATCGAGAGGAGGAAGGCATCGGTCGGTCACACCGGCGATGCCGAGAGCCCATGGGACGTTTGACGACGCATGTACTGGATTCCGCCCACGGCTGCCCTGGCCATGGCATCAAGGTCGAGCTGTACCGCGTGGAAGGCCAGCAGCTGGAGCTGATCGCCACCCGGACGACCAACGACGACGGCCGCTGCGACGAGCCGCTGCTGCAGGGCGAGGACTTCCGCGCCGGGGTCTACCAGCTGCAGTTCAATGCTGGCGACTACTACCGCGCTCGCGGTGTGCAGCTGCCGCAGCCGGCCTTCCTCGACCAGGTGGTGCTGCGCTTCGGCATCGCCTCGGAAAGCGACCACTACCACGTGCCGCTGCTGATTTCGCCATACAGCTATTCGACCTATCGCGGCAGCTAGCCCGCCGCGATACCCGGCTTCCCTCGGACTCTTCGTGGAGTCTTTAACAGCCCGCCTCGATGGCGGGCTTTTTTTTTATGCGCGATGAATAAGCATTCGCAAGCAAGCTCGCTCCTACAGGCGGAGCCGCTTTTGCGTAGGAGCGAGCTTGCTCGCGAACGGGGTGTGACGGGATCAGCGACTGAGCAGCGAAGCCCCGCCTGCCGTAGCGAAGAGCGCAGCGCTGCCACGGTTGAACCAGGCCTGGCCCTTGCCCGAGCGCAGGAAGCGCGCCGCGCCCTGGGCAGTGAGGCCGTAGAACAGCTTGCAGGCGAAGTCGAGGACGGCCCAGGTGAGGATCATCACCAGCAACTGCTGCCACAGCGGATGGTCGGCCTTGAGGAACTGCGGCAGGAAAGCGGCGAAGAACAGGATGTCCTTGGGATTGCTCGCACCCAGGCCGAAGGCTTTCCAGAACAGGCTGCGGAAGCCCGGGTTGACCGGCTGCTCCTCGACGGTGCCGGGCCGCGCCGCGACCCGCGAGGCTTTCCAGCTCTGCCAGGCGAGGTAGAAGAGGTAGAGCGCGCCGAGGGTCTTTAGCACGCTGAACAGCTTTTCGGACGCCAGCAGCAGGGCGCCGAGGCCGAGCGCGGAGGCACTAAGCAGGCAGATCGAGGCGCTGACCCCGCCGAGGAAGGCCGGCAGCGAACGGCGCAGGCCGTAGTTGAGGGTGTTGCTGATCATCAGCAGCGACAGCGGGCCGGGAATCAGGATGACGATCAGGGCGGCGCTGCTGAAGAGCAGCCAGGTTTCCAGGTTCATCGCGGTGCTCTCGCAAATGCAAAGGCCCCGACGCAAGCGCCGGGGCCGGGGAAGGGCTGCGGCCAGACTACAGGAAGATGAACTTGGCTACAAATATCAGGCAGAGTGCATACAGGCTTGGCGTTACATCCTTCTGGCGGCCGGTGAAGACCTTCATCACCACGTAGGTCACGAAGCCCAGGGCGATGCCGTCGGCGACCGAGAAGGTCAGCGGCATCATGATCACGGTGACGATGGCCGGGATGGTCTCGGTGTGTTCCTTCCAGTCGATGTGGGCGAGGCCGCCCATCATCAGCATGGCCACGTAGATCAGCGCGCCGGCGGTGGCGTAGGCGGGGATCATGCCGGCCAGCGGGGCGAAGAACATGGCGGCGATGAACAGTGCGCCGACGGTCACCGCGGTCAGGCCGGTACGGCCGCCGGCGGCGACGCCCGCGGCGCTTTCCACGTAGCTGGTCACCGGCGGTACGCCGAGCACCGCGCCGACCACGCTGGAGGCGCTGTCGGCCTTCATCGCCTTGGACAGGTTCTCGATGCGGCCGTCGTCACGCACCAGGTGTGCGCGCTGCGCCACGCCCATCAGGGTGCCGGCAGTGTCGAACATGTGCACGAAGAGGAAGGCCAGGATCACGCTGACCATGGTCACGTTGAAGGCGCCGGAAATGTCCATGGCCAGGAAGGTCGGCGCCAGGCTCGGCGGCATCGAGAACACGCCGCCGAACTTCACCAGGCCCAGGCCGATGCCGGCCACGGTGACGGTGAGGATGCTGATGAGGATGCCGCCGAACACGCGGCGGTACTCGAGCACGGCGATCATCAGGAAGCAGATCGCCGCCAGCAGCGGGCCGGGCTTGGTCAGGTCGCCGACATGTACCAGGGTCGCCGGGTTGGCTACCACGATGCCGGCGGTCTTCAGGCCGATCAGGCCGAGGAACAGGCCGACACCGGCGCCCATGGCGAAGCGCAGGCTCGGCGGGATGCTGTTGAGCAGCCATTCGCGGATGCGCGAGAAGGTCAGGATCATGAACAGCACGCCGGAGATGAACACCGCGCCCAGCGCGATCTCCCAGCTGTAGTTCATGGTCTTGACCACGGTGTAGGTGAAGAAGGCGTTGAGGCCCATGCCCGGCGCCAGCCCCACCGGCCAGTTGGCGTACAGGCCCATGAGGAAGCAGCCCAGCGCGGCGGCCAGGCAGGTGGCGACGAAGGCGGCGCCGTGGTTCACGCCGGCATCGGCCATGATGTTCGGGTTGACAAATATGATGTAGGCCATGGTGATGAAGGTCGTCAGGCCTGCGGCCAGTTCTGTCTTCACCGTGGTGCCGTGCAGGCTGAGCTTGAACAGGCGTTCGAGCAGGCCGCTGGCGGGTGGGCTAGATGAATAGGCTTGTTGTTCTTGTTTGGTGCTTTCCACAGCGGGTACTCCTCAACGCTTTTGTTGTAGGTCCTTGCCGTCGGCTGGTTCACCTGTCCCTTGCGCAACGGAAGGTTGTGAGGGTTGCGTTTTTCTGACTGAAAGGTCAGGAAATCACGCCGTGGATTATGCGGTTGTATACAAAAAAATCAAATAATGTTTCGTACGTTTTCGAGGCGCCCTTACAAACAATTTCTCAGACGATTTCCTCCGAATCGCCGCCAGGAATGCGTCGGGACTGACGCGTAATGCGGCGAATTCCGCGGCAGAGGGCGGATGCGCGGTACTGGGCGTTTTGTGTACACTGATGGCCATCATTTCGTCGTGCCCGGCGCCCGGTGCGGACAATCGCACCCAGCCGCCGCCCAGCCCACAAGGTTCCGCACCCCATGACCGACCCGTTGCAACAGATCAAGAAGCAGCCGCGCAATGGCAAGAGCCGCACCGGCACGCAGGACGAGATCGTCTACGCGCACATCTTCGACGCCATCCTCGAACAGCGCCTGGCGCCCGGCACCAAGCTGAGCGAAGAGGCCCTGGGGGAAATCTTCGGTGTCAGCCGCACCATCATTCGACGCGCGCTGTCACGCCTGGCTCATGAGCAAGTGGTGCTGCTGCGTCCCAACCGCGGCGCGGTGGTGGCCAGCCCGAGCATCGACGAGGCGCGGCAGATCCTCTTTGCCCGCCGTACCGTCGAGCGCGCCATCACCGAACTGGCCGTGGACAACGCCAGCGCCGAGCCGCTGGCCGAGCTGCGCGAGATGGTGGCGCAGGAACAGGCCAGCTTCGCCCGCGGTGACCGCGGCGCCGGTATCCGCCTGTCCGGCGAGTTCCACCTCAAGCTCGCCGAGATGGCGAAGAACGCCCCGCTGGTGAGCTTCCAGCGCAGCCTGGTGTCGCAGACCTCGCTGATCATCGCCCAGTACGAGGCGGGCGGCCGTTCGCACTGCTCGTTCGACGAGCACAACGAAATCCTCGATGCCATCGAGAAGGGCGAGAAGGAAAAGGCCGTGACCCTGATGATGCACCACATGGCGCACATCGATGACAAGCTGAACCTGGAAGGCGACAGCGCTTCCGGCGACCTGCACGCGGTGTTCTCGCACCTGCTTTCGGGCAAGAAGAAGGGCGGCCGCGCGGCGGGCTCGCGTTAAGCTTCTCGCCCATGAAAGAGCCCCGCTTAGGCGGGGCTCTTTGTTTGGCGTTGGAGAGGTTGCCCTGTAGGAGCGGATCTTATCCGCGAAAATCCCCCACACCGATGCTCCCTGTAGGAGCGCGCCATGCGCGCGATTCGCGGCCATGGGCCGCTCCTACATGTCTTTATCTCTGGCCTGAATGAAAAACGCCGTTTCCCCGAAGGAGAAACGGCGTTTTCGTTTGCCCGGCTCGACGCTATCAGTCGCCGCGATACTCGCAGCCGCTGGTGCAGGTCTCGTGCACGCGTACGCGCGACAGCTCCGGCAGCAGCGGTTTGACCTGTTGCCAGATCCAGCGCGACAGGTTCTCGCTGGTGGGGTTTTCCAGGCCGGGGATATCGTTCAGGTAGTTGTGGTCGAGCTGTTCGTAGATCGGCTTGAAGATCTGCTTGATCTCGGAGAAGTCGCGAATCCAACCGGTGTACGGGTCGACATCGCCCTCGATGTACAGGGCCACGCGGAACGAATGGCCGTGCAGGCGGCCGCACTTGTGGCCCTCCGGCACATGGGGCAGGCGGTGGGCGGACTCGAATACAAACTCTTTGAACAATTCCACGAAGATTGACCTATGAATCAGAAGCCGAAGGCTTGGAGCGGAAAGAGCGGCGCAAATTATACCCGTTTTGTGTACAGGGCAGGGCGCCCGTCTGCCGGCAGGTCGCCCGTGGCCTCAGCGGGTCAGCTGCACCTCGACCTTCTCGCCCTCGCGGACCGTCAGCGTCGACAGCACGAACACGCCCACGGTGGACGGGCCGCTGGTGCCTGAGACTTCCCAGTTCACCTGGCAGGTCAGGTAGTAGCGGCCGGCCGGCACTTGGACGAAGTTGAAGTTGCCATTGCTGTCGGCGCGGACCTGGCGCGTATAGGCACGAGCCCGCGGGTCGGGCGCGGTGATCGGGCGCTGTTCGGTGTAGGCCTGGAGGAGGGGCTTCATGTAGTCGGTCGCCGGGATCAGCGAGACTTCCTGGCCGGCCGCCGGCTTGATGTTGCCGGCGCGGTTCTTGGCGAAGGCGCGGCCGCTGACGTGCGCGGTGCCGTAGGTGGCGAGCGCCTGGTACTCGGCCGCGGGGAACTCGCCGTAGTCGATCGGGCGGCCGCGATTGGGCGAGATGCAGCCCGTCAGGGCGAGTACGGCGAGGAACACGACAAGCTGACGCATGGACCTTCTCCTCGGGCTGGTTGCCGCACGCCGGTGGGTGAATGCTGCGGCCTGCCGGAAAAGATAGCCGATGCCCGGTCTATTTCAGGTCCAGCCGCCGGGCCAGGCGATTCAGGTTCGCCCGGTCGACGCCCAGCTCTCGAGCAACGGCCGCCCAGTTGCCTGAATGGCGTTGCAGGCTGGCGGCGATCAGCTGGCGCTGGAAGGCGTCCAGCGCCGGGCGCAATTCGCCGGCCGCTGCCGGTACGCTGAGGCGCGGCAGCTCATCGTTGGGACCAACGGGCGCAGGCAGGGCCTGTTCGAGGTCCAGGTCGCTGCTTTCCAGCGTCAGGATGCGCGGTCGCTCGGGGCTCGCCGCCAGGGCCTTGAGCGAGGCGCGGCCGATCAGGTGCTCCAGTTCGCGGACGTTGCCCGGCCAGGGGTAGGCGAGCAGCGCGGCCTGGGCTTGTGCGCTCAGGCGCAGGCTACGCAGGCCGAGGCGCGGGCGGTTCTGTTCGAGGAAGTAGCCGGCCAGCAGGAGGATGTCGTTGCCCCGTTCGCGCAGCGCCGGCACGCGCAACGGGTAGACGCTCAGGCGATGGTAGAGGTCGGCGCGGAAGCGTCCGGCGCGCACTTCTTCGGCCAGGTCGCGGTTGGTCGCGGCGATCAGGCGCACATCCACATGGTGCTCGCGATCCGAGCCCAGGCGCTGCAATTGGCCGCTCTGCAGCACGCGCAGCAGCTTGGCCTGGATCGCCAGCGGCAGCTCGCCCACTTCGTCGAGGAACAGGGTGCCGCCGTCGGCCAGTTCGAACTTGCCGCGGCGCTCGCCGACCGCGCCGGAGAAGGCGCCACGGACGTGGCCGAAGAGCTCGCTCTCCACCAGGGTTTCCGGCAGCGCCGCGCAGTTCAGGCTGACCAGCGGCTGGGCGTGGCGCAGCGACTGCTGGTGGATCGCCTGGGCCACCAGCTCCTTGCCGACGCCGGTCTCGCCGGTGACCAGCACGCTGAGGTCGCTGCCGGCGACCAACTGGATTTCGTCGACCAGCTGGCGGTGCGCCGGGCTCTGCCCGATCAGCTCGCGCGGGGTTTCGCCGGCGGCGCGCTGGTAGGCATCGGCGCGCTGCTGTTCCTGCTCGGCGCGGCGGGTCAGGTCGAGCATGCGCTGGTTGGCCTTGACCGTGGCGGCCGCCAAGCTGGCGAAGGCCTGCAGGTTGTCCAGGTCGCCACCGGAGAAGCGTCCGGGCTCCAGGGCGTCGAGGGTCAGCAGGCCCCAGGGCTGTTCGTCGAGGTACAGCGGGCAGCCCATGCAGTCGTGCACTTCGAGGTGGCCATGGACACCTTCCACCAGACCGTCATAAGGGTCGGGCAGGCCGCAGTCGGCGCCGAACAGCGTCGGCTCCGGGCGCTCGAGCAGGGCCCGCAGGCGCGGGTGCTCGGCAATCTTGAAGCGGCGGCCGAGGGTGTCCGGACTCAGCCCGTCCACGGCCAGCGGCACCAGTTGTTCGCCTTCCAGGCGCAGCAGCGCGCTGGCATCGCAGGGCAGCAGCTGGCGCAGCGCTTCCAGCAAGCGGCGATAGCGCTCCGCTTCAGGCAGTTCGCGCGACAGGTCGTCGACCAGGGGGAGCAGGGTGGCGAGCAGCGGGTTGCTGGTCATTTTGACCTCGTGCAGTCGAATTGACTCGAAATGGCGCGGGTCATTATGACCTCTTCTCGTCTGGAAGTCCCGTAAATACTGGCTCGCACGGATGGCACGGTTCCTGAAACAGCACAGGCAGACCCCAACCCGTCTTGCGCTCCAAGGAGATACGCATGCTGTCCCAAGAACACCGCACCCTGATCAAGGCCACCGTCCCGCTGCTGGAAACCGGCGGTGAAGCCCTGACCCAGCACTTCTACAAGATGATGCTGAGCGAATATCCCGAAGTGCGTCCGCTGTTCAACCAGGCCCACCAGGCCTCCGGCGACCAGCCGCGCGCCCTGGCCAACGGCGTGTTGATGTATGCCCGTCACATCGACGAGCTGGAGCAACTCGGCCCGCTGGTGGCGCAGATCGTCAACAAGCATGTCGCCCTGCAGATCCTGCCGGAACACTATCCGATCGTTGGTGCCTGCCTGCTGCGCGCCATCCGTGAAGTGCTCGGCGCGGAAATCGCCACCGACGCGGTGATTGCCGCCTGGGCCGCGGCCTACCAGCAACTGGCCGACATCCTGATCGGCGCCGAGGAATCCGCCTACGCCAAGAACGAGGCCGATAAGGGCGGCTGGCGCGGCGCCCGCCGTTTCCGTGTCACCGGCAAGGTGGCCGAGAGCGAGGAAATCACTTCCTTCTACCTGCAGCCGGTCGATGGCGGTGCGCTGCTCGACTTCCAGCCCGGCCAGTACATCGGTCTGCGTCTGGTGCTGGACGGCGAGGAAGTGCGCCGCACCTATTCGCTGTCGGCTCCGGCCAACGGCCGCGAGTACCGCATCAGCGTCAAGCGCGAGCCCGAAGGCAAGGTCTCCAACTACCTGCATGACGAACTTCACGAAGGCGACGAGCTGGACCTGTTCCCGCCGGCCGGCGAATTCGTCCTGCGCGACAGCGACAAGCCGGTTGCCCTGATCACCGCCGGTGTCGGCATCACCCCGGCGCTGGCCATGCTGCAGCGCGCGCTGGATGCCGGCCGCGTGGTGCACTTCATCCACTGTGCCCGCCACGGCGGCGTGCACGCCTTCCGCGAGTTCATCGAGCGCCAGGCGAGCAAGCACCCGCAGCTACTGCACTTCTTCTGCTACAGCGAACCGCGTGAAACCGACCAGGCGCATGCCGAGGGCTTCCTCAGCCAGCAACTGCTGGGCGAGTGGCTGCCGGCCGAGCGCGACCTGGACGCCTACTTCCTCGGTCCCAAACCCTTTATGGCCCAGGTGAAACGCCACCTGCGCGAGCTGGGCGTGCCCGAGGCGCAGAGCCACTACGAGTTCTTCGGCCCGGCCAGCGCGCTGGAGGCCTGATGCAATGCCGGCCGGCCCAATTGGGCCGGCCATCCTTACCGGAGGTGTGTGATGAAAGGCTTCTTCGCTTGTCCGCAACGCAACCTGAGTCATTCCAGCAGCCTGCTCTGCGCGGGTGTCGCCATGCTGCTGGGTGGGATCTTCGGCGCCTATTTCATCGACCAGTACCTGGCGCTGCCGGCCCTGGTCGCGGCCCACGGCCTCACCATCCTCGGTCCGACTTCGATCAAGCTTGGCTACGTGCTGCGCCTGATCGCCCAGCGCCAGATGCGCGAGCCTCAGTGGGAGCAGTGCTGTGCTGTTGCTTGATCGCCGTGTGCTGCTGGCGATCCCGCCGCTGTGGCGGCTGGGCTTTCGCCCCTTCTTCCTGGGTGGCGCGCTGTTCGCCGCTCTCGCGGTGCCGCTCTGGCTCGCCGCGCTCTTCGGTTTGCCGGGTTGGCAGCCGCTGGGCGGATGGCTGGGCTGGCATCGCCACGAAATGGTGTTCGGCTTCGCGCTGGCGATAGTCGCCGGATTCCTGCTTACCGCCGTGCAGAATTGGACCGGGCGGCCGGGGCTGAATGGCTCGCCGCTGCGCGTCCTGGCCGGCCTCTGGCTGGCGGCTCGGTTGGTCTGGCTATTTGGCGCACCCTGGTGGCTGGCGGCGGTACTGGAACTGGCCTTCGCGCCGGCCCTGGCCTGGTTCGTCGGCCGCAGCCTGGTGCAGGTGCGCCAGGTTCGAAACTACCCGGTGCTGGCCGTTCTTCTGATGTTCACCTTGGCCGATGCCGAAGTCATGGCCGGATTGGCCAGCGGCAACGAGACCTGGCAACGCGGCGGCGTGTTCGCTGCGCTCTGGCTGGTGGCGGCGCTGATGACGCTGATCGGCGGGCGGGTGATTCCCTTCTTCACCCAGCGCGGCCTTGGGCGCACGGCGCAGGTGCCGGCCTGGCCGTGGCTGGACTGGGTGCTGTTCCTCGGCACTTTGCTGCTCGCGCTGCTGAGTGCGCTGGGCCTGACGCTGCAGCCGGGCCCGTTACTGGCGCCGTTGTTCGGCCTGTTGGCAACCGGTCATCTGCTGCGCCTGGGGCGCTGGTACGACCGCGACCTCTGGCGCGTGCCGCTGCTCTGGTCGCTGCACCTGGCCTATGCCTGGATGGCCGTAGCGCTGGTCGGTCTGACGCTCTCGGCGCTGTCGTTCGGCATTCCGTCGAGCCTGCCGCTGCACGCGCTGACACTGGGCGGCATCGGCGGACTGATCCTCGCCATGATCGCCCGCGTCACCCTCGGCCATACCGGCCGTGCGCTACAACCACCGGCGGCGATGGGGTGGGCCTTCGCCTTGCTCAACCTTGGCGTGGCGGCGCGGGTGCTGCTGGTGCCCTGGATGCCGCTGGCCGGCCTGATACTCGCGGCGCTTTGCTGGGCCTCGGCCTTCCTGGTCTTCGCCTGGTACTACGGGCCGATGCTGTGGTCCGCCCGTGCGGATGGGCAGCCGGGGTAGAGATGGTTCGCGAGCAAGCTCGCTCCTACAGTCGCCGCGAATGGCGCTTTGCGTAGGAGCGAGCTTGCTCGCGAACAAAATTCAGAGCGGTTGCAGGTGCTCGCCCAGCCGCCCGCCATCGACCAGTTCGAGGAACTCGTCGCCCATCCGCCGGCTCTCTTCCATCGCCTTGTTCCAGTAGCGCTGGCGTCCGGCGTCATCGCCCAGGTAGCGCTTGAAGTCCTTGCGATCCGGCAGCTTGCCGTGGGGCAGGCGAGCCAGGTATTCGCGCGACGGAGCGAGCAGCAGCACATCCTGCAGGCGACCGGCGTCGCCGCGGCGCCACGGCAGGCCCTTGTCGAACCAGCCGGGGATGACCTTGTCGGTGAAGTGCGGGTAGAGCACCACGTCGCCGCCCTGGTAGGGCAGGTCCAGGTGATAGTCGAGCAGGCCACCGTCGCGGTAGGTGCCCGGGCCGACACCGGGGATGTCGCGCACGCCCTGCATCACCATGGGGATGGAGCCGGAAGCGAGCAGCGCGTGGCGCAGGTTGCCGACGTCCAGCGGCAGGCAGCGCGAGGGGAAGTCGCGTAGCGCTTCCAGCGGCGGAGCCAGGCGCGCGTCGTGCAGGATGACCCGCTCGAAGTGGCGATGCAGATGGCGGCGGCCGAGCAGGTTGTCGCGAATCACCGCGCCCAGCCCTAGACCAAGAGTGCCTTTGGCGTCGTCAGCGAGTCGGCCGTGACTCTTCACCACCACCACGTTGAGCCGGTAGTGCGGGTTGGCCAGGACCTGGGCGTCCTGGCCGTCGAGCAGGTCGTCGAGCATGCGCGTGCAACTGGCGGAAACCTCGAAGATGTCGGCGTTGCGCGAGAAGCACTGCTGCGTATAGAGCTCGCCGAGCCGGCGGATGCCTCGCGCGGCATCCGGCAGGCAGGCGCTGGCGAAGCGCCAGGAGCCGATGGAGGCGCCGATCAGCGAGCGCTCGCGCGGCGCGCGTGGCAGCCAGTCGCCGAACAGAGCGAGGTCGAGCCCCTGGATGCCCAGTGCCTTGGGTCCGCCGGCGGCGCCGGGGAGGATGCCGACATCGGCCGGCGCCAGGCCGTTCTCGCGGATGCGGCGCAAGGCGCGGGCACCGGCCTTGAGGGTGAGGGCGGGGGACTTGATGTGGATGGCGGTCATGCGGGCTCTCTCCGGCGAGCCGCGAATTATAAACGCAGGCCCAGGAACACTAGGAAACTTCACACCGTGAATGAGGCCGCTGCCGGCATTCAGGTTGGTTTAATACCCTCCGGCTAGGCTGCGCACAGTGGAATTCTGTGGGAATCATCTGGTGAAATTACTGACATCCGCGATCGTCGCCTCGCTGGCGGGCGCATCCCGCCGGTCCGCGTGGGCCTGCGCCAGGGTGTACGATTGCGCGCTCGAAACGGACGTGGCGGGCGGCAATCTGCCCCAGGATCGACAGGACCTTCGATGACCTATCCTCTGCGATACGCGCTCTGCGCCGCCTTGCTCTGCAGCGGCTCGGCGTTGGCCCGCGACCTGAGCCAGGACGAGGCCCTGAGCCTGGCACGCGAGGGTGTGATCCAGCCCTTCGAGGCGATATTGCCGCGTGCGCAGACACTCTATCCCGGCTCGCGGATGCTGGAGGCGGAACTGGATCGCGAGCACGACTCCTACGTCTACGAGATCGAGCTGCTGACCTCCGGCGGCGTGGTGCGCGAACTGAAACTGGATGCCCGCGACGGGCGCATCCTCTCGGATAAGGAAGACGACTGATGCGCCTGCTGCTGGTGGAAGACCATGTGCCCCTCGCCGATGAACTGCTCGCCGGGCTGACGCGCCAGGGCTACGCGGTGGATTGGCTGGCCGACGGCCGCGACGCCGCGGTGCAGGGCGCCAGCGAGCCTTACGACCTGATCATCCTCGACCTCGGCCTGCCCGGCCGGCCGGGCCTAGATGTGCTGCGCGAGTGGCGTTCGCAAGGGATCGCGGTGCCGGTGCTGATCCTCACCGCGCGCGGCTCCTGGGCCGAGCGCATCGACGGGCTGAAAGCCGGCGCCGACGACTACCTGACCAAACCCTTCCATCCCGAGGAGCTGTTCCTGCGCATCCAGGCGCTGTTGCGGCGGGCCCATGGCGTGGCCAACCAGGCGCAACTCGAAGCCGGCGGCCTGAGCCTGGACGAGTCGCGCCAGTGCGTGCTGCAGGATGGGCGGGAGATCGACCTGACCTCGGCGGAGTTCCGCCTGCTGCGCTACTTCATGCTGCATCCCGGCCAACTGCTGTCCAAAGGGCACCTGGCCGAGCACCTCTACGACGGCGAGACCGAGCGCGACTCCAATGTCATCGAGGTGCACGTCAATCACCTGCGCCGCAAGCTCGGCCGCGAGATCATCGAGACCCGCCGTGGCCAGGGCTATCGCTTCGCCGGCAACAGCGGGGGCGTGGCTTGATTTCCATCCAGCGGCGCCTGGGCTTCGGCCTCGCCGCGGTATTGCTGGTAGTCGGCCTGGTCCTCGCACAGACCGGCCTGTGGCTGTTCGACCAGGGGCTGCGGCAGTACCTGGCCAACGGCCTGCAGGACGAGGCGCAGAGTCTGTTGGTGGCGATCGCCCGTGGACCGACGGGGCCGCAACTGGACCCGCAGCGGGTCGATGCTGCCTATGAGCGGCTGTTTTCCGGGCGCTACTTCCAGATCCATTACGGCCAGACCGACCTGCGTTCGCGCTCGCTCTGGGACCATGAACTCAAGGTGCAGGACCGCCCCGGCCTAAGCGCGGGCCTGGTCAAGGGCCCCGAGGGCCAGCGCCTGCTGGTCTACCGCGGCGACTACCGGCGTTTCGGCTACGACCTGCAGATCAGCGTGGCGCAGGACTACACGCCGATCCTCAAGAGCTTCAAGCGCCTGCGCAATTTCGGCCTGGGCGCCGGCGCGCTGGCGCTGCTGCTGATCCTGTTCTTCCAGCGCCTGGCGGTGCGCCGCGCCTTGCGCCCATTGGAGCAGGTGCGCCAGCAGATCGCGCAGCTGCAGGAGGGCCAGCGCAGCCAGCTCGATACCCAGGTGCCGGAAGAGCTCGAGCCGCTGGTACAGCAGGTCAACCACCTGCTGCAGCACACCGAGGACACCCTCAAACGCTCGCGCAATGCGCTGGGCAATCTCGGCCATGCGCTGAAGACGCCGCTCGCCGTTCTGATCAGCCTCGCGGATCGCGACGAGTTGCGTACCCAGCCGGAACTGCGGCGGGTATTGCAGGAGCAGCTGGAGCAGATCGACCAGCGCCTGGCCCGCGAACTGGGCCGCGCGCGCCTGGTCGGCGAGGCGCTGCCGGGCGCGCACTTCGACTGCGACGCCGAGCTGCCGAGCCTGCGCGAGATGCTGCAGCTGATCCACGGCCAGCAGCTGCGCATCGATTGCCAGTCGGCGCCGGGCCTGCGCCTGCCGTTCGACCGCGAGGACCTGCTGGAGCTGCTCGGTAACCTGCTGGACAACGCCTGCAAATGGGCCGCTGGCGAAGTGCGCCTGCGCGTGGAGAAGGGCGCCGACAATTACCTGCTGCAGGTGGATGACGACGGCCCGGGGATCGCCGCGGACCAGCGCGAGAGCGTGCTGGAACGCGGCACCCGGCTGGATGAGCAGGTGGCCGGCCACGGTCTGGGGCTGGGTATCGCTCGCGATATCGCCGAGGCCTGCGGCGGCAAGCTCCTGCTGGAAAGCAGCGAGCTGGGCGGTTTGCGGGTGCGGGTGGTGTTGCCAAGGCGGGCAGCGGCGTAGGGCTTATAACGCTCCGCGTTATACGCCGTTCGACCTTGGTTGCCGGTCTGCTCGGAGATGAACTTGGCGGTGTTGGATGTGCCAGGTTCGGCCACGGCGTTACCGATACGCGAGGTGAGGCAGCGTATATCCGCGAACGGTTATACGCTCTTCGCCAAGCCCACCTCTGGAAAGAACAAGGCCGGCATATCAGACCGTGTGAAAACCTAGCGGTCTGAGTGCAAGCCAAAGACAATGCCCGTATCGATCGATACGGGCATTGTCGTTCATGGGCTATATCCGCGGTGAAGGGCGTGGTCAGGGCAGCTTGTTTCCGGTGTCGCTGGATGAGTTGCTCCCTGAAGAACATCTGGTCCGCGTGATCGAGGCCTATGTGGCACGACTGGATCTGCGGCGACTTGGCTTCAGCAAGGCGCAGGCGAGCAAGGTTGGACGCCCGGCCGGAGATGATGGCCAAGCGCCGGGCGATCGTCGAACACCCCTCCGGTAACCTGAAACAGTGGGTATTCGGCGCGCGTCGCCTGATCGAGTTGATGGGCTGATCCCTCCGAAAAACAAACGCCCCGAACCAGTCGGGGCGTTTGTTTTGCCTTGCTCACAGCGTTTTTTCACACGGCCTGATCAGCGGGCCTTTTCGTTTACACGCGGAACTGCCCCATCAACCCCTGCTGATGGTTGGCCAATTCGTTCAGCGACTGGCTGATCTGCGCCGATTCCTGCGCCTGGCCGGACAGCGATTCGGTGACGTCGCGAATGCCCGCCACGTTGCGGTTGATCTCCTCGGCCACCGCGCTCTGTTCCTCGGCGGCGCTGGCGATCTGCAGGTTCATGTCGTTGATCACGCCCACCGCATCGCCGATGCGTTGCAGCGCGGCGACCGCCTGCTCGACCTGGCTGACGCTGCCCTGCGCCAGCTGGTGGCTGCTGTGCATCGCGCCGACCACTTCGCGGGTGCCATTCTGCAGGCCTTCGATGACCTGGCGGATTTCTTCCACCGAATCCTGGGTGCGCTTGGCGAGGTTGCGGACCTCGTCGGCGACCACCGCGAAACCGCGACCGGCCTCGCCAGCACGGGCCGCTTCGATGGCCGCGTTGAGCGCCAGCAGGTTGGTCTGCTCGGCGATCGCACGGATCACTTCCAGCACCGAACCGATCTGCTCGCTGCTCGACGCCAGCCCCTGGACCTGGCTCATCGCCTGGGTCATGTCGGCGGCCAGGCTGTCGATCACCTGGGTGGTCTGCTGGATCACCGACAGGCCATCGCGAGTGGCACCGTCAGCGCCGCGTGCGGCGTCGGCGGCCATGGCTGCGCTGTTGGCCACGTCGTGGGCGGTGGCGCTCATTTCCTGGGACGCGGTGGCGACCTGCTCGATCTCGCGGAACTGCTGCTGCATGCCAGCGCTGGTCTGGGTCGACAGTGCGGCGGACTGGTCGGCAGTGGCGCGGGCATCCTGCACCGAGGCCTTCACGTCGCGGATGATCGGTTGCAGCTTGTCGAGGAAGCGGTTGAACCAGCCGGCCAGCTCGCCGAGTTCGTCCTGGCCCTGGTACTTCAGGCGCTGGGTCAGGTCGCCCTCGCCGCTGGCGATGTCGCGCAGCATTCCGGCCACGCCGAGGATCGGGCGGGTCACACCACGGGCGGTCAGCCAGACCAGCAGCAGGCCGAGGAGGGCGGCGAGCAGGCCGAGGCCGAGTTCTATGGCGGTGCCTTGGGTGCGTTGTTCGTCGAGCTCGCTTTGCAACTTCAGCGCCGGACCTTGCAAGGCTTTCAGTGGCACGTCGATCAGCACGGCCCAGGGCTGCGCCTCGGGAATCGGCTTGAGCGGTTGCAGAGCGCGCAGTTCTTCGTCGTGGGTGAGCACTTGTGCGTGGTTGGCGGCCATCGCCTGCAGCAGCTCGCTGCCCTGACCGGGATAGATGTCCTGCAGCTTCTTGCTCAGCTTGCCGGCATCGGCGCTGTAACCGGCGAGCAGGCCGGAGGCGCTGACGATGGCCACGCGGCTCTGGCCTTCATAGAGCTCCTCGCTGCCTTGCTTGGCGATCTCCTGCAGGCGGTCGAGGGCGATGTCCACACCCAGTACGCCAACCAGCTTGCCGTCGACGAGCAATGGCAGGGCGATACTGGTCATGAGGATCTTGCGGCCGCCGACTTCGTCGACGTAGGGCTCGAGCACACAGGCCTTGTTGCCGGCTTTCGGGCAGGTGTACCAGGCGTTGTAGGCGGCGCCGCTCGGGCCGGGGCTGGTGTCGGCGAGCATGGATTCGCTCATGTTGTCGGCTTCCAGCTTGCCCACGGTGGCCTGGGACCAGTAGAGCGAGAAGCGGCCTTTCTCATTGGAGCCATTGGCGCTTTGCCCGGCGAAGGGGGCGTCTGCTCCGTCCAGGGCATCCGGCTCGAAGGCGACATACAGCCCCAGCAGTTCGGGGTTGGCAGCCACGGCTTCCTGCATCTGCCGGGCAAGCTCCTCACGCAGCACCTGTGGGGCGAGACCGCGCTGGGTAGCCGTCTGGCGCAGTGCCAAGGCCTGTCGCGAGAAGGACTGCGCGTAGCGGTAGGCATCCATGAAATAGCGCTGAATGCGCATCGCCTGGATTTCGCCGCGGGCGCGCAGCCGGGCTTCGGCGGCATTGCCCAGCATGTGCGTGCTGGATTCCTTCACCAGCTCGGTACTGTGCTGCATGCGATAGACCGAGAGGCCGGCGAGCAGCGATACCACGCCGAGGAGGCAGAGACCGGAGAGGAGGGTGATCTTCCACTGGATGGAGAAGCGGCGAGACAGCATGGGAGCGTCCTTCCATGGGGAAAGTGGGGGTGGTGTCAGCTTATCGGCGCTTGTGCGCTTTTCTTTACAGTT
Source organism: Pseudomonas knackmussii B13 (assembly GCF_000689415.1). Lineage (NCBI taxonomy): Bacteria > Pseudomonadati > Pseudomonadota > Gammaproteobacteria > Pseudomonadales > Pseudomonadaceae > Pseudomonas > Pseudomonas knackmussii. The sequence continues at coordinate 3,588,246 of NZ_HG322950.1, read as the reverse complement.
ATTTGCGGATTGCCGGCAATTTTTTGTCGGGCAGTTGGTGGGGTGTGCGCTAGAGGCCTTATGGCGCTTCGCCATGACGCTCCTTTCGGGCGCTGGGGTGTGCGTTCAGGCTATCCGGGAGTGAACGATTTGTTGAACAGTAGTAAAGGAGCAAGAGCCTCCCTGCATCATCCTTTGCAACTGGCTGCTCGCGTGAGCGCCTATCGAGCGGGCAATAAAAAACCCCGCCGAGGCGGGGTTTTCATCGTCGCTTGTGGCTATCAGCCGGCGGCGAGCAGGGTCAGACCCGATTGCTGCAGCAGGTGCAGCAGCGGTTGCGGGTAGACGCCGAGCAGCACGGCCAGCAGGGCGATGGCTACCAGCATGATGCCGCCGGCGCGCTGGCCCCAGTTCAGCGGAGCGTCGTGGCGCTTGAGGTTCGGCTCGACCAGGAACAGGGTGACCATGACGCGCAGGTAGTAGAACAGGCCGATGGCGCTGCCCAGTACCAGGGAACCGACCAGCCACCACAGGTGCGCTTCGACGCCGCTGGTGATCACGTAGAACTTGCCGATGAAGCCGGCGGTCAGCGGGATGCCGGCCAGGGACAGCATCATCACGGTCAGCACGGCGGTCAGCACCGGACGGCGCCAGAACAGGCCGCGGTACTCGAACAGGGCATCGGCGTCGCGGCCGCTGTACGGAGTGGACATCAGGGTGACCACGCCGAAGGCGCCCAGCGAGGTGACCACGTAGGTGGTCAGGTACACGCCCACCGCTTCCACGGCCAGACCGTTGCTCGCCACCACGGCGATCAGCAGGTAGCCGAAGTGAGCGATGGACGAGTAGCCGAGCAGACGCTTGATGTTGCTCTGGGTCAGCGCCAGCAGGTTGCCGACCAGGATCGAGGCAACGGCGATGACTGCCAGGGCAGTGTGCAGCAGGCCGCTGTGCAGGGCCGCCGGAGCGATCTGGAACAGACGCAGGAGCACGGCGAAGACCGCGACCTTGGAGGCGGTGGCGAGGAAGGCTGCCACCGGCGCCGGGGCGCCTTCATAGACGTCCGGGGTCCACAGGTGGAAGGGCGCCAGCGACAGCTTGAAGCCCAGGCCGACGATCATCATGCCGACGCCGATGGTCAGCAGCGGACCGTGCACGGTGCCTTCGGCCAGTTGAGCGCCCAGACCGGCGAAGGTCAGGGTGCCCGACTCGGCGTAGAGCATGGCCATGCCGAACAGCAGGAAGGCGGAGCCGGCGGCGGACAGTACGGTGTACTTGATGCCGGCTTCCAGGCTGCGACGGTTGAAGAAGGCATAGGCGACCATGCCGTAGACCGGCACCGACAGCAGCTCCAGGCCGATGAACAGGCCGGCCAGGTTCTGCGCCGCTACCAGCACCAGGCCGCCCGCGGTGGACAGCAGCAGGAGCAGGTAGAGCTCTTCGCGGTTCCCCGGGTAGCTCTCCATGTAGGCATGGGCGAGGGTCGAGCAGGCGAGGGCGGCGACCAGGATCAACGCCGAGTAAAACAGGGCGAAGTTATCGATCTGCATCAATTCGGTGACGGCGATCGGGGTGGCCTTGACCGCCCAGAAGATCGAGACCAGCGCCAGGTTCAGGCCGATCACAGTGAGGGTGCTGATCAGCTGGTGATTGCGTTTCCAGGCAACTGCCAGCATCACCACCACCAGGGTGGCGCTGGTGATGAGCAGCGGCAGGAGCGCGATGAAGTGTTGGATCGTGAAGGTCATTTCGCGACTACCGTGCGGCAAGGGTGGAAAGGGCGGAGTCGAACCATTGCTGCACACCGTGCATGGTGGCGGCGGAGGTATCGAGTACCGGCTGCGGGTAGATGCCGAGCAGGACCAGCAGGGCGGCGAGGCCCAGCACCATGCTCAGCTCGCGGAAGTTCAGGCCGGCGATCGGCGTGTCCGCCTTCGACGGGCCGAAGTAGGCGCGGTGGATCATGATCAGCGAGTAGACCGAACCGAACACCAGGCCGAAGGTGGCGATGACGATGGTCCAGGTCCAGGTCTTGAAGGTGCCCAGCAGGATCAGGAACTCGCCGACGAAGTTGCCGGTACCCGGCAGGCCCAGCGACGCGGTGGCGAAGAACAGGGCCACGGCCGGCAGGTACGGGATACGCGACCACAGGCCGCCCATCTTGCGCATGTCACGGGTGTGCAGGCGCTCGTACAGCTGGCCGCACAGGATGAAGAGCGCGGCAGCGGAGAGGCCGTGGGCGATCATCTGCACCACGACGCCCTGCAGCGCCTGCGGGCTGCCGGAGAAGATGCCGATCATCACGAAGCCCATGTGCGACACGCTGGAGAAGGCCACCAGGCGCTTGATGTCGGTCTGGGCGAAGGACAGCAGGGCACCGTAGAAGATACCGATCAGACCCAGGGTCATGGCGATGGGCGCGAACTCGGCCGACGCGTTCGGGAACAGCGGCAGAGCGAAGCGGATCAGGCCGTAGGCAGCGGTCTTCAGCAGGATGCCGGCCAGGTCCACGGAACCGGCGGTCGGCGCCTGGGCGTGGGCATCGGGCAGCCAGGAGTGCACCGGAACCACCGGCATCTTCACCGCGAAGGCGACGAAGAAGCCGAGCATCAGCAGCCACTCGACGTGGGCGCTCATCGGGGTCTTCAGCAGTTCGGCGTAGTTGAAGGTCAGCACGCCGGTGGCGTTGTAGTGCACCAGGACCAGGGCGACGATCGCCACCAGCATCACCAGGCCGCTGGCCTGGGTGAAGATGAAGAACTTGGTGGCGGCGTAGATGCGGGTCTTCTTGCCATCGTCCGAGCTATGACCCCAGAGCGCGATGAGGAAGTACATCGGCACCAGCATCATTTCCCAGAAGAAGAAGAACAGGAACATGTCGACGGCCAGGAACACGCCGATCACGCCACCCAGAATCCACAGCAGGTTCAGGTGGAAGAAACCGACGCGACGCTGGATCTCGTTCCACGAGCAGAGGACCGACAGCACACCGAGCAGACCGGTCAGGGCGACCATCAGCAGGGACAGGCCGTCCATTGCCAGATGGATGCTGATACCGAAACGCTCGATCCAGCCGATGTGGAACTCCGCGGTCCACTGCGGCGCGCCGCCGGGGGCGGGCGCCAGGTGGAAGTCGCCGGTGTGCCACAGCCACAGGCTCAGGGCCAGGGTCAGCGACATCGACGCCAGCGCGACCCAGCGGGGCAGGGACTTGCTGGTGTATTCGGCGATCCAGCAGAAGAAGCCGCCGATGAAGGGGATCAGGATTAGCCAGGGCAGAATCATGACGGGCTCAATCTCTCCGTGAATTCGTTAGGCCAGCAGCAGCGCGGCGAGCAGCAGCGCGGCGCCACCCACCAGGGAAGCGGCGTACCAGCGCAGGCGGCCGTTCTCGGTGAGGCTGAGGAGTTTGTGTCCACCACGGGCGGTCAGCGGCACCAGGACCAGGGACTGGTCGATCGGGTCGCGGCCGAGCAGGCGGCAGAGCAGCAGATAGGGTTTCACGAACAGCTTGTCGTAGAGCCAGTCGAAGCCCCAGGCATGGAACCACCAGGTGCCGAAGAAGCGGCCCGGCGCGCTCTGGGCGAGGGCGCTGACGAAGCGGCGCTTGCCGAGGAACAGCAGGCCGGCCAGCAGGATGCCGGCGATGGCGATGGCACCCGAGGCGATTTCCAGGCTGTGCTGGGCTTCGCCGCCGGCATGGCCGACGCTTTCCGGCAGCACACCGTGCAGCGGCGGGGTGATCAGCGCGCCGACGAAGGTCGAGAGCACGATCAGCACCGACAGCGGCAGCCAGTGGCTGATGCCGTGGCCGGCGTGCGCTTCGGTCTTCGCTTCGCCGTGGAAGGCGATGAAGATCAGGCGGAAGGTGTACAGCGAGGTCATGAAGGCGCCGACCAGACCTGCGATCAGCAGCTTCTGGTGACCGCTGGCGAAGGCTTCCCAGAGGATCTCGTCCTTGGAGTAGAAGCCGGCGGTCAGCAGCGGCAGGGCAGCCAGGGCGGCACCACCGACGATGAAGCTCGCGTAGGCCAGCGGCAGCTTCTTCCACAGGCCGCCCATCTTGAAGATGTCCTGCTCGTGGTGGCAGGCGACGATCACCGCACCGGAGGCAAGGAACAGCAGCGCCTTGAAGAAGGCGTGGGTCATCAGGTGGAAGATCGCGGCATCCCATGCGCCGACGCCCAGGGCCAGGAACATGTAGCCGATCTGGCTCATGGTCGAGTAGGCGAGGATACGCTTGATGTCGGTCTGCACCAGGGCGGCGAAGCCGGCCAGGACCAGGGTCACCGCACCGACCACGCCGACCAGCTCGAGCACGTTCGGCGCCAGGGTGAAGATGCCGTGGCAGCGGGCGATCAGGTAGACGCCCGCGGTCACCATGGTCGCCGCGTGGATCAGTGCGGAAACCGGGGTCGGACCGGCCATGGCGTCGGCCAGCCAGGTCTGCAGCGGCAGCTGGGCGGATTTACCGACCGCGCCACCGAGCAGCGCCAGGGCCGCGAGGCTGACCCACAGGTCGCCCTGGGCGAAGTGCTGCGGCGCCAGCACCAGCAGTTCCTGGATGTTCAGGGTGCCGAGTTGCTGGAACAGGATGAACAGGCCGAAGGCCATGAACACGTCGCCGACGCGGGTGACGATGAAGGCTTTCAGCGCCGCGTTGCCGTTCGGTACATGGCTGTAATAGAAGCCGATCAGCAGGTAGGAGCAGAGGCCCACGCCTTCCCAGCCGAAGTACAGGAACAGCAGGTTATCGCCCAGCACCAGGAACAGCATGCTGGCGATGAACAGGTTGGTGTAGGCGAAGAAGCGCGAGTAACCGGCTTCACCGCGCATGTACCAGCTGGCGAACAGGTGGATCAGGAAGCCGACACCGGTAACCACGCCGAGCATGGTGACCGACAGGCCGTCCAGGTAGAGGGCGAAGTTCGGCGCGAAGCCGGCGACGTTCATCCACTGCCAGAGGACCAGGGTGTAGGCGCCGCCGGCGGGCGGTGCGCTGTGGAAGCTCCAGATCGCCCAGAAGGCGGACAGGGCGGACAGACCGACCGAGCCGACGCCGACCAGCGCGGAGAGGTTTTCCGACCACTTGCCGCGGGAGAAAGACAGCAGCAGGAAGCCGATCAGAGGGAACAGGAAGGTGAGGGGCAGCAGGTTCATCCGCGCATCTCGCTTGCAGCGTCGACATCGAGGGTATGGAAGCGGCGATACAGTTGCAGCAGGATCGCCAGACCGATGCTCGCCTCGGCCGCGGCCAGGCTGAGCACCAGGATGAACATCACCTGGCCGTCGGGTTGACCCCAACGGCTACCGGCGACCACGAAGGCCAGCGCGGCGGCGTTCATCATCACTTCCAGGCTCATCAGAACGAACAGGATGTTGCGGCGCACCATCAGACCGGCCAGGCCGAGGCAGAACAGCACGCCGGAGAGTGCCAACCCGTGTTCCAGGGGGATTGCATTCATGGGGTTATTCCTTCGCTTCGTGGCGGCCGAGGTGGTAGGCGGCGACCAGAGCCGCCAGCAGCAGCATCGAGGCCAGTTCGACGACCAGCAGGTAAGGACCGAACAGGCTGATGCCGACGGCCTTGGCGTCCACGGTGGTGTGGCCGATGCCGGCACCGCTCGGGGTGCGGGCCAGGACCAGCAGCAGCTCGACCAGCAGCACCAGCGACAGCGCGCCGGGGCCGACCCAGACGCCGGGCTTGAGCCACTTGCGTTCCTGCTCGGCGATGGCCGGGCCGAGGTTGAGCATCATCACCACGAAGACGAACAGCACCATGATCGCGCCGGCGTAGACGATGATTTCCAGAGCGCCGGCGAACGGAGCGCCGAGGCTGAAGAAGGTCATCGATACGGCGAGCAGCGAAACGATGAGATAGAGCAGGGCATGCACCGGATTGCTGTTGGTGATGACCCGCAGGGTTGCCAGCACGGCGACGCCGGCGGCGAAGTAGAAAGCGAATTCCACGCGACGTCTCCTTACGGCAGCAGGCTCTTGACGTTGATCGGTTCGGCTTCGTTCTGCGCGCTGCCTTTCGGCTTGCCGGCGATGGCCATGCCGGCGACGCGGTAGAAGTTGTATTCCGGGTTCTTGCCGGGGCCGGAGATCAGCAGGTCTTCCTTCTCGTAGACCAGGTCCTGGCGCTTGAACTCGCCCATCTCGAAATCCGGAGTCAGCTGGATTGCGGTGGTCGGGCAGGCTTCTTCGCACAGGCCGCAGAAGATGCAGCGGGAGAAGTTGATGCGGAAGAATTCCGGGTACCAGCGACCGTCGTCGGTCTCGGCCTTCTGCAGCGAGATGCAGCCGACCGGGCAGGCCACGGCGCACAGGTTGCAGGCTACGCAGCGCTCTTCGCCGTCGGGATCGCGGGTCAGGACGATGCGGCCGCGGTAGCGCGGCGGCAGGTACACGGGCTCTTCGGGGTATTGCAGGGTGTCACGCTTGCGGAAGGCATGGCTGAAGATCATCACCAGGCTGCGCAGCTGGGTGTAGGTGCCATGCACGATGTGCAGAATTTCTTTGATCATGGCGATTCTCCTTACTGGGCCGCGAGCACGCAGGCGCCGGTCACCAGCAGGTTGATCAGGGTCAGCGGAAGGCAGACCTTCCAGCTGAAGGCCATCACCTGGTCATAGCGCGGACGCGGCAGCGAGGCGCGGATCAGGATGAACAGCATGATGAAGAAGGACGTCTTCAGCGCGAACCAGATGAACGGGATCTGCGGCAGGATGTTGAACGGGCCGTGCCAGCCGCCGAAGAACAGGGTCACGAGCAGCGCCGAGATCAGCACGATGCCGATGTACTCGCCGACGAAGAACATGCCCCATTTCATCCCGGCGTACTCGATGTGGTAGCCGTCCGCCAGTTCCTGCTCCGCTTCCGGCTGGTCGAACGGGTGACGGTGGGTCACGGCGACGCCGGCGATGATGAAGGTGCAGAAGCCGAAGAACTGCGGAATGATGAACCACAGGTGCTGGGCCTGGTATTCGACGATGTCGCGCATGTTGAACGAGCCGACCTGAGCGACGATACCCATCAGCGACAGGGCCAGGAACACCTCGTAGGAGATGGTCTGGGCCGAGGCGCGCAGGCTGCCGAGCAGGGCGAACTTGTTGTTGCTCGACCAGCCGGCGAAGAGCACCGCGTACACGGTCAGGCCAGCCATGGCGAAGAAGAACAGGATGCCGATGTTCAGGTCCGCCACACCCCAGTTCGGGGTGATCGGGATGATGGCGAAGGCGATCAGCAGCGCGCCCATGGCGATGACCGGGGCGAGGGTGAAGATCATCTTGTCGGCGAACGGCGGGGTCCAGTCTTCCTTGAAGAACATCTTGATCATGTCCGCACCGAGCTGGAAGGCCCCGAAGGGGCCGACCCGGTTCGGACCGTAGCGGTCCTGCCAGAGGCCCAGCAGGCGACGCTCCACCCAGCTCAGCAGGGCGCCGCAGACGACGACCACGAGCAGGATGACGATGGCCTTGATGACCTCGATGAGAACGGCGAGCAGCGCGGGTGTCAGCCAGCTCATTGGGCAGCCTCCTGCAGACCTTCAGCGACACTGCCGAACACGCCGGCGGGGATACCGGCCAGGCCGGCCGGCAGGGCAACGAGACCGGCGCCCAGCTCTTCGCTGATGCGCAGCGGCAGGCGCAGCTCCTGGCCCTTGACGGTCAGGCGCACCAGGCAGCCTTCGGCCAGGCCGAGGCGCTCGGCCTCGTCACGACCCAGGGCTGCGTAGGTTTCCGGGATGCGTTCCTGCACCGGCGCGGCGCGCGAGGAAGTCTCGTCGCTACCGAACAGGTGATGGAACGGCACGACCTTGAACTGGCTGGCCGGGACGTGGAAGGGCGCGGGTACTTCGCTGAACCACAGGGCGTCGCCCTTGGCTTCGATCAGGCGTACGCCCGGATCGCCAGCGCGCAGGTGACCGCCGACTTCGTCCTGGAACTTGTTCCAGGCCTGCGGCGAGTTCCAGCCCGGGGACCAGGCGAAGGGAATCTGCTGACGCGGTTCGGTGCTGCCGGCATAGCCTTCCATGGAGAAGGCGAACGGGGTATCGATGTCCTGCGGAGCGCGGGGCTCGCTGACATTGATGTTGGCGCGCATCGAGGTGCGGCCGGAGTAACGGTGCGGCTCGCGCGCGAGCTTCATGCCCTTGATGCGGAACGAGGCGTTCGGCGCAGCATCGCGGATGCCAGCCAGTTGCGGCTTGGCGGCGACGACAGCGTCGATCACGTGGTCGAGCTGGGTCCAGTCGACACGCTTGCCTTCCAGGGTGCTGTGCAGCGCGTGCAGCCAGCGCCAGCCTTCGCGGACCAGGATGTCGGCGTTGTAGTAGGCCGGGTCGTAGACCTGGAAGAAGCGCTGGGCGCGGCCTTCCTGGCTGACCAGGGTGCCGTCGCCTTCGGCGAAGCTGGCCGCCGGCAGGACGATGTGCGCCTTGTCGGAGGTAGCGGTCTTCTGGTGGTCGGCGACGATGACCAGCTTGGCGGCGGCCAGCGCGGCATCCACCAGGGCAGCGTCGGCGCGGCGGTACAGGTCGTTCTCCAGTACCACTACGGCATCGGCGGCGCCGGAGGTCAGTTGCTCGAGCGCGGCTTCGACGGACTCGCCACCGAAGAGAGCCAGGCCCAGGCTGTTGGCTTCCGGTACCACCAGGCTCAGCGAGCCGTTCTTCTCGCGCTGCTTCAGGGCGCTGGCGATGTTCGCGGCGGCCTCGATCAGGGCGTTGCTGCCCAGCGAAGTGCCGGCGATGACCAGCGGACGCTTGGCGGCGACCAGGGCTTCGGCAATGCGCTTGGCCAGCTCGGCGGCTTCCGGGTCCAGGCCGGCGACGGCCGGGGCGCTCGGATCGATCGCGTGGGCCACGGCGAAACCGAGACGGGCGAGGTCTTCGGGCGCTGCGTGCACGCACTCGGCGGCGACGTCGTCCAGGCGGGTCTCGGCCAGGCTGGCGATGAACAGCGGGTTCTTCTCATGCTGGGCGATGGTCTTCACCGCGGCGTCGAGCCACGGCTGGATCTTCATCGCGGCGGCCATGTCCTCGCCCTTGCCCTTGACCGACTGGCGCAGGGCCAGGGCGATACGGGCAGCGGTCTGGGTCAGGTCTTCGCCGAGCACGAACACCGCGTCATGGTCTTCCATGTCACGGATGGTGGGGGAGGGCAGGGGGCCTTCCTGCATCACCTTCAGCACCAGGCGCAGGCGTTGCAGTTCGTCGGCGGAGATGCCGCTGTAGTAGTTGCCGGCACCGACCAGTTCGGACAGCGCGTAGTTGCTTTCCAGGCTGGCACGCGGCGAACCGATACCGATGACCTTGCGGCCCTTGAGCAGGGCAGCGGCCTGGTCGAGGGCGCCGTCGAGGGTCAGCTTCTGCTTGCTGAGCATCAGCATCGGCTGGCGCGGACGGTCTTCGCGGTTGACGTAGCCGTAGCCGAAGCGGCCGCGGTCGCACAGGAAGTAGTGGTTCACCGAGCCGTTGTAGCGGTTCTCGATGCGGCGGATCTCGCCGTAGCGCTCACCGGGGCTGATGTTGCAGCCGCTGGAGCAGCCGTGGCAGATGCTCGGGGCGAACTGCATGTCCCACTTGCGGTTGTAGCGCGCGGAGTGGGTCTTGTCGGTGAACACGCCGGTCGGGCAGACCTCGGTCAGGTTGCCGGAGAACTCGCTCTCCAGCACGCCATCCTCGATACGGCCGAAATAGACGTTGTCGTGCGCACCGTAGACGCCCAGGTCGGTGCCGCCGGCGTAGTCCTTGTAGTAACGGACGCAGCGGTAGCAGGCGATGCAGCGGTTCATCTCGTGGGCGATGAACGGGCCGAGCTCCTGGTTCTGGTGGGTGCGCTTGGTGAAGCGGTACCGGCGCTGGTTGTGGCCGGTCATCACCGTCATGTCCTGCAGGTGGCAGTGACCGCCTTCCTCGCACACCGGGCAGTCGTGCGGGTGGTTGGTCATCAGCCATTCGACGACGCTGGCGCGGAACGCCTTGGACTCTTCGTCGTCGATGGAAATCCAGGTGTTGTCGGTGGCGGGGGTCATGCAGGACATGACGATACGACCGCGTTTGTCGTTCTCGTCGGTGTACTGCTTGACCGCGCACTGCCGGCAGGCGCCGACGCTACCGAGCGCCGGATGCCAGCAGAAGTAGGGGATGTCGAGTCCGAGGGACAGACAGGCCTGCAACAGGTTGTCCGCACCATCGACTTCTAACGTCTTGCCGTCTACGTGGATAGTGGCCATGGTTCAAGTTCTTCGTTGGCCCGTTGTCAGCGGGCGTGGCTAATAGAAATCACGGCTTCGTTGGGCCTGCGGCAACCGCGGCGCTGCAACGAAACATCGCCGGGCCCGCGGGCCCGGCTGCAAAGCTTTACGCGCCGACGCTCTGTGGTTTCGGCGCGGCCTGAGCCTGGCGGGAGACGCCCGCTTCGAACTCGGGACGGAAATACTTCAAGGCACTGCCCAGCGGCTCGACGGCACCCGGCGCGTGGGCGCAGAAGGTCTTGCCGGGGCCGAGGAAGTTGACCAGCTGCTCGAGGGTCTCGAGGTCGCCGGGCTGGCCTTCGCCACGCTCCAGCGCACGCAGGATCTTCACGCTCCACGGCAGGCCGTCGCGGCACGGTGTGCACCAGCCACAGGACTCGCGGGCGAAGAACTCTTCCATGTTCCGCAGCAGGGAAACCATGTTGACGCTGTCGTCCACCGCCATGGCCAGGCCGGTACCCATACGGGTGCCGACCTTGGCGACGCCGGCGGCGTAGAGCGGGGCGTCCAGGTGTTCCGGCAGAAGGAAGCCGGTGCCGGCGCCGCCCGGCTGCCAGGCCTTGAGCTTGTAGCCGTCGCGCATGCCGCCGGCGTAGTCCTCGAAGACTTCACGGGCCGGGATGCCGAAGGGCAGTTCCCAGATGCCGGGGTTCTTCACCTTGCCGGAGAAGCCGATGAGCTTGGTGCCCATGTCTTCGCTGCCCGGGCGCGCCAGCGTCTTGTACCAGTCCACGCCGTTGGCCACGATGGCCGGGACGTTGCACAGGGTCTCGACGTTGTTCACGCAGGTCGGCTTGCCCCACACGCCCACGGCGGCCGGGAACGGCGGCTTGGAACGCGGGTTGGCGCGGCGGCCTTCCAGGGAGTTGATCAGCGCGGTTTCTTCGCCGCAGATGTAGCGGCCGGCACCGGTGTGGACGAACAGCTCGAAGTCGAAGCCGCTGCCCAGGATGTTCTTGCCCAGCAGGCCGGCGGCCTTGGCTTCTTCGATGGCGCGGTTGAGGTTGCGCGCCGCGTCGACGTATTCGCCGCGCAGGAAGATGTAGCCGCGGTAGGCCTTGAGGGCGCGCGCGGAGATCAGCATGCCTTCCACCAGCAGGTGCGGCAGCTGCTCCATGAGCATGCGGTCCTTCCAGGTGTTGGGCTCCATCTCGTCCGCGTTGCACAGCAGGTAGCGGATGTTGAGGGATTCGTCCTTGGGCATCAGGCCCCACTTCACCCCGGTGGGGAAGCCGGCGCCGCCACGGCCCTTGAGGCCGGAGTCCTTGACGGTCTGCACGATGTCGTCGGTGGCCATTTCGGCCAGCGCCTTGCGGGCAGCGGCGTAACCGTCCTTGGCCTGGTACTCCTCCAGCCAGACCGGGGCGCCGTCGTCACGCAGGCGCCAGGTCAGCGGGTGGGTTTCCGCAGCGCGCGGGCTGCGGTTGGGCGTGCCGTAGGAGGTGAGGCGGGTCATGCGTAGGCCTCCAGCAGTTTGGCGACACCTGCGGGGACGACGTCGCCGTGGGTGTCGTCGTCGATCATCAGGGCCGGAGCCTTGTCGCAGTTGCCCAGGCAGCACACTGGCAGCAGAGTGAAGCGGCCGTCGGCGGTGGTCTGGCCGAGGCCGATGCCGAGCTGCTTCTGGATCTCGCCGACCACCGACTCGTGGCCGCCGATGTAGCAGACCATGCTGTCGCAGACGCGGATGATGTGGCGGCCGACGGGCTGGCGGAAGATCTGGCTATAGAAGGTAGCCACGCCCTCGACGTCGCTGTCGGGGATGCCGAGGATCTCGGCGATCGCCGGAATGGCGCCGTCCGGTACCCAGCCGCGCTGCTTCTGGACAATCTTCAGGGCTTCGATGGACGCCGCGCGGGAGTCCTCGTAGTGATGCATCTCGTGCTCGATGGCCGAGCGCTCGGTTTCGCTCAGGGCGAAACGGTCAGTCTGGATGAGGGTGCTCATGATCAGCGGTCCACGTCGGCCATAACGAAGTCGATGCTGCCCAGATAGGCGATCAGGTCGGCGATCATGCTGCCGTTGATGACCGACGGAATCTGTTGCAGGTGCGCGAAGCTGGGCGTCCGGATACGGGTCCGGTAGCTCATGGTGCTGCCATCGCTCGTCAGGTAGTAACTGTTGATGCCCTTGGTCGCTTCGATCATCTGGAAGGATTCGTTGGCCGGCATGACCGGGCCCCAGGAAACCTGCAGGAAGTGGGTGATCAGCGTCTCGATGTGCTGCAGCGTGCGCTCTTTGGGCGGTGGCGTGGTCAGCGGGTGGTCGGCCTTGTACGGGCCTTCGGGCATGTTCTTCAGGCACTGCTCGATGATGCGCAGGCTCTGGCGCATTTCGCCCATCTTGACCATGCAGCGGTCATAGGCGTCGCCGTTGTGCGCCAGCGGCACTTCGAACTCGAAGTTCTCGTAGCCGGAGTAGGGGCGCGCCTTGCGCAGGTCGAAATCGCAGCCGGTGGCACGCAGGCCGGCACCGGTGGTGCCCCACTCGAGTGCTTCCTTGGTGTTGTACTGCGCAACGCCAATGGTACGGCCGCGCAGGATGCTGTTCTTCAGGGCGGCCTTTTCGTACTCGTCCAGGCGCTTGGGCATCCAGTCGAGGAATTCGCGGACCAGACGGTCCCAGCCGCGCGGCAGGTCGTGGGCGACGCCACCGATGCGGTACCAGGCCGGGTGCAGGCGGAAGCCGGTGATGGCTTCGACCACCTTGTAGGCGCGTTGACGGTCGGTGAAGGTGAAGAACACCGGAGTCATGGCGCCGACGTCCTGGATGTAGGTACCCAGGTACAGAAGGTGGTTAAGGATGCGGAAGAACTCCGCCATCATGATGCGGATGACGTCGACGCGCTGCGGCACCTTGATGCCGGCGAGCTTCTCCACCGAAAGCACGTACGGCAGGTTGTTCATCACCCCGCCGAGGTAGTCGATACGGTCGGTGTAAGGAATGAAGCTGTGCCAGGACTGACGCTCGGCCATCTTCTCGGCGCCACGGTGGTGGTAGCCGATCTCCGGAACGCAGTCGAGGATCTCTTCGCCATCGAGTTGCAGGATGATGCGGAAGGCGCCGTGGGCCGAAGGGTGGTTCGGGCCCAGGTTGAGGAACATGTAGTCCTCGTTCTCGCCGTGACGCTTCATGCCCCAGTCTTCGGGCTTGAAGCGCAGGGCTTCCTGCTCCAGTTCCTGCTTGGCAGCGGAGAGGGCGTAGGGGTCGAACTCGGTGGCGCGCGCCGGGTAGTCCTTGCGCAGCGGGTGACCCTGCCAGGTCGACGGCATGAGCATGCGCGCGAGGTGCGGGTGCCCATTGAAGTGGATGCCGTACATGTCCCAGACCTCACGCTCGTACCAGTTGGCGTTCGGCCAGATACGGGTGGCGGTGGGCAGGTTCAGGTCGCCCTCGGAGAGCGCGACCTTGATCATCACGTCGCTGTTACGCTCGAGCGACATCAGGTGATAGAACACGCTGAAGTCGGCATTCGGCAGGCCGCGGCGGTGGGTGCGCAGGCGCTCGTCGACCCCGTGGAGGTCGTAGAGCATCACGTAGGGCTTGGGCACGTTGCGCAGGAAAGTCAGGACGTCGATCAGCTTCTCACGGGGTACCCAGAGAACCGGCATGCCGGTGCGGGTAGCCTGGACGGTGAAGGTCTCGGCGCCAAAACGCGAATTCAGTTCGACGACGATATCTTGGTCGTCTGCCTTGTAGGGCGGGATATACAGAGCGGAGTCTGCGGTCATGGTCTCGGTCGCTATCGGTCAACGGTGGAGTGAAAACGGGCCTCTCGTGGAGGTCCGTTTCACACTTCGTCGGGGCTGCGCAGGTTGGTGACCTGGATGCGTTCTGCGCGCTTCAGGTCCTTCTGGGCAGGCATTTCGGCGCGGTAGACGCCTTGATCGCCAACCACCCAGGACAACGGGCGACGCTCCTGGCCGATGGATTCCTGCAGCAGCATCAGGCCTTGCAGGAAAGCCTCCGGACGGGGCGGGCAGCCGGGGATGTAAACGTCCACGGGGAGGAACTTGTCGACCCCCTGAACTACCGAGTAGATGTCGTACATGCCACCGGAGTTGGCGCACGAACCCATCGAGATCACCCACTTGGGTTCCAGCATCTGCTCATACAGGCGCTGGATGACCGGGGCCATCTTGATGAAGCAGGTGCCGGCGATGACCATGAAGTCCGCCTGACGCGGTGATGCACGAATCACTTCGGCGCCGAAACGGGCGATGTCGTGCGGCGCGGTGAACGCCGTGGTCATCTCCACGTAGCAGCAAGACAGGCCGAAGTTATAGGGCCACAGCGAGTTCTTGCGACCCCAGTTGACGGCGCCATTGAGAACATCTTCGAGCTTGCCCATGAAGATGTTCTTGTGGACCTGATCCTCCAGAAGAGGGTCTTCTACCGTTTCGCGCTGGCCGATCGGGTACTGATCATTGGCCGCATCGGGGTCGATCCGGGTAAGTTTGTATTGCATCGCCAAAGCCTCATTGTTTTAGCTTCGCCTGCCGCTCGCGACGTGCCGCCGGTGCCCAATCGAGCGCGCCGACCCGCCAGAGGTAGACAAGACCTGCCAACAGAATTGCAATGAAAATGGTTGCCTCGATCAGACCGGCCCAGCCGCTTTCACGGACGGACACGGACCAGGCGAAGAGGAAGAGGGCTTCGACGTCGAAGATCACGAAGAGCATCGCGACCAGATAGAATTTTGCCGACAGGCGCAGACGTGCGCTGCCGGTAGGAACGATGCCCGATTCGAAGGGCTCGTTCTTGCTGCGACCAAATGCCTTGCTGCCGAGCAGCGAGGAAACCCCTAGCATGAAGGCCAGCAGGCCTACGACCCCTAGAAGGAAGGCGGCGAGTCCCCAGTGTTGTGCTGCAAGTTCAGCTGGGTTGGGCATGCCGATACTCCTTCCTACAAATAAACGGTGGTCTTGGGGGGCGGGCTTTTGCCCGATTGAACGAACCCGACTCAAGAATAGTGAGCTAAGGGTTCAAGTGATCCGTTCAATTTTATGCCCAAAGCCTCCAGCAAGTAAATTTTTCTAACACAAACAGATGCTTCTAACTTGGGCAAAAGGCTTTTGCCATTTTGTTCCAAGCCCGGCTGCAGGCCGCTCCGCGCCTGGGTTGGCGCGGCTCAGGCTTTGGTCGAATGGCATTGTTGTGATTACGAAGAAAGTCTTTTTGCAGTGCTATTAATGATAATAATTATCAATTGCAGTGTCGTTTATCCGTAACTTTACTACATATATGCGCCGGCACTTTTAGTTGCCGGATTCCTGGGGGCGCTATTCTCGCGGGAAATACCCTGGCGGCCACCCCTCTGCTCGGGGGGAGTCAGCGCTTGATCCAGGCCCAGTGCATTTCGCAGCGGATCGGCTGCTCGTGGCTTTCGTCCAGGATGGTCACCTCGACGACGACTTGGCCCCTGTCCTGCTCCTGCATCGCCTGACGTTGTGCATCGCTCAACGTGGCCGTGGCATGCAGGTTGCCCTGGGCTCGCTTGAGATAGTCGACCTTGAGCGTTCGAATCAGGGGTAGTTTGTCGTCCGGAAGATTCATGCCAACCACGCAGCCGCTCGCCGACTCGGCCAGCAATGCCATGGCGGCGGCGTGGATGCCCTTGATGTGGTTTTGTACGCGTCGGCGATTGGTCAGGCTCATTCGGACTTCATGCTGGGACATGCGCTGAATGCGCACCTGAGCGGTGCCGGCGAAATGCACCTGGGATCCGAACAGGCGGCTGAGTAGCGGTTCGTGCATGGGGTGGGGTAGGCGTTGGATGAGGCTGGCGGCAAGGGCCAGGCGATTGCGCTTGGGCATGGTTCGTCCTCTACGCGTGTGGGGAGCATCAAGCTCGCACGCATGGCTGGCGTTGCCCTTGGCGGAGGAGGGTGGTGCGTCTGGCGCGGCGGCCAAGCTCTTCTTATAGCTGCACAAAAAGCAGAACCCCGGCATAAGCCGGGGTTCTGCGAGGTGCCTCCCGGCCCCGAGGGGCCGGTCGAACCTGTTCCTTAGTGGAACTGGTTCATGGTGTTGTCTTTACCCGAGGCTTTCAGAGCGGCTTCGCCAGCGAAGTACTCTTTGTGGTTGTCGCCGATGTCCGAGCCAGCCATGTTCTGGTGCTTGACGCAGGCGATGCCCTGACGCAGTTCCTGACGCTGAACGCCTTTCACGTAGGCCAGCATGCCCTGGTCGGCGAAGTAGCCTTTGGCCAGGTTGTCGGTCGACAGAGCGGCGGTGTGGTAGGTCGGCAGGGTGATCAGGTGGTGGAAGATGCCTGCGTGAGCCGAACCGTCGCGCTGGAAGGTGCGGATCTTCTCGTCGGCGATCTGGGCCAGTTCGGTCTCGTCGTACTCGACGCTCATCAGCTTGGCGCGGTCGTAGGCGGAGACGTCTTTGCCTTCGGCAACGAATGCATCGAACACTTGCTGACGGAAGTTCAGGGTCCAGTTGAACGACGGGCTGTTGTTGTACACCAGCTTGGCGTTCGGGATGACTTCGCGGATGCGGTCAACCATGCCCTTGATCTGGCCAACGTGCGGCTTCTCGGTTTCGATCCACAGCAGGTCGGCGCCGTTCTGCAGCGAGGTGATGCAGTCCAGGACGCAACGGTCTTCGCCGGTGCCCTTGCGGAACTGGAACAGGTTGGAAGCCAGGCGCTTCGGACGCAGCAGCTTGCCGCCGCGGTTGATCACCACGTCGCCGTTCTGCAGTTCGGCCGCGCTGATTTCGTCGCAGTCCAGGAAGGAGTTGTACAGGTCGCCCAGGTCGCCCGGCTGGCGGGTAACGGCGATCTGCTTGGTCAGGCCGGCGCCCAGGGAGTCGGTACGGGCAACGATCACGCCATCGTCAACGCCCAGCTCGAGGAAGGCGTAGCGAACAGCGTTGATCTTGGCGAGGAAGTCTTCGTGCGGAACGGTCACTTTACCGTCCTGGTGGCCGCACTGCTTCTCGTCCGAAACCTGGTTCTCGATCTGGATGCAGCAGGCACCGGCTTCGATCATTTTCTTGGCCAGCAGGTAGGTCGCTTCGGCGTTGCCGAAACCGGCGTCGATGTCGGCGATGATCGGTACTACGTGAGTTTCGTAGTTGTCGATCTGAGCCTGGATTTCGTCCTGCTTGGCCTTGTCGCCAGCAGCGCGGGCGGCGTCCAGGGCGGTGAACAGCAGGTCCAGTTCGCGGGCGTCAGCCTGGCGCAGGAAGGTGTACAGCTCTTCGATCAGGCCGGAAACGGCGGTCTTCTCGTGCATGGACTGGTCGGGCAGCGGGCCGAAGTCGGAACGCAGCGCGGCAACCATCCAGCCGGACAGGTAGAGGTAGCGCTTGTTGGTGGTCTTCAGGTGCTTCTTGATCGAGATCAGCTTCTGCTGACCGATGAAGCCGTGCCAGCAACCCAGCGATTGGGTGTAGACGGAGGAGTCGGCGTCGTACTCGGCCATGTCCTTGCGCATGATGGCCGCGGTGTACTTGGCGATGTCCAGGCCAGTCTTGAAGCGGTTCTGGGCGCGCATACGGGCGACGGACTCGGGGTTGATAGCGCTCCAGCTGCTGCCGAACTTCTCTTTCAGGGCGGCAACGGCCTTGATGTCGTTCTGATATGCGGACATGGTCAACAATCCTTCAAAAAATGTGTTGGTTGAGCACCGACTTCCCACGCAAGACCTGTGAATTCACGGTATTGAAGCGGGATGCTCGCCGCAGATGGCGAAATGACGACCGGAAGGAAGGATTGACGCTGAGAGGAGGGGTGGAGCGGGCGAACAGGTAGATGACCGCAGCGGTGGCATTCGAGATCGCTTGCCGGCTCGTGGCTGCCGTTGGGCGAGGGCGAATGGCTGCATTCGACCATCTTGCTGATACGTGGTTGCTTCCCCGTCCCTCAGGACAACTTCTTGCCAGTCGCAACCTCGTCATTTCGCCTTGTGGGCTGTAACAACACGGATCAGTTCGGCGAGTGGGCCGGAGCTCGATCCGGAGGCCCTATTCAGGGCCCCTGGTTAGCGGGAGCGAGGCCATCATGCCTTTCAAACAAATGTTCGTCAAACGTTTTGTAGTGTTTTTTTTGGACTACTACACGAAGGTCTAACGGAGACTGTCTGGTCGGTTCGGGGAGGTTCAGTCGAGTACGTCGACCTTGACGCGCAGGCTGCTGTCGCTGTGCCCTTGGGTGCTGTAGTTGCGGGTCAGGCCGCCCTGGTTGTTCTGGCTGCTCTGGCTGACGCCGCCGACTTCGATCCACTCGCCGACCCGGCCGGTCAGGCGTGTGTCGGTGCTCGCGGTGTCCATGGCGCCGGGGTAGCTGCTGTTGAAGCGATCGTTTCGCGTGCTGAGGTCGAGGTGGACGATGTTGCCGCTCAGGGTCGCGGTTACATACATGCCGCGGTTGGCGTCGCGATACTCGGTCTGGCTGTAGACCTGTCCGTACGGGCCGACACCGACGTTGTAGACGGGCTGGCTCTGACCGACCTGGATCATCGCCGGAGAGCCTTCGGTGGTCTGAACTTGCTGCATGCCGCCGCCGCGGCTGGCGGTGGAGTTGTTGATGATGCGGACCTGGTTGCTGCCGTTGACCTGGCTGCGCCCGCTCTGGATTTCCACGTTGCCGGCGCTGACGCTGCCATTCACCGCGTAGCCGCTGCTGTCGCGCTGGCTGGAGTCGCTGGTGTCGACGGTGATCAGCAGGCGGTGGGGGCGGGTGTCGATCTGCTCCAGCACCTGCTGCAGCTCGCGAATCTTCGATTGCTCTGCATTGACGATCAGTTGGCTGCCGTAAGCGGTGACGCGACCCTCGTTGCCGAGTATCTGCTGGACGACCGGCAATACCTCGTCGGCAGTGCGATAGCTCAGCTGGAGGATTTCGGTGCGCGGCTCGGCCTGGGCGGCGAAACTGATGGCGCAGGCGAGCAGCAGGGCGATTCGGCGATGACTCACAGCAGGAAACTCCGCAGGTCCGGGTCGGATAGGCTGGTGTCCCAGGCCTGGTCGAACTGCGCCTGCAGTTGGCGAACCCGTCCGGGATCGTTGT
Organism: Pseudomonas knackmussii B13; assembly: GCF_000689415.1. Taxonomy (NCBI): domain Bacteria; kingdom Pseudomonadati; phylum Pseudomonadota; class Gammaproteobacteria; order Pseudomonadales; family Pseudomonadaceae; genus Pseudomonas; species Pseudomonas knackmussii. The sequence goes on along the minus strand of NZ_HG322950.1, from coordinate 3,568,982 downwards.
AGTGGGTGTGACCTGCGGGAATCGCAGGTTCGGTGCGCAGTAGCAGGCCGCTCTGGTCTGCGAGCAGGAACGCTTGCTCCGGGTTGGGGTAGTCCGGGTTGAGCAGGCGGATGTGGCAGTTGCTCGACAGGCGCCGGCTGAGGTTGAGCAGGCGATGACCTTCCTTGATGGCCCGACTGCTGTCGCGGACGAGGATGCGCAGACGGTTCTGCGGGTGACGCAGAAGCAGTCGAGTGCAGGCGTCCTGGATGCTGGCGTAGTTGTATAGCCAGGGTTCCAGGTCGGGGCTGTACAGGCTCAGGCTGCGGGCGGCTTGCTGCATCAGGGCCAGGGCATGAGCGCGGGCGGTTTCCGGATCGCTGAAGCGCTCCAGTTGGCTGTGGGCGCCGAGCTGGAAAGGTGCCGGCTCCCAGGTGGGTGGGGCAGGCAGCTCGCTGTCAGGGTTGTGCACGCTGAAGCGCCCCGGCGACTGGAATTCGATGTCCGGCAGGTTGTCCGGGGTTCCGTCGTGTTCCGGGGCGTCGTTCATGGCGATTCCTCAGGCGCTTTCGCGGACCATGTCCACGTGGGGTAGGCCGGCTTCGAGGAATTCGCCGCTGGCCACCTTGAAGCCTAGTCGCTCGTAGAACGGAATGGCGTAGACCTGGGCGGTCAGCAGTTGACGCTTGAGCTCGCGGCGCTCGGCTTCTTCGATGGCGGCGCGCATCAGCAGGTCGCCAACCTTCAGGCCTCGCCAGTCCTTGAGGACCGAAACGCGGCCGATGTGGCCGTCAGTCAGCAGGCGCGCGGTGCCAATCGCGTAGTCGCCTTCGAAGGCCAGGAAGTGCACCGCCTCTGCGTCTTCGGCGTCCCATTCGAGCTCCGGAGGGACAGCCTGCTCGGCGATGAACACGGCTTCGCGAATGCGCCGCAAGTCGGCATTGTCCTTTTGCCAGTCAGCCAGGCGAACCCTGATCTTGTTACTCATCGGCGAACTCCAAACTGCCCTGTTTGACCAATTCGGCCAATAGCTTACGCCCATCCTCATCGGCCAGCCATTGGCCTAGGTTCTCGCTGTGAAGGGCGTCGGCCGAGCAGACCAGCTTGAGCAGCGGCTCCATGTGCTTGGGCAGGACGACGCTCTGGCCGCTGGAGAACAGCAGCAGGCCGACATCCACTTCACTCCAGGCCAGGCGAGCGCTTGGGTTGCGCACCAGTACTGCGCCTTCGCGCAAAGCCTGTTGCAGTTCGCCGTCGTCGATTTCCTCGCCGGTAACCAGTTCGGGATAGCGCGGCTCGGTCATGAATTGGCCGAACCAGGTGAGCAGCAGGCGCTCGTCGCTCATGTGTTCTTGCAACAGGTTCTTCAGGCGATCGAGGGCGTCGCGCTGGATCTTGTGCTGGTCTTCGCCGCTCTTCACTGCGGCCATTCCGGCGTCGCTGTAACGCTCCTCATCGGAGAGGAACTGGGCGAGGAAGTCGGTGAAGTGGGTCAGCACTTCGGCGGCGCTGGGTGCGCGGAAGCCGACCGAGTAGGTCATGCAGTCGTCTTCGGCAATGCCGTAGTGGGCGACGCGCGGCGGCAGGTAGAGCATGTCGCCCGGCTCAAGCACCCACTCTTCGCTCTGTTCGAAGTTGGCGAGGATGCGCAGATCGGCGTGCGGCAGCATCGGGCTGTCGGCGTCGCACATCTGGCCGATCTTCCAGCGGCGGCGGCCATGGCCCTGGAGCAGGAAGACGTCGTAGTTGTCGAAGTGCGGACCGACGCCGCCGCCGGGAGCGGCGTAGCTGATCATGACGTCGTCGATGCGCCAGCTGGGCAGGAACTTGAAGTGTTCCAGCAGTTCGGCAACTTCCGGTACGAACTGGTCGACCGCTTGCACCAGCAGGGTCCAGTCGTTTTCGGGCAGCTCTTTATAGGTTTCTTCGGTGAAGGGGCCGCGACGCATTTCCCACGGGGTCTTGCCATGTTCGAGGACGATGCGCGACTCGACGCTCTCTTCGAGCGACAGGCCGGCCAGTTCGTCCGGCTCCAGCGGGCTCTCGAAGCCGGGCAGGGCTTGGCGGACCAGCAGGGGCTTTTTCTGCCAGTAGTCGCGAAGGAATTCGTCGGCGCTGATGCCGCCCAGGAGCTCAAGAGGAATAGCAGAATTCATATGTAAGTCCTTGAAACAAAAACGCCCCGCACAGCCGGGCGTGCAAAAGTTCAGCGCATGTCAGATGCGCTTGGCCTGGGCGGCAGCGTTACCGATGTAGTTCGCCGGGGTCAGCTTCTTCAGCTCGGCCTTGGCTTCGGCGGGCATGTCCAGACCGTCGATGAACACCTGCAGGGCTTCCGGGCTGATGCCCTTGCCGCGAGTCAGTTCCTTGAGCTTCTCGTAGGGGTTCTCGATGCCGTAGCGGCGCATTACTGTCTGTACCGGCTCGGCCAGGACTTCCCAGCAGGCGTCCAGGTCTTCGGCCAGGCGTGCGGCGTTCAGTTCGAGCTTGCCGATGCCCTTGAGGCTGGCTTCGTAGGCGATGACGCTATGGGCGAAGCCGACGCCGAGGTTGCGCAGCACGGTGGAGTCGGTCAGGTCGCGCTGCCAGCGGGAGATCGGTAGCTTGCTGGCCAGGTGCTGGAAGATCGCGTTGGCGATGCCCAGGTTACCTTCGGAGTTCTCGAAGTCGATCGGGTTGACCTTGTGCGGCATGGTCGAGGAGCCGATCTCGCCGGCGACGGTCTTCTGCTTGAAGTAGCCGAGGGAGATGTAGCCCCAGACGTCGCGGTCGAAGTCGATGAGGATGGTGTTGAAGCGCGCGATCGCGTCGAACAGCTCGGCGATGTAGTCGTGCGGCTCGATCTGGGTGGTGTAGGGGTTCCAGTTCAGGCCCAGGTCGCCTTCGATGAATTCGCGGGCGTTGGCTTCCCAGTCGACCTGCGGGTAGGCGGACAGGTGGGCGTTGTAGTTGCCCACGGCGCCGTTGATCTTGCCCAGCAGCTCGATGCCGGCGACTTGCTTGATCTGGCGCTCCAGGCGGTAGACGACGTTGGCCAGTTCCTTGCCCAGGGTGGTCGGCGAAGCCGGCTGGCCGTGGGTGCGGGAGAGCATGGGGACGTCGGCGAACTGGACGGCCAGGGCGCGGATCGACTCGGCGATCTGGCGCATCAGCGGCAGCAGCACTTGGTCGCGACCTTCGCGCAGCATCAGGGCGTGGGACAGGTTGTTGATGTCCTCGCTGGTGCAGGCGAAGTGGATGAACTCGCTGACCTTGGCCAGTTCCGGCAGCTTGGCCGCCTGCTCCTTGAGCAGGTACTCCACGGCTTTCACGTCGTGGTTGGTGGTGCGCTCGATTTCCTTGATGCGCTCGGCGTGCTCCAGCTGGAAGTCCTCGGCCAGCTTGTTCAGCAGGGCGTTGGCTTCGGCGGAGAAGGGGGCGACTTCAGGGATGCCGGCGTGCGATGCGAGGCGCTGCAGCCAGCGGACCTCTACCAGGACGCGGAAACGGATCAGGCCATATTCGCTGAAGATCGGACGCAGGGCGCTGGTCTTGCTGCCGTAACGGCCGTCGACGGGGGAAACCGCGGTAAGGGAGGAAAGCTGCATGGGGCGTTCTCGTAGCTGTCGGTCAACGAAAAGGGCGCACATCATACACGAACGGCGGCGCCTACGCCCGTACTTGCTGCTGTACGGAAGGCGTCCTCGTGGGCGCCTGTCGTGCGGCTCAGTCCTGGCCGCGGAGGATCGGGCGCAATTCGCTCAGCAGCTTGCGCCGGCCGAACACCATCTGCCAGCGGTTGCCGCCCAGCTGTCGCCACAGGCGCGCGGAGCGGATGCCGGCCAGCAGCAGGGCGCGGATGCGCGCGGCGTTGGCGTTGATCTGCAGGTGGCGCATGTCGCCGTGCACCTGGATGCGTTGGCGGAAGGTGCTGAGGGTGTCCTGGTAGAGGCCGGCGCAGGAGGCGATGACGTTCTCGTGGACCAGGCCGAAATGCTGCACCTGCTGCTGGATTTGATCCAGGCGCGAGCCGATCAGGTCGAGCATGTCGTCGCGCTTGGCCAGTTGGCGCTCCAGGCCGATCAGCGCGAGGGCGTAGCGCAGCGGTTCGCGCTGCAGGCTGTTGGGGTCGCGTTCCAGGGCGCTGGCAAGGGCGCGGAAGCCCTCGCGCAGGTTCTGGTTGTCGCCACCGTAGACGTCCAGGGTGGTCTGCGGATCGCGCACCAGCAGGCTGCCGAGCATGCAGGCCAGCGGCGCTTCCGGGATCTGGCCGGTGCGGGCGAGGCGGTCCACCAGGGCGGCCGCTTCGAAAACCCCGGCCAGGGCAATCAGTTGATCGCGGCGGTCGCTCATGCGCGCTCCTTCGCGAAGGCCGGTTCGGCCGATTCGATGACGCCGCCGCCGAGGCAGACTTCACCGTCGTAGAACACCACCGACTGCCCGGGAGTGACGGCGCGCTGCGGTTCGTCGAATAAGGCGCGATAACCGTTGGTCGTGCGCTCGAGCACGCAATTCTGGTCGGCCTGGCGATAGCGCACTTTGGCGCGCAGGACGCGCGGTTGGGCGAGATCGATCGGGTTGACCCAGAAAATGCTCGAGGCGTGCAGGGCCCGGGAGAACAGCCACGGATGGTCGTTGCCCTGGCCGACGACGAGCACGTTGCGCGCCAGGTCCTTCTCGAGCACGTACCAGGGGCTGTCGTCGGCATTCTTCATGCCGCCGATGCCCAGGCCTTGGCGTTGGCCGATGGTGTGGTACATCAACCCGGCATGACGGCCGATGACCTTGCCTTCGGTGGTCTCGATGTCGCCCGGCTGCGCCGGCAGGTACTGCTTGAGGAAATCGCTGAAGCGACGTTCGCCGATGAAGCAGATGCCAGTGGAGTCCTTCTTCTTCGCGGTGGCCAGGCCGTATTTCTCGGCGATGGCACGGACCTCCGGCTTCTCCAGTTCGCCTACCGGGAACAGGGTCTTGGCGATCTGTTCACCGCCGACGGCGTGCAGGAAGTAGCTCTGGTCCTTGTTCGGATCCAGGCCCTTGAGCAGTTCGGTGCGGCCGTCGATGTCGCGGCGGCGCACGTAGTGGCCAGTGGCAATCAGGTCGGCGCCCAGGGCCAGTGCGTAGTCGAGGAAGGCTTTGAACTTGATCTCGCGGTTGCACAGGATGTCCGGGTTCGGCGTGCGCCCGGCCTTGTACTCGGCGAGGAAGTACTCGAAAACGTTGTCCCAGTACTCCGCGGCGAAGTTGGCGGTGTGCAGCTTGATGCCGATTCGGTCGCAGACGGCCTGGGCGTCAGCCAGGTCGGTCATTGCGGTGCAGTATTCGGTGCCGTCGTCTTCTTCCCAGTTCTTCATGAACAAGCCTTCCACCTCGTACCCCTGCTCCTTGAGCAGGAGGGCGGAAACCGAGGAGTCCACGCCGCCGGACATGCCGACGATGACGCGGCCCTTGGAGGACGGGGCAGGGGTGCTGGTGAGGCTGGATTCAGACATGGCAGGCGATCGCGGAAGTCGGTGCAAAAGCGGGATTCTATCAGGCCGGGCTCGGCGCGGGCAGTTCGCTGTCGCGGATCAGTGCCAGGGGGAAGCGCTCGCCGCTCAGGTAGTCGTCGATGCAGCGCGCTACCAGGTGGCTGCGCCAGCTTCCCTTGCGGGCTTCCAGCTCGTCGCGGGTCAGCCAGCGCGGGCCAATGATGCCGGCGTCGAGCGGCAGCTCCGGTCGGTGTTTAAGCGGGCGGGCGGCGAAGCAAACGCGTTGGTAGGTGACTCCATTGCTCGGCGCGGTATAGAGGTAGATTCCGGTGACGGCGGTCAGCTCGACTTCCCAGCCGGTTTCCTCGAGGGTTTCGCGCACGGCGGCCTGGAGCAGGCTTTCGTTGGCTTCCAGGTGGCCCGCCGGTTGGTTCAGTACGGCCTTGCCGGCGGACTCTTCCTCTACCAGCAGGAAGCGTCCCTGGTCTTCGACGATGGTTGCAACTGTGATGTGGGGTTGCCAGCGCATGGATGGTCCTCTGGAGAAAAACGCTCATCATAGCCTCGGACAGGGGGTGTCCAGGTGCCTATCGTAATAGGAGCGAGTTTTCGGCGGAGCCGTTCCCCAGAATGCGAAAACCCCGGCACCGGGCCGGGGTTTTCGCAGTTCACGCTGTGCGACGGATCAGTTCAGGCTGTCGATGGCGGCGTTGAAGATGGCGCTCGGACGCATCACCTGGCTGGTTTTCTCCGGGTTGGAGCGGTAGTAGCCACCGATGTCCACGGGCTTGCCCTGGGCACCGTTCAGTTCAGCGACGATGGCCGCTTCCTGTTCGGTCAAGGTCTTGGCCAGCGGAGCGAAGTGCGCTTTCAGTTCGGCATCTTCGTTCTGCGCAGCCAGGGCCTGGGCCCAGTACATCGCCAGGTAGAAGTGGCTGCCGCGGTTGTCGATTTCGCCGACCTTGCGCGCCGGGGACTTGTTGTTGTCCAGCAGCTTGCCGGTAGCTTCGTCGAGGGTCTTGCCCAGGATCTTGGCCTTGGCGTTGCCAGTCTTGATGCCTTCCTCTTCGAAGGACACGGCAAGGGCCAGGAATTCACCCAGGGAATCCCAGCGCAGGCAGTTCTCTTCGACCAGTTGCTGTACGTGCTTCGGAGCCGAACCGCCGGCGCCGGTCTCGTACATTCCGCCGCCCGCCATCAGCGGAACGATGGACAGCATCTTCGCCGAGGTGCCCAGTTCCATGATCGGGAACAGGTCGGTCAGGTAGTCGCGCAGCACGTTGCCAGTCACCGAGATGGTGTCCTGGCCGCGAATCATGCGCTCCATGCTGGTGCGGATGGCTTCGTTGTAGCCTTTGATGCTGATGTCCAGGCCAGTCAGGTCGTGGTCTTTCAGGTACAGCTCGACCTTCTTGCGCAGTTCGTTGTCGTGGGCGCGCTCCGGGTCCAGCCAGAAGATGGCCGGGGTGTTGGACTGGCGGGCACGGGTAACGGCCAGCTTGACCCAGTCACGGATCGGGGCGTCCTTGGTCTGGCAGGCGCGCCAGATGTCACCGGCTTCGACTTCATGCTGCATCAGCACCTTGCCGTCGGCATCGACCACGCGCATGGTGCCGTCGGCTTCCATCTCGAAGGTCTTGTCGTGCGAGCCGTATTCCTCGGCCTTCTGCGCCATCAGGCCTACGTTCGGTACGCTGCCCATGGTGGTCGGGTCGAAGGCGCCGTTGGTCTTGCAGAAGTTGATCATCTCCTGGTAGATGCGGGCATAGGTGCTTTCCGGCATCACTGCCTTGGTGTCTTTCTGCTTGCCGTCCTTGCCCCACATCTGGCCGGAGTTGCGGATCATGGCCGGCATGGAGGCGTCGACGATCACGTCGCTGGGGATGTGCAGGTTGGTGATGCCCTTGACCGAGTCGACCATCGCCATTTCAGGGCGGTGGCTGTACACCTCGTGGATGTCGTGGAGGATCTCTTCCTGCTGGGAGGCCGGCAGGGATTTGATCTTCTCGTAGACGCTGGAGATGCCGTTGTTCGGGTTGACGCCCAACTCGTCGAACAACTGGCCGTACTTCTCGAAGACGTCCTTGTAGTAGACGGTCACGGCGTGGCCGAAGACGATCGGGTGGGAGATCTTCATCATGGTCGCCTTGACGTGCAGGGACCACATGACGCCGGTTTCTTTGCAGTCTTGCAGAGTCTTCTCGAAGAAGGCGCGCAGTTTCTGGCAGCTCATGAACATGCTGTCGAGGACTTCGCCTTCCTGCATCGCGAGCTTCTTCTTGACCTCGACCTTGCCGTCTTTGCCGATGAACTCGATGCGGACTTCACCTGCCTTCGGAATGGTGACCGACTGTTCGCTGGAGAAGAAGTCGCCGCCGCGCATGTAGTCTGCGTGCGAGCGGGAAGCCATGCTCCACTTGCCCATGCTGTGCGGGTGCTTACGGGCATAGGCCTTGACTGCTGCCGGTGCACGGCGGTCGGAGTTGCCTTCACGCAGAACCGGGTTCACGGCGCTGCCCAGGACTTTGGCGTAGCGGGCGCGGGTGTCTTTCTCTTCATCGGTCTGCGGATCTTCCGGGAAGTCCGGCACGGCGTAGCCCAGGGCTTGCAGCTCGGCGATGGCGCCTTTCAGTTGCGGGACCGAGGCGCTGATGTTCGGGAGTTTGATGATGTTCGCGTCCGGCGCGGTGGCCAGGCGGGCCAGGTAGGCCAGATCGTCCTCGATGGCCTTGTCGCCGAGCTTGTCGGTGAACGAGGCGAGGATGCGTCCTGCAAGAGAGATGTCTCGGGTTTCGACGTCAATGTCGGCAGAGGCAGCGAAGGCCTTGACGATGGGGAGCAGCGAGTAGGTGGCGAGGGCGGGTGCTTCGTCGGTGAAGGTGTAGGTGATCTTCGAGCGGTTAGACATCTACTAAGACTCTCTTCTTTGCTGGGCGCGCACAGAATCTCGATACGCCTTGGTGGACGCTTTAGTTCGACTCCGCAGAGTCGACATTCGAGAGTTGCCGCGGGGATATAGGGGGCGCCAGTAGAAACGTTGTGCGACCGGGTCAGGGTGGCGACGCGGTCGCGGCGAGGAGAGGGGTCTGGTCCCAGACTACTCGGACCTCGATGACTGGAAAGTCACGGCGCGCAGTATACCACTCTATCGACAGGGTGACGCACCAGAGCCTTTTAGACTAAGGAATAAGATGTGGTTGCCCCCATGTAACTGGGCTACCCTCAGGGGCTGCTACAGGGTTCAACCACCAAACGGAGTTCAGCATGGGATACCAGAAGATCCAGGTGCCGGCCGGTGAGCGAATCACCGTAAGTGCCGACAATTCCCTGAATGTACCGAACAACCCGATCATTCCTTATATCGAGGGCGATGGTATTGGCGTGGACATCAGTCCGGTCATGATCGAAGTCGTCGATGCTGCCGTCGAGAAGGCCTATAACGGTCAGCGCAAGATCGCCTGGATGGAGGTCTATGCGGGCGAGAAGGCCACCCAGGTGTACGATCAGGACACTTGGCTGCCACAGGAAACCCTTGATGCCGTGCGTGACTATGTAGTGTCCATCAAGGGCCCGCTGACCACTCCGGTCGGTGGAGGCATCCGCTCCCTCAACGTGGCTCTGCGCCAGCAGCTCGACCTCTATGTCTGCCTGCGCCCGGTGCGTTGGTTCGAAGGCGTGCCCAGTCCGGTTAAGAAGCCTGGCGACGTGGACATGGTGATATTCCGCGAGAACTCCGAGGACATCTACGCCGGTGTCGAATGGAAGGCCGGTTCGCCCGAGGCGGAGAAAGTCATCAAGTTCCTCACCGAGGAAATGGGCGTCAAGAAGATCCGCTTCACCGAAGGCTGCGGTATCGGCATCAAGCCGGTTTCCCAGGAGGGCACCAAGCGCCTGGTGCGCAAGGCGCTGCAGTACGCCGTGGACAATGACCGCAGCTCGGTCACCCTGGTGCACAAAGGCAACATCATGAAATTCACCGAGGGCGCCTTCAAGGACTGGGGGTACGAGCTCGCCCGCGATGAGTTCGGTGCCGAACTGCTCGATGGCGGTCCCTGGATGCAGTTCAAGAACCCCAATACCGGCAAGAGCATCGTGGTCAAGGATGTGATCGCAGACGCCATGCTGCAGCAGATTCTGCTTCGCCCGGCGGAGTACGACGTGATCGCTACCCTCAACCTGAACGGCGACTATCTCTCCGATGCATTGGCAGCTGAGGTGGGGGGTATCGGTATCGCGCCTGGGGCCAACCTGTCCGACTCGGTAGCCATGTTCGAAGCAACCCATGGCACTGCGCCAAAGTATGCTGGGCAGGACAAGGTCAACCCTGGTTCGCTGATCCTTTCCGCAGAAATGATGCTGCGCCATATGGGTTGGGTCGAAGCTGCCGACCTAATCATCAAAGGCATGAACGGTGCCATTGCGGCGAAGACCGTGACCTATGACTTCGAGCGCCTAATGGACGGTGCCAAGCTCGTGTCGTGTTCGGAATTCGGTGAGGCGATGATCGCCAAGATGTAAGGCGGGACAAACGCATGAAAAAGGCCGGTATGACCGGCCTTTTTCTTGGCTGCGCCGAAAGGCGTCAGGGGGAGGGTCAGGCCTCGGCGGTTACGCTCTGCACCTGCTCGCTGGTAGCGGACGAGGTGGTGGCGTTGCTGGCATTGGCGCTGATCGGTTGGATGTTGACCGCATGCAGTCCCTTGGGACCTTGCAGGATCTCGAAGCTGACCGGCTGGCCGGCCTTGAGCGTCTTGTAACCATCCATCTGAATAGCCGAGTAATGAGCGAACAGGTCCTCGTCTCGGCCGTCAGCAAGGATGAATCCATAGCCCTTGGCGTTGTTGAACCACTTGACCTTACCGCTGAGCATGCTGATATCCCTCTGCAAAGGACTCCATCGCTGGAGTATCATCCACTACACGATTCCGCTGCAGCCTTAGAAAAGACTGGGCTTCGGAACGCCCGATACCCTCTAGTGGGTATCCATTGTTTGTAACACCGTTTTGTGGTTAGTCAAGGCGCTCTCGTCTGCGCCTGCGATGTGGGTCAAAGTACGTGCCGACCTTCAACTTTCTCTATGGCGAAGCCTTTTATTTCAGCATGCATGCAAGTAGCCAGATTCGACTAACATTCAATCATGACCGTCCTGATCCCCTGGAAGACGAGGGCACTGGACTGGCGGTTGAGGAATCCAAACCGGCCCTGAAGGCTCCGCCGATGTACAGGGTCATCATGTTCAACGATGACTACACGCCAATGGATTTCGTGGTAGAGGTGCTTGAGTCGTACTTCAGCATGAATCGCGAGCAAGCCACACGGGTCATGTTGACAGTGCATACTCAGGGTAAGGCCGTTTGCGGCGTGTTCACCCGCGACATCGCCGAAACCAAGGCCATGCAGGTCAATCAGTACGCGAGGGAAAGCCAGCATCCACTGTTGTGTGAGATAGAGAAAGAAAGCTGATGCGGATGTTTGGGAGCGAGGTGAAGTCATGTTGAATCGAGAGCTCGAAGTCACCCTCAATCTCGCCTTCAAGGAGGCGCGGGCAAAACGGCATGAATTCATGACCGTCGAGCACCTGTTGCTGGCGCTCCTGGATAACGAGGCTGCGGCCACGGTCTTGCGCGCGTGTGGGGCAAACCTGGACAAGTTGCGGCGCGACCTGCAGGAGTTCATCGACTCCACTACGCCGTTGATCCCGCAGCACGACGAGGATCGAGAAACCCAGCCGACGCTGGGCTTCCAGCGCGTTCTGCAGCGCGCGGTATTCCATGTGCAGAGTTCCGGTAAGCGCGAAGTGACTGGCGCCAACGTGCTGGTGGCGATCTTCAGCGAACAGGAAAGCCAGGCGGTCTTCCTGCTTAAGCAGCAGAGCGTCGCGCGCATTGATGTCGTCAACTACATCGCCCATGGCATCTCCAAGGTGCCTGGCCATGCCGAGCATCAGGAAAACGACCAGGACATGCAGGATGAAGAGGGTGGCGAGTCCTCCACCTCCAGCCATCCGCTGGATGCCTATGCCAGCAATCTGAACGACCTGGCGCGCCAGGGGCGTATCGATCCGCTGGTTGGGCGTGAGTCCGAGGTCGAGCGTGTTGCCCAGATTCTTGCGCGTCGCCGCAAGAACAATCCGCTGCTAGTTGGCGAAGCGGGTGTTGGCAAGACGGCCATCGCAGAAGGTTTGGCCAAGCGTATCGTCGACGGCCAGGTGCCCGATCTGCTAGCTGACAGCGTCGTCTATTCCCTGGATCTTGGCGCGCTGCTCGCCGGCACAAAGTATCGCGGCGATTTCGAGAAGCGCTTCAAAGCCCTGCTCAACGAACTGCGCAAGCGTCCGCATGCGGTGCTGTTCATCGACGAGATTCACACCATCATTGGTGCCGGAGCGGCGTCCGGCGGTGTGATGGATGCGTCGAACCTGCTTAAGCCGCTGCTCTCCTCCGGGGAGATCCGCTGCATTGGCTCGACTACCTTCCAGGAGTTCCGTGGCATCTTTGAGAAGGATCGTGCTCTGGCGCGGCGCTTCCAGAAGGTCGATGTCACAGAACCTTCGGTTGAAGACACCGTTGGCATCCTCAAGGGGCTCAAGCCACGCTTCGAGCAGCACCACCACATCGAATACAGCGACGAGGCCCTGCGCGCTGCAGCCGAGTTGGCGGCACGCTACATCAATGATCGGCATATGCCGGACAAGGCCATCGACGTAATTGACGAGGCAGGCGCCTATCAGCGCCTGCAGCCGGAAGAGAAGCGCGTGAAGCGCATCGAGGTGGCTCAGGTCGAAGATATCGTGGCCAAGATCGCGCGCATTCCGCCGAAGCATGTCACGACATCGGACAAGGAGTTACTGCGCAATCTCGAACGTGACCTCAAGCTGACGGTGTTCGGTCAGGATGCGGCTATCGAGTCGCTCTCCACTGCCATCAAGTTGTCGCGTGCCGGTCTGAAGTCGCCAGACAAACCGGTCGGTTCCTTCCTTTTCGCGGGTCCCACTGGTGTGGGTAAGACTGAAGTGGCTCGCCAACTTGCCAAGGCGATGGGCGTGGAGCTGGTGCGCTTCGACATGTCCGAGTACATGGAGCGGCATACCGTGTCGCGGCTGATCGGTGCGCCTCCGGGTTACGTGGGCTTCGATCAGGGTGGCTTGCTCACTGAAGCCATCACCAAGACGCCCCACTGCGTATTGCTGCTCGACGAAATCGAGAAGGCGCATCCAGAAGTCTTCAACCTGCTACTGCAGGTGATGGATCACGGCACCCTGACCGATAACAACGGGCGCAAGGCGGACTTCCGCAATGTCATCGTGATCATGACCACCAACGCTGGCGCGGAAACGGCGGCTCGGGCCTCCATTGGCTTCAGCCAGCAAGACCACACCAGCGATGCCATGGAAGTGATCAAGAAGAGCTTCACGCCGGAGTTTCGCAACCGCCTGGATACCATCATCCAGTTCGGTCGACTCAGTCACGAGACGATCAAGAGTGTGGTCGACAAGTTCCTCACCGAGCTGCAGGCGCAGCTGGAAGACAAACGTGTCCAGCTCGAAGTCAGCGATACGGCGCGCAACTGGCTCGCGGAGAAAGGCTACGACCCGCAGATGGGCGCTCGTCCAATGGCGCGGCTGATTCAGGACAAGATCAAGCGGCCGCTGGCCGAGCAGATCCTGTTCGGAGAACTGGCCGAGCGTGGCGGTGTGGCGCACGTCGATCTGAAGGATGACGAGCTCTTCTTCGAGTTCGAAGTGGTGGCTGCCGAGGCCGGCGTAATTGCCGGCTCGGAAAAGCAAACGCCCGGCATTGCCGGGCGTTTTGCTATCTGTCTGGGCTTTTGCCCAGCGTCACCTGTGGCTCAGCGAGCGCGATAGGTGATGCGACCTTTGCTCAGGTCGTAGGGAGTCAGTTCGACGCGAACCTTGTCGCCGGTCAGGATGCGGATGTAGTTCTTGCGCATCTTGCCGGAGATGTGCGCGGTAACGACGTGCCCGTTCTCCAACTCCACGCGGAACATGGTGTTGGGCAGGGTGTCGACGACAGTGCCTTCCATTTCGAAGCTGTCTTCTTTCGACATGCAGTAGAACCCTCGGTGTCTATATGAATGGCCAGGGTGGCCCTAAAAAAGGCCGATATTGTGCCTGATATACCCGCTCCGCGCCAAGGGGCGCAGAAATGGCTCAGTTTAGAGCCACCCAGCGCTGGTTGACGAAGAGTTCGATCGGTCGGTACTGGGTCTTGTAGTTCATCTTTCGGCAATTCTTGATCCAGTAGCCGAGATAGACAGCGTGCAGGCCCATGCGGGCAGTCTCGGCAATCTGCCAGAGGATGGCGTATCGGCCCAGGCTGCGACGCTCCTCGTCGGGGTCGTAGAAGGTGTAAACCGCAGACAGGCCGTTGGGCAGGACGTCGGTGACCGCCACTGCTAGCAGGCGACCTTGCAGGCGGAACTCGTAGAAGCAGCTGAACGGCAGATCGCGCACCAGGAAGGTGCTGAACTGGTCTCGGCTGGGCGGGTACATGTCGCCGTCGGCATGGCGCTGCTCGATGTAGCGCATGTAGAGCCCGTAGTACTCCTCGGTAAAAGCCGGGCGGCGCTTGAGTACTTTGAGGTCGGCATTGCGTTTGATGATGCGCTTCTGCTGGCGATTCGGCAGGAAGTCAGCGGCCGGAATGCGCGCAGGGATGCAGGCTGTACAGTGCTGGCAGTGCGGGCGGTAGAGGTGTTCGCCGCTGCGGCGGAAGCCGACTTCGGAAAGCGAGGCGTACAGCTGCGCGTCCATGGGCTGGCTGGGGTCGAGGAACAGCGTGGTGGCTTGTTCCTCGGGCAGATAGCTGCATGGATGCGGTTGCGTCGCGTAGAACTTCAGTCGGGCCAGTTCGGTCATGATCAACCCCTGCGATAACCCTCTGGCAAGTTTATGTCAGCCGGAGCCAGTCCGCCTACGAACGCCAATCGCAGAGCGGCGGCTGATCAAGGTGGCGAGCGAGCAAGTCGGCGAACTGACTGCGTGTTATGGCGCGTGCGCCGAGGCTGTGCAGGTGCTGGGTGGGCATCTGGCAGTCGATCAGTTCGAATCCGGCTTCGCGCAGGCGGCGGACCAGGGTGACGAACGCCACCTTCGAGGCGTTGTCGGCCCGGCTGAACATGGATTCGCCAAAGAACAGTCGGCCAATAGCCAGGCCGTAGAGCCCGCCCACCAGTTCGTCCCCTTGCCAGGTTTCCACCGAGTGCGCGACGCCGAGGCGATGCAATTGGCGGTAAGCATCCTGCATGGGCTGGGTGATCCAGGTGCCATCGGCATAGTCCCGCGGCGCCGCACAGGCGGCGATGACGCGGTCGAAGGCCTGGTCGATGCTTACTCGATAGCGCTCCTGTCGCATGACTTTTGCCAGGCTGCGAGAGACATGCAGTTCGTCGGGAAAAAGAACGGTGCGCGGATCGGGCGACCACCAGAGGATCGGCTGGTCATCCTGGTACCAGGGGAAGCAGCCGTGCCGATAGGCAGCGATCAGTCGACGCGGGTCCAGGTCGCCGCCGGCAGCGAGCAAACCATTGGGCTCGTGCAGCGCCTGATCCAGCGGAGGGAAGTCGAAATTTCGGCGGGAGAGCCAGCTGAGCATGGCGGAGTAGGGGAGGGCGGGCCCTCCCCAGGCGTTGTCAGTGCTGGTCGTCGAGGAATTTTTCGGCGTCCAGCGCGGCCATGCAGCCGGCGCCAGCCGAGGTGATGGCCTGGCGGTAGACGTGGTCGGCCACGTCGCCGGCGGCGAACACACCTTCGATGCTGGTGGCGGTGGCGTTGCCTTCGCCGCCACCCTTGACCACCAGGTAGCCGTCACGCATGGCCAGCTGGCCGGTGAACAGGTCGGTGTTGGGCTTGTGGCCGATGGCGATGAACACGCCGGACAGGTCCAGCTGGCGGGTTTCGCCGGTGTTAGCGTCTTTCAAGCGTACGCCGATGACGCCCATGTCGTCGCCCAGTACTTCGTCCAGGGTGGTGTTCCAGTGCAGGCGCACGTTGCCGTTCTTGGCTTTTTCGAACAGCTTGTCTTGGAGGATCTTTTCCGAGCGCAGCTTGTCGCGACGGTGGATCAGGTGAACTTCCTTGGCGATGTTCGCCAGGTACAGGGCTTCCTCGACCGCGGTGTTGCCGCCGCCGACCACGCAGACCACTTGGTTGCGATAGAAGAAGCCGTCGCAGGTGGCGCAGGCGGAAACGCCCTTGCCCATGAAGGCCTCTTCCGAGCTCATGCCCAGGTATTGAGCAGAGGCGCCGGTGGCGATGATCAGTGCGTCGCAGCTGTAAGTGCCGCTGTCACCCTTGAGGATGAAAGGCTTCTGTTGCAACTCGGCGGTATGAATATGGTCGTAGACGATCTCGGTATCGAAACGCTGGGCGTGCTGCTGCATACGCTCCATCAGCGCCGGACCGGTCAGGCCTTCGACATCGCCCGGCCAGTTGTCTACTTCGGTGGTGGTGGTGAGCTGGCCGCCGGGTTGGATGCCGGTGATGACAACAGGCTTGAGGTTGGCGCGCGCGGCATAAACGGCGGCGGTGTAGCCGGCCGGGCCGGAGCCCAGGATGATCAGGCGCGAATGCTTGACGTCACTCATAAAAAGACTCCATAAGCCTTTGTCACGTAAGAGATTGCATGCTCCAATTGAGCAGCCGTGAAACCTAGGTGGGCTATGCTACACCGAACCTTGAAAGAGCGGCAAAAGGCGTCAGGGCGGCACCTGTGGCAACGATCGGCCAAAGCCGTACAATAGGCGCGTTTTGCCGTCATAAGACCCTCGGACGCGCCCCGTGCGCAGGAATAGACGTGTTTTGAAGGACTCGACCACTGCAAGCCATGCCGCCGCCTGGCGTCAGCAACTGCATATCCGCCTGAAGGAAGGCGCACTGATCGCGCTCGGCGCGCTCTGCCTTTACCTGTGGATGGCGCTGCTCACCTACGATCCGTCGGATCCGGGCTGGAGCCATTCCAGTCACGTTGAGCAGGTGCAGAATGCCGCGGGACGTCTCGGGGCCCTGAGTGCCGACATCCTGTTCGTCGCGCTGGGCTATTTCGCCTATCTGTTCCCGCTGCTGTTGTGCGTCAAGACCTGGCAGGTCTTCCGCAAGCGCCACATGCCCTGGGAATGGAGCGGCTGGCTGTTCTCCTGGCGCCTGATCGGCCTGGTCTTCCTGATCCTTTCCGGTTCGGCGCTGGCCTATATCCATTTCCACATCGGCGGCAACCACCTGCCAGCTTCGGCTGGCGGTGCCGTGGGCGAAAGCCTCGGTCAACTGGCGATGAACGCCTTGAACGTGCAGGGAAGCACCCTGCTGTTCATCGCGCTTTTCCTGTTCGGGCTGACCGTGTTCGCCGACCTGTCGTGGTTCCAGGTAATGGATATCACCGGGAAGATCACGCTCGACCTCTTCGAACTGATCCAGAACGCCTTCAACCGCTGGTGGAGCGCGCGAAACGAGCATCGCCAACTGATCGCTCAGCTGCGTGAAGTGGATGAGGTAGTGGCCGAAGTCGCGGCGCCCGTGGTGCCCGACCGCCGCGAGCAGGCCAAGGTCAAGGAGCGCCTGATCGAGCGCGAGGAGGCCCTGGTCAAAAGCGTGCAGGAGCGCGAGAAGCGCCCGGCGCCGAAGATCGACACTCCGCCGCCGCCTGCACCGGCAGAGCCCAGCAAGCGCGTCCTGAAAGAAAAGCAGGCGCCGCTGTTCATCGACACCGCTGTGGAAGGCACGCTGCCGCCCATTTCGCTGCTCGACCCGGCCGGTGAGAAGAAGAAGAGCTTCTCGCCCGAATCGCTGGAGGCCATGTCGCGCCTGCTCGAGATCAAGCTCAAAGAGTTCGGCGTCGAGGTACTGGTGGAGTCCGTGCACCCGGGCCCGGTGATCACTCGTTTCGAGATCCAGCCAGCCGCCGGTGTAAAGGTCAGCCGCATCTCCAACCTGGCCAAGGACCTGGCGCGTTCGCTGGCGGTGATCAGCGTGCGCGTGGTCGAGGTCATTCCCGGCAAAACCACCGTTGGTATCGAGATTCCCAACGAAGACCGGCAGATGGTGCGCTTCTCGGAAGTGCTGTCGTCGCCGGAGTACGACGAGCACAAGTCCACCGTGCCGCTGGCTCTGGGTCATGACATCGGTGGCCGGCCGATCATCACCGACCTGGCGAAGATGCCGCACCTGCTGGTAGCCGGTACCACCGGCTCCGGTAAGTCGGTGGGCGTGAACGCCATGCTGCTGTCGATCCTGTTCAAGTCGACGCCGGAAGAGGCGCGGCTGATCATGATCGACCCGAAGATGCTCGAACTGTCGATCTACGAGGGCATTCCGCACCTGCTCTGCCCAGTCGTCACCGACATGAAGGAGGCGGCCAACGCGCTGCGCTGGAGCGTCGCCGAGATGGAGCGGCGCTACCGGCTTATGGCGGCCATGGGTGTGCGCAACCTGGCAGGCTTCAACCGTAAGGTGAAGGACGCCGAGGAGGCTGGCGCGCCGCTGACCGACCCGCTGTACCGCCGCGAGAGCATGGAAGACGAGGCGCCGCTGCTGAAGACGCTGCCGACCATCGTCGTGGTGGTCGACGAATTCGCCGACATGATGATGATCGTCGGCAAGAAGGTCGAAGAGCTGATCGCGCGTATCGCCCAGAAGGCGCGGGCGGCGGGTATCCACTTGATCCTCGCGACCCAACGCCCGTCGGTGGACGTGATCACTGGTCTGATCAAGGCCAACATCCCGACCCGTATCGCCTTCCAGGTATCCAGCAAGATCGACTCGCGCACCATCCTCGACCAGGGTGGCGCTGAACAACTGCTCGGCCATGGCGACATGCTCTACCTGCCGCCGGGCACCGGCCTGCCGATTCGCGTGCATGGCGCCTTCGTTTCCGACGATGAAGTGCATCGCGTGGTCGAGGCCTGGAAACTGCGCGGCGCGCCCGACTACATCGAAGACATCCTCGCCGGTGCCGAAGAAGGCGGCGGTGGTGGCAGCTTCGGTGGCGGCGAAGGCGGTGAAGGCGGAGAGGGCAGCGAAGACGATCCGCTGTACGACGAGGCTGTGCGCTTCGTCACCGAGAGCCGCCGCGCCTCGATTTCCGCGGTTCAGCGCAAGCTGAAGATCGGCTACAACCGCGCCGCGCGCATGATCGAGGCGATGGAGATGGCCGGCGTGGTCACTCCGATGAATACCAATGGCTCGCGCGAAGTGGTCGCGCCGGCCCCCATTCGTGACTGATCGAGGAATTCCATGCGCTTGATCCGCATGCTGCTGCTTGCTGCGCTGACTTTTACCGGCGTTCAGGCCCACGCCGACGATGCCTCCACCCAACGCCTGAGCGGGCTGTTGAGCAAGGCGCAAACCATGACCGCACGCTTCTCCCAGCTGACGCTGGACGGCAGCGGCACTCGCCTGCAGGAAACCGCCGGCAACCTGGCGCTCAAGCGTCCGGGCCTGTTCCGCTGGCACACCGATGCGCCGCAGGAGCAACTGCTGATCTCCAATGGCGAGAAGGTCTGGCTGTATGACCCGGATCTGCAGCAGGTGACCATCCAGAAGCTCGACCAGCGCCTGACCCAGACCCCGGCGCTGCTGCTTTCCGGCGATATCTCGAAGATCCACGAGAGCTTCGACATCACCGGCAAGGACGGCGGCAACGTGGTCGACTTCATCCTCAAGCCGAAGGACAAGGACACGCTGTTCGACAGCCTGCGGATTTCCTTCCGCAACGGCGTGGTCAACGACATGCAACTGATCGACAGCGTCGGCCAGCGCACCAACATCCTGTTCTTCGACGTGAAGATGAACGAGCCGGTGGACGCCAAGCAGTTCGTCTTCGAAGCGCCCAAGGGCGTCGACGTCATCCAGGAGTGAAGGGTCGCCGCCCGAGCGCGGCGCCCGTGAGGTAGTCAGCGTGGACCTGTTTCGTTCCGAACCCGTAGCCCAGCCCCTGGCAGCGCGCCTGCGTGCGGCCAGCCTGGACGAATACGTCGGCCAGGAGCACCTGCTCGCCCGCGGCAAGCCGTTGCGCGAGGCGCTGGAGCAGGGCGCGCTGCACTCGATGATCTTCTGGGGGCCGCCGGGCGTCGGCAAGACGACGCTGGCCAAGCTGCTGGCACAGGTTTCCGATGCGCACTTCGAGACCCTCTCGGCGGTGCTCTCGGGCGTCAAGGAAATCCGCCAATCGGTGGAGATGGCCAAACAGCAGGCGGCGCAATACGGCCGCCGCACCATTCTCTTCGTCGACGAAGTGCACCGCTTCAACAAGAGCCAGCAGGATGCCTTCCTGCCGTATGTCGAAGACGGCACCCTGATCTTCATCGGCGCGACCACCGAGAACCCCTCGTTCGAACTGAACAACGCACTGCTTTCGCGGGCGCGCGTCTATGTGCTTAAAAGCCTGGACGAAGCGGCGCTGCGCAAGCTCGTGGACCGCGCGCTGCACGAGGACAAGGGCCTCGGCAAGCGTCGCCTGAGCCTGCCGGACGAGAGCTTCGCCATCCTGATGGCGGCTGCCGATGGCGACGGCCGACGCATGCTCAACCTGCTGGAGAATGCCTCCGACCTGGCCGAGGACGGTGGCGAGATCAGCGCCGAGCTGCTGCAAAACCTGCTGGGCGATAGCCGCCGTCGTTTCGACAAGGGCGGCGAGGCCTTCTACGACCAGATCAGCGCGCTGCACAAGTCGGTGCGCGGCTCCAGTCCGGACGGTGCGCTCTACTGGTACGCCCGCATGCTCGATGGCGGTTGCGATCCGCTCTACATCGCCCGTCGCGTGGTACGCATGGCCAGCGAAGACATCGGCAACGCCGACCCGCGCGCGTTGACCCTGTGCCTGCATGCCTGGGACGTACAGGAGCGCCTGGGTAGCCCCGAAGGCGAGCTGGCCATCGCGCAGGCCATCGTTTATCTCGCCTGCGCGCCGAAGAGCAATGCCGTTTACAACGCCTACAACACAGCGCGTCGCGATGTTGCCGAGAACGGCTCGCTGGAAGTGCCGCTGCATTTGCGCAATGCACCGACCAAACTGATGAAGAACCTCGGCTATGGCGAAGAGTATCGTTATGCCCACGACGAGCCCGACGCCTACGCCGCCGGGGAAGACTACTTCCCCGAGCAGCTCGAACCGCGCCAGTATTACCAGCCCGTGCCCCGTGGCCTGGAGCTGAAGATCGGCGAGAAGCTCAAACACCTGGCGGCCCTGGATCGGGCCAGCCCGAGAAAACGCAGAAAATCCTGAGCGGCGCCCGCACGCCGCCGACACTAGACACGAGAACAGACCATGCTCGATTCCAAACTGGTACGTACCCAGCCGCAGGAAGTGGCCGAACGCCTTGCCGCACGCGGTTTCACCCTGGACGTGGCGCGCATCGAGGCGCTGGAGAACCAGCGCAAGTCCGTGCAGACCCGTACCGAGACCCTGCAGGCCGAGCGCAACTCGCGCTCCAAGGCGATCGGCCTGGCCATGAAGAATGGCGAGGACGTCGCGCCGCTCAAGGCCGAGGTCAATCGCATGGCCGAGGAGCTGGAATCCGGCAAGCGCGAGCTGGATATGATCCAGTCCGAGCTGGACAACCTGCTGCTGAACATCCCCAACCTGCCGCACGAGTCGGTGCCGGTCGGCGCTGACGAAGAGCAGAACGTCGAAGTCCGCCGCTGGGGCACTCCGCGCAGCTTCGATTTCGAGATCAAGGATCACGTCGCTCTCGGCGAGCGTAATGGCTGGTTGGACTTCGAGACCGCCGCTCGCCTGTCCGGCGCGCGTTTCGCCCTGATGCGCGGCCCGATTGCCCGCCTGCACCGCGCGCTGGCGCAGTTCATGATCGACCTGCATACCCGCGAGCACGGTTACGAAGAGGCCTACACCCCTTACCTGGTGCAGGCGCCGACCCTGCAGGGCACCGGCCAGCTGCCGAAATTCGAGGAAGATCTGTTCAAGATCGGCCGTGAGAACGAGGCCGACCTGTACCTGATCCCGACCGCCGAAGTCTCCCTGACCAACATCGTCGCCGGGCAGATCCTCGATGCGAAGGAGCTGCCGCTGAAGTTCGTCGCCCACACCCCGTGCTTCCGCAGCGAAGCCGGTGCCTCGGGCCGTGACACCCGCGGCATGATCCGCCAGCACCAGTTCGACAAGGTCGAGATGGTGCAGATCGTCGAGCCGTCGAAATCCTGGGATGCCCTGGAAAGCCTGGTCGGCAACGCCGAGAAGGTCCTGCAGGCCCTGGAGCTGCCGTATCGCGTGCTGGCCCTGTGCACCGGCGACATGGGCTTCAGCGCGGCCAAGACCTACGACCTGGAAGTCTGGGTGCCGAGCCAGGACAAGTTCCGCGAGATTTCTTCCTGCTCCAACTGCGGCGACTTCCAGGCGCGCCGCATGCAAGCGCGCTTCCGCAATCCGGAAACCGGCAAGCCGGAGCTGGTGCACACCCTCAACGGCTCGGGCCTTGCGGTCGGTCGTACCCTGGTCGCGGTGCTGGAGAACTATCAGCAGGCCGACGGTTCGATCCGCGTACCGGAAGTGCTGAAGCCCTACATGGGCGGCGTCGAGGTCATCGGCTGAGATGGATTCGCTGCCGCTGTTCCACATCCTGCGCGGGCGTCGCGTGCTCTTGGTCGGGGGCGGTGAAGTCGCGCTGCGCAAGGCACGCCTGCTCGACAGCGCGGGCGCCGTCCTGCGCGTGGTCGCACCACAGGTTCACAGCGAGCTGCGCGAGCTGGTGGAGCAGGGCGGTGGCGAACTGCTCGAACGCCGCTATGCCGAGGGCGACCTCGGCAATTGCGTACTGGTCATCGCCGCCACCGACGACGAGCCGCTGAACGCACAGGTATCGCGCGACGCCCATGTGCGCAGCGTGCCGGTCAACGTGGTCGATTCGCCGGCGCTATGCAGCGTGATCTTCCCGGCCATCGTCGATCGTTCGCCGCTGCTCGTGGCAGTGTCCAGCGGCGGCGACGCGCCGGTGCTGGCGCGCCTGCTGCGGGCCAAGCTGGAAACCTGGATTCCCTCTACCTATGGCCAGCTGGCCGGGCTGGCAAGCCGCTTCCGCGAGGCGGTCAAGCAGCGCCTGCCAGACCTGCAGCAGCGCCGCCAGTTCTGGGAAGAAGTCTTCCAGGGGCCGGTGGCCGAGCGCGCGCTCTCCGGGCAGCCCGCGGAAGCCGAACGCCTGTTGGTCGAGAAGCTGGCGGGCGGCCAGGCTGATGCGCGTGGCGAGGTGTACCTGGTCGGCGCAGGCCCGGGCGATCCTGACCTGCTGACCTTCCGCGCCCTGCGCCTGATGCAGCAGGCCGACGTGGTGCTCTATGACCGTCTTGTCGCTCCGGCCATCCTCGATTTGTGCCGCCGCGATGCCGACCGTCTTTATGTCGGCAAGCGCCGTGCCGACCATGCCGTTCCGCAGGACGAGATCAACCGCAAGCTCGTCGAGCTGGCTAAGGAAGGCAAGCGCGTGCTGCGTCTGAAGGGCGGCGATCCCTTCATATTCGGTCGCGGTGGCGAGGAGATCGACGAACTGGCGGCCAATGGCATTCCGTTCCAGGTGGTGCCGGGCATTACCGCAGCCAGCGGCTGTGCAGCCTATGCCGGCATTCCGTTGACCCATCGCGATTACGCGCAGTCGGTGCGTTTCGTTACCGGTCACCTGAAGGACGGCAGCACCGATCTGCCATGGAACGACCTGGTCGCGCCTGGTCAGACCCTGGTGTTCTACATGGGCCTGGTTGGCTTGCCGGTGATCTGCGAGCAGTTGGTGCGCCACGGTCGTGCTGCGAGTACGCCGGCAGCTCTCGTGCAGCAAGGCACCACGGTGCATCAGCGGGTGTTCACCGGCACCTTGGCCGATCTGCCACAACTGGTCGCTGAGCACGAAGTACATGCGCCGACCCTGGTGATCGTCGGCGAAGTGGTTTCCCTGCGCGACAAGCTCGCCTGGTTCGAAGGCCAGCAATGATGGGGGGGCGCGCCATGGCAGTCTTCGGTGCGACCTGTGCCCTGGCTGTTTTGGCGCTTCCGGCCAGTGCGGCCAGCTTCGATTGCAAGCAGGCCCGGCACGCAGATGAGAAGGCCATTTGTGCCGATCGCCAGTTGTCCGAGCTGGATGTGCAGATGGCTACCACCTACCGCCTGCTCAGTGGCCTGTTCGCCATGGGTGTGCGGGGCGATATGGGCGACGCCCAGCTTGCCTGGCTGGATGAGCGCCGCGCCTGCGGCGCTAACAAGGCTTGCCTGAAACAGCGTTACCAGGAGCGCCTGGCTGCACTGCAGAAGATCTACGACAAGATCGACAAGCCACTCTGACGTATCGGCCATTTCTTGGCTGAACCGGGGAGGCGAACTGCCAGGCATCTGCTCGATGCACGCCTGCGATAAACGTCTGGTTCGAATCCGTGTGTGCCGACAGGTAAGGTCAAGCGGCGGATAACCTCGAAGGTTATCCGCCCTTCGCTCGCCTCAGCCTTTGCGCGCGATCCCTTTGCCCGGCAGATGCTCGCGCCCGTGCGGTGCGCTGAAATCCTGCTGCGGGCCGAGCGGTACCACGCCGGTTGGATTGATGGTGCGATGGCTGCCGTAGTAGTGGTTCTTGATGTGCTGGAAGTCCACGGTTTCGGCCACGCCCTGCCACTGGTACAGCTCACGCAGCCAGCCGGAGAGGTTAGGGTAATCCGCCAGGCGCTTCAGGTTGCATTTGAAGTGCCCGTGATACACCGCGTCGAAGCGGATCAGCGTGGTGAACAGGCGGACATCGGCTTCGGTCAGGTATTCACCAGCCAGGTAGCGCCGCTCGCCGAGCAGGGCTTCCAGACGGTCGAGTTCGTCGAACAGCGTATTGAATGCTTCCTCGTACGCACCTTGGGTGGTCGCGAAGCCAGCGCGATAAACGCCGTTGTTCACTGCCGGGTAGATGCGTGCGTTGAGGGCGTCGATCTCTTCGCGCAGTTCGGCGGGGTAGAGGTCCAGGTCGTTGCCGGTCAGCCCGTCGAACGCCGAGTTGAACATGCGGATGATTTCCGACGACTCGTTGCTGACGATGCGTTTCTCCTGCTTGTCCCACAGCACAGGCACGGTGACGCGACCGGTGTAGTGCGGGTCGTCGCTGGTGTAGCGCTGGTGGAGGAAGCGCAGGCCTTCCAGGGCGTCGCCGCTGGAGCCGAAGTCGCGGTCGAAAGTCCAACCCTCTTCCAGCATCAGCCAGCTGACCACCGAGACGTCGATCAGGCCGGACAGGCCCTTGAGCTTCCGATAGATCAGCGTGCGGTGTGCCCAGGGGCAGGCCAGGGAGACGTAGAGGTGATAGCGCCCGGCCTCGGCGCGGAAGCCGCCTTCGCCGCTGGGGCCGGGACGGCCGTCGGCGGTGACCCAGTTGCGGCGTTGCGCGTTCTCGCGCTGGAAGCGGCCATCCTTGCTGGTGTCGTACCACTGGTCGTGCCAGCGGCCATCGATGAGCTGTCCCATGACGGGCTCCCGTGTAAGTAAGCGATGGGAGCCAGTCTATTCATTTGCTGTCGATAGATAAGCGCAAAAATACGCTTCTATGTATCGATCAGATCGATTTGTCTCGGGCGGCCCAGCGCTCGCGCGCCTCTGCAAAGGCAGTCTCGCGGTCTCGGCCGAGGCCGCGAAGGGCGAGCGCCATTGTGGCGGTTACCGCCAGCTCGCCATAAGCATCGTCGCTTGCGCCGGTCCAGACGTCTTTCAGCACCTGCGGGTCCAGGCGCTCCGGCTTGACGTGGCGCAGCGCGGAAAGGGCTGGCCACTCCTCATCCCAGCTCTCGCCGTTTTCGGCGCCATAGAGTTGCGCCGGGCCGTCCGGGTTGATCTCGATCTCGCCGCCTTCGCCCTTGATCACGATGGCGCGGTCGCCGAGCAAGCGGCTGGCTTCGCGGTGGGTGTCCTGGTAGCCGGGGTGGAAGATGCTCTGCAGGATGCAATGCGCGCCCAGCGGGTTGAGCAGGCGCACCAGCGAGTGGATCGGCGAGCGCAGGCCGAGGGTGTTGCGCAGGTCGATCATGTGCTGCAACGTCGGCATCCAGTCCACCAGCGGTGCGAATGCCAGGCCGTGTTCGTCTAGGGCACTGCCAACCGAATGCCAGTCGCGGCACAGCGGAATGTTCAGCACATCCAGCAGTTGTTCGGTGTACAGGCGCCCCGCGGTATGTGCGCCGCCCCCATGCAGGAGGATGCGCGTACCGCTGCCGGCCAGGCACTTGGCGGCCAGCAGGTACCAGGGCAGGTGGCGCTTCTTGCCGGCGTAGCTGGGCCAGTCGAGGTCGACGGGGATGGCCGGAGCCTGCAAACGAGCGCGCACCGCTTCGGTGAAACCGGCGAGCTCGTCAGCGCTTTCTTCCTTGTGTCGCAGCAGCATCAGGAAGGCGCCCAGTTGGGTCTCTTCCACCTGGCCATCGAGGATCAGGCCGAGCGCTTCGCGGGCCTCTTCACGGGTCATGCTGCGTGCACCGCGCTTGCCCTTGCCGAGGATGCGGACGAACTGGGCGAAAGGGTGTTCGGCGGGAGTCTGCAGGACGAGCGGGGCGACTGTCATAGGCAATTGGTCGGCTTCGGCAGGCCGGCAAGCTTGGCGGCAAGCTTGGCCGGGGTGCCCTTGAACAGGAGGTTGAGGTGCAGGCTGTTGCCCTTTTCCGGGCCCAGGCGCTGGGCGACGAACTTGATCAGCGGGCGGTTGGCCGGCGACAGCTGGAACTCGGCATAGAACTCTCGCAGCAGGGTGATGATTTCCCAGTGGTCGGCGGAGAGGTGCAGGTCTTCCTGCAGTGCCAAGGCCTCGGCGGTGGCCTCGGACCAGTCGCCCAGATGCTGCAGGTAACCGTCCTTGTCCAGGGCGATGCTATGACCGTTGACCGAGAGCGTATTCATAGCCAGGCGTTGACCTTGTCGTAGCGGGTGCAGAGTTCGACGAAAGCGGGGTAGTCGACCGCCTTTGCATTGGCCGGCAGTGCGTCCTGCAGGCCGCGGGCCTGGAGGTCTTCGTCGAGGGCGAAGAGTGCGTTGGGCAGCGACTCCAGGCGTTGGCGCGGTGCGCTGCCGGTGGCCAGGGCGTAGACGGCGTCGCCGCTGAGCAGCATGGCGTCGTCGCTGCCAAGCAGCATCAGGCAGCTGTCCAGGCGACCGTCGCCGAACGGGGAATGGGATAGCAGATGCAGCGTGCTCATCAGAGGGTGATCACCTGGTCGTAGTCCTGGGTCAGCTGCCGCAGCGCGGTGTCGTCCAGCACCTGTGCCGGCAGGCTCAGCCCGTCGGCGGCAAGCCCGCGCTCAGCGAGGCTGCGAGCGGCTACATAGAGATCTTCGACGCCGAACAGCGGGAGTGCCTGGAGGTTTGCCTGCAGGTCTTTCTGTTCCAGGTTGGTGGGCTTCTGCCCCGGCGCGAGCTGGAAAACGCCGTCATCCAGGAAGAGCAGGCCGATGGGCAGGTCGAAGGCGCCGCCGGCGAGCGCGATGTCCAGCGCTTCCCGGGCCGCGGGGCCGGACCAGGGCGCCTGGCGGGTGATGATCAGCAGGGATTTGGCCATCAGTCGCCTCCGAAGCAGACCAGGCGGTCGGCGAGTTGTGCCGCTTCATGCAGCTGGCCCAGGCCGGACAGCTCCCAGGGCGCCTGCAGGTTGGCTGCCGGGCGCTGATAGCGGCTGGCCTCTTCGGTATTGAGCACGCCACGGCGCAACGCGGCGGCGATGCAGACCACAGCGTCCAGTTTGTGCTCGCTGACGAAGCGGCTCCAGGAGGCGGCGACGTCGAGCTCGTCCTGGCTGGTCACCGGATTGCTCGACGCGCTGTGCACGCCGTCCTGGTAGAAGAACAAGCGGACGATTTCATGGCCGCCGGCGAGCGTCGCCTCGGCGAAACGCAGGGCGCGCCGGGCCGCGGGCGAGTGCGGGGGAGCGAAGAGGGCAATGGCGAATTTCATGGCTGAAGTCGTACGGCGGACGTGCCGGCAATGATACGGCGCTTGTGGAAATTTCGCTGGCCGGAAAAAGCAAAAAGCCCGTCGAAACGGGCCTTTTGCCTACATATCAGCTCGATCAGTCGTCGCGACCCATGATGCCGAAGATCTGCAACAGGCTGAGGAACAGGTTGTAGATCGAGATGTAGAGGCTGATGGTCGCCATGATGTAGTTGCGTTCACCACCATGGATGATCGCGCTGGTCTGGAACAGGATGGCCGCCGAGGAGAACAGCACGAAGCCGGCGCTGATCGCCAGTTGCAGGCCGCTGATGTGGAAGAACAGCGAAACCAGGGTGGCGCCGAGCAGGACGAAGAAACCCGCGGTGATGAAACCGGCGAGGAAGCTCATGTCCCGGCGAGTCGTCAGCACATAGGCGGACAGGCCGAAGAACACCAGGGCGGTCATGAAGAACGCCGAGGAGATGATGCTGGCGCCGTTGGCCATGCCCAGGTACAGGTTGAGGATCGGCCCGAGGGTGTAGCCCATGAAGCCGGTCAGGGCGAAGGTGCTGATCAGGCCCCAGCCGCTGTTGCGCAGCTTCATGGTGAGGAAGAACAGACCGTAGAAGCCGACCAGGGTGACCAGCGGGCCCACGTGAGGCAGGCGCATCTGCTGCGAGACATAGGCGACCAGGCCGCTGAAGGCCAGGGTCATGGCGAGCAGGCCGTAGGTGTTGCGCAGAACGCCACTGACCTCTTTCTGCTCGATCGCGGCGGGGCTGATGAATTGCCGTTCTTGCATGGCTAGAAACTCCTGTAATCGGAGTAGGACTCCGTGACCGTAGTTGTAGGAATCATAACAAACGTCGGTAGGCCGTACAGGATCAGTGTTTGACAGTGTGTTGCGATCCGGTACTATGGCGGCCCTTCCGGAAGTGTGGCCGAGTGGTTTAAGGCAGCGGTCTTGAAAACCGCCGACGGGCAACCGTCCTAGAGTTCGAATCTCTACGCTTCCGCCATCTGCTTCAAGCTGAAAGCCCCGCACTGCGGGGCTTTTGCTTTTCTGGCCCTGGCTTCTGGCGCAGACAATGCCAGTGGTTCATTTCCGAAACCTTAAGATTGTTCCGAAACTATAGGCTCCGTGCGAGGGCCCACTGCTGCGCAGCGGGCCATCCATTGTCAGCCTTGATGCTGCACGGTCAGCACCATCTTGCCGATATGGCCGCTGCTGTCGATCAGCTCGTGGGCTTCGCGGGCCTGGGCGAGATCGAACGTCTGGAAGATCACCGGCTTGAGCTTTCCGGCCTGGATCAGCGGCCATACCTGCGCTTCCAGCTCGCCGATGATCTGTGCCTTGTCTTCGGGGCTGCGGACGCGCAGGGTCGAGCCGATGAGGGTCAGCCGCTTGGTCAGCAGGGGCATGAGGTCCAGTTCTTTCGCTGCGCCCTTGATGACGCCGATCTGCACCACGCGGCCGTTCAGCGCAGCGGCCTGGAAGTTCCGGCCCACGTAGTCGCCGGCGATGATGTCGACGATCACATCAGCTCCTCGGCCATCGGTGGCCTTCATCACTGCTTCGACGAAGTCCTCCTGCAGGTAATTGACGGCCAGGTCCGCACCCAGTGCTAGGCTGGCCTGGCGCTGCGGTTCGTTCCTCACCGTGGTGATGATCTTCGCCGCGCCGAACGCCTTGCCCAGCATGGTCGCCGTGGTTCCGATACCCGAAGCGCCGCCGTGGATCAGCAGTGTTTCGCCTGGCTTGAACTGGCCGCGCTGGAAGAGGTTGACCCAGACGGTCATGAAGGTTTCCGGCAGTGCCGCCGCCTCGATCATGCTCAGGCCTTCAGGCCATTGCAGCGTGGTGAGTTCGTTGACCACCGCGTACTCGGCGTAGCCGCCGCCCTGAATCAGCGCGCTGACCTTGTCGCCGATGGCGAAGCGGCTGGGCTCGCTGCCGAGGGCAACCACTTCTCCCGCGATTTCCAGCCCGGGGATGTCGGAAGCCCCCGCCGGCGGGGCGTAGAAGCCCTTGCGTTGCAGCACGTCAGGACCATTCACGCCCGCTGCAAGAACACGAACCAGCACTTCGCCGGGCGCGGGTTTTGGCGTCTGCCGTTGCACCGGCATCAGGACTTCGGGGCCACCCGGTTGGGTGATCTCGATGGCGGTCATGTGGGCGGGGATGGGGGCAGTGGATTCACGCATTCGGGCTTCCTCGGTAGAAGGACCTGGCCGATGCCGGCCGGGTCAGGACGCTCGCCATGCTAGTAGCCCTGTATGATGCAGTCGCGCAGTGTTATCTCATCTGGAGGATGCAAAAATGCATCACGAGGTAAACCCATGAACTGGGACGATGCCCGGGTGCTTCTGGCGCTCGGCCGAGCGCAGACGCTACGTGGGGCCGCCCGCGTGTTGCATGTCGACCAGGCAACCGTAGGGCGGCGCATTGCCGCGATTGAGCGCGCCCTGGGCTCCACGCTGTTCTTGCGCACGTCCACTGGCTACCTGCTGACTGAGGCCGGCGAGTCCGCGTTCGAGGCCGCCGAAAGCATGGAGGCTGCAGCCACGGAGCTGGTGCGCAGAACCCAGGGGCTGGACAAGGCGCTGTCGGGCGAGGTGCGGGTGACCACCACCGACTTCCTCGCCGTCGACTTCGTCATCCCGGCCATCGCCCGGGTGCATGCCGAGCATCCGGATGTGCGGGTGGTGCTGACGAGTTCCTCGCAGCTGCTGAACCTTTCCAGACGCGAGGCGGACATCGCCATTCGCACGCAGAAGCCCGACAACCCCGATCTGATCGTCCGGCGCCTCACCCGTTGGCCGATGTGCCTTTTCGCGTCCCAGGCCTACCTCGACAGCCATGGCATGCCGGAGCCGGGAACGGCGTTCAGGGGACATGACCTGGTGGCCTACGAACCCTACCTGAGCGAGGGCCGGGCGCTGACCCTGGTGGGCGAATCGGCAAGCGCAGGGCGGATAGTGGCAGCGGTCAACTCCAGCATGATGGTGCGCACGGCCGTCGGCGCCGGCCTCGGCCTCGGCGAGCTGCCGCTGTACATAGGCGAGCGGGACGGCCTGGTGCGCATCTGGCCGGAGCGTGAGCGCAGCAAGCCCTACGAAGTCTGGATGGTGACCCACGAAGACCTGCGCCACACCGCGCGGATTCGGGCCGTCATCGAGCAGGTGGTGCAGGTGTTCGCCGAGGCTTGAGCGGGGGGCGTTGAGTTCTATCGGAAAAAAGCTGGAGAAAGGTAGGATCTTGGCTCCATTGGCAAGGAAGAGCTGAAGATGAGTGGGTACTGGTTCGGACTCGGAGTGGTGGTGTTCATCGCTTTATTCAGCTTGGGGCTGCACCAGGAGGGGCTGGCTTATCAGCGCCGCAATAAGAGCAGCATCGACCAGGCCTTCCGCGAGGCCATGGCGCAGCATGGTATTGCAAGTGTGGAAACCCTTCAGGAGCACATGAATCTGGGGAGCCGTCGCATGGGCGGGAAACGGCTGTTCGAGGTCCACAGAATCCTTCACAGCGCGCCGGATCGTTGGTTTGTCTACATGCACGTCGAATATTCAGATCCGGTGCTCGTGGCGATTTCAGAGCAACGAGCCATGACTGCACTCAACAACAAGGGCTAAATAGCTGCCCTTGACGGTCTGATCGTTTCAGGGACCTGACGTCGGTTTGGTCGCTCGCCGAAGGAGCGGCTAACCTCCTGGAAAACCCAAGAGAGGCAGAGCATGAACAGACCCAATCAGCAGCTGCGCAGTGAACTGCAGGACATCGCACAGATGGGCGAGGAGGCCGCGCATGTCATCTGGCAAGTGGTCAAGACGCTGCCGGAGGATCAGATCGAGGCGCTCATGCAGGCCATCGGGCTGGTGCATGAATGCGTCGACAAGGCGCACGACCTGGCCAACCGCGTGAAGGCCGGCGGAGTCGTGGCGGTCTGAATGTCCTTACGCAACGGCGCTTGGCCCGTTGCTGATTTCCCCGCCGTCCTGGCGGCCCGACACGGGCCCAGGCCTTCCGTCTGTTGCTGCCGCTCGCGTGAACAGCTAGGGATGAGCGGCACTGCCGGCGCGCCGAATCCTGCTATGCCTATGCCTGAGAGACCGCTCCAAGCCCCCTGGCTGTAACGCTTGGCTAACACCGGCGTGCCATGGCTGCGGTGCCGTACTGGGCACGCGAAGACCCATGGTCCATCCGGACAGAAGGTGGGAAATGCTTTTCATCGTCAGCTGGACAGTCATGCCCGATAAACGCGACATCGCCATCGGGCGCTTCCTCAAGACCGGCGCGCTGCCGCCGGCGGGCGTCACCATGAAAGGGCGCTGGCATGCGGTCGGGCGCGTCGGCGGCTTCGGCCTGGCCGAGGCGGACGACCCGGCGCTGCTGCAGACCTGGTTGCTCGAGTGGAACGACATCATGCACATGGAGGTGTATCCGGCCCTCACTGACGAGCAGGCCGCACCGCTGCTGGCGGCGCTGGCGGCCAAGCGCTGAGGGTGCTACAGGGGCGGGGCCAAGGGCTCGTCGGCCGCATCGTGGCGGCGGGGCAACCGCAAGGTGGCGCACAGGCCGCCGCCTTCGCGGTTGCGTAGCGCCACGGTGCCGCCCAGGCGCTGCACGATCATGGCGACGATCGACAGCCCGAGTCCCGCGCCGTCCTGGCGGCCCTCGCTGTAGAAGCGCTGGAACACCCGCTCCAGTTTGTCTTCGGCGATGCCGGGGCCGTCGTCCTCGACGCTCAGTTCGAAATGCTCGCCGTCGCGCCGCAGGCCCACACGTACCTGGCCACCCGGCGGCGAGTGCTTCACTGCATTGGTCACCAGGTTCTGCAGGGCGATGCCCAGGGCGTTGCCGTCGCTCTCCAGGCGGTAGTCGCCTTCGGCGATATCCAGGCTCGGCTCCTGGCCTTGGCCGAGGATCCAGGGCGTCAGCTCGGCGAGGGTATCGGTGGCCACGCCGGCGAGGTCCACCGGCTTCCACTGGCGCTGGCTGAGCTGGGGCTCGATGCGCGCCAGGGTCAGCAGTTGGTTGACCACCCGGCTCAGGCGGTCGACGCCGCCGATGAGGAAGTCCAGGGCCGCCTGGCGCTCTTCGTCGCTGCGCGCCTGCAGGGCGTTCTGCGCATGCAGGCGGAGGATCGCCAGGGGCGTGCGCATCTCATGGGCGGCATCGGCGATGAAGCGGTGCTCGCGGCGCAGCAGGCTGTCGATCTGTCCGAGCAGGCGGTTGAGCGCGGCCTGCATCGGCTCCAGCTCCTTCGGCAGCGGCACCAGTTGCAGCGGCTCGAGGGATTCCGCGTGCCGCGCGCGGATCACCCGCGCCATGTTCTGCAACGGCTGCAGGCCCCAGCCGATGGCCAGCCAGACCAGCAGCACCAGCGCCAGGCTGCCGATCAGGAAAGGCAGCAGGGTGTGGCGGACGATGCGCGACACCAGGTCGTCGCGCACGTCGTTGCGCTCGCCGACCCAGATCAGCAGTTTCTGCTCCGGCACCGGCAGCAGGAAGCCGCGCCACTGGTGGCCTTCGACTTTGTAGTTGGCGAAACCGGGCTTGCGCAGCGGCGCGGTGAAGGTTGGCGCGCTGGGCGTGTGCACCAGGATTTCGCCACTTTCGCGCCACACCTGGAAGGCCAGCTTGTTCTCGTAAGGGTGGCCGATCTTGTGCTTGCCGGCCTGGCTGAGGGCATTGTCGAAGGCGCTGTAGAGCACATGGCTTTCGGCATCGCCCAGCGGCAGGCTCATCACGCCCTGCAGCAGGCGGGCGTTCTGCGCCAGGTGGGCGTCGTAGACCTCGGCGATCTCGTGGCTGCTGTCGTGGTAGTTGTACAGGGTGAGCAGGCCGTTGCCGATCAGCATCAGCAGCATGACCCGCCAGAGGGTGCGTTGGCGCAGCGAGTTCATGCCTGGCCTTCCACCAGGTAGCCGATGCCTCGCACGGTGCGGATGAGTTCGCTGAAGAGTTTCTTGCGCAGGTGGTAGATGTGCACTTCCAGTGTGTTGCTCTCGGCTTCCTCGTCCCAGCCGTAGAGCAGCTGGGTGAGGCGCTCGCGGGTGAAGACCTTGCCCGGTTGCGCGAGCAGTTCGTGCAGCAGCACGTATTCCTTGGGCGTGAGCGTCACCGGCTTGCCCTGGTAGCTGACCTGCTGGGTGGCCGGATCGAGACTGACCCCGGCGTGCTCGATCAGCACCCGGGCGCGCCCGGCGCTGCGGCGCAGCAGCGCGCGCAGGCGGGCTTTCAGTTCGTTGAGGTCGAAGGGCTTGATCAGGTAGTCGTCGGCGCCGGCGTCCAGGCCGGCGATGCGGTCCTCGGTGGCATCGCGCGCGGTGAGGATCAGCACTGGTACGGCCGAGCCGCCAGCGCGCAGGCGCTTGAGCAGCTCGATGCCGTCCAGGCGCGGCAGGCCGAGATC
This sequence comes from Pseudomonas knackmussii B13, assembly GCF_000689415.1. Taxonomy (NCBI): domain Bacteria; kingdom Pseudomonadati; phylum Pseudomonadota; class Gammaproteobacteria; order Pseudomonadales; family Pseudomonadaceae; genus Pseudomonas; species Pseudomonas knackmussii. The sequence continues at coordinate 3,535,244 of NZ_HG322950.1, read as the reverse complement.
GAGCACCACCAGGTCGAAGCTTTCCTGTTGCAGGGCGTGCAGGGCGCTGACGCCGTCCTGCAGCCAATCGATGGTGTAGCCCTCCTGCAGCAATCCGGTGCGTACCCCTTCGCCCAGGGCGGTGTCGTCCTCTACCAGCAGCAGCCGCATGGTCAGTCCTGTTTTTCCTTGATTGCCTGCAGTAAAGCATTGATTTCGCCGCGTCGGCCCTGGTCGGCCAGTTCCCGGCCCGGTCGCGGAGCCGCCTGCAGGGCCTTCAGCAGAGCCGAGCGGGATTCCGCGTAGCGTCCCTGACGATACAGGTGGTCGCCCCAGAAGTAGAGACTGTCGATGCCGTCGGGATTCAGCGCCAGTGCCTTGCGCAGCATGCTCTCGGCCTTGTCGGCGTCACCGAAGCCGATCGGCCAGCCCGGCACGCGGTCGTAGAGCGCGCCCAGGCTGGTGTACGCCGAACCCTGGAGGGCGTTGGGGTCGATCTGCAGCGCCTTCTCCAGGCTGGCGCGCGCCGCCTTGACCTTGCTCAGCGCGCCGAGGCCGCCCGCGGCGCCGGCCCAGCTGCTGGTGACGATGCCGTTCCAGATCCAGGCCTCGGCCGCGTTCGGCTGGTCGCGGGTGAAGGCCGCGCTGTCGGCTGCCAGTTTCTCGAAGGCGGCGGCGCGCTGGTCTTCCGGGAAGCGGTACTGGATCTCCGCCCAGCGCTCCTGGATGACGCTCAGGCGGTGTGCGCCGCCTTGGTCGAGAGCCCAGGCGAAAGGCGTGGCGGCAAGCAGGCAAAGCAGGATCAGGCGCTTCATTTGAGTGGCTCCTTGGTATTCGCGTCGCTGTAGCGGCGGATCATCGGCAGTTGCTTGCGCAGCGCGCGGTCGATCAACCCGGGCAGCATGCCGTTCAGGCGCACGAAGAGCTTTTCCGGCCAGCCCAGGTACAACTCGCTGAGGTTCCTCTGTACGGCGCTGAGCACCGAGCGGGCAACGTCGGCGGGATCGTCCATGCCGACCTTCAGCGCCAGGTTGAGGGCGGTGGCGGCAGCCGAGTTCATGCTGGTGCGGGTGGCGCGTGGCGCGACGTAGAGCACGTCGACCGCGGTGTCGGCCAGCTCCCGGCGCAGCGCCTCGGAGAAACCGCGCAGGGCGAACTTGCTCGCGCAATACGCTGCGTAGCCGGGATAGCCGATGGAGCCATAGATGGAACCGACGTTGACCACCAGCGCGTGCGGCTGGGCGCGTAGCAGCGGCAGCATCACGCGGGTCAGTTGCAGGGTCGCGTTGATGTTCAGGCTGAGCAGGTCGTCGAGGCCGCTCTCGTCGATCTGCTCGAGCAAGGCGAAGCGGTTCACCCCGGCGGCGTTGAGCAGCAGGTTCACGCCGCCCATCTCGTGGGCGGCGGCGACCACTGCCTGGCGGCCCTGGCCGGTGCGCAGGTCGGCCGCCTGCCAGCGCAGTTGCTGCGGGTAGCGCTGCAACAATGCGGCGAGTGCACCTTGCTGGCGGCTGATGGCAAGCACATGGGCGCCGGCGGCGCAGAGCTGCTCGGCCAGTTGCAGGCCGATGCCGCCGCTGGCGCCGGTGAGTACCGCGCGGCATTCAGACAAGCGCATGGTTCACCTCGCTGCGGGAGGCCTCGGCACGGGGCAGCCCGCGGAACATGTCGGCGTACAGGCGATAGACGACCTTCGCCGAGTGCACGACGGCTTCCTGGTCGCGCGCATCTTCCAGGCGATCCATCAGGCCGCGGTAGGTGGCCATGTGGTCCTGGTCCAGCGCACCGTGGGAGCTCAGGTAGCTGAAGGCGTTCGCCGGCAGTCCGAGGCTCTTCTGGATGGTCCCGGCGGCCTGGGTGGCCAGCGCGATACTGGTGCCTTCGAGGACGTTGACCATGCCGAACAGGCCCACCGGGTTGTCGCGGGCGATCAGGTCGTAGAGGAAGGCCACCATCAGCTCGATGGGCAGGGCCGGTCGGCTGTTGCGCACCTGGTCCGGGTCGCCGCCGCAGGCCGCGATGTCGTTGAGGATCCACTGCTCGTGGCCGTATTCCTCGTCGATGTACTCGCAAACCGCGCCGCGCAGCCATTCCAGGCGAGTCGGCAGCTTGGCGCCGCAGGCCATCATCAGCGGCACCGTATGGCGGACGTGGTGATAGGCCTGGGTGAGGAAGGCGACGTAGCCCTCCAGGCTGACCGCGCCGCCCAAGGCATCACGGATCACGGGAACGCCGAACAGCGCGGCGCGTTCGTCGGCAGTGGCCTGTTGCAGGTGTTCGAAGAAAGACATGGCGAACCTCAATCGTTGGCAAGTTCGGAAAGGGTGGTCTGGTAGCGCCGGAGGATTTCCTCGCGGCGCGGCCGGCCATTGGCGGTGAGCGTCCCGGAGGCGCTGCCGAAGGGCTCGGGCAGGCGTTTCCAGGCGTGCACCCGGGCGTAGTCGGGAAGCGTGGCGTTGCACTGCTGCACCGCCTGCTCGAGGGTTTCGTCGCTGGCCTGCGGGTCCAGCGGCCAGAGCAGGGCGAGGTTGTGCGGCAGGCCTTCGCCGTGGACGAAGGCTTGCAGCAGGACGCCGCCCTGGGTGAGCTCGGCCTCGATCCATTCCGGATTGACGTTGCGGCCGAAGCTGGTGATGAACTGGTTCTTCTTGCGCCCGGCGAGGTACAGGTAGCCGTCGTCGTCGAAGCGGCCGAGGTCGCCGGTCGGCCACCACTGGCCGGTGAACGCGGGCTCGCCGAGATAGCCGAGCAGGGTCGAGCCGCGCACCAGCACTTCGCCGTCGTCGGCCAGCGACACCTGCACGTGCGGCAGCGGTTTGCCGACGCTGCCCGGGCGGTTGGCCCCGGGGTGGTTCAGGCAGACCACCGAGGCGCATTCGGACAGGCCGTAGCCCTCGAATACCGGCAGGCCGACCGCAGCGGCGCGGTCCAGCAGGCTCTGGGCAACCCGCGCACCGCCGACCGCGACAAAGCGCAGCGGGCCGACGCGCATCAGGCCGCGCTCGATGGCGGTGACCAGGCCGAGCAGCAGTTGCGGCACCAGGATCAGGCTTTCCGCGCCGCTCAGGGCGATGCAGCCAAGCAGGCGCCTCCAGTCCACGCCGCTGGCGCCACTGATGCCCAATTGCGCCTGCGGCAACACGGTGAGGCTGGCACCGGCCAGCAGCGCGGCGTAGATCCCGAGGTTTTCCAGCAGCACGGCCAGCGGCAGCACGGCGAGGTACTTGCGTGGGGCGGTGGGGCGGCTGGCCAGCTCCAGTTCGCGGGCGACCCGCAACATGGCCTCGGCGGACAGGCAGACACCCTTGGGCGCGCCGGTGCTGCCGGAGGTGTAGGTGATCTTGGCGGTGCTGGCCGGGACGCCAGCGGCGACCCCCGCCGGGCGCTGCCAGAACGGCTCGCCGCCGGTGAAACCATTGGCGTCCAGCTCGGCGTGCAGGTCTTCGCCGGTCAGCGCCAGGGTCGCCTGGCTCTGTGTCAGGCAATGGGCGCGCTGCGCCGGGCTGAAGAAGGGCGGCAGGATCACGCAGGGGCGTTCGGCGAAGAGCGCGGCCAGGTCCCAGAGCAGGGCCTGCGGGCCATTCTCCAGGGCAAGGGCGAACACGCCCGGCGGTTGCGCGCGCAACAAGGCGGCGCGGCGCTCGATCTCGTCGAACAGCTGGCGGTAGCTGAGGCTTTCGCTGGCGCCGCGCACGGCCAACTGGTCGCCGCGCTCGCTGGCGTGGGCGCGCAACCGTTCGTGGAAGTGGTTCAGTTCAGGCTGCATGTCCGGCCTCCGTGAGCAGCATGGGGAAACCCAGGCGCTGGTACACGCCCTGGCGCTCCAGCTCGTCGTGGCCGTAGCGGATGTTGCCGGCGAAGACATGCGGGTGCTGTTCGTAATAGGTGCCCCAGCTTTCATGGTCGCCGTTGAGGCGGATCGGGTCGGCGTCGGCCAGCAGCGTGGGTTCCAGGCCCAGGCGGTGGAAGCTGTTGATCAGCCCCGCGGCGCCGGTGAAGGCGACCCAGTGCAGCCCGCGGGCGGCCAGCAGCCAGGTCACGGCGATGATGATGAGGCGCGCGCTGCCGGCGCTCAGCGAGCTGAGGTTGCCGACCTCTACCAATTCGTCGCGCGCCACCGGGCGGCCAGCGATGCGCGAGACATGCACTTCCAGGGGATGGTCCAGGTAGCGCTCGAGGAACAGGCTGCCGCTGCTGGCCGGGCGAATGCCGGCGACTGCGGTCAGGCGCCCATGGCTGTCGTGCAGGCCGAGCAGTTCGGGCAGGAAGTGATGGACGTCGGCATGGTGGACATGCTCGAAACAGTCATGGACGAAGGCTTCCAGCTGTGTGCGCTGAGGATCGCCTTCATGTTGCAGCGTCAGGCTGGACTGACGTTCGGCGCCAGGGCCGAAGCGAAAGGGAAAAAGGGCGCCCCATTCGGCGTGATTCATGTCGTTCCCCCCAACAGGAACTGTCGATGGGAGCAGTATCGGGCGGGAGTCTGAATGGAATCTGAAGCCCTCCGGCGTCCCGGAAACCTCCCGTCGACGACGGTTGGCATGGTAAAAGTTGTACAAAAATAAAATATGTACAATTATCGGCAGGGTGCGTCGAGGATGGCTTGTACAGCTTTTGACGGCGGGAGGCAGCGGTCATGGCATGGCGTGGTTTCTCATTCGGAGGCAACCGGGCAGCAGCGTTACTGATGGGGCTGGCGCTGCTGGGCGGCCCCGTGGGCGCCGCGGACTGGCGCGAGCAACTGCCCGAGGCGCGCCTGGTGGGGGCCGGCGACTTTCACTGGTATGGACTGCGGGTGTATTCCGCGCGCCTGTTCAGCCCGGTGGTCCGCCCCGACTTGACGCAGCCCTTTGTGCTGGAGCTGACCTACTGGCGTTCACTCAGCCGCGCCACCCTGGTTGACGCCAGCCTCGAGGAAATGCGCAGGCTGGCGCCACTACCGCCCAACGACGTGCAACTCGCGGCCTGGGCAGCGTTGATGCGCTCGGCATTCGTCGACGTGCGTCCGGGACAGCGCATCAGCGGCCTGTACCTGCCCGGTAAAGGCTGCCGCTTCTACACCGACGGGCGCCTGCAACGGGTTGTGGACGACCCGCAGTTCGCCCGTGCCTTCTTCGCCATCTGGCTCGATGCGCGCACCCGCAAGCCGGAGTTGCGCCGCGAGCTGCTGGGCCTCGCCGGGCCCGGCATCGCTACAGGAGAGCAACCATGAAACGCCTGCTCGGGCTGTGCTTGCTGCTGATGCTGGGCAGCTGTGGTGGTGTGGGCGTCGAGCGCTATGCCGCCGAGCAACCGCGGCTGGACCTCGCGCAGTTCTTCGCCGCGCCGGTGGAGGCGTGGGGCATCTTCCAGAAACGCTCGGGCGAGGTGGCGAAGCGTTTCCACGTGCAGATCGCCAGCCATCGCGAAGGCGAGCGACTGATCCTCGACGAGCGTTTCCTGTATAGCGACGGCACCCGCCAGCGCCGGGTCTGGACGCTGACGCCGGAGGGCGCCGGACGGTGGCGTGGGCAGGCTGCCGACGTGGTCGGGGTGGCGCGCGGCGAAGTCGCCGGCAACGCCCTGCGCTGGCGTTATCGGATGCAACTGCCGGTGGATGGCTCGACCTACGAAGTGGACTTCGACGACTGGATGTACCTGATGGACGCCGACACCCTGGTCAACCGGTCGAGCATGAGCAAGTTCGGTGTTGAACTCGGGCAGGTCAGCCTGTTCTTCCGCCGGTCGCCGGGTGGTCAGCCATGATGGCCGGCGAAGCGGGCATGGCCTCGCTGGGCGACGGCTATCGGGCACTGGTGATAGGCGCGAGCGGAGCGATAGGCGCGGCCTTTTGCGCCTTGCTGCGGGACGATCCGCGCTGCGCCCGGGTTGTGGAGTTGGGGCGCCGTAGTTCGCCGCGCCTGGACCTCGAGGACCCGCCGAGCATCGCCGCAGCCGCCCACGAGGTGGCGGTGCATGCGCCGTTCCAACTGATCCTGCACGCCGCCGGCTTGCTGCATCGTGACGGCCTGCGCCCGGAGAAGCGCCTGGCCGATCTCGATGCCCTTGCGTTGCAGCAGGTGTTCCAGGTGAACGCCATCGGGCCGGTCCTGGTGCTGCGGCACTTCCTGCCGCTGCTGGACCGACGGGGCGCCATGGCGCTGCTGTCGGCGAAGGTCGGCAGCGTTGGCGACAACCGCCTGGGCGGCTGGTACGCCTACCGTGCCTCGAAGGCGGCGCTGAACATGCTGGTGAAGACGGCATCCATCGAACTGGCGCGCACGCATCCGCAGGCCCGGCTGCTCTGCCTGCATCCGGGCACCGTGGCCTCGGCCCTGTCGCAACCGTTCCACGGCGCCGCCAACGCCCGGCCGGCGGCGCAGGCGGCTCTTCTTCGCCTACGACGGGGCGCGCCTGCCCTGGTGACGACGAAACAGGAGAGTCTCATGAATCTGCTGGAACTGACCGAGCTGGCAGCAGCCGGGAACATACGCCTGCTGGAAGTGGTGTCGCTGGAGGGCGGTTTCTACGTCGTCCAGGTGCATACCGCAGACACCATCAAGGCACTTCACGACGAGCACGGCGGAGTCCTCCGGCTGCTGTCGGTCACCCATGTCCGCGAATACCTCCGCGACCTTCCAGCGGTGCCCTGCGAGCTGGTGCAGCATTCGATCCACGACGAGATGTGCGGCAGCCGCAGCGGTGCCATCGAACCCTTGCGAGTGCCGTTTTCGCTGGTGCAGCAGTGGTGATCGACAGCGCTCGACGCCTGGGATTGGTCCTGGGCGACCAGCTGTCCTTCGACTTGTCGCTGTTCGATGCGCTTGACCCGCAAGAGGACGTGCTGCTGCTGGCCGAGGTCGCCGAAGAGGCGCGCTACGTCGCCCATCATCCGCAGAAGATCGCGCTGATCTTCAGCGCCATGCGGCACTTCGCCGACGCGCTGCGAGAGCGTGGCTGGCGGGTGATCTACGTACGCTTCGACGATCCGCACAACAGCGGCAGCCTGCCCGGCGAGCTGCGCCGCTGGAGCGATCGGCTGCGGGCCCGCGAAGTGCACATCACCGAATGCGGCGAATGGCGCCTGCAGCAGGCGCTGGAGGACAGCGGCCTGCCGTTGAACTGGCACGAAGACCGGCGCGTTCTCTGTTCCCGCGCGGACTTTGCCCGCTGGGCAGCGGGGCGACGTCAACTGCGCATGGAGCTGTTCTACCGCGAGATGCGCCGGCGCAGCGGCCTGCTGCTGGAGCCCGACGGCCAGCCCTGCGGCGGTAGCTGGAACCTCGACGCGGAGAACCGCAAGGCCTTGCCCAAGGGGCTGCGCGGGCCGTTCCCGGCACGTTTTCTGGCTGACGATGTCACCCGCGAGGTGCTGGAACTGGTGGCGGAACGTTTCGGCGACCATTACGGCCGCCTGGAGGGCTTCGACTACCCGGTGACCCATGCCGAGGCGCAGGCGCTCTGGCAGCATTTCCTCGACTTCGCCCTGGCCGCGTTTGGCGACTACCAGGATGCCATGGCCTGCGGCGAACCCTTCCTGTTCCATGCACGGATCAGCGCGGCGCTGAACATCGGCCTGCTCGATGTGCGCCAGCTGTGCGCGGACGTCGAGTCGGCCTATCGCCAGGGCCGTGTGCCGCTCAATGCCGCCGAAGGCTTCATCCGCCAACTGATCGGCTGGCGTGAATACGTGCGCGGCATCTACTGGCTGCGCATGCCGGAGTACGCCGAGCTGAACGCCTTCGGCAACCGCCGTGCGCTGCCCGAGTTCTACTGGACCGGTGCCACCGGCATGCGCTGCATGGCCGAGGCCATCGGCCAGACCCTGGAGCTGGGCTACGCCCACCACATCCAGCGGCTGATGGTTACCGGCAATTTCGCGCTGCTTGCCGGCATCGCGCCCAAGGCCATCTGCGAGTGGTACCTGGCGGTCTACCTGGACGCCTTCGACTGGGTCGAGCTGCCCAATACCCTGGGCATGGTGATGCATGCCGACGGCGGCTACCTCGGCTCCAAGCCGTATTGCGCGAGCGGCCGCTACATCCAGCGGATGTCCGACTACTGTGGCGGTTGCGCCTACCGGGTGGACGAGGCGACCGGGCCGCGGGCCTGCCCGTTCAATGCGCTCTATTGGCACTTTCTCATGCGCCATGCCGAGCGCCTCGAACGCAACCCGCGCATGGCCATGGCCTACCGCAACCTGCGGCGCATGGACGAGGTTCGGCGCGAAGCGCTCTGGCAACGCGGCGAGGAATTGCTGGCGCGGCTGGATGCCGGGGAGGCTCTGTGAAGAAGGCCGACCTGCCGAGCAAGCTGTGCCCGGTGTGCGGCCGGCCGTTCAACTGGCGCAAGCGCTGGGCGCGCTGCTGGGACGCGGTGCGCTATTGCTCAGCGCGGTGCCGGGGCATGCGCCAGGCGCAGGCTCAGCGGCAGCCAGAGCGCCCATAGCGGCGCCAGCAGCAATGCGCTTTGGACGGTCCCTAGCGGCAGGCCGATTCCCGCGAGTCTGGCGCCAGCGATATAGGCCAGCGGACCGGCCAGGGCGCCGACCAGCATGGCGAGCCAAAGTGGGCGCCTGAGCCAGGCCAGGCTGTGGCGCAATCCGCTGGCGAATACCAGCCAGAGCAGTACCAGCCAGGGTGGCAGCAGCACCTGGCCGAAGGCGAACAGACCCATGGCGCCGAGGCTGGCGTCCAGCGCGCAACCGCAAAGCGCGACGCGCAGGATTGCTGCCGTTTCGGCGCGTGGATGCGGACAGCCGGCCAGGTGGACGGCCAGCCCGCCTATGACGCCGATCAGCAACAGCGGATGGTGGGCGCCGAGTACGCAGGCCCACCAGCCTGCCTGCAGCCAGAGCGCATTTGCGACCAGCCAGGCCCGCGACATCTCAGGCGTCCAGGTACTCCAGCAGCGGCGCGCGACGGGCCGCCGGGCGTGCCCAGAGCAACTGGGCGACGCCGATGCTGCGCTCCAGGAAACCGCCTTCGCAGTAGCTCAGGTAATACTCCCAGAGGCGCTGGAAGCGTTCGTCGTAGCCCAGCTGCGCCAGGGCCTGGCGCGACTGCCGCAGGTTCTCCTGCCAGTGCCCCAGGGTGCGTGCGTAGTGCCCGCCGAAGTCCTCCATGTGCAGCAGGTTGAGGTCGGTCTCCCGGCTGGCGGTCTGCAGCAGGGCGGTCAGCGAGGGCAGGGCGCCGCCGGGGAAGATGTAGCGCTGGATGAAGTCCACCGAGCGACAGGCCTGCTCGTAGCGCTGGTCGCGGATGGTGATCGCCTGCAGCAACATCAGGCCGTCGTCTTCGAGCAGCGCGGCGCAACGACGGAAGTACTCGGGCAGGAAGCGGTGCCCCACGGCCTCGATCATCTCGATGGAAACCAGCTTGTCGTAGCGGCCGCGCAGGTCGCGGTAGTCCTCGCGCAGCACTTCGATGCGTCCCTGCAAGCCCTGGGCTTCGACGCGATGGCGGGTATGGGCGTACTGCTCCTCGGACAGGGTCGTGGTGGTGACCCTGCAGCCATAGTGGCTGGCCGCATAGAGCGCCAGGCTGCCCCAGCCGGTGCCGATCTCCAGCAGGTGGTCGCCCGGCTGCAGGTCGAGCTTGCGGCAGATGCGCTCGAGCTTGTTGAGCTGGGCCTGTTCCAGGCTCTGTTCGGGGTGCTGGAACATCGCTGCCGAGTACATCATGGTCGGGTCGAGCAGGCGCTCGAACAGGGCGTTGCCCAGGTCGTAGTGGGCGGTGATGTTGCGCCGCGAGCCGCGGCGGCTGTTGCGGTTCAGCCAGTGCAGCAGGCGCAGGGCCGGGCGCCCGAGTCGCGCCAGGCCGCCCTCCATGGAATCAAGCACCTCGAGGTTGGCGACGAACACGCGGATCACCGCGGTAAGGTCCGGGCTGCGCCAGTAGCCGTGGATATAAGCCTCGCCCGCACCGATCGAACCGTTGCCGGCGACCAGGCCCCAGACCGCGTCGTCGAGCACCTGGATCTCCGCCTGCAGCGGGCTGGCGGGGTCGCCGAAGGCCAGCCGGCGCTCGCCCAGCAGCAATTGCAGGCCGCCATGGCGCAAGCCGCCAAGCTGCGCCAGCACGGCGCGGCGAAACAGGCCGAGGCCCAGGGTCGAACGGCTGCCGGACCTGATTGCGATGAGGCCGTCACTGGACATGCTGGGTATCCTCCGGGGTGTCGCGACCGCTGCCCAGGTGCCCGTCCGGCGCCTGGTGGTCGTGGATGGGCGTGCCTTTGATCAATAGGCGCAGGGCTTGCCAGTAGATGGCGGACAGGGTGCTCAGGGTCGTCCACGGGAAGGCCGCCACATGCCGGCGCAAGGCTTCGGCGCTCAGAGGCTGGCGCTCGACGGCGAGTCCTGCCTCGAACAGCTTGTGTTCGTCGCGCCAGCTCTCGATGTGCACGCGGATGTGCGGCCCCTCGAGCAGGAAGCGCATGTGGTAGCGGGTATCCCGCGGCAGGAAGGGCGACACGTGGAAGCGCTTGTCGAACCACTGGTCGATGGCGCCGCCCGGACGCACGCTCACCACGTAGTGATAGCGCTCGCGCCAGGGCGTGTTGCGCACCTCGCAGAGGATCGCCGCGAGGCGGCCGTCGTCGTCGTGGCAGAAGTAGAAACTCACCGGGTTGAACCAGAGCCCCCAGCAGCGCGGCTGGGTCAGCAGCTCGATGCGCCCGCGCGGCACCTCGCCCAACGCCTCGCCGACCAGCTCGCGCACCGCTTCGCTCAACGGGATGCCCTGGCGGGTGTAGGCCGGCAGATAGTCGCGCTCTCGCCAGCACAGCGGGGCGAAGCGCCAGCGCCCCAGCAGGGGGGACAGTGCGAGCAGGTCCAGCTGTTCGTCGAGGTCCAGGCAGAGCATGCCGACGCGGTAGCGGAATGCGTGGGGGCGGGGCGCCCAGCGGCGATGCTGGACCCAGCCCTGGCACAGGCTGCTGTTCACAGCTGTTCTCCGAAATAGCGGGCCACGCGCAGGGCGCTGAGCACGCCGTCCTCATGGAAACCGTTCGCCCAGTAAGCGCCGCAATAGAAGCTGTGCTGCCGGTCTTGCAGCGCGGCCCAGGCGGCTTGCGCCGCAACGGTGGAGGCGCCGTATTGCGGGTGCGCGTAGGAGAAGCGCGCGAGCACCTTGGACGGATCGATGATCTCCCCCAGGTTCAGGCTCACGCAGAAAGTCACCGGCGCCTCCAGGCCCTGGAGGATGTTCATGTCGTAGGTGACGGCGGCGGGTTGGCCGGGCGCACCGCCGAGCCGATAGTTCCAGCTCGCCCAGGTCTTGCGCCGGCGCGGCAGGACGCGGGTGTCGGTGTGCAGCAGGACCTCGTTCTGCGCGTAAGGCAATGCGCCCAGGACCTGTGTTTCGGTCGTGCTGGGCTCATCCAGCAGGGCCAGGGCCTGGTCGCTGTGGCAGGCGAAGATCACCTTGTCGAAGCGCTCCGGTCCGGCGGCGCTGTGCAGCGTCACGCCGGTGTCGTCGCGGCTCACGCGCTGCACCGGGCAGTTCAGCCGGATATGTTCGCGGAAGCCGGCGCACAGCGGCTCCACGTAGCTGCGCGAGCCACCCTCGACGACGCGCCACTGGGGACGTCGATTGACCGACAGCAGGCCGTGGTTGCGGAAGAAACGGACGAATGCCTCCAGCGGGAAGTCGAGCATGTCGGCGCGCGACATCGACCAGATCGCCGAACCCATGGGCACTATGTAGTGGTCGATGAAGCGCGCGCCGTAGCCATTGCTGCGCAGGTAGTCGCCGAGGCAGGCTTCGTCGCCGAGCAACTGCCCTTGCAGGTCGTCCACCGCCTCGCGGTTGAAGCGCAGGATGTCCCGCAGCATGCCCCAGAAGCCCGGCGAGAGCAGGTTGCGGCGCTGGGCGAAGAGGCTGTCGAGGCTGTGCCCGTTGTACTCCAGGCCGCCGTTTGGATCGTGCACGGAAAAGCTCATCTCGGTCGGCCGCGACGCGACCCCCAGGCGGTCGAGCAGGCGGATGAAGTTCGGGTAGGTCCAATCGTTGAAGACGATGAAGCCGGTGTCCACCGCATACCGGCGGCCCTGCCAGTCGACATCCACCGTGTGCGTATGGCCGCCGATCCAGTCGCTGGATTCGAAGACGGTCACCGCGTGCCGGCGCGCCAGCAGGTAAGCGCAGGTGAGCCCGGAAATTCCGCTGCCGATGATGGCGATGCGCATGTCTCAGCGTCCTTGTGGCGGGCGCGCCAGGCGCTTGCCCAGGGCCAGGCGCCAGGTGGCGGGCAACCGGCCCAGCAGGCGCAGGGCGAGGGTGAAGGCCAGCGGGAAGACGATCTCCAGCGGGCGCGCCGGCAGGCGTTCGGCGATGTGGCGGGCGGCGCGTTCGACCGGCCAGCGCTGCGGCATGGGGAAGTCGTTGCGACGGGTCAGCGGGGTATCGACGAATCCGGGGCTCACCAGGGTGACGGCGATGCCCTCGGCGGCGAGGTCGATGCGCAGCGACTCGAACAGGTAGCGCAGTGCCGCCTTGGACGCTCCATAGGCCCCGGCGCGCGGCAGCGCCAGCCAGGTCACGGCACTGCACATGGCCACCAGCGAGGGGCGCTGGCCGCGTCGCAACAGGGGCAGGGCGGCCTGCAGGCAGAGGCTGGCGCTGAGCAGGTTGGTCCGTATGACGCGCTCCACCAGGGCGCTGTCGAATCGTCCCGGTTCCAGGTATTCGCAGGTGCCGGCATTGAGGATCGCCATGTCGAGCGCGCCCCAGGTCTGCTCGATGCGCTGCGCGATGCCGGCGACCTGTTGTGGATCGCCCAGGTCTCCCGGCGCCAGCAGCACCTGGCCGGGGAAGCGTTCGTACAGCGATTGCAGCGGCGCGATGCGGCGGGCACTGAGCGCCAGGCTGTGACCTTCGCGCAGCAGCAATTGCGCCAGTGCCTCGCCCAGGCCGCTGCTGGCACCGGTAAGCCAGATGCGGCTCATGCCAGCCTCCGCTTCAGCCAGGCGATGACCCGGCCGAGCAGCGGCAGGTGCTCGTAGAGCAGGGCGCCACTGTCGAAGTAGTCGTGGTGCAGGTAGACGCGATCGGACCAGCGCAGGTAGGTGCAGCCGTCGACGCGGATCGGGCGGCCTCCGCGCAGCTGCGGATGGCTGAATTGCAGGGTCCAGCGCAGGTATCCCTGGCCTTCACCGCTTTCGTCGAAGCTGTGGAAGGTGAAGTGCGGGGTCGTGACGCTCGAGTAGAGCTGCTCGAAGTAGCCGCGCAAGGCGGGCAGCCCGTGGATGCGATGCAGCGGGTCGCGGAATTCGATGTCCGGGCTGTACAGCTGCTCGAGCCTGTCCAGGTTATGGCGGTCGAGCGCAGCGAAGTCTTGTGCGAAACGTTGCAGAAAGGGGGACATGCGAGCGCTCCGAAAAAATGTTGTACAGGACGATTATTCTGTACAACTATTTTCGGAGCCTATCGTAAAACTTGTACGTGTCAATTGGTCTTGTACAGATATTATCTCAAAAGTTGTACAAGATTCCGGTTGCCTCAGGCGTCTTGCCCGGCCAGCCGCTCGCGCAAGGACCTGACTTCCGCCTCCAGCTCGCGCACGCGCTCGAGCGCCTCGACCTCGCCGGTCACGTCGCGCTGGATGCCGATGAAGTAGGTGAGCTGGTCGGCCTCGTTGTAAACCGGGGTGATCGACAGCTCGTTCCAGAAGCGGCTGCCGTCCTTGCGGTAGTTGCGCAGCACCTGGCGGCACGGGCGCCCTTCGCGGATCGCCTGGCGGATCGCGGTCAGGCCCGGTTGGTCATGGTCCTCGCCCTGGAGGAAGCGGCAGTCCTGGTAGAGGATGTCGGCGCCGGCGTAGCCGGTCAGGCGCTCGAAGGCCGGATTGACGTAGATGAGGATGCTGTCCTCGCCTTCCTGTTCGGCTACCACGATACCGTCGTTCGAGGCTTCGACCACGAGTTGCAGGAGCTTGGCGTTGATCATGGCGGCGCGGGACCTCGGCGAGTACGGCGGGGGAAAGGTTGTCCGCCCAAGGTTATCCCTGCTGCGTGTGTCTGCCTAGGCGTTCGCGGACCTGTCTGCGCGGCATGCGGTCTGGTTTACACTTGCGCCATTTCCGCCGCCGCGAATCGCGCCATGACCGAATTCAGCGAAACTGCTTCCTCCGCCCACCCCGAGTTGATACCGATGCGCGAGGTCGTGCGCCAGACCGGGGTGAATCCCGTCACCCTGCGTGCCTGGGAGCGGCGCTATGGGCTGATCTGCCCGGTGCGCACCGAGGGCGGGCATCGGCTGTATTCGCGCGAGGATGTCGACGCCATCCGCCGCATCCTGACCTGGACCGGCCGCGGCGTGGCGGTCAGCAAGGTGGGCGAGTTGCTCGCCAGCCAGCGCGACAGTGCCCCCGAGTCTGCAGCGGCGCAGCACGGGGAGGCGGATGAGCGACAGCATTGGCGCGCGTCCTTCCTGGCCGCCGTCTCGCGTTTCGACAGTACCGAGCTTGAGCGTCTCTACGGCCAGCTGTTCACCCTCTATCCACCTGCCGTGGTGTTCGAAAGCGTGCTGTTGCCGCTGTGGCGCGACCTGCTGCAGCGCAGCGACTTCGGCGCCACCAGCCAGTGGCTGTTCCTCGATGCCTTCCTTCGCGCAAGGGTGCTGATGCGCCTGCAGATGAACCGCGCGAGCGGCGCCCCGGTTCTGCTCGCCGCGTTGCCGGGCGGCTGCCGTGAACTGGAGTTGCTGTGCGTGGGGCTGCTGCTGGGCGGGGAGGACCTGCGCGTCGAGGTGCTGGCCCCAGGGCAGCCGCTGAACGAGCTGGCGCTGGTCTGCGAAGCTCGCCAGCCGCAGGCGCTGGTGCTGCTTGCCCAAGCACCGCTGGATGCCGAGCAACTGCGCCGGGTGCATCGCCTGCAACTGGGCCTGGACTGCCTGCTGGCGCTTGCCGGCGAGGCAGCGGAGATCGGCCTGGAGGGTGTCCAGCAAAGCCCCATCGCCTGCCTCGGCGGCGGCGCCGCGAGCATGGGCCGGCGCTTGCGCGCCTTCATCGACGGCCGTCTGGACACCTGATCCTTTGCCCTCAGTGGCTATCCGCCGACGGCTGGCTGGGCGGGGCGATCTTGTGCATCAGCGGCGCCAGCAGCAGGGTCGCGGCGAAGCACAGGCCCACCAGCAGGAAGGCGTCGGAGAAGGTCATGGTCAGCGCCTCGCGGTAGGTTAGGTTCCACAGTTGCTGCAGGGCCTGTTCGGAGGCCTTGCCGGTGGCGTCCAGCGCCGGGACCAGCCAGTGATTCAGCGCCTCGTTGCTGCCATTCAGGTGCTCGGCCAGGCGCTGGAAGTGCAGGTTGGTGCGGTCGTTGAGCACGGTGGCGCAGGCGGCGATGCCGATGGCGCCACCGAGGTTGCGCATCAGGTTGAACAGCCCCGAGGCGAGCTTCAGCCGGGCCGGCGGCAGCGCGCCGAGGGCGAGGGTCACGGTCGGCGCCACGCAGAACTGCTGGCCCATGCCGCGCAGGGCTTGTGGCAGCAGTAGCTGGTGTGCGCCCCAGTCGTGGGTGATGGCGGTGAAGTCCCACATCGAGCCGACGAACATGGCCATGCCGACCATGAGGATCCAGCGCAGGTCGTAGCGCCGCGCCAGGAAGGCGTACAACGGGATGCTGCAGATCTGGAAGATGCCGGTGGAGAACACCGCCGCGCCGATATCCAGCGCGCTGAAGCCACGCACACGGCCGAGGAACAGCGGGGTCAGGTAGATGGTGGCGAAGATGCCGATGCCGGTGACGAAGGAGAACAGGCAGCCGAGGGCGAAGTTGCGCTCCTTGAGCGCGCGCAGGTCGACTATCGGGTTGGCGCCGGTCAGGCTGCGGTAGATGAAGGCGACGCCGGCGAGGCCGCTGATCCAGGCGGTGGCGAGGATGGTGTCGTCGCTGAACCAGTTCCAGCGGGGGCCTTCTTCCATGGTGTATTCGAGGCAGCCGAGGAACACAGCCATCAGCAGCATGGCCAGGTAGTCGGCACCCTTGATCAGCGACAGGTCGGGCTTGTCGATGCGCACCATCAGCGGCACCACGATGGCGACGAACAGGCCGGGCACCAGGTTGACGTAGAACAGCCAGGGCCAGGAGGAGATGTCGGTGATCCAGCCGCCGACCACCGGGCCCAGGGTCGGCGCCAGCGAGGCGATGGCGCCGATGGTGGCGGCCACCACCACGCGCTGCTTGCCGTCGAAGTAGATGAAGCCGGTGGTGAACACCATGGGGATCATCGAGCCGCCGAGGAAGCCCTGCAGGGCGCGGAAGGCGATCATGCTCTGGATGTTCCAGGCCAGCGCGCAGAGCAGGCTGGTGAGGGTGAAGCCCAGCGCCGAGCCGGCGAACAGCCAGCGCGTGGAAAACACCTTGGACAACCAGCCCGACAGCGGGATGACGATGATCTCGGCGATCAGATAGCTGGTCTGCACCCAGGCGGTTTCGTCGGCGGCGGCGGACAGGCCACAGGCCGCCGCCGATGTCGCGCAGCGAGGCGGAGACGATCTGGATGTCGATCAGGGCGATGAACATGCCCACGCACATGCAGGCGAAGGCGACGACCTTCTGGCCAGTCGAAAGGCTCTCGACCGGCACCGTCTCCGAGGACCAGAAATTCATGGCCGGCCAGCCTGGGCAACGCGCTCGTCCTGCTCATGCCCCGGTTTGCGGGTATCCACCTCGACCACGACCGACAGCCCCGGGCGCAGGTCGCCGAGCTTGCCGTCGGCCGCGTCGAGGTGCACGCGCACCGGCACGCGCTGGACGATCTTGGTGAAGTTCCCGGTGGCGTTCTCCGGCGGCAGGATGCTGAATTGCGCGCCGGTGGCCGGCGCCAGGCTGTCGAGGTGGCCGTGGAAGACCTTGCCGGGGAGGATGTCGGCTTCCACCGTCACTGCCTGGCCGGCCTTCATGTGCGCGAGCTGGTCTTCCTTGAAGTTGGCGTCGACCCACAGCCCCTGGGCGGGCACCACCGCGAGCAACTGGGTGCCGGCGGCGACGTAGCTGCCGACCCGCGCGCGGCGGTTGCCGATGTAGCCGTCAACCGGGGCGCGCAGTTCGGTGTAGCCGAGGTCGAGACGGGCGCGCTCGCGTTCGGCCTGGGCCTGTTCGAGGGCGGCCTGGGCCTGCTGGCGCTGGCTCTGGATCACGTCGAGCTGGCGCCGCGCGGCGAGCAGGGTGGCATGGGCCTTGTCGCTGTTGGCGCGGGCGGTTTTCCAGGTGGCTTCGGCGCGCTGCGCGGCTTCCACGGAAATGGCGTTGCGTTGCACCAGGGTCTGGTAGCGCCGGTTGTCGTCGCGCGAGCGCGATTCTTCCGCCGCCGCCGCGTCGATTTCCGCCTGGCTCTGGCGGATCACCGCGTCCTGCAGCGCGGCCTGGGCGTCGATGTTGCCCAGCAGCGCTTCTTCGGCGTGCACCGCGCCTTCGGTCTTGGCCAGGGCGGCGCGGTAGTCGCGGTCGTCGATGCGGGCGAGCAGGTCGCCGGCGTGGACGAACTGGTTGTCGTTCACCTGCAGCTCGGCGATGTAGCCGGCCACGCGCGGGCCGATGACGGTGACGTCGCCGCCGACATAGGCATCGTCGGTGGTCTCCAGGAAGCGCGCGCTGGTCCACCAGTGCGCGCCGTAGAGGCCGGCGCCGATCAGCAGCAGGGTGGCGGCGGCGAGCTTGAACGGCTTGCGGGATTTCGTCTTGACCGGGGTGGCGGCTTCGGCGGCGGGAATCTGGACGGGCTGGTTCATGGCGGCATTCCGGTCAGGCGGTGGCGGGGAGGGCAACGGCGTCGGCGCCGCGGCGGATCTGGTGGTGCGGGCCTATGGGCTCGCCGCTGCGGGCGTCGACCAGGGCGATTTCGACCGGCGCGCCGTTGCGCGTGTCGATCAGTTGCACCCGACGGCCAGCCTGTGCGCCGTGGCGCCGGCCCCACTGCATCAGGGTCAGGATCACCGGGCGCAAGTCGCGGCCCTTGGCGGTCAGCAGGTATTCGTGGCGGGCGGGTCGGGTGCTGTACAGGCGACGCTCGAACAGGCCGTTGTCGACCAGGGTCTTCAGGCGGTTGCTCAGGGTGTTGCTGGCGATGCCCAGGTGCGCGGCGAACTGGTCGAAGCGGCTGGCGCCGTAGAAGGCTTCGCGCAGGATCAGCAGGTTCCAGCCATCGCCGATCAGCTCCATGGCCTGGGCGGCGGGGCAGGGCATGTGTTCGAAGGAGGCTCGCTTCATGGCTGTCACCTGCTTTGTATTAAGGTCGACATTCAATAGGTCCACAGAAAACCGGTTGCACCTGGGGAAAGACGCATCCGGTTTTAGGATGATGACTGTAATCTAACCCGGTCACTTGCATCATGCAAGTGACTTCTCGAAGGGTTCTGGACGAGCGGTAGGGCAGCAGAACGGCGGCCGAGGCTTGCCCTTTCGCCGATCCGTGGCAAGCTAGCGGCCCCTCGTTTTCCGTGTTCGCCATGCAAGTCAATCGCAAAGTCGTCCTGGCCGTCGTGCTCGTCGTGGCCTGGCTGGGCATCCTCGCCGCCGCTTTCTGGTCCTTCAGCGGGCAGTACCTGCGGCCGTACCCCAACACCACCCGCTTCTTCGACGGCCAGGCGCTGCAGTTGCCGAAGGACCTGGCCGGGCCCGGGCCGATCCGCGTCGTGCACTTCTGGGACCCGGAGTGCCCGTGCAACGTCGCCAACCAGGCGCACCTGACCGCGCTGCTCAAGCGCTTCGGGCCGCAGGGCGTGACCTTCTATGCCTTCCGCAAGCCGGGCACCAAGGGCCATCTGCAGGACGCCCTGTGGGACCTGAAGGAGCTCGACATGCCGGGGCCACCGCCGATCGAGGCGAGCCCGGCGGTGGCGATCTGGGACCGCGACGGCCACCTGGCCTATTTCGGCCCGTACAGCGAAGGCGCGACCTGCACCTCGGCGAACAGCTTCATCGAGCCGGTGCTCGAGGCGCTGGTCGCCGGTCGCCCGGTGAAGGCGCCGAGCGCCCTGGCCACCGGCTGCTATTGCGCCTGGAAGAAGTGAGCGGCCTAACCGCGCCGCAATGACCGTCAGGGCCCGCGCCGACGCGACGCTCGATGGCGGGTTCGTGAATGACCTGGCCGAGGTAACGGGGTCACTCGGCCTTGCCGGCGCCTTGCATGGCCTTGCCCAGCTCCTCGGCGCCGCGTGCCTGCAGTTCGGCCGCCGCCCCCAGGCGGTCGCGCGCTTCGCGGTTCTGGCCGACCTTGAACTTGCCGGTCATCTCGCTGATGTCGATCTCGATGCCGACGATGGCGGCGATCATCTGCTCGATGTACTCGCGCGGCGCATCGGCCATCTTCCACGGCTTTTCCTCGCCGGCTTCGTGGGTGCGCGTCAGGCGCCCGACGAGGCCGCGTACGAAGCGTTCCTCGTCGATCACCCGCAGGCGTCCGCGCACATGCACGACCTGGTAGTTCCAGGTCGGTACGTGGCGGTGGTGCTCATGCTTGCTGGGATACCAGGTCGGCGAGATGTAGGCCTCGGCGCCACGGAAGATCACCAGCACCTCGCTGCCATCGGCTTCGCGCCAGACCGGATTGGCGCGCGCCACGTGGCAGCGCAGCAGGCCGGCCTCGGCGTCGAGTTCGAAGGGCAGGTGGTTGGCGTCGAGCAGATCGTCCTGGCGGGTCACCAGGATGCCCAGCGGATGGCTTTCGATCAGGCGGTGCAGCGCCGCGGGGTCGCTTTCGCTGAAGTGTTCTGGCAGGTACATCCGGTCATCCAGTGCAGGGGGAAAGCGGCATCATCGACCGGCAGTGGTCCTTCGCCAAGATCCATTTCGACCCTGAGTGAAGGAGCCAATTCGCCCGCAGAGGGCGCACCAAACAAAAGGCCCCGCTGGACTGCGCGGGGCCTTTCGGACTGCCACTTCGAGGGGCGGCCGTTCCGTCGGCCTGAACTTGAGTATAGAGCGGTGCCACTAATTGGCCATTATTTTTTCGTGACAGCCCTGTTGCCGTAACGGCGGGCTCAATCGAAGCCGCGCAGTTGGGCGAACTCCTCCAGCGGCGCGCGCTCGGAGCGCAGCTGGTTGATCGCTGCCGAGCGGTCGGCATAGCCCAGCGCCATGCCGCAATACAGCAGCTCATGCTCGGCCAGCTCGAAATGCCGGTGCAGGCTCTGGCGCAGCATGCCCCAGGCCTCCTGCATGCAGGTCGACAGCCCGCGCTCCTCGGCGAGCAGGGCGACGGACTGCATGAACATGCCCAGGTGCGCCCACTGGCCGTGGCCCATCTGCCGGTCGATGACGAAGAACAGCCCCACGGGCGCGCCGAAGAACTGGTAATTGCGCGCCAACTGGCGCATCCGACCGGGCTTGTCCTCACGGGGAATGCCGAGCAGCGCGTAGAGGTCCTCGCCGACCTTGAAGCGCCGCGAGCGATAGGGCTCGCCCAGGTTCGCCGGATAGATCGGGTATTCACCGGCCTCGCCGCCCGGATTCCTCAGCAGCGTCTCCACCGCCAGGCGCTGCACCGCCTGCCCCCCCCCCCCCGCCCCCGCGAGCACCTTCCAGGGCTGCAGGTTGCCGCCCGAAGGCGCCCAGCGCGCGTCGTCCAGTAGTGCGCGGACGGTGGCGGCGTCCACCGGCTGGTCGGTGAAGGCGCGGATGGAGGTGCGTTGCTTGAGCAGTTCGGCGATGGACATGCGCGATCCTCGATACAGGGTGGGAACGGGCTCCTAAGGTATCGCCTTGGCCGCGCGTCGGCAGGCGCAGATTGCGCCACATTCGCGGTGGATTCCGCCTGGGGGCCTGCGGCGGCGAACCCGCTGCTAGGCTTCCTGCGCTGACACTGCGAACGCCAACTCGCGCAGGCGAAGGAGGGGACCGTGAAGCGGATGAAGATCGGCAAGGCCTTTACCTTGCTCGAACCCGGCCCGGTGGTGCTGGTCAGCACCTACGACGGCGAGCGGCCTAACCTCATGACCCTGTCCTGGACCCTGGTGGTCGACTTCACTCCGCGATTTGCCTTCACCACCGGACCTTGGAATTTCTCCTACACGGCGCTGGAAAGCACCCGCGAGTGCGTCATCGCCATTCCCGGCGCGGACCTGCTCGACACCCTGGTCGGCATCGGCACCTGCTCGGGTGCCGACACCGACAAGTTCGCCCGCTTCGGACTCACCGCCGTTCCGGCCAGGCATGTTCGCGCGCCCCTCGTCGGCGAGTGCCTGGCCAACATCGAATGCCGCGTAGTGGACATCGTCGAAGCGCACAACATCGTGGTGCTCGAAGGCGTGGCCGCCTATGTCGATGACGCGCGCCCGGAACAGCGGAGGCTGCACGCCGTGGGTGACGGCACCTTCGTGGCGGACGGCGAGGTGTTCGATCGGAGCGAGGCAATGCGCTCCAAGCTGCCGGCGGGTGTCTAGCCGGCCTCTGTCGCCAGCTCACTCACCAGACGGGTGCCATGCAGCAGGTTGTCGGCCAGTGGGCAGCGGCGCTCCACTTCCTGCAGGAAGGCCCGTTTCTCCTCCGGACCGAGGTCCGCGTCGATCTCGACGCGCAGGCGTATTTCCTCGAAGCCCGCCCGAACCGCAGTATCCCGCCCAAGCAATCCGGCCGGGTCGTAGTCCGCTTCAATGGCGAAGCGCATGCCGCGTAGTTCGATCTTGCGCTGATGAGCCAGGAAACGGCCGATGGTACCGAAGCACCCGGCCAGCGCGCCGAGCAGCACCAGCAGCGGAGTAGGGCCCGCATCCTGACCAAAGGCGGCAACCGGTTGGTCCATGACCAGCCGGTGCGACCCGCAGTTCACCTCGACGGCGAAGCCCGCCCCCATGGCGCCTTCCACCTGGATGGTCTTGAGGCTCATGTTTCCCCCCTTGGACGCGCAGCGCTCAGGTGCGCTTGCATGTGTCGAAGCCCAGCAGCGAATACGCCGGGCAGATACGGACGATGCCAGTCAGCAGCGGGATCACGCCGATCCAGCCCCACCAGCCGATCACCCCGGACAGGCTGAGCAGGATCAGCAGCACGCCCACGACGATCCGCAACACTCGATCGACCTTGCCAACGTTTGCCTTCATGACGCTCTCCTCGCTTGGTAGCTGAGTCCAGCATTTCAGAAGGCTGTCGTTGCGCTATTGAGGTGCATCAACTCGCCGCAAGGAAAAGGCCGGCCGCTCTCTCCGTCGAGCGCCGTCGGCGGCGACGCCGTCCCAGATGAAGGCCTGCCATCGGCGGTTGGATGACGGCGTACTTGAACGAAAGGGCTGTACCCCTGGCCTTTTCGTTCAATCCCGCACCCGAGCAGGTGCGAATAATCGGCGGGCAGATACACACCCCTGGAGTTCGCCATGTCCATCGTTGTCGAGCGAATGCTTCGCTCGCCTCTCGCCATCCTTCCCGTCGCTCTCGCCTTGCTGGCCGCCTGCAGCACGCCACCGACGGACCTCGACCTGTCCCGCGACAAGCCCAGCGACGGCGGCCTCTATCGAGTGTCCGTCGTCGCCCCTTCGCCCGCTGCCGGCATCAACCAGTTGCACAGCTGGAAGGTCCGCCTGTTCACGGCCGGCGGCCAGCCGGTCTCCAATGCCCAGTTCCTGGTCGGTGGCGGCATGCCGCAACACGGGCACGGTTATCCGACGCAGCCGCGGGTGACCCGCGAGCTGGAGGCCGGCACCTACCTGCTCGAAGGCATGAAGTTCAGCATGACCGGCTGGTGGGAGCTGAAGCTCGGCATCCGCGCGGCGCCCGGCGCCGACCACGTGACCTTCAACCTCGTCGTCGGCTCTGACTCGGGGCAGTGACCATGAAGCTCCGCCTCAAAGCCACGCTCGCGGTCGCCTGCATGCTGATCGAGATACCCCTCGCCATTGCCGAGCCGACGACGGCGCCGGCAGTGCTGCGTGACGCCTGGTCGACGGCCGAGCGGGAGGTGCTGGCGTCGATGCAGCTGAGCCGGGCCGAACCGCGTTCGGCCGATCCCTCCAATGCCTTCGAGGGACGCGCCGAGGCAGTGAGCCTCGGTCGTGACCTGTTCAGGGACCCGCAACTGAGCCGAAACGGGCAGATCGCCTGCGCCAGCTGCCATTCGCCATCCGCGCAGTTCGAGGATGGCCGGCCCCAGGGGCAGGGGCTGGGCAGTGGAAGCCGCCGCACCCAGCCGGTGATGGGGGCGATGGGCGCGCCCTTCCTGTTCTGGGATGGGCGCAAGGACAGCCTCTGGTCCCAGGCCCTGGGGCCGCTGGAGAACCCGCTGGAGCAGGGCACCAACCGCGTGCGGCTGGTGGGCCTCGTCCGGGCGCGATATGCCACCCGCTATGCGGCGCTGTTCGGCCCGCTGCCGGCGCTGAACGCGCTGCCCGCGGCGGCTTCGCCGCTGGGTTCGCCGTCCGAGCAGGCCGCCTGGTGGGCAATGCCGAAGGAGACGCGGGATCAGGTCGACCGTGTCTTCGCCAACCTGGGCAAGGCCATCGCCGCCTACGAGAGCCGCGTGCAATACGGCCCGGCACGCTTCGACCGATACATCCGCGCGACCCTGGCCGGGGATGCGGCGGGCCAGTCGGCGCTCGCCGCGAAAGAGGTCCGGGGCTTGCGGCTGTTCCTCGGCAAGGGTCAGTGCAGCACCTGCCACAACGGCCCCATGCTTTCCGACCAGGCCTTCCACAACACTGGCGTGCCGCCTCTGGACCCGCAGCACCCGGACCCGGGCCGCGCCGCCGCCGTTGGCCTGCTGCTCGATGACCCGTTCAACTGCCTCGGCGCCTTCAGCGACGCCCGGCCCGATCAGTGC
This sequence comes from Pseudomonas knackmussii B13, assembly GCF_000689415.1. Taxonomy (NCBI): domain Bacteria; kingdom Pseudomonadati; phylum Pseudomonadota; class Gammaproteobacteria; order Pseudomonadales; family Pseudomonadaceae; genus Pseudomonas; species Pseudomonas knackmussii. Next base: position 3,511,539 of record NZ_HG322950.1, on the reverse strand, counting down.
GGGGAGCTGAGCTTCCTCGTCTCGGCCGATCCGCGCCAACTTGGCGCTTTCCGCACGCCGAGCCTGCGCAACGTCGCTGCCCGCGCCCCGTACATGCACGCCGGGCAATTGCGGAGCCTGGCCGAGGTGATCCGGCATTACGTGGAGGCCCCTGCGGCAGCACTGGGGCGGAGCGAGCTGGCCCGAGCGGGTCAAGGCGACGCCCAGCGCGCGCCCATTCGACTGGCACCGGAAGAGATCGACGACCTGGTGGCCTTTCTCGGTTCGCTGACCGGCCCGGTCGTTCAGCCCTGAGCCGCCGGCGGCTCGCGGAGCCTGTCGCTCAGCGGGCCGGCCATGCGCATCGCCGAGGGCGCCAGGCCGAACATGCTGCGGCAGGTCCGCGTGAGGTGCGCGGCATCGGCGAAGCCGGCGGCATGGGCGGCACTCGCCACACTGGCGCCCTGCATGAGGAACTCCCAGGCGAGCAGTAGCCTCCGCCACAGCTGGTACGTCCGCAGCGGCATGCCGGTCTGCTCGACGAAGAGATGACGGAAGCGGCTGGGCGACAGGTGCACCACGCCGGCGACTTCCTCCAGACTCGCCGGCTCCCCGGCGCGCCCGCGGATGTGCTCGATCGCCTGCAGGACGCGTGGATCGGAGGGAAGGTGGGGCAGGGTGCCGGACAGCCAGTCGACCAGGGCCTGCGCGGCTTGCTGCACGGTCTTGCTGTTTCGGCACTCACGCCAGGCGTGGCCCAGGCTATCGACCCGAATCGCCAGTTCCTCTCCCTCGAGCCTTTCGATCTGCCCGTTCAGGCGGGCCGCCAGGGTGCGCCCCTGCGGGGTTTCCGGCTCGATGAACAGCACGGCATTCCATTCGCAGTCGCTGACATCGATGCTGTGCACCGCGCGCGACGGCACCAGTGCGCCGGCGCAGGCCTTCCAGGCCCCGCGCGAACCCTCCTGGACCTTGAGTCCGGAAGGGGCCCCGACCACGAGCTGGATCGCATAGTGCGCATGGGGCGCTACCTGGCCGCCGCCGCAGCCGATGAACAGGCCGCCGCCGGTCCAGGCCAGGAAGTCGCCTTCGTAGCGCGGAAGTTTCTCACTCATCGCCGTGTGCCTCCGAGCAGGACGATAGCTGCGCGGTGGGCAACAGGCGAAGAAGGCGGGAAAAAGCGGTGATCAGGCACGAAGTCGGTCCGGCGGGTGGGGCACAACTGGCGGCAATCTACGGAGATCGCGGGCGCGCTGTCCAGAATCCGGGCGCCGGCTGTGTTCAGCCTCGCATCCCGGCCAGGCACTGGTGGGCATGCGCGGGGTGGCCAGCGGCTCACGGAAAATTCATACACGCCATTTTCCATAAGGTGTAAGAAATTTTCTACAGATGGCTTCGACTGAGGTACCCTGTCGCCACCAGCTGACAAGGGCTGGCAACTTGATACACTCCTGCGCCCGGCGTTGGCTCGCGTTCGAAATTCTGTGCAGAAGCGACGCGGGTGCCAGTAACAGGCGCAACTGCCTTGCGCACGGCCAAGCGGCAGGGAATGCGGGCCCGCCACGAACTAAAAGACGACACCGGTGCCCAGGGAGCCGGGCAGGCAACCGGGATTGTCGACTACAACAACTGCATCAGAAACGAACAAAAAGCGGTGACAGCATGATCGAAGTAACTGAGGTTTCCATCGCCGAGCTGCGCGACGCGCTCGAGACCGGCCGCACCACTGCGGTCGAGCTGGTCAAGGCCTATTTCGCCCGGATAGATGCCTACGACGGCCCGGAGACGCCCACCAAGCTCAATGCGGTGGTGGTCCGCAACCCCGACGCACTGAAGGAAGCCGAGGCTTCCGATGCCCGTCGCGCCCGCGGTGAAACCCTCGGCCCGCTGGACGGCATCCCCTACACGGCCAAGGACAGCTACTTGGTCAAGGGGCTGACCGCCGCCTCCGGCAGCCCGGCTTTCAAGGACCTGGTCGCCTACCGCGACGCCTTCACCATCGAGCGCCTGCGCGCCGCCGGCGCCATCTGCCTGGGCAAGACCAACATGCCGCCCATGGCCAACGGCGGTATGCAGCGTGGCGTCTACGGCCGCGCCGAAAGCCCGTACAACGAGAAGTACCTGACCGCGCCCTTCGCCTCGGGCTCCTCCAACGGTGCCGGCACCGCCACCGCGGCCAGCTTCTCCGCCTTCGGCCTGGCCGAGGAAACCTGGTCGAGCGGCCGCGGCCCGGCCTCGAACAACGGCCTGTGCGCCTACACCCCGTCGCGCGGCGTGATCTCGGTGCGCGGCAACTGGCCGCTCACCCCGACCATGGACGTGGTGGTGCCCTACGCGCGCACCATGGCCGACCTGCTCGAAGTGCTGGACGTGGTCGTCGCCGAAGACACCGAGAAGCGCGGCGATCTCTGGCGCCTGCAGCCCTGGGTGCCGATCCCTCCGGTGAGCGAAGTGCGCCCGGCCTCCTACCTCGACCTCGCCGCCGGCCCCGAAGCCCTGAAAGGCAAGCGCCTGGGCGTGCCGCGCATGTACATCAACAAGGACGAACTGGCCGGCACCAGCGAGAAGCCCGGCATCGGCGGCCCGACCGGCCAGCGCATCAACACCCGCGCCTCGGTCATCGCCCTCTGGGAAGAAGCCCGCAAGGCCCTGGAAGCGGCCGGCGCCGAAGTGATCGAAGTGGACTTCCCGCTGGTTTCCAACTGCGAGGGCGACCGTCCCGGCGCGCCCACGGTGTACAACCGCGGCATCGTCTCCAAGGAATTCCTCCATGACGAGCTGTGGGAGCTCTCGGGCTGGGGCTTCGACGACTTCCTGCGCGCCAACGGCGATCCGAAGCTGAACAAGCTGGCCGACGTCGACGGTCCGAAGATCTTCCCGCACGACCCGGGCACCCTGCCGAACCGCGAGGACGACCTCTGCGCGGGCATGGACGAGTACGTGAACATGGCCAAGCGCGGCCTGAAGACCTGGGACCAGATCGAGACCCTGCCCGACGGCCTGCGTGGCCTGGAGAAGACCCGCAAGCTCGACCTGGAAGACTGGATGGACGGCCTGAAGCTCGACGCGGTGCTGTTCCCGACCGTCGCCGACGTCGGCCCGGCCGACGCCGACGTCAACCCGGAGTCCGCCGACATCGCCTGGAGCAACGGCATCTGGGTCGCCAACGGCAACCTGGCGATCCGTCACCTGGGCGTGCCGACCGTCACCGTGCCGATGGGTGTGATGGCCGACATCGGCATGCCGGTAGGCCTGACCTTCGCCGGTCGCGCTTACGACGACTCGGCGCTGCTGACCTTCGCCGCGGCCTTCGAGGCCACCGGCAGCAAGCGCATGATCCCGCCGCGCACGCCGAAACTGGGCGCCTGACGGGCCGCCTGCGGCAACTGAAACGGGGCGGACGCGCAAGCGTCCGCCCCGTTTTGCCTTTCAAAGGGCTGCAACGGCTTGGCCGTGCAGCGCCAGCGTTTGCCCATCCGCGGGAATCGAGAGCCGCTGCGCCACTCCGGCCGCTTGCGCCGCGGCGGCGAGTTCCGCGCGGCCGACCGGACAATGGCTGATGGCTTCGAGATGGTTGGCGATGACCTGGCCGTGGCTCATCTGCGCGAAGGCGAGGACGTCGTCGATGCCCATGATGATGTCGTCGCCGATATCGAAGCGCGCGCCGCCGGCCGGTATCACGCTTACCTGCGGCTGGTGACGCTGCACGAAGTCGCGCACCGTCGGCGTCAGCAGGGTGTCGCCGGCCAGGTACAGGCTGGGTTCGCCCGGCCACTCGATCAGGTAGCCGACGCCATGTTCCATCAGCTTGCCGACCAGGCCTTCGCCATGGGTGCAGCGGACCGTGTGAATCCGCCCGCCGAGGAAAGGGCTTGGCGCCGCGTGATTGGCCGGCAGCGGCTGCACGTTCAGCCCGCGTTCGGCGAGGAAGGCCGCATCGTGCGGGGTGCAGATGACCGGCACCTGGCGCTCGCGCAGCCAGCGCGTGCCGGCGCGGTCCAGGTGGTCGAAGTGGCCTTTCTGGCAGTGGGTGATCAGGCAGTGGGTGACGCTGTCCAGGGCCTGCGCCGCCGATTCCGGCAGCTCGACCAGCGGGTTGCGCTGGCGCGCCTTGAACAACCGCAGCGGCGGCAGCGCGCCCTTGGCTGCCAGCATGGGGTCGACCAAGACGCGGTACGGCCCATGTTCGACGACGATGGTTGCGTTGCGCAGTTGCTGAATCTTCATCACGAAGCCTCCTTGGCAGTGTGGCCTCATGGTGCCGTTGCGCATCCGCGTCCATAATGGCGAGCCTGGACATAATCAATTCATTTTCAGCCAATGCCCAAAACCCTTCGTATCGGTCTCCTGCTGTTCCCCGGCTGCATGCCCGCTGGGCTGCTGGCTTTTGCCGATTTGCTGCATGCCGCTAACCGGCGTGCCGGTGCGGCGCTGTTCGAGCTGCACTTCGTGGCGCTGCGGCCCGGCGTCGTCGAGTGCGCGCACGGCGTACGCTTGCAGGCGCAGGCGGGCTTTGCCGAGGGTGCGTTCGACGCGCTGCTGGTGCCCGGCTTCTGGGCGGAGTCGGCGGAGCAGGTCGAGGCGACCTTGCTGGCCAATGCCGAGCTGGTGACGGCATTGGCGCGCCTGGGCAAGCGTTGCCGCTTGTGGAGCTACTGCGTCGGCGTGTGCCTGGTCGCCGCCAGCGGCCGCCTCGATGGCCGCGCCGCGACCGTCACCTGGTGGTTGGCAGACAGCGTGCTCAGGCGCTTCCCCAAGGTGTGCTGGCAAAGCGAGCAGAGCTGCATCTTCGATGAACGAGGCGCGAGCGCCAGTGGCGTCAACGGCTATCTGCCGATCGCCCAGCAGTTGATCGAGCGTGTCGTCAGCCCGGCCGTGTTGCATGACCTCACACGGCTGATGGTGCTGCCGCGTCCGGCGCAGGCGCATGACGCCTTCCAGGCCATGAGCCTGATCGAGCAGCCCAGCGCGCTGTTGCGGCGCTTGCATGCTCTGGTGGAGCGGCTGCCCGCCGAGCAGCTGACGGCGCCGACCCTGGCCACCGCGCTCGGCCTGGCCGAGCGCACCCTGGCGCGCAAGGTCAGGAGCGAGACCGGCATCCCGCTCGCCGCCTACGCGCGCCGCATCAAGCTGAACCAGGTCGGCGAGCGCCTCACGCTGACCTCCACGCCCGTCAATACGATCAGCGCGGAGTTGGGCTTCAGCAGCGACTCGAACATGCGGCGGATGTTCAAGGGATTGACCGCGCTCACCCCGGCGCAGTATCGGCAGCGCTTCGCCCGCTTCTAGTCGGCGCTTATTTCACCTTGAAGGTCGTCGAGCCCTTGGCCTCGCCAGCGCGCCAGTCCACGCGATAGGTACCGCTGGTGAGCGCCGAGGCGGGGGTGATCAGCATGACGGTCGGCTCGGCACCGGCCGAGACTCGTGCCTTCACCGGCATGGGCGAGGCGTGGGACATGCCGGCCATCTCGGTCATGACGATCTTCGCGGCGGAGTGCTGCGGGTCGAGTTTCTCGCCGAAGCGCAGCTCGACTTTCGCCGGTGCCTCGACCGTGCTGCCATCGGCAGGCGAGGACGCGACCAGCTTCTGCTCGGCCTGGGCGGCTGCGCTCAGTAGCAGCCCCAGGGCGAGGGCAGTATTACGGATGATATGCATGGCTTTCTCCTGGCGCCTGGGCGCCTGTGGGGTGGGGAATGGGGTCAGAACCACATGCGCACGCCGACCACGAGGCGCGTGTCGCTGCGATCGGCGCCTTCCTCGCGGGCATAGTCCGCGGTCTTGCCGTACAGGTGGTTCCAGGTCACGCCGACATAGGGCGCGAATTCGCGGACGATCTCGTAGCGCAGGCGCAGGCCGATCTCGCTGTCGGCCAGGCCCGAGCCATCGCCGCGCTGCGGGTCGTTGCGGCCATAGAGATTCACTTCCGCGGTCGGCTGGAGGATCAGCCGGTTGGTCAGCAGGATGTCGTAGTCGCCCTTCAGGCGCAGGGCGCTCTGGCCGCCCTCGCCGAGGTAGGCGGTGGCCTCGGTCTCGAAGTCGTACAGCGCCAGCCCCTGGATGCCCAGGGCCGCCCAGGTCTGCGGTGAGCCGGGCTTGAAGTCCTGGCGCACGCCGCCGACCACATCCCACCAGGGGCCGATGGCGTGCCCCCAGAGCGCCTGCAGTTCGGCCTTCTCGGTCATTCCGTTGAGCCGCTCGCCTTCCGAGCGCAGCCACAGGCGGTCGATGTCGCCGCCGATCCAGCCATGCGCCTCCCAGTTCAGCGCGCTGCCGGCGTTGGCGTCCTGCCACTCGAGCTGGTCGATGACCAACAGCGAGTTGAGCGGCGCGCCCATGTGATGGTTCATCTCGCCGCGATACACGGCCGCGCGGTCGGCGTCGGTGACGGGCGGAATCGGTGTGCGGCTCTGCGTGGGCGCGGCGGGTTGCATGCCCTGCATGTCGCTGTCGTCGTCCATCGATTCGGCGTGGCTGGCGCCGGCGATGCCGAGCAGCAACAGGCCGGCCAGGCAGTTCTTGCGGGTCTGTCGAAGGTCCATACGCATCCTCTACTCCTGCACCCGCACTTCGCGGAACATGCCCAATTCCATGTGGTACATCAGGTGGCAGTGGTAGGCCCAACGGCCCAGGGCATCGGCCGTCACCCGGTAGCTGCGGCGCGAGCCCGGCGGCATGTCGATGGTGTGCTTGCGCACCAGGAAGTTGCCGTCCTCGTCCTCCAGGTCGCTCCACATGCCGTGCAGGTGGATGGGGTGGGTCATCATGGTGTCGTTCACCAGGGTGATGCGCACGCGCTCGCCGTAGGTCAGCAGCAGGGGCTTGGCGTCGGCGAAGGGGATGCCGTCGAACGACCAGGAGAACTTCTCCATGTGCCCCGTGAGGTGCAGCTCGATGTTGCGCGAGGGCTCGCGGCCGTCGGGGTCCTCGAAGGTGCTGCGCAGGTCGGCGTAGGTCAGGATGCGGCGGCCGTTGTCGCGCAGGCCGAGGCCCGGATCGTTCAGTTTCGGCGTGGGGCTCATGGTCTGCATGTCGACCAGCGGGTTGCCGTTCTCCGACGCCGGATGCGCTTGCATGCCGCCGTGATCCATGGCCGACATGTCCATGCCGGCCATGTCGCCGTGGTCCATCCCACCCATGCCCATGTCGTCCATGCCGATCTTCGGGCGCGGGTCGAGCGGCGGCACCGGCGCAGCCAGCCCGGCCTGCACGGCGAGGGTGCCGCGCGCATAGCCGGTGCGGTCCATGGATTGGGCGAAGATGGTGTATGCCTGCTGCGTGGCGGGCTCGACGATCACGTCGTAGGTCTCCGCCACGGCGATGCGGAATTCATCGACGCCGACCGGGTGCACCGGCTGGCCGTCGGCGGCGACCACGGTCATCTTCAGCCCCGGAATGCGCACGTCGAAGTAGGTCATCGCGGAGGCGTTGATGAAGCGCAGGCGGACCTTCTCGCCCGGGCGGAACACGCCGGTCCAGTTCGCGTCCGGCGCATGGCCGTTGACCAGGTAGGTGTACGTGTAGCCGCTGACGTCGGCCAGGTCCGTGGGGCTCATCTTCATCTCGGCCCACATTTTCCTGTCGGCCAGGGTCGCGGCCCAGCCGTTGGCACCGACGTCATCGATGAAGTCACCGACCGTGCGCTTGTGGAAGTTGTAGTAGCCGGAGTCTTTCTTCAGCTTGGCCAGGACCCGCGCGGGGTCTTCGTCGGACCAGTCGCTGAGCATGACGACGTAGTCGCGGTCGCAGGTGAAGGGCTCGGGCTCCTTCGGCTCGATGACCAGCGCGCCGTAGACGCCGACCTGCTCCTGGGCGCCCGAATGGCTGTGATACCAGTAGGTGCCGTGCTGGCGGACCTTGAAACGGTATTCGTAGACACCGCCCGGGGCGATGCCGGCGAAGCTCAGGCCGGGCACGCCGTCCATGTCGGTCGGCAGCAGGATGCCGTGCCAGTGGATCGAGGTGTCCTCGGCCAGGCGGTTGCGCACGCGGATCGTCACGGTGTCGCCCTCGCGCCAGCGCAAGGTGGGGCCCGGCAGCGAGCCGTTGATGGTGGTCGCGCTGCGCGCCTTGCCGGTCAGGTTCACCGGCGTCTGGCCGATGAACAGGTCGAATGCATTGCCGCTGAGCACGCTCGCCTGGCCAGCGGCATCGGCCGCCCAGACTGGCGAGCGCCACAGGCCCAGGCCCCCGAGCAGGCCGGTCGCGGCCAGCCCTTTGACGAATGTGCGTCTCGACGTTCCGCCTTGCATGTCGTGGTGTCCCTCCCGCTTGATCGTGTTCGTGGCCGGGCCTGCGTCTGTGCGACGAAGGCCCCGGCGAATTGCCGACTACCCTAGAAGCCTGCGCCTGACGCCTGGCTGAAGTGTGGATTACATTCGTGTCAGCCAGCCCCGCGGACGCGATGGCCGGGGAGGGCGCATCGCTGTCCGAGGGCCGCGCTCACTGGGTGGACGACGCCGGATAGCTGGCCAGTACCTCGTCCGTGCCGTCCTGGGTCAGCCCGATGACCTGGTAGGCCTGCGCGGCCTGGCCCATTTCCATGCCGGGCGAGCCGGCCGGCATGCCCGGAACCGCGATGCCACGGAGCTCCGGATGCTTCTCCAGTTCGCGGATCTGCGCCACCGGAACATGCCCCTCGACGAACTTCCCGCCGATCACGGCGGTGTGGCAGGGCGGCAGCCGTGGCGCCACGCCGAGGCGCTGCTTGAGCGCGCTCATGTTCGGCTCGACGTGGTCGTTCACGCTGAAGCCGTTGGCCTCGAGGTACTTGATCCAGCTCTTGCAGCAACCGCAGTTGGGATCGCGGTAGACGTCGATGGGGGTGGCGGCCTGGGCGAAGGACGCCATGAACAGGCCGGCGAGGGCGGTCAGACGAAGTGCCTTGCGCATGATGCTTCTCCTCGCTCAGTGGCAGCCGCAGGAACTGCCGCAGCCGCCGCGCGGCTTGGTGGCTTCCGGGGCCTGGGCGGCGGCCGCGAGCGTGGCCGGGTAACCGGCTTCCTGCAGGGCGGCCAGCAGCGCCGCGACGTCGGCGTCACCGCTGACTTTTACGCGGCCCGCCGCGAGGTCCACCGAAACATCGGCAACCCCGGCGATCGGCGCCAGCGCGGCATTCACATGACGGACGCAGGAAGCGCAGGTCATTCCTTCAACTTGCAGATCGGTGCTTTTCATCGCGGTGACTCCTCAATGGAAAAACGCTTTGTGCCAGGGACGGCGACTCGATCCGTCCTGGCCTGAAACCATCCTCGACCTTGCCACCGTGGCAAGGTCAAGCCTGCCGAGCCTGGCCATCGAGCGAGGCGTTGCGCAGGCGCAGGGCGTTGAAGACGACCGATGCCGAACTCACGCTCATGGCCAGCGCCGCCACCATTGGCGACAGCAGATGCCCGGTCAGCGGGTAGAACAGCCCGGCCGCCAGCGGAATGCCCATGGCGTTGTAGGCGAAGGCGAACGTCAGGTTCTGGTGCATGTTGCGCACGGTCGCCATGGACAGGCTGCGGGCGCGCAGAATGCCGAGCAGGTCGCCCTTGACCAGGGTCACCTGGGCGCTGTTCATCGCCACGTCGGTGCCGGTGCCCATGGCGATGCCGACATCCGCGCGGGCCAGGGCGGGTGCGTCGTTGATGCCGTCGCCGGCCATCGCCACGAGGCGTCCGGCGCCCTGCAGGTCGGCCACCAGGCGCTCCTTGTCCTGCGGCCTGACCTCGCCGTGCACTTCCTCGATGCCCAGCTGGCGGGCTACGGCACGTGCCGTCGTCGGCCCGTCGCCGGTGGCCATGATGACCCGCACCCCGGCCGCCTGCAGACGCTCCACGGCCTGCCGGGAGGTCGGCTTGATCGGGTCGGCCACTGCCAGCAGGCCGGCCGCGCGGCCGTCCACCGCCAGGTACATGATGCTCGCGCCTTCGCTGCGCAGCTGCTCGGCGCGCGGCAGCAGCGCCTCGCAGGACACCCCGGCATCGGCGAGCAAGGCGGTGTTGCCCAGCAGCAGGCGATGCCCATCGACCCGGCCGCGCACGCCGATGCCCGAGGCGCTCTCGAATTCCTGCGCGGCACTCAATGCCAGCCCCTTCGCCCGAGCCTGCTCGACGATGGCGTGGGCCAGCGGATGCTCGCTGCCCTGGTCTAGGCTGGCGGCCAGCCGCAGCACCTCGTCGGCGTCGAAGCCGGCGGCCGCTTCGAGCCCCTGGAAGGCCGGGCGCCCCTCGGTGAGGGTGCCGGTCTTGTCGACGATCAGGGTGTCGATCCGGCGCAGGTTCTCGATCGCCGCCGCGTCGCGGAACAGCACGCCGCTGCCGGCGGCCTTGCCGCTGGCCACCATCACCGACATGGGCGTGGCCAGGCCCAGCGCGCAGGGACAGGCGATGATCAGCACCGCCACCGCGTTGATCAGGCCGAACACCCAGCCCGGTTGTGGCCCCCACAGTCCCCAGCCGATCAGGGTGAGGACCGCGATGGCGATGACCACCAGCACGAAGTAGCCGGCGATCACGTCGGCCAGGCGCTGCATCGGCGCCTTCGAGCGTTGCGCCTGCACGACCATCTGCACGATCTGCGCAAGGACGGTCGCCGAGCCGACCTTCTGCGCCTGCATCACCAGGCTGCCGTGGGTGTTCAGGGTGGCGCCGATCAACGTGCCTCCGGCGCGCTTGAGCACCGGGATGGGCTCGCCGGTCAGCATCGATTCGTCGACGGCGCTCTCGCCCTGCACGACCAGGCCGTCCACCGGGACCTTCTCGCCGGGGCGGACGCGCAGCCGGTCGCCGGGGTGGACATGGCTCAGCGGGATGTCCTCTTCGCTGTCGTCGGCGTTGATCCGCCGCGCCGTCCGCGGCGCCAGGCCAAGCAGGGAGCGGATCGCCGCGGAGGTCTGCGAGCGCGCCTTGAGTTCGAGCATCTGGCCCAGCAGGGTGAGCGAGATGATGACGGCGGCGGCCTCGAAGTAGACGCCGATGCGGCCTTCCATCATGAAGGTCATCGGGAAGGCCGACGGCGCCAGGGTGGCCGCGATGCTATAGAGGTAGGCGGCGGATGTGCCGAGGCCGATCAGCGTCCACATGTTCGGGCTGCGCTGGATCACCGAGCGCACCGCGCGCACGTAGAACGGCCATCCCGCCCAGAGGACGACGGGGCTGGCGATCAGCAGTTCGATCCAGTTCTGCGTGGCGCCGTGGAACAGGGACAGGGCATGGCCGCCCATGGCCAGCAGGGTGACGACGACGGTCAGCGGGAGGGTCCACCAGAACCGCCGGGAGAAGTCCTTCAGCTCGGGATTCTCTTCCTGCTCCAGCTCCGGCAGCACCGGTTCCAGGGTCATGCCGCACTTGGGGCAGTTGCCCGGACCCGGCTGGCGCACCTCGGGGTGCATCGGGCAGGTGTACCAGGTGACGTCCGCTTCGGCCGCCAGGGGCTCGCCGCGGGGCGTCGGATGCGCATGCTGGTGTCCGTGCATGACTCAGCCTCTTTCATCGTCCTTGGGAGTGGTGCCTGTCCGGCCATGATGGCCATGGCCGCCGTGGTGATGACCGAACAGGTGCATGAGCGGGCACAGCAGCAGGATCGCGTATGGCAGCAGCAGGGATATATGGCCGTAGTGCTCGCGGGCCAGGTAGAAGATCCCGATGACAAGCAACATGCCCATGGCGATCCCGGGCTTGCTGCGCCAGAAGGAAGGTTGCCGATTGGCGGGGGGTAAACCGTTCATGGCCATTCTCCGGCGGTGGAAGCGGGACACCCCGACGCGACCCGGTGGAGCCTGCGCCCACCAGGCCACGCCGAAGGATCACTGCGCGGGTTTCTCGGCCGGCGTCTGCATGGGCATACCCTGCATGGGCATGCCTTGCATGCCTGTCTGCGGCCCCATCATGCCGGCCTGCTGATCCATCATCTGCATCATCATTCCCATCATCTTCGAGTCCATCATCCGCATGTGCGGGCCCATGCCCTTGCCGGCGCAGCCGTTCTGCATCATGCCCATGCCTTCCTTCATCGCCAGCATTCCTTCGCGCATGGCTGCCTGGCGTTCCTCCGGGGTCTTGGCGGCGGCGATCTTGTCGTGGATCGCCTGCATCTTCTTCATGTGCTCGGCGATGGCCGCTTCCTGCGCCGGTGCCGGGGCAGGCTTGCTCTGGGTTTTCGCCGGGGGCTGCTCGGGGGTCTTTTCGTCGGTGGCGACGGCTATGAGCGGGCTGCTGATCAGCAGGGCGGCGACAAGCGATTTCAGGGTCATGTTCATGGTGAACTCCAGGTGTCGGGACGAATGAGGCGAAACGTGGCCGCGCCATGCAGGGCAGGCGAGGCGAGGCAGTGCGTCCGCAGGACGGGCGCACGGAAGGCGGGTCAATCGTTGAAGCGGACGAAACTCAGGCGTGCCGGCGGGCGTGGCGGTCCGGGCAGGTGGATGGCGCGGGCGGCGAAGCGTGGCCGGCTGGCGGCGGGGAGAAGGAGGACGGGGAGGGTGATCAGCAGAGCCCAGAGGACCTGGTCGAAGGAAAGCTGACCGGGCGACAGCTTCAGCGCCGACGCGCCGTCCTCGCAGAACTGCAGGCAACCGCTGGCATGCAGCTGGTGCGAGCGATCATGCGCGCTGGCCGATGCCTCGGGATGGGCGACCAGAGGATCGTGCGCCAGGTAGGACAGGCAGCCATGGCTGACCGCAACCGCGAACGCCAGCACCCACAGCATCAGGGCCATGCGGAGCAATGCGCGTTGATGGTTCCGGAACCAGGACATCGGTCAATTCCGCCCAATGAGTACCACGACACTAGCGCCGGCAGCCGGGCGCCATTTGATCCACGTCAAGCAAAGTTGCTCTTCGCCAAAGGTGCAAATCCATCGGGTTGCACCTTTGCGTCATTCGCGCCGGCATATCCTGCCGCGGGCCGGGTTCAATCGCGGTCGGGTGCGCCGAGCGGGAACAGCGGGCGATAGGGGCGGGCCTCATCGACCGCGCGGGCGAACGACGGGCGTTTTAGCAGTCGGGCGCGGTAGGCGCGCAGGGTGTGGTAGCCGTCGTCGATCGGGTGCGTCCAGTCGGCGTAGAACAGCGCCGGCGCCGCCGCGCAATCGGCGAGGGTGAAGGTGTCGCCGGTCGCCCAGGCGCGGCCGGCGAGTTCGTCTTCGAGCCAGGCGTAGGCGAGGCTCAGCTTTTCCACGGCGTTCTCCATGGCCTCCCGGCGCTTGGTTTCATCGCCGCTCATCGCGCCGCCGACGGCATGCTGCACCGGGCTCATCACATGCAGGTCGAAGAAGCGATCGAGGAAGCGCACCTCCAGCGCTGCTTGCGGATCGTCCGGCAACAGCCGCACCGCGCCGCCATGCATGAGCTGCAGGTACTCGATGATGATGCTGCTCTCGGCGAGGCTGCGCGTGCCGTCGAGCAGCACCGGGAACTTGCGCAACGGCCACAGGTTCAGCCAGTCGGCGGTGTGCTGTGGCCAGTCGGGCCCGACGCAACGGAACTCGAACGGCGTGGCGTTCTCGTAGAGCGCGATCAGGACCTTCTGCGTGTATGAGGAAAACGGATGACCGTAGAGCGCGAGCGACATGGCGGCGGCACCTGGCAGGAGAGGAAGTCCAATCCACTCTAGCCACTGGCTGGCGCGTTTGTGGTTTGCTGACGGAAGGGCTGTTGGCGGTCCGAGTCCGGACCGCCGGCTCAGAGCGCGATGCGGGCGATGTCGCCGTCCAACTGCAGCTCGGTGCCGTAGGGCGCGCTGAGCTTGGCGAAGCGTTGCAGGATCTGCTGCGCGTGCTCGCCCTGCGCCAGGCGCGGACGGCCACGGCGATGGATCGACTCGCCGAGGCCGAGGCTCACCGGGTGCAGTTCGATGCTCGCCAGGCGGTTGCCGTCGAACCGGCAGACCGGCACCAGCGACTCCCAGAAGCGCGCGTCCGAGGGGAAGCTGCGGGTGTCGTTCTGGGTGCGCTGCTGGAACACCTTCGACGGGGTCTGGTTGCGCTCGACGCGGAATTGCTCGTAGCTGTCGATCGGCAGGCGCTCGACCAGCTCGTTCTGGCCGATGAAGTTGCCCAGGCTGTAGAAGATCGGCTTGCCGTTGTACATCTCCATGCCGCGCAGCAGGTGCGGGCCGTGGCAGACGACGATGTCGACGCCGGCCTCGATCATCCGCCGCGCCACCGGCTGGAGGAATTCCGCCGGGGCTTCCAGGTCCCAGTCGCCCTCGGCGTTGAAGCCCAGTTCGTGGGCGTGGATGCTCAGTACCACGACGTCGGACATCACCCGTGCTTCCTCGACCCAGCGCAGGATGTCGTCGACGTCCTTCTTGCGTGGCGCGGTGCGCACGCGGGTCTGCTGGCCCTCGCGGAACAGCAGCGGGGTGAAGGGGCCGAACACCGCCAGCGACGGATGCGGCAGCGGGTGGGCGAAGCCCAGGTCGACGGCGCCCTGGTACAGGCGGTCGAGGCCGAGGCTGGCGATCAGCTCGCGGACCTGGGCCATCTGCGTCGGGTTCACCTCGTGCACGGTGTCATAGCGCAGCGGGTTGAGGCCGGGGCGGCCGGGCATGTCGCGGGTCTGGTCGCTGGCTTCCTGGCCCTTGCCGAATGTGGCGCTGCAAGCGAGCAGGGCGACGGTGCCTTGGGGGCGGGTGCAGTACACCGGGCGCCGCGCTTCTTCCAGGTTGCGTCCGGTGCCGGCGTAGAGCAACTCGCGCTTGTCCAGCTCGCGGTGCATGGCGTGCAGGCCGGCGATGCTGTAGTCCAGCGCGTGGTTGTTGGCGGTGGAGAACAGGTCGAAGCCGCCTTGCACCAGCTCATCGAGGACCCACGAGGGTGCGCCGAAGTGCGAGCCGCCGCTTTCCAGGGCCGGGTCGCCCTCGAAATCGTTGGGCAGCACTTCCAGGTTGGTGAAGCTGACGTCCGCCGCGCGGATCAGGTCGAACAGCGGACGCAGGGTTTCGTCCTCGCGGCTGTTCAGGCGGCGTTGCAGGATGCTGTCGCCGGTCAGTGCGATCTTCATGGGGGCTCCATCGGCCGGGTGGGATGGCGCCGCACTATAGGCAACAAGCGCCCGCGCCTGCGCTGAATCCTGCTTATCGCGATAGCCGCCGGTTATCGAGCCATGCGCGCTTCGTATTTGGCTATGGGCATAAGTTTTTTTCAGAAGTCAGCGATGTGACACGGCTCTTACCATGCGACCGCCCCCCAGGATCGCCGCGCTATTTCGTGGCGCCGGGCCGGGCGGCGGGCCCGGTGGGTCCGCCTCTTACCAGCAGGTTCCAGGCGGAGAACGACATGAGAAGAACAAGAGCCGGCGGCGGAGCAATGCGCCCTTCGACTTTGGCAATGGCAGTGGGCATGGCGGTTAGCGGCGTACCGGCCGTGCACGCGGCGACCTTCAACATCGGCGAGATCGAAGGGCGTTTCGACTCGACCCTGTCGGTCGGCGCCAGCTGGGCGATGGACAACCCGGACAAGAAATTCATCGGTTCGCGCAACGGCGGCACCGCCTCCAGCGCCACCTCCGACGACAACCGCCTGAACTTCAAGAAGGGCGAGCCCTTCTCCAAGCTGTTCAAGGGCGTGCATGACCTGGAGCTGAAGTACGGCGACAGCGGCGTGTTCCTGCGTGGCAAGTACTGGTACGACTTCGAGCTGAAGGACGGCCACCAGCACCTCTACGACATCGACGACAACGGCCGCGACCAGGCCGCGCGCTCCTCCGGCGCGCAACTGCTGGACGCCTTCGCCTACCACAACTACAGCATCGCCGAACTGCCGGGCACCGTGCGCCTGGGCAAGCAGGTGGTGAGCTGGGGCGAGAGCACCTTCATCCAGAACGGCATCAACAGCATCAACCCGGTGGACGTCTCGGCCCTGCGCCGTCCCGGCTCCGAGGTCAAGGAAGCGCTGATTCCGGTGCCGATGTTCTACTTCAACCAGGGCCTGACCGAGGACCTGTCGATGGAGGCCTTCTACCAGCTGAAGTGGGAGAAGACCGTCCTCGACAACTGCGGCACCTTCTTCGGTAGCGACATCGCGGCCCAGGGCTGCGACACCGGCATGGCAATCAACGGCAGCGACTTCGACCGCAACGTCGACGGCACCGGCGTGAAGGGCGGCTACGGCTACGTGCCGCGCCTGGGCGACGACGACGCCCGCGACGGCGGCCAGTACGGCGTGGCCCTGCACTGGATGGCCGAGTCGCTGAACGAGACCGAGTTCGGCCTCTACGCGATGAACTACCACAGCCGCACGCCCTACAGTAACTGGCTGGTCGGCAAGGGCGCGTTCAGCGACCCGGTCGGCGGCATCATCGGCCAGGGCGGCAAGAGCACCGCGCGCTACTACCTGACCTACCCGGAAGACATCCGCCTCTACGGCCTGAGCTTCGCCACCACGGTCGGCACCACCGCGGTGTCCGGCGAGATCAGCTACCGCCCGAACATGCCGCTGGGCATCAACGGCACCGACGTTTCCGCCGCCGCGACCCTCGGCTCGGCCTCGACCAGTTCGCTGGTCAACGCCGGCTTGCCGATCTTCGCCAGCGGCTGGGCCGACTCGGCCTACGGCTCGCAGATCCAGGGCTACAAGCGCATGCCGGTGACCCAAGCGCAGGTGACCCTGACCAACACCTTCGACAACCTGCCGGTGGTGCGCGCCGATCGCCTGACCCTGGTCGGCGAAGTGGGCTTCACCCACATCAGCGACCTTGGCTCCACCGACGGCAGCGACCTGCGCTTCGGCCGCAGCAGCGTCTACGGCAACGGCGAACTGGCCGCGGCCGGCAGCTCCTCGCTGCTCGGCCTGTCGGGCAACGCGCTGTGCCAGAAGGTGGTCAACACCGCCAACCCGGGCGAGTGCAACGACGACGGTTTCTACACCGCCAACTCCTGGGGTTATCGCCTGCGCGGCCAGCTGGAATACAACGACATGCTCGGCGGCATCACCCTCAAGCCGAACCTGTCGTTCGCCCAGGACGTGCAGGGCTACGGCCCGACCTTCAGCGAAGGCGAGAAGGCGGTGAGCATCGGCCTGGATGGCGAATACCTCAGCCGCTACAACGCCAGCATCTCTTACACCGACTACTTCGGTGGCGATTACAACACCAACACCGACCGCGATTTCCTCGCCGTAAGCGTGGGCGTCAGCTTCTGACGCCCCTGGAGACTCCACGATGAAGCACAAGCTCCTGATCCAGGCCGGCTGCCTCAGCCTCGGCCTGCTCGCTGGCCAGGTCATGGCCGCCGTTCCCGCCGACCAGGCCGCGCGCCTGGGCGCCGACCTCACCCCGGTGGGCGCCGAGAAGGCCGGCAACGCCGACGGCAGCATCCCGGCCTGGACCGGCGGCCTGACCGCCAGCGCCGGCGCGGCCGACGCGGGCGGTTTCCTGCCCGACCCGTACGCCAGCGACAAACCGCTGTTCACCATCACCGCCCAGAACGCCGAGCAGTACAAGGCCAGGCTCACCCCCGGCCAGCTGGCGATGTTCAAGCGCTTCCCGGATACCTACCGCATCCCGGTCTACCCCAGCCACCGCAGCGTGAGCCTGCCGGCGGACGTCCTCGCGGCGGCCAAGCAGAACGCTACCCAGACCAGCCTCGCCGAAGGCGGCAACGGCCTGGAGCACTTCAAGCTGTCGATCCCGTTCCCGATCCCGCAGAACGGCCTGGAAGCGATCTGGAACCACGTCACCCGCTACCGCGGCAAGACGATGGAGCGCACCACCGCGCAGATGAACCCGCAGACCAACGGCGACTACACCATCAGCTACATGAAGGAGGACTTCGCCTTCCCCTTCGGCCTGAGCGACTACGACCCGGCGAAGATGGACAACATCCTCTACTACTTCCGCCAGGAAATTCTGTCGCCGCCGCGCCGCGCGGGTAGCGTGATGCTGGTGCTGGAGACCATCAACCAGGTCAAGGAACCGCGCATGGCCTGGATGTACAACGCCGGCCAGCGCCGCGTGCGCCGCGCCCCGCAAGTGGGCTACGACAGCCCCGGCGCGGAAGGCATGCGCACCTACGACGACTTCGACATGTTCAACGGCGCGCCGGACCGCTACGACTGGAAGCTGGTGGGCAAGCAGGAGCTGTACATCCCCTACAACAGCTTCAAGCTCGACTCGCCGACCGCCAAGTACGCCGACATCGTCAAGCCGGGCCACCTGAACCCCGACTACACCCGCTACGAGCTGCACCGCGTGTGGCACGTGGTGGCGACCCTGAAGGAAGGCCAGCGGCACGTCTACAGCAAGCGTGACCTGTACATCGACGAAGACAGCTGGCAGATCGCCGAAGCCGACGCCTACGACGGCCATGGCAGCCTCTGGCGCGTCGCCGAAGGCCATGCGCGGCCTTTCTACGACCAGCAGTTCACCTGGCTGACCGCGGAAACCCACTACGACGTGATTTCCGGCCGCTACACGGTGTCGGGCCTGCGCAACGAGGAGAAGCACAGCTACAGCTTCGACCAGCGCACCTCGAGCAACGACTTCACCCCGAGCGCCCTGCGCGCCACCGGGATTCGCTGACAACAACGAGCAACTCCACCGAAGCTCTATTTGGGCGGCCGGAAGGCCGCCCGTTTTTTTTCGGTGGGGGCGTAGCTGCGGATTTCATCGGCGAAGACCGGGGGGCAATGGTCCCGTAGGAGCGGATCTCATCCGCGAAACGCACCGCGCCATGCCTACCTTGTAGGAGCGGGCCACGCCCGCGATTCGCGGCCATGGGCCGCTCCTACAGGGGGGCGATACCGACCGGTCACCCGCCCGGCTGTCCCAGGGCCCCATTTTTGCTTTACCTTGCGCCCCCTCACTCGAACATGCGCACTCCGATCATGAAGCTGCATCAACTCCGCGCCATCGTCGCCATCTGCGAAAGCGGCAGCATCCAGGAAGCCTCGCGCCTGCTGCACATCTCCCAGCCGGCCCTGTCCAAGAGCATCAAGGAACTCGAGGCCGAGCTCGGCGTGCCGCTGCTGGTGCGCTCCAATCGCGGCATCACCGCCACCGAATACGGTGACCGCCTGGTGCGCCGCGCGCGCCTGGTGGTGGAGGAGGTGCGCCGTGCGCGCGACGAGATCGAGGCGCTCAAGGGCGCGATGGACGGCCGCGTGGCCATCGGCGTTTCGCCGGTGACGCCCAGCCAGCAGTTCGCCGCCTGCTTGCTGCGCTATCGCAAGCGCTACCCGAAGGTGCAGCTGCAGATCAACGAACTGCGCCCGGCCAAGCTGCTGGAAGGCCTGCGCGAAGGTCAGCTGGACCTGGTGCTGACCTCGCAACCGGCCTCGCGCAACATCGACGGTTTCCAGTGGCAGGAGCTGTACGCCCAGCCGACCACCCTGGCGGTGCGCAAGGGCCATCCGCTGCGCGCGGTGCGTTCGCTGCGCGAGCTGCTCGATCAGGAGTGGCTGATCCCCGATTCCCTTGAAGTCTCCCTGGCCGGCGAGATGTTCCGCGAACAGGGCGTGGAGCCGCCGCAACGCATCGTCGAATGTGCCTCAGTGGTGCTCTACGCGGAGCTCGCGGCCCATACCGATGCGGTGAGCTTCTGGTCGCGGCGGGTGTTCGACCTGCCGATCGTCTCCAGCACCCTGGATGCGCTGAACATCGCCGAGCGCGTGCCGGGTACCGACATTTCCCTGGTCTCGCGGCCGGCGGAACTGATGACCCGCGAGGCGCAGATGCTGGTCGACGACCTGGTCTACGCCTTCAAGGGGCCCCACCTGCAGAAGCCCGGCGCCTGACGATAACCAGCCTGGATAAGCATGTGCGAAGGTCATTATCCAGCCGCATCGGGGGTGGGGCATGCTGCGCGCCGTCATCACAAGAACAAGGACGCGGCATGAGCCAGGCACTCTTCGCACCCATTGCGCGAATCGTCGAACTGCAGGATGAATTCACCCGCATTCGCCGGCAGATCCACCAGCATCCCGAACTCGGTTTCGAGGAGCACCGCACCAGCGCGCTCGTCGCCGGCCTGCTGCGCGAGTGGGGCTACGAGGTGCACGAAGGCGTCGGCGGCACCGGCGTGGTTGGCGTGCTGCGCCTGGGCAACGGCTCGCGCAGCCTGGGCATCCGCGCCGACATGGACGCACTGCCGATCCAGGAAGCCAGCGGCGTGCCGCACTGCAGCCAGCACGCCGGTAAAATGCACGCCTGCGGTCACGACGGGCACACCGCCATCCTGCTCTGCGCGGCGCGTTACCTGGCCGAGTCGAAGTCTTTCGACGGCACCCTCAACCTGATCTTCCAGCCGGCCGAAGAGCAGCTCGGCGGCGCCGTGGCGATGATGGACGACAGCCTGTTCGAGCGCTTCCCGTGCGATGCCGTGTACGCCCTGCACAATGCCCCGGGCCTGCCGGTGGGCTGCTTCCTGACCCGCGAGGGACCGTTGTCGGCTTCCAGCGACCGGGTCAGCATCCGCCTGCTCGGCGTCGGCGGCCACGGTGCCATGCCGCATACCGCGAAGGACCCGGTGGTGGCCGCCGCCGAAATGGTGCTGGCGCTGCAGACCATCGTCTCGCGCAACGTGCCGTCCACCGAAACCGCTGTGGTCACTGTGGGGTCGATCCACGCGGGCGATGCGCCCAACGTGATTCCCGACCAGGCCGTGCTGCAACTGAGCGTGCGTGCCACCATTCCGGAGGTACGCGAGCTGCTGAAGAAGCGCATCGCCGAAGTGGCCCACGGCGTAGCGGCGGTGCATGGCATCGAACTGGATTATCGCTACGAGGAGTTGATGCCTGTGCTGGTCAACACGCCGGAGGAGACGCGTCTGCTGCGCGAGGTGGCAAGCGAACTGGTGGGGCCGCAGCGCTTGCTGTCCAACCCGCCGGCAGGCTTCCTCGGCAGCGAGGACTTCGCCTGGATGCTGCAGCGCCGGCCGGGCTGCTACATCGCCCTGGGCAACGGCCAGAGCGGGCCGAGCGGCTGCATGGTGCACAACCCCGGCTATGACTTCAACGACGCGGCCATTCCCTTCGGCGCCAGCCTCTGGGCACGCCTGGCCGAAAAATACCTGGTCGCCTGAGGCGGGGTGGAGAATCGATTCATGGGCAATTCCCGTCGCACCCTGGTGCTGGTCCTGCTGATGCTGGTGATGGTCATTAGCGTGATGGACAAGACCATCTTCGCCTTCGCCGGGCCGAAGATCATCGACGAGCTGAAACTCAGCCCCAGCGAGTTCGGCTTCATCGGCAGTGCCTTCTTCTTTCTCTATTCGATCTCCGGGGTGCTGGTGGGCTTTCTCGCCAACCGCTTCCCGACCCGCTGGATCCTCGCCGGCATGTCGCTGGTGTGGATGGCCGCGCAACTGCTGGTGGCGCTTTCCAATGGCTTCCTCGGATTGGTCGCCGGGCGCCTGCTGCTGGGCGCCGGCACCGGACCGGGCACGGCGGTGACCCAGCACGCCTGCTTCAAGTGGTTCGGCCCGCGCGAGCGCGTACTGCCGTCATCGATGATCCAGGTGTCGATCATGCTCGGCGCCACCCTCGGCGCGGTCAGCTTGCCGCTGGCGATCCAGCACCTGGGCTGGCGCGCGGCCTATGTCGGGCTGGCCGGACTCGGGCTGGCCTGGCTGCTGGCCTGGCTGCTGTTCGGTCGCGAAGGCAACCAGGTCGATGAGGTCGGGCGGAGCCCTGCGGGCGAGCGCCAACCGTACCGCCGCCTGCTGCTCAACCGCACTTTCCTCTGGGTGACCCTGGTCGGCTTCGTCGGCTACCTGCCCAACGCGCTGGTCTACAGCTGGGTGCCGGTGTACCTGCAGAAAGGGCAGGGCATGACGCCAATGCAGTCGGGCTACCTGGTGATGGGCGTGACCCTCGGGGTGATGGCCTTCAACCTGGTGATCTCGGCGCTTTCGCAGCGTGCGCTCAAGCGCGGAGCGTCGGTGCAGCGCGCCCTGGTGGCACCGCCGATGGTCTGCGCGGCGCTGGCGGGCCTCGCGTTCTGCGGACTGCTGCTGTTCCACGGCGACCTGCCGCTGGTGCTGGGCCTGTACTGCGTGGGCGCGGTGCTGATCAACGCGCTGCCGACCTTCTGCAACACCATCGTTGCGCACATCGCACCGACGGCGCAGCGCGGCTCCATGCTGGCGATCCACATCGGCGGCATGACCAGCGCCGGGATGCTCGCCCCCTGGCTGGTGGGCCGTCTGGTCGAGGCCTGCGGCGGCGACATCGCCCGCGGCTTCGAGACCGGCCTTGCGCTGTTCGGCCTGGGTGCGCTGGTCTGCGGGCTGCTCGGCCTGCGCATCGTCGACCCGGAGCGTACCCGCCGGGCACAGCAGCCCGACGCCGCGCTGGTGGCAGCCGCCAGCAGCTGACCGCGCACTTCCTCCTTTTCCCATCGCCCCGGTACCGCCGGGGCTCTCTCGAAAACTGCCTGATCATCGGAGCGGTGATGCTTCCTTCTGCGTGTTTTTCCCAGAGCTACGCCGAGGCGCGTGGCAAATTCCTGGCCGCCTGCCTGGACGCCGGCCTGACGGTGCAGTCGCACCGCCACCCGCTGGCGGGCCGCGAAGGTGAACTTCTGTCCCTGGACGTGGCGCGCATGGGCCCGGCCGACGCCGAGCGCCTGCTGATCATCAGCAGCGGCTGCCATGGCGTCGAAGGCTTCTGCGGTTCGGCGGTGCAGATCGCGCTGCTCAGCGACCCGGAGTGGCTGCGCGAGTGCGAGAAGGCCAATTGCGCGGTGCTCTACCTGCATGCGGCGAACCCCTACGGCTTTTCCTGGTGGCGGCGCTGGACCCACGAGAACGTCGACCTGAACCGCAACTTCATCGACTTCTCCAAGCCGCGCCAGCGCAACGAGAACTACGCCAAGCTCGACCCCATCCTGCTGCCGCGCCAGTGGCCGCCGGGCCTGTTGAGCCGCGCGCGACTCATCGGCTTCCTCCTCAAGCACGGGCGCAAGGGCGTACACAGCGCCGTCGCCGGTGGCCAGAACAGCCACCCGCAAGGGCTGTTCTTCATCGGCCAGGAAGCCACCTGGAGCAACCAGACCGTGCGCGAGGTGCTGCGCGAGCATGGCCGCCAGTGCCGGCGCCTGTGCTGGATCGACCTGCACACCGGGCTCGGCCCCAAGGGCCACGGCGAGCGCATCTTCGTCGGCGCCAACGATCCGCAGGCGCTGGAGCGCACGCGCCGTTGGTGGGGCAGGGAAGTGACCAGTTCCTACGACGGCGACTCGATCTCGGTGCCGCTGCAGGGCCAGATGATTCGAGCCGCCAGCGAGGAGTGCCCGCAGGCCGAGCTGACCGCCATCACCCTGGAATACGGCACCCTGCCAGGCACCAAGGTGCTGAGTGCGCTTTGCGCCGAACAGTGGCTGAGCAACACGAAGGAAGCGTCGCCGCAAAAGGCGCAGCGCATCCGCCGCCGGCTGCGCGACGCCTTCTATGTCGATGAGGATGGCTGGAAGCGCCGCGTCCTGGAGCAGGCCGCGGAAGCCTCGCGGCAGGGCCTGGCCGGGCTCTGCGCACCGGCCTGAAGCACGGCGCCCCGGCTCAATCGGGGCGCTGGCAGTCCTTGAGCAGGCGGCGGATGGACTTGTTCACGCTGCGCTGCTCAAGTTCTTCGAGGGAGAACCAGCGGCAGTCGGCGATCTCGTTGAGCGGTTGCGGCCGCTGGGGTTCCAGCAAGGCCGTTTCGAAGACGTAGTGCAGCGTCTGGTACAGCTCTAGAGGCGCGAGATACGCCAGACCGTCGACCTGCAGGCCGGTCTCCTCGGCCAGTTCGCGCAGCGCCGCCTGCTGCGGCGCCTCATCGGCCTCGATGCGTCCGCCAGGAAGATTCCATTTGCGTCGCGCCTTGCGCACGAAAAGGATCTTGTCGTCCTGCCGGCAAATTACAGTTGCCCGTTCCTTCGTCACGCTTCCCATGGGCACCCCCCGAATACGACCTGGCCCTACTCTTCTTGATAGCAGACAACCGTTGTCATGAAGTTGTCACATTTATCAAGCAAGAACGGCGCCAGCCGCCCGGCGCGCCTGTTCGCCGTCTTACGGCACCTGGGGGTCTGGGCTGACACGGAAGGTCGGCCCGGCGCCGCGCCGCACTGTTCTGATTTTGCGAACACTGCAGTCATTGAATGCCTAATTGTTGAGCAGTCGGCCGGCTTGTAGCTTCCCCACACCGGACAACGTCGGGCTCCCGCCCGGCACGGTCTCCGGCATAGGCCCGATAAAAATAAGGAAGCTGCCATGCCCGCCTTCAAGCCTTCGCTTGCCAGGCGCCTGCTCGTCCCCGTGGCGATGGGCGCAACGCTTTGCTCCTCCCTGGCCCTCGCCGACGGCGAGGACCCCAATGGTTCCCTGTTCCGCCATTTGTTCGGCGACAGCCTCGAACGCGACTACGGCATCAAGGTGCACGGGTGGGCGCAAGCCGGCTGGATCTACAACAACAACGGCAGCGACGACGTCAGCAAACAGGCGTTCTTCAACGACGACGAGGGCTTCAACCTCAACCAGCTGGCGGTCGCGGTGGAGAAGGCGCCCAAGAGCAACGTGATCGGCCGCGTCGGTCCCTTCCCCGGACCCATGCCGCAGGAAGCGGACTGGGGCTTCAACGTCACCGCGCTCTACGGCAAGGACGCGCGCTACTTCAAGACCTACGGCTGGGACGAGGACCTGGGCGTGAACCGCTCGGCAGGTCCCGAGGACGAGAATTTCACCATCGCCCAGGCGTACATGGACCTCTACTTCCCGGTGCTCGGCGGTTCCGACCTGATGGTCGGGATCTTCCACACGCCGCTGGAGAACGAGATCGGCTTCGCCCTCGGTAGCCCGGCGCCGGCGGACTTCTATACGCACACCTATTCGTTCATGCACGGCCCGGCCAAGCACGCCGGCGCGCTCTATTCATTCAAGCTGCCGCAGGAGGAAGGCGGCAGCATGCTCGGCTTCGAGCTGGGCCTGGTACAGGGCTGGAACAACCTGCAGGACCCCAACCACGATCCGGACGTGATCGCCAACATGCGCTGGCGCTCGGCGGACTTCCGCACCTGGGTCGACTGGGAAAACATCTATGGCAACGGTGCCGGCGACAGCTTTGCCGACTGCGCGTGTGGCTCGCCGATTCCCGCCGGCGACAAGCACCAGGACCTGACCCGTTACGACTCCTTCCTCACCGTCAGCCACGTGCTGGACGAACGCAACCGCGTGGCCGTCGAGTTCAATTACGGCTACCAGGAGGACGCCGCCTTCGCGGCCTTCGCCAACGAGCGCGTCGGACGCTGGTATGGCACCGACCTCAACTGGTACCACCAACTGGCGCCGAAACTGATGTGGAACAGCCGCGCCGAGTGGTTCCACACCACCGCGCCGGTGCATGTGCTGATGGCCAACATCGACCCGGACACCGGCATCCCCGACCCGAGCTGGGGCAACTTCTACGGCTTCACCACCAACCTGGCCTGGACCCCGGTTTCCAACGTCCGCCTGCGCCCCGAGCTGCGCTATGACATCCACAACGGCAGTGGCCGCGATGCCTTCGGCGACGGCCGCAAGGACAGCCAGCTGATCGGCTCCTTCGACGTCACCTTCTTCTTCTGAGCCCCGCGAGGTCTCCCATGAACGACAAGAAACTGCCCGGTGGCTTCAGCCGCCGCGACTTCCTGCGCGCCAGCGGCGTGGTCGCCGGCGGGGCAATGCTGGCCGGCCTGCCGGGCGTACCGGCGCTGGCCGGCGAAAAGGTCATCCGCATCGGCTACGTCAGCCCGCAGACCGGCCCGCTGGCACCCTTCGCCGCCGCCGACCGGTTCATCCTCGATGGCGTGACGCAGCTGCTGAAGAACCGCATCGACATCGCCGGCAAGGCCTATCGCCTGGAGGTGCTGGTCCGCGACAGCCAGTCCAACCCGAACCGCGCAGCCGAGGTGGCGAGCGAACTGATCCTCTCCGACGGCGTGGATCTGATGCTGGTGTCCTCCACCCCGGAAACCACCAACCCGGTGTCCGACCAGTGCGAGATCAACGAGGTGCCGTGCATCTCCACCGTGGCCCCCTGGCAGCCCTGGTTCTTCACCCGGGGCGGCAAGCCCGACCAGGGCTTCGAGTGGACCTACCACTTCTTCTGGGGCCTGGAGGACGTGATCGGCGCCTACACCGCGATGTGGGAAGGACTGCCCGGCGACAAGGTGGTCGGCGGCCTGTTCCCCAACGACGGCGACGGCAACGCCTGGGGCGACAGCAAGCTGGGCTTCCCGCCGGTGCTGGCGCAGAAGGGTTTCCAGCTGGTCGATCCGGGGCGCTTCCAGAGCCTGACCGACGACTTCTCCGCGCAGATCGCCGCCTTCCGCAAGGGCGAGGCGGAGATCGTCACCGGCGTGGTCATCCCGCCGGACCTCGCCACCTTCTGGACCCAGGCGCGCCAGCAGGGTTTCCGGCCCAAGGTGGTGTCGGTGGGCAAGGCGTTGCTGTTCCCCTCGGCGGTGCAGGCGCTCGGCCCGGCCGGGCAAAACCTGTCGACGGAAATCTGGTGGAGCCCGCAGCACCCGTTCAGCTCGTCCCTCGACGGGCGCACCTCGGCGCAACTGGCCACGGCCTACACCCAGGCCACCGGCAAGCAGTGGACCCAGCCGCTGGGGTTCGTCCACGCGCTGTTCGAACTGGCCGTGGATATCCTCCGCCGCACCGCCCAGGTGGGCGATCCGCACGCCGTGCGCGAGGCGCTGCTGGCGACCGAACTGAACACCGTGGTCGGTCCGGTCAGCTGGAAGCACGGCCCGGTGAAGAACGTCGCCAAGACCCCGCTGGTGGCCGGGCAATGGCGCCAGGGCGGGGCCTTCGGCTACGACCTGGTGATCACCGCCAACCGCACGGCACCGAACATCCCGCTGGGCGGCGAGATGCAGCCCATCACTTATGGAGGCTGAAGCCATGCAGCCATTGCTGGCCGTCGACGGCCTTCGCAAGCGCTACGGCTCGGTCACCGTGACCGATGACCTGAGCCTGCAGCTCGCACCGGGCGAGGCGCTGGGCGTCATCGGCCCGAACGGGGCGGGCAAGAGCACCCTGTTCAACCTGATCGCCGGCGGCGTGCGCGCCGACGCCGGGCGCATCCACTTCGCCGGAGTCGAGGTGACCGGCGAGCCGGTGCACCGGCGCTGCCGGCTGGGCATCGGCCGCTCGCACCAGATCCCGCATCCGTTCGTGAAGATGACGGTGTTCGAGAACCTGCTGGTGGGTGCGGCCTTCGGTGGCGGCAAGGACGAGCGCGGCGCAAACGAGTGGTGCGCGCAGGTGCTTGAGATGACCGGCCTGATGCGCAAGGCCAACGTGCTGGCCGGCTCGCTGACGCTGCTCGAACGCAAGCGGCTGGAAATGGCCCGTGCCCTGGCCACGCGCCCAAGCCTGCTGCTGCTCGACGAGATCGCCGGCGGACTGACCGAGGCCGAATGCCATGAGCTGGTGGAAACCATCCAGGGCATCCACCGCGGCGGCACCGCGATCATCTGGATCGAGCACATCGTCCACGCATTGCTGGCGGTGGTCGGCCGCCTGCTGGTGATCAACTTCGGCAGCAAGCTGGACGAAGGCGAACCGCAGGCGGTGATGGCCAACCCCAGGGTGCAGGAAATCTACCTGGGCATGGGAGGTGCTGCATGCTGACAGTGAACGGGCTGCGCGCCGGCTATGGCGACTTCCAGGCGCTGTTCGACCTCGACCTGGAACTGGAGGAGGGCGAGACCCTGGCGATCATCGGCGCCAACGGCGCCGGCAAGTCGACCTTCCTGCGCTCGCTGGCGGGGCTGATCCGCAACGAGCCCGAAGCCATCCGTTTTCGCGGCGAAGCCATAGGCGCGCTGCCGGCGAACCAGGTGCTGCGCCGTGGCATCGCGCTGGTGCCGGAGGGCCGGCGGCTGTTCCCCTCGCTGTCGGTGGAGGAGAACCTGCAGATCGGTGCCTGGGGCAAACGCCGCGGCGCCTGGGACCTGCAGCGCATCTACCGGCTGTTCCCGGTGCTCGGCGAGTTGCGCCGGCGGCCCGGCACGGCGCTGTCCGGCGGGCAGCAGCAGATGGTCGCCATCGGCCGCGGGCTGATGTCCAACCCGGCGCTGCTGCTGTGCGACGAGATCAGCCTGGGGCTGGCGCCTACGGTCATCAAGGACATCTACGCGGCACTGCCGACGATCAAGGAAGGCGGCACCTCGCTGATCCTCGTCGAGCAGGACATCAACCAGGCGCTTGGCGTCGCCGACCGCTTCTACTGCTTCCAGGAGGGACGCGTGTCCCTCAGTGGCCGCCCGCACCAGGCGAGCCGCGAGCAGATCCGCGCGGCCTACTTCGGAATCTAGATATGGACTGGCTCAATACCCTCATCCAGGGCGTCCTGCTGGGCGGCCTGTACGCCATGTTCGCGGTCGGCCTGTCGCTGATGTTCGGCATCATGCGCCTGGTCAATATCGCCCACGGCGACTTCATCGTGCTGGCCGCCTACCTGGCGCTGGTGCTGTGCAACGGTCTCGGCCTGTCGCCGCTGGCCAGCCTGGTGCTGGTGGTACCGGCGATGTTCGGCCTGGGCTACCTGCTGCAGCGCCTGCTGCTCAACCGCACCCTCGGCGGCGACATCCTGCCGCCGCTGCTGGTCACCTTCGGCCTCTCGGTGATCGTGCAGAACGCGCTGCTCGCCGGCTTCAGCGCCGACAGCCGCAAGCTGTCCCAGGGCGCGCTGGAAGTCGCCAGCGTCAGCGTCGGCGAAATCAGCGTCGGAGTCATGCCCCTGCTGGTGTTCGGTTGCGCGCTGCTGGTGATCGGCGGCCTGCAGCTGCTGTTCTACCGCACCGCACTCGGCCGCGCCCTGCGCGCCACCTCGGACGATCCGCAGACGGCGCGCCTGATGGGCATCGATAACAGCCAGCTGTTCGGCCTGGCCATGGGCCTGGCGATGGCGGTGGTGTCCATCGCCGGGGTGTTCCTCGCCATCCGCACCAGCTTCGACCCGGCGATAGGGCCGGGGCGCCTGCTGTACGGCTTCGAGGCGGTGATCATCGGCGGCCTCGGCAGCCTCTGGGGCACCCTGGCCGGTGGCGTGATCCTCGGCGTGGCGCAGGCGGTAGGCGCGCGCATCGATCCCGGCTGGCAGATCCTCGCCGGCCACCTGATGTTCCTGCTGATCCTGCTGGTCCGCCCGCGCGGCCTGTTCCCCCGGAGTGTCGACTGATGAATGCCATGAATCCCGTCTGGCGAGTGCAACGCGCCACCCGCAGCAGCCGCGTCGGCCTGGGCCTGCTCGGCGGCCTGCTGTGCCTGCTGCTGTCGCTGCCGGCCTGGGCGTCCCCGGCGCTGCAGCACGCGGTGATCGAGTTCGCCTACTACCTGGCGCTGGCGCAACTGTGGAACCTGCTGGCCGGCTACGGCGGCATGGTTTCGGTGGGCCAGCAGGCCTTCGTCGGCCTCGGCGGTTACCTGCTGTTCCTGCTCGCCGGCAAGCTGGGCCTGCCGCCGCTGTTCGCCCTGCTGGCGGCGGGGCCGCTTACCGCCGCGCTGGCGGTCCCCTCGGCGCTGCTGCTGTTCCGTTTGCGCGGCGCCTATTTTGCCATTGGCACCTGGGTCCTGGCCGAAGTCTTCCGCCTCGGCCTGGCGCAGGTCGGCAGCCTGGGCAGCGGCTCCGGGCAGAGCCTGCCGGCGACGGTGATCCGCAGCCTGGGTGCCAGCCGCGACGCTCGCGAGGCGCTGCTGTACTTCAGCGCCCTGGGCATCGCCGTGGCGCTGATGGCGGCCATGTTCCTCCTGCTGCGTTCGCGGCAGGGCCTGGCGCTGACCGCGATCCGCGACTCCGAGGCGGCCTCCGGCAGCCTGGGCGTGAACACCCGGCGCACGCGCCTGCTGGTCTACGTGCTGGCCGCCGGCGGCACCGGGCTGGTCGGCGCGCTGATCTTCCTGCAGAAACTGCGCATCTCCCCGGACGCCGCCTTCAGCGTGCAGGACTGGACCGCCGCGGTGATCTTCATCGTCATCATCGGCGGCATCGGCAGCCTGGAAGGGCCGCTGATCGGCACCCTGGTGTACTTCGCCCTGCGCGCCTGCTTCGCCGACTACGGGCCGCTGTACATGATCATTCTCGGCAGCGTCGCGGTGCTGATGATGCTCAAGGCCCCGCAGGGCATCTGGGGGCTGCTCGCCGAGCGCTACGGCTGGCAACTGCTGCCGATGCGCCGGACGCTCAGCGAGCAGCGGTAGCTGTAGGAGCGAGCTTGCTCGCGAACGGCCGCGTGCCGAATCGGTTCGCGAGCAAGCTCGCTCCTACGAAGATCTGCGCTACATGAGGCTCTGGTTCTAGCCTTTAGGTCTTCCAGATAAACATCCGCGCACGCCAGGCCGCCCCTTACAGAAGGCCGAGCTAAGCCCACGCAGAGGAGGTTGCGCGACATGGATGTCGCAAAAGCCCCGATCAGTACAGGGACGTACTGTCGGGGCGGGCCTCCGGGTGCGTGGGGATGTGCGAGGGAAGTCCGGCTCCGCCGGACCCGTATGTCGGGGCAAGCCTTTTGGTTCCTTTTTGGCGTTTGAAAAAGGGACTCGCCCGAGGGGGCGAAACAGGAACTATCCGAGCACGCCGAAGCGGCGCGCGACACCAAGCGGCGAGCTTCTGGGTGACTCGCTCCGCTCGCCCTTCGGGCCGCGCTAAAGCGCGTTCAGCGCAAGCGCTGTCCCGCGTTCGCGGGGATGACGGGATGTATAGGAGCGGACCTTTTCCACGAAATAATTACGCGCATGGCCTGCTCCTGCAGTGAACCGCCCATCGTGCCCGCGCATGACGCCGGCTAGACTCCGTTCTGGCCGGCGTTGCCGCATTCATAAGAACAAGAACCGGAGGTACCCATGGACCGCCTGCTCAGCATCGAGGCGTTCGTCCGCGTCGCCGAGACCGGCAACTTCGCCCGCGCCGCCCAGCAGTTGGGCGTGACCCGCTCGGTGATCACCCATCGCATCCAGCAGCTGGAGCAGTTCATCAACGCGCCGCTGTTCCACCGCAGCACCCGCCACGTGCGCCTGTCCGAAGTAGGCGAGACCTACTACAAGGAATGCGCCGACATGGTCGCCGGCTTCAACGCCCTCACCGAGCAGATGCGCGACCTGCGCGCCAAGCCCACCGGCAAGCTGCGCGTGCAGATGCTGCCGGGCTTCGCGATTCACCACTTTGGCGCGTTGCTCGCCGAGTTCACCGAACTATATCCGGACATCGAGGTCGACGTGATCGTCAACGACCGCGTCGTCGACCCCATCGAGGAAGGCTTCGACGTCGCCTTCCAGATGTTCCCGCCGCAGGCCGAGACGCTCATCGAGCGCAAGCTGTTCAGCGTGCGCCGGCTATTCCTCGCCAGCCCCGAATACCTGCAGCGGCACCCGGCGCCGCTGCACCCGGAAGATTTGCTGCAGCACCGCATCGCTCTTTACGAAGGCTACCCGACGCGCAACCGCTGGCACTTCCACCACGGCGACGAGGTGATCGAACTGAGCCTGCCGGGGCAGATCCGCTCCAACTCCGTGCACCTGCTGCGCGACTATGCGCTGACCGGTTCCGCGCTGGTCTGCCTGCCGACCCTGGTGGCCGGCGGCGACCTGCAGAGCGGCCGGCTGGTGCCGCTGCTGATCGACTATCCGCTGTCGTCGTTCAATTTTTCCGCGGTATTCCCCGCCACCCAGCGGCGCGCACTCAAGGTGCGCAGCCTGATCGATTTCCTGGTCGAGCGGATCAGCGACGAACCCGCCTGGGACCGGCCTCTGCTGGAAAAGGGCTGGGTGCGCTGAGGCTCGCCCGGCGAAGGCTTTCGCGGCGCCCTGGTGGCGCCGTTTTTGTTTGCGATTTGCGAACACTCCTGTCGGACCGCCTGTGATTGTTGGCGGGGCCGAGGGCTCGTACCTTGTTTGCAACGACTACAACAACAAACGGTGAACGACATGAGTGCCGCATTCCGTACTGTCTTCGGATCCCTCGACGACTATCGCAAGGGCTCCATCGAACTGGTCAAGGGCGACGCCCGCCACTATGCCTTCTCCAACGTCTTCGAAGTCGCCAGCCAGTCCGCCGCCTACGAGAAGGTGGTGGTCGGCCTGAACCTCGGCTACGTCATCGAGGTACTGCGCGCCGAAGGCCGCTCCCCCTGGTTCCACTGCGCCCACGACGAGTTCGCCATCTGCATGG
This sequence comes from Pseudomonas knackmussii B13, assembly GCF_000689415.1. Taxonomy (NCBI): domain Bacteria; kingdom Pseudomonadati; phylum Pseudomonadota; class Gammaproteobacteria; order Pseudomonadales; family Pseudomonadaceae; genus Pseudomonas; species Pseudomonas knackmussii. The sequence continues at coordinate 3,479,444 of NZ_HG322950.1, read as the reverse complement.
ACGGCGAAGTGCGCATCGATTTCCTCAAGCTCGACGCGCCGCTGCGCGAAGGCGAGGGCACCGAGCTGGCCGGCGAGCAGCCGCTGGGCAAGCCGATGGGCTACGTCCTGCTCAAGCGCGGCCACCAGGCGCTGCTGCCGGCCGGCTGCGCCTACCGCTTCGAGAGCCCGCGTCCCGGCGTGCTGCTGCAGCAGACCATCAAGGGCCCGCTCTCGGTCGAGAAGTGGGCGGACATCTGCCTCAAGTAAGCCCGCCCGCGAACAATAAAAGGAGCCCACCATGGCCATGCTCGAAACCCCCGAACCGACCCGCACCTTCGCCCTCGACGAGGTGGAGGCCAGCCAGCCCGATTCCGTCACCGGCTACCGCAGTTTCCGTCTCGGCGCCTTCACCCTGTCCCGCGATGAGTACTTCGCCCGCGTCGAGTGGCCGGCCAAGGGCCAGCTGCGCTCGCACCTGATCCCCGCCGACGCCTTCCTCCGCGCGATGATGCGCGACGTGGCCTGGGGCTTCTTCTACGGCTGGGTGAACTTCGATGCGGTGATCGGCACCCGCAACCACTACGGCAAGGTCGACCTCTACGCCGGCACCTTCAATGGCGTGCTCAAGGAGGCCGGTGTCGACTACATCGAGCAGTTCGAGACGCCGAAGATCATGGCCACCTTCAAGGCCATCCTGCGCGACTGGACCAACGCCGGCTTCGATCCCTTCGCCGCGCCGGAGGAAACCGGCAGCGCCTTCGGCCGCAAGCATGGCGACAACATCGAGGCCATCGAGCGCTTCCGCATCGCCACCCGGCGCATGCCGGGGCTGCCGGACGACTCGCCGCTGCGCGACGACCTGCCGGTGAACCGCCAGTTCGCCGACGTGCCCCAGGACGAGCCGGAAGTACACGCCGCCGAAGGTTTCGAGGGCGAGCTGCACGCGATCAACCTGTTCAAGTACCTGTCGCGCTCGGACGTGACCTGGAACCCCTCGGTCAGCTCGGTGTGCAAGGCCAGCCTGTTCTGCCCGACCACCGAGGAATTCATCCTCCCGGTGTTCCACGGCAACGACCGCATCGAGTGGTTCCTGCAGCTGTCCGACGAAATCATCTGGGATGTTGGCGACAAGGACGATGGCACCCCTCGTGCGCGCCTGACCATGCGCGCCGGCGACATCGCCGCAATGCCCGCCGATATCCGCCACCAGGGCTACTCCACCAAGCGCTCGATGCTGCTGGTGTGGGAGAACGCCACGCCGAACCTGCCGCAGCGCTACGAGAGCGGCGAGCTCAAACCGTACCCGGTGGATTTCTGAAGTCCCGCCCCCGACCGGGGGCTTCGCTGATCGTTCAACCCAACGCCGCCAGCCTGGCCGGTGGCGCATGGAGAGTTTCCGCATGCAGAACCAACTGTTCATCGACGGCCGCTTCGTGCCCGCTATCAACGGCGGGCAGATCGACGTGCTGTGCCCGGCCGACGGCTCGCTGATCACCCGCATCGCCGCGGCCGAAGCCGAGGACATCGACCTGGCCGTAACCGCGGCGCAGCGCGCCTTCCCAGCCTGGGCGGCGCTGCCGGCCGCCGAGCGCGGCCGCCTGCTGCTCAGGCTGGCCGATGCCATCGAGGCCAACGCAGAGGAGCTGGCCCAGCTGGAGTCGCTGGACACCGGGCACCCGATCCGCGATTCGCGCAACCTCGACGTGCCGCGCACCGCGGCCTGCTTCCGCTACTTCGGCGGCATGGCCGACAAGATCGAAGGCGCGGTGATCCCGGTTGACGCGGGCTTCCTCAACTATGTGCAGCGCAAGCCCATCGGCGTAATCGGCCAGATCGTGCCGTGGAACTTCCCGCTGATGTTCACCAGCTGGAAGATGGGCCCGGCACTGGCGGCGGGCAACACCGTGGTGATCAAACCTTCGGAGATCACCCCGCTGTCGACCCTGCGCATCGCCGAGCTGATGCACGAAGTCGGTTTCCCGGCCGGCGTGGTCAACGTGGTGCCGGGCTACGGCCACACCGCCGGCCAGCGCCTGGCCGAGCACCCGGACGTGGGCAAGATCGCCTTCACCGGCTCGACCGCCACTGGCCGGCGCATCGTCGAAGCCTCCCAGGGCAACCTCAAGCGCGTGCAGCTGGAGCTGGGCGGCAAGGGGGCGAACATCGTCTTCGACGACGCCGACCTCAACGCGGCGATCAACGGCGCGGCCTGGGCGATCTTCCACAACCAGGGCCAGGCGTGCATCGCCGGCTCGCGGCTGATCCTCCACGAGCGCATCGCCGACGACTTCCTCGGCCGCTTCGTCGAACTGGCGCGGTCGATCCGCCTGGGCAACCCGCTGGACCCGGACACCGAGATGGGCCCGCTGACCTCGGCGCTGCACCGCGATCGCGTGCTGTCCTATGTGGAGGTGGCGAAGGAGCAGGGCGGGCGGATTCTCACCGGCGGCAAGGCGCCCAGCGATCCGGCGCTGGCCGGCGGTTACTACGTCGAGCCGACCGTGGTCGAGGCGCGCCCGGGCGACCGCGTGGCCCAGGAAGAGGTGTTCGGTCCGTTCGTCACCGTGTTGCGCTTCTCCACCGACGAGGAGGCGCTGGCCATCGCCAACGGGACCGCCTACGGCCTGGGCAGCGGCCTCTGGACCCGCGACCTGCAGCGTGCCCACCGGATGGCCGAGCGCATCCAGGCCGGCATGTGCTGGATAAACTGCTACAAGCGCGTCAGCCCCGGCAGCCCCTTCGGTGGCGTCGGCCAGTCCGGCTATGGCCGCGAGATGGGCTTCGAGGCGATCCACGACTACACCGAGGCACGCTCGGTCTGGGTCAACGTGGACGCGCAGATTCCGCCGCATTTCAAACGCTGAGGTCCGCCATGCAGTCATTCATCTACCAGGGCATGCCGAGCCGCGTGGTCTTCGGTGCCGGTTCGCTGGCCAGCCTGGGCGAGGAGATCCAGCGCCTGGGCGCCGAACGCGCGCTCATCCTCACAACACCGGAGCAGCGCGCCCAGGGTGAGCGCGTCGCCGAACTGCTCGGCGCGCGCAGCGCCGGCGTCTACCCGCAGGCGGTGATGCATGTACCACTGGAAGTGGCCCAGGCCGCCCGCGCCGAGGCCGCGCGCCTGGGGGCCGATTGCTGTGTGGCCGTCGGCGGCGGTTCGACCATCGGCCTGGGCAAGGCCATCGCGCTGGATTCCGGATTGCCGATCCTGGCGATCCCAACCACCTACGCCGGCTCCGAGATGACACCCATCTGGGGGCTCACCGAGAACCGTCTGAAGAAGACCGGGCGCGACCTGCGGGTGCTGCCGAAGACGGTGATCTACGACCCGCAGCTGACCCTGACGCTGCCGCCGGCGATTTCCGCCTGCTCGGGCATGAACGCCATGGCCCATGCGGTAGAGGCGCTGTATGCCCAGGACGCCAACCCCATCGTCAGCCTGATGGCCGAGGAGTCGATCCGCGCCCTGGCCGAAGCCCTGCCGGAGGTGGTCGCCGATCCGCTGAACGAAGATGCGCGTGGCCGCGCGCTCTACGGCGCCTGGCTGGCGGGCATCTGCCTGGGCTCGGTGGGCATGGCCATCCACCACAAGCTCTGCCATACCCTCGGCGGCACCTTCAACCTGCCGCACGCCCAGGCCCACGCCATCGTCCTGCCGCATGCCGCGCACTACAACCGCGAAGCTGCCGCCGGGCCGCTGACCCGCGCGGCGCGTGCGCTGGGCGGCGAGCGGGCGGAGGAGGTGGGGGCACTGCTGTTCGCCCTCAACCGCAAGCTCGGCATCCCGCTGGCGCTGGAGGCCATCGGCCTGCCGCCGGACGGCCCCGCGGAAACCGCGCGCATCGCTTGCGCCAGCCCTTACTACAACCCGCGGCCGTTCGAGCAGGCGGCCATCGAGGCGCTGCTCGAGCGCGCCCGCCTGGGCCTGCCACCGGCCTGATCGTCGCCGGCGCCCCGGCTGCCGGCCGTGGCTGGCAGGCGGGGCGCCGCCGTCCGTCGAGAGCGAGAACAACAATGACAACCCTCAGCCCCGAATCCCGAATCACTGCCCAGGCGGTCGCCAGCTTCGCCGGCACCGCCGACCCGCGCCTGCGCCAGCTCGTGCAGAGCCTGGTGCGCCATCTGCACGCCTTCGCCAGCGAAGTGGAGCTGACCGAGGCCGAATGGTTCGAAGGCATCCGCTTTCTCACCGCCACCGGACAGAAGTGCGACGGCCTGGTGCGCCAGGAATTCATCCTGCTGTCGGATGTGATCGGCCTGTCGATGCTGGTCGATGCGATCAACCACCGCGCCGCCGAGCACGTCACCGAAAGCACCGTTTTCGGTCCCTTCTACATTGCCGGCATGCCGGAGCGCGGCCATGGCGAGAACATGGCCTTCAGCCCCGGCGTACCGGCGCTGGTCACCGGCCGTGTGCTCGATGCCGATGGCCGGCCGGTCGTCGGGGCGCTGCTGGACGTCTGGCAGACCGCCGAGAACGGCATGTATTCCGGCCAGGACGAGGCACAGCCGCAGGGCAACCTGCGCGGACGCTACCGCACCGACGCGGAAGGGCGTTACGCCATCCGCACGATAGTCCCGGTCAGCTACCCGATTCCCACCGACGGCCCGGTCGGCCAGTTGCTCGCGGCCACCGGCCGCCATCCGTGGCGTCCGGCGCATCTGCATTTCATGATCGAGGCCGCCGGCCAGCGCACCCTGGTGACCCACCTGTTCAACCACGACGATCCGTACCTGGATTCCGACGCGGTATTTGGCGTCAAGGATTCCCTGCGGGTGGTCTACGAGCCTTGCGGGACCGATCACGCGCTGGCCGCCGAGTTCGACTTCGCCGGGGAGTTCCGCCTGGCGCGCTACGACTTCGTGCTGGAGCGAGGCTGACGATGCACCAGTACTTCGCCGTGTTCGCCACCGACAAGCCGGAGCAGTTGGCCCTGCGCCAGCGCATACGTTCGGCGCACCGGGAGCACTTGCGTGATCCATCGCCCCATCGGGTCGTCGTGCGCCTTGGCGGGCCGACGCTGGATGCCGCCGATGGCTGCATGAACGGCACCTTGCTGGTGGTGCAGGCCGCTTCACTGGATGAAGTGCGCGCCTTCCTCGACGACGACCCCTATGTGCGCGCGGGCATCTTCGAGCGCATCGAGATCCGCCCGTGGAACTGGGGCCTGGGCAACCCGGAACTGAGGAGCTGATGGTGGACGCCACTGAGCTCTGCGCCCTGGAGGAGATCCCCGACGGCGGCGCCAAGTCCCTGGAGCTGGCCTTGGATGGCGAGCGCCTGGCGCTGGTGGCGGTGCGGCGTGGCAGCGAGGCCTGGCTGTATCGCAATCGCTGTCCGCATTTCTCGGTGCCGCTGGATTTTCGTTCCGGGGAGTTCTGCACCTACGGCCGGCAATGGCTGATGTGCGCCCATCACAGCGCTATGTTCCGCTTCGAGGATGGCCTGTGTGTCGACGGTCCCTGTACCGGCGCCCACCTGCAGGCGCAGCCGTTTCGCCTGGAGGAGGGCCGCCTGTGGTTGCTGACGGCCGCCGCGAATGCGGATTTCTAGGCGCAGACCCGTGCCCATTCGCGCAGGTTGTCGACCGTCGCGGTGACGCCACCGCAGACCACGATCAGCACCTTGTCGAAGCCTTCCAACGCCTCGGCGCCTTCGTAGGCCATGGCCAGGCTGGCGCCGCAGGCTGGTTCGACCAGCAGGCGGTGGTCGTCGAGGAAGCGCTCGCAGGCATTTACCGCAGCGCGATCGGACACCACGACACTGCGCACATCATGGCTTCGGGCGAGGTCGAAGGCGCGCTCGCACACCTGCTTGGCGCCCAGCGAGGTGGCGATACTGGTGATGGCTTCCAGCGTGATGCGGGTGCCGGCGCGCAGCGCCTGGTTGAGCGAGTCGGCGCCGCGGGTTTCCACGGCGATCACTGGCAGCTCGCCCCAGTCGTTGCGTTCGAGCCCCTCGATGACACCGGAGAGCAGGCCGCCGCCGCCGACGGATAGGACGACGGCATCCGGCCTGAAGCCGCTGCGCGCAACCTCGTCGACCAGGCTGGCATGGCCGCGCCAGAGCAGGCGGTGGTCGAAGGGATGGAGAAAAGCGCTCTCATCGTCGAGCAGCGACTGTGCCAGGGTATTGGCTTCGGCCCAGCTGGCGCCGTGCACGATCAGCTCGGCGTTCAGCTCGCGCAGCAGGTTCCGCGCGCGCTCGGTGGTGGATTCCGGCACCACCACGGTTACCGGCACACCCAGACGTTGGCCAGCGTAGGCCACTGCGACGCCGGCATTGCCACCGGAGGACGACACGAAACGTCGCTTGCCCTGCTGCGCATAGGTTTCGCAGGCCAGGCCGATGCCGCGCAGCTTGAAGGAACCGCTGGGCTGCAATGCCTCCAGCTTCAGCCAGATGCTGCGCCCGGCCTGGCGGCTGAGCGGCAGGGATTCGATCAGAGGGGTTTCGATGTGCAGGGACATGGTCGACGGTCCTCATGGGCAGGGGACGGGCGGTGACGCAGCTCGTCGAATCATGCCTCCAGCATGGCACCTGGCGCGCTGCGGTGCGTTCTCGACGTGCGGGTCAACCGACGACTTGCGCGTTCCCGAGCGAAAGGCTCGAAATGCCCGTCCTTGACAGCTTGCCGACTTCCAGGCGAAGTGTGCGCCCCGCGGCTCGGGACGCATGATATTTTCCTGGCGTTTGCTTTTTGGCACCCATGTTCCAAGCTAGGTCAGAGCATTGCTTTCTGTTAAGGTTCGCGGATTCCACGGTGCTCCGACGAGCGACCGAATTCCCAATTCTGTGCAATGAGGTGCTGCGTGATTAAGGTGCTGGTGGTCGACGATCACGATCTGGTGCGCACCGGTATTTCTCGCATGCTTGCCGACATCGACGGCCTGCAGGTGGTAGGGCAGGCCGATTCCGGCGAGAACGCCCTGAAGCTGGCCCGCGAGCTCAAGCCCGACGTGGTCCTGATGGACGTGAAGATGCCGGGCATCGGCGGCCTGGAAGCCACCCGCAAGCTGCTGCGCAGCCAGCCGGACGTGCGCGTGCTGGCCGTGACCGTGTGCGAGGACGATCCTTTCCCGACGCGCCTGATGCAGGCCGGCGCCTCCGGCTACCTGACCAAGGGTGCGGCGCTGGAGGAAATGGTCCAGGCCATCCGCCAGGTGTTCGCCGGGCATCGCTACATCAGCCCGCAGATCGCCCAGACCCTCGCGCTGAAGTCCTTCGAGCCGGAGAAGAACGGCTCGCCGTTCGACGCGCTGTCCGAACGCGAAATCCAGATCGCCCTGATGATCGCCAACTGCCACAAGGTGCAGAGCATCTCCGACAAGCTTTGCCTGTCGCCGAAGACGGTGAACACCTACCGCTACCGCATCTTCGAGAAGCTCTCCATCACCAGCGACGTCGAGCTGGCCCTGCTGGCGGTGCGCCACGGCATGGTGGATGCCAGCAACTAGATGAGCGCGGTGTTCGATTCGGCGGCCTTCCTCGCCACCTGCAGCGGCCGCCCCGGCGTCTACCGCATGTTCGATGTGGACGCCAAGCTGCTCTACGTCGGCAAGGCGAAGAACCTGAAGAAGCGCCTGGCCAGCTACTTCCGCAAGACCGGCCTCGCGCCCAAGACCGCCGCCCTGGTGGCGCGCATCAGCCAGGTCGAGACGACCATCACCGCCAACGAGACCGAGGCGCTGCTGCTCGAGCAGACGCTGATCAAGGAATGGCGGCCGCCCTACAACATCCTCCTGCGCGACGATAAATCGTACCCATACGTGTTCCTCTCCAGCGAGGACGAGTACCCGCGGCTGTCGATCCATCGCGGGGCGAAGAAGCAGAAGGGTCGGTACTTCGGCCCGTATCCCAGTGCCGGAGCGATCCGCGAGAGCCTGGCGTTGCTGCAGAAGGCGTTCCTGGTGCGCCAGTGCGAAGACAGCTACTTCCGCAACCGTACCCGGCCGTGCCTGCAATACCAGATCAAGCGCTGCAAGGGGCCTTGTGTCGGCCTGGTCAGCCCGGAGGAATACGCCGAGGACGTGCGTCACTCGGTGATGTTCCTCGAAGGCCGCAGCAACCAGCTGGCCGATGAGCTGAACAGCGGCATGGAGCAGGCGGCGATGCGCCTGGACTTCGAGAAAGCCGCCGAACTGCGCGACCAGGTGGCGATCCTGCGCCGTGTGCAGGACCAGCAGAGCATGGAAGGCGGTAGCGGCGACGTCGACGTGATCGCCGCCATCGTCAACCCGGGCGGCGCCTGCGTGCACCTGATCAGCGTGCGTGGCGGGCGCGTATTGGGCAGCAAGAACTTCTTCCCGCAGGTCGGTATCGAGGAAGAACTCGACGAAGTGCTGCTGGCCTTCCTTGGTCAGTACTACCTGAGCCACCACGAGCGCGACTTGCCGGCCGAGTTGATCGTCAATGCGGTCCACGAGGACTTCCCGGTACTGATCGAAGCCATCGCCACCGCGCGCGGCCGCGAACTGGAGATCAGCCACCGCGTGCGCGGCACGCGGGCGCGCTGGCAGCAACTGGCGGTGACCAATGCCGAACAGGCCCTGGCCGCGCGCCTGGCCAACCGGCAGCACGTGGCCGCGCGTTTCGAGGCGCTGGCCGAAGCGCTGGACCTGGACGAACCACCGCAGCGCCTGGAGTGCTTCGACATCAGCCATTCCAGCGGCGAGGCGACCGTGGCCTCCTGTGTGGTGTTCGGCCCCGAGGGCCCGCTGAAGTCCGACTACCGTCGCTTTAATATCGAAGGCATCACCCCCGGCGACGACTACGCCGCCATGCACCAGGCGCTCACGCGACGCTTCAGTCGGCTCAAGGAAGGCGAGGGTAAGATGCCCGACATCCTCCTGGTGGACGGCGGCAAGGGGCAACTGGCCATGGCCCAGGAAGTGCTCCAGGAGCTTTCGGTGGTGGGCCTCATCCTGCTGGGCGTGGCCAAGGGCGTGACGCGCAAGCCGGGCCTGGAAACCCTCTACCTGAACGACGCCGAGCACGAGTTCACCCTGCCGGGCAATTCCCCGGCGCTGCACCTGATCCAGCAGATCCGTGACGAATCGCACCGTTTCGCCATCACCGGCCACCGCGCGCGCCGGGGCAAGGCGCGGCGTACGTCGAGCCTGGAAGAGGTGCCGGGCGTGGGGCCGAAGCGGCGCCGCGACTTGCTCAAGCATTTCGGCGGGTTGCAGGAACTCGGGCGCGCCAGTATCGATGAAATCGCCAAAGCCCCGGGGATCAGCAAAAAGCTGGCCGAGCAGATTTATGCTGCTTTGCACAGCGAGTAGAATGCCGGGCTCAACTCACCGGCCAGTGGTCCCGATGAATATTCCGAACCTGTTAACCCTGCTTCGTGTCTTCCTGATTCCGTTCTTCATCCTGCTGTTCTATCTCCCGTTCCCGGCCAGTCACCTGGCGGCGAGCGCAGTGTTCGCCCTGGCGGCGGCTACCGACTGGCTGGATGGATACCTCGCGCGGAAGCTGGGGCAGAGCACGCCGTTCGGTGCTTTCCTCGACCCGGTGGCAGACAAGCTGATGGTCGCGGTGGCCCTGGTGCTGCTGGTGGAAGAGCACGCCAACCTCTGGCTGACCCTGCCGGCGGTAATCATCATCGGCCGCGAGATCGTGGTTTCGGCCCTGCGCGAATGGATGGCCGAACTCGGCGCCCGCGCGCATGTAGCGGTATCCAGCCTCGGCAAATGGAAGACCGCCGCGCAAATGGCGGCGCTGGTCATCCTGTTGGCCAACTCGCCAGTAATCTCGTTCTGGGTAGTGACCGGCTATGCGCTGCTTATTATCGCCGCCGCACTTACCCTGTGGTCGATGCTGCATTATCTGCTGGCCGCCTGGCCGCACCTGAGCACCACCCCGAAAGAGAAATAAACTTTTTTTGAATCAAAGGGTTGACGAGGCATCAGAAAAAGTTAGAATGGCGCCCGTCAACGCGACGCGGGAATAGCTCAGTTGGTAGAGCACGACCTTGCCAAGGTCGGGGTCGCGAGTTCGAGTCTCGTTTCCCGCTCCAAGTTATGATCTACAGACTTCTACTGACGTCTGTAAGTCGTTGAAAAGAGGGGCTTCGGCCCCTTTTTTCATTCCAGCGAGCGCCACGGAAATCCACCCACAGCCAGCCTTTTTTAGGCGCCAATCTAGGCACAGGAATACGGGTGAGGCGGCTTCCGGATAGTTGCTGGGGCTGAGCGGGAACCATGACGAGCATAGGGCCTAAGTCATTACTTAGGAGCCTCGAAATGGCACTCTCTGATCTGATCGTCCGGCAGGCCAAGACCACCGGCAAACGCTACACCCTCTACGACAACGACTGCCTGAGCCTGATGGTCTCTGCCGCAGGCGGCAAGTCTTGGATGTTCCGCTACTCCTGGCTGGGCAAGCAAAAGCGCATGGCCCTGGGCGGCTATCCTGCCCTCAGCCTGCGCGAGGCCCGCGCCGAGCGGGACAAGGCCCAGGCCCTGATCGCCAGGGGGATCGATCCCCAAATCGAACGCGATCAGCGTCGGCACGCGGCCAAGCTGGCCGGCGAATACACCTTCAAGAACGTCTTCGATGCCTGGGTCGAGCATCGCCGCAAGGAACTCAAGGAAGGCCGCCAGAGTACGCTTTCGCAGATCCTGCGCATCTTCAACAAGGACGTGCTGCCCACCCTAGGGAAGATGTCCATCTATGACATTCGCCGGCCCCAGCTCCTGGGCGTCCTGGCGGCGATCGAGAAGCGCAAGGCGTTCACCACGGCCGAGAAGGTCCGCACCTGGTTCAACCAGATGTTCCGCTATGCCTTGGTCATCGCCGAGGGGCTGGAAGTCAACCCGGCTGCGGACCTGGACGTGGTGGCCGAGCCCAAGCCCCCGGTGGCCCACAACCCCTATCTGCACCTGCCCGAACTGCCCGAGTTCCTTCAGAAGCTGCGACGCTACAACCCCCGGGGCTGGCAGACCCAGCTTGGCGTGCGGCTACTGTTCCTGACGGGGGTGCGCACGGGCGAGCTGCGGTTGGCCGAACCCGAGCAGTTCGACCTCGACCGGGGCTTTTGGATCATCCCGCCGGAGGTCGTCAAGCAACTCCAGGACGAAATGCGCAAGGCCGGCAAGCGGCCGCAGGACGTGCCGCCCTACATCGTGCCCCTGTCCCTGCAGGCCATCGAGATCGTGCGCTATCTCCTGGGCGTGATGCGGCCGGCGCAGAAGTACCTGCTGTCGCACCGCAGCGAACTCAAGAAACGCATCAGCGAGAACACCCTCAACAAGGCCGTGCAGCTCATGGGCTACGAGGGGCGCCTGACCGGGCACGGCATCCGCGGCACCATCTCGACGGCACTCAACGAGATCGGCTACCCGAAGATTTGGGTGGACGCGCAGCTTTCGCACTCCGACCCCAACAAGGTGAGTTCGGCCTACAACCACGCCAAGTACGTGGAGCCGCGTCGCCGCATGATGCAGGACTGGGCCGATCGCCTGGACCTGCTCGAACAGGGCGAAGTGCAAGCTGCGAGCGCGCACCTGACCATCCGTATCGACGGGGTGCCAGCGATGGCGGAAGTGGAGGAAGCGGTGGACGTGGCCCCGACGGTCGCCGAGCCCGGTGTCTCCGGCTCACCGCCCGTGGCGGCCACGCCCATCGTCGTGACCCCCAACAGCGGCGGAATCACGTTCCAGCGCCTGTCGCAGGTGCCGCCGCCTCCGGCGCATGCTCCTGAGTCGGAGGTCTCTGCCATCCAGCGCGAGCGTGAGGAAATGCTGGCCATGTACGAGTCGCCGAACAATCTGCCGGTCGCGCTGTTCGGGAAGCTGGCTGGGAAGTCCAAAGACCAGATCAACCGCGAGCTGAAGGCAGGCAAGCTACTGTCCATCAGCTTGGGCAACCGGGGGCAGCGCGTTCCCGACTGGCAACTGGTGCCGCTCAAGCGCCGGCTGGCCCAAGCGCTCATGAACCAATGCCCGCATGTAGATTCTTGGGCGCTGTATCGTCTGTTGACCAAGCCCCATTCCAACCTCGGAAACCGTGCAGCCATCGATGTCGTCACACCGACCAACGTGGGCAAAGTATTGCAAGCCGTCACGCCCTATAAGGAGTTCGAGCGCTCCAGTACAGACGAGACACCCCAGTTCTCCGAGTTCGTTCGCCAGTTGCAACGCCACGTGAATGCGCTCGAAGAAGCGCCGTGCTGACGAGCCAGGACTTCGACGCCAACGGCGTGCCGCAACGCGTGTTTACCTAGACGCTAGGAGTGCGTTAAATCCCGTCGTGGGCGGCTATTGCAACGAACTGATCAACCAGACGGCCAAGACCGACTGCAATTCCTCCCGGTAAGGTTTTTCGCCTCCGCGTCCGGATGTCCGTTCCTTGAGCGGCGGGTAGGAGGCCTGTACCCAGGATTTATGAGGTTCCCCGCCCCAAGGTCCATTCCCATGTGCGAACCGACAGCTCGGCAAACAGACCTGCCTGTACGTAGGGGTCGTGGGCCACGAAGGCGTGCACGTCGTCGATATGCGCCGCCTGCACAACGAGAAGCGTGCCATCCATGGCGCCTTGCGTGTCCAGCAACGGCCCCCCATGGACAACATTGATCGCGTGGCCCGGATGCTCGCGCAGCCAAATGCGATGCGACGGCCGTACCCGCGCACGCACTTCAGACATGCCAGGATGATCGGTTGCAATGACGATGAAGAAAGAAGCAATACTAGGCGCGCCTTCCGGCGATGCTGGCTGATTGGCATTCATGGCGAGTTCTTTCGGAGCTGTGGTGGGGCATGTTCTATGAAGAGTCGTTAGATCACAGCGATCAAGAGTCGCGGCCCAATACCACGCCTGCAGCAGGCCGCCCTGTCGCCCACGATTCCTTGGCCGCCTCCTTTTCATTCGATGCCGACTTCGCATGGTCAATGCAGAAGATCAAGATCGCCGCCAGCAAGCCTGGAATGCCGATGGCAACGAAGTTGAGCCCCAGAGGCAATTCGGCGCCCACAAGCGCACCAATCACGATCGGCGCCACAATGGCTCCCACACGCCCGACACCAAGGAACCATCCCAGCCCGGTTGCACGAATCGTGTTCGGGTAGAACTGGCCCACGTAGGCGCAGCCTACGATCTGCGTACCGATGGTCGTTCCGCCTGCAAGACCGATCAGCACATAACGCAGGCTAGTGCTGACCTCCTGCCCCAGCATGGCCAACGAGCCTGCCGCAATCAGATACATGCTTGCGAGCACGTACTTGATGTGGAGCCGATCCGCTAGCCAGCCGCCAGCGATCGCGCCCAAAATTCCTCCCAGGTTCATCACGATCACGAAAGTCAAGGCTGAGCCGATGCTGTAGCCCGCCGAAGCCATCAGCTTGGTCAACCAGGAGCTCAGCGCGTACACCATGAACAGGCACATCACGCATGACAGCCAAAACAGTACGGTGCTCGGCGTGCGACCGTCCTGGAAGAGCTGCCTGACCGGCGCGGTTGCACCGGCTTGCTCGGCGCCGATGCCGACAAAGGTGTCATCCTGATGGGGTGTGTACGTGGGATCAATTTTCGCGGCGAGCTGTTGCAACGCGCGCGCGTCCTTCCTCCGAATGAGGAACGGCACCGACTCAGGCATGCTGCGGAGGATGAACGGGATCAACACGATCGGCGCGGCGGCCAAGAGAAAGACCGACTGCCAGCCATGGACCTCAATCAGCGATTTTCCAAGCACTGCCGCCAGCACCCCACCAACACAATATCCGCTGAACATCAGCGCGACCAACATGGCTCGCATGCGCTTTGGCGAGTACTCCGTCATCTGCGCGATCACATTGGGCATCACTCCACCGATGCCCAGGCCTGCCACGAAGCGGGCCAGCGCAAAGGTCTTGGGGTCGTTGGTCAGGCCGGCCGCGGCCGTGAACGCGCTGAACAAAAACACGCAGATCGCAATGGCTTTGGGGCGGCCGATGCGCTCACCCAACGTGCCGAAGAGCAGATTTCCGAACAACATGCCAAAGAGCGCCGAACTCACCATTAAACCGGCATGCGCCGGCTCGATCGACATCGCCTGCATGATGCTCGGTAGCGCAATTCCGGCGACGGCAAGGTCGTAGCCGTCCATGACGATAATCAATGCACACCACAGCAATATGCTGAGATGGAATCGGTTGAATTTCGCGTCCGCGGTGAGGGAGGCAAGGTTGATCGTACGCATCCGATTCTCCGGTTAAGAATTTACGTGGGCTCATGAGGACCTTTTCGACCCCATCCTCTTCGTTGTTGCAGTCCCTGCTTTTGGGGGTGCACTGAACGCAGACGCGCGATATCGGATCGAGGCTCCGTTTTCGATCCACCAGGACACTCTGGATCAAAGGCAATCGCCTGGCAGTGGCCACGTGCTACGCGATTGCTCCTGAACTCAGATATCGAGCACCAGACGAGCGGACTTCGACCTGGAACAGCACGGTAGGAACTGGTCGTTCTGGGCCTGCTCCTCCGGGGTGAGGTACATATCACGGTGATCGGGTTCGCCACCCAGTACACGCGTGAGGCAAGTACCGCAGACGCCTTGTTCGCACGAGGCGGGCAGTTCGATCCCGTGTGCGGCCAAAGCCATTAGCACCGTCTCATCGGCGGCTACAGGGATGACCTCGCCGGTGCTCGCCACCTGGACCTCAAAGCTGCCATCGTTCTCTGATTGCGGAGGCTCGGCTTTGAAGAACTCGTAGTGCAACTGAGACTCGGGCCAGCCCGAGGCCCGCGCCGCTGCGAGGACCGCATCCATAAAGCCGGATGGCCCGCAGGTGTACAGATGCATCCCAGGCTGAGGGCAGGACAGCAGAGCAGGCAGATCCAGCTTTTGCTCGGGCGTGCCATCATCGTAGTGGTGGTGCACCTGCGCCGCGTAAGGCGCTGCCGCGAGCGCGCCGCGGAAGGCCGTCGCTTCGGCAGAGCGAGTGCAGTAATGCAAAGAAAACGGCCGGCGGGCAGTCGCCAGTGATTGCGCCATGCAAAGCAATGGCGTGATTCCGATTCCTCCTGCAAGCAGGAGACTGCTCTGGGCTGATGCACTCAACTCGAAGAGGTTTCTTGGCGTGCCGACAACGAGCTCGCTGCCTGCATGCACAAGGTCGTGCATCGCCACCGATCCCCCTCGTCCCTGCGGCTCCTTGAGAACGGCGATCTGGTAGGTTTCTGCAGCGGTGTCGCATAGCGAATATTGGCGCGTCAGGCCGCCCGGCAGTTGCACATCGATGTGTGCCCCCGCGGTGAACGTGGGAAGAGGCTGGCCGTCCACACTGGCCAACTCAATCAGGACAATGTCCTTTGTTAGAGCCTCTTTGCGCACGACACGAACACGCAATGAAGCAGGATCGGGAAGGAAGGCAGTATTCATCGTTCTCACAAAATAGTCATTGCCTCACCGTTTGAGTGGCGGCCTGCATTGAGAGGTTGCATACGGAAATCGGCATTCTCAACATCGCCGCCAAGTCTCAGATCGGAGTGGCCAGCAGAGTCTGTACGCGCAAGGTGTCGTACATCACACGCTTGGCGCGATAACGCCAAACGCCGTTCGCCTTGACTACTTCGTCTTGGTAGGCCCCCGCCTGATAGATAGAGGACTCGCCAGTCAGGCCGGTGATGACCACGACATAACTTGACGTCGTTTGCACGGTGTCCTGTGCCACGTTCGTCAGAACCAGGCCCGAAACCAGGTGCCGGTAGGTGTGGCTTTCGTAGATGTTGGCATTGCGCAGCGAGGTCACCCGGTCGCGTAGCATCTTCTGATTGCGACAGTAGATGACCGGCGCCGGCAGCCCTGCATCCACGTTCTCCTTTGGAATGATTTCGTATCGACAGTCCTCTGTGAAAAATTGCGGCCACGCCTCAAGGTTTCCGCTGTCGAGCGCGCTCACGTACTGGTGCTGCAAGATTGCGATTTCGGTCCAGAGTTGTGCGTTGTTCGTATCCATGCTCAGTACCCCATCAATGCCTGGTAGCTGGTCCAGAAGCGTCGGATCATGTATTCCGTGATCGAAGAGTCCGTCTCCTCTGGAACGTCCTGGGCCATAGCGATGTACGAATGGCTGTCCGGATCCATGCGCGTGGCGCGCTGCACCAGTTCTGTGGCCTCCGTGTCCTCCATCGAGATGTAGCCTGCGGGACCGACGAGGTTGGCCTGGAGGAGGCGCAGTTCGCGCAACTCCGGGGTATCGTCCTCGTAGCCGAAGAAATGAAAGATCAGCTCGAAGTTGTTCGGACCCTTGGGGAGCAACTGGCGCGCCGCCAGCGTGTTGTGGATCTGCTGGATCACCAATTGGGGGAAGATGGCCTGGATGTTGTTGGTGGTGATTTCTTCGTACTCTTGGATCTGCCCGAGCAGGGTTGGGTCTTCCAGCACGAGCTTGTTGTTCATCGTGCGCACCTTCTGGGCCTCGTAGGCCGCAGCGGTATTGGTATCGACTTCAGGCTTGGTCGAGGTCAAGAGGCTGTGCAGGCCGCCCACATCCGCCATCTGGCGCACCTTCATCCCCACGCGGTAGATGTTGAAGGTTGTGTGAAACAGATGCAGAAGGCTCGCGTGGTAGCCATCCTTGACGTTTTCCAGGTACAGCTTCCAGTTGGATTTGGAATACTGCCGCGTGCAGCCGAGATAGACCACCGGCTTGTGAAAGATGCGGTCAATCCAGGGGCGCATCATCGGACCGATGTAGTCCTCCAGCGACGGCGTGTCTTGGCGAAAGGTGCCGAACACCAGCCCACGGTAGCTGGCGACGCGCACCTGCTGCAGACCATGCTCTTCGGTCTTGAAGTCGGCCGGCATGCCGGCCATTCCATTCTGGCCCCGGCGGAACGGGACGCCCAGCAGATCGCCCTTTGCCGAATAGCCCCACTGGTGATACACGCACGCATGGGAGCGGGCGTTGCCACGCAGCTCGCGGCAGACCTGCGCGCCGCGGTGCGCGCATCGATTGACCCAGCATGACAACCCATCGGGCGTGCGCGTCACGACTACCGGCGTGTCGCCGATGAAAGTGCTCTTGAAGTCGTACACGTTCGGGATCTCCGCCTCCAAGCCGAGGAAGGACCAGGTCGCACCGCGAAAGATTCGCTCCTGCTCGCGGTCATACACTTCCTGCGAACTAAAGACCCGAAAAGGCACTTCGGAACCATTGGGCTGTAAAAAAGACACTGTGCGCTCGGCATGCGCAGACGGCTTGGCGACCATTTCGGACATGGCTTAGTCTCCTTTTTCAACATTGCGTTGAATGGAGTCTAGGAACGCCTGCTCATCTCAGCTATCCGCTGCGCGAATATGTATATGAATCAGAATCCGGATTGCGAAAATCCAAGGGATATCCCCAGAGTCCGAAACTGGTGAAAATAGAAAGACCCCAGGCGACATGCCATGCGGCCGGCCTTAGCGCGTGCGCGTACTTTCTTAATTGTTGAATTGATCGGCTGGGCGATTCCGTACCTTGGAGCGGCGCCAAGAAGGCCGTATCAGACGGATGTCAGCGATGAAGAGTGGAGCTTTGCTGCGCCGTACCTTGCTTGCCTTCATGGCCGAGGACGCTCCGCACCGCGATCCATTGCCTTAACGAACTGAGGGCTTGGCACTCCGGGGCGTCCACACACGCTCTCAGGCTGGTACTGCTACGGTGCTGTCTTGGCTGCCTCCGCCGCCTGCGTAAGCATGGGGCATAGACCAAGGGCAGGATCAGGATCACCACGTCTGCGGCACCGAGATAAGCGATGAAGCGATGGATGGGGGAATCCGGTTCGCTAACACCAGGCAAGACGCCACAGCCCATCCGTCAGGCAACATTGACTCCAGTTGCCGTTACGCGGGTCAGCAAGGATTTGAGCCGGTCTGGAAGGACGGTGCCAAGGCCTCGAACGGTTCGGCCCCGCAACAGCGGCAGCCCATCCTGCAGATCCTGCAGCGCGCAAACCAGTCGTGCTCGCGAGAGACATACCGGCCGTCGCCACGCCGTAGCGCTCGGCATGCACTGACGCTGCGATATCGCAGTCAGGAGAGAGCGCAACACCGGCGCTGCGCCGTCTGGTGCGGTGACTCTCCGAAGCGTTGCCGGTAGTAGGCGGCGAATCGGCCGAGGTGGCCGAATCCGTAGAACAGGGCTGTCTCGGTGATGTTGGCACTCGGGTGCTCGGATAGCCACGCATGGACAGCATCCAGGCGCATGTCTCGTAGCAACTCCATGGGGCTCATCTGCCGGTGACGTTGACAGGTCTGCTGCAGGACCCGGGCGCTGACGCCGGCCGCACCTGATAGGTCTGCCAGTCCGATAGGCGCCCCAAGGCGCTCACGCATATAGTCTTCCATGGCCTGAAGCCGGGCGATGGGGTCGCGCGCAACGAAGTTCCGATCGCTCGACTCGCGCGGCAAACTACAGGAACTGGCCGCGCGCAGCAGCGAAGCCAAGCCCTGCTCGATATGCTCCACCCACGCGGCGGGCTCTCCCGCGCAGGTCGGTGCGGACGACGCGCCCAGCAACACCTGGACCAGCAGCAGCCACTGCGTATCCAGCCCTGCTGGCAAAGTCGCAAGTGGTGCCATCGGTGCGATACCACCCGCCTCGATCATGTCGCGCGGAATTTTCAGGATGAGTTGCTCACACCCCGCCTCCCAGCGCATGCGCCAATTTCGCCGTGGGGCCATCCAGCCGGTGCGCCCTTGGGGCAATACCATATGCTGGCCGTCAACGCTCAATTCTGCGGCGCCTCTGATCGAATGATGCACCACGATGAACTCCTCGCTCGGTCTTGGTGCAATTTCGACCTCTGCACCATAGCGAAAGGAGAACAGGGTTAGGCGCCGCGCGCGTGCCTTGTACAAAGCCGCATCGACGTTGCCCGAACGCCATGTCAGGCTATGGTCGGCCAACTCTCGCGCTGCCGCGTCATGCATGCGCACGGCCTGATGGGACTGGAATACACGTTGTCGGTAAAGGGCGTCGAAATTCCTCGGAGGAGAGTAGGACAGATGCGCCATCGCAACCTCGTGGTGGTGGTGGTGTTGTTGTGTTCACTCCGCCCGGCTGTGCGGCTGGAGTGGCCAACGCCTGGGGCGTCAACTTGTATCAAAAGAAAATTCCATGCCAACCTCCTCAAGCGGAAGGCGGGCGTCCGTGGTACGCATCGCGCAGCAATGCAAGCAATGCGTCTCGATCCAGTTCCCGCGGATTGGGATAGCGGTCCTGCAATGCCAGGTCGCCAACATGCTCAATATCCTCCTCGCGCATTCCGAGATCGCGCAAGGCCACGGGTGCGCCATTGTCGCGAGCCAATTCGTACAAGGCCGTGGGTGGATCGTCATGCCCCAGGGCAATGCGCAGCACACGCATTGCGTCTGGCACCGCGCGCGCGTTATAGGCCAGCGCGTGGGGCAGCACGACCGTATGGGTCTGGGCATGAGGGAGATCGAGCGTTCCTCCCAGCGTGTGGCACAGCTTGTGGTGCAATGCCATACTGACGTTGCCAAGCACGCTCGCGCAGAGCCAAGCGCCATAAAGCGCGTCGCCGCGAGCCTGAAGATCTCTTGGTGATTGATACATTCTGGAAATCGCGCGTACCGTCGCTGCGATTCCTTCCTGGGCCATGATGGTAAGCAGCGGCGTGGCATCTGGCGCATACAGGCCTTCAACTGCATGGGCTATTGCATTGATCGCGCTGGTCACGCTGATGCTAAGGGGTAGCTCTAGGGTCAGCCGGGGCTCGTAGATAACTGCACGGGGCATGACACGCGCGTCGCGGCCGGTTTTCTTGACGCCACCCTCTGTGATACCGAAGATGGACGTCATCTCGCTACCTGCATATGTCGTGGGCACAGCGACGATGGGCAACTCTGTACGGAGCGCCACGATCTTAGCGAGTCCGATAGTAGATCCCCCACCAATCGCAATGACGCCATTAGCCTCACTCGTGCGCGCAATCTTGCAGGCCTCCTCAGCCACCAAAGCGGGTACATGCATGGTCGCACCATCGTAGAAGGCTGCCACGTGGCCGATGACCGGCTCGGCTACTTGCCGTCCCAGGGGCGCCTGCTCAGGCGTGGTCAACACGAGCGCCCGGTCAATGCCGAGACGTTCCAGTTCCTGCGGCAATCGGGCGAGGCTGTCGGGTCCAAAAATCACCCGCGGGGAACGATAGTCGTGAATGAAATTCATGGCTTCTTGCTCTGCAAGGGCGCCAGGAAATCCAGTGTACGTTCGTTGGCCAACGCCGCGGCACTCGCCACATAGCCCGAACTGCTCGTCCTGGCGAACGAGTGTCCGGCCTCTTCGTACCAGTGCACTTGCAGCAATGGATTGGCACCGAAGCCTTCAGTAATCAGCTGGCGGCTTGGCGCGGGCACGAAGTGGTCTTGGCCGCCCATGTGAAACAACGCCGGATGCTTGACTTCCGGGACCTTGTTGAGCTGCTTCTCCAGTCCAACACCGTAGTAGCCTACGGCGCGATCCACGTATCCTTTGGCGGCCACTAGAAAGGCAAGCGCACCGCCCAGGCAATACCCCACCAATCCCACCTTGCCGTTGCTGTAGGGTTGGTGTCGCGCATAGCGGATAGCAGCCTCCAGATCGCCCACGCCGGCCTCCATGTCGAAGGCCTGCCAGAGCTTGTAGGCTTGCTCTCTCTGCGCCTCATCCTGCGGATCGAGTGCTGTACCTGGCGCCTGGCGCGCGTACAGATCAGGGCAAACTGCCGCATACCCCTGGTCGACCAGCCATGACACCGTTTCTCGCATGAACGCGTTCACACCAAATATTTCTTGAGCGATCACAATCACGGGAGCGGGCGCTTTGGCCGGCGAGCCCACGAGCGCGCCGAATGTATGCCCGTCATACGATTGAATCGATATCCCTTCAGTCAACATCTTCATCTCTCCGATTACAGTTCATTGGGTGTTGAGTCGATGGTGGACGATCAACTGGCCCCATCGGTCGATCTCGTTGTCCCATAAGACGCCCAGAGCTTGCGATGTTCCCCCCTGCGCTGAAGCGCCGATATCCGCCAGCGCCTTTTGTACCTCCGGGGTCTTCAGTGCTTCATTCATTGCTGTGTTGAGCACCTTGACGATGTCCGGCGAGGTACGTGACGGCACAAATAAGCCAAACCATGTCAGGACCTCGAACTTCGGTTGGTCGGCTGCTTGCGCCAGGGGAGGAATCCCAGGCAATGAGGGCGCGGGTTGCAAGCTGGTGACACCCAGCGCACGCACCCGTCCAGATTTGATAAACGACTGCTGTGCGGTGATCGAATCGACCATCATGGAGACTCGCCCCGCGATCAGGTCGGCGGCAGCTGGCGTGCTCCCTTTGTAGGGCACGTGGAGCAGGTCAACCCCGGCCTGAGCGGCCAGCAGAGCGGCCGCCAGATGGATCGACGTCCCCATGCCTGCAGAGGCGAATGACACCTTACCGGGGTTGGCCTTTGCGTACGCTAGTAGGCTCCTGGCATCCTTGTATGGGGAATCAGCCGGCACCACTAGAACGCTGGGGATAGTTGCCAACAGCGCCACGGGGGCAAATGCTTTCCGAGCATCGTAGGCGACGTTCGGATAAAACCACTTGTCCACTGCCAGCCCTGTCGAGTTCACCAGCAGCGTATAACCGTCAGCCGGGGAGCGCGCGACCTCCGCGCTGCCGATGATCCCGCCCGAGCCCGGACGATTCTCCACTGTCACCGGCTGCCCCAGCGTTTGCGACACGCGCTGGGCCAAGACACGAGAAACCATGTCGATTGCACCGCCCGGCGGGAATGGAACGATCCATCGAATGGGCTTGCTCGGGTAGTCTGCAGCACTCGCCGTTACTGCCAGCAAGCTCAAGCCTACGCAGCCTAGCCAGACGACCAAACGAATTGATAAACGAGACAACATGGTGATTTTCCCCTAACTGACTTCAATCAACCCGCGCGGGTGAAGTGGCGCAGCTTGTCCGGATCGATATCAACACCCAACCCAGGACCCGAGGGCAACCGAATCTCGAAGTCCTTGATCTCGAGTTGGGTCTGCGTAAGCGTGTCGGCTAACACCCAGGGCCCTAGCAGTTCACATCCGAAGGGCATCGTCGGCAATGTGGCATACACATGGAGAGCAGCAGCGGTGCCGATTGATGAATCCAACATGGTGCCCCCATAGGACGCAATGCCCGAGGCTTCCGCGATCGCAGCGACCTTGAGGGTATTTGCCACCCCGCCCATGTTGCACAGCTTCAGCGAGAAGGCGTCGACGCAATGATGGCGCGCCAGTTCGAAGGCGGACGCCAGCGAGCTCAGGCTTTCATCGGCCAGGATGGCCACCCCGTTGTCGGCCGACAGGCGCCGAAGCGCATCGAAGTTGCTGCGTGCCACCGGCTGTTCGACCAGTTCGACACCGGCCGCCTCCAGGCGCGGAATCCACACCGATGCCGTGTTCTCATCCCAGGCCTGGTTGATATCGACCCGCACCGCAGCACGGTCACCGACGCGCTCGATAATCTTCTCGATATGGCGCAAATCATCTGCCGGGGAGCGCACGCCAAGCTTGATCTTGAACCGGTTGTGCCGGCGCCGCTCGATCATTTCCTCGGCGATTGCGATGTCCCGCTGCGTGTCGCCGCTCGCCAGGGTCCAGGCAATGGGGATGCCCTGCTGGATCGCGCCGCCGATCAAATCGCTCAGCGGCAGGTTCAGAGAGCGTGCCTTCAGATCATGCAGCGCAACGTCGATGGCCGCCTTGGCCGAATAGTTTCCGGTTACGGCGCGCTCCATTAAGTGCTGGAGCTCTCGCAGATTTGTCGCGTCCTTGCCGATCAGGAGCGGCGCCAAGTACGTTTCGATGATGACCTTGATGGTTTCAGCGCATTCGGAACTCCAAGTCGGCCCACCTACGCTGCTGCCCTCGCCGATGCCGACAAGCCCGCCCGCACGGATCTGCACGATCGCATAGCTCTGCTTCTGCACCGTGGTAAACGACATCTGGATGGGACGCGAAGCTGGGACGTCCACCAGCGTCACATCGATCGCTTCGATCTTCATGCCACTGTCTCCGTAGCCGACTTGCGTTGCTCGGCCTGCTCACGCTCGATTACGAAGTCCAGGGTCATGACCCGCACCCCGTCCTCGATCGTCTCGGGCGTAATCAGGTCGGGGGTGACGCCGTGACAGCAGTCATCGTCCACCCATTTGCCCCCTTCGAAGTAGTATTGCGTGGTCAACGGTTCGAAACCGTCCTTGCGCACCTTGAAGTGCACGTGCGCCGGACGCCAGGTATGGCTGCCCAGGTGGCCCAGCAGACGCCCAGTCGGCCCCTCGTAGGGGATCTGGTATGGCACTGGCATCGTGGTGCGCACGCGATAGTTGCCCTGGGAATCCGTCACGAGTTTTCCGCGGTAGTAGTCCACGGGGATGTTGTCGTGGATCCCGCTGTACAAGCCATCAGGCGTCGAGTGCCACACGTCGATGACAGCGCCAGCGAGCAACTCGCCCGTGTCCGAGCGCACCGTACCGCGAATGATCAGCGGTTTGTGGTCGTCGGTATCGTAGGTCTTGAGGACGCCTTCAACTACAGGAGCACCTTCCAGGAAGTACGGCCCCTGGATCGCAGGCGCAGAGGTCCGCGAGCGCTGCGCCTTGCCTTCGATGATGGTGCTGTTCAGGAAAACGTCCAGAAGCAGCGCGGTTTCCCGCGTCTGTGCGACCTCGGTGAGATAGTCGACACCCGCGCGGTATTCGGCTTCCGTGACGCGCTTGTCCAGCAAAATTTTGCGTACTGCCTCGACGATCGCGCCTGCGACCTCGGCAACTCGTTTATCCATGACTCGTCTCCTTTCAAGATCTCATGGTTGAAACACCGATGAGTTGGTGCTTCAAACATGAATGCTAAGATTCGCGTGTCATGCGGTCCAATACCTTTTTTTAGCCTTTGCAATACGGGATCGGTATGGCTTAGCGGTGTCCACCCCTAGGGAAAACCAGAGGTCTTAAATGGAATTTCGGCAGCTTCGCTATTTCATCGCGGTCGCAGAAGAGGGAAATATCGGTGCTGCGGCAAGACGCCTGCATATTTCCCAGCCGCCCATTACCCGCCAAATACAGGCCCTGGAACAGGATCTCGGCGTGGTGCTGTTTGAACGCACGCACCGCGGCGTCGAATTGACGGCAGCGGGTACAACATTTTTAGAGGATGCCAGGCGCCTACTGCACGTTACCGAGATCTCAAGGGTGAGATCACGTGCAGCATCGCGCGGTGAAATCGGGGAATTGCGCGTCGCCTATTTCGGAACCGTCGTTTTGCATACGCTACCGCTACTGCTGCGGCAACTCTTGTCGGTTGCTCCCTCGGCAACTGTGTCCTTGACGCAGATGAGCAAGAACCGCCAGATTGAAGCGCTGGACGCTGGCACCATCGATATCGGGTTCGGGCGTTTCTACCCCTATCAGGAGGGTGTAGTTGTCCGAAACGTAACCAATGAGAGGCTATTTCTGGGTGCGCAAAAGTCGCGCGCTCGCTCGTTTGGTGAGCAAGTTCATTGCAGCGCGCTTCGTAACGAGCCCTTGATCCTGTTCCCGCGAGAAGGACGCCCCAGTTTCGCAGACGAAGTCATCGGCGTATTCAAAAACGCGCGAGTGGAGCCAAAGGTTGTCGCCATAGTTGAAGACGTCAATGCAGCCATGGCTCTGGCGTTGGCCGGCGTCGGCGTGACAATTGTTCCCGAGACAGTAGCCATGATTTCGTGGCCTGACTTCGGCTTCACTGAACTCGTGGGCTCCAAGGCCACTGTACCGGTCAGTTGTATCTACCGTCACGATCACATTGCGCCGATTCTGAAAACATTCTTGAACTTGCTACCTATTCGAGAATCGCAATAGATGCCAATCGTTAGGTTGTCGAGCCCGCAATTCGGCATAACACTGGCCGTAAAGCGGGCATCAATCGCTGTACTCCAACTCTTACTGCGACATGGCTCACGCTAAAAGGAAGGCACGCGCAGCGAGGGCAATGCCCGACGCAATCAGCGCCGGGCCACCGCTATCAGTACTCCGAAGCCGACCAGCCGCCCGCCGAAGGCACGGTCGATCCAATGGCGGAAAGCCAGCAGACGATCGCGCACGGCACCGGCAGAGAAGCATAAGGCCACCAGGCTAAACCAGCCCATGTGCGCCGCAGCGATGAAAGCGCCATAGCCAATCTGCACTGCCAGCGGAGTGTCGGGCCGCACCACCTGCATAAACAGGCTGACGATGAATACCGTGGCTTTGGGGTTCAGCGTATTGGTCAGGAAACCGGTACGCAGCGCAGCGCCATCCGAGAGCGGCGCCATACGCTTTTCGGTCAGTGCGCCGCCAGCTTTCGTGCACAGCATTTTTATGCCGAGATAAATTAGATAGGCAGCACCGACCAGTTGATGGTGTTAAACAACCAAAGCGATTGCTGGATTAGCAGGCCCACGCCGATCAACGTATAGGTGATATGTACCAGTATGCCTAAGCCTATGCCCAATGCGGTCAGCACGCCCGCGCGGCGCGACAGCATCAAGCTATTGCGCGTAACCGTTGCAAAGTCCGGCCCAGGGCTGATGACGGCCAGCAAGGTGATTGTGACGACAGCTATTAATTCGGTCATTGGCGTATCCGGTCGGAAACAATGAAATTAAGGCAGATGATATTCAAAATCAACGTGAAGGAATATCGATCTTTCCGGCCAATAATGGAGAACTGAATTCGACATCTTCCGGTACGCGTCAGCCTTCCTAGCGGGTGCTACGCTGTTTCGAGGCTGCCGCCCACTTGGAGAATTCAGCCGTGCGATGGTCGAGTCGCATCTAACCCACGGCGCAGTCAACCGCGTGGCACGTTCACTCGAAAACGCATCGCGGTAGCGTGAGCAGCGTAGCCGGCGCGTATTCCTGACCAATCCAGTCCTCAAGAGCGCGTCCACTATGCAGCACTCGCCCTTGCGACCTGCAACGCTCTTCGCTCGAATCGCTCCACAACGGAACTGGTTGGCTCCTGGGGCCGCTGCAGGTGTGTCACGATCTCGTAGGGGCCATCGATGAGCGGCCGCATCGTGATCCCCCATCTGTGAGCGTGCTCGATGCGCGATTGCGCGGACACCCCGACGCCGTAGCCGGCCGCGACCCACGTGGCCAACAGGCCAAACGAAGTGACGTACCGGATGTTCTGTCGACCTGTCGGCAGGGGCGTGGAAAGCCGCTCATCCAACTTGGAACAGATTTCCGCCTGCCAGCGATACAGGGCGAAGTCCAGCAGATCGGCGATCGTGAGTGTCGCCTGATCAAGCAATGGAAATCGTAGCGGCATGGCGACGGCCATGCACTCGGCCCACAACGGCTGCGCTTTAAGCGCCGCGTCGCTCGATACCTGAATTGAAACCCCCGCGTCGTAACGGCCGTCATGTAGTCCCGCATGCAGATCGCGACCTGAAACCTCAAAGAAGGCGAGAGCGACATCGGGCTCTTCCGCGCGTTGCAGCGCCAGCAGTGCCGACAACTGTGGCGACGGCGCGCCTGGCGCTATGGCGAGCCTGAGACGGGGGGACTGGCCGGTAGCGTTGTGCATAAGGGCACCGCAGAGGCGGCTAATCAGGTCAAGGAGGAGCCCATATGATAAGCAAGAGTGAACTTTAACGTCTATAAATTTAACGTGGTTAATTTCAGAGGTTTGTCCGACGCTTCTGCAAATGCAGAAGCCCACTATTCAGCCAGGCCGCCCCGCTGGCACATCGACGTATGAATCCGAACCAGCGTTGGCCTTCGGACAGGCCGTGCGCGTTGCGCGCGTCGCTCAAGGTATTGCTCAAGACGAATTTGCATCCCGGGCAGGCATCTCGCGCTCGCACATGGGCAAGATCGAGCGCGGGGAGCACGTGCCCACGCTTCCTGTCATATTGAAAATTGCCATGGCGCTCAGAATAAGCGCCGCTGACCTGATGGCTGCAACGGAGCACTACCTTGGCATCGGCGCCCGGACCGATTCTTGAAGCTGAACGTCCGTGGTTGGCTCTGTCAGCCACCTAGATTCTCACGTAGGCGGACGAGATCACGCAGACGAACGATGAAGCGCTCCAACGACGCCGGCACGTCATCGCCGCCGCCGAGTCGGAGCAGATAGGTCGTGATTACTGCCGAATCCACCGCCAGGGGGCGGGTCAGCACATCTGGTCGTGGACTGACAGCAACCCTGGTCGCCGTCGTGAAGCCGACGCCAAAGCCCGCGCTGACCAAGGTAAGCATCATCTCCAGCGAAGATACGTGCTCGACCACATTCGGTTCGCGCTCCAGAAGCAGTAGAAGCCGAGCCAGTTCACGGCAGTAACCTTCGCACACCTGTGGATCGCAGAGTACAAGGGGATGGCCGCCGAGTTCATGGAGCGGGACTGCCTTGTGGGCAAGCAGCTCATGCCTGACAGGTACTGCGATCACCAGCGGGTCTTGCCAGATCGGCTCAGCAACAATGCCCTCGCCGACTTCGGCCGTGTGCGCGAACCCGAGGGTGAAGTCGCCGGCTCGCAGGCCACGCAGTTGCTCGGACAAAGGTACCTCGGACAAGCGGATCTCGATGTCTGGCTCTTCAGCGCGGCAACTGGCGAGAAAATCCGATAGCCAGGGATCGATCGCGCCATCGGATACTGCGATGCGCAGGCTGCCTCGCGAGCCCGCCGCAACGGCCTTGGCATTCTCTCTTGCTTGCTCCAGGACGGTGAACAATCG
Source organism: Pseudomonas knackmussii B13 (assembly GCF_000689415.1). Taxonomy (NCBI): domain Bacteria; kingdom Pseudomonadati; phylum Pseudomonadota; class Gammaproteobacteria; order Pseudomonadales; family Pseudomonadaceae; genus Pseudomonas; species Pseudomonas knackmussii. The sequence continues at coordinate 3,451,761 of NZ_HG322950.1, read as the reverse complement.
GCGAGTGTCTTGCAGGAACGCGGTGCCTGCTGCGGTCAACCGGGTTCCCCTGCGGTCCCGATCAAAGAGCAAGACCCCTAGCTCATCTTCCAACTCCTTGATGGCCCGGGATAAGGGGGGCTGCTCGATATGCAGACGTTCGGCGGCACGAGTGAAATGCAGTTCTTCAGCGAGGGCAACAAAGTAGCGAAGGTGACGTAGCTCCATGAAGCGCCCCCGATTCCCGTTTCACGGCCGTGGTTCTGTGAGGGACAACGGTTTGCTATCGAGGTCAAGTTGAAGCGCGTCCTGATTGCACAATTGCGGCAGGCGCAATAAGGCATGTATCTCGCTTTGTTTGAGCGCCTCCGTCAATTCCGCAAGCGCGGAGCGCCAATGAGACTTCAACTCGTCTATCGCCTTGTTTCCGCGCTCAGTCAGAACAATTTCGATCACTCTTCGATCGTGCGGGCGATCGGCGCGCTCTTGCGCCGCTCTCTGGATCATGCCCTTCTTCTCAAGCCGATCTAACAGCCTCGTCACCGAAGAGGAATCGACTACCAGACTACGAACCAACGTGCTGGGCGTACATGCTGGAATAGCCGACATGTGGTGTAGCGCCATCACTTGAACCGCAGTCAAACCAAATGGAGCAGCCAAGCGATTCAGCACTTGATTCCGTGCAGCAAAAAGTCGCGTGATGGCCGTAGAAAGCTCCATCAGCCGAAGGGCCGCATCAAATTGCTGTGTGCCGCTTGACCCACTCGTCATCATGATCGGGAGCGTTTACTGGACGCTTCCTCACGGCGGCCATAGGCACGCATGAATGTCACCACCGCCGCGTTCGCCCACTGGTCAATCTGCGCCGAGGAAGGCGCGGCATCCGGATGGGTCAGACACTGAAGCTGAGGCTCGCCCCGAACCAGGTTGATAAACAGACTGGCAGCCGTCTCACGGCCAATCTCACCAAGATCGACCTCACCGGATGCCGCTGCGTTAGCCAGTTGCTCGGCCACCATCGTCGTCATGACCTGCGGGCCAGCCAGGTAGAACGTCCGTGCGAGCTTGGGAAAGCGCGGGCCTTCAGCGATCACGACGCGAAAGACGGCCAACCCGCTGGGCGAAAGCACGATGTCCAGGTAGGCCCGGGCTAACATGGTCAACGTCTCTCGCAGCTTTCCAGGGCGGAACTCGATGCCATGCACCGTGTTCGTGAACGCCGCACATTCGGCCTCGATCACCGCTGTGAAGAGGGCTTCCTTGTTCGCGTAGTGTGCGTATACCGTGGACTTCGACACCCCAGCCTCGCGCTGGATCATGTCGGTAGTTGCCGCGCTGAACCCATGGGTCAGGAAGACGTGGCGTGCCGCGCGCAGGACGGTAAGAGCCTTGGCGTTCAGCTCGCCGCTGCTCGGTGGCAAGGTGGTCATGACTTGGTTAGTGCGTTGCATCTGCATGGAGCGGGATTCCCGACACAAGGGCCTAGATGAAGCATAGTACCAAACCGCTCGGTACGCTTCAACTTTGAATAGCACATTCCCTAGCGCGCCGGCGCATTGCTTATATCGACTTGTGAGATAGCTGCCAGTTTGATCTTAATTGCGCTATGGCACACCGAGCGATTCGGTACACCAGCGTGCTGCATCCGCCAGTGGTAGACGAGTAGTGTCTGGCCAGCGTCGGCGCAGTTCATTCCTGCCAGCGGGCTCTTCCGACCTTGACGAGGATGCCGCCAACGACTTGCCCAAAAGAGCTGCTGCGACAGCAGCCCAATTGCAGGCCACGCAGCTCGTGCTGTGGTGAGATGCCGAGATTGGCAGGCAGCGACGGCCGTCAATCGGATGAGGACAACGCAAAGCCGCGATCAGGGCTTTCCGTGAAGTGCGCCTAGAGGAATTGCACCGACGAAGGTGGGCGAGTGAAGGCGACATCCCGACTCCAACCGTATTTGCTGGCCAGAAGGACATCAATCCGTCGCTCTAAAAGGAACTCTCGCACTGCAACAGCGGGGTTGCCAGTCAGTTGCCTAACTCCTTCGCCGACAGCGTGAGCGTCGCCGCGCCGCATGATTCGGTCCGTTGCTACCAGTCCTGCTGCAATCGATGCCGGCACGCCGGCGCCCGTGAGCGTTGCCAGGACGACGTCGTCATCGACATGGGCAGGCTCGATGTGTGCACCAAAGATGAGGTTGATCTCGCGCACAAGTTCACCCATAGAAAAGTCTTGCGTGCCCGAAATAACCAAGTCAGCGCCTGGCAGAGTGTGTGCATTTAGTGCAGCAGCACTGGCACTGAAAGCGTCGTCACGTAAAACGTAGCTCGTACGGCCCTTGCCTGCGGAAGTCGGCCATACACCGGATCTCAGGGCTATCGGCAACCGATGAAAAATGCAGTCGGCCAGGGTGCCAATGCGTAAGATCGTAAATCCAATACCGCTTTGCGCAATGAGGCGCTCCGAGGCCAGATGCCGATATGCCCAGGGCAGCGAGACGGCCGCCACCGAGGGATAGATAAGGTGTTGTACGCGCTCCTGGATTGCAGCCTGCACAATCGCTTGTACCTGAGCCAAGTGGTACACGGCAGCATCAGCCCTACTGGCCGGCACTATCAAAAGTCGATCGACCCCATGCAGCGCATCTCTGAGCAAAGCGGCATCGTGAAAGTCGACTTTCAAATTCGTCGAGTGTCGTGAGGCAAGCTGGGTAACCTGCTTTGCGTGCAAGCCTTGTGCGACGATGGAGGTGGTTCCTGCGCCAAGCAGTACCTCTGCCATCCGGCGACTAGGCACGGCGCCAGAAGCAGTGAGGATGCGAATATAGGAGAAATCGAACATGATTAATTCCCGCGGCGTAGATCAAATCAGATGCCACCACAAGATAACAGCGCTCCGGCTGCAAAGCTCAATCAATGCACGAGCAACTCCAGCTTGCACCAGACCCGTCTAAACGCATGGGCCAACTAAAACGGCGGTTGGGCGCCTATTTGCCGGAACGAAGACGCTTGTGCAGGTGACCGGCAATGCTGGCAGCAATCAATCCGCCAATTAACGAGATGTGTTCAAGTGCAACATACAAGGCGGGCATTGCTTCCGCCTCGGGGAGAGCCCAAAAGCGATGTACCACAACAATCGTAAGGAACAAAAAAAAGCCCAGTGCTCCAGCGCCAACCCATAAGAGTCGATCCAGCAGCAATAGTGCAGACCCGCCTAGCATCGTTACGATCGTTGCTATATTGAACAGACCTTCTGGCGATAATCCAGCCCCTCGCATTTCAGCCAGCCCGCCCTCAAAGTCTATGAGTTTGGCCAATCCGGAGGATAGAAAAACTACCGCTAAAAGCACGCGGGCTACCAGCCAAAGCCAGCGACTACCCAGAATGGAATCGACGATGTTACGCATGCACTCTTACTCCAGTACGTGAGAATGGTCAAAAAATTGAGAGCACCGGCCTGCCGTCGGCTCAACCGTGAACCGCCAGAACACTGCTTCGATGTGCTCAGCCGACATATCCCTAGCCGTAGTGCGCAGTAAATGGGTAACCTTCATCGTGCTTCCCATATATTTTCATGAAGATATCTATTCCTCGTCTGACCCGCTGCGTTATCTCATTCGCTTTCATGGGTTGACGAACACCAAGCTTGATTTCGAGGTTAACGAACCCGAGCCAAAGACCGGTCAACGCATCGGCGGCATAAGCTGCGTCATCAGTTTCAATCTGACCGCTCGCTACAGCGTCCGCGATCATCTTCGTCAGCAAACGTTGACCGCGACCTGGGCCTAGATCAAAAAATCGCTTGGGTAGCTCGGTTTGATGGGCTTCCAGAGAGGCGATCAATCGATCCCAGCCGAGCAGGTCACGGTGGTTGATGAATCTGACGAACTGCACCCCAAACTCAAACAGCGCATCTGCGATGGGGGCCTTAGCCAGCCGGACAAGCTGCTCATCCGTGATGGTCATGTCCGACTCTCGTCGGATCACGGCTTCGATAAGAGCGTTCTTATCCGCGAAATTCGCGTAGACGGTCGCCTTTGCGATGCCGGCGCTCGCCGCGATTTCATCTATCGTGACGTCAGGACCGCGGGCCAGGAGCAATGCGCGTGCAGCGTCCAGCAAAGCTGTTTTCTTCGCATCGTCTTTCGGTCTTCCGCGGGGCCGTTTCTCTCTTGTCATGAAATGCTCCAGCTTTGCGTATCACGGCAAAGGCAGCGTCGAAAGAATGCCCGCAAGCATGAGGCCACCCACGACAGTGATGTGCTCAAGCGCGATATGAAACTCACCCGTGCGTTTTGGTTCTTCGAACTTCCAAAAAGGATGACCTATGGGAATTGTGAGAAGAAGAAAGACCGTCAAGCCAAAAGCACCAATCCATCCAAGTCCAGCGAAATTCGTGATCACCAGCGCCGAGCCAGTGAGCTGGGTAGCCATTGTTGCAATCGCAAATAAGCGAGGCGATGGCAAGTTTGCATCGATCATCTCCTGAACAATGACTTTGAAGTTGAAGACACCGAACAGGCCTGCCGTCCAGAACACGAAGGTCAGCACGACCTTGGCGACCACCAAGGTGACGGGATGAGTGAGCAGCGGCGTGAAGAAGCTTTCCATGGCGCACCAAGCACATTTAGCAGACTTGCGAGTATAGTAAATAGATTGAGCCAGGGCAAGGTACACGTGGCAAGTCGGAGGGACATGAGGCCCATGCGGGGTTTTGGGCGTGATTGCAGGCACGGGCTCGAACGAAGAACCATTGCTCCGTCGATGCAACGCCGTGCCCACTCTGGTAGAACACGGACTGTGCGAATGACGCGGCGGCGTCATCGCCCGGACCATGCGTGCACATGCCGTCCAATCGAGGACCGGAGAGCAGGAGCAGGGCCGACAGCGCCGGTCGTGATGCCAGCCTGGGCAACGCCGTCCCGCCAGTCTCCTCCGGCATCGGGCGCGCATCCATCGTGCTCCGTCACTTTGTCGAGCGGCAATGACGGAGGATGGACGATGACATGGAACTCACGCCTACTGACTGACGCTCATTGATGGAACACCACCTGAGCGGGGGAATGTCTCGGCTCAATTGCTCGCGTCCGATCAGGCTCGATCACTGTCTTCGGCGATCAAGCGTAGGCACTTGACGAAAAGGCCGCGGTACTCCTCTGGCAGGCGAGCGAGCAGCTGGTCTTCAACGGATCCATCGCGTGGCATCACTCGATTGAGCAACTCGATTCCCGCAGGTGCCACGTAGAGCTGGTAGGCGCGAGCATCGGAGGGTGATGGTCTGCGCTCGATCAAACCACTGCTGCTCATCCGTCGAACCATCTCGGCCACCGTGTTGCGATCCATCGCCAAGCGTTCAGATAGCGCGCTCTGGCTGAGGCCTGGCTCCTGGTAAAGCAACACCAGGGTCGCCTTCTGCCGTGGCGTGACCCCTTCCTCGGAAAACGCATTGGCGAAGATCTCCTCGGCCTTGAAGTGTGCGCGGCGTAGCAGGTGGGAAGGCACATCCTCAAGCCGGAAATGCCGAAGGAGGGCTTGAACCTCCTTCGTGAGAGCACGAGACGACGAGTTGGAATTCATTGCGGGTGGCAGTCGTATGTAGCGGTAGGTACTGAATATTACGATAGGTCCCATCATATTGACAATACGTCGTGTACGTACTATAGAGTGGACCCAGGAGGGGTTTTTTTGAGTATTTGAGGCGATAAACATAGGGTTATCACCTATATTCCGGTGCGTGGACGCCCCTTACGATAGTACGTATACGTTTCATACGGACGCAGACAATCAAAGGATCAGCGTAAACCATGCGAACCATCAAGCCAACGCCACAGGTTCTGTTGCGGCGCATCGAACGGTCAGACGCGCTCCCGCCCCCTCACTTCCGCTATTCGCCTGCAGTCCAGGTTGGCTCGGATGTCTATGTCTCGGGGCTTGTTGGTCTGGACCCGGCTACGGGCGGCCTGGCCGCTGAAACGGCTGCGGGGCAGACCCGGCAAATCTTCAGGAATATCCAAGCCCTCTGTGCGGAACAAGGTTGGTCCCTTGAGCGCGTTGTGGTGGCGCGTGTGTACTGCGCCGGCGAAGGTGCAGCAGATGGCATGAACGAGGTGTGGAGCGAATTTTTTACTCAGCTCGCTCCACCCGCCAGAACCTTCACGGTCGTGAAGTCCCTCCCGCTGGGTGCTGCGGTGGAAATCGAGTTTCAGTTGTCAATTTGAGGAGAACTGCTATGAACGAAGGCAAGATTCTGTCCGGCCTCTTGGCGCCCCATCCGCCGCATCTGGTCTATGGGGAGAACCCGCCTCAGAACGAACCGAGGTCGCAAGGCGGCTGGGAACCGCTGCGCTGGGCCTACGATCAAGTGCGCGAGAACATCGAGCATCTGAAGCCCGATGTTCTGATCGTCCATTCCCCGCACTGGATCACTCAGGTGGGCCATCATTTCCTGGGCGTACCTCGGCTTACGGGGCGCTCGGTCGATCCCATCTTTCCGAATCTGTTCCGCTACGACTTCGGCATGAACGTCGATGTGGAACTGGCCGAGGCCTGCTGCGAGGAAGCAACCAAGCTGGGTCTGGTCAGCAAGATGATGCGCAACCCGAGCTTCCGCGTGGACTACGGGACCATCACCACGCTGCACATGGTCCGCCCGCAATGGGATATCCCCGTGGTGGGGATCTCGGCCAACAACACGCCGTACTACCTCAACACCAAAGAGGGGCTGGGCGAGATGGACCTTCTCGGTCGTGCCACGCGAGAAGCTATTCGGAAGACGGGGCGGCGTGCAGTCCTTCTGGCGAGCAATACGCTGTCGCACTGGCACTTCCATGAGGAGCCTGCGCTGCCTGAGGACATGTCCAAAGAGCACCCGGAGCGCTACGACGGCTACTTGTGGGATGTACGCATGATCGAACTCATGCGCAAGGGCCACATGAAGGAAGTCTTCGAACTGCTCCCTCAGTTCATCGAAGAAGCCTTTGCTGAAATCAAGTCCGGTGCATTCACTTGGATGCACGCAGCGATGGGTTATCCCGAACTGGCCGGCAAGCTACATGGCTACGGCACCGTCATCGGCACTGGCAACGCGGTGATCGAGTGGAACCTTGAGGATGTCGGCCTTTCCCGTTTGGAGTCCGTGGCGTAAGCCGCCTGAGTCCACCATAAGCATAAGAAGCAGGAGACTTCAACATGACCATCGTTTCTGCATTCCTCCTCCCCGGCAGCCCACTGCCGCAGTTGCGGCCCGATATCACGCCTTGGGGGCGCATCCGCGAAGGCCTTTCGCGAGCCGGCAAAGCACTTGCTGAATCGAAACCCGACTGCGTGCTTGTTTATTCAACGCAATGGTTCGCGGTGCTTGACCAGCTGTGGATCACACGCGCGCGCAGCACCGGCGTGCACGTGGATGAAAACTGGCACGAATTCGGCGAGCAGGCCTTCGACATCCACTCGGACTGCGCCCTGGCCCAGCGCTGCGTAGACGCCTGCAATGCTGCGGGGATCAAGACACGCGGTGTCGATTACGACCAGTTCCCGATCGACACCGGAACGATCACCGCCACGACGCTGATGGGTTTCGGCTCAGCCAGCCTGCCGGTCGTCATCGCAGCGAACAACCTGTACCACAGCGCCGAGCAAACGGAGCAACTGGGCGCGATCGCCTCGGCTGCGTTGCAGGACAAGCGCGCGGCCGTGCTGGGAATAGGTGGCCTGTCCAACAGTGCGTTCCGCGAGAACATCGATCTGGAGAAAGACCACATCCTGTCCGAAGCCGATGACAAGTGGAACCAGCGAGTGCTGGCGCTCATGGAAAGCGGCGACATCGAGGCGATTCGCGCGATCCTTCCGCAGTACTCCACCGAGGCTCGCCCCGACATGGGCCTCAAGCACTTCTATTGGCTGCTCGGTGCCATGAACGCCAGTTTCAAGAAGGCGACGGTGCATGAGTATGCCCCGCTTTACGGCAGTGGTGGCGCTATTGTCCAGTTTGACGTCCAGTAGCGCATTATCGACAGGGCTTGCGGCGCAAGCCCAAATTTGCCTCCAAAGGAGCATTCGTTTTGAAGCAGTACAAAAACTTCATTAATGGCCGGTTCGTCGAGAGCGACAAGCGGTTTGCAGGGATCAATCCGGCGACCGGCGTTCGTTTCGCCGATGTGCACGAGGCCACCAGGGAGATGGTTGATGAGGCTGTCTCGGCCGGCCATCGGGCCGTCCGCGGCTGGGGCTCGGCCAGCGTCTCGGATCGGGCCGACATGCTGTATCGCATTGCAGACGAGATTGATCGACGCGCCGATGACTTCCTGACCGCCGAGGTCAGCGACACGGGAACCCCGGTGCCGCTCGCCTCAAAACTGGACATTCCCCGGGGCGCCGCGAACTTCCGCATCTTTGCGGATATTCTGAAGACGGCCCCGCTGGACACCTTCCGCACGGATCTGCCTGGCGGCTCCCATGCGATCAACTACGCCGTGCGCAAGCCCTTGGGCGTGGTCGGCATCATTTCTCCTTGGAACCTCCCGCTGCTCTTGTTCAGCTGGAAAGTCGCCCCCGCACTGGCCTGCGGAAATGCGGTGGTGGCCAAGCCATCGGAGGAGACGCCTGGAACCGCCACACTGCTCGCCGAGGTCATGCAGACGGTAGGGTTACCTGCTGGCGCTTTCAACCTGGTGCATGGCTTCGGCCCGAACTCGGCTGGGGAGTTCATCACCACGCATCCGGGCATCAATGCCATCACCTTCACGGGCGAGTCGAAGACGGGCACCGCCATCATGCACGCCGCTGCGGAAGGCGTGAAGCCCGTGTCGTTCGAACTGGGCGGCAAGAACGCCGCCATCATCTTCGCCGACTGCGACTTTGACAAGACCGTGGCAGGCATGACGCGCGCGGCATTCCTCAATAGCGGCCAAGTCTGCCTGTGCTCCGAGCGCATATTCGTCGAGCGGCCAATCTATGACCGCTTCGTGAAGGCACTTGCCGAACGCGCGAAACAGATCAAGCTCGGTGACCCCACCGACGAGGCGACGTGCATGGGGCCTGTCATCTCTGCCGCCCATCGCGACAAGGTGCTCAGCTACTACGCGCTGGCGCGCGAGGAAGGCGCAGAGTTCATCACAGGCGGCGGAACACCCTCTTTCGGCAACCAGCTCGATGGCGGCTTCTGGGTTGAACCGACACTACTCGCCGGCCTGCCCGACGACGCACGATGCGTCACGGAAGAGATTTTTGGGCCGATTGGTCACGTCACGCCCTTCGACTCGGAGGCAGAAGTTATCCAGCGCGCGAACGCGACGCCCTATGGCTTGGCCGCGACGATCTGGACGAGCAATGTGAACAAGGCTCATCGCGTCGCGCAGTCCATGAACGTGGGCGTCGCCTGGGTCAATGCCTGGTTCCTGCGCGACCTGCGAACCCCGTTCGGTGGCAGCGGCCTGTCGGGTATCGGCCGTGAGGGGGGGCTCCACTCGCTGAACTTCTATTCCGAGCTCACGAATGTCTGCATCCATGTAGATGCGCCGGATGGCTCCCATGACAGATAAGACCGTGAGCACGGGCGCTACATCGTCGGCCGTGGTTGAAGGCCGCTCGCAGCCGCGCGGCAAGTTTCCCCACATCAAGCGCGCCGGCGATTTTCTTTTTGTCTCAGGCACCAGCTCGCGCCGTCCCGACAACAGCTTTGTCGGCGCCGAGGCCGACCCCATGGGCGTCCTGGATGCAGATATCCGTGCGCAGACCCGCGCGGTCATCGAGAACATCCGGGCCATCCTGCAGCCCGCAGGCGCGGATCTGACGGATCTGGTCGAGCTGTCGGCCTACTTGGTCGATATGGGCGACTTCAAGGGCTACAACGAGGTTTACGCCGAGTACTTCGGCTACGACGGTCCAACCCGCACTACGGTGGCTGTCCATCAGCTGCCTCACCCGATGCTGCGCATCGAAATCAAGGCAGTGGCCTACAAGCCGCCGGCCCCAGACGCATAGAGGAAGGTTCTATCGTGACACCACAACAACGCGAAGAGGCCGCTCAGTCTCTTTATCAGGCGATGCAAAGCGGCAAACCGATCGCGCCCCTGCGCGACACGTTCCCGGACATGAACGTGGACGACGCTTACGCGATCCAGAGCATCAACACACAACGGCGAATCTCGCTGGGCCGGCGCGTGGTCGGTCGCAAGATCGGCCTGACATCCGTCGTCGTTCAACAGCAACTCGGTGTGGACGAGCCCGACTTCGGTGCTCTCTTCGATGACATGTCCTTTGGCGATGCCGAGACGATCCCTCTGTCGATTCTTCATCAACCGAAGGTCGAGGCAGAAATCGGCTTTGTCCTCGGCCGCGACCTGGACACGGAGCAGCCTACGCACCAGGAGGTCCTGCAGGCTGTGGACTACGTGGTTCCAGCGCTGGAAATCGTGGGTAGCCGCATCGCTGACTGGAACATCAAGTTCGTCGATACCGTGGCCGACAACGCTTCGAGCGGAGTCTACGTGTTGGGATCGACGCCGATTTCTCCCCGTGGCCTGGACCTGAGCTTGGTAGGAATGTGCCTGTCGCGCCGCGGGGAGCCGGTGTCTACCGGCGCAGGCGCGGCCTGCCTGGGCACCCCCCTGAACGCTGTGGTCTGGCTGGCGCGCACCATGTCCCGCCTGGGCAAGCCGCTGCGTGCCGGCGAACTCATCCTTTCGGGCGCGCTGGGCCCGATGGTCGCGGTCAAGCCGGGCGACGTGTTCGAGTGCCACATCAATGGCGTGGGAAGCGTTCGCACAGAGTTTGAATCCAACCAAATGAATGGAGTTGCGGCATGAGCGTGCACGAAGAAATCATCATCCGCCTGGACGACGCCGCAAGATACGCGCACGAGGTCCCACAGTTCGACACCGACAACACACTGAACCTGCCCGACGCCTACGAGATCCAGCGCGGCTCCATCGCCCGTCGACTTGAGCGGGGCGAGCGGCGTGTCGGCGTGAAGATGGGGTTCACCAGCCGGGCCAAGATGGTTCAGATGGGGCTGTCCGATGTCATCTGGGGCCGATTGACTGACGCCATGCAATTGGAGGAGGGCTCCAATGTCGAGCATTCGCGTTTCGTGCATCCCCGGGTCGAGCCGGAGCTGGCATTCCTGCTGAAAAAGCCTCTGGCGGGCAATGTCACCGGAGCCGAGGCGCTGGCGGCGGTCGAAGCGATTGCACCTGCTTTGGAGGTGATCGACTCCCGCTATCAGAACTTCAAGTTCACGCTGCCGGAGGTCATCGCGGACAACGCGTCTTCCAGCGGCTTCGTGGTTGGCGGCTGGCATTCGCCGGCCACGGACTTCGGCAACCTGGGGCTGGTCATGAGCCTGGACGGCCGCGCCGTGCAGGTCGGCTCCACGGCGGCGCTGCTCGGCGATCCGCTGCGCTCGCTGGTCGCCGCAGCGCGGGTTTCGGCCGCTGCGAACGAACCCTTGGAGGCCGGTTGGATCGTTCTGGCCGGGGGGGCGACGCCCGCGGAGTGGATCTATCCCGGTCAGCACATTTCGATGCGCATGCAGGGCTTGGGGAGCGTTAGCTTTCAACTGGTTTGATTGGGGTCTTGCGCGTCAAGCGCACCACCGCACTTGCAGCGTCTATATCTGGAGTTCTCTATGACCCGAAAATTCAAAGCCGCCATCATCGGCAGCGGAAACATCGGCACGGACCTGATGATCAAGATCATGCGTCACGGCCGTCACATCGAAGTAGGGGCCATGGTGGGGATCGACCCTGCCTCGGACGGTCTTGCCCGTGCTTCTCGCCTGGGCGTAGGCACCACACACGAAGGTGTAGAGGGTTTGACGCGTCTGCCCATCTTCGAGGAAATCGACTTCGTGTTCGATGCTACGAGCGCCGGGGCTCACGTCCACAACGATGCACTGCTGCGCAAGTACAAACCCGGTATCCGCGTCATTGACCTGACGCCGGCCGCCATCGGTCCGTACTGCATCCCCGTAGTCAATGGCAAACAGAACTTGGATGCGCTGAACGTCAACATGGTGACTTGCGGCGGCCAGGCAACTGTCCCCATGGTAGCCGCGGTCTCTCGCGTGACCCAGGTCCACTATGGCGAGATCGTGGCTTCTATCGCTAGTAAGAGTGCCGGGCCAGGGACTCGGGCCAACATCGACGAGTTCACCGAGACAACCTCAAAGGCCATTGAAGTTGTGGGTGGCGCATCGAAAGGCAAGGCCATCATCGTGTTGAACCCCGCCGATCCGCCCTTGATCATGCGCGACACCGTGTACACGCTCAGCGACGTGGCTGACGAAGCAGCTATTGCCGATTCGGTTGCCCGGATGGCCGCCGATGTCCAGAGCTACGTGCCAGGATATCGATTGAAGCAGACCGTGCAGTTTGATCGTGTCGAGAACCTGAACGTGCCAGGCGTGGGCCGCATCTCCGGCCTGAAAACCAGCATTTTCCTGGAAGTCGAAGGCGCAGCGCACTACTTGCCGGCTTACGCGGGAAATCTCGACATCATGACCAGCGCCGGCCTTCGCACAGCCGAACAAATGGCAGCACGGATGACGGCCGGGACGGTCGCCGCCTGAACGAGGAGCACAACGATGAGCATCAACGGGAACGCCGCAGCGTCCAAGCTTTATATTTCCGACGTCACTTTGCGCGATGGAAGCCACGCTATCCGCCATCAATACTCTGTGCCTCAGGTACGTCAGATCGCCCTGGCGCTGGACGAGGCCCGCGTTGACTCCATAGAGGTCGCGCACGGGGATGGCCTTCAGGGTTCGAGCTTCAACTACGGCTTTGGCGCTCACACCGACGTGGAATGGATCGAAGCTGTAGCCGATGTTGTGAAGCACGCCAAGATCGCGACACTCCTGCTGCCAGGCATAGGCACCGTGCATGATCTGCAGGCCGCGTACAACGCCGGCGCGCGCATCGTGCGTGTCGCCACCCACTGCACTGAAGCCGATGTGTCGCGCCAGCACATCGAACTCGCTCGCAAGCTGGACATGGACACGGTGGGCTTCCTAATGATGAGTCACATGTCCTCGCCGCAAGCTCTGGCTGAGCAGGCCAAGCTCATGGAAAGCTACGGCGCGACCTGCTGCTATGTCGTCGATTCCGGCGGCGCGATGAACATGAACGATGTTCGAGATCGTGTTCTCGCGCTGCGTGAAGTCTTGCAGCCGGAAACTGCCATTGGGATTCATGCGCATCACAATCTCAGCCTCGGCGTGGCCAATTCCATCGTGGCCGTAGAAGCAGGCGCTATCCGTGTCGACGCAAGCCTGGCTGGCATGGGCGCGGGTGCCGGGAATGCGCCGTTGGAGGTATTCATCGCCGCCGCGGAACGCATGGGCTGGCAGCATGGTACGGACCTGTACAGATTGATGGATGCCGCCGATGACATCGTTCGCCCTCTGCAAGATCGTCCAGTGCGTGTTGATCGAGAGACGCTCGCGCTCGGCTATGCCGGTGTCTACAGCTCATTCCTGCGGCACGCCGAGGCCGCCGGTCACAAGTATGGTCTGAAGACGGTCGATATTCTGGTGGAGCTTGGCAAGCGTCGTATGGTTGGTGGGCAAGAAGACATGATCGTCGATGTGGCGCTCGATTTGGCACAACAGACGACAACGTAGCTAGCGGTTAGACGAATGGCATCGGGGAGCAGCTACTCGCTCCGCTCTAGGCGTTTGGGAAAACGCATTACCCATGCCGAACCTATTGAGCCGATCCACAGGAGACTACATATGAAGCTGTATCGGGAGTTCACTACGCAAGAAGAAATCGACCTCCAATGCGACTGCGAGGCGCCCCAGGATATGCGCGCCATCTGGGAATGGGTCACGTCGCACAGCAAGCTGGCGCACAGCAAGCTGGCGCACAGCAAGCTGGCGCGCAGCGAGTTGGACTGCTATCTGGACGAGCGCTTCGGTCCCACCGTGGATGAGACTGTCGACATTTTTCCGTCCAGTCGCACCGGCTCGCCTCTCGTCGTCTTTATCCACGGTGGCTGGTGGAGCTCGACTACCAGCAAGGAATGGAGCCTTATGGCGCGCGGACTTGTACCGCACGGCGTAACCGTGGCGGTGACCAACTACACCTGTGCCCCAAGGCATCGATCGATGAAATCATCCGACAGAGCCGCGCTGCCGTGGCTTGGTTGTACCGTAACGCGCAGCGCTACAACGTTGATCCAGACCGAATTTACGTCGCCGGCCATTCCGCAGGCGGCCATCAAGTCGGCATGATCGCTCTCACTGATTGGCAAGCTGACTATGGTCTACCGCCAGACCTCGTCAAAGGCGATGTCCCTGTTAGTGGACTTTTCGACCTGACACCGTTCCGCTATTCGTGGTTGCAGCCCAAGCTCCAACTAGACCACGACACCATTTTTCGCCAAAGTCCCTTGTTCCATGTGCCGACCGATACCTCGCGATTCCCTCTGGTGATCACCGTCGGCGGCGACGAGCCTCCAGATTTTCAGCGCCAGTCGACTGCCTTTGCCGATGCTTGGCGCGCCGCAGGCGCACAGGTTCGCCAGTTGGATCAGCACAACTGCAACCATTTCACGGCAGTCGCGGGCTTCGAAGATCCGGAGAGCCGGCTCGTGCAGGCTGTGCTGGAGCTGATGGATGGATGAATAGCGCCCCCCGAAACGCTCGGTACCACGACCGATCTGGGCGTGCCGTGCAACTATTCCGGCCACCAACTCGCCCCGTGCTCCGGGCGCCTGATGGCGTCGCGGCAGGGGAAACCGCGCTGTGCTGACGCCGCTCGAAGTGATGCAGGTCATCAGAAGGCCCGCCGTGGTGATGGCGTCCAGCGCTGCGCCGATTCGCTCGAGAAATTTTGCTACTACGCCTACGCCAATTTCAGGCGCTGCGTGCCGCCGCTGCGTTGGTCAGCTAGTCGGCCACCACCGTTTGTATGGCCTGCCAGGCTGGCCAGAGTGAATGCCTCTGCAAGAGCCTGCGCAAGCGCGGCCTTCGGCGATCACAATGCCACAACCAACCAGTCCGCCGCTCGGCGGTATGGCGGTCATGGCTTGATCCATGCATCGCACCTGCTTGGGGTGTTTTGACACAACGCCCCGAAATCGGTATAGTACCAAACCGCTCGGTACGGTCAAACTCAACCACGCCGCCGCTGAGCATCCGAAGTTATGAGGATGCTCGGAATTTATTTGAACTGCTGGTTAACTTTTCTTTTATGTCAAACCGAGCGGTTCGGTACTATTCGTATATTGGGTGAACTTTCATGACGTCACAACCGCTGCTCTCACAACTGCTGCGACAGGCAGGCACGGCACTCTGCACGATCTCCCTGGTCGGTTGCGCGGTTGGTCCTGACTTCGTGAAACCCGACGACAGGCTCGCAGCCGTTCAACTGTCGCCCAGGGCGGACTACGCGCAGGCTCAGGAGACATCCGCCGCGAACTTCCCGTCTTCATGGTGGACGTTGTTCAACGATGACGTACTGGCGGATCTGCAAGCCCGTGCGCAGGCGGGCAACCTGAACCTGCAGATGGCTTCCGAGCGCATCGAGCAAAGTCGGGCGCAGTTGGGGATTGCCTCCTCGCTGCTGCTGCCCAGTGTGGGTGCTTCGGCGGGCTATTCCCGCGAGGCCATCAGCGAGCACGGCAAGTTTGCCGCGTTGGGTGCTCCGACGAGCGCGAGCGACTTCTGGCAGTTGGGATTCGACGCCAGTTGGGAACTCGACCTATGGGGCCGCGCGCGTCGATCGCGCGAAAGCGCCGCGGCCGCCTTCGAGGCCACGGTGTATGAGCGCGAGGCGGCACGCGTGGCCCTGTCCGCCGAGGTGGCCCGTACCTATCTCCAATTGCGCGGCACGCAAGCGCAACTGGACATCACCCGGCAGAACCTGGAGGTTGCCGATCGCACGCTCCGCCTTGCCGAAAGCCGTGAGCGCAATGGCGTCGCCACACGTTTTGAAACCGCTTCGGCGCGCGCGCAACTGGCAACGGTCGAGGCGCTGGTACCCGAATTGGTCCAGCGCCGCAACACGCTGATGAACGTCCTGGCATTGCTGCTGGGAGAGCAGCCGCGCGCCCTCGATGCGCAGTTGCTTGAAGCGATGCCTCTGCCGTCGCTTCCTTCCAATGTGCCGGTGGGCCTGCCCTCCGAATTGGCGCACAGGCGGCCGGACATACAGCGCGCCGAAGCCCAGCTCCATGCTGCGACGGCAGCCATCGGCGTCGCCAAAGCCGATTTCTACCCGCGAATCGGCCTCAAAGGCAGGGTCGGCGTCGAAGCCTTCGAGTTCAACGACCTCGACAGTTGGGATTCCCGGTTCTTCTCCGTCGGCCCCACGGTCTATCTTCCCATCTTCCAGGGCGGGCGTCTGAAGCAGCGCCTGGCGCTGAACGAGGCACGGCAAAGAACTGCCGCCATCGGCTACCGGCAGACGGTGCTGCAAGCCTGGCATGAAGTGGACAACGCCCTGGACGCCTGGGCAGCCCAGCAGAACCGCCATGCCGAGTTGGTGGTTTCGTACGAGCAGAACCAGCAGGCGCTGCATGCTGCCGAGCGCGGCTATCAGGAAGGCGCTGCCGACTACCTGAACGTCCTGGCCGCACAGCGCGGTGTCCTCGCAAGCCAGACCAGCCTCAATGCCAGCGCGACCAACGCCGCGCTCACCCTGGTCAATCTCTACAAATCCCTGGGCGGTGGCTGGGACCCCGGCGCATTCTCTTCCGAGCAGCAGACCGGCGGCGACGCGTCGCTGACGACCGCTGTGTCGTCGGCCACCTCGCAATCGAAGGTTGACCAATGAGCGCCGCAGCGTCGCAGTCGTCGACGGCGCCGCCGCCCGCGGCAACCGCTGCGGCAGCCCCTCCGAAGCGGGCGATTGCGGGACTGGTCGGCATCCTCATCGCGGCCATGATGGCCGGACTGAACAACCGCGTGGGCGCGCTGGCACTGGCCGACGTGCGTGGCGCGCTGGGCTTCGGCCTGGACGATGCCTCCTGGCTCACCACCGTCTATAGCGCGGGCGAAGTGATCGCCATGCCATTTTCAGCGTGGTTCGCCGTCACGCTTTCAGTGCGCCGCTTCGAGTTGTGGATGATTGGCACGTGCACTTTGCTGGCGGTGTGCATCCCCTTCATCCATGACCTCGATCTGCTGCTGGCCATGCGGTTTCTGCAGGGCATCGCCAGCGGCACAATGATTCCCGTGCTGATGATGGCGGCGTTGAAGTTTCTGCCGCCCCCCATCCGACTGCACGGACTGGCGCTGTATGCACTGACGGCCACCTTCTCGCCCAATCTCTCGATCTGGCTGGCGGGGCAATGGACGGATGGCCTGTTCGATTGGCGCTGGGTGTACTGGCAGATTCTTCCGCTCGCGGCGATTGCCGCCTTGACGATCGGATGGGGCCTGCCCAAAGACCCCATCCAGACAGACCGTTTCCCGCAGGCCAACTGGCCCGGTATGGCCTTCGGCGCACCGGCATTCGGCCTGATTGCCGTCGCCTTGGATCAGGGCGTTCGGCTGGACTGGTTCAATTCACCCCTCATCGTCGTCTCGCTGGTGGCCGGGCTGACGCTGCTGGGGGCCTATCTGCTAACGGAGTGGTATCACCCCACGCCGTTCATCAAGTTGCAGATGCTCAGCCGCCGCAACCTGGCGCTGGGCTTCACCTTGTTCATCTGCCTTCTGGTCGTGCTGACCTCCGGCGTGATGTTGCCAATGACCTTTCTCGGGCCACTGCAGAGCTACCGACCGCTTCAGATGGCACCGATCGGGCTGATCGTCGCGCTGCCTCAACTCGCCCTGGGTTCCGTGGTGGCGCTGTTCCTGTACCGGAAATGGGTCGATGCCCGATTCGTGTTCGCGGGCGGCCTGCTATTGATCGGCCTGGCGTGCTTCCTTGGCGCGCAACTGACTTCCGACTGGAACCGCGACCAGTTCGTGCTGACGCAGACGCTGCAAGCCTTTGGCCAGCCCATGGCGGTCGTCTCGCTGCTGTTCCTGGGTACCAGTGTCGTGCACCCCAGCGAAGGCCCGTATGTGTCGGGGAACATCAACACGCTGCGCGCCCTGGGGTCGCTAATCGGGGGCGCCGTGGTTGGGCAACTTGTGACCGTGAGTCAGCGGGTCCACGCGGAAATGCTGCTGGATCACGCTGCATTGGTAGGCAACTCCGTTCCGCTTGCCCTGGAGCCCGCTCAACTGATGGGAGTCATCGCCCAGCAGGCACTGGTACTGTCGGTCGCGGATGCCTATCGCGTCCTGGGCGTCTTGGCGCTGGTGATGGTCCCCTTCGTATTGCGACTGACCTACATTCCCGCTCCCATTTTGCAGGCCCCCGCTTCGCAATCCACATCGTCGTCCCAAGGATAGTTCCGCCATGGCCATGCCGAAAAAAGCCAAGATCACCAGTGCCGTGCTGCTCCTCGCAGTGGCAGTGGGCTGTGTCATTTATCTGAATCGCCCCGAATCCAGCGCATCGACCCAATCCACGGACGACGCCTATGTACAGGCCGATTTCACCCTCGTCGCCCCCCAGGTGTCGGGAGTGATCGGCAAGGTGCTGGTCGAAGAAAACCAACCAGTGAAAGCCGGGGATCTGCTTGCGGCCATCGACGATCGAGACTTCATCGTTGCGGTGGACGCGGCAAAGGCACAAGTCGCCGCCGCGAAGGCCAGCGTCGCGGGGCTTGCCGCGCGCGTGGCGCAGCAGGAGACCGCCATACGTCAGGCTCAGGCGACAGTCGCGGTGGACGACGCAGAACTCAAATTGGCAGAGGCCAACCAAAGGCGTTATCGGAACCTGGCTTCAGACGGATCAGGTTCGATCCAAGCGCGCCAACAGGCCGAGGCGCAGTTGGCCATTCGGCTGGCCAGCCGAGACAGGAACCGCGCGGGCCTGCAAGCGGCACGGCAACAGACGGACATCCTCAAAGCCGATCTTGAAAAAGCCAAGGCTGCACTTTCCCAAGCGCAGGCGGCGCAGGACGCGGCGGAGTTGAAGCTCTCCTATACCCAAATCACAGCGCCCATCAGCGGCCTCATCGGTCAGAAGTCAGTGCGCGTCGGCGCATTCGTGAATGCTGGCAAGCCGCTGGTGGCGGTGATCCCGCTCGATGCGGTCTACATCACGGCCAACTTCCGCGAAACGCAATTGGCACGTGTGCAGCCAGGGCAGTCGGTGGACATCAAGGTGGACGCCTTGCCGGGGGCCGTACTGAAGGGCACCGTGGAGAGCCTCGGACCGGCCAGTGGCGTCAGCTACTCGGCCGTCGCGCCACACAACGCCACGGGCAACTTCACCAAGATCGTCCAGCGCCTACCCGTGCGCATTCGCATTGACCCCGACCAGCCTGGTGCCGCGAATTTGCGCGTCGGTATGTCCGTGACGCCGAGGATCCACATCGGTGAATAGCGCCATTCGTCCAGCATGAGGAGCCATACAAATGAGGCAATACCGATATCGCGTAACTGTGGAGCAGTTGACTGATTCGCATGGCATCCCCAGCGATCGCAAGCCTCTGCAATTTGAGGCCGGAAATCATGACGACATCATCTCCGTCGTGACATGGCTTCGCAGCAGAGGTGACTTCAGTAGCCAAGATGACGCGGCGGCATTTGCGGTCGGGTTGAAGCTGTTTGCCTGGGCGATCCTGGCAAACAAGGATAACCCGCTTCTGTCTTCGTTCCTGCCGCATCTATATCAGTTCGTGAAGGAGCTAAAGGCTGGGTCGAAGACGGACCGATGACCCAGCTGCTCGCGCAACAAAGGATATGAAGGGACGCTGGGTCATGACACCTTGCTCAGAAACCACAGATAGGCTCGCCGGACTGAGGACCTGCAACGGTGGTGGGCATCGCGGCACTGTCATTGAACACGGCGTGCGCATTCTCTTTGGCACGGCCGTAGGTGCTCTGCCGGCTGTTTCTGCGGCCCAGGCTCGCTTTGTCGACGCGAAGATGTATGTGCAGGCTGGAGCGACTTCTTTGCAAGGCGACGCAACACGCGCAATGAACGTGGGCGTGATGGTGCCTTCTGGCCTCTTCAAGGGCATCAGTCGTGATGCGGGTCCGCTGACCCTGCATTGGGATCTATGGGGTGGCCATTGGAGGTCGCACCATGCTGATGGCACAACAGGCGGCTATTCCCAGCTTGGAGCCCTGATGGCTTGGCGCTACCAGCCCGCCGGACCGAAATCTCCTTGGTTCTTTGAGGCAGGCCTGGGAGGGAGCGTCTTGGACGGTCTCTACAACTCAGGGCAGCGTCGATTCAGCACGGCCTTCCAGTTCACGGAAGTGCTGGCAATTGGCTACCGCTTTGGGCCGGAAAAGGCCTACGAGGTTTCCTTGCGTGTACAGCACTTCTCGAATGCCGGCATCAAGAAACCCAATCCGGGTGAGAACTTTATGTCCTTGCGCTTCTCTCTCCCGTGGTGAAGGCGGCCGGGCATACTCGGGTGCCTGCGGTGGCACATACTAGGCCCGCCATGAGCGCCGAGAAGACGGCGCTCGTTCTGTCCGGTGGCGGTGCACGCGCTGCCTACCAGGTTGGCGTGTTGCAGGGTCTGGTGAGATTGCGCCGCGAACGTCTGGGCGACGGGGCTCCGAACCCATTCGGCATCCTATGCGGTACTTCGGCAGGTGCAATCAATGCCGCCGCTTTAGCCTGCCGGGCAGACTCCTTTGATGCGGGCGTGGAGACAATCGCCGCAGTTTGGCGAAACTTTCGCGCTGATCAGGTGTATCGCACCGATGCGCTTGGTATCGCCCGCAGCGGTGCACAGTGGCTGAGCGCGATTTCGGTAGGCTGGATGTTGGCGCGCTGGCGCAAAGAAGGGCCACGTTCGCTGCTGGACAATGAACCTTTGGCCGAACTGCTGCGACATTGGGCGCCGCTGGAACTGCTACCGCGCATGCTGGCCGAGCGTCATCTGCACGCGCTGGCGCTAGGCGCGTCCAGCTACACCAGCGGCGAACACCTCACCTTCTTTGAGGCCACCGGCGACATGACGGGCTATGAACGCTCGCAGCGGCTGGCCGTACCCATGCGACTGGGGCTGGAGCACCTGCTCGCTTCGGCGGCGATCCCCTTCGTATTTCCAGCACAGCGTATCGAGCATGCGGAGCACGCCGGCTGGTACGGCGACGGCTCGATGCGGCAAACCTCACCGATCTCGCCGGCGATCCATCTCGGTGCGCAGCGTATGCTCATCGTTGGTGCCGGTCGGCTGCATGAACCGCGTGGGCGAATCGTGCGTGATGGCGGTTACCCGACACTGGCTCAAGTTGGTGGGCACGTGCTGTCGAACGTCTTTCTCGATTCGCTCGCGGTGGACATCGAGCGTATGGAGCGCGTCAACCGTACCCTGGAAATGATGACGCTGGGGCAGCGCCTGGCCACCTCACTGCGGTCGGTGAAGGCGCTGGTGATCGCGCCAAGCGAGCGCATTGACGACATCGCGGCTCGGCACCAGAAGTACCTGCCGCGAACGGTGCGCGCGCTGTTGCGCGGCGTGGGTTCGTCCAGCGCGAGCAGTGACCTGAGCGGTTCCGCTCTGGCGAGCTACCTGTTGTTCGAGGCTCCTTTCACCCAGGAGGTAATGGCGCTGGGTGAGCGCGACACGTTGGCACAACGGCAGGCAGTCTGTGATTTCTTCGGGTGGCTTTGAGGCGTGCGCTTCACCCCCAAGCCGAGGCACTTCCAGGAAAGGCGTTGGCAGACCATTCGCGCAGTGGAACGCACCCCATATGGCGCTTCGAGGGCAAGGGATTTCCGATCGACGTGCCCGTGCGTAGCCGCAAGGAAGCGTCCGAAGGTCCGCCGCTGATCCAGGCGCATGGCTTTGGCGTGATCTATGTGCCCTCGCTGGTGGTGCAGCCGCAGAGGGACCAAGGCGAACTGACGCGGTGTTGCGGGGCTATGGATGCACCGGTATGTGGCTCTCCGCTGCATACTTGGAGCGGCGTCACAACAGCGCCGCGCAGCGGGCGCTGCTGGACGACCTGGAGGCGCGCACCGGCCAGCGCGGGCGGTATGGCGGCAAGGCGCTACGCACGACGTCTAGCACGGGAAGTTCCGCGGCGCCGCCTCGCTGAGCAACTCGGAAGCATTGCCGCTTACCCGCGCAGCGCGGCACTGGCCTCGCGGGGTCTTGGTTCGCTCTTATTTTGCCGTTCTGCGGTCTTCGCGCGCGCGAACGACTTCATAGATGTCCAGGCCGCCCTTGCCACCAGGACGATCAGACACGAAAGTCAGAATCTCGCCGTCCCCAGTGACTGCTGGCATTTGATCTTCATACTTGGTGTTGATCAGCGAGGGCAGAGGCTTGATAGGCTTCTTCCATTGCGACGGGTCCCTGGCATTCGCACCAGCCTCAAATTGCCAGATGTCGCTGCCGCCAACGCCGTCCGGGTAGATCGCCCACACATAGCGATGCTTGGGGTCAATGTGACCATCCATGTCCGGGATGCTGTTCGGCAGGATTCTCGCAGCGCCTGCCTTGCGGGTGAGTCGGTCGAAGCGGGTGACCTTGAAATCGAGATTGACCGGGTTCGCATCCTTCGCAGAAGTGAAGTAGATGTTGGCCTTTCCGTCGTAGTTGGGGCAGGAATCGATTCCTGAACTGTTCGGCCCGCCATCGTTCTCGCAACCGAGATTGACTGGCTGCTCCCATGCCATGTCGTCTCTGATGTTTCTACGGTAGCTGGCATACAGATCGAGTCCACCGCACCCCCCGGGCCGATCGCTTGCGAAGAACAGCCAATGACCATCATCGGATTGGAGCGCGCTGTGATCCGCATAGCCGCTGTTCACGCCCCTGGGCAGCAACTTCGGATCGCCCCAAGGAGAACTGCGTGTTGCGCGGTGGCTTACGTACACGCTATAGCGCGTTGGTGTGCCGTCCTTGCCCATGTACCATCCGTCCTCCGCGTTCGCGGGCGCCACGCCGCCTGGCCGATTCGACGAGAAGTACAAGGTCAGTCCGTCACCCGTGATCGTGGCCCAGCCGTCGTGGTACTCGGTGTTGATCGGTGCGCCGGCGTTCTTGACCATCCAGACGCTATTGGCGGAACCTGGATTGGGTGCGATGCGCTCGGCATGTACCTGTGCTTGAGTGGTGAGCGCAAGCGCCACGAGGCCAAAGGCCGCGGCCGCAGGACGGGACTTGAGAATAGACAAGATTGTTCTCGCGGACACGGATGTCTCCTTTCTCGGTAAATTCACTCATTCGCCTTGGGTGTTGTATTCGGTGGGGTCGGCCTGGAAGCTGTGAACGCGGGTCGCCGGCTTCGAATTCCACAGCAGCCGAACGACATCGGGGCGGGAATAGTGTCCGGTGGGGTCATATGCCGCCTTGGCCACGCCGATGAAGCCAAGATCTACATCGGCGTAGAGCAAGCCCTCTTGCGTCTCCGGAAACGGCTCGCACAGCGGCTTGGCGTCCGGACCGAAGATCTGCGCGAATCCCCCACCTTCAAGCAGCAGCTGCCGTTTCTGCGGCGTGTCAGCCAGCATCTCCAGCATTTCCTTGGACACCAACGCGCAAGGAGCCAGCACATAGCAGCCGCCCTCGAGCGCATACACTTGGCTTGCAGCCAGATTGGCTTCCGGGCTCAGCTGAAAGGCTGCCCCTCTGTAGACTGAAAAGCTCGGCCAAGCCGCCACATGGATCTGCTCATTCTGCGAATACATGGCGTACTTGCTGAGCGGTTGAATGTGCTCGGCGCAAGACAGTGCGCCAATGCGGCCGATGCTCGTTTGATGCACCGAAAGATGGCTTCCATCGCCCTCGCCGTAGACAGTCCTTTCGGCATGCGTTGGCTTGAGCTTTCGACGGGTGCTCACGACTCGCCCTTCATCGTCGATGATGGCTTGAGCAATGTACAGCGTACCGTCCTGACGCTCGCAGAACCCGAGGACAACGAATATCCTGTGCTCGGCAGCAGCAGCGCATAGGCGTTCCCACTGCGGACTTCCCACCAACAGGGCATTCTCGAAATGCCTCTGGACAAACTGCATGCCCCATGCAGGCGAGTCGAGCCAGATCCACCACGGGTACCCCGGAAGCCAGACCTCGGGAAACGCAATCAGCTTGGCGCCGTTTTTCGCGGCTTCTTCAATAAGGCGGACCGCCTTCTCGACGCCCTTGTCCAAATTAAGAAACTCTGGGGCCGCCTGAACGGCGGCGACCTTGTACTTGGCAATTTCAGAAGTTGTCATCTAGATGTCCTATCTGAAGTAAATGGAGTTCCGCTACAGCCGCGGCTGGCGTTGATCAGGCGGAGAGCACTCGAACAACGCGGGGGACCTTGAATTTGGCAAGGCGCATCCCGAGTTCGGCGCGAATGCGCTGCGTCCATTCCTCGTCGGAGGCTTGCGAGTCCTCGGTCACCAGTTCAGCAACCAGCGTGATGCCCCAAGGTGGCATGTCCTCGCCTGTAACGCGTGCCTGACGAATCCCGGGAATTGCCATGAGAGCCTCTTCGATCTCCTCGGGATAGATGTGGTATCCAGCGCAATTGATCTGGCGATCAGATCGTCCCAAATGGAACAGGAACCCGTCGCCGTCTCGACGGACGATGTCGCCTGTGTGGCACCAGCCGTCGTTGTCGGCGAACTCCTTGACGACGGTATCGGCACGAACGCACAGTTCCCCTTCGGCTGGGCCGTCATGATGTCCGCCGACGGTGACTTCGATGCCGGCGATCGGGCGTCCGCAGCTGTTCATTCGGTCTTCGCGCAATCTGCCGTCGTGGCAAAGCTCGTCCCCACGCAGGATCGACAAGGGCCAGCCTGCTTCCATGCGACCATAGATCTGGTGCAGCGAAGGCCCGAACGCATCGATCGCTATCTGCAACTCATCGACGCCCAGAGGTGCACCGCCATAGACGACCCGACGAAGACGGTGCAGCGGGTACATGTCCACGCCTTCAGCGGCACTGATCCGCTTGACCATTTCTGAGATCAACACCACGGAAGTCACTTTGTGATCCGAGATCGCCCGCAAGACGGTGGCGACATCGAAGCGAGGGAGTACGACTTGCGGCAGGCCCATGGCGATGAAAGGAAATGTCCCGATCTGACAAGTCCCATGAATGATCTGCTGGGTCGTAAGAAAGTGGTCGTCGCCGCTAACGGGAGCGCCGTATGCGCCCGTCATGAATAGACGCATGCTCGTCGTCAGCGATGCAGCCCAGTTCCGGTACGACATCGTGACAGCCACCAGCTCGCCGTTTGTGATCTGCCTTGGGTAGACGACGGCAGGTTCGTCGCGAACCCACTCACCGGGCGAGAGAGCCGTCCCCTCCAGTGGCGTTGCGTCGCTGTGCACCAGCGCATCGCCTCCGAGCAGATCTGCGTGCTCCGGATCGGCGACGATGCGGTCGACCCCTGCCGCCAGAAAGAGCTTGCGCGCTTCGTCCACCGCTAGGGCGGGATCGGCGCCCCCCCCCCCCCCCCCCAGCCACTCCACGGCGAGAAATGCTTCGACGGCAGCGATGCTGTTCGAATACCAAAGGCCGATGCGCTTCCGGCGCAGGCCACGCTCTGCCAGATTGCCAGCCAATGCAGCCACGACCGCAGCCAGTTCGAAACCCGTCTTTCCGCTGCCATCAACTCTAGAGAGGATGCGCTGGTGGCCTGCGCGCATCAATCCATGGTGGGTGAGCTGTCCTGCGATCAGCTGCATGTCAACCCGCATGCCGTGCCGTGAGCTGCGCCTGCAGGTCGGCGCGTCTAACCTTCGCGCCGGAGAGCACGGTCGGCAGCTCGTCCAGGATGAACACGGCGTGCAGTGTCTCGTGGGGCTTTAGTCTCTTACAACCGGCAAGACGGATTTCGGCTGCCATGGCGTCGCCGGATTCGGCGCCGGGACGCAGCGCGACGCCCGCCACCAGGCGATCCACCCCGCCGATGCGCACCGCGACGACGCCGCACTGCCGCACGCTCGGGTGCGCAAGGATCTGTTCTTCGACCGTATGTGGGTAGACGGTGCGGCCGTTGATGTTGATGACGTCGGTGCAGCGATCGACGTAGTAGGCGAAACCACACTCGTCCATGTAGGCCAAATCGCGGGGTTTGAACCAGTCATTGGCGTCGAGTGCTGAAAGATCCAGCCGGTCTACGTAACGACCGCGAGACATTGGACTGCGTGCGCGGATCTCGCCAACTTCGCCCGGCGCCTGCCGTTCGCCGAGATCATTGACGACGTCCAGCTGAAATAGGAACGACGCGGGTCGGCCGATGCTTCCCCAGCGGCGTTCATCGTCCTCTACATCGCTCCACAGCAACCGCGTCGCGACGCCTCCCATCTCAGTGACACCGTACGCATGGCACCACACGTCGCCCAGCAACCGGCTGGTCCGTTGCAGCAGCTCGGGCGTGGCAAAGAAGACGATCAGCCTGCGCAGGCAGTGCTCGATGCCGCCGCGCGATTCGATTTCGTCGAGGAGCTGAGGTAGCAGGGGGCCTGGCACGAAGGCATTGGTGACCCCGTGTCGCACGATTGCATCGACCACCCTCCCTGGATCGAACCGCTCGTCGTCCAGTATCACGTTCCGGGCTCCCCGGACGAGGTGCGGGTAGAGATTGTGTGCACCGCTGCACCATTGCAGAGAATGGAAATGCAGGCACACGTCGTCCTTGGAGAGAGAGCCCGCGTTGGGACCAAAGGAGTCCAGGTGCTCCAGATTCTGCGAGACCATCGCCAGCCATGCGCGGTGGGACATTTCCCAGAGCTTGGGCATGCCAGTAGTGCCGCTCGTCGGCTGAAGATAGTAGGGAGCGTCATCGTCCACCTCGAAGTGCGGCTCCTCGTCACTCGCTTGATCTAGCAGAGTGGCAAAGGGAGTCGCCCATCCAGGCACCTCGTGTTCTGCACCGATGCCGACCAGATGGAGGGCCTTGAGCGCGTCGAGATGCTCGGCGATCGCCTGCGCGAACCGCACATCGAACACCAGAACCCGCGCCTTCGCGGCACGTAAAGTCGCGATGTGAGTCTGGATCGGGAGATGCGCATGCAAGGCGACGCGAGGAAATCCGAACTTGTCGAAACCGAGCCAGCAGTGAACAATTTCCCTTCGGTTGTACGACAAAACCCCGATGGCGCTGCCCCGCGGGATTTTTAGTCGATCAGCGATTGCGGAACCAGCCTTGTTCGCCTGCCTGTTGAGTTCAAAGTATGTTTCCTGTCCGTCGTCCGTCACCAGTGCGGTGCGTTCGGCATACTGCGTTGCCGCAGTCGCGATGGCCAGTCCCGGCTCGATCTTCATGTCTTCCTCTCGTGGTAGTTCGTCCTATTTGCCGTTTTCGCTACGACTGACGCCGATGCCTCTGCACTTCGGCATGTGTCTGCGTTCAGGCGCCCGACGGACATGCGGGACCCCGTGCAAGACCTATGTGTCGCTGCGGGCATCGCAATGTAGGATGCAAAAGCCACAAAAGTTTTCCTCCTAGCGCAGCGTTTCTTGTCCTGGAGTGCAATATGCAGACGAGCTCCTGCTTCACCACGGACGGGATGGCGATGGCGGATCGCCTCCCGTACTGGAACGAGGTCGTTTCGAGTACGTTCATCCCGTCGAGCGTGCAGCCTCCCCGTGCAGGCGAGTTCCGAGCAAGCCTGCACAACGAGCGACTGGGCGAGGCGGAGCTTACGGTTGTTCGCGCTTCGCCACAGCGCGTGGCGAGAACCAGCGCACTGATCCGCCTGTCGAGCGATGAATGCCTGATGTTCGGCTTTGCGCCCAAAGCCCGATGGAAAGTCAGCCAGCACGGCCGAACTGTCCAGGTTGCACCGATGCAGTTCGTGCTCTACGACTCGAACTATCCCTTCGAGCTTGAGTTCGACGAGGACTTCGACCTGCATGTGCTGCAGTTGCCGCACGCAAGTCTTGCGTTTGCTGGGAGCAGGCTTTCGGATGTTGCGGGCAGGCCGTTCGACGCAGTGTCAGGCGCGGGTAAGTTGCTGGCGTCCTTGATCGAGGAGGTCCGCAGCGGCCATACGTCTTCCGGAGTGATTGCCAGGACATCGCTTGGCAGCGTCGCAGTCCATCTGGCAACCTCGATGGTTTCCGAGTTGCTCGAGCTTCGAACCGATGAGGCCAACGAGCGCGAACTCCGGCTGCTCAGGGTGAAATCGTACATTGAGTTGAACCTGGCCAACCCGAGGCTCGACCCGCATGCGATTGCATCGGCCAACGGAATGTCGGTACGCACGCTGCATGGGCTCTTCAGCGCCGAGGAACTGGGAGTGTCGACCTACGTCACCCATCGGCGTCTTCTGCGGTGCAAAGAGGACCTCGGCAATGCGATGCACTCGTCGCTGTCCGTGGCCGGGATCGCGATGCGATGGGGTTTCTGGAATAACGCCTACTTCAGCCGCGCATTCAAGCGGATGTTCGGCATTTCGCCGCGCTCATACCGGATTGGTCGGAGACCGTAGCACGACTCCAGCCCGGTGCTCGCAGCGCTGCAAACGAGCGATAACGGCGTCAGAAAAATGCGTGCGCCGCCTAGTAGGTCTGCATCGGGGTCGCGTCGCGGCCTCCAAGTGAGTGCTGCGGGCGACGCTCTTGCGCCAGCTCGAGCGTGAGCTCGGCTCAGGTGCGAGTGCCGGCAGGTTAAATGTCAAGGGCGCTTGCCGGACTCGCGACCGGATTGCGCAGTGTCACGATCTCTTCAGCCAAAGTCGGATGGATGCCGATAGTGCTGTCAAATACGGCTTTGGTAGCCCCGGCCTTTATGGCCACTGCGAACCCCTGCACAATCTCGCCTGCGTCCTGGCCAACAATATGCAGGCCTACGACGCGGTCGCTGGCGGTATCTACCACCAACTTGACCAGGGCGCGCTCGGTGCTGCCCGACAGAGTGTGCTTGAGCGGCCTGAACGCGCTTCGATACACCGCCACTTCCCCGAATTCTTCGCGCGCCTGCGCCTCGCTGTATCCCACGGTTCCGATGCTGGGGTCCGTGAAAACGGCCGTGGGAATGAAGTCGTAGCGCATCTTGCGTTGTCCTTGCCCAAAGTGTCCGCGCCGAAGTAAATCTGAGCCACCGGGGGTGCGGCGGATTTCTTGGACTGGTTATGCCATGAGCCCCAGGCTCTTGCGATATTCAACAGGGCTGAGAGCGCCCAGTGAGATCTTGATCCGTTTCTCGTTGTACCAGCGGATGTATGCGTCCAGGGCCTGGGTGAACTGCTCGATGCTCGCGGCTTTCCCGTCTCGAGGGTAGAACATTTCCGTCTTCAGCCTGCCGAAGAAGCCCTCGCAGGCGGCGTTGTCAGGCGAGCACCCTTTGCGTGACATCGAACGAATCGTAAGCCGTCAATTGACCACGCCCTTGTTCAGGGAGCGATGAGCTGTGAGGCTACGTGCCCATGTATATAGCACCATGAAGCGGCCCCGATTCCCGTTTCACGGCCGTGGTTCTGTGAGGGACAACGGTTTGCTATCGAGGTCAAGTTGAAGCGCGTCCTGATTGCACAATTGCGGCAGGCGCAATAAGGCATGTATCTCGCTTTGTTTGAGCGCCTCCGTCAATTCCGCAAGCGCGGAGCGCCAATGAGACTTCAACTCGTCTATCGCCTTGTTTCCGCGCTCAGTCAGAACAATTTCGATCACTCTTCGATCGTGCGGGCGATCGGCGCGCTCTTGCGCCGCTCTCTGGCTCATGCCCTTCTTCTCAAGCCGATCTAACAGCCTCGTCACCGAAGATGAATCGACTGCCAACGACTTGCCTAATAACTGCTGCGGCAACAGGCCGTGGTGCGGCTGGTATGAATGAATAACTGTGCGCCCGGTTCGTCCTCTAGTTCCTTGATTGCACGCGACAGCGGCGACTGTTCGATGTGCAGTCGTTCGGCCGCTTGCGCGAAATGCAGTCTTTCGGCTACAGCTAGAAAGCAGCGCAAATACCGCAGTTCTATAGTGGCACCTACGCTTTTTCACGGATGTATTTTGTATGGCGACGATAGGATGCTCGCACCTGTCCGACCACGACGATCAGCACGATACCCATAAGCAGGCTCTGCGACGCAATACCACGGACAGCGCCCATATGATCCGCCGCTATACCGGCAATCCACGGCGTTACACCAGCTATCAGGTAGCCCCCAGATTGTGTCAAGCCACTTAGGCGTGTTGCTTCACTGCGGGACGAAGAAAATTCAAGCGGGAGAAGCAACGCAATTGGGAATAAGCCACCTGTCGCAACGCCAAGAAGCACGGCCGCTCCCCAAACTGTCTGTGGAAGCCACCACAGCATAAAGAAGCCAGCGATAGCCAAGGCGGTGAAAGTGACCATTGCACCGGCAACGCCCGCACGCAGGGTTCGCATGACAACAGGAAAAAACAGGCTAGTCGATGTCTGTAGTATTAGGAACAGTGCGATCAATGCGCTGCTCGCGTGCTGGGAGAATCCCGAGGCAAGGTACAGGCTAGGCAGCCACGCAACAATCGTGTAGTTGATGCCGGCCTGCAAACCGAAGAACAGCGTCAATGCCGCTACTTCCAGCCGATTTAGCCCATGCTTGTGCCCATGTTGCACATGGGCAGCTTCATGTGCAGCACCTGGCCACATGGCCCACAACACGCCGGCTACAGCCGCAGGGATTGCCCAAAATGCTAGGCCGCCTTGCCAACTCTCAGTGCCGCTAGACAGGAATGGTGTTGCGTATGCAGCAGCGGCAGAACCGACACCCATTGCTGTGGCATACAGCCCCATAGCCGCATGTGTTTTATTGTGAAAGGTCTCTTTAATGAAGCCGCTCAACAGTGGCCGAATGATGGCGTCACCAACACCGACCAATGCTGCGGTCAGAAGGAGAAGGCCATAAGTTTCTGCATGAAGGCGAAGTGCCAAGCCTATCGTTAGCACGGCGAGCGCCACAATCATGGACTTTTTTAGACCAAGATGGCGATCGAAGGCATGGCCGAGCGGTGACAACACACCCATGCAGACAACCGGGATGGCAGTCAACAGGCCCAGGGAGCTACTGCTGATGACAAGTTCCTGCTGGATTTTATCAAGCACCGGGGAAAGTGACGAGATACCGGTACGCAGGCAAAGGCCTGCACCAAACACCATCAACCAGGGCAGCAACAGCTTATATTTCATGCGATTAATTCCTAGCACTAAATAACGATAGGATATCGGTCGCATCCCAGGCGCGCTTTCGATACAATGCCAACATATATCGAGTAGCTGCCAACGGAGATTAGATCGTGATGGCTAGAATCCACAATCGGGATTGGTGTCTTGCCTGCACCTCTTCGCTGAAGGAGTTGCCTCGGCATGTGTATTTTCGTGCATATAGCCTCAAGGGGGGAACCTGTGTCCAGGGCCACGAGCATGTCTGGTGGCAATTTCTATTCGCCCGAAATGGCCTGATGCAGGTGCAAGCGGGGGCGACTACATTGACATTGCCGCCCGACTACGGAGTGTGGATACCTCCTGGCTGTGTTCATACCCTATGGATTGGCGAAGAGGTCGAGTTGGAAAGTTTGTATATCGAACCAACTGCTGTAGCCATACAAGATCAAGAGCCACGGGTGGTAATGGTGGATGAGTTTGTCCGTGCATTCATCCATCACGGCTGTACATCTATACCTGTTAAGTATGATGAAGACGGTGCAGACGGACGAAAGGTTAAAGTGCTGCTAGATTCGTTGCAATCGCTGCCGGATGCCCCGTTTAATCTGCCGTTCCCTACTGAACCTAGACTACTTGAAGTTTGCTTGACAATTCAGAGCGCCCCACATCTAGCCCATACACTCGATGAGTCCGCAGGTCTTGCTCGCATGTCGTCACGTACATTTACTCGACATTTCCTGCGGGCTACGGGTTTGCCGTATCACACATGGCGACAACGCATGCGGCTTCTTGGCTCGCTTGAAATGTTGAGGTCAGACATTACAGTGACAGAGGTGGCATTAACAATTGGCTATTCCACGCCTTCGGCATTTACTCATGCCTTTAAACAGCTATTCGGCAAATCCCCCAGCCGTTTTACAAGACCAGAGCCTAAATAAAAAACGCCGAGACTAAGCAAGCCAAGTATCTACGATTGGGAGGATCGCTGCCGCCCGATCTTCCACGACACACCGCCACCACGCGCCGTCGCGACGATCCGCTGCCCCAGCCGCTGTTCAATCACCGGTCGCCAAGGCACCAGGCTGAATTCCATGCCGTCATCGAGGACGGCATAACGCCGGCTCAAGTCGTGAAAATGGTCAAAAAAAATTGAGAGCACCGGCCTGCCGTCGGCTCAACCGTGAACCGACAGAACACTGCTTCGACGTGCTCAGCCGACGTATCCATCGCCCTGAACCAACACTCGTGCGTCGGTCGCACAATCAACAAATACCCCTGGCCCAGCACATTAGTCAGCTAGGCCTGTTGGACGGTGAAACAGTGCGCAGGAAATGGTTAATCCTCATCGTGCTTCCCATATATTTTCATGAAGATATCTATTCCTCGTCTGACCCGCTGCTTTATCTCATTCGCTTCCATGGGTTGCAGACCGTATTTGTTCCTTGTTGCGCGCTAAATGCTTTGCAAGATTGACAAGTAAGGATTATTCGGCGGTACTTTGCCGAATAAGGGCAGCGGATCACGAAGGAGATAGCCGTGCAACTGGCGTGACTTGCGCGATCCTGTAACGGAGCACGCCCAGACGTTTAGGCCATTGATGTGTTTGCGGTGCAACTGCAATTTCTCGAAACGCTTTTGCACCCATTGCCAATCCTGCTGGCTCTCTTGCTTAGCAAGCATGCCTACCTGCGGGTGCTCTCGTGCGTATCGCTGGAACACGCCTGGGCTGACCAGGTAAGCCGTGTCGCTCACGGTATGCACGAGCGCTTTCGCATCATTGATGATGAGCCGGCGCGAAACGATTCCCTGCTTCAGCCATGCCATGAAATGCTCGCCGGATGGCTGCGCAGTAGCGGACGATGGCGCAGCCGGGGGCACAGGCGATGGTGGTGAAGCTGCAGCCATCGCTGGCATAGGGGCTTCGGATGGTGTTGCGTCGGCCGCATGCGAGGTGGCCTCCTCATCCTGCTGCGTGCCGGACGAATTGCCCATTCCCACCATCGCCAGCATGTCCTCCAACACGTCGGGTACTGTTTGAGTCGCGGGCGACGGTACCGCGACGCTGCTGCTTTCCCATGGTGGCGCTTCTTGGCCTTCCTGGGTCGTTTCCGCGACGGCTGCCGGCTGGGCGACCGACTTATCGTTGGGTACGGCGTCGATCGCCACCGTCCCAGCGAAAGGAACGGGCCGTTCGCCTGGTTCCCATATCAGCGCGGGAGCGAGGCGCAACAGAGTGAACGAGTGGGACCACCCGGTCGCGCTGGTCACGGTCGCGCGCCAGACTGCTTTGCCGTCCGTCGTGGGATGCAACATGCCGTGATCCTGCAGCACGTTGAACACGGCGGTGTTGTTCGCGGGAATGCCGTCAATACCTTGGGACAGCAGATGCGCGCGCAGCTTGTCGGAAACCGTCTTGCTCACCAGCCATAGTGCGTCCTCGGTGAGCCAGCCATCAGAGGCCTCGGGCTGGTTCAGCTTCAACTCTTCCTTGAGCAGATAGCGCAACCCGTCCAGCAGTTTGCGCTGTAGCGCATGCTTGGGCGCGGCCATGGCGCGCGCCGGATCGCCGCCCAGCTCTTGGGCGACGGAGGCGCGGTCGGCCTGCACGACCAGCTCGCCCAGCACCCCGGCGTGCTCGTACTGGCCAGCCAGGACGTAGAGCAACGGCCCCCAAAGGGCGGGGTAGCCACTGAGCCAGTCCAGAAGCTGGGCGTCCAGCAGTTGGCGGTAGAGCAAGCCCGTTGCGGCGCTATGGAGGCGGTACTCGCGGTCCTCGCGGTAGCGGAAGCGGTACGGCTGGCGCAGGGGGCCGTGCCAAGGGTGCCACGTGCTGCCGTCGGCCAGCTCGACGTGGAGATCGACGGCGAGCTTGCCGACGTCGTGCAGCAAGGCCGCGTAGGCGACGGCGGCGGTCCAGGCTTCGGATTGCGCGGCCTGGTCCTCCGGGGTGCTGCCGGCCGGGAGCAGGTGCGATTGACGCAGCTTGAGGGCGTAGGCAACGATCTCCAGTCCGTGGTCCAGCATGCCGCCGGGGTACGCATGGTGATGGGCCTCCGAGGCGGGAAACCGCTGGACCAGCTCGGCGTAGCGCTCCAGCGGTGCGCGATAGAGGGTGGCGAACTGCTTGCGCGACAGCGACGTGCGCTGCCAGATGTGTTCCAGTAGCTTCTGCCGGCGCGGTGTCGCCAGCAGCGAGGCGGCCGACTCGGGCCGCAGCCGCCCTTTCGGGAGGTCGTTGGAGGGCGCTGGCGACGGAGCAGAAGCGACCACGGGCCGTTTTCGCTGGAACAGAGAGAGCATGTGGGTGTCCTAGTGGCGGGCCGACCGGGAGGCCTTTTGCCTTTTCGAGGTAGGGCCTTTCCCCTTGCAGCCCCTTCCATTGCCCTTTCGGCCCTTTGGCCTTTAACCATTTGGATATAGGGCGGCGTGCGCTTGCCGTCCACCACCAATGCGGGTTGCAGCGAGCCGGATTGGTGCGTGAAGGCTCGCTGTTCCCCCCCATACGATGGCCCGATTCTTGGACTCTGGAGAGCATCATGAGGGCTAACATTGACACGGTAAGGAAATTTCCTTACCATAGTGGTGTCGCTATCAGGAGAACCACCATGCCTGCCATTCATGAAGTTGCCACGCTGACGTCCAAAGGCCAGATCACGCTGCCCAAGCCCATCCGGCAGGCGCTCGGTGTCGATGCCGGCGGCAAGCTCGCGTTCGACCTGCGGGGCAGCGAAGTCGTTGTCACCCGCGTTGACGCCGAGCACGAGGACCCCGCCATCGGCGCGTTCCTGAGCCTGCTGGCCCGCGACATCGAGGCTGGTCGGAATGTCCAGGGCCTGCCCGAGGACTTGGCTCGTGCCATGCTGGAGCATGCAGGTCATAGCGTGAACCTGGGCGAGGAGATCGACGGCGAAGTGGAACTCTGATGCAACGGCATGGCTGGGCATTGCTGTTCCACGACTGTGTGATCGAGCAGTTGCAAAAACTGCACGGAGCCGCACGGCGCGCGCAAGAGAACGACCCGGAGGGCTTCGAGTCCAACGCCAACGTCAAGCTCTTCAGGGCCTTGAATCAGTTGATATTAGATGTGGTGCCCGGTGATCCGGCACGCGACGAGTACCGCCAGGGCAACACCCTGGGGCCCGCCCACCGGCACTGGCGACGGGCCAAGATCGGAAGGCGGTTCCGGTTGTTCTTCCGGTACGACTCGAAGGCCAAGGTCATCGTGTACGCCTGGGTCAATGATGAGCAGACCTTGCGGTCTTCGGGGAGCAAGTCAGATCCCTATGCCGTGTTCGAGAAAATGCTCGGACGTGGAAATCCGCCAGACGATTGGAACGTATTGGTGCAGGCAAGCAAGCAGGATTGGAGCAAACTGGAATAGGCATTCCTCATGTAGCAGGAGACGACCATGAACACGACAACCCGCATCAGCACCGCAGAACGCCTCGGCCGCAGCGTTGGCCGTGGATGGCGCGCCTATGCGCGCGGCGAGCGAAGGTTGTCGTGTTGGCTCGCCTCCAAGGGGATGCCGCTTGCCGGGGCCACCGTGCTCGTATGGGTAGTGAAGCTGGTCGCGCTGGGATTGCTGTTCTACGCCGCGTTCTGGCTGGCGTTGGTGCTTCTGGTTGGGGTTGCCGCAGCATGGACGGCCAGCAATTCGACGGTCGATGATGATCGCTGGACGCAACCGGACGAACTGCGAAACGGCGAGGCAGGCTTTGGCCTGTATTCGTCCAGCGGTCAGCGGATCGATCCGCACGACCCGAACGATCCGTTCAACGACTGAAATGGGCGACCGATCAAAGCACCTTGCCGGTAACCTTGTTCACGCCTGATCCCGCGCTATCGCGTGCTTCCTTGGAACCGACAGCCAGGTTCTGAGCGATTACCCCGGCTTTTACTCCGACCCACCCAAGAGCTGCCACCCAGAAAGTCGGCAGGACCAAGAACATCGTGCCGGTGACGAACATCAAAAGCATGTCGCCGAAGGCATTGTTCAGCCCCACCAGCGGGTCGAAGTTGGTATGCGGCCGGTTCCAGCCAAAGCCCCACCCGTAGAGCGCATCGAGGATGGTGCTGTCGATCCAGCGTGCGAGCTGAAACCAGAAGTCCGTGAAGAACAGCGCGAACTGGACGGTGCTGACGGTGACGACCATCTTCAGGTCATAGGTGCCAACGACCAGCACTAGCGGAATGCAGATCACGAGCGCCATCTTGAGCAGCGCGAGCACCATGGGCAGTGCTTGGCGCACTACGTCCATTGCCGGGAAGGCGGCGAGAGCCCCAACCGCCAAGCCAACATCGCTGGTGGCACGGTTGACGACATTGGGCAACGTCTTGTCGATCTGACCGCCGTAGTCCGTATAGACGCTGCCTTGGTTCAATTTCTGCTGCCGCGGTGACGCGATGGCGCGGATCACGGAGTCGTCCACCTCGGCCCGGCTCAGGAATCCAGCCCAGCCCGCCAGGCGATTCAGCAGGCTCGGGTCCACTTGCCCCAGCAGCCGCGCGCGCAGTCCGTTACTGCCGTCGGACCACCACTGCTTGCAGGTCGGGTAGCCGCCACCATTGGTAACCTGCGCGAGCCCAGCATCGCGGGTGTCGTCATAGGGCCATGCCTCTCGCGCCGTACTGGAGCGGTAGCTGTCGTAGTAGCCACCTGTGTCCGTGAAAAAGCGCGAGCCGATCCAGGTCACGTCGTGCATCTGCTGCTCATCGAGATCCGGGCGCTGCATGAACAGCTTGGCGCGCGCCGGTCCATAGCAGTCCCGAGAGAAATCCGCCACTTCCTGAGCCAGCACCGGGTCGTCGATACGGGTCGCATCGATCTCCATACGCATCTGCCTCAGATCTGTGCCGCACGGGATCGCAGCCACCGAAGCGCTCGTGACGGCGCGCGAAAGCGCGTGCATGAACGCCCACCAGACCGGAACCTTCGCCGACTGGTTGTTGATGGTGCTGAAGGACTGCGACCAGCCAGTTTGCGCAGGCTGTGGCACGCTGACCTGGCACTGCGCCGAGCGCGAGCTGTCGTACTGGATAGTGCTGAGGTCGACGTCGATGAACGGAATGCCGGCGAACATCACGACCACGATGGCCACAAATACTCGGTTCTCGATGCGCGCCGCCGAGAGCACGCCCTTGTTGCCTTCGTCGGCGCCCTCCGCTCTGGCCTTGAGCCATTCCTGGATGACGATCGCCACAAAGGGCAGCGCAAACACCCCGC
The DNA here is from genome assembly GCF_000689415.1 of Pseudomonas knackmussii B13. Classification (NCBI taxonomy): domain Bacteria; kingdom Pseudomonadati; phylum Pseudomonadota; class Gammaproteobacteria; order Pseudomonadales; family Pseudomonadaceae; genus Pseudomonas; species Pseudomonas knackmussii. The sequence goes on along the minus strand of NZ_HG322950.1, from coordinate 3,414,499 downwards.
TGGACACCAGCACGGCCCAGATGCCGTTGTTGACGATCCAGGACACGAGGGTGAGGTAGTACTCCAGGTAGTCGGTCGTGAAAAGCGTCATGGCCTCGATCTCCCCTCAAGCGGCCTGCATCAACAGGCTGGCTTCGAGCGCCACGATGGCGACGACGCCGGCGACCTCGGCGCGGATCAGCCGACGTCGCGCCTGCGCGTTGTCTTCGCGGGCCAGCAGCCGACGGCGCATCCAGACCCATCCATAGACCGTCGCGCCGTACAGGCACAGCCGCCAGATGAAGAAATACCCTGCGGACGCCGCCAGCCAATGCTCCCAGGCCGCAACACTGCCGACCAAGTAGATGCCGGCGACGTTGGCCCCCACCGCGGCGGCCACGACCAGCACAAGCCACAGCAAGGTTTTCACCGCGCGCCGGCTGAACAGCCAGCGCGGACGCAGCCAACTGGCGTGCATCGGGCTCATGGGTTGCCTCCCGGATTGCCCTTCTGGAGCCGGTCGAGACGGTCGGGGATGGGATCGCCCTCGTAGATGCCGCGCGAGCCTGCCGCACGCGTGCCATGCCGCTGGATGATGGCCATGGGCGAGTTATTCGCCAGTTCGCGCCGTAGCTCCAGTTCGGTCTTGAGGTTGCGGATTTCGCGGTCGAGCGTATCGCTCTCCTTGTTCACGCTCTCCACCGCAAGCTCGTTGGCCGCGACGTTGGGCTCTTTCTTGCCCGTGAGCAGCGTGCGCTGTAGCAGCAGCGCCTTCTCCAGCACTGAGGACAGCGCGACCTCGGACGCCAGGCGCTGCGACAGCAGGTGCTGGTCCGGCTCGTCGCGCAGCGCCTCGATGACGCCGCGGGTGATGGGCAGCGATGCACTGCCAGCTTCGCGCAGGTTCTCGGGCGTCGTGTTCTTCGCCTTGGACACCAGATCCTGGAGCGCCTGCAGCTTGGCGTCGTACTCTTCCTGGATCAGCGGCGTCAGTCCTACGCCGGGCGTCGTCTCGGTTTTGGTGCAGGCATCGCAAGTGCGCTGTTCCTTCTCGCCGAGTACGCGCGTGGCCCACTCGACGGCGGCCTGCGGCGAGGTCCAGGTCTGGCACGAGAGGCTGCTACAACTGGTCGGTGCGATAGACGACGTATCGGTCACGCCGCGGCCGTTGACTAGGTTGTAGCCGGCGCGGGTGACATCGCCGACGACCTTAATCGCGGGCTGACCAGAGCCCCCCGCGTTGCTACCCCCGACCCACGGCACACCGTCATTGCCGCGGCGCGTTTCGGCCTGCTCGATGGCCGAGACCGCATCCGTGCTTGACACCGCATCGCGCAGCGCCAAACCTTCTGCCATCCGGCTCCAGCCGAGCTGGCCGCCCGCTGTGTCGGCCATCTTCTCGGCCATTGCGCGGCACGTCAGCTTGGAACGGTCGAAATCCAGCCGCGCTTGCAGCACGCCATTGGTGAGCAGGTTGTACAAGCCCGGGTCGGCGCGCTGAATGATCAGCGCAGGCAGGGATGCCACGGCGCTGGTGGCGCTCTGGATCACGTTCCCCATGATCTGCTGAAAGCCGTTCGTGATGCCGTTGAGCTGGTTGCGCAGAGTGGTCTGGAGGCTCATGTCGCCGCAGACGAGATTTGAGTTCCAGCCCACGCCCACGCCGATCGATTGCATTCCTGCGGCACGTCCCATGGACACTGCGCTGCCGCCACCGATGGAGTACATGACGTCATCGCCGATGACGCTGCCGCCCGTCTGGTAGCCCAGTTGGCCCCAGGCCACGCCGCTGGCCAAGGCCAGCGCACCAGCCAGCGCCAGAACGATCTTCGTGCGAGGTACACGGGGGGAGAACGGATTGAATGCAGGACGAAACTTCATGGCACCACCTCAGAGGAAATCGACGCTGCCGAGAAACACTTGGCCCCGGCGTTCGCAGCACGCATACGGCCGCCATAGCGCCCAGGCGTAATCGCCCTGCTGGGCCTGGGTCAGGGAGCCGCTGCGCGGGAAGACCGAGCAGGACGATGACAGGACGGGTGTGAGTTCCTGCCACTTGCCTGTCGAGGCATCGCCCTCCATCAGCGCGCCAGCCGGCCAGTAGCCATCGCGGGGGTTGGCAAGCAACGGCTGATAGACGTGGAGTTGCCCGCGGCGCGTGACGACATCGCCTGCGCGCTGGGCGATCACTGCGCCGGTCTTGTGGTCGTCGGTCTGGTGCAGAAAACCACCGCGGGGATACACGTTGCCCCAGAGGTTCATCGTGGTGCGTGCGCCGACCTCGCGCATGCCAGGAATCAGCGCCTCCGGGTAGGCCATCTCGGGCACGTTGTAGCGCCAGGCCAGCGTGTCCAGGGTGCTGAGCAAGTACGGCATGAACGCCGTGCCCGCACCCTCGCAGAAGTAGCCCGAGGACGACACGAACTGGTTGAACACCTCGGCGCCCGGGTGGCCGATGACGTCCGCATTCTTGAACTTGGCGAGGTTGTTTTCGTGGTCCTCGTTCGTCGTTCCGTCCCCGCCGGCTTGGGCGGATGGGTTGGGCGTGCTCATCGGCCGGACTTCGATCCAGGGGTTTTCGCCGGTGTTGCTGTAGCTGGAGACGACCGCATCGGGGATGTAGTGGCGGACCTTGATGGACGTGCGTACCGTACAGCCCGTCCAGGTACAGTAGAGCCAGTAGCAGATCCCGACGACGCGGTATTCGAGGCAGTCTGGAGATGCCACCGAGCCGACGATGGTTGCGGTGTTGAGCGCGTAGCTGCCCGTGGCGCTGAGCAGCAGCACGGACGCCACGCCAGCACGCAGGCGGCGCATCAGGTCGAATGCACGAGTCACGGCTGAGCCCTCCGGTGCTGCTGAACGCGCGCGACGGCGCGGGCCACGTCCGGCTCGCCATAGACCACGTAGCGCTGGTCCACCACGACGGCTGGGATGCTGGTGATGCCCAGGCTCCATGCGTCGGTGACGCCCTGGTATGCGGACGCAATGCGGCGCTGGAGGTCGGCACCGCCACTATTCAGCCGACGCTTGACGACGGCGGCAGCCTGTTCAGAATCGGCGGGGAGTTCGACAGAAAGCTCCGCTTCAATCCGATGCGCTTCGTCCAGCTCGATCAGCCGTTCGCCGCCCATGGTCTTGAGGGGGTGCCGGCTGTCGGTGACGACCAGCACGTCGGCGGCGAAGGTGGCCGGGCAAAAAGCGGCCAACGCCACCGGCAGCGCAACGGCCAGGCCGAGGGTTCGCCAGCGCGGCGAGAACCTGGAAAAAGAAGCTGGCATGTCGCGTGCCCCTGGAAGTTGATCAGGGCCATAGTCAAACGCGAACCGGATGCAGCCCCAACAAACAATGCGCATCACGGACACCCCGCATACCTGCTTGTCCCGCTGCGAAGAAAAACGGAGGCCGAAGCCCCCGCAGTGATCAATGAGGCGATGCGCTACAGCAGGCCGTGCTCAGCGAAGGAATAGGGGTTTCCCAGACCGACGACGATGTGGTCCAGTAGCCGAACATCGATGAGCGCCAGCGCAGCCTGCAATCGCTGGGTCAGCGCGCGATCGGCGTTCGACGGTTCGGTGGAACCCGAAGGGTGCTGGTGCGCGAAGACCACTGCGGCGGCTTTCAGCTCTAATACACGCTGTACGACGACACGCGGATAGACCGCAGTCGAATTGATCGTGCCCCTGAACAGCGGCTCGTAGGCCAACACTTGATGCATGCTGTCCAGGAACACGGCTGCGAACACTTCATTGGGCTCAGCGACCAGTTTTAAACGCAGATAATCCCGCACGGCCGCCGGTCCGCTGAGGCACGGTCCGACTTTGAAGATCCGTCTCTCCAGCAACGCGATAGCCTGCTGGATGATCCAGTCCTCATGATGGGCTGCGACGGCGGAAAGCGACTCCATGCAGGAGTCATTGACGACGAAAGACATGGCGAACCTCCGGAGGGTGAGATCGGAGGGCGCACACCCTGGGAGGGCAAGCCCTCCTGGGATAGAAACAACGGAACAAGGTGCATCCACCACCGCGCAGCGGTGATTGTTCGCGGCCAGGATGCGGAGCGAACGGGTATCGGTCAGCGCGGGCAACCGCGCCGTAGCCTTGAAGACCGAGGACTACCTGGGCATGTCGCCGACAACGTCGGCAGGCATTTCGGCGGTAGGTGTGGCGGCTGGTTCGGCAGCGGACAGCATGTCCATCGCCGACAGCAAGGCATCGCCTTCGATCGGCCCCTGCAGCAGGATGGCCTGGCCCGTCTGGCGATCAAGCAGGCGCAGCGACGGCGTGGCCGTTACACCACTTTTCGTGGCTTCCACGGCCTGGGCATGGATGACTGCATCGGCCCGCTCGCTTGCCATGCACTGTTCGACGGCCGGCGTAGATTCGGGGTAGCGCAGGCCATCGGGCAATCCCTGGCCGTCGCTGCGTGTGTGAGCATAGACCCACTCGACGGCCTGCCAGAAGGCAGCATGCCCGCCAGCTTCGGCGACGCACTCGACAAGACGCGCCTCGGCCGACGCGGCCGGCTCGTGCGCGGCCAACGGCTGGTGGTGCCATTGCAGGACCACATCGGCGTTGCGGCCGACCCAGCGCTTGAGCTGCGGGAAGTACTCCCGGCAGAATGGGCATTCGAGATCCGCATAGAGCGTCAGCGTGAAACGGCCCTCCGGGTTGCCCATCTGCCAGGGAGGCCCGGCCACCTGCGCCGTGCTGACCGGCGTCGGCGATTGCGGTGAGGATTCGCCGGGCGACCGGGACACGAGCCAGATCAGCAGCAGCGCGATCAGCGCAACCGCCAAGGCCCAAGGCCAGCGGGGCCGCCAGTGACGACGACGGAACGCCTGCACCTGTATCGGAATGGAAGGACGTTTCTGTTCCATGGCGTTCTCCGGCTTACGACAGTTCCAGGGCTGGCGACTCGATGCCGCGTGCCTGGTCGATCTTCTCGGCCACCTTGAAGGCCGCTTCCAGTTCGGTGCAGCCGTATTGCTGCATGAGCTGGTAGCGGTCGGCCTTCTCTTCGGGTTCGGTTTGCGCGAGCGCGAGGTAGAGGCTTGGCGGCACAGCGCGGAAGAGCACTTCCATGCTCTTGGAGAGGATGACGCCCTCGGTGAATTTCCCCGCCTCTTTGCGCGCCGAAAGCATCAGCGCCTTCTGCGCGGGCGAGAGTTCGCGGAACCGGGCGATCTTCTCCACCTCGTCCGGCGGCATCGACAGGCAGATCCACCACTCGATCATGTTGAGCATGGGCTCTGCGGCACGCGGCAGGTCGTCGATGTTCTGCGTCGCGAGCCAGAACCAGGCCCCCAACTTGCGCCACATCTTCGTGATCTTGACCACGTAGGGCGCGAGCAGCGGGTTCTTCGTGATGATGTGCCCTTCGTCGGTCACGTTGATGATCGGGCGGCCCAGATACTGGTCGCGCTCGGCGATGTTGTTCACCGTGCTGATCAGGCTGATGTAAGCGATGGAGAGCTGGGCGTTGTAGCCCTCACGAGCGTAGGTCGCCAGATCCACCAGCGTGATGTCGGCTTCGGGCCACGGCGTGCCGTCGCGGTCGAACATTTCGCCGTCCGTGCCTTGGCAGAACATGTCCATCGCGTCTGCCATCTCCAGCAGCCGCACGCGGCGCATCTCGGGCAGTGTCGGGTCCTGGCCCCGGGCGCGCAGCGCATTGCGCACGTCGCGCGTGAGGACCGTGCGCTTCTCGGCCACGCAGTGCTCGGCGGCGTCGAGGATGCACTGGCGGATGAGCGAGCGATCGGCCCGCGTCATCCGGGCTTCTTCCTTGTCTTCGCCGCCCGTGATCATCAAACGCGCCGTGATCTCCAGTTCGCCCAGCACGTCACGCTGTTCGTCCGCCTCCATGGCCGAGGCATCCGGTGGTAGGTCTTCATCCAGCGCATCGGCATCGAGCGTCTGCACGTCGCTTGGCGTCTCGATCAGCCGGCGCGCATCGGCGAATGGCGCGAGGCTGATGCCCGAGCCAGGTGACAGCTTGACCCGGTTTACGGTGAGGCCCAGGCGCTTGGCGAAATCGCTGAACAGGCCGAAGCTGTTGCCGGCTTCCACGATGAAGAGGCGCGGCCGGTAGATGGCCGTGACCTGGTTCAAGAGGTTGTTGAGTGTGGCGCTCTTACCGGAGCCGGTGGGACCGAACAGGAACAGATGCGCGTTCATCTGCCGGTCCAGGCGGTTGAGCGGGTCGAAGGTGATCGGCCCACCACCGCGGTTGAACATCGTGATGCCGGGGTGCCCCGTACCCTGGGCGCGGCCCCACACCGGCGACAGGTTCGCCGCGTGCTGGGCGAACATCAGTTGGGTGTACCACTTGCGCCGATCCTGGCCGGGGTTGTAGCAGCACGGTAGCCAGCGCAAGTAGCTGTTGAGCGGCGCCACCTCGTCGTCCTCGCGCACCGGCTGCAAGCCGGCATTGAGCATGACGTTCGCCAAGTCCAGCCCGCGCCGGTCCAGTTCCGCCTCGTCGCGCCCGCGCAGGTAGAACGCCAGAGTTCCCCGGTAGAGCTTATGCGCGCTGCCGATCAGCGAGCGGGCCTCCTGCACGTCCTTGAGCGTCTGCTCCGACGCCAGCGTCTCTCCCACGGCCTTCTTTGCCAGGTGGTTGAGGTCCGCTTCCAGGACATCCTGCGGTGTGGCAACCATCGTGAGACACATCAGCGTGTCTTCCGGCATCTGGTCGAACAGGGTGTTGATCGCATCGCCCTTGCGGGTTTCGCCGGTCAAGTGCCCCGTGCCGGGCGGCATGCGCAGGCGGTCGGTGATCAGCACGCGATGCGGCATGCCGTCGAAGTGCCAGGTGCCGTGCGCCACGTCGGATCGCGGCTGGCCGAAGAACAGCCGCTGGCTGAAATCACGCCCGCTCGCAAGCTCGATCTCGCCTTCCTCGGTCTCGTCAGGGTAGCGCGCGAGCGCGTAGAACCGCTCGCGGTCTTCCACGCCCGGCCCCAGCAGAGTTGGGCGCGGGTTGAACCAGCGCAAAAGCCAATCGTGAACCCCGGCCGCATCCATGCGCCGAGCCTGGATGCCAGCGTTCGCCAGCCCGCCGCACAGGCGGTCGCAGACGATATTGAGCATTTGTTCTGGCGTCTGGCCGCGGCGGCTCGCCTGTCCGGTGGCCCGGCGATAGACGACCATGCGCACGCGCCGCGTCTGACCCCGCCAGCGCAGCCGCGTGACCACCGTGTCCTCGAACAGCCCGCCCGGCTTGGCCACCGCCCGCAGGTGGTGGCCGAAGAAGCGCAAATAGAACTCCGTGAACGCCGTGCCGCGGGCGCGCGGCTGCACGTAGTCGCGCAGGGTCTGCATGTACTGGTCGAAGCTGGGCTCGTCCTGCGCGTAGAGCTGAAGCACCCAGGGGTTCTCGTCCAGTTCGTCGAACGAGTCTTGCAGCGCGTTTTCGAGCGCATCTCGGGCATGCGCGAGCCAGCCGGGTTCCCGACCTTCGGTGCCCAGCGGCACCAGCTCGTAGAAGGCCGCGACCGATTGCCCGTCCTCCAGCAGCATGGACTTCGATTGGGGCAGAAACTCCACCCAAGGCAGCAGTTCCGTGAAGGACGGCGCGACGTCGTACAGCGCCTGCTCGTCTGCCAAGGTCGCCGGCCTGCGGTCCTGGACCGCCGCGCCGGGTTCAGGGATGCCGGCCTGTCGCAAGGTCTCGACGTGGCGCTGCCAGCCGTCCGGCTGCTCGTCCTCGCCAGCGCCGGATGCGGCCAGCTTCGGCCAGGGGAGTTTCCAGCGCATCAGTAGTCCTCCACGCGCTCGCCCGGCATGGCGTACTGCACGCGCTGGTAGAGGGGGAAGACCGTCGTGTAGCCCGGAACCGGCACGGGGTCCGTGCCCGCCAGATGCGGGTACACGTACATCACCAGGTCGGGATTGGGCAGACGCTGGAACTGGCGATAGACCTCGTTGCGCGCGGTCCGCGTGTAGCGCATCTGCTCGGCGGGCGCGGCCTGCACGTCGGCGTCGGTCAGCGGCCGGCGCAGGCTCTGGCGTGCATCGAGCAATTGCCTGCGCGCCACTTGGCCGGCGCCACCGCCGCCGTCGCCGGCGTTGGTCTGCCAGATGTCCATCATTGTGCTGTCGCCGTGCGGCAGCAGCTTTTCCTTACTGGTGGCGCAGCCGCCGAGCACCGCGACGGCAAGAGCCAGCGCCAGGCCCTTATTCAAGTTCGAGAGCATGGCTTTCTCCTGCGCGGTGATCGACCTTGCGGCCTTCGGGATCGAAATCGATGGCGAGCGGCTTTTCGAGATGGACGGCGACCTTCGCGCCGGGTTGGACATAGACGGCGGCGAAGGCCTGGCCGTACAACTTGTTCACCCAATCGGCCATGTCCCGCACGCCACCGGCCAGGATGCGACCTACGGCTTCGTTGCTGGAAATGCCGACGCTGCCGATGGAACCGTCTGCGCCCACGTAGGACATCTGGCCGCTGTCGCTGTCGATAAGCGAGGCCACGCCCGCACCCGCCGCGGTGATGAGCGCCTGCGAACCGAGGTATTGCTGGGCGTTGCTGCGCCGCTCTCCACTGACGCAAGGAATGCCATACGGGTCGCTGATCCAGCCCAATCCGTCGCGCTGCTGATTGTTCTGCTGGTTGCCGTCGCGGTCTTCGGGAATCGTCCGAATGGTTCCGTCATGGAACACAAAGGTGATGCTGCGCACCTGGCCGCGCACACAAGAGAGCGTCCAGTCGCCCGAGGCAGTGCCGGAAAACACGGCGCCGGCCACATCGGGAATGTCGATGCCGTTTGCCGTGAGGTTGTCGGGGCCGACCAGGACTTTGAACGGATACGGATCGTTGACCGTGCCGTCAATCGGCACGCGGCCGATCAGCGCCGTCATAGCCACCGACCCCATCAGCGTCGAGTTGGTAGGCACCGTATAGACCGGCTTGGCGCTCTTGACGCCTGCGGCGCGGGCGCCCGCGTTCGCCACGGTTTTCGCCGTGGTTTCCAGCGTGCTCTGCGCAGGGCCGAAGCTCGTCGGAAAGCTCGTGCCGCCACCCGTGGCACGACTGCCGTTACGCCCATCAGCGGGCTTAGCGTCGTTCGGCTCGACCCAGCGCACGCCGCCTTCCATGCCTGCCTCGTCGCCGTCACGCAGTCCCAGGCCCACGGGTAGATCGGCGTGGCCGCCGCCACGCCCGCCGATGCTTTCCAAGCGCCGCTGTAGGTCGGCGAGCAGCCCCTCGGTCTGCTGGCGCTCGCTGGCCGCCTGCTGCTGGTCGCGGCGCAGGTTGGAGCGCTCGGATTCGAGGGCCGAATTGATGCGCTGGTCGATCGAGTTCTCGCGTTGGCGCAGGCGCTGGTTCTCCTCGCGCTGGGACTTGTTGTCGGACAGGACCGTCTGAAGCTCGGTGCGCAACTGCTTCACCTGCGCCACGAGCGTCGCTACGGTATCGCGGGGGGTATCGCCCTCGATGCCCAGCGCCTTCATTTCCTCCGGCGTGAGCTTGGCGCCGGCATCCGCGGCGGGAGGCGCAGACGAGCTTCCACCCGAAAACATCCGGATGGCGACGAACAGCACCAGCAGGGCCACGGGGATCATCAACCACTTCAGGAGTCCGTTACTGCGCATGGCGGGACTCCTTGCTGGCGGTGGTGGCCTCGGCTTCGGGTTGCGGCAAATGCGCGGCTGGGTCGAAGCGGTTGATCGCCGGCAGCAGCGACTGGGCAAGGCCGTGCCCGCGCGTCACCAGGTACAGCACGGTCGTGTCCTCGGGCGTTCCGCGCGGGCCGAGTGCTTCGTGCTGGAAGGTGGCGGTGAGGAAGTCGCCTTGCAGCACGCGGGGGTCGAGAGTGATCCAGCCGCCGCTGCTATTGGTCAGGCGCACGGCCGTGACCCACTGGTCTTCCAGACGCCACGACGCGAGCGCGACCGCGCGCACCGGCAGCGTCGGCATCAGCGTGCCGAGGTCGAAGTCGCGGCGCAGGTTCACCCGCATGACGCCCGGTAGCGGCTCCACAGTGCGCAGCGGTGCGTAGAGGTTTTGCGCGGCATAGCGCGTCAGCACGACCGGAACCGGGGTTTCGCGGCGCGTTGCCCGCGTGCCTGTCGGGTCCTGGGCGCGTGCCGGGGCATCGTCGGCATCGCCGGGCTGATCGCCATAGCGTGCCGGGGTGCTGTTGCCCTCGACGATGCGCACCGGCTCCAGCTCGGCTTCCCCGTCCTTGGGCGGCTCGGCCGCAATGTCCAGCAGGATCAGCGCGCCCGTGTCGGCGTCCTGCAGTTGCAGCCGTGTGGGCTCGATCGGCTCGCTGGCGCGCAGGTACACCGCGCCGCCCGCGCTCTGCACCCGTAGGCGTTCGCTGACGCCAGCGGGCACGCCGACGCGGACGTTCTTGTCGATGAACACGACGCGCTCCTGGCCGACCTTCAAGGGCACCGCCAGCGGCATGCGTTCCCAGCGCAGGATTTCCACCGCCTGGGCAGCGGAGGACATGACCACTGCGGCGGCCACGGCCAACAGCCCCGGCAGCTTGAATACAGGGTGCTTCATGGGGTGCTTCCTCCTTGGGGCGCTTGTGGAGACAGGCCGCTTGGCGCCGGGCGCGTTGGCTCCGGCGTACTGATGCGCTGGGGCGTGCCGTCGTAGCAGTCGAGCGCCAGGCCGAACGGGTTGCGCGTCGGATCGACGTCCACCCGCGTGACCTTCACGGGGTAGCGCACGAGGGCCCGCTTGACCTGCTCGGCGCCGTAGTACTCGTCGGCGGTGATGTCCAGCGTCACCACCCAGTCGCGGTCGGACACCACGCGCACGCGCGCCGTGGGGTCGTCGCCATAGCCGCGACCGGGGATTTCGTAGATGCCGCGCACGCGCTGGCGCAGCTCGCCCGTGGAGCGGCGGTAGTCGTAGTCCGCCCGCAGGTAGGCCTGGCACGACGGCGTGAGGTACGGCGAGAGCGTGTGGAGATTGCGTGCGTAGTCCTCTTCACCATTCGTCGGCCAGCGGTTGAGGGTCTGAAACACGTAGAACGTGAACGCATAGACCGATTCGGGCGGCACTTCCCACCACTTGCGGGTACTGCCGGAGCGCAGATCAGGAGGGACGTGGATGGTCAAGTCGCGCGGAGCGCTCCACCAGCCGCCGCCCATGACCAGGGCGACGATGACCAGCGCGCCAGCACCCAGGCGGAGCGTCTTGATGTGCGCCTGCAGATGGGTGATCTCGTTCTTGAAACGGCTCATCGTGACCCCCTTGCTGCAGACCTTCGGGTGGTCCAGAAGCCGGAGCGTGAGATCAGTACATGGCCGCCCACCCAGCCTGCCACCAGCGGGTGGCGCGTGGCGATGCGCCACTGGAGTTGCCGATACAGCCAGGTGTCGGGACGCCCACGCTTGAGGCGACGCAGGATGCCGCCCCCGATGAACACGCCGAAGGCCACGCCCAGCACGACGAACGTGGGTGCAAGCGCGATCGTGCGGAACACCCAGGACAGCGGCGCACCGACCAGCAGGCCGGCGGCGCCGGACAGGCCGCAGCAGATCCACAGCTCGTCGGCGGTGAGGCCGCGCACAACAACGGGATGGCGGTTGAGCCGGTGCGGAAGGAACGTGACCGTCCCGTCAGCACGGACGTGCTGCTGCTCGGACATACCAGCCTCGCCTTACAGGATGCCGGTGGCTTCGGTGAGCAGCCAGATGCCGATCACGAGCAGCACTGCGCCGATGGCGACCGTGAGGCCGAATTGGCCCCAGGTTTTGCGGCCAGTGTGGATTTCCGCGTAGGTCCCGTAGGCGTGGTAGCAGACGCCAATAAACATCGACGCCACAACCAGCAATGCCACGAGCATGATGATGTCGTAGCCGTAGTTGCGGATCGTCTCCATGATGCCGTTGCCGGTGCCACGGGTCGGGTTCTCCAACTGCGGCAAACCCTGCGCGAACGACAGCGCGGGCAGCGCGGCGATGCCCAGGGCCACGGCGGCGCGCTGGGCGAGACGGGAATTGAGGATGCGGTTTTGCATGGTCATGCCTTTCAGGTCAAGAGAGGAGGAAGAAACTCAGGACGAGGTACATCGCGACGAAGCGGATGCAGACGCCGAGGAACTGGCGCTGGTTGAGGCGGCTCTCGGACCACCCCACGTAGGCCGTTCGGATGGCCCAGACGCCCCAGACGAGCAGGACCGCGAACACGACGCCGACCAGGACGGTCGCCATCGCTGAAGGCGCGATGCCGCTGTTGGCCTGAAATGCCGAGACCTGGGCGCCGTTCATGGCTTGTTCTCCACAGTCGTCGGCAGCGATCCCTCGACGGCCCGCTCGGTGCGGTAGCCGCCGGCCAGTTCGGAGGTGTCGCGCGGCTGGGCACGCGACGGGGTAAGGTGGGCCTGGATGCCAGCGCGCATACGCGCTAGATCAGCCAGCAGCCGCGGGTAATCGAAGTGATAGCGTTCGCCCGGCTGGATGGAGGCATGCGCGGCGCTGTCGGCGACGGTGCGCTCCAGCGCGTCGAGCTGGCGCAGCGCGGCGACCAACTCCTGGCGCTGCGCCGGGGACTCGCCCAACGCCATCGGGGACTGGCCCAGCAGGAGGGCCATCACGAGAAAAGTGGGCACGCCGCGATGCGCGGCGCGCAGCCAGGTTAAAGCCACCATCGCGCCATTCCTGTGTGATCAGCAATGGCTTGATCGTGGAGATCAGCGCTGCTTTAGGCTGCAAACAATAGGAACCCGCAGATGACCGGATTCATGGGCTTTCGACACGGATTCGAGGCCCGGAAAGTGCCTATCGGCGCCGTGCTGAACTCCGGGCAGACCGATGGCGAAGATTGGGGAGAGAAATGGAGTTGGGGTACTCTTTCAGCATGGCTATTCCCCGTCCTCCACGCCTCATGCACTACAAGCTCGATGGCCGTCGCTCCGTGCCGTGCGACAGTCTCGTTGAGTGGTCTATGTGGATGGCGGAAGGCGACAGGCGTGTGGCGGAAACATGGATAGATGACGTCCGTATCTCCACGGTTTTTCTCGGCCTGGACCACAACCACGCGCTAGGCGGCGATCCCCTCTTGTTCGAGACGATGGTCTTCGTGGACGGCGAGACGCACGAGATGCGCAGGTACTTCATCTGGGAGGAAGCCGAAGCCGGCCACGCCGAGATGACCGAACTGATCAGGGCCGAAATGGAGGCGGCACAGGTTCGTGCTGCAAAGGCCTGGGAACAGGTGTACGCACGGTTGAAGGTCTGAGCATCGACTACTTCCTGCGCTGCCGGTGGCGAGCACTCACAGGTACTTTTTGAAGCTCCCCGCAGTCAGAGACACCGCCAGTCCCAGCAAGGCGGCGCTCGGCAAGAGGATCAGTAATGGGTGTACCGAGATCGGCAAGGCCAGGTACGTGACCCAGGGCAGAACGGCTATGGGCATCAGGCTGGCTTTCGCACGGTGGTAGATGAAACCCGATTCGCGGCCCGCGCCGAACCGGCGCACGTCCCTGCGCACCAAGCCGTCGATCAGGCCGACGAACGCCGCAGTGGAGATCAGCGGCAACGTGAGCACAAGGACCAGCAGGCGCACAAGGAAGGTCAGCGTCGTGAAGGCCGCGGCGATCAGGTAGTTCTCGGTCCAGACATAGACCTGGCTGATGTAATAGCGGAAGTTGCGCGTCTGCCCGTGGCTGGGCGCACGGGCACGCTCGGCGGTCTGGCTCATGCGTTCCAGCAGTCCCGAGCGCACGAATACCCATTCGTAGCCGGTGTCCACCAGCTCATGCGCCGTGCGCCCTGGCTCCCGCACGACGACGCTGCGCGTGAAGTGGTTGGACAGGTGCCCCAGCTCGTACTGCAACATCTGCTGGGAGTGACGCCAGCCCTGGTCCTTCCAGAACAGGTGCATGCCGACGCATTCCACGACGATGGAGAACAGCAGTGAGCCGATCAGCACCCCGAGCAGCCGGAACGGCAAGGTGATGGTGCCGACGATCAGGCCTTGGCGCTGGTTCTGCTCCCGCTGCGCGGTCGAGGCGGCATCCTTCATGGCGAGGCCTCGTTGCCGGCGCTGTCGTCGGTGGCCACAAGGCCAGGTTCGACCGCAGCAGCATCATCCAGCAGGTCGTCGGGCAAGGCCCCGTCCTGCAGCGCCGGGGAGCTGGTGAACTCCCACCACTGCGTGGCCTCGCTGTAGCTCTGGCGCATGTAGCCCGCGAGTTGTTGCAGATCCTGTGGCATGACCTCATCGGGGTCCGGTGCCGGCAGCGGCATGCGAACCTTCCAAAGTTGGCCGCCCTGCAACAATGCAAAACACTGGCCCTTGGGCAAGCCGACGATGTGCGACGGCTCGATCATCGGCACGCTGGACATGCTGATGCGGTCCTGAGTGTTGGACGTGAAATCCGTCGCCCCGCGAATGTCCGAGCTGTCGGTCGCGCCGCTGACGATGGTGGTCGTATAAACCTCGACCTTCGGTAGTTGCCGGGTCAGCAGTTCAGCGGTCGCGGTCTCGCGCACGCGCAGCATGAACAGGTTGTTGAAGTTGCCGATGACCTGACCGGCCTTGGCGCGGTTGCCAATGCGGGCCTCAATGTCCGAGAGGGTCTGCGTGTACGCGGTGACTTGCAGCCCGGCGCCACCACCTTTGTTGATCAGCGGAATGAACTCGTCACCCATCAACTCGTTGAACTCATCGGCATGGACGTTGATCGGCACGCGCGCGCCGGCCGAAGCGCCCGGCAGGCCATCGTCGATCCCGTGCTTGTAGATATGGCCTGCGACCGAGACGAGATCGCTGAACATCGAGTTGCCGACCGCTGCGGCGACCTCGGCATCGGACAGCGCGTCCAGGCCCACATAGACGATGGCCCGCTTCCTAATGACCTGCATCCAATCGAAGATCGGGCGCGGGTCGGCCAGGTCGGAATAGTTCGGGGCCAGGAGCTGCGCGATCTTGCCGCTCGTGAGTTTTTCCAGCAGAGGCAAGAGGCTGGCGACGATCTTGTCGAAATACGTCTTGTCGTACCGCACGGCAGAGCGCAAACCGTCCAGCACAGGGTCGTAGTTGCGGGCTTGGGACAGGTACTGCTCCAGCGCCACCACGCGCTTCTCGCGCCCGATCATGTTGCGCGGGATGTTCTTCTCGTTGAGCTTGGCCTCGATCTGGACGATCACCTCCCAGGCTTTCGGCTCCGTCTTGGCGAAGTAGTGCTGGGCGTACTCGATGAACAGCGCGTCGATGTTGATGACATGCCGCTGGATCAGCATGTAGTCCGGACGCTGCCCCAGTTCCACCAAGGCGCGGGCGATGATGTTGACGAAGCGCCAGGCAAATTCCCTGAAAGCCGCCGAGTTGCCTTCACCGGAGAGTTGCCCTGCAATGCGGGTCGCCACCTCGCTGATACGTCCAAAGCGCCCCACGGCGTTGTAGCGGGCGGAAATGTCCGGCCAGCCCAAATGGAAGACATAGAACTCGCCCTCGCGGCCCGCGCGTTGCGCCTCGACGTACATCCGCTTCAGCAGATCGGCATCCCCTTTGGGGTCGATGACGATCACGACCTCGTGCTCTCCCGCCGCGTTCTTTCGCCGGATGTCCTGGGTCACGAACAGTTCGGCCAGCCGCGTCTTGCCCACGCGGGTTGTCCCCAAGACCAATGAGTGCCCGACGCGCTCGCCGAGCGGCAGGCTGACGTCCACCTCCTCGGGTTCGATGCCGTGCAGCCGAGGCAGTCCGCCCACGGGCGGCAGCGGGCGCACTGGGTTGAAAGGCACGTCCCAGCCGGTGAGTTTCGGCAGCCGGGAAAGCGGGAACCGCGCGAACTCCAGCCGTTCCTCCAGGCGCCGCGTCAGTCGGTAGGCCGGCGTCGGCTCGACGTAGCGCCGAAACTCCGGCCGGTATGTCTGCATGAGCCTATGGGTGTGTTTCTGCTCCCACAAAAAGCCGCGCCCCACAAACAGACGTTGCTGGCTGACCGGCACGTCCTTGCTGGTCATCACGTAGCGCGGCAGGCGGCGGATGTTGCGCCGGTAGCGCAGGATGACGCGGGCATCGCGGTAGCGGATCGCGCCATAGGCCCCGAACGCCAACGCGCTGCCGACACCCATGGCGGGGCTCAGCGCGAGCGACCACGGGGCCACCAGGGACAGAAACGCGGCGCCCGCACACGCCGCGACGGTATATAGCTCCACCGCTGGGCGAAGCAGCACCTCGACCGGCTGTTTCCCCGACATGGCTTCATTGCTCGATGCCGGTGGCCGTGATCAGCGCCGGGTAGTGCCGCAGGCCCAAGCGCTCGGCCAAGTCGTCACCGGACACGGGCGCGAGGGGGACGCCGGGTGCCAGTGCGCGCAGCCGCTCCAGGCCCTGGACGGTCTCGACGTTGACCACCAGACCGACCGCGCCGCGCTCGCGCAATGAGGCTGCATGGCGGCGCAACCAGGCCTGGGAAGCCTCGTCGTCGCCCACGACCACAAAGGGACGCAGGCCCGGCGCCTCGATCACCCGCCGCGCGACGGTGCCGGACGTGAGCTTGGCGCTACGCACCGGCAGCATCGCGGCCTCGTCCGCCGGTGTGGCAGGGATCTGAGGCGCCGGGGCGGGCGACCGGGCCGGCGGGCGACCGGGCCGGAGCGTTGGCGCGCGGCTGAAGGTTCAGGGCTTCGTAGTACGGCAGCGCCGACGTGCCGCCACGGTCTTCGACCACGATCAGCGGCTCGCCGGCACGCGAGGCCAGCGGCAGACCAGCCAGCAGCACGAGCAGGCCTTTCGCCGCGAGATGGGCCAGATGGGATTTCGTCATGGGGAGGTCTCCTGGCGCGCGGCGAGGACCGCGGCGGTTGGGTGCGTGCCCTGCACGCGCGCGAGGTGGCGGGACACGCTGCGGCGATAGCGGGCAGCGGGCTCACCGCCCGCCGGACGGTGGTAGCGGCCGATCGCCAGCAACCAGTCCTCACCGGCGGTGTGCTGCTCCTTCAGAATCTCGGCAGCGATGGCGAGGTTGCGGTACGGGTCGAGCAAGTCGCACGCGCTGGCGTAACGCTGCTGTTGGTAGCCGAGGTTGATCTGACCCAGGCCCACGTCGATGCGCGTGTGCGGCGTGGAGCGCATCGCCTGCTGCAAACCGGCGCAGGCGTCGGCGCGGGTCGCGTAGCGGCGCGACTGGCCGGCGACGTTGAGGGACCAAGGCCACGGGACGATGCGTCCGTTACGCCGGATGCCGCTCTCCTGCAAGGCCACGGCGTAGAGCACCGCCGAGGGAATGCCCGCGCGCTGGGCGGCAAGCTGGTAGGCCGGTGGTGGAATTTCCTGGGCCCGGGCGGCGCAGACGCAGAGGCCAGCAGCGAGCACCAGTGCGCGCAACGGCGCCGTCAGGGTTGGCGCTGCCATTGGCCGTTCACCTCGCGCACGACCGCTGGGAGATCGCCGGGCAGGCCCAGCGACAGCCAGCGGCCGCCGTCATGGTTGAGCGTGATGCTGCCGCTGCGCACCCGTGCCGGGTCGATCTGCGCGCGCTTGGCCCAGTCGCGGATGCGCGCGTCGTCCTGGCGGCTGCCGACCATGTACAGGTCGAACTCAGTACCCGAGGATTGCAGGCGCTGCACGAGTTGCCCGCAGGCCACGCAGCCGTCCTTGACGAACACCGCCATACGGCCGCTGCTGCGCACTGCGCCGGGCTTGTCGTCAGGCAGGTTCACCCGTTGCATGCCGGGGTTCAGGCGCTGCCAGGCATCGTCGTAGGCGCGCTGGTAGGCGAGCAATTTCTCGACGCGGCGTGCTTCGACCTGCACCTGCAGTTCTGCGTAGCGCCGCCGTTCTTCATCGGTGCGGGCCTCGATGCCCAGCGCGGACAGCGGGTCCAGGTTGGGCGAGTAGATGCCCAATGGCCCGTCCATCAGCTCACGATAGCGCGCCCATTCCTGCGGTTGCAGGCCCCACTCACTTGCTACCTGGTCGTTCGGGGTTCGGGCGACCAGCGGACGCTCCTGGCTCTGCGCATTGCGGGCCGGGGCGGCGGACGGCTGCTGCGCCCAGGCGGGCAACTGGGTGGATGCCAACAGGAACGCGGAAAGGACGATCGACGGCTTCATGCGGTGTGCTCCGGTCAGGGAATCGCCACGCGACGGGTCTGGTCGCCGGACTGGAACACGGCGGTGTTTCCCTCGACCGCCTGCAAGCGCCACGGGCCGAGCGCATCACCTGGCAGCAGCACCTGAAGCTGGTCGGGCGTGAAGTCCGCGCTGCTCGGCGCGACGGATACGCTGCGCTGGCCAGCGCGCAATTCGGCGCCGACGACGCGGAACGGCATCGGCGGCGGTTCGGGCTTGGCGGCGGCCTTGCCCGATGCGCGCGGTCGTGCGGGTGCTGCGGCGCGCGGAGCGGGCGCAGCGGTCTGGCGCGCCTTGATCTGCTCAACTTCCACGCGCAGCGCCTGAAGGTCGTCGGCAGCGGCATAGCTGCTGAGCGTTTTCTCAACCTGGGCAGCGCGTGCTTCCAGGATTTGTCGGGTGTCTTTGAGGTCTGCCGCCGTTGCGACGGCCGGACGCTGCTGGATGGCCTCGATGGTCTCGGCCAGGCCCGCCGCCTGCGCTTCCAGGCGTTGCAGGCGGGAAGCGAGCTGTTCCTGGTCGGCCTGGTCGTTCATGGTCTGGTAGCCCAAGGCTACGAAGATGCTGAGGCCGATCAGCCAGAGCCACATAAGGCTCTGCACCACCACCGCAGCGGCCGGGCGCCGGGCAGACTGCGGGGCGGTCATGGCTGGCCTCCCGAAACAGAAGGCTCCAGCGGGAACGTCTGCACCGCCTCGGCGGCGGGTGACTCGGATGCGGGTTCGATGGCCGCGCTGTCGGCAGGCCGTTCGAAGCAAATCTGCCGTGCGCGATCATCCACGTGCAGTTCCCAGGCGGGGCCAGCCAGTGTGAGCAGCGCATCGCGCAAGGTCATGGGGCCGAGGTGCAAGTGCGCCGCCGGCAGCGGCAGCGCGTACAGCTCGATCACCGCGTGCGCCGTCTGGCATAGGCTGTAACCGCTGCGCTTGAGCACATGCCGCAGCCCATCGCCGACGGTGGCACGGGCATCTTCGGGCATGGACACGTCGATGGTCTGCAACAGCAGGTCCCGCTGCGCCGCCGTGGGTGCCAGCTCGACCAGCGTGTAGCGACCGTAGCGCACGACGGGGATGTACTCGGGCGCCTCGGATTCCGGCGCGGCCAAGACTTCCTCGAAGGCATCGGGCGGGGGCGGCGCAGTCGTCGTCGCGCAGCCAGCAGCCAGCACCGACCAGAGCAGGCCGAGGACTCCCGCCAGCAGGCGGCGTTCGGGATGGTGAAACCAAGGTGGAGAGGGGCACATAAGCTCGGCGTCCTGAAACATCGAGCCCTCACCATCGCCTCTCGGGCCACGAGCGGCAGCAAACAATGCGAACCAGGCAGCGCCCGATTTACCGACAGCCTCCCTCCAAAGAAAAAGGCCCCCGAAGGGGCCAGTGAAAACGCACATCGAGCGCGCTGAATCAATCCCGAGCCAGCTTCAGACCGGGATCGACCTGTGCCAGTTGGGTGTGCGACCAGCAGCGCACGAACTGGCCGTTCTCGCCGAGCGGCCGGTTCGCAACCGCCACCGAATACTCTTCGGTGTCGCTGGTGTCGTAGCAGATGACCTTGATCTCGCCGCTGTCGCAGCGGATGGAGTGGATCTGGCCGTCGGTCATATCGACCACGACAACCTGCGGAACAAGACCCAGTTCGCGGGCGGCCGACAGGATGGGGCCATATTCGGCAGCGTCGAAGCAGACGAACGGCCCCTCGTAGTGGGCTTCTTTGGCGAAGTCCTTGGCCTTGTCGTAGTGGATACCCAGGTCGTATTCCTCCTGGGTGATCCTGACCTTGAAGACCGGCACGTCGGGGCTGCCGGAGGCACCGATGCAGGCGACCGCGACTTGCATCTCGATCTCACCGCCGTCGGCAGGTTCGGTCGAGGGGATGACGGCTCGGCCCGTGAGGGCGTCGTCGTCCATGCCCATGCGCTCGCGCATCTCGTCGGTGAATGCCTCGGGGGCCATCAGGCCATAGCGTGCCAGGCGCATGGGAATGTCCTCGGCACCGAGGTTGCCGTCCTCGATGCGCTGTTGCATGAAAGCGGCGATCTCGGCTTCCAGGGTTTCGCGGTCGGCAGCCGAAGGCACCTCGGATACATCGATCGACCAGGCGTCCACTTCCACGGCGGTCTCGTCGGTCAGCAAACCCTCGCCGATGGCGCGTTCGCACATGCGTTCCAGCCGAGCCAGCACTTCAGGCGCGGCCTCGCCGTTGAGCAGATAGGTCACGTCTAGCGTCAGGCGAGCATTGACGGTTTCGGGCGTGGCTTGGATATGGGTGTTCATGAAACTCTCCTTGGGATAGGAAAAGCGCAGCCACGTCCACGGAGACCGTGGGCGTGGCTGCAAGTTGGAAATAACAAGAACCCGGCGGCGCTAGGCCGGCGTTGGCGTGGGGATCAGGCGGCGACTAGTTGCCGGGCCAGTGCGACCTCGACGGAATCACCGTCTTGGTTGAGCACATCCAGCCCGGATTCGGGCACGTCGCCCGAGGTGGACTGCGAGACCATGATCTTCTTGGCCATCAGTTCAAGGCAGGTCATCTGCGAGGAACCGGCGTAGCCGAGGTAGATCACGCGCACGTGCAGTTTCTGCCCGATGCGCCATGAGCGGCGTGCCGCCTGCTGGAGCGAATACACGTTGTAGCCCGACTGCATGAACACGATCGTCGGAAACTCCAACAGGTCCAGTCCCGTTTTCACAAGCTCGGGGTTGGTGATGAGCACGTCGATGCCACGGTCCAACTGCTCGGCGATCCAGTCCTCGCGGCGGCTGGCGTCCACGCTCGCGCGTAGCACCGCGACCTTGAAGCCTTCCTGCTCCAGCAGCATCTTCAGACGCGACGTGGTGTCGCGTGTGCCGGTATAGACCGTGTAGGCCAAGACCTTCCGGCCCTGCGCCTTCTCTTCCTTGCAGATGTCGATCAGCTCGCGCTCTTTCGGCGTCACCTCGAACTCGTTGAACTGAGCCGGGACGAACGCCAAGGTGTTGCGCGTGCGCGGATGCACCACGGTCTCCGACCTGAAGCAGCAGTCCGGCCAGGCCAGCAGCACGTTGAGCACCACACCCAGCAGCGTCGTGTCGCGTCGCGCCAGAGCCTGTTTCAGCTCCGCGGTCAGCCGACCCGCCAGGTCACGGTAGGCCGCGGCTTGCGCCACGTCCATCTGGACTTCACGAAACTGTTCGTCATACGGCGGCAGGACGTTGCCACCGATGTCCTTGAGCTTGAGGAAAATCGTGAACGGCAGGATGCACCGCAAGACCCCTTTCGGCCCGAAGCCGGGAGCCTTGACCGTGCGCACCGATACCTTGGTGCCCCTGGCCGTCTTGTGCGCCGTGCCGGCGCTTTCGGAGTAAATGTCCTTGAGGACCCCGTGGTCCCTCATGAACGCCATCGCGGCCGAGGTCATGCTCCCGCTCGTGGTCGGGCGGTAGCCGTCTTCGATCATCCGCCCAGGCAAGGCGCGGAACAGCAGATAGAAAAGATCGTCCCCGTATCCGCCCATCAGCGTGCCGGTCAGCAGCAAGGTCTTGCGAGCCTTCGCCGCCAGCACGCCCATGGCCTGGCCTTGGGCGCTACCGCCGTTCTTGTACTCGTGCGCCTCGTCGGCGATGAGCAGGTCGAACGTGCCTTGTGGCAGGTAGCGCTTGATGAACTCGGACGGCTGGTAGCCACCCTCACCGAATCCAAACTCCATGTTGGCCATCGCACGTTCCATGCGCGTGGCCTGACGATCGGAAAAAACCAGCTCGCCGTTGCCATCCATGAGGTTGATGAACTCGTGGATGTTGTCGCCCAGCATCGACGCCAGGAACCCGTCGCCGAACTTCTGCATCAGCTTCTGCGCGGTGACTTCCCCGATGGTCGGGATGCGCTTGAGGGCTTTCAGCACTGCCGAGGACTGGTCGCTGCCGGACAGGCTGCGCGGGCGGATCAGCGTCCACAGGGGCGCGGCGCAATGGCTGCACTTCCTGCGGTATTCCTCGGCTTGGAGCGCCACCGGGTTGACCGGCTCGCCGTCGAGGTCGGTGATGACCGTACCGCAGTCAGGGCACGCTGCCACGTCGCCATGGCGAGTGCGCCGCGTGGTGAAGACAGGCTTCCAGTGGAATCCCATCCGCATCCTGACGCGCCCCAGGACAAAGAACTCCTGGCCCGTGGGCTGCACACCCATCTGCTCGCGCAGCTTGATGAGCTTGACCAGCGTGTCCGGGCCGTTGAGCACCCAGACCTTGGCGCCTGCCACCGTCTCTTGGATCTCGCGCCGCCACTTGTAAACCAAATGAGGTGGCGAAAGAACTAAGGTTCGGCGGTAGCCTTCGGCGTTGAGGACGGCGGCCGTGGCGATGCCGACGGTCGTCTTGCCGCAGCCCATTTCGCCATTGACGATCGCGGCGCGCTCGCCACGGTCGATCAGCAGCTCGGCGGCGGCATGGACGACTTCGGCCTGGGCCTGGAACAGCTTGCGCTTGAGGCTGGCGACGATGAGTTGCCGGTGCGCCTGCGGCTCGCCGGAATAGACCGGCGGGTTGGCGCTGTTGAGGGCGTCGAGCAGTTCGTCGCCGAACTCACCGACGAAATCCTGAAGGCTCAGGGTCAGTGGGGAAGATTCCGCGTCGAGCAGTTCGCCCTGTACGGACGTGGCTTCGGCGGTGGTGGTTTCGAGATCGAGGGACATGGTGATGCTCCAAAGAAAATGGGGCATGCACCACCCCCGACGGGGCGATGGCATGCCCCGTGGTGGGAAAAAAGACGGCGAACCGTCGGTGAAAAGCGATCAGCGGATGGTCAACACCTCGCCCCGCGTAGCGGAGCTAGGCGTCATGTCCCACGCGCGGATGACAGGCACGAACTTGTCGGTGAGGATGCGGGTCTCGGCGATGGAGCCGTCTTCGCGTTCGGTGAATTCCCGCTGGAGCGTCTTGTCCTTGTGGGTGTCACCTTTGACGACGAGCACGCGCCCGGTCTTGGAGCGCACAACCCCCGAGATCGCGCCCGCGGCCAGAGCCAGGGCGAGATGCCAGTGGGACAAGGCACGCGCCGGTGGACGCAGCGATTGCTGCGCGGCCCCCAGGTGCGTGTCCAGCGACGGCCAGAGGCCTTGCAGCCGACCAACCTCATCGGCGAACTGCTCCGGCTCCATCGTCACGCGGAAGAAATGCTCCGGCTCGGCCGGACTGGCGGGGACGATGTACGGCAGGAACGGCCAATCGCTCGGCAGTTCCTCGGCTTCGACTTCGCCAAGCCCAACCTGCAGCAGCAGATTGCGCACGGCCTTGACGCCATCGGGTGCCTGCTCGCGCTGACGCACCCTGCGACCGAAGATCACCACCTGCTTGAACTGCGTTTCCACCGCTCGGTAGATCCGCAGGTCGGTGTAGTGGCGCGTCAGCCAGCCGACCAGCTCCGCGTCGAGCACGTAGCCGGGGACGATGAAGACCAGCACGCCGCCGTACTGCAACAGCGACAGGCTGCGCTGATAGAACAGTTTTTCGAGGCGGGCACGGCCCTGTCCCTGATAACCGATATTGCCGTTGACGTCCTTGGACAGGTCGCCATACGGTGGGTTGAGCCAGAGCAGCCCGAACGACTGCTTGGAGATCATCGCGTCCATGAGGTCCGCATGCAGGCAATGATCGACCAGGCCGCGGGCATGGCGTGCCCGCTCGGCGTCGAACTCGACCGCGAACGCCTTTACCTGCTCGCGCCCGAGGGCATGAGCAGCTTCGGCGATCGCCACGCCTTCGCCTGCGCAGGGATCGAGGATGCACATCGACCCGTCGCTGGGCATCAGTGCGTTGAGGGCTCTTTCGAGCGTGGGTTCATCCGTGGGGAAGTATCCGTTTTTCACGAAATTGCGGGCGAGCCGCGGGAACATGAGGGCCATGGAAGTCTCCTGGTTGGCGGGGATGAAAGGCGGAAGCACGCAGAGGCGTGCTTCCGGGGGTGGGTAAAGCCGCTACCGCTTCCGGCGTCCAAATCTTGGCCGGATAGGGATAGGCGGTGAGTACGTCACTGCGGATCAAGGTGCCCAGCGCCAGGGTCAGCGCCGGCACGTCGATGGCGAGCCGATGACCTTCCAGTGGCCCGAGGGCGAACGGAAGGCGGGCCAGCATCTCGCGGGTTTGCAGCAGTTCCAGCACGGTCTCGCGCCAGTGATCGAGCAGCGGCAACGGGCAGGTGTCCCGCACCAGCGTCCACATGCGGTCAAGCCGGTGGGCGTTGCCGCGTGGCAGCAGTGCGAGCGCGCTGGCGTTGGCCTTGTCGGGCTTCACGCAGCGGCGATCGAACAGCCACACGTTGGAGAGCGATCCGAACAGCGTTCGTCGGTAGGCGCGAGTCATGCGCTTTTCCAGACGATCGACGTTGCCGATGAACACCGGGACGCTGCCGCCCTGGTCGGTGATGACGTGGAACTGGTCCAGTCCCTGCTCGTCGCGCCCGAGGGTCAGGCGAGCGAGGAACTGCTGGACGGCGGTGTCCCGCGCCCAGATCGAGAGGAAGACGAGGTTGCCTTGGTCATCGCCGACGCAAGCGTCGGCCATCACGTCGGGGCATTCGTCGATGCGGTAAAGCGTGGTGGAAGAAGTGTCTGCGGGCATGGTGGTGTCCTCGGATGAACGGGAACAGCACCGCCCGCTGGGGCAAGTACTGCCCCAAGGGGTGGAAGAAAACCGCTCAGTCCGGCTCGAACTGCCGGGTGTGCGGGTTGAAGTGAAGTGCCTTGTCCACCGCGGTAATCGGCGTGAAGCCGTCCAGGTAGATGTTGTTGAGGTACTGGTCGCGGTAGGTCAGTGCCCGCCGCGCCTGATCCTCGGTGAGGCCGTCGCTGATGAAGTACGCCAGCATTTCCTCGTCGGAAGAAACTTCGTCGTTGGACAGACTCCCTTCGACGAGCTTCAACAACGCGGGCGGGAGCGCAGCCAGGATCGGGTCCATGTCGGTTCCTCCTGGCTCAGACCAACAGCGCTGCGGCGGGTGCCGTGGAAGCCGTCGGTGTGCGCCGCCGCGCGTGGTGGGCGCGAACGCCTGCACGCCATTCGGCGGACTGCTCCGGTGCGAGATCCAGATAAGACAGCGGGCACGAGTAGTAGTACGGGTGCATGGACTCTTCCAGTGGCTTGTAACCCCACTGGCTTCCGCCGCGTTCAAGCAGATCGCAGCGGATGTAGCGCAGGGATTGACCCGGTGCGAGATCACGATGCACGCCTTCGACCTTGGCCGTCACTTCCGCGACGGACCAGAGGACGTTGCCACGCAGCGCGTGGGCGATGACCTTGACGCTGGCGCGCTCGGTCTCTTGCGGTGCGATCAGTTCCGCGATCAGTTCAGATCGCGATTGGGGGGAGAAATACCAGCCCATGAAAGGCCTCCTGAAAAGTGGAGCCGGAGGCCTCCCCGCGGGGGAGAACCCCCAGCGGGTGATGGAATGCCGCGTTAGCAGCGATGAAGTCGCGTGTCAGTACTCAAGATCACCGCAACCGGCCGGGCAGCAATCCCGATCGATGCCGTGCATGCAAATGCCGTTTTCGGCATTCCAGTCCTGAGTCTCCTGCCTTTCGGCGGGTGTTGCGTAGTCCCCGTATTCCTCTGCTATCTGCAGGGCATATGCCTGCTGATGCTCGGGTAACCGATGTACTTGCGCGTCAACTTCTGAACTGAACCGTTCCACGTACCAGTCGTGAGACTGTCCGCAGCCATGGATGGCTTGCTTGGCAGCCGTCTCGCAGACAGCCCGCCACGCGGTTTCATCCAGTGCGGAACGGTGGGTATCTGAAGCGATGTTGGACATGATGGAGACCTCCAAAGAAAAGGCCAGGGTCTCCCCCGCATGGGGAAAGAACCCCGGCGGGTGGATGAAGAACACCGCGGATGCGGCGTCTGCGATCACGCAGGTTGCAGTTCGGCCTGGCGGCTCCACTCCTGGGTCTTGAAGTCCAGCGCGTAGCCAAGTTCGCCCAGGCGAACGATCTGCGCGCGCAGGGTGCGGCGGTCGATGGTCGAATCCAGCTTTACGGATTCTCCCAGCGGCCACAGCAGGCCGAACAGTGCAGCGTCGCCATCTTCGGTGCTGCCGGGGGCAGCAGCCGCAGCGGGTGTCGGCGCATCCACACCGAAGGGCGTGGTATCGACCAGCGGGTCCGCAGACGCCAGCACGGGTGCGGGCTTGGCGGGCCTGGATGTTTTGGCAGGTTTGGCCGGCGTTGCCGCAGGCTGCGTCCCTTGCTCTTCGTCAAGGGGATCGACCTCCTGGGTGGCGAAGCTCCGGGCCTCGTCACGGCTCAGTTTGTCGATGCCGTTGAGCGTCATACCGTCGAGGTTGGCGCGAACTTCAAACCGCGCGCCGCCCGCGACCGGATAGGACTTGGCGAAGATATAGCGAATGACGAATTCCCCGTCGTACTTGCCTTCGGGGTACTGCTCCAGCTCCGCGTCCTTGACGGCGAACTCGCCGATGGGGGTGGTCAGACGACCGACCGTGAACGGGCCGTTCTTGCCGCGGATGGTCCGCAACGTGAGCTGGCCCGGGACGACGATGGGCAGGACTGATCTCGTAGGTGCCGATGTGGCTGCCATGATGGTTCTCCTTGGGAAATAGGAAAAAGGCAAGGCCCCGTGAGGGGCCATGCCGGATCAGAACGAAGCAGCCAGTTCCGGCTCCTGCTCCTCGGCTTCACCTTCCGGCTCGCGCTCGGCGGGTTCGGCAGATTGGTCGGCAGCGATTTCGGCGGCAACCTCGGCTTCGGGCGCGGGTGCGTCCTCGGCCTGCGGCGCCTCGGCTTGCGCCTGGCTCGTCGGATAGACCTGGGTGCCGTCGATCTTGATGAGACCGATGTGGACCAGCGTCGATTCAAGGCTCGCTCCCGGTTCCCCGGCGCGCTCGCCTTTGGTGCGGATGTACGGATCGATCTTCATGTCGTTCAGACGGAAGGCGATCAGCACCTTGCGGTCCCCTTCGATGGCCTGCACGCACCGGCGAACCAGGTGCTCGGCTTCAGGGGTAGCGACGATGGTGTCGAAGTACCGATATTCCGGTTCACCGACAGGCCCGGCCAGCGCCGCGACGCTGCACGACAGGAACGGATCGCCATCCTTGCGGGTGACGTCCTTCGGACGGCTGAGGTAGCCGATGCCGCGGGTGATCAGCTCGTGCTGCTTGATCGAAGCCAGTTCGGCCCGGTCGAGCGGCTCGGCCTTGAGCAGTCGCGCCTTGAGGGACGCGGCGGCCTGGCCCTTGTGCTCACCCTTGTCGCGGATGTACGCATCGCCCCACAGGTCGCCGAGGCGGAAGCGCACCAGCGGGCGCTGCTTGGGATCGTCAACGCCGATGTAGCGCTGGACCAGTTTCTTGGCCTCGGCACCCGAGACCTTGACGTCGAAGTAGCGGTAACTGGGATCCTTGGCGGAACCGACCAGTGCGGCGATGGTGCATGCCAGGAAGGGCTGCGCACGGCGGCCGCCCCGGACAGGCACTTCGCGGGCACGTTGGATGTAGCCGATGCCCGAGGTGTGAAGGTCGAAGTATGATTTCTCGTTGGAAGTGGTGTTCATGGTGAATCTCCATTGGAAGAAGCGGAGACACACCAGGCCCACGCATGCGGGGAAGGTGCGTAACCCCGCGGTGGGTTGATAAGGCGAAAGCATCCGCCACCAGAGACTGGTGGCCGCTCGCGGACGGATGCGGTGCGAGCTGGCTCGGTCACGCAGTGGGAACTGCGCCGCAACCTCGATGACCGATGGTTGCCTGGCATGTCGCTGACAACGTCAGCAGGCATGGGGGCAGCATGGCCGGGCTCCGCGCGCGCGACAGCAATCAATCGGCACCCAGACGTTTCCCTTTGTCCACGCCGCCCGATGCCTGCCACAGGCACTTGGGGCCGCGCAGGTGGTCGGGGGTGTCGGCGCGGGGACGGCTGGGACGGCTCCAAGCGCCGCCGCCGCGCGTGCCGACCAGCCGCCAGCCGGCGGCGCGCAGGCTGGCACCACCTTCCTCGGGCAAGGTATAGGTGATCAGCCGCGTGTAGCCGAGGGCCTTGGCCGCCTTCCAAGCGGCGCCATAGAGCTTGCTGCAGGCGTTCGGCGCACCGTCGGTACATAGCCTCGTTACTTCGAGGGTCCAGCCGTCGTCCAAGTGCCGCGCGACCGGGCGACCGACGATGGCCACACCGCAGATGCAATCGCTGCCGCGCGGGGCAACGGCCAGGGCGAACTTCGCCCCTTGGACCGGGCGGTGGTGGCGGTGGTGGTCCTGTACAAAGCCATTAGCGACCCGTAGCGACACGGGCAGGAGTTGCAGCCGTGGCGCGATCAATGGCCTGTCCATGCGCATCAGTCGCCGCAGAAGCAGGCAATGGCTTCCTCGGCGCCATCGAACAGATCGCCCTGGTCGGCAGCGAAGCGCGCCAGATCGGCATAGCTGGGGCCATCGGCGCGGAACCGGGCGCCGCTGGGCTTGCTCGCGAGGTTCAGGGATTCCATGCGAATCCACCACACGGCGGCCTCGGGCCGGGCCTTGATAAGGGCCAGGCGCTGCCCACGCGGCTTGAGGAAACACAGGTCGCAGTTGCCTTCGAGCGTGCGTCCGTTCACCGTCAGCAGGTCGAGGTCGAACGGCTGCGCCTGCCAGAACGCGCTCACGTCGCGCACGGTGACGCCGGCATCCGCCAGCGGCATGCACATGGTCTCGTGGGTCGATTCGGTGGAGTGGCCGCGCGCACGAATCTTGGAGACGCGTCGCTGCTCGTCGGCGCGGATGCCGATCATCTGGTCCCAGTCCGTCCATCCCTGATGCCGCAGGAAGCGGTGCATCGGGCGAATCTTCAGGCTGGTCGTGCAGCCCCGCGCAACGGGATTGGGCAGGTACTGGCGTTTGCGGATCAGCGCCTCGAACGGCTCACCCTGGCGGCTGGCCCGATCGAAGTCGATCAGAGCGAAGCCCGGTTCCATGGGCACGTATTCGAGCCAGCGGATCGGCACCTGCCAGTGCTCGGCGCAATCGCGCACAAAGCGCAAGGTCGCTTCGACTTCCTTGCCCGTGTTGGCGAAGCAGACCTCGGTATCGGCAGGCAGGCCGCCATTGGTCTGCAGCACGCGCCAGAGCATGTAGGCGCTCGTGCGCCCGCCGCTGAAGCTGATGCAGGTGGGCTGGGTGATCTTGAACGGGTCGTGCATGCGTCGTCTCCAGTGGCATGCCGGCGGGCTGGCCGGCGAGGCAGGCCTTGGCGGCCGGAGACGAGCGCGCACGCGGGGACATAGCCGCTGTGCGGAGGAAAAAAGCCCCCGGGGAACCGGGGGCTGAGCAGGACGTGCTGCTGCTTTAAACGGGAGGCACGACCTCCAACGACAAGTGGGTGGCGGTGGCCGACAGCATCAGATCGTCCGCTGTGTGCAAGATGCGGGTGAATACGCCGTCCTTCGGGTCGAAGTACTCGGCGAAGTCGTCGCCGCCCAGCTCGCGTTGGGCGAGGAACCACCAGTCATCGAACGGATCGGTATCCGGGTCGCAGCCGACTGCATAGGCCAGCAACTTCTGGCGTCCGTCCGGGCGGCGTTCCCCGCGCTCGGCGAGGATGTACACGCCTTGGTCCTTGACGAGGACGGCTCGGCACTGGTTGGCGATCGCTTCGGTCAACACAGGGCGCAGGTCGGCGCCCTTGAA
The DNA here is from genome assembly GCF_000689415.1 of Pseudomonas knackmussii B13. Taxonomy (NCBI): domain Bacteria; kingdom Pseudomonadati; phylum Pseudomonadota; class Gammaproteobacteria; order Pseudomonadales; family Pseudomonadaceae; genus Pseudomonas; species Pseudomonas knackmussii. The sequence goes on along the minus strand of NZ_HG322950.1, from coordinate 3,384,817 downwards.
TCGCAGTGACATGGTTGAAATCTCCTGTACGGATTAGAGAAAAGGCTCTCCACCGAATGGATGGAGAGCCTGTGCGGCACTTGGCCGGATGGACTGAACCGCCGTGGCGGGAACCTCGGGTCAGTCGTGGAGTTGCCTGGCTTCGTTTCGAGGCGTCATGCCGGCACCGCTTGGCGCTGCCGGGGAGCCTTGGTGTCGATCACGCTCACGTCGATCAGGCGCCAGCGACCATCGTCGATGAGCCGCTCCAACACTGCGCCAAGCATGTCGAAATACACCTCGTCGTACCGATCGACCAATTCGCCATCGCGGTGAAGTTCCACCACGTAGGCGTCGCCGCCGCGGTCGTACAGCACCGTGACGCGACCCTTGAACTTCGCGGTCGAGGTCGTGAAGCTGATCGCCGGAGGCGTCTCGATGATCTTGGATGGCTTGGGATCGACCCAGGTGAAATCCCGTGCACCTGCATCGACCAGCATGTGGGTGATCCGCCGGAAGCCATCGGGCGCCGGCATTTCCTCCAGTTGTTCGATGAGCTGGCCCAGTTCCATGCACTGCGGCTTGGGGATGGGCAGCTTGGCGGGCGCGGAGCCAAGGATGTGCGTCTTGACGGTGTAGGGAATGCCGTCGGACGTCATCTCCGTGCGCTCTTCCGGGGTGTCCGCGCGCAGGCCGTCGAAACGGCGCCGTGCGTAGGGTTGGACACGCACCTTGGCGCCTTCGCTGGGAACAGAGGTGACAAGGTTGGGATCGAGCACGGCGAACTCGGATGGCTTGAGCTTGACGACGATGGCATCGTCAGTCGCCGCGACCACCTTGCCGTCGAAGGGCTGGGGATCGATGGCGAAGCCCAGCGTCGAGGACTGCGGCTGATCATCGAACACGCGGTACTTGAACGACCGCACGTTGCGGGGCACATGGCCTGCGACAAGCGAAGGCATCATGGATTTGATGAGGGAACGGTCCATGGGAATCTCCTTGAGGAAGGACAAGGGATTCCCGCCCGCAAGGGAGAGATCCCTTGTGGGTGGCGTGGATGGACGCGGAACGTCCGATAAGAAAAAAGACCAGCACGGTTTCCCGCACTTGCAGCCTTGAAGGTCTCGGCTGTCTGGGCATGTGTCGGCAACGCCGACGAACATGGGGCAAGGATGGCCTCGGAATGGGCGGCTCACCCGCATGAAACGGCACCGCGCCGCACCCGGTTTCCTGCGCTGCGGGCAAGAAAAAGCCCCTCGAAAGGGGCTGGATGGATCAGGCTTCGTACACGAAATAGTGTTCGCGCTGACGTGGAAAGAACACGTGCTTCCACGTGTCGCCGCTGGTGTTGCCACCGTCGAAGACGACCATTTCGTAGTCGTCAATGTCGCTGTCCACCAGGTCGGCGCTGGCGATATGGCGCATGTGTAGCATGCCTCTCGTGCGCTCGAATACCAGGATCTGGCCGATGGCGTCGTCCTGGCTCATGGCGTTGACGCAGGCTCCGAGCTGGTGCTCGAAGTCGGGTGCATGCGAGATGAGGTCGGGGAACATGAGGTTGCTCCTATGAAAATGGATCAGCCCAGCTCCGGGTGGGAGACGGGCTGACATGGGGGAGAACAAAGAGGAAGAATGGTGCGTGGCGCGACTGCTAGGACTCGGCCAGCGGCAAGCCCAGTAGCGCGGGCGCATCAGCGTCGAGGATGAGAATGCGCACATCGGCCTGGCCAGCCAGTTCAAGGATGTTCGCCAGGTCGTCCGGCATGCCCTTGTTCCGGTGCTCTTGTCGAAGCTGCTCCGCGCCGATGCCCTCGGCATGCTCCAGGTTCTGGTCCGTCCAGGGCGTGGAAATCAGCTTGACGCCGATCGCCGGGCTGTACGGAACCCGGAAGGCGATGAACAGAAAGGCCTCCGGCGTGGCGAGGTCTGCCAGGTTGGCGAGGTACTGGCCGGTTTTCCGGCTGATGTGCGCGCTGCTGATTTCCCAGCATCGGCTGTAATAGCCGGTCTCGAAACTCAACCGCTGCACCACGTCTCGCGCGGCTTCGGCCGAATAAGTGTCACCGACGTGGATCGGGCGGCCGTCGAAGTCGTCGCCATGAATGGCATAGACCACGGCACCAACTACGCCTTCGCCGCTGACGCCTTCAACAGCATTGCATTCGGCCATCAGTTCGGCGCTGACAGGTTCAGTGCCATTCCTGACCACCGCGAACTCGCTGGTGACGATGCAGGGGGAAGAAACCAGTTCCTCATCGGAGAGGTGCTGTTGGCTCACGTGGATGGCTCGCCACACATGCGGGCTTCCGTCCTCGTAGCTGATGGACAGCGTGCGGACGATTTTCAGATTCCAGTAGCCGCGGACAAAGGGATTGGGATTTTGGGACATGGGATTTCTCCAGATTGAATAATGGAGCCAATCCCCGCCACCGGGAATTGGACCCGGTGGGTTGAAAAGAGAAAATGCGTCAGTCGGCACTGATCGTTGGCGTCTGGGCCAGCCGTTCGGCGATGCGATGGCGCACATTCAGGCGGAAATGCTCGTCGTTGATGCCCGCGAGCAGATTGGCGGCCTCCAGTGCGATCAACGCCGAGGCCTCTTCGATGTCGCTGGCCTTAATGGCTTTGCGCAGTTGGTCGCCGAGTTGGAGTGCCTGCGAGGACGTTCTGAAGACCTGGACCTCGCGGCTCAGGTAGCAGCCGCTGCCGCCGAACTCGAACAGCCTTGGCTTGCTGCAATACCAGCAGCCCTCGAACTGGATGGCGGTCAGGTCATGGCCGTCGTCGAAGCAGGTTGCGATCAGAAGTAAGGCCTCCAGATCGGCGCTGTCCTCGAACTGGTGTTGTTCGATCAGGTTCTGCAGTTCCTGATCCTGGTCGGCTCCGAAGTGCACGGCCAGCAGTTCGAGCAGTGGAGGAATCGACAAGCCTTCGTCGTCGGGCATGGGTATGCCGAGTTGCGCTGCGAGGTCTTCCAGGCCGCCCAGCACATTCGACCATTGCGGATAATTGGTCTCGGCGATCCTGGCGATGTAGGCATGCCCGTTGCCGGGATAGCTTTCATCCAATGCGAAGACGCCGAACAGCGCCTTGATGACGGGGGTAACACGATCAAGCATGAGAACGCCCGTGCCCTCGTAGTAGTTGTTTGCCATGGTGGCTCCTTTCGAGAAGTGAGCGGAGCCAGCCCATGCGGACGGTGGCATCCGCAAGTAATAGCCCGAGGCCGTTGGCGCTGGGCGATGGCGAAGAAATTGAGGAACATGGCTTTGTGGGCGCATGTCCCTCTCGGGGGGAACGAAAAGCAGTGGTGCGCCGGGGACCGGCTCACCAGCCGTTGTAGTTCACCAGCAGGTCGGCGATGACCTTGCGGCGTTGCAGATCGAGACCGTCGAAGTCCGACAGTCCGTTGAAGTGGCAGCGCTTGAGCATGGCACCGCCCTCGCGCGCGTTGTAGAAGCTGACCATGGCGGACAGGAACATGCGTTCGCCGCTGCTCAGGACGCCGAGGGCATCGTTGAGCTGCAGCATGTTGGGACGCAGATCCCACTTGCTCTTGGCCTGGTTCAGACCTTCACGGGTGCCGTCACCGAACCATTCGGGGCCAGCGATCTCGACACCGCGCTTCCAGGCCTCGAAGAAGGCTTGGGGCGCGGCAGCGAAATGCTGTTCTTCCCGCATGATCTGATCGACGATTTCCCGCGGCAGTAGCTGGTTCATGACGTGATTCCTCCAGTTGGATCAGGGAATGGCGAGCTGGGACCAGCCGCCTCTTTCGAGGGCACGTTGAGCCGCGGCATAGCTGCGGAAGTACTCGCGGGATTCCCGCGAAACGGGGCCTTCGGTATCGCGCGTGCCGATGTAGTGACCGGCGGCGCTTTGCAGGACTTCGAGCGGCAGAAACTTGCCGCAGTAGGTCAGGGCCAGTTGGCCGAAAGAGGCTTGCTGGGACATGGACGGGCTCCTTGGAAAAGCGGGGCCTCGTCCCTCACGGGATGGCAGCTCCCGCACGCGGTTGATAAAAAGCATCGACGTCACGGGGACGCGCGTCCGCAGACTTGATGCGATGCGGACTGGTGGGCAACGCGGGAGAGACCCGCGGCAGCCTGAAACCCTGGCTGCTGGCATGTGCTGACGAATCAGCGAACATGCGGGCAGCTTCGTGCGCGGGCCGCGCTGCGTCAGTTGGAAAACGGCATCCGGCCCAGCCCCGATTGATGGGCACCGAAAAAAAGAAGCCCCGCATCGAGTGCGGGGCTGTCAGGAGGGGGCGTCGGCGCTGGGTCAGGCGGGCTTGTCGCCCAGGACATGCTGCTTCCACAGGTCAAATGCTTGCTCGGGCGGAAGCTCGGCGAGGATGACGATGGGTTGGGCCTGTCGGGCGCGCAGCGAAGCGAAATACGCTTTGCGGTCGGCGATGGCCTTGAGCTTGATGCCCTTGATGAACAGCAGTTTGCCGTCCTTGATGAACAGCACCTTGTTGCCGATGTCGCGGTTGAACGCGGCTCGCACCTTGCGCTCGGCGTGCATGGCATCGGCCAGTTCATCGATCAGGAAGTCGAGCGTCATGTCGATGTAATGAGGGTCTTCACCCTCGTGGCCGAGGTCGAGCGGTGCAGGCGGCAGGCCCTTGGCGAAGGCTTCGGCCTGCGCCAGCAGCGCCGCCTTGCCATTGAGCGCGTGGACGAACGTCGAGCCGCCGTGGCCGTCGTTGCGGGCCTCGGCGATGGGAGTGCCGTCGAACACGACGGTGGCGCTGAAGCACATCGTTTCCTCGCTGGCGAAGTCGGCCACCTTGAGGTTCTTCAGCGTGATGCGGTCTTGCTTGGTGATGTTATCCATGGGAAGTCCTGAAATCGACCGGGTGGCGACATGCCCCCGACGGGACGTGGCGGCCATCCCGTGGGTTGGAAAAAAAGAGGCATCGATGCCCCGGTGGGCAGCGTTCGCCGGTGAGATGCCGAGGCGAACTGGTGGGTGGCGCGGGTAGAACCCACGGCAGCCTGGACACCCCGGCTGCTGGCTGCTGCCGACACGTCGGCAATGCAGGAGGAAGAATGGCGTGGCCCGCTGGCGACGTCGTGCATCAATCCGGAGCTGTCGATCCCGTCTTGTGCAGGCACTGCACCAGCCGCTGGCCAAGCCACGCAACGCACGGCACCGCCATGGAATTGCCGATTGCCTTGTAGCGCGGAGCATCCGCGGCGGGCTTGCCGCGGTACGGGATCAGCGTGTAGTCGTCGGGCATGCCTTGCAGCCGCTCGCATTCCACGGGCATTAGCCGCCGCACCCGCCAGTGCGACCAGTCGCCGGGGCCGGGCTCGCTCCAGTCGTAACGGAAATGCGCCTCGAAGTCGGGTGCCAGCACATGGGGCTTGTCAGCGCCGCCGCCGCTGGTGCGCAGTGCGTCCGATACGCCGCCGCCCAGTTCCGCGGTAAGACCCTGCTGCCGTCCCCGCAGGGCAACGCAGGCCACCATCGGCACGCCATAGCCCGGCTTGCCGTTGGAAAGGACGGTGCAAGCTACCTGCCCATGGCCCGACTCGAAACGCACTTCGCCGCGGTTGTTCTGCGCGAAGGCGATGGCGGGCACGACACCGGCGTTCGCATGGCTGTTGCGGTGCCCACCTGCACGCAGCGTCGGAGCCCGATCCATCGTGGCATCCGCGCCGCTGCCCTGCGCGGTGAAAGCGATGATCGGCACACCCTTGCCCGTACCGTCTTCGCTGCTGCCCTTGCCGCCGTTGGCAGTGTCGAGGGTGTGGGCGATGCTGCCGGCGATCGACTGCACCATGAACGTCTCCGTGCGGATGTCGTGCTTGGGGCCTGCGGCCATGAGACATGCCGCCACATCGACGGGGCCGGTGCCGCCACTGAATCCGAAGGTCATCGTGACCGTGCCGTAGGGCTGCTTCAGTCCTGCGTATCCGCCTGCTGCTTCAGCACCCGATCCAGCAGCACGGGCAGCTTCTTGCCACGGCGCGCTGCCCGCAGAAGAATCCCCGAGCAGGCCTGTGCGCTCAAAAAGTACTTCGACGGGATCGAGGCCATCTCCACCACTTGCCACAAGAAACACACGCTTGCGGCGTTGGGCGACACCGAAATATTGAGCGTCGAGCACGCGCCAGGCGATGCGGCGCCGGGGTCCAGACACACAACCTGCGTGCGCCCATTTTTCCCCTGGCGGTTGGAGCGCACAGCCTTCTCCGGCCAGTGCGCCCAGGAAATGCCCGAAGGCATTGCTGCGGTCGTTGAGGACGCCGGGGACGTTTTCCCAGACGAGGGTTGCCGACGGGCGGCGGTCTTGGTGGCGGGTTTGGTCGATGGCATTTGCAAGCTCCACATAGGCAAGGGTCAAGGCGCCGCGCGGGTCATTCAGTCCCTGGCGCGCGCCGGCTACGCTGAACGACTGGCACGGTGTGCCGCCGACCAGGATGTCGGGCGCCGGCACGGTGCCGGCGCGCACCTGGCGGGCGATCGCAGTCATGTCGCCCAGGTTGGGCACGTGGGGGTAACGATGGGCGAGCACGGCGCTCGGGAACGGCTCGATCTCAGCGAACCACGCAGCTTCGAGGCCGAGGGGTTGCCAGGCGAGGCTCACGGCCTCGATGCCGCTGCACACGCTGCCGTAGAGCAGCGGCGCGTTGCGCGGCCTGCCGTGTGTTGGGGGGCAAGGATGGGGGTTCATGTCGGGTCTCCTGTTCGTGTGGCCCAGGGCCGTTGGGCGGGGGGCCGGGACATTGATGGGCAGGAGAAAGGCGCCGAAGGCCCTGCGGCCTTCGGCTCGGGAGGAAAGAGGAACCACCCGTGGGCTGATTGGCAGGCCCGGTCGTCGCTAAAACCGTCTGCTGTCAGCAATCACACCCGGCCCATGTCGTGGCTGGGGCCGGCATCGTCTGGCGCACATCCGCGCACAAAGGGAGCCCGTTTTTGCGCCGGCGGGCACCGGCACCGAATACCGCTGACCACGAACGGTCTCCGGGTGGCTCGTGCAGTTCGACAAGCCATCGGGAGACCCTTCGCAGTGGGCGGAAGAAATGCAGATCAGCAGAACGCGCGGGATGCGGTTCGCGGAGAAGCTACCTTCAGGTCCCGTGGCCGGAGCGGCCAGGCGGGACGCGCGCACGGATCAAGAAGGCGTTGCGCGCTGGGCGTCCCGCAGGGCGTGCGGGACAAGGGCCACGCCGCCGATGGCGGGCACGGCTCACGGGGAACGGGGTCGGGTCAGGAACCTTGGCGGCCGCTGCGGTGCGGGCGCGAGGCACCGCGCTTGGACGTGCCGGATTCGACCGGCAGCGTGCCTTTGCAGTCGGGGTAACGACTGCACGACCAAAACGGGCCGCTCTTGCCGCTGCGCTGACGCGTGGGTGCGCCGCACTGCGGGCATGCCGGCCCTTGGGGAACCTTGATGGACAGGGACGCGATGCTGTACTGCGCGATCAACTGCGAAATCCATGCAGCCTGCTTTCCGATGAATACGTCCAGCGTAAGCTGTCCAGCTTCGATCATGTCGAGCGCCTGTTCCCAGACAGCGGTAGTGCCAGGGTCGGCGATCGCCGCGGGCACGGCGTCGATCAGTGTGAAAGCAGCATCGGATGCGCGGATGGCGCGCCCCTTCTTCACGATATAGCCGCGTGCGATCAGGCCGCTGATGATGTTGGCTCGCGTCGCTTCGGTGCCGATGCCGACCGTGTCCCTGAACTTCTGCTTCAGGCGCGGGTCCGTCACCAGCTTGGCGACTCCCTTCATGGATTTGACAAGTTCGCCCTGCGTGTACGGCCTGGGTGGCAGCGTCTTGAGCGCCTTCAGATCGACGTCGGCCACCAGACATGCCAAGCCCTCGCGCAGCGCGGGAAGCACCTGGCTGCGCGCCGCAGCGTCGCCGTCCTCGTCGGGCTGAGGCTCGGTCAGTACCAGGGGCCAGCCCTTCACCACGACCTGCTTGCCCGTGGCCGCCAGTTTCTGCTGGCCGCAGGCTAGGTTCGCCACGGTGCGATCGAACTCGTGGTGAGGGAGGAACTGCGCGAGGTAATGCGCCCGGATCAGCCGGTACACCGCCAACTCCTTCTCGCTCATGGCCGAGAGGTTCGCTGGTTCGAGCGTCGGAATGATGCCGTGGTGCGCCGTGACCTTGCCGTCATTCCATGCACGCGAGCGCTGGGAGCGGTCGAGCTGGTCCATGATCGGGCGCAGCGAGGGATCGGTCCTGAGCAGACTGTCGAGAACCGTGGACACCTCGGCGAACATGCTTTCGGGCAGATAGCCGGAATCCGAGCGCGGGTACGTCGTGGCTTTGTGCGTCTCGTACAGGGCCTGGGCGATCTCCAGGGTTTCCTGCACGTCCAGCCCAAGTTGCTTGGAACAAACCTCCTGCAAGGTGCCCAGGTCGAACAGCAGCGGCGGGCCTTCGCGCACGCGCTCGGTCTCGACCGACACCACCTGCGCGCTGCCCGCGCCGCGAATCTGCTGCGCGGCCCGCTGTGCGACCGGCTGCTGCAGGCAGCGGCCCGTGTCGTCGGTGTAGGCATCGGGCGGAACCCATTGCGCGGTGAAAGACTGGCCGCTTGCGGACAGGGACACGTCGATGGCCCAGTACGGTACGGACACGAAGGCCGCAATTTCGCGGTCGCGGTCCACCACGAGCTTGAGCGTCGGTGTCTGCACGCGGCCGACCGACAGCACGCCGTCGTAGCCCGCTTGTCGACCGAGCACGGTGAACAGGCGGCTGAGGTTCATTCCCACGAGCCAGTCGGCCCGCGATCGTGCCAGCGCCGAGTAGTACATCGGCAGCGTCTCGGCCGATGGCCTGAGCTTGCCCAGTGCGGCGCGGATGGACGCATCGTTGAGTGCCGACAACCATAGCCGCTCGATGGGGCCGCGGTAGCCGCACAGTTCGATGATCTCGCGAGCGATCAACTCGCCTTCGCGGTCGGCATCGGTGGCGATGACAAGCTGGGTCGCCTTCGCCAGAAGCGCCTTGACGACCTTGAATTGCGTGGCGGTCTTCGGTTTGACCTCGACCCGCCAATTCTGGGGAATGATGGGCAACTGCTCAATGGACCAGCGCTTCAACTGCTCGTCGTAGGCTTCGGGCGCAGCGGCTTCTACGAGATGGCCGATGCACCAGGTGACAGTGACGCCGGAACCGTTGAGACAGCCTTCACCGCGCTGCGTGGCGCCGAGAATCCGGCCAATGTCTTTGCCCTGGGAGGGCTTCTCGCACAAGAACAGCCGCATATCCGTCCATCCGATTCCCGTGGTTCATGGAGTTGCTGGGATCGAGCATGCCGAGCACCACCAGGAGCAGCAGCAAACAAGCGGCACGCGGCGGCGACCGCTTTCACGGATGGAAGGGCTTGTGCGGGGATGGCGAGTGGCCGGAGGTATGCGGGTCGGGAGCGGCGATTCGCGGGTACGCGTGGAAGTCAGTGGACGTTGATGGAGCTATCCCCTGGGGATAGCTCGCGGCACATGGAGGGCGGCTAAGCACCGCGGCAGCCGCCCTCCGTGCCGGGTCACTTCCTGCGCTTCGTCTCTTTCGGCGCGGTCGATTCCTGGTCGGCCTGCGGCTTCGGTTCTGCCTCCTGTGGCTTCGGGCTGAGGACCACAGACTCGATGCGGTACGGCAGAATGCCGACGCTGCGCGCGTTGACTTGCCAGGTCTCGCGTGGCTGATCTTCGTTGTCCGTCCAAGGCTCGCGCTCCATGCGGCCGATCACCAGCACCCGCATACCCTTCTGGTAGAGGCGCTGCCAGTGCTCGGCGTCGCGGTGCCAGATTTCCACCGGCGCCCAGAAGCCGCCACGGTCCTCAAAGGTGCCATCCTTCTTGGGAACGGGGTTGTCGAAATAGACGTTCAGGCGCAGCAGGCGGGTGGGCTCGTCGTTGCCATTGGGGAATTCGCGGTACTCCGGTGGCGAGCCGATGTTGCCTTCGCCAGAAAAATGCGTGCTCATGGTGTGATCTCCGTGGTGGTTGAAATACCCGTGCCTCGTCGGCGCCGGGCGCGTGCTGGGATGGCTGGCGCAATCACCGATCGCGCATTGCGGGTGGGGTGGACGTGAGCCGGCGCAGGTAGGCGTTGTCTGCCTCGGCCGCTTTGCTGGCGCATTCCTGCGCCTGCCTGCCCAAGGTGTGCAGCAGGCTGATCTGCATGTTCAACGTGATGCGCTGCAGCTCGATCGCGTGCAGGTCGGCCAGCAGGTTGGCCGGCGTGCTGGTGCTCGCCATCAGCTCCTGCCACAGGGCTACGCCCATGGCCGAGCGGTCGTGCTTGCGCCAGCGAAGGAACGTCGTTCCCGCGCCAGTTGTCTGCTGGGCCAGCTCGATGGGTAGCAGGTGGAAGGGATGCCCGACTGCCTGTTGCAGCACCTGTCGCTGCGCCAAGCCAATCAGTTCGTCGCGCATGGCGAAGCACTGGCTGGCCCAGGCCTCGAAGTCCCCTTTACCTTTAAAAGGCTTTAAAAGGCCTTTTAGAGAGGCCGCGTGTTCCAGCCGCATGAAGGCTTCCTGTTGCAGGCCCCGGAAGTAGCGGATCGGTTGGTTCAGATCGCTCATGCCGGTTCGTCCTCACCGGCTGCGGTTTCGGATGGCTCGGCGGTGATGGCTTCATCGCCGGACGGAGGCGCTGCGGCAGAACCATCGCTGCGCTGTTGCAGGCCACGGCGCGCGATGGGCGGCGCAAACTTCGAACGGCGTGTGCCTTCGAGCACCTCCTGGGGCAGTTCGCCGAACTTCTCCAGCGCCGCCCGTGCTGCGGCATTTTTGGCCGCGAAGTCGTCCCGGGTGCAGCCCGAGTAGCGGTACTGCTGCGCCAGACTGAACAGGCTGCGCAGCGCGTGGGCGCCTTCGTTGAGCCATCGCTCCAATGTCGAGCGATCGATCAGCGCGGTGTGATGGGCGAGGATCAACTTGCGGGCGATGTCGTCGTAGTCGGCCAGGAGATAGACCGCCGCGAAGCCGAGCTGCGCGTTCACAAATAAGGGGAGCTTCACCGGCTGCACGTTGAGGTTTTCGCCCAGGCTCAATGCTGCGGGTACGCCGGCCAGCGCCTGGTCAACTTGCTCGCGCAGCGATTGCAGCGTGGATTTGGTCTGGTCGAGCTTTTCCTCGATGCGCAACATCCACCAGTCGCTGTACGGGTCGTCTTGCTCCGATCCGCGCTTCATCTTGTTCATCACGGCGATGTAGCCGTTGAGCCCGACAATGCCCGGCCGCCCCTCAGCGGCGGCACGCCCATGCCAGATGCGCGAGGCGTGGTGGGTGTGAAGCGTCAGCGACATCGCGCTGCGCAAGGAGCCGAGATTGAGTTGTAAAGGTTCGTTGGTTGCCATGGTGACCGCCCGCTGTGGAAAAGGAGCCGTCAGGATCGACACGCAACGGAAGGCAGTCAGTCAACAAACCGAAATGAATCAGTCCCCGGTTGTCATGGCAGTGCCAGCCCGAGGCACGAGCTATCCCCAGGGGATAGCTCCATCAAACGCCATGGAGCACTGTTCGCGCGAATGTCAGCGTCGCTCCTGAAACCGGCGCCATCGCAGTGCGGTGGACGAAAGTACCGGGCCGTACCTGTCGGCGTTACGCCTTGCATTACATCTATCCCCTGGGGATAGCTCTACTGACGGCCACGGATGTCTGCTTCATGACCATGCCGCTCGTAACGATCAGCTCTTGCGCAGAAGGTCACGCAGCCGTTCGATGTGCTGTTTGGCCACCTCGGGTGGAACCACATTGCGTGGTGCCTCAGACGGCGCATCTCGCGCGGCGGTGGGGGGTGCTGTCGCGCCAGCCTGCTTGGCCCACGCGTTGAACTCGCCACGGATGGCGCGCTGGATGATGCCGAACAGGTAGCCGGCCGGGTTGCGGATGGTGTTGCCGCGACAACGATCGGCCCATTCGTCCAGCACGGCCTGACGCAGCGGGACATCGACCTGCTGCAATGCCACCATCGCCCCGGCCTGCTGCTCTTCTTTCAAACCAAGGAAGCGATCAGGCAAGCGGACACCTTGCATCGCGCGCACCTGCCCACGCTCGCGCGCGGTAGTACGTACTTCATTAATACGACTACTACGTACAGTACGGTCCTGCTTCGGATTCCGAAGAGAGCCGTCTGACGCGGGTTTCGGCCCTGCTTCGGATTCCGAAGACGGGTGCTCGGGATTCCGAAGAAGGCTTGGAGCCCCTTCTTCGGAATCGTGAACCATGTCCTCCTGTGGATAACTCTCTTGCGTCCCGATGCCCTGGCTGGCGAGGCGTTCGGCAAGGACCTGCAGCCGCGAGGGCAGCGTGCGGCCGGACAGCAACGGGTCTTCGGCGATCTCCTTGAGGGTGTGCAGACCCACGACCTGAACGGCCTTGGCCGAGTGGCCCAGAGCCTGGCTGACGAGCTGCAAGTAGTCTGCGTCGAGCTGCATCGCCTCGAATGGAGTCAAGGGCTCGTCGTGCAGAACATAGAGGTTGCCGAGAATACGGCCGGTCTTGGGGTCGCGTCTGCGCCGCACGAGACTCAACCAGCGTGTCAGGCGCAACAGCGTCAGCGCGCGTGCGACGGTCTCGTGGGAGGCTTGTCCAGCGCAGGGTGTTGACGCGAGCCATGGCCGAAGTTGCTCATATGTCGGAAACGCAGTGACGCCATCCTCGTTGAGCATCATCCGAAACACTTGCCACGCATTGCGCTCCAGCGGTGTCAGGCGTCGGTCGAGAAAGAGCCGCCGCGGCACGCTCTCGTGACGATTGCCGCTGAAAAGGAAACCGTCACCAGATGTTGACCCAGGCGACGGTGCAGATGCAGGTGCGGATGCGGGCGCCCGGGGTTTGGGCGCAAGGTCTTTCAGCGCGCTGTTGAACAGATCAGCGAGGGCGACGGGGCCATGGCGTGATGCTCGTGGTGCTGAGTCATCCACGGCCATAACTCAACCCAATCCTTGATCGATCCAGCCTTTGATCGCAGCCCAGACCACCGACAGCGGCAGTTCCATGCCTTCGGCGAGGTCCATTGCCGCATCAAGGACCGAGGTTTCGTCCTCCAGATCGACATTCCTGCTGCTGGTCACGGCCTTCCAGCGCCGCCACAGTTCCGTGTCCTGCTCCTCGTCCAGAACCGGATGGCGCCCCTTGCGTTTGGGCAGACCGAGAACTTCGCGTCGTAGCGCGACTTCCTGATGCGTAAGCCCGTAGAAGCGACTCACCATTTCCGTACTGGCGCCCAGGCGCAGCATGCGATCGACGGTGGCGATCTCCTTCTCCACGTCCTGCGCCTGCTTGAGCAAGCGTCGGAGCACTTCGCGGTTCACGGAGACAGAGCACCAGGAGACGTTGGCATTGGCCAATACGCTGATGAGCGCTGGATGCTTGAGCGCATCCAACTCTTCCTCCCCGAACCCCATCGCCTTGCATCGACGCAATTGGCCGTTGCGCAGGTCGTAGAGCGCCTGGGCGAGGACGGCCTGATTGAGTGGGTTCGGTGCGGACATGCTGGCAACCCTCGTTCAGGTCCCAGAACCGACAGCGCCGGCTTCCAGGTCCAGGAGGCGTCGGGCCAACCGCAGCAGTCGGAACAGCTTGACCAGCGCGGTGTCGCTCAATCGCAAGGCCGCATCGTCCTGGCCGTGCAGCAGTGCCGGCAGGTCGGTGACGATTTGCCCGCTGTCCAAGCCGACGTCGGCCGGCGTCTGACCGGCCAGAGAAACCAGCAGCGCGAGCACGGCGCGTCCCAGGGGCGACGAAGGCCGTGCCTGGGCGCGGCACGCGAACCCGATGCCATCGGGACGATCCGCGACGTACTCGTCCAGCTCGGCCTCGCCTGCGATCTCGCGCGCGAACTGCGCGATGTGGATGCGTAGCCGATCGGGCGTATCCAGTCCAGGGTCGATATACCAGATGTCCGAGATGGGATAGAGGCCACCGGCCTGCACTGGAATCGACTGCAATACGTTGGCTGAGAAATCGGGCGGTAGCGCGTCGCCTAACTGATCGGCGACCATGCGCTGGATGGACTGGAGCCGCTCCGTCGTTGGTGCCGGGGAGATGATGTGCTCCTGAAGCAAATCGCCGACCCCTGCCGTAGGGCTGGCCGCGGAGGCCTCCCTCGGGGCCGTGTCGTCCTCGCGCCGCGTAGGCGCGGCCGCTGCATGGCCTGGACGTGGTGCAGGCGTGATAGTGGATGGTGCTGATTCAACCGGCGATCGCGCGATGGCCCCAGGCTCAGGCAATGCGGGCGGCGCCGATGGCGGCGTCGGGTCGCTGACCAACGCACGGTGACGGCTCTCCGATTCGGTCAGGTCCAGCGCCAGGACGTCGTAGTCGATGCCCAGCAATTCGGACATCTGGCCGATCAGCTCGTCTTGCACTCGCTGCGGCGAAAACTCGTCAGCCTGCGTGTCGAATTGCGACAGCACTTCCTGAAAGAAGCCGTCGAAATCCAGAGGAAGAGAGCGGCCTTTGGCGTACTGCTCCCAGGTGCGCTCACAGGCCTTGCGCATGACCGATAGCCGCTCGACCTGGTGGCGGCCCAATCCGCCATAGAGCACGGTCGGGATCGCGGGCAGCAGATAGCGGACCGCATCGACCATGCGGCTGATGTGCGACTGCTGTTGGGGGGCGGGGGGGGGAGCCAGTTCGGACTGGCTCAGCGTGGTGCCGCTTTCCTCTTCGTAGAACTCACGCGCTTTCTCGACGCCGAGGGCTCGCTCGATGAACGTCAGGCCGCCGCGTAGCTCGTTCTCCGCAAGGTGCCCGGTCAATGCGACGATCTCGCCACGTGCGGGCCAGGGGCGGAACAAGCACGATATGCGGAAGAATCGCTCGTCCTTGGTCTCCGACCAGAGTTCACGCAGGATCGCCAGCCGCGTGTTGCCGCCGTTGCGGATGATGTAGTGATCTTCGCCTGGACGGCGCGTGATGGCCGGCGCCGCATCCAGGCCGCGTTCACGGATGGAAGCCTTGATTTCCTCGTAGGCGGAATTGCGCTTCTTGCGTGGATCGTGATCGTAGGGACGCAACTGGTCCAACGTCACGACCATCGGCGTGTCGACAATCGGGTCGCTCAAGGCGGTGGCGGATGGACCGCTACGTTCGAACCCGGCGGCAAGCAGCTTGCCAGCCATGTCCTGGGACCTCATATCAGCCATGGCCGCATTCCTTTACGCTCGCGGCCTGGGCTTGGGCCTGGCGCTCGGCACGGCGGATCTGCGCGCGGGCGTTGAGGGTCGCCCGGTGGTCGCTCGCGGTCGAGCTGGTGTAGATCGCGGCGCAGCCGACCTTGGTGAACTTGAGGTGTCCACCCGGTGTGCGTTTGACGTGCCAGCCTTCGCTGATCGCAAATTCGATCAGGACGCGTAGCCGCTTGTGGCCGCGGGCCAGTTCATGTGCGCTTGCCATGCTGCCTCCCAGTCTCAGAAGGACGCTGCTGGCGGCCGGACACGAAGGCCAATTGATCCTGCCATTGCGGGAACAACTCGCTGGCAAGGGCGCGCATGGTGTCGAGAGCGGCTGGCGCGACTCTGCCCGGTGGCTGTCGGTACTCGACGCGATGCACCGGCAGGCCGCGGGTCGCAGCGCGCGGATAGGCTTCGATAGCCGGCACGTCAGTAGCCAGCACACGGATGCCAGCATGCTCCTGGAACAGGTCGCGCAGGGCCTGCTGGATCAGCCGCGCGTTGGCGGACACGGGGTGGACGCGGTTGATGAGCAGGTGCAGCGGCGGCGGTTCGATGCCGAGGTGTCGGTACGGCGCGATGTCCTCCAGCAACTGCATGGTGCCGCGCCGCAACTCGCGGGCCGCGAGGATTTCCGGGGTCACGGGCGACAGCGCAAGATCGGACGCGAGCACGGCCATCTCCAGCAAGACGCTGCGCGCGCCCTGGGTGTCGATCAACAGCAGGTCATAGAGAGGCGCCAGCACCGGCAACAGATGGCGTAACCGCAGGCGCCCGTCCGGCGCATGCAGCAGCAAGGTGTTCAGTTCGCCTCGGTGGTCGTTGGAGAGCACTAGGTCCAGGCCCGCGATGCTCGTGCGGGACACGAGCCGGTCGAGATCGCGCTCGTTGAAGGCCAGCAGCTCGTAGATGCCACCGGGCGCGCGGTGGGCCAGTTCGTAATAGGACGACAACGTGGGCTGCACGTCGAGGTCGAGCAGCAGTACGCGCAAGCCCGCGTCGGCGGCAAGACCGCCGAGGTTGGCTGCGGTGGTCGTTTTGCCGACGCCGCCCTTGGTCGAGATGATGGATACAACCTGCATGGCGCTCTCCGTCTAGGGATAGGGAATTCCGAGGGAGAGCCGCTCAGGTGCGATTGTTGAGACGTTCGGCGATCCACTGGTCGATCTCGACCGAATCCCAGCCCACTGCACGCACGCCCAGACGCAGCGCCTGGGGGAACTTGCCGGCACGCATCAGGTTGTAGATGTGGGCACGCTTGAAGCCGGACTTGGCCTCGACTTCATCGAGACGCAAGATGCGGCGCTCGTTGGGCGGTAGTACAGGTATCTGCGACATGGCGGTCACTCCTGAACGCTCAGTGGCGTTTGTTGGCGTGACACCTATTCAAATGTCGACTTCTGTCTCAGGCCACCGTAAATGCGGTTTCCGTGACCGCAGATTCGGGCTTGCAAATATCAGGAAACGGCGGCCCGCAGCTTGCGGCGGGCTTGTGCAAACTTGGCTTGCAGCGTGCGATCGGTAATGCCCATGAGTTCGCCGTGATGCGCGATCATCGCGGTAGCGATAGCCTCCTGGCTATTGAAACTGGAATACGGTGTGCCCGACGGAGATTGGCCGAGCATCAGTTCCAGCATGGTGCCGATGATGTGGAGGTAGGTGGCCTCGGCCCGGTCGCTGATGGGGCATTGCGCGCAGGCGGGAATGACCGTGGACTGCTTGAGTAGCGCGTCGTGCTGTTCTTGCAGCTCGCGCATTTGGCGCTTGCACTGCTCCAGAGCGGATTTGAGGGCCAATCGCTCGACCAGCATGGCTTGGCCGGTCTCCAGGGAGATGACGGGATGGGCGATGCGTTCGCTGCGAGAGAAGAGAAAGCCGGGCCGCTGCTCGGGGTAGTGCTGGCGCATCCATCGCTTCAGATCGACGTGGCGAACCGTCAGATCAAGGGACTCGATCAGTGCGGTATCGCGTGTTGTGATGCCGTTCTGCCCGAAGGGCAGTTCCCCATTGAGGATGCCGTCGTAGATTCGGTCGGTGTATAGCCGCAGTTCGCCCCAGCGCGGGCAATCCAACGACTGTGGCAGATTCCTTGGCGATAAAACCGAGGCCAGGATCACCTGCTCGTATCGCAGCAGCCCAGCCCAGCGGATGGACGCTTCGATCGGGCGGTAGAACACCTTTGATGTTGGTGCATCATTCTTGTTCTCGTGCATGCTCCGTCTCCTTCCAGGAGAAGAACTACATGGCCGACTCCTTTGACGCCGACCCCGTGGTCGGGCAGTTGTCTGTGTAGGAAACGAGCCCCGAGGCCCGGTCCGTTATGGGTGCTTGAGCACTTCTCACCAGTGCGCTTTTACCGGTGGCTGTCATGTGCCCAATGTGCAAAAATTCATCGGCCGCTAGAAGGTCGAGCATCGGGACGTAGGCTCGACAGTGACGCTCACGCTATCAGCGTCGTAATAAGTTGCGGATTCTGCAAATCTGTCTCGGTATGGCCTTATATGCCAGCGGTTTCACAAGGCGCGACGAGATGGTGGTCGTTGTCCAAGGTCTAGGAAAACTGGGCGAATCCACGCCTGTCATACCCGCCCTGGCATCCTGATATACCGATAAAGAATCGCGTGCTGACGCGCCACGGCTAGGGTGCGCGTTCTTCCTGCGTGACTTGCTTGCGCAGACGGGCAATGCAATGCGCGTTGCATGCGGCTCGTAGATGGCATCCGAACTGGGCCGGCACCGAGAGGATCGGCCTGGGCGTCATCGCGGAAGCGGATGCGGGAACTGAGAGCAGGGGCACGGGCGGCCAGTTCGAGACCGTCGCCGATGACGTTGTGACGACTGCGGGTCTGGTGTGCTGGGTGTGGGTCTATGGATGCCAGTGGAACTCTTTGGACGATCTTTGTTGGCGGGGACGAAAAAATAGGCTACAATCTAGGTCTTCGCTGGCCACCTCGGCGAAGAAAGAGCTTGGGAATCAACGACTTACTGCCCTAGTAAACGTCTCGTTTCCCGCTCCAAATTAAGATCCTTCGCCAGCAACTGAGGCGAAAGATCAAAAGAACAAAGGTGGTTCTCCACCCAGTTCATGGCTGAGTTGCAGAGTGGTTATGCACCGGATTGCAAATCCGTGAACGCCGGTTCGATTCCGACCTCAGCCTCCAACAGAAAAGCCCCGTAGATTAAGTTCTACGGGGCTTTTTCTTTGCCTGCCAGAAAGCCGGCGGTTTCCGCTAATTTCAGATCGTTTCCACTATTCCGGCTTCAGCAGGTAGGGTGTGAAACCTTGACACTTGTCAGGTGGGCACCGAGGACGCCAGGAGAGAATTCAAGGGCATCGAAGATTAATGTCTGAGGAGCCTGATCATGAAAGTTCTGTCCACGTTCGCCGATCTGGTCGACAGCAAAGAAGCAGTGGTTGCACTGGGCGTGCTTTCGGCCGCCAGCGCATGCGTTTTCGTTTCCGCGTTGCTGTTCATGAGCCTCAGTCCACACTTCTAACCGCGACCAAGTTAGCGGGGTTGTGGCGGCCTGGTGCGCTGGAGGCGCAACTGTGGCTGAGCTGGCGAAGCAGCCAGCCGCGTGCCTAACATAGTCTCCCCAGATCCAGGAGGCTCAAGTCATGGCAAGCGAAAACTACTGGCAAAAGGCCGGGCATCTTTCGAAGGATGCCGAATTGGCATTCCGCGCGATCGTAGACTTCCTGGAGTCCGGCCCTGACCTGGATGAAGAGGACGTCCGGATCGACTTCTGGGAGCTGCAATGCAAGGCCCTGATGGCGGCCGAGGCATTGAAGGCGCACTACGAGGAGTCCTTGATCGGCGGCGGTGGCTACGATCACGACAACGGAATCAAATCGGGCTGATTCTGCGACAGTGCGCACTTTGCTTTGCTGAACTCCCTTGCTTATGGCTTCAGCCATTTGGGTTAGCGCTTTTTCATCCAGCGCCGCACCCGGCAAAAGGCAATCGGTCTAAAAACACCCGCCCGCGGGCGAAGTGCTTTGCTACGCTGAATTTCAGTAGGCGAGAACGCAGACTGATGCGCAAACGGATAGCAAGGAAACGTGGGGCACGTTCCGAAGGGTACACGGTTAGCAAGACACGATCCGCCCCTTATGCCGTGTGAAGTGGAAAGGATGACTACCTTTCCGCGGGAAGCCTGAGAAACCTTGTAAGCCGGAGACCAGCGCCGGCCGCCTACTTGAATCCCAAGGCCTAGCCATTGTGCTGGGCTTTTTCATTTCCTGCCGCTTACAGGGTGGGCGGGACTGAAAGCGCAATTGCGTCCAGGCGAAATTCATCGCAGAAGTGGCTGCACGAAATTGGATAGCCTGCAGCGCGACTTTCTTCCGCAGCTCGGCGTTAGCCCGAACAAGTACCGCGCGCGTTTGCCGAGTGACTTCTGGTCGGTTTCCGCTCTCTCGCACGATATGCAGGCATCAAGTCAGGCGCCCCGCAAGCCTTCGTGCCTGGTAAGGATCGTCAGGATTTCGCTGGCCGGGACCGGGCGAGCGAAGAAATAGCCTTGCGCCAGCTGGCAACCCAGCTGCTGCAGCTGGCTAGCGGTGGCTTGGTCTTCGACGCCTTCGGCGAGGGTGTCCAGGCCGAGAGAGCGCGCCATCTGGATGATTGCTTCGACTATGGCCGTGCCATCGGTGCTCGTAGCCATGGCTCGGACGAAGGACTGGTCGATCTTCAGGGTGTCCACCGGCAGGCGACGCAAGTAGCCCAGTGATGAGTAGCCGGTGCCGAAATCGTCGATGGAGAGTTTGATTCCCAGGCGCTTGAGGCTTTCCAAGGTATGCAGGACTTGCGCGGTATCGGCTATCAGGCTCGATTCGGTCAGTTCCAGTTCGAGCGCCGAGGCTGGCAGGCTGGCGTCTTGCAGGGCACGCCGAACTGCGTCTTCCAGCGAATGATGATGCAACTGCAGGGGTGACAGGTTTACCGCCACGCGAGGTACTCCGATGCCCGCGGTGCGCCATTGGGCGGCTTGCCGGCAGGCTTGGCGCAGTGTCCATTCGCCAAGCGGCACTATGAGTCCGCTTTCCTCGGCGATCGGGATGAAGCGAGCCGGCGAAATTGCTCCGAGCTCCGGATGCTGCCAGCGCAGTAGGGCCTCTGCGGCGACGACTTCTCCGCTCGCCAGCTCGAATTGCAGCTGATAGTGAAGCTGCAGCTCGCTACGCTCGATTGCCTGTCGCAGGCTGTTGAGCAGGTGCAGGCGCTCGCTCACTTCGCTGTCAATTGCCGCGTCGTAGTATCGCCAGGTCCGGTGGCCGGCCTGCTTGGCCTTGTACATGGCGCTCTCGGCGTTGCGCAGCAGGCTGTTCGGTTCGTGTCCGTCGTTAGGGGCCAGCGCTACGCCGATGGAGACCGAGCAGGGAATGAGCTGCCCATCGATCTCGAACGGAGTGGCCATCAGGTCGAGAATGCGCTGGGGCACTTCCGCCATCGCCTCGGGGCCGTTCAGTCCGGGCAACAGCACGGCGAATTCGTCGCTGCCATAACGGCACAGGGTTGCGCTTTCCGGCAGGCCGTGGAGCAGGCGTTGGCCGATGGCGCGTAGCAGGCGGTCGCCCGGCTCGAGGCCCAGGGAGTCGTTGATCAGCTTGAAGGCATCGACATCGAGAAACAGCAGGCCGACGCAGGTGTCGTCTCGACGCATGGCGGCCAGCGCCTGCAGGGTACGGTCCTGCAGCAGGGCCAGGTTAGGCAGACCGGTAATGCTGTCGTGGAACGCCATCACTTCGATGCGCTGCTCTGCTGCCTGGCGGTCGGCGATGGCCACCGCGAGGCGCTCGTAAGGCTCACGTACGCTGGCGACGAACACCGCCTGGTAGATCAGGCAATAGGAAGCCACCTTGTACAGGTGGCCGAGCAGGCTGTAGATGTCGTGGACGTTGTTGTAGGCGGTGAAGCAGAGCTCGGCAAGGATCGAAATCAGCGCAGCCGCCATCAGGTTGCCGGCAGCGTATGGCAGGCCGTGTCGCCAGGCGCTGAGAAAGCGTAGAGCGGCAACGGCAAGCAGGAAAATGATGATCCACTCGGCCGTGATCTTGAAAGGCGTCAGATGGCTGTTGACGAAGGTATGCGGCCAGACATCCGGAAAGCCCAGGCCGAGTACCCAGAACAGTGCGACCAGCCCGAGGGTGGCGAGCAGCATCGGCAGGCGTGACCGGTAGCTGCGCAGGGGGCGCCACGGTCGCAGCGACATCAGCAGAAGTGTCAGCGCCAGTAACAGGCGCGATACCAGCCAGAAGTTGATCGCCTTTTCCGGGGATGCCGGCGTGACCATGTCCGGCATGCCGCGATAGGAGAGGGCGTGGGCCAGGTCCAGCAGCGCGATGGCGAGGAATGCGCAGCCCAGGAGCAGCAGGTTGGTTGGCTGCGCCGGACGATAGCTATGCCAGGTGACGGCAAACACCAGCACGGCGACGGTGACGGCGAAAATCTCACAGATCGCGTGGAGGGACGCCGGGAGCCAGAAGGCGCCGTCGTGCAGCTGTGGCTGGGCGAACTGGACGCCAGCCAGCACCAGGCCCAGCAGCAGGGACAGGATCAGGCCTGTGCGGTGGTCGCGGTCGGCGCGGGAGGTTTGCGTGGTGGTCGGGGCCAGGTCGCTTGTCGGCTTCATCGTTCCAGATATGGGCAGGACAACGGGGCCTCGTCCGTGACCGACAAGGGTTGGCTAATGTACAGCTCGCTCTCGGTAAAGACCATGGCGCAGACGAGCCTTTTGCTGGATTTGCCCGAATGCAGGCAGCAGTGCGATTCCCCTTGAGTCTTCTGTGACGTTGGGCATGCGACGAGTTGGAACTGAAATCAGTGTCGAAGCCGACCTCATGGGGACGGGATCAAGGGGGGAAGGACCGCGCCGCGGGGGCGCGCAGTCCTACACTTCGAGCATCCTTTCTGCACTGTGCGGGTGCATCCTATCAATGGCGGATTGCCGTATTTTGACCCGCGTCAATCCAGTCGCTAGGGCGCGCGCTTTTCGTGCGGATGAGCATTGCGGATACGCTTTGCCGCTTGGGTGGGTAACCAGCGGCTGGAGGGTGACGGACGTGCCGGCAACCCTGCTGTTGCTTTGGGTGTGTCCAATTGCCAAGTAGTTGAAGGTGCGCAGCTCGCATTGCACGTACGATGGGGCGGGAAGATCGATTTCAGCGCAGGGCGTGGAGCCTGGCTCCGGCAACTATGCTGAGATTTTCGACCGCATCAGGAGGGTTCGCGATGGGCCTGAACAGTTCGAGCCAGCAGTTACGGCGCGAGTTGCTGAACATGGCTTTCCGGCACGAGGGGCTGGCGGTCGACCTGGAGCGAGCCGCCGCGCAGTTGCCGAAATCTCAGGCCGAGCATTTGCTGAGGATGGCCAACTTTCTGCAAGAGGATGCCGAGCGTCTGATCGGCATTGCCGAACAGGTCCGTACCGGGGTGATTTCAGTGGGGCTCTAAGTGCCTGCCGCGCGAGATGATCGGCTGAAAGCCGGCCTGTGCATCCTTGCGTTGGCCGGCAGTGTCCTCAGCAAGAGGGCGGGGCATATTGCCACTATTCGACTTGCGAAATAAATATACATGCGCGAATGTTTGCGGTCGGGCAGCCGTTTTGGACGCCTCGTTCCAGCAGGCATTCGTTGGCATATCTGTACCGAAGGCGATACTCGAAAGCGAGGGACAGCCAGGGAGTCGGTCAGTATGCTCTGCGCGCATGCAGAGCTCAGGGAGGAGTCCGTGTCGAAAGTGAAGTTCTGGTGTGCCGTCGCGATCGCTGTGACGGTGGTAGGAGGGTACCTATTCAGCTGCCTGGCGATTTCGGCCCAGCACAAGGTCCCGGGATGG
The DNA here is from genome assembly GCF_000689415.1 of Pseudomonas knackmussii B13. NCBI lineage: Bacteria > Pseudomonadati > Pseudomonadota > Gammaproteobacteria > Pseudomonadales > Pseudomonadaceae > Pseudomonas > Pseudomonas knackmussii. The sequence goes on along the minus strand of NZ_HG322950.1, from coordinate 3,361,842 downwards.
TAGTTGCGCGGATGCGTCGCGCGGGGTGATCCCGCCATGATTCGAGTGACCAGCAAAAAGCCCCTTGGAGAACATCCAAGGGGCTTTTTCGTGGGACACGCTACCGCCCGCAGGCGTCGAGTGCGTCCTTAGTTCTTCGCGCCGATGGCGCCGCCGGCTGCGCCGCCCAGGCCAGCACCGATGGCCGCGCCGGTGCTGCCGCCCAGCTTGTTGCCGAGGATCGAGCCGCCGGCCGCACCCAGACCGCCACCGATGGCTGCCTGGGTTTTCTTGCCTTTCTTCGCGGTGGCCGCGCCACCTACTGCGCCGCCCAGGCCAGCGCCGAGGGCTGCGCCGGTGCTGCCGCCGAGCTGTTGGCCGACGACGTTGCCCAGGGCACCGCCCAGACCGCCACCGACTGCTGCCTGGGTGCCGCTGCCGGCCATGGCACCTTGGGCGGCGGCGAGCAGGCTGAAGGCGAGGACGGGAAGTACTTTACGCATGTTGCGAACCTCTGAAAGGGGAGTATCGATTGTGGTGTTAGAGCAGCGCAGGGCTAGTGGGCCGAATGGTCGAGCGAGGCGCGTGCTGGGGAATCCGGCGAACTCAGACCGGCAATTCTGCAGGGGGTTCCCTGCCGCCAGCTACTTGTTGTTAGCCGGGGAGTGAAACCCTTCACATCCGAATTCAATGAGCGGCGTGTTGCTGTGCGGAAGTCGCTGAGGGTTCGGCGATGTGCGAGACCATGCCGATGGATTGCGCATTCGCAGGGGCGGCATTCAGCAACTCCCTGATGAAGCTTGCTCGGTTGCGGCTGAGCGGCAGGCGAATGCTGGTGCCGGCAAGTCCGATGCTGACGGCATAGGCTTTCCAGCGCAGTCCGGTGATCAGGCTGCGACGCACCAGGTGGCTGCGATGGATGCGCACGAATTCCTCGGCGAACTCCACTTCCAGGTCCTTCAGCGTGGCCTCGAAGTGAATCTGCCCCTTGCTGGTGAAGGCGGTTACGTATTTCTCTTCGGCGCTGAAGTGAGTGATGTCCTTGGTTTCGACTACCACCAGGGAACGACCTACGCGCGTGGCGATGCGTTGTCTCATTCAGGCTACTCCTTTTTGTCGGCAATCATCGCCGCCGGCACGTGAAGAAATCGTTGCCGAGGAGTCGGAAAATTGGGGGGGGTGAAAGAGGGAAATGAAAAAGGCCGCCGTGCGGGAGGCAGCCTTGCGCCGGGTCCGCATCCTTTCAGCCAGGCGTGGAGCCATGGTAGTCAGGGGGTGATGATGGCGAATAGCCTCTAATTACGACTAATTCTGAGGGCCGGAGCGAGGCGGGCGATCACGCCAGGGATGCGTGACATGGTGCTCGGAGCGGGACTCGAACCCGCAAGACCGTTGGGCCGGCGCATTTTAAGTGCGCTGTGTCTACCAATTTCACCATCCGAGCCGGGGAGGGTGCATCAAGGGGCGTGACTATACCGAGTCGGCGAAAGCCGGTAAAGCCAAGGCATCTGGAGCCAAGGGATTGATCGTGCAGGGAATTCCTCTGTGACGGCTGTCCACTCCGGACCGCATCCGTACGGGCCATCCGGGAACCTCTGCACTGCCGTTCGTCAGATCGCAACTGACTGAAATTTCTGAGAAATATTGATGTCCTAGGGTTCCCGCAGTTTTTAAAGGGTCCCAAGACATGCAACGTCCTCCCCGGAACATCCGCAAACTGCTGGACGCGGTAGCCAGCCACAATGAAACCACTGCGCTCGAGGTCATGCGTGCAGTCGACCAGGTTCGCGACGAACTCCTGCGTCAACGCTTGCTCAACGCGATTCATGACCTGCACCAGGACGCTGCCGAGTTGCGCTCGCTTCGTGACGAGGTTTCCGGCGCAGCCATTCGACTGGCCTGATAGCCACGGCGACGAGTTGGGCACATGCGATATCGGCGCGAACAGGTCGCGCCGATTGCTGAAATTCAAGCAGGGATGGAAGAGGGACGGCTGCGCCGCCAGTTCCTGCATGCGCCGCTCAGCGGCTCCAGAGCGGTTTGCCGAAATGGCGTTTGCGCGCGACCACGCCATGCGGACTGGCGTCGGTTGCCGACAAGGATTCGCTGGGTGTGGCTCGCTGCTGTTCCTGTTCGCCATGCAGGCGGTGCAACCGAGCCCTGCGCATAGGCACGCGCAGCAGCGCCCATAATGTCACTCCTGCCAGCATCAGCCAGCTAAAGATCAGGAGTGTGACAAACGTGCCAGGATTCATATCGAACGTCCTCGCCCCCAACGGCAAGGATAGATCACCCGCCGTGGAATGCCTGTCGCTGTAGTGTGCAGAGGCCTTGCCGAGCTGCATGCATTCTGGTATCTGTATGGATATACAGTATCAGGAGGCAACCAGCCATGCCACATGCCGCTGCTACAACACCACTTGCCAATGATCCCGCCATGCTCCAGCAGAATCGCCTGCAATCACTGGACGACCTGCTCGGCCTGCAGGGCACACATACCTACATAGTGCGCGCACATGGCGATGGTATGACCGGGGCCGGAATCCACGACAGCGACCTGCTGGTAGTGGATCGCTCGCTGCTGGCGGATGCCGGCGAGGTGGTGGTGGCTGCAGTGAATGGCGAGCCTCTAATCCGCCGTCTGGACATCATCGATGGCGGCTTCGCCCTATTGCCGGCCAATGACCGCTATCCGCCCATCCACATTGCAGAAGGCGACGAGATGTCGATCTGGGGCGTGGTGCGCTGGAACCTGCACCGCCTGGCGCAGCCGCATTAACCTGTAGTGGTTGAATGGGTGTCTGCGCTCATTCGGGGGTTGCCGTCTGATCGATCAATTGCACCAGCGGCCGCTCTGCCGTCGAGTACCCGCCGCCAATCAGGTGCGACGCCAGACGCTGGCCAGCCAGGGTTGCTGTTCGCGAGGTAATCCGGCGGGGCGGTAAAAATGCTCCAACTCCTTGAAGCCCGCGGATTCGAGCAGGCTCTTCCAGTGTTCCCAGTCGTGATAGGAGCCATAGCGCGGTCCATTCCAGCCTTCGGAGTTGTTGCCTCGCGGATTGGAGGAGAACAGCACGCCGTTCGGTTTCAGTGCCGCGTGCAACTGGCCGAGCACCCGAGGCAACTCCTGCAAGGGAATGTGGAAAAGGCTGGCGTTGGCGTAGATGCCATCGAAGCGCGCCGGCGGCAGGTCCAGCGCCAGGAAGTCTTGCCGCCATACTTCGCAGTGGCTTTCAGAGCGGGCCATCTCGACGAAGTCCGGGCAGCCATCGAGCCCTACCGGTTCGTGGCCCAGTGCCTTGAAGGTCCGCAGATCGCGCCCCGGGCCGCAGCCAATATCGAGAATCGCGAAGGGTGCTTCGCCGTGGATATGCCGAAGCAGAGCGGCAATGTTCTGGCTGACGTCATGGTCGCGGGTGCCTTCGCGGAAGGCTTCCGCGGTGGACTGGTAGTGCTCCAGGGTCAGTCGGCTGATGTTCTGCAGGGTCTGGCGGTCGAGGCTCATGGCAGTGCGTGCTGGCGGAGTGGAGGCTCATTCTACCCGTGCCGTTTTGAAAGCCGGTAACGGGGCGCGGTTGTGATGGGGGCCTGCTTAGACTTTCAGCCTGACCGCCAGGAGCTCTTCTTCGATGACCGAAACTGCCCAAGTGGCGTGGACTGCGCGCATCGCCGCGCTGGACTGGAACGAGCTGGCACGACAGCTCGATGAGCGTGGGTATGCGCAGATTCCTTCATTGTTGGATGCGAGTCAGTGTGCCGCGCTGAGTGGGTCGTACGTACGCGATGAGGTCTTCCGGAGCCGTGTAGTCATGGCCCGGCACAACTTCGGCCAGGGGGAGTACAAGTACTTCGACTATCCCTTGCCAGGGCTGGTGCAGGCACTACGCGAGACGTTGTATGTGCCTCTTTCCGCAATTGCCAATAGCTGGCAGGAGCAGCTCGGCGATTCGCCTGGCTATCCGCCCCGGCATGCCGAGTTCGTCGAGCGTTGCCATGCGGCCGGGCAACTGCGACCCACTCCCTTGCTGCTGCGCTACGGTGCCGGTGACTACAACTGCTTGCACCAGGACATCTACGGCGAGTGCGCATTTCCCTTGCAGGTGGCGGTGTTGTTGTCGCAACCAGGAGAGGACTTCGGCGGAGGGGAGTTCGTACTTACCGAGCAGCGTCCGCGCATGCAGTCACGAGCGGAAGTGGTGCCGCTGCAGCGCGGCGATGCGGTGGTGTTTGCCGTGGCGCAGCGGCCGGTGCGTGGGGCTCGGGGAGACTACCGGGTGAACATGCGCCACGGGGTGAGCCGCCTGCTCTGGGGTGAGCGCTTCACGCTCGGGGTGATCTTTCACGATGCCTTGTAGGGGCGGGTCCCATCCGCGAAGGAATGCAGGGCCGGCCTGCTGGCTGGATCGCGAAAAAGGGTCAGCTCCTACGCGGAGGTCATGCGCAGTTCAGGCCACTTTGCCCAGCTTGATAGTCAGCGGCCAGTTGACCTTGCGGGTCGGTTCGTTGCCCCAGGCAGCCTGCAGCTTTGCGCGCAGCTCCTGTACCGGGTCCTGCCCGGTGGCCTGGCGATAGCTGGCCACCGCCGACCAGCTGCAGAGGTAGTCGATCAGGCGCTGGAAGTCCCACTCGGCTTCGAGTGCGAACGGTGGCGTAGCGACCTGCTCGAAGGGGAAGGGAATGGTCGCGTAGCCCGTCTCGACGTGCTTGCGCTCCGGCGCCCAGTAAGGGCCGACGACCTCGTGATAGAGATGCCGGATCAGCGCATCCAGCTGCGGTTCGATGTTCAGCAGGTTGTAGGAGACCACCGCCAGCAATGCGCCTGGGCGCGAGACGCGGCGCACCTCGGCATAGAAACGTTCGATGTCGAACCAGTGCAGCGCCTGGGCCACCAGGGTGAGGTCCACGCTCGCCGGTTGCAGCGAGGTGCTTTCCGCCGGTTCGCAGCGGTAGTCGATGTTGGGTTCGCGCGGCGCCTGTTCCAGCTGCTTCGTGTTGATGTCGGTAGCCACCACGCGCCGGAAGTGCCGGGCCAGGTCGAGGCTGGCCTGGCCGGAGCCGCAGCCGCAATCCCAGGCCAGGCCGGTACCCGGCGCCACCTGGGCGAGCCAGGCGAAGAATGCCGGGTCGTAGGTCGGGCGGCCGTTGCGGTAGGCGTCGGCCTGCTGGGTGAACAGGTGGCGGGTGTCGGTCATGTCGCGGCTCCTGGAGGGCAGGGCGGGGCGATCATCTTGCCGCTGCCGGACCGCAGCCTCAAGCGTGGTGACGAAGGCCCGATAGCCACTGCAGCAAGCCGCGGCGACGCGGGCGGACGGGGGCCTCGACCAGCAGCGCGGCGGTGGCCTGCTGGCGATAGTCGAGCAGCCGGGCCATGGCCTCGGCGATCTCCTGGCGGGCCTCCAGGCAGGGCTGCAGGGCGTCGCCGGGGATACGGTACAGGCGCCCGTCGCTCAGTGCGCTGAAGCGCGCCTGCCAGCCGCTGCGCGAGAGCACTCCGGCCTCGCCGATGATCTCGCCGGGGCCCATGCGCCCCGCTTCGATGCTGCCGTCGCTGCGCGGCAGAGTGACGCTGACCACCCCGGACTCGATGATCAGCAGGTCCTCGCTGACCTCGCCGATCTCCAGCAATACCTGGCCGGCCTTGAAGGGCTGCGCGTGCATGTGCGAGCTCAGGACGTCTTTCTCCTCGTCGGTCAGCGCGGCGAACAGCGGCGACTCGCCGAGCAGGCTTCGCGCCCGCGGCAATTCAGTGCGGGTGGCGAGCGCTTCGGCGTTGCTCAGCAGGACGATGCCGGCTGCTTGCAGGTGCCGGAAGGCGAGGTCGTAAAGCTGGTTGCGCACCTCGCGCTTCTCGCCCATGGAGGCGACGTAGCCGCTCATCTCGTACTCCACGCCGCTGCCAGTGGACTTGCGGATGCCCACGCTCGGCGCCGGTTCCGGCAGCAGCGCGCGGCAGCCTCCAAGGGCGCGTTGCAGGGCATCCAGCACAGTGCGCGGGCGCACCAGCGGGCTGATCTCGACCGTCACACTGACGCCATAGAGGTTGGCCGGTCGACTGAGGTTGAGCAGCTTGGCCTTGCCGGCCAGGGAGTTGGGGATCACCGCCAGACTGCCCTGCGCGGTCTGCAGGTAGGTAGAGCGCCAGTCGATCTCCACCACCTTGCCCTCGGTGCCGTCGATGCTGATCCAGTCATCCAGTTGGTAGGGCTTGGTGGTGTTGAGGATGATCCCGGAGAACACGTCGCTCAGCGTGCTCTGCAGGGCCAGGCCGAGGACGATGGCGACCACGCCGGAGGTCGCCAGCAGGCCCTTCACTGGCAGGTCTAGAACGTAGCCAGCCGCCGCGATCACCGCGACGAGGAAGATCAGCGCGCCTATCACTTCCTGCAGCAAGCGCCCGGCATGACCGACCCGTTGCAGCAGGAAGGCGCCGATCAGCACCGTCAGGCAGCGCGCACCGAACAACCACCACATGATCTGCAGGAAGGTCGCCACCAGGTGACTGGGCAGGTCTTCCGGCCAGGGCGCCTGTTGCAGCGGGCTGATCCCGGCATTGAACAGCAGCAGGCTGTAGAGCAGGAAGAAACCCAGGCGCAGCGCCACCCGCCACCACGGCCGCTGTGCGTCGAGCAGGCGCCAGAGCAGCAGGTCGAGGAGCAACAGGAAAGGAGCGACGAACAGCGGGTGCGCGGTGAGCAGGGCTTGCATCGGGTGGGTCCTTGGGTGTGGGTCCCAAGAAGATGGCACAGGTTGCGGGAGGTTTCGCGGGGTAAATCGGCGGGACTCCGGTTCGCGAGCAAGCTCGCTCCTGCAGAGGAACATCCACGCGGGCGGTATCGACGCGCGGCGGAAATAAAAAGGCCCCGCGGTCGGCAGCGACTAACCGCAGGGCCAATGGCCGGAGAGTGGCCAGGGTGGAAATGTCAGGCCTGGGGTTGCCAGCCGCCGCCGAGGGCTTTGTAGATCGCGACTATGCCGCGATACACGTCGACTTCGGCGAGCGCCTGGGCGTCTTCGGCGGCCAGTTGCTCGCGTTCGGCGTCGAGCAGGTTGAGGAAGTCCAGGGTGCCTTCGCGGTACTGCACGCCGGCCAGCTCCGCCGCCTTGCGGCTGGCTTCGGACTGGCGCACCAGGACCAGCATGCGCTGCTGGCGCTTGCCGTAGTCGCTGAAGGCGTTGGAGGACTCTTCCAGGGCCAGCAGCACCTGCTGTTCGTAGGTCGCAAGCGCGGCGTCGGCGTCGGCCTTGGAGGCGCGAAGGCGCGCCCGCACGCTGCCCAGGTCGAACGCGGCCCAGGTGATGCTCGGGGCCACGCCCCAGGCGCTGGCCGCCGAGGAGCCGATCTGCGAACCGCGTCCGGCGGTGTAGCCGAGGAAGCCGCCGAGGCTGACTTTCGGGAACAGGTCCGCCGTGGCCACGCCGACATCGGCGGTGGCGGCGGCCAGGCGGCGTTCGGCGGCGCTGACGTCAGGGCGACGGCGCAGCAGCTCGCTCGGGTCGCCGATCGGCAGGGCCTTGGCGATGGCCGGTAGCTGCTTCGGCGAGAGGTCCACCGAGAGCTGGTCCGGGCGCTGGCCGAGGAGGGTGGCGATGCGGTTGCGCTGGCGCACTTCCTCGGCCTGCAGTTGCGGCAGCGTGGCTTCGGTAGCGGCCAGGCGGGCTTCGGCGCGCTGTACGTCCAGTTCGTTGCCGACGCCGTTGTCACGCAGCTGAATGGTCAGGTCGCGCGACTCGCGCTGGTTCTTCAGGTTGTCGCGGGCAATGCCTTCGCGCAGCTGAGCGCCGCGCAGTTGGCCGTAAGCGTCGGCCAGCTCGGCGATCAGGCTGACCTGCAGTTGCTGCAGGTCGGCCTGGATCGCCTGGCTGGTGGCGTCTGCCGATTGCAGCTCGCGGCGCACGCGGCCGAACAGGTCGACTTCCCAGATCATGTCGAGGCCCAGGTCGTAGCGCTCCTGGTTGACCCGGTCTTCGGTCTCGCCGGGCACCTGGCCCTTGCCGATCTGCGAGGAGGCGCGGCTGGTCACGGTCGGGTAGCGATCGTTGGCGACGTCGTCGCGGATCGCCCGCGATGCCACCACGCGGTCGTAGGCCACGCGCAGCTCGCGGTTGTCCTTCATGGCCTGCTCGACCAGTTGCGACAGCACCGGGTCGTCGAACTGCTTCCACCAGGCGTCCTCGAAGCGGCCGCGGTCGAGGTTGGCGCCGCTGGTGTCGAGTTGCGCCGGCGCGGTGTCCGGCTGCTTGTAGTCGGGGCCGACCATGCAGGCGCTGAGGCTCAGGGCCAGCAGCGCCGGGGCGAAGACTTTCAATTTCATGCGTGGCTAGCCTCGTGGTTCAGGGTGGCGCGTTGCTGTTTCTTCGCTTCGCGGGCTTCCATGAAGCGACGGATGAGCACGTAGAACACCGGCGTCAGCAGCAGGCCGAAGAAGGTCACGCCGAGCATCCCGGAGAACACCGCGACACCCATGGCATGGCGCATTTCGGCACCGGCGCCGGAGGACAGGACCAGCGGCACCACGCCCATGATGAAGGCGATGGAGGTCATCAGGATCGGCCGCAGGCGCAGGCGGCAGGCTTCCAGTACGGCGCTGACGCGGTCCATGCCTTCTTCCTGTTTGTCTTTGGCGAACTCGACGATGAGGATCGCGTTCTTGCACGCCAGGCCCACCAGTACGATCAGGCCGATCTGGGTGAAGATGTTGTTGTCACCGCCGGAGAGGATCACCCCGCCGATGGCCGACAGCAGCGTCATGGGCACGATCAGGATCACCGCCAGCGGCAGGCCCCAGCTCTCGTACAGCGCGGCCAGCACCAGGAAGGCGAGCAGCACGCAGAGCGGGAACACGTAGATCGCGGAGTTGCCGGCGAGGATCTGCTGGTAGGTCAGGTCGGTCCACTCGTAGGTCATGCCGTTGGGCAGTTCCTGCTTCAGCAGTTTCTCCATCGCCGCCTCGGCCTGGCCGGAGCTGTAGCCGGGGGCTGCCGCGCCGTTGATCTCGGCGGTGATGAAGCCGTTGTAGTGCATTACGCGGTCGGGGCCGGAGGTGTCGCTGACCTTGATGAAGGTCGCCAGCGGAACCATCTCGCCGCGGTTGTTGCGCACCTTCAGCTGGCCGATCTGCTCGGGCTCCAGGCGGAATTGCTGGTCGGCCTGGACGTTGACCTGGTAGGTGCGGCCGAAGCGGTTGAAGTCGTTGGCGTACAGCGAACCCAGGTACACCTGCAGGGTGTCGAAGATGTCGCTGATGGCCACGCCGTGGGTCTTGGCCTTTTCACGGTCGATGGCGGCATCCACCTGCGGCACGTTCACCTGGTAGCTGGTGAACACCGACATGGGGTTCAGCTCGGGCGTCGCACGGGCCTTGGCGAGGACGTTCTGCACCTGTTTGTACAGCTCCTCATAGCCCAGACCGCCACGGTCCTCGACCTGCACGCGGAAGCCGCCGATGGTCCCCAGCCCCTGCACGGGCGGCGGCGGGAAGATGGCGATGTAGGCGTCCTGGATGTCGGCGAACTGCTTGTTCAGTTCGGCGGCGATCTCGTTGGCCGACATGCCCGGGCCCTTGCGCTGGTCGAAGTCCTTCAGCGGGGTGAAGACGATGCCGCTGTTCGGGCTGTTGGTGAAGCCGTTGATCGACAGGCCGGGGAAGGACACGGTGTGCTCGATGCCCGGGTGCTTGCCGGCGATGTCCGACATGCGCTTCATCACTTCCTCGGTGCGATCGAGGGTGGCGGCGTCGGGCAGTTGGGCGAAGGCGACCAGGTACTGCTTGTCCTGCTGCGGCACGAAGCCGGTCGGGGTGCTGGAGAAGCCCAGCCAGGTCAGCGCGATCAGGCCGCCATAGATCAGCACGGCGATGGAGCTGCCGCGCAGCACGCGGGTGACGGTGCCGACGTAGCCATGGCTGGCGCGGTCGAAGAAGCGGTTGAACGGGCGGAACAGCCAACTGCCGAGCAGCTTGTCGAGCAGTACCGAGAAGCGGTCCTTCGGCTCGTGGTGCCCTTTCAGCAGCACGGCCGAGAGCGCCGGCGACAGGGTCAGCGAGTTGAACGCCGAGATCACCGTGGAGATGGCGATGGTCAGCGCGAACTGGCGGTAGAACTGCCCGGTGAGGCCGGAGATGAAGGCGGTCGGCACGAACACGGCGCAGAGCACGAGCGCGGTGGCGATGATCGGCCCAGTCACTTCCTTCATGGCGCGCTTGGTCGCCTCGACCGGCGTGAGGCCAAGGCTGATGTTCCGCTCGACGTTCTCCACCACCACGATGGCGTCGTCCACCACGATGCCGATCGCCAGCACCAGGCCGAACAGCGACAGCGCGTTGAGCGAGAAGCCGAAGGCGTGCATCACCGCGAAGGTGCCGATCAGCGACACCGGTACGGCGGCCAGCGGGATGATCGAGGCGCGCCAGGTCTGCAGGAACAGCACGACCACCAGCACCACCAGGATCAGCGCTTCGAACAGGGTGTGCACCACCGCCTCGATGGAGCCGCGGACGAAGATGGTCGGGTCATAGACGATGGAGTAATCCACGCCCTGCGGGAAGGTCTTCTTCAGTTCGGCCATCTTCGCGCGCACCTCGTTGGAGATGGCGATGGCGTTGGAGCCGGGACGTTGGAAGATCGGGATGGCCACGGCCGGCTGGTTGTCCAGCATGGAACGCAGGGCGTACTGGCTGGAGCCGAGTTCGACGCGGGCGATGTCCTTCAGGCGGGTGATCTCGCCGTTGGGGCCGCTGCGGATGATGATGTTCTCGAACTCTTCCTCGGTGACCAGGCGACCCTGGGTGTTGATCGACAGCTGGAAGCTGGTGGCGGTTGGGGAGGGCGGTGCGCCCAGGGCGCCGGCGGCTACCTGGCGGTTCTGCTCGCGGATGGCATTGACCACGTCGGTGGCGGTCAGGTTGCGCACGGCCACCTTGTTCGGGTCGAGCCACACGCGCAGCGAGTAGTCGCCCATGCCGAACAGCTGCACGTCGCCCACGCCGTCCAGGCGCGCCAGCTCGTCCTTGATGTTGAGGATGGCGTAGTTGGACAGGTAGAGCATGTCGTAGCGCTTATCCGGCGAGGTCAGGTGCACGACCATGGTCAGGTCGGGCGAAGCCTTGTCGACGGTGATGCCGATGTGCGTGACCTCTTCCGGCAGCTTCGGCTCGGTGCGCGTTACGCGGTTCTGCACCTGCACCTGGGCGTTGTCCAGGTTGGTGCCCAGGGCGAAGGTGATGGTCAGGGTCAGTTTGCCGTCGGCGGTGGACTGCGAGGACATGTAGAGCATGTTCTCGACGCCGGTGATGGCCTGCTCCAGCGGCGCGGCGACGGTTTCGCCAATCACCTTGGGGTTGGCGCCGGGGAAGTTGGCGCGCACCACCACGGTGGGCGGTACCACTTCCGGGTATTCGCTGATCGGCAGCTGGAACAGCGAGATGGCCCCGCCGATCAGGATGATCAGCGAGAGCACGGCGGCGAATATCGGCCGCTGCACGAAGAATTGCGAGAAGTTCATGGTTCGTTCCTGATGCGCTTGCGGCGCGAAACCCTGGACAAAGGTCACCCGTGGCCCTGGATGGGGCCAGGGCCGGGTACTGCGTTCTCGTGGAGCCCCGTCAGGGGCGCATTGCCGTCAGATGCGGTTGGGCTTGCCCGACGATTGCTCGGCAACCTTCTGCGGGTTGGCGGCTTCCACCGCCTGCAGTTGGCTGGCCAGGGCGGCTAGCGTATCGGGGCTGGCCATGGGCACGCCCTGGGCTTCCACCTGGGCCCCGGGGCGTACGCGTTGCAGGCCGTTGACGACGATGCGGTCGCCCTTGGCCAGGCCGCTGCGGACGATGCGCAGGCCTTCCAGTTTCGGCCCGAGCTCGATGCTGCGGTAGGCGACCTTGCTGTCGGCGCCGACCACCAGGACGAACTTCTTGCCAAGGTCGGTGCCGACCGCTTCGTCCTTGATCAGCGCCGCCGGGTAGGTGCCGGAGCCGACCAGTTTCAGCCGTGCATAGAGGCCGGGGGTGTACAGGCCTTCCTTGTTGTCGAACACCGCGCGGCCGCGGATGGTGCCGGTCGCCGGGTTGACCTGGTTGTCCAGGAAGTCCAGCTGGCCCAGGTGCGGGAAGCCGTCCTCGCCGGTCAGGCCGAGGTACACCGGGCTCGCGCCGCGGGCGTTGGGGCCGCCGGAGCGGGCCAGCTTCATGTACTTCAGGTAGACGCGCTCGTCGGCGTCGAAGTAGGCGTACACCTTGTCGGTGGAGACCAGGGTGGTGAGCAGGGTTTCGCCGGTGTTGACCAGGTTGCCGGCGGTGACGTCGGCGCGCGAGACGCGGCCGTCGATGGGCGCGGTGATCTGGGTGAACGACAGGTTCAGGCGGGCGTTGTCCAGCTCGGCCTGGGTCGCTGCGACCTGCGCGCGGGCTTCGGTGGCAGCGGCGCTGCGGGCGTCGGCCAGTTCGGCGGAAATCGCGTTGGTGGCGCGCAGGCGGTCACCGCGCGAGGCTTCGTTGGCGGTGCGAACCTGGTTGGCCTTGGCCTGTTGCAGCTGGGCCTCCAGACGATGCACTTCGGCCTGGAAGGGACGCGGGTCGATCTGGAATAACAGGTCGCCTTTCTTCACCAGGGCGCCTTCGCGGAAGGTCACCTTGTCGATGTAGCCGGAAACGCGGGGGCGGAGTTCGACCGACTCGGGAGCCTCAAGGCGGCCAGTGAACTCGTCCCACTCGTTGATCGGTTGTTCGATGACTTCGGCCACGCTGACTTTCGGCGCGGGCATCGACTGGGCGGTGTCCTGCGCTTTGCCGCAGGCGCTGAGCACCAGCACGGCGGCCAGCGCGAGGGGGATACGCAAGGTGTTCAGTGGACGCTCCATGGGAAGGCTCCGGCAATTTTGGTTTTAATGGGCGGAGTCTGCTGGCGAGGGCTCTAAGTCGCTAATCGAACGAGAGAATTTTGATTATCACGGGAAGTGATAGGTGCCTTTGCGTTATACGCACTAATCGATGGCGGACTATCGGCCAAGGGGTAGAAGCGGCACGCGACCTGTAGGAGCGAGCTTGCTCGCGAACTGAATGGCACGGTGTCTCCCTGTAGGAGCGGCCCATGGCCGCGAATCGCGCGCATGGCGCGCTCCTAAAGGTGGACATCGGCGTGGTTTTTTCGCGGATGAGATCCGCTCCTACCGGGCACAAAAAAGGGGGCCGCGAGGGCCCCCGAAACAGCCGTGACAGGCCGTCAGATCAGTTGCGTACCGCTTCCAGCAGGGTGGCCACGCCCTGGCCGCCGCCGATGCATTGGGTGGCGATGGCGTAGCGGCCGCCGGTTTCCTTCAGCAGCGCCGCCGCCTTGCCGGTGATGCGCGCGCCGGTGGCGCCCAGCGGGTGACCGATGGCCATGGCGCCGCCGTGCAGGTTGACCCGGTCCTCGTCCAGATCCAGTTCGCGCAGGCAGGCCAGGGCCTGGCTGGCGAAGGCTTCGTTGATTTCCACCAGGTCGATGTCGGCCATGCTCAGGCCGGCGCGGTCGAGCAGCTTGCGCGTGGCGTAGAGCGGGCCCATGCCCATGATTTCCGGCGGGCAGCCGACCACCGAGATGGCCTTGATGCGCGCCAGGATGTCGAGGCCGTGGCTGCGGGCGAAATCCTCGCTGCACACCAGCACTGCGGCCGCGCCATCGGTGAGCGGCGAGGCGGTGCCGGCGGTGACGCTGCCGCCGAAGGCCGGCTTCAGCTGCGCCAGGGCTTCGACGCTGGTGCCGGGGCGGATGCAGCCGTCTTCCTCGATGCGGCCGTTGGGTGTGTCGATGGCGACGATCTCGGGTGCGAGCAGGCCCAGTTCGCGGGCGCGGGTGGCTTTCGCATGCGAGCGCACGGCCATGGCTTCCTGGTCTTCGCGGGAGATGGCGTAGCGTTGGGCGACGATCTCCGCGGTTTGCCCCATCGGCATGTAGGCCTGCGGGAACTCGTTCAGCAGGCGCGGGTTGGGCGAGATGTTGAAGCCGCCCATGGGCACGCGGGTCATGGACTCCACGCCCGCGCACAGAAATGCCTCGCCGGCGCCGAGCTGGATTTGCCCGGCGGCGAAGTGCACCGAGGTCATGGACGAGCCGCAGAAGCGGTTCACCGTGGCGCCGGCGACGCTTTCCGGCAGGCCGGCGAGGAAGCCGACGATGCGCCCGAGGTTCATGCCCTGTTCGGCCTCGGGATAGGCGCAGCCGATGATCAGGTCCTCGATGCGCGCCGGGTCCAGGTCCAGGCGCTGTACCAGCCCCTTGACCGTCTGCGCGGCGAGGTCGTCCGGGCGGACGTCGATCAGGCCGCCTTTCTTGGCGAAGTGGAAGGGCGAACGGGCGTAGCCAGCGATGACGACGGAAGTCATGGAGTTCTCCAGTAAAGGCGGGCCTGTTTAGCGGCCGAGGATCAGGCAGGTGGTGGAGCCGGTGGCGTAGAGCTTGCCGTCCACGTCGTAGAGCCGGCCTTCGGCCAGGGCCATGCTGCGGCCGATGTGGATCACCGTGCCCTCGGCGCGGATCGGCCCGGTGTCCTGCGTCATCGGGCGGATGTAGCTGATGCGCAGGTCGATGGTGGTGTAGCCCAGGCCGGGTTCCAGCCGGGTATGGATGGCGCAGCCCATGCACGAGTCGAGCAGGGTCGCCGTGTAGCCGCCGTGCACCGTGCCCATGGGGTTGTAGTGCTTGCGCTCGGGCGTGCCCTGGAAGACGAAGCGGCCCGGCGCCCATTCCACCGCGAGGAAGCCGATCAGCTCGTTCATCGGCGGGGGCGGCAGCTCGCCGTCATTAATGCCCTGGAAGAAGGCTTCCGGGGTCCGGGCGCGCAGCTCGGTAGTGGGGATTACACCCGACGGCGCCAGGCGTGCGCGAATGGCCGCGGCCTGGGCGTTCCAGGCGGCGATCTTGTCGTCGCGGGTCAGGTCTTGCATGGGGAAACCTCCGATAGGACAGCGCGGGTGCAGCGCTGCCGGAGGTTTCAAGTTAAATTATGAGCGTAATTTAAACAAGGCATGATGTGCGTAATTTAAATGGCGAATCCGTCAAGACGGATGGCAGATACGGCAGGTTTTCGAGCGGGGAATGAAGCGGGAGTCGGAGGAGAGGCGCGAACGGCGGGCCCAGGCCCGCCGTTCGCCGGGGATCATTCGGCGGCTTGCATGCCCTGACCCTTGGAGCTCTTGTAGTGCAGGGCGACGGCAGGCACCGGCGAGGCCTGGCCGGTTTCCACCCAGCGGCGGATACGCGCGGCGTCTGCAACGTGGGTGCGCTTGCCGAAGGCATCGAGCAGCGCCAGGGCGACCGGACGGCCGTTCATCACGGTGACCATCACCAGGCAATGGCCGGCGTCGTTGGTGAAGCCGGTCTTGGTCAGGCGGATATCCCATTTGCCGGCGCGCACCAGCGGATTGGTGTTGAAGAAGCTCAGCGAATAGCCCGGATGGCTGAAGCGCGCGTCCTTGGTGGCAGTGGTGCTCAGTTCGCGGATGGCTGGGTACTGGTACGCGGCCTTGACCAGGCGGATCAGGTCATGGGCGTTGGAGACGTTCTGCGGCGACAGGCCGGTCGGCTCGACGTAGTGGGTGTGCAACATGCCCAGCGACTTGGCCTTGGCGTTCATCGCCTTGACGAAGGCCACGCTGCCACCTGGGTAGTGGTGCGCCAGGCTCGCGGCGGCGCGGTTCTCGGAGGACATCAGGGCCAGCTGCAGCATCTGCTTGCGGTCGATGATGCTGCCGATGTGGACGCGCGAGAACACGCCCTTCATTTCAGCGGTTTCCGAGATGTTGACGTCGATCGGCTCGCTCATCGGCAGCTTGGCGTCAAGCACCACCATGGCGGTCATCAGCTTGGTCACCGAGGCGATCGGACGGACCACGTCGGGCTTGCTGGAATAGATCACCTTGTCCGAGTCCAGGTCGACCACCAGGGCGCTGCCGGAGGCCAGCACCAGGGTGCCGGGGGTGGCTTCGTGTTTGCTGGCGGCGAGGGCAGGCAGGGAGAGGGCAGCGGAACAGGTGAGGATCAGGCCGAGTATCGATCGACGTGTGTTCATGGCGTGGATTTCACGTAAGGAAAAGGGGCTACGTCCGTGTAGGTAATTTCCTGGAAATTCTAATCCATGGCCGACACCTTCGCACCTGTATGCGACACGCCGGCCGATGGAATTTCAACGGCTTACGTACGCTACTGCGTGTATCACTTTGAGACGGGCTGCGACGCTGCCAGGCGCCCGGCGGCGCGCCGCTGTCGGCAAGCGTGGAAACCGCGTCCGCTTGTCGCGAACTGTGACAGGCGGACCGTTCGTCGGCAGCACGAATGTAATTATAAGTATATGAAATAAAAAGGATTTCTAATTCATGGCGCGAAACTTGAAGGTCTATGCTGGATGAAACGGCGGCAGAGGGTCGGGGTTGCGTTTACCTTTACGTTAACGTAAACATGGCCCGAAGCCGCCGACCGGCCGGTCACGCCCATTGCCGTGGGCCCGGCCCCGAGCAACGTCCCAGAACAAGCACAACCAAGGGATCGCCATGAACCACCCGAGCTACACCCGTGGCCGCCAGGACAAACCGCTGCTGGCCATGACCATAGGCGCTGCCTTCGACGCCACCTCCAGCCGCTTCGCCAATCGCGAGGCCCTGGTCGTGCGGCACCAGAACCTGCGCTACACCTGGGCCCAGCTGGCCGATACGGTGAACGCCATCGCCCGAGCCTTCCTCGCCCTCGGCCTGCGCCAGGGTGACCGCGTGGGCATCTGGGCGCCGAACTGCGCGCAGTGGTGCATCACCCAGTTCGCCAGCGCCAAGGTCGGCGCCGTGCTGGTCAACATCAACCCGGCGTACCGCACCAACGAGCTGGAATACGCGCTCAAGCAGTCCGGCTGCAGCTGGCTGATCTGTGCCGACGCCTTCAAGACCTCCGACTACCACGGCATGCTCGGCGAGCTGCTGCCGGAGATGGCCGACTGCCGCCCCGGCGAGCTGTCCAGCGCGCGCCTGCCGGAACTGCGCGGCGTGGTCAGCCTGGCCAGTCAGGCGCCGGCCGGCTTCCTGCGCTGGGACCAGCTGGAAGCCATAGGCGCCGGCGTAAGCACTGAGGAGCTGGCCGAGCGCGAGGCGCTGCTGCAGTTCGACGAGCCGATCAACATCCAGTACACCTCCGGCACCACCGGCTTCCCCAAGGGCGTGACCCTCAGTCACTACAACATCCTCAACAACGGTTTCATGGTCGGCGAGAGCATCGGCCTCACCGAGCACGACCGCCTGGTGATCCCGGTGCCGCTGTACCACTGCTTCGGCATGGTCATGGGCAACCTCGGCTGCCTGACCCACGGCTCGACCATGATCTACCCGTCGCCCAGCTTCGAACCCGAGGCGACCCTGCAGGCCGTGGCCGAGGAGCGCGCCACGGCGCTCTACGGCGTGCCGACCATGTTCATCGCCGAGCTTGACCACCCGCGCCGCGACGAATTCGACCTGTCCAGCCTGCGCACCGGCATCATGGCCGGCGCTACCTGCCCGATCGAAGTGATGCGCCGGGTGATCGGCGAGATGCACATGGCCGAGGTGCAGATTGCCTACGGCATGACCGAGACCAGCCCGGTATCGCTGCAGACCGGCCCGGAAGACGAGCTGGAAATCCGCGTGACCACCGTGGGCCGCACCCAGCCGCACCTGGAAAGCAAGATCATCGACGGCGACGGCCGCATCGTCCCGCGTGGCACCATCGGCGAGCTGTGCACCCGCGGCTACAGCGTGATGCTGGGCTACTGGAACAACCCGCAGGCGGCCATGGAAGCGGTCAGCCCGGCGCGCTGGATGCTCACCGGCGACCTGGCGGTGATGGACGACGCCGGCAACGTGCGCATCGTCGGGCGCAACAAGGACATGATCATTCGCGGCGGCGAGAACATCTATCCGCGCGAGATCGAGGAATTCCTCTATACCCACCACGCGGTGGCCGACGCCCAGGTGATCGGCATCCCCGACGAGAAGTACGGCGAGGAGCTGGTGGCCTGGGTCAAGTTCCACCCCGGCCATAGCGTGGTCGAGGAAGAGCTGCGGGCGTTCTGCAAGGCGCGCATCGCGCACTTCAAGGTGCCGCGCTACTTCCGCTTCTGCGACGACTTCCCGATGACGGTGACCGGCAAGGTGCAGAAGTTCCGCATGCGCGAGATCAGCATCGAGGAGTTGCGCGCTGGCAAGACAGGCTGACGGCGAGGCGCCATGCCGATAGAAAAGGGCACCATCTCCATCCGTCTGGTCCGTGAGGCCCTGGCCGACTCCGTCCGCCAGGGCCTCGATTCGTCCGCGCTGCTGGCCGAGGCGGGGATAGCCGCCGAGCTGTTCGACAAACCCTACGCGCGCGTTTCTATCCAGTCCTACTCGCGGCTCTGGTTGCGCCTGGCGCGGCAGCTGGACGACGAGTTCTTCGCCATGAACCGCCGGCGCATGAAGTCCGGCAGCTTCAACTTCATGGCGCGCACGGCGATCCGCGAAGGCACCCTGGAAACCGCGCTGCAGCGGGCACTCGAATTCGTCGGCCTGATCTTCGACGACCTGACCCCGCGCCTGCTGACCCAGGAGGGCGTGGCGGCGATCCAGATCGACGAAGGCGAGGGCGAGCCGCAGCGCGCCTTCTGCTATTTCACCCTGTTCCTCATGCTGCACGGCCTGGCCTGCTGGCTGGTGGGGCAACGTATTCCGATCCTCGCCATCGACCTGCGCTGCGCGCAGCCGGAGTACATCGAGGACTACCGGGTGATGTTCAGCGACAACCTGCGCTTCGGCCGCCGGCAGACGCGCCTGCTATTCAACGCCGAGGCTTTGCAGCTCTCGGTGCGCCGCGACGAGCGCGAACTGCGGCGCTTCCTGGCCGGCGCGCCGGCGAACATCCTGGTGCGCTATCGCGATCCGCAAAGCCTTACCGCGCGGGTCAAGGCGTACCTGCGCAGCATCCGCTGCGAGCGCTGGCCCGACCTTGACGCCCTGGCCGGGCACTTCTTCATGGCGCCCTCGACGCTGCGCCGCAAGCTGGCCGGGGAAGGGCAGTCGTACCAGGCGCTGAAGGACCAGCTGCGCCGCGACCTGGCCATCGCCCGGCTCGACCGTGGCGAGGGCAATTTCGCCGAGCTGGCCGAGGAACTCGGCTTCGCTGACACCAGCGCCTTCTATAAAGCGTTCCGCAAATGGACCGGCTCCACGCCGGGCCAGTACCGCCAGTTGATGCAGCCGGAAAATGCCTGGCAACAGGCCTCCAGAAAACCGCCGTCGGGCCGATAACCCACGCATGCCGCCGTTTTGTCTCAAGGACCCTCGACAATGCTTCTGACACGCCTCTCCATCCAGTGGAAGATCACCTTGCTGGCCGGGCTCTGCCTGTTGTGCACCGTGGCGCTGCTGGTCGGCAGTTCGCTGCTGCGGATGAACCACAACCTGGAACTGGTGAAGTCGGCCAACGTGGGCATGCTCGAGGACGCCGCGCAGGCACGCCTGCAGGCGCGCGCCGAACAGCAGGCGGAAACCATCCAGCGCTTCTTCACCGACGTCTACCACTTCGGCGACCAGTTCACCCGCCAGGTCGGCCAGCTGCGCACGCAAAGCGCGAAGCATGGCGTAGACCCCCAGGTGCTGCGCCAGGAGCTGGTGCAACTGGTGCACGACGGGCTGAAGTCGAACCCGACGCTGCTCAGCCTTTACGTGGTCTTCGAGCCTGACGCACTGGACGCCCAGGACGCGCGCTTCGCCGGCCAGGAAACCCTGGGCAGCAACGAGAAGGGCCGCTTCGGCGCCTACTGGGCGCAGAAGGCCAGTGGCGACAGCAGCCTGGCGGTGACCGAGGCGATGATCGCCGACACCACCCCGATGCTCGACGGCACGCCCTTCAATACCTGGTACCAGTGCCCCAAGCAGAGCCAGAAGCCCTGCGTACTCAACCCCTATTTCGACGACGCCTCCGGCCAGCGCGTGCTGATGACCACCCTGGTGTTCCCGCTGATCCAGGACGGCAAGCTACTGGGCGTGGTCGGTGCCGACATCAGCCTCAGCCGCCTGCAGCAGCTCAGCCAGGACGGCAGCCGCCAGCTGTACGACGGCCAGGGTTCGGTGCGCATCGTCAGCCCGGCGGGCCTGCTCGCCGGCGACAGCCACGACGCCAAGCTGCTCGGCCTGCCGCTGGAGAAATCCCTTTCCGGCGCCAGCGAGATCCTCGCCCTGCAAGCTTCCGGCGAAACCAAGGCGCTGATGGGCGACGAGCAACTGCGCATGGTCGAGCCGCTGCAGGCGATCCCGGATTCGAAGAACTGGGGCGTGATCCTCGAAGTGCCGCGCCAGGTGCTGCTGGCGCCGTCGCTGAAACTGCAGGGCGAGCTGGACGAACGCAACACCAGCGGCGCGCTCTGGGAAACCGCTTTCGGTATCGGCCTGGCGTTGGTAGCCCTGCTGGTGCTGTGGTTGACCGCCCGTGGTGTGACCCGCCCGATCCTCGGCGTGGCCGGCATGCTGCGCAATATCGCCAGCGGCGAGGGCGACCTGACCCAGCGCCTGAAGTACCAGGGCCAGGACGAACTCGGCGAGTTGGCCGGCTGGTTCAACCGCTTCCTCGACAAGCTGCAACCGATCATCCGCGACGTGAAGGCCTCGGTGCAGGACGCCCGCGCCACTGCCGACCAATCGGCCGCGCTGTCGACCCAGACCAGCGCCGGCATGCAGCAGCAGTTCCGCGAGATCGAGCAGGTCGCCACCGCGTCCCAGGAAATGAGTGCCACCGCCCACGACGTGGCCAACAGCGCAGCCATGGCTGCCGACGCCGCACGCGGTGCCGATGGTGCGACCCGCGACGGCCTGAGCGTGATCGAACAGACCACGAAAGTGATCGACAGCCTGGCCGCCGACATGACCCAGGCGATGAGCCAGGTCCAGGGACTGGCCGCGAGCAGCGAGCAGATCGGCTCGGTGCTGGAAGTGATCCGTGCGATCGCCGAGCAGACCAACCTGCTGGCGCTCAACGCTGCCATCGAAGCAGCGCGCGCCGGTGAAGCCGGACGCGGCTTCGCAGTGGTCGCCGACGAAGTCCGCAACCTGGCCAAGCGCACCCAGGATTCGGTGGAGGAAATCCGCCAGGTCATCGAAGGCCTGCAGAACGGCACCCGCGAAGTGGTCGGCGCGATGCACAGCAGCCACCAGCTGGCGCAGGGCAGCGTCAGCCAGGTCGAGCAGGCGGTCGCCGCGCTGCAACGCATCGGCGATGCGGTGGGCGTGATCAACGACATGAACCTGCAGATCGCCAGCGCCGCCGAGGAACAGAGCGCGGTGGCCGAGGAGATCAACCGCAACGTGGCGGGCATTCGCGACGTCACCGAATCGCTGTCCGGCCAGGCGCAGGAATCGGCGCAGATCAGCCAGTCGCTGAACGAGCTGGCCAACCATCAGCAGGGGTTGATGGGGCAGTTCCGCGTGTAACGAAAAGGCCCGCTGATCGGGCCTTGTTCTTTCTGGACGTTGTCCGCGAATCGCGGGCATGGCCCGCTCCTACAGGGAGCGCTCGGTGCGACACGTAGGGCGAATAACCCTACGGGTTATCCGCCGCCCGGCCTTCGCGGCTGCTCGTTGGTTTCCCGCGTTCGCGGGAACGACGGAGGGGGCGATCATTCTTTTTTCGCCAGCAACTCCGCCAACCCTGCCAACCCCTTGTGCGTGACCTTCGGCCCCTTGTCGCGGCCGGCGTCGTTGCCCTGGTAGTGCGCATCGACCTGACGCTGGTGCTCGTTGTCGTGGCAGTACAGGCACAGCAGCTCCCAGTTCGAGCCGTCCTCGGGGTTGTTGTCGTGGTTGTGGTCGCGGTGGTGCACGGTCAGTTCGCTCAGGCGCTTGCCGGAGAACTCGCGGCCGCAGCGGCCGCAGATCCACGGGTACATCTTCAGCGCTTTTTCCCGGTAGCTGCTCTCGCGGCGCTTCTGTGCCTCGGCGAGGAGCTGGTCGACCTTGCTGGTGGTAGTCATGGCGGAAACCTGAAAGGGGGATACAGGTTTCCAGCATAAGCCCGGAGGGCACGTGGCGTAACCGTTCGCGGTTATGCGTCGTCGGCGTCGCGGCTGTTCTCTGCTGTCAGGGTGCTATCCGGCCGCGACCAGATCCACAGGTTGCCGATCGCCATGCCCAGTACGACCGCGTACAGCCAGTAACCGTGGGGCAGGGTGGCGAGCATGATCGCCAGCGCCACGAGCATCGCCACGCTGGCGCTGATCTTGGCGCGGCGGTTGATCGAGCGGCCGTTGCGCCAGTTGGCGAGCATCGGGCCGAACAGCCGGTGGTTGTCCAGCCAGGCGCTCAGGCGCGGCGAACTCTTGGCCGCGGCCCAGGCGGCGAGCAGGACGAATTCGGTGGTCGGCAGACCGGGCACCACCAGGCCAACCAGACCGACGCCGAGGCTGGTATAGGCGAGCGCTGCATAGAGCAGGCGGACGGTGCGCGAACGGGACGGCATGGGCGCTTCGGCGATGGCGGGAAAAACGACAGGCGCATCCTGGCTTCTGCCGGGATGCGCGTCAATCGCGACCTTAGGCGCGAGCCGCGATGGCATAGCTGTGCTGCAGCAGCGTGGCAAAGCGCTCGAAGGCGGCCAACGCACCGGCTTCGGCGGCGGCCTCTTCTTCGGCGCTCAGCGACAGGGTGTCGAGGGTGCGGGTGAAGTGTTTCCAGCCCTCGGCGCGCCCGCCGGCCGGTTCACCGAGATGGCGGGCGCCGAAGCTTTCGCTCAGCCCCAGGACGGCGACGCGCTTGATCAGGAAGGCGGCGCCGAGCTTGGAGCCTTCGGAGACGAACAGCCAGCCCAGGGCCTCGCCGAGACTCGGTTGCTGCACCGCGCCTGGCACCGGCGCCGGGACGGGCGCGCCCAGGTCGGCGAGGTCGGCCAGCGCCTGGCGAGCGCGGCAGCGTTCGGCGAGGTCAGGGAAGATCGCCGCCAGTTCGGCGTCCTGGTAGAGCGCCTGCAGTTCCGACTGGAACAGGTACTGGGCGACCACGAAGGGCGTGAAGTGCTCGCGGCTGGCGAACGGGTCGTGGGCCTTCACCGCCCGGTCGAGGCGTTCGTGGGGCGCGTGAGTCGACTGGTTCAGGCGCTGCGAGCGCAGGGCGGGGGTGTTCAGGTTGGTCATGGAGTTGGTTCCTTGGGTGTCAGGTAATTCGTAGCGGACCTTGTCCGCGAAACATCCGCGCAGGGATGCATCGCGGATGAGATCCGCTCCTTCAGGGCGTGGATTGGCGGTCAGATGTCCCACACGAGGTTCACCGCGAAGTTGCGGCCCGGCTGGGTCAGGCGGTCGAGGTTGGCCGGGGCGAGCACGGCGGCTTCGCCGACGCTGTCGTAGCCGCGCACGTCATCCCACAGCCAGTACTTCTTGTCGGTCAGGTTGTAGACGCCGGCGTTCAGGGTCAGGTCCTTGGTCAGCTTGTAGTAGCCGGTCAGGTCGAGGATGCCGAAGCCCGGGGTCTTGAACTGGCTGCTGGTGCCGTCGGGGGCGTAGAAGTTGCTGTCGTCGACGCGGTCCTTGCGCCTGACCAGGGTCCAGTTCAGCAGGCCGCCGTAGAGCTGGCTGGGCGCGTCGTAGCCGAGGCCGAACACGCCGGTCAGCGGGTTGACGCTGTTGATTGGTTCGCCAGTGTCGTCGTTGCGGCCGTAGGCATAAGCCACCGAGCCCTTGGTGTAGAGGCCGTTTGGCGCGCCGAACGGGGCGAGTTCCAGGCGGCCCTTGAGTTCCACGCCCTTGATGGTCGCGTGCTTGATGTTGTTGCTCTGGAAGGTCAGCTCGTCGTAGCCGGCGGTGATGGCGTCTTCGTTAATGAAGTCGCGGTACTTGTTGTAGAACACCGAGACGTCGAAGTTGCCCGCGTCGAAGTTGCCGCGCAGGCCGGTCTCGTAGCTCTGGCTGCGCTCGGGGTCGAGGTTCGGGTTGGGCTCCACGCGGTAGCCGGTGGTGCTGTTCTCGAAGCGGCCATACAGCGCCTTGGCGGTCGGCGTGCGGAAGCCCTCGGCGTATTGCCCGTACCACAGGTAGTTGTCGTCGATGGCGTAGGTCACGCCGAGCTTGGGCGAGAGCTGGTGCCAGGTCTTGTCCTCGCTGCTGACGTCGCCATCCCCGCTCTGGTCGGCGGTGTTGAGGAACGCCTCGGTGACGTGCGGCTTCAGGCGGGTGTAGTCGTAGCGCAGGCCGGGCAGGAAGGTCCAGGCGCTCCAGTGGATCTCGTCCTGGGCGAAGAGGCCGTAGGTATCGATGGTCGGATCGGGGAAGTCGCTGCTGCGCGCCAAAGTATCGCTGGCGCTCGGTGCGCCAATGGCGCTGCAGCCGCGACCGACCGCCAGGCACGTGCCGCTGCCTTCGCGGAAGCCGGTGACCTTCTGCCGCTTGAGGGTGCTGCCGTAGGTCAGCAGGTGGTCGGTGTCGCCGACCTCGAAGGCCTTGTCCAGCTGCAGGTCGAAGACCCACTGGCGCTCCTTGTACAGGGTGTCGCGGGTGCGCAGGACCTTGCGGGTGACCGGGTAGTAGAACTCCTCGGTGCTCTGGTCGGTCTTCGCCGTCTGGTAGTTGAAGCTCCACTTGGCGTGGTCGGCCAGGGCGCTGTCGACGAGGAACTGGTGGTCCAGGCCGAAGCGCTCGCGGGTGATGGTGTCGTTGCCCTTGCGCCACTGGTACATGCCGCCGGGCAGCACGCTGGCCGGCATCACCGGCTGGCCGTTGCTGTAGGGGCCGCCGTAGGCGCTCTTCTGGTCGGTGTCGGCGTCGTCCTTGTAGTGCTCGTAGGTCAGGCCGAAGCGCGCGCCGGCGTCGTAGTTCCAGCCGAGCTTGGCCAGGACGTTGGTGGTGCGCACGTCTTCGGGGTTGGCTTCGGTGCGGCTCAGGCCGGTGCCGCCGGTGCTGCCGTAGGACTCGGTCTCGTGGCCGTTGCGCTGGCTGGCGTGCAGCAGGCCGTCGAAGTCGTCGTGGCGGCCGGCGACGGTGGCGGAGGTCAGCCAGCTGTCGTCGGCGGAGCTGTAGCCGGTCTTCAGGCGCGCGCCGACGTCCTTGCCTTCCTTGATGATGTCGTCCGGGTCGAGGGTGAAGTAGCTCACCGCGCCGCCGATGGCGTTGCTGCCGTACAGCGCCGAGGCCGGGCCACGGAGGATCTCCACGCGCTTGACGATTTCCGGATCGACGTAGTTGCGCTCGGTCTGCGCGTAGGGGCCGTTGAAGAAGGAGCCGGGAATCTCCACGCCGTCGATCTGCGTCAGCACGCGGTCGCCATCGATGCCGCGGATGTTGTAGCCGGTGATGCCGGCGCGCTGGCCGGTGCCGCCCACCGAGACGCCAGGCTCGTCGCGGATAAGGTCCTTGATGCTGTTGACGTTGTTGCGGTCGAGCTGGGTGCGGTCGTAGACGCTGACGGTGTTCGGCACGTCGCCGACGTCCTGCGCCTGGCGGGTGGCGGTGACGGTCTGCGGTTGCAGTTCGACGACGCGCGCGTCAGGCGCCCTGAACAGCACCACGTTGCGCTCGTCGACCTGGCGATAGTCCAGACCGCTGCCGGCTAGCAGGTGCTTGAGCGCCTGGTCGGCGGAGAGGCGGCCGCTCACGCCGGGAGAGTTCACGCCGGCAGCCAGTTCCGCCGGCAGGCCGACCTGCCAGCCGGTCACCACGCTGAAGGCATTGAGCGCGCCGGTCAGCGGCTGGCGCTCGATGGCGAAGCGGTAGCCGCCCTGGGCCTGGCTGCTGGGTTCGGCAGCTTGCGCGGTCGCGGCGGGGAGGGCGGCGAAGGCGATGGACAGGGCCAGCAGCGACAACCCCGTGGGCGTGCGCAGGCGTTGCAGGGCGGAAGGGCGGAAGTGGGACATCGTGGCTCTCTTTTCAATCAGTGTTTTAAATGCGAATCATTTGTATTGGCTTCTGACGGAACGAACGAGAACGGGCGAAGGCGTAAAAAATGCGAATGACGGATGCGCGTTAGGCCTGCTTGTCGAGGCGGTTCCGCACATCGACGCAGATGGCCATGATCAGCTTCAGCTCCTTCTGCACGGTGCTCGGCGAGACGTCCAGCTCCTCGGCGATCTCCGCGTAGCCGCAGCCGTGCAGCCGGCTGAGGACGAAGATGCGCTGCTGGCGAGGGCTCAGGCGCTGCAAAGCGGAGCCGAGGCGTTCCAGCAGCTGCCCGGCGTGCAGGCCATCCTCGGCGGAGGGCTCGTCGGAAGGCACCGCTTGCAGGACGTCCACCGGCACGTCATCGAGCAGGGTGCGCGACTGCATGCGCAGGTGGCGCAGGTGGTCGAGGGCAAGGTTGCGGCCAGTCTGGAAGAGGAAGGGTTCGAGGTGCTCGATCTGGCGCTGGCCCAGAGTGCGGGCGACGCGCAGGTAGGTTTCCTGGACCAGTTCTTCGGCAATGCTGGGGTTCTTGACCATCCTCGCCAGGGTGCGCAGAAGCGGGGTGCGCTGGGCGAGGAAGACCGTATCGAGGTGGGGCGAACTCACGCGGCATCCTAATCGGTAGAAGTCAAATGCGACGCATTATCATTTGATCGATTGGGCGAGACAACCGCGAAGCTGACAAAAAAAGGAGCGAGGCAGCCTTGCAGCAGCCTCGCCCATCCCCCAGCCGGCAGGTGGGGGCAAGCGGGTGGGCGCATCCCTGCGCCAGGATTCAGGAACGCAGTGGTTTGCCCGCCAGGGCGTTGCCCATGCGCGGTGCGTCGCTCTGCAAGCTGCCTTGCGGGCGGCTGTTCCAGAAGGGAAGCAGGACGACGGCGGCGATCATCGCGGTGACGGTGAAGCCGATGAACACGCTGTAGGTGTCGAAGTAGCCGGGCAGCAGGCCGCCGAGGATGGCGCCGACCGAGCCGCAGCCGTTGACGAAGCCGGCGGCGGTGGCGGCGGCCTTGTCGGTGCCGAAGTCGATGGCGGCGGCGCCGCTGATCATCGAGTCCGGCCCGTAGAGGGTCAGGCCCATCATGAACAGCAGGGCCAGCACCATCAGGCTGCTGCCGGTCTGCATCGCCGGGACGAACAGCGCGAGGCATACGGTCAGGCCGAGCAGGCTGAACACGCAGGCGGGCATGCGCCGGGCGCCGAACAGCTTGTCCGAGGCGATGCCGATGAGGATCGGGCCGAGCAGCCCGGCGACCTCGAAGGCGCTCGGCAGGATGGAGGCGCCCACCTTGCCCAGGCCGGGCATTTTTTCGTAGACGATCACAGGGCCCCACAGCAGGATCGCGTAGCGCGCGGGCTTGAGCAGGAAGTACGCGAGGCCCAGGGTCAGCACGGTGCGGTTGCGCAGGATCATCTTCAGGGTGTGCCAGGAACTGGGGTTCTGGCCTTCGGGATGGAAGCCCGCGTAGCGCACCGCCTCGGGTGCCTGTTCCGGCGCATTGACCGGCTCCAGTCCTACTTCCTCCGGGCTGTTGCGTTGCAGCAGGAGGAACAGCAGGGCGACCGCGCCGACCACCGCGGCAGTGGAGAAGAAGGCCGCATGCCAGGTGCCGAACACGCTGTAGGCCCACCAGCCAGCGAAGGGCGAGGCGACCAGTCCGCCGAAGGCGTAGCAGGTGCTCCACAGGCCGAGCACGCGGCCGCGTTCATGCTGGGCGAAGAAGCTGCCGACGTTCTTGCACAGCCCGGCCCAGCCGGTGGACTGCGCGAGGCCCTGGATCACCATGCAGGTGGCGAATACCGGGAGGGTGGCGAAGCTGCCCATGACCAGGGCGGCGAGGGCGGAGATCAGCAGGCCGCCGAACACCACCACGCGTGGGCCGTAGCGGTCGGCGAAGACGCCCCAGGTGAACTGGCCCACGGCATAGGCGGCGAGGTAGATGGCGTCGAGGTCGGCCATAACCGCCTTGTCCAGCTCGAAGCTGCTGTCGTCGGCGATGCCGAGCTTGGCCACCGAGAACGCCTTGCGGGTGAAGTAGAAGGCCGCATAGGCGAGCCAGGTGATCGCGAAAATCTGCACACGCCAGCGTTGCAGGCTGGACTTCGGCCGCGCGGTGGCCGTGCCGGGGGTATGGGACATGTCTGACCTCTATTGTTGTGGGTATATGCCGGCAGTCAGTCGTTGCTTCTTATTGTTTTGGTGTACGTGCCGTCCCATGGGGCGCGGGTCAGAAGGGGTGGGAGGTGAGGTCCGCGGCCAAGGGTGGCGGCGCGGTGAAACAGATGGAAGCAATTTCGGATAAATAAATGAAATCGATTTATCAGATTTTAAAAATAAGTCTGACTTGTAAGTCACGCTGACCGGTGGAATAGTCGGCCGCACGCCCCAGACCAGGACCCGCCATGCAGGTTTCCCATTCGCAGCTCAAGGCTTTCCACGCCGTGGCCGTGCACGGCAGCTTCACCCGCGCCGCCGAGCGCCTGTTCCTCACCCAGCCGGCGGTATCCGACCAGGTGCGCAAGCTGGAAGAGCGCTACGGCGTGCTGCTGTTCCACCGCAACAAGCGCTCGGTGCGCCTGACCGAACTGGGCGAGCGGCTGCTGGCGGTGACCCAGCGGCTGTTCGTGGTCGAGGCCGAAGCGCAGGAATTGCTGGAGTCCTCCAGCAGCCTGCAGACCGGCAGCCTGACCCTGGCGGTGGACGCTCCGGTGCACGTGCTGCCGCAGGTCGCGCGCTTCTGCCGGCGCTACCCGGGCATCCGCGTGCGCATCGAAACCGGCAACACCGACGAATGCCTGCAAAGGCTGTTCGACTACCAGGCCGACCTGGCACTGCTCGGCCGCCCGCCGAGCGACGAACGCCTGCTGTCGATCACCCTGCGCAGCGACCCGATCGTGGTATTCGTCTCGCGCAACCACCCGTGGGCCGAACGCGAATTCATCCGCCTCGCTGACCTCGACGACGCCCCGCTGGTGCTGCGCGAACAGGGCTCGGTGACCCGCCAGATGCTCGAAGCGGAAATGCAGCGCGCCGGCCTGAACATCCGCCCGGCCATCGAAGTGGAAGGCCGCGAAGCCTCCCGCGAAGCGGTGGTGGCCGGCATCGGCGTAGGGGTGGTGTCCTCCGCCGAATTCGGCGCCGACAGCCGCGTGCACGCCCTGCCGATAGTCGACTGCGACTGGCGCATGAGCGAAACGCTGGTGTGCCTGCGCGAACAGAGCACGCGGCGGATGGTGGCGACTTTCCTGGAACTGGTGAATGAGGATCTGGACGCCGCAGACTGATGCGCGGAGCGGATCTCATCCGCGAAAATCCCCGCACCGATCTCCTCGTAGGGCGCATAACCGCGTTCGCGGTTATGCGCCGTCTGGCCCGAAAACGGCGGATAACCCCTTCGGGGTTATTCGCCCTACGGGTTCGGCATTCGTGCCATGCCGTTCGCGAGCAAGCTCGCTCCTACGAAGATTAAATGCACGACCTCATCAGGCCTTGGCGCACCCTGCCGTGTTGTTGGCGCGTAATGTCAAATATTGCTTGAGCCATGAAGAGATACTCCCGCTCACAACAGCAATAAGAGCGGGAAGTACCCCATGCATCAGCACTTTGACGTCTTGATCATCGGCGCAGGACTATCGGGCATAGGCACGGCCTGCCGGATGGCGAAGGAGATGCCTCACGCGCGGATCGCCATCATCGAACGGCGCAAGGCGATCGGCGGGACGTGGGACCTGTTCCGCTACCCCGGCATTCGCTCCGATTCCGACATGTTCAGCTTCGGTTACGCCTTCCGCCCGTGGAACGAGCTGAAGGTGCTCGCCGATGGCCCTTCGATTCGTCGCTACATCACCGATACCGCCCGCGAGCATGGCATCGACCAGAAGGTTCGCTTCGGCCTGAAGACGACCCGGGCGTCCTGGTCCAGCGAGCGGCAGCGCTGGTCGGTCGAATGTCGCGAGGAGGAGAGCGGTGCGCTCGTCGAGTTCAGCTGCAACTACCTGGTGAGTTGCACGGGCTACTACGACTACGATCAGGGCTTCCTGCCCAGCTTCCCGGGCGAAGAGCGCTTCCAGGGCCAGCGCGTCCATCCGCAGCACTGGCCGGAAGGGCTGGACTACAGCGGCAAGCGTGTCGTGGTGATCGGCAGTGGGGCGACCGCCGTGACCCTGGTACCGGCGATGGCCAACAGCGCCGCGCACGTCACCATGCTGCAGCGTTCTCCCAGCTACATCTTCTCCGTTCCGGGCTATGACAAGCTTTCGGCCGTTTTGCGGCGCTTCCTGCCGAACGCCCTGGTTTACGGCCTGGCGCGCAAGCGCAACATCGTCCTGCAGCGCTTCATCTACAAGGCCTCGAAACGCTGGCCCGATCTGGCCCGGTCGTGGCTGCTTTCCGGCGTGCGCAAGCAGTTGGGCAAGGACTTCGACTTGCGCCACTTCACGCCGAAGTACCAGCCCTGGGACGAGCGCATCTGCGCCGTACCGGATGCCGACCTGTTCAAGGCGCTGCGCGAGGGCAAGGCTTCCGTGGTGACGGACACCATCGAGTCCTTTACCGAAAGCGGCATCAAGCTCCGCTCGGGCCAGGAGCTGAAGGCCGACATCATCGTCACCGCCACCGGGCTGAACTTGAAGACCTGCGGTGGCATGGACCTGCTGGTGGACGGCGAGCCGCGAGCGCTGAACAAGCTGATGACCTACAAGGGCTCGCTGCTGCAGGACGTGCCGAACATGGGCTTCGTCTTCGGCTACACCAACGCGCCCTGGACGCTCAAGGCAGACATGACGGCGAGCTATCTCTGTCGCCTGCTCAACTACATGCGCGCGCGCAACCTCGGAGTGGTCACGCCCAGGGCTCCGGCGGGGGAAATGCAGGAGCAGGAAACCGTCCTCGGCTCGTTGCAGTCGGGCTACATCAGACGCGGCGAGTCGACCCTGCCGCGCCAGGGTCGCAGCTCGCCGTGGCGCGTCCTGCATGACTTCGAGCGAGATCAGCGGCTGCTGCTGGGCGAGCCGGTCGAAGACGCCGCCCTGGAATTCAAGAGCGCCTAGCGCCCGCTCGCACCCGTCACAGGTAACGCCTTCCCCTGTGCCCCCGCATGTACTTGGGGCACAGGGGACGCCATTGTCCGATCGACTTTCTGGTAGTCCCCATGAGCGTGAAGCCCGATATCGTTTTCATCCACGGAATGTGGTGCCGCCCCACCGTCTGGGCCCAATGGCTGTCGTTCTTCCAGCGGCTTGGGTACAACTGCCACGCCATCGAACTCCCCGGTCATGACGCCTATGTCTCGGATAGCCTGCTGCGGGGCAAGTCGATCCAGCACTACGTCGATGCCGTGGCCTCGCTTGCGATGCGCCTGCCGCGGCCGGTTCTGGTCGGCCATTCGCTGGGCGGGCTCATCGGGCAACGGGTGGCGCAACAGACGGATGTTGCCGGCCTGGTCATGATCAACAGTGCAGCGCCCGGGCAGGTATTTCCGCTGCGGCCGTCGATGTTGCCCGGGCTCATCCGTCACTTCAGCAAATGGGCGCTCTGGCGCGGAACCTTCCGGCTCTCGCCCTGGGAGGCGAACTACCTCGTGTTCAACCGGGTAGCGCCAGCCGAACGCGATTCCCTGTATTCCCTGCTGATCGCCGAGTCCGGCCGGGTGGCCTACGAGGTCGGCTTTGGACGCTTGAACCCGTCGCACTCGAATCGGGTGAAGAGGGAGTCGATCACCTGCCCGATGCTGGCCCTGGCGGGCGGCAAGGACAGGATCATCCCCCGCTCGGTGAGTCGCCGCATGGCGCGCTGGTACGGCAGCCAGCTGGACTACCGCGAGTACCCGGCCCAGGGGCACTGGCTGCTCGGCGAGGTGGGCTGGAACCTGCGTGCCAGCGAGGTGGCCGACTGGATCCTGGCCAAGTGCTCGGCGCCGAACAACGCCGCTTGCGAAACCCTCTAGCTCGCAATCACACCGGGCTCGGCACGGCAGGGCTCCGGGACTTACCCAGTTGTTCATTCTGGAGCCGCTTACATGAAGTCATTCAGGAACAAGGTTGCCGCGATCACCGGCGCGGGGTCCGGTATCGGCCGCGCGCTGGCCTATGAACTGGCCGCGCAGGGCTGCCATCTCGCGTTGTCCGATGTCGACGCGGCGGGGCTCGAGGCGACCCGGGATGCGCTGACCGCCCGCTTCGGTGACGTTTGTGTTTCGACCGAGGTCGTCGATGTCGCCGACCGCGCGCAGATGCATGCCTGGGCCGACCGGGTGGCCGGGCAGCATGGTCGCGTGAACCTGATCTTCAACAATGCCGGCGTCGCGCACGCGGGAACCGTCGAAGGCAGCGGCTACGACGAGTACGAGTGGATCACCAACATCAACTTCTGGGGCGTGGTGCATGGCACCAAGGCCTTCCTGCCACACCTCAAGGCCTCGGGCGAGGGGCATGTGGTGAACATCTCCAGCATCTTCGGCCTGTTCGCCCAGCCCGGTATGAGTGCATATAACGCCACCAAGTTCGCCGTGCGCGGCTTTACCGAGTCCCTGCGCCAGGAGCTGGATCTGGAAGGCTGCGGGGTATCGGTGAGCTGCGTGCATCCGGGGGGAATCAAGACCGACATCGGCAACCGCGCGCGAATGAACGACAGCATGGCGAGCATCACCGGCCATAGCACCGGCGCGACACGCAAGATGTTCAACGAGCAGATGCTGCGAACCACACCGGAAAAAGCCGCACAGGTCATCCTCCGCGGTGTGCGGCGCGACCGCCGGCGCATCCTCATCGGAGCGGACGCCCGCGCGGTCGATATCACGCTACGCCTGTTGCCCTCGCTCTATCAGCGGATGGTGACGATGAGCATCCGCCTGGCGGCGCGCTTCGCCTGATGACTAGGCAAAGGAGCACTCCCATGACGTTGTTCCGCGGTCTGTTTCTGCTATGCGCTGGCGTGGGCTGTTGTGTTCCGTCAGTGCGGGCGGACGACGGTGGCTGGCAAGTCGACGCCTCGACCTACCTGTGGTTCCCGAAGACCGAGAGCCGCGTCGAAACGCCTTTCGGAATGGCCTCGTCAACGCTCAGCGCGAGGGATGCCCTCGACGCTCTCGACGCTGGAGTCATGGCGGGAATATCTGCCCGCCGGGGCCCCTGGTCCCTGGTCGGCGATCTGTTCTATCTCGACCTGTCCTTCCACGAGCGAACGCCTGTCGGACGCGTGTTTTCCTCCATCGACACGCGGACCACGCTGGCGTCGCTCGCCGGCTATGGGCTTTACAGCCTGTACGAGGATGACCGCTTCGCCATCGATGCGGGGGCGGGCCTGCGCATGATGTCGAGCGATATTGATGTCACCCTCCAAGGCATTGCGCGACCGGATCAGGAAACCAGCGTCAGCGACACCTGGATCGATCCGCTGCTGGCCATCCGCACCAGCGCGAAGCTCGGTGAGCGCTGGCGCGCCGTGCTCTGGGCCGATGGCGGCGGATTCGATATCGATGATGCGTCGGACAGGACCTGGCAGCTAAGCGCATTGCTCGTCTATCGCATCAGCGAAACCTGGTCGGCCAGCGGTGGCTACCGTGATCTATACGTCGAGCGGGAGAACCAGAGCGTCCCCTATAGCCTGGAGCTTTCCGGCCCCCTGCTGGGCGTCAGCTACCGATTTTGAGTCGCGAGGTGCCAGGCAATCCTTCTCCCCGCTAGCGGGCCTTGCGCTGGATCTGGCCGATCAGTCGACGGGATTTTCCCTGACCCTGGCGCTTCTTCCATTCGCGCGGGCTGACGCCGAACCAGCGGTTGAAGGCCCGCGAGAATGCGCTCAATTCGGAGTAGCCGAGGATTTCCGCGAGCTGCGTCAGGTTGATTTCCGAGTCGTTGAGATAGCGGCTCGCCATGGCCTTGCGGGTCTGATCGAGAATCAGGTTGAACGAGGTGTCTTCTTCGGCGAGGTAGCGCTGCAGGGTGCGCGAGCTGAGGGAGAGGTAGTTCGCCACCTGCTCGATGGCCACCCGTCCCTGCGGCAGGAAGTTGCGGATGATCTGCTGGACGTGGTTGGGCAGGTCCTCGACGGACGCCTGCCCCAGGGTGTCGAGGTGCTGCCGGACGAGGCGCTTGAGCTCGGGGTCGGCCGAGCTCAGGGGAATGTCGAGCAGCCTGGCGTCGAAGACCCAGGCGTTGATCGGGGCGTTGAATTGCGGCACCAGGCCGAGGAGCCGGCTGTAGCTTTGCGGGTTCTTCACCGGCGCGTGCTGCAGGAGCAGGGCGCGCGGTTGCCAGCGATTGCCCAGGAGCAGGCGCATGAGTTGCAGGCCGCCGCCCAGCACCAGTTCGACGATGGGCCGCGAGCTGGCGACTTCCTCGGCCTCCACCGGGTCGTAGTGGAACAGCGCCAGGTCGCCTTGAACCTCCAGGCGAATACGCGCGGCACTGGCATGCACATGGAAATAGCGACCGATTTCCCGCAGCGCCTCGCCGACATCCCGCGAGTTGCGCGCCAGGTAGAGCAGGGGGCCGATGGTACCGGCGATGCTTTGCTGCAGGCCGAGTTCCAGGCCGAACAGCGGATTGCCGGAGCGCTGCGCGCCGAGTTCGACGACCCTGGCCATCTTGCGATAGGCGACGAGGCTTTCCGGATGTTCGAGCAGGTCGCCCGGCAAGCCGGCATCGCGCAGCAGATCCTGGGCGTTCAACGACTGGCTGGCCGCATACCCGGGCAGCCCGTGCAGGCCGGAGGCGCGCGCATAATCGGTCACGGCGGAGGTTCCTATCCTGGCTCCAATCGACTCAGGATATTCATTTTGCCGGTATCCGGCGTGGATTCTTGTGTGCCCGAGCGACCGGCGCGGGGCGCCGGTCGGGTGGTGCGGGCATTAGTCGATGCGCTTGACCGCCGGCGCCGTCCAGCGGCCGTCCAGTGCTTCGGCCTTGGGCCAGTAGAGGCGCAGGTTCATCGAGAAGTCACCCTGCGCCGGCGCGGGGAGCCAGTTGGCCTCCTTGTCCTTGCCGGGCGATTCGCGCTGGATGTAGAGGGTGAGCGAGCCGTCGCTGCCGAACTGCAACTTGTCGCGGTCGCCGATCGCATAGCGCTTGATTGGGTTGGCCGCGAAGAGTTGGTGCTGGTTGTACATCGTCAGCGACCAGAAGGCGCGGACCGGTGGGATCTGGTCCTTGTCGAAGTGCAAGACGTAGCGCTTGTCGCTGCTCAGCGGCTTGCCTTCGGCATCGCTGAAGACGGTCGGGTAGATCGCGTCCTCGATGACGTTGGCGCCCAGCGCCGCGTAGGCCACGCCGGCGCGGTGCAGGTAGTCGGCGCCGTAGGTGCCGACGGCAGTCAGGTTGGTACGCCAGCCGTTGGCCTGGGTGCCGGAGCTGCGGAAGGCGCTCTTGATCTGCCCCAGCGCGCTGGCGGGGGCGGCGTCCAGGGCGTCCTTGATGGCCTGGGGCGCTGCGGCGTAGGAGAAGTCAGTGCCGGGCACGATGCCGATGCGCTTCAGACGGTCGAGCATGGGGTAGTCGTTGGCGTGCGGCGGGTTGTCCTTCATCAGGCGGGCGAACAGCTCGAAGAACTCGGCGCCGCTCATGCGATCGACTTGATCGGGTGGAGCAGTCTTGTCCTGGTTGGGGTTCACCGTGCCCTTGGGCGGCACGTAGCGAGTGCCGTGCGCACTCAGGGGATAGGCGTGGATGCTGTCCTGGAAGGCGTGCACCGCCTGGTAGTCCGCCGGCCCGTTGGTTTGTACGCGGCCGATGAGCAGGCCGTTCGCCGTGGGGCTGCGGTACTCGGTGATGCCGCTCGGCAGGCTGCCGTGCCAGTTCGGTCCGACGATGGCGAAGGTCTGCGCGGCGCTGCCGGTCGTGCGGGTGCCGGGCGCGGCGAAGATGTCGGTCCAGGCGTCCAGCCACGGCATCAGGTAATAGCGGCCCGCCGAATCCGGCACCTCGACCACCAAGGGTTCCTTGGTCACGTCGAACTGCAGCGCCGTGTAGAGCGTATCGGCGTTAGGCCGTACCACTATGGTGAAGTTGGGATCGGGAAAAGCCCGTGCATGTGCCAGTTGGTTGACCGGCGCGTTGAGTCCGGCAGGGCGCTCTACGTTGCTTCCCACGTTTTTAGTCACCTTCATGAGCACCAGCGGATAGGCGTAGATGTAAGCCTCGTGGGCGATCTCCCTGGCTTCGTCGGCAGGCAGCGGTTGCCCGGCCTGCGCTCCGAAGGGCAGCGCCAGCGCCAGTCCCAGCGCGGTGAGGGTAGCTCTCTTGTTCATGTCGTCACTCCCATGGCGGTGGTCCGCCTTGTTCAGTTGATCTTGCGGATCGCCGGCGGCAGCCATTGGCCATTCGTGACCGCGGGCTTGGGCGAGTACAGGCGGAGCATCATCTGGAAGTCGCCACTGGGCGCCGGCAGCCAGTTGCTCTCCAGGTCCTTGCCCGGGGAGGCATGCTGAATGCGGATTTCCAGCGACCCATCGGCGCCGAGCTTGAGCGCGTCATGACTGCCGAGCGCGAAGCGGTCCAGAGGGTTGGCGACCTGGAAGCCTTCCTTGTCGTACAGGGTCAGCGACCAGAAGGCGCCCACGGGTGGCTGCTGCCCCTTGTCGAAACGCAGGACGTAGTCATTGCTGCCGGAGAGGGGCTTGCCATCGGCATCGGCAACGGCATTGGGGTAGAGGGCGTCTTCTGGCAGGTTGGCCCCCAGGCCGGCCAGTGCGACCAGGGCGCGCTTGCGGTACTGCGTGCCGTAGCTGCCCAGCGAGTCGTTCCAGTTCCAGCCATTGCGCAGGATGCCTATCGATCCGGAGCGTACGGCCTGGATCACGTCGTTCTGGGCGTCCTTCGCAGCGTTGTCGAGCAGCGCCCGCTGTTCGGCGCTGAGTGCGGCGGGATCGAAGTCCTTGCCCGGCTCCAGGCCCAGGCGGCGCATGCGCTGGAGGATGGGGTAGTCGCTGGCGTGCGGCGGATACTGCTTGAGCAACTGGGCGAAGCGGGTCAGCACTTCGGTGGCGCTCATCAGGTTGATCTGCCGCAGCGGCGGCGTCGTATTGTCCACTGTCGGGTCGACAGGCAGGCCCGTCGGTGGCGTGTACTTGCGCCCCCACTGGCTCAGCGGGACCAGGCGGTACTCATCCTGCAGTTTGTTCACCTTGTCGTAGTCCGCCGAGCCGTTGGCTTGGGTGCGGCCAATGATCCAGAACACCGGCGTCGGCGTGCGGATCAGCTCCACGCCCTCGGGCAGTTCGCCTTTCCAGTCCGCGCTGGCGAGGGCGAAGTTGCCCGCCTGGTTGCCGGTGGTGCGTGTTCCGGGAACGGCGAACACGTCGGTCCACATGTCCAGCATCGGCATCAGGTAGTAGCGCCCGTGCGTATCAGGCAGCGAAAGGATTACCGGCTCCTTGCGGACGTCGATCCAGGCCATGGAGTAGAGGGTGTCGAAGTTGAGCCGCACCACGTCCCGGGCGTGGACGTCGGGGTAGGCGCGGTAGTGGGCGAACTGGTTGATGGGTGCGCGCTGCGGCACGCTGGTGGCGTCCGGCACGTTGGTCATCTGCTGGCGGGTGATGTCCATCAGCACCATTGGGTAGGCGTACTGGTAGACGTCGCGGACCAGCGTGCGGAACTCGTCCATCTGTTCAGCCTGGCTGGCAGCTGGTGTGGCGTTGGCCAGGGCGCCGTGCAGGGGAAGCATGGCCAGGCCGCCGAGCAGCAAGGCGCTGGCGAGCACCCGGGCGGTCCAGGGGGTGGGGCGAATACTCATGTGCACTCCTGGTTTCTTGTTCTTGTCGATCGGCGAAGGGGGAGATCCCGGCCTTGGCCGGGCGAGCGCGGGGAGAGGGTGACGGCGGGCTGCCGCAGGTCTGGAGAATGACAGTCGGGACGGCTCTCCGGGTATGCGGCAGCCGCCCCGCGCTTGGCGTCAGCGCACGCCGGAAGTGCGCAGCGCCGCCGGGGTGTATTCGTTCACCGAGGCCGGGATGCCGAACTTCACCCAGGTCTTCTCTTCGTTCATCAGTCCGTACACGCCGTAGCGG
Organism: Pseudomonas knackmussii B13; assembly: GCF_000689415.1. Classification (NCBI taxonomy): domain Bacteria; kingdom Pseudomonadati; phylum Pseudomonadota; class Gammaproteobacteria; order Pseudomonadales; family Pseudomonadaceae; genus Pseudomonas; species Pseudomonas knackmussii. The sequence goes on along the minus strand of NZ_HG322950.1, from coordinate 3,323,982 downwards.
CCGGAGATCAGGTCGTAGAGTGCCTCGAAGGCGTACCAGGGGGCCTGCGCGTGGTACTCGTCCATGAGCATGGCCTGGCCGACGCGCCAGAGCTGGCCGCGACCGTCATAGAGCTCGGAGGCGGCGATGGTCCAGGAGTCTTCGTCGACGTAGAAACGACGCTTGGCGTAGACGTGGCGCATGCCTTCCTTGAGCGTGCCTTCCACGACCCAGACACGGTGCAGTTCGTAGCGCGCGAGGTCCTGGTTGGTGTGCCCGGCCTTGAGGATGTCGGCGTACTTCACTTGCGGCGAGGCCAGGCGGTAGTTGTTGTACGGGATGTACATCTCCTTCTTGCCGACCAGCGTCCAGGTGAAGCGATCCGGCGAGCCGTTGTACATGTCGTAGTCGTCCGAGGTCCGCGTGCCGTCGGCGTTGCTGCCGGGGCTGTCGTAGGCGATCTGCGGGGCGCGGCGCACGCGGCGTTGACCGGCGTTGTACTGCCAGGCCATGCGCGGTTCCTTCACCTGGTCCACCGTGTCGCGCACCAGCAGCACGTTGCCGGCCAGGCGCGCGGGCGCGGTGGTCACCGACTTGAACATCAGCAGGGTGTTGTCGGCCTGCTCCTTGGGCAGGTCCGGAACGAAGGCGGGGAAGGCGACCTGGTCTTCCATCTGCACCGGGGTGTAGTCGCCATTGCGTTGCGGGAAGGCGTTGGCCGAGGCGCGGAACACATTGCCGCCCTTGTAGCGGGTGATGTGGTTCCACACCACCTCCAGGCCGTTCTTGGGAATCGGGAAGGCGATCACCCGCGAGTCGGTGAAGCCCTGCAGGCCGTTGCCGCCCTCGACCAGGCTGACCTTCTCGGCGCTGGTGTGCACGGCCGCATAGATTTCCTTCGGCATGCCCACGGTCCGGTGGCTCGGGTACACCGGCAGGCGGAAGGTCTCGGGGTAGCGCTTGAACATCGCCAGTTGGCCTTCGCTCAGGCGGGCCCTGTACTGCTCGGCGTTCGCGGCGGTGATCACGAACAGCGGCTTTTCGTTGGCGAAGGGATCGGCGAGGTAGCCATTGGCATCCACCGTGCCGGCGGGCGGGGGGGGGGGGGCCTTCTCGGCGCCCAGGGGCGTCAGGCTGGCGCCCAGGGTGGCCAGTTCTTGTGGCGTGGCGGCGGCGAGCACGCTGCCGGACAGCAGGGAAAGGGCGAAGGCCCCAAGGAGTCTTGTGGTCGTTTTCATCGAAGCGGGTCCTTCTTAGAAATTCACGCCGAGACTGAGCGCGAGGAAATCGCGGTCGATCTGGTTGTTGTAATCACCGCCGAAGTAGTTGGTGTAGGAGAGGCTGGCGGTGTAGGTGCTGCGGTAGTCGGCATCCAGGCCGAGGCTGACGGCCTTGCTGCCTTCGTTGAAGGTCGGGCCGTAGCCTTGCACGTCGTGGGACCAGGCGAGGTTGGGCTTGAGGTTGACGCCGGCGATCACGTCGCTGTAGTCGAGAATGCCGCGGGCGCGGTAGCCCCAGGAGGTGCTGGTGTAGAAGCCCTCGTCGTTGCTCGGGCTGTACGCCCCGACCTCGGTGATGCGCCCGTAGCGCACCTTGTTGCGGCTCTCCAGCCCACCGAGCCGGGTGATGCCGGCTTCGCCCACGAGGGTCAGGCGGTCGGCGCCCAGTACGCGCTCGAAAAAGTGCGTCAGGGTGGTCTGCGCCTGGGTCATCTCCTTGCGCTTGTAGCCGCTCAGGTCCGTATTGGCGGTTGCCAGTGCATCGGGTCGGCCGCCGGTCAGGGCGCCGGTGATCACATCGATGACCGGCGCGTTGGTGACGTCGATGGCGTTGATCGCCAGGGGCATGTTCGGCCGGTAGCTGATCTCGCCGGACCAGGCCGTGCCGCTGGGCAGGGTGGTGGCGAAGCTGAGGCCGTAAAGGCGCACGTCTTCCGGGTACTCAAGGAAGTAGTGGCTGTTGCCCAGCAGCGAGGTCTGGCTCAGTTGCCCCGCCGGGCCGCCGGGCAGGGTGAGCGCGCGCTGGATGGCGGCGGCGCTGGGCGTAGTCATGCCCTGGTAGGGGAGGCGGCTGTGGATGTTCATCGCGTAGGCGCCGTACTCGGTGTCGTCGCCCATCCAGCGCAGCGCCAGGCCCCACTGGCCGCTGTCGCGCGCATCGTGGTTGCTCCCGCGCGGCACGATCAGGCCTTCGGGCACGATGTTCACGCCCATCAGCCCGGCATAGGGCGTCAATGCCTTCACGGCGGCCGGCGTGCCGACGGTGAGGTTGTTGTCGCAGCCGTGGGCCGCGGTATCGGAGCCGAAGAAGGTGCCGCAGTTGTCGAGCACCGTCGGTTCCCAATCCAGCTGGTAGAACGCCTCGGCGGACAGCTTCTCGGTGAGGCCCTGGGAGGCGAAGGCCATGCTGACCGGGACCAGGCCTTCCTTGATCTCGGAACCGGGGCGGCGGAAGGCAGCGACGTCGATCGGGTTGATCGAGTTGATGCTGTTGGGGATGAAGGTGCTTTCGCCCCAACTGACCACCTGCTTGCCCAGGCGCGCGCTGCCCGGTTGGTTGGAGATGGTGTAGTTGTGATAGACGAAGGCATCGAGCAGCTCCGCGCCGGAGGACTTCGCGCCCTCTTCGCGGCCGTCGTCGCTGATCTGCTTGAACGGGCGGCTCTCGTCCTTGAGCTCGAAGTCGTACCAGTACTTGCCGCGCAGGAATACGCCGGTATCGCCGTATTTCAGCTCGAGGTCATGGACGCCCTTGAACAGCTTGGAGAAGGTTTCGCCTTGCTTGAAGTTCAGGCGGCCATCGTCGTTGGCCGAGGCGCTGCTGTTGCCGCCGTTGGTGGCGCCGACCAGGTCCTGGCTGGCGCTCTGCGTGGACCAGCTGGCGCCGATGGACAGCGCCGAGTCGAACTGCCCCTCGATCTCGCCAATGTTGAAGGTGGCGGCTCGCGCGTTCGGCACGAGGGCGCCCAGCGCAACGGCCAGGCCGAGCAGGCACGGCGGGAAGCGTCGGAGCCCTGTTGTTATTGTCATGTGACTCTCCGGTCAGGGTGGGGTGGGAGCCTCACCTTAATCAGCGCAGCGGCGCCGCCAAACAGACGAAGGTTGCGATCTTCAACTCACACCAAACTCCTAAACCCCCTCTGATCCAGGGGGTTCCGGCGATTCATCGACTTCATGAATGGCGCTGGATAGATCGAACCTTCACGACGCAAGGGCCTCGGATGGGTACTTGAAAAAGGGGAGCGTTCCCTGTTCGGGCGGCTGGCGCCTGATGTCAAGTATTGGGCGCTGAATGTCGAGTGGTGGGGTGTGCCATAAGGGATACTTCTCCCCGTGGGACGCACCGGTGCTGGATATGTGGACCACGCCCCACGCATTCGGCGCCGGTGTCCCGTCGCTTACGGAACCGCAGAGATCGTCAGCATGTCCTCCCAGATTTCCGAACCGCCCTTCCTCGACATTCCCTCCAAGAGCAAGGCGCTGCCCAGGCCGTTGCCCGGTGCCGTCTTGCGTCCGCACCTGTTGCGCTGCCTGCTGGGCGCGGACAGCCGGCTGACGCTGACCGTGGCTCCCGCGGGATTCGGCAAGAGTTTGTTGCACGGCGAATGCGCCCGGCTGGCGCCACCGGACACCCAGGTGATCTGGCTGGACCTGCTCGGCCATACGCCGCTGCCCAGGGAGTTACTGGGCAACATTGCCGAGGCATTGGGCGGGCGCGCGGCGACAGTGGAGGAGCTGTGCCGGCTGCTGGGGCGCATTCGCCATCCGGTGTGGCTGATGCTCGACGATTATCCGCGGCATGCCAGCCCGCTGCTCGACGCCTGCCTGGAAGACCTCCTGGAGCGCGCCCCACAGCATGTGCGCTGGTGGATCAGCGGCCGGCTCCGGCCCGCCTGGAGCCTGCCGCGCCTGGTGCTGCAGGGCGATGTACTGGAGCTCGATGCAGCCGCACTGGCCTTCGATTCGCCGACGCTCCAGGGGCTGCTGAGCGCGCGCCGGATCGCCCTGACCGCCGAGCAGCGGGAGCAATTGCTGGAGGCGTGCGCGGGATGGCCGGCGCTGATCTGCCTGTTCCTGCGCGACGCCACGGCCGACACCTTGCCGCAGCTGCTGGCCAGCGGAACGCCGCTGCTGCTGAACTACCTGCAACGCGAAGTGCCGCCCGAGCAGCTGCGCGACAACGGCTTGCTGAACGCGCTCTTGGAGCGTCAGCCGCAGTGGTTCGAGTCTGCCGCCGCGAACCCGTCCGCTCGCCAGGTGTCTTCCCCGTCCGCACTCAGCGCGCTGCTGAGCAAGCGCGAGCTGGCCATCCTGCAATTGATCGCCTCGGGGCTTTCCAACCAGGAAATCGCCGATCAGCTCTGCCTGTCAGTTAACACCGTGAAGTCCCACGCCTGGAACATCAACGGCAAGCTCGGCACGGAGCGCCGCACCCAGGCGGTGGCGCAGGCGAAGTTGCATGGATTGCTGGGCTGACCCGGCGACTGCTCCCCGTAGGAGCGAGCTTGCTCGCGAACGATGCTTCCCTGATGCACCGGCTTCTCGGGGCGGCTCCGTTCCCTCTCCCGCAAGCGGGAGAGGGGGCTGTTCGGCGCCATCCTGTAGGAGCGGATTCATCCGCGAAAATCCCCGCACCGATCTCACCGTAGGGCGCATAACCGCGTGCGCGGTTATGCGCCGCCGCCCGGTACGAAAACGGCGGATAACCCCCACGGAGTTATTCGCCCTACAGAGTTGGCATTCGTGCCGTGTAGTTCGCGAGCATACGCGCGCCTACGAAGCACCTTCTTCCGCCAGCTCCATGAACGCGCTCACCACCCGCAACCCGCGGCGCCGTTCCAGGCAGCCGATGGAGTGGCGGGGTGCCAGCCCCTCGCCGAGCAGCGGCACCGCGCGTACCCGCGGATCGCGGCTGACTTCCAGCGACGACACGATGCCTATGCCTAGTTCTGCCGCCACCGCCTCGGTCACCGCTTCGCGGCTGTCCAGTTCCAGCTGCACCAGGGGCTGCACCTGCCGGGCCTGACAGGCGCGGTCGAAGGTGCGGCGGGTGATGGAGTCGGGTTCGCGCAGCACCATGATCTGCTGGTCGAGTTCTTCCAGCGGGATGCCGTCGCTGCGCTCGCACCAGGCGTGGCCTTGCGGCAGCAGGGCGCACAGGTGCGACTCCACCAGCTCGCGCAGGTGCAGGCCGGGGCGCTCGTCCACTTCGGTGACCACGGCTATGTCCACGTGCTCGCTGAGCAGGGCGTTCAGGGTTTCCTGGGCGTTGCCCAGGCGCAGGTTGACGGTGATGCCGGGGTAGCGCGCGCGCAGGCGGGCGAGCATCGGCATCACCAGGTGCGGGCCGTCGGCGGCTACCTCGATACGCCCGCTGAGCAGCTTGCGGTTGGCGTCGAGCAGCGTCTCGGCTTCTTCCTCCAGGGCGAACAGGGTGCGGCTGATGGCGGCGAGGCGGCGGCCTTCTTCGGTCAGTTCCACGCTGCGGGCGGTGCGGCGGAACAGGTTGACCTGGTAGTGCTCCTCGAGCTGCTTGACGTGCCCGGTCACCGCCGGCTGGCTGATGAACAGGCGCTCGGCGGCGCGGGTGAAGCTGCCTTCGCGGGCGACGGCGTCGAAGGCGCGGAGCTGGAAGAGGTTCATGGATGTATATGTCCGACTTATGCCTGGGATCGTGATAAACAATTTGAGCGATAACAGGGCGCTTGGCAACGTATGCCCAGGCCCGGCGACGGGCTCAAACAAGAATCTCTCCCGCACAGGTCTTCCCCAGAAGAGGAACCGAGCATGAGCACTGCCGAGCGCGCGCCCATCCTGCTGACCCCCGGCCCCCTGACCACCTCCCCGCGGACCCGCCGCGCGATGATGGTCGACTGGGGTTCCTGGGATAGCGATTTCAACGCCCTGACCGCCGACGTCTGTTCCCGCCTGCTGGCCATCATCCATGGCGAAGGCACCCACACCTGCGTACCGCTGCAGGGCAGCGGCACCTTCTCGGTGGAAGCCGCGGTGGGCACCCTGGTGCCGCGCGACGGCAAGGTTCTGGTGCTGATCAACGGCGCCTACGGCAAGCGCCTGGCGAAGATCTGCCAGGTGATCGGCCGCGAATTCAGCACCTTCGAGACCGAAGAGGACGTGCCGACCACCGCCGCCGACGTCGACCGCCTGCTGAACGCGGACCCGAGCGTGACCCACGTGGCGCTGATCCACTGCGAGACCAGCACCGGCATCCTCAACCCGCTGGAGGAGATCGCCAAGGTCATCGAGGCCCACGGCAAGCGCCTGATCATCGACGCCATGAGCTCCTTCGGCGCGCTCGACATCGACGCCCGCCAGGTGCCCTTCGACGCGCTGATCGCCGCTTCCGGCAAGTGCCTGGAAGGCGTGCCCGGCATGGGCTTCGTCTTCGCCCGCAGCAGCGCGCTGGCGGCCAGTGCCGGCAACTGCCATTCGCTGTCGATGGACCTGCAGGACCAGCACGCCTACATGGCCAAGACCGGCCAGTGGCGCTTCACCCCGCCCACCCATGTGGTCGCCGCGCTGCACGAGGCGCTGACCCAGTACGAGGAGGAGGGCGGCCTCGCGGCCCGTCACGAGCGTTACGCAAACAATTGCCAGACTCTGCTCGACGAGATGGCCAAGCTCGGATTCCGCAGCTTCCTGCCGGCGGCCATCCAGGCGCCGATCATCGTCACCTTCCACGCGCCGAAGGATGCTCGCTACACCTTCACCGAGTTCTACGGCCGGGTGCGCGAGAAGGGCTACATCCTCTACCCGGGCAAGCTGACCCAGGTGGAAACCTTCCGCGTCGGCTGCATCGGCCAGGTCGATGCCCAGGGCATGCGCGAGGCAGTGGCGGCGATCGCCGAGAGCCTGCGCGAAGTGGAAGTCTTCGAGATCTGAACCCCATTCCCGGCGTCGCCCGCGGCGGCGCCCGACTACAGGATTTGACGCGATGAACTACGAACAACCCAAGCAACTGCAAGCCGCCATCCTCGACTGGGCCGGCACCGTGGTCGATTTCGGCTCCTTCGCGCCGACGCAGATATTCGTCGAGGCCTTCGCCGAATTCGGCGTGCAGGTTTCCCTGGAAGAAGCGCGCGGCCCGATGGGCATGGGCAAGTGGGACCACATCCGCACGCTCTGCGACATCCCGGCCATCGCGGAGCGCTACAAGGCCAAGTTCGGCCGCGTGCCGAGCGACGACGACGTCACCGCCATCTACGAACGCTTCATGCCGCTGCAGATCGAGAAGATCGCCGAGCACTCGGCGCTGATCCCCGGCGCCCTGGAAGCCATCGCTGTACTGCGCGCCCAGGGCCTGAAGATCGGCTCCTGCTCGGGCTACCCAGCGGTGGTGATGGAGAAGGTCGTGGCCCTGGCGAAGACCAACGGCTACGTCGCCGACCACGTTGTCGCCACCGACGAAGTGCCCAATGGCCGTCCGCACCCGGCCCAGGCGCTGGCCAATGTGATCGCACTGGGCATCGACGATGTGGCCGCCTGCGTGAAGGTCGACGACACCTGGCCGGGCATCCTCGAAGGCCGTCGCGCCGGCATGTGGACCGTGGCGCTGACCTGCTCGGGCAACGCCCTGGGCCTGACCTACGAGCAGTACAAGGCGCTGCCGCAGGAAAAGCTTGCGCAGGAGCGTCAACGCATCGGCCAGATGTTCGAGGGCTCGCGCCCGCACTACCTGATCGACACCATTGCCGAACTGCCGGCCGTGGTCCGCGACATCAACGCCCGCCTGGCGCGGGGCGAGATGCCGCAGAGCTGCTGAGTCTCGCGTTACACGATGGAGGCCCGCTTCGGCGGGCCTTTGTCATTTGCGCCCGCGGCTGTCCAATCCGCTCAGCCAATTTGGAGCCTTTCGACATTGCCGGTTCAGGGCAGTGGCGCGAACATCCTGGAACTCCCGACAAGAACAAACAGGAGTTCTGCGATGCGCGATTACGCTGCCGCCGTAGCCGAGTTCGACTACGCCGCCACTGCCAGGGAACAGCTCTCGGGGAGCCTCGATGCTCTCAACGCCTGCGTCGAATGCTGCGACCGCCATGCCGCCAGCGGGCGCACGGCGCTTTATTGGGAAGGCCGCAACGGCGAACGCGCCGAGTACAGCTTCGCCCAGCTGCAGGCACTGTCGGCGCGCTTCGCCAACCTGCTGCACAGCCTCGGCGTACGCCCCGGCGACCGCGTCTCCGGCATGCTGCCGCGCACCCCCGAACTGCTCGTCACCATCCTCGGCACCTGGCGCCTGGGCGCGGTCTACCAGCCGCTGTTCACCGCCTTCGGGCCCAAGGCCATCGAGCACCGCCTGGGCATCGCCGGCAGTCGCGTGCTGGTCACCGACGCCGGCAACCGCGCAAAGCTCGACGAGGTGCCGAACGCGCCGCAGATCATCACCGTCAGCGGCGGCCAGCCGATCCAGGCGGGCGACCTCGATTTCCACGTCGCCCTGGACGCGCAATCCGAGCAGTTCGAGCCGGTGCTGCGCAGTGGCGAAGACCCCTTCCTGCTGATGTTCACCTCCGGCACCACGGGCCTGGCCAAGCCGCTGGCCGTGCCGTTGAAGGCGATCCTGGCGTTCACCGGCTACATCCGCGATGCCGTGGACCTGCGTGCCGACGACCGTTTCTGGAACCTCGCCGATCCGGGCTGGGCCTACGGGCTCTACTACGCGGTCACCGGGCCGCTGGCGCTGGGCCACGCCACGACTTTCTACGAAGGCGCATTCACCGTGGAGAGCACCTGCCGGATCATCCGCGAGCAGGGCATCACCAACCTGGCCGGCTCGCCCACCGCGTACCGCCTGCTGATGGCCTCCAGCGAAGAAGTGGAGCGCGAGCTCAAGGGCCGCCTGCGCGCCGTGAGCAGCGCCGGCGAGGCGCTGACCCCGGAGGTGATCCGCTGGTTCGCCGAGGGCCTGGGCGTGACCATCCACGACCACTACGGGCAGACCGAACTCGGCATGGTCCTGGCCAACCACCATGCCTTGAAACATCCGGTGCACATGGGCTCCGCCGGCTACTCCATCCCTGGTCACCGCGTGGTGGTACTGGGCGAAAACGGCGAAGAGCTGCCGGCCGGCCAGCCGGGCATCCTCGCCATGGACCGCAAGCGCTCGCCGCTGATGTGGTTCGCCGGCTACGACGGCATGGAAACCAAGGCGTTCGTCGGTGACTACTATCTCAGTGGCGATACGGTCGAGCTGAACGCGGACGGCAGCATCAGCTTCGTCGGCCGCTCCGACGACCTGATCACCACTTCCGGCTACCGCGTCGGCCCCTTCGACGTGGAGAGCGCGCTGATCGAGCACCCGGCGGTGATGGAAGCGGCAGTGATCGGCAAGCCCGACCCGGAGCGCACCGAAATCGTGAAGGCCTACGTGGTGCTCTGCCCGCGCCACCAGGCCAGTGCCGAGCTGGCCGAGGAGCTGCAGCAGTACGTGCGCAAGCGCCTGTCGGCGCACAGCTACCCGCGCGAGGTGGAGTTCATCGCCGAACTGCCCAAGACCCCCAGCGGCAAGATCCAGCGCTTTCTCCTGCGCAACCAGGAGATCGCCCGGCAACGCGAGGCGGCCGAACGCGCGGCCGCCCAGTAATTCGACGGAGACAAGACGATGCACATCCAGGACAAGGTTTTCCTCATCACCGGCGGCGGTTCCGGGCTCGGCGCGGCCACCGCGAAGACCCTGGTGGAGGCGGGCGCCCGTGTGCTGCTGGCTGACGTGAACGTCGAAGCCGGTGCCGCCCGCGTTGCCGAACTGGGTGAGGCCAACGCGCGCTTCGTGCGTACCGACGTGACCAGCGAAGCCGACGGCCGCGCCGCCGTCGAAGCCGCGCTGGAGCGCTTCGGCGCGCTGCACGGGCTGGCCAACTGCGCCGGCATCGCGCCGGCCGAGAAGGTCCTCGGGCGCAATGGTCCGCACGCTCTGGAGAGCTTCTCCCGGGCCATCAACATCAACCTGATCGGCAGCTTCAACATGCTGCGCCTGGCCTCCGAGGCCATGGCGCGCAACGAGCCCGACGCCGGCGGCGAACGCGGCGTCATCGTCAACACCGCTTCGGTGGCGGCTTTCGACGGGCAGATCGGCCAGGCCGCCTATGCCGCCTCCAAGGCCGGTGTGGTCGGCATGACCCTGCCCATCGCCCGCGAGCTGGCGCGCCACGGCATCCGCGTGATGACCATCGCCCCCGGCATCTTCGAGACGCCGATGATGGCCGGCATGCCGCAGGAAGTCCGCGACTCCCTCGGCGCTGCCGTGCCGTTCCCGCCGCGCCTGGGCCGCCCGGACGAATTCGCCGCGCTGGTGCGGCACATCATCGAGAACAGCATGCTCAACGGCGAGGTGATCCGCCTCGACGGCGCCATTCGCATGGCCGCGAAGTAACAGGAGTACCGACATGAACGATCCCGTAGTCATAGTCAGCATCGCCCGCACCCCCATGGGCGGCTTCCTCGGCGACTTCAAGGACGCCAGCGCCGCCACCCTCGGCGCCGCCGCCGTGCGCGCCGCCATCGAACGCGCACAGCTAGGCGCCGACCAGATCGACGACGCCATCCTCGGCTGCGTGCTTTCCGCCGGCCAGGGCCAGGCCCCGGCGCGCCAGGCGGTGCTCGGCGCCGGCCTGGACCGCGGCACGCCCTGCACGACGATCAACAAGATGTGCGGCTCGGGCATGAAGGCCGTGATGCAGGGCCATGACGCACTGCTCGCCGGCAGTGCCAGCGTGGTGCTGGCGGGCGGCATGGAGAGCATGTCCAACGCCCCGTACTTGCTGGAGCGCGCACGCATCGGCTACCGCATGGGCCACGGCAAGGTGCTCGACCACATGTTCCTCGACGGCCTCGAAGACGCCTACGACCGGGGTCGCCTGATGGGCACCTTCGCCGAGGATTGCGCCGAGGCTTACGGCTTTACCCGCCAGCAGCAGGATGACTACGCCATCGCCTCGCTGACCCGCGCGCAGCAGGCCATGAGCGCAGGGCGCTTCGCCGCCGAGATCACCCCGGTGACGGTCAAGGCCGGCAAGGAAACCCGTGAGGTGAGCCAGGACGAGCAGCCGCCGAAGGCGAAGCTGGACAAGATTCCGACCCTGAAACCGGCCTTCCGCGAGGGCGGCACCGTGACCGCCGCCAACTCCAGCTCCATCTCCGACGGCGCCGCCGCGCTGGTGCTGATGCGCCTGTCCAAAGCCGAGAAGCATGGCCTGAAGCCGCTGGCGGCAATTCGTGGACATTCGTCCTACGCCGCAGCGCCGAACCTGTTCCCGACCGCACCGGTCGGCGCCATGCGCCGCCTGCTGCAACGTACGGGCTGGGCCTTGGGCGACGTGGACCTGTTCGAGATCAACGAGGCCTTCGCCGTGGTCGCCATGGCGGCGATGCGCGAGCTGGACATTCCCCACGCAAAGCTCAACGTCCACGGCGGCGCCTGCGCCCTGGGCCACCCGATCGGCGCTTCCGGCGCGCGCATCCTGGTGACCCTGCTGTCGGCGCTGCAGCAGTACGACCTCGATCGCGGCATCGCCTCGGTGTGCATCGGCGGCGGCGAAGCCACCGCCATCGCCGTCCAGCGCCTGAGCTAAGGAGCGCAGCATGATTCCCAGCGAAGAAGAACTGCAGATCCGCGACGTTGCTCGCCAATTCGCCCAGGAACGCCTGAAACCCTTCGCCGCCGACTGGGACCGCGAGCACCGCTTCCCGGCCGAGGCGCTGAAGGAAATGGCCGACCTCGGCTTCCTCGGCATGCTGGTGGCGGAGGAGTGGGGCGGCGCGCAGACCGGCCACCTGGCCTACGCCATGGCCCTGGAAGAGATCGCCGCCGGCGACGGCGCCTGCTCGACCATCATGAGCGTGCACAACTCAGTGGGCTGCATGCCCATCGCCAAGTTCGGCAGCGACGAGCAGAAGCGCCAGTTCCTGGTGCCCCTGGCGCGCGGCGAGATGATCGGCGCCTTCGCCCTCACCGAACCGCAGGCCGGCTCCGATGCCAGCTTCCTGAAGACCCGCGCACGCCGCGACGGTGATCACTACGTGCTGAACGGCAGCAAGCAGTTCATCACCTCCGGCAAGCACGCGGGGTTGGTGATCGTCTTTGCGGTGACCGATCCGGCGGCCGGCAAGAAGGGCATCAGCGCCTTCATCGTGCCGACCGACACGCCCGGTTACCGCGTGGTCCGCGTCGAGGACAAGCTCGGCCAGCACGCCTCGGACACCTGCCAGATCGCCTTCGACGATGTACGCATTCCCGCCAGCTACCGCCTGGGCGAGGAGGGGCAGGGCTACAGCATCGCCCTGGCCAACCTGGAAGGCGGCCGCATCGGCATCGCCTCGCAGGCAGTGGGCATGGCCCGCGCCGCTTTCGAGTACGCCCGCGACTACGCCCATGAGCGCGAGACCTTCGGCAAGCCGATCATCGAGCACCAGGCCGTGGCCTTCCGTCTGAGCGACATGGCCACCGAGATCGCCGTGGCGCGGCAGATGGTCCACCACGCGGCGAGCCTGCGCGAAGCCGGCCTGCCGTGCCTGACCGAAGCCTCGATGGCCAAGCTGTTCGCCTCGGAAATGGCGGAAAGGGTGTGCTCGGCGGCGATCCAGACCCTGGGCGGCTACGGCTACCTGCAGGACTACCCGGTGGAGCGCATCTACCGCGACGTGCGCGTGTGCCAGATCTACGAAGGCACCAGCGACGTCCAGCGCCTGGTCATCGCCCGCAGCCTCTGAGCGGGCCAAGCGTTCGCGGGCAAGGCCCGTTCCCCGTGTTGGACAGGCACTTCGCGGGGCGGGCCATGCCGGCGGCATGCGCGGAGATGAGGCCGCTTGTAGGAGCGGATTCATCCGCGAAGCCCCCCTCGTAGGGCGCATAACCGCGTTCGCGGTTATGCGCCGCCGCCCGGCACGAAAACGGCGGATAACCCCTCCGGGGTTATTCGCCCTACATGGATCCGGGCTTCACAGTGACCATAAAGAACAAGGCCCGCATCTGCGGGCCTTGAGTCATCTGCGAGCCTGAATCTCAGGCCTGCTGTTGCTGCTGCGCCTCTCGCGCCTCGCGCGCGGCGACCTGCTGGCACAGCTCGATCAGTTGCTCGCGCATCCAGCGGTTGGCCGGGTCCTGGTCGGTGCTTTCATGCCAGTAGAGGTGGGTTTCCAGCTTGGGCACGTCGCTGACCGGCAGTTCCACGAAATGCAGGTTGTGGTGGCGGGCGAAGCGCTCCGGCACGGTCACCACCATGTCGGTCTGCTGCACCACGTTGGAGGCCATCAGATAGTGCTGCGAGCGCAGGGCGATCTTGCGCTGCAGGCCCATCTTGCCCAGCGACAGGTCGATGTAGCCGAGGCCGCTGCGACGGCTGGAGATCTGGATGTGGGTCAGCGACAGGTATTCGTCGAGGTTCAGCTTCGCCTTGGCCAGCGGATGGCCCTGGCGCATGGCGCAGACGTAGCGGTCTTCCATCAGCTTGACGTGGCGCACCTGGGTGTCGGTGTTCAGCGGCGCGTCGACGGCGAAGTCCAGGCGGCCGGCGGCCAGCTCCTTGGTGGTTTCGCGGCGCTTGGCGAGGAAGCTCTCGATCAGCACGTTCGGCGCCTGGCGGCGCAGGCGCTGGAACAGCGGCGGCAGGATCACCGACTCGATGAGGTCGGTCATGCTGATGCGATAGGTCTTGCTCGCCTGGTTCGGGGTGAAGGTGCGGCTCTCCTGCACTGACACGCGCAGCAGCTGCAGGGCGTTGCGCACCGGGCCGATGATGTTCTGCGCCATGGGCGTGGGCACCATGCCCTGGGCGGTGCGCACGAACAGCGGATCGTTGAAGGTTTCGCGCAGGCGGGCGAGGGCGTTGGACACCGCCGGCTGGGTGATGCCGACGATCTGTCCGGCTCGGGTGAGGTTGGCTTCGGTGTAGATGGCATCGAAGACGATGAACAGGTTCAGGTCGACCTTGCTGAGGTTCATCCCGGGGCTCCGCTTGTCATTGTTGTGGCCGCTCATAGCGCCGGAGATGGCGGACCATCATGCGGGTTATGAATGTTCATTGATTCGGATAATAGGCTAGGTAAATCGTGTTGCCTGTTCTAGCATCTTCCTACACACAAGACAAACCCCTGCCAGAAGGTAGCCCCCATGGATTTCGCCTATTCCGCCAAGGTCCAGGACCTGCGTGAACGCGTCACCGCGTTCATGGAAGCCTACGTGTATCCCGCCGAGAGCGTCTTCGAGCAGCAGGTGGCCGAAGGCGATCGCTGGCAGCCGACCCAGGTGATGGAAGACCTCAAGGTCCGCGCCAAGGCCGAGGGCCTGTGGAACCTGTTCCTGCCCGAATCCGAGTACGGCGCCGGCCTGACCAACATGGAATACGCCCCGCTGGCGGAGATCATGGGCCGCTCGCTGATCGGCGCGGAGCCGTTCAACTGCTCGGCGCCGGACACCGGCAACATGGAAACCATCGTCCGCTACGGCAGCGAAGAGCAGAAGCGCACCTGGCTGGAGCCGCTGCTTTCCGGCGAGATCCGCTCGGCCTTCGCCATGACCGAGCCGGGCGTGGCTTCGTCCGACGCCACCAACATGCAGGCCAACGCCGTGCGCGACGGTGACGAGTGGGTCATCAACGGTCGCAAGTGGTGGACCTCCGGTGCTTGCGATCCGCGCTGCAAGATCATGATCTTCATGGGCCTGACCAACCCGGACGCGCCGCGCCACCAGCAGCACTCGATGATCCTGGTGCCCACCGACACCCCCGGCGTGAAGATCCTTCGCCCGCTGCCGGTGTTCGGCTACGACGACGCCCCGCACGGCCACGCCGAAGTGCTCTTCGAGAACGTGCGCGTACCCTATGAGAACGTTCTGCTCGGCGAAGGCCGCGGCTTCGAGATCGCACAGGGCCGCCTCGGCCCAGGCCGTATCCACCACTGCATGCGTTCCATCGGCATGGCCGAGCGCGCGCTGGAACTGATGTGCAAGCGCGCCGTCAGCCGCACCGCCTTCGGCAAGCCGCTGGCGCGCCTGGGCGGCAACATCGACCACATCGCCAACTCGCGCATCGAGATCAACCAGGCCCGCCTGCTGACCCTCAATGCCGCGTACATGATGGACACCGTGGGCAACAAGATCGCCCAGAGCGAAATCGCGCAGATCAAGGTGGTGGCGCCCAACGTCGCCCTGCAGGTGATCGACCGCGCCATCCAGATGCACGGCGGCGCCGGGGTCTCCAACGATTTCCCGCTGGCCTACTGGTACGCCATGCAGCGCACCCTGCGCCTGGCCGACGGCCCGGACGAAGTGCACCGCGCGGCCATCGGCAAGTTCGAGATCGGCAAGTACGTGCCCAAGGAAATGCTGCGCAGCGGTCGCTGATCCCTGGCAGAAATGAAGAAGGCCCGCATCACAGCGGGCCTTCTTCATTCAAGGGGGACGTTCAGGGACACTCGGCGGACGGACCGCTCTGCTCCTTCAGCCACTGGCGGCGAGCGAAGAGCTGCGCGGCAAAGGCGCGGGCCAGGTCCTCCTGGGCGAAGCGCAGGCCACGATGCCCCAGGCGCACCTGCCAGCAGGCGCGGCCCTTGTGCTCAATGGCTTCGATCCTCACTTCGTTGGGCATGCAGCGTCTCCTGGCTGACGATTTCCAGCGGCTCCTCGCCTTCCTTGCGGGTCTTCAGCAGTGAAAGCAGTATGCCACCAGCGAGGAGGCCGAAGGTTACCCCAAGCGATAGCGCGGCGGGAACCTTGCCGATGAGACCGTGCGCAAAAATCTTCATGCCGATGAACACCAGCACCAGGGCCAGGGCGTACTTCAGGTAGACGAAGCGGTGGATCATCGCCGCCAGCGAGAAGTACAGGGCGCGCAGGCCGAGGATGGCGAAGATGTTCGAGGTGTAGACGATGAACGGGTCCTGGGTGATGGCGAAGATCGCCGGCACGCTGTCCACGGCAAACACCACGTCGGCCAGCTCGATCAGGATCAGCGCCAGGAACAGCGGGGTGGCGAAGCGAACCACCTTGCCGTTGGCATCGGGCAGGTGAACGAAGAAGTGGTGTTCATGCAGATGCGGCGTGACCCGGATG
The DNA here is from genome assembly GCF_000689415.1 of Pseudomonas knackmussii B13. NCBI lineage: Bacteria > Pseudomonadati > Pseudomonadota > Gammaproteobacteria > Pseudomonadales > Pseudomonadaceae > Pseudomonas > Pseudomonas knackmussii. The sequence goes on along the minus strand of NZ_HG322950.1, from coordinate 3,307,938 downwards.
TGCTTGCGCAGGAAGCGCAGCACCGGGTTGTTGGCCAGGTCCGGCTCGTCCTCGTGCTTGGCGAAGAGCATCTTCACGCCGCTGAACAGCAGGAAGGCGCCGAAGATGTACATCACCCACTCGAACTCGCGCACCAGCGCGGCGCCCAGGCCGATCATCACCGCGCGCATGACGATGGCGCCGAGGATGCCCCAGAACAGCACCTGGTGCTGGTAGCGGCGGGGGATGCCGAAGAAGCCGAAGATCATCGCCATGACGAACACGTTGTCCATCGACAGCGATTGCTCGACCAGGAAGCCGGTGTAGTACTCCATGGCATGGGTGGCGCCGAACGCGTACCAGACCCAGCCGCCGAAGGCCAGGCCGCAGGCGAAGTAGCCGGCGGAGAGCAGCAGGCTCTCGCGCACGCCGATTTCATGGTGATCGCGTTGCAGCACGCCGAGGTCGAGGACCAGCAGGACGAGGACGATGGCCAGGAAGACCAGCCAGAACCAGGTGGCGGTGCCGAGGAAGGGAGCGTTGAGGAAATCCAATAGGGGTGCCATGTGGGGGCCCTCTCTGATGTCGTTGTCGAAAGTGACTCCGACATGGCGGTCTAGCTGACCGTCAGAGGGGCCCGGCGTCACGGCGGGAAAAATACCAGAGCGCGGTCGCGCGGCAAGCGGCAGAAGGTAACAAGTTCCTACCGCTTAGGTGGTGCTCCAGCCTTGAGTCTAGGCAAGCTGCGCCGCGCCGGGATTGTTGCGGGTCAAGCGCGGCTCAATACACCCAGACTTCGACGCGGCGGTTCTTGGTCCGCCCGTCGTCATCGTCGTTGGCCGCCACCGGCAGCGCCGCGCCCATGCCTTCGATGGAGCGGAACATCACGCCTTCTTTGGCCAGCTCGCGGCGCACCGCCATGGCGCGCAGCTTGGAGAGCAGCACCGCGCGCTGCGGGTCCTGCTTGGCGTCGCCGAAGCCGACCAGTACTGCCTGGCCGTTCATCTTGCCGTGCTGCTGGAGGTAGCCGACCAGGCGTTCGACGTCGCGTTGCGCCTTGTTGTCCAGGGTCGCGCTGCCTTCGTGGAAGCGGAAGTTCACCGACAGCCGCTGGGCGTCGCGTGCCAGCGCCTGATAGTCGGTGGGCATGCCGGCCTTGGGCTGCAGGCGCACAGCCTGCACGCGCTGGCCAACGAAACCGTTGGTGCTGACCAGCGCCTGGCCGCGATCGCTTTGCACGAACTGCACCAGGGCATCGACCCAGGCGTTGTGCTGGGTGGGTTTGACGTACAGGAACAGCCGGCGCGACAGCGGGTAGTCCTCGGTGGCAATGCTGGTGGTGGCGGGCAACATGGCAAGCGACTCGCCGTCGGCGATCGCCAGCGGCTTGGCCTTGAGCACCGAAGACAGGCCGACGAAGCCGATGGCCTGCGGGTCGGCGGTTACCTGGGCAGACAGCTTGTCGCTGGATTCGAAGCGCTGCGCGCTTGCCGCCAGGGGCTTGCCGTGGCTGGCCAGCACCAGCTCCTTGAAGGTGTCGAAGGTGCCGGAGTTGTCGTCGCGAGCGTACAGGTGGATGGCGCCGCCGCGGCCGCCCAGGGCTTCCCAGGTGGTCACTTCGCCGGCAAACACGCGGGCGAGCTGGTCGGTGGTCAACTCGCCCAGTGGGTTGTCGCGGTTGACGATGATCGCCAGGCCGTCGATGCCGATCACCTGCTCGGCCTTGGCGCTGCGCAGATTGCCGGAGGCGGAGAGGCCGGCGGCCTCGGCGTCCTTGATTGGCCGCGAGGCGGCAGCGATGTCGGCAGTGCCGTCCTTCAGCGCGGCGAAGCCGGTGCTGGAGCCGTGCGCGGCGATTGTCACGCTGACCTCGCGGCCCTGGGCATCGCGGCCATGTACACGCTGCTCGTTGTCGACCTTGCCCGCTTCGCTGCCGATGTCCTTGTAGCCCTGGTCCAGCAGCAGGCCCTTGACCAGCTCCGGCAGCAGGTGCGCGCCGATGGTGTTGGAGCCCTGGATGCGCAGCACCGGCTCGCCGTTGGCGGACGGTGGCAGCGCCGCCAGGACGTGCTGGGGCAGGGCATAGCAGACGAAGGCGATGATCAGCCAGGCGAGGGTAATCGGCCAGGCGTCGGCATCGCGGCGCGGCGAAGAGGGCGACATGGTGAGGGGCGTTCCGAAGGGCGAATGGCAGGCTCGCAGCCTAGGTGGAAAAGGTTTCAGAACGGTGACGGTTTGTCGCACGATGGCTCTGGAATGGGCCTTTTGCCGGTCAAAGAGAGGTTTTCCTATAGTGGTTTGCCGGCAACCCCGGTAGAGTCCTGCCCCCACCGCCAAGGCCGTCGTAGAGCGGTGCGGCGGCCGCCGACCCATCGAGGCGCCATGGACTTGATACGCAGACTCTGCCTTTTCTCCGCCGTGCTGCTCTGCTCGCTGCTGCAACCGAGCGCGGCCCAGGAACTGACCCTGAACGGGTACAGCCCGCCTCTCGCCGATGGCTGGATGACCACGTCGGAGCGTGACTGGCTGCAGCGCCGCGGCCCGTTGCACGTGGCGGTCGCGCCGGCCGAGCGGGCGCCGTTGCAGATGATCAATGGCGACCGCTTCGAGGGCGTCAGCGCCGACTACCTGGCGCTGCTGCTGGGCGAGCGCGTACACGTGCGGAGCTATCCGAACCGCCAGGCCGCGCTGGACGCCCTGCGCCGCGGCGAGGCAGACCTGGTCGCCGGCGGCAGCCAGGCCGAAGCGACGGCCAATGGCCTGCTGCGCAGCCGCAGCTATGTCACCGACCCGCCCGTGCTGGTGGGCGACGAGGCGCGCCCAGGGCTGGCCGCAAGACCAGGCGGCAGGCTGGCGGTGGTCGCCGGCTACCTCAGCGCGGCGCAGGTGCGCGCGGCCTATCCCGACAGCCAGGTGCAGGTTTTCGACAGCACCCTGGGTGCGCTCGATGCGCTCAGCCTGGGCAGCGTCGACGGTGTGCTCGACGACGCTCTGTCGGTGCATTACCTGATCAACATGAACTACCTGTTCGACCTGCGCATCGCCAACTTCGCTCCGGTCGAGAGCAGCGGCTTCGGCTTCCTGGTGCGCGAGGGCGACGAGCGCCTGCGCGACCTTCTCGATCACGGCCTGTCCCGTGTCGGCACCTTGCGCCGCGAGGAAATCCTGCGCCGCTGGAGCGCCGGCGAACGGCTGCGCCTGGAGGGCCTGCAGGTCGGCCTGACGCCACGCGAACGGCAGTGGCTGGACGCCCACCCGCGGGTGCCGGTGGTGGTCAACCGCTTCACCGGCGTGCTGGCCCAGGTCGATGCAGACGGGCATGTCGGTGGCATCCTGCGCGACTACCTGGACCTGCTGGGGCAGCGTTCCGGGCTGCATTTCGACTATGTCGCGGTCGACGACTACAACCAGATGGCGGAGACGTTCGCCACCGGCCAGGCGCTGCTGACCCCGGCGGTGACACCGGGCATCGACGGGGTAGACCTGCTGCCGCCCTACCTGCGCGCCAGCGTGGTGCTGGCCGTCGCCACTGGCGAGCAGGACATCCATTCCCTCGCCGACATGCCGGGTCGGCGCCTGTCCAGTGCCGCCGGCAGCGCGTTCAACCAGATGCTGCGTGAGCGTTATCCGCAGGTGCCGCTGGTGGAAGCGACGAACCAGCACGAGTCGCTGCGCAACGTCGCCGAGGGCCGCGCGGATGCCGCCATTGGCAGCCTTTTCAGCATTCGCCCGATGATCGCCGGCGAGTTCCACCGGCAGCTGCGCCTGGCGGGCATTCTCGAAGACCTGAGCACGCCGTTCAGCATCGGTGTGCTGAAGGGGCAGGCGGAGCTCCATTCGATTCTGGAAAAGGCCCAGCTGACCGTCGACCCGGAGGAGTTGTCCGCCATCGTCGAGCGCTGGGGCGCGCGCCAGAACACGCCGGTCAGCTTCTGGCAGATGCACCGTCAGCTGCTGCTGCGCATCGTCGCAGGCGCCGGCCTGCTGATCGTCCTGTCGCTGGTGTGGGGCTTCTACCTGCTGCGCCAGGTGCGCCGCCGGCGGCGCGCCGAGCGGCGCCTGAGCGGGCAACTGACGCTGCTCAGCGAACTGATCGAGGCCATTCCGAACCCGGTCTACCACCTTGACCACGAAGGCCGCCTGAGCCTGTGCAACCGCGCCATGCTGGAACTCTTCGATTGTCGGCTGGAGGACTGCCAGGGGCGCGCTATCGACGAACTCGGCTGGTTCGCCGAAGACGAGGCGGCGAACCTGATGCAGGAGTATCGACAGCTGGTCGCCAGTGGGCGTTTGCCGTTGGCGGGGGATAGGCCGCTGCGCCTGGTCGGGCGAGAACTCTTCGCCTATCGCTGGGCAGTGGCACAGCGCGATGCCGGGGGCCGCGTCCAGGGGGTGATCGGCGGTTGGGTGGACCTCACCGAGCGCCATCGGCTGATGCGTGAGCTGGAGTCCGAGCGCAAGCGCGCCGACGCCGCGAGCGCGGCCAAGAGCCAGTTCCTCTCGGCCATGAGCCACGAGATCCGCACGCCGATGAACGCCATCATCGGCCTGCAGGAGCTGGCCCTGGAGAAGGCCCGCGACGGGCAAATCGACCTCGGTTCGCTGGAGGTGGCCCAGGACGCCGCGCGCACGCTGCTGATGCTGATCGGCAACGTGCTGGACATGGCGCGGATCGAGTCCGGGCGCATCGACTCGACTCCGTCGCCGGTGCAACTGTTGCGGCAAATAGAAGGCAGCGTCTCGCTGTTCCTCGGCCTGGCGCAGCAGAAGGGGCTGCACCTGGAGCTGGTTGCCGGGGCGGGGCTGGAACATTGGGTGCTGCTGGATGCGCTGCGCTTCAAGCAGGTGCTGTTCAACCTGCTCAACAATGCGATCAAGTTCACCGAACTCGGCGGCGTGACCTTGCGTGCTTCGGCCCGCCAAGAGGGCGAGCGGCTCGATTTGCTGATCGAGGTCAGCGACACCGGCATTGGTATCAGCACAGCCGATCAGGCGCGCCTGTTCCGTCCCTTCGCCCAGGTCGAGAGGCCGGCGCAGCAGGAAGGCACCGGTCTGGGCCTGCACATTAGCCGGCGGCTGGTCGAGCTCATGGGCGGCCGCCTCGAACTGCACAGCGAACTCGGACAGGGTTCGCGCTTCAGCATCCGCCTGCCCTTGGCGCTGAGCGCTGCACCGGAAGAGCTACCCGAACAGGCCGGGCTGGCCCCCGCACGACGGTCGCTGCAGGTGCTCGCGGTGGACGACCATCCAGCCAATCGACTGGTCTTCCGCCAGCAGCTGGAGCACCTGGGCCATCGGGCGACGCTTGCCGCCGGCGGCCAGCAGGCCTGGGAACTCTGGTGTGCCGGCCATTTCGATGCAGTCCTGACCGACTGCCGCATGAGCGGGGGCGACGGTTACGAGCTGAGCCGACGCATCCGCGAACACGAGCAGCGCTCGGGCGGCCCGCGCTGCCTGATCGTCGGCGCCACGGCCAATGCCTGGGAGGAAGAGACCCAACGCTGCCTGGAGGCGGGCATGGATACCGTGCTGTTCAAGCCGCTGACCCTGGAGGCGCTGCGCCAGGCGTTGGTCGAGGCTGGTTGCGAAGAAGCCTCGGGTACCCACGGGAACGAGCCGCAAACGGCAGCAGCGATCTTCGAGCTCGAGGCGTTGTTCGGTGCGGATGCCCAGCACAGCGACGCGGCCTGCGAGTTCGTGCGTACGCTGCTGGAAGCCAACGAGCAGGACATCGCTCAGCTGCGCGAGCTGTGGTGGGGCGCTCGTTGGAGCGAACTGGGCGAGCTGGCCCATCGCCTGGCCGGCGTCGCGGCGGTCATCTGTGCACAGCGGGCGGAGGCGAGTTGCCGGGCGCTGCAGGGGCTTTGCGAAGAGCGGGAAGGGGATGCGTCGTTCGACGCGGCAGTGGAGGCGGTCGAGGTGGCCCTCGGCGAGCTGCAGGCCGGCCTGCGCCAGTGGCTGGCGCAGGCGCAAGGCTGATCAGCTCAGCTGCAGCCAGATGGGCGCGTGGTCGGAGGGTTTCTCCATGCCGCGAATGTCGTAGTCGATGCCGGCCGCGGCCAGGCGCGGGCGCAGCGCCTCGGAGGCGAGGATGACGTCGATGCGCAGGCCGCGCTTGGGCTCGTCCTCGAAACCGCGGCTGCGGTAGTCGAACCAGCTGAAGCGGTCGTTCACCTGCGGGTGCAGCTGGCGGAAGCTGTCCACCAGGCCCCAGGCCTTGAGCTTGTCCAGCCACTCGCGCTCTTCGGGGAGGAAGCTGCATTTGCCGGTGCGCAGCCAGCGCTTGCGGTTGTCCTCGCCGATGCCGATGTCGCAGTCCTCCGGCGAGATGTTGATGTCGCCCATCACCACCAGGCGCTGGTCGGGCTTGAACTGCGCTTCCAGCAGTTGCTGCAGGTCGGCGTAGAAGCGCTGCTTGGCCGGGAATTTCACCGGGTGGTCGCGGCTCTCGCCCTGCGGGAAGTAGCCGTTCATGACGGTGATGGGCTGGCCGTCGCTGTCCTTGAAGGTGCCCCAGATGAACCGGCGCTGGGCGTCCTCGCCGTCGCCGGGGAAGCCGTAGCGGATTTCCACGGGCTCCTCGCGCGACAGCAGGGCCACGCCGTAGTGGCCCTTCTGGCCGTGGTAGTGCACGTGGTAACCCAGCGCCTCGACCGCTTCGCGGGGGAACTGGTCGTCGGCGACCTTGGTTTCCTGAAGGCCGATGACGTCGGGCTGGTGGCTCGCGATGATCGCCTGGAGCTGCTCCGGACGGGCTCGCAAGCCATTGATATTGAATGAGACGATTTTCATCCTGGACGTCCTCGAAAAAGGACGATGCTAGCCGCTGCGCCAAAGGCGGGCAAATCCGCGCGGAGTCGCCGACGAGCTTCCTGGCGAGCCCCGGCGGGCCCTGCTAGGGTTCGCCAGGGGTGCAGAACAACAAGAGGTGAGCCGATGCCCGAGACCCGCGCCGAAGTCCGCATGCTGGGCGATTCCTATGCCCGCGAAATGCGCTCGCTGCTGTATCACGCCTACCGCCACGAACCGACCTTCGCCTACCTGCTGGAAAGCGACCGCCCCGGCTTCGACCAGCGCGTGCGCGCCACCATCCGCGAACTGACCCACCAGCACATGCTCGAACAGCTGCCGGTGCTTGGCCTGGTGATCGACGAACGCCTGGTGGCGGTGGCCCTGATCGCGCCGCCGCAGCGCCGCCTGGGCATCACGGAAAGCTGGGCCTGGCGCATGCGCATGCTGCTGACCACCGGCTTCCGCTGCACGAAGCGCTACCTGGAGTACCACGAGGCGGTGCTCGGCTGCTTGCCCCCGGGGCCGTATCACGTGTTGCCTCTGATCGGTGTGCATCCGGAGTTCCAGGGCAAGCACCTGGGCGAACAGCTGCTCGAAGCGCTGCACGCCTGGTGCGCCGAGGACGGTGGCTCGCAGGGCCTGGTGCTGGACACCGGGAACGCCCGCTACCTCGACTTCTACCGTCGCCACGGCTACGAGGAAGTAGGGGAGGTGGCGCTCGGGCCGATCCGCGAGCACGTGCTCTTCCACGCCAACCCGCAAACGGAGGCGCAGCTGTCCCGCCAGGGCATGGGGTTATAGGAATTTTCCCTAAAGCCCCTGAGTTGAGGGCTTGCGTCTGGCGTGAAATAACTGTCGTGTTAGCATCCGCGCCATGAAATTCGTCCATGGATCACTTCGGCTCGCGCTGATCGGACTCTTGTGCTGGATCGGCACGGTAGCGGCAGCGGAAAGCCAACTCGAAGTACGCATCAACCCTTCCAATTCCGCGCTCAAAGCCAACATCGAAGCCTTCGTCGGTACCGTCGAGGGCCGCGACCAGGCCGCCCTGCGGCGCCTGCGGCGCACCACCCAGGAGCAGGCGCAGCAGGCGGCGCAGGCGCTGGGGTATTACCAGGCACGCATTCGCGTACGCGTGCGCGGCGAAGACAAGGCGCCGCGCCTGCGCATCGACGTGGAGCCCGGCGAGCCGGTGCGCTTGCGCAATGTCAGCATCGTCATCGAAGGCCCGGCGTCGAAGCTGAAGAGCTTCCGTGTACCGGGCGGCGACGGCCTCAAGCCCGGCGCCCAGCTCAACCACGGCACCTACGAGGACGCCAAGCGGCTGATCCAGAACCAGGCCTCGCGCTTCGGCTTCTTCCGTGGCCAGTTCACCAAGCAGTCGCTGCGCGTCGACCCCGAAGCCGGCGTCGCCGATATCGACCTGGACTACGTCAGCGGGCCGCGCTTCTACCTCGGCGCGGTGAGCTTCCAGGGCGACTTCCCATTCGACGAGGAATTGCTGCAGCGCATGGTGCCGTTCCAGCAGGGCGCGCCCTACGACTCGGAGCTGATCGCCGACCTCAACCAGGCCCTGCAATCCAGCGGCTACTTCGACGGCGTTCGGGTCGATGCCTCGCCGCTGCAGGCCAAGGGCGAGACCGTCCCGGTCGACGTCCACCTGACCGCGCGCAAGCCGCGCTCCCTCGGCGTCGGCCTGGGCTTCTCCACCGACGTCGGGCCGCGGGCGAAATTCAGCTGGACCCGCCATTGGGTCAACCCACAGGGCCATAGCCTGGGCACCGAGGCCGAGCTGTCGGGGCCGCGGCAGAACGTCGGGGCCTGGTACGAGGTGCCGCTCGATCCGCCGCTGACCGACAAGTTGCGCTTCACCACCGGCTACCAGAACGAAGACCTGGTGGACACCGAGAGCAAGCAGTTCACCATCGGCGGCGAATGGCAGCGCAAGCTGCCCAACGGCTGGCAGCGTTCCTTCTCGCTGAACTGGCTGCACGAGGAGTACCTGCTGGGCGACGACTCGGGCAACAGCAGTTTCCTGATGCCCGGCGTCGGTTACTCGATCCTGGTCGCCGACAACAAGGTCGACCCCCATGAGGGCTATCGCCTGCAGCTGGACTCCAAGTTCGCCAAGGAAGGTGCGCTCGCCGATGCCGACGTCGCCTACGCCGCCGCCGTGGCCAGGGGCCTGACCACCTTCGCCGGCGGTCACCGTCTGCTCGGCCGCGTGCAGGTGGGCGGCATCGCCACCAACGACTACTCGAAGATTCCGCCGTCGCTGCGCTTCTTCGCCGGCGGCGACCAGAGCGTGCGTGGCTACGACTACCAGACGCTGTCGCCGAAGAACTCCGACGGCGACCGCATCGGCGGCCGCTACATGATCGCCGGCAGTGTCGAGTACCAATACCCGCTCGCCGAGAAATGGCGCCTGGCGACCTTCGTCGACCAGGGCAACTCCTTCAACTCGCTGGACTTCCCCTCGATCAAGACCGGCGTCGGTTTCGGCATCCGCTGGGTGTCTCCTGTCGGGCCTCTGCGCCTGGACCTCGCCGACGGCCTGGACGATGGCGGCGGCTGGCGCATCCACTTCTCCATGGGGCCCGAGCTGTGAAGCGCCTGCTGAAGATTCTCCTGGCCGGCGTGCTGGGCTTGCTATTGCTGGTCTGTGTGGCGCTGTTCGCCGTGCTCGGCAGCGAATCCGGCAGTCGCTGGGCCTTGTCGCGTATACCGGGCCTGCAAGTCGATGACTTCAGTGGCCGCCTTGGGGGCGCCTGGCAGGCCAAGCACCTGGCCTGGAAGGACGCGTCTACCGAATTGGAAATCGACCAGCCGCAACTGGCCTGGTCACCGGCCTGCCTGCTGCAACGGACCCTGTGTGTCGACCGCCTGGTCGCTGAGCGTGTGCAACTGCGCCTCGCACCCAGCACATCCGAACCCAGCAGCGGGCCGATCGAACTGCCAGCCCTGAAGCTGCCGTTGGCCATCCGCCTGGGCGAAGTGCGCCTGGGCAGCTTCCTGCTCGACGGCAACGAGCAGGTCAAACAGGTACAGGCCAGCGCCCACTGGGAAGCGGACGGCCTGCACATCGACAGCCTCAAGGCCGCCCGTGACGACCTGGCTCTGGAGCTGCGCGGCTTGCTCACGCCCACTGGCAACTGGCCGCTGCAGGCCGAAGGCAGCCTGACCCTGCCGGCGCCCGGCAAGCAGCCGTGGAACCTGAAGCTGCAGGCCAAGGGCGAGTTGCTCGGCCATCTGGCGCTGGAAGCTGACAGCAGCGGCTACCTGAACGGCCACCTCAAGGGCGACCTGCAGCCCCTGGCGGACAACCTGCCGGCCACTGCCCAGATCACAGCCGATGGCTTCAAAGGCGCTGCCGAGCTGCCTGACACCCTGGTGCTGAACAAGGTGCTGCTGAATGCCAAGGGCGACCTTGCCAGCGGCTACCAGGTCGCCGGCTCGGCGCTGTTGCCGGGCGAGGGCGGCGACGTTGCCCTGGTGCTCAAGGGCCGCGTCGACGCCAAGGGCGCCGACATCGCCGCGCTCGACCTGAGCGCCGCGCCGGAACAGCGCCTGGGCCTGAGCGGCCGCCTGGACTGGGAAGAGGGCTTCGCAGCCGACGCACGCCTCGACTGGCAGGACTTCCCCTGGCTGCGCCTTTACCCGATGGAGCCGCCGCCGGTGGTGTTGCACCGTCTACAGGCCGAACTGCAGTACCGCGACGGCGGCTACCTGGGCAACTTCGCCGCCGAAGCCAATGGCCCGGCCGGCGCTTTCCAGCTGAGCAGTCCGATCTCCGGCAACCTCTCCGAGGTGCACCTGCCTTCGCTGCAGTTGAAAGCAGGGCAAGGCAAGGCCGAGGGCAGCCTGGGCCTGAAGTTCGCCGATGCCATCGCCTGGGACGCGCAATTGAAACTGAGCGACCTCGACCCCGCCTACTGGGTCGCCGAGTTGCCGGGCAAGCTCGGCGGTCCGTTGAGCAGCCAAGGCAGCTTCAAGGACGGCGTGCTCGCGCTGCAGGCCAACCTCGACCTGCAAGGCCGCTTGCGCGGCCAGTCGGCGGTTTTCAAGACCGCTGCCGTTGGGCAGGGGCAGAACTGGAAGCTCGACGGCCTCGACCTGCGCCTGGGCGACAACCGCATCAGCGGCCAGGCCAGCCTCGACCAGCGCCTGGCCGGCCGGCTCGACATCGCCCTGACACGCCTTGGCCAGCTGTGGCCGCAACTGCAAGGGCAGATGGCGGGGCGCCTCGACCTCGCCGGCACGCTCAAGGCCCCGCAAGGCAAGCTCGACCTCAAGGGGCAGCGCATCGCCTTCCAGGACAACGGCGTGCGCGAACTCACGCTCAGCGCCGACCTCGACGCCGCCCAGCGCGGTCGCCTGGATCTGCTCGCCGATGGCCTGCGCGCCGGCGACACGAAATTCGGCCAGCTCAAGGCCAGCGGCCAGGGCAACCTGCAACGCCAGCAGCTCGACCTCAGCCTGCAAGGCAAGCCGCTGGTGCTGGCGCTGGGCTTCGACGGCAATTGGAACGGCCGCGACTGGCGCGGCCGCCTGGCCAAGGGTGAACTGCAGAGCGGCGGCCAGGACTGGCGCCTGCAACAGCCGGCGCGCCTGGAACGGCTCGCCGACGGCCGCCTGAACCTCGGCGCGCATTGCTGGGTGTCCGGTCCGGCGAGCCTGTGCGGTGGTGAGCAGCGCCTGCTGCCCGAGCCGAAACTGAGCTGGAAGCTGCGCGACTTCCCGCTGGACAGCCTGGCGCGCTGGCTGCCGGAAGACTTCGCCTGGCAAGGCAAGCTCAATGGCGACGTGCAGCTCGACCTGCCGGCGCGCGGCCCCAACGGCAATATCGTTCTCGATGCCGGCAGCGGCACCTTGCGCCTGAAGGACCAGGACCAGTGGCTCGACTTCCCGTACCAGAGCCTGCGCCTGGAGAGTCGCCTGACCCCCACGCGCATCGACAGCAGCCTGCAGTTCCATGGCGGCAAGCTCGGCACCCTGGACGCCCAGGCGACCCTCGATCCGCGTCCGAAGAGCAAGCCGCTCACCGGCAGCTTCCAGCTCAGCGGGCTCGACATTTCGGTGGCGCGGCCTTTCGTGCCCATGGTCGAGCGTCTGCAAGGGCACCTGGATGGTAGCGGTCGCATCTCCGGTGGCCTGCTTGCGCCGCACCTGGACGGCCAGCTGCAGCTGCGCGACGGCGAGATTTCCGGCGGCGACCTGCCGACGCGCGTGGAGAACCTCCAGCTGCTGGCGCGTATCGCCGGCGAGCGGGTCGATCTCGACGGCCACTGGAGCGGCGGTGCCAAGGGCAGCGGCAAGCTGGCCGGCTACCTGGCCTGGAGCCAGGGCCTGGACATGGACTTGAAGATCCCCGGCGACAGCCTGCCAGTGGCGGTCGAGCCCTACGCCAACCTGGAAGTCAGCCCGGACCTGGCGATCCGCATGGCCGCCGAAAAACTCAGCGTCTCCGGCAACGTGCAGGTGCCGCGTGGCGCCATCGTCATCCGCCAGCTGCCGCCCTCTACGGTGAAGGTCTCCGGCGATACCGTGATCGTCGGCGCGCCGCCGAAGCAGGCGGGCGGGACCAACCTGGCGATGGATGTCGACGTCAGGGTCGGCCAGGAGAAGCTGACCTTCAATGGCTTCGGCCTGACCGCGGAACTGGCCGGCCAGGTGCACATCGGCGACAACCTCGACACCCGTGGCGAGCTCAGCCTGAACAAGGGCCGCTACAGCGCCTACGGCCAGAAGCTGACCATCCGCCGCGCGCGCTTGCTGTTCGCCGGGCCCATCGACCAGCCGTACCTGGACATCGAGGCGGTGCGCAAGGTCGATGACGTGACTGCCGGCCTGCGCCTGTCGGGCAATGCCGAGCAGCCGCGCAGCGAAGTCTTCTCGGAGCCGGCGATGAGCCAGGAGCAGGCGCTGTCCTACCTGGTCATGGGCCGGCCGCTGAACAGCGGCGAGGACAGCAACATGCTCGGCGAAGCGGCCCTGGCCCTGGGCCTGGCCGGCAGCGCGCCGGTCACCGGCGAGGTCGCCAAGCACCTGGGCATCCAGGACTTCCAGCTCGGCACCGAAGGCACCGGCAACAGCACCAACGTGGTCGCCAGCGGCCAGCTCACCGATCGCCTGAGCCTGCGCTATGGCGTCGGGGTGTTCGAGCCGGCCAACACGGTCGCGCTGCGCTACCTGCTGAGCAAGAAGGTCTACCTGGAAGCCGCCAGCGGCCTGGCCAGCTCGCTGGATATCTTCTACAAGCGCGACTTCTGAGCCGCGCGCCCGGCCGGGCGCGCGCCTTCATTACACCTTAAGGATGCCCGCAGAGACTCCCTGCGCCGCCAGTCGTGACGGTGGCGAAGGGGACTCGTCATGCACTTCGATCGACTCAGGGAAAACCTGCTCGATTTCTTCAACAAGGGCCAGCCCGCGCGCCAGCGACGGCGCCTGGCGCTGCCCGACTCGCCGCGCGGCGCGGCGGCGGAGCCGCTTGCCCAGGCATTGCTGGACTGGTCGGTGCTGGAGCCGCAGGTGCTGTTCGAGCGCCTGGGCAGCCGCCGCGAAGGCCTGAGCGAAGCCGAGGCTGGCGAGCGCCTGGGCGCCGGGCCGAACGAGATCGACCAGCAGCGCGCGCTGCCCTGGTGGGCGCACCTGTGGTTCTGCTACTGCAACCCCTTCAACCTGCTGCTCAGCGTGCTCGCGCTGATCGCCTGCCTCACCGGAGACCTGCCGGCCACGCTGCTGATCGGCGTCATGGTCGGCGTTTCCACGCTGCTGCGGTTCGTCCAGGAAAAGCGCTCCAACGACGCCGCTGAACGGCTGAAGGCCATGGTCGGCAACACCGCCACGGTTTTCCGCGCGGACGAGGCCGAGTCGGGCCTGACGCGCCGCCGCGAGGTGCCGATCCGCCAACTGGTGGCCGGCGACGTGCTCTGGCTGTCGGCCGGCGACATGGTGCCGGCGGACGTGCGCCTGCTCAGCACCAAGGACCTGTTCGTCAGCCAGGCGGCGCTGACCGGGGAATCGCTGCCGGTGGAGAAGTTCGCCCAGGTCCGCGATGCCCGCCAGGACAACCCGCTGGAGCGCGACAGCCTGTGCTTCATGGGCACCACCGTGGTCAGCGGCTCGGCCCTGGCGCTGGTGGTCGGCACTGGTGCGCGCACCTTCTTTGGCGCGCTGGCTGCGCGAACGTGCATCGGCGGCCGTCCTTCCACCGCCTTCCAGGCCGGGATCAACAAGGTCAGCTGGCTGTTGATCCGCTTGATGCTGGCGATGGCGCCGGTGGTGCTGCTGCTCAACGGCTACACAAAGGGCGACTGGCTGCAGGCAGCGCTGTTCGCGCTGGCGGTGGCAGTCGGCCTGACCCCGGAGATGCTGCCGCTGATCGTCACCTCCACCCTGGCCAAGGGCGCGGTAGCGTTGAGTCGGCGCAAGGTGATCGTCAAGCGCCTGGACGCCATCCAGAACTTCGGCGCGATGCACATCCTCTGCACCGACAAGACCGGCACCCTGACCCAGGACCGCATCGTCCTGGAGCGGCATACCGACGTCTACGGCATGGTCGACGACCGCGTGCTGCAGCTGGCCTTCCTCAACAGCTATCACCAGACCGGGCTGAAGAATCTGCTCGACGTCGCCGTGCTCGAGCACGCCGAGCTGCGCCAGGCGCTGCGTGTGGACAGCCGCTACCACAAGGTCGACGAGATTCCCTTCGACTTCGCCCGGCGGCGCATGTCCGTGGTGCTCGGCGAGCGCGACGACCATCACCTGCTGATCTGCAAGGGTGCCCTCGAGGAAGTGCTGGAAGTCTGCGCGACGGTGCGCCATCAGGCCTGTGCCGAGCCGCTGACCGGTGCACGCCTGGAGCACATCCGTGCGGTGGCCGAGGCCCTCAACCGCGACGGCCTGCGGGTGGTCGCGGTGGCGACCCGGACGCTGCCGCCCAGCCGCGAGACCTACGGCCTGGACGACGAGCAGGGGCTGTGTCTGGACGGTTTCATCGCCTTCCTCGATCCGCCGAAGGAGACCACGGCACCGGCCCTGCGCGCGTTGGCCGCGAACGGCGTGGCGGTGAAGGTGCTGACCGGGGACAACGAGCGGGTCAGCCTGAAGGTTTGCCGCGACGTCGGCCTGCCGGTCGAGGGCGTGCTACTCGGCCCGAAGCTGGATGCTTACGGCGACGCTGAGCTAGGCGAGCTGGCCGAGCGCACCACCTTGTTCGCCAAGCTGACGCCGGCGCACAAGGAGCGCCTGGTCCGGGTGCTGCGCGCGCGCGGCCATGTAGTCGGCTTCCTCGGCGACGGCATCAACGACGCGCCGGCGCTGCGCGGCGCCGATATCGGTATTTCGGTGGATTCGGCGGTGGACATCGCCAAGGAAGCGGCCGACCTGATCCTCCTGGAAAAAAGCCTGATGGTGCTGGAGGAGGGCGTGGTGGAAGGGCGGCGCACCTTCGCCAACCTGCTCAAGTACATCCGCATGGCGACCAGCGCGAACTTCGGCAACGCGCTGAGCGTGCTGGCGGCCAGCGCCTTCCTGCCTTTCCTGCCGATGCTGCCGCTGCAATTGCTGCTGCAGAACCTGCTGTACGACCTGGCGCAGATCGCGATTCCCTTCGATGGCGTCGACGCCGAACTCCTGCGCCGCCCGCAGCAGTGGAACCCGGAGGGCCTTGGGCGCTTCATGCTGTGCTTCGGCCCGCTGAGCTCCTTGTTCGACATCGCCACCTTCCTGGTGCTGTGGTTCGTCTTCGAGGCGAACACGCCGGCGCAGCAAGGGCTGTTCCAGTCCGGCTGGTTCGTCGAAGGCCTGCTCTCACAGCTGCTGGTGGTGCACATGATCCGCACCCGGCGCATTCCCTTCCTGCAGAGCCGTGCGGCCTGGCCGGTGCTCGCGGCCACCCTGGGCATAGGCGCGCTGGCGGTGTTCCTGGCGCAAGGGGCACTGGCCCACTCGTTCCGCATGCAGGCATTGCCGGCGGACTACTGGCCGTGGCTGGCGCTGATCCTGGTGGGCTACATGGTGATGGTGCAGGGCTTGAAGGGCTGGTTCGTGCGGCGATTCGGCTGGGCCTGAGAGTTCGGATCGCCCCCTGTGTAGGAGCGGATCTTATCCGCGAAATCCCGGCACGACGTCTCTTTGTAGGAGCGGGCCATGCCCGCGAATCGCGGCCATGGGCCGCTCCTACAGGTTGGTGTTCCACAGACCGATCTTCCGCGCCCGCGCTTCCTGCTCCTCGAAGCTGTACTGTGCGCGCTCCTCTTCGCCCTGCGCGGCGTCGGGTTTCCAGCGGGCCAGGCCGACGCTGAGCAGGGCGCGGCTGACGTCCAGGGTGTGGCCACAACTCGGGCAGTCCGGCGGGGTGGCCCAGACGGCAGCGGTCAGCTGACCGGATGGCTGCGGCAGCGGTTGGCGCAAAGTCACCGAATGAGCGCCGACCAACTCGTCGAGACGCCGGCGCGCTGTTTCGGCAACGGCTGTCGGGATCTCGATACCGCGCAGTGCGACGCTCAGGTCGTGGCCTTCGCTGCTGCGACAAATCAGGCTAGAGCCGCTGTCCACTGCAGTGACGTGGCAGCTTTCGTCAGCCAGAGCCGGCAACGACAACAGCGGGGCGAAGAGCAGGGCGAATCGGGTGCGTCGCATGGGGCCTCCTTGAAGGGCGCCCAGCATAGCGCCGGGCGGCGTTGAAATCCGCTTTCCCGCTCGGCGCTTTTCCGACCGATTCACTCGGGCAAGTTCATGCTAGGATTTGCCTCGGCCCCGATTTCCCGGTCCCCGCCGGCTCTGCGGCGGGGCCTCCCCACGACAGAAGGAATACCGCAATGGCTCAAGTCACCCTCAAGGGCAACCCGATCAACGTCGACGGCCAGCTGCCGCAGAAAGGCCAGCAGGCTCCGGCGTTCAAGCTCGTCGGCGGCGATCTGGCCGATGTGTCCCTGGAGAACTTCGCCGGCAAGCGCAAGGTGCTGAACATCTTCCCCAGCGTCGACACCCCGACCTGCGCCACCTCGGTTCGCAAGTTCAACGTCGAAGCCAGCAAGCTGGCCAACACCGTGGTGCTGTGCGTTTCCGCCGACCTGCCGTTCGCCCAGAAACGCTTCTGCGGCGCCGAAGGCCTGGACAACGTGGTGAACCTGTCGACCATGCGTGGCGCCGAGTTCCTCGCCAACTACGGCGTGGCCATCGCCAACGGCCCGCTGGCCGGCCTGGCCGCCCGTGCGGTGGTGGTGCTGGACGAGAACAACAAGGTGCTGCACAGCGAGCTGGTCGGTGAGATCGCCGACGAGCCGAACTACGCCGCCGCCGTCGCTGCGCTGAGCTGATCACGCTCGGGCGCCGGATAGCCCCGGCGCCGCTCCCCTCGATGCCGCCCGCGCCACTGGCCGGGCGGCATCGTCGTTTTCGGGGGCGACAATGGCAGCGGAACGTCCGCCGGCAAGTCGCGTTCAAGCGCTCTAACTCTCGGTAAACAAAGGTAAATAGCGGGTAAAGAGGCTTTGCCTGCAAGCTGCCAGTGATTATCGTTCAGCGCTGAATGTTTATCGGTGGAGCTACGCCCGTGCTAGCGGCGTTTCCCGCCGTGCCCCGCTATTCTCTAGGACCCTTGGCCGCCCGATGACCACTATGACCCCAAGCAACGGATCGCCCTCGAAACTGCGCAAGCTGCGCCCCTGGCTGATCACCGCGGCGGCCTTCGCCGGGGTGGTCGCGCTGAGCATGTGGTTGCACAGGACCAGCTCGGCGCCGGAGCCTCAGGGCGGTGGCGGGCCCGGGCCGCGCGGCGCGATGAGCGGACGCGGGCCGGGCGGGCAGGGCGGCGGTACGGCGATCACGGTCAGCGTGGCGCCGGTGTTGAAGGGCGACCTGCCGGTGCACTACCACGCGCTGGGCACGGTGACGGCCTACAACACCGTGAACGTGCGTGCGCGGGTCAACGGCCAGCTGCTCAAGGTGCCGTTCCAGGAAGGCCAGGAGGTCAAGGCCGGCGACGTGCTGGCGGTGATCGACCCGCGCCCCTACCAGGCAGCGCTGGACCAGGCGGTGGGCACCCTGCAGCAGAACCAGGCGCAGCTGAAGAACGCGCAGATCGACCTGGCGCGCTACAAGGGCCTGTACGCCGAGGACTCCATCGCCAAGCAGACTCTGGACACCCAGGAAGCGCTGGTGCGCCAGTACGAGGGCACCCTGCGCACCAACCAGGGCCAGGTCGACGACGCCAAGCTCAACCTCGAATTCACCCAGGTGCGCGCACCGATTTCCGGGCGCCTCGGCCTGCGCCAGGTGGACGTCGGCAACCTGGTGACGTCCAGCGACACCACGCCACTGGTGGTGATCACCCAGGTCAAGCCGATCTCGGTGGTCTTCGCCCTGCCGCAGCAGCAGCTGGGCACCGTCGCCCGCCAGCTCTCCGGCTCCCAGCCCGTCCCGGTGGAGGCGCTGGACCGCAACCAGAACCGCACCCTGGCCAGCGGCGTACTCAAGACCCTGGACAACCAGATCGACACCACCACCGGCACGGTCAAGCTCAAGGCCGCCTTCGCCAACACCGACCAGGCGTTGTTCCCCAACCAGTTCGTCAACGTGCGCCTGCTTGCCGAGACCCTACACGGGGTGCTGAGCATTCCGGCAAACGCCGTGCAGCGCGGTAACGATGGCACCTACGTCTACCTGGTGGACAAGGACGACAAGGCCAAGCGCCAGCTGGTCGAGCTGGGCACCAGCGAGAATGAGCGAGTGGTCGTCACCAAGGGCCTGGACGCTGGCCAGCGCGTCGTCGTCGAAGGCACCGACCGCCTGCGCGACGGCACCCGCCTGCACATAGTCGCCAGCGACGAAGAAGCCCGCGCCGATGCGAGCACGGATGGCGAAGGCGCCTCGCCCAAGCCCTTCGGCTCGGACGCGCCCGCCCAGGACAGCGGTAAGAGCGAATGAACCCGTCGCGCCTGTTCATCCTGCGGCCGGTCGCCACTACCCTGCTGATGGTGGCGATCCTGCTGTCGGGGATCATCGCCTACCGCTTCCTGCCGATCTCGGCGCTGCCGGAAGTGGATTACCCGACCATCCAGGTGGTCACCCTGTATCCGGGTGCCAGCCCCGAGATCATGACCTCCTCGGTGACCGCGCCGCTGGAGAACCAGTTGGGGCAGATCCCCGGGCTCAACGAGATGTCCTCCACCAGCTCCGGCGGGGCGTCGGTGATAACCCTGCAGTTCAGCCTGCAGGTCAATCTCGATGTCGCCGAACAGGAAGTCCAGGCGGCGATCAACACCGCGCAGAGCCTGCTGCCCAAGGACCTGCCGAACCAACCGGTGTACAGCAAGGTCAACCCGGCCGACGCGCCCATCCTGACCCTGGCGGTGATGTCGCCGGACATGCCGCTGCCGAAGATCCAGGACCTGGTCGACACGCGCCTCGCGCAGAAGATTTCGCAGATTTCCGGCGTCGGCCTGGTCAGCATCAGCGGCGGCCAGCGCCCGGCCGTGCGCATCCGTGCCAACCCTTCGGCGCTGGCGGCGGCGGGGCTGAGCCTCAGCGACCTGCAGACCACCATCACCAACAACAACCTCAATGGCCCGAAAGGCAGCTTCGACGGCCCGACGCGCTCCTCGACCCTGGACGCCAACGACCAGCTGAAATCGGCGAGCGCGTACCGCGACCTGATCGTCGCCTACAAGAACGGCTCGCCGCTGCGCGTGCGCGACGTGGCCAGCGTCGAGGACGATGCCGAGAACGTGCGCCTGGCCGCCTGGGCCAACGACGCGCCGGCGGTGGTGCTGAACATCCAGCGCCAGCCGGGCGCCAACGTCATCGAAGTGGTCGACAGCATCAAGAAGATGCTGCCGCAGTTGCAGGCGAGCCTGCCGGGCAACCTCGAAGTCACGGTGCTGACCGACCGCACCACGACCATCCGCGCCTCGGTGAAGGACGTGCAGTTCGAACTGTTCCTCGCCGTCTGCCTGGTGGTGATGGTCACCTTCCTGTTCCTGCGCAACCTCTCGGCGACCCTGATCCCCAGCTTCGCCGTGCCGCTGTCGCTGATCGGCACCTTCGGCGTCATGTACCTGGCCGGTTTCTCGATCAACAACCTGACGCTGATGGCGCTGACCATCGCCACCGGTTTTGTGGTCGACGACGCCATCGTCATGGTGGAGAACATCGCGCGTTACCTGGAGCAGGGCGACTCCCCGCTGGAAGCCGCGCTCAAGGGCTCGAAGCAGATCGGCTTCACCATCATCTCGCTGACCTTCTCGCTGATCGCCGTGCTGATCCCGCTGCTGTTCATGGGTGACGTGGCCGGCCGGCTGTTCCGCGAGTTCGCCATCACCCTGGCGGTGGCCATCCTGATTTCCGGCTTCGTCTCGCTGACGCTCACACCGATGCTCAGCGCCAAGCTGCTGCGCCACATCGAGCCGGAGCAGGAGGGCCGCTTCGCCCGCGCTGCCGGCCGCTTCATCGAACGCATGATCGAGCGCTATGCCGCTGCCTTGCGTGTGGTCCTGCGCCACCAGGGGCTGACCCTGCTGGTGGCCGTCGGCACGCTGGTGGTGACCGCCGCGCTGTACGTGTTCATGCCCAAGGGCTTCTTCCCGGTGCAGGACACCGGGGTGATCCAGGGCATCGCCGAAGCGCCGCAGTCGATCTCCTTCCAGGCCATGGCCAACCGTCAGCAGGAGCTGGCCAAGGTGGTGCTGGCCGACCCGGACGTGGCGAGCCTGTCGTCCTTCATCGGCGTCGACGGCACCAACGCCACGCTCAACACCGGGCGCCTGCTGATCAACCTCAAGCCGCACGCCGAGCGCGACCTGTCCGTCAGCGAAGTGATCCGCCGCCTGCAGCCGCAACTGGACAAGGTGCGGGGCATCAAGCTTTACCTGCAGCCGGTGCAGGACCTGACCATCGAAGACCGCATCGCCCGCACCCAGTACCAGTTCACCTTGCAGGACGCCGACCCCGACGTGCTCGCCGAGTGGGTACCGAAATTGCTCGACCGGCTACAGCAGTTGCCGCAGTTGGCGGACGTTGCCAGCGACTGGCAGGACAAGGGCCTGCAGGCCTACATCGATATCGACCGCGACACCGCCTCGCGCCTGGGCGTGAGCCTGTCGAACATCGACAGCGTGCTCTACAGCGCCTTCGGCCAGCGGCTGGTCTCGACCATCTTCACCCAGGCCACCCAGTACCGCGTGGTATTGGAGGTGGCGCCGGACTTCCAGATCGGCCCGCAGTCCCTGGAGAACCTCTACGTGCCGGCCAGCGACGGCACCCAGGTGCGCCTGTCCAGCCTGGCGAAGGTGGAGGAGCGCCACACCCTGCTGGCGATCAACCACATCGCCCAGTTCCCGGCGGCGACCCTGTCGTTCAACCTGGCCAAGGGCGTGTCCCTCGGCGAGGCGGTGCAGGCGATCCGCGATGTCGAGGCGCAAATGAACATGCCGGCGAGCCTGGAGGGCAACTTCCGTGGCGCGGCCTCGGCCTTCGAGGCGTCGCTGTCCAACACCCTGCTCCTGGTGCTGGCCTCGATCGTCACCATGTACATCGTGCTGGGCATCCTCTACGAGAGCTTCATCCACCCGGTGACCATCCTCTCCACGCTGCCCTCTGCAGGTGTGGGCGCATTGCTGGCGCTGATGCTGGCGGGGCAGGACATCGGCATCGTGGCGATCATCGGCATCATCCTGCTGATCGGCATCGTCAAGAAGAACGCGATCATGATGATCGACTTCGCCCTGGACGCCGAACGCACCCTCGGCCTGACCCCGCGCGAGGCGATCCTCGAAGCCTGCATGAAGCGCTTCCGGCCGATCATGATGACCACCCTGGCCGCCATCCTCGGCGCGCTGCCGCTGATCTTCGGCATCGGCAGCGACGCCGCGCTGCGCCGCCCGCTGGGCATGACCATCGTCGGCGGCCTGATCGGCAGCCAGCTGCTGACCCTCTACACGACCCCCGTGGTCTACCTCTATCTTGACCGCCTGCGCCACTGGGTCAACAAGAAGCGTGGCGTGCGCACCGACGGCGCCCTGGAGACACCGCTATGAACCGCCCGAACCTTTCCCCCGGCCTGCTCGCCCTGGCGCTCTGCGCGGCGCTTGCCGGCTGCGCCGTCGGCCCCGACTACAAGCGTCCGCAGGTCGCGGTGCCGGCCGCCTTCAAGGAAGGCGAGGGCTGGCGCATGGCGCAGCCGGCCGATCTGCAGAACCACGGGCAGTGGTGGTCGCTGTACAGCGACCCGACCCTGAACGACCTGCAGCAGCGCCTGCTCAAGGCCAACCAGACCCTGGCCGAGTCCGAGGCCTCGTACCGGCAGTCCGTGGCGTTGGTGAAGGGCGCGCGCGCGTCCTTCTTCCCGAGCGTGACCGGCAATGTCGACAAGACCCGTTCCGGGCAGGGCGGCAGTAGCAGCAACGTGCGCCTGGCCGATGGCTCCACGGTGTCCAGCGGCGGCAGCGGCGGGGTGAGCAACAGCTATTCGGCGAGCCTCGGCGTGAGCTGGGAGCTGGACCTGTGGGGCAAGCTGCGCCGCCAACTGGAAGCCGACAGCGCCACCCGTGACGCCAGCGCTGCGGACCTCGCCGCTTCACGCCTGTCGCTGCAGTCGCAACTGGCGCAGAACTACCTGCAGCTGCGCGTGATGGACCAGCAGATCAAGCTGCTCAACGACACCGTCGAGGCCTATCAGCGTTCGCTGAAACTCACCGAGAACCAGTACAACGCCGGCATCGTCACCAAGGCCGACGTGGCCCAGGCGCGTACCCAGCTGAAGAGCACCGAGGCCCAGGCCATCGACCTCAAGTACCAGCGCGCCCAGCTCGAACACGCTATCGCGGTGCTGGTCGGCCTGCCGCCGGCGCAGTTCAGCCTCGCCGCCAACGGCCAGGTGCCCAGGCTGCCGGAACTGCCTGCGCTGGTGCCGTCGCAGCTGCTGGAGCGGCGCCCGGACATCGCCTCCGCCGAGCGCAAGGTGATCTCCGCCAACGCGCAGATCGGCGTGGCCAAGGCCGCCTGGTTCCCCGACCTGACCCTGAGCGCCACCGGCGGCTACCGCAGCGGCAGCTTCCAGAACTGGATCGAGACGCCGAACCGCTACTGGTCGATCGGCCCGCAGTTCGCCATGACCCTGTTCGACGGCGGGCTGATCGCCTCGCAGGTGGAGCAGGCCGAGGCCAGCTACGACCAGACAGTGGCGACCTATCGGCAGACCGTGCTCGACGGCTTCCGCGAGGTGGAGGACTACATGGTCCAGCTCAAGGTGTTGGAAGAGGAGAGTGGCGCGCAGAGCGAAGCCCTGGACGCCGCCCGCGAGGCGCTGCGCCTGACGACCAACCAATACAAGGCCGGCACCGTCGACTACAGCAACGTGGTCACCACCCAGACCACGGCGCTGTCGAACGAGCGTAGCGTGCTCACCCTCTACGGCAACCGCCTGGTCGCCAGCGTGCAGCTGATCGCCGCCATGGGCGGCGGCTGGGACAGTGCGCAGATCGCCAGCGAAGGGCAGAAGGCCAAGACGCCGTAAAGCTCGGATATCTCCGCGTCGGAGTTACCTTGTAGGAGCCTGGCCAGATGCCAGGCTCTCGCGCCATTGACGATGGTGCGTTTACAGGGTGCGGAAGCGCCGCGCGGTGCGGTAATGCCGCTTCCAGTAGCCGTTGTCCAGCGAATCGATACGCACCGTCTTGCCAGTGCTCGGCGCATGGATGAAACGTCCATCGCCCAGGTACAGGCCGACATGGCTGGCGCGCTGGCTGCCGTTGTGGCTGAAGAACACCGCGTCGCCGGGCTTCAGCGCCTGGCGCGACACCTGGCGATGACGCTGGCGGATCATGCCGTGGGTGCTGCGCGGCAGCTCCATCCCGGCGTCCTGGCGGAACAGGTAGACCAGCAGGCCGCTGCAATCGAAACCGGTGCGTTCCGACGCGCCGCCCCAACGGTAGGGCATGCCCTGCAACTGCTGGGCGTGCCGGAGCAGCCGGTTCAGCTTTTGCCGCTCCTTGGCCGAACGCTGCCATCCCCCTGACGGAGGTCGCTCAGCGCGAGAGGCAGTCACCTTGGTGGTGGAAGCATGGCGTTCTGCGGCGCCGGCCTGGCCGGTGGCCAGGCTGGGCAGCAGGATGAGGAAGAGCAGCAGGAAGATTTGCACGACGGAAAACCACGGGCTGTTCGGAAAGCGCGGACATGCTAGATGCCGCACCTTTTGCGATCAGTCGGAAATTCCTTAATTAACGTGTGGGAATTGTCCTAATCAAAAGGCGCCCGTGACTCGCAAAACAGCAAGAACGTTCAAGGCGCCCGCCGCCATTTCTGCCAAGCTCGCCCGACCTGATCCTCAAGCCGTCTTCCCCATGTCCCACGATCTGCTTCCCGCCCGCGCCTTCCTGCGCGGTGCCATCGCCATCATGCCGCTGTCCATCGCGGTCCTGCCCTGGGGCCTGCTCGCCGGCTCCCTGGCCATCGAGGCCGGCCTTTCGCCGCTGCACGGCCAGGGCCTGTCGGCCATCGTCTTCGCCGGCGCCGCGCAACTGGTGGCGATCGGCATGCTCAAGGGCGGTGCCGGGTTCCTCTCGATCATGCTCACCACGCTGCTGCTGACCTCGCAGCACCTGCTCTACGGCATGAGCATGCGCCCGGTGATCGCCGACCTGCCGGGGCGCTGGCGGATCGGCCTGGGCTTCCTGCTCACCGATGAATTCTTCGCCCTGACCAGCCAGTACGACCGCGAAGCCTTCAACCGCTGGTACGCCCTGGGCGTCGGCCTGACCTTCTACATCGCCTGGAACCTCTTCACCCTGGCCGGCGTGCTGCTGGGCAGCAGCATTCCGGGGCTTGAGCACCTGGGCCTGGACTTCTCCGTCGCCGCGACCTTCGTGGCGTTGATCGCACCGGTGGTGCGCAGCGTGCCGACGGTGGTCTGCGTGGCTGTCTCGCTGTTCTGCTCGGTGCTGTTCAGCTACTGGCACCTGGGCTCGGCCCTGGTGCTCGCGGGCCTCGCGGGGATGACCGCAGGCTTCGTCTGCAACAAGTTCAGTGGGAGGTCGGCATGATGGTCTGGGCCGTGATCGTCGGCATGGGGCTGATCGTCTTCTTCAACCGCTACGTGTTCCTCGAACCACGCCTGCCGATCCGCCTGGGCAGCAACATCCGGCAGTTCCTCGGCTTCGCCGTGCCGGGAATGCTCACGGCGATCTGCGGGCCGATCGTGTTCCTGCCCGAGCACCAGCTGAACCTCCGCCTGGACAACCCCTACCTGCTCGGTTCGCTGGTGGCGGTGGGGCTGGTGCTGTGGACGCGCAATACGCTGGTCAGCGTCTTGCTGAGCATGGGGGTGTTCTTCCTGCTGCGCTGGTGGCTGTAGACGCGGATCTCATCCGCGAACCGCATGGCACGACATTTACCCTGTAGGAGCGGCCCATGGCCGCGATTCGCGCGCATGGCGCGCTCCTACAATGAGGTATTGGCTCGGAGATTTTCGCGGATGAGATCTCCTACAGGTCGCTGCCGTCGAATCCGTAGGCCCGCTCGACCTTCGCCACCCGCACCTGGAACTGCCGATACCACGCGCGGCGGGCCCCCTCGCGGGCCATTCGGTGTTCGGCGTTTTCCCGCCAGTGGCGGATGCTTTCTTCGTCGCGCCAGTAGGACACCGTTATACCCAGCCCATCTTCTCCGCGCGCCGACTCCACGCCGAGGTAGCCCGGCTGTTCGGCGGCGAGTTCCAACATGCGTTCTGCGGTTATGCCGTAGCCGGCGTCCTGCGCAGTGCGCAGGGAGGTGAAGATCACGGCGTAGTAGGGCGGTTCGGGCGTCTTGGCGATCATTGGGGGCTTCTGGCGTGTTGCTCGACGGCGCGCAGGAAGGCTTCGGCCAGCGGCACGCTGACGCCGGCCAGGGCCTTGCGCTCGGGTTGGAACAGGGTGGCGACGAAGAAGGGATGATCCTCGGCTTCCAGCGCGCGGATGCTGCCGTCTTCGCCGTGGGCGCTCGCCGTCAGTGAGTCGCCGAACAGGGCTTCCTGGTACTCGGGGTTGATCCCGTAGCTGCAGCGATAGCCTTCGCGAATGCTCGGCTTGCCGTAGGCGCTGGCCAGGCGTGAGCCCGGGCGCAGGCGGATTTCTTCGCGTACTTCGACCAGCGCGCAGGGCAGCGCGTGGATCACCGGGCGAGCCGCTTCGGGATCCAGTTCCGCGTGGGCGGCATCGTCCCAGCCCAGGACATTGCGGGCACGCTCCAGCAAGGCGTGCTGGAAGCCCGCGCAGGTGCCGAGATAAGGCGTGCCGCTGGTGCGCGCATGGCGGATGGCACGCAGCGCGCCCTCGGTGTCGCGGTAAGGGCTGCCGGGAATGCACCAGAAGCCGGCGTAGCCTTCCAGTGGCAGGCCCTGGGCCAGCCGCTCGGTGTGCAGCCATTCCAGGCGCAGGGTGCCGGCGTGGGGCAGCAGCGACTGCTGCAGCGCCAGGGGGATGGCCCAGTGCGCCATGACCTGGCTGTCACGATCACCGATCAGGCCGATACGTAGAACCTTGCGCAGCTTCCGCATCTTTCGCACCCCAGCGTCGACGCCCATTGGCGGGCTACGGTGAGCAATTTATAGTTGCGCAGACGCAATAAAAATTGGCGATAACGCAATTCATGAGTGCATCGATGCAATATCGGTTGGAGTACACCGACCTTTCCCTGGTACTCGCCCTGGTGCGGGGCGGCAACCTGGCGCGGGCCGCGGAATTGCTGGCCGTAGACGTCTCCACAGTGTTCCGCGCCATCCGCCGGCTGGAGAAGGCGCTGGGCACCGCGCTGTTCGAGAAGGGCCGTGCCGGCTACCTGCCGACCAACCTGGCGCAGCAGCTGGCGCGCCAGGCCGAGCAGGCCGAGCAGGCGCTGGAGGCGGCGCGGGTCGGGTTGGAGCAGGGCCGCGAAGTGCTCAGCGGCACCGTGCGCCTGACCTGCACCGACGCCGTATTGCAGGGCATCCTGCTGCCGGCGCTGGGGCGTTTCATGGGCGACTACCCGGGCTTGCACCTGGAGCTGTCCACCTCCAACGCCTTCGCCAACCTCAGCCGGCGCGACGCCGACATCGCCCTGCGCCTGACCACCGCACCGCCGGAATACCTGGTCGGCCGCTGCCTGGGCGAGGTGCGCTATGCGCTCTGTGCGCATCGCGACTATCTAAGCGCCAATGCCGGCCGCGACTGGAGCGAGCTGAGCTGGATCGCCCCGGACGAGTTCATGCCCGACCATGCCAGCGTGGCCTGGCGTCGCCAGAGTTTCCCGGCGGTGATCCCGGCCTATCGTTGCAACAGCATCGTCTCGGTGCTCGAACTCTGCCGCGGCGGCCTGGGCCTGGCGGCGCTGCCCGACTATCTATTGCGCGACGGTGACGGCCTGCAGGTGCTGCAGGGCGACCTGCCCGGTTGCGGTAACGCCCTCTGGCTACTGACCCGCCCCGATTGCCGTGCCCTGCGCAGCGTGGTGACGCTGTTCGAGGAACTGGCGCGGCACATCCGCTTGCCGGTGCCGGCACAAGGCTGAGGGCGGGTCAGCCTTCGGGCAGCGGCGATTCCTCGACGATATCGGTGACGGTGATGCCGTAACGGCGCAGCAACTGCCCGACCGGCCCTTCCGGGGCATCGCGGGCAGTGCCGTACTCACCGGGCTTGAGGTTCTCGGTCGCCCACTCCAGGACGTGCTCGGCCGCTTCTTCCGGGCTCGGTTGCTGCGCCGACTGCAGTTGCAATTGGTCGGTGTTGTTGTGGCGCGTGAAGGTGATTTTCCAGGTTGGCATGTCGATTTCTCCTGCCGCTGACTGGTCTGCGGATGACTGCATCCAGTGCGCAGGATTCGAACGAACCGACGGACTGCCAGCGTGATGGCCAAATGATCTGACGAAGTCCGTTTCCTACAAGCCGGCTCTCCCTTAGACTGCGCGCCATTCTGTCAGAGGGATGGACGATGGTTAGGGGTGTGTGCTGGACGGCGCTGGTCGCCATGGGGATCGTGGGCAGTCTGCAGGCGGCGCAGGAGCCGGTGGCGGACCCGTTGTTGCCGGTGGCGGCGTCGAGCGCGTCGACCAACGATTCGCGCGAGGTGCGCGGCGTGTTGCATGCCCGTGAGCAGGCGATGCTGTCCAGCGAACTGGCCGGGCGCATCCTCGAAATGCCATTCAGCGAAGGCCAGGCCTTCCACAAGGGCGATGTGCTGGTGCGCTTCGACTGCTCGGCCTACCAGGCCCAGCTGAACGCCGCCCAGTCCGGTGTGCGCGCGGCCAGCGAGGAGCTGGCGCACAACCGCCAGCTGGCGTCGCTGAATTCCGTCGGCCGCTTCGAGGTTGCCCTGGCCGAGGCCAAGCAGGCCGAAGCCCAGGCCCAGGCCCAGGTCTACCAGGTGCAGGTGCGCCGCTGCGCCGTGCAGGCGCCGTACGACGGCCAAGTCGTGCAGCGCAAGGCGCAGCCGTTCGAGAGCGTCGCCAGCGGCGCGCCGCTGCTGGAGATCGTCGACAACCGCAGCCTGGAAATCCGCCTGTTGGTGCCGTCGCGCTGGCTGTCGCGGCTCAAACCGGGCCAGCAGTTCAATTTCGTTCCGGATGAAACCGGCAAGACGCTGCAGGTCGAGGTCAAGCGCCTGGGCGCACGCATCGATGAGGCCAGCCAGACCCTCCTGTTGATCGCCAGCGTGCCGGCCGACGCCGGGCTGGTGGCGGGCATGAGCGGCACCGCGCGGTTCGCGGAGCAGCCATGAACGCACCCGCTGCCGGCAGCGAGGTCGCCTTCGCCCAGTTCATCGCCGTGCAGCGCCAGGCGCGCGCGGCCGACAGCATCGAGCGGCTGGGCTTCGCCATGGTCAACGACGGCCAGGCGCTGTTCGGCTTCCGCCATGCCGCGCTGGTCATCGCCGGCAAGGTCCGCGCGCTGACCGGCGTCAGCGTGGTCGAGCCCAATGCACCTTTCGTTTCCTTCATCGAGCGTGCCTGCAGCGAGCTGGACCAGGGCGATGCGCTGGATCAGCCGCATGTCGTGGACAGCGCGCAGTTCAGCGAGTCGACCCGCCAGGACCTGCTGGAACTGAGCGTGCCGCAGGCCTTCTGGGTACCTCTTAAAGACCGTGCCGGCGTGCGCTTCGGCGGGCTCTGGCTGGCGCGCCAGCAACCCTGGAACACGGCCGAGAAGACCCTGCTCGGCGAGCTGGGCGAGACCTACGCCCACGCCTGGTGCGCCCTGCAGCCGCGCCTGCCGTGGCGCCTGCGCTGGCCGAAGCGGCGTGTGGCGATGGTGCTTGGCGGCGCTGTGCTGCTGCTGTTGCTACCGATCCGCCAGTCCGCGCTGGCGCCGGCGGAAGTGGTGCCCAAGGGCGGCATGGTGATAGCCGCGCCGCTGGACGGTGTGATCGCGAAGGTGGAAGTCCGACCGAACCAGGCGGTAAAGCGCGGCGATCTGCTGGTGCGCTTCGACGCCACCACGCTGAAGGCCCAGGCCGACGTCGCCGAACGCGCCCTTGCGGTGGCCGAGGCGGAGCTCAAGGCCAATACCCAGCGCGCCTTCCAGGATGCGGAGTCGGCCGCGCGCCTCGACCTGCTGGCCGCGCGCGTCGAGCAGAAGCGCGCTGAGCGCGACTACGCCAGGGACCTGCTGCAACGCAGTGAAGTGCGCGCCGAGCAGGACGGCATCGCGGTATTCGCCGACGCCGAGCGCTGGACCGGCAAACCGGTACGCACCGGCGAACGGCTGATGGAAATCGCTGATCCGCAGCGCGCCGAGTTGCGCATCGAGCTGCCGGTGGGCGGCGTCATGAGCCTGGAGCCGGGTGCCGACGTGGCGCTGTTCCTCGACAACCAGCCGCTGACCTCGGTCCCGGCGCAGCTCGAACGCATCGGCTACCAGGCCGAGCCGGTTCCCTCCGGCGGCCTGGCCTACAGCCTGGTGGCCGGCTTCGGAGGCGAGTCGCCGCGCATCGGTTTGCGCGGTACGGCCAAGCTCTATGGCGCGCGTGCGCCCCTTGCCTATTACCTGCTGCGCCGGCCGCTGACCGCGCTGCGCCAGACCCTGGGGCTCTGACATGAGCCTGCCAGTGCTGCGCGACGACCTGCAGCTCTCCGAAGCCGCGCCGACCTTCGATGGCGCGCCGCAGTGGGTCCTCAACGACCCTTTGCGCGGCCGCTACTTCAAGCTGGGCGAGGCCGCCGTGCGCCTGCTGCGCCAATGGAGCCGGGGCGAGGGCGCGGCGGTGCTGGCGGCGGCCAACGCGGGCGGTGGACGAGCGCTGGGCGAGACCGAGTTGGAGCAACTGCTGCGTTTTCTGCGCGAGCACGACCTGATCGCCCCGAGCGACGCCGAGCAGCGCGCCAGCTATGCCGCCAAGGCGCAGATGCGCCAGCACAGCCTGTGGCAGAAGGCGCTGCACCAATACCTGTTCTTCCGCATCCCGCTGTGGCGCCCCGATCCCTTCCTCAATCGCACCTGGCCCTGGCTGGCGCGCAATGGGCGCACCTTGCTCACCGTTGGCCTGCCGCTGGTGCTGAGCCTGGGGCTGTTCCTGGTGGCGCGCGACTGGGACCGCTTCATCGGCAGCTTCTCCTACCTGTTCAGTTGGTCCGGGGCCGCGGCATTCGGCGTGGCGCTGTGGTTCGCCAAGCTCTGCCACGAGCTTGGCCATGCCTACATGGCCAAGCTCGCCGGCTGCCGGGTGCACAGCATGGGCCTGGCCTTC
Source organism: Pseudomonas knackmussii B13 (assembly GCF_000689415.1). Classification (NCBI taxonomy): domain Bacteria; kingdom Pseudomonadati; phylum Pseudomonadota; class Gammaproteobacteria; order Pseudomonadales; family Pseudomonadaceae; genus Pseudomonas; species Pseudomonas knackmussii. The sequence goes on along the minus strand of NZ_HG322950.1, from coordinate 3,277,473 downwards.
GTGGTGCTGGTGCCGATGTTCTACACCGACGTGTCCGATGCCTGGCGCGTCAGCGGCCGCCGCAGTCGCCTGCTGATCGGCGCCGGCGGCGTGCTGGCGGAGATGCTCCTGGCCTGCGTCGCGCTGCTGGCATGGTCGCTGCTCGCCGACGGCCCCTTGCGCACGGCGGCCTTCCTGCTGGCCAGCGCCACCTGGCTGACCACCCTGGTGATCAACCTCAACCCGTTGATGCGCTTCGACGGCTACTTCCTGCTCAGCGACCTGCTCGCCGTCGACAACCTGCAGGGCCGCGCCTTCGCCCTGTGCCGCTGGCGCCTGCGCGAGCTGCTGTTCGGCTACGGCGCGCCGATGCCCGAGCCCTGGCCGCCGCGCCTGCAGCGGCGCCTGCTGCTGTGGGGCTATGCCTCCTGGGTCTGGCGCGCGGCACTGTTCTTCGGCATCGCCCTGGCGGTCTACCACCTGTTCTTCAAGGTGCTGGGCATTGGCCTGATGCTGGTCGAGCTGGGCTGGTTCATCGCCTTGCCGGTGTGGCGCGAGCTGCAGTTCTGGTGGAAGTACCGCGAGCACGCCGAGCCGCGCAAGGCGCTACCGACCCTGGCTGTCGGCGCGCTGGTGCTGCTGGTCCTGCTGGTGCCTTGGCGCACCTCGGTGGAAGTGCCGGCGGTGCTGGAGGCATCGCAGATGAGCGAGGTGCATACGCCGGTCGGCGCGCGAGTCGCGCAAGTGATGGTGCGCGAAGGTCAGGCGGTGAAGGCGGGCGATCTGCTGCTGGCCCTGGAGTCGCCGGACGTGGACGCCCACCTGCGCATCGCCGGCAGTGAAATCCGCGCGCTGCAGCTGCAGATCGCGCGGGCCACCGCCAATCAGCAGACGGTGGCCGATGCCGGCGTGCTGGAAAGCCAGCTGGCGCAGCAATTGGCCGATTACCGTGGCCTTGCCGCGCAGCGCGAGCGCCTGCAACTGCGCGCCGGGCAAGACGGCGTGGTGCGCGACCTGGGCGCCGACCTGCGGGCCGGCGAGTGGCTGTCGTCGGAGCGCGTGCTGCTGCGCGTGGTTGGCACCCAGAAGCCCAAGCTGCGTGGCTACGTCGAGCAGCAGGCGCTGGCACGCCTGAACCCGGGCGACGAGGGCCACTTCGTTGCCGAACAGCCCGGCTCGCCGGCGCTGGCGGTGCGCCTGATCGAGCTGGACACCGCCAGCAGCGCGGCACTGGCCTTGCCGTTGCTGGCCTCGGACAACGGCGGCCCGCTGGCCGTGCGCCGCGATATCGAACAGCGCGCGATTCCCGAGCACGCCCAGTACGGCGCGCGCCTGGAAGTGCTGGACGATGCTGCGGCGCCGGCGCAGGCGGTGCGCGGCATGGTCACGCTACAGGGGCGCAGCGAGTCGATCATCGGCGGTTTCCTGCGGCGGATGGCGGCGATCGGGGTGCGCGAGAGCGGTTTCTAGGAGAACGGACGATGCTCAATTTCCATTCCAGCGGTCTTGGCCTGCGCCCTGCGCGGGCATCCGACCAGGCCTTTCTCGAGGCCTTGTATCGCTCGGCCCGACCTGAACTGCAGTTGATCGATGGTGAGCAGGACCTCATCGAGACCATCGTCCAGCAACAGTTCCAAGTCCAGGCGGCGGGGCTGGGCGAGCAGTTTCCCGATGCCCAGCACTACGTGATCGAGCGGATCGACACACGCATTGGCGAGCTGGTCTTCGTGGCGGGGGTGGGCGAAATACGCCTCCTCTATCTTGCATTCCTGCCCGAAGCCCGCGGGCTGGGCTTCGGCAGCACCATCATCCGTGGCCTGCAGCAGGCCGCCGAGCAGGCCGGTTGCGCACTGACCACGGTGGTATGGGCCAGCAACCAGGGGGCTCGGCGCCAGTATCTGCAACTGGGTTTCGAAGTGCAGCAGCGTGACATCGCGGCCGAGCGCCTGGTGTGGTGGCCGGAGGCGCTGCGTCCGCCGCTCAGTTGAAAATGATGCTGTAGTAGGCCAGGTTGGGGTCGCGTCCCAGCGGCGGGTTGCGCGTGACGAACAGGTCGCGGATCGCGCCGGTGCCGGGTAGGTCGAGGCAACAGAGGCCATCCACGAAGTCGGTGGGGTCCGAACTATGCAGGGTCACGCAGAACGGTATTCGAGTGCTGCCGGGCACGGCTGAACGCGGTGCCTGGGTCACCGTGTCGATCACGATGGGCAGCGTGTTGCCGTCAGGCAGTTGCAGCGTCAGGGACTGGTCGAGAAAGGCTCGGAAGTGATCGCTGTGTAGCAGGTCCAGCATGTGAGGCTCCGGAAACGGCGCCTGTGTGCCAGGCGCCGGCTCGTGGTCAGTCGCGCGAAGGGAAGATGCCTTCCAGGCAGATGCAGAAGTTCAGCGCCAGGAAGGGGCTTTGGATCGACACCGGCACGCCGCCGCCGGTGAAGGTTGCGCTGGCGCCCTTCAGCGTGACCGGGTTTGCGCCCTGGGCGTCGGAATAGATGGTTGCTGTTCCTTGGCCGCCGCCTGATGCGCCCAGATAGCTATTGGCGCTGCTGGGGACACTTGCAGGGGAACTGGCGGTAGTGGCGAGTTGCACGTTTACGTTGAGGCTGTGCGGGGGCAGGTTGCTGGAGAGCAGGGTGACGCTCTCCGTGCCGCCGACCTGGCCCAGCTCATAGTTGCTCAGGCCAAGGCCCTGGCCATAGCTCAACGGGGTGCGTCCACGCAAGTCGGGGAGGCCGAAGTTGGTCTGGCCATTGCCGCCGTACATGGTGCCCAGCAGCGCAAAGACGGCCGAGTACTGGGAGATGGGTAGCAACTGGCCCGAACAGGTTGCCCACCCCCTGGGCGCGAAGTTGAAGCCGAACGGAATGATGGTGCCGATGAATACTTCCATGCTGTGTCCTTTCGTTGTTATGCGTGATGGGACCGGTACTGCCTGGCGCTCCGGCCGGGGGCCACTCTAGCGGGCTTTTTTTGCCAGAAGAAGTTTTCGGAATATTTCGATGACTATGCGCATTGCACTGTACGAAAATTCCTAGCTGACTTAGCATGCGCTAATTGCATTGTGCCAGTGGGTAGTGTCGCAAGGATGCCAGGATTCCACTTCATTTCCGGTTTGCCGCGTTCCGGCAGTACCCTTCTGGCGGCTATCCTCCTGCAGAACCCGCGCTTCCACGCCGGCATGTCGAGCCCAGTGGGAGGACTCTTCAGCAGCGTGCGCGAGCACTGCAGCGCCGGCAGCGAATTCGCGCCTCTGATCACCCATGAGCAGCGTCGCAACCTGCTACGCGGCCTGTTCGATTCCTATTACGCCGACCAGGCCGACAAGTCGGTGGTGTTCGACACCAACCGCCTGTGGTGCGCCAATCTGCCAGCCCTGCGCGAACTCTTCCCGCAGTCCAAGGTGATCGCCTGCGTGCGCAACGTCGCCTGGATCATGGACAGCCTGGAGCGGCTGTTCCGCGCCAATCCCTTCGAGAACACCAAGCTGTTCGCCGATGCCAGCGAGCGCAATTCGGTGTACAGCCGTGTCGAGACGTTGGCCCAGCGCAACCGCCTGGTCGGATTCGCCTGGAGCGCGCTGAAGGAAGCCTATTACGGCGAGCAGGCCGATTCGCTGCTGGTGATCGACTATGACCTGCTGGTGCAAAACCCGGAGCAGGTGATACGCCTGGTCTACCAGTTCATCGACGCCCTGGTTCGAACACGACTTCGACAACCTGTCCTACGACGCCCCGGACTTCGACGAATCCCTGGGCGTGGCCGGCTTGCACCATGTGCGTCCGCAGGTGGCCCGGCGCGAGCGGCGCACGCTGCTGCCGCCGGACCTGTTCGAACAGTACAGCAAGCTTTCCTTCTGGGAAGACGGCAGCGGCAGTGCAGCCAACGTCATTCGCATCAAGAACAACTGAATAACATCGCCGGCCTGCGAGTTGCCGGAGCGAAAGGGTACATGCCATGCAATGGATGAAGCGCGTGTTCGGCGAGACGGTGCGCCGCCAACAGGAAACCCCGGACGTGCAGCCGACGCTGATCATGGCGCTGGAGCCGCGCATGATGTTCGACGGCGCGGTTGCCGCGAGCGTCGGCGAAGCGGCCAAGCCGACCGATACCCAGGATGCCGTCGCCGACAAGGGCGCCGCGGCCACGCATAGCAAGGACAGCGACAGCAGCCATGCCGCCGCCACTGGCGACGTCCGCAGCAGCGATGCGGGGCAGGGCGCCCAGGCCGGCAGTGGACGCAACGTGGTGTTCGTCGACTCGCGCGTTGAGGATGCCAAGCAACTGCTGCAGGGTGTCGCGTCGAATACCGACGTGGTCTTCCTCGACCGCAACGGCAACGGTGTGCAGCAGATGGCGCAGTACCTGGCTGCGCATCCGGGTGCCGCTTCAGTGCAGATCATCGCCCACGGTAATGCCGGCGACTTGTGGCTGGGCAACAGCTATGTCAGTGCGGAGAACATCGCTGACTACGGCGCCTCGCTGAACCAGCTCGGGGCTAACATGCAGGCCGGCGGCGACATCCTCGTCTACGCCTGCAGCACCGCCCAGGGCGAGCGCGGGCAGACCTTCGTCGATGAGCTGGCGAGCCTTACTGGGCGCGATGTCGCAGCGTCGAATGACCGGACCGGCGCCGGCTCGGACTGGGACCTGGAAGTCACCACCGGCAACATCGAAGCCCGCTCCGTGCTTTCCCAGGCATCCGAGGCCGCCTATGGCCACGACCTGGCGATCATCACCGTGACCAGCAATGCCGACAGCGGTGCCGGGACGCTACGCAACGCCATTGCCAGCGCCCAGGCTGGCGACACCATTACCTTCAGCAGTGCGATGACGGTAAACCTGAGCAGCGGCCAGCTCAGTATCGGCAAGAGTCTCACCATCGAGGGCGATATCGATGGAAATGGCACGGCCGACGTCACTATCGATGCGCACCAGACCAGCCGCGTTCTGGTGATCACCACCGGCACCGTCAAGCTCGACGGCCTGGTGCTGACCGGGGGCTTGCTCTCGGGCAACGGGGGTGACTACAACTCGGTAAACGGCAAGGACGCCCTGGGCGCAGGTCTCGCCGTCACGGGCGGTACGGTTACCCTGACGCATTCGAGTGTCACGGCCAACGCTGCCGCAGGGGGTGGCGGCAACGGTGGAGGCGCGGGCTACGGTTACGGTGGCGGGGGCGGCGGAGGGTTCAACGGCGTCGGTGGTGCTCGCGGGGGCAACTACAGTCCGGCTTACGCGGGGCAATCCGGTGGCAGCGGCGTCGGTGGACGTGGCGGCTTCTACGTGGGTATTTCCAACGGCGTGAATTACGTCGGCAAGGGCGGGAATACCAGCGGGGGCACAGGTGGTGCAGCCAATACCGGATTTGCCGCCGGCGGGAGTGGCGGAAGGGCGGGAAGCGCCGGCAGTGGCTACATCGGTGGCGGTGGCGCGGGCTCCGGCGCATCGCTGGCCGCTAGCGTAGGAACGGGGGGGAATGCAGCAGGCGGTATTTATATCGCCAGTGGTGCCACCCTTTATGTGGCGACCACCTCCATCACGAAAAACCTGGGGGCCGGCGGTGGCGGGGCGGGCAGCAGTTACTCGGTAGCCGGTGCCAATGGAGGTATCGGCGTCGGCGGCATCCTCAACAAGGGCACGCTGCATTACGACAGCACCTCCGTGAACCTGCTCTCCGGGCAGCAGAACTACGGTCAGGGAGGCGCTGGTGGGGGAGCGCAGCATGGGCAGGCGACGGGATCGGCAGGCTCGGGCACCAACACCGGCAACGAGAACTTGACCACGGCGGGCGCCGGTACGGTCGATTCGAGCTGGAGTCCGGATATCGCTCCGACCAATACCACCAGCGGCGGCACCACTGCCTTCATCGAAGGCAACAACACCGTGAGCACTCCGGTGGTTGTCGACAGCGGCTTCACCGTGTCCGACCCGGACAACACCTCCCTGGCCAGTGCCACTGTCAGCGTCACCGGCAACTTCCACAGCGCCGAAGATGTGCTGTCGTTCACCAACAACGGCAGCACCATGGGCAACATCGTCGGCAGCTACAACAGCGCTACCGGCGTGCTGACGCTGACCTCCGCCGGCGGGTCCGCCACCTTGGCGCAATGGCAGACGGCGTTGCGCGCGGTCACGTATTCCGACACCTCGGATACGCCCGACACCGGCAATCGCACCGTCAGTTTCACCGTCAACGATGGCAGCAGCGACAGCGCCGTCACCAGCAAGACGCTGACCGTCGCCAGCACCGACGACACCCCGGTAGTGACCACCAGCGGCGGCACCACGGCGTTCGTCGAAGGCAACAACGCCACCAGCACTCCGGTGGTCGTCGACAGCGGCATAACGGTAAACGATCTCGACAACCCAACGCTGTCCAGTGCCACCGTCGCCATCACCGGCAACTTCCATAGCGCCGAAGACGTGCTGGCGTTCAGCAACGACGGCAGCACCATGGGCGATATCGTCGGCAGCTACAACGCGGCGACCGGTTTGCTGACCCTGACCTCGGCCGGCTCGGCGACGCTGGCGCAATGGCAGGCTGCGCTGCGCGCGGTCACCTACACCAACAGCTCCGAGTCGCCTAATACAGCCACCCGCACCCTCAGCTTCGCGGCCAACGACGGCACTGCCACCGGCAATGCCGCGACCCGGACGGTAGGCGTCACTTCCGTCGACGACACCCCGATCGCCACCGCCAGCGGCGGCGCCACAGCGGCGAGCGAAAACCTTCCCGCGGTTATCGACGCCGGTCTGGTCCTGAGCGATCTCGACAACACGACCTTGGCATCGGCCACGGTCAGCATCACAAGCAACTTCCACATCGGCGAGGACGTGCTGGCGTTCAGCAATGACGGCAGCACCATGGGCAACATCCTCGCCAGCTACAACGCCACGACCGGCGTCCTGACACTGACCTCGGCCAGCGCCAGCGCAACCCTGGCGCAATGGCAGGCGGCTCTGCGCTCCGTCACCTATACCGATACCGCTGACGCGCCGAACACCGCCGACCGCAGCGTCAGCTTCGCGGTCAACGACGGCACCACCAATAGCCTGGCCGCCACCAAGACAGTCAGCGTGACCGCGGTCAACGATGCGCCCCTGGTCACCGCCAGCGGCGGCAGTGCCGCCTTCGTCGCCGGCGACAACAGCGTCAGCACGCCGGTGGCGATCGATAGCGGCATCACCCTGTCCGATCCCGACAACACCACGCTGGCCAGCGCCACCGTGGCGATCACGGGCAATTTCCATTCCGGCGAGGACGTGCTGTCGTTCACCAACAACGGCAGCACCATGGGCAACATCACCGCCAGCTACAACGCGGCGACCGGCATCCTCACCCTGACCTCGGCCAGCGCCAGCGCAACCCTGGCGCAATGGCAGGCCGCGCTGCGCTCGGTGACCTATACCGATACAGCGATAACGCCGAACACCAGCACCCGGACCATCAGTTTCACGGTCAACGACGGTGCCGCCGACAGTGTCGCGACCTCGCGTACCGTCACCGTGGCCGCCACCGACCAGACGCCGATTCTCGCTACCAGCGGCGGCACCAGCGCCTTCACCGAGGGCGACAACGTGGCCAGCACGCCGGTGGTGATCGACGCTGGCCTGACCGTCAGCGATCTCGACAACCTGACGCTGTCCAGCGCCACAGTCAGCATCACCGGCAATTTCAATAGCGGCGAAGACGTGCTGGCGTTCAGCAACGACGGCAGCACCATGGGCAACATCGTCGCCAGCTACAATGCCGGGACCGGCGTGCTGACCCTGACCTCCAGCGGCGGCCAGGCCACCTTGGCACAGTGGCAGGCCGCGTTGCGCGCGGTCACCTACGGCAACGCCTCCGATACTCCCAGCACGGCCAGTCGCGTCGTCAGTTTCAGCGTGAGCGACGGCAGCAAGACCAGTGCGGCCGCTACCCGGACGGTCAGCGTCACGGCAGTCGACGATGCGCCAGTACTCACCGCCAGCGGCGGCACGGCGGCGGTCACCGAGGCCAACAACACCGCCAGTACGCCCGTCGTGATCGATGGCGGGCTCACCGTCAGCGACCTCGACAACGGCACCTTGGCCAGCGCCACCGTCGCCGTCACCGGCAACTTCCAAAGTGGCGAAGACGTGCTGTCGTTCACCAACAACGGCAGCACCATGGGCAACATCGTCGGCAGCTACAACGCGGCGACTGGCATCCTGACCCTCACCTCAGCCGGCGCCAACGCCACCCTGGCGCAATGGCAGGCCGCGTTGCGCGCGGTGACCTATACCGACACATCCGACTCGCCGAACACCGGCAACCGCAGCATCGGGTTCTCGGTCAACGACGGCAGCAAAGACAGTGCACCGGTAACCCGGACGGTGAGCGTCACGGCGGTCAACGATACGCCGGTGTTGGGCGTGGACAGCGGCAGCGCGGCCTTCGTCGCCGGCGACAACACCGCCAGCACGCCCGTCGCGATCGACAGCGGTATCACCATCAGCGACCTGGACAACACGTCCCTGGCCAGCGCCACGATTTCGATCACCGGCAACTTCCACCCCGGCGAAGACGTGCTGTCGTTCGTCAACGACGGCAGCACCATGGGCAACATCGCCGCCAGCTTCAATGCGGCGACCGGGGTGCTGACCCTGACCTCGGCCGGCGCCAGCGCCACCCTGGCGCAATGGCAGGCGGCGCTGCGCTCGGTGACCTACACCGATACCGCTGTGACCCCGAACACAGCCACGCGGACCGTCAGCTTCCAGGTCAACGACGGCACCGATGGCAGCAACGTCGGTACGCGGACGATCACGGTCAGCGCCGTCGACCAGACGCCCATCGTCACCGCCGGCAGCGGCAGCAGCGTCTTCACCAAGGGCGGTGCTCCGGTCGCGATCGACAGCGGCATCACCGTCAGCGACCTGGACAACACCACCCTTGCCACTGCCACGGTGGCGATTACCGGCAACTTCCACAGTGGGGAGGATTTGCTGGCGTTCACCAACAGCAACTCGGCCCTTTTCGGCAACATCGTGGCCAGCTACAACGTCGGCACGGGCGTGATGACCCTGAGCTCGGCCGGCGCCACCGCGACCTTGGCGCAGTGGCAGAATGCGCTGGAGGCGGTGACCTACTCCAACGGTTCGAGCACTCCCAATGCCGCGACCCGTACCATCAGTTTCGCGGTCAACGACGGTAGCAAGACCAGCGCGGCGGCGACCCACGCCGTCGACGTCCTGGTCAACCCGTCGGTGCTGAGCGTCAGCGCGACCACGGCCAACGGCGCCTACAAGGTCGGCGATACCATTTCCATCACTGTCACCTTCGACCAGGCGGTGAACGTCGATACCTCCGGCGGTTCGCCGACCCTGCTGCTGGAGACCGGTGCTACCGATCGAACCGCGACCTACCAGTCGGGCAATGGCACCAATACGCTGATATTCACCTACACGGTGCAGGCAGGCGACCAGAGCGCCGACCTCGACTTCGCCTCGACCTCGGCGCTGTCGCTCAACGGCGCCACCATCCGCAACGCCACCAGCGACGATGCGATCCTGACCCTGGCCAGCCCGGGCGCAGCGGGTTCGCTGGGTGCCAACAAGGCCATCGTCATCGACGGCGTGGCGCCCACGGTGAGCAGCGTCTCCGTGCCCGCCAACGGTACCTACCCGGCGGGCGGCAACCTCGACTTCATCGTCAACTACAGCGAGAACGTTACGGTAGACACCAGCGGTGGCACGCCGTACATCGACGTGACCCTGGATACGGGTGGCACTGTTCGTGCCCAGTACCTCGCCGGTTCCGGCACTTCGGCGCTGACCTTCCGTCTGGTGCTCGCCAGCGGCCAGGTCGACAGCAATGGCGTCAGCCTGGGCTCCAGCGTGCAGCTAAACGGTGGCGCGCTGCGCGACCTGGCCGGCAACGCTGCGGTGACGACGCTGAACAGCGTCGGCTCGACCGCCGGGGTGCTGGTCGATGGCGTAGCGCCGACCCCCAGTGGCATCGCCCGCGTCGAGGCGGCGAGCAACAACGCCACCTCGCTGCACTACACCGTCACCTTCGACGAGGCGGTGAGCGGCGTGGACGCCAGCGACTTCACCCTGGTGGGGACCGGCACGGCTGCCGGCAGCATCAGCTCCGTCACCCAGATCGACGCGCGCACCTACACCGTGCTGATCGGTTCGGTGAGCGGCGACGGCACCCTGCGCCTGGACCTCAATGCCAGCGGCACGGGCATCACCGACCTCGCCGGCAACCCAGTGTCCGGCGGCCTGCAGGGCGGGGTCTATACGCTCGACCACACGGCTCCCGACGTGACCTCGGTCGCGGTGCCGTCCAACGGTTACTACCGTGCCGGCGACCTGCTCAGCTTTACCGTCAATGCCAGCGAAGCCGTGACCGTCGACACCTCGGGTGCCACGCCGCGCCTGGCGCTGACCATCGGCTCGAGGACCGTCTACGCCAACTATGTCTCCGGCTCGGGCAGCACGGCCCTGGTCTTCCAGTACCAGGTCCAGGCTGGCGACAACGATGCCGACGGCATCACCGTGGGCGCGCTGCAGACCAACGGCGGCAGCCTGCGCGATGCGGTTGGCAACGACGCCGTCACTACGCTGAACAGCGTGGGCAGCACCGCAGCCGTGCTGGTCGACACCACGGTGCCGACCGTCGCCAGCGTCAGCGTGCCGGCGGCAGGCGACTACAAGGCTGGCGCGTTGCTCGACTTCACCGTCAACGCCAGCGAGGCGATCACCCTCAATACCCTCGGCGGCGTTCCTCGCCTGGCCCTGGATATCGGCGGGCGGACCGTCTATGCCAACTACGTTTCCGGCTCCGGCACTTCGGCCCTGGTGTTCCAATACCAGGTGCAGGCCGGCGACAACGACGCCGACGGCATCGCCGTGCTGGGCCTGGACGCCAACGGCGGTAGCCTGCACGACGTCGCCGGTAACGCGCTGGCGCTGGGCCTGAACAACGTTGCCGATCCCTCGGGCGTGCAGGTCGACACCCGTGCGCCGCAGGTAAGCAGCGTCACTGCGATCGCCGCGGGCGACTACAAGGCCGGCCAGGTACTGACATTCACCGTCGATACCGACGAGCCGATCACCCTCGATACCAGCGGCGGCGCACCGCGCCTGGCACTGGATATCGGAGGGCGCACCGTCTATGCGGACTACGTTTCCGGTTCCGCAACTACCTTGCAGTTCCAGTACCAGATCCAGCCGGGCGACAACGACGCCGACGGGATCCAGATTCTCTCGCTGCAGAGCAACGGCAGTACCCTCCGCGACGCCGCGGGCAATGACCTGCAAGCGGGGTTGCGTAACGTTCGCGACACCAGCTCCGTGCTGGTCGACACCACCGCACCCACGGCCACCACCCTCGTGCGGGCCAATCCGTCGCCGAGCAACGCCGGGACGGTCGACTTCGACGTCAGCTTCTCCGAGCGGGTCGACGGACTGGCGGCGACTTCCTTCACCCTGCAGGCCACGGGCACGGCCAGCGGGCAGATCCTCTCGGTGACCCGACTCAACGACCAGACCTGGCGGGTCACCGTCGGCAATGTCGGCGGCGACGGCAATCTGACCCTGTCGCTGCGCGCCGACAACCAGGTGCAGGACCGTGCCGGCAATTCCCTGCAGCAGGGCCTGCAAGGCCCAGCCTATGCGCTGGACCACAGCAGCCCGCAGGTGAACGGCGTGCAGGTGCCGGCCGACGGTCGCTACAGCGTCGGCCAAAGCCTGAAGTTCACCGTCGGCTACAACGAAGCCGTGGTGGTGGACACCAGCGGCGGTGTGCCGCGCATCGCCATTACCCTGGCACAGGGCGGTACCGCATACGCGAACTACGTCTCCGGCTCCGGCACGCAACAGTTGGTGTTCGCCTATACCGTGCAAGCCGGCCAGACGGACAACGACGGCATCCAGCTGGGCGACCAGATCCTCACCAACGGCGGACGCCTGTCCGACGCCGTGGGCAACGCCGCCAGCCTGCAGCTGGGCGCTCTGCCGTCCACCGCCGGGGTACTGGTGCAGGGCTCGCTGAGTGACGGCGATCCGCAGTTCCGCACCGACCAGGGTACGCGCCCGGTTGTCATCGTGAATAGCGGCAGCCCCAGCAATGGGCCGTTCGTGCCGTCACCGCTACAACACGCCGGTCCGCCGGTGCTGGGTATGCCGCCGCTTCTGGACAGCTCCAACCTCGGTCAGGCGCAGTCGGCCTTCACCAGCCTGTTCCGCGAGGCTCCGAGCCAGAGCCAGTTCGCCCTGATCTTCTCCAATGCCAGCAGCAGCGGGCATGGCGATGGGGCAGGGATGGGCTTCCTCGGTTTCGGCGGCGGCGATGCCGGGGTATTCGCTACCAGCAGCTTGTCGTCGGTATTCGACGCTGCCCAGCAAGGGACGGACGAAGCGCTGTCCGCGTTCGACCACCGCGGCGGCAATGTTTTCGGGGGACTGCATGGCGCCTTCGCCACGCCCGGACTTGGGCAGCAGTTGCATGAGATGAACCAGCGCGAACAGCGCCAGGTCGCGGACCTGGCGAAGGCTCTTGGCGAACTCGGTCAGGAACGGCCGGCAAGCTGAGGGTGGCGGGGAAAGGGATTAACCGAAGCCGTACAGGGGGCGGCTCGAACACAATGAACAGGCATTTCCGATTCTTCAGCGTCAGCCTGCTGGCGCTGGCCATCAGCGGCTGCGCCGTGACTACTGATCCGATCACGCGCGCAGCGAGCGAGCAGCGCGCCCGTGACGACATGGCGCAGATGTTCAAGGCGCAGGAGCCGCTGCAGGCGCCGCTGACCCTGAACGACGCCACCGCGCGCGCCATCAAGTACAACCTCGAAGGCCGCCTGAAGGTGATGGAGCAGGCCCTGGCGCAGCGCCAGGTCGAACTCGCCACCTTCGACATGCTACCGCGCATGGCCGCTTCGGCCGGCTACGCCGGGCGCAACAACGTCAGCGCCGAGAGCAGCAAATCCGTGCGAACCGGCCAGCAGTCGCTGGAACCGTCCACCTCGCAGGACCGCGACCGCGACGTCGCCGACCTGACCATGGTGTGGAACGTGCTCGACTTTGGTGTCAGCTACGTCAGCGCCAAGCAGCAGGCCGACCAAAAGCTGATCGTCGAAGAACGCCGGCGCAAGGTGCGCCAGACCATCGTCCAGGACGTGCGTTCGGCCTACTGGCGCGCCGTTGCCGCCGAGCGACTGCTGGGCCGCATCGACGGCCTGATGAGCCGCGTCGACCAGGCCCGCAAGGACAGCCAGCAACTGGGCAACCAGCGCATCGGCGACCCGGTGCAGGCGATGAACTACCAGCGCTCGCTGATCGAGGCGACCCGTCAGCTAGAAGAGCAACGTAAAGCGCTGTCGCTGGCCAAGACCGAGCTGGCCACCCTGATCAACCTGGCGCCGGGCACCGAGCTGAAGCTGGCAATGCCGGCTGACGATTATCCGGTGCCGGAACTGAAGGTCGGCATGGACAGCCTGGAACGCGAAGCCCTGGCCTCGCGCCCGGAACTGCGCGAGCAGGACTACCAGGCCCGCATCAGCGCCGCCGAGACCAAGAAGGCCATGCTGCGCCTGCTGCCGGGCCTGGAGTTCTCCGCCGGCGGCCACTACGACAGCAACAGCTACATGGTCAACCAGAGCTGGGCCGACTACGGCGTGAAGGTGACCTGGAACCTGTTCAACGTGATGTCCGGCCCGGCGGCGATCAAGGTCGCCAAGGCCGGCGAAGAGCTCTCCACCGCACGCCGTCAGGCGCTGTCGATGGCGGTTCTCGCGCAGCTCTACGTGGCCAACGCCAACTACCAGGAAGCGCGCCGGCAGTTCCAGACCAGCGAAGAGCTGGCCAGCCTCGACGGGCAGATCACCCAGGAGCTGCGCAACCGCCACAGCGCCCAGGGCATCGGCGAGCTGGAGCTGATCCAGGGCGAGCTGAACAACCTCCAGGCCGACCTGCAGCGCGACCTGGCCTACGCCGAGCTGCGCAATGCCTACGGCCAGGTGTTCAGCAGCGTGGGCCTCGACCCGCTGCCGGACACCCTCAAGTCCGATTCGCTGAGCGACATCAGCCAGGCCCTGGCCAGCCGCGAAGCGCAATGGCAGCGCGGCGAGATCGCGCCGACCGCTCCGGGTTCGCGCTAAGCCACATGGCAGAGGAGGGCGGGCGCCACGTGCGCCCGCCGTCGTCGTCAGCGGTTGAGGAAGGCCAGCAGGTCTTCGTTGACCTGGTCGGCCTGCGTCGTGCACATGCCGTGGGAGCCGCCCTTGTAGACCTTCAGGGTGGCGTTGCGGACGATCTCGGCAGAGCGCCGGCCGGCCGCGTCTATGGGCACGATCTGGTCGTCGTCGCCGTGCAGGATCAGCGTCGGCACGTCGATCTTGCGCAGGTCCTCGGTGTAGTCGACCTCGGAAAACTCGTGGATGCACAGGTACTGGCCAAGGTGGCCGCCGAGCATACCCTGCAGCCAGAAGTTGTCGATCACCCCCTGGGAGGCCTTGGCGCCGGGGCGGTTGTAGCCGTAGAAGGGCAGCGCCAGGTCCTTGAAGAACTGCGAGCGATCTTCCCGCACGCCCTTGCGGATGCCGTCGAACACCTCCAGCGGCAGGCCGCCGGGGTTGTCGGCGTTCTTGATCATGATCGGTGGCACCGCGCCGATCAGCACCGCGCCTGCCACCCGCTTGGTGCCGTGACGGCCGATGTAGTGCGTCACCTCGCCGCCGCCGGTGGAGTGCCCGACCAGGGTCGCGCCCTTGAGATCCAGCGCTTCGATCACCGCCGCCAGGTCGTCGGCGTAAGTGTCCATGTCGTTGCCCTGAGCAGGTTGCGCCGAGCGGCCGTGGCCGCGGCGGTCGTGGGCAATCACGCGGTAACCCTTCTGCACCAGGAACAGCATCTGTGCGTCCCAGGCGTCGCCGGTCAGTGGCCAGCCGTGGGAGAACACCACGGGCGCGCCGCTGCCCCAGTCCTTGTAGAAAATCTCGGTGCCGTCTTTCGCTTTCACGATGCTCATGCGGTATGTCCTCGGGCCAGTTGTCGAGAAGGGCCGTACCACTGGCGTCCACTGCTTACTCCGAGGCGCTCCACGGCGAACTGGGAAGCTTAGTAAAGGCCGGTTGGCGGTCAGGCTCGGCTTGGCGCTGGCCGACGAGCGGGGCGGGGTGTTGATGCGGAAGTAGGTGTTGGTGCAGCGAAGTTGCTGGCTTGCGACCGACTGTCGGTGAATTGTCCAGCAGCGCTCCTTCGCTGCCGGCCCCGCGCCTCACTCGATCTCGAACAGACCGTTGTAGATCGGCCCGACGTCGAGCCGTTCGCGGACGTCGTCGTCGATGCGCGGATCGTCCGGGCGGTACAGCTTGACCTGGCGGTAGGCGCTGATGCGGTTGATTTCCGGGCCCAGGTACTCCCAGACCACGCGGGTGCACGCCGGGGTGCGGCGGTCGCCGCTGGAGACGCCGGTCTTCAGGCCGTTGAGGCGGGTGATGCGGCTCTTGAAGCTGGGGATGAGGATGGTCTGGCTCATCTCGTTGACCGTGAGCGACTCGTAGTCGATCAGGAACAACCGGTCCTGCAGCTGGAAGGCTGCACCCAGGTAGCGGCAGCGCACCCAATCCTCGGCCTGCACGTTGGTGCTGCTGGAGCGTTCCTGGCGCTCCTGGCGCTCGAACAGGAAGTTGCCGTCTTCCTCCCACAGGTGCACCAGCGACAGCAGGATCGAGCCGGGCACCGACATGCAGTTGGAATATTCGAAGTAGTAGCCGCAGTAGCGCGACAGATTGCCGGCCTGCTCGCGCAGCGGGCGCAGCATTTCCATCAGCGGATCCTGGCGCTGGGCGGCGGCCCGGACGGCGCCGCGCGCGCCGATCAGGCGGGCGAACTGCTCCGGCGGCAGGCCCAGCTCGTAGTCCTCGACACCGAAGAAATCGCCGATGCGCTTGAGGTTGTACGGAGTGGGGCGGCTCTGCCCGTTGAGGTACTTGTTGAACTGCCCGCGGTTGATCTGCAACTGCCGGCAGACCTCGGAAATTGAGCGGTAGTGGCTGCAGGCGAGCTTGAGATTCTCGACCAGATGGTCAGACATGGCACGGTCCGGGGGTGATGCGAATGACGCGATTCTAGCATCAGGTCGCATCAAAACCGAGCAAGACGCGAAATTGTCACAATCCGTTGCCTTGGCCAACCTTGCCCGCCATCGCCAGGCCCGACCCGGGACCGGGCGGTTCTCTTCCCATCCGAAGAACAAGAATCGAGGTCACACCCCATGCTCGACGCGCTCAACGACTTCCTCTCGGGGAAGGTGCTCATCGTCCTCATCGTCGGACTCGGCAGCTACTTCACGCTGCGTTCCCGCTTCGTCCAGTTCCGCCACTTCGGCCACATGTTCGGTGTGTTCAAGGAGTCGATCCGCGGCCAGGCTGGGCAACTGAGCTCCTTCCAGGCCCTGATGCTGAGCCTCGCCGGCCGCGTCGGCGCGGGCAACATCGCTGGTGTCGGCATCGCCGTGACCCTGGGCGGCCCGGGCGCGGTGTTCTGGATGTGGGTGACCGCGCTGGTCGGCATGTCCAGCAGCTTCTTCGAGTGCACCCTGGCGCAGGTCTACAAGCGCGCCGACGGTGACGGCCTGTACCGCGGCGGTCCGGCCTACTACATCGAGCACGGCCTGAAGCTGAAGACCATGGCGGTGGTGTTCTCCGTCCTGCTGCTGGTGACCTACGGCTTCGCCTTCAACGGCCTGCAGTCCTACACCGTGACCCATTCGCTGCAGAACGCCTTCGGCTTCGCCCCGCAGCACACCGGCATCGCCCTGGCCGTGCTGCTGGCCATCGTCTTCGTTGGCGGCATCAAGCGCATCGCGTCGGTGTCCGACCTGCTGGTACCGGTCAAGACCCTCGCCTACATCGGCGTGACCCTGTATGTGATCGGCACTCAGATCGAACACGTCCCGGCCATGCTGGAAACCATCTTCAAGAGCGCCTTCGGCCTCGAGCCTGCTTTCGGCGGCCTGCTGGGCAGCGCCATCGTCATGGGCGTGAAGCGTGGCGTGTTCGCCAACGAAGCGGGTCTGGGCAGTGCGCCGAACGTCGCCGCCGTGGCCGCCGTGCGCCACCCGGCCGCGCAGGGTGTGGTCCAGGCCTTCAGCGTGTTCCTCGACACCTTCGTCATCTGCACCTGCACCGCGCTGCTGATCCTGCTCTCGGGCTTCTACACCCCGGGCTTCGAAGGCGATGGCATCACCCTGACCCAGAACTCCCTGGCCGCGGTGGTCGGTGACTGGGGCCGCCTGTTCGTCAGCGTCGCCCTGTCGCTCTTCGTCTTCACCTGCATCCTCTACAACTACTACCTGGGCGAGAACAGCCTGCAGTTCCTGACCCGCAACCGCCTGGTGCTGATCGGTTACCGCGCGCTGGTCCTGGCGCTGATCGTCTGGGGCTCGGTGCAGAACCTGTCCACCGTGTTCGCCTTCGCCGACATCACCATGACCTGCCTCGCGTTCGTCAACCTGCTGGCCCTGGCGCTGCTGTTCAAGGTTGGCCTGCGGGTGATGCGCGATTACGATGCTCAGCGCAGTGCCGGCATCGATCAGCCGGTGTTCGACTCGGCGCAGTTCGCCGACCTCGATCTGGACCGCAATGCCTGGCCGGCCGGCCAGCAAGCCGAAGCCGAGCGCGAAGAGCCTGTAGGCCTGCCGCAGACGCACCGCTGACGGCCAGGTACGAGCCGGCCTCGCGGCCGGCTCGTACCCGATAACAAGAATCCGCAGGACCCCGACATGCGTGCAGTACAGAACCTCTTCGTCCTCTATACCGGCGGCACCATCGGTATGCTGCAGACCGCCGAAGGCCTGGCCCCGGCGAGCGGTTTCGAGGCGCGCATGCGCGGCTGGCTGGCCGACAGCGGCCGCACCCCGTCCTTCGCCTGGCGCCTGCAGGAAATGCAGCCGCTGCTCGACAGCGCCAACATGCAGCAGGCCAATTGGCTGGCCATGCGTGACGCCATCGTCGAGGCGGTGGAGCAGGGCGGCCATGACGGCGTGCTCGTGCTGCACGGCACCGACACCCTTTCGTACACCGCGGCCGCGCTGTCCTTCCTGCTGCTTGGCCTTGACGTGCCGGTCCTACTGACCGGTTCCATGCTGCCGGCCGGCGCGCCGGGCAGCGATGCCTGGGCCAACCTCGGTGGCGCTCTGGATGCGCTGGGGCGCGGCGAAGTCTCCGGCGTGCAGGTCTTCTTCGGAGGCCAGCAATTGCACGGCGCACGGGTCACCAAGCGTCACAGCGAAGCCTTCGACTCCTTCTGCGAACCGCACCGTGACCGCCACGGCGTGCGCGCGGAACAGATTCCCCAGCAACTGCGCTACAACCAGCCGCGCCAACCGGTGCGTTTAGCGGTGCAGCCGCTGTTCCCCGGCCTGCAGGCCGAGCAACTCGACGCCGTGCTCAAGAGTGGCGTTCAGGCTGTATTGCTGGAGTGCTACGGCAGCGGCACCGGCCCGTCGGACAATCAAGCGCTGCTCGAAGCCCTGGGCGCGGCACGCAAACGCGGCGTGCTGCTCGCGGCGATCAGCCAGTGCTATGAAGGCAGCGTGGTCTTCGACATCTACGCCGCCGGCAGCCGCCTGCGCGATGCAGGGCTGGTGTCCGGTGGTGGCATGACCCGCGAAGCAGCCCTCGGCAAGCTCTTCGCCCTGTTGGGCGCGGGGCTGGACGTGGCCGAGGCGGAGCGCTGGTTCGCCCTGGACCTGTGCGGGGAATTGGCGGAATAGCCGGTTCCTGCATCAACGAAAAAGCGGGCCATTTGGCCCGCTTTTTCGTTCTCCTCTGCGTTGGATTAGCTCGGCCTCCTGTAAGGGGCGGTCTGGAGTGCGTGGATGTTTCTCTGGAAGCCTAAGAGCCGCCTGCGGCGGCTTTGGTAGGGCGAATAACCCCGAGGGGGTTATCCGCCGCCAGGCATCGTGCTAGTGCAACAACGCATCCAGCTCGCCCTTGTGCTCCAGGGCCGCGAGGTCGTCGAAGCCGCCGACGTGGTGCTCGCCGATATAGATCTGCGGCACGGTGCGGCGTCCGGTGCGGGCCAGCATTTCGCGCAGCAGCTGTGGGTCGCTGGCGACGTTGTATTCGATGGCCTTCACGCCCTTGCGTTCGAGCAGCGCCTTGGCGTTGCGGCAATAGGGGCAGTGGTCGCTGGTGTACAGGCTCACTTGCTTCATGGCGTTAGCTCCTGCTCAGGCCTCGACCGCGGGGAAGTCGAGGTCGGTCCTGGCGACGTTGTTCAGGTAGTTGGTCAGGGTCAGCGCGGCGACCTGGGCCACGATGTCGACGATCTTCGCGTCGCTCAGGCCGGCATCGCGTGCCGCCTGCAGGTAGCCGTCGGCGATCTGCCCGCGGTTCTCGGTGATCTGCCAGGCCAGGGTGGCCACGGCGTTGAGCCGGCCGTCACGGGCGCTGCGGATGTCCTGGCCGGTCAGCCCGGCCTTGCCGGCGAACAGGCTGTGCGCGGCCAGGCAGTAGTCACAAGCGTTGACCTGGGACGCGGCCAGGGCCACGACCTCGCGCTCGGCGGCGCTCAGCGAGGATTTCTGCAGTGCCTGGTTCAGCGCCAGGTAGCCGCCCAGCGCGGCCGGAGAGTGGGCGAGGGTGGCGAACAGGTTGGGGACCCGGCCGAGGCCTTTCTTCACGCCTTCCAGCAGTGGGCGGGAGGCTTCGGGGGCTTGTTCCAGGGACAGATGGGTGATGCGGCTCATGGCGGTTCTCCTGTGGAGGTAAGTGGGTTGTTGCGTTTGAGCGTGGAGCCATGATGCCCAGCGGTACTTTCCTTTTGGGTTCGAATCGTCGAGATTATGCGACAGATCGTCTAAAGCGGAGACCGTCCCCATGGATCGCCTGTCCACCTTGCTCACACACTTCAGCGCGCATGCCAGCACCTATTTCAGCGGCGCCTTCTGCGCCACGGAGCGCTTCCCTGCGGCCGAGGGGCGGGGTCATGTGCACCTGCTGCGCAAGGGCCGGGTGAGCTTCCGCACCGAGGATGGCCAGCGCATCCGCGTGGAGGAGCCGAGCCTGCTGCTGGTACCCAGGCCCTACGGCCACGAGCTGCAGGCCGACGAAGCCGATGGCGCCGAACTGGTCTGCGCCAGCCTGGCCTTCGATGGCGGCATGGACAATCCGCTCACCCGCGCGTTGCCCAGCTACAGCCTGGTGCCGCTTTCGCAATTGCCGAGCCTGGCCGGCAACCTGGACTGGCTGTTCGCCGAAGCCTTCGGCGCCGAATGCGGCCGAGACGCCATCCTCAACCGCCTGTTCGAGCTGATGCTGATCCAGCTGCTGCGCCACCTGATGGCCACCAGCGGCCTGTCCGCCGGCATGCTCGCCGGCCTTGCCGAACCACGCCTGGCGCGCGCCCTGACGCTGATGCACGACGAGCCTGCGCGCAGTTGGTCAGTGGAGGAACTGGCGCAGGCCTGCCACATGTCGCGCGCCAGTTTCGCCGCGCTGTTCCGCAAGGTGATAGGCGCTACACCGGCGGATTACCTGGTGGGCTGGCGCGTCAGCCTGGCGCAGAAACGCCTGCGCGAAGGCCGCCCGGTGGCGCTGATCGCCGACGAAACCGGCTACGAAAGCCCGTCGGCGCTGGCCCGTGCATTCCGCCGCAAGGTAGGTGCCAGCCCGCGGGAATGGCTGCAGGGCGCCCAGTGAATCCAGGCCCTGAAGGCGAGTGGAGGTAGCTTTGTATCGCTTCTGATGCAATGGGAATGCTTCGCAACTGCAAATGAGTGTGATCTAATGTTGCGATAAATTCTTACAAGCTAATCAGGAGTGTCCTTCGTTCATGTTCAAACTGGCCCCCTTGACCGCACAGATGCTTGCGGTCGTCGCCGCAGGCGCCATGGGCAATGCCCTCGCCGCTGAAAATCCAGTGGAGTTGCCGACCGCCACCGTCAGCGCCTCGCCCGACACCGTGGAAGCCCCGGCCAAGGGCTACCAGGCAAAACCTGCCAGCACCAGCACGCGCCTGAACATGACCGCCAAGGAGACACCCCAGGGCGTCACCAGTGTCACCCGCGAGCAACTCGACGACTTCCACATGGACAGCATCAGGGACGTGCTGAGCAACACCCCGGGGGTCAACGTGCAGAAGGTCGAGACCGACCGCACCTACTTCACCGCGCGCGGCTTCGACATCAACACCTTCCAGTACGACGGCGTGGGCATGCCGCTGACCTACGGCCTGCTGGTCGGCGACGTGGACACCGCGCCCTACCAGCAGATCGACATCGTGCACGGCGCCAACGGCCTGATGGGCGGCACCGGCAACCCCTCGGCGACGGTCAACTTCGTGCGCAAGCGCCCGACCTATACCCCCGAGGCTTCCGTCACGCTCAGCGCCGGTTCCTGGGACAAGCGCCGCGTCGACGTCGACGTTTCCGGCCCGCTCACCGAAAGCGGCAACGTCCGTGGCCGGGTGATCTACGCCAACGAGAACGGCAACTCCTACCTCGACCGCTACTCGCGCGAGAAGAACATCTTCAGCGGTGAGCTGGCCTTCGACCTCTCCGACAGCGACGTCCTGACCCTTGGCTTCGAGGACCAGAAGACCAACGCCAACGGCGCCAGCTGGGGCGCGCTGCCGCTGGTGGATGCCAACGGCAAGCCGATCCACTACAGCAGCACCCACTCGAACATCTCGCAGCCCTGGGTCTACTGGGACGTGCACGTGCAACGCGCGTTCGCCGAATGGACCCACGACTTCGCCAACAACTGGCAGTCGAAGCTGACCGTCACCGGCGTCGACCACCGCGAGGACTCCCAGATGTTCTACATGTACAGCGACGCGACCTCGCCGACCGGCTACACCGGCCTGGGCTCGAAGTACAAGGGCAAGTACCGCGAGCTGGTCGGCGACGGCTCCCTGAGCGGCCCGTTCAGCCTGCTAGGCCGCGAGCACGAGCTGACCCTCGGCGCCAGCGCCGCGCGCTCCAACGGCAGCGAGCGCTCCCTGTACGGCTCGGCGCTTTACTACATGCCGGTCTCGCTGGAAGACGCGCTGCACGGCAGCATCCCGCGGCCGACCTACGACATCGCCAACGACAGCGACACCGCCGACTTCACCGATCGCCAGAAGAGCCTCTACAGCGCGGCGCGCTGGAGCCTGACCGACGACCTGCACCTGATCACCGGCGCGCGCATGCTCAGCGCCGACAGCGACGGCGACAACTACGGCTCGCCGCGCGATGTGCGCATCCACGGCAAGGTCACGCCGTACTACGGCGTGGTCTACGACCTGACCCCGGAGTACTCGCTCTACGCGAGCTACACCGAGGTCTTCAATCCGCAGTACTACCTCGACTCGCACGCCCAGGTGCTCGATCCGCTGGAAGGCAAGAGCTACGAGGCGGGCATCAAGGGCCTGCTGCTGGACAAGAAGCTGAACGTCTCGGCGGCGGTGTTCCATACCAAGCAGGACAACGTCGCGGAATACGCCGGCTACGACGCCAGCGTCGGCGGCTCCTACTACGAAGGCATGAGTTTCGAGAGCCAGGGCGTCGAGCTGGCGGCCGCGGGCGGAGGCGCCCCGGGGCTGGAACTGAGCGGCGGCTACACCTACGTCTACATCACCGACGCCGACCACGACCGTGCGCGCCTGTACATCCCGCGCCACCAGCTGAACTCGGCGCTCACCTATCGCTTGCCGATGGCGCCGAAGGTCAAGGTCGGCGGCAACCTGAGCTGGCAGAGCAAGACCACCAGCGACGCCGCGCCGGAAGCCACCCAGGACGCCTACGCACTGGTCGGCCTGATGGCTTCCTACGAGATCGACAAGAACTGGAGCACCCAGCTCAACCTGAACAACCTGACCGACGAGAAGTACCTGCAGAGCCTGCGCTACGCCCAGAGCAACTTCGGCGACCCGCGCAACTTCACCGCGTCGGTGACCTGGAAGTACTGATCGAGAGGTTGATCCTGCGGTTCTCGCGATCAGAGCTAGCCGGCGGATAACCCCGAAGGGGTTATCCGCCGTTCCGTGCCGGGCTGCGGCGCATAACCGCGAACGGTTATGCGCCCTACGGATGCATCGGTGCGGGTATATCGAGGGCAGGGGACCTTCACGGGAAATGCCCGCAGGTGGTCGTTCGCGGATAAGATCCGCATCCTGCAGATGCCGCATCTCTTTTCGCTTTCGAGGAACCCCCCATGGCCTCCTACCAGGAACTTTTCGCCATCGGTGAAGGCTTCGACGCCTTCGTCGCCCACGGCCTGCCGGCGGAAATCGCTGCCGTGGGTACCATCCGGGACAAGCTCGGGCAGCCGGCAGCCATGGGCACCGAAACCCTGCAGCGACTGGCCGCCGTGCAGGGGCGCTACCACCTGCTGGTGGTCGGCGAGATGTGGTGCCCGGACTGCCAGATCAACGTCACGGTGCTGGACTGGATGCAGCGTCGCCAGCCGCTTCTGCAATTGGCCGTGATCTCCAAGGGCCGCGCCGAGGACGACCTGCAGGAACGCCTCGGCCTGGACAGCATCGCCATTCCCGTGGTGCTTGTGCTCGACGCCGACTTCCATCTCGTCGGCCGCTTCATCGAGCGGCCGCAGGCGGTGATCGCCGGCTGGGACGCGGTGAAGCCGGACTACCGCGCGGGCCTCTACCTGGAAGAGACGGCGCGCGATTTCCTCGACCTCATCGAGGCCGCCGAAGGCCGCGCCTGAGCCGGGCGGCGACCGGGTGCGCCGGCCGCCGCTTCGCTCTTACTGGCCGTCCAGGCTGCGCGGCAGGCCCAGCGGGTTGGCCGCGCGCAGCGCCTCGGGCAGCAGCTCATCGGGAAAGCCCTGGTAGCAGACCGGCCGCAGGAAGCGCTCGATGGCGGTCATGCCGACCGAGGTGAAACGGCTGTCGGTGCTGGCCGGGAAGGGGCCGCCGTGGATGGAGGCGAAAGACACTTCCTGTGGGTGCGAGAAGGCGTTGACCACGATGCGCCCGGTGCGTCTTTCGAGGATCGGCAACAGCCGGCGCGCCAGCGGCAGGTCGCCGTTCTCCAGCTGCAGGGTCGCCGAGAGTTGCCCGCGCAGGGAGCGCGCAACGGCCAGCATTTCCTCGGTGTCCCTGACCGTCACCAGCAGCGCCGCCGGGCCGAAGACTTCGCCGGCAAGCACCGGTTCGGCGAGGAAGCGGCGGCCGTCCACTTCGAGCAGCGCGGCGGCGCCGTCGTTTGCCGCCTCTGCGGGCGAGCCCTCGGCGATGCGTTGCGCGCCTGCACTTAGCAACGCATCGAGCCCTTCGCCGTAGGCCGCATGAATGCCGGGCGTCAGCATGGTTCGGGCTGGCGACGTGCGTAACCGCTGGATCATCGCCTGGCGCAGCGCATCGAGCCCGTCGCCTTCGACGGCGACGAGGATGGCCGGCTTGAGACAGGCCTGGCCGACGTTCACCAGCATCCGTTCGATGAAGCCGTCGCCGATTGACGCGCCGCGTTCTTCCACTGCATGGGGCAGGACGAACGTGGGGTTCACGCTGGTCATCTCGCAGAACACCGGGATCGGCTCCGGGCGCAGTTGCGCGCGCCGGTAGAGGGCCATGCCGCCGCGCTCCGAACCGGTGAACGCCACCGCCTTGACCAGCGGATGCTCGACCAGTGCTTCGCCCAGGGCATTGCCGCCGCCGCGCAGCATGGAAAACACGCCTTCGTGCAGGCCGCAGTCGCGGACGGCCTGGCGAATCGCCCGGGCCATGATTTCCGAGGCGCCGGGGTGCGCGTTGTGCGCCTTGAGGATCACCGGCGCGCCGGCGGCCAGCGCCGAGGCGGTGTCGCCGCCGGCTACCGAGTAGGCGATCGGGAAGTTGCTCGCGCCGAAGATCGCTACCGGGCCGATCGCCATCTTCTGCAGGCGATGGTCCATGCGCGGGCGCGGTTGCCGCTCGGGCTGCTCGGGGTCGATGGCGAGGTGCAGGAAGCGGCCCCGGCGCACCACCTCGGCGAACTGGCGGAACTGCGTGGCAGCCTTTGCCGCTTCGCCTTCCAGCTGCGCCTGGGGCAGTCCGGTTTCCAGCGCGGCGCGCGCGGCGAGGGGCTGGCGCACCGCGTCGAGGTTGTCGGCGATGCGTTCGAGGAAGGCCGCGCGTTCGGCGAGGCTGGTGTGGCTGTAACTGTCGAACGCCTCGTCCGCCAGGGTTGCGGCGCGTTCGACCTCCGCGCTTCCGCCAAGGGCGAAAGGCGGTTCGATGAGTTCGTTAGTGGCCGGGGCGAGGGCCTGGAGGGTCCCTTCGCTGGCGGCGACCTCATGGGCGCCGATGAACAGATTGCCGGTCAGTTGCATTGCGCTTTACCTCGGATGGCGGGCACCGGCGCGCCTTGCGGCGCGCGGTAACGAAGGATGGTGGTCAGTGGGCTTCCAGCGTTGCGATCAGCTCGCTGGTGGTGAGGATGGCGTGGGCGAAGGTCGGGCCGTTGAGCTCATGGGCGGCATGCATCATTTCCGCTTTGAAAGCGGCGGTGGCGTCACGCACCAGGGTCACGTGGTAGCCGAGTTCAGTGGCGTAGCGCGCGGTGGACTCGATGCAGGTGTTGGCCAGCAAGCCGACGATGATCACGTGGGTGATGCCTTTCTGCTTGAGGCGGAAGTCCAGGTCAGTGTTGGCGAAGCCGCTGGAGCCCCAGTGCTCGGACACCACGGTGTCGCCTTCGCGCGGAGCGAAGTCGGGGTGCCACTCGCCGCCCCATTCGCCACGGGCGAAGTGGTGGCCGTGCATGATCTTGCACTGGGTGGGCGAGGGGTGCGCCCAGTCCTCGTAGTCGCCGGCTTCCCAGCGGCGGTGCGGTACGATGAACACCGGCAGGCCGATGCTGCGCACGCTGCGGTCCAGCGCGCGCAGGTTGTCGAGCAGGCCGACCTGGTTGGCGATGGGTTCGATGTGCGGATAGATCAGCCCGCCTTCGGACAGGAAGTCGTTGTACGGATCGACCAGCAGGTAGGCGGTACGGTCGAGGGGATAGCTGTGCTTCGACATGGACATTCTCCGGGGTGGCATGCCGTCCGCTGGTGGTGGACGGGCGGGTGTTTTTAGTTACTATGAAAATCATATCAACAGATTTTGCCAAGGGAACGACCTTATGTCGGGAACCAAGAACACGGCGCCGACGCTCTGCCCGATAGCGCGGGCGGAGGAGCTCGTGGGTGATCGCTGGACCGTGCTGGTGCTGCGCGAACTGTTCATGGGCAACCTGCGCTTCGACGAGATCCAGGCGCAGACCGGCGGCACGCCGCAGATGATCGCCGCGCGCCTGAAGAACATGGCCGCTGACGGCCTGATCGAACGCCACGCCTACAGCAAGCGACCGCTGCGCTACGAGTACGTGCTGACGCCCAAGGGCGAGGCCTTCTATCCGGTGATCCTCGCCCTGCGGGCCTGGGGTGAAAACTGGTGCAAGGCGCCGGAGGAGGGTGTTGCGGTAAATATGCTGCACCGCGCCTGCGGCAAGCCGGCCGGGCTCGGAACGGTGTGCGAAAGCTGCGGCGCGCCGCTGAAACGGGGCGACCTGATCAGCCAGCCCAGCGCGGCCTACGTCAGCGAGCGCGACGCCCGCCGCGAAGCCTTCAAGGCCAGCCGCGCGGCGGGTGCTGCGGACAAGGCGTGAAAGGCGGGATGACTACAGCGGCGCTTCCCTGAACGCCTCGACCAGGTCGTCGAAAAGCGAGCGCGCCTCGCGGGTCAGCAGTTCGGTGGGCCGCGACACCAGCGAGATGCCCGAGCGCGGCGTGCTCTCGGCGATCTCCAGCGGCACCAGCGCGTCGGAAACCACCGGCAGGTTGAACATGCGCCGCGACCAGAAGCTCACCGCATCGGTGCTGCCGGCCAGTTCGACGTAGAGCACCACCGAATCGCACTCGATGATGCGTTGTGGCGGCTCGACCTGGTGCGCGCGGAACAGCTCGCGGGCCTGGGTCAGTTCCAGTGGGTCGGAGAGCAGCCATTCCTGGTCGAGCAGTTGGTGCAGCGAGCGGGCACCGCTCAAGGGGTGGCCCTTGCGTACCGCCAGGGTGGTGACGTGGGTGTAGAGCTGTTGCCAGTGCAGGCCGTCCAGTTCCTGAGGCATGGGTTGCGAGGTCAGCGCCATGTCCAGCTGACCTTCGCGCACGCCTTCCAGCAGCTTCGCCGGGCGCAGCTCGACAATCTGCAATTGCACCTCGGGATGGCGCTTGCGGTACGCCTGCACGCAGTCGGCGAATTGCCGGCTGGGCGTGACCGGTGACACGCCGATGGCCACGCGGCCGCCGATGTTGCCCTTGAGGGTGTCGATCTCGACTTGCGCGCGCTGCACTTCCTCCACAGCCAGGCGTGCGCTGCGCACCAGGCGCTCGCCGTAGCCGGTGATGGTGATGCCACGGTTGGAGCGCACGAGCAGCGACACGCCCAGCTCGGTTTCCAGCTCCTTGATGCTTTTCGACAGGGCCGGCTGGGAGATGCCCAGCAGGCGCGAGGCTTCCTGGATGCTGCCGTTCTCGCTGATGGCGAGCAGGGCGCGCAGTTGATGCAGCTTCATGATTGGGGGACGACGGGCTTCGGTAATTGGCGCGCACGTTAAAGCAAAAATGGAGCCAGCCGAAAGCGCCGAGTGTGACCGACCGGTACTGTCCTGGGCATCGATGGAGCGCATCCGGAGGTCCGCAGGCGCCGCTGTTCTGCGATAATCGGCGGCACCTGCAACGGCGGTGTTCGCCGTCCTTCTTCGTACCGAGACTGCCATGTATCCCAATGCCCTTTGCTTGCCGTTCCCGCGCTTCATCGAGGAGCCCCGGCCATGAGCGGCGGCACCGTCGAGTTGCTGCGCACCAGTGCGGAGCAGGCCGATATCATCCGCAATCTTTACCAGTACTACGCCTACGAATCGTCCGACTGGGAGCAGGAGGACGTCGAGGCCGACGGCCGCTTCTACATCCACGAGGAGCACCTGGTGCGTTACTGGCAGGACCCGCAGTGGAGCGCCAACCTGATCCTGGTCGATGGCTACATCGCCGGTTTCCTGCTGATCGAGAGCAACGACCTGAGCGGCCTGGGCGCGCTGGAGCTGGCCGACCTGTTCGTGCTCAAGAAGTACCGCCGCATGGGTGTCGGCAGTGCGGTGGCCTTGCAGGTGCTGGGCAACGGCAACGATGCCTGGCTGGTGCGCTTCTATCGCCAGGACGAAGCCGCCCAGGCGTTCTGGCGCGCGGTGTTCGCCGAGCTGCCGCGTCCGGTGCGCGACATAGTGCTGGACGACGAGCCAGAGCTGCAGACCTTCCTGGTCACCCCGGCGCACCACTGATCCGCGCGCTTGTGCGCCAGGATCATAGGTCTGTCATTTCCGATCATTGAGCGCGGCCGGGGCGGGTCGTATCGTCGGTTCCCGTCACCGCGCCAGGGGCGCGGCAATCACAAGAATCGGAGGAACCGACGATGTCCGAACTGCAACTGCACCCCCAGGCCGCCGCGTCGCTGCAATGCTGGCACGCGATGGTCGAGCGCAAGGACCTGAGCAAGCTGCCCGAACTGCTGGCGCCCGACGCGGTGTTCCGCTCGCCGATGGCGCATACGCCGTATCCCGGCGCACCGGTGGTGTCGATGATCCTCAACACGGTGCTGCAGGTCTTCGAGGGCTTCACCTACCACCGCGAACTGGCCACCGCCGATGGCCTGAGTGTGGTCCTGGAGTTCAGCGCCCAGGTCGGCGGTAAGCAGCTCAAGGGCATCGACATGATCCGCTTCGACGAACAGGGCAAGATCGTCGAGTTCGAAGTCATGGTCCGCCCCATGAGCGGCCTGCAGGCCCTGGGCGAAGAGATGGGCCGGCGTCTGGGCGCCTACCTGGCTGCGGCCAAGGCCTGAAGCGGTTGTCCAGAGGATGGGGCCGAAGCTGCCGTAGGCCCTTTCCGAACTTGATGTAACAAAAGCTTGCGTGTCTCCAGGGTCTCCCGCGGCACAAAATCCCGTTGCACAGACGTATTCGGGATCGCGGGAGGCGCACCATGGAGCACGGTATTTCTCTGATCAGCACGCTTGCCGCGGGCTTCGCCATCGCGCTGGTGCTGGGCTTCCTGGCCGAGCGCTGCAAGGTGCCGGCGCTGGTCGGCTACCTGCTCGCGGGGATCATCATCGGCCCGGCCACGCCGGGCTTCGTCGCGGACGTGCACCTGGCTTCGCAGCTCTCCGAGATTGGCGTGATGCTGCTGATGTTCGGCGTCGGCCTGCATTTCTCGCTCAAGGACCTGCTCGCGGTGAAGCGCATCGCCGTGCCCGGCGCCATCGTGCAGATGGGCCTGGCCACCGCGCTGGGCGCAGTGGTCGCGCATTGGTGGGGCTGGAACTGGGGCGCCGGCCTGGTGTTCGGCCTGTCGCTGTCCTGCGCGAGCACCGTGGTGCTGCTCAAGGCGCTGGAAACCCGCGGCCTGCTCGACAGCATGAACGGTCGAATCGCCGTCGGCTGGCTGGTGGTGGAAGACCTCGCCACCGTGCTGGTGCTGGTCCTCCTGCCGGCGCTGGCCGGGGTGCTCGGTGGCAACGCCAGCGCTGCGGCGGAGGCGAGCGGGCCTCTGTGGCTGACGATCTGCCAGACCCTGCTGCAGGTCGGCGCCTTCATCGCCCTAATGCTCGTCGCCGGACGCCGCCTGCTGCCCTGGATGCTCTGGCAGGTGGCGCGCACCGGCTCGCGCGAGCTGTTCACCCTGGCGGTGATCGCCGCCGCCATCGGCATCGCTTTCGGTGCGGCGAAGCTGTTCAGCGTGTCCTTCGCCCTGGGTGCGTTCTTCGCCGGGATGGTGATGCGCGAGTCGCAGTTCAGTCACCGCGCGGCGCAGGAATCGCTGCCGCTGCGCGACGCTTTCTCGGTGCTGTTCTTCGTCTCGGTGGGCATGCTCTTCGAGCCGGCGATTCTCCTCGAACAGCCGCTGCGCGTGCTTGGCGTGGTCGCCATCATCATGCTCGGCAAGAGCCTGGCCGCCATGGTCCTGGTGCTGGGCCTGCGCTATCCGCTGAACACCGCGCTGACGGCCTCGGCGAGCCTGGCGCAGATCGGCGAGTTCTCTTTCATCCTCGCTGGACTGGGTCTGGCCCTCGGCCTGTTGCCGCAGGAGGGGATGAGCCTGGTGCTGTGCGGCGCACTGCTGTCGATAGCGCTGAATCCGCTGCTGTTCGCCGCCGTCGGGCCGCTCAATCGCTGGGCGGTGGCGCACTCGGCGCTGGCCCGGCGCCTGGAGCAGCGCACCGATCCCTATGCCGAGCTGCCGATGAGCACCGACCGCAAGTACCTCGAAGGGCAGGTCGTGCTGGTCGGCTACGGCCGGGTCGGCCGACGCATCGCGCGGGCCCTGCTGCAACAGGGCATCCCCTTCGTGGTTGCCGAGCAGAACCGCGAGCTGGTCGAGCAACTGCGCAGCCAGGGGTTGGCTGCTGTATCGGGTAATGCGGTGGAGCCAGGGGTGTTGATCCAGGCGCACATCGTCAACGCCGCGATGCTGGTGGTGGCCTCGCCGGATGCCATGAGCGCCCGGCACATGGTCGAGATCGCCCGCACGCTCAACCCGGATATCGAGATCGTGGTGCGCACCCACACTGACGATGAAACCGAGCTGATGCGCCAGGAGGGCATTGGCACCATCTTCTTCGGCGAGGAAGAGCTGGCGCGGGGCATGGCCGATCACGTGCTGAACCGCTTCGCGCCAGCGCCAAATGCGGGCGCTGGCGCAGGGCAGGTGGCGCACTCCTGACAGGCTCCGAATCAGGACGCCGACAGCGCCTTTTCGTAGCGCCAGGCGTCAGCGCCGTCGGCGTAGTAGCCGGTGTGGCTGCCGAAGCGCCGGTAGCCGCGCCGCTCGTAGAGGCCGATGGCGGGGGCGTTGTCGATCCGCACTTCCAGGCGCAAGGCGCGGCAAGCGCGGTCATGGGCGCAGCGTTCAGCTTGTTCCAGCAGGCCGGCGCCCAGGCCCAGCCCGCGCGCGCCGGGCGTGATCGCCAGGGAGTACAGACGCGCCACATGTGTGTTCCGGCGGAACAGCACAAGCGCATATCCGAGCAATCCTTCCGCCGCTTCGGCGACGACCACTCGGGCGCTTTGACGCTGGAGCAGGGTGCGGAAACTGCGTTGGCTCAGGCGGTCGCCTGTGAAGGCCTGGTTTTCCACCTGCAGCAGTGCCGGAAGATCGGCCGAATCGGCAATTCGATATAAGAAGTCCATGGGTTCCCGTAAAGCTTGCGTAATGATCGAAGACATTTGTCGGCGATAGTGATTAATAGCAACACGTCACTTCTCGATGGGTACGAGACAGATGTCTTCGTTGCAAGCTAACTTTCGCGAAAGTTCCTCCGCAAGTCCCCTTGAAGCATTCGATAAAGTGCCACTGGTGAACAACCCGGAGCGGCGTTCAAGCCAGGTCCTGATCATTGTCGAACGCAAGGAAGACTGGTCTTCCTATTTGCCCAGCGAAGACATGCTGACGGCGCGGGAATACCTCGAACAATCGCCCAGTTGCGACAGCAGCAAGCGCGTGCAAGTCATCAACTTGTGCCGCAACTTCAAATACCTCGGCCATGGTTATTACTGCTCGCTGCTGGCCGAGGCACGCGGGCACAAGGTAATCCCGTCGGTGCGGACCTTGAGCGAGCTGGCGCGCAAGTCGCTCTACGGCCTGGCCCTGGAAGACCTGGAACGGTCGCTGGAGAAGGCCCTGGGCAAGCACCCCTTCGCCACCGCCGAAGCCTTCACCCTCAGCCTGTATTTCGGCCGCACCGACCTGGAGCCGCTGCAGGACATCGCCCGGCAGCTGTTCGAGGCGTTTCCGTGCCCGATCCTGTTGGTGGAATTCCGCAAGGGCGACACCTGGCAGATCGCCGGGATTCGCCCCGGCTCGCTGCACAAGCTGCGCGAGAGCCAGGAAGACCAGTTCGCCAACGCCCTCGACGCCTTCAGTCGCAAGGTCTGGCGCGCGCCGCGCTCGCGGCACCTGGCGCGCTACGACCTGGCCATCCTGCACAACCCCGACGAGCGCCTCCCGCCGTCCAACGCCCGCGCGCTGGAGAACTTCATCCGCGTCGGCAAGGGCATGGGCATCGACGTCGAGCTGATCGAGAAGAAGGACTACGCGCGGCTGGCCGAGTACGACGCGCTGCTGATCCGCGAGACCACACGGGTCGAGGACCACACCTACCGCTTCGCCAAGAAGGCCGAGAACGAGGGGCTGATCGTCATGGACGACCCGACCTCGATCCTGCGCTGCACCAACAAGGTCTACCTGACCGACCTGCTGCGCAGCCACGGCCTGAGCATGCCGGCCACGGAGATCCTGTACCGCGACAACCCCCACGAGCTGGAAAAGGTCGGCGAGCGCCTGGGCTTCCCGCTGGTGCTGAAGATCCCCGACGGCTGCTTCTCGCGCGGCGTGATCAAGGTGGAAAACCCGCAGCAGCTGGCCGCCGCCAGCGCCGAGCTGTTCGAGCACTCGGTCCTGCTGCTGGCCCAGGAATTCCTCTTCACGCCCTACGACTGGCGTATCGGCGTGCTCGACCGCAAGCCGGTGTTCGCCTGCCAGTACTTCATGTCCAAGGGCCACTGGCAGATCGTCAATCACCGCGCGCAGGGGGCGGAAGTCATCGGCGAATGCCGCACCGTGCCCATCGACGAAGCCCCGCGCGAGGTGGTCGAGCTGGCGGTGAAGTCGGCCAGCCTGATCGGCGACGGCCTCTACGGGGTGGACCTCAAGGAAGTCGACGGCAAGGTGGTGGTGATCGAGGTGAACGACAATCCGAACCTGGACGCCGGCATCGAGGACGCCTGCCTGCAGGACGACCTCTACGCCCAGGTGCTGCAAGCCTTCATCAGCCGTCTCGAGGCCAAGCGCCGCGGACGGGCGAACTGAGCCGGGGACCGCGACGATGCGCCAGCGCCATGTGCTGTTGGAAGGCAAGTTGCTGCCCTGCGCCGACGAACAGGCGCCGATCCAGCTCTGCGTCGCCCCCGACGCGGCGGAGCGCGCCTGGCTGCAGGAGCGCTTCGGCCTGGATGGCCACGCCCTGGCCTCGGCGCTGGACCCGGACGAGGTGGCGCGCGTCGAGTTCCACGGCGCGTCGCTGTTCGTCATCTGGCAGCGCCCGCAGAACTACACCGGCGGCGACAGCTTCGCCTTCGAGGTGTCGTCCTTCGGCATGTTGCTCGACGCACGCGGCCTGCTGCTGATCGCCAATTCCGACTCGCTGCTCGGCGGCCTGGCCGCGCGGCACGACCTGCGCCAGCCGCTGGATGTGTTGCTGGCGGTGCTGCTGGACAACATCCACCACTATCAAGGGCACCTGAAGGTGATCAAGTTGGTGGCGCGCGAACTGCAACAGCGTTTCAACCAGTCGATGCACAACAAGCACCTGCTGCAGATGTTCAATCTCAGCGAAAGCCTGGTGTATTACCTCAATGCCATCCAAAGCAACGGAAGTGTATTGACCCGCTTGCGCAATCACGCGGAAAAGTTGCACTTGAGCGAGCAGCAAGTTGCCTTGCTGGATGATTTGCTGATCGAAAACAACCAGTGTTTCAAGCAGGCGGAAATCTATTCGTCGGTTTGCGCAGGATTGATGGATGCGCGCGGCAATCTGTTGAACAACAGCATGAATGAAATGCTGCGCAAGTTGACTTTGATAAACGTGGTATTCCTGCCGCTGAACCTGATCGCCGGCATTGGCGGCATGTCCGAATACAGCATGATGACCCACGCCATTCCCTGGTGGATTTCCTATCCGCTGTTCGTGCTCGCCCTGGCCCTGCTGGCCGGGCTGATGCTCCTGGCCTTGCGCCGTCTGCTCGCCAACGGACCGCCGCGAACCACCGGCTGAAGCCGTTTCCCGCTCATTCCGCCAACCGTCATGGCTGCGCTCACCGCGTGGCCAGCGCTGGCCATCGTCCTCAAGGAGATTCCATGGACTCGTTTGATATCGGCCTGACCATAGTCGTCGCCATAGTGGTGCTGGGCACCCTGATCAACTTCTTCGACCGCGGCTATCGCCCGGCGGACGTGCGCGAACCCACCGACTCGGCGAGCTCGCACAAGACCATGCGGACCAAGCGTCGCTAGGTTCAGTCGGCTTTGGCCGGCTTCAGCGCCAGGGCGCCGTCGCCCAGCAGGGCCACGACCAGCGCCGCGACAGCGAGGAACACCGGGTATTCCCAGCCGCCATTGGGGTTGGAGAAGCCCCAGCCGTTGCCGAAGTGCACGCTGGAGGCGGCCAGCAGTTGCACCACCGCCGCGGCGCCGACCCAGCGGCCATAGACGCCCAGCACCAGCATGGCGCCGCCGAGGATCTCGAAGGCGATCACCGGGTAGGCGAGGAAGCCGGGGAAGCCCACCGACTGGAAGAACCCGGCGGTGCCGGCCGGGGTGAACACCAGAAGCTTGGTCAGGCCGTGGGCCAGGAACATCACGCCGAGGGCGACGCGCAGTGCGAGGGCGGCGTAGGGAGCAGTACGGTTGTCGATCATGGTGGTCTCTCCGGGTGGGTTATTCGAGGGGCAGGGTGGCGCGCAGCCAGTCGGCGAGGTCGGCGACTTCTTCGGCGACGATTTCATGGCCCATGTCGTAGCGGTGCGAGCTGTGCCGTACCTGCAGGCGCTGCAGCCAGGCATCGGCGCGCTCGGCCCAGCTCGGCGGCAGCTTGTCGTCGTGGTGGCCGTGGGCGATGAACGCGGACAGCGAACGCAACGCCTCGGGCGCGGCGATGTGCGCCTCGAGCTCGGGCAGGATGCGTCCGCTGAGCAGCGCGAAGCCGGCGACCAGCTGCGGCGCGCTGAGGCCGACGCTGGCACTGAGAATGCCGCCCTGGCTGAAGCCGCCGATCACCGTCGGCACTTTCGGCAGCGCCTCGATGAAGCGCAGCAACTGCACGCGGCTGGCGTCGGCCTGCTCGGCATCTATCACCGGCCCGTTGGCGGTGAAATTCACCTGGAACCAGGCGAAGCCTTGTGGGGCGATTTGCAGCGGCGCGCGCAGCAACAGCACTTCCAGGCCCTTGGGCAGATGCGGCGCGAGCGCGGCAAGGTTGCTCTCGTTGCCGCCCACACCGTGCAGCAGCAGTAGTCGCGCGCGGGGCTCGCCGACGACGGATATGCGGCGGAACTGCAGGCCGGATTCGGGCTCCTGCTGCAAGGTGGCGAAGCTGGCGTTCGGGTTCATGCGGCTTGGCTCTCCGGGGTGTCGGCGCTGCTGAACAGGTAACTGTCCATGGCCAGCATGCCGTAGGCGACGCCGCCTTCCAGAATGCGCAGGCGATAGTCCTCGCCGGCCGCGCCCAGGGCCACGAACAGCGGAATCAGGTGCTCGTCGCTGGGGTGCGCGCGCTCGGCGGCGGGGGCCAGGCGGCGGTAGTCGAACAGGCTCGGCAGGTCATGCTCGGCCAGCGCTTCGGCGGTCCAGGCGGCAAAGCGGGTGACGTACTCCGCCGGGGCACCGTGGTGGCCGCGGAATTCGTAGAGATTGTGGGTCAGGCTGCCGGAGGCGAGCAGCAGCACGCCGGCTTCGCGCAGGGGGCGCAGGGCTTCGCCGAGCTTGAATGCGTTTTCCGGTAGCAGCGGCCAGGGCAGCGAGACCTGCACCACCGGTACATCGGCGGCCGGCATCAGGTGCAGCAGCGGCACCCAGGCGCCGTGGTCGAGGCCGCGCTGGGCGTCGGTCTCGGCTTGCCAGCCGGCATCGGCCAGCAGCTGCTGGATGCGCCCGGCCAGCTCGGGGCTGCCCGCCGCCGGGTATTGCAGGCGGTACAGCTCATCGGCGAAGCCGCCGAAGTCGTGGATGGTCTTGGGCGCGGCGCTGGCGCCGATGCGCACGCCGCCGCGGGTCATCCAGTGCGGCGAGATCACCACGATGGCGGTCGGGCGCGGCAATTCGCGACCCAGCTCGGCTAGGCGCGCACCGGCAATGCCGGGGTCGATGGCAAAGGTCGGCGCGCCGTGGGAGACGAAGAGGACGGGGTAGGCGTTGTTCATGTCCGGGTGCTCACTTGTGCAGCCAGGCGGGGGCGATGGCGGTGCCCAGGCCGGCGCCGTAGCCGAGGTAGATGTTCAGGCCGGCCAGGGGCTCGAGGTAGCGAGCGTTGACCAGGCCGCCGGCGTCGACGGTGTCGAAGCCGAAGCTGTCGGCGAGGGCCATGGCGGTCTGCTTGGCGCGCTCGCTGTCGCTGGCGACGAACACGCTGCCGCGCTGGCCATCGGCGAAGGCCGGGCCGTCGGCCAGCACCTGGGCGAACAGGGTGTTGAAGGCCTTGACCAACTGCACCTGCGGCAGCGCGCGGGCGATCTCCTCGGCGGCGCTGGTGCTATGGCCGAGGGTCAGGCCCATGTAGTCGGGCGTCAGCGGGTTGGTGATATCGATCACCACCTTGCCGCTCAGGTCGCCCAGGCTGCGCAGCGCCGGCAGCGCATCGGCATAGGCCGTGGCGACGATCACCACGGCGCTGTCGCCCAGCGCCTGGTCGGCCGGGTAGGCCTCGACGTTCGGGTACTGCGCGGCCAGGGCGCGGGCCTTGTCCAGGTCGCGGCCGGTGAGGCGGGTGTCATGCCCGGCCTGGGACAGGCGCAGCGCGAAGGCGCTGCCCATGTTGCCGGTGCCGATGAGGGTGATCTTCATGTCTGCCTCGCAAGGCTCGTTGACGATGAGACGTAGCCTATTGGGCGTTTCGTGTGGGATAAACAGGCCTTGGTGTGACTCATAGTTCCGAAAAGTGAGACAAATATGGATCGTGCGCTGGAGATGCAGGTGTTCTGCACTGTGGTCGACAAAGGCAGCTTCACCGCGGCGGTGGACGCCCTGGGGATGTCCAAGGCGGCGGTATCGCGGCATGTCGGCGCTCTGGAAGAGCGCCTGGGCGCGCGCCTGCTGCAGCGCACGACGCGGCGCCTCTCGCTGACCGAGGCGGGGCGGCTGTTCTACCAGCAGGCGCGGGAAATCCTGGCGCTGCTCGATGTCGCCGAGGGCAGCGTGTTGTCCGGTTCCCAGGAGCCCAGCGGCACCTTGCGGGTGAACGTGCCGGTGAGCTTCGGCGTGCAGCACCTGGCGCCGCTGTGGGCCGGCTTCATGGCGGCGCACCCGAAGGTCGAGCTGGACATCGTGCTCAACGACCGCGTGGTCGACCTGGTGGACGAGGGCTACGACATGGCGGTCCGCATCGCCCGCCTGGAAAGCTCGTCGCTGATCGGCCGGCGCCTGGCCTCTACGCGCCTGCGCCTGTGCGCGGCGCCGGAGTACCTTGCGGCGCATCCGCCGATCCTCGCCCCGGCGGACCTCATCGCGCACCAGGTGGTGGCCTACAGCAACTTCGCCAGCGGCAACGAGTGGCGCTTCGACGGCCCGGACGGGCCGGTCAGCGTGCAGACCCGCCCCGCCGTGCGCTGCAACAACGGCGACAGTTGCCGGGCCATTGCACTGAGCGGCGGCGGGGTGATCCTGCAACCCAGCTTCATGCTGCACGAGGACCTGCGCCGCGGCACCCTGGTGGAAATCCTCCCGCACTATCGCTCGCTCGATCTGGGCATCTACGCCGTCTATCCCTCGCGCAAGCACCTGGCGGCCAAGGTGCGTGCGCTGGTCGACTATCTGAGTGAGCGTCTGCGTGG
This sequence comes from Pseudomonas knackmussii B13, assembly GCF_000689415.1. NCBI lineage: Bacteria > Pseudomonadati > Pseudomonadota > Gammaproteobacteria > Pseudomonadales > Pseudomonadaceae > Pseudomonas > Pseudomonas knackmussii. The sequence goes on along the minus strand of NZ_HG322950.1, from coordinate 3,239,903 downwards.
CGCCGACTGGGGCGACTGAGCCAGCGAAATTTCGCCGCGAACACTGCGTCGAGGGTGTTTCGTAATGGCACTTTGGAAAGCTATTCTTTCGGTCGCCCTATTTGGATGCTGCGCAAGCGCCGAACAGGCGCGCCACCTTATAAGAAACCGCCGAAATCGCAGCGCAGGCCATTGTTCGGGACTCCCTATGCTTCGCCGATCCTTCGCCCGTTTCCCCCTGATCGCCCGTGCCGGGTACTTCAGCCGACTAGGCGCTGGCCTGTTGCTGCTGGCGCTGGCTGGTGTGGGCGTGGCAGCGGAACGTGCGCCGCTGCGGGTGATGACCGACTACTGGCCGCCGTTCCGCATCGCCGGCGAAGGCGAACGCATCACCGGCCTGGACATGGACCTGCTGGCCGAGCTCGAACGCCGCACCGGCCTGCATTTCGACGTGCATCGCGCGCCCTGGGCGCGCGGCCTGGCCGCACTGCAGAGCGGCCAGGCGGACCTGATGACCGGCCTTGCGCGCACCCCTGACCGCGAGCGCTACATCGACTACCTGGCCCAGCCGTACTACGCCTGCGCGCCGCGCCTGTACGCGACCAAGGAAGTGGCCGGGCAGATCAACCGCTACGAAGACCTGCGCGGCCACACCATCGGCTACGTGCTGGAGTCTGCCTACTTCGAGCCCTTCGATTCGGACAAGAAGCTCAAGAAGTTCGGCGTGAGCAACGAAACCCAGCTGTTGCAGATGCTCACCCTGGGCCGCCTGCAACTGGTGATCGGCACCGACTGCCAGGTCGACTACGAACTGCGCGACCCGCAGCTGGCGCAACGCATCGCCAAGACCCGCTACCAGCCCGACAGCCGCACCGATCTCTATATCGGCTTCTCCCGCCAGCGCCCGTTGGGCTCCGAGCGCCAACTGATCGAAGCCGCCCTGCGGCAGATGCTCAGCGAAGGCTGGATGCAGCGCGCCGCCAGCCGCTACCAGCCCGGCCCCTAGTGTCGAAGGCGATCGCCGGATCGCGCTGAATGACGTGAATAAAAAAGGCCGTATCGATAGATACGGCCTTTTTCTACGGCACCCGCGGGAAACTCAGGCTTCGGGCTTCTTGGGCTTGGCGAGGGTGAATTCAGCCCGTTTGTACGGCTCCTTGCGGCCATACCTTCCTGATGGGATCTCCTGGATCTCACCGCCTTTTGACAGGAACGCTGAGATTTTCTTATCCAGCTCCGAACGTGCTTTGTTTGTCTCGAACTCGGACATTGGGTCACCTGAGGTGATGAGCCACCAGGCTGGTGGCTAGCGGTCACTATACGCAGCAAATGCGCGCAAAACCGACCATTCGACAGATTTATGCAGTTTCCTGAGAAATCGCTACCTATTCCGCGCCAAATCTGTATGCTTCGTGGCCTGCCTGCGGTTTAGCGGCACCGTTCGATGATTTGTCTTCACGATTCTCCATCTCTGCGGCCCTCTTCACTTCGCATACAGTCTCGCCACGCATGTCGCATGGCCTGATTCCTTCATTGATTGGAGATTCATCATGGCAACTCGCCAAACCGGTACCGTCAAATGGTTCAACGCTGACAAGGGCTTCGGCTTCATCACCCCGGAAAGCGGCCCGGACGTATTCGTCCACTTCCGCGCCATCGAAGGCACCGGCTACAAAACCCTGGATGAAGGCCAGCGCGTTTCCTTCAGCGTCACCAACGGCCAGAAAGGCCTGCAAGCTGATCAAGTACAAGTGATCTAAGCGCCTGCAACGAGAAAGCCCCGCCAATCAGACTGTGTGAAAACACGCTGTGAGCAAGGCTAATCAAACGCCCCGACTGGTTCGGGGCGTTTGCTTTTCTGAGGGTTCATCCCATCAGCTCAATCAGGCGACGCGCGCCGAATACCCACTGTTTCAGGTTACCGGAGGGGTGTTCGACGATCGCCCGGCGCTTGGCCATCATCTCCGGCCGGGCGTCCAACCTTGCTCGCCTGCGCCTTGCTGAAGCCAAGTCGCTGCAGATCCAGTCGCGCCACATAGGCCTCGATCACGCGGACCAGATGTTCTTCAGGGACCAACTCATCCAGCGACTCCGGAAACAAGCTGCCCTGATCACGCTCTTCACCGCGGATATAGCCCATAAAAGACAATGCCCGTATCGATCGATACGGGCATTGTCTTTGGCTTGTGCTCAGACGGCTAGGTTTTCACACAGTCTGCAATGCGGGGCTTTTTTGTTTCTGGCGCAAGGCCGCGCGTTCAGCGCTTCACGCAGACGAACAAGGCATTCCCGGAAGCGCCGCCCCAGGGCGTGATTCGTTCGTAGTCGTGCTCGAAGACGTGCACCTCGAAATGCGGCTCCAACAGTGCCTGCATCTCGTCGAAGCCCAGTGCGACCATGGCGTGTTCGTCCTGCCAGCTCTGGGTCACGCCGGCCGTGGTCTTCTCGATGCTCAGACGCAGCGCCTGCCGCTCGCCCTCGCCGCAGTAATACCAGCCCGAACCGAAGGTGAACTGGCTGCCTTCGTGCTCCACGCTGTGGCGCACGAACGAGTCGTTGTCGATCAGCCGCTTGTCCACGCTGTTGAAACAGAACACGCCACCCTCGGCGAGTGCGCCATGCACGCTGGCCAGGCAATCCCGCAGCCGCTCCAGCCCAGCGTTGTAGTGGATCGAGTAGAGGAAGCAGGTGATCAGGTCCAGCGGCTCGTCTACGTGGAAACTGCCCATGTCCTGGCAGATGAACTGCGCCTCGGGGCAACGCTGCTGGGCGATGTCCAGCATCGGCTGGTTGATGTCCAACCCGGCGCTGGCGTAGCCGCAGTCGAAGTCGAGGAAATGGCGCACATGCGGCCCGGTTCCACAGCCGAGGTCCAGGTGCCGACGCCCCGAATTGCCGAACAGCTGGTGCAATCGGCGCACACTGTGGCTCTGCGCCTGGTAGTCGATGTCGGCGCACATCAGGTCGTAGTAGGAAGACAGGTCGGTGTAGAGCGCGTTCGAGGACATAGGCAGCCAGCGGGGAGGGCGGAGGTTTCGGCGCGGCATGTTACCTCAGTCCCGGCCGTTGCCCGACGAAATCAGACGGCCCGGCAAGGCCTGACTTCGGCTTCGTAGGATGGGTTGAGGCACGAAACCCATGCGGTCGCGGTCCGAGCCGACAGAACATAAGCTCAACCCATCCGGTCGTCGCCAGACCCTGCACGGACCCCGTCCGCATCCATGTTCCGGGCAGTATCAGTGCCTTTCCCGCCCGGCTGGGCCATGGTTTTCGCCCCCTGGCCGCGGACTATGCTCAAGGTATCCGCCTTTCCCTCCGGTCAGTGCAGCGCATGAAACTCCAGCGACGTTTCACCCGGCTGATGTGCTCGCTGGCCTTGCTGTTGCCGCTCGTAGCTCAAGCACGCCAGTTGCCCATCCTCGTGTACCACCGTTTCGCGCCCCAGGCCGTGGACAGCATGACCGTGCGCACCGAAGCCTTCGAGGCGCAGCTCGGGCTGATCGAGGCCGGCGGCTACCGGGTCATCCCGCTGCGCCAGGTGGTGGACTATCTGGCCGGCCGGTCCCCCGCGCCGCCCCCGCGGTCGCTGGTGATCACCGTCGACGACGGCCACGAATCGGTGTTCCGGGTGATGTATCCGATCATCCAGCGCCGCCGGATTCCGGTGACCCTGTTCATCTATCCCTCGGCGATCAGCAACGCCAGCTATGCCATGACCTGGGCGCAGTTGGCCGAGCTGCGCGACAGCCAGCTGTTCGACATCCAGTCGCACACCTACTGGCACCCCAACTTCATGCGCGAGCGCCGGCGCCTGGACCCGGTGGCCTATGCACACCTGGTCGATGACCAACTGACGCGCTCGCGGGCTGTGCTCGAAAAGCGCCTGGGCCGCCCGGTCGACCTGCTGGCCTGGCCGTTCGGTCTGTGGGATGCCGAGCTGGAGCAGCACGCCGCGGCGGCCGGCTACGTAGCCGCCTTCACCCTGGATCACCGGCCGGTGCGCCAGGGGGACGACCTCATGGCCTTGCCGCGCTACCTGATAACCGACGCGGTGAATGCCAAGGCGTTCGCCGCGATCCTGCGCCTTGCGGACGACGGCACGGAGGAGGGGACACGATGAGGACCGCCTGCCGCGGGATATGCCTGGCATCGCTGCTGGTCCTGGCCGCGTCGGCGCACGCGGGTATCGCCGCCGTCGAAGTGCTGGACGACGCTACCGGCCACCCGATTGCCGGGGCCAGTGTCACGGTGGGGGACCGTGAGGCGAAAACCGCCGCCGACGGCCGACTGTCCCTGGCCGCGCCGGCGCAGTCGCTGGGCATACGGGCGCCGGGCTACCAGCGGCAACAACTGCAGGACGACTCTCCGACGCCGCGCCAGCAAACCATCCGGCTCACGCCGTTCCATCCCAAGGCGCTCTACCTGTCGTACTACGGCATCGGCAGCCAGGCGCTGCGCGACGCTGCCCTGCGGCTCATTGGCAGCACCGAGCTCAATGCCCTGGTGATCGACGTCAAGGGCGACCGTGGCCGCATTCCCTACCGCAGCACGGTGCCACTGGCGGTAGGGAGCGGTGCGCAGAAGTCGATCACGGTGCGCGACATGCCCGCGCTGATTGGCCAATTGCATGCCCGCGGAATCTACCTGATAGCGCGAATAGTCGCGTTCAAGGACGACTCGCTGGCCCGCTTGCACCCGGAGTGGGGGGTGCATGTCCCGGACGGCGGGCTCTATGTCGACCGCGAGGGCCTGGCCTGGACCGACCCCTTCCGTTCCGAGGTGCGCGATTACGTGCTCGACGTGGCCGAGGAGGCCGCGCGCCTGGGGTTCGACGAGATCCAGTTCGACTACCTGCGCCTGCCGGACCATCCCGGGCTGGTGTTCGCCAGGCGCCCGACGCTGGCCAACCGGGTCGAGGCGATCAACGGTTTCCTCGCCGAGGCCCGCGGCCGCCTGGCGCCGTATAATGTGTTCCTTTCCGCGGACATTTTCGGCTACGTGCTCTGGAACCTGGACGATACCGGCATCGGCCAGCGCCTGGAGGATATGGTGCAATACCTGGACTACGTGTCACCCATGCTTTACCCCTCCGGCTTCCAGTTCGGCATTCCCGGCTACAAGAACCCGGTGGCCGTCCCGCGCGAGATCGTCGAGCTCTCCCTGCAGAACGCCCGCCGCCGCACCGGCGTGTCGAGCCTGCGCTTCAGGCCCTGGCTGCAGGCCTTTCGCGACTACGCCTTCGACCACCGCACCTTCGGCGCGGAGCAGATCCGCGCGCAGATCGAAGGCGCCGAAGCCTTCGGCAGCGCCGGCTGGATGCTCTGGAACCCGCGCAACGCCTATGGACCCGACGGCCTGAAGGGGGAGGCGCAGCCATGAAGCGCTGGCTCCTGCTGCTCGCATTGACCTGCGCCTGGCCCGCCGTCGCCCGGGTGCCGGACCCGGCCGCCCTGCAGCGCATCGCCGGCATCGTGCAGGACGAGATCGCCGCCGGGCACCTGCCCGGCGCGGTGGTGCAGATCGGTGGCGAAAACGGTGTCTACTACCGCGCCGCCTATGGCGAGCGGGAGGTGCGTCCCGAGCACCTGCCAATGACCCCGGATACGATCTTCGACCTGGCCTCGCTCACCAAGGTGGTGGCCACCACCACGGCGATCATGCAGTTGTCGGAACGGGGCCGGCTCGACCTGGACGCGCCCGTCGCCCGCTACTGGCCGGCCTTCGCCGCGAACGGCAAGGCGCCGATCAGGGTGCGCGACCTGCTCACCCATTATTCCGGCCTGCCGGCCGACCTCGACCTGAGCCGCCCGTGGAAGGGCCGTTCCGCCGCACTGGAGCGGATCATCGCGGTGCGCCCGACCGATCCGCCGGGCGAGCGTTACCGCTACAGCGACATCAATTTCGAGGTCCTGGGCGAGTTGGTCGAACGGGTCTCGGGCGAGCCCCTCGAACGCTATTGCCAGGCCCATGTCTTCGCGCCGCTGGGCATGCGCGACAGCGGCTTCCTACCGGCGCCGTCGCCGCGAATTGCCCCGACCGCGCACGGTCGCCAGGGTGTGGTGCATGACCCGACCGCCTGGCGCATGGGCGGCGTGGCGGGGCACGCCGGGGGGTTCTCGAGCGCCGACGACCTGGCGCGTTTCGCCCGCATGCTGCTGGCCGGCGGTTCGCTGGACGGCGTGCGCGTGCTCAAGAGCGCAAGCGTCGAAGCCATGACCCTGCCGCAATCGCCGAGCGGCCAGGCGCGCCTGCGTGGCCTGGGCTGGGACATCGCGGCACCCTTCGCCAGCGACCGCGACACCCTCGCGCCGGTCGGCGCCTATGGCCACACCGGCTTCACCGGGACCTCGCTGTGGATCGACCCGGTGGCGCGGCTCTACGTGATCCTGCTGAGCAACCGCGTCCACCCCGATGACGGTGGCGACGCCGGGCCGCTGCGCGATCGGGTGGCCGAGGCGGTCGGCGCCGCGCTGGGGCCGCTCACCGATGCCGACATCGCCAGCGCCAGGCCGGCGCTGGCCCGCTATGCGGCTGCCCGGCAGGTGGTCAGCAGCGGACTGGACGTCCTCGCCGAAGACGGTTTCGCGCCGCTGCGCGGGCTCAGGGTCGGGCTGATCACCAACCAGACCGGGATCGACCGCAAGGGCCGGCGCAACATCGACCTGCTGCGCGAGGCCCCGGGCGTGAAGCTGGTCGCGCTGTTCAGCCCGGAGCACGGCCTGTACGGCAAGCTCGACGAGAAGGTCGCCTCGGGCGCCGAGCCCTCCACCGGCCTGCCGGTCTATAGCCTGTATGGGGAGACGCGCCGGCCGAGCGACGCGATGCTCGCCGGCGTCGACGCCCTGGTGTTCGACATCCAGGACGCCGGCGCGCGGTTCTACACCTACGGCACCACGCTCGCCTATGCCATGGAGGCGGCGGCCCGCAAGGGCATCCCGATCTGGGTGCTGGACCGCCCCGACCCGATTGGCGGGGCGCAGGTCCAGGGGCCGATGCTCGATGCCGGGCGCACCTCCTTCACCGGCTACTGGCCGATCCCGGTCCGCCCCGGCATGACCCTCGGCGAGCTCGCCGGCTTCTACAATCAGGAGGCGGCGATCCATGCCGACCTGCACGTGGTCACCATGCGCGGCTACTCCCGGCGCGACTGGTTCGACGACACGGGGCTGGCCTGGGTGAACCCGTCGCCGAACCTCAGGAGCCTCGGCCAGACGGCGCTCTACCCGGGCGTCGGCATGATCGAGGGGGCGAACATCAGCGTCGGCCGCGGCACCGACAGCCCCTTCGAGCAGGTCGGCGCGCCCTGGATCGACGGCCGCGAACTCGCCCGTTACCTGGCCACGCGGCGGATCGCCGGGGCGAGCTTTTCCGCCGTGACCTTCACACCCGACAGCGGCCCCTACCATGGCCAGGCCTGCCGGGGCGTGCGCATCAGCGTCAGCGATCGCGACGCGCTGGATTCGCCCGCCCTGGGCGTGGAGCTGGCCGCCGCACTGCATCGCCTGTATCCGGACAGGTTCCGCCTGGACGAGACCCTGGGCGGCATAGGGTCGGCCACCGTGGTCGCGTCCATTCGCGCCGGCGCCGACCCGCGAGCGATAGCGGCCGGCTGGCAAGGCGAGCTGGAGGCCTTCCAGGCGCGCCGCGCGCGCTTCCTGTTGTATTGACCGGGCCTCCGACCTCGAGCGGATGAAGGCGTCGGGAGGCAGTTGATCGACATCAACAAGTGCAGGCGGCGCCTCGCCATACTGCGCTAGTGGCTGTTTCACGAAGCCATTCGATGAACTCATGCGGTTGAAGGAGTGCTTATGAACGACGCAACCCATGCACGGCTGGTGTACCAGGCTCTTTACAACGTGGCGCCCGACCTGGAGGAGGAGTCCCTCGACCCGGAGGTCCGCTTCGACGAGCAGTTCGAATTCGACGAGACGGATTTCGCGCGCTTCGTGGCGGAGCTGCACCGTCTGACCGGCGTGACGATTCCGCATCAGGACTACCCGGAGCTGGCGACTCTGGCCAATGCGGTGGCCTACCTGGAGCGCAAGCACGGCTGATCGGGGCCGAGCCTAGGGCACGAAACGATAGCCGACGCCGACCTCCGTCAGCAGGTGGCGCGGTCGGGCGGGTTCCTCTTCGATCTTCTTGCGCAGGTTGGCCATGAATACCCGCAGATAGTGGGTGTCTTCCGTGTGGCTGGGGCCCCAGACCGCCCGCAGCAGGTGCAGGTGGGTCAGGACCCGGTCGGGGTGCGTGCACAGGTGGACCAGCAGGCGGTACTCCAGGCGGGTGAGGTGCAGGGGGGCGCCGTCGCGTTCGACGCTGCGCCGGTTGAGGTCGATGCAGATGCCGCCGAAGCAGACCTGCGCGCCGGCTTCGCTGTCGTGAGGATGACGCCGGCGCAACTGGCTGCGCACCCGGGCCAGCAGCTCGCCGGTGCCGAAGGGCTTGGCCAGGTAGTCGTCGGCGCCGCTGTCCAACGCGCTGATCTTCGAGGCTTCGCTGTCTCGTGCGGAGAGCACGATGATCGACACCTCCGACCAGGTGCGCAGGTCACGGATCAGTTCGATGCCGTCGCCGTCGGGCAGCCCCAGGTCGAGGATGATCAGGTCGGGCGCGCGCGAGCCGGCTTCGAGCAGGCCGCGCTGCAGGCCCTCGGCCTCGTATACCTCCAGTGCCTCGGCTTCCAGGGCCATGCGCACGACACGGCGGATGGTGGCGTCGTCCTCGACCACCAGTATTCGTGTGGGGAGTTCGTTCATGGCTGCCTCTGCGTATCGTCGGGTTCGTCTTCCACCGGCACCTGAGGCGGTTCGCCACGCGGCAGGGTGATGAGGAAGCGCGCGCCGCCGCCGGGGCGGTTGCTGGCGCTGATGCTGCCGCCGTGGGCTTCGATGATGGTCCTGCAGAGCGCCAGGCCAAGGCCCATTCCGGGGATGGCGCTCTCCTTACGGCCACGTTCGAACTTGTTGAAGATGGTCGCTTCGCGCCCGGGCGGCACGCCGGGGCCCCAGTCGTCGATCCACAGCTCGAAGCTCTTGCGGCGAGCGGCCGCGCCAATGTGGATGGGCGTGCCCGGCGGGGTGTACTTGGCGGCGTTCTCCAGCAGGTTGACCAGCACCCGCTCGAACAGCACGGCATCGACCTGCACCAGCGGCATGTCGGCGGGCAGGGCGACCTCGACCTGGCGTTCGCCCAGTGCCAGCCGGCAAGTCGCCAGGGCGCTGCCGATGGTTTCCTCGAGCGGTTGCCAGGCGCGCTTGAGCTCGACCGCGCCGGACTCCAGCCGCGCCATGTCCAGCAGGTTGTTGAGCAGGTTGTTCATGCGCAGGGTCAGCTCGCGGATACCGTTGGCCAGCTCCAGGTGCGCGCCGCCCAGCGGCGGCTGGGCCTGCACCAGGGCTTCTGCCAGGCCCACCAGCGACGTCAGCGGCGTACGAAGGTCATGGGAAATGGCGCCGATCAGGGAATTGCGCATGCGCTCCGATTCCATCTGCAAGGTGCTGCTCTGGGCCACCTCGATGTAGTGGATGCGTTCCAGGGAGATCGCCAGCAGGGAGGCGCAGGTGTCGAGCAGCCGGCGCTGTTCGGGTATGGCCAGTCGCGCGTTTTCGCGCGGCTGTATGGCGAGCACTCCGCGCACGCGCATGGGGGCAGTGAGCGGCAGGTACAGCGTCGGCCCGGCCGGCAGGGTGTCGGTGCCGTGCCCGGCGGGCTCTTCCTTGTCGAAGCACCACTGGGCGACCGCCGCATCCACTTCCGCCAGTTCGTCGGTCGGCACTGGCGGACGCAGGCGGTCCTGCAGGTCGGTCACGAAGAGCGCCGAGCGGGCGTTGAGCTCGCTGGCGAGGAACTGGCTGGCGATGTCGGCGACCTGCTCGATCATCAGCGCGGCGGACAGCTGCCGGGACATCTCGTAGAGGCCGCGCATGCGGTCCTCGCCGCCCTGCGCGACCCGCGCCTGGTAGGTCAGCCCGGCGGCCATCTGGCCGATGACCAGGGCGACCACCAGCATGACGGCGAAGGTCACCAGGTACTGCACGCCGCTGATCGCCAGGGTGAAACGCGGCGGCACGAAGAAGAAGTCGAAGGACGCCACCGCCAGGAACGCCGCCAGCACCGCCGGGCCCCGCCCGCAGCGCACCGCGACGGCGACCACGGCGAGGAGGAACAGCATGACGATGTTGGTCCGCTCGAAGACCTCTGTCAGCGGCGTGGCGACAAGGGTGATCGCGCCCACCGCGAGGACCGCCATGAGGTACCCGGGCAGGTACGGAGGGGAACCGGGACCCCTGGGCGCCTCCTCGGTCCTGCCGCCGCGTGTGGCCGGCAGGGCGATCTGCAGCAGGTCGAGGTCGGCGCCCTGCGCGGCGATCCGGTCCGCCAGGCCCGCGCGCCAGCGCCAGCTGCGCGAGCCACCGCGACGGCCGAGAACCACCTTCGACAGATTGTGCTGGCGGGCATACTTGACCAGGACTTCCGCTTCATCCTGGCCCGCCAGCACGGCGATTTCCGCACCCAGCTCCTGGGCCAGCTTCAGCGTTCGCAATGTGCGCTGACGGCGGGCCTCCGGCAGGCGCTGCAGTCTGGGCGTCTCGACGTAGACGGCGTGCCAGGGCACGTCGAGCTGGGACGCCAGGCGGGCACTGGAACGCACGGTCTTCTCGTCCTGTTCATTGATCCCGACGCCCACCAGCAGGGAGCCGCGCGTGCCCCAGACCGGCTGCGACAGGATGCGCCCGCGGTACTCCAGCATCTCGCTGTCGACGCGGTCGGCGGTGCGACGCAGGGCCAGTTCGCGCAGGGCGATCAGGTTGCCCTTGCGGAAGAAGTTGCGCACCGCGCGTTCGGCCTGATGGGCCAGGTAGACCTTGCCTTCCTTCAAGCGCTGCAGCAGATCGTCGGGCGGCAGGTCCACCATCACCACTTCGTCGGCACCGTCGAAGATGCGGTCGGGCACCGTTTCCCAGACCCGGATGCCGGTGATGCTGCCGACGATGTCGTTGAGGCTCTCCAGGTGCTGCACGTTCATCGTCGACCATACATGGATGCCGGCGGCGAGCAGCTCCTCGACGTCCTGCCAGCGCTTGGGATGGCGGGAGCCGGCGACGTTGGAGTGGGCCAGTTCGTCGATCAGGATCAGCGGCGGGTGGCGGGCGAGGGCACCATCGAGGTCGAACTCGCCGAGGCGTCGCCCCTTGTATTCGACCTGCCGCAGCGGCAGTCGCTCGAGCCCTTGCAGCAGTGCCTCGGTCTCGGCGCGGCCATGGGTTTCCACGACGCCCACCAGCACCTGGGTACCCTGGGCCAGCGCTGCGCGCGCCGCCGAGAGCATGGCGTAGGTCTTGCCGACGCCGGCGCAGGCGCCGAAGAAAATCTTCAGCCGGCCACGCTGTTGCTGGGCTTCGTCCTGCCGAATCTGCGCCAGCAACTGGTCGGGGTCCGGGCGTTGCGTGTCGCTCATCGCGGTCCTGCCTCAAGCGCAGCCGTCACGGTAGGACAAGGATAGTCAGTGCGCCGCCGGCCGGTCTGGCGCTGGCTCAGTGCGCGCTGTCCAGCGCCAGGTTGAGCAGCAGGACGTTGACCCGCTGGTCGCCGAGGATGTCGTGCGCCGAGCCCTCTGTGTGCTCGGCGATCAGCGTCCGGACCCGCTCCAGCGGCAGGTCGCGCAGCCGCGCAACACGGGAAGCCTGGTACTCGGCGGCGGCCACGCTGATGTGCGGATCGAGGCCGCTGGCCGAGCGGGTGACCAGGTCCACCGGCACCGGCGCGGTATTGCCGGGGTCGGCGGCACGCAAGGCGGCCGCGCGCGACCTGATCGCGTCCGGCAGCGCGGGGTTGAGCGGCCCCAGGTTGGCGCCGCCGGAAGCGCTGGCGTTGTAGGGCATGGGCATGGTCGCCGAAGGGCGGCTCCAGAAATAGCGGGGATCGCTGAAGGATTGGCCGATCCGTTCCGACCCCACTGCCTTGCCGTCCTTGAACACCAGGCTGCCGGCCGCCTGGTAGGGGAACAGCGCCGTCGCCACGCGGGTGGTGAGCAGGGGGTAGGCGAGCCCGGTGATCAGCGAGAGGACGAAGAACAGCACCAGGGCGGGACGCAGCAGGGCAAGCATGGCGCTACCTCCTCAGGCCAGGCCGGCCAGCGTCAGGGCCAGGTCGATGACCTTGATGCCGATGAACGGCACGATCACTCCGCCCAGGCCATAGATCAGCAGGTTGCGCCGCAGCAGCGAGGCGGCGCCTACCGGGCGGTAGCGCACGCCCTTCAGCGCCAGGGGAATGAGGAACACGATGATCAGCGCGTTGAAGATCACCGCGGAAAGCACCGCCGAGTTCGGGCTGCTCAGGTGCATGACGTTCATCGCATTCAGGTGCGGGTAGGGGGTGACGAACGCCGCCGGAATGATGGCGAAGTACTTGGCCACGTCGTTGGCCACCGAGAAGGTGGTCAGCGAGCCGCGGGTCATCAGCATCTGTTTGCCGGTCTCGACCACCTCGATGAGCTTGGTCGGGTTGCTGTCCAGGTCGACCATGTTGCCGGCCTCCTTGGCCGCCTGGGTACCCGAGTTCATCGCCACCGCCACGTCGGCCTGGGCCAGCGCCGGCGCATCGTTGGTGCCGTCGCCGGTCATGGCGACCAGCCGGCCTTCGCGCTGGTGGCGGCGGATCAGTTCCAGCTTGTCCTCGGGGCGGGCCTCGGCGAGGAAGTCGTCGACCCCCGCTTCGGCGGCGATGGCCGCGGCGGTCAGGCGGTTGTCCCCGGTGACCATCACCGTCTTGATGCCCATGCGCCGCAGCTCGGCGAAGCGCTCGCGGATACCGCCCTTGACGATGTCCTTCAGCTCGATGATGCCCAGCACTTCGGCACCCTCGCAGACCACCAGGGGCGTGCTGCCGCGCCGAGACACGTCTCCCACCATGCCCAGTACCTGGGGCGGGAAGTTGCCGCCCTGGGCTTCGACGTAAGCGCGGATGGCTTCCGCCGCGCCCTTGCGCACCCTGCGCTCGCCGAGGTCGACGCCGCTCATGCGGGTCTGCGCGGAAAAATGCACGAAGCGGGCGCCGAGTGCCTGGATGTCGCGCTGGCGCAGGTTGTACTGCTGCTTGGCCAGGACCACGACGCTGCGGCCTTCCGGCGTCTCGTCGGCGAGAGAGGCCAGTTGCGCGGCGTCGGCCAGGTCCCTCGCGCTGACCCCGGGCGCGGCGAGGAAGGCCGAGGCCTGGCGGTTGCCGAGGGTGATGGTGCCGGTCTTGTCCAGCAGCAGCACGTCGACGTCGCCGGCGGCTTCCACGGCGCGGCCGGAGGTGACGATGACGTTGGCCTGCATCATCCGGCTCATGCCCGCCACGCCCACGGCCGAGAGCAGGCCGGCGATGGTGGTGGGGATCAGGCAGACCAGCAGCGCGATCAGGACGGTGACGGTCACCGGCGAACCGGCGCCGGTGACGGCCACGCCGTAGAGCGAGAAGGGCAGCAGCGTCACGGTCACGCCGAGGAATACGATGCTCAGCGCCACCAGCAGGATCGACAGGGCGATCTCATTGGGCGTTTTCTGTCGCTTGGCGTTTTCCACCATGGCGATCATGCGGTCGACGAAGGTCTCGCCCGGGTTGGTGGTGATGCGGATCACCAGCCAGTCCGAGAGCACCCGGGTGCCGCCGGTCACCCCGGAGAAGTCGCCGCCGGCCTCGCGGATGACCGGAGCCGATTCGCCGGTGATGGCCGATTCGTCCACCGAGGCGACGCCCTCGATGACCTCGCCGTCGGCCGGGATCAGCGCCTGTGCCTGGTCGCCGACCTCGACCAGCACCACGTCGCCCCTGCGCAGGTCGCTGGCGTGCACCAGTTGCCATTCGGAGGCGTAGTTCGGTTCGCTCAGTTTCTTCGCCCAGGTCTCCTTCTTCAGTTCGCGCAGCGAGGCCGCCTGCGCCTTGCTGCGACCCTCGGCCAGGGCTTCGGCGAAATTGGCGAAGAACACGGTGAACCACAGCCACAGCGTGATCGCCAGGATGAAAGCGCTGCTCGTTTCCCCCTCGCCGACCAACGCCTGCAGCCAGAGCGCGGTGGTGAGGAGGGCGCCGATGTAGACCATGAACATCACCGGGTTGTGCCACTGCACGCGCGGGTCGAGCTTGCGCAGGGCGTCGACTAGGGCTGGACGCACCAGGGTGGGGTCGAACAGGGTGAAGGTCTTTCGGCTCATGGTCGCGGCTCACTTGAACAGCAGCAGGTGCTCGATGCCCGGCCCCAGCGCGAGCGCCGGCACGTAGTTGAGCAGGCCGACCAGCAGCACGGTGCCGATCAGCAGCACCACGAACAGCGGGCCGTGGGTCGGCATGGTCCCGGCGGTGGCCGCCAGGCGCTTCTTCGCCGCCAGGCTGCCGGCGATGGCCAGCACCGGCACCAGTACGCCGAAGCGACCGAACCACATGGCGATGCCGAGCAGGCTGTTGTAGAAGGGCGTGTTGGCCGACAGCCCGGCGAAGGCACTGCCGTTGTTGTTGGCCGCCGAGGTGAAGGCGTAGAGGATTTCCGAGAAACCGTGGGGGCCGGGGTTGGCGACGCCCACGCGGCCAGCGTCGGCCATGACCGCGATCGCCGTGCCGCACAGCACCAGGAGGGGCGTGACGAGGATGGCGATGGCCACCATCTTCATCTCGAAGGCTTCGATCTTCTTGCCCAGGTACTCGGGGGTTCGACCGATCATCAGCCCGGCGATGAACACCGCCAGCAGGGCGAACACCAGCATCCCGTAGAGACCGCTGCCGACGCCGCCGAACACCACTTCGCCAAGCTGCATCATCACCAGCGCAACGGCCCCGCCCAGCGGCGTGAAGGAGTCGTGCATGGCAATGACCGCGCCACAGGACGCGGACGTGGTCACGGTGGCGAAGAGGCTGGAAGCGGCGATGCCGAAGCGTGTTTCCTTGCCTTCCATGTTGCCTCCCGCCGGGTCCACGCCCAGTGCCTGGAATTGCGGGTTGCCCAGCAGTTCGTAGTGGTTCGCGGCTATTACCCCGGTCACGAACATCAGCGTCATCGCGATCAGTACCGCCCAGCCCTGGCGCGCGTCGCCGACCATGCGGCCAAAGACGAAGCACAGCGCCGCCGGTATCGCGAAGATCGCCAGCATCTGCGCGAAGTTGCTCAGCGGCGTGGGGTTTTCGTAGGGGTGCGCCGAGTTCGCATTGAAGAAGCCACCGCCGTTGGTGCCCAGCAACTTGATCGCCTCCTGGGAGGCCACCGGCCCCATGGCGATGGTCTGGGTCGGGCTGCTGCGCTCTTCCATCAGCGCGTCGCCCTGGGCGTCTCGCACCGGCTGGCCGTCCGCGTCGAGCTTGGGCAACTGGTAATGGCTGACCTCCAGGGTGGTCACGTCCTGATAGGGAGCGAGGTTCTGGATCGCGCCCTGGCTGACCAGGAACAGGGCCAGCAGGAACGACACCGGCAGCAGCACCCAGAGGGTGACGCGGGTGAGGTCGATCCAGGCATTGCCGATGCTCTGCGCGCTGTGCCGGGCGAAGCCGCGCACCAGGGCAATCGCCACCACTATTCCGGTTGCCGCGGAGAAGAAGTTCTGCACGGCCAGGGCGAGCATCTGGGTCAGGTAGCTCATGGTGGCTTCGCCGCTGTAGCCCTGCCAGTTGGTGTTGGTGACAAAGCTGATCGCGGTGTTGAAGGCCGAGTCCGGGGTGACCGCGCCGAAGTGCTGCGGGTTGAGCGGCAGCATGGCCTGCAGGCGCTGCAGGAGATAAACCGCCACTACGCCGAGCACATTGAAGAGCAGCACCGAGAGGGTGTAGGGCAGCCAGCCCATCTCGTCTTCGGCGCGGGTTCCGGCGATGCGATAGAGCGGGGCCTCGATACGGGTCAGCAGTCGAATCCGTCCGGCCATCACCGCGTCGATGAACCAGCCGAGGGGCCATGACAGCACCAGCAGCGCGATCAGGAAGGCGCCCAGCAGCGTCCCCGCCTGGAGGCTCATAGGAAGTCCTCCGGGAACAGCAGCGCGGCGATCAGGTAGACGAGCAGCAGCGTGGCGACGATGGCGCCGACGAGATGGAACAGGGTCATGGCCGCCTCCGGCTCAGGGCCTGGCAGCCATACGCCAGGCCGAAGATCAGGCCGAAGCAGACGAACGCGAGAATGATGTACGGGACATCCATCACCGGCCCTCCACTGCAGTCCCCAGCGTAGGAGGGGCGGTATCAAGATGCTGCAAAGAATCGAAGGACCGATATCAAGAAGTTGCCAAGGAAGCCTGCGCGCCCGTGCGGAGGACAGGTGGCCGCGACCGCCACCAGGCCATGCACCGATGTATCGCTTTGTATCCACGCTTCTCCCGCCGCGCACTGGCATACAAACGCGCGCTATCGCGATACCTCGGCGATACATCGCACGGGCCCAATAGCCCTACCCGAACGAGACGGGCCCACCCTGGCGAAGGTCGCCAGTCGCCCCCCTCGCAACGGTATTCCTTCTGACCCGCGGTAAAGCCGCTCAAGTATCTGGAGAAGCACCATGTCCCGTACCTCGTTCTCGAGCAAAACCCGCCTTGGCCTCCTCGCTGTCGCCCTGGCTGGCGGCGCACTCGCCTCCAACGCCTTCGCCGTCGAAGCACTGCCGCAGGGCTACCAGCTGGCCGCTGCCGAGAAGACTGGCGAAGGTAAATGTGGCGAAGGCAAATGCGGCGCCAACAAGGCCCAGGCCAAAGCCACCAAGGCCGAGGGCAAATGCGGCGAAGGCAAGTGCGGCGATGCGTCCTTCAACCGCACCGACGCCGACCACGACGGACGCGTTTCGCTGAACGAGCTGCTGAAGGTCGCGCCGAACGGCGCGGAAGAGTTCAAGGCCATCGACGCCAACCACGACGGCTACCTCTCCGAAGGCGAGGTCTACCAGTTCCGCAAGCACCAGTTCGATTCCAACGGCAACCCGTTCCCGGCCGACCTGTACAGCAAGCTGAGCCAGGCCAAGAACTGACCTGCCGATCCTCCCGGCGCCGCGCGCCGGGAGGCAATTTCCCTGCCGGAGATCAGCCCATGACTGCTGCCTCCCTGTTTGGCGCGGGCCTTGGCCTGCGCCGCGCACTGCTCCCGGAACTGCTGGCGGCCGACGCTGGCGCGGTGGACTTCCTCGAATGCGCGCCGGACAACTGGATCGGCGTCGGCGGCGCCTTCGGCAAGCAACTGGCGGCCCTCGCCGAACGCTTCCCGCTGAGCTGCCACGGCCTGTCGCTGTCGCTCGGCGGGCCGGCGCCGCTGGACCTGGAGCTGCTGCGGCGCACCCGCGAGTTCCTCGACCAGCACCGCGTGCCGCTGTTCAGCGAACACCTGAGCTACTGCTCCGACGACGGCCAGCTTTACGACCTGCTGCCGCTGCCGTTCACCGACGAAGCGGTGCACCACGTCGCCGCGCGCATTCGCCAAGCGCAGGACGTGCTCGGCCGGCGCATCGCCGTGGAGAACATTTCCTACTACGCCGCGCCCTA
Organism: Pseudomonas knackmussii B13; assembly: GCF_000689415.1. Taxonomy (NCBI): domain Bacteria; kingdom Pseudomonadati; phylum Pseudomonadota; class Gammaproteobacteria; order Pseudomonadales; family Pseudomonadaceae; genus Pseudomonas; species Pseudomonas knackmussii. The sequence continues at coordinate 3,222,435 of NZ_HG322950.1, read as the reverse complement.
CCAGGCGCTGAGCGAAATCGACTTCCTGCGTGCCGTGCTGGAGGAAGCGGATTGCGACCTGCTGCTGGACGTCAACAACCTATACGTCAACGCGATCAACCACGGCTACGACGCCCATGCCTATCTCGCCGAGCTGCCGGCGGAGCGTGTGGTAAGCATGCATGTGGCCGGGCATTACGACGAAGCGCCGGACCTGAAGATCGACACCCACGGCGCCACCGTGAAAGGCGATGTCTGGGCGCTGCTGGAGCAGGCCTACCAGCGCTTCGGCGCGCTGCCGACGCTGCTGGAGCGCGACTTCAACTTCCCGCCGCTGGCCGAGCTGCTGGTGGAGGTCGAGGCGATCCGCGAGCGGCAGAGTGCCGTCATCAGCCTGCCGGAGGTGCGTCGTGCCTGAGTCCCTCAACGAACAACTGCGCACCCTGGCCAGCCACGTGCGCGACCCGCAGCGCCACGCGCCGCCGCCCGGCATCGAGGCGCGCCGCCTGGCGGTGTATCGCCAGCTGTTCCTGGGCAACATCACTTCGCTGCTGAGCGGCGCCTTCCCGGTGCTTAGCGCGAGCCTCGGCGAGAAGCGCTGGCAGAAGCTGGTGGAGGGCTACTACGCCGACCCGCGTTGCCAGACGCCGCTGTTCACCGAAGTGGCCGGGGAGTTCGTCGGCTACCTCGATGAAGTCTCGGCTGACCTGCCGGACTGGGCGGCCGAGCTGGCCCATTACGAGTGGGTAGAGACTGCCTTGCTGCTGGGCGAGGACCGCGAGGCGGACCACGACCCGCAAGGCGATCTGCTCGACGGCGTGCCAGTGCTTTCTGCGACTGCCTGGCCGCTGGCCTACGCCTGGCCGGTAGCGGATATCGCCCCCGACCACCTGCCAGACGCCGCGCCGGAACAACCGACCCTGCTGCTCGCCCGCCGTGGCGACGACCAGCAGGTGCATTTCTCGCGCCTGGCGCCGCTGGCCCATGGGCTGCTGGTGTCCCTGCAGCAGTGGCAGCTGACCGGCCGCGAGCATCTGCAGGCGCTGGCCGAGATCAGTGGTGCCGACCCCGAAATCATCCGCACGCAGGGCCTGGCCCTGCTGCAAGCCCTGCGCGATCAGGGCGTGGTGCTCGGCACCCGCCCCAATTGCGCCAACCTGCGCCGGCTGTCGCCGGTCATTCGCCCCACCCACTGACGGAGCCATCGCCATGACTGCCCAACTGGAAAAAGTCCTCTACACCGCACAGACCCGCACCACCGGCGGCCGCGACGGCCGCGGCCAATCCACCGACGGCAGCCTCGACCTGCCGCTGAGCCCGCCCGGCTCGGGCCGCCCGGGCACCAACCCCGAGCAGCTGTTCGCCATCGGCTGGGCGGCCTGCTTCATCGGCGCCCTGCGCCGCGCCGCGCAGACCCTGGATATCCGCGTGCCGGCCGATGTGGCGGTGGGGGCGGAAGTTTCGCTGGGCAACACCGCCGACGGCGGCTTCGCCCTGGCGGCGCAACTGACCGTGGAGCTGCCGGGCCTGTCCGCCGAGGACAAGCAACGCCTGGTGGATGCGGCGCACCAGCTGTGCCCGTACTCCAAGGCCACGCGCGGCAATATCGACGTGAGTTTCGTGTTGCCGTGAGGGTGATGCGGCGGATAACCCGCTCCGGGTCATTCGCCCTACAAGAGCCGATGCTCACAATCCGCTTCGGCAGGCATTAGTAGGGCGCATAACCGCGAGGCGGTTATGCGCCGAATCTCGGTCACAGTCGTAGGCGAGGCTGACCGTACGGCTCCTTCGCTATCAGCCCGACCGATTCGGGTCTCTACTTCTGGGAGGGCCCATTCCTACCCAGCGAGGCGAGCGCGATGAGCTACGAAGAGGTGGCACCCGAAACCCAAGGCGTCACGGTGCAGTTGCTGACGACGGTCGATCTCGGCCCCGAGATCGAGGGCATGGCCGGGCGGCAGTTGCGTATGCGCCTGGTGACCATCGAGCCCGGCGGGGTGTTCGGGCCGGTGCACAACCACGTCGACCGGCCCGGCACGGTGTACATCCTGCAGGGCACCATCACCGACCATCGCAACGGCATCGCCACCGATTACGGGCCGGGCGTGGGCTGGCCCGAGGACCACAACACCACGCACTGGCTGGAGAATCGCGGCACTGTCCCGGCGGTGGAGATTTCGGTCGATATCGTCCGGCATTCGTGAGAGAGCCGCTCAGGGTTGCCCAGCAGCCGCGCCGTCTTTCGACCTGGTGGGGGAAAAGGCGGCCTGCGTGGAGCGTGCCCTGGCGAGCATCGCTCCGTTTCTCCAGGATGGCGACTCAGCCCTTGAAGTCGTCCGCACTGTGGCGTTCAGGCATGGGCTCCTCGCCCCAGGTGCGGTTGACCTTCACGCCCCGCTGTACCGCTGGACGCGCCGCGATCTCATCCGTCCAGCGGCGGACGTGGGTGTAGGTCTCGACGTCGAGGAACTCCGCGGCGCCATACACCTGGTTGTTCATCAGCGCGCCGTACCAGGGCCAGATGGCCATGTCGGCGATGCTGTATTCGCTGCCGGCGATGAAGCGGTGGTTCGCCAATTGGCGGTCGAGCACATCGAGCTGGCGCTTGACCTCCATGGCATAGCGGTTGATGGGGTACTCGAATTTCTCTGGCGCATAGGCGTAGAAGTGGCCGAAGCCGCCGCCGAGGAAGGGCGCGCTGCCGACCTGCCAGAACAGCCAGTTCAGGGTCTCGGTGCGCCCGGCGATATCGCGGGGGATGAAGTGGCCGAATTTTTCCGCGAGGTACAGCAGGATCGAGCCGGACTCGAAGATGCGCAGCTCGGGCGTGACGCTGGTGTCGAGCAGGGCGGGGATCTTGGAGTTCGGATTGACCTCCACGAAACCGCTGCCGAACTGCTCGCCCTGGCTGATGCTGATGGGCCAGGCGTCGTATTCCGCCTCCACCACACCCAGCTCCAGCAGCTCTTCGAGCAGGAGGGTCACCTTGACGCCGTTGGGCGTGGCCAGCGAATACAGCTGCAGCGCGTGCTTGCCGCGCGGCAGCGGCTGCTCGTGGGTAGCGCCGGCGACGGGACGGTTGATGCTGGCGAAGGCGCCGCCATTTTCCTTGTCCCAGGTCCAGACGCGCGGTGGGGTGTAGGTTTGGTTCGGCATGTCGGTGCTTACCTTGAGGAGAGTGATTGCCGCCAGGTCGGCGGGGCCTAGCCGGTTTTATCAGTCTCAGGGCGGTCGGGGCCAGCATCCCGTGCAGGGCAAGCCGGTCCCGCGGTGCCTCCGTCGCCCGGCGCTGCCATCCGACGCGCATTGCAGGCCGCATGACCGCGAGGCGGTCATGCGCCGATTCCGTGCTTTAGAACTTCGCCTCGATCGGCACGTACGGCGTCTGCAGGTCGCGCTCGGGGATTTCCCAGACGATCAGCTTGGGCGGCGTCTGCTGGAAGGCCGGGCTGCTGAAGTAGGCCTGGGCTGCGCCGGAGAATTCGCCGCCGTCCTTGGCGAAGTTGCCCAGCGGCGCGCCGAGGGCTTTTTCGAGGAAGCCGGCGAAGTTGGAGTTGCGCGAGAACGAGGTGCCGATCAGCGCGGTGTTCGGCAGGTTGCTGTCGCCGAACAGGTCGTCGGCGCTGTCGCCGCTGGCAGCGGTTTCGACGGCGCGCGCCTTGACCGTCGTCGCCGCGACCATCTCCGCCGGCGGCTGCAGGGACAGCGGCAGCCAGTCGATGCCGGCGAGGCGCACCAGGTCACCAGGGCGACGGGCGAGAGGGGCCTGTTCGAGGTCGAAGACCTGCTGCGGCGTCGGCGTGAACGGCAGCGTGGTAATGCCCTTGGCGATCTGCGCGGCGGCGGCCTGGGCGCCGGTTTCGCTCCAGTGCGTGTCGGTGCGCAGGAAGGCCTGGTCGCCCAGCGGTTGCAGGCTGGCGTTCAGGTCCAGCGCCGGCACACCGGCGGCGTGCAGCAGCGTCAGCCAGTGCTCGACGCGTGGCGCGAGGGACGCCGGGCGCACCAGCGGGCAGAGCTGCGACGCGGCGATGCGGCTCTTGTCCGGCACTACCGCTACCAGCAACTGGATGCCCTTTTTCGCGAGGCGCTCGCGCAGCTCGATCACTGCTTGAGCCTTGGCCCTGGCGTTGTCCTCGGCGTGGCGGTTGATGCGCGTCTCGTCGGTGAGGAACAGCCAGCCCGGGCAGCCTTCGCGCACCCGTGGGCCGAGGTCGCCGACCAGCAGCCAGCTGCCGCCGCGCTCGAGGTTGGCGACTTCCTTGGCCAGCGGCGCGTCGGCTAGCTCCTTGGCGAAGTGATGGGTCAGGTCGCCGTGCAGGAGCATGTCCTCGGTCACTTTCACCGGGACGAAGTCGATGGGGCCGCGGACCATCAGCCAGATGCAGGACAGCAGCATGATGGCGAGGAACGGCACGAAGACCGCGCCGGCTGCGGGGCTGACGCGCAACGCCAGCGCCGAGGGCGGCGTGGGCGCGGTGGACGGGGTTTCGGTCGGCTGGTTCATCAGAACTGGAAGTACAGGAAGGGCACGGCTTCACGGCTGGCGATCAAGGAGAACGACAGCATGAAGCCCAGCACGGGCCAGAGGGCCGCCGTCACGAGGACCAGCGGGTTGTCGGCGAAACGGTCTTCCACGCGCCCCTGCAGCAGCGGCGCGACTATGCAGGCCAGGCCCAGCGCGGCGGCCAGCAAATGCACGGGGCGCAGGGTCACCGCCAGGGCGTCGCCGAGGGCGAAGCCGTGCAGGCCGAACTGGCCGGCGTACATGTCCAGCGCGGTGGCGAAGTCCGGCGAGCGGAACAGCGTCCAGGCCAGGCAAACGAACAGCAGGGTGAGGACGTGGCAGAGCCACAGCGGCGGGCTCGGCAGGCGCGAGCGGGTCCAGGCGCGCTCGACGCCCAGGGCGATGCCGTGGGCCGAGCCCCAGAGCAGGTAGTTCCAGCTGTCGCCGCCGTGCCAGAGGCCGCCGATGGCCATGATCAGGAACAGGTTGCGGTAGGTCTTCCAGGGGCCTTTGCGGTTGCCGCCCAGGGAGATGTACAGGTAGTCGCGCAGCCAGCTGGACAGCGACAGGTGCCAGCGCCGCCAGAAGTCCTGGACGCTGTAGGCCAGGTACGGGCGGTTGAAGTTCTCCGGGAAGTGGAAGCCGAGCATCAGGCCCAGGCCGATGGCCATGGCGCTGTAGCCGGCGAAGTCGAAGAACAGTTGCAGCGAGTAGGCCAGGCAGCCGATCCAGGCATCGACGAAGGACGGGTTGTCGAGGTGGAAGGCGACGTCCACCAGCGGCGACAGGGTGTCGGCCACCAGCACCTTCATGCACATGCCGATCATGAAGCGACGGGCGCCGAGGGCGAAGTTCTCGCGGTTGAAGTAGCGCTTCTCGAGTTCGCGGCGCACCCAGTCGTAGCGGATGATCGGCCCGGCGATAGAGTGGCCGAACATCGAGATGTAGGTGGCGTAGTTGACGAAGCTGCGCTCCACCGGGACCACGTGGCGATGCACGTCGACCAGGTAGGAGATCGCCTGCAGGACGATGAACGACAGGCCTGCCGGCAGCGCCACCTTCTGCCACTCCATCGGCAGGTAACCGTAGTGGGTGATCAGCTGGTTGTAGGTGGCGGCGAGGATGTTGGCGTACTTGTACCAGCACAGCACAACCGTGTTCACGACGATCAGCCCGGCCAGCAGCCGCACCCGAGCAAGGCCGCCCTCGCGGGCGCGATCCACCAGTAATCCGCCGACCCAGGCCAGCACCGTGAGGGCCATGTGCAGGAACAGGAACAGCGGGCTCAGCCAGCCATAGAACAGCCAGCTGCCGAGCAGCAGCACGACGTTGCGCTGGCCCTCCGGGGCCAGCGCGTAGACGAGCAGGAACAGCGGCAGGAACAGCGTGAGGAACTCGAGGGAAGCGAAGACCATGGGCGCGCGTGGGTCCGGTCAGTGGGCGACGGTGTCGGTGACGCTCAGCAGTTGCGGGCCGGCGGCGCCGGGCACGAGCAGCAGGCTGTAGCGCTTGCCGGCTTCCAGGGCACCGAGTTCGACCGGGTTGCCGACCGCCTTGCCGGCGCATTCCAGCTGCACGCCCAGGCTCGCGCGCGGGTTGATCTCCTGGCGCCGCGGGTTGCCTTCCGGGGCCTTCTGGAACAGGTCCAGGTCGCGGCCGGCCAGCTTGACCTTGGCGTTGGCGCACGCCGGGTCGGCGTTGAACAGCGCGAGCGAGGCCTTCAACTGGTTGGGGATGTCGAAGGGCTCGTCCACCACGACCTGGCGAATGCCTTGGGCGTCGTTCAGGGCGAACACGGTGGCGAAGTCGCCGGGGGCGACCTGCACGTCGAGCTGCGCGCTCTTGCCGTCACGGCTCAGGGTGCCCTTGACCGCCTTGCCGCCGGGCACCGGGATGAAGTCCGAGGCGACCTTCGCGGCCTCCAGCTTCAGGCTCGCCTGGCCGCCCTCGGGGGTCAGCTGCAGGGGGCTTGTGGAGACGTTGACGAAGCGCAGGTAGGCCGAATCCTGCGCGGGGCCGGTGGGGTAGAGGGCGATCTGCTCGGCGAGCGCCCCGGCGCTGAGCGCCAGGGCCGCCAGGCCGCCCGCGAGGCGGAGGGCGCGCATCACTTCTTGTCTCCCTTGACCGCGCTGGCCGGCAGTTGGCCGAGGGCGTTGCCGATGGCGCCGGCCCAGGACTTGTAGCCGGCGATGGTGAAGTGCTGGCCGTCGGAGGTGACCCACTGGCCGGGCTTGGAGAACTTGGTGGAGTCGATGTAGGTGCAGGGCGCGACCATGTTCGCCAGGGTGCTGGCCACCAGCTGGGTGCGGACCTGGTTCTTGCCGTAGGAGTTCTCGTTGATGTTGCTGCCGTTGGCCTTGCCCCAGGCCGGGCCGACCCACACGCACTTGGCGCCGGTCTCGGCGATCTGGTGGGTCAGCGCGGTGACGCTCTGGTAGGCCCAGACCTTCGGGAACGGGGTGGTTTTGTACGAGGCCAGGGTGTCGCCGATGATCAGCACCACCAGGTCCGGCTTGTCCTTGGCGATCACGTTCTTGATCGGTTCGGTGCCCATGGTGCCGCGGCTCATGACCTTGATCTGGCCGCCCGGGTCGCGGGTGGCGCCGCAGTCGAGCTTCGGCTTGGGCGTCACCCAGTCGGCAGCGTTGGCGCCGCAGGCGCCGATGGCGTGGACTTGCGCACCTTGCTTGCTGAGCTCGTCGTACAGCGGGTTCATCAGCGAGTCGGGGAAGCTCATGTGGCTTTCGCCGATGACGAGGAGGGTGAGACCTGCCAGTACAGAAGCAGCCATGCTGGATTCCTTTTGTGATCAGTTCGGATTCGAGTAGGGAGAGGCGTAAGGGCTGACCGGCAGGCTCATCGGGCCGGTCATGTCCTCGAACATGTAACGCAGGTAGAGGCTACCGGCGTATTGCTTGTAGTCGCTGGCGTTGTCCACGCCGAAGCTGCCGCCGAGGAAGGTCCGCGAACCCAGGCGGTACTCGCCGGCGGCGTTGAAGCTGTAGCCGATGCCGGTCTTGTTCTCGCCGGAGTAGCTGTTCAGCCCCACGGCAGAAGCCTGCGGTTGCCATTGGCTGTGGCCGGGGAAGATCTCGGCGCCGTCCTGGTCGATGTACTGCACGCCCACCGAGCCGCTGAGGCGGTAGGTGAAGCGGTCGGTACGCTGCGCCCAGTTCACCGGCACGCCCAGGGAGAAGAACTTCTGCGGGCTGAAGTAGCCGCCGTGGCCGTAGGTGTAGAAGCTTTGGTTGTCCGAGTAGTGCAGGGCGCTGCCGCTCAGGCCGAGGGTGAGGGTGCTGTCCTCGGTGTTGCGCAGGTACCAGTAGATGCCGCTGCCCAGCTCGAAGCGGTTGTTGTCGTCGACGTTGTGACCGATCAGGCGGTGCGCCGCGGCGTAGCCGTAGACGCCGGTCTGCTGGTCGTCGTGGCTCAGCTCGCCGCGCACGCCGTTGGCGGTGACGCCGCCCCATTCGACACCGGTACGCGAATCGCGCGAGCCGGCGAATGAGGTCAGGCTGTCGGTGACCGGGCGCCGCGACACGCCGATGGCGTAGCGCGATTCGGGGTCGGAGTCGAACGGCCGCTCCAGGCTGATGCCGCCGACGAAGGTGCTGTAGGTGAAGCCGATGGGGCTGACCCCGGCGTCGGCCTTCAGGCCCTGGTCCTTGTCGCGGTAGGCGAGGGCGAAGCCGACGCCGTTGTCCTTCTGCCGGCCGACGCTGTCCAGGCCGCTGGTGCCGAACTGCGCCAGGGAGTAGTCCTTGGGCGTGCCGGATTCCAGCCACACCGGAGTGACGCGCAGGGCCAGGCTTTCGCTGTCCTCGCCAATCGGCAGGCCCAGTTCGAAGGGCGTCTCGATATCGGTGAGCTTGCCCAGGCCCTTCTCGTTGTTGTTGTTCCGGACGGTCAGGCCCTGGTTGACGTAGCCGGCGCGTTCCTGGGCGATCTCGTCGAGGGTCTTGCGTGCCGGGCTCGGCTGGTCGCCGCTGCTCGCGTCGGTGGCATAGAGATCGTTCTTCGCCAGGAGCAGCGGGGCGGCTTCGCTGCTGTCGGCAGCGCCGGGCACGCTGCGCTCGCGTTCGCTGGGCGAGCTGGACACCGGCGGCGGCACCAGGTCGGCGCTGGCCAGGAGGGTGGCCTGCTTGCGCTGGCCGGGCAGGCCGACGAAGGGGTTGTCCGAGCGTGGCGGCGGGTCGATGGCCGGGGCGCCGAGGTTGCTCGCCAGGGTTTCGCGCTTCTCGATTTCCAGCGCCTTGTTCAGCAGCTTGCGCGCTTCGCCGGTCTTGCCCATGCCGCGGTAGATGCGTGCGGAGTGGGTGAGGGTCTGCGGGATGTCGGGCTCCAGGGCCAGGGCTTTCTTCACCGATGCGTCGGCCTGGGCGTAGTCGCGGCCCTGCATGGCAATGTCGGCCAGGCCCAGGTGCAGACTGGCGTTGTTCGGGTCGCCGGCGAGCAGCGGCTGATACAGCTGGCGGGCCTTGGCGTTGTCGCCGCTGGTGGAGTACATGCGCGCCAGCGAACTCACCGCCTGGGCATCGTGCGGACGCTGGGCGAGGGCCGGGGAGAGCATGTCGTAGGCCGCCACCAGGTCGTTCTTCTCACGCAGGCGGTCGGCCTGCTTGACCCGGTAGAGGTAGAGCAGGTCGGCGTACTGCTTGCGGGTGTCCTCGTCGAGGTCCTGGCCCTTGAGCTCGCGCAGGATGTCGCCGGCTTCGGCGTCGTGGTCGGCCTTGAGCAGCACGCCTGCGTTGAGCAGCTGGAGCTTGGCGCTGGGCGGCGTGTCGCGCTGCAGCCGCTCGCGCATCAGCTGGATGCCCTTGTCCGGGTTGCCGGCCTCGGCATAGGCGGAGGCGAGCACGGCGACGCGCTCGGGCTTGTCGCCGGCCAGGGGCGCGGCGCGATCGAGCTGGGTCCAGGCGTCCTGGCGTTGGCCACGGCGGGCCATTTCCACTGCTTGCTCGGTCTGCACGTGCAGGCGCACGTCGCGTTCGAGCTGGTTCATATCCGCATTGCGCTTGGTCGGCGGAATCTTCGCCAGGCTGCGCTGGGCTTTCAGCCACTCGCTCAGCTCGGCGGAGAGCAGGGCGCTGCTGTACAGGGCGTCGGGGTCTTCGGGGCGCTTGCGTACCTGTTCGTCGACCAGGTCGCGGGCGGCCTGGGCCTGGCCCGAGCGGAGGTAGACGCGGGCCAGGGCGAAGCGCGTCCAGGCGTCTTGCGGATCGTCGGCGAGGGCTTCCTTGTAAGCCTTCTGCGCGGCCGGCAGGTCGCCGCGGCGCTCGGCCAGCTTGGCTACCTGGGCGGCGCGAAGGGCACGCACGTGCACGCTCGCCGGCAGGCGTTCGCGCTGGGCCGGGGTCAGGCCGTCGATCATGCGCAGGGCCTCGTCGGCCTTGCCGTTCTTCGACAGCACGTTGACCAGGCCGCTGATGGCGTCCGGGTAGTCGGGGGTGCTGGCGAGCACCTGGCGATAGCCGGCCTCGGCTTCGTCCAGATGGTCGGTGCGTGCGTCCAGCCCGGCGCGGGCGGTGGGACCGGCGGGGTTGCGCGGGTTCTTGGCGATGGCCTTGTCGATGGCCGCGCGGGCTTCGTCGAATCTGCCGGCGCGCTGGGCGGTGTCGGCGTCGGCCAGCAGGCTCCAGTAGCGCACTTCTTCCAGGGCCGATTGCCACTGGCTGCCGCCGGGAAGGGCGACGGCGCGTTGCAGGTAGTCGCGGGCTTCGTCCAGGCGCTTCTGCTGCTGGCGCACGATGCCCATGCCGCCGAGGGCGTCGAAGTCGCGCGGCTGGTCTTTCAGGCGCGCCTGGAACTCGCTTTCGGCGGTGACGAGGTCATTCGCGTCCAGCGCCTTGAGGCCGCGCGCAACGTGCGGGTCGCGGCTCCAGCCCGGGCCTTTCTCGCCCTGGGCGATGCCCTTGTTCATCAGCGCGCGGATTTCCGCGTCGTCCGGGTGCGCCTGCAGGTATTGCTGGAACAGCGAGACCTGGTCGCGCGACGGCGGGCCGAGCCACTGCAGGGCGAAGCGCCAGGTTTCGTCGGCGTTGCCGCCGATGTCCGGGTTGTGCGACAGCCGCGCCAGGGCGCGGATGCCTTCGGTACGGTTCTCCGGATGCCGCGCCAGGTGCAGGGCGAGGAACAGGTCGAGGACGGCGTCGTCCGGGCGTTCCTTGCGCAGCCGTTCCAGGCCCGCGCGCGACTCGGCCCAGCCGCTGTCGGTGAAGCCAAGGGTGTTGTAGTACTCGCGGGCGATCAGGCCCTGCGGCTGGCGGCCTTCGAACAGCTGGCGGTAGACGGCGACGGCTTCGTCGCGCTTGCCGGCGTCGCTCAGTTCGCGCGCCTGTTCGAGCTGCTGCTGCTTTTCCGGCGGGCTCAGGGCGATGTCCTGTTCCAGCTGCAACGCCTGGCGTGGCAGCGGCTTGAGCGCCTGCAGGCGGTCGAGGTAGCCGCGCGCCTCGGGCAGCTGCTTGCGCTGCAGGGCGATCAGGCCCAGGCCATAGAGGCCGTCGGGCTGCTCGGGGGCGATGTTGAGCAGCTTCTGCCAGGCCTCGGCGGCCCGCTCGGGGTGCTCCTTGGCCTGCCAGTAGTAGCCCTGCTGGATCAGCAGCGCCTGCGGGTCGTTGTCGCCGGCGGCGTGGGCGCCGTTGGCGACCAGTGCGGCCAGTACGGCGAGGGCTAGGGCTTGCCGGCGCATGCGGCCTCCCAGGACGGCTCGAGGGTGCCGTCGGCGGTGAACTGGTAGCGTTCCTCGGTCCAGCCGAGGGAGAACAGGCTGAGCATCACGTGGTAGTACTGCGGCATCTGGTAGGCAGGGTTCTTGGGATCGGCGTAGTTGCGCAGCGCCTGGTCGACGATGGCTTGCTGCTTGTCGGCCGCGGCGTCGAGGCCTTGGGCGCGCAGCAACGGCACCACGGCGGCGGAGAAGCCGTAGAAGCCGTTGCCGTCGAAGGTGCGGGTCAGCACGTGGACCTTCTCCGGTGGCACGCCATTGGCGGCGGTGGCCTTGGCCATGCCGTCGAGGTGTTCGAGCAGGGTTTTGCGCAGTGGGTCTGCAGCAGGCATGACGCCAGCCCAGAGGTAGGTGCGGATGGCGTCGTAGCTGCCGATGTCGCTGCTGAACGGGTCGCTGCCGAAGCGCCCGCTGTGTGCGCCGGTGCCGCGATAGCCGATCCAGTCGGGGACGAAGCCGAAGGGGTTCATGTCCTTGTCGGCGATCATCTTCGCCGTGCTCTGCGCGACTTCGTTCCAGTGGCCTTCGGGGCGCACGGCGGCGAAGCGGCGCAGCAGCGGGATCGGCAGGTAGCTGGCGTTGAAGCGCCACAGCTGGTCGGGATGCTCGTAGCCCACCGGGCCGGGCAGCAGCATGCGGCCGAGGCCAGGGACGTCCTTGATCAGGGTGCGCTCGACGTTGCCCAGCAGCTGCTGCGCCTCGGCCCGGTAGGCCGGCTTCTGCCAGAGGCGGTCGGCCTCCAGCAGGGCGTAGGCGAACCACAGGTCGGCGTCGCTGGCGTCGTTGCGGTCGAGCAGCTCCCAGGTATTTTTCGCGGTCTTGCCCCATAGCCAGCCGGGCAGGTTGTGGGCGAGATCGGAGCCGGCCATGTTGGCCTTGGTCCATTGCCAGAGGCGCTCGAAGGTCTGCGGATCGTTCGCCACCAGGGCGAAGAACATGCCGTAGGACTGGCCCTCGGAGCTGCTCTGGTTCGGGTCCATGCTCGACCCGAGCATGCGCCCGTCGGCCTGCACGAAACGCTGCGCGTAGTCCTGCCACAGCGGCCAGGTGCGGGTATCGCAGCTTGCGGCCTGGGCGCCCAGCGGCAGCAGGGCGGCGAGCGCGGCGAAGCGCAGCAGGCGTCGTGGCAGGAGACGAAGGCGCATGGCGGCGGTCCTCATCAGGCGAGTCGCTTCTGCGCGCGGGCGCGCAGGCCGAGGTAGACCAGGCTGCTGACCAGACCGAGGCCGAGCAGGGTGACCAGCAGCATCAGCAGCGGGTTCTGCGAGAGCACCCACTGGATGCGCTTGAACAGGCCGAGGCTGCCCACGTAGTACTGCTCGTCGGCCACCAGCGAGGTGATCTGCTTGCCGTTGATGACCGCGAGGCTGCCCTGGATGCTGTCCTGGTAGTGGTCGCCACCGATCAGCGCGGCACTGGCATCGGCCAGCGACTCGGGCTTGGCGGCGGCGATCAGCACCACGCTGCGGCCGGACTTGAGCGGCGACTCGAAGCCGGTCAGGTAGGTGCTGCTGTCGGCGCCGGTGTAGCTCACCTGCACCTGCGGCTTGTGCTGGTCGGCTTCGGCCGAGGGCGCGATCCAGTCACGCGCGCGCAGCGCCAGGTCGGATAGCGAGAAGCGCTGTTTGTCGCCCTGGTTGATCGCCGGCAGGCGGTCGAGCCATTGCTTGAGCAGCGGCTGGTTGTCGCCGGAGGAGAACACCAGCAGGTCCTTGTCGGCGACGCCCTGTACGTCCTTGGCCGCGACCACGCTCACGGCGGTGGCCGGGTAGCCGGTGGCCTGGCCGAAGCGGCCGAGCACGGTCAGGTAGGCGCCCCATTCGGCCGGGCCGCTGCCGTCGGGCAGGACCACGGCGCTTTCCGAGAGGTCGGCCATGCGCGTGAAGGGGAAGCCGCTGTCGTTGAACACGCCCAGGTTGGGCAGGGCGATGAAGTGCTTGTAGCCGCTCAGGTCGAGGCTGGAGTCCGGGTCGATCAGGCCGCGCATGTTGTCGATGATGATGTCGCGGCAGTCGCCCTGCTTGACGTAGTCGAACATGAAGCGCAGTTGCAGCTGCGAACGCGGCGTGGCGTTGGCCAGCGGCACCAGCGCGCTGGCTTCGCGCGGCAGGCTGGCGTCCTTCTTCAGCAGTTCCAGCAGGTCGGCGCCGCCGCCCAGGCTGGTGACCGAGGGCAGCGGCATGGACTTGACGAAGCTGTCGTTGAAGCTGACCAGCAGCGACGAATTGCTCGACACCTGCTGCGGCGTGTAGCGGTATTTCAGGTCCAGCGGCGCGCCGTTCTCGTGCCAGTTGAACAGGTCCGGCGGCAGCTGCATGGGCACGCTGATGTTGCCCGGGTTGTAGCCGGAGATGCTCAGGCGCGCGGGGTCGATCAGCTCGCCGAGCTTGACCGGGCGGTTGGTCGGCAGCCAGTTCGGCGCGTCGTAGGGTTGGCGCGGCGCCAGGGCTTCGAGGTGGTCGATGACCACGCTGGGGCCGACCAGGGTCTTGCTGCCCAGGGCCACGGCGTTGGCGGCGAGCTTGAGCTCGGCGTCGTCGCGGCCACTGATCACCAGCAGCTTGCCGAACGGGTCGCGCGGGTTGCTTTGCAGGCTGACGGTCGGGCCCTTGGCCGCCGGCACTTGCAGATCGCCCAGTTGCACTGGCTCCTTGGCCAGGACCAGGACCACGGCGTTGCCGTGCTCCGGCAACTGGCCGACGTTGGCGCTGAAGTTCGCGCCACGGTAGGACGCGAGCGCGCCCAGCCACGAGGAGATGGCGCCTGCGGCTTCCAGGCTGCCGGTGTCGGGCGTGGCGCCGAACACCAGCGGCAGGTCGAGTTGGCGCGAGTCGCGGCGGTCGAAGAAGGGCAGCGGGAGGATCGACAGGTCGTTCTTCAGTTCGATCTGCTTGACCTGCAGGTGCAGCTCGCTGCTGGTGTTGATCTTCGCCCACAGGCTGCTGTGCAGCGGGTCTTCGCAACCCATGTTGTAGTGGCCGATGAACTGCAGGCGCAGGCGGTTGAACTCGGTGATCAGTTGCGGCGGGATGTTCACCACGGTGCGCTGCGGCGTACCGGCGTTCTCCTTGGGCAGCGCCAGGCTCGCGGCCACTTCCTCGTTGACCAGCACGTTGATCTGCGACAGGTCCGGCAGCAGCGCCGGCGAGTAGCTGTAGTCGAGCACCAGCTGCGCGCCGGTCACCACCTGGTCGGCGCGCACGCCAAAGGTGACCACGTCGGAGGACTCGGTGCCCTGCAGGTTGAGGGTGTCGCGGCGGCCGAGCTGCTTGAGCGTCAGCGCGTATTCCAGGCCGCCGGGCGCCGCTTCAGGCGCGGCCGCCGGTGCTTCGACTGCAGCCGGCTGAGCGGCCGCGGCAGGGGTGGCGGTATCGGCCCAGGCCGCCAGGGGTGGGGTGCCCAGGCACAGCAGCGCCGAGCCGAGGGCCAGGGCGCCGCGCAGGGTGCGGCGCGAATCGAGTCGTGCGAAGGCGGTCGGGATCATGAGGGGTCCGGGAGCGTTTCGAGCGGTTTCGAGGAAGTGTTCTTGGCGCGCTTGGCGCGTTCGCGGCTGAGACTGAGGGTGGCTTGCAGCAGCGACAGCAGGCCGCCCCAACCGATGCTGCTGACTTCGCGCAGGGCGGCCAGCGGGGTGTCGTGCTTGCCGTTGCCCCAGGTCTCGGCCCAGGTGTCGGCGCGGGCGAAGGTCAGGCGCACCAGCTCGCTCTGCTGGCGCAGGGTCAGGGGGGCGAATTGCGCGCCGATCAGGTTGCCCTTGCTGAACACCACGGTGGCGTCGAAGTCGCAGCTCTTGTTGTTGCGGAACAACGAGACGCGGATGGCTTCGCCGTAGTCCAGGTGGGTGTCTTCGGGCAGGCGCAGGCCCAGGCCGCTCTGGGAGAAGTCCTGGGTCTGGCAGAACATCTGGCGGCCGTCGGCGAGGGTGACGCGGATCGGCAGGGTGGCGCGCACCCGCGGTTCGGCGCGCACCTGGCGGGTCTCGCTCGCCACGGCGACGGCGGCACTGGTGATGACCAGGTTGTAGAGGGTCCAGGCCAGGTTGATCAGCACCGTGGTGCGCGTCGCCGGGTCGCCCCAGACCAGCTGCTGGATGCCGCAGGCCAGGCCGGCCAGGTTCACCAGCAGGAGGATGATGTAGGGCCGGGCGAGCTTCCAGTCGAAGAACTCGCGGTCGATGATGCCGCCCTTGTCGGTCACGTTGAAGCCGCCGAACTTCGGGTTGACCAGGGCCATCAGCACCGGCGGCATGATGTACCAGGCCAGCACCGTCTCGTAGACCTCGTTCCAGAACGAATGGCGGAAGCGCCCCTGGATGCGCGAGTTGGTTAGGTTGGCGTGGAACAGGTGGGGCAGCGCGTAGGCGCTGATCATCAGCGCCGAGGCGTGGAAGATCTCCGCGCCGAACACCAGGTAGGCCAGCGGCGCGGTGAGGAACACCAGGCGCGGCAGGCCGTAGAAGAAGTGCAGCATGGCGTTGGCGTAGCAGATGCGCTGGCCGATGTTCAGGCCCTTGCCCAGCAGCGGGTTGTCGGTGCGGAAGATCTGCGCCATGCCCCGTGCCCAGCGGATGCGCTGGGCGATGTGGCGCGACAGGCTCTCGGTGGCCAGGCCCGCGGCTTGCGGGATTGCCAGGTACGCGGTGTTGTAGCCGGCGCGGTTGAGCTTGAGCGCGGTGTGGGCGTCCTCGGTGACGGTTTCCACCGCCACGCCGCCGACTTCCTCCAGGGTGCTGCGACGCAGGATGGCGCAGGAGCCGCAGAAGAAGGTGGCGTTCCACAGGTCGTTGCCGTCCTGCACCAGGCCGTAGAACAGCTCGCCCTCGTTGGGCACGGCGCGGAAGGTGTCGAGGTTCTTCTCGAACGGGTCGGGCGAGAAGAAGAAGTGCGGCGTCTGCAGCATCGCCAGCTTCGGGTCGCGAAGGAACCAGCCGATGCCGATCTGCAGGAAGGAGCGGGTGGGCACGTGGTCGCAGTCGAAGATGGCGACGTACTCGCCGTCGGTGACCTTGAGGGCGGCGTTGAGGTTGCCGGCCTTGGCGTGCTTGTTGTCGCCGCGGGTCAGGTAGTTGACCCCGATGCGCCGGCAGAAGTCGCGGAACTCCTCGCGGCGGCCATCGTCGAGCACGTGGACGCGCAGCTTGTCCTTTGGCCAGTCGATGGCCTGGGCGGCGAAGATGCTCAGTTTGACGATGCTCAGCGCCTCGTTGTAGGTCGGGATGAACACGTCCACGGTCGGCCACTCGGCGGGGTCGCCCTGCATCAGCTGCGGGCGCCGGCGCAGCGGCCAGGCGGTCTGCACGTAGCCGAAGACCAGCACCACCAGCGCATAGAACTCCGCCGCCACCAGGCCGTAGCCGAAGAAGGCCGAGAGCCAGGTGTCGAAGCCCAGGGTCGCGGTCAGGCGCCAGTACATGTAGCGCAGTGAGGCGACCAGCGAGAGGACGATCAGCGCCAGGATCGGCAGGCGTCCCGGCAGGCGGCGGATCAGCAGCGCCGAGCCGAAGCAGAGCACGGCGAAGAAGCTCTGGCTGGCGAGGTCCAGCGGCGCGCTGATAGCGCAGAAGAGCAGCGCCGCAGCGAGCAGAGAGCCACCGCCGATCAGGCCCAGGCGCATCCAGCGCGGGCAGTCCTTGAGGCGTTCGGACCAGGCGTCGAGGCGCGCGTCGGCGCGTCCTGCGTCCGGTGCCCGGGGCAGCTGAACGGCGCTGTTCATGAGAGCGTCGACTCCTGGCGTGCGGTCTGGCGCAACGCTTCGCTGAGGTTCGCCGCAGCCCCGAGCAGGTCACGGCAACCCGGGGTGACGGGCTCGCGGGCGAAGGGGTTGCGCGCGTAGGCCAGCGACTCGCCCAGGTAGTGGTCCAGCTGCACCATGCCGAGCAGGCGCTCGCCGAGATGGCCTTGCAGGACCTCGGCCATGTCCAGGCTGAAGGCCCGGCTGTTGTCGAGCTGGTTGATCAGGTAGTGGCAGGGCGCGGCGTCTTCGCGCTGGTGGTTGGGCGCCAGCAGGCGCTCCAGGTGATTCAGCGCGTGGTAGCTGGCGGCGTCGGCGAGCGTCACCACCAGCACCAGGTCGGCCACGGCCAGGGCCTGGTCGAGGTAGGCGGAGGCACCGGCGGGGGTGTCGATGATCACCCGGTCGTTCGCATCCAGGCCGAGTTGCGCCAGGTGCCGGGCCAGCCACTGCGGGTCGTCGCGCAGGCGCTGTTCCAGCGCGCGCTGCTGCTCGAGGCTCGCGGAGCCGTAGGGCAGGTACTGGCTGTGGGCGAAGCCGCGTTGCACCAGGGTGTCCCAGCTCAGTCCTTCGCTGTTGCCCTGAATCAGACCGGGTTGCTCGGCATCGCCGCCCAGGTGCAGGCAGAGGGCGTTCTGCGGGTCGAGGTCGAGAGCGAGAGTGCGGCCCTTTTCGTTCTGCAGGGCGCAGGCGAGGGCGGCGACCAGGGTGCTGCGACCGACGCCGCCCTTGCCGGAAACCAGTGTGATGACGCGTGGGCTGCCCTTGCCGTGTTGCTGTGGAGCGAACTCTGGGGACTGCAGGCTTTCGCGGCGGCGGGTGGCCTCGGCCAGCAAGTCGCTCAGGGTGCGCGGGCGTGAGGCGAGGGGCGCACCGGGGGCGGGCGCAGGTGCGTTGGTGTCGGCGGTCGCCGGCTGCGCGGCGACTGCGGGGGCAGCCACGGCAAGCGCCGCGGAAACGCACGCGGCGGCCAGGGGTGGCTCCTCGACGTAGTCGAGCTCGGGTTCGATTTCCCGGTAGCTTTCCGCGCTCTCGCCGAGCTTGCGGAAGAGGTTCGATATATCGTCCGAACGGTACATGTGCTTATCCATCGTGGAATGGCCATGATCCGGCTGACCGATCCAGCCGTGCTGTCGAGTCGCTTAGCGTCTTGTCGAACGGTTCACCCGGCGCATCGCACACCGCAGGCAAGACGCGTCGAACCTGGGCGCAACTGTCCCGGGGACGCCTGCAGGCGTGTCTGGTCGTGTGATCGTTCAGGCAGTGCTAGGAGTGGTCGAGCAAGTCGCGGAAGATCTTGTTGTCCCCTGAAATCTGGCCGTGCTGAATCCGCAGTGATGCGCCTGCTTCCGGTCGGATCGGCAGGTGCCCGCTACTGGTTGTTGTTCTTATTGCGAATGGGCGGCGCGGTCTTTTTTCTGGCAGGTATCGAAGGTGAGTCGTGGAGCCTGGCCTGGTCCGCTCTGCGGCGGTTACATGGCTTGTGCTTCGTGCCTGAAGGGCGACTTGTCGGTGTGGTGCCGCTGGGTGATCTTCCGACTGAATTTCGTCAATATCCTGACGCTTCGTCGGCCATTAGCACTCCAGTTGCGGGCCCGGGTGTCGTCCATCGAAATCGCGCTGATCCCCCCTGTTAGCGTCCTTCCGTTGTGTTTTGCCGGTGTCACCCCATCCATGGTTCAGGTGATGACCAGATAAACGCCTGCGATGTTATTTTTGACGCCAACAAGTTTAAAGGACATTTTTTTGACGAAGCCGTTTCGGCGCCGTTGATCTTTCGGTCAGGAAAAAATTTCGAAAGGGCGCAACCGCTGATGGCACGTGGCCTGCAGTCATGTATCGGATTTGTACGAACCGGCCCAAAGGCCTGTGAAACAGTTCCTGGTTTGTAGGAAATTTCCGACGAACGGTATGGTCGGTGTCCTGCGGACGGCTGGCAGCAAGGGGCGCTCCAGTCCGCCGATCTCCTCTTCGGAGCGGGCCTGTGCCTGTAGGCGCGAGCCGTTCGGCGTCATCCTGTAGGAGCGGATTCATCCGCGAAAATCCTCGCTCCAATTCCCCCGTAGGGCGCATAACCGCGTTCGCGGTTATGCGCCGCTGCCCGGCACGTAAACGGCGGATAACCCCTTCGGGGTTATTCGCCCTACGAAAAGCGCATAGGCGCTTCAAGAACTTTCCGAACACGCAAAAGCGGCACAGAAACACGAAGTCATTGGGTCCCCGTGTTCGAGGGGAAGACGGGCATGAGTGCGGTGTGTAGGAGCGGACCTTGTCCGCGAAAAGAATCGCGGATGAATCCGCTCCTACAGGGATGCACCGTGCCGAGAATTCGCGGATGAGATCCGCTTACAGGGGGGAAGCGCCGTGCGTTGGGTCCGCGAGCAAGTTCGCTCCTGCAAGCCAAACCTCAGCGCCGGCGCAGCAGCGCATCCAGGCTGAGCCGGCCGGAGCCCTTGAGCATCAGCGGCAGCAGGGCGACCAGGTAGATCAGCGGCAGCTTGTAGTTGCCGAAGCCGTTGTCGCTGATCGAGTAGCCCTGGGCCAGTTCGGCGAGGGTCGACCAGTGTGCCGGCCAGTGCACGGCGGCGATGGCCACGACTGTCACGACTGCCAGCGCCGCCGAGGCGAAGCGGGTGCCCAGGCCCAGCAGCAGGAGCAGCGGGGCGATCAGTTCGGCCCACATCGACACCTGCCAGTCGAAGCTCGCCGGCAGGTAGTTGAAGGGGAAGGGAAAGGCGTCGTGGATCTGCGCGAACCAGTTGTCGCCGTTCCATTTCTCCAGGCCCGATTCGAGGAACTCCCAGGCCAGGAACAGGCGCAGGGGTATGTCGGCGCTCCAGGCGGCGAGGCTGTCGAGCGGGCGGGTGACGGCTTTGATCAGGCTTTGCATGGCTGTTTCCTCGAAAGAAGGGCGATCAACGGGAAGAAAGGGCGAGGGCGGAGCGGCGTTTATGCCCGGCCAGCTTGGCGACGAGCTTGATGACGATGGCGCTGGCGATCAGGGCGAGGCCGACGGCGTACCAGGGGTTCAGCGGGATGCGCTTGTAGAAGGACAGGCAGAAGATCGCTGCCAGCACCCAGGTGCCCGTGCCGTGCAGCAGCTTCCAGGAGCGCGCGCCAAGGGCTTTCACGGCCGCCGGGAAGCTGGTCAGGGTGAGCAGCAGGATGAACACGTAGCCCACCGACCCGGGGATGTTCGCGGCCACCGAGCGGCCGTGCCAGAAGGATTCGGGGAACAGCTTCACGTAGACCAGGATCAGCACGCCGTGGACGAAGTGCGAGAAGGCGAAGGACAGGCCGAGGAAGCGTCGCTCGCGCAGCAGCGCGCGGGTGGCCGGGCTGGGCATGAGGCTGGCGAGCGAGGAGGCGAGGAAGGTCGCCGGGAAGATCGCGAACGAGGTGCGCGCGGTGACGCGGATGGCGCTGCGCAGCGCTTCGACCCATTGCGGCTGGGCGGCCAGCGCTAGCGCAGTGGCGACGAGTACGGCGAGTGCGAGCAGGGCGAACAGGCGCCAGCCGTGCAGGCTGGGTCGGGCGAGGGGTCGGGACATGGCGGGCTCCTTGGGCCTGAGCGCGACTGGCGGGGTGCCGTCGCTGCTCGTGGTGCCATGTTCCCGGGGCGGCGTATCCCGGATGTGTCCCGCCGCGGGCCGTTATGTATCCCTGTGTATGGGGCGCTTCTGCTGCACGTTGGGTCTGCTAGCCAGCCAAGGCTGCGATGGGCCTTTTGCGGTGCTCAAGACGCCGAGCCGAAGCGGTCCGCGGGAAACGCGATGAGCACCCGCGTCCTGGCGGGAACGAAGTCGCTTGCGACCCTGAGCGCGTGGATCCGGGGCATCGAACCTGCCAGTCGCGATTCTGGCCAGGCTGTCAGGTGCACCGATATGCGCCTTGCTGGCCGCTATCAGGTACGAGGCGCACTATGCGGGGACGTCAGTTTCGTCCGGGCCTTCATTTGTATTCCAGCGTATCGGCTGGGGCTGCGGATACCTGGCGAGGCGAGTGCTCGCAGTGGCCGTGATACGCGAGATACAAGCCGTTCCTTCAATGCTGCAGGCCCAGCGGTTTGCTGGGCGATTCAGCGGAGGTGATAGACATGAAAGAAAACTCCACGGCTCGTTTGTCCGGTACTGCGCAGACACCCGAATTCGGCTATGTGCGGATCGACGCCGATATCCAGCTCAGGCGCATGCGGGTGCGGTGCGTCAGCCCGAAAGGGACCGTACTGTTCGTCCATGGTTTTCCCGAAACGATCTATGCCTGGCAGGACATTGCCGCGGCGTTGGGCGCGGAATATGAGGTGCATGCCTTCGACTGGCCCGGATATGGCCAGTCGTCGCGGCCCTCCGCGCCGCCCGGTTCGCCTATGCGCCAAGGGACTACGCCAGGGTCCTGAGGGGTTACATCGAGCAGGCCGGGATCGACCGGCGCAACCTGGTGATCTACGCAACCGACATCGGTGCCTTGCCCGCGCTGCTCGCAGCCATCGACGAACCAGGGCTCGCCAGGCGCATCATCGTGGGCGACTTCGCCCCCTTCGACCGTCCGCAGTACATGCAGGAGCGCCTGCAGAGCATGAAAGACCCCGCCTCGGCAGAGGCCATGCGGGCTGCCTTCAACGCAACGCGCGACGAGATTCTCCAGAACGTGTTCACCCGAGGCCTGCCTGCGACCTCGCACTATGGCATTTCGGACGCATTCCGGGAGGACCTGGCGAAGGGCTGGCCCAGCGGCGAACTGACGCCAGCCGATGCCTTCTATCACTACTATTCGCACTTCACCCGCGACCAGCAGTACTTCGAGTCGAACCTGGCGAAACTCAATACACCGGTCTCGGTGGTGTGGGGCGAGCAGGACATTCTCATCAGCAAGGACATGGGCGAGGAACTGGCCAGTCGCGCACATGCGCCGCTGCGAATCCTTGCCGGTATCGGCCACTTTCCGCACCTGCAGGACAGCGCAGCAACGGTCGCCGAGGTGCGAGCCGCATTCGAGGCGGAGTGATCCTGGCTTGCATTGCGCCATGGACGGCGCTGACGGGGTTGAGCGTCGTCAGCCGAGTTGGTTGGCAAGGCAACAAAGGCAGGGGCCGGATGCTGTTTCTGCGCGGGCCGCTATGTCTGCGCGTGTATCGGCAGCTCCAGTTGCGCGCAGAGTCCGCCACCTTCACGGTTGCTCAGGCTCAGCCGGCCGCCCAGGGCCTGGCTCAGCTGCTGGGCGATGGCCAGGCCCAGGCCGGTGCCGCCGGTGCTGCGGTTGCGCGAGCTTTCCACGCGGTAGAAGGGCTTGAAGACTTCCTCCAGCTCGGCCTCGGCAATGCCCGGGCCGCGATCGGAGACGCGGATACAGACGCGTTCGGCGTCGCGCTGTACGTCCAGCTCGGCGGCGCCGCCGAACTTCAGGGCGTTGTCCAGCAGGTTGCCGACGACGCGGCGCAACGCGTGGGGGCGAGTATCCAAGGAGACGCCGGATTTGCCCTCGAGGCTTACGTCCTGCCCGGCGTCCTGGTAGTCGAGCACCAGGCTGTCGAGGAAGGCGTCGAGATTGACGCGCTGCTGCGCCTCGCTGGCGCCATCCATGCTGCGCGCATAGGCCACGCCTTCGCGGACCAGGTGCTGCATTTCATTCAGGTCGCTCCACAGGCGTTCGCGTTCGTGGCTTTCGTCCATCTGTTCGACGCGCAGCTTCATCCGCGTGATGGGCGTCTGCAGGTCGTGGGAGATGGCGGCGAGCAGTTGCATGCGCTCCTTCAGGTAGTCGCCGATGCGCCCGTGCAGGGCATTGAGCGCGCGGGCGGCGTGGGCGACTTCGCGCGGGCCGCCTTCGTCCAGGTGCGGTGCTTCGGCATTCGGGTCGAGGTGGTCGACGGCTTGCGCGAGGCGGGTCAGCGGGCGGATCGCCATGCGCACCGCGAGCCAGGTACAGAGCAGCAGCAGGACCAGTTGCACGACCAGCACGACGGGCAGCCATTGCGCCACCGGGATGGGCTTGGGGGTGACATCCAGGGTCAGCGGCTGGCCGTCGCTCAGGCGCATGTGCGCCTGGAAGCGTGCCTGCGGGCCGGGAACGCTCTCGAAGTGCAGGCCGAAGCGCTGGCCGACCGCCTGCTGGATGGTGGGCACGGCCATGGGCAGGTTCTTCGGATCGAGGGGGACGCCGGGCAAGCCTTCGTCCAGGCGATAGCGGTAATTGGGCCGATCCAGCAGCGGCAGCCAGGCGGCGCGTTCGCTGGCCGGCAGGCGGTCGAGCAGGGCGACGGCGGTGCCGACGTCGGTCTCCAGGTTGCCGAGCATGATGCTGCGCCCGGTCTGGTAGCGCTCGTAGAACTGCGAGCTGAACGACAGCCCGTAGGCCAGCAGCAGGCCGCCGAGGAAGATCAGCGCCAGGCGCGCGGCGAGGGTACGGGGCAGGCGCATCAGGCGTGGGGCTCGATCAGTTGGACGGGCAGGGCGAACACGTAGCCTTCGTTGCGCACGGTCTTGATGCAGTCCGGCTCGCGGGCGTCGTCTTCCAGGCGTTGGCGCAGGCGGCTGACCAGCAGGTCGATGGAGCGGTCGAAGATGTCCGCTTCGCGGCCCTGGGTGAGGTTGAGCAACTGCTCGCGGCTGAGCACGCGTTGCGGGTGGTCGAGGAACACGCGCAGCAGGCGGTACTCGGCGCCGCTCAGGGCGACCATGGTGTCGTCGGTGTCGAGCAGGTGCCGCGCGGTGGTGTCCAGGCGCCACTTGCCGAAGCCGATCAGGCGGCTGGCTTCGCTGATCTGCAGGTTTGGCGGCAGCATGCGCGTGCGGCGCAGCACGGCGTTTATCCGCGCGAGCAGCTCGCGGGCGGAGAAGGGCTTGGTCAGGTAGTCGTCGGCGCCCATCTCCAGGCCGATGATGCGGTCGGTCTCGTCGTTGCGCGCGGTGAGCATCAGCACCGGCGTGGCCTTGTGCTTGCCCACCCGCAGCTCGCGGCACAGCTTCAGGCCGTCGTCGCCGGGCATCATGATGTCGAGGACGATGAGGTCTACCGAATTGCCGTCGAGGAAGGCGCGCATCTGCCGGCCATCCGCCGCGAGGCTCACGCGCAGGCCGTTCTTCTTCAGGTAGTTGCCGACCAGCTCGCGGATTTCCCGGTCGTCGTCGACGATCAGGATGTGGTCGATATGGTCCATGGCAGTTCCTCGCGAATTTGTCTTGGGGGCCAGTGTATCGGGCGCGCCGGCGCTTGCCTGCCACCCTTTGTATTCCACTGTATCCGCTCGCACTACAGATACCTCGGGCAGCATTCGCGGCCTCTCGCCGACACAGTGGCGATACCCCCGGGCCTTCAAATGGACGCCAACGGAAGCCAACGGGCTTTCGCCTTCATCCATCGAGGACACCGACATGAAAAAGCGCTTCCTGACCGCCGGCCTGCTGGCCCTGATCGCTCCCCTGGCCAGTTTTGCCGCCCCCGTCGAGCAGTACCACTACGGCCAGACGCTGGACGTGAAGCAGGTGCTGAGCATCCACGAAGACGCCGCGCCCTCCTGCGGGGTGGTGAACGCCCGCATGGATTACCTGGACTCCCACGGCCAGCCGCACAGCCTGGCCTACCAGAAGTTCGCTAGTGACTGTGCCGATGGCGGCTGATCCGCTCTTCCGGGGGCGCGCGTCCATATTGAATCCGACGAGGTTTCCATGCTGCTCATTGCCTTTCTCGGCGGGGTGCTGACCTTGCTCAGCCCCTGCATCCTTCCGGTACTCCCGCTGCTGCTGCCGCGTGCCGGTGGCCCGGCCTGGGTGCCGCTGCTGAACCTGGCGGGCATGGCCAGCGGCTTCGCCGCGCTGGCCAGCCTGGCTGCGCTGTCCGGCGCCTGGGTGGTACAGGCCAGCCAGTACGGCCGCTACCTGGCGTTGCTGTTGCTCGCGTTGTCGGCGGCGTCGCTGTTGTCGGCTCGCCTGGGCACCTGGCTGGCGCGTCCGTGGGTGCGCCTGGGCGAACGTTTGCATGGCGACGCCCAGGGGCTGCCGAAGGCGCTTTCGGCATTCCTGCTCGGCGGCGCCACCGGGTTGCTGTGGGCGCCGTGCGCCGGGCCGATCCTTGGCCTGATCCTTTCCGGGGCCATGCTCCAGGGGCCTAGCGCCTCCACCAGTCTGCTGCTGCTCAGCTATGGGTTGGGTAGTGCGTTGGCGCTCGGCGTGCTGCTATTCGCTGGCCGTGCCTTCTACCAGCGTGCCCGGGCTTCTCTGCCGCGCCTGGAGTGGCTGCGTCGGGGTACCGGTGTACTGGCGCTGCTTGCGCTGGTCGGCATCGCCAGCGGCGTCGATGCAAAACTGGTGGGCGGCTCGTCGCGCTTTGGCGCGGGAATCGAACGCCAGGTGCTGGAAGGCGTGCCGGCGCTGCTGGCGAAGCTGGTGCCGGCGGCCCACGCCGAAAGCCTGCCGGACCTCGGCGCGATGCCGGCGCTGGAAGGCGCAACCCAGTGGCTGAACGGCCCGGCGCTGGACAGCGCGAGCCTGCGCGGCAAGGTGGTCCTGGTGGACTTCTGGACCTACGACTGCATCAACTGCCAGCACGCGCTGCCCTACGTGAACCAGTGGGCGAAGCGCTATGCCGACCAGGGCCTGGTGGTGATCGGTGTGCACACGCCCGAGTACCCCTACGAGCGCATCCTCGACAACGTGAAGAAGGCGGTGGCCGAGCACGGCATCCAGTACCCGGTGGCCATCGACAACCAGTACCGGGTGTGGAACGCCTTCACCAACCAGTACTGGCCCGCGCATTACTTCATTGATGCCCAGGGGCGCATCCGTCATGTGGCGATCGGCGAGGGCGACTACGACGAGCAGGAGGTGGTGATCCGCGAGCTGCTGCACGAGAAGGACGCGGCGAAGCAATAAGCGCAAGGAAACTGCCCATTCGAATTCGAGCGGGCAGTGGTTTCAGGACTCCGGCGTGGCGACCTTCGCCAGGGTCAGGCGGCGGGTATGGAAGTCGTACTCGTAGAGCTCGGCATAGCGACCCCACTCGATGGCCACCTTGAGCACGCGCTCGGCTTCCTCGGCATCCATGTGGTCTTCCAGGCGTTCGAGCACGCTGCGTTCCAGTACGCCGGCCGGCTCCAGGTGCAGGCTGTCGAGGATGTAGCCGATCAGCGCCACACGGTTGCGGCACTGGCGCGCGAACAGGTCCTGGCGCCGCGCCTGGCGGGCGGTCACGTAGTTGCGGCCCTGGCGGGTGAGGCGGATGTCGCCCTCGATCACCTGGGCGAAGCCGAGCAGGCCGAGCGCTTCGTAGATCGGGAACAGCACCTCGTCGGGCAGCTCGGTTTCCTCAGCCAGGTGCGGCAGGTCGGCCTGGCCGTCGAAGGGTTCGGCGGCGATGAGTTCGAGCACGCTCTCCATCCGCGCGATGTCGGCGTCGGGCAGGCGATAGCCCAGTTCCACGGCCGGCGGCGCACCGGCGGCAGCGGCCACTTCCGGGCGCTGGGTCATGAGCGCGTAGACCTCGTCGATCAGCGCGCGGACTTCCGCCGAGTCGGCATTGCGCGGGCGCGGCAGGTCGATGCGCAGCTCCGAGCGCACGCGGCCCGGATCGCTGGAGAGGATGAGGATGCGGTCGGCCATCATCACCGTCTCCTCGATGTTGTGCGACACCACCAGGATGCTGCGGGTGGTGATGCGGTGTTCTTCCCAGAGTTCGAGCATGTCGTCGCGCAGGGTTTCGCCGGTTAGCACGTCGAGCGCGGAGAACGCCTCGTCCATCAGCAGCACTTCGGGGTTCATCACCAGGGCGCGGGCGATGCCCACGCGCTGGCGCATGCCGCCGGAGAGTTCGCGCGGCAGGGCGCCGCCGAAGCCGGCCAGGCCGATCAATTCCAGCGCGGCGTTGGCCAGCCGCGCGCGCTCGGCGGTGGCCACGCCCTGGGCTTCCAGGCCGAGTTCGACGTTCTGCTGCACGGTCAGCCAGGGGAACAGCGCGAAGGACTGGAAGACCATGGCCACGCCACCCACCGGGCCGTGGATCGGCTGGCCGCGGTAGGTGACGCTGCCGCGGTCGGCGCCGACCAGCCCGGCGATGATCCGCAGCAGGGTCGATTTGCCCGAGCCGGAACGGCCGAGCAGGGCGACGATCTCCCGTTCGTTGAGGTGGAAATCGACCCCTTCCAGCACCGTGCGCGGGGTGCCGTCGGACGCCTGGAAGGCCTTGCTGACGGCCTTGAGTTCGATCAGCGGTTGTTTCATCTGAAGTCCTCAGCGACGGTTTTCGGCGAGCAGGTACAGGCGGCGCCAGAAGAAGCGGTTGAGCAGCATCACGTAGATGCACATCACGCCGATGCCCAGGGCGATGCGGTGGAAGTCGCCGGCGTCGGTCATCTGCTTGATGTAGCTGCCCAGGCCGTTGGCCACGAGCGAGGTGTCGCCCCAGCTGACGTACTCGGCGACGATGCTGGCGTTCCACGAGCCGCCCCCCGCGGTGATGGCGCCGGTGACGAAGCTGGGGAACACCGCCGGCAGGTACACGCGCTTCCACTTCAGCCAGCCGCGCAAGCCGAGGTTGTCGGCGGCCAGGCGCAGCTCGTAGGGGATGGTCGCGGCACCGGCGACCACGTTGAACAGGATGTACCACTGGGTACCGAACACCATCAGCGGGCTCAGCCAGATGTTCGGGTTGAGCTGGAAGTGCACCAGCGCCAGGACCACCAGCGGGAACAGCAGGTTGACCGGGAAGGCGGCGAGGAACTGCGCCAGTGCCTGGACCTTCTGCGAGTAGCGCGGGCGCAGGCCGATCCAGATCGACAGCGGCACCCACACCAGCGAGGCCAGGCCGATCAGCAGCATCACCCGGCACAGGGTGATCAGGCCCAGGCCGACCACGTGCAGGGCCTCGCCCCAGCCGACGTCCTGGTGCACGAACAGGCCCAGGCGGAAGAAAGCAAAGGCGCAGGCCAGCACCAGGATCACGTCCCAGGCGCGCGGCCACCAGCTCGGCAGGCGCACCCACTGGCGCTTGGCGACGGTGCCGTCGTGGCGCTGGGCGAACCAGCCCATGGCCTGCTGGAAACCGTTCGCCAGCCACTCGCCGATGGCGCTCAGCCAGCGGCTGCGGCGCGCCCAGTCGAGCAGCCAGGAACGCTGCGCGGTGTCGCCCTGGGTGTCCTCGAAGCGGAAACGGTCGGCCCAGGCCAGCAGCGGGCGGAAGAACAGCTGGTCGTAGAGCAGGATGCCGGCAAGCATCGCGCCGATGGCCCAGGCGATGGCGCCGAGGTTGCGCTGGTCGATGGCCACGGCGATGTAGGAGCCGATGCCGGGCAGCTTGATGTCCTGCCCGGCCACCGAGATGGCCTCGGCGGCAACCAGGAAGAACCAGCCGCCGGACATCGACATCATCATGTTCCACAGCAGCCCGGGCATGGCGAAGGGCAGTTCCAGGCGCCAGAAGCGCTGCCAGGCGGAGAGGCGGAAAATCCGCGCGGCTTCGTTCAGCTCCGGCGGTACGGTGCGGAACGACTGGTACAGGCTCAGCGCCATGTTCCATGCCTGGGAGGTGAAGATGGCGAAGATCGCCGCGCATTCCACGCCCAGCAGGTTGCCGGGGAAGAGCGCGATGAAGGGCGCGATGGCGATGGCCTGGAAGCCGAGAATCGGCACCGACTGCAGCACGTCCAGCAGCGGGATCATGGCCTTCTCGGCGGCGCGGTACTTGGCCGCCAGCGCGGCGAAGACGAAGGCGAACAGCAGGGAGAAGCCCAGCGCGGTGAACATCCGCAGGATGGTGCGCAAGAGGTAGTAGGGCAGGTAGACCGGGTCGAGGCTGATCGGCAGCGCCTGGCCGACCACGAAGGGGCGGCTCATCTGCATTGCGCCATAGGCGGCAAGTACCAGCAGGGCGAGCACCAGCGGCAGGAGGATCCAGTCCCAGCGATTGGGCGCGGCATCCCGCAGGCCTGGCGACGGGGTGAACAGCAGGGCCATGGTCAGGTCTCTTCGCGTCGGAGATTGGGGGGAGCGTTGCGTCCAAGCAGACCGAGTATGGCCCAGGCGGATAACGCTGCCATGACGGCGGCACGCAAGGGCGCGCCGCGGGAGACTAAGTACCGGATGGAGCTTAGGAATTGATTAAGCGAGCGTTGCTTGTCGCTGCCGGGAATTGCTGGCACCGTGCGTGCCGCATCGCTTTGGAAAGGGACCTACTGGGCATGAAAGGGATTTTGCTAGGTGCGCTGCTCGCTTTGGGCGCCCCCGTGGCTCAGGCCGCGCAGCAGCGCTTTGAGTGTGGTGGCGCCCGCGTCGAGATCGATATGTTTTCTGGAGCCGTTCTGCATACCTGGGTTCGGGTGTCGCGTGATGTGCGCTACGTTCAAATGCTCTTGCAGGATGCCGAGTTTCTCGGTGGTCGCTGCCAGCAGGACAGCCAAGGCAGACCCAAGGTGGTGTTCCAGGCCTTCTGCGGAGGAAGCGGCTGCGAGGACCTGCACAACTGGGGAATCATCGATCCCTTAAAAATGCAGACCCTTTTGGCGCCAGCGCCTGGTAATGCCCTCCGCGCGTCGGAGGTCTTGGGCTTTTGCCCAACGCCGCTCGAATTTCGCGAGCTGATGAGTCTGGATCACGAAGCAAGGCTGCGGGGCATTCCTGAGATCAGCGGCTGATGCCGCGGTGCCTGAGTGCGGTACACGGCAGATGATCTGGAGCAAGAGTGTGGTGCGTATATCCGCGAGCGGTTGTACGCCCTACGTCGCCGCGAATTGTGCAGCTCGATTTTTTCGTAGGAGCGAGATTGCTCGCGAATGACCTCGCAGCGGGGCTGTTCGCGAGCAATCTCGTTCCTACGAAAAGCAGCACCGCTCCTTACGCCGAAGCTGCGCGAAAATCCGAGGCTCCATGCCCCAAAAGAAAACGCCGTTCCCCCAGCGGAGGAAACGGCGTTCTTGAGCACCAGGCCCAGCCGCTGAAAACGCGCCTCAGTGCGGCGCGCGGCGGATGGTCTTGAGCAGGTCTTCGGGGGTGATCTGGCCGACGATCTGGTCGACCGCACTGCCCGGCTGCGGCAGGTCGAGGATGTGGCCCTTCATCTTGCCGATCACGTGCATCTCGCACGGCTTGCAGTCGAACTTCAGGGTCAGCACTTCGTCGCCGTGGATCAGCTGCATCGGCGCGACCTTGGTGCGCACGCCGGTGACGCCCTTGGCCTGTTTCGGGCAGAGGTTGAAGGAGAAGCGCAGGCAGTGCTTGGTGATCATCACCGGCACTTCGCCGGGTTCCTCGTGGGCCTCGTAGGCCGCGTCGATCAGCTGCACGCCGTGGCGGTGGTAGAACTCGCGGGCCTTGTGGTTGTACACGTTGGCGAGGAACGACAGGTGCGACTCCGGGTATACCGGCGGCGGGTTGCTCTCGGCCTTGCGGCCGCCGCGCGGGTGCGCCTTCACGCGGGCTTCGGTGAGCGCCTCGATGGCTTCGCGGCGCAGCGACTTGAGCTGCGAATTGGGGATGAAGAAGGCTTGCGGTGCATCCAGCTCGATGCGATCGGCATGGTACTGGGTGGTGCCCAGCTGGCCGAGCAGGTCGTGCAGTTGTTCCAGCGCCTGTTCCGGCTTGTTGGCGGCGCCGAAGGGGCCGTCCAGGGCGACGCTGATGCTCACGCCTTCTTCGCTGGTGGCGGTCAGCTCCAGGCGTTCCTCGCGCAGCTTGGCGACCCACGACAGGCCGACGCGGCGCTCGGCGGAGGTCTTCTGCAGCGCCTGCTGCCAGTTGTGGTCGAGGTTGCGCGACAGCGGGTGGTTCGGCCGCAGGCGGTACATGCCCTCGGGCATCTCGTTGGGCTCGACGCGGTAGCGATAGCGCTTCTCGCCGTCTTCCTCGAACTCGCCTTTTGGCTCGGCGATGTTGGCGCGGAAGCCGACCACCTCGCGCTTGACCAGCACGTTGAGGCCGTCGCCGTTGGTCAGGGGTTCGTGGGTGGCGACGATCAGGTCGCGCTTGCCGACTTTCTCCACCACGCCCACCGGCAGGCCGGTGAAGGTCGGGGTGTCGAAGGCGCCGATGTCGACCTTGCGCTCGGTGACGAAGTAGTCGGTACTGCCGCGGTGGAAGGTCTTGTCCGGGTCGGGCAGGAAGAAGTGCTCGGTGCGACCGCTGGAGGCGCGGGCGAGGTCCGGGCGCTCGGCGAGGATGCCGTCCAGGCGCTGGCGGTAATAGGCGGTGATGTTCTTCACGTAGCCCATGTCCTTGTAGCGCCCTTCGATCTTGAAGGAACGCACGCCGGCGTCGACCAGGGCGCTGAGGTTGGCGCTCTGGTTGTTGTCCTTCATCGACAGCAGGTGTTTCTCGAAGGCCACCACGCGGCCCTGGTCGTCCTTCAGGGTGTACGGCAGGCGGCAGGCCTGCGAGCAGTCGCCGCGGTTGGCGCTGCGGCCGGTCTGCGCGTGGGAGATGTTGCACTGGCCGGAGAAGGCCACGCACAGCGCGCCGTGGATGAAGAATTCGATGGCCGCGTCGGTTTCGTCGGCGATCGCGCGGATTTCCTTCAGGTTCAGTTCGCGGGCCAGCACCAGCTGGGAGAAGCCGGCCTGGTCGAGGAACTTGGCCCGCGCCAGGGTGCGGATGTCGGTCTGGGTGCTGGCGTGCAGCTCGATCGGCGGGATGTCCAGGTCGAGCACGCCCAGGTCCTGCACGATCAGCGCGTCGACGCCGGCATCGTAGAGCTGGTGGATCAGCTTGCGCGCCGGCTCCAGCTCGTCGTCGTGAAGGATGGTGTTGATGGTGACGAACACCCGCGCGTGGAAGCGATGGGCGAATTCCACCAGTTGGGCGATGTCGCTCACCTCGTTGCAGGCGTTGTGACGCGCGCCGAAGCTCGGGCCGCCGATGTACACGGCGTCGGCGCCATGCAGGATGGCTTCGCGGGCGATGCTCACATCGCGGGCGGGGCTGAGCAGTTCGAGGTGGTTCTTGGGCAGGGACATGTTCTTCTTCATCGGGCGTGGCACGGCAAGGCGCGCATTGTACCGGCGAAACGCCCGGCCGGCACCCGTGCGCTGCCCGATGGATGCACCGCCCGGCAGGGCGCCGGGCGATGACGGGGTGGATCAGGCCTTGGCGGCCAGCGCGGTGACTTCCACACGCATGCCTTCGACGGCCAGGGCGGCCACTCCAACGGCGGCGCGCACCGGGTACGGCTTGGCGAAGAAGCGCTGATAGACCTCGTTGAAGGCCGGGCGGTCGGCCATGTCGGTGAGGTAGATGGTCAGGTGCAGGACGCGGTCCATGCCGCTGCCGGCGCGCTCCAGAGCGACCTGCAGGGCGCGAAGGGTGCACTCGCTCTGCGCGACTATGTCGCCCAGCTCCAGGCTGCCGTCTTCGCGGGTGGGGATCTGGGTGGAGACCAGCAGGCCGCCGAAACCGGCGACGTCGGAGGAGATCGACTCCGGATCGGCGTCGGGGATGAAGGTGATGTCTGGGTTTGCCATGGGGGCCTCTCGCGGCAGGTGGGTCAGGGGGCGGCAGCTTAGCGCCAGTCGCGCGCCGCTGCACCTTTGCGCGGGCCCGCCGGGATCAGGTCGTTCGGCGAAAAAAGCCCGGCGGGAGGGCCCGGGCTCGTTCGCGACCGCCGGCCCTCAGTGCCCCAGCGGCGGCAGGCGCTCGGCCCAGGGGTGTGCGCGCTCGAGTTCGGCGGCCAGGCGGAACAGGCTCGCTTCGTCGCCCAGTCGCGCGGCGAACTGCACGCCGATCGGCACGCCCTCGGCGTTCCAGTGCAGCGGCACGCTCATCGCCGGCTGGCCGGTGGCGTTGAACACCGAGGTGAAGGCGGCGAAGGCCTGAGTCCGCTGGATGTAGGGCTCGGGCGGGTCGCCGGCGCGCAGCACCAGCTCGCCGATGGCCGCCGGCGGGCAGGCCATGGTCGGGCTGAGGATCAGGTCGTAGTGCGCCTGGA
This sequence comes from Pseudomonas knackmussii B13, assembly GCF_000689415.1. Lineage (NCBI taxonomy): Bacteria > Pseudomonadati > Pseudomonadota > Gammaproteobacteria > Pseudomonadales > Pseudomonadaceae > Pseudomonas > Pseudomonas knackmussii. The sequence continues at coordinate 3,189,598 of NZ_HG322950.1, read as the reverse complement.
ACGCATTGATTTCGCGGCCCATGCGGTGAAGCGCGCGCTGTGCGAGCACGAAATCGGTGGCGCTCACCTGGCGGCCAAGGGCGGCCACGAGGCGGGTCAGCGGCTCGATGTCATCCGCCCCGGCGCTGCGTCCCACCAGGCCTTCGAGGGTCTGCAGGTTGAGCGCGGCGGAGACCATGAACAGTTTGGCGTAGGCCTGGTTCACCGCGGCGATGTCGCTGACTTGCGGCGCCTCGTCGTGGACCTCGTGGCCCAGCTCGCGGCACAGCGCGGCGGCGGCTTCCACGGCGGCCAGGCAGTCGGCATGCACGGGCACGCCGGACAGCGGCGCGCGCATCACAGCGATGCGCAGGCGCTGGTGCGGCGCGTCGACTTCCTCCAGGTACGGGCGGCTCTTGAAGGGTGCCACGTAGGGCGCGCCGAAGTCCGCCGCCGAGGTGGCGTCGAGCAGCGCCGCGCTGTCGCGCACGGAGATCGAACAGCAGTGCTCGGCAGCCAGCCCGGAAACGCTTTCGCCCAGCTTGGGCCCGGCCGGGTTGCGCCCGCGGCTGGGCTTGAGGCCGAACACGCCGCAGGCGGAGGCGGGGATGCGGATCGAGCCGCCGATGTCGCTGGCGTGGGCGAAGGGCACCAGGCGCGCCGCCACCGCCGCGGCGGCGCCGCCGCTGGAGCCGCCACTGGAGAGTTCGGGGTTCCACGGATTGCGGCAGGGGCCGAAGAGCACCGGTTCGGTGGTTGGGGTTAGGCCGAATTCGGGCGTGCTGCTGCGGCCGACGATGACCAGCCCTGCCGCGCGGTAACGGCGGACGAGTTCGCTGTCATAGTCGGCGCGGTGTTCGGCGCCCAGACGGCTGCCATAGCTGAGCGGCATGCCCGCCTCGGCGCCGCCGGCGAGGTCCTTGAGCAGGAAGGGCACGCCACGGAACGGTCCTTCTGGCAGCGCCCCGCGGGCGCGCTCGCGGGCCTGCTCGAACTGCCGCGAGACCACGGCGTCGAGCGCGGGATCGAGGCGTTCGATGCGGGCAATGGCGCTGTCCACCAGTTCCAGCGGCGTGACTTCGCCGCGCTCGACCAGCAGCGCCTGGGCGGTGGCGTCGAGACGGTGGAGTTCGTCGTTCATGCAGGGCTCCTTGGGGCAGGTGCGCGCGAGCCGCGCGCGGATGGCTACAGGCTAGCGCTGTTCAGCCGGCATGCCAGTCGCCGCCCAGCGCTACCAGCAGTTGCGCGCTGGCCTGCAGGCGGCGGGTCTGCAACGCCTGGCTGTGCAGGCGCGCCTGCAGCGCGGCGGTCTGCGCGCTGATCACATCCAGGTAGCTGACTGCGCCATTGCGATAGCTCGTCTCGGCCAGGTCGCGGGCGTGCTCGGCGGCGTGGGTCGCCCGGTCCTGGTCGATGGCTTCGGCCTGCAGGTCGCGCAGCTGGCCGAGCGGGTCTTCCACCTCGCGCAGGGCCCTGAGCACCGTTGCCTTGTAGTGTGCGCTGGCTTCGTCGAACTCGGCCCTGGCCCCGCGTTCGGCGGCGTGCCGGCGGCCGCCGTCGAGCAACGGCAGGCTGGCCAGCGGACCGAGCGCCCAGATGCGATTGCCAGCGCCGAGCAGGTTGCCGCTGCCGGCGCTCTGGCCGCCGACCAGCGCGCCCAGGTCGAGGTCCGGCAGCCAGGCCGCGCGGGCCACGCCGATGCCGGCGTTGGCGGCATACAGGCGGCGTTCGGCGGCGGCGATGTCCGGGCGCCGCTGCAGCAGGGTGCTGGGCAGTTCGGCCGGCACCTGGGGCAGCGCCGGCAGCGCCACGTCGGGTGCGATGCCGAAGCGTGCGGCATCCTCGCCGAGCAGTTCGGCGATCGCATGTTCGAGCAGGCGGCGCTGGCCGATCACTTCGTCGCGCTGCGCACGGGCGTCGTCGAGCTGGTGCTCGGCGCGCGCCAGGTCGAGTTCCGAGGCGATGCCGTTGTCGTAGCGCGCCTGGGTCATGCGCAAGGCCTGGGCATAGGCGTCGAGGCTCTGGCCGAGGATCGCCGCCTGCTGGTCGAGACCGCGCAGCGCCAGGTATTGGTGGGTCAGCTCGCCCTGCAGCGAGAGCCGCGCGGCGGCGAGGTCGTCGCCGGTCGCTCGGGCCTCGGCCTGGCCGGCGGCGGCGAGGTTGCGCAGGCGCCCCCAGAGGTCGAGGTCCAGGTTCAGGCCCAGGGCCAGGGTGTCGCTGTCGTAGATGTCCGGTTGGTCGCTGCCGCGCAGCGGCCTGTCGTCGGACTGCCGCTGGCGCAGGGCCTGTGCGCTCAAGCCGGCCTGCGGGGCACGTGCGGCGGCGATCTCGCGGGCGGCGGCGCGGGCGGCGTCATAGTGGGCGACGGCGGCGGCCAGGGTGGGGTTGGCTCGTTCCAGTTGCTGCTGCAGGCTATCCAGCCGTGGGTCGGCATAGCGCTGCCACCAGTGTGCCGGGACGCGGTCGGCGGGCTGCGCGGGCAGCCAGTCGCCGTGGGCATCGCTGTAGTGCGCGGGCATGGCCGGCAAGGGCGGCTGGTAGGCCGGAGCGAGGGAACAGGCGCCCAGGCCGAGCAGGGCGAGGAGCAGCAGGGCGCGTTTATGCGGGATGCGCATCGTTGCCTCCTTTCGCAAGGCGCACTGTATCGCCGCTGGCCAGCGAGTCCGGCGGATTGTCGATGACCCGGTCGGCGGCACCGAGGCCCTGGTCGACCTGCAGGCGATCGCCCAGGTCGAGGGCAATGTGGATGCTGCGCATCTGCACCTTGCCGTGGGTGTCCAGCACCGCCACCTGCGGGCCCTGGGCGCGGAAGATCAGCGCACTGGCGGGAATGCTCAGGCGCGCCTGGTCGTGCGGCACCGGAATGCGCGCTTGGGCGTAGTCCCCTGGCAGCAGCGTGCCGTCGGGATTGTCGGCGACGAACTCGGCGAGCAGGCTGCCCGAGTGCGGATCCACCGCCGTCGAGCTGCCGCTGTAGCGCGCCGTGAAGCGACGTCCGGGGTGCTCGGGCACGCTGAAGCTCACGCTCAGGCCGGGATGGATGGCGTTGGCGTAGTTCTGCGGGATGGGCACGTAGAGGCGCAGGCGATGGGTGTCGGCGACGCGGAACAGCTCGGGGCCGCTGGCGCTGTCGGCCTGGATCAGCTGGCCGACGTCGGTGCGCCGTGCGGTCACCACGCCGTCGAAGGGCGCCTGCAGGGTCTTGTACGCGCTCAGCGAGGCCAGGCGCGCGAAGTCGGCCTGCGCGGCGGCGACGTTGGCCGTGGCCGCTTCGGCGTTGGCCTGTTTCTCGTCGGCCTCCTGGCGCGCCACCGAGTGGCTGGCCAGCAGGTTGCGCCAGCGCGCCGCGGTGGTCTGCGCCAGGTGTGCATTGGCTTGTGCCTGCTGCAGGCGTGCGCGGGCCTGCTGCAGTTGCTGGTCAAGGTCGGGGCTGTCGATCTCGCCGAGCACCTGGCCGGCCTTCACCGGTGTGCCGATGTCGCTGCGCCAGTCCTTGAGGTAGCCGCTGACCCGCGCGTGGATCGCCGCTTCCTGCCAGGCCTCGAGGTGTGCAGGCAGGTCGAGGGCGTCGCCGGCGCCGGCTGCCCCCGGAAGGAAGGTATTTACCACCGGCAGGGCCTGGGCCTCGGTCCAGGCAGCCACGGCGTGGGCGTGTCCGGCGCGCAGGGCCAGGCCGCCGCCTATCAGGGTGGCGGACAGGCCGAGGGCGCCGATGAACAGGAACGTGTGCTTAGCGGGCATGGTTTTCGACTCCAGCGGCCAGGGAAGTTGAACGGTGGGCCAGGCTGAACACCACCGGCACGAAGATCAGGGTGGCGACGGTGGCGGCGAGAAGGCCGCCGATCACGGCGCGGCCGAGCGGCGCGTTCTGCTCGCCGGACAGGGCCAGCGGCAGCATGCCGATGATCATCGCCAGGGCGGTCATGCAGACCGGGCGGAAACGGGTGAAACCGGCCTCAAGCGCGGCCTTCACGGCGTCGCCATGTTCGGCCAGGCGCTCGCGGCAGAAGCTCACCACCAGGATCGAGTTGGCGGTGGCCACGCCCATGCAGAGGATGGCCCCGGTGAGCGCCGGTACCGAGATCGTGGTGCCGCTGAGGAACAGCATCCAGACGATGCCGGCCAGGCCCGCGGGCAGGGCGGTGATGATGACGAAGGGATCGAGCCAGGACTGGAAGTTCACCACGATCAGCAGGTAGATCAGCACGATGGCGCCGGCCAGGCCGAACAGCAGGCCGCCGAACGCCTGGTGCAGGGCATCGATCTGTCCGTGCAGGCTGACCTCGGCGCCTTTCGGGCGTTGCGCGGCCATGCCGTCGATGACGTGCTGGATGTCCGTGGCCACTCCCGCGAGGTCGCGGTCCTGCACGTTGGCGTAGAGATCCAGGGTCGGTTCGATGTCGTAGTGGCTGATCACCGCCGGGGTCGTCACCCGGTGGATGCGCGCCAGTCCGCCGAGGATCTGCGCCAGTCCGCTCGCACCGGTCACCGGCAGCGTCTGCAGCGCTTGCAGGCTGTCGAGGCGGTACTGCGGCGTGGCGGCCACCACGCCATAGGACACGCCATTCTTGGGGTTCAGCCAGAACACCGGCGCCACCTGCGAGCTGCCGGCCAGCGAGGCGACCATCGAGTTGGTGACGTCGCGCTCGGTCACGCCCAGTCCCTCGGCGCGGCGGCGGTCGACATCCACCTGCAGCGCCGGATAACCGGTGGACTGCTGGATGCGCAGGTCGGCGATACCCGGCACATGGCGCAGGCGTCGCTCCATTTCGATGGCATAGGCACGGTTGGCCGGGCCATCGGGGCCGGAGATGCGGACGTCCAGCGGCGCCGGCGCGCCGAAATTGAGGATCTGGCTGCTGACGTCGCCGGGCAGGAAGGCGAACTGGCTTCCGGGGAAGCGCTGCGGCAGCACCTCTCGCAGGCGCTTCACGTAGTCGGCGCTGGGTGCGTGGCCGGGCCGGAGGGCGACCTGGATATCGCCATCCTGTGGGCCGATGGTGCCGCTGCTGGCGTAGGCCATGTCAATGCCGCTGAGCGGAATGCCGATGTTGTCGAGGATCACCTCGCGTTGGTCCGCCGGGATCACTTCGCGGATCGCCGCCTCGATGCGGTCGAAGGCCGCCGCGCTCTCCTCGATGCGCGTGCCCAGTGGCAGTCGCACGTGCAGCGCGAGGGTCTCTGCATCGGTGGCGGGGAAGAAGTCCTCCCCCAGGCTCGGCAGCAGCAGGAAGCTGGCGAGCACGGCGCCGAGGAACGCCACGACGAAGCGCCGTCGATTTTCCAGTGCCAGGCCCAGCAGGCGGTGGTAGGCGTCGCGGGTGCGGCTGAAGCGCGCCTCGAAGGCCTGCTGGAAGCGCACCGGCGCCGAGCGCCAGATGGCCCGGTCGCCCTCGTGGTGGTTCAGGTAGTCGTCCTCCGGGTGCTGGCCGCTCCCGCCCTCGACGTGATGCGGACGCAGCAGGTAGAGGGCGAGCGTGGGTACCAGGGTGCGCGAGAGGAGGAACGAGCTGCCCATGGCGAACATCACCGCCAGTGCCATCGGCCGGAACAGGTAGCCGGCCACGCCCTGGAGCATGAACATCGGCACGAAGACGATGCAGATGCACAGCAGCGAGACGAACGCCGGTCCGACGATCTGCCGCGCGCCGTCGAGGATCGCCTCGCGTACCGCCTTGCCCTGTTCCAGGTGCCAGTTGATGTTCTCGATGGTCACGGTGGCGTCGTCGACCAGGATGCCCACCGCCAGCGCCAGGCCGCCGAGGGTCATGACGTTGAGCGTCTGCCCGCTGGCGGCGAGCAGGGTGATGGCCGACAGCACCGCCAGCGGGATCGAGGCGGCGATGATCAGGGTGCTGCGCCAGCTGCCGAGGAACAGCAGGATCATGGCGCTGGTCAGCAGCGCGGCGATGATCCCCTCGCGGGCCACGCTGCCCACCGACTGGCGGACGAAGGTCGAGGCGTCGTCCAGCAGCGAGGTCTTCAGCTCCGGCGGCAGCACCTCGCCGATGCGCGGCAGCATGGCGCGGATCTGCCCGACGATGGACAGGGTCGAGACCTCGCCGTTCTTCAGCGCCGGCATCAGCACGGCGCGGTGGCCGTCCACGCGCACCACGTTGGTCTGCGGCGGCGAGCCGTCGCGCACGTGGGCGACCTGGCCGATGGTGATGACGGTGCCGTCGACGGTCTTGATCGGCAGGGCGTTGAGCTCATCGATGGCGCTCGGGCTGTTGTTCAGCAGCACCGTGTATTCCTTGTGGCCGAGCTTGGCGGTGCCCACCGGGATGATCTGGTTCTGCGCCGCCAGGGCGTTGCCGACGTCTTGCGCGGAGAGGCCCTTGGCGGCCAGCGCCTGTGGATCGAGATCGAGGGTGATCTGCCGCTGCCGGCCGCCCATGGGAGTGGGCAGCGCGAGGCCGGCGATGGAGGTCAGCGGCAGGCGGATCTGGTTCTGCACCAGGTCGCGGATCTTCGCCTCCGACAGGCTCGGACTGGAAAAGGCCATCTGCAGGATGGGCACGGTGGAGGCGTTGTAGTTGAGGATCAGCGGCGGGGTGATGCCCGGCGGCATCTGCTTGAGCACCGTCTGCGACACCGCGGTGACCTGGGCGTTGGCGGTGCGGATGTCTACCCCCGGTTGGAAGAAGATCTTCACCACGCCGATGCCGGGCAGCGATTGCGACTCGATGTGCTCGATGTCGTTGACCGTGGTGCTCAGCGAGCGCTCGTAGGTGAAGAGTACGCGCCCGGCCATGTCCCGCGGCGACAGGCCGTTGTACTGCCAGACCGCGGCGATCACCGGGATGCCGATGTCGGGAAACACGTCGGTGGGCGTGCGCAGCGCCGCCAGCGGGCCGAGGATGCAGATCAGCAGCGCCATGACGACGAAGGTGTAGGGCTTGTCCAGTGCGGTTCTTACCAGCCCGAGCATCGATGAAACCTCTTTCGCGGTTGCGGAAGCGCTCTAGTCTGGGCGTCTTCGCCTAACAGGAAGGCGCGCCGCGGATGAAGGTTCTTTCATCGAGGGCCTAAAGATTCCTTCATGGGGATTCATTTGTCTGTCATCTGCCCGGCTCGCACCCTGCAGCTCATCCCGACCGCCCTGGCGGTCCTGCAGAGGTGATGACATGTCCCGCAAGCTGTTGCCTTCCCTGGCCCTGCTGTCCCTGCTCGGTTCCCTCGGCGCCTGCGCCGGGCGCGAACCGGCGCCCCGCCCAGACCTCGCCCGCGTCGACCTCGGCCAGGAGGCGCCCAACCAGCTCTACGCGGTGGCGCTGGACGGCCGTCCGGTCAAGGACCTGCGTTACTTCGATGTCGGTCCCGGCAGCCACCGCCTCGCCGTGGAGCTGGACAAGAGCGGCGACGACTCCCCCGACCAGGGCCTGTGCAAGGCGAGCCTGGACTACCCCGGTTTCGTCGCCGGGCAGCACTACCGCCTGCGCGAAAGCACCCTGGGCAGTCGCCTGGTGGTGCGCCTGTACGGCGCCGACGGCCAGCCCCTGGACGATCCGCAGCCGCTGAGCTGTTTCCCCGGCTGATTTCCCCGAGCCATCCGCCAGAGGTGGCCCTTTCCACCAAGTCCCAACCCTGAGGTGATCCCATGTCCCGCGCTCGTTACCTGGCCATTCCGTTGCTGTCGCTGTTTGCCGTTCTTGCCGGCTGTGCCGGTCCCATGCCCAAGCCGAACCCCTCCGAAGCCTGGGTCAGCCTCCAGGAGGAGACCCCCGAGGTGCTGCTGGCCGAGAAACTCGATGGCCAGCGCCTGGACGACGGCCGCTTCTTCGAGGTGCCGCCGGGCGCCCACAGCCTGCAGGTGCAGCTTTACGACAACCTGGACAGCAACGCCTCGCAGTTGTGCGACGCGACCGTGAAGTACGACGGCTTCCAGGCCGGCGGCCATTACCGCCTGGAGGAAACCAGCCTGGGCCGGGAGTTCCGCGCCAAGCTGTATGACAGCCAGGGCCACAAGCTGGCCGAGACTGATCATTTCAGCTGCATGCCGAGTTGATGGTCAGGGTGCCGGGGTTGGCCTCTGCGCCAATGTCCGCAGCACTCACCTGCAGGAGCGAGCTTGCTCGCTCCTGCAGGGGCTAGCGTTCGCGCAATAGCAGTGGGCGGGTCAGGCGATAGCCCGATCCGCGCAGGGTTTCCAGCGAGTCGTCCAGGCCCAGCAGGGCCAGCTTGCGCCTGGCCCCGCCAACCAGGCGCTGCAGGCGGTGCGGGCCGGCTTCCTGGGTTTCTCCCCAGAGCCATTCCTCCAGCCTTTCCCGCGGCAGGACCCCGCCGTGCCTTGCCAGGGCTTCCAGCAGGCGTTGCTCGTCGCGGGTCAGCGTGACCTGGCGGGTACCCAGGCCCATCAGCGGGAAGCCCGGCGAGAGCCAGGGTGTTTCGTCCGCCGGTGGTTGGCCTTGCAGGCGCAGCAGGGCTTGCAGGCGCGCACGCAGCTCGCGGGGAGTGACCTCGGCGGGCAGGCACAGGTCGGCGCCGGCGCGCAGGCAGGCCACCGGGTCTGGATTGCCCAGTACCAGCAAGGCCGTACGCCCGCGCGGCGCGGCACACAGCGGCAATAGCCATGGGTCGTTGGCCGGCAGCTCCAGCACGGCCAGGCGAAACTGGCCGTCGGCCAGGCGTGGCGCGGCTTGGTCGGGGCGGACGTGGCTGCTGGCGAAAGCCAGCCCACGCAGGCGCGCGGGGGCGGGCTCCAGCGCTACGTAAAGGAGTGACATGCGCTCATTCAATCCAGCGGCGAGGTGCTGTGGCAGAGCACCCCGAAGTGTGCGCCGCCCAGCTCGCTGTCCTCGATGCGGTAGGCGAAGCCATGCAGGCTGAAGATCGCCGCGACTATGGACAGGCCCAGGCCGAAGCCGGCGGACTCCACCTCGCGGCCGCGGTAGAGACGGCGGAAAACCACCGTTCGTTCGGCCTTGGGCACGCCGGGGCCGGAGTCGAGCACGCTGATGTGGCACTGGCCGTCGTGGCATTCGCCGAGCAGGCGGATGCAGCCGCCTTCGGGAGTGAACTTGATGGCGTTGCTGAGCAGGTTGCCGAAGGCTTCGAAGAGCAGCGCGCGGTCGCCACGCAGCGCCGGCATGGCATCGACCCGAAGCTCCAGGCGTTGCCCGCGTTCCTCGGCCAGCGGCAGGTAGAAGTCGTGCAGCTCCTGCAGCAGCGGTGCGGCCTGCAGGGTTTCGAAGGATGCACGGCGGCGGTGGTCTTCCAGTTCGGAAATGCGCAGCAGCGCGCGGAAGCGCAGCATCAGCGAGTCGGTCTCGGCGATCAGCTCGTCGAGTTGCTCGGCCTGCTCGCCGTGGGCGTCCTGCTGCAAGTGATGCAGGCGCGTGCGCAGGTGGGTCAGCGGTGTGCGCAGGTCGTGGGCCACGCTGTCGCACACGCCCTTGACCTCCTGCATCAGCTGGACGATGCGGTCGAGCATGCCGTTGACGATGGCCGCCAGCATGTCCAGTTCGTCGCGTCGTGGCGACAGCGGCAGGCGTCGCTCCAGGTCGCCGGCGACTATCGCCTCGGCGCTGCGCTGGATCTGGCGGATGCGTTGCAGCGGCCGGCGGCGCAGCAGATGCCAGCCGACGATGCCGGGGATCAGGGTCAGGGAGAAGCCCCAGAGCAGGGCGTGGAAGATGATCCGGGTAACCGCGCTGAGTGAACCGTTGTCGCGCACCAGGACCAGTTGGCGGCCGTCTTCCAGGTAGATCAGCAGGGCGTCGCAGCTGCTCGTCACCTGGCTGCCCTCGACCAGCCGGTCGCAGCGTTTCAAACGGTGCACCTGGGCGTCGCGGCGCAGGTCGTTGGGGATGTGGTTGACCTTGCCGCTGATCGGCCGCCCGTCCCGGTCGAACAGGCCGTAGGCATCGTTGGCCCGTTCGTCGAAGCTCTGGCTGGTGCTCAGGGCTGCGTCCAGCTTGTCGCCCTCGAAGCGTGAGAACAGGTGCGCGCGGGAGATCAGCGAATGCGCCGAAAGGCTGTCCAGGTAGCTCGAGACTTCCCAGTACAGGGTGCCCATCAGCAGGCAGCCCCAGGCGATGAAAAGGAAGCTGTACAGCGCCAGCAGCCGGCTGCTGGACGAGCGCCAGCCCCTAGAGGGGTTCGGCAAGGACATAGCCCGCTCCGCGCACGGTCTTGATCAGCGGCTCGAGGCCGGGCTGGTCGATCTTCCTGCGCAGCCGGCCGATGTGCACGTCGATCAGGTTGGTGCCGGGGTCGAAGTGGTAACCCCAGACCTCCTCGAAGATCATCATCCGCGACAGCACCTGGTTGGCGTTACGCATCATGAACTCGAGCAGCTTGTACTCGGTGGGCAGCAGGCTCAGCAGCAGGCCGTTGCGCCGTGCCTCGTGCTCGATCAGGTCAAGCTCCAGGTCGGCCACGCGCAGGACGGTCTCGCTGGCGCTGGCCTGTTGCTGGCGGCGCAGCAGCACTTCCACGCGGGCGGCCATCTCGTCGGGGGCGAAGGGCTTGGTCAGGTAGTCGTCGCCGCCAGCGCGCAGGCCGCGGATGCGCTCGTCGACGTCGGAGAGGGCACTGATCATCAGCACCGGGGTCATGATGCCGAGCGTGCGCAGGGTGGTGACGATGGCCAGGCCGTCGAGCTCGGGCAGCATGCGGTCGAGGGTGATGGCGTCGTAGCCGCCGCCGACCGCCTTGACCAGGCCTTCGCGGCCGTTGCGCACCCAGTCCACCTGCAGGCCGTGGCCGAGCAGCTCGGCACGGATCGCCTGGCCGGTGATTTCGTCGTCTTCGATGGTGAGGATGCGGCGCATGCGGGCTCCCGTCGTTCTCCAGGGGGCCGTATTCTGCAACGGAAGCCCTTAGCGCTTCCTTAAAAGATATTTCACGTAAAGGCCGCAGGACGGGCGATGGGGGGCCCGGCCCACGGCGCGGTGGCATCAGAAGATGTTCAGCGGGTACTCGGTGATCAGGCGGGTCTGCTCCAGGTGGCCGCCGGTGGAGGCGTCGCCGGCGTGCCAGGCTTCGCGCAGGCGGAAGCTGAGGTTCTTCGCCGGACCGCTCTGCACCACGTACTTGGCTTCGGCGTCGGTCTCGTGCTCGCGGTCGTCGCTGCCATAGGCGCCGTAGTAGGCAGAGTCGGCGTTCAGGTGGCTGCCGTCGATGCCGTAACCGCGGATGTGGCGGGCCATGAAGCTCAGGCCGGGCACGCCGAGGCTGCCCATGTCGAGGTCGTAGCGCACCTGCCAGGAGCGTTCGCCCGGACCGTTGAAGTCGGAGTACTGCACCGAGTCGGCGAGGTCGATGGAGTTGCCGTAGCGGCCCGCGGCGTTGCCGGCGTCCATGCTGCCGAAGCCCATGTAGTCGAAGGGCTCGTCGCCATGCACCTTCTGGCCGGCGAGGGTGAAGGTGTGCGCGCCCAGGGTGTAGGCGGCGGCTAGCGAGTAGGCGGTGGTGTCGATCTGGCCGGCGCGGGCGCTGCCGCTGTCGAGGGTGCGGTAGAGGTTGAAGTCGAGGTTCAGCGACTGCTGGTCGGCCAGCGGCTGGGTGAAGTCGAGGTTGACGTAGCCCTGGTCCCAGATGTCCTGCAGCCGATCGGCATAGAAGCTCGCGTTGAACTGCTTGTTGAATTCGTACTTGGCGCCGGCATAGCTGGCCGCCGAGCTGCTGACCCCGGCGTAGCTGGCGAGCAGGTCGCCGTCGTGGCGCGTGGTGGTGTTGCCGGTGCCGGCGGTGAAGCGTCCGGCATCCAGGTTCAGGCCCTCGATCTCATGGCTCTGCAGGCGGAAGCCGGTGGCGGTCTGCGGCACCAGGTAGTTGTCGGCGGTGGCGAATACCGGGGCGTCGGGCTTCATGTCGCCGTAGGCCAGGGTGCTGTTGGAGATGCGCATCTTCACGTCGCCGCCGGCCTTGCCATAGGACTTCTGCGGCTCGCCGTCGCCGTCGAATGGCACGTTCGGCGAACCGGCGCGACCGGCGCCGCCGTCGAGCTTCAGGCCCAGGTAGCCGAAGGCGTCGATGCCGAAGCCGACCGTGCCCTGGGTGAAGCCGGAGCTGTAGTCGAGCATGAACGCCTGGCTCCAGTCGCGCTGGTGCGCTCCGGGGCCGGTCTGGTGCCAGAACAGGTTGCGGCTGAGCAGGTTGAGGCTGCCGTCCTCGATGAAACCCTTGGCATCGGACTGGTCGCTGGCGCTGGCCAGGCCCGGCAGGCCCAGGGCCACCGACAGGGCCAGGGTGCTCAACTTCATTGGTTCCACTGAACGCTTCATCGAAAGGTATCCCCCACGCCGGGATCATGGGCCCGGCAAGAATTGTTGGTTGTGCTGCGCGGCAATGCCGGCCGGCTGCCATTAGGAAGGGCGGGGGAAGGGCGGACAAATGAATCCGGATGAAACTTTTTTCAGGTTCGCCGACGCCGGCGGCGGGCAAAAAAAATGACCGTCCCGCGAACGGGATCGGTCACCAAGGAGCGGCTTCACTATGGATCAGGCGGCGCTCCGTCGGGGTTAAAGATGTTTCATGCAGATTCATTGGCCAGTGGGCCCGACAGAGCCTTCAAGGCAGGCTGTACAGCCGCAGCAGCATCAGCTGCTGTTCGCTAGGCGCGCCGAAGTAGCGGGTGTACAGCGCCTGGCCCATTTCGCCGCGCAGGCTCTGGCTCAGTGCGCGGTCGACCAGAAGGCGGAAGTCGTCGTCGCCGCGGGCCAGGACCAGGCTGGCATGGGCCGCTTCGAACAGGCGGTCCGACACCCGCAGTTGCGCGCCGTTGGCCTGGCGGGTCTGGTAGTGCAGCAGCGACAGGCGATCGCCGAAGAAGGCATCGACCCGGCGGTTCAGCACCTGCTGCACGCCCTCGTCGTAGCTGCCGACCTCCACCAGGTTCGACTGCAGGCCCAGTTCGCGGGCGCGCTGCCGGACCCAGGTGGCGCCGAGGGTGCCCTTGAGCACGGCGAAGCTGCGCTTGCTCAGACCCTGGTTGACCGTCGCCCGCCAGGTCGGGCCACGCTCGCGCGGCGCACCGGAGAGGGCGTCACGCAGGTCCGCCGGAGCGTCGCTGCGCAGGATCGCGCCGATCCCGGCGGTGATCACCGGCAGCGAGAAGCTCACCGTCTCGCGGCGCTGCAAGGTTTCCACCAGCGGACTGCAGAGCAGGTCGACCTGGCCGCCGCTGACCGCGTCCAGCGCCTGCGCCAGTTGCACCGGGCGATAGCGCGTCTGCAACTGGGCGAGGGCGGGGTCCTTGCGCAGTTCAGTGGCCACCGCCTGGCAGAGGTCGATGCCGTAGCCGCTGGCCTGCTTTTCATCGCCATCGGTGAAGGGCGCATCGCCGGCGATGAAGCCCAGCACCAGCTCATGGTTCGCGCGGATGCGCTCGAGGCTGCCGGCGGTGGCCCGGCAGGGTGAACAACGCGCTCAGGCCAAGGGCCAGCAGGGTAGGGATGGTCCGCTTCATTGGGCCTCCGATGCGGCGGGGCGACGGGAGAGGATCTTCACGAAGCGCTTGGCGATGAAACCGAACAGCAGGTAGCCGACCACCATCACCATGGCCGCGCCGAACACCGCGTCCACACCCGAGGCATAGAGCGCGTAGAAGCAGTAGGCGGCGGCGATCAGCGCCACCAGTGTGTTGCGGCGGAACACGTCGAGGCCGACGTTGGCCTTGTACATGATCACCCAGAGCCCGGTGAGCGAGGTGATGTAGGGAATGATGTTGGTCACCGCCGCGAGGCTGACCAGCTTGGTGAACTGCGCGGTGGCGTTGGGCGAGATGGTCGAGAGGGCGATCAGGCTCTGCATCACGGCGCAGGTGATCAGGCCCGGGAGCGGCGCGCCGTGGCGGGTGACGCGGGTGAACAGGGGCGGGAAGAGCTTTTGCTGGGCGGTGACCCGCGCAGTCTCGGCCAGGGTGAACTGCCAACCCAGCAGCGAGCCGGTACAGGCGATCACCGCCAGCGCCATCACCACGTTGCCCACACCGTCGCTGAACAGGTGCGCATAGACCAGCGCGAAGGGTGCGCTGGAGTTGGCCAGCTCGGGGTTCGGCACTATGCCCTGGATGACGGTCGTGGAGAGCACGTAGACCACCGCCGCGCCAAGAGTGCCGAGCAGGCAGGCGAGCGGCACGTTGCGCTTGGGGTTCTCCACGGCGTCGGAGTTCTGCGCCGCCGACTCCATGCCGAGGAAGGCCCAGAGGGTCAGCGGGATGCTGCTGCTGATGGCTTCGCCGACCGGCAGCTTGTTCGGGTTCCAGGCGGCGGCGAAGACCTGCGGGTCGAACCACAACCAGCCGATCAGGCCGAGCCCGGCCACCGGGATGATCACGCCCCAGACCGTGATCGAGCCGAGCCGCCCGGTGATGCTCGGGCCGCCGAAGTTGGCCAGGGTGGTCACCCAGATCAGCACCAGCGTGCCGATGAACAGCGGGATGGCGCCGCTGCCGAGCCAGGGCACGAAGGGCGTCAGGTAGCCCACCGCGGAGATGCTGATGGCGACGTTGCTGATCACCAGCGAGAGGAAGTAGAGGTACGAACAGAGGAAGAACGCCGACTTGCCGTGGGCCTCTTCGCTGTACGCCGACATGCCGCCGGAGCGCGTGCAGTAGATGCCGCACTGGGCGAAGCAGTAGGCGATGGCCATGGAGCCGATCGCGGTGAATATCCAGGAGAGCAGCGATACGGCGCCCAGCTGGGCCATGCTCGAGGGCAGCATGATGATGCCCGAACCCATCATGTTGACCATCACCAGGGTCGTCAGCCCTGTGAGTCCCATCTTCCGTGTCGCCGCCATGCGCGTCTCCCGCTTCGGTCAGAAATGACTCGCCCGGCGGTCAGGCATTTCGCCGCGGCCGGGCTGATCCAAGGATAGGCACAGCTCGATGGACCAGCCATCGAAGCCCTTCTTTTCTAGCTACGCCTTTGCCTTGGCGACGCCTTGATCGCCGTCAATTTCCGCGCGTGGCGTCCCCTGTCATGAAATGAAAAGTCCCTGTCGTGCCATGAGAAGCGCCTGCCAGGCCGCATCCCTAGAGTCGTTTGCACAAGGGGAAATACCCCCCCAAACAAGTATCAAGAACAAGCATCCACACGGGAGACAGGGCACATGGCCAAGGCGGTTCGCTTCTACGAGGTCGGGGGACCTGAGGTTTTGCGTTACGAGGACGTCGAGGTCGGCGACCCGGGACCCGGACAGGTACGCCTGCGCCACGTGGCCGTCGGCCTGAACTACGCCGACACCTACTTCCGTAACGGCACCTATGCCGTGCCGCTGCCCAGCGGCATGGGCGTCGAGGCCGCCGGCGTGGTGGTTGCGGTGGGCGAGGGCGTTAGCAACGTCAAGCCCGGCGACCGCGTCACCTACACCGGTTTCGTCAACACCCTCGGTGCCTACAGCACCGAGCGCCTGGTGCCGGCCGCGCCGCTGATCCGCCTGCCGGAGAACATCGCCTTCGAGACCGCCGCGGCCATGACCATGCGCGGCCTGACTTCCGCCTACCTGCTGCGTCGCATCCACGACTTCAAGGCTGGCGACAGCATCCTCCTGCACGCCGCCGCTGGCGGTGTCGGCCTGATCGTCTCGCAGTGGGCGAAGCTGCTCGGGCTGAACGTCATCGGTACCGTCTCCAGCGGGGCCAAGGCCGAGGTCGCCTACGCCCATGGCTGCAGCCATGTCATCAACTACAGCGAAGAAGACGTGGCCAAGCGCGTTCGCGAGCTGACCGACGGCCGTGGCGTCGACGTGGTCTTCGACAGCGTCGGCAAGGACACCTTCATGGCCTCGCTGGACTCGCTCAAGCGCCGCGGCCTGATGGTTTGCGTGGGTACCGCGTCCGGCCCGATCCCGGCCTTCGACCCGGTGCTGCTGGCGATGAAGGGCTCGCTGTTCCTGACCCGTCCGGCGCTGGCCGACTACATCGCCGAGCCGGCCGAGAAGCAGGCTCTGCTCGACGAACTGTTCGGCCATGTCGGCAACGGCGACATCCGCATCGAGATCAACCAGCACTACGCGCTGGAAGACGCCGTGCAGGCGCACCGCGACCTCGAATCCCGCAAGACCACCGGCTCGTCCATCTTCGTCATCTGAGGAGCGTCGCCATGCACGTGGAACAACTGACCTGCAGCATCGGCGCCGAACTCTCCGGCGTCAGCCTGGCCGACGCCGCCCACGACGAAGGCCTGTTCGCCGAGATCCGCCAGCTGCTGCTCACCCACAAGGTGCTGTTCCTGCGCGACCAGGACATCAGCCGCGCCGACCACGTGACCTTCGCTCGCCGCTTCGGCGAGCTGGAGGACCACCCGGTGGCCGGCAGCGACCCGGAGCACCCGGGCCTGGTGCGCATCTACAAGAACCCCAACCAGCCCAACGACCGCTACGAGAACGCCTGGCACACCGACGCCACCTGGCGCGAAGTGCCGCCCATGGGCTGCGTGCTGCGCTGCGTGGAGTGCCCGCCGGTAGGCGGCGACACCATGTGGGCGAACATGGCCCTGGCCTACGAGAACCTGCCGAGCGAGATCAAGGAGAAGATCGAAGGCCTGCGCGCCCGCCACAGCATCGAGGCGAGCTTCGGCGCCGCCATGCCCATCGAGAAGCGCCTGGCGCTGAAGGCCCAGTACCCGGACGCCGAGCACCCCGTCGTGCGCACCCACCCGGAGACCGGCGAGAAGGTGCTCTTCGTCAACGCGTTCACCACCCATTTCAGCAACTTCCACACCGCCAAGAACGTGCGCTTCGGCCAGGACGCCAACCCCGGTGCCAGCGACCTGCTGCGCTACCTGGTGAGCCAGGTCTACATCCCCGAGTACCAGGTGCGCTGGCGCTGGAAGAAGAACAGCGTGGCGATCTGGGACAACCGCAGTACCCAGCACTACGCGGTAATGGACTACCCACCCTGCGTCCGCCAGATGGAGCGCGCCGGGATCATCGGCGACAAGCCTTACTGAGCCGGGCCGCAAGCCCGCGCGTCGATCCAACAAGAACAATCCAGGAGACCGACATGCAATTCTTCGACGATTCGCTGCACCCCGAAAACCAGGAAAAAGTCGTCATCACCGTGGCCCCCTACGGCCCCGAGTGGATGCCGCAAGACTTCCCCGAAGACATCCCGGTGACCATGGACGAACAGGTCCAGAAGGCCGTGGATTGCTACGAAGCCGGCGCCACCGTGCTGCACCTGCACGTCCGCGAGCTGGACGGCACCGGCTCCAAGCGCCTGTCCAAGTTCAACGAGCTGATCGCCGGCGTCCGTGAAGCCGTGCCGGACATGATCATCCAGGTCGGCGGCTCGATCTCCTTCGCCCCGGAAAGCGAAGGCGAGGCAGCCAAGTGGCTGTCCGACGACACCCGCCACATGCTCGCCGAGCTGACCCCGAAACCCGACCAGGTCACGGTGGCGATCAACACCACCCAGATGAACATCATGGAACTCTTGTATCCGGAGTACCTGAAGGGCACCTCCCTGGAGCACCCGGCCTACCAGGCCGCGTACAGCGAGATGACCGTGCCGGCCGGCCCGGCCTGGGTCGAGGAGCACCTCAAGCGCCTGCAGGCCAACAATATCCAGCCGCACTTCCAGCTGACCGGCATGCATGCCCTGGAAACCCTCGAGCGCCTGGTGCGCAAGGGCGTCTACAAGGGCCCGCTGAACCTCACCTGGATCGGCATCGGCGGCGGCTTCGACGGCCCCAACCCGTTCAACTTCATGAACTTCGTGCACCGCGCGCCGGATGGCGCCTGCATCACCGCCGAGTCGCTGCTGAAGAACGTGCTGCCGTTCAACATGATGGCCATGGCGATGGGCCTGCACCCGCGCTGCGGCATCGAGGACACCATCATCGGCCAGCACGGCGAGCGCATGACCTCGGTCGAGCAGATCCAGCAGTGCGTGCGCGTCGCCCACGAGCTGGGCCGTGAAGTCGCCAACGGCCAGGAGGCCCGCGCCATCTACCGCATCGGCGTGCAGTACAAGGACGTCGAGGAAACCCTGCGCATGAACGGCATGGCGCCCAACCGCCTGCCGGGCCAGAAGTCCGTCCCGCAACGCGCGTGACGAACTCCGGGCCGGGGTCTGCCAGTACCCCGGCCCGGCTTTAATTCCTATAAGAACAAGACACCCCCACGCCTGGAGAGGTAGCGCCATGGCCTTCCACACCGTCGCCACCGGCGATGTCCAAACCGCCGCGCCGAGCGTGACGCGCCGCTATGCCTGGGTCGTTTTCGCCCTGACCTTCGGCCTGCTGATTTCCGACTACATGTCGCGCCAGGTGCTCAACGCCGTATTCCCCCTGCTCAAGGACGAATGGGTCCTGAGCGACGCCCAGCTCGGCCTGCTCAGCGGCATAGTCGCGGTCATGGTCGGCCTGCTGACCTTCCCGCTCTCGCTGCTCGCCGACCGCATGGGGCGGGTGCGCAGCCTGGCCCTGATGGCCATGCTCTGGAGCCTCGCCACCCTCGGCTGCGCGCTGGCCGAGAACTTCCCGCAGATGTTCGCTGCGCGCTTCCTCGTCGGCGTCGGCGAGGCGGCCTATGGCAGCGTCGGCATCGCCGTGGTGATCTCCGTATTCCCGGCGCACATGCGCGCCACCCTGACCGGTGCCTTCATGGCCGGCGGCATGTTCGGCTCGGTGCTGGGCATGGCCCTGGGCGGTGTGCTCGCCGCGCACCTGGGCTGGCGCTGGGCCTTCGCCGGCATGGCGCTGTTCGGCCTGTTGCTGGCGCTGCTCTATCCGCTGGTGGTGCGCGAGAAACGCATCGGCCAGGTGCGCGTCGCCCACCAGGGCGGCGGACACCCGCTGCGCAGCCTGTTCAACAGCCGCTCGGTGGTCGCCGCCTACGTCGGCAGCGGCCTGCAGCTGTTCGTCGGCGCCGCGGTGATGGTCTGGTTCCCCAGCTACCTGAACCGCTACTACCACATGGGCACCGACCAGGCCGGCGCGGTCTCGGCGATCATCGTCCTGGTCGGCGGTGCCGGCATGGTGCTCTGCGGCATCCTCAGTGACCGCCTCGGCCGCCAGGCGCCGCAGCGCAAGATCGTCCTCGCCATCGCCTTCTGCGCCATCAGCTGCCTGCTGCTGTCGCTGGCCTTCCGCCTGCCGCCGGGCACCGCGCAACTGAGCCTGATCGCCCTCGGCATGCTGGTCACCACCGGCACCTCGGGCCCGGCCGGCGCGATGGTCGCCAACCTCACCTACACCGCCGTGCACGGCACCGCCTTCGCCACCCTGACCCTGGCCAACAACCTGCTGGGCCTGGCGCCGGGGCCGCTGCTCACGGGCGTGCTGGCCGACCACCTGGGCCTGGACCGCGCCTTCCAGCTGATCCCACTGATCAGCATCGCCGCCGCCCTGGTGTTCGCCTTCGCGCACCGCCACTACCACGCCGACATCAAGCGCCTGCGGGCGGAGGAGGCCACCCGATGCTGACCCTTAACCTGGAGATGACCTTCGACTTCATCTGCCCCTGGTGCCTGATCGGCAAACGCAATCTGGATACCGCGCTGCAGGCACTGCGGCGCGAGCGCCCGGACGTCGACGTACGGATCAACTGGCTAGGCCTGCAGTTGCTGCCGCAGATCTCGCTGGAAGGCGAACCCTTCGCCGAGTTCTACGTGCGTCGCCTGGGCGGCAAGCGCGCGGTTCGCGCACGCCAGACCGAAGTGCGAAACGCGGCGAAGAAAGCCGGCGTCGAGATCGACCTCGAACGCATCCGCACCATGCCCAACACCACCTATGCGCACCGCGTGTTCGCACGTGCTGCCCAGGTCGGTACCGAGGCGCAGCTGGAAACGCTGTTGGAGCAGATGTTCCGCGCACACTTCGTGCTGGGCGACGATATCGGCCAGCGCGAGTCGCTGCGCCGCATCCTGCGCAGCTGCGGTTATCACGCAACGGACTTCGAAGATGCGCTGGCCGAAGGTGCCAGCTATTTCATCGGACGCCGCGTCGGCCTGGCGGATTCCAGCGTGCCGCTGTTCCTCGTTGAAGGCCGTCCGTTCGCCCTCGGCGCGCAGTCTCCGGAAGTGTTGCTGACGTCGCTGTGTCGTGCCGTGGAGCGGCAGCGCCAGGCAGGGCAGGCGGCATGAGCGAACGCTTTGCCATCGCCGCCGAGCGGCTCCCTGAGCCGGGCGGCCGCCGGCTGTTCCTGCACGGTGAGCGAGGCCTGCTGCTGTTCAACGTTGCTGGCGAGTTCTACGCCATCGACGACGGTTGTCCGCACAACGGCGCTTCGCTGTTCTCCGGTCAGCTCCAGGGCCGCTTGCTGCAATGCCCGGCCCATGGCCTGCGCTTCGACCTGGCCAACGGCTGCGCCGCCGGCATCAAGGGCTTCGGCGTACGTCGCCACGCCATCGAATGGGATGGCACCACCTGCATCGTCGTAATCACCGATTCCGCGCCCCAGGAGATTTCCGCATGAGCGCCACTGCCATCACTGCGCTGGGTACGCGCAGCCGCACGCTGCTGCCCGGCTTCCTGGTCAGCGCCATGGTCGCCGCCGCGGCGACCTTCCTCTCCGAGCACTACGGCGCACCGGTCATGCTCTTCGCCCTGCTGCTGGGCATGGCGCTGAACTTCCTCGCCGGCGACAGCGTGTGCAAGAAAGGCATCGAATTCACCGCCCGCGAAGTGCTGCGCCTGGGCGTGGCGCTGCTCGGCATCCGCATCACCCTCGGCCAGATAGCCGCGCTCGGCTGGCAACCGGTGGTGATGGTGATAGTCCTGGTGGTCGTGACCATCCTGGTGTCCATCGCCGCCGCCCGCGCAATGGGCTTCAACAGCCTGTTCGGCCTGCTCTCCGGCGGCGCCACCGCGATCTGCGGCGCCTCGGCGGCACTCGCCCTGGCAGCAGCGCTGCCGGCCCACGAGAAGAAGGAAAAGGCCACGCTGTTCACCGTGCTCGGTGTGTCGGCGCTATCGACCCTGGCGATGATTCTCTACCCGATGATCGCCCACGCCCTGGGCCTGAGCCCGCTGCACGCAGGGATGTTCCTGGGCGGCACCATCCACGACGTCGCCCAGGTAGTGGGCGCCGGCTACGGCATGGGCCGCGAGGTCGGCGACGTGGCCACGGTGGTCAAGCTGATGCGAGTAGCGATGCTGCTGCCGGTAATCCTCTGCGCAGCGATGATCACCCGCGCCCAGGGCGTCGAACCCGGCACCAAGCGCCCGCCGCTGCTCCCCTGGTTCGCCGTGGGCTTCGTGATCCTCGCCGCGCTCAACAGCACCGGCGTCATCCCCGAAGTGGTCCAGCAAACCGGCGGCAAGCTGTCGCAATGGTGCCTGGTCATCGCCATCGCCGCCCTTGGCATGAAGACCCAGCTGCGCGAGCTGGCGGCGGTGGGTATCAAGCCGATCCTGCTGATGGTGGGGGAGACGACTTTCCTGGTGCTGTTGGTGTTGGCGATGTTGCGCTGGGGGATGTGAGGGGAGGGGTGTTGCACTGATTTGAAGAGGCCGGCGCAGGGAGTACCTGCGCCGGCTTTTTTTCTGCACTGCCGAGCTTTAGTTTTTGTTGGCTTGCCAACTGCCTCCGGATTGCTAGTTGAATTCCCCGTCATCCATGGGAAGCCAGTTACTTCGCCGGACACGTCTTGGGCACCGGCAACTGCAGCGGGGTCTTGATCGGATATTCGGGGGCGCCGTAGGGGTAGCAGGAGGTGCTGACCTGCAACTGGTCGCAGGGCAGGAAGTGCACGGTGATGCCGCAGACCTTCTGGCCGGTGTAGTCCGGGACCGGGACTAGCTGGGTGTGTTGGCGTTTTTGCGCCTCCGACTTTGCTAGCCAAGCGTCGTACTTGGCCCGGTCTCCATATCCAGGAAAGTCCCATGAGTAGCCATTTCCAGTTTCCCAATCGATCCGCACCGTTAACCCTGGCCGCCATTTCGCTGGTGGCGCATAACCTCCGCCTCCGCCCCCTCCCTGGTAAGGGCCAATGATGTCGACGACCGAATGGCCATCGACGCTGAAGTGGTTGATCGCCCACTGGGTGTGATTGACCCCGTAGATGGTTCCGGCCTGGGCCGTAGCGGCGAACAGAACGGCGGCGAGGCAGCCAACCAGGGGGCGCAGCGTGCGACAACGAACGATTGGAAACATGCGGCGCCCTCCTTGGGCGGGATGACAAGGGCGTGGATCAGGCCGGCACATCGGGCACCTCGCGGGTCTTGGCCTCATGGGCGGCCCACAGCTCGGCGATTTCCCGCTGCGCCTGGGCGATGCGTTGTTGGCGGATGGCCGGGCGTTGCTCGCGCACCAGGTGCCGATGGCCTCGGTCGGCGCGCGCAGGTGCGCGGCATCATCGCGCATGGGCAACGCCAACCCCGTGGTCTGGTCCAGCACCGAGACCAGCCTGGTCAGGTCCCTCGCCCCGTATTGGCCCGCCGCGCCGGCCAGGGCCAGGCGCTCGGCCGGGCTGCCGCGGCGGATGACATAGACCACCGAGGCGCTGAGCGTCGCCGCGCCCACCACGCCGCCGGCCACGCTGAGCAACGACAGCGGCTTGTTGCAGGCCTCGCCGAAATACACCATGCGGTCGCGGAAGTAGCTGGTCCACGGCTCGCGCGAGCCCTTCAGGGCGTAGTGCAGGAACCAGGCGCGCGAGTCGTGCACCTGGTCGTCGAACAGCGCGCGCAGCAGGCCGCTTTGCAAGTGGGCGTTGCGGCTTTCATCCACCTGGCCGCGCTCGGTTTCGTTGTCATGGCAGCTGTATCCCGACCGGGGCGGGAACAGCTCCTTGACCAGGCGCTGGCCGGCTTTCTTCATGCGTTCGTATTCGGCCTGCTCGTCATCGTTGTTGAGCAGGTAGACGGCGGTCGCCGGGAGGCTGTCCAGTGCCCACTCGAAGGTGCCGGTGGGCGTGCGGCGGGTGCCGCGATAGTCCTCGCCGAACTCCAGGGCGGCCTGGTGCAGCTGGGTCTTGGCCATGTCCGGGTCGAAGTCCTTGGGCCCCGGCTCCAGTGGCTTGCTCGGGCGCCGCGGGTCGTCCTCCTGCTCCAGCTGGGCGAGGCGACGTTTTTCGACCTCGCGCTGCTCGTCGTTGCGCCGGGTTTCGGCCAGCTTGCGGACCTGCTCGTCGCTCTGGCTGTCGGTGGCCTCCTGGTAGAAGGGGCAGCCCTCCAGGCTCAGGAAGGCATAACGGTCGATGCGCCAGGCGGTGATCCAGCCCATCTGCTCCTGCAGGGCCCTTTCCAGGCTGGTGGCGGCGCGGACCGGTTCGTAGTGGTTGGCCAACGAGTCGCGCAGCGGTTGCGGGTCGGCGTGCAGGCCGAGGGTGACTTGGCGCCAGGCGTTGAAGCGGTCGGCGAGGACTGGAGAAACTCGAAACTCTCGCAAGAGGTCAAAGGGCATCTTTCTCCATTGATATTGCTGAAGTGCTTCTGGCAACACTTCCTCGGGTACTTTCATGGGGGCGCCATGAGCAAGTGCATCGGCATAGAGGTCGTTCAGCGGAATCTGCGATAGCAGCAAGCTGTCGCCATCCATCTTGTCGCCGCTGTAGGCCTTGCCTTGCTCACCCGGCGGATAGCCACCGCCCAGGTCGGAATGCACGCCGGGATAGAGCACCTCCACCCCACAAGACGGGTAATGCCCATTGGTGCGGCGAATGGAGTCCAGGGGGAAACACAGGCGCTGTTCATGGCTGGCTACAAGGTGCAGGCAGCGCTTGATCCAGCCGCCATAGCCGGCTTCATCGGGCAACTCCATGGTGCCGTCAGCCCAGCTCATATGGCCCTCGGCGACCGGGGCGATATGGGCAACGCCGACCGAAGCCACGGTGTCCAGCAAGCCTAGGTACTCCACGCTCAACGGCAGCTTCTGCGTGCCGAGCAGCAGGCAGTGCTCGGCCGGCTGGTCCGGATCTGGTCGATGGAGGAATTGCGCCAGCCAGTTGACGAAGGCGCGGGCTGCAGCGGCGCCACGGGAGAAGCCGTAGACGTAGAGCTTGATGCCGAGCAGCTTCGAGGTGCCTGGTGTTGGCTGGGCCAGCGCGATACGCAGTCGTGGTGCCAGATCCGGCGCGTTCAGCAATCGTTCGAACACACGCCGGCGCAAGCTGGTGCCGCCCATGTCCAGGGCTGCCATCGGTGTGGTCATGGCGGCCACCGATTCCTTCAAGGTCGGCACATCCAGGCTGGGCAGATTGGCCATGCGCCGCAGGGCATCGACGATCATCAGCAGGCCCCAGTTGATGCGCTCCTCGCCATACAACGCCGTGGCCAGGCCAAGCCCGCTGAAGTCAAGGTCGCCGATCTCCGGGAACGGCGTGCCAACACCGGGCATGTAGTACTTGAAGAACTGATTGCTGCCCTCGTCCAGGCTGTCGGTCAGCCCCTGAGCCTGGCTGCCGGCGCTGGCGGTCCCACCGGCATAGCCGGCACCGATGGTGGCGCGGAACAGCCGGGCGATATTGGTTGGGTGCTGGGGATCAGCCACGAACAGGTCGTTGTTCAGGTTATTGCCGGTGCCGTCGAAGAACAGGCTGATATGCACGGTCTTGCAGCACGGGCGCTCCACCCGACGCTGAGCGGCCTGGCACAGGGCATCGTGGTAACCGACTTCCCAACTGCGTTGGCGTCGGAGATTGTCCTGCACCTGGGCAAGATGACGAGGTATGCGCCATTTCGAGGGAAACTGCGGCGGATACCAGAGCAGGTCGGAGAATTTCATTTCGGACATGCGTTCGGCTCCGGCAGGTGCAGCGGGGTCTTGATCGGATATTCGGGTGCGCCGTAGGGGTAGCAAGAAGTGGTGACCTGGAGTTGGTCGCAGGGGAGGAAATGCACGGTGATGCCGCAGACCTTCTGGCCCGTGTAATCCGGCACAGCAACGTCCTTGGTTAACTGCCGATTGTTGGCCATCATTTTCTTCTCCCACTCCTTATACTTCTGCCAATCATCAGCTGCTAGGAACCCCTTGGTGCTTGATTCACCTCGTTCCCAATCCACCCGCACCGTCATGCCTGGCCGCCATTGCGCCGGCGGCGAGTAACCCCAGCCACCCCCTCCGCCCTGATAGGGACCAATGATGTCGACGGCCGAATGCCCGTCGACGCTGAAGTGATTGATCGCCCAGTGAGTGTGATTGACCCCGTAGATGGTTCCGGCCTGGGCCTCGGCAGCGAACAGGCAGGTGATGAGTCCGCAGATGATGGTGAGCCAGGGCGGCGCGGCAGTGGGCCGGGCGTCCTTGTCTCTATGTATGAAAGAGATTGGCAGCTTGCGCCGCGAGCAGTCCCGAGACTGGTCTGTACTTTGTGGAGCTATGCGAAGTGGCATGGGGCCTCCGTGTGTGCGCTGGATGACACGAGCGACAGAGGTTTCGATGAGGTCCGGGCGAAACTGCCGAGGAGGGGCAGGGGACGCGAGGCGGAGATCAGGGGGAGTTACCAGAATGGACGGGCCTGCTGTGCTCGAGGCCGGGGATGCTTTCAGGCGTGGAGGCGGGTGTCTTTCGGGTGGGTCTGAGGGGGTTGTACGAGATTTCTTATTCCCGACGAGGATTGACCTCGGGCGGGTTGAATAAGGTTCGCGAGCAAGCTCGCTCCTACAAGAGCAGCAATTCCTCGCTGCTCTTGGCGTGGGGCCTTATTCCTGTTCCTTGCGCCCGTGCTCGCGGCGCCAGGCCGCCGGGGCCATGCCGAATTGCAGGGCGAACCAGCGGGTGAAGGAGCTGGGCATGGAGTAGCCGAGCAGGTCGGCTATTCGGCCGAGGGTGTAGCGGGGGTTTTCCAGGTAGCGCAGGACCAGTTCGCGGCGGACTTCGTTGATCAGGTCGGAGAAGGTCACGCCGTTGTCTTCCAGGCGGCGCTGCAGGGTGCGGACGTTGAGGCCGAGGGACTGGGCGATCTGTTCGATGGTGGCGCGGCCCATCGGCAGGAACAGGTAGATGGCCTTGCGCACTTCGTTGAGGGTGCTGCCGTCGCTCGCGCCGGGCAGCGAATCGACGAAGCTGCGGGCGTGGCGGACCATCGCCGGGTCGGCCATGGGGTTGGCCGCGTCCAGTGCGGCGGCTGGGCAGACGATACCGTTGAACTCGCTGCCGAACTCGATTTTGCAGTGAAACAGTCGGCGA
Source organism: Pseudomonas knackmussii B13 (assembly GCF_000689415.1). Lineage (NCBI taxonomy): Bacteria > Pseudomonadati > Pseudomonadota > Gammaproteobacteria > Pseudomonadales > Pseudomonadaceae > Pseudomonas > Pseudomonas knackmussii. Next base: position 3,163,594 of record NZ_HG322950.1, on the reverse strand, counting down.
TGGACTTGCAGGTCGGTCGGAGCGTCGTGGGTGAAGTTCACGCTCAGCGGCTGCCAGTGCGGGCCGAGGAGGGCGCCGCACAGCCGGTAGAGCACGCCAATGGCCAGCTCGATGCCCTGACGGATCGGCATGGGGGGCACCGTGAGCAGCTCTTCGCGGAGGATCACCGTGCGGCCTTCTTCGTCGACGTACAGCGCCAGGGAATCGTTGAGCAGGTGGCGGTACTGGACGATGGTGTCCAGCGCGTCGCGCAGGGTCGCCTGGTGTGTGAGCAGCAGGCTGATCACGCCGAAGTCGGCGAGTTGCCGCGACTCGGCCATGCGCAGGCCGAAGGTTTCGCAGCCGCTGGCGCGCGCCGACTCTTCCAGCAGGCGTACCGCTGCGGCGGTGGGGATGCGCTGCTCGGGGTGTTCCAGCATCGACTGGCTCAGGCCGACCTGGCTGAGCATCTGCTGCGGGTTGAGGCCCAGGTGGCGGGCTACTTCCAGGTAGTTGGTGAGGGCCGCGATACGAACCATTGGAGTCATGCAGATCGCCTTCTTCTTCTTGTTGGCCGGGGAGGACCGTGTCGCGTATTGGAAAGCGCGGGGGCCGTGCATACCCGATTCCGGCTTGTGCCGAGACGACAGATTCTATCGATGGCCGCCTCGTGCGTGTTCGAAAGATTAGCCCAGGGCGGCTGCAATACCTTGTTCCAAATGCTCGCCAATGGCCGGAAAGCCAACAGTGGCAAGGCCTGCGCCAGGGCTGAAGGACGCGCCTGCCGGCGCCCCTGTCATCAATTGCGAAGTGCCTGACGCTCTATGCGAAGCACCACCCTCGGCTCGCCCGTACTGTCTTTCCAACATCTTCGAGAAGCCCTGCAAGGTGATCCGGTGAGCCCTAACAAAGACACGACCGTCCTCATTGTTCCCGGACTGCGCGAGCACGTCCCCGGACACTGGCAGACCCTGCTGGCGGCGCGCCTGCCGAACGTGCGTTCGGTGCCGCCGCTGACCGAGGACAAGCTCAGCCTCGACGCCCGCGTGGAAGCCATCCAGCGCGAGGTCGAGCAGATCGACGGGCCGCTGATTATGGTCGCCCACAGTGCCGGCGTGCTGATGGTGGTGCACTGGGCGGCGCGCTACGACCGCCCGGTCAAGGGTGCGCTGCTGGCCACCCCGCCGGATCTGGATGCGACCTGGCCGGAAGGCTACCCGACCCCGGAAAGCCTGCGCGAGAACGGCTGGGCGCCGCTGCCGCAGCAGCGCCTGCCATTCCCGGCCCTGGTGGCGGCCAGCGAGAACGATCACCTGGCCAGCCTCGCCGCGGTACAGCGCATGTCCCGCGCCTGGGGCGGCACGCTGGTGGAGCTCGGCTGCGTCGGCCACCTGAACCCGGCTTCCGGGTTCGGCGACTGGCCAGGCGCCGATGCGCTGATCCAGCGCCTCGATCACTGATTCAACACGGTAAGCGGAGCCGGCGCCTGGCGCCGGTGACGGGCCGCGCTTGCCTTAAGGCAGGCCGGCAGGGGTCGAAACCTGGCCCTGGAGCAAGTCGAGACAACAACAAGAAACCACGGAGCAACCCCATGCATCACGCGAAGTACCAACCACGGCCGCTGCGCCGCTGTCTGCTGGCTTCGGCCATCGTCGCCGCCATCGGCAGCCCGCTGGCACTGGCGGTGGAAATCGACACCGGCAACCCCGACATCAGCCTGCGCTTCGACAACACCGTGAAGCTCAGCTACGGGCAACGCGTGGAAGGGCAGAACAGCAAGATCGCCCGCACCGCGAACGTCAACGACGGCGACCGCAACTTCGCCGTCGGCAGCGCGGTCACCCAGCGTTTCGACCTGCTCAGCGAGCTGGATTTCGTCTATCGCGACAGCATGGGCTTCCGCCTCAGCGCCGCCGGCTGGTACGACCACGCCTACGACGACATCGCCAGCAACAACCCGTTCCCGGGCCAGGCCGGCAACCAGGGGCACCTGGTCGGCGCCAACGGCAACATCATCGCCCCGCGCGGCGCCAAGCCGGCCACCCATGGCTCGAGCAACTTCGCCGATCGCTACTACAACGGTCCGTCCGGTGAAATCCTCGACGCCTTCATCTTCGGCAACCACGAAGTGGGCGACGGCATGCAGCTCAGCGGCAAGCTCGGCCGCCACACCGTGTACTGGGGCGAGACGCTGTTCAGCGCCGCCAACGGCATCAACTACGGCCAGTCGGCCCTGGACCTGGGCAAGCTGTACAACGTGCCCGGCACCGAGGCGAAGGAGCTGTTCATGCCGCGCAACCAGCTGTCGGCGTCGCTCACGGTCAACCCGGAGCTGACCCTGGGCGCGCAGTACTTCCTCGAGTTCCAGAACTCGCGCTTCCCCGAAGGCGGCACCTACATGGGCCCCTACGACATGCTCAACGACGGCGGCAACGTCTTCTGGCTGCCGGTGCCGGCGCTGAACGCCTTCTACGGCGCGCCGCGCGGCCATGACCACGAGCCGAGCAACACCGGCGACTTCGGCCTGATGGCCAAGTGGAGCCCGGAATGGCTCGACGGCACCCTCGGCTTCTACTACCGCAAGACCTCCGACACCCTGCCGGCGGTCCTGGTGGACGCGCCGAACCTGCAGAAACCCGGCCTGGCAGGCCTGCAGGGCATGAACTACATCACCGCCTACGCCGACGACATCGACATCTACGGCATCAGCCTGTCGAAGGAAGTCGGTCCGGTGAGCGTCGGCATGGACGTGAACTACCGCGAGAACATGCCGCTGGCGAGCAACTTCACCACCGTCAACCCGACCCTCTACAAGGCGGCCCAGGCAGGCCGGATCAATGGCGCCAACCTGATCGGCGAGCTGCCGAGCGACGGCGAGACCGGCCTGGCCCGTGGTCGCACCTTCCACGTCGTGCTCAACGGCCTGGTGACCTTCGGCGCCACCCCGCTGTGGGACGCCTCGTCGCTGGCGGTGGAAGGCACCCTGACGCACCTGGTGGAAGTCACCGAGGGCGAGCAGACCTTCAAGGGCGACTCCACCTACCGCGGCGTCGACAAGGTCACGCCGAACGCCTACGCCATGTCGACCAACTTCACCCCGACCTGGTACCAGGCCTTCCCGGGCGTCGACCTGTCCATGCCGCTTTCCTACAACGTCGGCCTGCATGGCAACTCGGCGGTGCAGCTGGGCGGCAACGAAGATGCCGGCAGCTATTCGGTCGGCCTGGCCGCCGACTACCACCAGAAGTACCGCTTCGACCTCAAGTACGTCGATGCCTTCGGTCCCTTCGATACCTGCAAGACCGGGCACGACAACAACACCCCGGGGGCCAACGGCCAGTACCAGTGCATTCCCGGACAGATCACCTCCCAGGGAGGCCTCGCGCCTCTGCTGAAGGATCGCGGCATGGTGACCGCCTCGTTCAAGGCGACCTTCTGACTTACCTGACGCTCCCGACCCGGAGCAGGAGAGCAACACGATGAACTTCAAGCCCACCTTGATCGCCATGGCCCTCGGCCTGGCTATGAGCGGCGCAGCCCAAGCCGCTGTATCGCAACAGGAGGCCGCCCAGCTGGGCGGCGCCCTGACCCTCGTCGGCGCCGAGAAAGGCGCCAACGCGGACGGTTCGATCCCCGCCTACGACGGCGGCCTGACCACTGCGCCGGCCGCCTTCAAGGCCGGTGATTCCATGCGTCCGGACCCCTTCGCTGGCGAGAAGCCGGTGATGGTCATCGACGGCAAGAACGTCGACCAGTACAAGAACCAGCTCAGCGCCACCACCCTGGAACTGGCCAAGCGCTACCCGAGCTTCCGCGTGGACGTCTACCCGACCCACCGCAGCGCCGTCCTGCCCGACGCCGTGCTGGCCAACAGCAAGAAGAACGCCGTCGCCACCCAATCCCTGGAAGGCGGCACCGCCATCGACAACGCGCTGCCGGGCGTGCCGTTCCCGATTCCGAAGACCGGTGCGGAAGCCATGTGGAACTTCCTGCTGCGCTACCAGGGCGTGAACATCAAGGCCAAGTACGACTCGTGGAACGTCGACTCCTCCGGTAGCGCCAACCTGGCCACCACCGGCCAGGCGTTCATCAACTACCCGATCTACGAGAACCTCGACCAGCCGGTGAAAGGCACCGAGGTCTACTACCAGATGAAGCTGTACTACAGCGGCCCGGCGCGCCGCGCCGGCGAGGCGATGATGCTCAAGGACGCCGCCAACCCGCTGCAGCAACCGCGCCGCGCCTGGCAGTACCTGCCCGGCCAGCGCCGCGTGAAGCTGGCACCGAACCTGGCGTACGACACCCCGAACCCGGGCATGGCCGGCGCCGGCACCTACGACGACGTGTTCGTCTTCAACGGTGCGCTGGACCGCTACGACTGGAAGCTGGTGGGCAAGCAGGAAATGATCGTGCCCTACAACACCTACCGCCTGACCTACGCCAACGACATCAAGCCGGTGGTCACGCCGAACCACCTGGCGCCTGACTTCGTGCGCTGGGAGAAACACCGCGTGTGGGTAGTCGAGGGCACGCTGAAGTCGAACGCGCGGCACATCTACGCCAAGCGCCGCTTCTACCTCGACGAGGACAGCTGGGTCGCTCTGGCCTCCGACGAATACGACGCCCGTGGCCAGCTCTATCGCGGCTCCTTCGCCTTCCTCAGCCAGAGCTACGACAAGCACATCCCGGACGCCACTCCGTTCATGATCTACGACCTGACCGCAGGCTCGTACAACATCAACGGCGTCGTCGGCCCGTACGGCGGCATCAACTACATCGAGCCGCTGGCCGCCACCCAGTGGTCGCCCGAAGCCCTCGCCGGTAGCGGTATCCGCTAAGCGGATGAGCCCGGACGCGGCGGCCCTCGCGGCCGCCGCACCCTAGTACCGAGGAAGCCGTATGCAAACTCCCCTCAAGCTCGCCCTGGCCGGCGCCGGGCTGGGTCTGGCGCTGCTCGCCGCGCCGCCGGCCACCGCCGAGTACGTCGATGTGCTGGACCTGCCCGCGCAGCACAGCACCCTGGCGCTGGGCAGCCCGCTGTCGGCGATCACCCGGGCGGGCAAGCGCCTGCTGGTGGTCGGTCAGCGTGGCCACATCCTTTATTCGGACAACGACGGGCGCGACTGGCAGCAGGCCGAGGTGCCGGTCAGTTCCGATCTCACCGCGATTCGCTTCGCCGGCGAACGCGACGGCTGGGCCGTCGGCCATGACGGTGTGGTGCTGCACAGCGACGACGGCGGCGCGCACTGGACGCGCCAGCTCGACGGCCGGCGCATCGGCCAGCTGATGCTGGACTTCTACGCGGCCAATCCGCAGGCGGACAACGCCGCGCTGCTCGACCAGGCCCAGCGTATGAAAGAGGAGGGCGCCGACAAGCCGTTCCTCGACGTCTGGTTCAAGAACGCGAAGGAAGGCTTCGTGGTCGGTGCCTTCAACCTGATCCTGCACACCGCCGACGGCGGCTTGACCTGGACGCCGTGGAACCATCGCGTGGATAACCCGCAATCGCTGCACCTGACCGCCATCGCGGCAGTGGGCGAGGACCTGTTCATCGTGGGTGAGCAGGGCCTGATCCTGAAGCTGGACCGCCAGAGCCAGCGCTTCGTCGCGCTGACTTCTCCCTACAAGGGCACCTTCTTCGGCGTGGTCGGTGAACCCGGCCTGATCTTCGCCTATGGCCTGCGCGGCCATGCCGTGCGCAGCGTCGATGGTGGCGCGAGCTGGAGCGAAGTGAACACTGGCCTGCCGGTCAGCCTCACCGCCGCCAGCGTCGGCGGCGACGGTCGCCTCTACCTCTTCAGCCAGGCCGGGCAAGGCCTGGTCAGCCGTGACCTGGGCGCCAGCTTCGCACCGCTGGCGCTGAACGAACGCACGCCCGTCAGCGGTGTGCTGGCCAGCGGCGACAGCCTGCTGCTGGTTGGCAACCGTGGCCTGCAGCGCAGCGCGCTGCCGGCCGGACAATAAGAACAAGACAGCGAGATAGCCTCAAAATGGTCGACCTCAAGCAAGGCGAGATGCCTGTAGTCCGCGAACTGCGGGACTTCGATACGCACAGCGGCAACCTGCTGGAGCGCCTGGTGTTCAATCACCGGGTGCTGTTCGTCAGCCTGATCGCGCTGGTCACGCTGCTGCTGGGCTGGATGGCGGTGACGCGGCTGGAGGTCAAGCCAAGCTTCGAGAAGATGATCCCGCAGAGCCAGCCGTACATCCGCAACTACCTGGAGAACCGCGCCGCCCTGCGTGGCCTGGGCAACTCGGTGCGGGTGGTGGTGGAGAGCAACAGCGGCGACATTTTCGCGCCGGCCTACCTGGAGACGCTCAAGCAGATCAACGACCAGCTGTTCCTCAGCCCGGGCGTCGACCGTGCCTGGATGAAGTCGCTGTGGTCGCCCGCCGTGCGCTGGACCGAAGTGACCGAGGAAGGCTTCCAGGGCGGCGCGGTGATGCCCGACGGTTATGCCGGCGACGACGCGAGCATCGCCCAACTGCGGCAGAACATCGCCCGCGCCGGCATCGTCGGCAGCCTGGTGGCCAACGACTTCCGTTCGAGCATGCTGGTGGTGCCGCTGCTGGACCATGACTCGGCGACCGGCAAGGGCATCGACTACCGGACCTTCTCCCACGAGCTCGACGAGCTGCGCGTCAAGTACGAGTACCAGGGTGACCGCCAGGCCTTCGAGGCGGGCGAGCCGGGCAAGGGCGCGGTACGCATCCACGTGATCGGCTTCGCCAAGCTGGTGGGCGACCTGATCGATGGCCTGATGCGGGTGATGCTGTTCTTCGGCCTGGCGGTGATCTCGGCCTTCTGCATCATCTTCTTCTACACCCGCTGCCTGCGCAGCAGCCTGCTGGTGATCTTCTGCTCGCTGCTGGCGGTGGTCTGGCAACTGGGCCTGGTCGCCTGGCTCGGCTTCGCCCTTGATCCGTATTCGATCCTGGTGCCGTTCCTCATCTTCGCCATCGGCGTGTCGCACGCCACGCAGAAGATGAACGGCATCATGCAGGACATCGGCCGCGGCACCCATCGCCTGGTGGCCGCCCGCAACACCTTCCGCCGCCTGTTCCTGGCCGGGGTCACCGCGCTGCTGTGCGACGCCGTGGGCTTCGGCGTCCTGCTGTTGATCGACATCCCGGTGATCAAGGAACTGGCGCTCACCGCCAGCATCGGCGTCGCCGTGCTGATCTTCACTTCGCTGCTGATGATGCCGGTGGCGCTGTCCTTCGTCGGCGTCAGCCTGCGTGCCGCCGCCCGTGCGCTGCGCGAAGACCAGCTGGAGTCCCACGAGCAGGGCATCGGCCGGCTGTGGAGCCTGCTCGACCACTTCACCGAACGGCGCTGGGCGACCATCGCCCTGGTGGTCGCGGGAGTGATCGGCGGCGGCAGCTTCGCCATCAGCCAGCACCTGCAGATCGGCGACCTCGACGCCGGGGCGCCGGAGCTGCGCGCCGACTCGCGCTACAACCGCGACAACGCCTACATCACCAGCCACTACGCGCTGTCCAGCGACCTCTTCGCGGTGATGGTGAAAACGCCCGCCGAAGGCTGCCTGAACTACCGCACGCTGATCCTCGCCGACCGCCTGGGCTGGGCGCTGCAGCAGCATCCGGGCGTGCAGACTACCGTTTCGCTGACCAACGCGGTACGCCAGATCACCGCCGGCACCTACGAAGGCAACCCGAAATTCGCCAGCCTGCAGCGCAACCAGGACGTGCTCAACTACGCGGCGCAACAGGCTTCGGTGAACGCGCCCGAGCTGTTCAACACCGAGTGCTCGGTGATGCCGGTGATTGCCTTCCTCAAGGACCACAAGGCCAAGACCCTGGAAGAAGTGACGGCGATCGCCGAAGACTTCGCCAAGGCCAACAGCACGCCTGATCGGCAGTTCCTCCTCGCCGCCGGCAGTGCCGGTATCGAGGCGGCGACCAACAGCGTGGTGCACCAGGCGAACCACACCATGCTGCTGTACATCTACGCGGCGGTCAGCCTGTTCTGCCTGATCACCTTCCGCAGCTGGCGCGCGACCGTGGTGGCGATCCTGCCGCTGGTGCTGACCTCGATGCTCTGCGAGGCGCTGATGGTGTTCCTCGGCATCGGCGTGAAGGTGGCGACGCTGCCGGTGATCGCGCTGGGCGTGGGGATTGGCGTCGACTACGCGCTCTATCTGCTAAGCGTGCAGTTGCAGTTGCAGCGCGCCGGCCTGCCGCTCGCGATGGCTTACCGCCAGGCGGTGGCCTTCACCGGCAAGGTGGTGGCGCTGGTCGGCGTGACCCTGGCCGCTGGCGTGGTGACCTGGGCCTGGTCGCCGATCAAGTTCCAGGCCGACATGGGCATCCTGCTGACCTTCATGTTCATCTGGAACATGCTCGGCGCCTTGCTGCTGATCCCGGCGCTGTCGCACTTCCTGCTCAACGGCAAGCGCCTCTGAAGCCGCGCTGAAAAGAAGAAGCCCCGCATTTCAGACCGTGTGAAAACCTAACGGTCTGAGTGCAAGCCAAAGACAATGCCCGTATCGATCGATACGGGCATTGTCGTTCATGGGCTATATCCGCGGTGAAGGGCGTGGTCAGGGCAGCTTGTTTCCAGTGTCGCTGGATGAGTTGGTCCCTGAAGAACATCTGGTCCGCGTGATCGAGGCCTATGTGGCGCGACTGGATCTGCAGCGACTTGGCTTCAGCAAGGCGCAGGCGAGCAAGGTCGGACGCCCGGCCGGAGATGATGGCCAAGCGCCGGGCGATCGTCGAACACCCCTTCGGTAACCTGAAACAGTGGGTATTCGGCAACGGCCGTTTCCTGCTCCGACAGTTAGCGGGCGCCAGTACGGAAATGGCCCTGGCAGTACAGGCCTACAACCTCAAACGCGCGATTCAGGTGCTCGGCGTGCGTCGCCTGATCGAGTTGATGGGCTGATCCCTCTGAAAAACAAACGCCCCGAACCAGTCGGGGCGTTTGTATTGCCTTGCTCACAGCGTGTTTTCACACGGCCTGATCTGCGGGGCTTCTTGCTTACCAGCGACCGTAGCCGTGGCGGTAATGGCCGGGCGGACCGTAGTAACGCGGGCCGCCATAGTAGCGCGGGCCGCCGTAGTACACCGGGCGGTACACGGGCCCGCCGTACACCACAGCAACTGGCGGCGGAGGGGCGTAGTACACCGGAGGCGGCGGATAGTACGCGGCGGGCGGTGGGTAGTAAGCCGGCGGCGCGTAGTAGACCGGGGCAGGCGGGGCGACAGCGCTGGCGACGATGGCTCCACCGACTACCGCACCGAAGATCGCACCGGCAGCGGCGGCGTCGCCATTGCCGTGTGCCGATGCCTGCCCGGCAAGGGCGAGCGAACCGCACAGCAATACAGCGAGTTGAGGAATCCGGCGAAGCATCTGTCTTACCTCCTGAAATGCCCGAAATTTGCGTCGGGTACTTCCTAAGACAATGGGGTAAGAAAAAGTGTAATCAGCCTTCGGTAAAGGTTGTGTAAGCCCTGCCGGACGGTCGTTTCGGACATTTCACGCAGTAGCTGGTAACACTTTCCTCCATGGTCCTAAGGCAAGCCTTGCTAAGGTTGCCGCCTTTTCACTCAAGCCACGGAGGCCTTATGTCCTTGATTCGAGTCCTGCCCGTCCTGCTTCTGGGCACCACCCTGCTGGCCGGGTGCAGCAGCGCCGCCAAGCCCGGCGCTTCGACCGAGCCCACGGCAGCAGAAGATGCTCGCTGCAATGCGGAGTCCCTGCAGGCGCTGGTGGGCAAGTCGCAGACCCAGGCGCTGGTGGATCAAGCCCGCCAGCAGGCCGGGGCGAAGACCGCGCGGGTGCTGCATCCGCAAGACGCCGTGACCCTGGAATACAACCCGCAACGCCTGAACATCCACGTCGACGACAGCCTGGTGATACGCAGCGTCAACTGCGGCTGACCGCACAGTACGCGCCCGCTGCGCAATGCGCGGGCGCTGAGTCAGCGCGCGGAGAAACGCTGTTCCAGCCCCTGGGCGCGAAACCGCTCCAGGACGAACTCGACGAAGCAGCGGGTCTTGGCCGGCAGCAGCTTCTGCGCCGGGTAGTAGAGGCTGGTGCTGCCGGCGTCCACGTACCAGTCCGGCAGCACCCTTTGCAGCCTTCCGCTGTCCAGCCAGGGCACGGCGTGCTGCATGCTCACCAGGGTTATTCCGAGGTCCTGCAGGGCGGCATAGCAGGCGGCTTCCGGGTCGCTCATGTACATGCGCTCGCGCAGTTCGATGGATGCCTGACCCTTGCCTTGCCTATGCGTCAGCGCCCAGGGGCGTACGCGCCCGGTCTGCGGCGAGCGGATGCGAATGCCGTCGTGTTGCGCCAGGTCCTCGGGATTGCGGATCGGCGTGTGTGTATCGAGGTAGGCGGGGGTGGCGAGCAGCACCAGGTGCGCCGGCGACAGCTTGCGCGCGACGACGCCGGGCGGCAGTTCGAAGCCACCGCCGATGGCGGCATCGAAGCCTTCGGCAATGAGCTCGACCTGGCGGTTGTCGAAGTGCCAGTCGGGGCGGATCGCCGGGTAGCGGGCGAGGAAGTCGCCGAGCAGCGGCAGGATGTAGTCGCGGCCGAACACCAGGCCCATGCTCACCTTGAGCGTGCCGCTGGGCTGCCCGCCGGCGCTGGCCAGGTTGGCGATGGCGTTGCGGATGCTGCCCAGGCCGCCGGAGACCTCCGCGAGAAAACGCTCGCCGGCCTCCGTCAGGCTCAGGCTGCGGGTGCTGCGCTGGAACAGCCGCACGCCCAGATTGCCTTCCAGGCGGGCGACATTCTTGCCCACCGCGGCGGGAGTCAGCCCCAGGTGCCGTGCGGCGGCGGCGAAGCTGCCGGCCTCAGCGCTTCGGACGAAGCACTCTATGCTGTTCAGGGTTTCCATGTCGGGCTCGCGTAAACCATTTGGATCGACTGAATATAGCGATTAACGACTACCGGTTGTGTATTCCGGGGAGGAAACTGAGCCCGTCGTTTACCCCATTCCCTTTCGGAGCACGTCCATGAGCACTAGCACCCAGAATGTTTCCCTCGCCGGCAAGGTCGCCTTCGTCCAGGGCGGCTCGCGCGGCATCGGCGCCGCCATCGTCCAGCGCCTGGCCCGCGACGGCGCCGCCGTGGCCTTCACCTACGCCAGCTCGGCGCAGAAGGCCGAGGAACTCGCCTCCAGCATCGAAGCCGCCGGTGGTCGCGCCCTGGCGATCAAGGCCGACAGCGCCGACGCCGCGCAGCTCAGCGCCGCGGTTGACCGGGCCGCGAGCCACTTCGGCCGCCTCGACATCCTGGTGAACAACGCCGGCGTACTGGCCGTGGCGCCGCTGGAAGACTTCAGCCTGGAGGACTTCGACCGCACCGTGGCGGTCAACGTGCGCAGCGTGTTCGTCGCGACCCAAGCCGCCGCGCGGCACCTGGGCGAGGGCGGCCGGGTCATCACCATCGGCAGCACCAATGCCGAGCGCATGCCCTTCGCCGGTGGCGGCGTGTACGCCATGAGCAAGGCCGCCGTGACCGGCCTGACCCGTGGCTTCGCCCGCGACCTGGGCCCGCGCGGGATCACCGTCAACACCGTGCAGCCCGGCCCGGTGGACACCGACATGAACCCGGACAGCGGCGACTTCGCCGAGAGCCTCAAGCAGATGATGGCGTTGAACCGTTATGGCCACGCCGAGGAAATCGCCTCCTTCGTTGCCTACCTGGCAGGCCCGGAAGCCGGCTACATCACCGGCGCCAACCTGACCATCGACGGCGGTTTCGCCGCCTGAGTCCGGGGCGCCGCCGCTCAGCCCTGCGTGGGGCGGTCGCGGCTCTGGATGTTCCAGTGGCTGGCGCTGCCGGCGAGCAGGGCGGAAAGCTGTTCCACCTGTTCGTAGAGGCGCAGCGTCAGCCAGTAGTAGCCCTGTTTCTCGAAGCTGTCGGAGAGGTTGTGCGGACGCGGCGGCAGCCGCTCCAGGCCCTGGCATTCCTGCACCAGGCGCGTGGTGCGGCTGAACTTCAGGGCGTGCGCGCACTGCAGCAGCAGGCGCGTGATGGCCTGGCGATGCTGGTCGAGACTGGGCGGAATCGCTTCGATTTCGCTGGCTTCGGCGGCGAACTGACGGGAGGCGATCAGCGATTCCAGGGTGCCCATGATGGCCCGGTGGGCGCGCTGGATCAGCTCCAGTTGGCGCAGCGGCAGGGCAGTCTCGCGCGCCACCGGAGCCAGGTGCGCGCGGGCCGAGACCAGGCGCATATCGAGTTCTTCCATCTGCGCGGAGAAGTGCTCGGCGCGCAGGTCGCGGCTGCTGCTCAGCTGGCCGTAGAGGCGGGCGCAGGCGCGCAGGTTGTCCGACATCAGGTAGCGCCAGACGTACACCGCGCGCAGCGGGTAGATCTGCGCGAAGACCAGCGCCAGGGCGGTGCCGATCAGTACGTTGAGCATGCGCCAGAGGCCCTCGGTCATGTCGTTGCCGCCGTGCCCGGCGACCGTGCACATGGTGATCCCCGCCAGCAGCGCCACGTAGCCGGGGCGGCCGATGGCGAAGTAGGCTGAAGCGGCGCCGAGTGCCGACATCAGCAGGTAGGTCAGGGTGTTCGAGCCGCTGATCTGGTGCACCAGGATCACGCCCAGGCCGAACAGCGCACCCAGAAGGGTGCCCAGTACCCGTTCGTAGGACTTGCCGCGAATGGTGCCCTGGTGCACCAGGCCGCCCATCACTACCAGCACGGTGACCGAAGCCCAGAGCCCATGGGGGATGTCGATGCCAGTGGTCAGCAGGATCGACGCCAGCAGTGCCAGGCCAACCCGCGCGCAATGGATCCAGGCCGCGTAGCGGTAGCGGGTGTAAGGGTTGGCCAGGCGGCGGAAGGGCACGGCCAGTGACTGCGGGACGTTCGCCAAGGGGCGCGGGCTCCTCACCGGGTTCGGGACTTCACCAGCGTAGCGCAGGCGCACTGGGCAACATGGCGGTAACGAAGCCTTGACGCCGGATTCACATTCGATCTGCTGAAGTGCGCCAAACAACAAACGACGGCCCGCACATCGATGTTCGACGGCACCTCCGATCCTCTCTCGTCCTCCAATCCATCCTCCTCAAAGCGCCCGGGTCGGCGGCCACGGCGTATCGGCCGTGGGCTGGTGGTATCGCTTGTGCTGCTCGTGTCCGCTGTTGCGGGCGCCATCGCCTGGCTGCTCACGCCGCCGCCGCCCTACACGCCATTGACCGGCCAGGACCCGCAGAAGGTCGCGCTTTTCGCCCTGGGTGACCAGGGCTCCGGCGACCTGCAGCAATGGCGCGTGGCCATGGGCATGGAGCGTGCCGCCGAGCGCAACGGCGGGGTGAACGGGGTGTTGCTGCTGGGCGACAACTTCTATGGACCGGCGCTCAAGGGCACCTCCGACCGCACCTGGCAGTTGCGTTTCGAGCGCGTCTACTGGGGCAAATGGCTGAGTCACGTGCCTTTCTATGCGGTGCTCGGCAACCATGACTTCCCCAAGTCCTCGAGCGTGGAGCTGGCCTACAGCCGCGAGGCCCGGGGGTCGCGGCGCTGGCAGATGCCCGACTATTTCTATACGCGCGACTTCGGCCTCGTGGATGGCCGGCCGCTGCTGCGGGTGGTCTTCCTCAACAGCTCGGCGCCTCGTGAAGGTCTACTGCAACAGGCCGAATTCATCCGCCAGACCTTCTCCGCACCAGGACCTGCGCCGATCTGGAAGGTGGTGGCGGCGCACATTCCGCCGCGCAATCTCGGCGACCACGGCAATGACGACGCCTTGCTCGGCGACCTGCTGCCGGCGCTGCAGCAGAGCGGGGTGGACCTCTACGTCGCCGCCCACGATCACGACCAGCAATTGATCGTGCGACCCGGCGAGCCGGCCTGGGTGATCTCCGGTGGCGGCGGGCAGAAGCTCGACGCCTTACCCCCGAGCGCCAGCCAGGAGGCGCTTTACGCGGCCTCGCGACCGGGCTTCACCGGCCTGCAGTTCACCGCGCAGCGCGTGCAACTGGCGTACTACGACGAGAACGGCAAGCCCGATCACGGCTTCGCCTGGAATCGCAATTGCCCGTGGATGGCGAAGGGCTGCCTGCTGCCTGAGACGGATGGCCAGTTGGCGGGCAACTAAGCAGACAAACGTATCTGGTTTGACATAGTGGCAATTGGCTAGAATCTCGCCCCTTTTGCGCGGACTTCAAACGCGCGTTCGAGATTCGAGATGTTGACTGGTAGTTACGATCTTTCGCTGGTGCTGATTTCGCTGTGCGTGGCGGTGCTGGCGTCCTATACCGCCCTTGACCTCGCCGGGCGCATCGCCCGGGCGAGCGGCTGGGGGGCGCTGCTGTGGATCGGCGGGGGGGCGGTGGCCATGGGGATCGGCGTCTGGTCGATGCACTTCATCGGCATGCTGGCCTTCAGCCTGCCGATTCCGCTGGGCTACGACCTCGCCCTGACCCTGCTTTCCCTGGCCCTGGCGGTGCTCAGCTCCGGCTTCGCCCTGGCCCTGGTCGGCCAGGAACGGCTGCCCGCCTGGCAACTGGGCGCCGGTGCCCTGGTGATGGGCTGCGGCATTGCCGGCATGCACTACCTGGGCATGTACGCAATGCTCATGCAGCCGGGCATCGACTACGACCCGGTGTTGTTCGGCCTGTCCCTGGTGATCGCAGCCCTGGCTTCCGGGGCGGCGCTGTGGATCGCCGTCCGCCTGCGCAAGCGCACGCCCTATGTGCGCCTGATGCGAGCCGGCGCCGCGCTGCTGATGGGCCTGGCAATCGTCGGCATGCACTACACCGGCATGGCCGCCGCGCGCTTCCCGCTGGGCAGCTTCTGCGGCGCCGCGCCGAGCGGGCTGGACAGCCACTGGCTGGCGATCCTGGTGATCCTCGTGACCCTCGCCGTGCTGGCCATCGCCTTGCTCACCTCGATCCTCGACGCGCGCATGGAAGAACGCACCGCGCAGCTGGCGAAGTCGCTGGCCCAGGCCAACCTGGAACTCACCCAACTGGCCCTGCACGACACCCTGACGCGCCTGCCGAACCGCCTTTTGCTGGAAGATCGTATCGGCCAGAAGATCGCCAAGGCCCAGCGCGACGGCGGGCACTTTGCGCTCATGTTCCTCGATCTGGATGGCTTCAAGCCGGTGAACGACGCCTTCGGCCACCACGTCGGCGACCAGCTGCTGCGCGCCGTGGCGCAGCGCCTGCGCGACAACATGCGCACCGAAGACACCCTGGCGCGCATCGGCGGCGACGAATTCGTCCTGCTCATGAAGCTGCGCGACCCCGAAGACGCAGCCAGCGTCGCCAGCCAGCAGATCGCCCTGCTGGCCGAGCCGTTCCACGTCAAGGGCGAGGAGCTGCGCATCTCCGGCAGCATCGGCATCGCCCTGTACCCGGGCGACGGGCAGAACCAGCAGGAGCTGCTGATCAACGCCGACGCGGCGATGTACCACGCCAAGGGCAGCGGGAAGAACGCCTACAGCTTCTTCGAGCAGTCGATGAACACCAATGCGCGCAACCACCTGCAGATGCTCCAGGACCTGCGCTCGGCGCTGGAACGCAAGGAGTTCCTGCTGCACTACCAGCCCAAGTTCGCCGCCCACGATGGTCGCCTGATCGGTGCCGAGGCGCTGCTTCGCTGGCAGCATCCGCAACGCGGCCTGGTGATGCCGGACGAGTTCATTGCCATCGCCGAACGTACCGGGCTGATCGTCCCGATCGGCGAATGGGTGCTCGACGAGGCCTGCCGGCAGATGAGCCTGTGGTACGCCCAGGGGCATCACGACTGGCGCGTTGCGGTGAATCTTTCCGCCCTGCAGTTCTGCCACGCCGGGCTGGTCGATTGCGTCGCCGCGACCCTGGCTCGCCACGGCCTGCCGGCCAACTGCCTGACCCTGGAGATCACCGAGACCACGGCCATGCGCGACGCCGACAGCAGCCTGGCGATCCTGGGCCAGCTCGCCGACATGGGCGTCGACCTGTCCATCGACGACTTCGGCACCGGCTATTCGAGCCTGCTCTACCTCAAGCGCCTGCCGGCCAACGAGCTGAAGATCGACCGTGGCTTCGTCCGTGACCTGGAACAGGACAGCGACGACGCGGCCATCGTCTCGGCGATCGTCGCGCTGGGCCAGGCGCTGGACCTGCGCATCGTCGCCGAGGGCGTGGAGACGCCGCGCCAACAGGACTTCCTCACGCGCCTGGGCTGCGACTCGCTGCAGGGCTACCTGCTGGGCCAGCCGTGCCCCCCGGAGCAGATCCTCAAGGCCGCGACCGAGCCGGTATGACGGCCGGGGCCTGGTCGCACAGTTCGCGCAGCTGCTCGCACAGGCTGCGGCCGCTGCCGGCGAGCCCGTCGCGGGCGTAGAGCGCCAGCTCCAGGCCGTCGACCAGCGGGAAGCCTTCGT
The DNA here is from genome assembly GCF_000689415.1 of Pseudomonas knackmussii B13. NCBI lineage: Bacteria > Pseudomonadati > Pseudomonadota > Gammaproteobacteria > Pseudomonadales > Pseudomonadaceae > Pseudomonas > Pseudomonas knackmussii. The sequence goes on along the minus strand of NZ_HG322950.1, from coordinate 3,147,248 downwards.
CCGCGCCCAGCTCGCGCATCCCGCCCTGCAGGCAGCGCCGCGGCAGCAGGCTGACGCCCAGGCCGGCGGTGACTGCGGCGCAGAGGCTGGCCAGGCCGGCACTGCCGTAGGCGATGCGCCAGCGGCGACCCTGGGCTTCCAGGGCGTGGATCATCTCCTGGCGGTACAGCGCGCCCTGCGGGAAGGCCACCAGCGGCAGCGGATCGCGCAGGGACGCGGGTTGCGTGGCGCTGTCCAGCCAGCACAACGGCTCCGGCCAGCGCGCCAGGCAATCGCTGTCCGCCCCCCATTGCTTGACCAGGGCCACATCCAGCTCGCCATCGCGGTACTGGCGCAGCAGTTCATGGCTGAGCCCGCTGCTGACCTCCAGGCGCAGGTGCGGCCGTTGCGCGGCGAAGGCGGCGAGCAACGGCATCATGCGTTCGCCGGCGAAGTCCTCGGGCAGGCCCAGGCGCAACACGCCTTCGCTGTGCTCGTCGCCCAGCGCCTCGCGAGCCTCCTCGCCGAGCTGGAGGATGCGTCGGGCGTAGCCGAGCAGGCGTTCGCCGGACTCGGTCGGCAGCACCTGGCGCCGGCCGCGTTCGAGCAGGCGGCAGCCGAGCTGTTCCTCCAGGCGCAGGATCTGCTGGCTGACGGTGGACTGGGTAAGGTGCAGCAGCTCGCCGGCGCGGGTGAAGTTGCCGGCGTCGACCACCATGACGAAGCTGCGCAGCAGGGTCGGATCTAGCATTCAGATTTCCACTGGAAGGCATTTTTCCATTTAATTTCACCATAACTCTTTCGGCCGGGATAATCCTCCTCGTGTAAAGGGGCGCGCCGCGCGCCCATCGAGAGGAATCCCCATGGAACACCAGGCATTCATGCAGTTGGCCCTGGCCGAGGCTCGCGCCAACGTCCTGGAAGGTGGGCGGCCGTTCGGCGCCGTGCTGGTGCGCGATGGCCAGGTCATCGCCCGCGCCGCCAACGGCATTCACCTGGACCACGACCCCACCGCCCACGCCGAGCTGCTCGCCATGCGCGCCGCCGGCCGCGCGCTGGGCAGCCCGCGCCTGGACGGCTGCGTGATCTACGCCAGCGGCCAGCCGTGCCCGATGTGCCTGGCGGCCATGCACCTGAGCGGTGTCGCCGCCGTCTATTACGCCTACGCGAATGCCGACGGCGAGCCCTATGGCCTTTCCACCGCAGCGGTCTACGCGCAGATGGCGCTGCCGCTGGCACAGCAGCGCCTGCCGGTGCAGCGGCTGACGCCGGAGGGCGAGGAGGAGCTGTATCGCGCCTGGCAGGAGCGTCGCCCATGACGTACGACAAGGCACGCGCCGGCGGGCTCGGCCTGCTGGTGATAGTCGCCCTGGGCATCAACCTGAGGCCGATACTCACGTCCATCGGCCCGTTGCTGGCGGAAATCCGTGAGGCTACCGGCCTTGGCTTCCAGGGCGCGTCTTTGCTCACCGTGCTGCCGGTGCTTTGCATGGGCTTGCTGGCCCTGGCCTTGCCGTGGATCGGCCCGCGCCTGGGCGAGAACCGCGGGATGATCGCCGGCCTGCTGGCCATTGCCGGGGCCTGCGCCTGGCGCCTGCTGCTCGATAGCGGCCTGGCGCTGATTGCCAGCGCGGTGCTGGCTGGCGCCGGCGTTGCGATCATCCAGGCGCTGGTGCCGGGCGTGGTGAAGCGCTGGTTCCCGCACAAGGTGCCGGCGGCGATGGGGCTCTATTCGGCCTCGCTGATGGCCGGCGGCGGCAGCGCGGCGGTGCTGGCGCCGGTGCTCGTGCAGCACAGCGGGCATTGGCAACTCGGGCTTGGCGCCTGGGTCGGGCTGGCCGTGCTAGGCCTGTTGCTGTGGTGCCTGCTGCGTCCGCGTGAAGCGAGGGCGAAGGAGCCCGCTCGGCGTGGCGCGCACTTCTTCGGTAGTCGCCGGGCCTGGTTGCTGGCGCTGTATTTCGGCCTGATCAATGGCGGCTATACGAGCATGGTCGCCTGGCTGCCGATGTTCTACCGGCAATTGGGCTGGAGCGCTGCCGGGAGCGGTCGGCTGATCGGCCTGATGACGATCTTCCAGGTGCTCGCCGCGCTGAGCATGCCGGCGCTGATCCGCCGTTCCAGCGACCGTCGCCCTTGGCTGGCGCTGTGCCTGACGATCCAGCTCGCGGGCTTCGCCGGCCTGCTGCTGGCGCCGACGCTATTGCCGTTGCCGTGGGTAGCGATGATCGGCTACGGGCTGGGCGCCTGCTTCGCCCTGAGCCTGACGCTGACCCTCGACCATCTCGCCGACCCGGGTGCCGCGGGCGGCCTGGCGGCCTTCGTGCAGGGCATCGGCTTCATCATCACCGGGATCATTCCCTACCTGACCGGCTGGCTGCGCGACGCCACCGGCAGCTTCCAGGCGTCCTGGACGTTGTTGGCGCTGTCGGTGCTGCTGATGCTGGGAGTGACGCTGCGCTTCGCCCCGACCGGCTATGCCCGGGCGATGCGCGGCTGGGGCGGTGCTCAGACCGCGACGGCCGAGGTGGCGAGGTAGATGCGGTAAGTGATGATCGACAGCATGCTCAGCACGCCGATCCACATGAGGAAGACGCCCAGGCCGCGAGCGCGGAGGGTGAAGCCGATGCCGAGCATGAGCATGCCGAAGATGATGACTGCGAGGGTGACGACCACGGAATTCATGAAGTGCCTCTGTCCTTTGGGGCGATAGGGAAAGTCTAGGCCAGCGCCGCCTCGAAAGCGCTCTATCCGGCGTGGCAGAGGCGCAGGATAGCGGCGGCTGGGCGCCTCGTCACGGCTTGCGGGCGTCCTCGATCACGCTGACCGTCGCGGTCACGCCGGCGCGCAGGCGGATCTTGTCCGTGCTGCCTGGATCGAAAGCGATGCGCACCGGAATCCGCTGCGCCAGCTTCACCCAGGTGTAGCTGGGGTTGATGTTGGCCAGCAGCCGGCTGCCGGGTGCGTTCTCGCGGTCGGTGATGGCGTAGGCGATGCTGTCGACGCGGCCCTTCAGGCGCTCCCCGCTCATCAGCTCGATGCGCACCGGGTCGCCTTCGTGGATGCGTGGCAGCTTGGTTTCCTCGAAGTAGCCGCTGACGTAGAAGGAGTCGCTGTCGACCACCGCCAGCAGTGGCTCGCCGCCGCGCGCGTAGTCCCCCGAGCGGGTCAGCAGGTTGGTCACGAAGCCGTTGACCGGGGCATAGACGCGGGTCCGCTGCAGGTCCAGGGCGGCCTGGTTGTAGGCGCTCTCGGCGAGCTGCACCTGGGCCTCGACGAGCCCCAGGCTGGCCTGCTCGCGGACCAGCTGGGCCTGGGCCACGGCGACGTCGGTGCTGGAGCGTTGCCATTCTTCGGCGGAGATCGCCGAGCGTTCCTTCAGCGTGCGGCGCCGCTGCTCTTCACTCTGGCGCAGGCGCAACAGCGCCTGGTTGGCGGCGATGGTGGCCTGCGACTGGCCGAGCGCGGCCTTGGCCACCGTCACCGCGCGCTCTGCGCGCTGCAGGGCGAGTTCGTAGGTTTGCGGGTCGATGCGCAGCAGCAGGTCGCCCTTTTTCACCCGCTGGTTGTCCTGCACGTGCAGCTCGACGATGCGCCCGGCGACTTCCGCCGCCAGGGTCACCACGTCGGCGCGCACGCGGGCATCGCGGGTCCAGGGCGAGCGGGTGTAGTAGATCCAGGCCTGGCTGCCGAAGACCAGGGCGAGGACGACCAGCCCGAGGGTGAGCAGCGGCGGGGCGATTCGGCGCAACAGGTTCATCTCAGATCAGGCCTCCCATGAACAGGACCACGACCGCGCACAGCAGGGCATAGAGGGCGCCCTCGAACAGCGCCTCGTGCCAGACCAGGCGCATCAGCCCCAGGCGCCGGAGCAGCCAGTCGAGGGCCAGGAACAGCGGTAGCGCGACTATCAGCGCCTGGGCGATGGGCGGCAGGTAGACGCCGCCAACCTCGAAATCAATGGGCATGGACGCTGTCCTCCAGAACCTCGCGCGTCGAGGGGGATTCGCCGAGCAGGTCCTGGTAGCGCTCCAGCAGAGCCGCGCCTATCAGCAGGGCCACGGCGCTGGCGAACACCGGGCGCAGCAGGCCGAGGTCGTCGCGGTTGCGTTCGGCGTGCAGGGCATCGAGGCTCTCGCTGAGTGCGTACAGGCGCGGCAGCAGCGGCGCGATCTCCCCCCGAGGCGGCTGCGCCAGCGCGGCGGCCAGCTCGCCCAGCAGGGTCGCCAGGCGGGCACGGAAGTCGGCGGGCAGGCCCTCGTGGTCGGCGCATTCGGAGTGCAACTGGTGCAGCACCACGCCGAGGGTCATGCAGGCCAGGCTGCACTCGAAGCGCCGCGCCGAATCTTCGGCGCGCGCCGCCGGCAGCAGGCCGAGCTGGTTGGCCAGGCGGTCGACCATGCGGCTCTCGAAGGTGAAGCGGCCAGCCTCGCTGGCTGGGCTCAGCAGCACCTGGCGTACGTCCGAACGGGTCTGGCGGAACAGCCGGCGGATGCGCCGGTCAGCGTCGAAAGGGAAGAGCCAGGCGTAGCTGAGCAGCGCCAGGAGGGTGGCGAACAGGTAACCGCCGGCGAACTCGAACCACTGGGTCGCGCTGTTGTACCAGAGGCCCTGGTTCTGCGGGCCGACCAGCAGGAAGGTGTTCAGCCCAAGGCCGATGGCGATGCCGGCGGTCTGTGGATTGCCCAGGCCGATGGCGACCACGTAGAGCACCGGCAGCAGGCACAGCGCGAGCATCTCGAAGTCGCCCACTGTCGGCAGCACGCCGAACAGCAGCACGGCGGAGACCAGGCAGGCCAGCAGCACGCCGCGCAGCATGCTCTGGCAGGCCAGCAGTGGTCGCGGAAAGGTTGAGACCAGGGAGCAGAGAATCGCCACCAGGATCATCCCGGCGCGCACACCGTCCCAGGCCATCTCGATCCAGATCAGCCCGGTTGCGAGCAGGGCGACGAAGGCGCGCACGCCGTTCATGGCTGCCAGCGCAAAGTCCAGATGCAGGGCTTGGGCTCGCCCTTGGCGCACAGGGCAACTCGCCGGCCGACCGTCGCGAATGGCTTCGCCCAGTTCGAGCATCTCGTCCAGTTGCTGCAGCAGCCGCGCCTGCTCGTAGCGCAGCGCCCAGGCCAGCGAGCGCAGGGCCGCCGGCAGGCCGTCGACGAGCTGCTCGACCTCGCTGGCGGCGCTGTCGAAGCGCCAGCGCAGGCGGGTCACGCGCTTGCGCGTGGCGGCGGGCAGGGCGTTGCCGTGCTGCGCCAGTTCGCCGAGGCATTCCAGTTCGTCTTCGCGCAGGCGCTGTACCGCCGGCGGCAAGGGGCCGGTCAGGCGCTGCTGGATGAGCGCGCGTTGGCGATGGAGGATGGCCAAGCGCGAGGTCATCAGCACCAGCTGGTTGCTCAGCAGCTGCACCAGGCCATCGACACTGCGCAGGCGCGGCGCGTCGAAGTAGAGGTGCCGGCGCAGGCCTTCGAGGGCGCTGATCTCGCCGAGCAGGCGCATCTGCCGGCGCTGGAAGTCCGCCTCGGCTTCCTCGCCGCGGATGGCTGCTGCGGCGTGCTCTCCGATCAGCCGGAAGAGCAGGTCGACCTTGGCGAAGTAACTGCGCGCGACATCCTCGGGGCGGGCGAAGAACAGGCTGACCAGGGTCACGCAGGCCACCCCCAGCAGGGTTTCGGTGACGCGGGTGATGGCCAGGCTGTAGGTCCCGTCCGGGTCCGGTTGCGCGAGCATGGCGACGATCACCGCGGTGAATCCGCTGAGCACGAAGGCGTGCGAGTCGGTGTAGCGCAGCAGGGTGCCGCCGGCGGTGCACAGGCCCAGCCAGAGCGAAAGGGTCACCAGGAAGGCGAGTGGCGCCTGCGGGAAAAGCGCCATTACCACCACTGCGACGGCGCCGCCGATGGTGGTGCCGATGACTTGCGAGAAACTCTTCTGCAGGGTGATGCCGGCCAGCGGCTGGCTGATGATGACCACCGTCATGGTCGCCCACTTCGGCTGTTCGAGGTCCAGCAGGAAGGCCAGGTACAGCGTCAGCAGGCAAGCCAGCACGGTGCGCAGGGCGAACAGCAGGGTGTCGCGCCCGGGGTGCAGGAGGTTATGCCAGTAAAGGAGCAGAGGCGACATTCCGGGCCCTCGGCGGCGGGTGGGGCTCCAGCAAGTCTGGCCGAGGCACGCGGCCCCGGCGGTTTTTTTCGTTCTCGGCTTCAGCCCGCCAGTTGGCTGGCGATGGCGATCTCGCCGCTGAGCACCTTGTGGATCGGGCAGGCGTTGGCGATTTCCAGCAGGCGTTGGCGCTGGCTGTCGTCCAGGGCGCCGAGCAGGCGAATGTCGCGTTCGATGCGCGAATGCCCCGGCTGTTCCTGGGCGAAGCGCAGCTCGACCTCGATGCCCTCCAGGGGCCATTCCTTGCGCCGCGCGTACATCGCCAGGGTCACCGAGGTGCAGGCGCCGAGCGAAGATAGCAGCAACTGGTGCGGGCCCGGTCCGCTGTCGCCGCCGCCGACGCTTTCCGGCTCATCGGCGAACCACTGGTGGACGCCGGCGGACAGGGTGACCTGGTAGGGAATGCCGGCGTAGCTGGCATGGACGAGCGCATCGCTCATGTACTTCTCCTTGGGGAAAAGGGAGCCGCGGGGAGCGCGGCTCCCGGGGGCTCACTTGGCGGTGAGGGTACTGTAGGCAGTGATCAGGTTGCGATAGTCGGGGATGTGGTTGGAGAACAGCGCGGCCAGGCCCTCGATGTCGTTGCGCCAGTCGCGGTGCAGCTCGCAGGCCACGCCGAACCAGGTCATCAGCTGCGCGCCGGCGGCTTCCATGCGCCGCCAGGCGGCGTCGCGGGTGACTTCGTTGAAGGTCCCGGAGGCATCGGCGACGACGAACACGTCGAAGCCCTCTTCAAGCGCCGAGAGGGCCGGGAAGGCCACGCAGACCTCGGTGACCACGCCGGCGATGATCAGCTGCTTCTTGCCGGTGGCCTTGACCGCCTTGACGAAGTCCTCGTTGTCCCAGGCGTTGATGTTGCCGGGGCGGGCGATGTAGGGCGCTTCGGGGAACTGCGCTTTCAGCTCCGGAACCAGCGGGCCGTTGGGGCCGGTCTCGAAGCTGGTGGTGAGGATGGTCGGCAGCTTGAAGTACTTGGCCAGGTCGCCCAGGGCCAGCACGTTGTTCTTGAACTTGTCCGGGTCGATGTCGCGCACCAGCGACAGCAGGCCGGCCTGGTGATCGACCATCAGCACGGCGGCCTGGGTCTTGTCGAGACGAACGTAGGGCTTGGTCATGGCGTTTTCCTCTATCGATGGCAGTCGCCCGGCTGCTTGCGGGCGACCGTGGGGGAATGCAGACAGAGGACCAGACTAGACAACGACCGGCGAGCCACACGGAACTCGCTTGGCCATTTGTCCGAATAGCGGGGTTGGCGTGCGAATGGGATCAGCGACAGGCCGTTGTGGCCTGCCGTGATGAGAGGGGATTCACGTGGGGTTAGCGGAGGGGACTCAGGCGCCGTTCTTCAGCTGGGTCAGGCGGATGTGCCGGCGCGCGCTGCGCGTCAGGCGCACGCCGAGCATCAGCGCCGCGCAGGTCAGGCCGACGATCAGCCCCTGCCACAGGCCGCGCGGGCCGGTGGGTTCCTGGAGCCAATGGGCCAGGCCCAGGCTGTAGCCCACCGGTAGGCCGATGCCCCAGTAGGCGAACAGGGTGATGAGCATGGTCGCGCGGGTGTCCTGGTAGCCGCGCAGGGCGCCGGCGGCGGTAACCTGCAAGCCGTCGGAGAACTGGAAGAGGGCGGAGAACACCAGCAGCGACGCGGCCAGCGCCAGCACCTCGGGGTCGCGGGTGTAGAGCGCGGCTATGTGTTCGCGCAGGAGCAGCATGGCACTGGCGGAGATGCACGCCCAAGCCAGTGCCGCGGCCATGCCGGTGCCGGCGGCGAAGCGTGCATCGCGCGGGCGGCTGGCGCCCAGGGCCTGGCCGACGCGCACGGTCACGGCCATCGCCAGGGCATAGGGGATCATGAAGACGAGGGCGCTGAAGTTCAGCGCGACCTGGTGCCCGGCCACGACTTTCTCGCCCAGCTCGCCGATCAGCAGGGCGATCACCGAGAAGATGCTCGACTCGGCGAACACGGCGATGCCGATGGGCAGGCCGACGCCGACCAGCGCACCCATCACGCGGCGGTCCGGCAGCTCCCAATGGCTGAACAGCGCGCTGGGCTTGTAAACGCGGGCAATGTTCACCCAACACAGCATGCCCAGCAGCATGAACCACATCACCGAGGCGGTGGCCCAGCCGCAGCCGGGGCCGCCGAGTGCCGGGAAGCCTAGGTGGCCGTAGATCAGCACGTAGTTCACCGGGATGTTCAGCAGCAGCCCGCAGATGCCCAGCACCATGCTCGGCCGCGTGCGCCCGAGGCCGTCGCTGAAGCAGCGCAGCACGTGGTACAGCGCCACCGCCGGAAGGCCGCAGGCGATGCCGCGCAGGTAGAAGCGGCTGGGTTCGATCAGCGCTTCCTCGACCTTCATCGCGCGCAATACCGGCTCGGCGAGGAACCAGAGCACGGCCGCCGCCAGCGGACCTACCAGCAGGGCGAGCCACAGCGCCTGGCGCACCAGCGGGCCGGTGGCGGGCTGGTCACCCGCGCCGAAACGCTGGGCGACCTTGGCGGTGGTCGCCAGCAGGGTGCCGGTCATCAGCAGGAACACCGGAATCCAGATCGAGTTGCCCAGCGCCACGGCTGCCAGGTCGCGCGGACCTACGCGGCCGGCCATCACCGCATCGACGAAGCCCATGGCGGTGGTCGCCAGCTGCGCGATCATGATCGGCCCGGCCAGGGTCAGCAGTTCCTTGAGCTCGGTGGCGATGCGCTGTTTGCGCGACACGGCCGGGGCGATGGCGTTCATGGCCTTCCTTGAAGAGCGGGGCAGAGGGGAAAAGCCGGCCAGTCTATAGCCTGACGAGGCGGTCAGGAAAGCTTCGGCGAGGTGCCTCGCGACCACCGGGCGCGGGGCTGGTAAAGTGGCGGGATCACTTCGCGGAGTCTTCCACCATGCGCATCCTCGCCGATGAAAACATTCCACTGGTCGACGCCTTCTTCGGCGCCCACGGCGAGATTCGCCGCCTGCCCGGCCGGCGCATCGACCGCGCGGCGCTGGGCGATGCCGAGATCCTGCTGGTGCGCTCGGTGACCCAGGTCGACCGCGCGCTGCTCGAAGGCAGCTCGGTGCGCTTCGTAGGCACCTGCACCATCGGCACCGACCACCTCGACCTGGACTACTTCGCCGAGGCCGGCATCGCCTGGTCCAGCGCCCCCGGCTGCAATGCGCGCGGCGTGGTCGACTGGGTACTGGGCAGCCTGCTGGTGCTGGCCGAGGCGCATGGCGCCGAGTTGGCCAAGCGCCGCTACGGCGTGGTCGGCGCCGGCCAGGTTGGCGGCCGTCTGGTGGACGTGCTGCGTGGATTGGGCTGGGATGTGCGCGTCTGCGATCCGCCGCGGCAGGCCGCCGAGGGCGGCGACTTCGTCAGCCTGGAAGAGATCATCCGCGAGTGTGACGTCATCAGCCTGCACACGCCGCTGACCAGCATGGGGGCGCACCTCACCCGCCACATGCTCGACGCCGGGCGCCTTGCCCACCTGCGCCCGGGCACCTGGCTGATCAACGCCAGCCGCGGCGCGGTGGTGGACAACCTGGCCCTGCGCCAACGCCTGGAGAGCGGCGCCGACCTCGACGTGGCGCTGGACGTCTGGGAAGGCGAACCGCAGGTCGACCCGGAACTCGCCCAGCTCTGCCGCATCGCCACGCCGCACATCGCCGGCTACAGCCTGGACGGCAAGCTGCGCGGCACCGAGCAGATCTACCAGGCGTTCTGCGCCTGGCGTGGAGCGGCGGTCGAGGTGCAGCTGGAAGACCTGCTGCCGACCCAATGGCTGGCCGAGCTGAGCCTGGCTGAAGACTGCTCGCCGGAGTGGGCGCTGGCCTTGCTGTGTCGCGCCGTGTACGACCCGCGCAGCGACGATGCCGCCTTCCGCCGCAGCCTGGTAGGCAGCGCCGAGGCGCGTCGCGAGAACTTCGACGTGTTGCGCAAGCACTATCCGCCGCGTCGCGAAATCACCGGGCTGTGGGTCGACGTGCAGGGCGATGCGCCGCAGCTGGAACGGCTGGGCCAGGCGCTGGGCGCCAATCGCGTAGAGGACTGAGGGAGGCGGGGAAGGGCGCGGCCTTCTGCTCGAAGGCCGCGCAAGAGGCTCAGCGCGGGCGACGTTGCACGCAACTGTTCTCCAACTCGCGGCAGGCGCGCTGGATCATGTCTTCGGTGATGGGAATTTCCCGACCCTGGGCGTCGATGATCGAACCGCCTACCGGCTGTTGCGGCGGACGCGGTTGGTCAGGGTGTTGGGCGCTGTCACGGGGGTGTTGGATGCTCATGGCCAGTCTCCTCATCGAAAGCTGCTGCAGTCTAGGCAGAACCAGGTTAAATCCCGGTGACAGCGAACCTTGCGCTCGCCAGGCCGGGTCAACGCATCACGTGCCCGGCAGCTTGCCTGCCCGGCGTGGAGGATGCCGATCGATCTTTGTTATGAGCGGGCCCGGACCGGGCCAGACATGTGGGGCAATCCCTTGAGAGGCAGTATGGACGGTTTTCGCCTGGGTCTGATCATCAATCCGCTGGCCGGTCTGGGTGGCGGCGTGGCGCTCAAGGGCAGCGACGGCGTCGCCGATCAGGCCCTGGCGCTGGGTGCCATGCCACGCGCGGCCGAGCGCACCCGAGTGGCCTTACAGACGCTGTTGCCGCTGCGCGAGCGCCTGGAATTCCTCAGCTTCCCGGGGCCGATGGGCGGTGATCTGCTGGAGGAAATGGGCTTTCGCCACCAGCTGATCGGCGAGCTCGCCAGCGATATCACCAGCGCCGAGGATACCCGCCGCGCCGTGACCCTCCTGCAGGACGCCGGCGTCGCGCTGATCCTCTTCGCCGGCGGCGACGGCACCGCGCGCGACGTAGCAGCGGTAGCCCGGGAGGGGCAGCCGGTGCTCGGCATCCCGGCGGGGGTGAAAATCCACTCCGGGGTCTACGGCGTCAGCCCGCGCGCCGCCGGTGAACTGGTGCGGCGCCTCGCCGAAGGCGGCCTCGTGCGCCTGACCCAGGGTGAAGTGCGCGACCTCGACGAAGCCGCCCTGCGCGAAGGGCGTGTGGCGGCGCGCTGGTACGCCGAACTGAGCGTGCCGCAGGAGGGCCACTTCCTGCAGCACGTGAAGCAGGCCGGCATGGAGACCGAGGAACTGGTGCTGGTCGATATCGCCGACTGGCTGCGCGACAGCTGGGAGGACGACGTGCGCTACGTCTTCGGTCCCGGCTCGACAATGCATGGCCTGGCTCGCGAGCTGGGCCTGGAGACCACGCTGCTGGGCGTGGACGTGATCGAGAACGGCGAGGTGATCGCCCGGGATGTCACCGAACAGCAGCTGTTCGAGCTGGTCGACGACTACCCTGCGCATCTGCTGGTCACGGTGATCGGCGGCCAGGGCCACATCCTTGGCCGCGGCAACCAGCAGATCAGCCCGCGCGTGGTGCGCGCAATCGGCCTCGAGCGCTTGCGCGTGGTCGCCACCAAACGCAAGCTCGGCACCCTCGAAGGGCGGCCGCTGCTGGTCGACAGCGGCGACGAGACGCTGGACGAGAGCTTCCCCGCGGTGATCCGCGTCTGGGCCGGTTACAAGGAAGAACTGCTCTATCCGCTGGCGTCATCCCACTAGACCGCCGACACCGAACGCGCGACAGGCGGCAATTCACGCAGGACTCCTCTAGACTGCCGGCTCTCGTCGAACCGCCCGCTGCCTGCATGGCAGTGGGGCGGTTTCTTTCCCGAGAGGCGCGTTGCCGCATGGCGGCAGGTGTCGCGGTGTTTCATCAAGGAGGAAGAGTGACGGCAACATCCCCTGGCCTGCGGGTGCTCGTGCTCGGCGGCTACGGCAATTTCGGCACCCTGATCGCGCGACGGCTGAGCAGCATCGCCGGTATTCGCGTGCTGGTCGGCGGCCGCGACCAGAAGCGCGCCAGCGCCCTGGCCGAGGAAATCGGCGGCGAAGCCGTGTGCCTGGATATGAACCAGCCGACCCTGGCCAGCCGCCTGCGCGAGCTGCGGGTCGACCTGCTGATCTCCACCGCCGGCCCCTTCCAGGGCCAGGACTACCGCGTTGCCCGCGCCGCCATTCAAGCCGGCGCGCATTACGCCGATCTGGCCGATGCGCGTGAATTCGTCTGCGGGATCACCGAACTCGACCGCGCGGCGCGCAGCGCCGGCGTGCTGGTTTGTGCCGGCGCCAGTTCGGTTCCGGCTCTGAGTGCGGCGGTAATCGACGAGTTGCTACCGCGTTTCGCCCGGCTCGACAGTATCGAGCACGGCATCAGCTCCTCGGCGAAGATTCCCGGCCTCGCCACCCTGGAAGCGGTGCTCGGCTATTGCGGCAAGCCGATGGACCAGTATCGCGACGGGCGCTGGCAGTCGGTGCATGGCTGGCAGGGGCTGAGCCGCCATCGTTTCCCCGCGCCGCTGGGCACGCGCTGGCTCGCGCACTGCGACGTACCCGACCTGGCTTTGTTCCCGGCGCGCTATCCGAGCGTGCGCCAGGTGAGCTTTTCTGCCGGCCTTGGCCTGCGCATCACTCACTTCGGCACCTGGGCGTTGGCCTGGCTGGTGCGCATGGGCTTGCTGCGCAATGTGGCCAGCCTGAGCGAGGGCCTGCATCGCCTTGCACGCGTTATGGAGCCGCTGGGCGATGGCCACAGCGGCATGTACGTGACATTGCGCGGGGAGGGCACCGATGGCCGCCCGCTGGCGCTGTGCTGGGAGCTGCAGGCCAGCGACGACCAGGGCCCGAACATCCCTTCCATGGCCGCCGTGGCCCTGGCGCGCAAGCTGGCGGGTGGAAACCTGGCGGCACGCGGCGCGCAGGCCTGTGTCGGGCTGCTCAGCCTGGACGAGTACCTGGCGGAGCTGGAAGGACTGCCCATCCGCCACGGTGTGCGCGAGCTGGATGCCTGAGCCTGCGCGCACGCGTCGCAGGGCCGGGTGCTGCCGGATACTGATCCACGGCAAGGAACGCTGCGATCCGCCCTCCTAGACTCCCCGGCTTTCCGCCCTCGAAAGGAGTCGCCCCATGCATGTGGACATCGCCATCATCGGCGCCGGCCCGGCCGGCCTGTGCCTGGCCCGCGCACTGTCCGGCCAGGGCTTGTCGATCCTGCTGGTCGAGCGCCAGGCGCTCAACGCGCTGGCGGAGCCCGCCGAAGATGGTCGCGAGATCGCCCTGACCCACGCCTCGCGCGCCGAGCTGGAGCGCCTCGGCCTGTGGACGCGCTTTGCCGCCGAAGACGTCTCGCCGCTGCGTGACGCCCAGGTGCTCAACGGCAGCTCGCCGTTCGCCTTGCGCATCGACGCCGCGCTGGCCGGCGCCGGGCAGCTCGGCTACCTGGTGCCGAACCAGGCGATCCGCCGCGCCGCCTTTGCTGTGGTGAGCGAATGCGCCGACATCGGCCTGCGCGACCAGCGTTCCCTGCAAAGCGTGGAGATCGGCGCGGAGTCCGCCCGGCTGGAGCTATCCGATGGCGAGGTGGTGCACACCCGCCTGCTGGTGGCGGCTGACAGCCGCTTCTCCGAGACCCGCCGTCTGCTCGGGATAGGGGCGCGCATGGAGGACTTCGGCAAGACCATGCTGGTCTGCCGCATGGCCCACGAGCAGCCCCACCGGCAGGTGGCCTGGGAATGGTTCGGCTATGGCCAGACCCTGGCGCTGCTGCCGCTCAACGGCGATTGCTCGTCGGTGGTGCTGACCCTGCCGCAGCGGGAAATGGCGGTCATGCAAGCGCTCGACGAGGAAGCCTTCGCCCGCGACATCGAACGCCGCTTCGCCTATCGCCTCGGCGGCATGCGCCTGCTCGGCGAGCGGCATTGCTATCCGTTGGTGGGGGTGTATTCCGATCGCTTCGGCGGCCCGCGCAGTGCACTGATCGGCGACGCCGCGGTGGGCATGCACCCGGTCACCGCCCACGGCTTCAACTTCGGCCTGCAGAGCGCGCGGCGCCTGGCCACCGAAGTGCTCGACGCCCACAGGAAGGGGCAAGACATAGGCGCGCACGCGCCACTGCTGAAGTACGCCCTGCGTCATCGCCTGGCGACCTGGCCGCTGTACCAGGCCACCAGCCTGATCGCCGGCCTCTACAACGACCGCCGGCCGCCGGCGCGCCTGCTGCGCAATGCCGGCCTGCGCCTGGCCCAGGGCCTGCCGCCGCTGCGCCAGGCCATCGCCCGGCACCTCACCCAGCACGCCTGACCGAACACCATCCGCCAGAACAGGGAAGGACAGCATGAGCCTGACATCCAGCGACATCTGCGCCGCCGCCGAACGCCTCAAGGGCTTCGTCGGCTACAACCGCAAGACCGGCAAGTACCTGGTGCGCTTCAGCGAGGACTCCTTCGGCCTCGACGTGGCCGAGGACAGCATCACACCAGCCTGCGAGTTCGTCTGGGCCGCGCACAACGACACCTTCATGGTGCTCAGCCGCGAATGCCTGCAGATCCTCCAGGCGCAGAACATCAACGAGCGCCTGGCGCTGGGCGACGAGCTGCTGACCTACCTGCGCCGCACCGACCTGCCGGAAATCCGCGCCCAGCGCTGCCTCAAGCAAGCCAACGGGTAAAGCGCCCCGCCGTGGCCGACGGGGCGTCGCTTCAGAGGAACATGCCGCCCGAGGCTTCGACCCGCTGGCCGTTGATCCAGCGGCTGTTATCGGCGAGCAGGGCGACGATGGCGCCGCCGATGTCGTCCGGCAGGCCGACCCGGCCCAGGGCAGTATTGCCGGCGATCTGCCGATTGACCTCGGCGTTGTCGCGCACCAGGCCGCCGCCGAAGTCGGTCTCGATGGCGCCAGGCGCCAGGATGTTCACCGAGATGCCGCGCGCACCCAGCTCCTTGGCCTGGTACCTGGTGAGGACTTCCATCGCACCCTTCATGGCCGCGTAGGCGGCGTAGCCGGGCAGGGCGAAGCGCGTCAGGCCGGTGGAGACGTTGAGGATGCGCCCGCCGTCGGCGATCAGCGGCAACATCTTCTGGGTCAGGAAGAACGGGCCCTTGAGCTGGATGTTCAGCAACTGGTCGAACTGTTCCTCGGTGGTTTCGGCAAAGGCCGCGTGGATGCCGATGCCGGCGTTGTTCACCAGATAGTCGAAGTGGGTGCTGTCGAAGCGGTCTTCCAGTTCGGCGCCGACGCGGTGGACGAAGTCGGCGAAGCTGGCGCTGTCGGCCACGTCCAGCGGCAGCATCAAGGCGCGCACGCCGAGTTTCTCGATTTCCGCGGCGACCGCGTGGGCCTCGTCGGCCTGGCTGCGGTAGGTGCCGATGATGTCGACGCCAGCGGCTGCCAGGTGCAGGGCGGCGTTCTTGCCGAGGCCGCGGCTGGCGCCGGTGATGAGTGCGATCTTGCGGGTCATGGCTGAGCTCCTGTGGGGTGGGGACTGGCGACAAGGTTATTGTCCGAGCTGATGCAGATAAATGCGGCAAAATCGGAAATACTGGTCGTTACAAGCGAACAATCGACGGCCGGAGCCGCCCCATGATCAAGCCCGAATTGCTGCGCACCTTCATTCGCGTAACCGAGCTGTCCAGTTTCACCCAGGCCGGAGAGCAACTGGGCTTGCCGCGCTCGACGGTCTCCGAGCAGGTCCAGGCGCTCGAGGAATTGCTCGGCACGCGCCTGCTGCAGCGCACCACGCGGCGGGTCCATGCGACCCAGGATGGCCTGGTGTTCTACGAGCGTAGCAAGGAGCTGCTGGCGCAGATGGACGAGCTGCAGGGCCTGTTCCGCCAGGACGGCGCGGTGCTCGCCGGGCGCCTGCGGGTGGACCTGCCGACCATTCTCGCGCGCAAGGTGGTGATGCCGCGCCTGGGCGAATTTACCGCGCGTTATCCGGGCATCGAGCTGGAAGTGAGCAGCACCGACCGCCGCGTCGACCTGGTGCGCGAAGGCTTCGACTGCGTGCTGCGGATTGGCGGCGGCCTCGACGCCTCGCTGGTGGCTCGGCGCCTGGGCGGCTTCGCCCAGATCAACCTGGCCAGCCCGGCGTACCTGCGCGAGTTCGGCACGCCGCACAGCCTGGACGATCTCGCTGGCCACCGGCTGGTGCATTACGTGCCGGTGCTCGGCATGCGGCCGATGGGCTTCGAGTACGAGCAGGACGGGCAGACCCGCTACCAGCCGATGGCCGGCAGCGTGACGGTGAACAATGCCGAGGCCTACGAAGGCGCGTGCCTCGGCGGCCTGGGCATCATCCAGGCGCCGCGCCACGGCGCTCTCGACTACCTGGCCGAAGGACGGCTGGTGGAAGTCCTGCCCGAGTACCGCCCGGCGCCGCTGGACATACATCTGCTATACGCGCACCGCCGTCCGCCGCCGCGGGTGCAAGCCTTCATGCAGTGGCTGCAGGAACGCGTGGAGGAAGCAGCCCGTGTCTGAGGCGGCGGCCGCGCCGCCCGGCGTCGACTGATAGGCGGTGCGGCCGGGCTTCTAGACTTGTCGATTTCGCCGTGCGCAGAACGACCAGTCGAGAGGGCGCCTGCAGCGCCCGCGAGCGAGGAGAGCCGCCATGTCCCGAATTCAACGCATCACCCCCTGCCTGTGGTTCGACGACCAGGCCGAGCAGGCCGTCGCCTTCTACACCGCGATCTTTCCCAACTCCCGCGTGCTTGCCGTCAGCCGTTATGGCGAGGCCGGGCGCGAGTTCCATGGCAAGCCGCCGGGCACGGTGATGACTGTCGCCTTCGAGCTGGACGGCCTGGCCTTCACGGCGCTCAATGGCGGGCCGATGTTCCAGTTCAGCGAGGCGCTTTCGTTGCAGGTCAACTGCGACAGCCAGGCGGAGATAGACCACTACTGGGAGCGATTGTCCGCCGGCGGCCCGGTCGAGGCGCAGCAATGCGGCTGGCTGAAGGACCGCTACGGGTTGTCGTGGCAGATAGTTCCAAGCGTGCTCGGCGAGCTGGTCAGCGACCCCGACGTAGCGCGCGGCCAGCGCACCATGCAGGCGTTGCTGCAGATGAAGAAACTCGACCTCGCCGCCTTGCTGAAGGCCCACGCCGGCACCTGAGGGCGCCGGCACGGCTTACAGGCTGAAACGCTGCACCAGGCCGCTGAGCCCGGCGGCCAGGCGCGACAGCTCCTGGCTGGCGGTGCTGGTCTGCTGCGAACCGGCGGCGCTCTGGTTGGACAGGTCGCGGATGTTGCTGAGGTTGCGCTCGATGTCGCGGGCCATGTCGGCCTGGCGTTCCACCGCCTCGGCGATCATGCGGTTGCGCTCGTCGATGCTGCGTGCGGCATCGATGATCACCGAAAGCGCGCGGTCGGCGGCACCTGCCTGGCCCTGGGTATGGTCGGCCTGCTCGGCGCTGCTCTGCAGGGCCTCGACGGTACGCCCGGTGCCATTCTGGATGGCGTCGATCAGTTGCTCGATCTCGCGGGTCGAATCGCCGGTGCGCTTCGCTAGCGCACGGACTTCATCGGCCACCACCGAGAAGCCGCGCCCGGCTTCGCCAGCGCGGGCCGCCTCGATGGCCGCGTTGAGCGCGAGCAGGTTGGTCTGCTCGGCGACCGCGCGGATCACATCGAGCACCTTGCTGATGTTCAGCGTCTGCTCGGCCAGGCCCTGGGCCTGGTCGGCGGCATGGCGCACGCCGCTGCCGAGGTTCTGGATCGAATGCAGGGTCGCTGCCAGTTGCTGTTGCCCGTTCTGCGCGCTGTCGCTGGATTGGCGCGCCACCTGGGCGGTGGACTGGGCATGCTCGGCGACGCTTCCGACCGCCTCGCTCATCTGGCTCATGGCGCGGCTGACGTTGTCGATTTCGTCGTGTTGCTGGTGCAGGCCGCGGGTGCCTTCTTCCATCACCGCGCTCATCTGCTCGCTGGCGGTGGCCAACTGCTCTGCAGCCTCGCCGATCTGGCGGATGGTGCCGTGCAGGTTGTCGCGCATGCAGCCCAGGCGGTCGAGCAGGCGCGCCGCCTCGTCGCGGCCGCGGGCGTTCATGCTGCTCTGGCTGAGGTCGCCTGCTGCGATGCGCTCGGCCACTTTCAGGGCTTCGGCGAGCGGGCGTACCAGGCTGCGGGTCAGGCTCCAGGCCAGCAGCAGGATCAGCAGCAGGGCGCCGCCCAGGACTGCCAGGACCACCCGCTTGGCCTTCTCGTAAGTGGCCGCCGCCTCACTGGTGGCAGTGGCCGCGGCCTGCTTGTTGAGCTCACGCAGCAGTTGCACCTGGGTGTCGATGGTGTCGGCCTGCTGGTCGATGTTGGCGATCAGCAGCGCCTTGGCGTCGTCGAACTTCTGCTGCTCCAGCAGCTGCTGTTCCTGGCGGATGGTGTCGATGAACTGCTTGAAGACTTCGTGCAGCGCATCGATGGCGCCGCGCTCGCTGTCGTCGCTGACGAGCCCTGCGTAGTCGCGGAATTCCTGTTCGATGTCGATGGCCAGCTGCTCGATGATCACCTTGTTGCCACTGCGCACCATGGGATCGGGGTTGGCCACCTGCTGCAGCGAACGCACGCGCAGCTGCGCCAGGTTCAGCGCGATGCTGTCGGCCAAAGCGATGCTCGGCAGCTGCACGCTGTCGATGGCCTCGCCCTGGGCGCGGATGGTCGCCATCTGGTACAGGCTGTAGCTGCCAACTCCTCCGAGCAGCAGCGCGCAGACGAGGAAACAGAGAAGGGTGCGATGACCGATGCGCAAGCGGCGCATGGGTTGCCAACGGGCAAGACGGGCGAGGGCGGGCTTCAAGGTCTTCATCACAAATACCACTACTGCTGTGACGCTCTGCCGAGCTGGAGGAAAGGCGCGCAGAGCTTATGAAAGAGATGTGACAGTAGTGTGTAATGGCCAACTGCCTTGCTGCCGTTGGCCTGCGGCAAAGCCGCGAGCTAGGACGGTTTGGCGCGCCAAGCGGCGTTGGGCCGGCTCGGCGAGTTTGCCGAGCGAGGCTTCGGTGAATCAAGTGTCGGCACGGTTGCGCTGAGGCTGCTCGATCTGGAACAGCTGGAAGACGTCATCCACCTAGCCGTTGCACCACCGCATGAGAGGCTTCAATCGAAGACTCGAAGCTTGCGCGAGCGTCATCCATTTGGAGTGCGTAGGAAAATATCCAGTGGTCTGTAGGGCTTGTCTGAAGCGTAAGTGAGCGCGACGCTTCGCATTGAAATGTGTCGGCAAGGCGAATTTACTCCTGCCCCCATCGCGGCGAGGTAGTGCCGCGAACGGCTCGAGGCAGAGCCTGAATCCTGGTTGACTCAAGGACTTCTGCCTCGAATGCGGCAACGCAATGGAGGCTCCGCCCGTGCTCGATCCAGTCCGTTCGTTTTTCGACCATTCCCGCCACAAACTGAGCGTCAGCGAACTCGACGTTCCCCTGGATGTTCTCGCCTTCGAGGGCGAAGAAGGGTTGAGCCAACCCTTCAGCTACCGCGTCGAATTCACCAGCAGTGCCGGCGATATCGCCGCTGACGCGATGCTTGGCCAACGCGCCAGCTTCAGCCTGTACGCGGCACCCGATCCGACACCGAAGTTCAGCTTCAACCCCCAGCCGGTGTTGCCGCTGCGCACGCTGAATGGCGTGGTCACCGCCTTCAAACGCCTGTCCGGCTCGCGCGACGAAGCCCGCTACGAAGTGCGCCTGCAACCCCGTCTAGCCCTGCTCGATCGCGGCCTGCAGTACCGCATCTACCAGAACCTGAGCGTGCCGGAGATCGTCGAGCAGGTCCTGCGTCGGCATCAATTCGAGGGATACCAGTTTCACCTCGACCTCTCGCGCACCTACCCGGACCGCGAGCAGGTCATGCAGTATGCCGAGAGCGATCTGGCCTTTCTCCAGCGCCTCTGCGCGGACCATGGCATCTGGTACTGCATCCGCTTCGACGAGCGGATCAAGCTCGACGTGCTGGAGTTCCACGACTCCCAACGCTACTACCAGCGCGGTTTCACCATGCCGCTGCGCCCTTTGTCGGGAATGCAAAGCAGCGGTGCCGACAGCGTGTGGAACCTGCAGGCCAGCCACCAGGTGGTGGAAGCCAGCATCTTCGCCCGCAGCTACAACCCCCGCGAGGCCTGGGCCGATCTCGATGCCGAAGTCGACCTGACCCGCGGCGCGAAATCCACCTACGGCGAGGCCTACCACTACGCCGAGCCCTACACCAAACCCGGGGACGCCTTCGCCTTCGACCACGAGCACAGCAGCGACGAGGGCTCCTTCCACGCGCGCCTGGCCCACGAGCGCTACCTCAACCAGCAGACCCGCCTAGCCGGCACCAGCAGCAGCGCCAACCTGATCCCCGGCCAAGTGCTGACGATCGAGGGCGCACCGCAGGCCTTCGAGAAGGGCGCGCTGATCGTGAGCATGAAATGCACCGCCGCCCGCGACAGCAGCTTCGAAGTCACCTTCGAATCCATCCCCGACGCCGACCACTACAGCTTCCGCCCACCGCTGCCCAGGAAGCCGAGCATCGCCGGCACGGTGCCGGCCCGCGTCACCAGTAATCGCAAGAACGACCCGTACGGCCACATCGATAAGGAAGGTCGCTACAAGGTCCAGTTCCTCTTCGACCGCGACGCCTGGCCCGCCGGGCAAGAGAGCATGTGGCTGCGCCTGGCCCGACCCTACGCCGGCGACACCCACGGTCTGCACCTGCCGCTGCTGGCCGGCACGGAGGTGGCGGTGGCCTTCGAGCAAGGCGACCCGGATCGCCCCTACATCGCCCACGCCCTGCACGACAGCCGCCACCCCGACCACGTCAACCTCTACAACTACAAGCGCAACGTCCTGCGCACCCCAGCGAACAACAAACTGCGCATGGACGACGAGCGCGGAAAAGAGCACGTCAAGCTCAGTACCGAGCACAGCGGCAAGAGCCAGCTGAGCCTCGGGCATCTGGTCGATAGCGAGCGGCCGAACCCCAATCCGCGCGGGGCCGGTTTCGAGCTGCGTACGGATGGGCATGGGGCGATTCGGGCGGGCAAGGGTCTGTTCATCAGTGCCGATGAGCAGTTGAACGCCCAAGGCAAGCAACTCGACATGCAGCCGGCGAAAAGCCTGCTCGAAGGGGCCATGCAGCAGATGCTTGAGCGGGCCGAGGTTGCCGAGGCGCATCACAATCCGATGCCCGACACCGCGAGCCTCGAACGCTTCCAGCAGGCGGCCACCCAGCTCGAACAACCCGCCATGCTGCTGAGCGCTCCCCAGGGCATCGGCGCGATAAGCCCACGTGCGGTCCTGCTCGGCAGTGGCCAGGCGCTCTACCTGCAAAGCCAGGGTGAGCTCAACCTCGCCAGTGCCGAGCGCTTGGCCGCTCACAGCCGGCGAGCCATCTCGCTGCTCGCGCAGCAGGAAGGCATTCGCCTGGTCTCCGGCAAGGGCCCGCTGGAGCTGGAGTCCCACGGCGACACGCTATCGCTCACGGCCTTGCAGGACATCACCGTGCAATCGGTCGAAGGCCATCTGCAGCTCACCGCGAAGAACGGCATCACCCTGGCCAGCGGCGGTGCCTACATCCACCTCAGCCCGCAAGGCGAGATACAGGTGCATAGTCCCGGCCTGCTGAGCCTCAAGGGGCGGCACCGGTGGGCGGCGCCAGGCAGCCAGGACTTCCCGCTGCCGGAGTTGCCCAGTTCGGTATGCAAGGAGTGCCTGCGCCGGGCCCGCGAGGCGGCCCAGGGCTTCCTGCCCAGGGAGGGTTCGGTATGACCAACCAGCCGACCGCGGCCTGGCTCGACCTGCTCGCATCCGCCTGTGCCCGTGTAGCAACGACCCAACTCCATCTGATCGTCGACCAGGCCGGCAGGCCGCCCTTGCTTGCAAGCGTGCGCAGTATCGATCCGCCGATTGCCGGCCACTCGTTGTTCAGCGGCCTGCCCGAGGCCGCCGCCGAGGAACTGGCACCGTTGCTGTTGCGTATTGACCTGGAAGAGCCCCTGCAGCGCCAGTGGTTGCTCGGGCTGCTGGCGGACTACGGCCCCCAGGCGCGCGTGCTGGCATTGGCCTCGGCCTGGCCGTTCGAGGACCTGGCCGGCTACCTCGGCCGCTGCCTGGAGGCGCGCAACGGCGGCCAACTTGGCCTGCTGCGTTACTACGATCCGCGCCTGTTCCCGCTGCTGTTCAGCCACGTGCTGGCCCCGGAGCAACAGCAGCAGTTGCTGCGCCCCGCGCTGTTCTGGAGCTGGCTCGACCGCGACGGTGCACCCCGGCTCATGCCGGGTCATGGCGAAGCGGTGGAGCGGGGCGTCGATTTCGGCCTCATCGAACTCAGTGACGAGCAGCTGGAAAACCTCGGTTGTGCCAGCGATGCCACGCGCGCCCTCAGCAAGCTGAGAAGCGCAATTGCATCGGAGTTGCCATCCGAGCAGGCCTTCCAGACCTGCTATGCCGCCATGCTCGACGCCACCCGCATCGGCCTGCTCGACGACAGCCAGCGCGAGGCCCACGCCCTCGACCACCTGCATAAAGCCGAGTCATCCCCTGATCCGCTCCCCACGCAAGGAATTGGACGCCATGCCTGACATCTCGCTTCGTCGCTTTCTGCTCATTCTCTTTGCCCTCGTAGCCGGCCTGCTCGCCGTTGCCGCTCAGGCTGGGACCATCTACGGGCTCAACCATACCCACTGGGCGATCAACCACTTCAGTGTCGATGGGCGTTCGGCCGTCGACATCATCGGTCCCTATCAGGGAGGCGGGGGTGGCTGGGGCTATTCGCCGCCGGCGCAATGGCGACCGGGGATGACGGTGCGGGTGGATTGGGAGACCGGAGTGGCCTACTCCGATGACTTCCCTGGATTTGCGGATAGAACCAAATACAAAGCCTGGTTAGCAAAAATCGACGCGCAAACGCGTCAGCACAGCACAGTAGTTCCCGTGCCGGATTACGGCAGCCAAAAGGTCTGCGGCATCACCGTGCATTTCCTTCCTTGTGACCAGCTGCAGGTCACTACCTCCTGCTACCCCTACGGTGCCCCCGAATACCCGATCAAGACCCCGCTGCACCTGCCGGAGCCGACCTCATGTCCGAAATGAAATTCGCCGACCTGCTCTGGTATCCGCCGCAGTTTCCTGAGCAGGGGCGCTTGCCCAGTCATTCTTTGCAGGTATGGGAAAACCGCAAACACCAAGAGAGCTGGGAAGTCGGCTACCACGATGCCCTATGCCAGGCCGCCCAGCGTCGGGTTACTCGTCCCTGCTGCAAAACCGTGCATATCAGCCTGTTCTTCGATGGCACCGGCAATAACCTGAACAACGATCTCTTCGTGGCGGCCCCACAGCACCCAACCAATATCTCCCGGCTGTTCCGCGCCACCATCGGCGCCGGCTATGCCGGTGGTACGGCCAGTGCCGGCAGCCAGGCGCAGGGGCTGACCGATAGCTTGGACGAAGGCAGCAACCAGTTCTTCAAGTACTACATGCCCGGTGTCGGCACGCCCTTCCCGGAGATCGGCGACCTTGACTTCAGCGGCCTTGGCCTGGCCACGGCGTTGTATGGCGAGGAGCGCATCAACTGGGGCCTGCTGATGATCGTCGATGCCCTGCGGCGCATGGCCAATCTGCCCAGCCTGGATGTGCCGACCTTGAAGGAATCGGTGGCAGCCATGACCACACCGATGGCAGCCCTGGACATGGGCGGCACCAGCTTGCGTCGGCGTGTGTTCGAGCGACTGCTGAACGCGCCGGACCTGGCGCCACGTCTGCGTATTGCCTTGGCCCAACCGACGCCAGGTACCTCGAAGCTGCTCGGCATCAAGCTCTACGTCTACGGCTTCTCCCGTGGCGCGGCGGCCGCGCGGGCCTTCGTCAACTGGTTGGCGCAGTTCCTCCATCGGCCGGACTCGGAGCAGCCCGCCGAGCACTGCCTGATACTCGGTACGCAGAAGCTGCCGTTGAGCGTTGAATACCTTGGCCTCCTGGATACGGTGGCCTCGGTGGGTGTTGCTCATATCGCCCCGGTCGCCGAGGGCCATATGAGCTGGGCTGACGGCACCATGGAGTTGCCGGATGAGGCAGGTTATGGCGGCTGGATCAAACGCTGCCTGCACCTGGTAGCGAGCCACGAGCAGCGCCTGTGCTTCCCGCTGGACTCCATCCGCCGTACCAATGGGCACTACCCATCCTGTGGGGTGGAGGTGCTGTATCCGGGGGTGCATTCCGACTTGGGGGGTGGTTATCCGCCGGGAGACCAGGGCAAGGCCTACAGCGAGGACAAGACGGATGGCGACAGCTTGCTGCTATCGCAGATTCCGCTGAACGATCTCTATGCCGATGCCTTTGCTTACGGTGCTCCATTGAAAGTGCCTAAGAACATCTTGCCGCAGGAGTTGAGCAACTACCTGTGGCTGGCAATGGAAGTCGGAGTGATGCGTGAGTTTGATGCTTCTTCGACTCTTGGCGGCCGCTTCAACGCCTGGCGCCAAGTCACCCTGGGCCTGCACGCCGACCCGCAACCCCTGCGCGATTCGCTGGCCAACCACTACGAACCGGTCCGCGCCGCCACCAGCCTGGAAAAGGCCCTGCAGGAGCAGATGGGCTGGATCACCGCCTGGCGCATCGACCGCTATGCCTTCCTGAGCCTGGAGGGCTGCCCCTTCTACCAGGAGGCCACCGACAGCCAGAGCGACGAGCAGGTCCGCAAGCTGGCCGAAACCCGGCGCAACGACGAGCAGCGCGAGGTCGAGAAGCGTCGGCTCGCCCAACTGGAGCAGGAGGGCGACCCGCGGCGCCCGAGCAAACCGCTGGAACCGGGGCCCAAGGACTTCGACCCGGACATGGCCAAGACCCAGCTGCGCCAGGCCGCCCAGGAGTTCGGCGAGGACTATCGCGGCACCCGCCGCACGCCCACCGGCACCTTCGAATGGGCGCTGGACAGCATCCCGACCACCGCCATCTACCTGCTCAACAGCGACGATGAACAAGTCGAGTACGAGCGCATGAAGAAAGCCGGCCAGCGCCTGGTCAAGGAACTGTTCCCGCCCCGGCCGGGGTATAGCTGCCATGACAACGAAACCGAGCGCGGCCAGGTGGATGAAAGCCGCAACGCCCACTTGCAAAGCGGCCTGCTGCGCGCGCTGTTCGATGACCAGGTGCACGACTCGCGCGCCTGGTTCCTGCACTACGCCCTGAAGGGCTCGCGCGAGCCGTGGACCAGCTACTTCCGCGAACGCATGGTGTATTTCGGCGAGGCCTGCAACAAGCCGCTGTCGCTGCTCAGCGTGGCCGGCGGCGT
The DNA here is from genome assembly GCF_000689415.1 of Pseudomonas knackmussii B13. Taxonomy (NCBI): domain Bacteria; kingdom Pseudomonadati; phylum Pseudomonadota; class Gammaproteobacteria; order Pseudomonadales; family Pseudomonadaceae; genus Pseudomonas; species Pseudomonas knackmussii. The sequence goes on along the minus strand of NZ_HG322950.1, from coordinate 3,121,991 downwards.
GGTGGGCGCGGCGACGCTCAGCGCCTCGGTGGTCTATGTCATCCGCCGCGGCAGCCCGGCCGAGCGCCTGGCCCTGGCCGGCGCGGCGAGCCAATACGGGGCGAGGGACCTGACCAGGCTGGTCTCGGTGCTGGACCAGACCACGGGGTTGGCGTTGCCCATGCGCGATGATGCCGCGCACCTGCGCGCGCCGACCGAGGCCATCGGCACCTTGGTGCGCGAGCAACGCCCGGCCATCCGCCAACAACGCATCGCCCAGGCGCAGCGGGAAATCGCCGAGCTGTGGGCCGCCCATGAGGCCAAGACCCGCGAGGTGCCCGATGTGCCGGCCTGATCAACGCCCTTGTCATCCCGCCCAAGGAGGGCGCCGCATGTTTCCAATCGTTCGTTGTCGCACGCTGCGCTCCCTGGTTGGCTGCCTCGCCGCCGTTCTGTTCGCCGCTACGGCCCAGGCCGGGACCATCTACGGGGTCAACCACACTCAGTGGGCGATCAACCACTTCAGCGTCGATGGCCATTCGGCCGTCGATATCATTGGTGCCTTCCAGGGTGGCGGCGGGGGCTGGGGCTACGCACCTCCTGCGCAATGGCGGCCTGGGCTGACGGTACGGGTGGATTGGGAAACCGGAGTGGCTGGTTCGAAAGGATTCCCGGGCTTTGCTGATAGAGCCAAGTACAAGGCTTGGGTGGCAAAGAATGAGGCGCAAAAACGCCAACACACCCAGCTAGTCCCGGTCCCGGACTACACCGGCCAGAAGGTCTGCGGCATCACCGTGCACTTCCTGCCCTGCGACCAGCTGCAGGTCACCACCTCCTGCTACCCCTACGGCGCGCCCGAATATCCGATCAAGACCCCGCTGCGGTTGCCGGTGCCCAAGACGTGCCCGGTGAAGTGACGCGTATCGACCTACAGGAGGCGTTTGCATGAAACCCGTGATCCGCCAGGGCGATGCCTTGCGCGAATATGGCGGCCAGGTGCTGGAAGGCCGCTACGACTGCCTGGGCAAGCCCATCGCCTGCCAGGGCGATGCGGTGTTGTGCAACCTACATGGCCTGAACCGCATTGCCGAGGGCAGCAGCCTTGCCCAGGTCGACGGTCTGCCGGTGGCCCTGGATGGCCACCGCTGTGCCTGTGGCTGCTCCCTGGTCAGCTCGGTGCCCGACTTCCTGGTGGAACCGTGAAGCCCGAACCGCACTTCGCCGCTTTTCCCATGGCCAACCCACCCAGCTACTCGCGCTGGCTGGCCACGGGGTCGACGTTGCTGGCGCTGGTCGGCGGTGGTGGCGTGCTGCTGCGTCCGTTTTTCGAACCGCGTGTGACCGCCTTGTTGGCTGCCGGCGTATTGCTGGCGTGGTTCCTGGCGCTGCTGGTGTGCACCTTGTCCTTCCGCCTGAACCGGCATACGGCGCAGTGCTATCGCGAGGAAACACAGCAAGTCTCGCAGGCTTGGTGGGCGCAGCATCGCCGGCAGGTTGCCCTGGTCGAAAGCGTGCTGATCGGTGCGGCCGGCACGACGGATCTGCATTGGCGGCGCGTGCTGGCGGGCAAGGGTTCGCCACCGTCGGTGCAGGAGGAAAGCGGCGGTCAGGCGATCCGCCTGCTGCAGGTCTTCGGCGCCGATCTCGTCGAGCGCGAGCGGCAACTGGCCCGGCAGTTGGCGACAACCTGGCAGCAACAGCGCAAACCCGCCGCGCTTCCAGCATTGCAGTGCTATTGGCAGGGCTCGCCGGCAGGCTGGAGCGCCTTCGTCCAGCAAATGGCACAGGAGTGCCCGGATGTGCAGTTGCCGGAGCATCCCGAGCCTTGGCAGGGCATGGCCAGCCTGGACGCGATCATCGAGCGCCTGCACGGCGCGCCGGCCGAGGCACGGATTCTTTGCGCCGGTTGCCAGTCCAGCGCCTCGAGCCGTGACGCGCGCCTGCCCGCCGGGGAAGCCGCCGTGCTCTGGCTGCTGGGCACGCAGGGCGGTGCGCGTTTCACCTGTGGCGAGCGCTTCGCGGCAGAGCAGGACGACCTCGCCGAGGTTGCCCTCCGTGCCGTGCGGCAAGCCGAACTGGAAAAGCAGGCCGAAGCCTGCGTGGCCTTTTCGCAACCCGAGGTCACCCAGTTGGGCGAGTTGGGCTGGCCACTCAACCAGCACCAGCAGGACGCCTACTGGGGCGAACTCGAAGGCCTGCAGGCAATGGTCGTGCAGACCCTGGCCGCCTGCCATGCCGAGCAGCACGCAAGCCCCTGCGCCTGGCTGGCCAGCGACCCCGATCACACCCTGGCACTTGGAGTGGTGCAACCCGATGACGCAAGTTCCTGAACCCCGCAATCCGTCCCTTCTCGGTACCTTCCTGCTCATGGCGCTGCTGGTGGCCGTTCTGGTGCTGGCCGGCAGCGTCGCCTGGTGGTTGTGGGAGGGATCGCCCTCGCTTGACCGTGCTGCGCTGAAAACCCTTCTATTCAGGGGGCTGCTGTGCTGGGCGGTGCTATTTGCTGTGGCTGCGTTGGTCTGGTTTTGCGTGCAGAAGGGCATCCGCCAACTGATACGTGGCAGGCGGCCAGTGAAGGTTCCAAGCTCCGCCGAGGTGCTCGCGCTAGCGCCGAAACAAAAACTGGCGGAGCGCCTGCGTAGCGATTACGGGCTTTTCTGGCCGCTCAAGGTTCGCCTCCTGCTGGTCGTCGGCGAGCCGGCCGAGCTCGACGCCATCGCCCCCGGCCTGAGCCAAGACAAGTGGCTCGAAGGCCAGGGCACCGTGCTGCTCTGGGGCGGCAGTTTGGGTGGGGAAATGGAAGCTTCGACGCTGGTCTTGGTCAAGGGCCTGCGCCGCTGGCGGCCGCTGGACGGCATCGTCTGGGCGCTGAATGAGACACAACGTGACGATGTGGCCACGCTGGGCACGGGCGTGATCCGACTGCGCGAGTTGGCCAGCTCGCTGCGCTGGCAAGCGCCGCTGTACCTCTGGCAGGTCTGTGCCAGCGGCTGGGAGCAGACCGGGCGCAAGGCGCAGCCAGTCGGTTGCTTACTCCCTTCGCGAGCGACGGTGGCGGACGTCGAAGCGAAGCTGCGCGAACTGCTCGATCCCTTGCGCCAGCGAGGCATGGGACAACTGGTCGAGGAGGAGTCACACGATTTCCTCGTGCGCCTGGGCTTCCAGTTGGAAGGCGAGGGCATCGCCAAATGGCGCGAGGCGCTGCAACCCTTCCTGAGCGATTCCTTCCGCCGCTTGCCGCTGCGCGGCCTGCTGTTTGGTCTGCCGCAGAAGTCTCCTGATGGGCTGCTGAAAAATGCCTGGTGGCCGAACGCGGCCTGGCAGGCTGTGTTGGATGATCGGGAACCTCGCGGCCGCCGCCTGGGCTGGTCCGTGCCGCGCCTGACGTATTGCCTGGTGCTCGGTCTGGCGGCCCTGTGGGCCCTGGGCCTGTTGCTGTCGTTCGCCAACAACCGCAGCCAGATCGCCGATGCGCAGACGGCGCTGGGTGTGCTGCGCCAGGCCGGTGACCTCGATAGCCAGATCACCGCCTTGCACGAGCTGACCCGCGAGCTTGGCCGGCTGGATTACCAGGCCCAACAGGGCGTGCCCTGGTTCCTGCGCTTTGGCCTGAACCACAATGCCGAGCTGCAGGCCGCGCTCTGGCCTTTTTACGCGGAGGCCAACAATCGCTTGCTGCGCGATAGCGCCAAAGCCCATCTCGAACGCCAACTGACCGACCTGGCCGCGCTGCCCCCGGGCAGCCCCGAGCGCGCCGCGCGTGCCGTCGAAGGCCATGACCAACTCAAGGCCTACCTGATGCTGGCGCGTCCGGAAAAGGTCGATGCCGCCTTCCTGACCAAGGCGTTGCACAGCCTCGAAGCCGACCGACCCGGCATCAAACCCGGCCTCTGGCAGGGCCTGTCGCCAAGCCTGTGGGCCTTCTACGCCGAACACCTGCAAATCCATCCCGACTGGCGCATCCAGGCCGACGCCCGCGTGGTGGCGCAGGCGCGCCAGGTGCTGCTCGGGCAGCTGGGTCAGCGCAATGGCGTGGCCAGCCTGTACGAGAAGATGCTGGAGGGCGCGGGCACCAACTATGCGGACCTGAACCTGCTGCAGATGGTCGGCGAAACCGATGCGCAGGCGCTGTTCGACACGCCCAACAGCGTGCCCGGCGCCTTCACGCGCCAGGCCTGGGAGGGCCATGTGCGTACGGCCATCGACGAGATCGCCGAGGCGCGCCGCGAGGAGATCGACTGGGTGCTCAGTGACCGGCAGAACAAGGTCGCCGACGACCTGCAACCCGACGCGCTGAAAAAGCAGCTGACCGAGCGCTACTTCCAGGAGTTCGCCGACTCCTGGCTGGCCTTCCTCAACAGCCTGCGCTGGCGGCGGGCGGACAACCTGCCGGAAGTCATCGACCAGCTCAGCCTGATGAGCGATGTGCGCCAATCGCCGCTGATCGCGCTGATGAACACCCTGGCCTACCAGGGCCGCACCGGTGCCCAGGGCCAGGCGTTGGCCGATTCGCTGATGAAGTCGGCGCAGCAACTGCTCGACAAGGACAAGCAGCCGGTGATCGATCAACGCGCCCTCGGCCTGCACGGGCCGCTGGATGCCACCTTCGGCCCGCTGCTGGCATTGCTCGGCAAGGAGGAGGGCGCCAGCAGCAACGATGACAGCCTCAGCCTGTCGGCCTTCCTCACTCGCGTCACCCGCGTGCGCCTGAAGCTGCAGCAGGTGATCAATGCCGCCGATCCGCAGGCGATGACCCAGGCTTTGGCGCAAACGGTATTCCAGGGCAAGAGCATCGACCTCACCGACACCCGCGACTACGGCAGCCTGCTCGCCGCCAGCCTGGGCGAGGAGTGGAGCGGCTTCGGCCAGAGCCTGTTCGTGCAGCCGCTGGCCCAGGCCTGGGAAGGCGTGCTGCAGCCCTCGGCGCAGAGCCTCAATCGGCAGTGGCAGCGCTCCATCATCAGCAACTGGAATCGCGCCTTCGACGGTCGCTATCCCTTCGCCGCCAGTGGCAGCGACACCTCGCTGCCCATGCTCGGGCAGATGATCCGCGGCGGCAGCGGGCGCATCGAGCAGTTCCTCGCCGGCCAGTTGGGCGGGGTGCTGCGCAAGGAAGGTAATCGCTGGGTGGCGGACGCCGGCAACAGCCAGGGGCTGCACTTCGATCCTGTGTTCCTCAAGGCGATCAACCAGCTCAGCGCGCTGGCCGACCTGCTCTATACCGACGGCGGCATGGGCCTGACCTTCCAGCTGCAGGCCAAGCCGGTGCGCGACGTGGTGCAGACCACGTTGATCGTCGATGGCGAGCGCCTGGAGTACTTCAACCAGATGGAGTTCTGGCAATCGTTCAGCTGGCCGAGCCGCATCGATCACCCCGGCGCCTCGCTGAGCTGGACCAGCGTGCGCACCGGCGCCCGGCTGTATGGCGACTACGCCGGCACCTGGGGGCTGATCCGCCTGCTGGAGCAGGCCAAGGTCACGCCGCTGGACGACAGCGACACGCGCTTCCAGGTAGTGCTGAAAGCCGCCGACGGCCTGCCGCTGACCTGGCACCTGCGCACCGAACTGGGCCAGGGCCCGCTGGCGCTGCTGCAGCTGCGCGGCTTCAAGCTGCCGGAGCGGATCTTCGCGACCCAAGCGAACAGCGCCGATCCCTATGCCATCAACGAGGAATACGAATGAGTTGGCAGGCAGTCTCTGGGGGATGCGGGCACGCAGCTGAGTCGAGTCAGCAGGTAACCGGCTGGTGCTGCGGCTCCTTGACCAGGTAGACGCTAAGGCTGTCGTCCACCCGGCCATCGCGCAACCAGCGCAGCGCGATGGGCCAGAGGCTGTCCTGGAAGCGGCTGTGGAAGAAGGCGAAGTGGCCGATGGCTTCGAAGCCCAGGGCCTGCGGCGGCAGGCGCAGGTGCTGGCGCGGGCTGTTGCGGTAGTAGGCGAGCAGGCGCTCGATGGCGGCGCGGGTGCCGAATTCGTCGTCGGTGATGCTTAGCGCCAGGGTTGCGCCGTGCAGGTGGGCGAAGCCTTCGGCCAGGGTCTTGCGCTCGGTGGCGGGCATTGCTTGCGGGCCGCGGCGGTACGCGTCTTCGAAGCGCGGGCTGCGGTGGGTCCAGTCGCGTACCACGCCCGTCGGGGTGTCTTCCATCCAGCCCAGGCGCTTGGCCGGGAAGTAGCCGAACAGCCGACTCAGGGTCGGCATCGCCACATGCCACTTGAACAGCATGCCGAGGCGTCGTTGGCGGTCGTAGTCACGCCAGTGGGCGAATTGCGCGCCCATGCTGAATACACGCTGCACCTGCCCGCAGGAAGGCGCCAGGCCGATCAGGAAACCACCGACGCTGTGCGCCACCACTTGCAGCGGCTGACCGGGAAACCGCGCGGCGCTCCAGCGCAGCACGCCCTCGAAGTCGAGGCGGCCCCAGTCCAGCCAACTGGCGTGGAAGCCGCGCAGTGAGGCCGGGCGCGAACCGCCGATGCCGCGGTAGTCGTAGCAGACCACGTCGAAGCCTTGCCGGTGGAGGTAGTCGGCGAAGCGCGCGTAGTAGTCGCAGCGCACCGAAGTGGCCGGGTTGACGATCACCACCGGCCGTTGCGGATCGCTGTCGGAATGGCGCCAGACACGCCCCCTGAGCGGGTAGCCGTCGGTCGCGGGGATGCTCGCCTGCATGCTGGGTTCCCGGTTCGCTGCGTCGCTCGACTCTAGCCGCTCGGCCCGTGGAACGACCAGTACAGTTGCCGGGAAAAAAGCCGCCGCAGCCCGGGGCGTGCGACCACAGGGATGCGGCGGATGGCAGCTGATCGGTGCAGGGGAGGTTTCCGTGCCGATCGCGGTCAGTTTGCGTCCTGCGCCGGCGCCGAAACAGATTCAGATGTACCGGCAAAATGCGGATCAGCCGCTGCCTCGCCGAGGAAGTCGATCAGTGCCCGGCTTGCGGCGGACAGCTGGCGGTGCGGCGGATAGAGGATGGAGAAGGGCCGGCTGCTGCCTTCGTGCTGCGGCAACAGGCGGACCAGTCGGCCCTGGCGCAAGGCGTCGGCGACGATGAATTCGTAGGTCTGGCAAAGGCCCATGCCGGCGATAGCGAGCGCTACCGTACCGAGCACATCGTCGGCCAGCAGCGGGTTGCCGCGTGGCACGAACTCACGTTCCGCGCCCTCTTCGCGGAACAGCCAGAGTCCGGGCTTGCCGCTGCTGGGCATGATGAACGGCAGGCAGTTGTGCGATTCCAGATCCGACAGGCTGTGCGGCGTGCCGGCGCGGGCAAGGTAGGCCGGCGCGGCCACCAGGCACAGCCGGGCGTCCTCGAGCTTGCGGCCGATCAGGCCACTGTCGGGCAGGCGGCCCAGGCGGATGGCCAGGTCGTAGCCTTCGGCGATCAGGTCGACGTTGCGGTTGGCGATGCCCAGCTCCAATTGCACCTGCGGGTAGCGCAGGGCGAAGGCGGCGAGCAGCGGCGGCAGGCGGTGATGACCGTAGGTGGTCGGCACACTAAGGCGCACGCGGCCCTGTACGGGGCCGGCGCCGAGCAACTCGCGCTCGGCGGCTTCGATCTGCGCGAAAGCGGCGCGGGTCTGTTCCAGGTAGCTGCTGCCGCTCTCGGTCAGGCTCAGGCGCCGCGTGGTGCGGCGCAGCAACTGGCTGCCCAGGCGCGTCTCCAGGCGGGCGACGGCCCGGCTGATCACCGACGGGGTGGTGGAAAGGGCGATGGCGGCGGCGCTCAGAGAGCCGTGCTCGATGACGGCAAGAAAGGCCTCGACGTCGCCGAGGTGATCGAAGCGGCGGGGCATTTGTATCTCCAGAGCAAAGATGATTTGGCCGGAAGCGAGTTTATCGCCGTCGATGGCATCAATACAGTGGCGACCCACGCGCCGGCCCTTGCCTGGCGCCCCTGATCGGAGACTCGCCATGAAAGCCCTGAAATCCCTCGCCCTGGCCGCCGCAGTCGGCAGCGCCAGCCTCGGTGCCCATGCCGCCAACGTGCTGGTGGTGCTGTCGGACGCGAACCACCTCGATTTGCGCGACGGCAAGGTCTACGCCACCGGCTTCTACCTCAACGAACTGCTGGAGCCGACCAAGGCGCTGCTCGATGCCGGCCACCAGGTCACCTTTGCTACGCCCAGCGGCGTGGCGCCAACCCTCGATCGCAGCTCGGTCGATGCGCAGTTCTTCGGCGGCGATGCCAAGCGCCTGGCCGAGTTCGAGGCGCTGCTGGCGAAACTGAAGCTGACCTCGCCGGGCGAGTCGCCGGTGATCAGCCTTGCCCGCGTCGAGCAGATCGGTTTCAAGCATTTCGATGCGGTCTATGTACCCGGCGGCCATGCGCCCATGCAGGACCTGCTGCGCGATCCGGCCCTCGGCCGCCTGCTGCGTGCCTTCCATGCCGAAGGCAAGACCACTGCGCTGGTCTGCCACGGCCCCATCGCGCTGCTCTCCGCGCTGGACCAGCCGCAGCGGCTGATCGATGCGCTGGAGCGCGGCGAGAAAGTGGCCGCGCCGCGCGACTGGATCTATTCCGGCTACCGCATGACGGTGATCAGCAACCAGGAAGAGGAACAGGCCAAGGGTCTGCTCGGCGGCGGGCAGATGAAGTTCTACCCGCAGACCGCACTGGAGCGAGCCGGCGGCAGCTACCTGAGCAACGCCACGCCCTGGACGCCCAACGTGGTGACGGATCGCGAACTCATCACAGGGCAGAACCCGGCTTCGGCGGCGGCCGTGGGCAAGGCCATACTGCAACGCCTGCATTGATCGACAGGAGAGCGCCATGAGCAGTCGTACCTTCCTCGTCACCGGCGCCAGCAAGGGCATCGGTCGCGCCGTCGCCGAGCAACTGGCCGCCGAAGGGCACAAGGTGGTGGGCATTGCCCGCCAGGCCGAGCGCGGCGACTTCCCTGGCGAGCTGGTGGCGCTTGACCTGGGCGATGCCCAGCGTAGCGCCGCGGGCTTGGCCGAGCTGGCCGCCCGGTACGCCTTCGACGGGCTGGTGAACAACGTCGGCCTGGTCAAGCCGCAGGCCTTGGGCAACATCGACCTGGCCAGCTTCGATGAGGTCATGCAGGTCAACCTGCACCCGGCTATCCTCGCCACCCAGGCACTGCTGCCGGGAATGCGCGAGCGCGGTTGGGGCAGGGTGGTGAACATCTCCAGCCTGACCATCCTCGGCATTGCGCAGCGCACTGCGTATGCGGCGGCCAAGGCGGCCTTGGTCAGCTTCACGCGCGGCTGGGCGCTGGAGCTGGCACAAACCGGCATCACCGTGAATGCGGTGGCGCCGGGGCCGACCGAGACCGAACTGTTCCGCGCCGGCAACCCGCCGGGCAGCGCCGGCGAAGCGGCCTACCTGGCCGCGGTGCCCATGGGCCGCCTTGGCCAGCCGCACGAGATCGCCTCGGCGGTGAGCTTCCTGCTCGCGGAGCGCAGCGGCTTCATCACCGGGCAGACGCTGTACGTCGACGGCGGCGCTTCCATCGGCAAGGCCGCCTTCTGACTCAGCGGTGGGCTTCGAAGCCCGGACCGCCATGCCCGCCGCCGCCACCCATGTGACCACCGCCACCCCCGCCGGGGCCGCCGAAGGGCGGGAAGAACGGCCAGCAGCCGGAGAGCGAGGAGAACAGGGCGAGGACGAGGGCGGTCTTGAGGGCCTTGGAAAGCATGTGACACCGGGCATACGGGAAAATCGGGCGCGCATTTAACGCTCGCCCAAGTCTTGCCGTCGCGGGGAATCGGGTATCGGCAGGGTAAAGACTGTATCGCTGCCGATACCCGCGAAGGCGCCGGGGTCAGAACCCGCTTTCGCGCATGACCACCGCTGCCAGGTGTTTGCCGCCCTCGACCAGCAGGCTGCGGCGCTGGCCTTCGATCTGCAGGTGGCCGCGGGTTTCGCGCAGGTTCGGCGGCGGGCCGTCGAGCTGCACCAGGATGTGGAACAGCGGAGTGGACGGCACCAGGTGCTCACCTTGCGGGTTCACCGCCAGCGGGCCGCCGTGGCGCGAGGCGAGGGCCGGCTGTTCCAGCTGGTTGATGCGTGTAGTGCCGATCTGCCGCACATGCCCCGGAATGGCCGTGGGCACGCCTTCGGGATAGAAGCGCACCGGGCTGCCTTCGGTCAGGCGTGGGACTTCGTCCGGGCCGACATAAGCGTCCACCTGCCAACTGCTCGGGTCGATCAGCACGCCGAGGGATTCACGGCTGCCGATCCACTGGCCGCTGCGCCAGTCCGGGTTGAGGTCCAGCCATTGGCCGGCGAAGGGCGCCTGCAGGTTGAGCCGGGCGATCTCCGAGCGCGCGGCTTTCGCTTCCTCGAATTGCACGCCGTAGCGCTGGCGGGTCGCGGCTTCCTCGGCGAGCCCGCCGGGGTCGGCCAAAAGCCCCGCCAGGCGCGCGCGGTAGCCCTGCATGCTGGCCTCGTTGCCGGCCAGGCGGATGGCGATGTCCGGTTGATCGAGCACCGCCAGGGTCTGCCCGGCGGCGACGCGGCCGGACTTGCGCACTTCCTGCAGCAGCGCCGGGTAGGGCGCGTAGACGTGCACCTGGCGTTCGGCACGGGCCAGGCCCACGGCGTGGATCTGGCTGCGCCAGGGCAGCGCCACCAGCAGCAGGAGCAAGCCGAGCACTAGCAGGAACAGACGACGCCGACCGCTGCGTACTTCGGCGCGGTGACGCCACCAGTGGCGCAGTTCGCGCCAGATGGGTTGGACGATGAACCAGCTGATTTCCACGGCGAACAGGAAGATCCCGAGCAGTTTGAAGAAGAACAGGTACACCGTGACCGCGATGCCGAGGAACAGCACCAGGCGATATACCCAGGTGATCATGGCGAAGCTGACCAGCAGGCGCCGTTGCGCGACCGGGAACGATTCCGGCCAGTCCTCCTCGAGCCCCAGCAGGTTGCGCCGCAGGGTGGTCTTGGCCAGCGCCGTGGCGCGCTCGTGGAGGTTGGGGAAGTCGAGCAGGTCGGAGAGGATGAAGTAGCCGTCGAAGCGCATGAACGGGCTGGCGTTCAGCGCCAGGGACAGCGCCCAGCTGGTGGTCGCCAGGTAGAGCAGGGCGTTGCGCAGCGGGCCCGGGTCGCTTAGCGCCCAGCCAAGGGTGGCCAGGCCCGCCAGGCTCAGCTCGGTGAGGATGCCGGCGCTGGCGATCGCCAGGCGTTGCCGCGAGCTGCGCAGCTTCCAGCTCTCGCCGGTGTCGGTGTAGAGCATCGGCCACATGACCACGAAGGCGATGCCCATGTGCCCGACCTTCAGCCCCAGGCGCGTGGCCACCAGCGCATGGCCCATCTCGTGCAGCGTCTTGGCGACGATCAGCGCCAGGGCGAAGCTGAGCAGCCCTTCGGTGGAGAAGGACTCCACCACGTCGTGGCGGAAGGTGTCCCACTGGTGTGCCACGAGGATGATGCCGAGCAGGCTCAGCAGCACCACCAGCACTGCGGTCAGCGGGCGGAACAGCCAGTCCAGCGCGGCGGCGAGGCCGCGCAGGTGGCGTTGCGGATGCAGCAGCGGGATGCGGAAGAACAGGTAGTGGTGCAGCCACCATTTCCAGGTCATCCAGCCGTTGCCTTCGCTGGCCGCCTGCAGACGCGCCAGGGCCTGGGCGCCGGGGCGCACCAGCTGGTGCTGTTCGAGGAATGCGCGAAAGCCCAGGACCTGCTCGGCGTCCGGCTTGAGCGCGGTCTGCTCGCTGATCTCCTCGGCGATGCGGCGGGGCGTCTGCTCCCAGCGCAGCAGGCACTCGAACTCCAGCCAGCCGATGCGGAAGAAGCGGTTGGTGACGTTGTCGTGGATCACCCAGGCCGGTTCGCCGTCGCTATTGGCGCCGGCTTCGGCTATGTCCAGGTCGTCGCGCAGCGGCGGGGTCGGCAGCTCGGCGGGGTCTTCCATCACCAGCCCGTCCAGGCGCGTGCCGCGGCCAGCGGCCGGCGCAGCAGGTAGTAGCCGAGCAGCACCCTTCCGCCGTAGAGCTTGGCGGTGCCGTGCAGCCCGAGACGGGCATGTTCCGGGGCGTCCTCGACGCTCGCCAGCAAGCGGTAGGAGGCCACTCCGTCCTCGCCGGGGCGTGCTTCGTAGCTGGTCTCGAGAATCTTCCCGTGCAGCGGCGACAGCGGATAGGCGGTGAGGAACAGCGCGACCTCGGCGCCGGCGTCCAGGGCGATGGCGTCTGCCACCGGCAGCTGGATGCGCATGCCCGGCTGGCTCGGGTCGGCGACCTGGAGGATGCGTTCGCCGGTGACCACCGGCTTGCCCAGCCAGTCGTTGGGGTCGCTGTACACCGCGACGCCGGCGCGTGGCGAGAGCACCGTGGTGCGCGCCAGTTGCACCTGCACCGCGGCCAGTTCGGCGCGGCGTTGCCGTGCTGTGCCATTGAGCACTGCCAGCTCGCCCTTGCTCTGCGGGTTGTCGAAGGCGCGTTGGCTGGCAGCCATCAATTCGGCGTCGGCTACCGCGACTTCCTTGGCCAGCACCTCGGCACGGCTGCGCAACGTGGTTTCGTCGAGGGCGAACAGCGGCGTACCGACTTCCACCGCCTGGTTCGGCCGCACGAGCATGCGCGCGATCACCCCGTCGATGGGCGAGCTGATGACCTGGGCATTGCGCGACACCACTTCGGCCGGCGCCAGTGCGGTCTGCCGTACCGGCACCAGCAGCAGGACCGCGAGCAGTGCCAGCACCACCAGCGTCTGCCGCCGGCTCGGCCGCCAGAAGCGCAGCGTGCGACGCTTGCCGAACGCCGCCCAGCAGTGCGCCCAGGTGAGGAAGACACCCTGCAGCAGGCCCTCCGTGGAGGGCGCCGGGGCCTCGTCGAGGAGGAACAGGATCAGGCCCAGGCGTTGGCCCTGGCGGTCGTGCAGGGGAATGCACCAGAGGCCGGTGGGCCACCACTCCGACCAGCCTTCGGCAATGTCCTCGGGCAGGTTCAGGTCCTCGCGTGGCAGCCAGCGCGGCTGCGCGTCCGGCACTTGCGTCGCGAGCCAGCGGCTGGCGCGGCGCAGCCACACCAGGTACGGCGAGTCCTCGGTCGGCCGCGCGAGGCCGGAGATGCACAGCAGCTCCATTTGTTCGCCGTGCTGGGCGAACACCAATGCCTGGTGGAAGCGCAGCAGCGCGTAGAGGTCGTTGGCCATGGAGAAGGCCAGGGCGTTCAGCGACTCGGCGCCCAGCGCCCGGTCGCGCAGTGCGTCGAGGCTGAGCAGCAGCTGCGGCGGGGGGAACATCTCGCTCATGGCTGCCTCACTGCACGGCGTTGGGGAAGTGCGCGGTGCCGCTCATGCCGGCCACCAGGTCCGGGTAGGCCTGGTCCAGGCGCGCCTCGAGTTCGACGGTTTGCGCCACCGCATCGACCCGCGCGTTGATCGCGCTGACCTTGGCCGGGTACTGCTTGCCGGTCTCGTGGATGGCCACCTCGATCGGCATGCCCGGCTTGAGCCCCGGCAGCAGGTTGGAAGGCACGTTCAGGCGCACCTTGAGCGCGCCGTCGCTGACCAGGTCGAACAGCGGCGCGCCGGCCTGCACGGTCTGGTAGGGCTTCACGTAGACCTTGGCGATGCGCCCGGCGAAGGGTGCCTGCACCTGGCAGTAGCCAGCCTGGGCGCGCGCCAGGGTGAGCGCGCCATCGGCCTTCTCCACCTCGGTTGCGGCCATGGACACCTCCAGTTCGCCGGCTGCGTCGAGCTTGCGCAGATTGCGTTTCGCCGCGAGGTTCTGCCGCGCCATGTTCAGCTCGGCGGAGGCGACCCGCGCGCGAGCCTGCACTTCCACGCAGTTGAGCTGGGCGAGCAGGGCGTCCTTGGCGACCTTGTCGCCCAGGCTGGTCTTGAGCGCGCCGAGGGTGCCGGTCATCTGGCTGGAGAGCGTGGTCTCAAGGTCGGAGACCAGCAGCACGCGGATCGCGCCGGGGTCGTCGACGGCGGTCGGTTGCAGCGGATCGCCTTCGGCGGCGAAGGCGTGGGGCAGGGCCACCAGGCAGAGCAGGGTGAGGAGCAACGGCTTACTGCTGCGATACGACATTGGCGCTCCCTGTGCTGGTGCTTGTTGCGGCGCTGCTGACGGTCAGCAGGTTGCTTTGCGACTGCTGTTCGAGGGTGCGCTGGATCTCGCTGGCGAGGGTCTTGATGTCGTAGTTGTCGACCTTCTCCGGCATCACCGCGAAGCCCACCGAGTTGTACAGCCGGCCCCAGGCGGCCTGGGCGTCGGAGTAGGCGGCCTCGCGCTGGTAGCGCGAGAGCAGGTAGCGGCCTTCGGCGCGGATCTGCTCCAGCTCGCTGCCGATGTTGCTGCTGCGGGCGGACTGGGCGTAGTCGAGCAGGCTCTTGTCGACGCGCAGGCTGTCGTCGGCGAACTCGACTTCCTGGCGCGCCAGCTGGTAGCGCAGCAGGCCGACGCGAACCTGGGTGAGGATCGCCATGGACAGGGCGGTGCGGCGCATGTCGTCGGTCTTGCTCTGGGTTTCCTCGGCCTTCTGCAGGTCCGGGTACTGCAGCAGCCGGATGAGGTTGATCGAGACCTGCACGCCGGTCTCGTCCCAGTGGTTGTTGTACAGGTACTTGTTGGAGTCGTACTGGTAGCCATAGTTGACGCTGACGTTCGGCCAGAGCTGGGCCTTGGCGATCTTCAGGTCGTTCTCGTCGACGCGCTTGCGGTACCACTCCTCCATGATTTCCGGGCGGTGTTCGAGGGACAGCCGTTCGAGCTTCTCGACGTCGCCGGTCACCAGCGGAAGCGGCTGCTCGTTGGTGTCGGCCAGGACCATCTTCGAGTTCGGCGGCAGCGACATCAGCGCGGCCAGTTCGGCGCGGGCGAATTCCAGGTCCTGGCGGCGCACGGTGAGCATGTACACCGAGTCGAGCAGGGCGCGCTGGTAGGCGAGCACGTCCTGGCGCGGCATCAGCCCCTGGTCTTCCGCCGCGCGGGCGGCGGTGAGGGCGCGGTGGGTGCGCATCAGCAAGCCGTCCACCTCGGGCAGCAGGCGCTGGGCGCCGAGCGCGCGCCAGTAGGCGTTGCGTACGTCCTGCAGGACGTTCTGGGCGACCTTCTCGCGGCGTTCCTCGGCCATCTGGATCTGGTCGGCCTTCTGCTGCGTGCGGTAGTAGGCGACGCCGAAGTCGAGCAGGCTCCACGACAGGCCGAGGCTGTCGAGGGTGCGGTAGCGCTCCTCGGAGGTCGAGGGACGCAAGGACACCTGGCGGTCCTCGATGCCGATGGAGGTGCCGCCGGAGTCGTTGTTGCGCCCGGCGTAACCGGCCGAGGCGACCAGGCGCGGCAGCATCTCGTGGGCGGTGACGTCGCGCAGGTTGGAGGCCAGCGCGCTTTCCAGCAGCTTCAGGCGGTAGTCGAGGTTGTATTTCAGCGCCCGCGCCGAGGCTTCGTAGAAGGTGATCGGTCCGGTGACCGGTTCTTGCTGCTCGTACATGCGCGCCTGGTCGTCGATGACCCGCTGGCGCATTTCCTGTTCGTTGTAGGGCTCCGACTCCTTCAGCGAGGAGCAGGCGGCCAGCACGACGCTGGCGGCGATCATTGCACTCAAGGTCTTGAGTCTGTGTGCAGGCATATACATTCCTTGGCTTACGCGTGAACTCTGCAGTGTCGGTCCGGTTTCATTGGGTGTTTCCCCGCCGCTTGGCAGCGTCGCGCAACTGGGCGCGGAAGCCACGGGCGGTCTGTGCAGGTTTTTCTGCACTGTTGACCATGTCGGAAGCACGCGGCGCCCATAGCGATGGATCGCTGAGCAGGCCGTCGCCGGTGAGGGCTAGGCGGTCGTGGTTGCCGCGGATCCAGGCCAGGTCGCGGTCGCTGTCGAGGCGGCTCTGGGCCACGGCGGCGCCGACGAACTCCTCGCGCTGCCCTTGCAGGCGCTCGCTGAAGGTCCGCGATTCGATCTCGGGGGTAGCGAAGAAGCGCGTGTCGCTGCCGTCGGCGCCCCAGGCCGAGATCATCACGTTGTCCTCCACGCGGCGGACCACCGGCTGGATGAAGATCGCCGGCTGCACGCCGAGATGCGCCGTGGTGTAGCCGTCGTCGTCGCCATCCTGCCCGAAGTAGGGCCCGCCGGGCGGTGCTATGTAGGGCGAGGCGATGTTCAGTGCGAGGGTCAGCTGCGCCTGGTCGGTGGCGCCGGCGCGGTCGGCGATGGTGTAGGTGAAGACGTCCTGCAGCACGCGGCCCAGGCCCGCGGCGGCGAGCACCTCGGGGTTGGTCTGGTCGATGGCGTAGGTGTAGCTGCCGTCGGCGTTGAGGGTGAGGAAGCCGTAGCGCCCGGCGAGCACCCGGCCGATGGTCCCGGCGGTGCCGCTGCCGTTCTCCGCGCCGGTACGCACGCCGACCACGGTCAGGGCGTCGCCGCCGTCGACATCGCTGTCGTTGGGCAGCACATTGCCGCTGGTTTGGGGCGCCGGG
Organism: Pseudomonas knackmussii B13; assembly: GCF_000689415.1. NCBI lineage: Bacteria > Pseudomonadati > Pseudomonadota > Gammaproteobacteria > Pseudomonadales > Pseudomonadaceae > Pseudomonas > Pseudomonas knackmussii. Next base: position 3,105,626 of record NZ_HG322950.1, on the reverse strand, counting down.
AACTGGTCGCTGGCAACGCCGCTGTCGTCGCGCGCCACCGGGTTGTCGTTGGTGCCCTGGATGGTCAGCGTGAGGTGCGCATCCGAGGTCGCCCCGGCTGTGTCGCGCATCCGGTAGGTGAAGATTTCGCGCAGCGTCTCGCCGGCGGTACGCAGGGCCTGCACCACGGGGTCGACGTTGTTCAGCGTGTAGAGGTAGCTGCCGTCGGCATTGATCACCAGGGTGCCGTAGCGTCCCTGCACGACGCTGCCGGCAGCGCCACTCTGGCCGGTCTCGCTGCTGAAGGTGACCACCGTGCGGGTCTCGCCATTGGCCACGCTGTCGACGTCGGTGTCGTTGCTCAGCACGTTACCGGTCGGGTTCACCCCCGGCGTGCCGTTGGCCACGCCGCCGGCTTCGACGGCGGTGGCGGCGTCGTCCTGGGCTATCGGGGTGTCGTTGGCGCCGTGGATGACGATCACCAGCTGGGTGTTGCCAGTAGCGTTCCAGATGTCGGCGACGGTGTAGGTGAACACGTCCGACAGGGTCTGGCCGGCCAGGCGCAGCGCCTCGACCGCCGGGTTGGCGTTGTCCACCTGGTAGCTCCAGGTGCCGTCGGCATTCAGCGTCAGGGTGCCGTACAGGCCCTTGAGCGGAGTGCCGACGGTGCCGTTGGGCGGCACGCTGGTATCGGTGCCGGTGCGTATCTGGGTGACCGTGAGGGTGTTGTTTTCCAGGTCGGTGTCGTTGCTCAGGACGTTGCCGCTGGGGTTGGTCCCTGGCGTGGCGTTGTGCAGGCCGCCGGCCTCGGTGGCGTCGGCGCTGTCGGGGTTGGCCACGGGCGGTGAGTTGAGGCCGAAGACGACGACGCGGATTTGCGCCAGGTCGACCAGGTTGCCGCCGTCGCGCACTTCGTAGGTGAAGTAGTCGTCGAGGGTCTGCAGCAGGCCGAGCGACTGGACCGTCGGGTTGTTGTTGTCGACGTGGTAGGTGTAGGTACCGTCGGCGCCGATGATCAGCTGGCCGTAGAGGCCGTCGATGAGGGTGCCGTTGCTCTTGTCGGTGCCGGCATTCCCCGCCGTCAGTGCGCCGCCGGCGACTTCCTGGCCGGCGCGGATGCCGCTGACGTTCTTGCTGTCGTTGGCGTCGACGTCGGTGTCGTTGGTCAGCACCTGGCCGTTGGGGTCGAAGCCAGAGGAGATGCCCGGCTTGGAGGCCAGCGCCAGGGACAGGTCGTCGTTGGCCACCGGGGCGTCGTAGGCACCCTGGATGGTGACGCGCATGAGGCCGATGTCGGTGGCGCCCTCGCGGTCGGCGACCACGTAGGTGAAGAACTCCGTCAGGGTCTCGCCGGCCTTGAGCGCTTCGACCGCGGCCAGCTGGTTGTTCAGCGTGTAGGCGAACTTGCCGTCCCTGCCGATGGTGAGTACGCCGTACTGCCCGTTCATGACTGTGACGCCCAGGCCGGTAACGGGGGTGAATGCGGTACCGACGCTGCGGTCTCCGAAGCGCACGCCGCTGACCAGGCGGGTTTCCTGGAAGGCGTCGACGTCGGTGGCGAAGCGCAGCACGTCGTCGCTGGGCGTGGTGCCGGGAATGTTGTTGTGGGTGCCGCCGGCCTCCACGGCGATGACAGCGATGGAACCGGCATGCGGCGCGTCGTTGCGGCCGTGGATGGTGATGGTCAGGGTCGCCGTGGCGGTGGCGCCAGCGAGATCGCGGATGGTGTAGGTGAAAACTTCCTGCAGGGTGTCGGAGTCGACACGCAGTGCTTCTACCAGCGGGTTCGAGTTGTCGACGATGTAGCTGTAGGTGCCATTGGCATTGAGTGTCAGGGTGCCGTAGGCGCCGACGAGGGCGCTGCCCACGGTGCCCAGTTGCGCACCCTGGCGAATACCACTCACGGTCAGCACGTCGCCGGCGTCCACGTCGGAGTCGTTGCTCAGCACGTTGCCGGTCGGATTGACGCCTGGCGTGCCGTTGTTCACTCCGCCGGCCTCGACTGCGCTGGCGGCGTCGTTCACGGCCACCGGGGTGTCGTTGGCGCCGGTGATGGTGATGCGCAGCGTGGCCTGGTCGGTGGCCAGGGCGGTGTCGATCACGGTGTAGGTGAAGGTGTCGACCAGTTGGTCGGCACTGGTGCGCAGTGCCTGTACGGCGGCATTGCTGTTGTCGAGCCGGTAGCGATAGGTCCCATCGGCATTGAGCGTCAGCCAGCCGTAGGTGCCGCGCAGTTCGACGCCCAGGGTGCCGGCGGTGCCCGTGCCGGCCTCGGCGCCGGTACGCACGGCGCTGACCGTGGTGGTTTCGCCATTGGCTACGGCGTCGACGTCGCTGTCGTTGGTCAGCACGTTGCCGGTCGGATCGACGCCGGGCTGGTTGTTGTTGATGCCACCGGCCTCGACGGCGGTGGCGCCGTCGTCGACGGCCACCGGGTTGTCGTTCTGCCCGTGGATGACGATGAACAGGAAGGCCGGGTCGGAGAAGCCGCCCTTGCCGTCGGTGAGCTTGTAGCTGAAGCCGTCGATCAGGCGGTCGGCGGCGGTGCGCAGGCCCTGGACGGTGGGGTCGGCATTGTTCAGGACGTAGCTGTAGGTGCCGTCGGAATTGATGGTCAGGGTTCCGTACAGGCCGACCAGCACCGTCGGGCTGCCGACGATGACATTCGTGTCCGGGGTCGCGCCGGTGCCGACGGACGCCACGGAGATCGGGTCGCCGTCCGGGTCGAAGGCGTTCTGGGTCACGTCGCCGGCGGGGTCGACGCCCGGCAGCTGGTTGTTCACGCCGCCTTTTTCCACGGCGGTGCCGACCACGATCTGCGCCACTGGCGGGTCGTTGACCCCCTTGATGGTGATGACCAGCTGGGCGCGGTCGGTGAGCCCTTCGGTGTCGGTGATCTCGTAGGTGTAGATCACCTGCAGGGTCTGCCCCGCGCCGAGGGCCTGGATTTTCGCGTTGGTGCTGTTGACGTCGAACTGGAAGGAACCGTCGGCGCCGATCGTCAGGGTGCCGAAGGCGGCCGGGTCGGTGATCTGCGTGCCGTTCTGTTCGGCGTAGGTGGCGAGGATCACGGTGCCATTGGCCGAGGTGGTGCCGGCAGCCACGCCGGTCATGCCCGGGGTGGAGGCCTCGGTGGCCGAGCTGATGCCGGTGACGTGCAGGTTGGTGTTGGGCCGGTCGACGCGGTCGACGTCGTTGTCCACCCCGTTGTCGGTGTTGCCCGGTCGGCTGGGGAAGAGGATGACGTTGCCGCTGGGGTTGCTTTCCAGTGTCGGGTCGTTGGTCGCGGCAGCCTGGGCCGCCGCCTGGTCGTCGCTGGCCACCGGGTTGTCGTAGGCGCCGTTGATGGTGATGCGCAGCTCGGCGAGGTCGCTGAGGCCGCCGGCGTCGGTCACCCGGTAGGTGAAGTACTCGAACAGCTGGTCGCCGACCACGAGGCGCTGCACGGCGGTGTTTTCGTTGTCGATGACGTACGTGTAGGTGCCGTTGGCGTTGATGGTCAGGGTGCCGTAGGTGCCGACTACCACCACCGGCGCGGCAGTGGTGACGTCGGTGATGCCGCCGGGGGCGATCTCGCGCAGGTGACGGATGCCGGTGACGGCCTTGGTCTCGCCGTTGGCCACGCTGTCGACGTCGGTGTCGTTGTCCAGCACGTTGCCGGTGGCGTCGCTGCCGGGGGTGCCGTTGAGCACGCCGCCGGCTTCGGTGGCGCTGCCTTCGTCGTTGACGCCGATGGGGGTGTCGTTGGCGCCGTGGATGGTGATGGTGATGCTCGTGGTGCTGGTGGCGCCGGCGAGGTCGCTGATGGTGTAGGTGAAGACTTCGGTCAGCGTCTGGTTGAACAGGCGCAGGGCCTGCACCGCCGGGTCGTCGTTATTGACGGTGTAGGTCGCGCCGCCGGCGCTGGAGATGACCAGGGTGCCGTGGGCTCCGACGACGAGGATGGCGTTGTTGTTCGGTACGCTGAACTGGGTGCCGCCCTGCAGGCCCGCGCTGATGACCCGGAGGATGTCGTTGTTGGTGGCGATGTCGACGTCCGTGTCGTTGGTCAGCACGTTGCCGCTAGGGTCGGTGCCGGGCGTCGTGTTGAGCCGTCCGCCAGCCTCGGTGGCGCTGGCCGTGTCCGGGTTGGCGATCGGGGCGTCGTTTACCGGGTCGACGATGATCTGCACCGAGTCGGTGTCGCTGAGCGCGTCGCCGGGGTTCTCGCCGGGGATGCCGTTGTTGTTGGCATCGCCGAAGTTGCCCTGGTCGTTGGTGACCATGGTCAGGGTCTCGGAGTCGCGGAAGCTGTTGTAGTCCTGGTCGCCCTTGTAATAGACCTGCCCGAGCAACAGGTTCAGCTGCGCCAGGGTGCCGGTGAGGGTCAAGGTGCGCCCGGCGCCGCCGGGCGGCGTGGCGTCGGAGGCCGGCGGAGTGGCCGTCTGCCAGAGCACGCCGTGGACCACTGTGAGGGTGATGGTCAGGGTGCCGTTGCCGGCGTCCGAATCGGCGATCGCAAGGCCGCCCAGGTGCAGCACGGTATCTTCCTGGCCGTGCTGGCCGGCAATCGTGTTCACCGGCGCTTCGTTCTGATGGACATAGCCGGCGTCGGCGGTGCCGATGGCGCCTTCGCCCAGGAGCACGTTGACGCTGCCCAGGCCCGTGACGCTGGTGCCGGTATCGGTGTCGATGCGCACCTTGTAGCGGTCGTTGGCGGCCAACTGGAACGATTGCGGCACCACGATCAGGAAGTTGCCGGCCGGCAGCAGGGCGAACTGGTAGTGGCCGCTGGCGTCGGTGACGGTGCTGAAGACGCGGTCGTCGCCGTTGCCGAAGATGCCGTCGGCACCGGCCCAGGTCAGCTGCACGGTCTGCCCGGCGAGGCCGGGGCCATCAGGGGTGACGCTGTTGGTCGCCGAGGCGGTGTCGTTCCACAACGTGCCTTGCACGATGCCCAGGCCCGCGCCGTCGCTGAGCACGTAGTTGTTCAGGCCGGCGGCGCCGTCCTGGCCGGTGCGCTCACCGTCGACGCTGCCGGCGGTGCCGGGAATAGAACCGCCCCAGCCGGCGTTCTCGAAGCTGGTCGGCAGGCTGGTCCAGGTAAGCACCGCGGAACTTGCCGGGTTATCGGCGATCACCGCATTGGGCACCGTGACGGTGTAGATCACCTGCACCTTGTCGCCGACCGCCAGGCTGTCGAAGTCGACCGAGATGGCGCCGTTGGCGGTGAAGCGAATGCCAGCGGGCAGGCTGGCCAGGTTCAGCGCCGTGCCGTTGAGCAGGATGCTCTGCACCTGGTAGTTGCTGCCGCTGGGGAACTGGTCCTGCAGGTGCACGTTGTAGGCGGGCACGCCGCCGTTCTGGGTGAAGCTCACCGAGACGGTGGTGGTCGTGGTGCCGCTGCCGGGCGAGATGTCGATGACCTGCTTGTCGACCCCGGCAAAGCCGGGTTCCACCACCCGCTCGAATATCGTGCCGCTGGCGCCGCGATCGACGCCGCCGTTGATGCCGACGTGCTCGATGGCGCTGACCCCGATCAGGGTGCCGCCGTTGGGCGCGCCCTGGTTCCCGGCCACGTTGGTGACGCGGGCGTTGAACTCCAGCACAACGCCTTCGATGTCGTTGTCGGTGGTTTCGTTGTTGGTCAGGTTGCCGAGGTTGAAGGTGATGGTCTGGCTGCCATCGGCGTTGGTGACGATGCTGAGGCGGCCGTTATTGATGTCCCACACACCGGTCGGCTTGGTGCCTGAGAGGTCGGTATGGATCGAGCCCGCCACATCGCTGTTCTGGTTGCCGAGCATGTTCAGCGCGCCGCTGCTGATCAGGTTCGTGGCATCGGTGGTCAAGCCGCCGTTGGCGCTGGAAAGCAGGGCGATGAGGATGTTGTTGAGCGAACCGGGAATGAACTCCAGGCCAGGGCCGAGCTCGATGCGGATCTGGTAGTCGGGGTTGCTGCCGGTGGGCACCAGCACCGCCACGCGGTAGCGGACGATCTCGCCGACCACCACGTTTTCCACGGTGCCCGAGGTACTCGGGTTGCCATTGACGTCGGTGGCTGGCGCGGTGGCGTCGACACCGCCGATGCGTGAGATGCGGATGCCGTTGGTGACCGGAATGAGCAAGCCGTTGATGGCGCGGTAGTCGTTGAGCACGCCGCTGTTGAGCGGGCCGTCGACACCGGTGCGCTCATCGTTGACGGTATCGGGCGTGCTGCTGGTGCCGTCGAGGCTGGTCCACTGCACCTGCGCGGTGTTGCTGATGGCGGCCTCGCCGGCGGCCGCGGCGTTCACCACGCCGGAGAGGTGGATGACGATCTTGCCCCCGTTTGCGATATCGACGTTCGCCCCGTTCGCGGTCACCAGTTGGCCACCCTGGATAACGAAGTCGACGCCGCCGTTGTTGGTCGCGCCACCGCTGTAGGTGACACCGGTGATGGTCAGGCCATCGATTTCCGTCGGCAGGTTGTCCAGCAGGCTGAGGTCGAAACCAGCGGTGCCGGAGGTGTTGCTGATGGTGATGTCCCAGGTGATGGTGTCGCCTTCGTCGTAACCGCCGAAGCTGCCGGTGGAGGTGATGGTCTGGGTCACCTGCAGGGTTGGCTCGCGGACGGTGACGGTCGGCGCGCCGCCGCTGAGGTTGACCTGGCGATTCACCGGTGTGGCGCCATTGGGCGTGTCGCCGTCGGGGTCCTGGTAGCTCAGGTTGGCGCTGTTCTGCAGCGACTTGTTCTCCTGGTTGCCGATGACGTTGCTGACCACAAGGCGCACGCGGATGACGAAGCTGTTGTTGCCGGTGTTGTTGTCGGCGCTGGTGGTGAAGGCGCTGAAGGTGAAATGCGCGTCTACGCCATCGGCGCCGAGGGTGCCGCCCACGCCGCCGATGCCGCTGATGACGATGTTGCCGGCAAAATCGCTGCCGAGGCTGCCGCCGCTGGCCGCCGAGGTGAGGATCAGCTGGTAGCCGAGGCCGCCGTTGAAACGGGTGTCCAGGCGCAGGCCCGGCGGAATCAGGTCGTCGAGGGTGAGGTTGCGGGTGGTGCCTTCGGGCAGCTTGACGACTATGTCGTAGAGCATGCTTTCGCCGACCACCAGGTTGCTGCCGGTGGTGTGCGGCGCGCTGGAGTCGCCATCGTCCAGGGTGCCGCCGGCGAACACCTTGGTGATCACCGGGGCGGCCACCTGCTCGTTGGCGGTTTCGGTGAGGTCGGTCGGGGTGAAGTCGGTGCCGCCCTCGACGCTCGCGTAGTTGCTCAGCGTGGCGGTGGTCTGCAGGGTGCTGCTGGCATCGATCGTGGCGTTGACCGTGACGTCGTAGGTGATGACGACGATGTTCTGCCCGGTGCTGTCGGCGGTGGTGCCGGCGCGCCCCGGCAGCAGGCTGGCCACGGCGCCGGCATCGAGGAAGGTGATGGTGTTGCCGCTGACGCTGTAGTCGGTGCCGAGCACCAGCAGGGTGCCGTCGCCGCGATAGATCTTCAGGTTGGCCGCGGCCAGGCTGCCGCCGACGAAGCTCAGGTTCGGCGGCAGGGCGATGCTGGTGACCACGTCGTAGGCGCCGCCGCCACCGGTGTTCTCGATGGCGGTGGCCAGGCGCAGCGTGTCGCCGGCATCGATGTTGCTGACGTCGCCGTTCACCGCCGCGAGGTCGGTGATTCTTCCGGTGAAGGGTACGCCGCCGCTGCCCGGTGCGGCCCAGGTGCCGGTGGTGCCAGTGACCGTGCCGTTGCTGCTGGAAACCACGCCGTGCTTGATGTCGAGCTCCGGCTCGGCAACCGAGACGATCTGCGCGACATCGGAGCTGACCAGCACTGTCTTGTCGATGGTGGTGGTCTGGCTGGATTGCGCGAGGACATCCAGCGAGCGCTGGTCGGCGAAGGGCGTGTCGCCGACGCGCAGGGTGAAGACCACCTCGATGCGCCCGCCGGCGGTCTGGTTGACCGTGTAGTTGCCGAAGGTGAAGACCGCCGAGTTGCCCGGGCCGCTGGTGACCGTGACGGCGCGGGCCGGGTCGCTGTCGCCGCTGCCGAAGTGCCACTGGCCAACGCCGTTGCCGGTGGTCCAGGTGACACCGCTGACGTTCAGCAGCGGCAGCGGCAGGTAGGCGGTGAGGCTGAAGTTCTCGTAGTCGCCGGTGACCAGGTCGTAGGACAGGCGGAAGGTCACCAGGTCGCCGGGATTCAGCTCACCATCGGCCGGCGGATTGCCGCCGTTGACCTGCAGCAGGGTGATGTCGACCTGGCTGGTGGGAATGGTGCTGGTGGTGGTCGAACCGTCGCTCTGGTCGCTGCCCTGGTTGATCGCATCGAGCAGCACGGTGGCGGTGACGGTGGCGTTGTTGCCGAGGCTGTCGCCTTCGTTGATCTCGCTGTGCGGCGGATGGTTGCTGGCGTAAGCCTGGCCGATCACCGCGTTGTAACTGATCACCGCCGTGGTGGCCGCGGTTTGTGCAGTCTCGAAGGCCAGGTCGCCGAACAGCGCGCCGAACAGACCGTTGTTCCGCAGCAGGGACTCGCCGATGTCGATGACCAGGATGGTGGTCCCGTCGGCGTTCACGGTGGTGGTGTAGATCAGGTTGATGGTCGCGCTGGTGCCGTTCTGGCTGATGGTCATGGTCAGCGGACCGCTCAGGCTCTGGCCATCGGCCAGGGTGTCGGTGATGCGGAACTGGCCTTCGTCGAGCAGGTTCTGGCCGAAGGCGAAATAGTCCGACAGCGCCACATTGAGCGTGTAGCGCAGGGTGTCGCCCGGGCTCAGCCCGGCGCTGCCGACGTCGTTCTGGATGACGGCCTGCTTCTGCAGGGTGATGGCCTTGGCGACGAATGAGCCGCCGGCGCCGTCGCCGGTGCTGCTGAAGTCGATCTCGGTGGCCGGTGGCGTCACATCGCGCGGGTCCAGCGGCGTCCACTGGCCGGTGGCGGTCGGCGCTCCGAAGTCGATGGTCACCGGGTTGCCGGTATTGGGGTCGATCACGGCCTCGCCGTCTGCACCCACTTCGGGAACGTAGAAGCTCACCGTGGAGTTGGTCGGCCCGCTGAGCGTGTCGTAGGTGATGCTGTAGGAGGTGATGAAGATGCTGTCGCTGGCGATGGCTGCCGCAATGGCCGTGGGGCTGGTCAGCACCGAGCCGTCGCGCAGGGTGATGGAGGTGATGGTGCCGCCGGCACCGGGTGTGATGGCGGTAACCTGCACGTCACCGGGCACGCTTTGGGTGACCACCACGTTGTGCAGCGTCTGGCCGGTGGCCGGCGTCACAGTGACGGTCTGCTGATGGACGAAATTGGGGCCGGTGGCCGTCTCGCCCTCGGTCATGTTGATGCTCTGGGTCAGGTCCACCAGGGTCGGGTGGATCACCAGCGGGTGCAGGGTGGCCTCCACCAGGCTGGGGTCGACCGTGGGGTTGTTCAGCGAGTCGTTGCCGAATTCGAAGCCGCCGCGGGCCTTGATCGTCAGGTCCGGGTTGCCGTCGGTGAGGCTGGTGTCGGCCAGGTTGCTCAGGTGCGCGGTCACCTGCAGGGTGATGGCCGGCTGGCCATTGGTAAGGCTGGCGAAGGGCAGCTCCAGCACCACGAACTGGTCGCCTGGTTTCATGCCGATGCTGGCGGCGGTGATCACCAGCGGGTTGCCGCTGGCGTCCCTGGCGAGCGGGTGGGTGGCGTTGCCGTTGGCGTCGAAGGTGACAACGAAGGATTTCACCGCCTGCCCGAGGTAGGTGGCGCCGACGAAAGTGATGCCATCGTCGCCGTCCTTGCCGGTGGCCGGGAGGAACAGGTCGATGTAGGGGCCGTAGCCGACCTGGGTGGACGGGTTGCTCAGGGTGACGTTGAAGGTGAGCTGGTCGCCGATCAGCACGTTGTTGTCGGCCGTGCTGATGCTCACGGTGGGCGAGGCGTCGGCCAGCAGGCCCTGGAAGTGGTCGAGGGTGCTGGCGGAGAGGGCGATGCTCTTGTCGATGGCGCCCTTGTGCACCTCCAGGTTCCAGTCGCCGCCTGCCATAGCGCTGCCGGTAGCGTTGCTGGAGGCGCCGACATCGGCGCCGGTCCATTGCGCCATGCGATCGACCAGCGCCTGGCCGGCCGCGCCGGCGCCCACGTCGCAGCCGTACAGCTGGATGTCTGCACCGCTGTTCAATTCGTTGTGCCAACTGCCCAGGGTGCTGCCGAACGAGTCCAGGGTGGCCGAGGTATAGGTGCGGTTGCCGAGGGTGAACTGGCCGCTGGCGCCGTGGGAGAAGATCTGGATCGAGTCCACCTTGCCCAGCTGTGCCAGTGCCGCGCTGATGGCGGCCAGGGCGTCCTGCCCGGCATCCACCACAAGGGTCGTGACGTTGGCGCCGAGGTTGGCGGTCAGCTGGTCGCGGTTCTCCAGGCGGGCATCGACTACCACCAGCGTGCGCGACGGCGTGGCTGGCGCCTTGGCGGCGGCCTGGGCGTCAGGGGTGCTGGCCGGATGGCTGGCGTCGCCCTGCGCATCGCTGTCGGCGTGGTGCTGCTGGTCGGCCGCGGCACTGGCGGCAGCGCCGTCGAAGAGGATGCGGGGTTCGAGGGCGAGGGCCTGGCCGCGGGGACGGAAAAGGGAGGCAGAGCGGGGCTTGTTCGGCAAATCCATAGCGATACCCACATCAGAAAACGGGACTTTAGAACGGTGCCCGTACTTCCTAACGCGAGCATTCCTGGCCCTGAGCCTAGACAGGGGATAGGAATTTTTCTGCTTTCTTACAGAAAATTCTTAGAGAAATTTCGATCTGATCTATGCCTGGACCTTACTGCTGGTCATGGGCACAAAACGACCTTTCGGTCGGAACTTGAGCGACTTGGCGCTGATTGGCATGAACTGTGCCGGCTACCTCCATGCACGGAGGCTGTCGGTCGATCTGTCAGACGAGCGTGAAGCGGGGCTCTATAAATACCGTGGACTGTATTCAACCTGATGAGGGAGGTCGGCCGTGGGCAGGTTCATCACCTGCCTGCTCAGCCTGGTTCTCGTCCTGGCAATGGCCGGGGATGTCCAGGCCCGAAGCAGGCAAAACCAGCCGCAAGGGCGAGCCGGTGTATTCGACTACTACGTTCTTACCCTGTCCTGGTCGCCGACTTTCTGCCTGACCAACCCGCAGAACGAGCAATGCGACGGCAAGGGCTATGGCTTCGTGCTGCATGGCCTGTGGCCGCAATACGCCAGCGGTGGGTGGCCGCAATATTGCGAGTCCGATACCAGGCTATCGGCCAGCGATCGCGCGAAGGGGAAGTCGCTGTTCCCGACCGAGGGTCTGCTCAAGCATGAATGGGCGACCCACGGCACCTGCAGCGGGCTGGGCGCGCCAGGCTATCTCGATGCCGCCGACCAGGCGCTTGGCCGGGTGAAGGTGCCGGCGATTTTCGAGCCCTCGCGGGAGCCGCATTACCTGCCGGCCGCCGAGATCGCCGAGCTCTTTCGGCGGAGCAATCCCGGTCTGCCGGAAGATGGCATCGCGGTCTCGTGCAGCGGACCCGAGCTCAAGGAAGTGCGTGTGTGCCTGACCAAGGACCTGCAGCCGACTTCCTGCGGGAAGGGCGTGCGCTCGAACTGCCGCTCGGGGCAGATCAGGGTGCCGGGGATTCGCTAGCGCAAGGCACTGCCCCGGCCGAGGCCGGGGCAGTGGGGTGGTCAGAGGATGGAGATCGGGTAGTCGACGATCAGGCGGAACTCGTTGTTGTCGCCTTCGGCCTGGTCGGCGTTGCCGCGGTGGATGGCCTCGCGCAGGCGGAAGGACATGTCCTTGACCGGCCCGCTCTGCACCACGTACTTGGCTTCCAGGTTGGTCTCGTGGTGGCTGCCGTCGTCGCCGTAGCCGTAGGCGCGGTAGGGGCTGTCCGCCGACATCTTCGAGCCGTCGATGCCGTGGCCGTTGACGTAGCGCGCCATGAAGCTCAGGCCGGGCACGCCGTAGCTGCTCATGTTGAGGTCGTAGCGCAGCTGCCAGGACTTCTCTTCCGGGCCGTTGAAGTCGGAGTACTGCACGGAGTTGGCGAGGAAGATCGAGTCGGCGGTGTCGCCCGGGCCGTTCTGGCCGAAGGCCACGTAGTCGAACGGGGTGTCGCCGTGGACCTTCTGGTAGGCCAGGGTGACGGTGTGCGCCGTGAGGAAGCTGTAGGCGGTGGCGAACGACCAGGTGGTGTTGTCGATCTCGCCGGCCTTGGCGCTGCCGTCGTCGAGGGTGCGGTAGAGGTTGAAGTCGAAGTTCAGCGACTGGTCGCCGGTCAGCGGCAGGGTGTAGTTGGCGTTGGTGTAGTACTGGCGCCAGATGTCCTCGAGCTTGGAGGCGTACAGCGACAGGCTGAGGGCGTCGTTCACCGCGTACTTGCCGCCCAGGTAGTCGATGCTGCTGGCCTCGACGTTGGCGTAGGAAGCGAACAGGCCATGGTTGCCGTTGGTGGTCACCGGGCCGTTGCCGCCGGTGAAGTGCCCGGCGTCCAGGTCCAGGCCCTGGATCTCGCTGCTCAGCACGTTGAAGCCGGTGGCTGTCTGCGGGAACAGTCGAGTACCGCCGGCGGCGAAGACTGGCGCGGTGGGCTGCAGGTCGCCCCAGCGCAGCTCGGTCTTCGACACGCGCAACTTGAGGGCGCCGCCGGCGCGGCCGTATTCGCTTTCCGGCGAGCCGTCGTCGCGCACCGGCAGGTTGCCGGTGCCGGAGGTGCCAGCACCACCGTCCAGGCGGATGCCCCAGTTGCCGAAGGCTTCCACGCCGAAGCCCACGGTGCCCTGGGTGAAACCGGAGCTGTAGATGGCGGTGACGCCCTGGGTCCAGTCCTTGCGGTCGCCGCCGCCGTTCTTGCCGTCACGGTTGAAGTAGTAGTTGCGCAGCAGCAGGTCGAGCTTGCTGTCCTCGACGAAACCCTTGGCCTGGGCCTGGTCGCCGACGGCATCAGCCAGGGCGAACTGCAACGGCGCACCGGCGATAAATAACCCCAATAGCGAAAGTCTGAATGCAGACATGGTCTACCCCTTTGTTTGAATTGTCATGGCAGGTCGAAAGTGGGAAAGGGCGATATATGTTGTCGTGAGTGGATATATCGGCTCCCGAAAAAGAGCGCGAAACAGATATCAGCCGAGTTGTGCCGTCTCAAAGCGAACGCGTCGATAGTCACTATCGAGACGATTCATGCGGGGCGCCGGAAGGGGCGGGATAGACTGGCGGCGATGAGGTCAAGGTTTCCGGTGCTGCGCCAAGGCGCGGTACCTGTGGCTGCTCCGCTTCATCGATCCTTTGGTACGTATTCGGCCGCTCCTCACCGGGCGGCCGTTTTTTATTTGGAACTTCGGTACAGCAAATGGCCTGTCGTTAATCAAGAGAATTGGCTGCCTTTTAAATAAGGCGGGATGCTCGAGAGTTACTTTTGCCTAATGCCGCAACAAGTAAGCGGCATAGGCAAAGTATTGTCTGAACAAAGTTCGATAAAGGCGCATCGCCGTAGAGAGTGCGACAGGGCATCGTTGCCGGTCGCTGTCGGCGATGCCGCAGTGACCGGCCGCCTCAGGCCAGGTCCTGGCAGACGTCCACCCAGTCCGCGTCGACCAGGCTGGCCATGCGCTCCGGGGCAATGCGCACGGCACTGTGCAGGGCTCCGGCTGCCGGCAGCACCTCGTCGAAGGCGCGCAGCGAGACGTCGCAGTAGACCGGCAGCGGCGTGGCCAGGCCGAAGGGGCAGACGCCGCCCACCGGGTGGCCTGTCAGCGCCGCGACATCCTCCGCGCCGAGCATCTTGGCCTTGCCGCCCAGGGCTTCCTTGAGCTTGCGGTTATCCAGCCGCGCGTCGCCGCGGGCCACCACCAGCACGGTGCGTTCGCCGACGCGCAGCGACAGCGTCTTGGCGATGCGCCCCGGTTCCACGCCGTGGGCCTCGGCGGCCAGGGCCACGGTGGCGGTGCTGGTGTCCAGTTCGATGATGGCGATGTCGGGTGCCTTCTCGGCGAAGAAGGCGCGGACCGATTCCAGGCTCATGCCAGGGCTCCTTGCGCTGTAAGAAGGAGGCCAATCTAGGCAGTGGGGCCGGCACCTGTCCAGCCGTCTCCCCGCGGTCGGCCGGCACCTTGCCAATGCTTCCTACCCGTCTATCGTTTTGCAGCCACTCGCTGCTGCGGTCGCTCCTGTCTGGCGACGAACGGTATCGCGGGATGTCGATTTCGCTGCGCGCGCATCGACCAATTGGCAGAGCAGGGCGAAAGCCCGCTCGTCCCTCGCACAACGATAAAAGGAGAACCGATATGCGCTTCATGGCGATAGTCCGTGCCACCGCCGACTCCGAAGCCGGCGTCATGCCCAAGGAAGAGCTGCTGGCAGCCATGGGCAAGTTCAACGAGGAGCTGGTCGCGGCCGGCGTGATGCTCGGCGGCGACGGCCTGCATCCCAGTTCGAAGGGGGCGCGGGTGCGTTTCGACGGCGCCACGCGAACGGTCATCGACGGCCCCTTCACTGAAACCCGCGAACTGATCGCCGGATTCTGGATGCTGCAGTGCGACTCGCTGCAGGAGTGCATCGACTGGATCAAGCGCAGCCCAAATCCCTTCGATATCCCCTCCGAGATCGAGATCCGCCAGGTCTTCGAGGCCGAGGATTTCGGTGCCGAATTCACCCCCGAACTGCGCGAACAGGAAGAACGCCTGCGCGCCCAACTGGCCGGCAAGGCCTGAGCGGAAGGAGACCCCTCATGAAGATCAACACCTACCTGATTTTCGACGGCAACTGCGAAGAAGCCTTCAAGCGCTACGCCGAGGTGCTGCGCGGCAACATTCCCATGCTGATGCACTTCGGCGATGCGCCGGACCAGAGCCAGATGCCGCCCGGTTCGAGCAATCTCGTGATGCACGTGCGCCTGGAAGTGGGCGACCAGGTGCTGATGGGCTCGGACAACTGCCCGCCGATGCCCTATGAAGGCACCAAGGGTGTGTCCGTCTCGCTGAACGTCGACAGCAAGGCCGAAGCCAAGCGCATCTTCGACGCCCTGAGCGAAGGCGGCCAGGTCGGCATGCCGCTGCAACAGACCTTCTGGGCGGCGGCCTTCGGCATGTTCACCGACCGCTTCGGGGTGCCGTGGATGGTGAACTGCGAGCAGGACCATTAAGGAGCCCTGGTATTCGCAGGAACAACTGTCTTTGGGCTCCCGCGTTCGCGGGAGTGACGGGATTCAGGTTCGTTTTACCCTGCGTCATCCCCGCGAACGCGGGGACCCAGAAAACACGTAGGAGCGAGCTTGCTCGCGAACCGCTTCGCGGCGAGTTTGGTTCGCGAGCAAGCTCGCTCCTACAGGTTTGGAACCGTAGAAGTGTTCGATAACCGCACCGATAGTCGATAATCGCATTGTTTGACCGCCAGCCACGGCGCTACTGTCTCTCCATCGGCATCCCCGGATGCCCTGAACGACAAGACGAGACCGAGCAATGGCTGAACTCCTGACCCTCCGCGAAGCGGTCGAGCGTTTCGTGAACGACGGCGATACCGTCGCCCTCGAAGGCTTCACCCACCTGATCCCCACCGCCGCCTCCCACGAAATCATCCGCCAGGGCAAGAAAGACCTGCACCTGGTGCGCATGACCCCCGACCTGGTCTACGACCTGCTGATCGGCGCCGGCTGCGCGCGCAAGCTGACCTTCTCCTGGGGCGGCAACCCCGGCGTGGGTTCGCTGCACCGCCTGCGCGACGCAGTGGAGAAGGGCTGGCCGAACGCCCTGGAGATCGACGAGCACAGCCACGCGGACCTCGCCAACTCCTACGTCGCCGGCGCCTCGGGCCTGCCGTTCGCGGTGCTGCGTGCCTACGCCGGCTCCGACCTGCCGAAGGTCAACCCGAACATCAAGTTCATCAACTGCCCGTTCACCGGCGAGCAACTGGCTGCCGTGCCTTCGGTGCGCCCGGACGTCACCGTGATCCACGCGCAGAAGGCCGACCGCAAGGGCAACGTCCTGCTGTGGGGCATCCTCGGCGTGCAGAAGGAGGCCGCCCTGGCTGCCAAGCGCTGCATCGTCACCGTCGAAGAGATCGTCGACGACCTCAATGCGCCGATGAACTCCTGCGTGCTGCCGACCTGGGCGCTGAGCGCGGTCTGCCACGTCCCCGGCGGTTCGCATCCGTCCTACGCCCACGGCTACTACGAGCGCGACAACCGCTTCTACCAGGCCTGGGACCCGATCGCCCGCGACCGTGAGACCTTCACCGCCTGGATCGACGAGTACATCCGCGGGACCAAGGATTTCAGCGAGTTCCAAGCCAAGATCGCGGAGGGCAAGTAATGAGCGCCTATAGCACCAATGAAATGATGACCGTGGCCGCCGCCCGCCGCCTGAAGAACGGCGCGGTCTGCTTCGTCGGCATCGGCCTGCCGTCCAAGGCCGCGAACCTGGCGCGCCTGACTTCGTCCCCGGACGTGGTCCTGATCTACGAATCCGGCCCCATCGGCGCCAAGCCGACCGTGCTGCCGCTGTCCATCGGTGACGGCGAACTGGCCGAAACCGCCGACACCGTGGTGCCCACCGGCGAGATCTTCCGCTACTGGCTGCAGGGCGGCCGTATCGACGTCGGTTTCCTGGGCGCGGCCCAGGTCGACCGCTTCGGCAACATCAACACCACCGTCATCGGCGACTACAACAAGCCGAAAGTGCGCCTGCCCGGCGCCGGCGGCGCCCCGGAGATCGCCGGTTCCGCCAAGGAAGTGCTGATCATCCTCAAGCAGTCGCACCGTACCTTCGTCGACAAGCTGGCCTTCATCACCTCGGTCGGCCACGGCGAAGGCGGCGACCACCGCAAGCAGCTCGGCCTGCCGGGCAAGGGTCCGGTGGCGATCATCACCGACCTCTGCATCATGGAGCCGGAAGCCGGCAGCAACGAATTCATCGTCACTTCGCTGCACCCGGGTGTAACCCGCGAGCAAGTGATCGAGAACACCGGCTGGGCGATCCGCTTCGCCGAGCAGGTCAAGGAAACCGCCGCGCCCACCGAGGTCGAGCTGGAAGCCCTGCGCGCCCTGGAAGCCCGCACCGCGGCCGCCCACGGCCAGCAAGGGGGTGAGGAATGAGCCGCGAAGTCTACATCTGCGACGCCGTGCGCACGCCGATCGGCCGCTTCGGCGGTTCGCTCGCGGCGGTGCGCGCCGACGACCTGGCCGCCGTGCCGGTCAAGGCCCTGGTCGAGCGCAACCCGCAGGTCGACTGGAGCCAGCTGGACGAGGTCTACCTCGGCTGCGCCAACCAGGCCGGCGAAGACAACCGCAACGTCGCGCGCATGGCGCTGCTGCTGGCCGGCCTGCCGGACAGCGTGCCCGGCGTGACCCTGAACCGCCTCTGTGCCTCGGGCATGGACGCCGTGGGCACGGCCTTCCGCGCCATCGCCAGCGGCGAGGCCGAGCTGGTCATCGCCGGCGGCGTCGAGTCGATGTCCCGCGCGCCTTATGTCATGGGCAAGGCGGACAGCGCCTTCGGCCGTGGCCAGAAGATCGAGGACACCACCATCGGCTGGCGCTTCATCAACCCGCTGATGAAGGCCCAGTACGGCGTGGACGCCATGCCGGAAACCGCCGACAACGTCGCCGACGACTACAAGGTCAGCCGCGCCGACCAGGACGCCTTCGCCCTGCGCAGCCAGCAGCTGGCCGGGCGCGCCCAGGCCGCCGGCTACTTCGCCGAGGAAATCGTCCCGGTGGTGATCAAGGGCAAGAAGGGTGAAACCGTGGTGGATGCCGACGAGCATCTGCGCCCGGACACCACCCTCGAAGCCCTGGCCAAACTCAAACCGGTCAACGGCCCGGACAAGACCGTCACCGCCGGCAACGCCTCGGGTGTAAACGACGGCTCGGTGGCGCTGATCCTGGCCTCCGCCGAAGCGGTGAAAAAGCACGGCCTGAAAGCTCGCGCGAAAGTGCTGGGCATGGCCAGCGCCGGCGTCGCGCCGCGCGTGATGGGCATCGGCCCGGTGCCGGCCGTGCGCAAGCTGCTGGAACGCCTGAACCTGTCGGTCGCCGACTTCGACGTCATCGAACTGAACGAAGCCTTCGCTGCCCAGGGCCTGGCCGTGACCCGCGAACTGGGTATCGCCGACGACGACGCCCGGGTGAACCCGAACGGCGGCGCCATCGCCCTCGGCCACCCGCTGGGCGCCAGCGGCGCACGCCTGGTCCTGACCGCCGTGCACCAGTTGGAGAAGAGCGGCGGCCAGCGCGGCCTGTGCACCATGTGCGTGGGCGTGGGGCAGGGCGTGGCCCTGGCTGTCGAGCGCGTTTGAGGCTGTTTGCTGGGTTCCGGTCGGAATGAGCGCCGATATTGAATGTGTCATCCCCGCGAACGCGGGGACCCAGAAAAAGCAATAATCCGGCGCCCGCCCTCGAGCGGGCGCCGTTCATGATCAACGGGAGTTCCCGATGCCTACCGTCAAACTCGCCGACGGCGAACTGAACTACCTCCTCGAAGGCCCCGCCGGCGCGCCTGTGCTGGTGCTGTCCAACTCGCTGGGCACCGACCTGCATATGTGGGACGCGCAGGTTCCGGCCTTCACCCAACACTTCCAGGTGCTGCGCTACGACACCCGCGGCCACGGTGCCTCGCTGGTGACCGAAGGCCCCTACAGCATCGAGCAGAATGGTCGCGACGTGCTGGCCTTGCTGGACGCGCTGGATATCGCCAAGGCGAGCTTCTGCGGCCTGTCCATGGGCGGCCTGATCGGCCAGTGGCTGGCGATCAACGCGCCCGAGCGCATCGAGCGTCTGGTGCTGTGCAACACCGCCGCCAAGATCGGCACCCCGGAGGTCTGGAACCCGCGAATCGACACCGTGCTGGCCGGCGGTCTGCAGCCCATGCGCGACCTGCGCGACGCCTCCATCTCGCGTTGGTTCACCCCCGATTTCGCCGCTGCCGAGCCGGGCAAGGTCGAACCCATCGTGGCCATGCTCGCGCAGACTTCGCCGCAAGGTTACGCAGCCAACTGCGCCGCCGTGCGCGACGCCGACTTCCGCGAGCAACTGGGCGCCATTCTCGCGCCGACCCTGGTGGTCTGCGGCAGCGGCGACCCGGTGACCACCACCGAGCACGGCCGCTTCATGCAGGAACGCATCGCCGGCGCCGAGCTGGTGGAGTTCCACGCGGCGCACCTGTCGAACGTGCAGGCGGGCGATGCGTTCAGCCAGAAGGTGCTGGGCTTCCTGCGCGGCTGAGACATCGGCTAGACGGCGTACAACCGCGAACGGTTGTACGCCCCACGGCTACAGGCTTTTCGTAGGAGCGAGCTTGCTCGCGAACCGCTTCGGCACACAGCCCGTTCGCGAGCAAGCTCGCTCCTACAGGTAGGGTCACGTCCGCAGCGCTTCCAAGTCCCGGTACAGCTCCAGCGCTTCTGGGTTGGCCAGCGCATCGGTGTTCTTCACCGGGCGGCCGTGGATCACGTTGCGCACCGCCAGTTCGACGATCTTGCCGCTGATGGTGCGCGGGATGTCGGCCACCGCGAGGATCTTCGCCGGGACGTGGCGCGGCGTGGTGTTGCTGCGGATGGTCTGGCGGATGCGTTCACACAGGGTCTCGTCCAGCGCGATGCCTTCGCGCAGGCGCACGAACAGCACCACGCGCACGTCGCCTTGCCAGTCCTGGCCGATGGCGATGGACTCCAGCACCTCGTCGACTTTTTCCACCTGGCGGTAGATT
The DNA here is from genome assembly GCF_000689415.1 of Pseudomonas knackmussii B13. NCBI lineage: Bacteria > Pseudomonadati > Pseudomonadota > Gammaproteobacteria > Pseudomonadales > Pseudomonadaceae > Pseudomonas > Pseudomonas knackmussii. The sequence goes on along the minus strand of NZ_HG322950.1, from coordinate 3,086,013 downwards.
TCCGCCGTGCCGATGCGCACGCCGCCGGGGTTGAGCACCGCGTCGGAGCGGCCGTGGATGATCAGCCCGCCGTGTTCGGTTTCCTCGGCGTAGTCGCCGTGGGCCCAGACGCCGGGGAAGGTGGCGAAGTAGGCGTCGTGGAATTTCTCGCCGCTGGCGTCATTCCAGAAGCCCACCGGCATCGACGGGAAGTGCTTCACGCAGACCAGCTCGCCTTTCTCGCCGTGCACCGGCTGGCCGGCGTCGTTCCAGACCTCCACCGCCATGCCCAGGCCCTTGCACTGCAGTTCGCCGCGCCATACCGGGGCGGCCGGGTCGCCGAGGGCGAAGCAGGAGACGATGTCGGTGCCGCCGGAGATCGACGACAGGCAGACCTCGGGTTTGAAGTCGCGGTAGACGTAATCGAAGCTCTCGTGGGCCAGCGGCGAGCCGGTCGAGAGGATGGTCTTCAGGCGCTCCAGGTCGTGGGTATGGCGCGGGCGTACGTTGGCTTTTTCCAGGGCCGCGATGTACTTGGCGCTGGTGCCGAAGACGCTGATGTTCTCGGCGTCGATCAGGTCGACCAGGCGCTCGGGGCCTGGGTGGAAGGGCGAGCCGTCGTAGAGCACCAGGGTGGCGCCGACCAGCAGGCCGGAGACCAGCCAGTTCCACATCATCCAGCCGCAGGTGGTGTAGTAGAACAGCGTGTCGTCCGCGCCGAGGTCGGTGTGCAACGCGTGTTCCTTGTAGTGCTGCAGCAACAGCCCGCCGGCGCCGTGGACGATGCACTTGGGCACGCCGGTGGTGCCGGAGGAGTAGAGGATGTACAGCGGATGGGCGAAGGGCAGCGGGGTGAATTCCGGCTCGCCGCCGCTGCGGTAGAAGTCCTGCCACAGGCTGACCTTTGCCGGCGTGCGGTAGTCCTCGGCGCGCGCCGTGGGGCGGGCGTAGGGGACGACCACCAGCTGCTGCAGGCTCGGCAGGCGTTCGAGGATTTCATTGAGCTTGGCTGTCAGGTCCAGGGTCTTGCCGGCGTAGCGGTAACCGGCGCAGGCGGCCAGCACCTTGGGTTCGATCTGGCCGAAGCGGTCGATCACGCCCTGGGTGCCGAAGTCCGGCGAGCAGCTCGACCAGGTGGCGCCCAGGCTGGTGGCGGCGAGCATGCCGACCACCGTCTGCCAGGTGTTGGGCATGAAGGCAGCGACGCGGTCGCCAACACCCACGCCGGCGTCGCGCAGGCTGCGCTGCAGGCCGGCGACCTGCGCGGCCAGCTCGGCGTGGCTGAGCACTTCGCGAGACTCGTCCTCGCCGACCGCAATCAGTGCCGGCTGGTGGTCGCGGCGGCGCAGCAGGTGCTCGGCGAAGTTCAGGGTGGCGCCGGGGAACCAGCGCGCATCGGGCATCGCCGGTCCTTCCTGCAGCACGGCGCTGGCCGGGCTGTGCAGGCGTAGACCGAGGTCTTCGGCGATCAGTGACCAGAAGGCCTCGCGCTCGGCGATGCTCCAGGCGTGCAGGGCGGCGTAGTCGGGCAGGTCCAGGCCGAAACGCTGGTTGACCTGGCGGCGGAAGGCGTCCATCCGGGTGGCGGCGACGCGCTCGGCGGAGGGCGTCCACAGCGGCTGGTTCATCGAGGTCTCTCCAACATCCGATTCGGGCGATGCCAATAAGCATGGCACGCCCGAGGGCGGGGGGCGCGGCTCAGCGCGCGAGCCAGCCGCCGTCCATGTTCCAGGCGGCGCCGCGCACCTGATCCGCCGCCTCGCTGCAAAGGAATACCGCCAGCCCGCCGAGTTGCTCGGGGGTGACGAAATCCAGCGACGGCTGCTTCTCCGCAAGCAGCGCTTCGCTGGCTTCGGCTGGGCTGGCGCCTGCGCTGATGCGCATATCGATCTGCTGTTGCACCAGCGGCGTCAGCACCCAGCCGGGGCAGATGGCGTTGCAGGTGACGCCAGTGGTGGCGGTCTCCAGGGCGACCACCTTGGTCAGCCCGACCAGGCCATGCTTGGCGGCCACATAGGCGCTCTTCTGTGCCGAGCCGACCAGGCCGTGGGCCGAGGCGATGTTGATGATCCGCCCCCAGTTGCGCTCGCGCATGCCCGGCAGCAGCAGGCGTGTGGTGTGGAAGGCCGAGGACAGGTTGATGGCGAGGATCGAGTCCCAGCGTTCCACCGGGAATTCCTCGATGGGCGCTACGTGCTGGATACCGGCGTTGTTCACCAGGATGTCGACGCGGCCGAAGCGCGCCTGGGCGAATTCCACCATCTCGGCGATTTGCTCGGGCTTCGACATGTCCGCCGGATGGTGCTCCACCCGCACGCCGCAGTCGGCCACCGCCTTCAGCGCCGGAGCGGGATCGCCGAAGCCGTTGAGCAGCACGTCCGCACCGGCGCGGGCCAGGCTCAGGGCGATGCCCAGGCCGATGCCGCTGGTGGAACCGGTGACCAGTGCGGTCTTGCCTTTGAGGGTCATGGAATTTCTCCTGCCTTGCGGGGCGGCCGGCGCCGGGCCGCCCGGTGGATGGGATCAGACGATCCCAGTGGTATAGAACACGGCGATGACGAGAAACACCGCCAGGGTCTTGATCAGGGTGATGGCGAAGATGTCCTTGTAGGCTTCGCGGTGGGTCAGGCCGGTGACTGCCAGCAGGGTGATCACCGCGCCGTTGTGCGGCAGCGTGTCCATGCCGCCGGAGGCCATCGAGGCGACGCGGTGCAGCACTTCCAGCGGGATGTTGGCGGCGTGGGCGGCGGCGATGAACTGCTCGGACATGGCCGCCAGCGCGATGCTCATGCCGCCCGACGCGGAACCGGTGATGCCGGCCAGCGCGGTGACGGTGATGGCTTCGTTGACCAGCGGGTTGGGGATGCTCTTCAGCGCATCAGCCAGCACCAGGAAGCCCGGAAGCGAGGCGATGACCGCGCCGAAGCCGTATTCCGAGGCGGTGTTCATGGCCGCCAGCAACGCGCCGGACACGGCGGTCTTGCTGCCTTCGGCGAGGCGGCTGCGCACGGCGCCGAAGCTGGTGAAGAGCACCAGGAGGATGCCCAGCAACAGTGCGGCCTGGACCGCCCAGATGCCGGTCAGCTTGCTGACGTCGCTGACCACGGGCGCAGCCATGCCGGCGAGTTGCAGGCTGTGGCTCTTGCCGTAGAGCTGCGGAATCCAGTGGGTGAAGGCCAGGTTGGCCACGCCCACCAGCACCAGCGGCGCGAGGGCCAGCAGGGGATTGGGCAGGGCGATGTCGGCGGCGGTTTCCGGCTCGTTGCGCAGCTCGCTGCCGTAGCCTTCGCCACGCGCCTGCGCGCGGTTCAGCTGGCGGCGCAGGAAGAGCATGCCGGCGGCGAAGACGAACAGGCTGCCGATCAGGCCCAGCCAGGGCGCTGCCCAGCCGTTGGTGTTGAAGAAGGTGGTGGGGATGATGTTCTGGATCTGCGGCGTGCCGGGCAGCGCGTCCATGGTGAAGGTGAAGGCGCCCAGGGCGATGGTCGCCGGGATCAGCCGCTTGGGGATGTTGCTCTGGCGGAACATCTCGGCGGCGAATGGGTACACCGCGAACACCACCACGAACAGCGAGACGCCGCCGTAGGTCAGCAGGGCGCAGACCAGCACGATCACCAGCATGGCCTGGCTGGTGCCGAGCAGGCGGATGGCGGCCGCGACTATGGAGCGCGAGAAGCCCGACAGCTCGATCAGCTTGCCGAACACGGCGCCGAGCAGGAACACCGGGAAGTACAGCTTCACGAAGCCGACCATCTTTTCCATGAACACGCCGGTGAAGGTCGGCGCCACGGCGGACGGATCGGTGAGCAGCACGGCGAGCAGGGCCGCGATGGGGGCGAAGAGGATGACGCTGTAGCCGCGGTAGGCGGCGAGCATCAGCAGGGCTAGGGCAGCGAGGGCGATGACCACGCTCATGGGGCGGTTCTCCTGGGTCGCGCGGCGTGCGAGCCGCGCGTGGTTATTGTTGTACGGGTTGCGGCGCGCGGCTTACCAGAGCGGCAGCACGTAGCTGAGGATCAGGCGGTTCTCGTCCAGGTCGTTGCCGAAGTGGCTCGAACGCACGGCCGCATTGCGCCATTTCACGCCGAAGTTCTTCAGCGGACCGCTCTGCACCACGTAGCCGATGTCGGTATCGCGTTCCCATTCCTCGCCTTCGGGCTTGCCGGCGCCCAGCTCGATGTTGTCGCCGGACAGGTAGCGGGTCATGAAGGTCAGGCCCGGCACGCCGAGGGCGGCGAAGTCGTAGTCGTAGCGCGCCTGCCAGGACTTCTCGTCGCGGTTGGCGAAGTCGCCGATCTGCACGAAGTTGACCAGGAAGGCGTCAGTGCCGCCGATGTAGGCATAGCCGGTGTCGCCGCTCATGGACTGGTAGCCGGCGCCGAAAGCATGTGCCCCGAGCTTGTAGGTGAGCATGGCACCGAAGGCTCGGTTGTCGACGTTGCTGCGGCCATCGTCTTCCGAGCGGGCGTAGCGCAGGTCGGTCTTCAGCGACTGGCCCTGGGCGATCGGCAGCACGTGGACCAGGTTGAGCACGTGCTGGTCGTAGAGGTCCTCGAGCTTCGCGTAGTGGTAGGCGGTGCTCAGCTGCGGCGTCCACTGGTAGGTCAGGCCTCCGAAGTCGAAGCGGTCGCTGGTGCCGCTGGCGACGATGCCGCGTGCGCTGCCGGTGGTGACGGTCATGTCCTCGCTGTCCGAGGAGTCGCGCTGGCTCACCTGGCGCAGCTGGCCGGCATCGATATTCAGCCCGGCGAACTCGGCGGAGTTCAGGTAGGCACCCTGGAAGGTCTGCGGCAGCAGGCGGCTGTCGTTGGCCAGGACGGTAGGCAGCTTGGGCAGCAGGGTGCCGATCTTGAGCACGCTCTTCGAGGCGCGCAGCTTGGCGGTCAGGCCGAGTTCGCTGTAGTCGTCGGCGGCGCCGTTGACCTTCTCGCGGTCGCGCGGCAGCAGGCCGGAGCCGGCGCGGTCGGGGCTGGAGTCGAGCTTCACGCCGAGCAGGCCGAGGGCGTCGACGCCGAAGCCGACCGGGCCGTCGGTGTAGCCGGACTCGTAGCGCAGCAGGAAACCCTGCGCCCACTCTTCCTGTTTCGACTGGGGGGCGGCTTCCTGGCGGAAGTCACGGTTGAAGTAGAAATTACGCAGTTCGAGGCTGGCCTTGCTGTCGGCGATGAACTCGGCGTGGGCCTGCAGCGGGACGCCCAGGCTGGCGCCAAGGGCGGCGAGGGCGGTGGCACGGGCGAGCGGGGAAGGGCTCATGGGGCGGGGACTCCTGGCGTTGCGCATCACGAACCGGGGTGGGCCGATGACCCCGTGGGTAGCGTTCGGACGCGGACGTCGTTGGTTGTTGTTATGTCGGCGTGCGGCGGATGGCCGCAGGTGGCGACATAGCGAGAACCGTGCCAGTGTCTTAAGTATTTGTTTTTAAAGGATATTTATAATCTATTGGTGCTTGAGGAAACTATTTTGTCTCTAAACGGAGACAGAACTTGAGTTCGCCCCAGGATTCAGCGGAATCGTCCAAGTCTCAAAACGTAGACAAGTCTCTAAATCAGGACGAAAGCCCAAGGGCGGCGAGCTTCTTGTAGAGCGTGGAACGGCCCAGGCCCAGACGCTTGGCTGCTGCATCGACGTTGCCGGCGTACTCCTCCAGCACGCCGGCGATCAGCTCGCGCTCGAAGGCGTCGCGGGCGGCGTAGAAATCCTGGTCCGGCGCCAGCAGCGGGCTTGTCGCGTTGGACTGTTGCGGCACGGGTTGCAGTGGGCCGAGGGCTGCGCGCAGGGATTCGGCGTCGAGCTGATTGCCGTCATTGAGCAGCACCGTGCGTTCCAACAGGTTGCGCAGCTCGCGCACGTTGCCCGGCCAGGCGTGGCGGGCGAGCAGGGCGAGGGCGGCGCTGTCCAGTTCGTAGAGCGCGTGGTGGTCCTCGCGCAGGTCGTCGAGGATCGCCTCGCACAGTGCCGGCAGGTCTTCCAGGCGCTCACGCAGCGGCGGGATCTCGATGGGCAGCACGTTGATGCGGTAGTAGAGGTCGGCGCGGAAACGGCCTTCGCGCATCGCCTTGTCGAGGTCGATGGAGGTGGCCGCGACCAGGCGAATATCACTGCGCAGCACTTCGTTGGAGCCCACCGGCTCGAATTCCTTTTCCTGCAGCACGCGCAGCAGCTTGCTCTGCAGCGGCAGGGGCATGTCGCCGATCTCGTCAAGGAACAGGGTGCCGCCCTGGGCGATCTGCAGCTTGCCGGGCCGCCCCTTGCGGTCGGCGCCGGTGAAGGCGCCCGGCGCGGTGCCGAAGAACTCGGCTTCCAGCAGGGTTTCCGGGATGGCCGCGGCGTTGATGCTGACGAAGGGCTTGTTGGCGCGCGCCGAGGCGCTATGGATGGCGTGGGCGAGCAATTCCTTGCCGGTGCCGGTCTCGCCCAGCAGCAGCACCGGCGCGTCGCTGGCCGCGCCACGCCGGGCGCGGCGCTTGATCTCCAGGCTCGCCGGGCTGTTGCCGATGAAGTGCGCGAGGCTGTACTTGGCCTGGTGCGCCTGCAGCAGCGAGCGGGTCGAGGCCAGCTCGGCCTGCATGCGCTGGTAGCGGGTGAGCAGCGGCGACAGCGAGCGCAGCTCGTCGAACAGGGCGAAACCGATGCCGCCGATGACCGCGCCGGCGTCGTCGCGGATCGGCATGCGCATGACCACCAGCGGGTCCTTGGGCATGTCGAGGATGTCCAGCAGCATGGGCCGGCCGCTGCTGACCACTTCGCGCATCAGGCTGCCGGGGATCACCTGTTCCACCGGGCGGCCGATGGCCTGTTCGGCATCCTCCAGACCGAAACGCTGGGCGTAGCGCTGGTTGATCCAGACGATGCGCGCCTCGCGGTCGACGATCAGCGTCCCTTCGCTGAACTGCTCGAAGATCTCGAACAGCGAGCGGATCGCCAACTGGCGCACGCTCTGGTAGTCCGTGAGGGAGTAGGTGTCGGTCATGCTCGGCCCGGCCGCGAAAGGAAACACGAGGGCGCACTCTACCGGGATGTGGTGGGCGGGTCAGCAGGGAGGGTCGGCGAGCGGAGCGGTTATTCGTAGGAGCGGATCTTATCCGCGAAAATCTCAACCTCCATACCCCTGTAGGAGCGGGCCATGCCCGCGAATCGCGGACAAGGTCCGCTCCTACAAGGTTGGGATCAGGCTTTTGCCAGGCGCGCGCGGGCCACGCGCGAGCCGTTGGGCTTGTCGAGCACCGTGCAGATGCGTTGGCCGGCGTCGATCAGCTTGTCCAGGTCAATGCCGGTGTGGATGCCCAGGCCGTTGAGCAGGTAGAGCACGTCTTCGGTGGCGACGTTGCCGGTGGCGCCCTTGGCGTAGGGGCAGCCGCCGAGGCCGGCGACCGAGCTGTCGAACACCGCGATGCCTTCCAGCAGGCTGGCGTAGATGTTCGCCAGGGCCTGGCCGTAGGTGTCGTGGAAGTGCCCGGCAAGGCGCTCGCGCGGCACGCGCGCACCGACCACTTCGAACATCTTGCGCGACGCGCCGGCGGTGCCGACGCCGATGGTGTCGCCCAGCGAGACTTCATAGCAGCCCATCGCATCCAGTTCGGCGGCGACGGCAGCGACCTGCTGCAGGTCCACCTCGCCCTGGTAGGGGCAGCCCAGCACGCAGGAGACGTAGCCGCGCACGCGGATGTCGTGCTCGCGCGCGGCGTCCATCACCGGCACGAAGCGCTCCAGGCTCTCCTTGATCGAGCAGTTGATGTTCTTCTGCGAGAAGGCTTCGGAAGCAGCGGCGAACACCGCGACTTCCTTCACGCCGGCTTCCAGCGCGGCTTCGAAGCCCTTCAGGTTGGGCGCCAGGGCGGCGTAGGTGATGCCCGGTTTCTGCTGGATGCCGGCGAAGACTTCGGCCGAGCCGGCCATCTGCGGCACCCATTTGGGCGAGACGAAGCTGCCGACTTCGACGTAGGCGAGGCCGGCGGCGGTCAGGTCGTCCACCAGGCGTACCTTGTCGGCGACGCTGATGGGCTGCTTCTCGTTCTGCAGGCCGTCGCGCGGGCCGACTTCGACCAGGCGGACGGATGTTGGCAGAGTCATGAATAGTCCTCTTCAGGTTCAGGCGAAGGGCAATTTCCCCTGTAGGAGCGAGCTTGCTCGCGAACCCGCTTCACACCGGACGCTCATGGTGCGACGCGTTCGCGAGCAAGCTCGCTCCTACGAAGAACGGGGCGCCGGAGTTATGCCGACGCTTCTTCCAGCTCCACCAGCGACGTGCCTTCGGAAACCAGCTCGCCTTCGCGGCAATACAGCGATTTCACCACGCCGGCGTGCGGCGCGCGAATGCTGTGTTCCATCTTCATGGCTTCCAGCACCACCAGGGCGGCGCCGGCTTCCACGACCTGGCCGGGCTCGACCAGGATGCGCACGATGCTGCCGTTCATGGGCGCGCCCAGGCCACCATGATGCGCGTGGGCGGCTTCTGCTTCGGCGATGGCGTCGAAGCGGCGCACCGGCACTAGCTCGCCGTTCCACTCCAGGTACAGGCTGTCGCCCTGGCGCAGCGCCAGATGACGACGACGGACCCCGCCGATCGCCACGTCCAGCCATTCGCCGTTCAGGGTCGCGCCACGCACGCCGTCGGCGTGACGCAGGCGCACCACCTGGGATTCGCCCTTGGCCAGCAGGTGCAGGTCGGTTTCCCCCGGCAGGCCGCTGCGCCAGCCGTCGCGGGCGCTCCATGGCGAGTGGGCGTCGTCGCCGCGCACGCGCTCGGCTTCGCTCTGTGCCCAGGCTTCGCCGGCCAGTTGCCAGAAGGTTTCCGGCAGCGCGCTGGCGGCCGGCAGCAGTTGCTCCTGGTGACGGGCGATGAAGCCGGTGTCCAGCTCGGCGGCGGCGAAGGCCGGGTGGGCCAGTACGCGGCGGAGGAACGCCAGGTTGGTCTTGAAGCCGCCGACAGCGGTTTCGCAGAGCATCGACAGCAGGCGCTGGCGGGCTTCCTCGCGGTTCTCGCCCCAGGCGATCAGCTTGGCCAGCATGGGATCGTAGAACGGCGAGATCTCGTCGCCTTCGCGGATGCCGCTGTCGACGCGGCGGCCAGGGCCGGCCGGCGGTTCGCGGTACAGCGCGAGGTGGCCGCTGGCGGGCAGGAAGCCGCCCTCCGGGTCCTCGGCGTACAGCCGCACTTCGATGGCGTGGCCATTCAGCGGCACCTGCTCCTGGGTGATCGGCAGCGGCTCGCCGCGGGCGACGCGGATCTGCCAGGCCACCAGGTCCAGGCCGGTGATGGCTTCGGTGACCGGGTGCTCCACCTGCAGGCGGGTGTTCATCTCCATGAAGAAGAACTGGTTGCTGCCTTCGTCGTAGAGGAATTCCACGGTGCCGGCGCCGACGTAGCCGATGGCCTGGGCGGCGCGCACGGCGGCTTCGCCCATGCCGCGACGCAGTTCGACGGAGAGGCCGGGGGCAGGCGCTTCCTCGACCACTTTCTGGTGGCGGCGCTGGATCGAGCAGTCGCGCTCGTTGAGGTACAGGCAGTTGCCGTGCTTGTCGGCGAACACCTGGATTTCCACGTGGCGCGGCTTGGTCAGGTACTTCTCGACCAGCATGCGCGAGTCGCCGAAGCCGGACTGGGCTTCGCGCTGGGCGGATTCCAGGGCTTCGGCCAGTTCGCTTTCGCGCTCGACCACCTTCATGCCCTTGCCGCCACCGCCGGCGGCAGCCTTGAGCAGCACCGGGTAGCCGATGCGCGCGGCTTCGCGCTGGAAGGTCGCATAGTCCTGGGCTTCGCCGTGGTAGCCGGGCACCAGGGGCACGCCGGCGTCTTCCATCAGCGCCTTGGCCGCGGACTTGCTGCCCATGGCGTCGATGGCGCTGGCCGGCGGGCCGAGGAATACCAGGCCGGCCTCTTCGCAGGCGCGGGCGAAGCCGGCGTTCTCGGAGAGGAAGCCGTAGCCGGGGTGGATGGCCTGGGCGCCGGCGGCTTTCGCCGCAGCGAGCACGGCATCGGCGCGCAGGTAGGACTCGGCCGGCTTGGCGCCGCCCAGGTCGATGGCGATGTCCGCCTCTTCGACATGGCGGGCGTTGCGGTCGGTGGCGCTGTGCACGGCCACGGTGGTCAGGCCCAGGGCCTTGGCGGTGCGCATCACCCGGCAGGCGATCTCGCCGCGGTTGGCCACCAGTAGGGTCGTAATCATTGTTCTAGCTCCTGATGTGGTGGCGGCTCAGTTCTGCCAGGCCGGCTTGCGCTTCTCGAGGAAGGCGTGCAGGCCTTCCTGCCCCTCGGGGCTGATGCGGATGCGGGCGATGGCGGCTTCGGTGTAGCGGCGCAGGTTGGGGCTCAGCTCGCCGGCGCCGATCTCCTGGAACAGCGCCTTGCAGGCCACCAGCGCGGCCGGACTGTTGTTCAGCAGGTTGGCGATCCAGGCCTCGACCTTCTCGTCGAGTTCTTCGGCTGCGTAGCACTCGTCCAGCAGGCCCAGCTCGCGGGCGCGCTGGCCGCCGAAGCGCTCGGCGGTGAGCGCGTAGCGGGTGGCCGCGCGCTGGCCGATGGCCTTGGTCACGAAGGGGCCGATGGTCGCCGGGATCAGGCCGATGCGCACTTCCGACAGGCAGAACTGCGCCTGCTCGCTGCCCAGGGCCATGTCGCAGCAGGCCACCAGGCCCACGCCGCCGCCGAAGGCCGCGCCCTGCACCACGGCGAGGGTCGGCTTCTTCAGCAGGTGCAGGTTGTTCAGCAGTTCGGCCAGTTGCTGGGCGTCGGCCAGGTTGCCCTGGTAGTCCAGCTTGACCGCTTCCTGCATCCACGCCAGGTCCGCGCCGCCGCAGAAGTGCTTGCCACGGCCGCGCAGGACCAGCAGGCGCACCTTGGCGTCGTCGGCAACCAGGTCCAGCGCGCGGATCAGCTCGGCGATGGTCTGGGCGTTGAAGGCGTTGTTCTTGTCCGGGCGATTCAGCCAGAGGCTGGCCACGCCGCGCTCGTCGATCTCGAGCTGAATGTTCTGGAATTCAGTCATGGCAGCGGCCTTACATGCGGAAGACGCCGAACCGGGTCGGCTCGATGGGCGCGTTGAGGGAGGCGGAGAGGGCCAGGGCGAGGACCTCGCGGGTCTGCGCCGGGTCGATCACGCCGTCGTCCCACAGGCGGGCGCTGGAATAGTAGGGATGCCCCTGGCGCTCGTACTGGGCAAGGATCGGTGCCTTGATCTTGGCTTCTTCCTCGGCGGAGAGCGCGTTGCCGGCGCGTTCGGCCTGCTCGCGCTTGACCTGGGCCAAGACGCCTGCGGCCTGTTCGCCGCCCATCACGCCGATGCGTGCGTTGGGCCACATCCACAGGAAGCGCGGGTCGTAGGCGCGGCCGCACATGCCGTAGTTACCGGCGCCGAAGCTGCCGCCGATGATCACGGTGAACTTCGGCACCTGGGCGCAGGCGACCGCCGTGACCAGCTTGGCGCCGTGCTTGGCGATGCCGCCGGCCTCGTATTTCTGGCCGACCATGAAGCCGGTGATGTTCTGCAGGAACACCAGCGGGATGCCGCGCTGGCAGGCCAGTTCGATGAAGTGCGCGCCTTTCTGCGCGGCTTCGGCGAAGAGGATGCCGTTGTTGGCGAGGATGGCGACGGGGTAGCCGTGCAGGTGGGCGAAGCCGCACACCAGGGTGGTCCCGAACAGCGCCTTGAACTCGTCGAATTCGCTGCCGTCGACCAGGCGGGCGATGATTTCGCGCACGTCGAAGGGCTGCTTGCTGTCCACCGGAATCACGCCGTACAGCTCTTCGGCCGGGTACAGCGGCGCGCGCGGGGCGAGGGTGTTGAGCTTGCCCTGCTTGGTCCAGTTGAGGTTGGCGATACAGCGGCGGGCGATGGCCAGCGCGTGCTCGTCGTCCTCGGCGTAGTGGTCGGCCACGCCGGAGGTCTTGCAGTGCACGTCGGCGCCGCCCAGGTCCTCGGCGCTGACCACCTCACCGGTGGCGGCCTTCACCAGCGGCGGGCCGGCGAGGAAGATGGTGGCCTGGTTGCGCACCATGATGGTCTCGTCGCTCATCGCCGGCACGTAGGCGCCGCCGGCGGTGCAGGAGCCCATCACCACGGCGATCTGCGGGATGCCCTGGGCGCTCATGTTGGCCTGGTTGAAGAATATCCGGCCGAAGTGCTCGCGGTCGGGGAAGACCTCGTCCTGGCGCGGCAGGTTGGCGCCGCCGGAGTCCACCAGGTAGATGCACGGCAGGCGGTTCTGCTGGGCGATGGTCTGCGCGCGGATGTGCTTCTTCACGGTCAGCGGGTAGTAGCTGCCGCCCTTAACCGTGGCGTCGTTGCCGACAATCATGCATTCCACGCCTTCGACGCGGCCGATGCCGGCGACCACGCCGGCGGCGGCGACGTCCTCGCCGTACACGTCATGGGCGGCGAGGGCGGAGACTTCGAGGAAGGGCGAGCCCGCATCGAGCAGGCGGTTGATGCGTTCGCGCACCAGCAGCTTGCCGCGGGCGGTGTGCTTGGCCTGGGCGGCGGCGCCGCCGCCTTCATGGATGCGGCCGAGCAGGGCGCGCAGGTCCTGGACGTTCTCCAGCATGGTCGCGGCGTTGGCGGCGTATTCCGGAGAACGGGTGTTGAGTTGGGTGCCGAGGATGGTCATGGCGTCTCCACGAGCTGGATTCTTTCGTAGGAGCGAGCTTGCTCGCGAACAGCCATGGCGTCAGGCGGGTTCGCGAGCAAGCTCGCTCCTACAAGGGCAGAAGCGGTTGGGTTCAGCGGGTTTCGTTGAACAGCTCGCGGCCGATCAGCATGCGGCGGATCTCGCTGGTGCCGGCGCCGATCTCGTAGAGCTTGGCGTCGCGCAGCAGGCGGCCGGCCGGGTACTCGTTGGTGTAGCCGTTGCCGCCGAGCAGCTGGATGGTGTCCAGGGCCATCTTGGTGGCCATTTCGGCGGTGTAGAGGATCACCGCGGCGGCATCCTTGCGCGATTCCTCGCCGCGGTCGCAGGCCTTGGCCACGTTGTACAGGTAGGACTTGGAGGCGTTCATGCCGGCGTACATGTCGGCCAGCTTGCCCTGCACCAGCTGGAATTCGCCGATCGACTGCTTGAACTGCTGGCGCTCGTGCACGTAGGGCAGCACCACGTCCATGCAGGCGGTCATGATCCCGGTCGGGCCGCCGGAGAGCACGGTGCGTTCGTAGTCCAGGCCGCTCATCAGCACGGCCACGCCACGGCCTTCGGCGCCAAGGATGTTTTCTTCCGGCACTTCGACGTCTTCGAACACCAGTTCGCAGGTGTTGGAGCCGCGCATGCCGAGCTTGTCCAGCTTCTGGTGGCGGGAGAAGCCCTTGAAGTCGCGCTCGACGATGAACGCGGTCATGCCGCGCGAGCCGGCGTTGACGTCAGTCTTGGCGTAGATCACGTAGGTGTTGGCGTCCGGGCCGTTGGTGATCCACATCTTGTTGCCGTTGAGCACGTAGCGGTCGCCTTTCTTGTCGGCGCGCAGTTTCATCGACACCACGTCGGAGCCGGCGTTGGGCTCGCTCATGGCCAGCGCGCCGACGTGCTCGCCGGAGCACAGCTTGGGCAGGTACTTCTGCTTCTGCTCGTGGGTGCCGTTCTTGCGGATCTGGTTCAGGCACAGGTTGGAGTGGGCGCCGTAGGACAGGCCGACCGAGGCGGACGCGCGGCTGATCTCCTCCATCGCCACCACGTGGGCCAGGTAGCCCATGTTGGTGCCGCCGTACTCCTCTTCCACGGTCATGCCCAGCAGGCCCATGTCGCCGAACTTGCGCCACATGTCCATGGGGAACTCGTTGTCGCGGTCGATCTGCGCCGCACGCGGGGCCAGCTCGGCCTGGGCGAACTGATAGACCGAGTCACGCAGCATGTCGATGGTTTCGCCGAGGCCGAAGTTGAGGGTCGGATAGCTCATGGTCTGCACCTTTCTTGTACTTGGAATGTGGGGGAGGGCGCTCACACGGAGGCGCGTTGCTTCTTCTCGGTCTCGTCGAGGGCGGCCAGGCAGCGTTCCTCGGCGGTATCCAGTTCCAGTTTCATCTGCTCGATGTCGAGCATCTGCTGCTCAAGCTGGGCTCGCCGGGCGGCGATCTTGCCCATGAAGGTTTCCAGCTGCTTGCGGTTGCCGCTGCTGGGGTCGTACAGGTCGATCAGCTCCTTGCACTCGGCCAGCGAGAAGCCGATGCGCTTGCCGCGCAGGATCAGCTTCAGCGCCACCAGGTCCTTGGGGCTGTAGATGCGCTCCTGGCCGCGGCGCTCCGGGCTGAGCATGCCTTGCTCCTCGTAGAAGCGGATGGCGCGTGTGGTGACGTCCAGTTCGCGGGCCAGGTCGGAAATGCTGTAGGTGGTCGGCATCGGGCTCTTGCTCGTTCGTTTACCTTTACGTTAACGTAAACCTGCGTTCGGTCACTGTCAACAGACTGCGAAAGGTGGTGACGAGCGAAGCGCGGGCGGCTCTGGCGCGGGAATTGCCTCACAGGAGGCTTCCCCGTTTCCCGCAAGGTGCTTCCTCTTTACTGACACCGATTGCGGGTGTACACAGCCCTGACCAGCTTGCGAGTTTCGTGCCCCTTCATGGCGCACGGCCCACCGGAGCGATGCATGACAACCACAAGAACAATAAGCAGCGACACGCTGCAGGAAGCCCACCGCGCCCGCGAGACCTTGCAGCGCGAAGGCGAAGTGCCGGCCGGCGTCCTGCGCGAAGAGATCGACGCGTCCTGGCGGCGCAGCCTCGGCCATGGGCTGAATTGCAACCGCGGCACGGAAGAGGCGCTGGACAACCGCATCGCCCCCGACGCGCTGCTCGCCAACAATCGCGTGCTGCTCGACGCCGCAACGCCTGAACTGGACTACCTGCAGCAACGCCAGGGCCATGACGGCGTGATCATCCTCGCCAACGGCGACGCCACCATCCTTTCCGTCGAAGGCGCCCGCGAGCGCATGCGCAATATCGGCCTGGCCGACGTCACCCAGGGCACCTGCTGGAGCGAAGCAGCGCGCGGCACCAATGCGCTGGGCACTGCACTGGTGGAAGGGCGGCCGACGCAGATCGACTGCGGCGAGCACTACCTCGACCGCCTGAGCCGTTTCTCCTGCACCTCGGTGCCGATCCAGGGCCCGCAAGGCACACTGCTCGGCGTACTCGACATGACCCGCGAAGGGCCACTCTCCGGCCCGCGCGAAAGCCTTTCGCTGCTCAGCCTCGCGGTGTTCCACATCGAGGCGCGGCTGTTCGGCGCAAGCTATCCGGGGCAGATCGTCCTGGCCTTCCATTCCCGTCGCCAGTACCTGGATTCGCCCTGGCAAGGCCTGCTGGCCCTCAGCCTGGAGGGCCGCATCCTGGCGCTCAGCACGCCGGCCTGCCAGCTGCTCGGCGCAGCGCGCGAACAACTGGTCGGACGGCGCTGCGAAGACCTCCTCGGCAGCCGCGGCGAACAGCTGCTGGCGCGCCTGCAGCAAGGCGCGGTCGGCAGCCTGCAGACCGCCAAGGGCGAGCTCTTCTACAAGGTCCTGCAGGCGCCGCTGCGTGCGCCGGCGGTATCGGTACCCGCGCGCCCGGTCGTCAAGCCGGCCGCTCCCGACCTGGAGGCCCTGGCCGGCGGCAACGCCCGCTACGCCCGCGCCCTGCGCATGGCCCGCCAGGGCCTGCTGAACGACCTGCCGGTGCTGCTGCTCGGCGAAACCGGCAGCGGCAAGGAAGTGGTCGCGCGCAACCTGCACCTGTCCAGCGCACGCGCCGACAAACCCTTCGTTGCGGTGAACTGCGCGGCCATTCCCGAAGGCCTGATCGAATCCGAACTCTTCGGCTACCGCGAAGGCGCCTTCACCGGCTCGCGGCGCGGCGGCATGATCGGCCGCCTGCAACAGGCCCACGGCGGCACCCTGTTCCTCGACGAGATCGGCGACATGCCACTGGCCCTGCAAGCGCGCCTGCTGCGCGTGCTGCAGGAGCGCAAGGTGGCGCCGCTGGGCGCCGGCGAAGAGCAGGACATCGACATCGCGCTCATCTGCGCCACCCACCGCGACCTCAAGCGCCAGGTGGAAGAAAAGCTCTTCCGCGAAGACCTCTACTACCGTGTCAACGGCATCAGCGTGCGCCTGCCGGCGCTGCGCGAGCGCGACGACTTCCGCGAACTGGCCGCCAGCCTGCTGGCCAAGCTGGGCGCGCCCGGCGTGAAGCTGGGCGAGGAACTCGCCGGGCTGCTCGCCGAGTACCACTGGCCGGGCAACATCCGCCAGCTGGAGATGGTCCTGCGCACCGCGCTGGCGATGCGTGAGGAGGGCGAGACCTGCCTGGGCCTGGAACACCTGCCCGACAGCACCCTCGACGAACTCAGCGCCGGTGAACGCCAGCCCTGCGGCAGCATTCGCGAAACCGAGCTCGAACTGATCCGCCAGTCGCTCGACCGTCACCAGGGCAACGTCTCGGCCGCCGCCGACGCGCTCGGCATCAGCCGCGCCACCCTGTACCGCAAGCTCAAGCAGCTGAGGGCTTGATGTTCTTCGTCCGCTTCATCGACAACGACGATCCCAAGGCACTGCGCGAGGCACTGAACTGGCTCTACGGTTTCGTCAAACCGCAGCGCCTGGCCATCCTCGGCCTGCTAGGGCTGTCGTTCTGCGCCTCGCTGCTGGTGCTGGCGCAACCCTGGCTGACCAAACTGGTGATCGACGACGGCCTGCTGGCGCGCGACTTCCCGATGCTCGCGCTGCTGGCTGGGGCGATGATCCTCGTTGGCCTGGTCGGCACGGTGCTTTCGGGGCTCAACCGCTACCTGCACACGCGGCTGTCCGGGCGCATCCTGTTCGCCCTGCGCGATGCGCTGTACCGCCACCTGCAGACGCTCTCGCCGACCTTCTTCGCCCGCCGCCGCATAGGAGATCTGATGTCGCGGCTGGACGGTGACGTCGCCGAAATCCAGCGCTTCGCCGTGGACTCGCTGTTCTCGGCTGTTTCCAGCGTGATCGGCCTGGTCGGCTCGCTGGCCCTGCTGCTCACCCTGTCCTGGAAGCTCTCGGTGCTGGTGCTCGTGCTGGTCCCGCTCGACGTGCTCTGGCTGCGCTGGATGCGCCGCAAGGTCGAACGCGAGGCGCGCAACCTGCGCGAACGCTCGGCGGACATGTCGTCGTTCTTCGTCGAGACCCTGCCGGCCATGAAGTTCATCCAGTCGGCCGGCCAGCAATCCCGCGAAGCCAGACGCCTGGAAGGGCTGGGGCAGAACTACCTGGGCCAGCTGCTGCGCCTGCAGCTCACCGAATTCTTCACCCAGGCCGTGCCGGGGACGCTGATGTCCCTGTCGCGCGCCTGCGCCTTCCTCGTCGGCGGTTACTGGGTGGTGCAGGGCAGTTGGCAGCTGGGCTCGCTGATCGCCTTCTCCACCTACCTGGGCATGGCCATCGGCCCGGTGCAGAGCCTGCTCGGCCTGTATGTCGCCTTGCAGCGCATGACCGTCAGCCTCGGCCGGGTGATGGAGCTGCGCGGCGAAGCGCCGGGCGTGACCTCGCCCGCGCAGCCCAAGGCGATGCCCAACGTTGGCGAACTGCGCCTGGATAACCTCGGCTTCAGCCATGTCGGGCGCCATCAGCCGGTGCTGCGCGAGGTCAATGCGGTCATTCCGGCGGGACGGAAAGTCGCGCTGAGCGGCCCGTCCGGCGTCGGCAAATCGACCCTGATCGACCTGCTGCAACGCTTCTACGACCCCGACCAGGGCCGCATCCTCCTCGACGGCGTGGACCTGCGCGAACTCGACCTGCTGCAGCTGCGCCGGCGCATCGCCGTGGTCAGCCAGGAACTGGTGCTGTTCCGCGGCAGCCTGGCCGACAACCTGAGCTACGCCGCGCCCCACGTGACCCGCGTGGATATCGAGCGGGTCGCCGCGCTGGCCCAGCTCGACAGCCTGATCGCCAGCCTGCCGGAAGGGCTCGACAGCCCCTTGGGCGAGCGCGGCCAGCAACTTTCCGGCGGGCAGAAACAACGCATCGCCATTGCCCGCGCGCTGCTGCAGGACCCGCTGATCCTGGTGCTCGACGAAGCCACCTCGCAGGTCGACGAAAGTACCGAGCGCGAAGTGATCGCCGCCATCGACCGGCTGTTCGCCGGGCGCACGCGCATCCTCATCAGCCACCGGCCCTCGACGCTGGCGGAAGCCGATCTGCGCCTGGAGCTGCAGGAAGGCACGCTGCGGGAGCAGGTTGCGAACGCTGTCGCTGCAGGAGGCGAGGGTGCCTGAACTGCGGGTGGGTGTGGTCGATAGCGGTCACGCGGACTCCCAAACCGAGCGGGTGGTGGATGGGCGCTGCTTTCGTCTGTCCGATGAGGGATTGGACGAACTGCCACTCACGCCGGATGTGCTTGGCCACGGCTCGGCGGTGATCCAGGCGATTTCGACGCGCGCTCCAGAAGCTCGCTTCAGCGTCGCCCAGGTGTTCGACGGACGCGGCGTGACCAGCCCGCTGCAAATTGCAGCTGCGCTTCACTGGCTGGGCGAGCAGGGCGTGCGCCTGGTCAACCTCAGCCTGGGCGTGCGCCAGGACCGGCCGATTCTTCGCGAGGCGGTGGCCGATCTGCTGGACGCGGGCGTGCTGGTCTGCGCCTCCAGCCCGGCGCGGGGCGAGCCGGTATTCCCGGCGGCCTATCCGGGCGTGATTCGCGTGACCGGCGATGCCCGCTGCGCGGAGGGTGAATGGTCCTGGCTGGATAGCCCGTTCGCCGATTTCGGTGCTGCCGTGAAGGTGGGCGGGCAGGCAGGCGCGAGTCTGGGTTGCGCGGCATTCTGCGGGCATCTGGCGGCCTTGCTGGCTGAGCTTCCGGGGTTGTCGAACGACGCATTGCTAGGACTGATGCGCGAACGCGCGGCCTACAAGGGCATCGAGCGGAAGGTCGGGCCGTGAGCGGACCGCACGTCCTCATCCTCGGCGCCGGCCCCGCCGGCACAGCGACCGCCATCGGCCTGCGCCGCCTCGGCTACGCCGTCACCGTCGTCAGCGAGTGGCGCCGCTTCGCTGCCGTCGAAGGGGTTTCGCAGCGGGTACTCGAAGGGCTGCAGCACGCTGGCTTGAACCATGCGCTGGACTGCGCCGCGCCGCCTTCGCAAAGGCGAGTTCGCTGGAACGGCCAGGAAAGCGCGCAGAACGTCGAATTCCTGCTGGACCGCCCGCTGTTCGACCAGGGCTTGCGCGAGGACCTGCGCGTGGCCGGTGTCGAGGTCATCGAGGACCGCGTGCTGGGCATCGAAGGGCACTCCGTTCGCCTCGAAAGCGGCCGCGAACTGGACGCCAGCTTCCTTGTCGAAGCGCGCGGCCGCCAGGCGCCGCTGAACCAGAAGGGCGGCAAGGCGCGGCGCGGCCCGGAAACCCTCAGCCTGCTGAGCCGCTGGCAAGGCGAGCCGGGGCCGGTGGCCAGTGCAGTGGAGAGCCTGCCCGATGGCTGGGCCTGGATGGCGCGGCTGGCCGATGGACGCTGTTACTGGCAGCTGACCCTGGACGTGGCCAGCAGCGAATTGCCGGGTAAGGACCAATTGCCGGCGTACTGCCGCGAACGGCGCGCGGCTTCGGCGCTGGTACGCGAATTCTTCGGCACTGCCGAGGAGCGCGACCTGGAACTGCACGCCCGCAGCAGCACGGCGATCCTCAGCCTGGGGGCCTGCGGCGACAACTGGATTCGCGTGGGCGATGCGGCCATGGCGGTTGATCCGCTGTCCGGCAATGGCGTTTTCCAGTCGCTGTCCTCGGCATTGCAGGCGCCTGCGGTGATCAACACGCTGCTGCAAAAGCCGGAGCGCGCGGAGCTGGCGCGGCGTTTCCATCAGCGCCGGGTCGAGCAGTTGTTCCTGCGCTTCGCCCGTGTAGGCCGGGATTTCTACGCCGACGAGCAGCAATGGCCCGAGCAGCCGTTCTGGCAGGCGCGGCGGGGTTGGCCGGACGCGGTGCCCAGCCATCTGCCCGCGGATTTTTCCGCCTTGAGCATCGAGCGCGCGCCGGTGTTGCGCGACGGCTTCGTCGATGAGGCGGAGGTGGTGGTCAGCCCCGACCAGCCGCTGGGCATCTGGCATCTGCAAGGGCTGGAGCTGGCGCCGTGGTTACGGCGCCTGCAGAGCGAGCCGGAAGCGCAGGTGCTGGCCGCGTTGCCGCCAGAGCAGCGGCGGGTGTTCCAGGGGTGGCTGTTGGCGCAGGGCTATCGGCCGGGGCAAGGTTCGTAGGGCGAGCTTGCTCGCGAACCACACGGCACGAATGCCGAACCTGTAGGGCGAATAACCCCGAAGGGGTTATCCGCCGTTTTCATGCCGGGTGGCGGCGCATAACCGCGAATGCGGTTATGCGCCCTACGGGTGGGTCGGTGCGCTCAGACCTTCCCCAAACTCGCCGCCGTCTGCCCAAAGAGGAGCTTCTTGCCTTCCTCTGTAACGGCTGGGCGCGACGAGTAGGGCTGGGCTTTCTCATAGGCGCGAATGGTCGCCGGGCGCTCGGCTATGTGATCGAACCAGCGCTTGAGGTGGGGGAATTCCTCGATGTTCTGCAGCTGGCGTTTCCACGGCACCACCCAGGGGTAGCTGGCCATGTCGGCGATGCTGTAGTGCTCGCCGCCGAGGAAGGGGACTTTCGCCAGGCGATGGTCGAGCACGCCGTACAGGCGGTTGGTCTCGCGCACGTAGCGGTCGATGGCGTAGGGGAGTTTTTCCGGGGCGTACTGGGCGAAGTGGTGGTTTTGCCCGGCCATCGGGCCGAGCCCGCCGACCTGCCAGAACAGCCATTCCAGCACCGTCTTGCGGCCGCGCACGTCGCTGGGCAGGAACTGCCCGGTCTTCTCGGCGAGGTAGACGAGGATGGCGCCGGACTCGAACACCGTGATCGGTTCGCCGCCGTCGGCGGGCGCGGTGTCGATGATCGCCGGCATGCGGTTGTTCGGCGAGAAGGCGAGGAATTCGGGCTTGAACTGGTCGCCGGCGCTGATATCCACGGGGTGGATGCGGTAGTCGATGCCGGACTCTTCGAGGAACAGGGTGATCTTGTGGCCGTTGGGGGTGGGCCAGTAGTACAGCTCGATCATGGGACCTCCTTAAGGGGAAACGCCCCGGCGAAGTGCCGGGGCGGACTGCGTCCGCGCCGAGGAGAGCGGCGTAGGACGAAGGCTGAGGATAAGCCTTACTTGCGGTCGACCCAAACGGTCTGCGGGTTGAGGAACTCGCGCAGGCCGAAGTGCGACAGCTCGCGGCCGAAACCGCTCTTCTTCACGCCGCCGATCGGTACGCGCGGGTCGGAAGCGGAGAAGCCGTTGATGAACACGCCACCGGTGACCAGGCGACGGGCGATCTGCTGGGCTTTTTCCTTGTCGGCGGTCCAGAGCGCGCTGGACAGGCCGAACTCGCTGTCGTTGGCCAGCTCGACGGCATGCTCGGCGTCGCGGGCGACGATCAGCGAGGCCACCGGGCCGAAGATTTCCTTGGCGAAGGCGGTGTTGCCCGGCTTCACGTCGGCCAGCACGGTCGGCGCGTAGTAGTTGCCTTCGCCTTCGATCTTGTGGCCGCCCAGCAGCAGGGTGGCGCCGTCGGCGATGGCCTGTTGCACCTGGCCGTGCAGTTCGTCACGCAGGTCGAAGCGGGCCATCGGGCCGACGAAGGTGTCGTCCGCCAGCGGGTCGCCGATCTTCAGGGCCTTGACCGCGGCCAGCAGCTTCTCGGTGAAGGCCGGGGCGATGGATTCTTCCAGGATCATGCGCTTGGCGGCGATGCATACCTGGCCGCAGTTGCCGAAACGGCTGGTGACGGCGGCTTTCACGGCAGCGTCGAGGTCGGCATCGGCAAGCACGATGAAGGGGTCGGAACCGCCCAGCTCCAGTACGCACTTCTTCAGCGCGGCACCGGCCTGGGAGGCGATGGCGGCGCCCGCGCCCACGCTGCCGGTCACGGCGATGGAGGCGATGCGGTCATCGGCGATGGCCTTGGAGACCAGCGGCGGCTCGACGTTCAGCACGGCGAACACGCCTTCCGGCAGGCCGGCGTCCAGCCAGGCTTGCTGCAG
This sequence comes from Pseudomonas knackmussii B13, assembly GCF_000689415.1. Taxonomy (NCBI): domain Bacteria; kingdom Pseudomonadati; phylum Pseudomonadota; class Gammaproteobacteria; order Pseudomonadales; family Pseudomonadaceae; genus Pseudomonas; species Pseudomonas knackmussii. The sequence continues at coordinate 3,064,050 of NZ_HG322950.1, read as the reverse complement.
CTGGTAGGCGCAGCCCATGACGTTCGGCGCGTGCTTGAGCACGTAGGTGTTGCCGCCGAGGATGATGCTCACCGCGCCACGCATGACCTGCCAGGTCGGGAAGTTCCACGGCATCACGGCCAGGACCGGGCCCAGCGGCAGGTAGGAAATCCAGGCGCCTTCGATGCTGGTCTTCTCGTCTTCGAGCATCGCCGGGCCGTGCTCGGCGTACCAGTCGCAGAGGTTGGCGCACTTGTTGATCTCGCCGCGGGCCTGGGTGACCGGCATGCCCATTTCCTGGGCTTCCATGCGGGCCATCGGCTCGACGTTGGCGCGCAGCACTTCGGCCATCTTGCGCAGCACGGCGACGCGCTCGGCTACCGAGGTCTTGCTCCACTGGCGGAAGGCACTGTCGGTGGAAGCCAGCACGGCTTCCAGCTGGTCGGCGTCCTGGAAGGGGTAGCGGGCCAGTTCCTGGCCGGTGGCGGGGCTGCGCGAGATGGCAGCCGGGATCGCGGCGATCTGGTTCATCGGATGTTCCTTGTCAGCAGGTGAGGTGGCCGCCGTGTGTCGGCGGCGACGGTGATTCGGCCAGCGCCCCTGGCGCCGGCATGGGGAAGAAAGTAAGGTGGCGTATCGTTCATGACAAATGAATAATTCTGAAAGAATCGTTCTTCCGGAGAGAAATGTGGACCTGACCCAGCTCGAGTTCTTCCGCGCCGTCGCCCAGGACGGCAGCATCACCGCCGCGGCGAACCGTCTACACCGCGTGCCGTCGAACCTGACCACGCGCATCAAGCAGCTGGAAAGCGAGCTGGGCGCCGAGCTGTTCATCCGCGAGAAGTCGCGCCTGCGCCTGTCGCCCACTGGTCGGAGTTTCCTCGATTACGCCGAGCGCATCCTCGATCTGGTCGAAGAAGCGCGTCAGGTGGCCAGCGGGGCGGAACCTCACGGCAGCTTCGCCCTGGGCTCCATGGAGAGCACCGCCGCGGTGCGCATCCCCGAGCTGCTGGCGCGCTACCACCAGCGTTTCCCCAAGGTGCAGCTGGACCTCTCCACCGGCCCCTCCGGCGAGATGATCGACGGCGTGCTTTCCGGGCGCTTCATCGCCGCCTTCGCCGACGGCCCGGCCAACCACCCGCAGCTGGACGGCCGCCCGGTGTTCCAGGAAGAGCTGGTGCTGATGAGCGTGCAGGGCCATGCGCCGGTGCGCGATGCGCGCGACGTGGCGGGGGAGACGGTCTTCGCCTTCCGCGACACCTGCTCCTACCGCAAGCGCCTGGAAGGCTGGTTCGCAGAAGACCGCGTGGTGCCGGGCAAGATCATGGAGATGGAGTCCTACCACGGCATGCTCGCCTGCATCGCAGCCGGCGGTGGCGTGGCGATCATTCCGAAAGCGATGTTCGACAGCCTGGCCGGCGGGCGCAACGTGACCATCCACCACCTGGCGCCCAAGCACGCCGAGGCCACCACTTGGCTGTTCTGGCGGCGCGGCACCGATACCCCGGCGCTGCGGGCCTTCATCAGCCTGCTGGAACCGCAGGCGAGCGCGCAGGTGGCCTGAACCTCAGTCCTGCACCCGGCCTTCGAGAATCCACAGCTGGCGGATGGCGTCGCCGTCGCGCAGCAGGAAGAGGGCGCTCATGCCGCGCTCGCAGGCCAGCGCCGGGCCGGCTTCGGGGCCGAGCACCAGCAGGGCCGTGGCCCAGGCGTCGGCCAGCATGCAGCTGGGCGCCAGCACCGAGACCGAGGCCAATGGGTTGTCCAGCGGCACAGCGCGGCGCGGGTCCATGGTGTGGGCGACGCGATGGCCTTCCAGGTCGTGGAAGTGGCGGTAGTCGCCGGAAGTCGCCAGGGCGCCTTCGCCCAGTTCCAGTACCGAGAAGGCTTCGCGTACGCCGGCTTCGGGTTTCTCGATGGCGACCGTCCAGGGGCTGCCGTCGGGCTTGCTGCCGGCGGCGCGCAGTTCGCCGTCAATGCTCACCAGGTAGTCGTGGATGCCATGGCGCTCCAGTGCGCGGGCCAACTGGTCGACGCCGAAGCCCTTGGCGATCCCGCCCAGGTCGAGGCGCACCGGCTGGCGTTTGCGTACCCGCCCAGCATCGAAGTCGAACTCCAGCGCGGCTGAAGCGCTGACGCGCGCTTGCCTTTCCAGAGCCTCGCGGCTGAAGCAGTCAGCCGGTTTGCGGCCTGGCCCGAAGCCCCAGGCCTGCACCAGGTCGGCCACGGCGATATCGAAGGCGCCACCGGACTCCGCACCCACCTGCACCGCGGTTTGCAGCACCCAGACCAGGTTGGCAGGCAGGGTCATCCATTCGCCGGGCGGCAGGGCGTTGAAGCGCATCAGGTCGGAATCCGTTCGCCAGCTGGACATCTGCCAGTCGACGTCGTCGACCGCCTCGTACAGCGCCTGGGCCAGCGGCACCGTGTCGAACCCCTGCGCGGCATGGAATACCGCGCTGTAGCGGCTGCCCATGGTCGGGCCGTTGAGGCTGTAGCGCTGCAGGGCGCCGAGGTCAGAACAGGTCTTCACGGTAGCGGCCTCCGGCGCGCAGGTGTTCGACGCTCAGCGCCAGGGGCGCGAGCATTTCATCGAAGGCCTGGCGCACGCCCTCGGCCATGTTGCGGCCGCCGCACACCAGGATCTGCGCGCCGTCGACGACCAGTTGGCGCAGTTGCTGGGCGTCCTGGCTCAGACGGTCCTGCACATAGGCGCGTTGCGGGCCGGCAGAGTAGGCGGTGCGCAGTTCGCTGATGCGGCCTTCGGCCAGGGCGCGGTCGAGATGGCCGTCGAAGGGCACCCCGGCTTCCGGTACGCGGCCGCCCCAGTAGAGGTAAAGCGGGCGCTGCCGGGAGTTGCGCCGGGCGAAGCCGACCAGCGGGCCGATGCCGCTGCCGGCGCCGATCAGGATCAGCGGCGCGCTGCCCGGCGACGGGCGGAATTCGCGATGGGCCTGGACGAAGCCGTCCAGCGTGGCGCCCGTTTCCAGGCCGTGCAGGTAGCTCGAGCAGAGCCCGCCGTCGCGCAGGCGCACGCAGATCTCCAGCACGCCGTGGGCGCTGTCGCTGGCCAGCGAGTAGTAGCGCGGCGTGGTGGCTCCCGGTGCCATGACGGCCAGCAGGTCGCCGGCCTGGTAGTCGCTGGCGGTGCCTTCAGGTTCCAGGCGCAGCACGGCCAGCGGCTGGTCGCCGGGGGCCTGGTGGATGCGCTTGTCGAGCAGGCGGAATTGGCCCAGCGGCGGGGCGTCGGGCTCGTGGGCCAGGTCCAGGGCGATGCCCAGGCGGTCGCCGAGGTCGCGGCCCCAGGCGTGGAAGGCTTCCAGCGAGCCGGCGTCGATGTCGCGACGCGGCATCAGCGCGTGGAAACCGAGGGCCAGCAGGGCGCCCTCGACGTCCACGGCGTGCTGGCAGAAGCGCGGGAAACGGCGGTCGCCGAAGCCGAGCACGGCGACCCGAGCGGCCTTCGGCAGACGCAGATGTTCAAGGCGTTCGAGGAAGCCTGCGGCCGATTGCGGCGCACCGCCGTCGCCATAGGTGGCGGTCAGCACCAGCAGCTCGCGGGCGGCGGGGAAGTCGCGCGCGCCCTGGCTCATGGGGGCGCTGTAGACCACCCGGCCGGCGCCCTCCAGCGCGCGTTGCAGGGTGCGGGCGAAGGTCCAGGTGCTGTTCGATTCGCTGCCCACCAGGATCACGCAATCGGCGTCCTCGGCGGCAATTTCGCCCTGGTGCTGGGCGGCACGGCGGCGGCGCAGGAACAGCACCAGGCCGGTGAAGCCGAGCAGCGGCACGCTCAGCGCGGCCAGGCCCATGAGCGGGCCGAAGACGCCGAACAGCTCGCCAGTATGCAGCTGGTAGATGAACTCGTAGATGTTCCGCGCGGTGCCGTGGGGCTGGTAGCCGAGCAGGGCGCCATTCACCGCATCGACATAGCCGTCGCCCTGGGCGGTGCGCAGGGTGAAGACGTCGGCGGGGTCGTCCTGGGCCGGGAAATCCAGCTCGCGCAGGTCTTTCAGGGGGACGTCACGCAGGGCCTTCAACTGGATCGGATCGGGGCGTGCGCCCTTGGCCACTTCCGTCGGCATGGCGGGTTCGTTGTCCATGCCGTCGGCGACCAGGCCGAAGTTGTCCGCCGACAGGTAGGCGCCGGAAATGCCCAGGGCGAGCAGGACCGGGAGCAGCAGGCGGCTGACCTGGCTGTGCCAGCGCGACGGGCCCTGGCCATGGACCGGCTTGGCCAGGTTGCGCCAACCGCCCTGGCGGCGGGCCAGCATCACCACGCCGGAAAGGCTCAGCAGCAGCATGCCGAGGGCGCCGAGGCCGGCCAGGGCGTGGCCGGTGGTGCCCAGCAGCAGGCAACGGTGCAAGTCGCGGGTCCAGCCGTAGATCGCCGGGGTCTGGTAGGTGCCGAGCACCACGCCGCTGTTCGGGTCGATGCGTACCGCGCCATGCTCGCTGCCGCGCTGGTAATGGGCGACCAGCAGGCCGGACGGGTGGCGGTCCAGGCGCTCGATGCCGGGTACCTGGCGCGCCACTTGCGAGGCCAGTACGGCGACGCTGGTGGTCGGTTCGGTGGCCGGGGCGGCAACGCGTTCGGCCAGCGGCTGGGTGGAAAGCACCGCGCCGCTGGCGGACAGGATCAGGAGCAGGAGGGCGAGGATGACCCCCGGCCAGGCGTGCAACTGACGAAGCATGGTGACCTCCGAGGTCTCAGAGCTTGTAGCTGAAGCTGCTGACGTAGCCGCTGCCGGCCACTGCCTTGCCAGCGCCGGCGCGGGTCAGCGGCACCTTCACCTCGGCGCGGTTTTCCTGCTGGTCTTCCACCGCGCTGTCGATGCGGATCTCGTAGCCGGCGTCGATCAGGTTGTCGGCGATCTGCGCACTGACGGTCAGGTTGTCGCCGGCACCCACGCTGGCGCCGCTCAGGCCGTCGAACTCGGCCGGGCGCAGACCGCTGCCGTGGGCCCAGTCGGTGAGGTGGCGGTAGTACTTGGGTTTCTTGCCGGCCACATAGAGGGTCTTCTGGTAGTGACCCTGGGCATCGGTGAGGTAGATGGCGAGGTACGCCTTGCGGCCGCTGTAGTCCTTCAGCGTGGTGCTGAGGGTGACTTCGCCGGCCTGGGCGAAGGCGGGGCCGGCAATGGCGCCGGCCACGGCGAGGGTGATCAGGGGTGCTTTCATGAGCCGAGCCTCCGGAAACTGAAGGCTCGACTGTAGGACGTCGCGCTTAATGCAGTCTGAATGATCCTGAAGACATGCTTCAGATTTCCTTCAGAAACCTCTGCTAGGCGCTGCTGTCGCTGGTCTGGCGCAGCGCGCCGGGGCCGGGGTGACGAGGCTGTGGCGCCGGATGGTCGTGCTCGTCACCGAGCACCGGCACTTCGTTGCCGTCCTTGTCGTACAGCTTGCCCTTGAGGAAGTAGTCGCCATCGTTCAGTCCAGCGATGTCCTGGTAGCGCAGGGTGCGGTCGCTGGCGGCGACGAACACCGACTGCTGGTCGGAATTGCCGGCGGTGAAGTGGTTGAACACCAGGTTGAGCAGGATGGCCATGATCGCCGCCGAGCTGATGCCCGAGTGGAAGATGGTCGAAACCCAGCTGGGGAAGTGCTCGTAGAAGCTCGGCGCGGCGATCGGCAGCATGCCGAAGCCGATCGAGGTGGCGACGATGATCAGGTTCATGTTGTTGCGGTAGTCGACCTTCGACAGCGTGCGGATGCCACTCGCCGCCACCGTGCCGAACAGCACCAGGCCGGCGCCGCCGAGCACCGACGGCGGCACCGCGGCGACCACCCGGCCGATCACCGGCAGCAGGCCGAGGGTGACCAGGATCAGCCCGCCGGTCGCCACCACGTAGCGGCTCTTCACGCCGGTCACGGCGACCAGGCCGACGTTCTGCGCGAAGGCGCTCTGGGTGAAGGAGCCGAACACCGGCGCGATCAGGCTCGACAACATGTCCGCGCGCAGGCCGTTGCCCAGGCGCTTGGAGTCGACCTTGGTGCCGATGATCTCGCCGACCGCGAGGATGTCCGCCGAGGTTTCCACCAGGGTCACCAGGATCACGATGCACATCGAGATGATGGCGGCGGCATGGAAGGTCGGCGCGCCGAAATGGAAGATCGAGGGCAGGGCGACCATCGGGCCTTCGCTGACCTTGGAGAAGTCGGTCATGCCCAGGGCGACGGCGATCAGGGTGCCGATGATCATCGACAGCAGGATCGACAGGCGCGAGATCGAGGCGCTGCCCAGCTTGCTCAGGGTCAGCACGATGAGCAGGGTGACGGCCGCCAGGCCGATGTTCGCGGTGCTGCCGAACTCGGGGGACTGGGAGTTGCCGCCCATGGCCCAGCGCGCCGCGACCGGGATCAGCGTCAGGCCGATGGTGGTGATGACGGTGCCGGTGACCAGCGGCGGGAAGAACTGGGTGACGCGCGAGAACACCGGGGTGATCAGCAGGCCGATGGCCGCGGCGCACATCACCGCGCCGAGCACCGCCGGGATGCCACCGCCGGCATAGCCGCCGCCGAGGATGGCGATCATGGTGGCGACGCCGGAGAAGGACACGCCCTGCACCAGCGGCAACTGGCAGCCGAAGAAGGGGATACCGAGGGTTTGCAACAGGGTGGCGAGGCCGCCGGCGAACAGCGAGGCGGCGATCAGCATGCCGATCTCGCCGGGGGAGAGCCCGGCCGCCTGGCCGAGGATCAGCGGCACCGCGACTATCCCGCCGTACATGGTCAGGACGTGTTGCAGGCCATACGCCAGGTTGGCGCCTATTCCGAGATTCTCGTCTTCCGGACGTGCGCCGGCGGACGCTACAGCTGAACGATCATTCATGGCTGGAGGACTCGCTTTTGTTTTTGTGCACGCACTGTAGACACGAACATCCGTGTTTGGCTACCGGTTTGTATACAAAAAATCGTCCGCATGTCTGGAAAGTGACCTCCGCCACAAGCGGGGAGGCTCTGCGCCAACCCTTCTGCCTGGGTGAGCTCGTATCCAGTCATGGCGCCACGTGCGCGCCGGACGCGCGGAGTCTGCAATCCGTCAGCTCCCAGGTGCGTTCGTGCCGCCCTTAATAGTGTCTTCAGCTTCGCGGCGCAGCTTCGCCCCACCTTCACGACCGCAAGGAGCCGGACAGCATGCGCCATCTCTTGTTCATCCCGCTGGGAGGCGCCATCGCCCTCAGCGCCCAGGCCTACGACCAGATTCCCCAGCAGGACGGCCTGAGCGGCAACGTCTCGCTGGGTGTCACCAGCGACCAGATGAAGACCAACCAGATCGCAACTGTCACCGGCACCCACGTGTCGGACAAGAACATCGACTCGCTCGGCGGAAGCCCCGACAGCAAGAGCTACACCAAGGTCGTCCCGGCCTTCGGCCTGTCCTACACCCTGGCCGGCAGCCGCACGCAGTTCTTCGCCGGCACCGCGATGGAAGACTTCATCAACGAGGACAGCGTCATCGACCTGGGCCTGCGCCAGGGCATCGGCGACCCCGGCAACCTGCGCTTCAGCCTGCTCGGCTCCACGCCCCAGGAGGTCTGGAAGGACCCGTACGTGTCCGGCGCCGACCGCAAGACCACCGACCGCACCAGCAACGGCTTCCGCCTGGGCTGGGAAAACATCTTCCAGTCCGACTTCGACGTCACCTACACCCAGCGCAAGATCGACCTCAACCACGAGCGCAGCGGCACCGCCCTCGGCCTGAGCCAGGACCAGCAGGACCTGCTCGACCGTAACGGCAAGGACAAGAAGCTCGACGTCAGCTACCGCTGGCAGATCGACAAGGACAACGTCCTGACCCCGACCCTGAGCTACATCGACCGCGACCTGGACGGTAACGCCATGAAAATGGACGGCTACCAGGCCGACCTCGGCTACAGCTACCTTGGCCTGCAGGGCTGGCAGTTCGGCGCCGACGCCTTCGGCGGGCACCTGAAGAGCGATCACACCAACCCGATCTACGACCAGAAGCAGAACGTCGACCGCTACGGCGTGTCGCTCTCGGCGACCTACCTGGAACCCTTCGGCCTGAAGGACTGGAGCACCCGCGCGGCAGTCAACTACGGCGAAGAGAACAGCAACATCAACTTCTATGACACCCGCCTGGGCAGCGTCAGCGTCGGCATGTCGTACAACTTCTGAGGCGCAAGCGCCCGGGCCAGTCCGCTAGGGAAACGCCTTCGCCTGCAAGCGGGCGAAGGTGTCCTGGTCGAGCAGCCCGCTCTCCGGCAGCCCCTCGCCGTGCTGGAAACCGATCAGCGCGGAAGTGGTCTGGCGGCCGCGAATCCCATCGATCGGCCCGGGGTTGAAGCCGAGGTACTTCAGCGCCGCCTGGGCGGTGCGCAGTTGCAGGTCAGGCAGCAGCACCTGGTACTTGGCGTGGGCGGCGGCCAGGCCGTTTTCCTTGATGAAATTGGCCATGGCCAGCAGCTGGCTGTTCTCGTCCTTGACCATGCCGGCGACGAACTTGTCGGTGGAGGCGTAGCCGGCGGTCTTGAAGTTGAAGCCCATCACCTGGCCGATGCCCCATGAAGCGCTCTGCAGCGCGTTCGCCTTGTCCAGCGCAATTGCCTTGGCTAGCCGGTCGTACTCGCCGGCGCCGCCGATGTAGCCGCCGGGAGTGACGTTGCTGATGTCCGCGTTGCCCGCGTCGAACTTGCCCTTGGTCAGGCGGTGGAAGACGTGCCGCTCGAAGAGGATCTGCGGTCGCCGGTCGGTGAGGAAGCCGAAGCCGCGCGTCTCCACCGTCAGCACCGCCCAGACCTCCGCGTCGGCCACGCCCAGGGCCGCGCACACCTGATCCATGCCGCTGTCGTCCAGCGGAACACCCTTGCCTTGGTAGTCCATGTTCGCCTCCTGCCCGCCAGTCGCTGGCGGGCCTGCTTGGCGACATCCCTGTCCGGGTTGCCGGCCTTCGCTCAGGCGTACACCGCGCGCCCATCGGCCTTGCGCTTACGCAGTTCGGCCAGCATGTCCCTTTCGCTTATCTCCGCCGCCCAGGTCGGGCGCAGCTGGAAGTGGGGCTGGTCGACGATGCTCTTCCAGTTGCCGCCCCATTCCAGGCCGAGTTCGATGCCGAGCGCGCCCACCGCCTTGTACTTGGGCGAGTCGCCCAGGTACTTGTTGCCCTCGAACACGCCGACGTCGAAGGCGATGCCGAAGTTGTGGTTGGACTGGCCGGCCTTGGCGTTGGTGACGACCGTGCCGGGCGCGGTGCGCCCCTGGGCGTAGAGCTGGTCCTGTTCGGCGTAGGTGCGCAGGGCGCTGATGACCTTGATGCGAATGCCGGCGGCCGTGGCCTTCTGCACCAGCGCGCGGGCGTAGGGGCGCACCTCCGGCAGCAGGGTGGCGATCAGCGTTTCGCTGCGCGGGTCCACCGCCGAGATGTTGGCTTCCTCGGCCTCGGCCGGCAGCGGGCCGACGATCTTGGTGTAGATCGCGCCCCAGGTCTGCGGACCCGCACGCCCGTCCACGTCGATGCCCAGGGCCGTCTGTACCGCCGAAATCATTGCCTCGATTTCCATTTGCTCGTCTCCTCGCGTGCGTCTGCGCACGATCCTCTAGTGCCGGCACTTCTCGTAGGGAATGCTCAATTCGACCCAGAGCCCGCCCGGGTCATGCTCGACCTGCGCCGGATAGCGTTCATCGCTGGGCTGTGCCGTGAAAGCGGCCTTTTCCTTCGCCGGGTCGCCGTCGCCGCTGACGATGCGCCCCTCGGTGCGCTGCTGCAGGGCCTGGAACAGGTCGGGGTAGGGCATCTGCCATTCGTTCTGCTGCGCCACCGCTTCCACCAGCGGGAGCATCGCCACCAGGCGCGGCGAGGTCATTTTCTCCAGGCCGAATTCGCGCAGGGTGGCGTTGTGGCTGCCGTGGTGGCCGACCTTGTACAGGCTGACGCGGGCGAGGATGTCATCGCGGGTCGCTGGCGTCGGTTGCTCCGCGCTCGCTTGCGGCGGGTAGGTCTGGTCGCCCCAGGACAGCCAGTTGCCGACCTGGGCGTCACCGGGGAACAGCAGCACCTGGTGGTCGGCCAATTCGAAGGCCAGTACCAGGCTGGTGTTGTTGGTGTCGGAGTCCATTTTCAGGCCCATGGCCTCGGCGCCGTCCAGCCACTCGGCCTCGATGCGCCGCCAGTCATTGGCCTCCGCGAAATAGAGCTGTTCGACGCCGCCGCCGTCCGCGCTCGCCGCGACCTTGCGCGCATCGTCGAGCAGGCGCTGGTAGGGCCGCGCGAAGGGCAGCTCGCTGATCAGCGGCTCTTCGCCCAGCTCGCGGCGGGCGCGGTCCTCGATGGCGAAGGCTTCCTCGCCGTCGGTGAGGTAGACCTCCCGTCCCGCACCTTTCGCCGGGGCGTCCTTGCGCAGGCGCTGCTCGTCGCGGGGCGGACCGAGCACCATCGTCTTGAGGCTCGGCAAGCGCTCCGGATGCAGCACGTCGCCCGGCTTCAGGTAGCGCGTGGCGCTGGCGCCGGCCTTGTCCTTGAGCAGGTCGATGGTGGTCTTGCGCGAGCCGTCTGCCGGCAGCGGTTCGACGAACGCCGCCAGGCCGCGCAGGGTGCCGATGCGCGGGTCATTGGCCAGCGCGGTGAGCTGCACGACCTTGTTAAGCGCCGCCTTGCTCTTGCTGAAGCGCTGGTGCAGGGACACCGCCAGCGCGTCGTTGGGGTCTTCGGTCCAGGCCAGCCAGAGTTCGTGGATGTCGAAGTCCTGGCCGAAGAAGCGCGCCTTCTCGTAGCTGAAACCGGAGAGGTGATCGTGGTGTTCGTGGGTGACTACCACCAGGTCGAGCTCGCCCTGGGTGAGGGCGTGGATGTCCTCGACTATCGCCTTCATGCGCTCGCGCGCGCCTTGCACGCCCTGCAGCACGCCGCAGTCGATGAGGATGTGGCGGGTCTGGCCATCCTCGCCGTGGCGCAGCAGGAAGCAGTCGCCGAGGATGCCGCGGTACATGCGCACCGCGATGTTGCCGCAAGCCGGTTCGCGCATGGCATCAGACTCCCCGGTGGGTCATGGCGAAGGGATTGTCGCCACGCCGGATACCGCGATAGGTCAGCGCCAGCGACGCGCTGCCGACCTGCAGGAAGCGCCGCTGAGCCTCCAGGCGGTCGTCGTCGTCGATGCTCTTGCGCACGATGTAGCGCAGCGCGCCGTCGCGCAGGTCGATGATCAGGGTGGCGCCGCCACGGAAGGTGAAGTCGCCGCCCTCGCGGTGCGCCAACGGCCCGCCATCGCGCAGGCGCTGCTGCGAGGCGTCGAAGTAGCCTTCGCGGCGCTGGGTGACCTCGACGATCAGCTGGCGCAGGTCCTGGCCGTCAGGCCCGGAACGCCGCGACGAGCGCACCGAGTGGACTTCCACCGCCGGAGCGGCGCCGGCCGAATTGGGGAACAGGGTGCCGAGGACCTTGCGCGCGCTGGACGACACCAGGAACACGCCCAGCGCCTGTTCCCACTCGACGCGCTCGCCCTTGCACTTGAGCAGCCAGTGCCAGATCTGCCGGCGGTTCTCCTTGGCCTGCTGGTAGCTTTCCGGGCGCCGGTACTGCGGCGTCAGGTCGAGCTTCGCGCCCTTGCTGTCTTCGCCGGCGGACACCGGCAGGCGCAGCTCGCCGAGCTTGCCCGACGGTGTCTCCCACAAGAGGCTGTCCGGCGCCAGCGACAGGCACTTGTCCGGCAGGATGCCGCGCCGGCGGAAGGCCTGGATCATCGCCAGGCGGTAGTTCAGCGGGTCGTTGGGTATCAGGTCGTTGTCGGCAGTGACTATCGCGCGGAGGAATTCGCCGAAGTGCACGTCCACCGGCGGCAGGTAGTCGAGCGCGCGGATGCACATGCGCAGCACGTGGTCGGCGGCCTTCACCGCCTCGCCGGTCAGACGTTCGACCAGCTCGACCGGCAAGGCCGTCTGCGTGGTCTCGATGCGCGCCAGGCGGAAGAGGTCGGCGGTGCGTTTCTGGTAGACGGTGACGAAGGCGTCGAACACCGCAGCCACCAGCACGGCGCCGCGCTCGTGAGGTTCGCTCAGGCGTGCCAGGCGCATCGGGTCGGGCTGGCCGTCGCTGCCCTTGTCGTCGATGGCATCGCGCAACGCCGCGTAGCGCCCGGTGGCTTCGCCGAACTGGCGGGCCAGGCCGCTGAGCCAGGTGCGCTCGGCGAGGTTGCCGTGCTGGGCGGCGAGCTGGCTGGACACCGCCTCGGGCAGGGTGAAGTGCATCAGCAGCGCGACTATGTCGGCGAACGCCTCGTGGAAGGCCAGGCTGTCCACGCTGGTCGGCTCGCTGTAGCGGCGGTGCAGGCCGTCGAGGATGGCGTGGGTGGTCTCGTGGGCGATGATGTCGTGGGACAGCGCGGTGAACACCCAGCCGCCGGGCAGGTTCACCCCCGGGTCGGTCAGCGAGGCCTTGAAGTAGCCGAACAGCAGCGCCTTCTTCTGCGGGTCGTAGTAGGCGTTGGCCTCGCGCAGCGCGTGGGGGTAGATGCGCAGCTTGCGCACCTCCTCGTAGCTGCCGTCCTCCAGCTGGCGTTCGGCCCAGAACACCCGGCGGCCGAGGGCACGCTCGAACACCTTGATGGTCTTCATGGCGACCGCGAAGACCATCTGCTGGTGGAAGCGCGGATCGCCCTCGGAAGGCGACAGGCCATCCTGGGCGAGCACGTGGGGATCGTCGAGGTCCAGCGGCGGGTAGAACTGCCCGCTGGAAGGGTCGATGTCGACCACCTCGAGGTACTCGTTGGTCGGCCCCGGCAGCACCGGGTCGTCCCAGCGCGGCTCCCAGGGGATCTCGATGGTGGCGTGGCTTATCTGGGCGGTCTCGATCAGCGTGGCGGCTTGCGGATCGAAGGCATAGACGCGCAGGCGGCGCATCGCCGGTGGCGCATAGTCCGACTTCGCCATGCGCTGCCTCCTTGCCTGACCGGCCATGCACGCTGGCTTTTCGCCGGCGCGAAAGCGCCCGGCGAAGGGTTGTCATGACTGCTCTCAGGCGCAGTGAAGGCCCGCGCACCGGGGGTGTCAAAAACTCCGCCTAGAATTGCGACGTAAGGTCTACACGTGTTTCACCGGGGTAACGCCGGACATCCTGCCGGTGCTTGCCAGGACTTCCGGTGCCATCCAGGGGCCATCATCGGGAGGGCCAGGAACATGTCGATCCAAGTCAAGGGAGTGGAAAAACGCATCGGTCTCGCGCTGTCGGGCGGCGGTTATCGCGCCGCCGCTTTTCACCTCGGGGTGATGCAGCAACTGCAGGCGCTCGGCCTGCTCGACAAGCTCGATCTGCTGAGCTGCGTGAGCGGTGGCAGCATTGCCGGCGCGACCGTCGCGCTGAACTGGGGCAGGGCGGACAAGCTGGACCTGCTGGCGCAGTTCCTGAGCACCAAATCCATCGCGGTGTCCTCGGTGCTCGGCGGCGTTCTCGATCCGTTCTCCTCGCGCATCCTCAAGCTGGCCGAGTCCTACGACACGCACCTGTACGGCAAGCAGAAGCTCTCGGCGCTCAGCGGCGGGCCACGCATCTATCTCAATGCCACCAACCTGGCCACCGGCAACCTGTTCTTCTTCGTCGCCGGCGGCGGCAAGCCGACCGAGATGGGTGAGCACGAGATGGGCGTGGTGATGGCGGATGGTTTTCCGATCAGCCAGGCGGTGGCGGCGTCCTCGGCGTTTCCGCCGGTGTTCCCGCCGCTGCGCCTGGATGCGAACGTCTACGCCCCGGCGGCGACCACCGAGTACGTGACGCTCAGCGACGGCGGGGTCTACGACAACATGGGCGTGAACCCGGTGCTGCGCGACCGCAACGCGCTGGACTACGTGATCGTCAGTGACGGCGGCAAGCCCTTCGCCATCGACAACCGGCCGACCGAGTCCGGCGCCATCGTCCTCAAGGAGGGGCTGGACATCATGATGGAGCAGATCCGCGGCCTGGAATTCGACCGCCTGCAGCACCGCTACCTGGCGGGCAAGGGGCCCAAGCCGATGTGGTTCTCCATCGACAGCCGAATCGGCGAAGCGCAGCCGGGCGATGCCGCCTTCGCCTCGGTGATCGGCACCAACCTGGCGAAGCTGTCGGCGGAGGAGATGACCGTGCTGACCCGCCACGGCGGCGCATTGGTGAAGGCGCGCATCAGCCTGTACGCGCCGGAACTGCTGGGGCCTTAAGGCGCGCCGAAGACCATGGTCCAGTAGATGCCTTCGTCGCTTCGCGCGTTGCTGGCGTAGGCCGCGCCGACCTGGGTGAACATCGGGTTCATCAGGTTGGCGCAGTGCCCGGGGCTGGCCAGCCAGCCGGCCATCGCCTGGTTCACCGTGCCTTGGCCGGCGGCGATGTTCTCGCCGATCTTGCGGCCGCGGTAACCGGCGGCGCGGGCGCGGTCGTCGGGCATGTCGCCATCCGGGGCGCGATGATCGAAGTAGTTCTCGCTTGCCATGTCGCGGCTGTGCGCCTGGGCCGCCGAGCCCAGCGCGTTGTTCCAGTTCAGCGGCCGGGCAGCGCTGAAACGCCGCGAACCGCACATCCGCGAATGCGAACGGGCGGCGTTGACCTGCGCCAGCAGCGCCTTGGCCGCCGAGCGCGGGTCTTCGAGCTTGCCGCTGCCACCGGCGCCGGAACTGGCCAGCACCAGGCGCCACTCGTCGTCCTCGCGGGTCACGCCGACGTCGGTGTACTGCGGCGCGAGCAGCGCCGTGCAATAGCGATCACGCAGCATATCGAAGGCCTGCCCGGCATCCTCGGCACCGGCCAGGCGGATGCTGCGCACCTCCCGCGCCATGTAACCGGCATCGCGAAGCTCCTCGCGCAAGCCGCCGCTGAAGTCGATAGGCAACTCCAGCCCGCCCCGCGAGGTAAGCGGCGGCAAGCGACGCGATGCACTGGCACCGCAACCCGAAGGATGAGCGCGGTAGGCGTTGATCGAAGCGACCAATTGGCGTTCCCCGCTGGCGTGGGCCAGCGGGGAAAGGGAAATCAGGGCGAACAGGCAGGACGGCAACACACGGAAGGCGCTGGTTTTGGGGCGCATGAAGGGCTCGAAAGGCTGGTTACGCCAGGGGCGCAAAGGGTTGGGCGAGCCTCAGACTGCGGCCTTCGAGACAAGGTTCAGCGGCCAGGAAGGTAATTCGTCGGCAAGGATCAATGGCTTTTCGCAGGTGCGAGCTTGCTCACGAAATGCCGCCTGTAGGAGATTCTATGTCAATGACGGCTCCTGCTTTGGAGGCTGGTAGCTGGTCTGGGATTGCATCAGGGCAAAGGCAATTCGGGCCAATTTGCGGGCGAGGATAGTCAGGGCCTCGATCTTCTTCAGGCCGCGCGCCAGGTAGCTTTGGTAAAGGGCCTGCCAGCGCTGCGTGCGCGCTGCCGCCATGGCCGCGTTGTGGAGCAGCCGACGGATTTCAGGGTCCCCTTGCTTGGTCAGCTTTCGTCGGCCGCTATAGCGGCCGGACTCCTTGAGCCGCACATCCAATCCGATAAAGGCGATGAAGGCATCGCTATTGCGAAAACGTCCCCGCAGAAATGCCAGGTTCAGGGCCGCTGCCGTCAGCGGTCCGATCCCTTCGATGGCCTGGCAGCGCTTGCTTTGCTCCATTAGGCCAGCCTCTCGCAGCGCCTGTTGAATCTCTTTCTCCAGGCGTGACTCCAGTGTGGCCATTTGCTTGAGAACAGGCTTTAGCGCCTTGGCCAAGGAGCGATCCTGGGAAAAGCTCTGGCGCAACGAGATGGCGCTACGGACCAGTGCAGCACGCCGATGCAGCAGTGTCTGCAGGCGGCAGTAGGCCTTGCTCGGCGGCTGCCAAGGCTCCAGTTGCGCTTGTTCGTGGGTCAGGTAACGGGCCAGCAGCAGGGCATCGCTGCGATCATCCTTGTTTCGCCCACCAATCCCCTTGCGGTAGTTGCTCAGGCGAAAGCCATTGATGACGTAGATCCGATGTCCCCGCGCATGCGCCAGGGTCGCAACATCCATGTGATAGGTGCTGGTCGCTTCGATCGCGATGGCGCAGCAGGGAGGGAGGGTTTTCAGCCAGGCCTTGATAGTGCGGACGTCATTGGCCAGTTCGAATACCTCGCCCGAGCGTGTATCGCAGAGGCTCAGCGACTCCTTGGCGACATCGATACCGATAACCGGAACTTGGCTTGTCATGGGGTTCTCCGACAGTGAAGATGGTCCAACCTGTCGGGAGCTCACATTGGCGCAGGCTTGCCGGTATTGTCGGTTTGAGCGGCTACTCAATCCGATGGATTCCTTATCGGCGCTTGTCGTGAGCGGGTGGGTGGGGGAAGTCTCCTACCGTCTGGCTTGCAGAAGCGGATCTTGTCCCTCCACACCCCGACAGGTTCCTACCCTAACGCCATACAAGCGGGCCATGCCCGCGAATCGCGCGCATGGCGCGCTCCTACAAGGTTGCATCGGCGCCGGGATTTTCGCGGATAAGATCCGCTCCTACGGCAGGGTTCGTAGGGCGCATAACCGCGAGGCGGTTATGCGCCGTTTGGCCGAGTTCGCCGGCAAGCGCACGGTTGGGCGGGGCGGCGGATAACCCGTAGGGTTATTCGCCCTACGGGTGCCTTGTGTGCGCCGCCGTTGCGCTCAGGCGGTGCTTGGCCCGGGCAACTCCGGCCATTGTCGATAAGGCACCCAAAGCAACCCCTGCCAACGCAACACCGTCAACGCCTGAGTCGGCCCATGCAGCGTTTCACGACGCGGCTGCCGGTCGTCATGCCGCAGCGCATCGCGCAATAAGGGAACCACATGCTGGGTGATCCACTGACGAATACAGCGATTCTCCGGGTGAGCCGTAGGATGGTGTTGAGCGCAGCGAAACCCATGCTGCAAGACACGCCACCCTCACACCGAAGTCACCCAAAAACGCCACTCCCACCCGCGCCATTCGGGATCGACCACGTGATCGATGGGTTTCGCAAGCTCAACGCCATCCTACGGGTGCCATGGCTGACGTAGGGCGTACAACCGTTCGCGGTTGTACGCCGTTTCACCGTGGCTACCGGCTACGCCATGGTTTGCGCAGGCAACTCCGGCCACTGCCGATAAGGCACCCAAAGCAACCCCTGCCAATGCAACACCGTCAACGCCTGCGTCGGCCCATGCAGCGTTTCACGGCGCGGCTGACGGTCGTCATGCCGCAGCGCATCGCGCAGACAAGGCACCACATGCTGGGTGATCCACTGGCGAATGCAGCGATTCTCCGGGTGGTAGTAGTGGATCAGCACGGCATACACGCCGGACTCGCTGAGCAGCAGCTCGTCCTCATAGTCGCCATGACTGGCCCGCAGCCAGGCCCAGCGCTGTTGGTCGTCATCCAGATTGCGCGGCACGCGCTCTTCCAGCTGCGGCATACCCATCAATCGGCCAAGGTCGTGGGCGGAGAACCAGCATTGGTCTTCCAGTAGCAACGCGCGGAGTTGGCGCTTGTGGCGGGTGAAGACGGTGGGGATGAGGATTTCGTCAGACATGAGACGCCTCCAGAGTGGAAGCGGAAGCGCGGACGATATTTGAAATGCCTTCGAAGACAGGCAGGAAGTTAACGGGCATATCCAATTCCTTGATGGGATATACCGCCACTTACGGGTGCGGGGGACCGCTCTGGTTAAGGCGTTTCTTAGGCGCCGGGCGAGAGGGTAGGGACTTGGGCGGGTTGGGTCAACCACGACAGCTCTGAGCCAGAGCGCGCATTGCCGTGTTGGTCGCGATTGAATCTTTAGCGGCTAAGAGCGTGACTTATCAACGACTGCAATCGGCCAAGAGCGGACATCCCACAGCTCCGAAGACTGACAGATCGCATCCGTAATTTAGACCGCCTCAGTTTTATCCCACGGTGGGCGCACAGCTGTGAACTTAGAAAATGTACCCCTCAGGATAAATCTGAATACATTCGTATTGATCAGATGTAGCTTGCAGACATAGGGAAACACCACTACTCAAACGTATGGTCAGTTGGCGCGGCTCTACGCAATAGCTGGCAACCGGAGATTTGAGCAGAATAGAAAACGCAGTTGTCGTCCATCCACACTCCTCACTCCAAGAGGACATCAGCTCATCATCCTTCATTACCACGACAGGGCTCTGGCAACAGATGTATCGTCCAGAGTCAAAGTGGAATTGAACGTCGTACCTGCCAATACCTATCTGGTTGATTTCCGATCCAATGATGTCATCTATGTTGAGTTCTGCGGGTAAGTCGTACATTGGTCGTTTCCATGAAGTGTTGCTCGTGTTGTCCATTTGAGAGATTACGACAAGAGAATGCAACCAAGAAAGTCAATGAAGGAAGTCGCGTTTCCCATAAGGTGCATCGTTTTGAGTGTCCGTTCATTGATCTCCTTGCATCCGAATCAGGCTTTAGGGTTACGCGAGAAAAATGCGGTGATCGGATTGCCTTCCCTAACGTCTGCTTTGGGTCTAGGCTGTGTGAAAACGTCGTCCTCGCCTAGAGTTGCTGGAGCAACCTCAGCGGGGGCGGCGTATGAAGCGATTCATCGAAGAGGTGAGCCGGGCACAGGTCAGCTTACTTCCCGAATGCCTGGATGACTTCGTCGCCGAAGACAATCCGATCCGCGTAGTCGAAGCCTTCGTCGAGCAACTCGATCTGGTGGCCCTGGAGTTCGATGGGGCCACTCCTGCCGTAACTGGGCGACCGTCCTATCACCCCGCTGTACTGTTGAAGGTTTACATCTACGGTTACCTCAACCGCATCCAGTCCAGCCGTCGCCTGGAGCGCGAATGCCAGCGCAATCTCGAACTCATGTGGCTGACCGGGCGGCTGGCACCAGACTTCAAAACCATTGCCGACTTCCGACGCGACAACGGCAAAGCCATTCGCAATGTCTGCCGGCAGTTCGTCGTGCTGTGTCGCCAACTCGACTTGTTCTCCCAGTCGCTGGTGGCCATCGACGGCAGCAAGTTCAAAGCGGTCAACAACCGTGATCGCAACTTCACTCACGGCAAGCTGCGCGCCCGCATGGAGCAGATCGAAAAAAGCATCGAGCGCTATCTGGCGGCGATGGATACCGCCGACCGGACGCAATCCGATGTCGCCGAAGCCAAGGTCAGCCGCCTCCAGGACAAAATCGAGAAGCTCCGCCAGCAGATGCAGGCGCTCAAGGAGATGGAGCAGCAGCTACGCGAAGCACCAGATGGACAAGTCTCGCTCACCGATCCGGATGCTCGCTCCATGGCCACCAGCGGTAAAGGCACCGGCGTAGTCGGCTACAACGTGCAGACGGCGGTCGATACCCAGCATCACCTGATCGTTGCGCACGAAGTCACCAATGTCGGCCATGACCGTGCGGCGCTTGCCACGATGGCCGAGCAGGCTCGCGAAGCCACCGGTTCTGAAAGCCTCAGCGTCGTTGCCGATCGAGGCTACTTCAGCGGAGTGGAAATCCTCGCGTGCGAGCAGGCGGGCATCACGCCCTTCGTGCCCAAGCCGATGACTTCCAGCAGCAAAGCTGAAGGGCGCTTCGGTAAACAGGACTTCATCTACATAGCCGCTGATGACGAGTACCAATGTCCTGCTGGCCATCGTGCGATCAAGCGCTTCTCGACGGTGGAAGATGGCCTCGAGTTGGATGCTTACTGGAGCTCTGACTGTCCGGGCTGCTCAATACGTAGCAACTGCACCACCAGCAATTACCGCCGACTCAAGCGCTGGAAACACGAAGCAATCCTGGAGGCCATGCAGCAGCGGCTGGATCGCCAACCGGAGATGATGAGTGTGCGTCGACAGACCGTAGAGCATCCGTTTGGCACGCTCAAACATTGGATGGGCGCGACGCACTTTCTGACCAAGACGCTGCCTCGAGTCAGCACGGAAATGAGCTTGCATGTGCTTGCCTACAACCTCAAACGGCTGCTGAGCATTTTGGGCGTCAGCGGTGTCATTGAGGTACTGCGCGCCTGAGGCCGGCCATTTTCCTGCGTCTCTCCACCGCAAACTGCCGTAGATCGCCTCAGAAGACTCTGGCAGCGGTTAACAACCGGTGGTCGAGATAGTCGCATGTACTTTCGGGGCCCAATTCCAAATGCGATTCTGGCGCAAGCCCTTCGCTGTTTTCACACAGCCTGGGTCGAAAGCAGAAAGTCGAAGTAAGCATGAGTTGCTAGTGCCTCCAACTCGAACCACTCGAGCGAGCTCACCCCAAGCACAAAATCCAAATGGCGGTAATGCCTTACTGACCAGTCGCCGTTCGGGTGCGTCGAAATCGTCCGAACCAGTTCCTTGTTTCGAGCATCTACGATGCCCGCGTCAGCGCCCGCCCTTCTTAATCCCCCGCGTCGATTTCATGGGGCCGGAACGCAACTTCCGCAGCCCGAAAACGACATCGGAATGTCGGGTTTTCGCGTTTCTTCGATGGAAGAAATGTCCGCAAACCTGGCCATGCCGTTTTTGCGGAGCGACCGCTCTTGTCGCTCCAGGGATTTCGAATGAATGGGGTTTCTATGCGTTTGGCGAAAGTGGTTTCCACTGTTGTTCTGCTGTCCGGTTCGGCTCTGGCTTTGGCCGATAGCGGACTTTATGTCGGTGGCGGTGTTACCCGTTCGGAGGTCGATGAGCGTGAGTTCGACGACTTCGACAAGAGCTACAAGGCGTATGCCGGTTATCGCCTGAACGACTACCTGTCCTTCGAGGGCGCGGTGGTGGACTTTGGCGAGCTGCGTGATGGCAACAAGAAGTTCAGCGGGCAGTCTGCGCAGGTCAATGCGCACCTGGGCTTCCCGATTGGGCAGCGCGTGCGCGTGTATGGCATTGCCGGTGTGCATGCGTGGCGTAGCGACGATGACGACTCTACCGGCGAGAACGAGGACATGGATGCCCTCTACGGCTTCGGGGCCGAGGTGGACGTGATCGGTGGCTTCGGGCTGCGCCTGGAGCAGGAGACGCTGAAGGTCGGCGATCTCGATGTCGATCAGACCACGGCTTCGGCTTATTTCCGTTTCTGATGGGTAGCCCGCGCGGGATCGGTGGCGGATAACCCGTAGGGTTATTCGCCCTACGGGTCGAGCAAAAAAATCCCCCGGCCGCTGCTGCGGTTCGGGGGATGGAAGAGCCGGCGCCGGGGGAGCTCGCCGGGTTTTGACCACGCAGGTCAGAGGCGGATCAGCACCGATTTCAGTTCGGTGTAGTGCTCGATGGCCGCGGCGCCCATCTCGCGGCCGACGCCGGAGAGTTTGTAGCCGCCGAAGGGCAGGGCCGGGTCGAGGGCGCTGTGGCAGTTCACCCAGACCGAGCCGGACTTGATCTTCGGAATCATGCGGTGCACGGCGCTCAGGTCGTTGGACCAGATGCTCGCGCCCAGGCCGTAGGGGCTGTCGTTGGCCATGCGGACCACTTCGTCGAGGTCGTCGAAGGGCATCGCGACCAGTACCGGGCCGAAGATTTCTTCCTGCACCACCGCGCTCTTCTGGTCGACGTCGACCAGCACGGTCGGCTTGACGAAGTAGCCGGGGCCGAACTGTTCGCCGCCGCAGGCGATGGTGGCGCCTTTCTCGCGGCCCAGTTCGATGTAGTTGAACACGCGCTGCTGCTGGCGGGCGGAGATCAGCGGGCCCATGTCCACGCTCGGGTCGAGGCCGTTGCCGAGCTTCATGCCGTTGGCGATGCCGGCGATGTCGGCCACCACGTTGTCGAAGTGCTTGCGGTGCACGTACAGGCGGGAGCCTGCGCAGCAGACCTGGCCCTGGTTGAAGAAGATCGCCTGGGCGGCGCCGGCGGCGGCGCTGTTCAGGTCGGCGTCGGCGAGGACGATGGTCGGCGACTTGCCGCCCAGCTCCAGGGTCACGCGGGTCATGTGGTCCATGGCCGCCTTGCCGATTTCCTTGCCCACGGCGGTGGAGCCGGTGAAGGTGAGCTTGTCGACCAGCGGGTGGTGGGTGAGGGCGGCGCCTGCGTTGACGCCAGTGCCGGTGACCACGTTGAACACCCCGGCCGGGTAGCCGGCTTCGAGCACCAGCTCGGCGAGCTTCAGCGCACTCAGCGGGGTTTCGTCGGCGGGCTTGAGGACCACGGTGCAGCCGGTGGCCAGCGCCGGGCCGAGTTTCCAGCAGGCCAGCAGCAGCGGGAAGTTCCAGGCGACGATGGCGCCAACCACGCCCACCGCTTCGCGGCGGATGAAGCCGTGGAATTCTTCGCCGGGCATCAGCGGCATGGAGACGTCGACGCTGGAGCCTTCGATCTTGGTCGCCCAGCCGGCCATGTAGCGCAGGAAGTCGATGCCCAGTTGCACGTCCATGACGCGCGCCACGGCGGCGCTCTTGCCGTTGTTCAGGCATTCCAGCTCGGCCAGCAGGTCGGCGTCGCGCTCCATGAGGTCGGCCAGCTTCCACAGCAGGTTCTGCCGGTCGCGGGGTTTGGCGCGGCTCCAGGGCGAGTCGTCGAAGGCCTGGCGGGCGGCACGCACGGCGCGGTCTACGTCGCCGGCGCTGGAGGAGGGAACCTGGCAGAGCACTTCGCCGGTGGCGGGGTTGCGCAGGTCCATCAGCGCGCCGTCGGCGGCGCTGGTCCATTCGGCACCGATGAGCATGCGCGGCGCGCGCTGGAGGAAGGCCTGGCTGGCGGGCTTGATGGGCAGGAGAGCGGACATTTCGGGTGCCTCTTGTTGAGTTGTCGAGGCAGCTATCGCAACCGCTATGCCAACCTTTCAAAAGTGCCTCGAGTCCCCGATCTAGAGGGCTTTCGGCTCGATCTCGGCGAATCGGCCCAGCCCGGGCTGTCGCAGCTTGCGACACCGCTGAGACAGCCGCAGACGAAACAGCCCGGTCGTGCCGGGCTGTTTTTTCGCAGGGGGAAAGGGTCAGGCGTGGTGGATTTCGCGGTCCTTGGTTTCGGGCAGGAACAGGGTGCCGATCACCGCCGTCATCAAGGCGACCACGATCGGATACCAGAGCCCGTAATAGATGTTGCCGGTGGCGGCGACCATCGCGAAGGCCACGGTCGGCAGGAAGCCGCCGAACCAGCCGTTGCCGATGTGGTAGGGCAGCGACATGGAGGTGTAGCGGATGCGTGCCGGGAACAGTTCCACCAGCCAGGCGGCGATGGGGCCGTAGACCATGGTCACGTAGATCACGAGCACGGTCAGCAGCAGGAGCACAGCCAGGTGGTTGATCTTCGCCGGGTCAGCTTTCTCCGGATAACCCGCTTCCTTGAGCGCACCGCCGAGCTGGCCGGTGAAGGCCTCGCTCTGCGCCTTGAAGTCCGCCGCGGCCAGGCCGCTGCCCTCGAACACCGGAATCACCTTGTCGCCCACATGCACCTGGGCGACGGCGCCGGGTTCGGCCTTGATGTTCTCGTAGGGGATGGCCTTCTTCGCCAACAGGCTCTTGGCGATGTCGCAGGAGCTGGTGAAGCGCGCCTTGCCCACCGGGTCGAACTGGAAGGAGCACTGCGTCGGGTCAGCCACGACGGTGACAGGGCTCTTCGCCTGGGCGACGAAGACATCCGGGTTACCGTACTGGGTCAGCGCATGGAAGATCGGGAAGTAGGTGGCCGCCGCGATCACGCAGCCGGCCATGATAATTTTCTTGCGGCCGATGCGGTCGGAGAGGCTGCCGAAGAAAATGAAGAAGGGCGTGCCGAGCAGCAGCGAGCCGGCGATGAGGAAGTTCGCCGTCTGCGGGTCGATCTTGAGGATCTGCAGCAGGAAGAACAACGCGTAGAACTGCCCGGTGTACCAGACCACCGCCTGCCCGGCGGTGCCGCCGAACAGCGCCAGGAGGACGATCTTCAGGTTGTCCCAGCGGGCGAAGGATTCGGTCAGCGGCGCCTTGGAGTCCTTGCCTTCGGCCTTGATGCGCAGGAACACGGGCGATTCGTTGAGCTGCAGGCGGATGTACACCGAGACGATCAGCAGCAGGATCGAGATCAGGAAGGGAATGCGCCAGCCCCAGGCTTCGAAGGCTTCGCTGCCCATCGCCGAACGGCAGGCCATGATCACCAGCAGCGAGAGGAACAGGCCCAGGGTCGCGGTGGTCTGGATCCACGCGGTGAACTGGCCGCGCTTTTTCTGCGGGGCGTGTTCGGCGACATAGGTGGCCGCGCCGCCGTATTCGCCGCCCAGCGCCAGGCCCTGTAGCAGGCGCAAGCTGATCAGGATGATCGGCGCCGCCACGCCACTGCTGGCGTAGCTGGGCAGCATCCCGACGATGGCGGTGGACAGGCCCATGATCACGATGGTGATGAGGAAGGTGTACTTGCGCCCGACCATGTCGCCGAGGCGGCCGAAGACGATGGCGCCGAAGGGGCGCACCGCGAAGCCGGCGGCGAAGGCGAGGAGGGCGAAGATGAAGGCGGTCGTTTCGTTGACGCCGGCGAAGAAGTGCTTGGCGATGATCGCCGCCAGCGAGCCGTAGAGGTAGAAGTCGTACCACTCGAAGACCGTACCGAGGGAGGAGGCGAAGATGACCTTGCGCTCCTCTGCCGTTACGCCCGGTGTGGGGGCCTTGCCCGCGGTGGGGCTGAATGTCTGCGCCATGTTCTTCTCCGTCTTGTTCTGCTGATGGGCCGGAGGTTCTTCACTGCCCTGGCCGTGCTCGGGCCCTGGGGCCGACTCGTCGGGATTCGGACTGCGCGAAGCGGGAATGCGGGCGGGCTTCATAACCGATCAATTCAGTCGGGTATTGATCAAGCATAACCGCCGATGGGGAGCTGTCCACTTGCCATCCCGGTGTGCTGTCTCAGCGCGCTTGCGACTGTCTCGATTTGCAACGCGACCAGGCCGGCCGCCGCCTTGCTGGCTTTTGACAAGTTGCTGAGCGGTCGAGGATTTCCGTCTTTGGCACGCAACCTGTAAGAGCGACCTTCCACCGCCGCGCCGGTGGCTATAACGATAAGGACTGCCGAGGTCGCGCCATGGAAAGAACCGTATCGCCTGTTGCGCAACGCCGTTGGCCAGCCGTGGGCTGGGCCGCTGCCGCGTCGTGCTGCGCCTTGCTCTGGCTGCTGCCTCAACTGGGTAACGCCTTGCTCTGGGGGTTGGCTGCGCTGATAGCGGCCGGTGCGCAGCGTGCGCAATGGCGCGGCAACTGCTGGAGGATCGCGGTGGGCGGCCTCTATGGCGCCTGCGTGGCGCTGGCTCTGCACCTGCTGGCCGACCATTTCCAGCTGCGTTATGCGTGGCTCTACAGCAGTGCCGCGCTGCCGGGCTATCTCAAGTTGTCGAACCTCTGGGGCGGCGACGAAGGCACCATCCTGCTGCTGGCGACCTTCTGCATGACCACCACGCTCGCCAGCGAGCGCCTGGCTGGCTGGGCTGGGCGCGGCAACGCCCTGATCGCCGCCTGGTACACGGCAACGGCAGCCTGGCTCGGCCCGTTCAGCGCGACGCCCGAGGCCTGGCTCGCGAGCCAGCCAAGCCAGGGCATGAACGCGCACCTGCAGATGATCTGGATGAGCTTCCATGCGCCGCTGATCCTCTGCGCCTACGCCTGGGCCCTGGCACCGGCCGGGGCCGCGCTGGGGGCCTTGCGCAAGGGCGATCCTGCGTACGCTGGCGTAGCTGCTGTCTATAGCCGGCGCGCCTGGCTGCTGCTCAGCGCCGGCATAGGCGCGGGCATGGTCTGGGCGATGGAGGACTTCACCTTCGGCCAGTTGTGGCACTGGGACCCGGTGCAGACTTCGGCGTTCGTCATCTGGGCGCTGCTCGGTGCGGTGCTGCACGGCGTGCGCCGCTGGCGGCCGGATGGGCGCCACCGGAGGCTGCTGCCGATGCTGAGCCTGCTCGCGGCGGCCATGGCCTGCGTCGCCATGACGGTTACGCGCAGCACCGTACTGGTGAGTTCCCACCGTTATATCGGCACCACGTCTTGGTTGAGCCATCTGCTACTGGCGGCGCTGCTCTTGATGTTCGCCGCCTGGCAGCTGATCTCCGGGCGCCGTGCACGCCAGGCCGGAACACGGCGCTCGGCGGCGGACTGGACGCTCGACGTGGCCATCTACCTGTTCGCCGGCAGCGCGCTCTTCGCCATTGGCGCGCTGGTTCAGGCGCACATCTACGAGTGGCTGGGCCTGCCGCGTCCGACGACGCTCAAGCCGTACTTCGAGATGCTGCTGCACTGGGCGACCACCGATGAGATCAACAGCCTGCGCAGTGCCTACAACCAATGGGACGTGGATGGCTACGGCCTGATCCGCTGGCTGCTGCCGCTGCTCTCGCTGCTCGGGCTGATCGGCGGCTACAGCTTCCTGCGACGCTGCGGGCGGCCGCGTATCGGCTTGCTCGCCACCGTGCTGATGGCGGCGTGCATGGGCTTCATCGCCTGGCATGGCGGCTGGCTGAACGCCGATTACAGCGGCGAGGGCATGCTGTCGCAGAACGTGGTGGAGGTCCTGCCCTGGCTGGACGCCGCGGTGCTCGGCGGCTTCTTCCTGATGGGCTCGTGCCTGCTGTGGTGCGTCGTCAGCCTTTGGCGCAGCCGGCGCCTGGGCAACCTGCGCTACAGCGGCGGCCTGGCGCTGGTGCATGGCGGGGCGGTGCTGGCGCTGGTGGGCGGGCTGACGGCGACGGCGCTCAACTCCTATCGGCAGGTAGTCATCCCTGCCGGCGCTTCTGTCGAGCAATGGCTGCCGGTGGCCGATGACATGCAGGTGCGTGTGCTGCCGGACCAGGTCGAGGAGAACTACTCGGGCTATCACGCGCTGGCGCGCGTCGAACTACGCGACGGCGGGCGGGTGCTAGCCGGGCACGCGCTGTTCCAGGACGGCCGTGGCCGGCCGCCTGCCTATCAGGGGCCAGTGCGCCAGCTCTGTGAGATTCTCGACTATCACTACGCGCGCTTCGCTTCGGATCGTGGCTATGTGTTGCACCCGTTCATCATCCGCGGCTGGAGCCGCGACCTGCAGGTCTGGGTGCCAGCTTCCACCAGCCTGCTGCGCAAGGGCGATAACGACAATGAGAGCCTGGTGGTGATCCGCCGCTATCCGTTGCTCTCGTGCGTCTGGCTCGGGTTGCTGCTGATGCTCGGCGGCGCGCTGTTGCTTCCGCCGGGCGGCGTTTTGCGAAGGGCCGACCATACTTCGTCCGAGGCGGCTGTCGCAGGGCTGTCTCAGAGTTAGACAGCTATCGCGAAATTAGACGCCGGTGCCGCCTGTCCGATTCCCCATCTACAAGCCGCAAGCCTGATGCGGCGGGGCTTTCGGTGGAGTGGCACACAACCTGCTAAACAGCTTGGGAGCACGACGGAACCCGCTGTTCGCCCATCGGTGGGCGCAGAACAATTTCAAAAAGAAGAATACCGAGGAGGCCTGATCTTGAAGATGACACGACTTCGGCACTACCTGGGCGCCGGAACCCAGGCCGCAATGGCCTGGGCCATCCAGCAACCAGCCCAAGCCGCCGATGGCCAGACCATCGTCAACGCGAAGTGCATGGCGTGCCACACGCCGGACGGCAACAATTCCCTGAGTCGCATCAGCCACCAGCGCAAGACGCCGGAAGGCTGGCTGGCGACCATCGCGCGGATGCAGCTGATGCACGGCTTGCAGATCAGTGACGACGAGCGCCGCGAAGTGGTCAAGTACCTCGCCGACAAGCAGGGCCTGGCGCCCAGCGAGACCGACGGCGTGCGCTACGCGATGGAACGTCGGCTCAATACCGTCGAGAAATTCGATACCCAGTTCGAGCAGATGTGTGCCCGTTGCCACTCCGGCGCGCGCATCGCCCTGCAGCGCCGCCCGGCGGCGGAATGGGAAAAACTCGTGAACTTCCACCTCGGCCACTGGCCGTCGCTGGAATACCAGGCCCTGTCGCGCGACCGCGACTGGTTCGACCTGGCGAAGAAGGAGATGGTCCCGGAACTGGCCAAGCGCTATCCGCTGGAGAGCAAGGCCTGGACCGACTGGGAAAAACATCGTCCGGACGCCAAGACCCTGGACGGCGCCTGGAGCTTCGCCGGGCACATGCCGGGTAAAGGCGACGTTTCCGGCGTGATGACCGTGGCCAGCAGCGGCGACGACCAGTTCAAGGTCAGCGTCAAAGGCAAGTACGCCGACGGCAGCGCTTTCGACGGTGAAGGCAGCGCGCTGCTGTACAACGGCTACGAATGGCGCGGCAACGTGAAGATCGGCGACGTGACCATGCGCCAGGTGTTCGCGGCCATGAAAGGCCAGATGCAAGGCCGCATGTTCGACAAGGCGCACGATGAGCGCGGCATCGACTTCGTCGCGGCGAAGGAAGGCACCAGCCAAGTCCTGGGCGTGCAGCCGGCCTACCTGAAGGCAGGCGAGGAAGCCGAAGTCGCGGTGATCGGCAGCGGCCTGAAAGGCAAGCCGTCGTTCGGCAAGGGCGTGCAGGTGGTATCGGTGGTTTCCGAAACCCCTGAGCGCGTGACCGTGAAGGTCAAGGCCGATGCTTCCGCGGTTGGTGCGCACGAGGTCAGCGTCGGCACCGCCAAGGGCGGCAGCTTCGCCGTCTACAAGGACGTCGCCGAAGTGAAGGTCGTCCCCGAACTGCTGGTGGCGCGTATCGGCGGCAACGGCGGCTCGACCCCGAAAGTGCAGGGCGCCTTCGACGCCGAGGCCTGGGGCAAGGGTGCCGACGGCAAGCCGTTCCGCATCGGCGTGTTCCCCGCCAAGTGGAGCGTCGAGCCCTTCGACGACCGCGCCAAGGAAGACGGCGACGTCAAGTTCGCCGGCGTGATGGATGCCGACAGCGGGGTCTTCACCCCGGGCGATGCCGGTCCCAACCCCCAACGCAAGATGATGACCAACAACGCCGGCAACCTGAAGGTGGTGGCTGCGGTGGACGACGCCGGTCAGACGCACAAGGGCGAAGGCCACATGTACGTCACCGTGCAGCGCTGGAACAACCCGCCCATCCCATGATCCGGGGTGGGATGAACTGAACGCATGAACCCCCGCCCGCCGGGCGGGGCGTACCAAGCAAGTTCCGGGAGGTCGCCATGGGCGCCATCTTGAATCTGGTCGAACGCAACCTGCATGAAGTGCAGGTGGACGCCGACCGCCTGTTGTTCCACATCCCCAGCTCCTCGCTGTTCGCCAGTGACGAGTTGACCGGCGGGATCATCGATGCCCTGCGCGGGCACGCCTGCTCGCCGGAAGAGCTGACCCAGCGCCTGGCCGGGCGCTTCGAGGCCAACGAGATCGACGAGACCCTGCGCGAGCTGATCGCGCTGGAGCTGGTCAGCGACGGCTCGCCGCTGACGCCTGAGATCGCCCTGAAGAAGGTCGATCGCACGGCGCTCAACACCGTGGTGCTGAACGTCAACACCGGCTGCAACCTCAGCTGCACCTACTGCTACAAGGAAGACCTGGACAAGCCTTCGGCCGGCAAGAAGATGGGCGCGGAAACCGCGGAGGCCTCGGTGGAGATGCTGCTCAAGGAATCGCCCGACGAGAAGCGCTACACCGTGGTGTTCTTCGGTGGCGAGCCGCTGTCCAACCGCCCGCTGATCGAGCACATGGTGGATTACTGCGAGCGCCGCTTCGGCGAGCTGGGCAAGCAGGTGGAGTTCGTCATGACCACCAACGCGACCCTGCTCACCGAGGAGATCATCGACTACCTCAACGCGCATCGCTTCGGTCTGTCCGTCAGCATCGACGGGCCGAAGACCGTGCACGACCGCAACCGCATCACCGTGGGCGGGCAGGGCACCTATGACGTGGTGCGGCGCAAGGCCGACATGCTGCTGTCGCGCTACAACAGCCGCCCGGTCGGCGCGCGGGTGACCCTGACCACCGGCGTCACCGACGTCGAGACGATCTGGAATCACCTGTTCAACGAGATGGGCTTCGCCGAAGTCGGCTTCGCCCCGGTGACCTCCGGTGATATCAGCAGCTACAACCTGACCACCGAGGAGCTGCACGAGGTCTTCGCCAACATGAAGGCCCTGGGTCGTCGCTACCTGGCCGAAGCGCTGGAAGGCCGTAACATCGGCTTCTCCAACCTGCACCAGCTGATCACCGACATCCACGAAGGGCAGAAGAAGGCCCTGCCGTGCGGCGCCGGATTGAAGATGCTGGCGGTCGACCACAAGGGCGAGCTGAACCTCTGCCACCGTTTCACCGGTTCGTCGCTGCCGACCTTTGGCAACGTCCACGAAGGGGTGAAGCAGGCCGAGCTCAATGACTTCCTCTCGCAACGCCTGGATCGCACCGACACCGGCTGCGCCAGCTGCCGCATCCGCAACCTCTGCTCCGGCGGCTGCTACCACGAGAGCTACGCGCGCTACGGCGATCCAGCGCACCCCACCTACCACTACTGCGAACTGATGAGGGATTGGGTCGACTTCGGCATCGAGGTCTACAGCCGGATCATGGCGGCTAACCCCAGCTTCATCGACCGCCACATCACTCCGCGGAAGGCGCACTGACATGAAACATCTGAAGCCGATCAACAACAAAGCACAGAAGCTGGAACAGGCGGCCGCCGAGGATCGCATCGAGGACGTGGTGGCGATGAACTCGGTCGCAGGCTGCGCCTCGACCACCGACCCGGGCTGGGAAATCGACGTGTTCGGTGGCGTGTCTTCCCTCTGCCAGCCGATGGAAGCGGACCTCTACGGTTGCTCCGACCCTTGCTGGTGGCCAGCCCAGGTGCCGGACATGATGAGCACCTACCCGAACTGGAACAAGGATGCGCAGGCCTCGGCCGAGGACTGGCGCAACCTGGGCACCGTCTTCCCGGACGACAAATGAGCGGACAGAAGAACAAGAGGAAAAACTGCATGTCCAGAAAAGCATTCACCGCCGTCCTGGGCGGAATCATGGCCGCCGGCGCGCTTCAGGCGTACGCGGCCGACGAGGGCAAGGCGCTGGAGGCCGGCCATGAGTACATGGTCACCGCCAACTATCCGGACAACCTGCACGTCGTCGACCTGCAGTCCGACAAGCTGTTCAAGACCTGCAAGGTCCCCGGTGCCTTCGGCCCGGGCGTGATCCAGCTGTCGCCGGACAAGAAGATCGCCTACATCCTCAACAACCACTACGCCGACATCTACGGCGTGCAGCTCGACGACTGCAAGGCGGTGTTCCACGCCACCATCGCGCAGCAGCCGGGTGAGAACGCGAAGGCGATGTTCGCCATGACCGTCAGCCATGACGGCAAGGAGGTCTACGCGATCGCCAACCCGACCAAGATCCTCAGCGACCATTACGAAGTCCAGCAGCCACGCCTGCAGGTATATGCCGCCGACGGTGGCATGGATGCCAAGCCGATCCGTACCTTCCCGGCCCCGCGCCAGCTGACCATCATGCAGACCGGCGACGACGGCACCCTGTACGTGGCCGGCCCGGACATCTACAAGGTCGACGTGAAGACCGGCAAGTTCGACGTGGCGATCCCGAGCCGCAACTGGAAGCGCCCGAACTACGCGCCGCCAGATGTGCTCTACGTGTGGGACCAGCAGACCTACAGCCGTGACTTCACCCTGCTGTACACCACCGCGCGGTTCAAGGACGCCAAGCAGGACCCGGCCACCGCCGATTTCCTCTACGGCTACTTCAACGTCAACCTGGCCACCGGCAAGACCGAGACCACCGATTTCGGTCCGGTCACCGAGGTGTACTTCAGCGCCATGCGCTCGCCGACCGATTCCAACCTGATCTACGGCGTGCTCAACCGGCTGACCAAGTACGACATCAAGGAGCAGAAGCTGCTGGCCGCGGCCAACCTCGACCACTCGTACTACTGCATCAACCTCAACAAGACCGGCAAGAAGATCTATCTCAGCGGTACGCTGCACGATATCGCCATCTTCGACGCCGATAGCCTCAAACCCATGGGCAAGATCGAACTGCCCGGCGGTGACATGGCCATCACCAACAGCCAGGTCTTCATCCGCTGAAGAACGCAGGCGCCGCCGCCCGGCGGCGCCTGGCTGTCCCTCCTCAGGAACCGGAGTCGGAAACGTCCGCCTCCGGTTCTTCCACGCTCAGGTAGCGCTGAGCGCCGCAATGACTGCAGCGTTGGTAGATCATCGGCATTCCGCCGACGTGGGCGAGCACGCCTTCGCTCCATTGGCATCCCAGGAAAAAGCAGCGCAATCGCATGCGACCTCCCGTCGGGACCCGGTCCCGACCTGGTGAACAGGCAGAGGTGTGAACGATGCCTCCGGGCTTGTTCTTGTCTGGAGACGGTCGCCGTCGAGCATCCTCCCGGCGCTCTAGAATGGGCAATCTAAACCCGCTGAGCCACGTATGGCGGAGCTTCTGGCTGTCATCCGGGGAATCCTTAAACCGCTGGTCGGGCGTCGAAAAAGGCGCAGCGACGACGGTTGACAGAAAAGATTATGAGCATAATATTCGCCACAGAGATGACGGTCGTAATTTAAATGCGCCGCTGTCCTTTCCTGACCCATGCAGCAGCCGGACCCTGCCGGCGCAACGGAGAAGACCATGAGTTCCAACAGCAAGCTCGGCCGTGCCCTGATCACCGGCGCTTCCTCGGGAATCGGCGCAACCTACGCGCAGCGTCTTGCCAGCCAGGGTTATGACCTGCTGCTGGTAGCCCGCGACCAGGCCCGCCTGGCCGACTTGGCCGAGCGCCTGCAAGGCGAGTACGGCATCGATGTGGCGGTGCTGCCGGCGGACCTGACCCGCCGCGAAGACCGTGCCCGCGTCGAGTCTCGCCTGGCCGAGGATGCGAGCATCAGCCTGCTGCTGAACAACGCCGGCGTGGCCATGAACGGCACCTTGGTCGAGTCCGACCTGGACCGGCTGGAAAGCATGATCGAGCTCAACGTCGTCGCTGTAGCCCGACTTGCCGGCGTAGCGGCCAAGGCGTTCACCGAGCGTGGGCGCGGCACCATCATCAATGTCGCCTCGGTGCTGGCACTGGCTCCGGAAATGTTCAACGGCGCCTACAGCGGCACCAAGGCCTTCGTGCTCAACCAGAGCCTGTCGATGCACCAGGAGCTGTCCCCGGCCGGCATCCGAGTGCAGGTAGTGCTGCCGGGCGCGACCCGCACCGAAATATGGGATCGCTCCGGCACCGGTATCGAGAACCTGCCCGAAGCCATGCTGATGGAGGTCGGACACATGGTCGACGCGGCGCTTGCCGGTCTGGCGCAAGGCGAGGTGGTGACCATCCCGGCGCTGCCCGACGCGACCGATTTCGACGCCTTCACCCAGGCCCGCCACAAGCTCGGCCCGAACCTGTCGCTGCGCCTGCCGGCGGAGCGTTATGGCGTGAAAGCCGACTGATTCCTTCCGCGCAAAGACAAACGCCCCGGCCGGTGCCGGGGCGTTTTCGTTTGCGGCTTGTGGCGAATAACCGCTACGCGGTTATTCGCCGTACGGGGTCGAGTGTCGCTCGTCTTCTCGTAGGGCAATGAAATGGACTCCTCCCTCCTACGGCGTCAAGCGCCAGACTGATGGTGTAGCCACAAGTCCCGGAGGGGGAGTCAGCATGAACATTAGTCGCGTTGGTCTGGATCTGGCAAAGCAGGTATTTCAGGTGCACGGCGTCGATAGCCACGAGCGCGTGGTGTGCCGGCGGCAGCTCAAGCGGGCGCAGATGCTGGATTTCTTTCGCCAGCTGGCACCCTGCCTGGTGGCGATGGAGGCCTGCGGCAGTGCGCACTATTGGGCGCGAGAGCTGCAGGGGCTGGGGCACGAGGTCCGCTTGATTGCACCGCAGTTCGTCAAACCTTACGTCAAGGGTGACAAACACGATGCCCACGATGCCGAAGCGATCTGCGAGGCGGCCAGCCGTCCGAGCATGCGCTTTGTGCCGGTGAAGAGTGCGCAGCAGCAGGCCGGGCAGTCCGTGCATCGCATTCGCAGCCGTCTGGTCCGGGCCCGTACGGCACTGTGCAACGAAATTCGCGGCTTGCTCGGCGAATTCGGCCTGGTCGCCAGCCGACGCGGGCGCGCGGCGACGGTCGAACTGCTCGAGACGGTCACCGCTGCCGAGCCGGTGCCCTTGCCGGCGCCGATGGGCGAGTTGTTGAGCGGCTTGAAAGAGGAGTTGCAGGCGCTGGATGCCCGCATCGAGCGACTGGAGCGAGTGATCAAGCGCAGTGCGCGCGAGGATGCGCGCATCCAGCGCCTGCTGGCCGTGGAAGGCATCGGCCCGCTCACCGCCAGCGCGGTGGTGGCAGCGGTCGGCGATGCCCGGCAATTCCGCACGGCGCGTCAGTTCGCGGCCTGGCTGGGCCTGGTGCCACGGCAACACTCCACGGGCGGGCAGCAGCGCCTGGGCGGGATCACCAAGCGTGGCGATACCTACCTGCGCACCCTGTTCACCCATGGCTCCCGCTCGGTCGTACGCTGTTGCGCCAACAAGACCGATGCTCGCAGTCGCTGGCTGCAAGGCCTGTTGCAACGATGCAATGCCAACGCCGTCGCCGTTGCCCTGGCCAACAAGAATGCCCGGATCGTCTGGGCCCTGCTCAGTCGGGAAACCACCTACCAACCCGCCTGAGCGTTACCGGCAACACCGCTGTAGAAACGCTCCACCACGATTGCACAGTGAATGGCATTGATGACGAACCGGTCGAACCGGCCTGTATGAAACCTGGGTTATCCGCGGGCTCCCTGCTGCCGTGAAGCAAAGCCGTTAGGGCGATCAGACATACAGGCGCGCATTTCATCAGGGCTCGGGAGCTGCCACACCGCTCCATGAAGCCGGATATACGGACGCAGTCGTACCTAGGTTCGAAATCCCCGCCAAACACTGGCAAACCGGGAGGAGTCCATATACGAATAACCCGTAAGGGGTTATGCGCCGGTGTTGCCTGGCAGCTCGCGCTTCAGATAGCGCTTGGTGCTTTCCAGAAGGCGCTCCGACAGCGCCTTGTCCGCCACGCTGCGCGACAGCACCAGGGCGCCGACCAGGGCGGAGAGGGTGGCGATGGCCTGGTCCGGGTCATGGTCGGCGGGCAGCGCGTTCTCGATCATCTCCAGGCGGTTGCGCACCGATTGGTCGGTGGTCGGGCTCGGCTGGCCGCGGGCGCCCAGTTCCGCGCTGAGGGTGGGGAAAGGGCAGCCGCTTTCCGGGTGATCGCGGTGCGCCTCGGAGAGGTAGCGGTCGATGAACTGCGGCAGCGGGTCCGGACCCTCGAAACTCTTGCGGGAAACCTCGCGCAGTTGCTCGGCGGCGGCCTGCAAGGCGATCTCGACCAGTTCGTCCTTCGACTTGAAGTGCGCATAGAAGCCGCCGTGGGTCAGGCCCAGAGCCTTCATCAGTGTCTGCAGCCCTGTGGCCTCGACGCCTTCGCGGCGGAAGCGGCGGGAGGCTTCGTCGATGATTTTCTGGCGGGTCTGCGCCTTGTGATCTTCGGGGTAGCGCATGGGCGGACTCCTCGGTCGAATGACATGCTGCCCGTCATTCTAACTCGAAAGTCCGCGCCCGCGTTGATCGCGGGCAAGTCGGGGAGGGAATCAGTTCAGGCTGTCGGGATCGCCGACGAACATGCTGATGCGCGAACGCAGCCAGCGCTCGGCCGGATCGTTGTCCTGGGCGCCGCGCCAGACCATCGAAAGCTCCGCAGGGCGCGGGGTGAAGGGCGGCTCGTCGGCGCGCAGGCCGCCGGCAGCGGTCAGCGCCAGGGCGGCGTAGTCGGGCACGGTGGCGATCAGGTCGGTACCGGCGAGCAGCGCACCGAGGCCGTTGAACTGCGGCACAGCCAGCACCACCTGGCGCTTGCGTTCGAGGGTGGCGAGCTGCTCGTCGACGAAGCCTTCGAGGTCGCCAGCGTAGGAAACCATGGCGTGCGGCCGGGTGCAGTAATCGTCGAGGGTGATGGCGCCGGGCACCGAGTCGGCGCGCAGTACCCGCCATTTGCTGCGACGCAGGGTCTTGCGCTTGGCGTTGGCCGGCAGCTCGTCGGTGTAGCTGACGCCCACGGAAATCTCGCCGGAAGCCAGCAATTGCGGCATCAGCAGGTAGTTGGCGCGGCGTACCACCAGGACGATGCCGGGGGCTTCGGAGCGCAGCCGGCGCAGCAGGGCGGGCAACAGGCCGAATTCGACATCATCCGAGAGGCCGATGCGGAATACTGCCTTGCTCGTGGCAGGATCGAAGTCGGCGGCGCGGCTGAGCGCGGTGGAGATGGAGTCCAGGGCCGGCGACAGGTGACCGAAGATCTCCTGCGCCCGTGCGGTCGGCTCCATGCTGCGGCCGGTGCGGACGAACAGGGGGTCGTCGAACAGGCTGCGCAGGCGCGCCAGGGCCGCGCTGATCGCCGGCTGGCCGAGGAACAGCTTCTCGGCGGCGCGGGTCACGCTGCGCTCGTGCATGAGCGTTTCGAAGACGATCAACAGGTTGAGGTCAACCTTGCGTAGGTCGTTGCGGTTCATGGAGGCTCCCTGGCGATGGGGGGAAAAGTGAAGCGCGACGCGTCTGACGTCAAGGTCTGACAGATAAGTCCTTGATCATTTTCCGCATTCTTCCTTAGCAAGACGCGCTTCTGCCGGTATTCTTCCCACAATGTGCTGGTCCTTTTTCGGACGCTGTCTTGCGTTCCGGCCCACATGCGCAGCCATCGGCCGAATCATCGGCATTTATGTCGACTATCGATGGCGGTAGGTAGCAAGCACAAGAAAGCCCGGATAGAGTCCGTGGCTATAAAGCACTACAAGGCGAGGTATGTGATGTCCCGCATGATCCGTTTCCACCAGTTTGGTGATGCCTCGGTTCTCAAGCTCGAGGAAGTTCCGACTCCGCAACCGGGGCCGGACGAAGTCCTGATCCGCACGCAGGCGCTCGGCGTCAGCTGGCGCGACGTGCTCTGGCGACAGAACCTGGCCCCCGACCAGGCGAAACTGCCGGCTGGCATTGGCTATGAAGTAGCCGGTGTCGTCGAGGCCGTGGGCAAGAATGTCACCGACCTGGAACCCGGCATGGCCGTGGCCAGCTTCCCAGCCGACTCGCCGAACCTGTATCCGGCCTGGGGCGATCACGTGCTGATGCCGCGCACCTCGCTGACCCGTTATCCGGAAGTGCTGAGCCCGGTCGAGGCGTCGGTGCACTACACCGGCCTGCTGTATGCCTACTTCGCGTTCGTCGAGCTGGCCAAGCTGCAGCCCGGGCAGACTGTGCTGATCACCGAAGCCGGCCATTGCCTGGCGCCGCAGTCGGTGCAACTGGCCAAGGCGCTCGGCGCCAAGGTGATCGCCACCACCAGTCACGAAGACTCCCGTGCCTTCATCCGCAGCCTGGGTGCCGACAAGATCATCTACACCGAGGAACAGGACCTGGTCCTGGAAGTCGAGCGCTTCACCGAGGGCAAGGGCGTCGAGGTGATCCTCGACCAGTGCGCCGGTCCGCAGATGAAGCTGCTGGGTGACGTGGCCGCACAGCGCGGCAAGCTTATCCTCTACGGCATCAACGGCGGCAACGACGCAGCCTTCCCGGCCTGCGCGGCCTTCAAGAAGCACCTGCAGTTCTATCGTCACTGCGTGCTGGACTTCACCGGGCAGCCGGAAATCGGCCTGACCCGCAACGACGAAGCGGTACAGCGCGCGCTGCTGGCGATCAACCAGATGACGGCCGACCAGTTGCTCAAGCCGAACGTCGACAAGGTCTTCGATTTCGCCCAGTACCGTGACGCCAGCTACTACATGGAAACCTGTCCGGGCGGTGGGCGAGTGGCGATGAAAGTCGCCGACTGATTCCTCGATGCCGCACCGAACGAAGCCACTCCCCGGAGTGGCTTCGTCGTTTCTGCGGGTCTGCTCTTCGTAGGAGCGACTTTCTCGCGAAGCCCCAGCCGGCTTTTTCGCGAGCAAGCTCGCTCCT
Source organism: Pseudomonas knackmussii B13 (assembly GCF_000689415.1). Lineage (NCBI taxonomy): Bacteria > Pseudomonadati > Pseudomonadota > Gammaproteobacteria > Pseudomonadales > Pseudomonadaceae > Pseudomonas > Pseudomonas knackmussii. Next base: position 3,026,378 of record NZ_HG322950.1, on the reverse strand, counting down.
ACAGTCGCCCGGACAGGATCAGGCAATTCGCCGCAGGACCGGGCAAACCGTTCGGCGCCTTTTCGCCTTATCTTTCCGGCAATCGGCCGGGCCCGGACCTAGGCTGAACCCATTCACGCGCCGCGGCTCCGCTGGCGCTCGATCCAGCACCCTGCAGAGGTGAAACGCCTGATGATCAAGTTAACCCTCAACGGCAAGGACCACGAATTCGACGCGCCCGGCGAAATGCCGCTGCTCTGGGCATTGCGCGACGTGGCTCTGCTCACCGGCACCAAGTACGGCTGCGGCATGGCGCTGTGCGGCGCCTGCACCGTGCATGTCGATGGCCAACCCACGCGCTCTTGCGTGACGCCGCTGGCGTCCGTGGCCGGCAAGAAGATAACCACCATCGAGGCGGTGGCCGAGCAACCTGCCGGCAAGGCCGTGCAGGAGGCCTGGCGCAAGCTGGACGTTGTGCAATGCGGCTACTGCCAGTCCGGCCAGGTCATGTCGGCCACCGCGCTGCTGGCGAGCAACAAGTCGCCCAGCGATGCCGATATCGATGGCGCCATGAGCGGCAACATCTGCCGCTGCGCCACCTACGTGCGCATCCGCGCGGCCATCCACGAAGCGGCCAAGAGCCTGGCCTGAGGAGGCGCGAAATGAGCGAATTGCAGACCTCCCTCGGCGAGCCGGAAGACAGCGCCGGCGGCATTCACAACGTCAGTCGCCGGCATTTCCTGCGTGGCGCAGGCGGATTGGCCCTGGGCATCTATTTCGCCCCGCTGTTGGGGCGCTTCGGCGTGGCGGAAGCGGCTGCCAAGCCCTTCGAGCCGAACGCATTCGTGCGCATCACCCCCGACGGCATGGTTACGGTCATCGCCAAGCACGTGGAAATGGGGCAGGGCAGCTACACCGGCCTGGCCACGTTGCTGGCCGAGGAGCTGGACGCCGACTGGAGCCACGTCGTCGTCGAAGGCGCGCCGGCCGATGCCAAGCGCTACGCGAACCTGGCCTTCGGCACCCTGCAGGGCACCGGTGGCAGCAGCGCCATGGCCAACTCTTTCGAGCAGATGCGCAAGGCTGGTGCCACTGCGCGCGCCATGCTGGTCGCCGCTGCAGCGCAGCAATGGAAGGTGCCGGCGGAGCAGATCGAGGTTCATCAGGGCGTTGTCGAGCACAAGGCCTCCGGGCACAAGGCCGGTTTCGGCCAGTTGGCCGAGGCGGCGGCGAAGCAGGCGGTGCCGAGCGAGGTGAAGCTCAAGGACCCGAAGGATTTCGTCCTCATCGGCCAGCAACAGTTGCCGCGCAAGGACACCCCCGACAAGACCGACGGAAAGGCGCACTTCACCCAGGACGTGCACCTGCCGGGCATGCTGGTTGCGGTGGCGGCGCATCCGCCGCGCTTCGGCGGCGTGCCGAAGAAGGTCGATGCAAGCAAGGCGAAGGCGGTGCCCGGCGTGGTCGCGGTGGTCGAGTTCCCCGGCAGCGAGCGGCGTTTCGCCGGCGTGGCCGTGCTGGCGAAGAACACCTGGGCGGCGCGCCAGGGCCGCGATGCGCTGCAGGTCGAATGGGACGAGAGCAAGGCATTCCGCCTGGGCAGCGAGGAGATATTCGCCAAGTACCACGAGCTGGCCGGCAAGCCGGGTCTGGTGGCCCGCAACGAAGGCGACGCCGCCAAGGCGCTGGAGAACCCGGCCAAGACCATCGAGGCCGAGTTCCGTTTCCCCTATCTGGCGCACGCATCGATGGAGCCGCTGAACTGCGTGGTCAAGCTCTCTGACGGCGCCTGCGAGATCTGGAACGGCGAGCAGTGGCAGACCGGCGACCAGATGGCGGTGGGGCAGTTGCTCGGCATCCCGCTGGAGAAGGTGTCCATCACCCAGCTGTACGCCGGCGGCAGTTTCGGCCGGCGCGCCAATCCGCAATCGGACTATGTGCTGGAAGCGGTGTCGATCGCCAAGGCCGCGCGCGAGCAGGGCCACAAGGTGCCCATCAAGATGGTCTGGACCCGCGAGGACGACACCCGCGGCGGCTACTACCGCCCGGCCTTCCTGCATACCGCGCGCCTGGCCCTGGACGCCAACGGCAACCTGGTGGGCTGGCAGCAGCATCTGGTTGGCCAGTCGTTCCTGGTCGGCACACCCTTCGAGAAGGTGCTGGTCAAGGACGGCATCGACCAGGTCGCCGTGGAGGGCGCGGCGGATCTTCCCTATGCGGTGCCGAACCTGCGGGTCGAGCAATCCCTGGCCGAAGGCATAGGCGTGCCCACGCAGTGGTGGCGCTCTGTGGGCCATACGCACACGGCCTACTCGACGGAAACCCTGATCGACGAAGCCGCGACCCTGGCCGGCAAGGACCCCTACGAGTACCGCCGCGCGCTGCTGGACAAGCATCCGCGCCACCTCGGCACGCTCGACCTGGTAGCCGACAAGGCCGGCTGGAAGCAACCGCTGGCGGCCGGTGCCGAGGGCGAGAAGCGAGGCCGCGGGATCGCCGTGCACGAATCCTTCGGCAGCTTTGTCGCCCAGGTGGTGGAGGTCACGGTGAAGGCCGACAAGAGCTTCAAGGTCGATCGCGTAGTGTGTGCGGTGGATTGCGGCCTGGCGATCAACCCTGACGTGATCCGCGCACAGATGGAGGGCGGCATCGGCTTCGGCCTGGCGATGGCGCTGCACAGCGCCATCACCCTCAAGGATGGCGTGGTGGAGCAATCCAACTTCCACGACTTCCAGGTCCTGCGGATGAACGAGATGCCGGCGGTCGAAGTGCATATAGTGCCTTCTGCCGAGGCCCCGACCGGGGTAGGCGAGCCGGGTGTACCGCCGTTGGCACCGGCACTGGCCAATGCCCTGGCGGCGGCGACCGGCAAGCGCATTCGCAATCTGCCCATCGCCAATCAGCTGCAGGCCTGAAATGCGCACAGCCCGCTTCCCTGGGGGAAGCGGGCTGCGTCGTTACGGGTATTCAGGCGGCCTGGCGAATCAACTCGCGCAGTGCGCGGCGTTCATCCGGCAGGGTCGGCGCTTCGCGCAGCACCAGTTCACCGTCGGCATCCTCGAAAGCCACCTGGGTCTCGAAGTGCAGGCTCATCTCGTCCAGCGTGATGTAGGTGATGCGGTAGGCCTCGTGGCCTTGGGCGTCGTCGTTCATGGCAGGGGCCCTCGCGGTTCGTAGGGCGATGATGCGGCGAGGCGCCGCAGGGCAGAAGTGAACGCGCGTGATGGTCGATATCAGCGTTAGCGATGCAGTGAGAAATCGGGCGCGCGCGCGCCACTCCGTTTATCCTTGTAGGCATGCGCCCGGCTGGGCGTACTTTCCCTTGATTGGAGCAGTGACATGACCCGCGACAAGCAACTTTTCCCGGACGACGAGATCGGCGACGCCCTCTGGGCCCTGCAAGAGGATGGCGAGGATCTTTCGTTCGAGCGCGAAGTGGAGTTCGCCGTGATCTTCCCGGACGAACAGGCGGCGCTGGATTTTGCAATCATGCTGCTGCAGAACGGCCAGAAGGTGGCCTACTCGGAGTATGACGGCGACGAGAAACTGCCCTGGCAGGTTCTGGCCTACCCGGTGATGGAGCCGAGCCACGAGAACATCAGCGGCTACGAGCAGCTGCTGGCCGAGCACTCGGAGCCGCTGGGCGGCAAGACCGACGGCTGGTCGGCGCTCTAAGCGCTTTCCAGGTGTGAAAAAGCCGGGGCAGGTCCCCGGCTTTTTTGTGCGCGCCGCCCGCTCCCGTAGGAGCGGATCTCATCCGCGATATCCCGGTAGAAGCGGGCCATGCCGGCAATTCGCGGACAAGGTCCGCTCATACACCTCAGGCCTTGCAGGCCACCTGCCGCAGCGCCTGCTCGTAGTAATCCGCCGATTGCGCCCCGGAAATCAGCTGGCGGCCGTCGATGATCACCGCCGGCACCGCGCGGATGCCATGGCTGGTGAAGAACTCCTCTTCCTCGATCACTTCGCTGGCGTAGGCGTCGCTGTCGAGGATTTCGCGGGTGCGTACCGGGTCCAGCCCTACAGCGGTGGCCAGGTCCAGCAGCACCTCGGCATCGCTGATGTTGCGACCCTCGCCGAAATAGGCGTGGAGCATGGCCTGTTTCAGCGCCAGGCCGCGATGCTGCTCGCTGGCCCAGTGCAGCAGGCGGTGGGCATTGAAGGTGTTGTAGATGCGGTTGCGCTTGTGCAGGTCGAAGTGGAAACCCACCTCGGCACCGAAATCACGGATGCGTTGGTGATTGCCGGCGATCTCCTCGATGCTGCCGCCGTACTTGCGCTGCAGGTGCTCGACCAGGTCCTCGCCCTCGGCCGCCATGTCGGCGTTCAGCTCGAACGGCTTGATGTGCAGTTCGACCTCCACCTCGGACTCGACGCGGCGAATGGCCTCCAGCAGACCGGTCAGGCCGATGGCGCACCAGGGGCAGACCACGTCGGAGACGAAATCGAGGGAAATGGTGGCGCGCATGGCAGAGCTCTCCGGCAGAAAGGGCAGGCATCAAGCATGGACCCAGGAGTGCCGGGGAATCCAGCGCAGTCGCCTGGGCTGGCGAAGCTGTGTGATTTTGATTCTAGATTGTAAGTGTAAAGCATTGATAATTAACGAGTTAGAGTTTTCTAGAAATTACTTTAACTGGGTAGCACCGCTGTCCGTCCAATCGCTTGAATGTCAGGGCGTTCGGCTGTGGCAAGCCAATCAATAGTGAATCCTTATTCTAGAAAAGATTCATAAAATATTGATTCTAAAAGACTGTTATTTGAGTGAATCGCTAGGCGTGGCCGCCGAGCCGGATAGGGGCGCCATGCTTTGGCGCATTGCCGGCAAAGCACCAGGGCAATAGCCGAGCGCCCCCTTCGCAAGCAGCCGGTCGGGGGCTGCGTCGGGAGTGGAAAGCCGCACTGGAATTGCCACGCAGACGCGCTAACGTGAGCCTGTCCCGAATGAAATTTCCGAAGGTTGGCGGTCTTCAACGGGGCCTCCCGCGGGGACCCGAGGTCGTCGAAGTCTCAGTCATTCAGCAGATACGGAGCAGATCATGGCTCGCACCACGCCCATCGAGCTTTATCGCAACATCGGCATAGTCGCGCACGTGGACGCCGGCAAGACCACCACCACCGAGCGCATCCTTTTCTACACCGGCGTCAATCACAAGATGGGCGAGGTGCACGACGGCGCGGCGACCATGGACTGGATGGTGCAGGAGCAGGAGCGTGGGATTACCATCACCTCGGCCGCCACCACCGCCTTCTGGCAGGGCTCGACCAAGCAGTACCCACACAAATACCGCTTCAACATCATCGACACCCCCGGCCACGTCGACTTCACCATCGAGGTGGAGCGTTCGCTGCGCGTGCTCGATGGTGCCGTGGTGGTGTTCAGCGGTGCCGACGGGGTCGAGCCGCAGTCCGAGACGGTGTGGCGCCAGGCCAACAAGTACCACGTGCCGCGCCTGGCCTACGTGAACAAGATGGACCGCCAGGGCGCCGACTTCCTGCGCGTGGTCGCGCAGATCAAGCAGCGCCTGGGGCACACGCCGGTGCCTATCCAGCTGGCGATAGGTGCCGAAGAGAACTTCAACGGGCAGATCGACCTGGTGAAGATGAAGGCCATCTACTGGAATGACGACGACCAAGGCACCAGCTACCGCGAGGAAGACATCCCCGCCGAGCTGCAGCCGCTGGCCGAGGAATGGCGCGCACACATGATCGAGGCCGCCGCCGAAGCCAACGAGGAACTGATGAACAAGTACCTCGAAGGCGAGGAACTGAGCCTGGAGGAAATCAAGGCCGGCCTGCGCCAGCGTACCCTGGCCAACGAGATCGTTCCGGCGGTGCTCGGCTCATCCTTCAAGAACAAGGGCGTGCCGCTGGTGCTCGACGCGGTGATCGACTATCTGCCGGCCCCCTCGGAGATCCCGGCGATCAAGGGCACCCACCCGGACGACGAGGAAAAGCACGACGAACGCCATGCCGACGACGGCGAGCCGTTCTCGTCGCTGGCCTTCAAGATCGCCACCGACCCCTTCGTCGGCACCCTGACCTTCGCCCGCGTGTATTCCGGCGTGCTGACTTCCGGCGATGCGGTACTCAATTCGGTGAAGGGCAAGAAGGAACGCGTCGGGCGGATGGTGCAGATGCACGCGAACCAGCGCGAGGAGATCAAGGAGGTACGCGCCGGTGACATCGCCGCGCTGATCGGCATGAAGGACGTCACCACCGGCGACACCCTGTGCGACCTCAACAAGCCGATCATCCTCGAACGCATGGACTTCCCCGATCCGGTGATCTCGGTGGCGGTGGAGCCCAAGACCAAGGCCGACCAGGAGAAGATGGGCATCGCCCTGTCCAAGCTGGCCCAGGAGGACCCGTCGTTCCGCGTGAAGACCGACGAGGAGACCGGGCAGACGATCATTTCCGGGATGGGCGAGCTGCACCTGGACATCATCGTCGACCGCATGCGCCGCGAGTTCAACGTCGAAGCCAACATCGGCAAGCCGCAGGTGGCCTACCGCGAAGCGATCCGCAAGAAGTGCGAGATCGAAGGCAAGTTCGTCCGCCAGTCCGGTGGGCGTGGGCAGTTCGGCCATTGCTGGATTCGCTTCGAGCCCGGCGAAGAGGGCAAGGACGGCCTGGAGTTCGTCAACGAGGTGGTCGGCGGGGTGATCCCGCGCGAGTTCATCCCGGCGATCCAGAAGGGCATCGAGGAACAGATGCAGAACGGCGTGCTCGCCGGTTATCCGCTGATCGGCCTGAAAGCCACGGTGTTCGACGGCTCCTACCACGACGTCGATTCCAGCGAGATGGCCTTCAAGATCGCCGCCTCCATGGCCACCAAGCAGCTCTCGCAGAAGGGTGGCGCGGTACTGCTGGAGCCGGTGATGAAGGTCGAGGTGGTGACGCCGGAGGACTACATGGGCGACGTGATGGGCGACCTGAACCGCCGGCGCGGCCTGATCCAGGGCATGGAGGAGACGCCTGCGGGCAAGGTGATCCGTGCCGAGGTGCCGCTGGGCGAGATGTTCGGCTATGCCACCGACGTGCGCTCCATGTCCCAGGGGCGGGCGAGCTACTCGATGGAGTTCACCAAGTACGCGGAGGCGCCGGCGAGCATCGCCGAGGCCATCGTCAAGAAGAACAACGGCTGACCGGACGTCGTGGTCACAAGGGCGCCTTCGGGCGCCCTTGTCGTTGCTCAGATATCGACCACCACCTTGCCCCGGGCTTCACCACGCAGGACTCGCTGATGGGCAGCCTCGGCGTCGTCGAGGGAAAAGCGTTGCTCATCCAGGCGCACCCGCAGCTCGCCGGCATCGACCCGTTGGGCGATCGCGGCGAGGATCTCGCCGTGGTGTGCCGCGTTGCGCCCGCTGAGCAGCGGTAGCAGGGTGAAAACGCCCGAGTAGCTGGCGCCGCGGAAGGACAGGGGGGCCAGTTTGTGTTCGCCCCAACCCAGGCAGCTGACCACATACCCGGAGTAGTAGCGGGCAGCGGCGAAGGCGGCATCAAGCGTGGCTCCACCGACGGTGTCGTAGACGATGTCGAAGCCTTCGCCCTCGGTCAGCCGCTGCACATACTGCTCCACGGTTTCGTCACGGTAATCGATGGGGCTCGCACCCAGCGCCTCGATGGATTCGCGCTGGGCAGCCGAGCCGGTTGCAAAGACCTCGGCACCGAAGGCGCGCGCCAGTTGTACGACGATATGACCAACGCCGCCTGCGCCGCCATGCACCAGAACCTTGTGCCCGACCCCGACCCGTGCGCGGTCCACCAGGCCCTCCCAGGCGGTGATGGCGATCAGGGGCAGGGCGGCAGCCTCGCGCATCGACAGGCTGGCGGGTTTGCGTGCGAGCAGGCCGGGCGTCCACGGCAACGTATTCCGCCAGCGAGCCCTGGCGGCCGCCGATACCGCTGGCCATGCCGTAGACCTCGTCGCCTGGGGCGAAAGTGGTGACACCTGCACCGATCGCCTCGACCACGCCGGCCAGGTCCATGCCCAGAACCGCCGGCAGCGGTTGCCGTGCGTGGGCGCCTTGCCCGGCGCGGATCTTCAGGTCCAGCGGGTTGACGCCGCTGGCATGCACGCGCACCAGCACTTCACCGGCCGCAGCTTGCGGGCGAGGCAGTCGAACCGGTTGCAGTGGGCCGCCGGGTTGGGCGACGAGTTGGGCGCGCATGCTGGTCGAAGGGTTCATGGTCGTGCTCCGTCGAGGGGTGTGGGACTATTCTCCGGCGTCTCTCTCATGCCGATAAGACACCTAATCGCTATAGTTGGCATTCCATATCGGCATGAGTTGGAGTCACCTCCATGGATCGCCAGGAAGCCATGCGAATCTTTGTCCGGGTAGTTGAACGCGGAAGCTTTTCCGCCGTCGCACGTGAGTTGGGCAGCAGCCAGCCGAACATCAGCAAGCAGATTCGCGCGCTGGAACAGGCTCTCGGTGGAAGCCTGCTGGCACGGAGCACGCGCAGCCTGTCGCTGACAGACGAAGGGCAGCGCTATTACGCCTATTGTCGGCAGATTCTGGCCGCGGTGGATGCAGCCGAGCGCAGTTTCCAGAGTGGCCGCGAAGCGGTGGCCGGGGCCCTGCGGATCGCCTCTTCGGTGAGTTTCGGCCGTGCGCAGATCGCGACCTGTTTGCCGGCGTTCCTCGAGCACTATCCCCAGGTGCGGGTCGAGTTGCAGCTCAGCGATCGCAACGAGGACCTGTTGGGTGAGGGCGTGGACGTAGCTGTCCGCATCGGCGAGTTGCGCGACAGCAACCTTGTGGGCCGCTCGCTGGGGACGCTCTCGCGGGCGCTGCTGGCATCGCCGGCGTACCTGGAACGCCATGGCGAGCCGGAGACGCCAGAGGCCCTTCGGCAACACAACTGCCTGGTCTTCAGCCAGCTGGCCGACCACCATCGCTGGCGCTTGCGAAGTGGCGAGCGGCAGGTTTCGGTGAGCGTCAGCGGCAATGTATCGAGCAACAATTCGGAGGCCATTCGCGAGTTGGTGCTGGCCGGGCAAGGCATCTCGCTGTCGCCGCTCTGGGCGTTTCGCGCCGATGTGGAGGCAGGTCGGGTCCGGCTGATCCTGCCGGCGTGGCGGCCGGAGGCGTTGCCGATCCATGTGCTGTATCCGCCTAACCGGCGGCAGTCGGCGCGAGTGCTCGCCTTCGTCGAATTCCTTGGCGAGCACCTGCAGCAGGGGGCGGTACTGGATCAGGGGCGATAGAGCATCGGCCGGCGTAGCCGCAGGTAGCTGAAGCCTTCGCGAACCATCGCGATGCGCTCAGGCTCCAGATCGGCGATCAGCAGTTGCTCCGGCTCGCGAGCGCGGGCAAGGATCTGGCCGTCCGGCGCGACCACGCAGCTGAGCCCGCAGTAGTCCAGCTCGCCTTCGGGGCCCTGGAAGTTCGCGTAGGCGAGGAACACCTGGTTCTCGTAGGCGCGGCAGGGCACCACCACTTCCGGCACGAACTCGTAGGGACGCATGTTGGCCGTCGGCACCAGCACCAGGTCGGCGCCGGCCAGCGCCAGGGTACGCACCGCTTCGGGGAATTCGACGTCGAAGCAGATCAGCAGGCCGAGCTTCCAGCCATCCAGCTCGAACAGCGCCGGCGGCTCGTCGGAAGGGCTGAACTGACTGTTGTCGAGGTCGCCGTAGAGGTGCGTCTTGCGGTAGTTGGCATGGCGTTCGCCGTGGCGGTCGATCAACTGCACGCTGTTGAAGGGCGCGCCGGCCGGGTTGTGTTCCGGGTAGCCGTAGAGGATGCCCAGGCGGTTTTCCCGGGCGATCTCGGCGATCGCCTGGGCGGTGCTGCCGGCGGCGTCCTCGGCGAGTTCGGCGACCCGCGCCGCGCCGATGTTGTAGCCGCTGACGAACATTTCCGGGCAGACCAACAGATCCACCGACTGGGCGGCCGCGCGTTGCGCGGCCTCCCGCAGCCGGCGCAGGTTGCCGGCGAGGTCATCGGGCCCGGGTGGGCACTGGTAGAGGGCAAGGCGCATGGCGCTCACTCCTTGGTCAATCGGGCAGGGCGACGGGGCCCAGTTCGGCGTAACGGTCGCCCGGGCCCGGGTTGTCCGCATGGGTGGCGCCGCCGAAGTGACGCATGATGCCCCACACCGCATTGAGCGAGGTCTGCACCGCGCCTTCAACCCACGCTGGAGTCCAGGATACATCGTCGCCGGCGATGAAGATGCCGCGCTGCTCGGCGGGCAGGTCGTCCTGCATGAAGTGCGAGTACATGCGGTGGTTGTAGCGGTAATGGCCCGGCAGCGCGCCCTTGAAGGCGCCGAGGAAGTGCGGGTCGGCCTCCCAGGAAACGGTGATCGGGTTGCCGATGATGTGGCTGGCGATGTCGACCTTCGGATAGACCTTCTTCAGGGCATCCAGGGCCAGTTGCACGCGCTTCTCCACCGGGTGCGGCAGCATCTTCATGGCGTCGCTCATCCAGGAATAGGACAGGCAGATCACGCCCGGCTTGTCGTCGCCGTTGTCGAACAGGTAGGTACCGCGGGTGAGGCGGTCGGTGAGGGTCATGCTCATGACGTCGCGGCCGGTTTCCGGGTCCTTGTCCTTCCAGAACGGCCGGTCGACCATGACGAAAGTCTTCGAGGACTGCATGTAGCGGGTGCGGTCCAGGGCCATCCACATCTTCTGCGAGAACAGCGCTTCCTCGCACTCGATCTGGGTGGTCAGCAGCCAGCTCTGGCAGGTGGTCAGCACCGCCGCGTATTCGCGGGTGTCGCCCCAGTAGTCGGTGACCGCCAGGTTGCCGCTGGCCACGCGGGCAATCTTCTTCACGCCCGGGCGCGGCGCGCCGTTGTGCAGCTTGGCCAGGGAGGTGCCGGCCGGCCAGTGCGCGCATGCTTCCGGCTCGTGGCTCCAGATGCCGCGCGGCACCTGCTCGACGCCGCCGACGACCAGGTGCTGGTGGTCGTCGCAGTTGGTCATCACCACGCGGAAGATTTCCAGCATGGAGTTGGGGAAATCGGAGTCCCAGCCGCCGGTGCCGAAGCCGACCTGGCCGAAGATCTCGCGGTGCTGGAAGGACAGGCGTGAGAAGGCCTTGGAGCTGGCGACGAAGTCGTAGAAGGTGCGGTCGTCCCACAGCGGCACCAGCTCGTCCCACAGGGCCTTGAGCTTCACGGTGTCGCGTTCGCGGATGGCGTCCTGGATCTCGCCAAAGCGCGCGCCGTCCTCAAGGGCGTCGGCCCAGGCCTGGGCGACGTCGCGGAAGATCTGCGGCAGGTCGTCGATCTTCTCGGCGTAGTGGCTGGTGCCTTCGAGATCGACCACGGTGCTGCCCGAGGCTGAGGTCAGCGGGTTGGGGAAGGGTTTGGTTTCCAGGCCGAGCTTGTCGACGTAGTGGTAGAAGGCGGTGCTGGAGACCGGGAAGCGCATGCCGCCGAGCTCGGCGATGATGCCCTCGGCGCCCTCGAAGGATTCCGAACGCAGGCGTCCGCCCATCTTCGCCGCTTCGTAGACCACCGGCTTCAGGCCGAGCTTCATCAGCTCGTAGGCCGCCACCAGGCCGGAAATGCCGGCGCCGACGATGGCCACTTCCTTGCCGTGGTTTTCGGCCGGAATGCTGCCCAGGCCGGCCGGGTGCTCCAGCCAGTCGTCGAAGGCGAAGGGGAAGTCCGGGCCGAAGATGGTGACGGGTTTCTTGCCGGGGGTGTGGGGGTGGCGGTTCTTGTGCATTGGAATCTCCCAACTGGATGGCGGGTCGGCCTGGCTATCAGCATTGCCCGGAAGCAGGGTCTACGCCCTGTCGCACGCAGCGCGCCGGACGCGTTCCGATGGACGGTGACGCGAGCGGCGCGGGGCTCAGCCGCCAGGTCGACGGTGGCGCCCATGGTTGCAAAGCCCGTCGTTGAAATGAATCCGTAAATCTGCAGAATGATGAAGCTTTTTTAGCTAAATCAACTAGGCGGATAAGCAAAATGTCTAAAAGCACAGACGCGCTGCTCCTCAACCTGTTGCGCGCCAACGCCCGCGAGTCGGTTTCCGAGTTGGCGCGCAAGCTGGGGGTGTCGCGCTCGACGGTGCAAAGCCGCATCGAGCGCCTGGAACAACAGGGGATCATCAGCGGCTACGCGGTGAAGGTGGCGGACAGCTATGCGCAGTCGCTGGTACGCGCGCATGTGCTGGTGACGGCGCTGCCCAAGCTGTCGCACCAGGTGGTGCAGGCGCTGGAGAAAATTCCTGAGGTGCGCACCCTGCACTCGGTCAGCGGCAACTTCGACATGATCGTGATCGTCGAGGCCCAGTCGATCCGCGACCTCGACGCCTTGCTCGACCGCATCGGCGCGCTGGACGGCGTGGAGCGCACCATGTCGTCGATCATCCTTTCCACCCGCATCGACCGCTGAGGCGGATTGGCTCCATTGGACTCCGTGGATTGCCCGACATTGGCTATTCGATGCCGGCGAAGGCGCGGCTAAGGTATCTCCATTCCCGCAGCCCGCGGGCCCCACTGGAGAGAACCATGAGTGCACGAATCGACTGGGCCAAAGTATCCCCCGACGCCTACAAGGCGCTGATCGGCCTGGAGCAGGCCCTGGCCAAGACCGGCCTGGAAAACTCGCTGATCGAGCTGATCCGCCTGCGCGCCTCGCAGATCAACGGCTGCGCCTACTGCGTGAACATGCACGCCAACGATGCGCGCAAGGCCGGTGAAAGCGAGGCGCGCCTGCAGACGCTGAGCGTATGGCGTGAAACCCACTTCTTCAGCGCTCGCGAACGCGCCGTGCTGGCCTGGGTGGAAAGCCTGACCCTGCTGGCCGAGAAGCATGCGCCGCAGGACCAGTTCGACGCGCTGCGCGAACACTTCAGCGACGCCGAGATCGTCGGCCTAACCCTGGCGGTCGCCACGATCAACACCTGGAACCGCTTCGGCGTCGGCATGGCCATGGTGCCCTGACTGCACGCCCCGGGTGGACCGACGCCAAGGGCGCCCGTGCAGGGGCGCCCTTGGCGTTTTTGCAGCATGCAGGCGCGAGCTTGCTCGCGAACAGCAAGGCACGATGTTCCCTTGTAGGAGCGGCCCATGGCCGCGATTCGCGCGCATGGCGCGCTCCTACAGGTTGGAGTTGGTGCGGGGATTTTCGCGGATAAATCCGCTTGCTCTTCAGTGCTTGAACAGCACCACCGCCGCACGCAGCTTGCTGCGCCCGAAGCGGCTCATCTTGTCGAACTCGGCGTGGCTCACCGGGATGTGCTGGCAGTCCAGCGGCTCGCGGTGCTGGCTGTGGTCGACGTCCGGGTCGTGCAGGTAGATGAAGTCCTCGTCGCAGCCGGTGATCAGCACCCAGTGCGGCGCCTTGGAGCGGGTCAGGCGGTAGCTGCTGATCAGCACCAGCGGCAGGCCGCCGGCATCCAGGGCGCTGACAATGTTCAACTGGTTGACCAGCAACTGCTCGACTTGGCTTTGCGCGAGGTCGTCGGCGAAGTCTTCGTGCACCAGGCGCATCACTTCGCGCTTTTCCTCGCTGCGCACACCGTCTAGGAACAGCGGCCCGTCTTCCGTCAGCTCCAGGCGCACGCGGTAGCCGCGTCGCCATGCCGCCAGCGCCAGGCCCTGCGGGCTGCAGCCGCCATGGCCGGCAGTCATGTAGATGGTCGTGGCTTCGCGCCACAGGCGCAGCTCCTCGCGGCGTTCCATGGCGCGTCCGGGGCTGAGCGCGGCCATGGCCATCAGCAGGCACGCCGGGCCGCAGGTGAAGTCGGTGGTCTGCCGGTAATAGGGCACGTGGGCCTGGGCGTGGTTGCCCAGGCGGCGGATGCGCTTCTCGAAGCGCTGGGCCTCGCTGTGGTCTTCGTAGTAGTCGCGCACGGTGGCGAAGGGGCGGTAGCCGTTGCGCTCGTAGAGGCGGATGGCACCGACGTTGTCCGGGCGCACTTCCAGGCGCATGTAGGCGCAGTCGTGCTCGATGGCGGTGGTTTCCGCGGCATCCAGCAGCTTCTGGCCCAGCCCGATGCCGCGCGCACGCTCGTCCAGGGCGATGGAGTAGAGGCGCGCCAGGGAGGTGCCCTGGTGGAACAGCACCAGCACGTAGCCCAACAGATTGTCATCGGCTTCGGCGACGATCAGTTCGGCGTGGGCGCGATTGATCATCCACTGGAAATTGCGTCGGGAGAGGCGGTCGTATTCGAAGCAGCGGCCTTCGAGGTCGACCAGCGCGTTGAGGTCGTCGAGGGTCGCGGTGCGCAGTTGGAGGTTCATGCCGGTCCGGAAAATGCTGCTGATCGCTGGAGTGAGTGCGCGTCCTGGGCTTTATTCGTACGGCAGGTTCTAGCCCTGAACGGCGCGCCGCGAGCGCGGTCGAAGGCCCTGCGGCGCCAGTGAAGAAGTATTGACGCGCGCCACCCGGCGAGCAAGGCCGGTCCCTTGGTTTGCAGAGTTCGGAGGTGTCGTGAGCAAGCTGTACATCATCGTCGAGCGCAAGGAGGACTGGGCCTCCTACTATCCCAGCGAAGACCTGTTGACCGCCCAGGAGTACCTGGAGTCTCCCAACGACGACGATACGGGCAAGCGCGTGCAGGTAATCAACCTGTGTCGCAACTACAAGTACCTTGGCCACGGCTATTACTGCTCGCTGCTGGCCGAGGCGCGCGGGCACAAGGTGATTCCCTCGGTGCGCACCATCAGCGAGTTGGCGCGCAAGTCGCTCTACGGGCTGGCCCTGGAGGATCTCGACCGCACGCTGGACAAGGCGCTGGCGGCCCATCCCTACGGCAGTACCGATGGCTTCACCCTGACGCTGTACTTCGGCCGCACCGATATCGAGCCCTTGCAGGATCTGGCACGCCAGCTGTTCGAGGCTTTTCCCTGCCCGATGCTGCTGGTGGAGTTCCGCAAGGCCCGCGGCTGGCACATCGAGGGCATCAAGCCGGGCAACATCCACAAGTTGCGCGAGGAACAGGAAGACCTCTTCGCCGCGGCCCTGGACAGCTTCAGCCGGCAGATCTGGCGCAAGCCGCGCTTGCGCAAGCAGTTCCGCTACGACCTGGCGATCCTGCACGACCCGGACGAAGCCTTCCCGCCCTCCGATGCCAAGGCGCTGAAGGCATTCATTCGCGTTGGCCGCAGCCTGGGCATCGACGTCGACCTGATCGAGAAGAAGGATTACTCGCGCCTGGCCGAGTACGACGCCTTGTTCATTCGCGAGACCACACGGGTGGACAATCACACTTATCGCTTCGCCAAGAAGGCCGAGAGCGAAGGGCTGGTGGTGATGGACGACCCTGTATCGATCCTGCGTTGCACCAACAAGGTCTACCTGGCCGACCTGCTGCGCAGCCACAAGCTCGGCATGCCGGCTACCGAGATCCTCTACCGCGACAATCCGCAGGACCTCGAACGGGTCGAACGCAGCCTGGGCTTTCCGCTGGTACTGAAGATTCCCGACGGCAGCTTCTCGCGCGGCGTGATCAAGGTCGAGAACCGCGAAGCGCTGCAGGTGGCGGCGGCGGAACTGTTCGAGCGCTCGGTGCTGATCCTCGCCCAGGAGTTCTTCTACACCGAGTACGACTGGCGAATCGGCGTGCTCAACCAGAAGCCGATCTTCGCCTGCCAGTACTTCATGTCCAAGGGCCACTGGCAGATCTACGACCACAGTCCCGACGCCCAGGAGCTGAGCGGTGATTTCCGCACCATGGCCGTGCACGAAGCACCGCGAAAAGTGGTCGATCTGGCGCTGAAAACCGCCAACCTGATCGGCGACGGACTCTACGGCGTGGACCTCAAGCAGGGTGGGGATCGGGTGGTCGTGATCGAGGTGAACGACAACCCGAACATCGATAGCGGGGTAGAGGACGTTTTCCTCGGCGACGACCTCTACAAGCTGATTCTCGAGGAGTTCGTCCGCCGCCTGGAAGTCAAGCGGCGAGGGCACGGGTGGTGAGACTGTTTTGGCATTGGCTTTATAGGAAAACGATCAATGCGCGCGTCAATATATTGCTAGCTTTACAGAATGGAGCGCCAAGCAACTGTTTTTTAAAGTTTTTCAAATTAATGGCGCCAAGGAAAGGAGCATGCTCGAAGCCACGTCGAATCGACGGCGGTTGCTGGTGGTCGATCCCTGTGACGACTGCCGACGACTACTGCCCGGACTCCGGGCTGCAGGGTGGGAGGTAGACAGTTGCGAGCTCGAAACAGCGAGCGAACGCAGCTGCGACGTCGGCCTGCTGCGCCTGCTGCCGGAACATCTTGAGCGCCCCGAGGCGATCAAGGAAGTCATCAGCCGCAGCGGCACGGAGTGGATCGCGGTCCTCAGCCCGGACGCCTTGCCGATCCACGAAGTCGGCGATTTCGTCTGCGAATGGTTCTTCGACTTCCATACCTTGCCTTTCGACGTGGCGCGGGTGCAGGTCACCCTCGGCCGCGCGTTCGGCATGGCGCGCCTGCGCGGGCGCGGCAGCGCGCAGAGCCTCGAGCATCAGCACGAGCTGCTGGGCGAGAGCCGCTCGGTACAGGAGCTGCGGCGCTTGCTGACCAAGTTCGCGCCCACCGAGTCGCCCGTGCTGATCCGCGGCGAGAGCGGGACCGGCAAGGAGCTGGTGGCGCGCACGCTGCACCGCCAATCGAGAAGGGCCAGCCGGCCATTCATCGCGATCAACTGCGGCGCGATTCCCGAACACCTGATCCAGTCCGAGCTGTTCGGCCACGAGAAGGGTGCCTTCACCGGTGCGCACCAGCGCAAGATCGGCCGTTTCGAGCAGGCCAACGGCGGCACCCTGTTCCTCGACGAGGTCGGTGACCTTCCGCTGGAGCTTCAAGCCAACCTGCTGCGGGTGCTGCAGGAGAAACAGATCGAGCGGGTCGGCGGCAGCCAGCCGATCGCTGTGGACGTCCGCGTACTGGCGGCCACCCATGTCGATCTGGAGGCGGCCATTTCCAGCGGGCGCTTCCGCGAAGACCTGTACTACCGGCTTAACGTCCTGCAGGTGTCGACGGCGCCGCTGCGCGAACGCAATGGCGACCTCGCGCTGCTGGCCAACCACTTCGCCCACCTGTACAGCGTCGAGACTGGCCGCCGGCCGCGGCGCTTCAGTGATGACGCGCTGGCAGTGATGGCCGAGCACAGCTGGCCGGGCAATGTGCGCGAGCTCGCCAACCGTGTGCGCCGTGGTCTGGTGCTGGCCGAAGGTCGGCAGATCGAGGCGCGCGACCTGGGGCTGGAACGCGAGCGGGGCAAAGGTGCGAACCTGCCGTTGGTGACGCTGGAGGAGTACAAGCTGGGTGCCGAACGGCAGGCGATGTGCGATGCCCTGGCGCGGCATGGCGACAACCTGAGCGTTGCCGCGCGCATGCTGGGTATCTCGCGGCCGACCTTCTACCGGCTGCTGCACAAGCACCAGTTGCGCTGAATAAGGAAGGGTGAACGGAGGCGGGGAGCGATCCCCGCCTTTTTTTGCGCCCAGCGCCAATGAAAACGGCCCCCGAAGGGGCCGTTGTCGTTGTTGCGATCAGAAGTAGTAGGGGAATTTCACGCTGACGCTGTAGTCCGGTGCATCCGGGCTGATGCCGATGGACAGGTTGGGCACGATGGTGAGGTTCTTGCTCCAGGCGTAGGTCATGCCCCAGTTGAAGTACGCGGCGTTGGCGTCGCTGCTGGTAACGCCTTGCCAGTCGCCGCCGTCGGGTTTGATCTTGGTCTTCTCGGCGATCAGGTCGGAGAAGGAGAACGACATACTGGTCTTCTCGTTGAGCGCGAAGGCCGCGCCGGCGCCGACCTGGAACCAGTCGCCCAGCTTGACCTTGCCGCCCAGCTTGGTGCCTTCCTGCGGGCTGATGTCGCTGAACGAATCCTCGATGTTGTACGTGTAGCTCAGGCTGCCGAACAGCACGACCGGGTCCACGGTCTTGACCAGGGAGATCCCCGGGGTGACAGACCAGACGCCGTTGCCGGTGGGCAGTTCCTTGGGCACGTTGAGGTTGTCGTTGTCGCTCGCCCGTACCAGCTTGATACCGTAGGGGTCGGTACCCGTGGGTGCCTTGACGCGCAGGCTGACCACGGCATCCGGGCGCGACTCGGTTTCGTCCATGAACTTGTAGGCGATACCGAAGTTGACGTCGCCCCAGGTCGGGTCGCGCTTGACCTTCTCGTCGGTGGACTGCGAGGTGGAGTTCCCGGCGCCGGCCGACTCGAAGATGCTCTGCCGGTAGACCACGGGCACGTCGATGTCGAACTGCCAGCGGTTGTTCCAGTTGTAGCGAGTGGTCAGGTCCAGGGTCCAGGTATCGGCGTTGATGTTGTCCACGCCGATGTTGCCCAGGAAGATGGTGTCCAGCGCGAGGAAGCCGTTGAGGGTCAACTGCCTCGAATCATAGTGGGTGTAGGTGATCCCGGTCTCGAAGCTCCAAGTTCCATTACCGAAGAAACCGTTGGCCTCGGAGTAGAGGTCATCCACGCTCTTGGGCGGCTGGCTGTCGTCCTTGAGCGATTCGCCGTAAGACGCACCGGTGCTGACATTAGAGCTGGTGCCCGGTGGTGTGGGTTTGTTGGTGGAAGTCACGAGGCGCTTGGGCTGGGCCGGTTGAGCGGCTGCAGGCTGCTCCTCGACCTGGCGGACGCGCTGTTCCAGCACCATGAGGGCCTTCTGCTGAGCCTCGTAACGTTGTTTGAGCTCAATGAGCTCCTGCTTCAAAGCATCCACCTCGGCCTCCGAAGCCGCGAAGCTGAAGGTCGAGGGGAGTAGAGCGGATAGACAAACTGCGGTGCGAAGCGAAAGTGATCGGTGCATGGCGCGCTGTCCCTTTCATTTTATGTAATTTTTGGTCACATCCGCGATTGAGCGTAGATCACATTCCCATACTGCGCAGACCTTTGAGTTGAGTCAGGTTGCAGTCCAGGGCGCCCACCGTCGGAAGGTTGTTGCGCAGGACGACGTTCAGTTGGGTCACGTTGTTAACCAGGTTGCTGCTGCCAAGCATGTTGGTTGCCTGAAGCATGCCGCCGCGGGCGAGTTGCTGGACGCTATTACCCTGGCCGTTGGCGTTGATTGCCATCTGGATACCGCCGCTGCTCGGATTGATCGTGACGGTTCCGGCGCCATTGGTGGCGCTGTAGGTGCCGTTGAGCGGTACACCCTGGTTGTTGATTGCAGGCGCCTGGTCGGCCTCGCTGACGTTGATGCCCACGTTGTTGTAGGCAGTGTTGTAGTCACCGGCCGAGCGGGCGCTCTGGGTAACGCCTTGGGTCTGGTTCAAGCCTGCGCCGCCGCTGATGCTGCCGGTGGCCGCGTTGGGTGTTCCTCCGTTACCGGCCTCGTTGGTGGAGGTGACATAGAACTGCGGTTTGATGGTGGATTCCTGGATTTGCATGCTCACTCTGGCGCCAATGTTGTCGCCGACGGCGTTTTTCCAGGTGCTGCTCATGACGACGCCGAAACTGATGATTCGACCGGGCATTACATAGCGCCCGCGCAGCTGAGCCAGCTCCTGGTCTTTTAGCTCGATCGGGCGGAAGGTTTCCGCGGCTTGGATCGGCAGGCAGATGACCAGGCAGGTGGCGGCGAGCATCGGGATGGTCTTCATCGTTATCTCCCGGAGAGGATCCAACCCCTCGCTATCTTTTTTAGACTCAGAGGAAATCGCTCTGGATGAAACCGAAATCCATGAGCTCTGCGTCCTTGACCGGGTAGAAGGCATTCAGTCGATCTTTTGCGGTCAGGGGTTCCGGCGGCCGCAGCAGCGCGTTGGCCTTGTCATAGCCGGGACCAATGATGGCGAAGATGATGCCGTTCCAGCCCTTGAGAAAATCTTCTTGCGTGTAGCGCTTGTGACCGAGCACCGGGTCACCGATGTACATGTGGCCTTTGTAGGTCCGCTGCAGCACGACGAAATGCTTGTAGCCGCGCACGTCGAGCAGGACGATCACCGGAACGGCCAGCTTCTCCAGCGACGAAGGTGGTATGCGATATCCGCGGGCGCGCATGCCGATGCTTTCCAGGTAGACCTTCATGTCCAGCATCGAGAAGCCCTGGGTACGAACCAGGTTGGGGTCGGCCTTGACCAGCATGCCCTTGATCACGAATTCCTCGTCCACGTCCAGGTCGTAGGCTTGGCGCAGGATGGTGGCGAGGGAGGCGGCACCACAGCTGAAGTCGGTCTTCTGCTCGACCAGGTTGGCGAAGCGACGTTCGCGGACACTCTCGACTTGCTTGTAGGCCAGCATTCCGCCCGGCAGGGGGACAGCCAACTGGCCGGCCTGGCTAAGGCCGGAAAGAGCAGTGAGCAGGAGAAAAGCGAACGTGCGCATGATCGTCACGCCTGTGCAAGCGCTAGGAGAAGGAGGGGCTCCGTTGCCGGAGCCCCCCAAGTACAGCAGCTTTTCGCTTACAGGCCAGTGCAGGCCTTGCAACCTGCGGCGATGGACAGCGAGTTGCTTTGTTGGTTGCCGACACCGGCAGCCACGTTCACACCCACGTTACCCGAGGCGTTGTTGAGCGAGTTGCTGATGGTGGCGTTGTTGGTGACAGGGTCTTTCCAGCCAGTCGGAACCAGCACTTGGTAGGTGGCATAGCCACGCAGATCCACGGTGCCGGACTCGCTGAAGTACAGCGGATCCTTGTCCACTTTGCCGTGATCGTCGCCACCGCGGCTGTCCATGCTCGGGCCACCATGGCCACCATGGCCGCCATGACCTTTTTCCGGATCGTCCAGCACTACGCCTTCGCCATGGCCCTTGTAGGTGCCATGAGCCGAGAACTCGGAGCGCAGGGTTTCCTTCGAGTAGGTCAGGAAAGCAGCGTTGAGGACGTTGTTGCCAGTGGAGGTTTGGCTGGCGCCGCTGGAGGCGTCGGCGGTACGACCACCGGACACGGCTGCGGCCATGTCGTTTTTCTGTTGGTTGAAGTTGCCGGCGGCCATGTTGATGCCCATGTTGCCGGAGGCGTTGTTGGCCGAGTCGGTCAGAGACGCCTTGTTGGCATTGGAGAAGTTCCAAGCGTTGTTGTTGTGATTGTTCTGGGTCACGTCGGTGGACGCTTCTGCCGAACCGAAGATGAAGTGCTCATCTGCGGTGGCGAGGGCGGCGGCGTTGGCTTGTTGGTTCATGTCGCCAGCGGCCACGTTAGCGCCGACGTTACCCGATGCACCCTTCAGCGAATTATCAACAGTGGCATTGTTCTTGGTGCCCATGTTGGTAACGTTGTTGTTGTAGCTGTCTTGGGTGTCAATCACGGTAGCGGTTGCACCAGCCGGAATCCGTGGGTCCTTGTAGGGGTCGTAGGGCTGATGTTGGTGGTGGTTATCATGGTCGTGGCCATGACCGTGGCCGTGACCATGATTGTCATTGCGGTTGTCCGCGTGAACAGCTACAGCCAGGACCGCTGCTACCGCGAAAACCAGAGGCTTGAGAGCCATAGTCGGTTTCATGGTGATTCTCCTTGCATATTGGCGTGCTTAGTGTTTTTGGTTGTTGGCATTGGGTCAGTCTGCGACCCGGATCGTCAGGGTGTTGGCAATGCGATTGCCGACCCCCGCGCTCTGGCTCACCTGGACCACCCCGCGGTTGCCGGTAAAGGCCTGATCGCTGGTGACGATCTGCCGGCTGCCGGTGGATGAACCCGATGGACCGGAGTTCAGTGACAGCGTCACGTTCTGCTGCGAGAGCACGTCGTCACCGACGCTCTGCGGCACCGCGTTCACGCTGATGCTCATGGCATTGACCTGCTGGTTGGCAGATCCGGCGGACTGGTTCACGCCCAGTGCACCGTTGCCGTTGGAGAACGAATTGCCAGTGATCGAAGCCTTCGCCGCCTGGGTCGGGTCGACGATGGCGATCACTTTCTGATTGAACTGGGTGCGGGCACCGCCTTCGGTGCCGATGGCAATGGCGCGGCCGTTGGCCTGCTGCGTTTCATCGCCTGCCGCCTGGTTGAAGCTGGCTACGCCGTTGTAGCCCCGGCCGCTGTTGTCGATGCTGGCGTTGTTGACCAGTTGCGGGTCCTGGGCGAAGGCGGCCGAGGCGCTGAGCAGGAGCAGGGAAAGTGCGTGATGGGCTTTCATCTCAACGATCCCCCGTCAGCATGCGCAACGGCGACAGGCCTTGCTGGACCGTGCGGTTGACCGAGTTGGAGATGCCCGCGCCACCGCCACCGCCGCCGCCGAGCGGGTTGTTCGTCAGGCTCTGGTTGGCGCCGTTGTCCATGCCCACGAGCTGGCCGTTGGGCAGGATGCGCTGCTGGAGGCTGGAACCGCTGGTGACACCTGCGAAATCGGTATCGCTGAGCTCGTTGGTCTGTTGAATGACCTGGCGGGAGACGTTCGGATTGACGGTGGTCGGGTTTGGATCAGGCACCATGGTCGGCCGGGTGGCGACCCGGGGCTGCACGTCGCGTTGCAGAACGATGGTGCCGTCGCCGGCGTTGGCTACCGGGACTATGGTGGCCGTCGTGGCCACACATGCGAGGCCGACGAGCAGTCCGACGATCCTTGAATCGAAGTTCCCCATGATGGCGGTTCCTTTTTGGTGCGCTGTGCCCTAAACAGCTGTACCGGGATGGAGCAGAAGCCGTGCCTGTTTTGAATTTCACTTTGGATTCAAAGGCTTGAGGAAATGAGCTGAGTGCAGGGTGAGGGTTGTTGTTTCGCGTCTGATACAGCGACAGCCCCTTTTCCGGGGGGTAATCAGGCAGAAGAGGCTCTAGGGCGGGGCTTTGCGCAAAAGCGTTTCAGCGCTGAAACAGAATTTTGTGATGTTCTCGATATTTGCGCTGCGCGTGCCTTTGCGGGCACATGCGTTGTATCAGCAGCGAAACAGATGACGCGGAAAAAAGCCTAGTTGGTACGGCAGTACTCTTGAAATTCAATGACTTAGTTGCATTTTGCACGGCTGTAAAGGGAATGAACCCATGAGGCGACGGTCTGTATGTCCGCTCCGTCCGTATCAGACTCAACAGAGGCCTTGCCGAGCTGTGAGAAATTTCCGTTACAGGGGCTCCCAGGGCGGTGCAATGCAGTAGCATGCCTGACCCCCGCCGCCCGGAGCCTGGCTCCAGAGGCCGCGGGCAGGAGAAACACACTATAAAGATCGCGGCAGCGGCCGCACCTTGGGGGAAGCAGTATGGAAATCTGGAATGCCGTGCAGGCGTTCATTCTAGGGGTGGTCGAGGGACTGACGGAGTTTCTCCCGGTGTCCAGCACCGGACACCAGATCATCGTCGCCGACCTGCTGGGCTTCGTTGGCGAGCGTGCGCAAGCCTTCAACATCATCATCCAGCTCGCGGCGATCCTCGCGGTGGTCTGGGAATTCCGCAGCAAGATCATCGAGATCATCGTCGGCTTGCCGACGCAGCGCCGCGCGCAGAAGTTCACCGTCAACCTGCTGATCGCCTTTGCGCCGGCCGTGGTGCTGGGGGTGGCCTTCGCCGACAAGATCCACAAATACCTGTTCAACCCGATCACGGTGGCTGCCGCGCTGCTGATCGGCGGCCTGATCATGCTCTGGGCCGAACGCCGCGAGCATGCGATCCGTGTCGACCAGGTCGACGACATGACCTGGCGCGACGCGCTCAAGGTCGGCTGTGCCCAGTGCCTGGCGCTGATCCCCGGGACCTCGCGGTCCGGCGCCACCATCATCGGCGGGCTGCTGTTCGGCCTGTCGCGCAAGGCCGCCACCGAGTTCTCGTTCTTCCTCGCCATGCCGACCATGGTCGGGGCGGCGGTGTACTCCGGCTACAAGTACCGCGAGCTGTTCCAGCCCAGCGACCTGCCGGTGTTCGCCATCGGCTTCGTCACTTCGTTCATCTTCGCGATGATCGCCGTGCGCGGCCTGCTGAAGTTCATCGCCAGCCACAGCTATGCGGCCTTCGCCTGGTATCGCATCGTCTTCGGCCTGCTGATCCTCGCGACCTGGCAGTTCGACCTGATCGACTGGAGCAGCGCCAAGTCGTGATTGCGGGCGTGGAAAAGAGCGGCGTGATCAGCCGCTGGGACGACGAGAAGGGCTTCGGCTTCATCCGCCCGCAAGGCGGTGGCGCGGAGCTCTTCCTGCACATCTCGGCGTTCCGTGGCGACCGTCGCCCGCAGCAGGGCGACGCCGTGCGCTACACAGCCGGGAACGACCGTCAGGGCCGGCCACGTGCCGAGCACGCGCGCCTGGCCGGGTTGGCCGTCGATCTGCCGGAAATCCGCCAGAAACCTCCAGCCCAGGCGACCCGCGCGAAAGTGCGCAGCGGTCGGCAGATCGCCGAGCCAAGCCGGCCCAGCAACCTTGGTCGGGCCCTGGCGTTGCTCGCCGCCACCACACTGGTGCCGCTGTTGGGCGCCGGCTCCTGGCTGATGAAAGGCGACGCGCCCTGGTGGCTGCTCGCTTATCCGTTGCTCAGCCTGGCTGCCTTCTTCGCCTATTGGCGTGATAAGCGCAGCGCCGAGCGCGGCGCCTGGCGTACGCCCGAGCAGACCCTGCACCTGCTGGAACTGTTCGGTGGCTGGCCCGGCGCATTGCTGGCGCAACAACGGCTGCGGCACAAGACACGCAAATTCAGCTTCCAGCTGGTGTTCTGGCTCATCGTCCTGCTGCACCAGCTGTTCTGGCTCGACCATCTCAGCGGCGGTGCTATCGCCGCCCGCCTCTTGGGCTGATCGCCCTTACAAGGGGAAGTCGCTGCGGGCGAAGCCATCTGCCAGGTAGTCGAGCAGCGCCCGAACGGCCGGCAACAGGCCGCGCCGGTGCGGATAGACGGCCTGGAGGAAGGCAGGCGGCTCGTGCCAGTCCGCCAGCACCCGCACCAGTTGCCCCTGCTCCAGTTCCTGGATGCAGTAGTAGAGGGGCAGGGTGGTGATGCCCAGCCCGGCCAGCGCCACCGTCTTGCGCAAATTGAAGTCTTCGGCGGCGAGGCGAGGCTCCAGGGCGACTTCGCGGCGCTCGCCACCTGGGCCGATCAGGTTGAAGTGAACCTTGCGATCGTTCCCCACCGCGCCGAGCACCGGCAGGCCGGCCAGGTCCTCCGGCTCATTCAGCGTGCGCCCCTGCAAGAGCTGTGGCGCCGCCACCAGCGCGGCTGCCGCCTGACGCAGGCGGCGCGACACCAGGGAAGGGTCTTCGTCACCCGGCGCGCGTACGCGCAGCGCCACGTCCACGCCTTCGTTGACCAGGTCGACGCGGCGGTTGGTCAGCAAGAGATCCAGGTTGACCTGCGGATACTGCGCGAGAAAGCCCGGCAGCATGGCGTTCAGCGCGGTTTCCGCCAGCGCCACCGGGCAGGACAGGCGCACCCGTCCGCGCGGCTCGGCACTCAGGTGCGCAGCTACCTCGTCGGCCATTTCGGCTTCCACCAGCATCGCCTGGCAATGCCGGTAATAGCGCTCGCCGATGTCGGTCAGCGCCAGCTTGCGCGTGGTGCGCTGCAGCAAACGCACATTGAGGCGCGCCTCCAACTCGGCGATGCGCCGCGACAGACGCGACTTCGGCAGGCCCAAGTCGCGCCCGGCGGCGGCGAAACCGCCTGCTTCGACAACCTTGGCGAAGTAGTAGAGGTCGTTGAGGTCCTGCATGAGATTGTCCTACTGGTGGGACGAATCATCACATTCTTACCGACTTATCGGCGATTGCCTACATGCGTAGCATCCATTCCATCGACTCCCACCCCACAGTTACCCGGAGCACCGCATGAAACTTCTGCACATCGATTCCAGCATCCTCGGCGACGCTTCCGCCTCCCGCCAGCTGAGCCAGGAAGTGGTCCAGGCCTGGCGTGCCGCCGAGCCGGGCGTGCAAGTGACCTACCGCGACCTCGCTGCCGATGCCATCAGCCACCTGTCTGCCGCCAGCCTGGTCGCCGCCGGCACTCCGGCCGAACTGCGCGACGCTGCGCAGAAGCACGAAGCGGCCCTGGGTGAAAGCAGCATCGAGGAATTCCTCGGCGCAGACGCCATCGTCATCGGCGCGCCGATGTACAACTTCACCGTGCCGACCCAGCTGAAGGCCTGGATCGACCGCATCGCGGTTGCCGGCAAGACCTTCCGCTACACCGAAAGCGGCCCGGAAGGCCTGGCAGGTGGCAAGAAAGTGATCATCGTCTCCACCGCCGGCGGCGTGCATGCCGGCCAACCGAGCGGCGGCGCCCACGAGGAGTACCTGAAGCTGGTCCTGGGCTTCCTCGGCATCACCGACATCGAGGTGGTCCGCGCCCAAGGCCTGGCTTACGGCGACGAACCGCGCCAACAAGCTATCAGCGCCGCTCGCCAGAGCATCGCGGAAACCTTCGCCCAGGCCTGATTCAGGCAGGTGTCTAGTCCTGAAATAGGTTTACACCTCTCAGGCCATGCTCCAGACCTCAGAACGCCCGATGCACCGCATCGGGCGTTTTGTATTTCAGGGCCAGGTGAGGGCGCTCGCGGTTATAGATGTCGACGGCTTCACGCACCATGCGGCGCGCCTGCGCGAGGTCGGCGGGAGGATGCTCCAGCAACTCGTTCTTCAGGATGCCGTTGACGCGCTCAGCCAGCGCATTCTGGTAACAGTCGTAGCCGTCGGTCATCGAGCAGATTGCTCCGTGCTGCGCGTGCAGGCGTTGGTAAAGCCCCGAGCAGTACTGAATTCCTCGGTCGGAGTGATGCACCAGGGGTTCCTGCGTCGTGCGGCGCCGCAGGGCCTGGCTGTAGGCATGGGCCACCGACTCGGCGTGCAGGCTGTCGTGGACGTGATGGCCGACGATCTTGCGCGAATAGGCGTCGGTGACCAGGCTCAGGTACAGCGGGCCGCTCTGGCTGGGCAGATAGGTGATGTCGGCAACCCAGACGCGCTCCGGCGCATCGGGCAAGACCTGTTGCGGCCCTGGCTTGAGCAGATTGGGATGGCGATGGAACCGGTGAAAACTGTGGGTGGTCTTGTGGTACGCCCGCTTGGGTCGAACCAGCAGGCGGTGCTCGGCCAGCACCCGGAACAGGCGATCGCGCCCAACTCGCAACGCGGCTTCCGCTTGCTGCTGCAACAGATAATGCAGCTTGCGTGCTCCCAGGCGCGGCTGACGCATCCGTACCTGCCGCACGAACTGGGCGATCTGTCGATCCTGCTGGCTGCGCTGATCCGCCGCCCGGTTGCGCTGGTAGTACGCCTGGCGGCTGATGCCCATGAACTGGCAAGCCCTGCTAACACTCAGCGCTTGGACTTGCCTTTGCGTGAGGACTTGCCGGGACGCTTTTTTACGATCGAAACGCCGTAGTCATTCTTCAGCACATTCACCACGGCCTCGAAGAACTGCGCCTTCTGGCTCATCACCTCAAGCTGCTGCTCGAGTTCCTTGATGCGTTGTTCCGGGGTCAATGGCAATTTCGGGGTATTCATATCCGGGCTCCGAGCCTTTCGAAGGGAGGCGCCCTGGTTCCAGTCCTGCCGGCCATGCTTGCGTAACCACACCAGCACCGTCGAGCGGCCCTGGATGCCATAGCGGGCCTGAGCCTCCTTGTAGCTCATTTCTCCTTTTTCGACCTGGTCGACCACCGCCAGTTTAAAAGCCAGCGTGTAATCACGCTGGCTGCGACGAACACCTTCTGCCATCGGGGGCTCTCCTGAAATAAGGGCGAAGGTGTAAACCTTATTCAGGACGGGACAAGGGTGATCGAAAAGCCCCGGCAGTGATGCCGGGGCTTTTTCGTTTCGCCGCCTTTCTTTTGATTCCCGAGAAAGATCGCATTCATGGATGCGCTTCGCGGACATGGGCCGCTCCTGCAGGATCGGCATTTGCGGTGGGCGGTTCGCGAGCAAGCTCGCTCCTACAGATGCGTTTTCAGCGCAGCATGGCCTGCATCGGCGCGGAGGCGAGCTGTTCGGCGAAGAAGCGCGAGGCGTCGTCGATCAGGTCGCGGTGGATGGCCTGGCGGTCGACGCCCTCGGCGTCCAGGCACAATCCGGGGGTTGCGGCGGTTTCTGCGTCGTTGCATGGCGCCATGAAGACGAAGTGCCCGGCGCCGCTGAGCACGTGGAAGTACGCGCTGGGCAGTTTGCGGGCGAGGGCGCCGGCGTTGCGGGTCCAGTCGAGCACCTGGTCGTTGTCGCCGCTGTAGATCGACACCGGCACGGCCACGCTTTCCAGCTCGTGGCGGCCGAACATGAGCCCCAGCGGGGCCAGCAGCATCACTGCGCGCACTCGGCCATCGGCTTGCGGGGCCAGGTCGCTTCGGTCGGCCAGCAGTTCGCCGCGGGCGCTGCAGGCATCGCGGTCTTCGGGGCGTTTGGTGCAATAGTGGCGCAGGCGCTCCAGGCGCGGCTGGGCGCCGGCGAGGATCAGCGCCGTTTCGCCGCCGGCCGAATAGCCGATCACGCCGATGCGCTGCGGATCGATGGCAGATGCCAGGCGGTCGTCGCGCAGGGCCGCGTTGATCGCTTCGGAAACCTGCAAGGGCCGGCCGTAGAGGTTGCTCAGCGCGCCCAGGCGGCTCTGGTCATGCAGGTTGTCGCCCGGATGTACGAGGGTCACCACTATGAAACCGCGCTGGGCCAGGGCCAGCACCAGGTCGCGCAGGGCCAGCGGGGTGCCGCCGTTGCCGTGGGAGATCACCAGCAATGGGTGTGCCTGGCCCTGCATGGGCGCGTCTTCGGCCAGCGGCAGGGTGAACAGGCCGATGGTGGTCGGTTGCGCAGGTGCTTGAGTCGGATAGAAGGCGATGGCGCGCATCGCCTTGTGGTCCAGCGGGTCGCTGAGCTGCAGGCGATGGAAGCCGACGTTGAGCGCTTCGGCGCCTGCGTCGAGTGAGAAGATCAGTAGCAGAACGAAACAGACGAGTCGCCCCAACATGGTGCTCTCCATCCTGGCCGCAGCCTCTGGGTCGGGCGTTGCGCACAGGGGACGCTGTACGGACGCCGGGATCGAGGCATCCGTGCATAGTACGCGCCAAGTCGAGTCATGAAGCGGTAATGGACGACTGGCAGGACGCTCAGCGCCAGGAGGCTTGCACCGGATCGACGCGCAGCTGGCTGGCGAAAAAGCGCGCCGCCTCGCCATTGAGGCTGCGGTGGATGGCCTGGCGATCCACGCCGATGGCGTCTTCGCACAGCTCCGGGGTCTCGGAATCTTCGTCGGCGGAGCACGGCGTCATGAACACGAAGTGCCCGGCGCCCTGCAGCACATGGTATTCGGGCGGGTTCGGCAGGCGGCGCAGCAGGTGCCCGGCATTGCGCGACGGGTCCAGCACCTGGTCGCGGTCGCCGGTATAGAGCAACACCGGGATGGTCACGGCGGCCAGGTCGTCATGGCCGAACATCAGGCTGAGTGGCGCGAGCAGGAGCAGGGCGCCAACTCGAGGGTCGGCGTGCGCTTTGAGGTCCGGTCGGTCGGCGCGCAGCTCGCCGTTCTCGCTGCAGGCGTCCTCATCGTCGGGCCGCTCCTGGCAATAGCGCAGCAAACGTTGCGGATTCGGCGTGGCGCCGGCGAGGATCAGCGCGGTTTCGCCGCCGGCCGAGTAGCCGATCACGCCGATGCGCTGCGCATCGATGCTGCTGGCGAGGTGCGTATCGGCCAATGCCGCGCTGATGCTGGCAGAAACCTGCAAGGGCCGGCCGTAGAGATTGCTCAGTGCGCCCTGGCGGCTCTGGTCCTCGGGGTTGTCGCCGGGGTGCAGCAGGCCGATGACCACGAAACCGTTGCGCGCCAGGGACAGCAGCAGGTCGGGGGGGGCGGGGGGGGAGCCGCTGTTGCCGTGGGAGATCGCCAGCAGCGGGAAGCGTCCCTTGGCCGGCGCGGCGTCGAGCGCAACCCGAAGGCTGTATCCGCCGATGTGCAGCACACGCGGCTTGGACCGGGTGGGGTAGAAGATGACCGCCGGAATGGGCTTGCCGCTCAACGGGTCCTGCAGGGCCAGGCGTCGTGCGCCGGCATTCCAGGGCTGCGGCACGTTCGCCTGGGCCAGGCTGGCCATGAGCAGGAGCAGAACCAGAAGCACGCGCGCCATCCAGAGCCTCCGCAGAAACGAAAAGGGGATGCCGGCTGGCATCCCCCTTCAGCTTAGGCGCTGCTTTCGCCTCAGACGATCACACCCTGGCTGCGCAGGTAGTCGTCGTAGGTGCCGCTGAAGTCGGTCACGCCGTTTTCCGACAGCTCGATGATGCGGGTGGCCAGGGAGGAGACGAACTCGCGGTCGTGGCTGACGAAGATCAGCGTGCCCGGGTAGTTCTCCAGCGCCAGGTTGAGCGCCTCGATGGATTCCATGTCCAGGTGGTTGGTCGGCTCGTCCATCACCAGCACGTTGGGCTTCTTCAGGATCAGCTTGCCGAACAGCATGCGGCCCTGCTCGCCACCGGAGATCACCTTCACCGACTTCTTGATATCGTCGTTGGAGAACAGCATGCGGCCGAGGGTGCCGCGCACCAGTTGCTCGCCGCCCTGGGTCCACTGGGCCATCCAGTCGAACAGGTTGTAGTCGTCCTCGAAGTCCTCGGCGTGGTCCTGGGCGAAGTAGCCGACGTCGGCGCTGTCGGTCCATTTCACTTCACCGGAGGTCGGCGCCATTTCGCCGACCAGGGTACGCAGCAGGGTGGTCTTGCCGATGCCGTTGGGGCCGATGATGGCGATGCGCTCGCCGGCCTCGACCTGCATGCTCAGGTTCTTGAACAGCTCGACGCCGTCGAAGCCCTGGCTGACTTTCTCCAGGGTCACCGCCTGGCGGTGCAGCTTCTTGAATTGCTCGAAGCGGATGAACGGGCTGACACGGCTGGACGGCTTGACCTCTTCCAGCTGGATCTTGTCGATCTGGCGCGCGCGGCTGGTGGCCTGCTTGGCCTTGGACGCGTTGGCCGAGAAGCGGCTGACGAAGGTCTGCAGTTCGGCGATCTGTGCCTTCTTCTTGGCGTTGTCCGACAGCAGGCGCTCGCGAGCCTGCTCGGCGGCGGTCATGTACTCGTCGTAGTTGCCCGGGAACAGGCGCAGCTCGCCGTAGTCCAGGTCGGCCATGTGGGTGCAGACGCTGTTCAGGAAGTGACGATCGTGGGAAATGATGATCATGGTGCTGTTGCGCGCGGTGATCACGTTTTCCAGCCAGCGGATGGTGTTGATATCCAGGTGGTTGGTCGGTTCGTCGAGCAGCAGCAGGTCCGGATCGGAGAACAGCGCCTGGGCCAGCAGCACGCGCAGCTTCCAGCCCGGGGCCACGGCGCTCATCGGGCCGAAGTGCTGGTCCAGCGGAATGCCCAGGCCCAGCAGCAGCTCACCGGCGCGGGATTCCGCGGTATAGCCGTCGAACTCGGCGAACTGGACTTCCAGCTCCGCCACGGCCATGCCGTCTTCCTCGCTCATTTCCGGCAGCGAGTAGATGCGATCGCGCTCGGCCTTGACCGCCCACAGCTCCTCGTGGCCCATGATCACGGTGTCGATCACCGAGAACTCTTCGTAGGCGAACTGGTCCTGGCGCAGCTTGCCCAGGCGCACGCCGTTCTCCAGCATCACCTGGCCGCTCGAAGGCTCCAGATCGCCACCGAGAATCTTCATGAAGGTGGACTTGCCGCAGCCGTTGGCGCCGATCAGGCCGTAGCGGTTGCCGTTGCCGAACTTGACGGAAACGTTTTCGAACAGCGGCTTGGCGCCGAACTGCATGGTGATGTTGGCGGTGGAGATCAAGGTTCTTACCTATCAATAACTTAGAGGTGCATGGATCAAGCCGATAGCAATTTGATACCGAGTTCAGCCGCTCAGGTTCGCCGGGGGCGCCTGAGTCGATCCTGCGGGCGTAAGTGGGTTTCGCGAACCGCAGCTCCTACCGAGCTGCCGGGTGCTGCATGCGGGGGTTGGTCGCGGACGTGGCGCGCATTGTCGCATAGCTGGGGTGACAGTTGCATGCGCGAGGTCAAGGGGCGCGTCAGATCGGGCCTTGGCGGTTACGGTGGCCTGCACCCGGCTCTCGACCTGGCGTTTGCTGAAGATGTGCCTTATGTGGCTCTCGATGGATTCCGGTGTAACGCACAGCAGCTTGGCCCTTTCCTTTGTCTCGATCGACTCCGACGCCGACACCCCGCGGATTGAGTTGGAGCCTGATCCATGGCATTGGCTGCGTTGCGGCATGTGGCCGAGATGTTCGGTTTGCACTGGAGCACCGTACCCAGGCGATCGTCCACGCCAAGGCGCTGGGCCCGGCGCGCTGAAGCGGCTCGGCGCCGGGGCATTCGCTCCGGCGCTTCGTCCTTAAGGCGTGGATTTTCCTGGGAGGGCGGTTACGTGCTGGTCAGGCGCTGGCGCGCATCTGTGCCCCTTGGGCTGCCTCGTACAACTGCCGCGCTTCGCTGGCCAGCGGCGCCAGGGCCCAGGCCAGGCGGGCGGTTTCCTGCAGCAGGGTTTCCGCGCTGTCGTGCTGCTCCAGCACTTGCAGCAGGTTTTCCAGCGCCTGCAGACGGCGCGCGGCGGCTTCGTACAGGTGCTCGGCCGGTGCGGCGGTGTTGATGTAGAGAACGTCCTCGAAGGGTTGGTGACGCAGGGGGACCAGCTTGAGGTCAGGCATGGCGCACCTCGCTGGCGGAGGTGCAGGGCAGGGGGAGCGACCGGGGGCTTGTGGCCGGGGTCGGTTGATTGCGCATTTCCGTTGCTCCGTCTCAGGAGTGAATAAGCCGCCATCCCGGGGCAAGGGCGGCGGGCCGTACGGGGTACGCAATGTAGTGGCAGCTTTTGTAGGACGGCAAGGTAAGTACGCGCAGGACGCTTCTGTACTAATGGCTAGGGATTTCTACGGCGTGCGGTTCGGCGCAAGGCGGGGAAAGCGCTTGGTGTTGCGCGGAGCAGGGGATTCGCGGAGGCAGCGGACGCCCGGGTGCCGATGGCAGCCCGGGCGCCGCGGGTGTCACTTGCCTTTCAGGCTCTGGTACGACTTGACCATGTCCGAGGCCCAGGTATCGAGCACGGTGCGGAAGTCCGTGGACTTGACCACCTGGTCGGAGTTTTCGAGTTCTTTACCCGAGCCTTTGCGCACCACCTGGGCGACCACCTTGTTGTTGCTGCCGTCCATGAACGCAGCTTCGGTGGCGAGGGTGGTGTCCTGGTCGCGGATGCCGGCGGCGGTGCTGATGCCGGCGGCGATCAGGGCGATCGGGATCACCTCGTAGGGTTGCAGGCTCTTGGTCTTGGCGCTGACCGCGGTGATCGCCGGGCGCACCACCAGGACGCCCGGGCCGGGGCCGTTGGCCAGCGGCAGGACCTTGGCGAATTGGGTCTTCAGGGCCTGGTCGTAGTACTGGGTGATGCCCTGCAGGGTGCTCGCCGGGATCTTGTCGGTGGCTTGCGGCTGCGGGTAGAGCTGGCTCGGTTCGACGTAGACGCTGGTGAACTGGCTCACGTCGAGGCCCGGTTGAATCCAGCGCATGACGGGTGCGCCGGAGGGCGACTTGTCCTCCTTCAACACGCTGTAGTTGGTGAGGAACCCGGAATACTGCTCTGGCTCGACGTACTTGCTGGCACAACCGGAGAGCAGTAAGGACGTAAGGCACAGCGGAACTGCCCAGGACTTCATTTGCATTTTTATGCTCCATGTCTTCAGGTAGGGGTGTTCGCTTGCGGTTTGCTACAGGTTCAAGCGTGGTACTCAGTGGGCTTTCGCGCCAGGCCGGCTGGGTGCGGCGCAAAAACTTCATCCCGCCGGCCCGGCTTCCTTGCGAGTGTGCTGGCGAGCGCTGAAAGGCGGTGTAGGCGCGCAGATCGTAAGTTGCGCTTATGCATCGAGCCTCCCCTGCTTTTTCATCGGTTCATCGAGGCGCCGACGTCCTTCGGCGCTCGCGACCTGAGCGGTGACTGCGCCCCGGTGGTTGGGCGTTCCCTGCGACCGCGCGTGCCGTACGAAATCCAGCCTAGATGCACGTGCCAGTTGCGCAACCGTTCGCGCCGGGTATCGGCGCGAGACGTGCGCTTGGCGAGGCTGCCGAGCGCGCCTGTAGCAGCGGGCTCTGGAGGGGGAGTCCAAGCCATTCCAACTGCCCCGATCTGGACAGGCCAATGGCCCCGCGTAGCGGCCACTCGAAAATCTTCGAGGCTTCAGTGAGGTACCCTAGAAAACTTTCGATTGCGCTGGCCCTGTGCCGGCGCAATCGAAAGAAGTGTTTCGCAATGCAGGAGAAACCCCACTTGACCGACAAGACGTCAACCCCCAGGAGCACACTCAACCCCCCAGTCTTCTACAGCAGCGCACTGCTCATCACCCTTCTGGTGATCTACGCAGTGGTCTTCCAGACGCAGGCGCAGAGCCTGTTCGAACACATCCAGCAGTGGATCTTCACCAACGCCAGCTGGTTCTACATCCTCACCGTCGCGCTGGTTCTGATCAGCGTGGTGTTCCTCGCGGTAAGCCGCTACGGCGACATCCGCCTCGGCCCCGACCACAGCGAACCCGAGTACCGCAACACCAGCTGGTTCGCCATGCTGTTCTCCGCCGGCATGGGCATCGGCCTGATGTTCTTCGGCGTGGCCGAACCGGTCATGCACTTCACCACTCCGCCGGTGGGCGAGGGCGGCACGGTTGCCGCGGCCCGCGAGGCGATGAAGATCACCTTCTTCCACTGGGGCCTGCACGCCTGGGCGATCTACGCCATTGTCGGGCTGATCCTGGCGTACTTCAGTTTCCGCAAGGGCCTGCCGCTCACGCTTCGCTCGGCGCTGTACCCGCTGATTGGCGAGCGCATCCATGGCCCGATCGGCCATGCCGTCGACGTCTTCGCCATCCTTGGCACCGTGTTCGGCGTGGCGACTTCGCTGGGCTATGGCGTGCTGCAGATCAACAGCGGTTTCCACCATCTGTTCGGCCTGCCGGTCAACGCTACCGTGCAGATCATCCTGATCGCCGTCACCTGCGGGCTGGCCACGCTGTCGGTGGCCAGCGGCCTGGACAAGGGCATCCGCATCCTCTCGGAGCTGAACCTCGGCCTGGCCGTGGTGCTGATGCTGTTCGTGCTGGCGCTCGGCCCGACCGTGTTCCTGCTGCAGACCTACGTGCAGAACACCGGCGGCTACCTGTCCGACATCGTCAACAAGACCTTCAACCTCTACGCCTACGAACCCACCGACTGGATCGGCGGCTGGACCTTGCTCTACTGGGGCTGGTGGCTGTCCTGGTCGCCCTTCGTCGGCCTGTTCATCGCGCGCATCTCGCGCGGCCGGACCATCCGCGAATTCGTCTGCGGCGTGCTCTTCGTGCCGGCCGGTTTCACCCTGCTGTGGATGACCATCTTCGGCGACAGTGCGATCCACATGATCCTCAACGAGGGCGTGAAGGACCTGGCGACCATGGTCGGCCAGGACAGCTCACTGGCGCTGTTCGCCTTCCTCGAGCACTTCCCGTTCTCCAGCGTGGTGTCGATGGTGGCGGTGGCCATGGTGGTGGTGTTCTTTGTCACTTCCGCCGACTCCGGCGCCCTGGTGGTGGACATGCTGGCCTCGCGCGGGCATGCCCATTCGCCACTGTGGCAGCGCATCTTCTGGTCGGTGAGCATCGGCGTGGTGGCTATCGCGCTGCTACTGGCCAACGGCCTCAAGGCGTTGCAGACGGCGACAATCGCAAGCGCCTTGCCGTTCGCGATCATCCTCCTGGCGTCGATCTGGGGGCTGTTCAAGGCGCTGCACCTGGACGCCACCCGCCGCGACCTGCGTGGCCAGGCACTGCCGGCGCCCAGCCGCGGGCAACACGGCGGCTGGCAGCGGCGGTTGCGCAACATCGCCATGCGTCCGCGCCGCGCCCATGTTTCGCGCTTCATCGCCGAGGTGGTGCGGCCGTCCTGCGACGAGGTCGCCAGCGAGCTGCGCAAGCAGGGCTATGAAGTCGCGGTGAACGAGCGCGATGACGGCCGGGTGCTGCTGGAGCTCGAGCACGCCGGGGAAGGGCGCTTCGTCTACGAAGTGCGTCCGCGCGCCTTCGCCCTGCCCAATTTCGTTCTGCAGGACGACGACGGCAGCGATGCCCGCAAATACTTCCGCGCCGAGGTGCACCTGCGCGAAGGCGGGCAGGACTACGACATCATGGGCTGGAGTCGCGACGACGTGATCGGCGACATCCTCGACCAGTACGAGCGCCATCTGCACTTCCTGCACGTGGTCCGCTGAGCAGGCACCCGTAAAAACGCCCCGTGGCATTGCTGCCACGGGGCGTTTCGTTTCAGCTCGAGCGAGCCGTTCGATCAGAACACGCTGAACGGGTAGTCGACGAACACGCGGACTTCGTTGCCGCTGACGTTGTACTCGCTGGCGTCGTTGGACACGCGCAGCCAGGAGCCACGCAGGCGAACCGACAGGTCCTTGGCCGCGCCGTCCTGTACCACGTACTTGAGCTGGTTGAAGATCTCGCGCTCGTGGCCGTCGCTGGTTTCCGAGGTCTTGATGTTGTCGCCGTAGACGTAGGCGACGGTGTAGCTCAGACCCGGAACGCCGTACTCGCCGAAGTTGATGGCGTAGTTGGCCTGCCAGGAGCGCTCGTCCTCGCCGTTGAAGTCCGACCAGTAGGAGTTGGCCAGCCAGATGGTGGTGCCGCCGTCGCCCAGGCCGCCAGCGTTCTGGTACCAGCCGTACAGGTAGCCGGTGTCGCCGGTGTTGCGCTGGTGGGCGAGCATGAAGGAGTGCGCGCCGAGGGTGTAGGTGGCCGCCAGGCTCCAGATGGTGTTGTCGCGGTTGCCGTTGTTGTTCTGCTCGGCCCAGTCCTTGTTCAACTTGGTCTTGTAGCCGTTGAAGTCGAAGGTCAGGGACTGCTTGTCCTGCATCGGGATGACGTAGTTGAGGTTCATGTACTCCTTGCGAGCCACGTCCTTGTTGTCCGATGCGTAGAGCGAGCCGCTGAAGTTGTCGGTGAACTTGTAGCTGCCGCCGTAGACGTCGATGCGCTTCAGGCCACCGCTGTCACGCCCTTCGGCGCTCTTGCGGGCTTCCTCGGTGAAGCTGCCGACGTTCAGTTCCAGGCCGTCGATCTCCTTCGAGGTGATCAGGGTGCCGGTGTAGCTTTCCGGCAGCAGGCGCGAGTTGTCGTAGCTCAGCACCGGCAGGGCGGGCATCTGGTCGCCGTACTTGACCACGGTGTTGGAGAAGCGCGCCTTGACCGCGCCACCCGCGCGGGACAGGTCGTCAGCCGCTTCGCCGCTGTCGCCCTGCTTGAAGAAGTCGATGCCTGCCGCGCCGCTCTTGCCCTTGCCGCCGTCCAGGCGCAGGGCGTAGAGGCCGAAGGTGTCGATGCCGAAGCCGACGGTGCCCTGGGTGAAGCCGGAGGTGAAGGTGGCGGTGGCGGACTGGCCCCACTCGGCCTTGTCGGCCTTGCCGTTCATATAGTCGCGGTTCATGTAGGCGTTGCGGAAGAACAGGTCCAGGTGGCTGTCTTCGACGAAGCCCTTGGAGGCAGCCTGGTCGTCGGCCATGGCCTGGCCTGCGGCGGCGAGAATGCCCAGTGCGAGCAGGCTGATTCGCGTGTTCATCATCTTCTTGTTTCCTACGGTCTGTAATCGCCGCGCGCCCTGGCGGGAGGCGAATGCAGCCCGTTCCGGCACAAGGCGGAGCGGGCAGGCGAGCCGGGGGCTGGCGTTATTCGGATTATTCCCGAGGCCCCTCACAGGCCTCGAACGCCGGCGATAATAGCAGAGTGCTCGCAAAATCAAGGTATTACGAGACCGCCGCGGGCTCAGTGCCGGCGCTGCAGCCAGAGGCTCAGGCCAAGACCGAGCAACGCGGCGGTCGCCGCGAACAGGAAGATCGAGCGGAAGCCCCAGCCGCTGGCGATGGCGCCGGCCAGCGGGCCGGTGATGCCGAGCGACACGTCGATGAACAGCGAGTAGGCGCCCAGTGCCGCGCCGCGACTGGAGGCCGGCACCAGGCGCACCGCCTCGACGCCGAGGGCGGGGAATACGAGAGAGAAGCCGAAACCAGTGAGCGCCGCGCCGGCGAAGGCCGACCAGGGCGCTGCCGCCTGCCAGAGGAGCAGCAGACCCAGGGTTTCCACGCTGAGGCAGACGATAGCCACGAGGAAGCCGCCGTGGCGGTTGATCGCATTGGCGAACAGCAGGCGCGCGCCGATGAAGCAGGCGCCGAATGCGCTCAGGCAGTACACCGCGCCGTCCCAGCCACGGCTGCGGTAGTAGAGGGTGATGAAGGTGGCGATGCAGCCGAAGCCGATGCCGCCCAGCGCCAATCCGGAGCCGTGCGGCGCCACGCGGCCAAGCACGTGGTGGAAGGGCAGGCGCTCGCCGTGGACCACGGCGGCCGGGCGTCGTGGCCAAGCCAGGGCGAACCCGAGCATGCCCAGCAGGGTGACGGCGAGCGCCATGCCGGCCAGGCCGAAGTGCTGTGCCAGCACCGCACCGAACGGCGCGCCGACCGCGAGTGCGCCGTAGCTGGCGATGCCGTTCCAGGAAATCACCTTGGCGGTGTGCCCGGCGCCGACGCGGTCGATGCCCCAACTGATCGAGCCACTGCCCACCAGGCTTTCCGCGGTGCCGAGGATCAGCCGGCCGAGCAGCAGGCTGCCCAGGCTCAGCAGCGGCAGTGCCTGGGTGGAAGCCGAAAGCAGCATGCACAAGCCGCTGACGGCGCAGCCGCACATGCCATAGAGCACCGCGCGTTTCGGACCGAGGGTGTCGATCACCTTGCCGGCGTAGGGCCGGGTGAGCAGGGTGGCGAGGTACTGGGTGCTGATGGCCAGGCCGGCGAGCACGGATCCGTAGCCCAGGTCGCCGTGCACGTAGCCGGGCAATACGGCCAGCGGAATGCCGATGGTCAGGTAGGCGAGGAAGGTGAACAGCACCACCGACACCACCTCGAGCGTGATGGCGGCGTTGGAGCGCGGAGCGGCGATATCGGCGGACATGGGCGGGAACAGCGGGGTAGAGAGCGGGAGGCCATGATGAACCTGGTCTTTCTTGTAGGAAAGCTAGCTAACGAACTACCTCGGTTTCGCTTGTCTCTGGGTCCCCGCGTTCGCGGGGAAGACGACGTTTGCTTCAGCGCCTCCCGTCGTCCTCGCGAATGCGGGGATCCAAAAAAGCCCCAATTCGCTGCAGGGCTGGACCTCGATGGCGGGGCTGTTCGCGAGCAAGCTCGCTCCTACGAAGGGCGGGTGCTTCCTGTAGGAACGAGCTTGCTCGCGAACCGATCGTTAAACCCGCCGGAACAGCGTCGGGTAATCCAGCACCAGCCCGTGCTCATCGACCTCCAGCAACGCCTGGAACCCGCTGCCTTCCAGGTTGCGGTACAGGTAGTGCCGCGCATCCTGCCGCGTGTAGCCCTGGCGCATGCGTACCGGCTTCAGCTGCGGCGCCTCTATGTAGACGACGTCCAACTCGGCGGCCTGGCCGTCGCCCAGGCCCAGGCGGCGGATCGGGAAGGTGTTGGTGAAAGGGCTCGGCCAGATGTCGATGTCCAGGCAGCCGTCCAGCTCGGCCAGCGGGCTGCCGTCGCCGAGCGCCCAGTGGCCCTTGCCGTCGGCCAGCAGGAGCAAGTGGCGCTGGAAGCTCTCGGCCTCTACCGCCAATTCCGCTT
This sequence comes from Pseudomonas knackmussii B13, assembly GCF_000689415.1. Taxonomy (NCBI): domain Bacteria; kingdom Pseudomonadati; phylum Pseudomonadota; class Gammaproteobacteria; order Pseudomonadales; family Pseudomonadaceae; genus Pseudomonas; species Pseudomonas knackmussii. The sequence continues at coordinate 2,986,990 of NZ_HG322950.1, read as the reverse complement.
CGCGCAGGCACCAGGCGCTGTCCCATTCCAGGCGATATTCCAACTGGTACGGCGGCTGGCCATCGGCTGCGGCTACCCGCAGCTGGCTGTCGGCGCGGCCGTCCTGCAGTTGCAGGCGCTCCCAACTGGCGGCCGGTGCCTGCCAGATACCTTCCCAGGTGAGTACGCGGTTCATGCCGGATCCAGCAGCAGGCCCAGGCGCAGGCGCTTGGGCAGGCGCGCGACCACCAGCTGGTGCGAGCGGGTGAGGGCGGCGCGCAGTTCCTCGGCGCCCATGGGGTAGGGGCGCTGTAGGGCGATCCAGTGGGCGCGGGCGAGGTAGGGTGCCGGGCTGATGCCGGGGCGGTCGACGTAGCCGAGGAACAGGTCGCTATCGACCTTGAAGGCCAGGCCGCCGCGGCCCTCGTCGAGGAAATCGAGGATGGCGAACATCTTGTTGCCGGCCACCGAGAACACCCGGTTGCTGCCCCACTTGAGGTCTTCGCGGGCGCCGGGCAGCTGCAGGCAGAAAGCGGCGATCTGGCTGGGTGTCATGGGCGCTCCGGAGGGCGATCAGTCGCGGAAATAGACTTGCACGAGATGGTAGCCGAACTGGCTTTTCACCGGCCCATGCACGACGTTGAGCGGCTTCTTGAAGATCACCGCGTCGATGCTGCGCACCATCTGCCCGGGGCGGATTTCGCCGAGATCGCCGCCGCGCTTGGCCGAACCGCAGGTGGAGTGCTTCCTGGCCAAGGTGGCGAAGTCTTCGCCGCGGGCCAGGCGTTGCTTGAGTTGCTCGGCTTCGGCGGCGGTCTTTACCAGGATGTGGCGGGCCATGGCGACGGGCATGCAGTCTTACCTTCTGTACGAAACGGCGGATTGTAGCGCGCGGCGCGCCGACGAGCTGGAGTGACGCAGGTCGCATTTCTTCCGGGCTGGCATTGTGCCGGTATTTAGCCCTGCCTAGAGTGCGTCGACATTTGCCATGCGACACCCGCCGTGGGTTTCGCCCCTCGTTCCCAGCGTATGGATGCAGTACAGATGGAAATCCAAGCGATGCTGCGGATCCTGTCCAGTCAGGACGGTTCCGACCTCTACCTGTCCACCGGCGCGCCGCCCTGCGCCAAGTTCAACGGTGTGCTCAAGCCCCTGTCCAACGAACCGCTGAAAGCCGGCGAAGTCGCGGCCATCGCCAACTCGATCATGGACGAGGAGCAGCGCGCCGAATTCGAACGCGAGCTGGAGATGAACCTGGCGATCTCGGTCACCGGCGTCGGGCGCTTCCGCATCAACATCTTCAAGCAGCGCAACGAGGTTTCCATCGTTGCGCGGAACATCAAGCTGGACATCCCGCTGTTCGAGGACCTGAAGCTGCCGGAGGTGCTGCTCAAGGTGGTGATGGAGAAGCGTGGCCTGGTGCTCTTCGTCGGCGGCACCGGCTCGGGCAAGTCGACCTCCCTGGCGGCGCTGATCGACCACCGCAACCGCAACAGCGGCGGCCACATCGTCACCATCGAAGACCCCATCGAGTACGTGCACCGGCACCGCAAGTCGATCATCAACCAGCGCGAAGTGGGCGTGGACACCCGCAGCTTCCATGCGGCGCTGAAGAACACCCTGCGCCAGGCGCCGGACGTGATCCTGATCGGCGAGATCCGCGACCGCGAGACCATGGAGCACGCCCTGGCCTTCGCCGACACCGGCCACCTGGCGATCTCGACGCTCCACGCCAACAACGCCAACCAGGCGCTGGACCGCATCATCAACTTCTTCCCGGAGGAGCGTCGTCCGCAACTGCTCAACGACCTGGGCAACAACCTCAAGGCGTTCGTCTCGCAGCGCCTGGTGCGCACCCAGGACGGCAAGCGCCGCGCCGCGGTGGAGGTGCTACTGGGCACCGCGACCATCAGCGACATCATCAAGCGCGGCGAATTCAGCATGATCAAGGAGATCATGGACAAGTCCCGCGCCCTCGGCATGCAGACCTTCGACCAGGCGCTGTTCGACCTGGCCGTGGAAGGCGCGATCAGCGAAGAGGAAGCGGTGAAGAACGCCGACTCGGCGAACAACCTGCGCCTGAAGCTGAAGCTCTACAAGGACAACCCGGCCACCGCCATGGCCCAGGCGGCCAAGGCCCAGCCCGCCACTCCGACGCCCGCGCCAGCGGCCCCGGTGGAGGCTTCCAGCTGGGGCCTGGAACTGGCCCTGGAAGAGATCAAGGCCGAGGACGAGGAAGGCAAGCCGGGCATTTGATGCCCGCCGGGCCGGCGCAGGGCGTATGACGCTCGCGTTATGCGCCGATTGGCCTTGGCATTCGGTCCGCACAGGGGCGATCTGGACGAAAACGTCCGGTTCGAACGCGAGGTTGGCGGGGGCATCGGGCAAGCGGCTCTGGGCTCCCGCGTTCGCGGGAGTGACGGGGGCGGGAGTTGGTAACGCTTTTGTAGGAGCGAGCTTGCTCGCGAACAAACGCTGCCATGCGGTTCGCGAGCAAGCTCGCTCCTACGAAGAGCCTTACAGCAGGTTCAGCGGATAGCTGACGATCAGCCGGTTCTCGTCGAAGCTGTTGGTCTTGCCCCAATCGCGGCGCATGGTCGAGTTGCGCCATTTGACGTTCAGCGTCTTCAGCGGGCCGGACTGGATGGTGTACGCCAGCTCGCTCTCGCGGCCCCATTCGGTGCCGTCGTCAGTGCTGCTGTTGTGCACGTTGTCGCCGTGGATGTAGCGGTTCATCAGGGTCAGCCCGGGTACGCCGAGCGCGGCGAAGTCGTAGTCATGGCGCAGCTGCCAGGACTTCTCCCTGGCGTTCTCGTAGCTGGAGTTGTAGCTGTCGTTCGCCAGGGTGCCGCCGCTGGTGCCGTTGACGCGGAACCACTCGTCAGCGCCCATGACCTTCTGCAGGCCGACGTAGAAGGTGCTGGCGCCGTACTTGGCCGAGAACAGGCCGGAGAAGGTGCGGTTGTCCAGGTCGCCGGCCCGCGCGCTGCCGTCTTCCTTGCCCCAGAAGTAGCCAATGTTCGCGCCCAGCACCCAGTCGCCCACTGGCTGCGAGTGCTGCAGCTGCAGGTATTGCTGCTGGTAGATGTCCTTCAGCTGCGCGTCCCACAGGCCGATCAGGGTGCGGTCGCCGTTGAAGCGGTATTCGCCGCCGGCGAAGTTGAAGCGGTCGGACTTGTACGCCGTGCGGTTGAACAGGCTCATGTCCTCCAGGCTCGCGTCGTTACGCGGGCTGTTCTGGCGGAACTGGCCACCGTAGAGGGTCAGTCCGGCGATTTCCTTGGAAGTGAGTTGCGCGCCCTGGAAGGTTTGCGGCAGCGAGCGGCCGTCGTCCGAGCGCAGGATCGGCAGCACCGGCATCCATTCGCCGACTTTCAGCTCGGTCTTCGAGGCCTTGGCCTTGCCGGCGATGGCCAGGCGGCCGAAGTCGTCGGCCGGGCGACCGTCGTCATGCACCGGCAACAGCTGGGTGCCGGCGGTGCCCTTGCCGCCATCGAGCTTGACGCTGTAAAGGCCCAGAACGTCCATGCCCAAACCGATGGTGCCCTGGGTGTAGCCGGACTTGGCGTCGAGGATGAAGCTCTGGGTCCATTCCTCGGCCTTGCCCTGCTTGGTGTCGCCGACGAAATTGCGGTTCATGTAGAAGTTGCGCAGCGTCAGCGCGGCCTTGCTGTCGTCGAGGAAGCCGTCGGCGAAGGCCGGCAGGGCGCAGGTGGTACCGGCCAGGGCCAGGACGGCGGGCAGGCGGCGGGGAAAATCGCGGATGCAGGAGTAGCCCATGACGATCTCTCTGGAGTCATTGTTGTTATCGAGTCTGTGAGGTGCCCGGGGACGGGCGGCGGCGCAGGACGAGCGCTAGGCGTGGGTGCCTGGCGTTCGACCGCGCGGGAGCGGATCGATGGCGGGGTGCGGCATTGCGGTAGGCCTTCTTGTAATTGTTCGAATGCGTTCGTGTCCGTGGGCTGCGCGTGCCGCCGGGGACCGGTACGCCTCGATAGTGAAAGGGCGGGCCAGGCCAGACAATTGCCCAAAGCGCATCTTGTGCGATCAGCGAACGGTAATTAACCGGTTCGTACATTGCTGGGATTCGAGGGTAAGGGATGGACGGTTTCCCGCCTGGGACTATCTCTTTAGAATCCGCCGATCCTTGCAATGGACGACGCCCATGGCCGGTAGCCAGATCGAACGTGCCTTCAGTCTTCTCGAAAGCCTCACCGGCGAGCCGCGCGGCCTGCCCATGCAGACCCTGGCCGACCGCCTGCAGATTCCCAAGAGCGCGACGCACCGCATGCTCGCCGAGCTGATCCGCCTGGGCTACGTGCGGCAGAACCCGGAGAACAGCCGCTACCAGCTGTCCACCAAGCTGGTGGCTCTGGGCTTCCGCTACCTCTCCAGCAGCGGCGCCGATATCGTCCAGCCGATCCTCGACCGCCTTGCCCAGGACAGCGGCGAACTGGTGCGCCTGGGCGTGATCGACGGCCAGCGCCAGACCTGGATCGCCAAGTCGCAGGGGGCCCGTTCGGGGCTGCGCTACGACCCGGACATGGGCCGCGACGCACCGCTGTTCTACACCGCCTCCGGCCATGCCTGGCTGGCCAGCCTGAGCGACACCGAGGCCATGGAGTTGGTGCAACGCCAGGGCATCGCTGATCCAGCTGGCTTCGGCCCGCGTGCACCGCGCAGCCAGGATGAGCTGCTGGGCTACCTGAAGCGCGCTCGAGAGCACGGTTATGCCTGGGTCGAGGAGACTTCCGCCGTCGGCACTTCCGCCATTGCCGCTGTAGTGAGCAGCCCCCTGGATAAGCGGGTGATAGGCGTACTCAGCGTCGCTGGCCCCAGCGCCCGCCTGCCCGAGGCGCGCTTGCACGAGCTGGCGCCGCTGTTGCTGGCCGCCACAGCCGAGCTGTCCGCCGCCAGCCAGGCCTCCGAACTCTTCGCCTGATTCTCGTTGTGCACTGACCTCCACGCCTTCCGCTTCGCGGCAGAGGGAGGCGTCTGCCTGCATCTGCCCGACAGTGGGCGATAATCGCACGCTGCTTTTGCGTACCGTCTTGAGCAAAACTGGAACAGCGTTCTAAATCTGCGTAGATCCTTCATCGAACCCGCTCGCCAACGGGTTCGAGTACGACAAGCAGAAGAGGACTCGCGCGTGACCTTTCCCTTGCGAATTGCCCTGATCGGCGCCGGCCACATGGGCCGCCAGCACTACCAGCATTTGCTCCAGGTTCCGGCTGCGCGGCTTTGCGCGGTGGCCGATCCAGGCCCGGGCGCGGCCGAGTTCGCCGCCGAATGCGGCGTGCCGCACTTCACCGAGCATCGACGCATGCTCGACGTGGCGCAGCCGCAGGCAGTGATAGTCGCTAACCCAAACAACCTGCACGTGGCCACCGCCCTGGACTGCCTCGCGGCGGGAGTGCCGGTGTTGCTGGAGAAGCCGGTAGGCGTGCACCTGGACGAGGTGCGCGAACTGGTGGCTGCGAGTCGCGGCAGCGGTGTGCCTGTGCTGGTCGGCCATCACCGCCGGCACAACCCGCTGATCGCCAGGGCCCGCGAAGTGCTGGCGGAGGGCGCCCTGGGCAGGTTGGTGAACGTGACCGCGCTCTGGCAGTTGCAGAAACCGGAGAGCTACTTCGATGTGCCCTGGCGCCGCGAACCGGGGGCCGGCTTCCTGTTCACCAACCTGGTCCACGACCTCGACCTGCTGCGCTACCTGTGCGGCGAGGTGGTGCAGGTACAAGCCTTCACCAGCAACACCGTGCGCGGCCTGCCCAACGAGGACAGCGCAGCCATCCTGCTGCAGTTCGAGAACGGTGCCCTCGGCAGCCTGACCGGCTCCGACGGCGTGGCCGCGCCCTGGAGCTGGGAGCTGGATTCCGGCGAAAGCCCGGTCTACCCGCGGCAGTACGACCAGCCGTGCTACCTGCTGGCCGGCACCCAGGGCGCGCTGAGCATTCCGCAGCTGCAGCGCTGGCACTACGCCGAGCCGGGCGCCGGTTGGCACCAGCCATTGCTACGCGGCAGCGAGACCTTCACCCCGGGCGAGGCGCTGCGCCTGCAGCTCGAACACTTCGTGCGCGTTGCGCGGGGCGAGGAACAACCGCTGACCGATGCTGCCGACGGCGGTCGAACCCTGGCGCTGATCGAGGCAGTGCGCGAAGCCGCTGCCAGCGGCAGGGCCTGCGCGCCATCGCGAATTGTCTGACCGAACATCCTTTGCGATTCAATGCCGAACCTGGAAACCTGAATTCATGACCGACCGAATCCTTTCCCTCGCCGCACTGACCGTCCTCGAGCTGTCCCCGCCGGAGATGGTCGAAGTGGCCGCCCGTGCCGGCTACAGCCACGTTGGCTTGCGCCTGGTGCCGGCCACTGCCGAGGAACACCACTTCCCGCTGGTCGCCGATGCCGAGCTGCGCCGTCAGACTCATGCGCGCCTGCGCGATACCGGCGTGCGCGTGCTGGACCTGGAAATCCTGCGTCTGAAGCCGGAAACCCGGGTCGCCGACTTCGAGCCGATCCTCGCGGTCGGCGCCGAGTTCGGCGGCAGCGAGCTGCTGGTGGCCGGCAACGACCCCGACGAGGCGCGCCTGACCGAGCGCTTCGCCGAGTTGTGCGAACTGGCCGATGGCTACGCCCTGCGCCCGCACCTGGAGTTCATGCCCTGGACCGATGCCCCCGACCTGCACAGGGCCTGGCGAGTGGTGCGTAACGCCGGCATGGACAATGCCTGCGTGCTGGTCGACGCCTTCCATTTCAACCGTTCCGGCTCGGCGCTGAACGACCTGGCGCAGATTCCGCCCGAGCGCCTGCGCTATGCGCAATTGTGCGACGTTGCCGGTCCGCGTCCGGCGGACATGCAGGAGATCCTCCGCCAGGCACGCAACGAGCGGCGCTTCCCCGGCGATGGCGACTGCGATCTCGCGGGGCTGCTGAAAACGCTGCCGGCGAACATTCCGCTGAGCCTGGAGATTCCCACCCGGCAGTTGCTGGAGCAGGGCGTCAGCGCCCTGCAGCGCGCGAGCCTGGCGCTGGAGAAGACGCGAGCGGTGCTCGCTCGTCTCTGAACGCCGCTGTCAGCGTTCCCTTTCCATCCATCGCCCGGCACACTGCCGGGCGCCTTGCTTTGCAACCGACCTATCCGGAACTCCCGATGACCGCCGCCTCCGCGCTGTCCGGCAGCAGCCAGCCCCTGAAGGGCATCCTTCTGGTGATCCTGGCGACCTCGCTGTTCTCCACCCACGACGCCTTGTCCAAGTACCTCTCCGGCTTCTACCCGATCCTGCTGGTGGTATGGGCGCGCTACCTGGTGCATACCCTGCTGATGGCCGGGATCTTCCTGCCGCAATCAGGCCTGCGCGTGCTGCGCAGCCGCCGTCCGCTGCTGCAGGTGGTGCGCGCAGTCTGCCTGCTGGGCACCAGCCTGCTGTTCACCACCGGGCTGCAATACATCCCGCTGGCGGAGGCCACGGCAGTCAACTTCCTTGCGCCCTTGCTGGTCACCGCGCTGTCGTTGCCGCTGCTGGGCGAGCGGGTCACGGCTGGGCAATGGGGGGCGGTGAGCATGGGCTTCGCCGGCGTGCTGGCGATCGTCCATCCGGGCGGCGAGCTCTTTACCCCGGCGGTGCTGCTGCCGCTGGCCTCGGCGCTGTGCTTCTGCTTCTACCAGCTGCTGACGCGGAAGCTGGCCGAGGTGGACAGCCCGACCACCAGCAACTTCTTCGCCGGCCTGCTGAATACCGCGCTGACCACGGCGATGGTGCCCTTCGTCTGGCACACGCCGAGCCTCGGCCACGCGCTGATGATGATCGCCCTTGGCACCTGCGGGATGTCCGCACACCTGTTCCTCACCCAGGCGTTCCGCCATGCCGCGCCGGCGTTGCTGGCGCCGTTCGGCTACTGCCAGATCGTCTTCGCCGGGTTGATCGGTTGGCTGATCTTTAGCCATGTGCCTAGTGCCCTGGCTCTGGTCGGCATCGCGGTGATCTGCCTGAGCGGCCTGGCGGCAGCCTGGATGCAGCGCCGTAGCTGACGGCGTTCGCTCGGCAAAAAAAAGGAGGCCCGCAGGCCTCCGAGAGTGGAACAGGTCCGCGTCTTACTCGACGCTGGTAGGCACCTTGCGCGGGGCCATGAAGTACAGCCAGATCAGGGCGGCGAAGTACATCGCCGGAATCAGGGTGAAGAGCACGGCGTAGTTGTTGTTGGTGGCGGTGAGAACCGCACCGACGATCTGGGTCATGAACATGCCGCCGATGGCCGCGCACATGCCGCCGAAACCGAACACGGTGCTCATCAGGTGCTTGGGCGTGTAGTCCATGACCAGGCTCCAGATGTTCGCGGTCCAGGCCTGGTGCGCGCCGACGGCCACGGCGATGGCCAGAACCGCGACCCACAGGCCGCTGGCGTGGGCGGCGAAGGTGACGCTGACGATGGTGCAGGCGAAGATCAGCAGCGACAGCAGGCGTGCGGTGGTGGCACGCATGCCACGCCCGATCAGCCAGGACGAGAGGATGCCGCCACCAACGCTACCGAAGTCCGCGGTCAGCCAGATCAGCATCAGCGGAATGCCCATCTGGGTCACGCTGATCCCCAGGTTGTACTGCTGGTTGAGGAAGGGCGGCAGCCAGTACAGGTAGAACCAGAACACCGGCGCGGTGATCGAGTAGGCCAGGGCGAAGGCCCAGGTGCCACGCATGCGCAGGACGCGACTGAAAGGCACGCGCTCGACGGCCGGCTCGGCTTCCTTGTGGATGTAGTCCAGTTCGCTCTGCTTCACCCGCGGATGTTCCTCGGGGTTGAAGTAGTGCTTGCTCCAGAGCACCACCCAGATGAGCCCGAGGCAGCTCATGGCCAGGAAGGCGGCCTGCCAGCCCCAGACCGAAAGGATCAGCGGCAGCAGCGCCGGGGTGACCATGGCGCCGACATTGGTGCCGGCGTTGAACAGCCCAGTGGCCAGGGCGCGCTCGCCGGCGGGGAACCACAGGCGGGTGGTCTTCACGCAGGCCGGATAGTTGGCCGCCTCGGTCAGGCCGAGGATGAAGCGGCAGACCATGAACCCAGCGGCCGACGTCGCCAGGCCATGAGCACCGGTGGCGAAGCTCCAGAGCAGTACGGCGAAGAAGAACGAGCGCTTCACGCCAACCTTGTCGATGAGCCGTCCCTGGATCACGAAGCCGATCGCATAGCCGACCTGGAACCAGAAGTTGATGTTGGCGTAGTCCATTGCCGTCCAGTTCATCGCCTTGGCCAGGATCGGCTGCATGACGCCGAGCGCCGCGCGGTCGATGTAGTTCAGCGTGGTAGCGAAGAACACCAGGGCGAGCATGGCCCAGCGAGTCTTGCCGACCGCGAAGGCGCCTTGGATTTTCTGCCCGATCGAGGCATGGGGGGTATGCGATGCGGCGGAAGAAGCTTGGGTATGGATCATCTCGGGGCCGTCCGTTGTGTGACTGCGCGTGCAGTCTCAGCTGAAGAAGCGCGCCGGGCCGGGGACAGCGCGTCAGGTCGGCGGACCTGGTGCGCGGGCAGGGCGGTGGCGGGCGTTGGGGCTGTGTCAGGCGCGGTCTGGAGCGCTGGAGGGCGCTGCCACGCGGACGACGGACGGAGAGCGGGCGACGGAGTCGGTGTGCATGTGCATGAGGCGGTACCTGTTTCTTGAAATTGTTATGGCCTTGCGGCGTCTCGCTCCGGGGTATTCGGCAGGCAAGGGCAGGAAGGCTGCCTACCGTTCAGGTGAATCCCCGAGGCTGTTTTCGATGTTGCGCATCGACTGAAAAAGCGTCAATTCGATAACCGGCCTTCTGTTCGATTACCGAACACAAAACTAACCAGTTCGTACAATTCGAGTTGCCGCTCGAAAATACCTTTCCAATAATCCACTGACCAGACGTGCGCCCGCGGCGCACCCGAATTCGCGGTGCGTGCCGACCACCGGTCGCGGGCACGCACCCACGGCCATGGCTCGCAGAAGCCCATAGAACAGGAGCTGAACATGCAGCGCTCGATCGCCACCGTCTCCCTGAGCGGAACCCTGCCCGAGAAACTCGAAGCCATCGCCGCCGCCGGATTCGACGGCGTGGAGATCTTCGAGAACGACCTGCTGTACTACGACGGCAGCCCGCGCGACGTGCGCCAGATGTGTGCAGACCTTGGCCTGCAGATCACCCTGTTCCAGCCGTTCCGTGACTTCGAGGGCTGCCGCCGTGACCGCCTGCCGCGCAACCTGGAGCGCGCCGAGCGCAAGTTCGACCTGATGCAGGAGCTGGGCACCGACCTGGTACTGGTTTGCAGCAACACCGCGGTCGACTCCCTGGGCGAGCGCGAGATCCTCGTCGACGACCTCCGCCTGCTGGCCGAACGTGCCGGCGCGCGCAATCTGCGCATCGGCTACGAGGCCCTGGCCTGGGGGCGCCACGTGAATACCTGGCAGCAGGTCTGGGACCTGGTGCGTGCGGCCGACCACCCGGCCCTGGGTGTGCTCCTGGACAGCTTCCATACCTTGTCGATCAAGGGCGATCCCAGCGCCATCGCCGACATTCCCGGCGAGAAGATCTTCTTCGTGCAGATGGCCGATGCGCCCATCCTGGCGATGGACGTGCTGGAGTGGAGCCGGCACTTCCGCTGCTTCCCCGGCCAGGGCGAATTCGACCTCGCGGGCTTCCTCGCGCCCATCCTGCGCAGCGGCTACAAGGGCCCGCTGTCGCTGGAAATCTTCAACGACGGCTTCCGTGCCGCGCCGACCCGCTCCAATGCCGCCGACGGCCTGCGCTCGCTGCTTTACCTTGAAGAGAAGACCCGTCGCCTGCTGGAACAGGACGCCAAGCCCGTCGTCGATTCGGATCTGCTCTTCGCGCCGCCGCCGGCCAGCCGCTACGACGGTGTCGAATTCCTCGAATTCGCGGTCGACGAAGCTCTGGGGGCGCGCTTGGGTGGCTGGCTGGAGAAGCTGGGCTTCGCCCGCGCCGGCGAGCACCGCTCCAAGGCCGTCAGCCTGCTGCGCCAGGGCGACATCAACATCGTGCTCAATGCCGAGCCCTATTCCTTCGCCCACAACTTCTTCGAAGCCCACGGCCCGTCCCTGTGCGCCACCGCCCTGCGTGTGCGTGACGGCGCCCGCGCACTGGAGCGTGCCCAGGCGTTCAAGGGCCAGCCGTTCCGCGGCCTGGTCGGCCCGAACGAGCGTGAGATTCCCGCGGTGCGGGCGCCGGACGGCAGCCTGATCTACCTGGTGGAGCCGGGCGAGCCGGGGCAGACCCTCTACGACAGCGACTTCCGCCTCGACCTGCAGGCCCAGGCCGGCGGCCACCTGCAACGCATCGACCACATGGCCATGGCGCTGCCGGCCGACAGCCTCGACAGCTGGGTGCTGTTCTACAAGGCACTGTTCGATTTCGAGGCCGACGACGAGGTTGTCCTACCCGACCCGTATGGCCTGGTGAAGAGCCGCGCGATCCGCAGCCGCTGCGGCAACCTGCGCCTGCCGCTGAACGTCTCGGAGAACCGCAACACGGCGATCTCCCACGCGCTATCGAGCTATCGCGGTTCCGGGGTGCATCACATCGCCTTCGCCTGCGAGGACATCTTTGCCGAGGTGGCCCGTGCCAAGGAGGCGGGGGTGCCGCTGCTGGAAATCCCGCTGAACTACTACGACGACCTGGCTGCGCGCTTCGATTTCGACGACGAATTCCTCAGCGAGCTGGCCTACTACAACGTGCTCTACGACCGCGACGCCCAGGGCGGCGAGCTGTTCCACGTCTACACCGAGCCGTTCGAGGGGCGTTTCTTCTTCGAAATCCTGCAGCGCAAGAATGGCTATGTCGGCTACGGCGCGGCGAACGTCGCGGTGCGCCTTGCGGCCATGGCACAGGCACGCAGCGGTATGGCACGCAAACCCAAGCTTTGATGCCCGCTGCATGGGCCGCGCCGCCTTCCCTTGGGGGCGCGGCACGGCCCATAATCGGCAGCATTTTCCAAGGCTGTGAGCCCGCCATGCCGAATCCCGCCGCCCCCCTCGACCCCGCCAGCGAAGTGCGTGGAAAGGGCCGCAAGAACAACCCTGAGAAGACCCGCGAAGGCATCCTCCAGGCCGCCATCACCGAGTTCGTCCAGCAGGGCCTGTCCGGCGCGCGCGTCGATGCCATCGCCGAGCGCACGCACACCTCCAAGCGGATGATCTACTACTACTTCGGCAGCAAGGAGCAGCTCTACGTCGAGGTGCTGGAAAAGCTCTACGGCGACATCCGCCACACCGAAAGCAAGCTGCACCTGACCGAGCTGGAACCGCTGGAGGCGATCCGCCGCACCGTCGAGTTCTCCTTCGATCACCACGATCGCAACGTCGATTTCGTGCGCATCGTCAGCATCGAGAACATCCACCACGGCGAGTACGTGAAGAAATCCACGGCCATCCGCTCGATGAGCAACACCATGCTCCTGTCGCTGGCCGAGATCCTCCGTCGCGGCGCGGAACAGGGGTTGTTCCGCGAAGGCATCGATCCGCTCGACCTGCACATCCTCATCAGCTCGTTCTGTTTCTATCGGGTGTCCAACCGCAACACCTTCGGTGAGATCTTCCAGATCGACCTGGCCGACGAGGAGGTCAAGCGCCGGCACAAGGAAATGATCTGCGAGGCCGTGCTGCGCTATATCCAGCGCTGAGCCCGCATGGCACTGGGAAGCGGGCGCTGATCGCCCGCGCTACCCGCCAGGCGGTCAAGGACGCGGCATAATCGTCGGTCCGTTTGCCGACGAGTTTCGCGATGACCCTCGAATTCCTCCTGGTGGCGATTCCCGCCGTCCTGCTCACCGGTGTCTCCAAGGGCGGCTTCGGCGGTGCGCTCGGTGGCATCGCCGTGCCGCTGATGGCCCTGGCCATGCCGCCGACCCAGGCCGCGGCGCTGATGCTGCCGATCCTCTGCATGGCTGACCTCACCGGGCTGCGGCGCTTCTACGGCAAGTGGGATGTGCGCAACCTGAAGATCATGCTGCCCGGCGCGCTGCTCGGTGTGGGCGCGGGCGCATTGAGTTTCGGTCTGCTCAGAGAGCGCTTCATCGCGTTGCTGATCGGCGGCATCGCCATCGCCTTCGTGCTGCTCAACGTGGTGGCCGCCCGTGCCGCTGCGACGCCGAAACCAGCTGCGCTGGGCAAGGGCGTGGTGCTTGCGGGGATCGCCGGCTTCACCAGCTTCGTCGCCCATGCCGGCGGCCCGCCGGGGATGATGTACCTGCTGCCGCAACAGCTGGAGAAGGTGCGCTACATCGCCACGGTGAACTGCTTCTTCCTGCTGACCAACGCCATCAAGCTGGTGCCTTATGCGCTGCTCGGCCAGTTCACCTGGAGCAACCTCGGCACCAGCCTGCTGCTGGCGCCCATCGTGGTGCTCGGGGTGTGGCTGGGCATCTGGTTGCAGGACAAGGTCAACCACACCTGGTTCTACCGCATTGCGCGGCTGGGCCTGCTGGCGACCGGGGTGCAGCTGGTGTGGGAGAACTGGCATCCGTAGCGCACGGAGCCATTCCTGCGTGGTTTCTGGGTCCCCGCGTTCGCGGGGAAGACGTAGATAAGAACGCATCTTGGTTCTGTCACTCCCGCGAACGCGGGAGCCCAGAATACAGCTGCTCCGATAAGAGCGTTTGCCGGTCAGCTGTCGAAGCTGCGGAAATGCGCCTGCATCCGCTCGGCATCGGCCGGGCGGCCGCTGAACAGCTCGAAGGCCTTCACCGCCTGGAACACCGCCATGGTGCCGCCATCGAGGGTGCGGCAGCCGAGGGCGCGGGCATGGCGCAGCAGTTCGGTTTCCAGCGGGAAGTAGATGATCTCGGCGACCCACAGCTCGGCGCGCAGCAGCTCCACCGGCAGCGGCGTGCCGGGCAGCTTTGCCATGCCCACCGGGGTCGTGTTGACCAGGCCGTCGGCCACCGCCATGGCGCTCGCCAGGTCGTGGCAAACCTGGGCGCGGCCCGGGCCGAAGTGGGCGTTGAGATTGTCCACCAGCGCCTGGGAACGAGCCGGGTCGACCTCATGGATGGTCAGTTCTTCGACACCCTCGCTGAGCAGCGCGTGGGCCACTGCCGCACCGGCGCCGCCGGCGCCCAATTGCACCACGCGGTTGCGCTTCACGTCGCCCAGGCCACGGCGGAAACCTTCGGCGAAGCCCAGGCAGTCGGTGTTGTGGCCGACGCGCTTGCCGTCCTTGAATACGACCGTGTTCACCGCGCCGATTCCGCGGGCCTCGTCGGACAGCTCGTCGAGCAGCGGGATTACCGCCTGCTTGCACGGGAAGGTGATGTTGAGGCCGGTGAAGCCCATGCGCTGGGCGCCGTCGAGCAGCTGCGGCAGGGCGCTGATGTCGAGCTTGAGCGCATCCAGGTCGATCAGCCGGTACAGGTAGCGAATGCTCTGGGCATCGCCTTCGTGCTCGTGCAGGGCTGGGGTGCGGGAGGCCTGGATACCAGCGCCGATCAGGCCGGCGAGGATGGAGGTGTTCTGGGTCATTGCAGTCAACCCCGCAGCAGGTGGGCGAAGTGATCGAGGGCCAGGCGGTAGCCGTTGCTGCCGAAGCCGGCCATCACGCCGAGGACAATCCCCGACACGAAGGAGTGGTGACGGAATTCCTCGCGCTTGTGCACGTTGGACAGGTGCACCTCGATCACCGGCAGCTCCACCGCCGCCAGGGCATCGCGGATCGCCACCGAGGTGTGGGTCCAGGCCGCCGGGTTGATCACGATGCCGGCGCAGCGGCTGCGCGCCTGGTGAATCCAGTCGATCAGCTGGCCTTCGTGGTTGGTTTGCCTGAACTCCACCTGCAGGCCCAGTTCGTCGGCGCGGGCGTGGCAGAGCGCCTCGACGTCGGCGAGGGTCTCGTAACCGTAGGTCGCCGGTTCGCGCGTGCCGAGCAGGTTCAGGTTGGGGCCGTTGAGGATCAGGATCGGGAGTGTCATGCGAGTGTCTCTTGTAGGTCTTGTCGACGCTGGAATGCGGTCTCAGCAAAATGTACCAACTGGTTACTTTCGTCAATTGGCGCGCAAAGGCCCGACTGGTTTGCCTTAAATCGGCTCGCGGCCAGGCCCGGCGCGGCCTTCAGGCGTTGCCGGGGGCTTCGAGGTGGGAGCGGAAGTGTTCGATCAGCGGACAGTCAGTCCGGCGCGGGGCAAGATTCGGGCTGACCAGGCGCACGTTCTTCGGTAGAGCGGCAATGCGCTGCCGGGCCTTGCTCCAGGGCCAGACCAGCGGCGTGGCGGCCTGCGATGTAGCCGAAGGTCAGCGCCGGGCCGATGTTGATGCCGCCGGACGGGTAGTGGCCGCCAAAGACGCTGGCCATGTCGGTGCCGGCGGCGTAGAGGCCGGGAATCGGTTGGGCGTTCGCGTCGAGGACTCGCGCCTGGCCGTCCGTGCGCAATCCGGCGAAAGTGCCGAAGCAGCCCGGCTGCACCTTCACGGCGTAGAAGGGGCCGCGCTCGATGGGCGCCACGCAGGGGTTGGGGCCGCGATGCTGCGGATCGCCCTGCTTGCGGTTGAACGGCGTGGAGCCACGGCCGAAGGCGGGGTCTTCGCCATTGCGGGCGTGACGGTTGAATTCCCTGACAGTGGCTGCCAGGCCCTCCGGGTCGATGCCGCAGGCATCTGCCAGTTGTTCGATGGACGTGCCGCGCTTGAGATAGCCGCTGCGTAAGTGCGACCCGATGGGCAGCGGCGCCGGGCGCACGTAGCCGAGGCCGTAGCGGCGCAGGAAACGATGGTCGCAGACCAACCAGGAGCAAGGCTCCGCGTCTTCCGGCAAGGCAGCCAGCATGGCGGCGACGTAGTCGTAGTAGCCGTGGGCTTCGTTGACGAAGCGTTTGCCATTGGCCAGCACGCCGATGATCCCCGGCTTGCCGCGCTCGATGATGTGCGGGAAGTGGCCGACTGAACCATCGCGATGCACCACCTTCGAGACCGGAGCCCAGGCCACCGGCGATTTGAGGTCGGTCTCGACGCTGCCGCCCGCGCTTTCACCCAGGCGCAAGCCGTCGCCGGAGCAGGAGGAGGGCGGCAGCGCCAGGTTGTCATGGCCGCTGCGGTCACGCGGGAAGAGTTCGCGCCGGCGTTGCGCATCGTTGGGGAAACCGCCGGACGCGAGCACTACGGCCTTGGCGCGGATTTCAAGCTCGCCCTGCGGCGTCTGGACGATGGCGCCATGTACCGCGCCATTCTCCAGCAGCAGGCGCCGCGCCGGGGTTGACTCCAGCAAGCGCACGCCCAGGTCCTGAGCGGAGCGCGCCAAGCGTGCCACCAGTGCAACGCCGTTCACCAGGTGCATGGCGCGGCCGTAGCGGACCAGGTGGTAGAAGTGCGTCAGCACGCGTCGGGTGGCGTGGAGGAAGGCGCGCGTCGAACGGGTCATGTTCAGGAAGGCGGCAAGGTCGGCGCCCGCCATGATCGGCATGCCGAGGAAAGAGGTTTCGCGCATTGTCTTGCGCAGGCGCGGCAGCAGGTCGAGTACCTCGCGCGCGTCATAGGGCGCGGCGATCACCTGATGCCCGCCCGTGGCGGCGCCAGGCGTGTCGCCATGTATGTCGGGGATGCCATTGCCGTCGACGAACTGCAGCGCGGTGTGCTGCTCGAAGAAGGCCACCATGTGCGGCGCGGCTTCGAGGAAGGCGTCGACCCGCGCGGCGTCGTAGTGCTCGCCCAATTCGTTGCGTAGATAGGTGCGCGGTTGCTCGATGTCTTCCTCGATGCCCGCCCGCCGCGCCAGTGGGTTGCGCGGCACCCAGGCCCAGCCGCCGGACCAGGCTGTGGCACCGCCGAACACCGGCTCCTTTTCCACCAGGATGACCTTCTGTCCATGCCAGGCGGCGGTCACGGCAGCGGCCAGGCCGGCGGCGCCGGAACCTATCACCAGCAGATCGCATTCGGTCGAGGGGAGGGGGGTGGCAGAGGGCATGGCGAAGGACTCCGGGGCGAAATATTATTTTGTGGAACGCGGTTCCATAATCCGATTCAGGCGGAGTCAAGGCAAGCCGATGCCGGAATAAGTGGTCGATAACCGGCCAGCGTCGAAGGGAAGGATGCGTAGGATGGGTTGAGCGGAGTGTTCTGCCGGGACAGATAGGTAACGGTTGTCGGGACACATGGGTAACGGTTTCCCATGTTCACTTCGGCAATCGGGATAGGTCGCGTGATCGATGGGTTTCGCTTCGCTCAACGCCATCCTACGGAGTGGCGGTTTGATGCTTTGCAAGGCAGCGGGCGGATAACCGCGAACGGTTACCCGCCTGACGAGCTAGATGTGCAGCGCATGCCCCAGCGCACGCAGCGCCGCTTCCTGGATCGCTTCACCGAGGGTCGGATGGGCGTGGATGGTGCCGGCGATGTCTTCCAGGCGCGCGCCCATCTCGATCGACTGGATGAACGCGGTCGACAGTTCCGAGACCGCCTTGCCCACCGCCTGCCAGCCAAGAATCACGTGATTGTCGCGGCGCGCTACCACGCGCACGAAGCCATCGTGGGCCTCCAGGGTCATGGCCCGGCCGTTGGCGGCGAACGGGAAGTTCGCCGTCAGCACGTCATGCCCGGCAGCCTTGGCCTGTTCCGGCGAAAGCCCGACCACCACCACCTCCGGATCGGTGAAGCACACCGCCGGAATCGCCGTGGGCGCGAAGGCCCGGCGCTTGCCGGCGATCAGCTCGGCGACCATCTCGCCCTGGGCCATGGCGCGGTGCGCGAGCATGGGTTCGCCGGCGATGTCGCCGATGGCCCAGACATTGCGCATCGAGGTGCGGCACTGCTCGTCGATCTTCAGCGTGCGGCCGTCCATGTCCAGGTGCAGGCTTTCCAGGTTCCAGCCTTCGGTGTTGGGCCGGCGGCCGACGGCGACCAGCACCTGGTCGGTCTCGATCACCCGCTGCGAACCTTCGCCATCGCGTACGCGCAGGCCTTTGCCGTCCGACTCCAGGCCAATCACGCTGTGCCCGAGGTAGAGCTCGATGCCCAATTTGCGCAGCGCAGCGGCGACCGGTTTGGTCAGCTCCTCGTCATAGGTCGGCAGGATGCGTGGCTGGGCTTCCACCACCGTGACTTCGACGCCCAGCTTGCGGTACGCCGTACCCAGCTCCAGGCCGATATAGCCGCCACCAACTACCGTCAGGCGGCGTGGCAATGCCTTGGGCGACAGCGCCTCGGTCGAGGAGATGACCTTGTCGCCGAGCGGCAGGAACGGCAGTTCGACCGAGCGCGAACCAGCGGCCAGCAGCATGTGCTCGCAATGGATGCGCTGCACGCTGCCGTCGCGCAGGGTCACTTCCACGCCCTTGCCGTCGGTGACCCGCGCCCAGCCGTGGACGACGGTGACGCCGTGCTTTTTCAGCAGCGCGGCGACGCCGGTGGTGAGGCGGTCGACGATGCCGTCCTTCCAGGCCACGGTGCGCTGGATATCGATGCTCGGCGCCTGCACGCTGATGCCCAGCGCCGACTGGCCGGCGAATTCGCGGGCCTTGAGGTATTCCTCGGCGGCGTGGATCAGCGCCTTGGACGGGATGCAGCCAATGTTCAGGCAGGTGCCGCCGAGGGTGGCGCCTTCCACCAGGATGGTCGGGATGCCCAGTTGGCCGGCGCGGATGGCGGCGACGTAGCCGCCGGGGCCGCCGCCGATCACCAGGAGGGTAGTTTCGAGGCTGTGATTCTGTTTCACGCGACTCACTCCAGGAACAGGGTGGCGGGATGTTCGAGCAGGGCGCGCACGGCCTGGATGAAGGCTGCGGCGTCCATGCCGTCGACCACCCGGTGATCGAAGGACGAGGACAGGTTCATCATCTTGCGCACGACGATCTGGCCGTTGACGACCATGGGCCGCTCGACCATGCGGTTAACGCCGACGATGGCCACTTCCGGATGGTTGATCACCGGCGTGCTGACGATGCCGCCTAACGCGCCGAGGCTGGTCAGGGTGATGGTCGAGCCGGAAAGCTCCTCGCGGCTGGCCTTGCCATTGCGCGCGGCTTCCGCCAGGCGTGCCACTTCCGCGGCGTTGCCCCAGAGGTCGCGGGACTCGGCATTGCGCAGCACCGGCACCATCAGCCCGCTGTCGCTCTGCGTGGCAACGCCCAGGTGCACCGCGCCGTAGCGGGTGACGATGTCGGCCTCGTCGTCATAGCGCGCGTTGATCTGCGGGAAGTCGCGCAGGGCGACCACCATGGCGCGGGCGATGAAAGGCAGCAGGGTGAGCTTGCCGCGGCTCGCACCGTATTTGCCGTTGAGGTGCTGACGCAGCGCCTCCAGGTCGGTGACGTCGATCTCCTCGACGTAGCTGAAGTGCGGGATGCGCCGCTTGGCCTCGGCCATCTTCTGCGCGATGCGCCGACGCAGGCCGATAACCGGAACCTGTTGCTCGTCGTGGCGGGCCATGTAGCCGGAAGCGACCACCGCGCCGCCGTGGGTCATGTACTTGTCGAGGTCGTCATGCAGGATACGCCCGGCCGGGCCGCTGCCCTGGACGAATTGCAGCTCGACGCCGAGATCGCGGGCGCGCTGGCGAACCGCAGGCGAGGCCAGCGGCTTCTCGCCGGGGGCGCGACGCACCATGGGCGCCGCTGGCGCAGTGCTCGGGCGGGGCGACACCACGGGTTTCATTTCCCCGCGCGGCGCGTCCTGCACGACAGGGCGCACGGGCTCAACGGGGGCTGCAACGACTGGCTCGGCTTCTGCCGCCGGCGCCGCTTCGCGCTGGTTGCCCTTGCCTTCGACTTCCAGGCGCACCAGTTCGCCGCCCACCGCCATTACCTGGCCGGGGGCGCCGCCCAAGGCGAGGATCTTGCCGGCTACCGGCGAGGGAATCTCGACCGTCGCCTTGTCAGTCATGACTTCGGCGAGCAGCTGGTCCTCGTGGACCTCGTCGCCGACCGCCACATGCCACTCCACCAGTTCCACTTCGGCGATGCCTTCACCGATGTCCGGCATCTTGATCACGTGAATGCCCATTCAGACCTCCATGGCACGCTTGAAGGCCGCGCCGACGCGAGCGGGGCCGGGGAAGTAATCCCATTCCTGGGCATGCGGGTAGGGGGTGTCCCAGCCGGTCACGCGGACGATGGGCGCTTCCAGGTGGTGGAAGCAGTTCTCCTGCACCAGGGACATCAGCTCGGCGCCGAAACCGCAGGTGCGGGTGGCCTCATGGACGATCACGCAGCGGCCGGTCTTCTTCACCGAGGCGACTATGGTGTCCAGGTCCAGCGGCCAGAGGCTGCGCAGGTCGATGACCTCGGCGTCGATGCCGGTTTCCTCGGCGGCGGTCTGGGCCACGTAGACGGTGGTGCCGTAGGTCAGCACGGTCAGTTCCGAACCCGGGCGGGCGATCGCAGCCTTGTCCAACGGCACGCGGTAGTAGCCTTCGGGAACCTGGCTCTGCGGGTGCTTCGACCAGGGCGTCACCGGGCGGTCGTGGTGGCCGTCGAAGGGGCCGTTATAGATGCGCTTGGGCTCCAGGAAGATCACCGGATCGTCGTTCTCGATGCAGGAGATCAGCAGGCCCTTGGCGTCGTACGGGTTGGACGGCATCACCGTGCGCAGGCCGCAGACCTGGGTGAACATCGCCTCCGGGCTCTGGCTGTGGGTCTGCCCGCCGTAGATGCCGCCGCCGCAGGGCATGCGAACCACCATGGGCGCGCTGAAGTCGTTCACCGAGCGGTAGCGGATGCGCGCGGCCTCCGAGATCAGCTGGTCGGTGGCCGGGTAGACGTAGTCGGCGAACTGGATTTCCACCACCGGGCGCAGGCCGTAGGCGCACATGCCGACGGCGGCGCCGATGATGCCGCTCTCGGAAATCGGCGCGTCGAACACCCGCGAGGTGCCGTACTTCTTCTGCAGCCCCTCGGTGCAGCGGAACACGCCGCCGAAGTAGCCGACGTCCTGACCGAACACCACGACGTTGTCGTCGCGTTCGAGCATCACGTCCATCGCCGAGCGCAGCGCCTGGATCATGGTCATGCTGGTGACCGCCTGGGCGTTCTCGTGTTGCGGATTCATGGCATTCATACCCCGAGCTCCTGGCGCTGCCGGCGCAGGTGTTCCGGCAGGTCCTTGTAGACGTCGTCGAACATGCTGGCGGCGCTGAAGACATGGCCGTCCACCAGCGAGCCGTGGCGCTCGGCCTCTTTCTGCGCGGCGATCACCTCGGCCTCGAGTTCCTTCTGCAGCGCTTCGTGCTGCTCGTCCGACCAGATGCCGAGGCCGACCATGTGCTGCTTCAGCCGCGCGATCGGGTCGCCCAGCGGGAAGTTGGTCCAGTCGTCAGCCGGGCGGTACTTGGACGGATCGTCCGAGGTGGAGTGCGGGCCGGCACGGTAGGTGACCCATTCGATCAGGCTTGGGCCATGGCCACGGCGGGCGCGCTCGGCGGCCCACAGCGAGGCGGCGTAGACGGCGAGGAAGTCATTGCCGTCGACCCGCAGCGAAGCGATGCCGCAGCCCACGCCACGGTTGGCAAAGGTGGTGCCTTCACCGCCGGCGATGGCCTGGAAGGTGGAGATCGCCCATTGGTTGTTGACCACGTTGAGGATCACCGGCGCACGGTACACGTGGGCGAAGGTCAGCGCGGTGTGGAAGTCCGACTCGGCGGTGGCGCCGTCGCCGATCCAGGCCGAGGCGATCTTGGTATCGCCCTTGATCGCCGAGGCCATGCCCCAGCCGACCGCCTGGATGAACTGGGTAGCGAGGTTGCCGGAGATGGAGAAGAAGCCCTTCTCGCGGCTGGAATACATGATCGGCAGCTGGCGGCCCTTGAGCGGGTCCTGCTCGTTGGAAAGCAGCTGGCAGATCATGTCCTTGAGCGGGTAGTCGCGGGTGATGAGGATGCCTTGCTGGCGATAGGTCGGGAAGGTCATGTCGCCGTCGCGCAGGGCCATGGTGTGGGCGGTGGCGATGGCTTCCTCGCCCAGGCACTGCATGTAGAAGGACATCTTCTTCTGGCGCTGCGCGGTGAGCATGCGCGCGTCGAAGATGCGCGTCTTGAGCATCACCCGCATGCCGCGCAGCAGCTGCTCATGGCTGAGCTGCGGGTCCCAGGGGCCTACCGCGTTGCCAGAGTCATCGAGAACCCGCACCAGGCTGTAGGCGAGGTCGGCGGTCTGCGCCGGCTCGACCTCGACGGCGGGCTTGCGCACTTCACCGGCGGGGGACAGGTGCAGGTAGGAGAAATCGGTCTTGCAACCCGGCCGCCCGGTGGGCTCCGGCACGTGCAGTTTCAGGGGGGCGTAATCGGTCATGGTTCGGGTCTCCAGCGGCTGAAAGTGAGGGAGGGAAGCTCGATCAGCAGGGGGCGCATGGAGGCCTGGGCGGGTGCAACAACCCGGATAGGGCGGCGCTGCGGCTAAGGCGAGGGGTGGCGCCGCGGCGGGTGACATCACTCATGGTGAGGTCCTCGTGGTTGTGTTTGTTCTTGTGATTTCAGTATAGGTGTGACCGGCTGGTTTTTTGCTCCAATTTGACTAGCTTTGAACAAGAGTTTTAGTGTGTTTGAACTCTAAATATCTGCTTTCGGAGAAGTGACCCGCCATGGCCGACATAGACCGCACCGACCTCAAGATCCTCCGCGCGCTGGCCGATGACGGCCGCCTGAGCTGGCGCGACCTGGCGCAGAAGATCGGCCTGTCGCTCACCCCGACCCTGCGCCGGGTGCGTCGCCTCGAAGAGGAGCACTACATCCAGGGCTACTTCGCGCAACTCGACGAGGAACGCCTCTCCGGCGCCATGAGCGTGTTCGTCTCGGTGACCCTGGAGAAGCAGACCGGCGACTACCTGGCGCGCTTCGAGGAAAGCATCGTCCAGGCGCCCCAGGTGATGAGCTGCTTCCAGATGACCGGCGATGCCGACTACATGCTGCGCGTGGTGGTCAAGGACCTGGCCGCCTACCAGGCCTTCCTCACCACCACCCTGACGCAGATTCCCGGCGTCGCCGGGATCAAGTCGGCCTTCGCCCTGAAGTCGGTGCTCAAGCGTTCGGCGCCGCCGGTCTGAAGGCGATTTTCCGAGTAGCAGCGAGCTTGCTCGCGAATCTGATTCGCACCCGGTTTATTCGCGAGCAAGCTTGCCACTCCCGGATGCGGCTAATCGCAAAAGATTGGGCTTGGCAAGCGCTTATTGTTACTCCGCATGTAGCAATCTCTTGCTGGATCGACTCTGTGTCCGGATGGGGCGTTCAACTAGATTGAATGCACGGCATGGCGAATTGCCCGCCAGCCGGATTACGGAGAATCCCACCATGAAACGCACCCTGCTTTGCCTGTTCGCCTTTCCCCTGATGGGCGCTGCCTTGGCCGCCAACGCCGACACCGCGCCGGTGGTCTACCAGTACGGCATGAAGCTCGACGTGGCCAAGGTCATCAGCATCGAGCAAGCCAACGACCGCTGCGAAGTCGCCCCGGCGAAAATGACCTACGCCGACTCCAAGGGGCAGGTCCACGTGCTCGAGTACCTGCGTCAGACCGAGATGTGCAGCGACATCTGACCCATGCGCAACGGGTGGTGCGCTCGCACCGCCCGCGCCGCGCAGATGCCTCTTACTCCGCTTCCCCCTCCCGACCTTCCTTCTGCAACCGCGGCCAGTCTTCGATCTGCAACAGCACATCGCTCAATGCCTGGGCCGCGCTGGATAGCTTGTGTTCGGCCAGGCTGAACAACCCTACGCGACGCTCGACCGTCGGTTCGTAGAGATCCACGCACTTCGCGCCCAGTTCCTCCATCTGCTTCACGCACAGGCGCGGCACCACGCTGACACCGAGCCCCTGGGCGACCATGCGGCCGATGGTCACCAACTGATGGCTCTCGAAAGCGATCGGCAGCCGGCCGTGACTGGCGGCGACGCTGTCTTCCAGCAACGCGCGCACCCCCGAAGGGCGCTGCAGCGCGATAAAGGGCTCGGTCAGCAGCTGCGACCAGCTCAGCCGGCGCAGCGTTGCCAGCGGTGAGCTGGCCGGCAGCACGGCGACGAAGCGGTCGCTGTAGAACGGCTGGAAATGCAGCCCGTCGAGGGATTCCGGCTCGAAGGCGATGCCCAGTTCGACGCGGCGATTGCGCACCATCTCCAGGACCTGCTCGTTGATCACGTCATGCACCGCGACATTGACCTTCGGGTAGCGGCTGCGGAAAGCGATGAGCGCCGCCGGCAACAGGTTGCCGGCGAAGGAGGGCATGGCGGCGATGGAAACCTTGCCCAGCTGCAGCGTGAAGTGCTGGCGCAGCAGTTCCTCGGCGTTGTCCCAGTCGGCCAGCAGGCGACGAGCGATGGGCAGCAGCGTCTCGCCCTCTGGCGTCAGCGAGACACTGCGCGTGGTGCGAACCAGCAATTGCCCGCCGAGGGATTCTTCGAGGTTCTTGATCGCCAGGCTCAGCGCCGGTTGCGACAGGTGCAGGCGCTCGCAGGCCTGGGCGAAGCTCAGGGTTTGCGCCACGGCGAGGAAGGCGCGCAGTTGTTTGACGGTCATTGATTTGCAAAGCCAATCAATCGAGAAGAAAAACAAACTTAACAAATCAGTTGATTGCGGAGAAGCTGCGGCCATCTCCGACCGGCCGGTCGGAAACCCTAACAACAAGAGGCAGCAGCAAATGGCAGGACTCGACAAGCGGGTTGGCAGTTACGAGGAAGCCCTGGCCGGGCTCACCGACGGCATGACGGTAGTGGCGGGCGGTTTCGGCCTCTGCGGCATCCCGGAAAACCTGATCGCGCAAATCCGCCGCATGGGCGTGAAAGGCCTGACCGTGGTGTCGAACAACTGCGGCATCGACGGCTTCGGCCTCGGCGTGCTGCTGGAAGACCGCCAGATTCGCAAGATGATCGCCTCCTACGTCGGCGAAAACGCCCTGTTCGAGCAGCAGCTGCTGTCCGGCGAGCTGGAAGTGGAACTCACTCCGCAAGGCACCCTGGCCGAAAAACTGCGCGCCGGCGGCGCCGGCATCCCTGCCTTCTTCACCGCCACCGGCTTCGGCACCCCGGTCGCCGAGGGCAAGGAAGTGCGCGAGTTCGACGGCCGCCAATACATCATGGAGCGCGCCATCACCGGCGACTTCGCCATCGTCAAGGGCTGGAAGGCCGACCACTACGGCAACGTGATCTACCGCCACACCGCGCAGAACTTCAACCCGGTGGTTGCCACCGCGGGCCGCATCACCGTGGTCGAGGTGGAAGAAATCGTCGAGCCGGGTGAACTGGACCCGACCCAGATCCACACCCCCGGCATCTACGTCGACCGAATCATCCAAGGAACCTTCGAAAAGCGTATCGAGAAACGCACCGTACGTTCCTGAGCCCACCGGACAAGAGAGACAAGACCATGGCACTGACCCGCGAACAGATGGCCCAGCGCGTCGCGCGCGAGCTCAAGGACGGCTACTACGTGAACCTCGGCATCGGCATCCCGACCCTGGTGGCCAACTACGTGCCCGAGGGCATGGAAGTGATGCTGCAATCGGAGAACGGCCTGCTCGGCATGGGCGCCTTCCCGACCGAGGACGAAGTCGACGCCGACATGATCAACGCCGGCAAGCAGACCGTCACCGCCGTGAAGGGCGCGTCGATCTTCTCCTCGGCCGAGTCCTTCGCGATGATCCGCGGCGGCCACGTCGACCTGACCGTGCTCGGCGCCTTCGAGGTGGACGTGCAGGGCAACATCGCCTCCTGGATGATCCCCGGCAAGCTGGTGAAAGGCATGGGCGGCGCGATGGACCTGGTGGCCGGCGCCGACAACATCATCGTCACCATGACCCACGCCTCCAAGGACGGCGAGTCCAAGCTGCTCGACCGCTGCACGCTGCCGCTGACCGGCGCCGGCTGCATCCGCAAGGTGCTGACCGACCTCGCTTATCTGGAAATCGAAGATGGCACCTTCATCCTGCGCGAGACCGCCCCGGGCGTGAGCATCGCCGAGATCGCCGAGAAAACCGCCGGCCGCCTGATCGTGCCGGACGACGTGAAGGAAATGACCTTCTGAAGCCTTTAGCGGGACCGGGCCAGCGCTCGTGACGCGGCCCGCGCCCGCCTTTCCGCCAAAACGGAGCCAAGACATGCAAGACGTAGTGATCGTCGCCGCCGTGCGCACCGCCATCGGCAGCTTCCAGGGCAGCCTGGCGAACATCCCCGCCCACGAACTGGGCAGCGTGGTCATCCGCGCGCTGCTCGAACGCAGCGGCGTGAAACCCGAGCAGGTCGACGAAGTGATCCTCGGCCAGGTGCTCACCGCCGGCGCCGGGCAGAACCCCGCTCGCCAGGCCGCCATCGGCGCCGGCCTGCCGGTGGAAGTGCCGGCCATGACCATCAACAAGCTCTGCGGTTCGGGCCTGAAGTCGCTGTTCCTCGGCGTCCAGGCGATCCGTTGCGGCGATGCCGAAGTGGTTATCGCCGGCGGCCAGGAGAGCATGAGCCTCGCCCCCTACGTGCTGCCCAAGGCCCGCACCGGCCTGCGCATGGGCCACGCCGAGCTGCAGGACAGCCTGCTGCGCGATGGCCTGATCGACGCCTTCAACGACTACCACATGGGCATCACCGCGGAGAACCTGGCCGAGCGCTTCGAAGTCAGCCGCGAAGCCCAGGACGCCTTCGCCGCGCAGTCGCAGCAGAAGGCCGTCGCCGCGGTCGAAGCCGGCCGTTTCCGCGACGAGATCACCCCGGTGCTGATCCCCCAGCGCAAGGGCGAAGCCCTGGCCTTCGACACCGATGAACAACCGCGCGCAGGCACCACCGCCGAATCGCTGGCCAAGCTGAAACCGGCGTTCAAGAAAGACGGCAGCGTCACCGCCGGCAACGCCTCCACCCTGAACGACGGCGCCGCCGGCGTGCTGCTGATGAGCGCGGCCAAGGCCAAGGCCCTCGGCCTGCCGGTGCTGGCCCGCATCCAGGCCTACGCCAGCGCCGGCGTGGACCCGTCGATCATGGGCATCGCCCCGGTCCCGGCCACCCGCCGCTGCCTGGAAAAGGCCGGCTGGAGCCTCGCCGAAATCGAGCTGATCGAAGCCAACGAAGCCTTCGCCGCCCAGGCCCTGTCGGTCGGCAAGGAACTGGGTTGGGACGCCAGCAAAGTCAACGTCAACGGCGGCGCCATCGCCCTCGGCCACCCGATCGGCGCCTCCGGCGCCCGCGTACTGGTCAGCCTGCTCCACGAAATGCTCCGCCGCGACAGCAAGAAAGGCCTCGCCACCCTCTGCATCGGCGGCGGCCAAGGCGTCGCCATGGCCCTGGCCCGCGACTGAGTTCGACCGAGCAAGACCTGCCGCCGGAATCGTCTCCACGCCGATGGCTTCGGCGGCATGAAAAAGCCCGGACACCGTGAGGTGTCCGGGCTTTTTCTTAGGTTCTTTCATTGGGCGACCGATGAGGCCTTCGATCGAGATATCCACGATGAGAACCAGGATGTGGCGCAGATAAAAATGGCGTTAAGGGAAAGTGCTACGAGCATGAGCATGAACTCGCCATTCTCTTCGCAGCTGAATCCGGAGACGGTTTCATCGTAGGTGTGATTAATAAGCCAGATGGTCCAGTCATCGGGCATGAAGAATGTCAGAAGCTGAAGAGTGACATAGAAGACGGCGTAATAGGCGTACCAGATTTTGCGTGTCACTCCTCGATCTCCCTTGACTGAGGGTAGTAGCGGTCAAGGTCTGAAGAAGGTGCCTTTTGCCAGTCTAAATATTTATTGATCGAAGAAATAAGCAATCCGTTCAATGCTAAAGAAACTGCCAGCCTCAAAGTGACATAGAAAAGTCCAAATCCTTCGTCGTACCTATGGCCACCTTCGGGGCTAGCAATAAATTCGAGCAGCCAGTCCCCTTGGATCCCTATCGAAAACAGAAGGTATATCACAGAGAAAGTTATTAAATATGCATGCCATAGCAT
The DNA here is from genome assembly GCF_000689415.1 of Pseudomonas knackmussii B13. Lineage (NCBI taxonomy): Bacteria > Pseudomonadati > Pseudomonadota > Gammaproteobacteria > Pseudomonadales > Pseudomonadaceae > Pseudomonas > Pseudomonas knackmussii. The sequence continues at coordinate 2,959,157 of NZ_HG322950.1, read as the reverse complement.
CAAGGTTTTCAAAGGATTCACTTTTCAAGCCTCGTGTCGGGTCGCTTTTTTTCTTAAAGTCATAATTGTTAGCGAAATTGAATAAATTAGGATTGCATTGATTGCCAGGGACAAAAGCAGGAGGATCGCCGTATAGGCGTCATCCCATGAATTCCCAAGAACATCTCTTGCGGGGCCGTCCACCAGTTCGTATAGATATCTTTCCGGCACGAACAAGAAAAGAATGTTAAAGATCAATGCATACGTAGCGGCATATAAATGCCATGCCAGCAGGAATCTCAATGGCTTCATTCAATAGACCTGTATTGTTCCGTAGGCTATTAGGCCTGGTGCCACCAAGAATCCTGACGTGCTCAACAGTGCGTTGCGAAGCAGATCAAAGTGGTAGTGGCTTGGAAAAGTAATGCAGCCTTCGCTAATTCCGCTACGGCCTGCTGGATGCAGTCTGAATTGGTCCCGAGTGATTGCACCTATAAAAGTCGTGTCATCTATTACGCCATCTGCGCGATACAAAGAAAACCACTTGGATCGGTCAGACTTCGTCCACCATGATGATGCAGAACTTATAATCTGGGACTTGGTCCCGCCTTTCGCTCTTGCAACTATGTAATACGTTCCGCGCGGCAATGGTCCAGCCTTTTTAATCATTTCCGATCCTGGGTTATTACGATGAGGTCCTGCATAGCCGGAGTACGCGGGAAAGAATCCGACTCCAGGGCAGTTAAGGATGGATAACCCTCGGCCGTTGAGATGAAAGCTGCAGCGGATCATCTTTCGTTCCATGCATCAGAAAAGATGATATTTCCGTCGCAGTGTTTCCAGGTGATCCTGGCGTAACGTAGAGATATTGACTCGGTATGGTTATGTTTTTCCATCGCCGCATCCTTGCAGTCGTGCATCATTGGGCAGATGGCAACCACCTTCACATCCTCAAGGAGCATATTGAAGTACTCCTCTTCCTGGCCTGCGTCATTGATCCTGTACCACTTGAATTCCGCCGATTTCAGCGTTTGCCCCTTGGCCACGGCCTTATAGAGATAAGGGCTGGAATAATCGAATTCCTTCTCGAAAGTCAGCGCTGCATGCTGCCTTGTTCCCGTGATTTTGCCGCTGCTGTCGTCGACCGGAAGGAACAGGCCATGCCCAAAACCGAAGATTTCAATGCTGCCTTCGCGCCCCATTACATTGACGCTGCCCTTGATATCCGCGCCGCCGTCATCTTTCAGCCAGAGGTGTGCCGGAATCGCCATATAGGTATCGCTCCCTTTGAATGGACGGCGCGGACTATAGAGGCCAGGGGAATATCGATCTGCATTTCAAGTTGTCGCAGGCAGATCGACGATGAATCAGGGACTGGCGAACGCTGGGATTTTGTGTCGAATAGCAGCTGGAAAAGATATGTTTCGTACGAAGCCAGCGGATGTTCTGAAAATTCCGTCTTTACATTCGAGTGAGCTGGCTTTCTAGCGCGCAAGTAGTGCGTCGATATGACACGACATTCCCGCAGGCGGATTAGGTTCGACGTTATCCGCCGACTGGCCTTCCTTCGGTACTTCATCTATCAGCCGGCCAGGCTCGACAGAGGAACAGGCGAGGGCAGGGCACATCGGTAGCAGTAATGCGCCGCACACCCCCGGCATTCCTTGCGGACCTGCGGTTGACGGACCGTTCCGCGGAAAGGCATGCGTACAGGCGGCGTCTGCTGGAAGGCTCCGGACGCCGGGACTAGGCTCCTGCCGGGTCCGGCCATTCCATCCTTTCGAGAGCAACGCCATGAACCTCAACCTGCACGACAAACTCGCCCTGGTCAGCGGTTCCACCAAGGGCATCGGCTTCGCCATCGTCCAGGGCCTGGCCCGTGAGGGCGCCCGGGTGATCCTCAACGGCCGCAGCCAGGCATCGGTGGACGCCGCCTTGGCGAAGCTTCGCGAGCGGCAGCCGGACGCGAAGGTCGAGGGCTTCGCCGGCGACCTTTCCGATCCGGCGCAGATCGCTGCCCTGGTGCAGCGTTACCCGCAGGTGGACGTGCTGGTGAACAACCTGGGCATCTTCGATCCCAAGCCCTTCGAGCAGATCCCGGACGAAGACTGGGAGCGCTTCCTGCAAGTGAACCTGCTCTCCGGCGTGCGCCTGAGCCGCGCCTATCTGCCGGGCATGAAGCAGCGCAACTGGGGCCGCGTGGTGTTCATCAGCAGCGAAAGCGGCATCCAGATTCCGGTGGAGATGATCCATTACGGCGTGACCAAGACCGCCCAGTTGGGCCTGTCCCGTGGGCTGGCGGAGAGCTGCGCCGGCACTGGCGTGACGGTCAACGCGGTGCTGCCGGGACCGACGCACTCCGAAGGGGTCGGCGAGTTCGTCGACAAGCTATCCGGCGGCCAGCCATTCGCCGAGTTCGAGGGTGAGTTCTTCCGCAGCGCGCGGCCAACATCGCTACTCAAGCGCTTCATCAGGCCGGAGGAGGTCGCCAACCTGGTCGTCTACGTCTGCTCGGAGGCCTCCTCCGCCACCAATGGCGCTGCCCTGCGGGTGGACGGCGGGGTGGTTCGCGCGGCGTTCTGATCGCGAGAGGCCGGTGCAACGCCGGCCTCTTTGTCCAAGGGCTCGTCATTGTCCGGCACATTGTTGCTCCGCCTTGGACTCCTGAAGATCCGCGGGATTGGCACCTGGTTCGGACAGGCCGCCGCTCTATGCTGGTAGCCCATGACGTGCCACCCGAGGAGCCCGACGATGGAGCCACGCCTGGATTACTACACGGCTTCGCCAGATGCGCTGAAGGCGATCCTCGCGCTGGAGGCCTCGTCCTTCGACCTGTCCATCGAGAAGCCGTTGCTGGAGCTGGTCAAGTTGCGGGTTTCGCAGCTCAACAACTGTGCCTTCTGCGCCGACATGCACGCCCTCGAAGCGCGCCGCAACGGCGAGTCCGAGCGGCGCCTGTTTGCCGTGGCGGTGTGGCGCGACTCGCCGTTCTTCACGTCCCGCGAGCGGGCTGCGCTGGCCTGGAGCGAGTCGGTGACCTTGCTGTCGCAGTCCAATGTGCCGGACGACGTTTATGCGCAGCTGCGAGAAGAATTCGACGAACGCGAGGCGGTCGACCTGACCGTGGCCATCGCGGCGATCAACTGCTGGAACCGGCTGGCGGTCAGCTTCCGGCAAGCGCCGGCTCTCTGAAGAGCGGACGGCTGCGGCCTGCGCCGCAGCCGATGGACTCAGTCGGTGATCGTCAGGGTGACGTCGATGTTGCCGCGGGTGGCGTTGGAGTAAGGGCAGACGATGTGCGCGCGGTTCACCAACTCCTGCGCCTGGTCGCGCGGCAGGCCCGGCAGGGAGATGCGCAGCTCGACCTCGATGGCGAAACCGGTGGGCACGGCGCCAATGCCGACCACGCCCTCGATCGACGGATTCGCCGGAATCGCCAGCTTGTCGCGCGCGGCGACGAACTTCATGGCACCGAGGAAGCAGGCCGAATAACCGGCAGCGAAGAGTTGTTCCGGGTTGGTGCCACGGGCGCCGTTGCCGCCCAGTTCCCTGGGCGTGGTCAGCTCGACGTCGAGGACGCCGTCGGAGGAAATGGCGCGGCCCTCGCGACCACCGGTGGCTTCGGCATAGGCGCGGTACAGCACTTTCTCGATGGACATGGCGGAACTCCAGGCTGTGGGAGGGTCCTTCACTGGGCCGGACCGGGTGCCTCGGCGCAGGGGAGGGACTGTCCAGTCTTGGCCAGACTCGGGCTGGCCGCCAGTCCGTGGGTCGGCTCAGTCAGGGGACGTAGCCCGTGCAACGCGTGCCGGTTGCCAGGTGCAGGCGGCGGCAAGAAGCAGCGCTACGGCAGCAACCAGTAGCGCCGGCGCGAAGCTGCCACTCCAGTGATAAAGGGCGCTGGAGGCCAGTGGCCCGGCGATCTGCCCGACGCCATAAACCGCCGTCATTGCCGCCAGCATGTTGAAGCGCACGCGGCTCGCCACCTGGCGTGCCGCCGGCATGGCGATGGTCGCGGTGCCCATGAAGGTCCCGCCGACCAGCAGGGCGCTGGCCAGATAGGCCGGCGAGCTTTGCTGCAGCGCCGGCAGCATCACGCCCAGGGCCTGCAGCGCCAGGTTGGCCGCCAGCGCACGCCTTGCGCCAAGGCGCTGGTGCAGCCAGTGCCAGAGGAAGCAGGAAGGCACCGCACCGAGGCCGAAGACCGCCCAGGCCTGCACCGGGTCGAGCGGACCGAGCGCCCCCTTCATGAGCAGGGGCAGGTAAGTCGCGGTGATGATGTAGCCGAAGCCGGCGAGGCCATAGACCACCAGCACTGCAGCGGGATCGAGCAACGCAGTGCCCTGGGCGTGCGCCTTGGCCTGCGTGGGGGCCGCGACGGCCGGGCGCCCCAGCACCGACCAGGCGAACAGCAGCGGCAGCACGCCGGCGCCGGCCAGCAGCAGCCAGATGCCAGGGCTGCCGAGGCCTCCATGCGCGCCTGCGGCGATCAGCTCCGCCGAAACCAGGATGCCGAAGCCCACGCCGGCGAACATCAGGGGCGCGGCGCCGTGTTGCTGCATCTGATGCAACAGCCACACGGAAGCCCCGACCATGGCCATGGCGCTGAGCACCCCGGCAACGAAGCGCACGCCAACGGCGAACCAGACCGGCGCTGGCAAGGCCATGGCAGCCAGGCCGAGCAGGGTGCCGAGCACCGCGATGCGGCAGAGCCTTGCGGCCTGGTCTTCCGGGTAGCGCGCCAGGAGCAGGGCACCGAGCAGGTAGCCGGCGTAGTTGGCCGATGCAGCCAGGGAACCCGCGTTCACGCTGAGCAGGCCATCGCGGACCATCAACGGGTAAAGCCCGGTGAAGGCGAAGCGGCCGAAGCCCATGCCCAGTGCCAGGATCAGCGCGGCGGTGAAGCCGGCCAAGCGATCGCGATTGTTCATGATGAGGGGGCCTGCAGGGTCTCGCGGAAGCGTTCGAAGGCGGCCGTGGCGTAGCCCTCGCGCCACACCAGCCAGGTATCGGTCTCCAGCAGTGGATGCAACTGCACGGCCGGCGGCTGACGCTGCAGGTCGACCAGCGAGCGCGGCAGGATGCCGACGCAGGCGCCGGCAGCCACGCAGGCGAGAATCCCGTGGTAGGAGCCGACTTCCTGCACCTGCACCCGCGTGCCCCCGGCGTTCAGCCAGTCCTCGGCGATTTGCCGGTAGGTGCAGCCTCGGGCGAAGCCAGCCAGGGTGCGTACCTGCACGTCCTCGGCGGCGTTGACCGGCGGGTGATTGCCGGGCAGCGCCAACAGCAGTTGTTCATGGAACACCGGTACGCCCAGCAGGCCGCGTTCCAGCGTGCGTTCGGCCTTGCTGTCCGCGAGGATCGCATCGGGATGGGCGATCAATGCGCAATCGAGGCGGCGTGACAGCACGCCGTCCACCAGCGCCTGGCTGGTGCCGGTGCTGACTTCCAGTTGCACCTGCGGACAGGCGTTGTGGTAGGCGGCCAGCGGGCCGGGCAGGCGGCTGGCCGCGGTGCTTTCCATGCTGCCCACGCGCAAGGTGCCGGCGGCGACCTGCGGGTGCAGCGACTGCCGCGCCTCTGCGGCCAGGGCCAGGAGCTTCTCGGCGTAGGCGAGGAATTCGCGGCCCGGGTCGGTCAGGGTCATGCGCTTGCCGTCGCGAAGGAACAGTTGGACGCCGAGGTCTTCTTCCAGTTGGCGGATGCGCGTGGTGACGTTCGACTGCACACGCTGCAGGCGCGCGGCAGCACGGGTGACGCTCTGCTCCTCGGCGACGCTGCGGAAAATCTCCAGGCTGGATAGGTCCATGGCTATCAATCTCTTTCAGAGAACATATTGCACAGAATATTCTCCATGTGAGATTTTAAGTCAATCATTCCCAGACGAGGCCACGACCATGTCCATCCGCCAGCGACTCGCCATCGATCACCCCATCATCCAGGCGCCCATGGTCGGCGTGTCGACGCCGGCACTGGCGGCCGCAGTCTCCAACGCTGGAGGACTGGGCTCGGTAGGCCTGGGAGCCAGCACACCGGCGCAGGCGCGGGAAACCATCGCCCAATTGCGTGGGCTTACCGACCGGCCGTTCAACGTCAACCTGTTCTGCCATCGACCGGCGCAGGCCGACGCGGCGTGCGAGGCCCGCTGGCTTGAACACCTGCGGCCGCTGTTTACAGAACTGGGGGGCGAACCGCCGGCCGCGCTGCGCGAGATCTACCGTAGCTTCGTCGACGACCCGCAGATGCTCGAACTGCTGCTGGAGGTTCGCCCGCCGGTGGTCAGCTTCCACTTCGGCCTGCCCGAGCAGCGCTGGATCGACCACCTCAAGGCGGCCGGCATCACCTTGCTGGCCTGTGCCACCAACCTGGATGAAGCACGCGCCATCGAGGCGGCCGGAATAGATGCGGTGATCGCCCAGGGCTACGAGGCGGGCGGCCATCGCGGCATCTTCGACCCCGAACATGACGACCGCCTCGGGACCCTGGCCTTGGTCGGCAGCCTGGTGCCGGCCCTGAACGTGCCGGTGATAGCTGCCGGCGGCATCATGGATGGTCGCGGAATCCGCGCGGCACTCGCCCTGGGCGCCGAAGCGGTTCAGATGGGCACGGCGTTCATCGCCTGCCCGGAGTCTTCGGCCAATGCGGCCTATCGTGCCGCGCTGCGCAGCGACAAGGCCTGGCATACGCAGGTCACGGCGGCGATTTCCGGTCGCCCGGCACGCGGCCTGGTGAATCGGCTGTTCACCGACCTGCAAAGCCCTGATGCGCCGGCCTTGCCCGATTACCCGATGACCTACGACGCCACCAAGGCCCTCCTGGCGGCGGCCCAGGCCAGCGGCAACGGCGACTTCGCCGTGCAGTGGGCCGGGCAGGGTGCGCCCCTGGCCCGTGAGCTGCCGGCGGCGGAGCTGATGGCGGCGTTGTTGGCAGAAATGCAGAGCTGAAGCGCGCTCGCTGACAGCGTCCCGTTTGGATTGACTCCGTTCCCTCTCCCTGCAGGAGCGGATTCATCCGCGAAAACCCCACACCAATGCCACCTTGTAGGAGCGGGTCATGCCCGCGATTCGCGGACAAGGTCCGCTCCTACAGTGAAAAGACCGTGCGCGCGCGAACGCCGCGTAGGAGCGGATCTCATCCGCGAAAATCCCCGCACCAATTCCCTCGATTATTCGCTGGCCAGGCTTACCGCCGGCCGCGGCCGCCAGCGTTCGGCGATGACCACGCCAGCGATGATCAGCGTACCGCCAAGCAGGTGGTACAGGCCTAGGCGCTCGTCCAATACCAGCGAAGCGATGGCCGCCGTGGCGACCGGCGACAGGTTGACGAACTGCGCCATGCGGTTGGGGCCCATCTCCTGCACGCCGCGCATCCACGCCAGGGGCGCGGCTATCGAGGCCATCAGTCCGGCATAGGCCACCAGCGGCAAGTTGCCGGCGTTCAGGCCCTGGTGCGGCGACAGCAGGTACAGCGGGAAGAGCGCGATGATCGCCACCAGCACCTGCAGGTAGAGGAATTGCAGGGCCGGCAGGCGGATCTGCCACTTCTTCAGCAGCACGCCATAGAGCGCGTAGGCCAGGGTGGCTACCAGCATCATGCAGTCGCCCAGGCCAACGCCTTGGTGCAGCAGGCTGCGCAGGTCGCCATGGGCGATTACCAGCAGCACGCCGAACAGCGACAGCAGCGATCCAGCCACTGCACCGATATGCAGGCGCTGGCCGAGGAGGGCGCTGGCCAGGCCGATGGACATCAGCGGCATCAGGGCGAGGATCATGCCCATGTTGGTTGCCGTGGTCTTGGAGGCGGCGTAATAGGCCAGGCACTGGTACACGGCCATGCCCAGCAAGCCGAGGACGACGATGCGGCCGACTTGCGGCGCAAGCTCGCGGCGCCGCGCGAGGATCGGCCGCAAGACGAACGGGGTGAGCAGGACGCCGACCAGCGCCCAGCGGAAGAAGCCGATCTCGGCAGGCGCGATCTGGCCTACGGCGAGTTTGTTGACGACGGTGTTGCCGGCCCAGACGAGCACGGCGAAGAGCGGGAAGAAGTAAGGCATGGAAGTCTTTCGGTAATGCGGTGGCGGCCATTTTCCCGCAGTCCGATTCGGCGCTTATACTTCGTTTCGGACAACTTGCCACGCCAACCGGACATGCCTGCCAGCAAAACCTATCTAACGCTGCCGTTGCCTGACCTTGAGCAACTGCCGGCGCCGCTGTACTTCCGCTACGACGAGTTTGGCGCCGAGACCCATTCGGCGCCCCACAGCCATCCATGGGGCCAGCTCAACTATGCCGCCCACGGGGTGATGCAACTGGATGTCGGCGGCCAGCGCTTTCTCTCGCCACCGCAGTACGCGGTGTGGATGCCGCCGGGCGTGGTGCACGGTTGCTACAACCGCGAAGCCATCGTCTACCGCTCGCTCTATGTCAGTGCCGAGTTGTCGCGGACGCTGCCGGCGACGCCCTGCACGCTGCAGATCAGCGACATCCTCAAGGCCATCCTCTCGGACTTCGCCGCGCGTGGGGTGAACATCCCGCAGACCCCGGCCGACCGGCGCCTCGCCCAGGTGGTGCTGGATCAACTGCAGAGCGCACCGCTTCGCGATGATTACCTGCCATTCGCGCAGAGCCCGCTGCTGACCGAACTGCTCGCGGCTCTACAGGCCGACCCGGCCGACAACCGCTCCCTGGCGCAATGGGCGCTGCAGGTGCACAGCACCGAACGAACCCTGGCGCGCTGCTGCCAGCGCGAGCTGGGCATGACCTTCGGCGAATGGCGCCAACGCCTGCGCTTTCTCGCCGCCATCGAAGCGCTGGAGGCCGGCCGGGGTGTGCAGCAGATCGCCTTCGATCTGGGCTACAGCACCCCGTCGGCCTTCATCGCCATGTTCCGTCGCCAGGCCGGCACGACACCGGAGCAATACCGCCTGGCGAACCGCGCACAGGACGTCAGCCGGGGTTCTTAGCCCGATATTCGGTGGTGGTGATGCCGGCGTAGCCCCAGTTATCGGTGTCGACTTCCTCGATGACGATGTGGGTCAGCTCGGGCTTCTTGTTCAGCACGCGTTGCAGGGTCTCAGTGATCTCGCGGATCACCTGGGCCTTCTGCTCGCGGGTAACGCCATCACGGGTAATACGCACATTGACGAAAGGCATGGTCGTTCTCCTTCACGGGCGGGTTGGGGCGGCGGGCTTGGCGCCCGCCGCCAGGGGGATTACCACTTGCCGACGCTCATGCCGCCATCGACCGGCAGTACCGCGCCGGTGGTGAAGTCGGCTTCGCTCAGGTAGATCACGGCTTCGGCGATTTCCTCGATGCGGCCGATGCGGCCGGCCGGCTGCAGGCCATTGAGGAAAGCACGGCTCTCCGGGTCGTGCATCGGGGTGTCGACGATGCCGGGGGCCACGGCGTTGACCTGGATGTTGTGCGGCGAGAATTCCAGCGCCAGCGCGCGGGTCAGCTGGTTCAGGCCGCCCTTGATCACCACCGGCAGGGCTGCCGGCACGCTGATGTTCGGCTGCAGGGCGATGCTCGCGGTGATGTTGATGATGTGCCCGTTGCCCTGCTGGATCATGCGCGCGGCGGCGGCTTGCGACGGGAACAGCGTGCCCTTGAGGTTGGTATCGATCATCGCGTCGACCTCGGCTGGGGTGTACTCGATGAAGGGCTTGGGCAGGAAGAAGCCGGCGTTGTTGACCAGCACGTCGACGCGGCCAAAGCGCTCGATTGCGGCGTCCACCAGGCGCTGTGCGGTCTGTGGGTCGGCGACGTCGCCGGCGACGGTATGCAAGTTGGCCGGCTCGCCCAGTTGGGCGCGTGCCTTGGCCAGGCTTTCCGCGGAGCGGCCGTTGCCGACCACGTTGTAACCGCGGTCCAGGAAGGCCTTGGCCAGGCCCAGGCCGATACCGCTGGAAGCGCCGGTGATGATGACGGTCTTGGTGTTGCTCATGGCTGGAGTCCTCGACTCAGGGACCGGCGGAGTGCCGGTGCTGTGGGAGTGACTTTATTTGTGCGCAGCCATCTGATAAATCAGCCTTCAATCACTTCACTTGATACATGGTGTAATCAATCATGCGCCGTCAGTTCGATGACCTGCAGCTCGGCAGCCTGGAACTCTTCTGCCTGGCCGCCGAATCCGGTGGCTTCAGTGCCGCTGCGCTGGCGGCTGGCGTCACCCCGGCGGCGGTGAGCCGCGCGGTGGCTCGGCTGGAAGAACGCCTGGGCATCCGCCTGTTCGTCCGCACCACGCGCAGCATCCGGCTTACCGAAGGCGGACGCGGCTACTACGAGCAATGCCGCCAGGCCCTGGGCCAATTGGTGGAGGCCGAGCGCGAGGCGATGGGGCAGCAGCTGCAGCCGTCCGGCACCCTGCGCATCAGCATGCCGGTGTCCTACGGCCACCTGCGCATCCTGCCGTTGCTGCCAGCATTCCGGCAGCGCTATCCGCAGGTGCAGGTCGACGTGCACCTGAGCAATCGCAATATCGATTTCGTCGGCGAGGGCTACGACGCAGCCATCCGCGTCCGCGCGCTGCCGGATTCCAGCCTGGTGGCGCGCCCGCTGGAAGACGCCCGCCTGGCCCTGGTAGCCGCGCCGGACTACCTGGCGCGACAAGGCACGCCGCAGTCCCTGGAGGATCTGCAGCGCCACGAGTGCATCCAGTTCCTATTGCCCAGCAGCGGCCGTGCGATTTCCTGGTTGTTCCGCGTCGATGGCGCGGACCAGGAGGTCTTCACCCAGGGCAACTACAGCTGTTCGGACGATCTCTATGGCGGGGTGGTGTTGGCGAAACAGGGCGCCGGGCTGATCCAGACCTACAGGTACTTGTTCGAGCGGGAACTGGCCGAAGGTTCGTTGGTGGAAGTGCTGCCGCAGTTCGCCGGCTGCTCGCGCCCGCACAGCCTGCTGTATCCCTCGGGACGCCACGTGCCGTTGCGCTTGCGCGCCTTCGTCGACTTCCTCATGGAGCAGCGCAAGCACTGGCCACGCTGAACCCGGCGCGACTCAATCGCCCTGGTCCGAGATCACACCTTCTTGCTTGGCCGCGGACAGGTGCGGCTCCTGCTGGCTGTCGGCTGGATCGAGCTCGACCAGCTCCTCGAGGTTGTCGGCCTCGTTGGTCACCACGGGATCGGGGTGGGGGGTATCCATGGGCGTCTTCATGTTGCAGCTCCGCGCGGGCTCGCCTGGCGACGGAACCCATTGTCCTCCCATCGGCGAACTTGCGTCGGATGGGCGACGGACGTGCGCGTCGCCTTACCAGTTCCAGGGCAGGAGAGGGGTCAGATAGAGAATGAGCAGGCGATGCGGATGCCGCACCGGGTAGCACGCCTGCAGCCTTGCATGGGCTTCGGAAGCGGACATCTGCCTGGCGAAAGTGCAGAGAACCGTCTTGCCACGGTACTGATCGTCCTGGAAATGCACGAGAAAAGTGTTCATCGAGTGCGCCGTAGCCGGTGGGCGGAAACAGCAGGACCCGCGCCTTGCTTGCGGTCCGGTTCAGCCAAGCATAGCCGCGCCGAACCGGCCCCAGCGGCCCGTCGGGCAGGCGGCAAGACGAGCGGAAGACGGGCAGGGCGCGGCCATCAACCGTAGGCGCGCCGCGCAGGATGCGCGCTGGCCTGGCCTAGGTGCATGCCGAAGGCTTGCATGAAGAAGTCCGCCAGTTGCTTGTCCAGCACGCTACTGTCGATCGATGCCAGGTGGGCCGGCAGGCGCCGGGTGTAGCCGCCGTGGACGGCGTATTGCTCGTGCACCAGGCCCTGGTTCTCGGTGTCGGCGACGATGCGGTAAATGCTGTGGCGCTGTCCGCCGCCCAGGCGAGCGAGCAGGCAGAGCTCGGGATGACCGTCGGCGTCGGTCAGCAACTCGACCTGGCAATCCAGGCCGCGGTCACGGGCGTAGCGACTGGCTTCCTCGAAGGCCGGCAGGGCTTTCCAGAGGACATGGGTCTCGAACGCGAAGAGGAAGGCCTCCTCGTCTGCGTAGTCGGCGGTAGCGGCGGGGCGTTGGGTCGGGTCGTACATGCCGGCGGCTCCAGAGTGGGGTGGAAACGCGCGATCGGACAAGGTTTATACCGGCGAGTGCCTCCTGGCGGGCCGGACGACAACGCCCATCACACTTGGACGGCCCCTGTCTGTCAACGAATTAGCTGGCATATGCAGCGAACTCGCAATAACCAGCGGTTCCAGGCGCCAGGGCGCGCGTCGGCGCGCGCGGAGCAGGGTATGTCGGTTAATGACAGCCCCAACGCCTGTTCGCGCGGTTATAATCCCCGGCTTCGTCGACCTGCCGCCATGGACTTCCGGTTGAAACGCGATCTTCGTCTGGCGACCCTGTTCATGTCCCTGGGTTGCGCTTCCGTGGTGTTGCTGACCGCATGGCAGATCTGGACGATCCGCCAGGAAAGCCTGCGCCATACGGAAATCAACACGCTCAACCTGGCGCGCGCGCTCAACACGCACACCGAGGGCGTCTTCAAGCAGTGCGAACTCCTCCTGCTCGATCTGGGCAACGAGGTCGAGGCCGACGGTACCGGCCCGGCCCAGTTGCAGCACCTGAGCAAGTTGATAGCGCTGCAGAAGGAGGCGCTACCCCAGGTCAATTCGATCGCCCTTTACGACGAGCGCGGCGACTGGCTGCTGTCGTCGCAGGGGCGAGTTCCCGCCGGCACCGAAGGCGCCGATCGCGACTTCTTCAGCTATCACCGCGAACATCCGGGCCGTAGCATCTATATTGGCGAGCCGATCCGCAGCCGCACCACCGGCGACTGGGTGATCTCGGTCAGCCAGCGCCTGGAGCGCCCGGACGGCAGTTTCGCCGGCGTGGTGGCGGTGGGGGTCAGCCTGCAGTACTTCCTCGGTCTGTACCGCGACATCGAGATCGGCAAGACCGGCGCCATCGGCCTGACCACCAGCACGGGGCGCCTGCTGGTGCGCTATCCGTTCGACGAGAAGGATATCGGCCTCGACCTGTCGGGCTCGCCGCTGATCAGCCAGGCCCTGAAGGATGCGCCATACGCCACCGCCAGCTACAGCTCCAAGCGGGACGGCACGCCGCGTATCTATGCCTTCGTCCGCAGCGACCGCTACGCACTGGTCACCGGCGTGGCCATGGGCCGGGATGAAGCCTTGCAGAGCTGGCAGCGCCAGGCCCTCCAGACGATCGTCGTCGTTGCGCTGCTTCTGGCCATCCTCGGCTTGCTCGGTCGCCGCCTGGTCCGCTCGATTCGCCAGCGCATCCGCAGCGAGCGCCAGTTGCGCGACACGCAGAAGCGCCTGCTGGAGCTGAACCAGGAACTGGAGGCCCTGGCGAGCCAGGACTCGCTGACCGGCCTGGCCAACCGCCGGCACTTCGACGAGTACCTGGAAAAAGAACTGTTGCGCAGCCGTCGCGACGGGAGCGCACTTTCGTTGCTGCTGGTCGATGTCGATTACTTCAAGGCCTACAACGACCACTACGGCCATCCGGCCGGCGACCGCTGCCTGCAGCAGATCGCCGATATCCTGCGCGGCAGTGCGCGGCGCCCGGCGGACCTCGTGGCGCGCTACGGCGGCGAGGAACTGGCGCTGGTGTTGCCGGAGACCGACGCGGAGGGCGCCCGGCATTTTGCCGAGCAATTGCTGGTACGCCTGCGCCGCGCGCAAATACCCCACGCGGGCAGCCCGTTCCGCATCGTCACCGCGAGTTTCGGTGTGGCCACCGTCCACGCCGACAGCGAGCGGCCAACCAGCCTGCAGCTGATCGACGAAGCGGACCGCTGCCTGTACCAGGCCAAGCAGGACGGGCGCAACCGCTGGGTAATGGCACTTGCCCAGGTGTCTGCCAGGACTCAGTGATCGGCTGTGACAGCCGCGCCCTTGCCGGCGAACGGCGGGCGGGTCAGCCAGATCACGCTCATGAGGATCAGGAAGATCCAGCCCAGCACATGGAATAACTCGTTGAAGCCGATCTGGTACGCCTGCTGGGTGATCATCCGGTCCAGCAGGCTGGCGCCCAGTTGCAGGTTGCCCTGGCCGAGCTGTTCCAGGCTGCTGCGGCTGGCCGTGTCATAGACGGTGATGCTCTCGCCGAGCTGGGCGTGGTGCAGCACGGCGCGGCGCTCCCAGAGGAAGGTGGTGAGCGAGGCGGAGAAGCTGCCGCTGAGCGTGCGCAGGAAGGTCGACAGGCCGGAGCCGGCGGCGATCTCGTGGGGCTCCAGGTCCGACAGCAGGATCACCGTGGTCGGCATGAAGAACAGCGCCACGCCGAAGCCCATCAGCAACTGCATCAACGCCACGTGGTGGAAGTCGATGTCGACGGTGAAATTCGAGCGCAGGAAGCAGGTGGTCCCCATCACCACGAAGGACAGCGATGCGACCAGGCGCAGGTCGAAACGCGCGGCGTAACGCCCGACTGGCATGCTCAGCAACAGCGGCACGATGCCCAGCGGCGCCGCCGCCAGGCCCGCCCAGGTCGCCGTGTAGCCAAGGTTGCGCTGCAGCCACTGCGGCAGCAGCAGGTTGATCGCGAAGTAGGCCGAGAACGACAGCACCAGGGCGAGGGTGCCGTAGCGGAAGTTGTGGTGACGGAACAGCCGCAGGTCGACCACCGGCTCCTTCTCGGTCAGCTCCCAGATCAGGAACACCGCCAGGCTGATTGACGCGACCACGGCGCAGCCGATGATGAAGGGCGAGCTGAACCAGTCCTCGTCGTTGCCCTTGTCGAGCAGCACCTGCAGCGTGCCGACGCCGACGATCAGGGTGAGCAGGCCAACGTAGTCGACTCGCGTCTTCTGCCGGAGCAGCGGGCGGCCACGCATCTGCCGAGCGACAACGAACGCGGCAAAGGCACCGATCGGCAGGTTGATGAGGAAGATCCAGGGCCAGGAATAGTTGTCGGTGATCCAGCCGCCCAGGATTGGCCCGGCGATCGGCGCCACCACGGCCACCATCGCCAGCAGGGCCAGCGCCGTGCCGCGCTTGTGCGCCGGGTAGATGCCGATCAGCAGGCTCTGGGTGATCGGGTACATGGGCCCGGCGACCGCGCCCTGCAGGGTGCGGAACAGGATCAGCATCGGCATGTCCTGGGCGATGCCGCATAGGAAGGAAGCGAGGATGAACAGCAGCGTGCAACCGATGAACAGCGGCACCTCGCCGAAGCGCTTGGACAGGAAGCCGGTCAGCGGCAGCGAAATCGCCTGGCTCACGGCGAACGAGGTGATTACCCAGGTGCCCTGGTTGGTGCTGGCCGCGAGGTTGCCGGCGATGGTCGGCAGGGCGACGTTGGCAATGGTGCTGTCGAGCACCTGCATGAAGATGGCGAGCGCCAGGCCGAGCGTGGTCAGGGCCAGATTGGGCGGGCGGAAATCGGTGTTCATGGGGCGAACCTGGATCGACTGTGCCCCGGGGCAGGGCAGGGGATTTTCCGCACGGCCAAGCATCGCTGTCAATGCAATCGTTGACTTTGCACAGATATAGTCATCGCCCTTTACCCGTTCCGGAAAACTGCGTAGGAGCGGACCTTGTCCGCGAAATCGCGGGCATGGCCCGCTCCTACAGGGGGACACCAAATCGGGGCATCGCGGATAAGATCCGCTCCTACGGCAACCTCAACGGCCTTTGAGGCCGGAGCATCGCGCCGTATCATCGCCGCCACGCCGCCATCGACCGAAACCGCCATGCCAGACTCTTCACCTGATCTCCTGTTCGCCCTGACCAACTCGCTGCAACCGGCACGCCGCGCCTGGCAGATGCTCGCCAGCCGTGCGCTGGGCGCAAGCGGCCTGTCGCTGGCGGTGGCTACGCCGGTGCTGCTGGTCTCGCGGATGGGCGACGGGGTGCTGCAGAACGTCCTCGCCGAGCGCATCGGCGTGCACCCGGCGGCGCTGGTCCGCACCCTCGACCAGGCCGAGGCCGCCGGACTGCTTGAGCGGCGCATGGTGCCAGGCAACCGCCGGCTGCGGGCGATCCACCTGCTGGACGAGGGGCGCCGCCTGGCGCAGCGGATGGAGAAGGAACTGACGGCGCTACGCGCCGAGGTGTTCGGCGGCATTCCCGGCGCCGATGTCGAGACGGCTATCCGGGTGCTGCAACTGATGGAAGAGCGCGCCCGCGAATTCACCGCGCAATGGCCGGGCGGCGGCGACTGAGGCTTAGCCGACGCCGATCATCCAGGTGATGAAGGCGGCGTGATCACCAGCGCGACTCGCAGCAGGTTGGCCATGTACGTCATCGGCTGCTTGTGTCGGGTGCGCTGCCCCGGGACGCGTGGTCGGCTCTTTCTTCTCGTTCTCCTGGCGGGGGAACTCAGCTCTGGAGTGATTGCGCGCAGTGGCGAAGAGGATTTCCGGCCAGAGCAGGGGCCAGGAAAACCAGGCATCGGAGCGCAGGATGGGAGGCCCGATATCTATCAGCCCCCCAACGCCTTGATAGTCGCCGCCTCGTCGGACCGAGGTGGCTCAGTAGCCGTTTCGCCGCAGAAGCGCGTCAATGCCCACTGGCGATGGCCGATTGTAGAGGCTCAGAAGCAGGTCGGCGCGGTTGGTGAAGAAGCCGTCAACGCCACGCTTGGCCAGCGACTCGAAGTCCTTGGCGGAGTTAACCGTATAGGCATGGATGAACAGCCCACGGTCATGGGTCATGCGGTTCATCCACGGCTTGACCAGGTCCATGTAGCTCTGCGGATCGGGTTCCCGGCTGAGTACCGAGGGGCCGGTGCCCAGCGCGCCGTGGGCCTTGGCCCAGTCAGTCCAGGCGGCGAACTCCGCCTCGGACTTGACCTCCTGGCGCGCGTAGAACGCAGCCTCGTCGGTTTCGCCGGACGCTTCGAAGCTCACTGCAGAACGCATCGCCATGTAGCCATCGCCGAACGACAGCAGAAGGATCTTCGGCACGTCTGGCATGCTTTGTTGCAACAGCTCCAGGCTGCCGCGGGAGAAGGTCTGCAGCACCACGCGGCCTCGGCCACTAGCCACATCGACGGCGCCGGACGGCGCGTGCGGACGCGGATCGAGCCAGCCGCGCCGCTCGAGCACCCGCTGCAAGTCCGTCTCGATGCCGGGGAACAACTCCGGGCGCTTCGTCTCAAGATACAGTCCCGGCCGGTTCACGCCGCCTTCGGCGATATCGATCAGCTCGTCGAGGGTAAGGATCGGCAGCCCGGAGAAGGCCGGGCGGGCGCGCTGGGGATAGGTCTTGTTGAACCATGAGCCGGCGTCCAGGCGCTTGAGCTCTGCCAGGGTGAAGGAACTCAACGGCTCGCGGGCACGATCAGGATAGAGTTCACGGACATTGGTGGTGCGTTCCAGGGTGGTGTCGTGGAAGGCTACCAGCACACCGTCCCGCGTACGCTGGAGGTCCGCCTCCAAATAATCCGCGCCGACATCGCGGGCCAGCCGGAAGGCCGCAGCGGTTTCTTCCGGCGCGTCGTACGAGGCACCACGATGGGCGATGACTGCTGGCCAGGGTATTCCGGCCGCCTCGCTCAATACCCGTCCGGGGGACTGGCCGGCCTGGCTGGACTGGATGAGACAGGTCGCCAGCAGAAAGCCAATGACACGGAAGGTGTTGGATGCTCCTTGGCGCATGGGTGCGCTCCTTCGTTTCAGGGTGAGCGACCACGATGGCAGGTGCGTATGACCAGTTGGCGACAGCTCTATCTCGCGGCTTCTGGCGAGGCGGGATAGTCCCGGAGGACCTTCGGGAAGAGGCGAAGCACAGCGCGAAAGGAAAGCGGGGGCGGGAGCCGATGCGCTCCCGCCCCGCATTGCCAGCATTCAGAGGCTCAGGAAGCCCTTGTATAGACCGACAGCGGCGACCACTGCGCCGATCAGCACGACGGCGAAGATGATCTTCTCGACATTGGTGAAAACCGGCTGGCCGAGTTCACGCTTGGCCTTGGCGAAGAGGATCGCCCCCGGTGCGTAGAGCAGCGCGGAAAGCAGCAGGTACTGGATGCCGGCGGCATACACCAGCCATACCGCATAGATCACGGCGATTGCCGAGATCACTATGTCCTTGCTGCGTGCGCCAGGATCCTGCTCGTAGGTCTCGCCGCGGAAGCTCAGCAGCAGCGCGTAGGCGGCGGACCAGAAGTAGGGCACCAGGATCATCGAGGTCGCCAGGTACAGCAGGCTCAGGTAGGTCGAGCTGTTGAACAGGGTGATGATCAGGAACAGCTGGATCAGCCCGTTGGATAGCCACAGCGCGTTGGCCGGCACCTGGTTGGCGTTCTCCTTGCGCAGGAACTCCGGCATGGTGTGGTCGCGCGCGCTGGCGAAGAGGATTTCCGCGCAGAGCAGGGTCCAGGACAGCAGCGCACCGGCCAGCGAGACGGTCAAACCGACACTGATGAGCACGGCCCCCCAGTGGCCGACCACGCTTTCCAGTACGCCCGCCATCGAGGGGTTCTTCAGCCCGGCCAGTTCGGCCTGGTGAAGGATGCCCTGGGACAGCACGTTGACCAGCACCAGCAGCAGGAGCACGGCGTAGAAGCCGATCACGGTCGCCTTGCCGACATCGCTGCGTTTCTCGGCGCGTGCCGAGAAGATGCTCGCGCCTTCGATGCCGATGAACACCCAGACGGTGACCAGCATCATCTTGCGCACCTGCTCCATCACGCCGCCCAGCTCGGTGTTGCCGGCCCCCCAGAAGTCACTGGTGAACACGCCCATCTTGAAGGACACCGCGGCGATGGCGATGAACACCGCCAGCGGCACCATCTTGGCGATGGTGGTGATGACGTTGACGAAGGCGGCTTCCTTGATCCCGCGCAGCACCAGGAAGTGCAGCACCCAGAGCAGGGCGGAGGCGCAGAGGATCGACTCCAGGGTGTTGCCCTCGCCGAACACCGGGAAGAAGAAGCCCAGGGTGCTGAACAGCAGCACCATGTAGCTGACGTTGCCGATCCAGGCGCTGATCCAGTAGCCCCAGGCCGAGGAGAAGCCCATGTAGTCGCCGAACCCGGCCTTGGCGTAGGCGTACACCCCGCCGTCGAGCTTGGGCTTGCGGTTGGCCAGGGTCTGGAACACGAAGGCCAGCATGAGCATGCCGACGCCGGTGATCAGCCAGCCGATCAGGGTCGCCCCGGCACTGGCGCTCGCCGCCACGTTCTGCGGCAGCGAGAAGATCCCGCCGCCGACCATGGAGCCGATCACCAGTGCGGTGAGTGCACCCAGTTTGAGTTTGTCGCTGGCCGCGCCCGTCTGCGCGGCGGGCGTCGTCTGGGAGGGATTGGACGGATCGAGCTTGGCGGTGTCGACCATGGGAATCTCCTTGCCTGTCAGGCATTCCGGACCACTTGGGATGGCCGCGAAGGCCTCCGAAAGGAGACGACGCCGTTCGCGTACAGCGTTCTGAAAGTGTAACTGTCTATTTATTGAAGCAGTGTTTCAGCGCCAGGCAATATCAACTGAATTTGTATGGTTAAAGAAAACGCTGTTGGGGGAACCTAGGCGGGTGCGAGGAACGCCCCTGACGCAGGCCCGGCCTCGACGTCCAGCAGGCGCAGGAACAGCGTCAGCTCTCCGGCCAGATCGGTGATGTCCTGCTCGGCCGCGACCAAAGCGCTTTGCTCGGCTTCGCGCCAGGCGCACACCAGCGGCTTCAGGTCGTCCTCGCTGACGGCTTTCAGGCACCACTGGTGATGGTCGTGCCAACTGCCCAGGGACGACTGCAGGCGCTTCAGCCGCGCCGCCAGGTCGAACGGCAATGGCAGCAACTGCGGATAGGCCTCCTGGGCATAGCGTGCGCGTTTGACCAGCAGGCGGATGGAGTGACGGTCGTGATCCGGATCGTTCAGCGCCGCATCGAGCCGCTCGAACTGCCGACGCAGGCGCTGCGCAGTGCGCCGCCGCAGATTGCCGGAAGCGCTATCGGCGATGCTTTCGCGGAAGGTTCTCGGCCAATCGTCGAGAGCGGCCACCAGGCGCTCGACCGCAACATGGTCGGCGCTTGCGCGATACCAGACCGACACCGCATCACGCCGGCGCTGCGCGGCCTGGGCGAAGCCGCGCTGCTGCAGTTCCTCGGCCATCACTTCAAGGTCGCGTATCGGGGTCGTGAGCCGGCCGACCTCGGCGGAATTCGCCTCCAGGCCAGCGGCCACCTCGCCGAGCGCCAGGGGCTTGAGCAGGCTGCGCAAGCGCCGAACGCAAATGCGCAGGTCGTGCAGCGCCTCGTTGTCGGACTCCTCGCGCAGGCGCGCGAAGGCATGCACGACCTCTACCTCAAGGCTGACGATCGAAATGACCACTGCATCGGCAAAGCTCATTCGTCTGTTCTCCCCTGGCTGACAAGTCAATGAAATGTAGCTGTAACTTTCACTTGCTAGGACTTTCGTACTGCGACAAATTCACTCGCCGTGGGCAGGACGTCCACCGGCCACCACTCGACAACCGCATCGGAAAGGAACCCGACATGCACCAGACCTTCCTCCAAGCTCAGCAAACCCTCGAATCGGCCCTGCGCGAGTTCGACGCCCGCTGCTTCCTCGACCACCTGGACGGCACATTGGGCGTGCGCATGAAGCTGGCCGACATCGAGGTCAAGGTGCACGGCATCGAGCGCGCCCGCTGGGTCGGGCTGCCGGCCGCGAGCCACCTGGCCGGCGAACTGCGCCAGTACCTCAGCGAACTCGACCTGGCCACCTGCGCAGCCTCGCGCCGGAGCGCCGCCTGAGCCCTCATTCATATGCCGGCTCGCGAGCGCCGGCAGCAGCGGATATCTGCGATTCATCGGCTGCGGCTGGGCTTTTGTCCCGCTGCTGAGAAGAATTCGCTCCGGGCAACGGGAGCGAACGCATGTCTGCCATTTCGACGCTGCATGGCACCTTGCGGCGAATTCCGGGAGGTGTCTGGAAACTGGGCTTCGTCAGCCTGCTGATGGACGTCTCCTCGGAGATGATCCATAGCCTGCTGCCGCTGTTCATGGTCAGCGTATTGGGCGCCAACTTCGTCCAGGTCGGGCTGATCGAGGGCATCGCCGAATCCGTCACCCTGCTGATCAAGGTGTTCTCCGGCGCCTTCAGCGACTACCTCGGGCGGCGCAAGGGCCTGGCAGTGTTCGGCTACGGCCTGTCGGCGCTGGCCAAGCCGCTTTTCGCCCTGGCTGGCGGGCTGGGCATGGTCTTCGCCGCGCGCTGCATCGACCGGGTCGGCAAGGGCATCCGTGGCGCGCCGCGCGACGCCATGCTCGCCGACCTCACCCCGGCGGAGCTGCGTGGCGCCGCCTACGGCCTGCGCCAGGCGCTGGACACCCTCGGCGCCTTCCTCGGTCCGCTGCTGGCGGTAGCGCTGGTGGTGCTGTGGGCCGACGACTTCCGTTCGATCTTCTGGATGGCGGCGATTCCGGCGATGCTTGCCGTATTCCTCCTGCAAGTCGGCATCGAGGAGCAGGGCGCTCCAGCCGCGCTCCGGGCCAATCCGCTCGCTCGCGCAAGGCTGCGCCAGTTGCCGGCGGGTTTCTGGTGGGTGGTGGGAACCGGTGCTCTGTTCACCCTGGCGCGTTTCAGCGAGGCGTTCCTGATCCTGCGGGTGAATCAGTTCGGCCTGCCGCTGAAACTGATTCCCCTCGTTCTGGTGCTGATGAACCTGGTCTACGCACTCAGCGCCTACCCCTTCGGCTGGCTGTCGGATCGCATGGACCACCGGCTGCTGCTCGCCTTGGGCATGGCCGCGCTGATCCTGGCCGACCTGCTGCTCGGCACGGCCAGCCACCTTTCCATCGCGCTGCTCGGCGTGGCCCTGTGGGGCCTGCACATGGGCATGACCCAGGGATTGCTGGCGAGCATGGTCGCGGCCACTTCGCCGGCGAACCTGCGTGGCACGGCGTTCGGCCTGTTCAACCTGGTCAGCGGCGTGGCCATGCTGATCGCCAGCGCCGGCGCGGGCTTCGCCTGGCAGCTCTGGGGCGCGGCGACGGCCTTCTACATCGCCGCCGGCTTCAGCGCGGCGGGGCTGCTGGCGTTGTTGCTCTCGACCCTGCGCGTCAGTCCGCGCTGAGCCGCGGAATCCGCAAGCTGACGCGCGTGCCCCGGCCCTCTGCGCTTTGCACGCCGAGACGGGCCCCGAGCTGCTCGGCGATGCGCTTGGCATGGGCGAAGCCGAGGCCGAAGGAGCTGGATGTCGAGCGCGCGGCATCGGCGCGATAGAACACCTGGCCGAGGTTCGCGACTTGCTCGGCGGACATGCCGATGCCGTGGTCGATCACCTCCAGCAGCACCTCATTCGGGCTGTCCATGCGCAGCGCCAGGCTGACTTCGGCGCCGTCCGGCGAATACTTGATGGCGTTGTCCAGCAGGTTGCCGAGGATCACTTCCCATTGCTCGGCGTCGCCGGCGACCGGGCAGGGGGCTTCGATCTGAAGGTCCTTGCGCAAGACGATGCCGCGCGGCATAGCCAGGCGTTGCCAGCGCTCGACGGCGGCCTCGGCGGTACCGACCAGTTCGGCGCTGCCGCTGCCATCGACCGTGGCGTCGAGCCGCGCCAGATCGAGCAAGGCGATGGACAGCCGCTTGAGCGTCTGCATTTCGGCGAGCACGTCCTCGCAGGTGGCGACGTAGTCGGCCACCGGGCGCGGCCGCGAGAGCACCACCTGCAACGCCGAGGTGACGGCTGCGATGGGCGTCTTTAGCTCATGCGAAGCGTTGGCGATAAACAGCCGCTGGCTATCCATCGCCTTGCGGACTTCCTCTTCCATCTGCGTGTAGCTGTCGAACAGCAGCTTCTCCTCCAGGCTGCGCGGTTCCAGGGCCGGGCGGCCAAGAAAGCTCGGCGGCTTGAGCGAGCGCAGCTGGTGGGCGAACAGGCGCAGGTTGCGCGTGCTCAGCGAGACGATCATGAAACCGCCCAGCGCCGTCAGCAGCAGCAACGCGACGCCAACCAGGGCGAGCGTGCGCTTGAGCTCCGTCACCGAATTGAGCACCGGCTGCGCGTTGATCGCCACGCGCACATCGACCAGCACGCTGCGGCCGTTGAGGTCGCGGTTGATGTGCCCGGACTGCAGCAGCCAGGCGTGCCGGTCGACGCGGATCAGGCGCGCTTCCTCGGGCGTCAGCTGCAGCGTCGAGAGTTGCGTCTTCAAGGCCTGCCGATGCTTCTGCTCGGGGCCTTCGGAGTCGAACAGCAATTTGCCCTGGTCGTCATACACGGCGAAGTAGAGGTCGCGCTCATGATCCAGCTCGGCGGCGAATTCACCGCTGCGCTGGTAAGCCAGGCGACCGTTCTCCACCACGATCAGCGACTCGATGACGTCCGACTGGGTGTCCAGGCGCTCGCCCAGCTCGTCCATGCGCGCGCGCTCGATCCAGCCTTCCAGCCAGAACAGGCCGCCGCCCAGCACCAGCGCCTGCATGAGGAACAGGATCAGGGCGATCTTGATGTTCAGCGGCCACTTAGACAACATGCAGGATGAACCCCTTGCCGCGCACGGTTTCGATCTCGACGCCGGAGCCGGCGAGTTTGCGCCGCAGGCGGGCGAGCAGCACGTCGAGGCTGTTGCTGTCCGGTTCCATGTCGAAGGGGTAGAGCAGGCCGAGCAGGGCGCTGCGGGTCAGCAGCTGTTCCGGCTTGGCGGCCAGCGCGGCGAGCAGGTCGTACTCCTTGCCGGTCAGCTCCAGCGCCTGGCCGTCGCGGGACACGCGGGCAGCGGCGAGGTCCAGGCTCAGCTCGCCCAGCTGCAGGGTCGGCGAACCGCGGCCGGCGGCACGCCGGTAGAGGGCGTTGACCCGGGCGATCAGCTCGGCCATCTCGAAGGGTTTCACCAGGTAGTCGTCGGCGCCGCGCTCCAGCCCTTCGACGCGGTCGGCCAGCTCGCCGCGCGCGGTCAGCATCAGCACCGGCAACTCGCTGCCGGTGGCGCGCAGGTGGCGGACCAGGTCGAGCCCGGAGCGCTTGGGCAGCATCCAGTCGAATAGCGCCACGTCATACTCGCTGGACTGCAGCAGGTACAGCGCTTCCTCGCCGTCGATGGCCAGGTCGACGATCCAGCCGGCCTCCTGCAGCCCGCGTTGCACGCTCTTGCCCAGCAGGGCGTTGTCCTCGACCAGCAGCGCCTTCATACCCACCTCGGCAACGGAAAGTGCGCTGCACAGTAGCGCACGGATCAGCCCCGGCAAAGCGCGAAGGCGATCCTGAACGGCGCGTTCATGAGTCATTCATTCGCACTTCCATAGGCTTGCGCCATCGGAGTTGCGCCTGCCCGGCGAAGCGCTCCATTCGCCTGCCGGCAACCACGCCGGCCAATGAGGAAGTCCTCCCCATGTCTTCGATCACCTCGATCAAAACCGCAGCGGCGGCCAGGCGGCCCGCCACGGTGGCGACCAGCACGCTCCCGGCGTTCGCCTATCCGGCGCTGTTCATCGCCTTCGCGCTGTTCTTCATCCTGCCGCTGGGTTTCCACGGCCTCTGGGTGCCGGACGAAACGCGCTACGCCCAGGCCGCCCAGGAAATGCTCAACAGCGGCAACTGGGTGGCGCCGCACTTCATGGGCCTGCGCTACTTCGAGAAGCCTATCGGCGGTTATTGGCTGATCGCGCTCGGCCAGGCGCTGTTCGGCGACAACCTGTTCGGCGCGCGCATTGCCTCGGCGCTGACCACCGGGGCCACCGTGCTGCTGGTGCATCTGCTGGCCCGTCGGCTGTGGAACGACCCCCTCAAGAGCTGGGCCGCCAGCCTGCTGTACATGACCTTCGGCCTCGCGGCAGGGCAGGCCGGTTACTCCAACATCGACCCGCAACTGGCGCTGTGGACCACCCTCAGCCTGGTCGGCGCCTGGTATGGCCTGGAAGGCCGCAGCCTGCGCGAGCGTGGCTTCGGCTGGCTGGCACTGGGCGTGGCCTGCGCCATCGGCTTCATGACCAAGGGCTTCCTCGCCTGGCTGCTGCCGGTGATCGTGGTCGTACCCTATGCGGTGCTGCAGGGCCGTTGGCGCGAGTTGCTCAAGGGCGGCCCGCTGGCGGTGCTGGTGGCCGTGCTGGTCAGCCTGCCGTGGGTGCTGGCGGTCAACCAGCAGGAGCCGGACTTCTGGAATTTCTTCTTCTGGAACGAGCACATCCGCCGCTTTGCCAGCAGCAATGCGCAGCACGCGGCGCCGATCTGGTTCTTCATCCCGATCCTGTTCGCCGGCAGCCTGCCGTGGACCCTGCTGGTGGTGCCCGCGCTCAAGCGCACCTGGGCCGAGCGCCGCGAGCGGCACACCGCGTTCCTCGCGCTCTGGTTCGCCCTGCCGTTCCTGTTCTTCAGCCTGAGCAAAGGCAAGCTGCCGACCTACATCCTGCCGTGCTTCGCGCCGCTCGCCCTGCTGATGGCCAATACCCTGGTGGACAAGCTGCGCCAGCACGACATGCGCCTGGTGCGCGGCAATGGCCTGCTCAACATGTTTCTCGGCGTACTGTCGCTGCTGGCGTTGATCGGCCTGGAAGTGGCTCACCCGGTGTTCCGCGACCACCCGGCGCGCCTGTTCGGGGCGGCTCTGGTCTGCCTGGTCTGGGCGCTGTGCGGCGCCGTCCAGTGGAAGCGCGCAGGTCAGCACTGGTACGCGCCAGCACTGGCGATCTGGGTACTGGTCGCGCTGCTGCCGGCGTCCATGCCGCAGGTGATCGTCGATAACAAGATGCCGGACCAGTTCATCGCCCAACACATGGATCAGCTCAAAGGCGCCCACAGCCTGCTGAGCAACGACCTGGGCGCGGCCTCGGCGCTGGCCTGGCGCACCAACCGCAGCGACGTGACCCTGCTGGATGTCGACGGCGAGCTGCGTTACGGGCTGACTTACGCGGACGCCAAGGACCGCAAGATCAATGGCGACCAGCTCGCCAGCTGGCTCGCCGAGCAGCGCAAGGCCGGCCCGGTCGCGCTGGTGCTGCAGGTGCCCAAGAACATGCCTTACGAGCTGCCGAAGGACGCCGAGGTGATACGCGAGAACAACATTGTCATGGCGGTACTGAAGTAGGGCTTTCTGGTAGCCAGGTAGTAGAGGAGGGGAGTGACAGGTGCTCGCCCGGTCAGCCCGGCACCCGGCGAGCATCCCGGCGCACCGCCTGCGGGGGCACGCCGAAGCCGCGCATGAAGGCTTCGCGCAGGTGCCGGCGGTCGCGGAAGCCGACTTCGCGGGCCACCACCTCGAGGGAGTGGCGGCTCTGTTCGATCATCAGCCGCGCCGCTTCCAGGCGCAGGCCCTCGATGGCCTTGGCTGGGGATTGCCCGGTTTCGGCGGTGAATACCCGGGTGAACTGGCGCGGGCTCAAGTGCACGAAATCCGCCAGCTCCTCGACGCTGATCGGTCGGTTCAGGTGGCTGCGGGCATAGTTCAAGGCGCTCTGGATGCGGTCCGACTTGGGCGCGAGGTCGAGCATCTCCGAGTGCTGCGACTGCCCGCCGGAGCGGTGCTGGTGCATCACCAGCTTGTGCGCCACCGAACGCGCCACGTCGGCGCCCAGGTCCTTCTCCACCATGCCGACCGCGAGGTCGAGCGCGGCGGTCATGCCCGCCGAGGTCCAGATCGAGCCATCGACGATGTAGATGCGGTCGTCTTCCACGGCGATGTCCGCATAGCGCTGCTGCATGTCCTTGGCGTACGCCCAGTGAGTCGTCGCGCGGCGGCCCGCCAGTAGTCCGGCCTCGGCCAGGACGAATCCGCCGGTGCACAGCCCCACGGTGCGCCGCGCCTGGGCGCAGGCCTGGCGCACGAACTCGAGGACATCGGGCGGGGTTTCGGACACCCGCGGGTCGTTGACCCCGATGATGATCCAGGTGTCCGCCAGGCGAGGTGCTTCGAGCGGGCGGGTATCAACCGCAAAGCCCAGCGAAGAACGCACCAGGCCGCCGGCCGGCGAGAAGTTCTCGATGCTGTAGAAGGGCTCCGGAGCGACGAGGTTGGCGTACGAGGCCGCTCGCCAGCGGCTGCTGCCCAATCTGTCGCTGAGCGTGCCGGCTGCTCGCTATCGGAGTTGATTCACTCGGGTTAATCAACGGGGCGAGGGGCCGAGGGGCCCTCGCCTGGTTCGCAGCGCAGCGAACCCATGGGAAGGAAAAGGAGGAGGGCGGTCCCGTGAAGGACTGGGGCAGGGCATCTAGAGCTCAGGAGACTCACGAGGCCTGACATGACCCGAATCATCCTCCCCCGCCGCGGACACGTCGACTAACGATTCCGCGGCCGCGCCGAATTCGCCTAGTCTCCGCTCGGTCAGCAGCCAGGCTGCAGCCCTGGCTCGACGAATCGCCGGTAGCTGGCAGCCGCAGGCGATCTACACGAGCCCGCGGTCTCGCTGTGTCGATACCGGTGCGGCCATTGCTAACGCCACCCAGGCCAATGCTCAGAAGTTGGATGCACTGATGGATATCGACTACGGCCAATGGCAGGGCCTGACGCATGGCGAGGCCGGTGGACGCTGGCCGGCCGAATTGAAGCCTGGCTGGAAACACCGGATCTGGCGGCGATACCCGGCGGCGAAAGCCTGTCCATGGTGCTGGTGCGTGCACCCGACGTACTGCGTACGGTTTTGCAAAGGCATCCGCAACAGACTGTGGTTTTGATCGGCCACTACAGCATCAATCGCGTAATCCTGTTGCATTGCCTGGGCCTGCCATTGGCGAATTAGCAGGAGCCGTGCTGCATCAACGAGATCGACTTCGACGCGGGCACCAACGGGATTGGAAGGATCAATGAAGTCGGGCACCTGGCAGATGTCGTCGCCAGCGCCTGACGCTGACGGTCGAGTTGAAACGGCGGAATGGAAGTGGAGCGCAAACGAGAGATTGCCGACGAGACGGCCAAGGGTTCATGCATTACCTAATATACTATTTAACATAATATACATTATGCGAACTCAAGGGCGATGCGGGCTTGGTCGAGTGCTTCGCATTGCAACGGCTGGAATCCTGCCAAATGCCTTCCTTTGCAGATGGCTGCTTTCCAAACTGCTCGTTTCCTTTTCGGATCAATCCGTTTCGCTCACGGCGGCTTCTGTCTTTCGCCTGATCATCACCGTTTTGCTTGTGCTTGCTCCATGGCTTTGCGTTTCGCCAGCGGCAAACGCCTACGCTTGCAGCCAGTACCTTTCTCGCATGTATGCATCCGTGCGCACGAACAGATTTCTCGCAGCGCACTCGGCAACCTTGTCAGCGCGTCTCGTTATGCGTGTTGGCTACGTGCGCTGTGTTGAAATCTGTGGAAATAACTGCACGGATCTACTGCAGATTTCACGTACGCACATTGCGCGCACAGTGAACGCCTGCCATGGAGTCCTTGGGTGCCTTATTTAGGGCTGCAATGGATTACGGCCATCCGCACGCCAGATGGCCGGTTCTCGCCGCAGCGGATAATCAGCGACCGCCAATCGTGGACAAGGTCCGCTTTACGGAAGCCATGGCCTGGCGGCGCTGGACGCCTCGGATGGTGTGACTTTCGCGCATTTGGAACGCCTGCAGCGGACTGGCAGGCCGCCTATCCAGCTACCCCCAAGAAGCAGGCCTTCAGCCACTGAAGCACGGCCTGGATAATGCTGAAACACCCATTCCAGAGCCATCCACAGTGGTGGCCGCTCCTGGAAACCCCTCTCGAGAGTCCCCTGGAAACTGATGCAATATCCGATAACAGTCAGACCCGGATATTGCATATACTCCGTTCCCGAATCCCCGTCGCCAGGCTCTAGCATGCCGCTTCAACCGCAACCGCTGTTCGAAACCTTCGAACGCTTCCATGAGCTGAACTTCCTCCAGCTCAATGCCGAACTCCCCGTGGTGCGCGATTACCTGCACGACTTCGCCGAAGACTGCCGCGCCGTCGAGGGCTATTTCGCCATTCGCGGCTTTCTCAAGTCCTACGCCGGCAACGAGGCCACCTACAGCTCCTATCGCACCCATGTCGAACGGCTGCTGCTGTGGGCCCTGCTGATCGCCCGCAAGCCGCTACTTGACCTGCGCCGCAAGGATGCCGAGGCCTTCATGGAGTTCTGCCTCAATCCCCCTGCCGAGTGGATCGGCCCGGTGATCAAGTCGCGCTTCGTGCGTGTCGGCGGGCGCAAGAAACTGGAGTCTGACAGCTATGTCGTGAACCCCGACTGGCGCCCCTTCTCCACCACCCTGGCCAAGCGCGAACGCAAGCTAGCCGCCGAGACGCTGAGCGAGTTGCCCGAGCGCCCTTATCGCATGTCCCAGGGCTCGGTGGCTCAGGTTTTCGCGGTATGTGGCAGCTTCTTCCAGCACGCGATGGACGAAGGCCTGACCGAGGTGAATCCGTTCCGCGCGGTCAAGCAGAAGTCCATCTATAAACAGCGCAACACCTTGGATGTCGCCTCGCGCTCGCTCACCCAGCTGCAATGGAGCTTCGTCATCGAAACCGCAGAACAGATGGCGGCCGAAGATCCACAGCACGAGCGCACGCTGTTCATCGTCGCCACGTTGTTCTCCATGTACCTGCGCATCTCGGACCTGGTCGGCCGCGACAACTGGGAGCCGACCATGGGCGACTTCCGCCGCGATAGCACCGGCAACTGGTGGTTCCACGTGGTCGGCAAGGGCAACAAGGCCGCGAAGATCAGCGTGCGCGACGACTACGTGCAGGACTACCTGGTGCGCTACCGCCGCCACCTGCAGCTGCCTCCCCTGCCCTCGCCCCAGGAAAAGACCGCGCTCATCACCACCCTCAAGGGCCGCGCGGGGCTTTCCGATCGCCATGTCCGATTGCTTCTACAACAGGTCTTCGACCGCTCGCTCAAGCGCATGGCCGACGAAGGCTGGAGCGACGACGAAATCGACCAGCTGCGTTCGGCCTCGCTGCACTGGCTACGCCACACCGCAGCAACCTTCGACGCGCCGCACCGCGACATGAAGGACCTGCAAGCCGACCTGCGCCACAACAGCCTGAGCACCACGCAGAACACCTACTACAACTCGCTCGATGAGCAGCGGGCACACTCGATCAAGGGGCTCAAGGTGAAGCGCTGAGCTCCTTCTCACGCAAGAAGGCATGGCCTCCTGTCGGGAAAATCAATTACGGCATTTAAATATGCCTTAATTGATTTTGTAGTGTCGTCCGCCCCAAGAGGCCACTGCCATGAACATCGGATCATCGATTCTCCTCGCCGTCGTAACCCTCTGCACCACCAGCATCGCCAGCATCCCAACGGATGCCCAAGCCGCCACACCCTCCGCCGCCGCCGCCTCCGCCCTCGACAACCGCCTGGCCCTTCGTGACCTGTGGCAGGAGCACATCTTCTGGATACGCGACTACGCGCAGGCCAACCAGGCCGGCAACAAGGCCCAGGCCAAAGTGGCCAGCGAACAGGTGGTCGCCAATGCCACCGCTATCGCCAACGCCATAGCACCGCTCTACGGACAGCCTGCCGCCGACCAATTGCTCAAGCTGCTGGCCGGGCACTGGGGCGCGGTGAAGCATTACAGTGACGCCAGCGTGGCCAAGGATGCCGCCGGGCGAAAAGCCGCCATCGGCGAGCTGACCAGCAACGCCGGCGCCATTGCCAGATTCCTCGCCGGCGCCAACCCCAACCTCCCCGAGAATGACCTGATCGCGATGCTCAGCACCCACGGTGCGCAGCACATCGCGCAGATCGACCAACTGGCCGCGCATGACTACGCTGGCGAGGCGAAGACCTGGCAAGCGATGAACATGCACATCCAGATGCTCGCCGACGCGCTGAGCGCCGCGCTGGTCAAGCAATTCCCGGACAAGTTCGTAGTCGCGAGGTAGCTGCATGCTGCAAGGATTGGGTCGCACCCAGCAGGACCTGCTCACCGCCCTTCTCTACCAGGCCGGCGGCATGAGCATCGACGAACTGGCCGAACAGTTGGCGGTGACCCGCACCGCCGTACGCCAGCACCTGGCGGCATTGGAACGCGACGCCCTGGTGCTGCGCGGCCCGACCCGTCCCACCGGCCGCCGCCCCGAGCAGCTCTACCTGCTCGGTCCGCGCGGCCGGGAGCTTTTCCCCCGGCAATACCAGGCGCTCGCCGACCTGCTGATCGGCGAGATCGCCGAGATAATCGGCCACCCGGCGCTGGTAGCGCTGATGCGCAAGCTCGGCACCCGCCTTGCCGCCGAACTGGAGTCCGCCAGCGTGGACGAGGAGCGCATCGTCCAGCACATGAACGATGCCGGTTACGAAGCGCAGGTGTTCTTCCGCAGTTCCGGCGAGCCGGAAATAGTCGCGCACAACTGCGTGTTCCATCACCTGGCGGGCAGCCACCCGGAAGTCTGCGAACTCGACCTGGCGCTGATCGGCACCCTGGGCGGCGCCGACGTCGAGCATCTCGAATGCATGCTGCGTGGTGGCCAGGTCTGCCGCTTCCACCTGCAGCGGACATCCTGAGTCCGTCAGTTGCCGTTCTTGGGCTGCGGCATGTACAGGGAGACGAGATCGAGGCAGGCAGTGAAGACTTTGCCCCCTGTCAGAGCCGGAGAACGATGGCTTGTCTGGAGCCAAATCGGGCTACGGCGAGTCGATGCAGCGATTTGCTTCCGAGCCTTCGAGACGTGCTGATCGACAGTGCGCGCCCCGGCGATGCCACGCCGAAGCCGGGGCGCGCCCCCTCAGTTCCCCGCCGACAACCCGCAGTCGATGGCCAGGTCCGCCCCGGTGATCGAACCGGCGCCCGGCTGGCAGAGGAAGTAGACCAGCTCGGCCACCTCCGCCGGCTGGATGAAGCGCGCGCGCTCGCCCTGCGGGTACTTGGCCAGCAACTCGGCGTAGTAGCCCTGCGGATCGCCGGCGCCATAGGTATCGGCCTGGTACTTGAGCATCGGCGTTTCGATGTCGCCGGGCGACACGGCATTGCAGCGCACGCCGGCCGGGGCCAGGTCCAGCGCCAGGGTCTTGCTCAGCAGCGTCACCCCACCCTTGCTCGCGCAGTAGGCCGCGGCGTTGCGGTTGCCCTGGCGGCCGGCGTCGCTGGAGATGTTCACGATGGCGCCCTGGCTGGCCTTCAAGTGCGGGATGGCGGCCGAGCACATGAAGAAGGTGGCCTTGAGGTTGACGTCCAGCACCAGGTCGAAGTCGTCCTCGCTGAAGTCTTCCACCGGCCCTTCGCGCCAGACGCCAGCAGCGTTGACCAGCGCATCCAGGCGGCCGCCGGCCTGCAGTGCAGCCTCGACTACCGCGCGGCATACGGCAGGTTGGCGAATGTCGCCGGCACATTGGCCGGCCAGGGGGAAATCGGCGGCGAGTTGCGCCAGCCCGGCCTCGTTCAGGTCGGTGGCGAAGACGCGCCAGCTGCCGGCGACGAAGCGTTCCACCAGTGCGCGGCCTACGCCGCCGCAAGCGCCGGTGATCAGAACCACGGGAGTGTCCATGTGTGTCTCCTCGCTCAAGGCGCCTTGTTTTCGACCAGGCAGTTGCCGCCATCGACCACCAGCAGTTCGCCGGTGATGTAGCTGGCTTCCGGCGAGGCCAGGAAGGCCACTGCCGCTGCCACTTCCTCCGGTTTGCCGGCGCGACCGATGGGCGTGTAGCTGGCGGCGTGGGCTTCCTCTTCGGTGGACGAGGCGGTCTCGATCCAGCCCGGCGCCACGCTGTTCACGGTGATGCCCTGCTTGGCCACCTCCAGCGCCAGCCCCATGTTCAGGCCGACCATGCCGGCCTTGGCCGCGCTGTAGGCCGCCTCGCCCAGGTTGCTGCCACGCGTGCCGGTGGTGGAGCTGATCTGCACGATGCGCCCGTAGCCGCGCGCCTGCATGCCCGGCAGCACCGCGCGGGTCAGCAGGAAAGCGGTGGTGAGGTTGCGCGCCAGCGACAGGTTCCAGGTCGCCAGGTCCATCGTCGCCACCTCGGCGAAGGGCTCGGGGCTGCCCTGCATGGCCATGCCGGCGTTGTTCACCAGCACGTCGATGCGGCCCCAGCGCGCTTCGGCCCAGGCGGCCAGTTCGCGCACCTGCTTCTCGTCGGTGAGGTCAGCAGCGCGGCCTTCGGCCTCGAAGCCTTCGGCGCGCAGCTCAGCCACGCGTTCGGCGATGCGCGCACTGCTGGCGGTGACGATCAACCGCGCGCCGGCCTGTCCGAGACGTCGGGCGATGGCCATGCCGATGCCATGTTCGCTGCCAGCGCCGCTGACCAGCGCTACCTGTTCCTGCCATTGCGGTTTGGACACGGGGATTCCCTCTCACTGTTGTTGTGAGGAGCAATCTATGTTCAGCTCGCTGACGACAAAAGACGATCGTTATCAGGTTTATTGACAACGCTATGGCATTCAGCAGCGATTCCCTGACCCTTTTCCTCGCCGTGCTCGACAGCGGCTCCTTCTCGGCCGCCGCGCGCAAGCTCGGTCGCGTGCCTTCGGCGGTGAGCATGGCCATCGCTCAGTTGGAGGCCGAACTTGACCTCACGTTGTTCGACCGCGCCTCACGCAAGGCGCTGCCGCCGGCCGCCGCGCTGGCCCTGGAGCCGCAGGCGCGGCAGGTGGTCGCCCAACTCAACCTGCTCGACGCCCAGGCGCTGCAACTGCACCAGGGCCTGGAGCGCCGGCTGGTACTGGCGATGGCGCCGGAGCTGCAGACCGGACGCTGGAGCCGGCCGTTGGAAAAGCTCGCCGAGCGCTTCCCGAACCTGCAGGTAGAGGTCCGCTCAGCGCCGCAGACTGAGGCGGTACGCATGCTCCACGAAGGCAGCGCGCAATTGGCGCTGGTCTTCGAACGCCCGGGCATCGACGAGCGCGAGTCGTTCCTGGAAGCCGGCAGCCAATTGCTGATCGCAGTCGCCTCGCCCCGCCATCCGGTGGCCCAGGCCATCGACGAGCCGATGGCCGAGGAAAGGCTGGCCGAACAGCGGCAGATCATGGTGGCCTCGGGCGAGCCGACCGGCTCGGACCCGCGCCTGGTGCTGTCGCGGCGCATCTGGCTGACCGACAGCTACCTCGCCACCCTTGAGCTGGTGCAATCCGGCCTCGGCTGGGCCTACCTGCCACAGCCGCTGGTGCAGCCGCTGCTGGACGCCAGCAGCCTGCGCGAGGTGCGTTTCAGCAACATGGCCAGCCGCCTGCGCCTGTGGGTCGACGTGCTCTGGATCAAGTCACGCCCGCTGGGCCTGGCGGCAAAGCTGTACCTGGACCTGCTGCGCGAGGACAACGCGCACTACGAGTCGCGCTAGATCGGCGGATCGTCGGCCTGGCGACCCCGCCTCAATCACACCCCGGCGCCTGGGCACCGGCGCGAGCTGTCAGCATTTCTTTCTTGCAATACATGCAAAATTCCATATATTCGCCAAATCGAATATCTGCACCTTCCTACGTAATAGGAGCCAGCACAGCCATGCCTGAACAGCTGACGCCCATCCAGGTTTTCAAATGCCTCGCCGACGAGAATCGCCTGCGGATGATGCTGCTGATCGCCCGCGAACAGGAGCTCTGCGTCTGCGAGCTGACCTGCGCCCTCGACGAAAGCCAGCCAAAGGTCTCGCGGCACCTGGCGCAACTGCGCACTTGCGGCCTGCTGGCTGACCGTCGCCAGGGGCAGTGGGTTTATTACCGCCTGCATCCGCAGCTGCCGGATTGGGTTCGCCAGGTGCTGCTGACGACGCTGGACGCCAACCGTGCGTGGCTCAGTGCAAGTGCCAAGCGCCTGGAAAACATGGGCGACCGCCCCGCGCGTGTCGCGGCCTGCTGCTGACCGCCGAGGAGACGATTCGATGAAAGTCCTGTTCCTCTGCACGGCCAACAGCTGCCGCAGCATCCTGGCCGAAGCGCTCTTCAATCACCTCGCCCCCGCCGGCATGCGCGCCTACAGCGCCGGCAGCCTGCCCCGTGGCGAAGTGAATCCGCTGAGCCTCGCCGCCCTGCAACGTGCCGGCGTTTCCACCCAGGGGCTCGCCAGCAAGTCGACCGATGCGCATGCAGACCTGGCGCCGGATTTCGTCATCACGGTCTGCGACAAGGCCGCGGGCGAGGCCTGCCCGGTGTTCTTCGGGCCGGCAACGAAAGC
Source organism: Pseudomonas knackmussii B13 (assembly GCF_000689415.1). Classification (NCBI taxonomy): domain Bacteria; kingdom Pseudomonadati; phylum Pseudomonadota; class Gammaproteobacteria; order Pseudomonadales; family Pseudomonadaceae; genus Pseudomonas; species Pseudomonas knackmussii. Next base: position 2,924,277 of record NZ_HG322950.1, on the reverse strand, counting down.
CCACTGGGGATTGGCCGACCCTTCCGAGCTGCCGGGCAGCGCGGCCGAACGCGAGGCCGCGTTCGACGCCACGCTCGCGCATATCGAAAGGCGCATCTCGGCTTTTCTGGCGCTGCCGTTCGAGCAACTCGATTGCGACAGGCTGAAGACCGAACTGGCCCGAATCGGAACGCTCTGACGCAACGGGAGACCCGCATGAGCAAGAGCCGCCTCTCCTTCCTGGATCGCTACCTGACGGTCTGGATCTTCCTCGCCATGGGCCTGGGCATCGGCCTGGGCAGTCTGTTCGCCGGGCTGCCCGGCTGGCTGAACGGCCTGTCGGTGGGCTCCACCAACCTCCCCATTGCCGTCGGCCTGATCGTGATGATGTATCCGCCGCTGGCGCGGGTGAACTACGAGGAGCTGCCGCAGGTCTTCCAGGACAGGCGCATCCTGGCCCTGTCGCTAGTCCAGAACTGGGTCGTCGGCCCGGCGCTGATGTTCGTCCTGGCGGTGGTCTTCCTTTCCGACCGACCGGAATACATGACCGGCCTGATCCTCATTGGCCTGGCCCGCTGCATCGCCATGGTGCTGGTCTGGAACCAGATCGCCGGCGGCAGCAGCCAATACGTCGCCGGGCTCGTGGCCTTCAACAGCCTCTTCCAGATCCTCTTCTTCAGCCTCTACGCCTGGCTTTTCCTGGGCGTTCTGCCGCCGCTGTTCGGCCTGGAAGGCAGCGTCATCCACACCGGTTTCCTCGACATCGCCCAGTCGGTGCTGATCTACCTGGGCATCCCGTTCCTGGCCGGTTTCCTGACCCGCAAGCTGCTGATCAAGCGCAAGGGCGCCCAGTGGTACCAGGAGCGCTTCATCCCGCGGATCAGCCCGCTGACGCTGGTGGCGCTGCTGCTGACCATCGTCGCCATGTTCAGCCTCAAGGGCGACCGGGTGCTGGAACTGCCGCTGGATGTGCTGCGCATCGCGCTCCCGCTGACGATCTACTTCGTGGTGATGTTCTTCATCAGTTTCTGGATGGGCAGGGTGCTGGAGGCGGACTACCCGCGCACCACCGCGCTGGCATTCACCGCCGCAAGCAACAACTTCGAGCTCGCCATCGCCGTGGCCATCGCCACCTTCGGCCTCGCCTCGCCGGTCGCCTTCGCCACCGTGATCGGGCCGCTGGTGGAAGTGCCCGTCCTGATCACGCTGGTCGGTGTTGCCGGCTGGCTCAAGCGCCGCTGGTTCGACCCGGCCGCCGGCTCGCTTTCGCAGGAATGAAGTCGTGACCGCCAGCATTCCCAGCCAAGCTTCGGCCTTGAAGGCACGCCTCCAACACGACAACCCAATGTCGACCACTCGTTTACCGCATCAGAGAACACGAGCATGACCATCAAAGTAGGTATCAACGGATTCGGACGTATCGGTCGCCTGGCGCTGCGCGCGGCCTGGGACTGGCCGGAACTGGAATTCGTACGGATCAACGACCCGGCCGGCGATGCCGCGACCCACGCCCACCTGATCAACTTCGACTCGGTTCACGGCCGCTGGCACCACGAGGCGAGCGCCGACGGCGACTCCGTGCTCATCGACGGCAAGCGCATCGCGGTCACCGCCAACAAGGCCATCGCCGACACCGACTGGTCGGACTGCGACCTGGTGATCGAGGCCAGCGGCAAGATGAAGACCGTCGCCGTGCTCCAGGCCTACCTGGACCAGGGCGTGAAGCGCGTCGTGGTCAGTGCTCCGGTCAAAGAAAAAGGCGCGCTGAACGTCGTCATGGGGGTAAACCAGCATCTGTTCGATCCGGCGCAGCACCGTATCGTCACCGCAGCCTCCTGTACCACCAACTGCCTGGCGCCGGTGGTCAAGGTCATCCACGAGAACCTCGGCATCCGCCACGGCTCGATCACCACCATCCACGACCTGACCAACACCCAGAGCATCCTCGACCAGCCGCACAAGGACCTGCGCCGCGCCCGGGCCTCGGGCATGAGCCTGATCCCCACCACCACCGGCTCGGCCACCGCCATCGCGGAAATCTTCCCCGAGCTGCGCGGCCGCCTTAACGGCCACGCCGTCCGCGTTCCGCTGGCCAATGCCTCGCTGACCGACTGTGTGTTCGAGGTCGAGCGGGAAACCAGCGTCGAAGAGGTCAACCGCCTGCTCAAGCACGCCGCCGAAAACGAGCTGAAAGACATCCTTGGCTACGAGGAACGTCCGCTGGTGTCGATCGACTATCGCACCGACCCGCGCTCCTCGATCATCGACGCGCTCTCGACCATGGTCGTCAATGGCACCCAGGTGAAGCTCTACGCCTGGTACGACAACGAGTGGGGCTACGCCAACCGCACCGTCGAGCTGGCGAAAATGGTCGGCCTGGCCGGTTGAGGGAGCAGGACACGAACATGAAGGCGCTCTCGTCGCTGGCCCCGGAAGTCCGCCAGTACCTGCTGGTGACGGCCAACTACTGGACATTCACGCTCACCGATGGCGCCTTGCGCATGCTGGTGGTGCTGCATTTCCATTCGCTGGGGTATTCGCCCCTGCAGATCGCCACGCTGTTCGTGTTCTACGAGTTCTTCGGCGTCGTCACCAACCTGGTGGGCGGCTATCTCGGCGCGCACATCGGCCTGAACCGCACCATGAACATCGGCCTCGCCATGCAGGTGGTGGCGTTGCTGATGCTCGCGGTTCCGGCCGCCTGGCTGAGCATCCCCTGGGTGATGGGCGCACAGGCCCTGTCGGGCATCGCCAAGGACCTCAACAAGATGAGCGCCAAGAGCTCGATCAAGCTCCTGGTGCCCGACGCCCAGCAAGGCAAGCTCTACCAGTGGGTGGCGATCCTCACCGGCTCGAAGAACGCGCTCAAGGGCGTGGGCTTCTTCCTCGGTGGCGCGCTGCTGGCGCTGTTCGACTTCAGGGGCGCGCTCCTGGTGATGGCCCTGGTGTTGGGCCTGGTCTGGGTCGGCAGCCTGCTGTCGCTAAAGAAGGACCTGGGCAAGGCCAAGGCCAAGCCCAAGTTCCGCGACATGCTCTCCAAGAGCCGGGCGATAAACATCCTCTCGGCGGCACGGATGTTCCTCTTCGGCGCCCGCGACGTGTGGTTCGTGGTCGCCCTGCCCGTCTACCTGAGCGAAACCTTCGGCTGGAGCTTCTGGCTGGTCGGCGGCTTCCTCGCCGCCTGGGTGATCGGCTACGGCATCGTCCAGTCCTTCGCCCCGGCCCTGACCGGCAAGCGCCGCGGCCATGTCCCCGACGGCCGCGCCGCCCTCGCCTGGGCGCTGCCGCTGGCCGTGCTGCCGGCGGCGATGGCCAGCGGTCTGGCGATATACCCGGCGTCGGAAGGGGTGCTTCTGGGCGGGCTGTTATTGTTCGGGGCGCTCTTCGCGGTGAATTCCTCGCTGCACAGCTATCTGATCGTCTCCTACGCCAAGGAGGACGGCGTGTCGCTGGACGTGGGCTTCTACTACATGTCCAACGCCATGGGACGGTTGATCGGCACCGTGCTTTCCGGCGCGGTTTTCCAGGCCTATGGCCTGAACGCCTGTCTCTGGATATCGGCAGCTTTCGTCCTGCTGGCCGCGCTCATCTCGACCGCCCTGCCCCGGCACGCGGCGGTTGCCGCGAGTCCGCGCTAAGCGGTGATGGCGCGATACGGAGCCTGCTCAAGGAGCGGGTTTTGCCACCCTCGCCTTAGCTGCCTGAGGTATTGAGCGCCACCGCCGAACGGATCAGCGCCTTGAACGCGGTCTCGTCGAGCGTATCGTCGACGCGAATATCGATGGCGCGGCGGGTATTACCCTCCAGGCTGGCGTTGAACAGGCCCGCAGGGTCTTCGAGCGCCGCGCCCTTGGCGAAGGTCAGCTTCACTACCTGCTTGTAGGTTTCCCCGGTGCACAGGATGCCGCCGTGGGACCACACCGGCACCTGCCACTTCCACTCCTCCACCACCTCGGGATCGGCCTGACGGATGAGCGCGCGGACGTAGGCAAGCCGCTCGCCGCGCCAGTCGGCAAGTTCGGCGATGCGTGCATCGATGTGCCTTGTAGCTTCTTCGGTCGGCGTGCGTTTTTGCGTGGTCACGGCATTTCTCCCAGGAGTGCCCGGCATGACGGCGATGTCCGGGAACACTAGACCATCGGCGCGGACTTGCCCGCGTCTCCGTTAGCCCAGGTACCAATGCAACGCGACAAGCAGCCCTGCGAGAGCCAGCAAGCCGCCGACCTTCACAGGCCTGGCCCAGCGCGGAGCGACCGCCACCGGCTCAGAGGGAGCTGGTGCCTGGACCACGTAGACCAGCCGCTGATAAGCGGCCGGCACATCGGGCTGCCGCTCGCTGATCTCCACGTCAGGCGTTGCAGGTACTGCAGGCGCCTCAAGGCGATCGCGTTCCCGCTCCAGGCGAACGACCAGGCGTTCGAGCTGCGCCTGCAACGCCTGGAGCGGGTGCAGCGGCAGCGCCACCTCGCGCTCCAGGACGGCGTCCAGCGCCTGCAGATCGCCCTGTATGCGCTTGAGCGACGACAGATCGGCCTGCGTACCGTCGATCCGTCGCAACCGGGGCTGCAAGTGACTGAACAGCCAGGCGAGGATTTCCAGCCGCGCCGGCAGGGCTGGTGGCCAGAAGCGAGGCCAGTCCGTCTGCAATTGAGCGCGGATCAGCGCCAGTCCCTCCTCCAGTCCGGCCAGGCCATGCAGATATGTCCGGGCCAAGGCATAGGCGGTCGCCGACTGCAGCTCCACGCCGTTCTCCTTGAACAGCGCCAGGCTCAGCTGCTCGACCTGCGGCCAATCCAGGTCCGGGCGGGCCGGATGGCTCAACTTTCCCAGCTCGGCGCGCAGCGCAATGCAGGCAGCAAGGCCACGCGGATCGCCGCCAATTTGCAGGTTCGACTCGGGCAGGCTCATGGGCGCCCTCCTTCGCGGGGTGAGATTTGGCGCTTCATTGCGAGAGGTAATTCATGCGCTTCAGGTGACGCAGAAGCACCTTGCCTTCGGGTGCGAGCGTGGTGCCGAAGGTTGCTCGGGCTCCGCCGCGCAGCTCCACATTCAGGGCATATTCAAGATGCCCGGGGCGCTGCTGCGGCAGCAGTTCGATGTGCACCGACGCCAGGCGCGGCTCGTACTTGAGCAGCGTCGTGCGCATGGTTTCGATCAGCCCGTGGGCGGTGCCGGGCAAGCCCTGGAGGATGTGGCTCATGTCCGGCAGGCCAAGGTCGGGCAGATGGGCGAGCGTGCCAGCGCGGCCATTGAGGATGCGCTGCAGGTTGTCCAGCACCGAGAGGATCGGCTGGTCCTCCTCGCGCACGCGGTGCAGGTCCAACTCGCCGCTGAAGTTCTGCAGCAACAGTTCGTAGAGCGAAGGGTTCTGCTCGCCCATCGGCGTCAATCCTCCTGCATCGGCAAGAGGGTCAGGGCGCTGTCACCGAGTTCGAGCGTCCGCGGAAGGTCAGGGTCCAGTTCCTCGCGGGCGAGGACCAGGCGCCAGTTGCCCTGCGCCGCCTCCGGCGAGCGAAACAGCCCGACCACGGCGACGAACTGCGCTTCGGCGGCCAGCGGCACGTTGAACTGCGCCCCCTCGCCCGGCTTCACCAGCACCGCCTGCTGGTCCAGCAGGTCTTCAGCCAGGACGCCATCGGCATCGCGCAGCAGGTCCTGGTAGGCGGCCTTGTCCAGGGCCTTGCGGTCGCGCAACTGGTAGACGCGCAACAGTGTCGATACCGACAGCGCCGACATGTCGCGGGTATCTGTGTTCAGCGCGGTGCGGGCGCTGAAGTCCAGGTGCAGGACCTTCACCTGCTTGTAGAACAGGCCATGGGCGAAGGAGCTGGTGCCATCCGCCACGCGCTGCGTCAGTCCGCAGCCGCTCAGCAAAAGGCCGAGCGCGGCCAGGGCCAGCAATGATCTAGAAGCGGTAAGCGACATATTCGGTGTTCCTGGTTCTCGGGTTTTCGGTCAGGCCGCGATAGCAGCCCAGGTTGATCTCTATGCAGGCTTCTTCCGGCGCGGCGCTGTCGTCCGGCCGCAGCACGGCAGTCATGCCCAGCAGCAGCGCCGGCTCGCCCAGCGTGGGGCGTGGCACGCACGACAACGGCAGCGACAGGTGCAGGCTGGCCATGCATCGCCAGCCCAGGTACACGCGCAGCAGCACCAGCAGGTCGCTGTGCAACTGCCCGCCGGGCAGCCAGCCTTGCGCCTCGCGGAAGTCATCAGTGTGCAGTTCGAGGCGAAGCTGGCTGTTGGCATCCGCCCCCAGGGCGCCAAGCGGCGTTCCCTGGGCGAGGCAAACCGGGGTTTCGCGCGAGAGACTGGCCGGCTGATCCAGCGGCACCTTGCGCGGCCAATGGGGTTTCACCCGGGCCTGCGTGGCCGGTGCGAGCAGCCTCACCAGCGCCCCTATGCCTTCGGCATTGCGGGTCGGCAGGCGCATCACGCTCAGCAACGCAAGGAAGCGCGACACCGGCGTGGCGATGTGCTCGGCCGTCCCGGGGATGCCCAGGCCGATCAGCCCGAGCAGGCACTGCGAGGTGTCATCCGCCCCGCCCGCCCTGAAGCTCGCCGGGTACGAGTACTTGCGCCAGATGCGGTAGAACTGCGTGAAGATCCGGTGGTTGAACAGGTCGAGGAAGGCTTCCAGCGCCTCGTGCCCTTCCCTGCGCTGGGCGATGTCGTCGAGGTAGGCGGTCGGCATCGGCGAGTCCACGCCGTACAGCCCGAGCAGTTGCGTACGCACTGTCGGCGGGCGCTCCGGATGCTCCTCGTCCCACTCGATGGCCTTCAGCTCTCCGGCCGGGAAACCCATGCCCGGATGCGGACGGAAGCGCACCAGGTCATCGGCAGGGCGACTGGTGCTGCCCAGCGGCGGGTTGTCCGGCGCGGCGGCTTCCAGCAACTGGCAGAAGCGGTACAGGTTGGCTTCGGCGACGCGCCCGCCGAGGGCTTCCAGCAGCCCGCTGGCGTTCAGCCGGGAATCCGCTGGCTGTGGTTCTCGTTCCATCGCAGGCTCTTTCCGGAAGGTTGCAGGATCAGCGTCAGCTGGTTGAACAGGTGGATGTCGGCATACAGCGCGAAGAAGCGGTTGAGCATCTCGCCGAACAGGCAGATGTCGCCTTCGCCGGCAAAGCCGTTGGCGTCGAGCGTCACCTCGATGTCCACGCCGCGCAGCAGGAAACCCTTCTCGAAGCGCTGGATCAGGTGGTGGCGTACGTCGACGATCGCCGCCAGCCGCCGCCGGTTGAGTTCGTCGCCGGTCCAGTCGTAGAGCGCCAGGGTGCCGCGCAGCACCTCGGCGTTGTCCAGCATCGGCAGGAAGTTCGAGCCCAGGTGGCTGAGTACCCGCCAATGGAAGCGATCGCGATTGGGCGGGTAGCACGGCAGCGTCGGCGCGCAGAGATTGCGCACCTTCAGGCCGACTTGAGTGGTCTTCACCGGGGTGTCCAGCAGGGTGCTCTGCAGGGCCTTGCGCGGCAGTTGGCCGTTGGTCCCGGTCAGGCGCAGCGACAGGCTCTCGCCGCCGTGCAGGCGATCCTTGTCGAAACCCTCGCCACCGAGGATCAGCCAGGTGTCGTGCATACCGTTGGCGCCACGCTTCATCCGCGTGTGGAAGTAGCGCTCCGGCGCCTCGTCGCGCAGCATGCCGCCCTTGTGGCGGAAGCTGGTGAAGGGCACGTAGGCAAGCTGCTCGCCGTTCTTCGAGGAAGTCACGCTGTCCACCGAATAGATTTCGGTATGGCCGTCCTGCAGGCGCATGGGGCGCAGCAGGTAGTCCGTCTGCAGCGGCGCCAGAGGCATCGGGTCTGCCTCCAGTGGGAACAGGTTGATGACCGGCACTGCATGCAGGCGCAGGTGCTCGGCCTCGAGCGCGAGCTCATGCGGCCATTGCCCGGCCAGGACCACTTCCAGCTCGAACCAGGTCATGCCCTGGACCAGGCCAATACGATCCAGGCCACAGAGGGTCACGAACATGAACTTCTCGCGGAAGCTGAAGTACTCCAGCAACAGCTGGTATCCGCTGAAGGCGGCGTCACCTTTCGGCCAAAGACGATCCTCCTCGCCGAAGCCCCTGGCGGCGAAATGGCCGTCCAGCGGCTGGCGATCGGTCTGCCCCGGCGTGCGCACATAGAGCGCCTGCACCTGGCGGGTCAGGGCCTGATGCAAGGCGCAGGCGATCGGCGCGTCGGCGTTGAGGTACAGCGGCAGGCGCGACAGGTCGGCCTGGGCCCAGTCGTACAAGGACCCGCAGCTGAAGCGCAGGCGCAGCACTGAGCGCCCGTCCGGTTCACTGGCCACCTGCAGCGAGTCGAGCTTGAGCGGATGCAGGGTGATCTCCTGCGTGGTGCTGTAGTGGCAGCGGGTACGCTCCGGCCCAATGGGCTGCGAGAGCACCTGGAAGCCGGCGGCGAGGGTTTCGCTGGACTTCATCTCGCGGTAGTCCGGCGCCAACTCGATCACCGACAGGGACGGAATGGTCCGCAGGTAATGCGGCCAGAGCAGGCTGACCAGGCCCTCGGTCAGCTCGGGGAGGTCGTCGTCGAGTTTCTCGCGCAGCCGCCCCATGAGGAACGCAAAGCCCTCGAATAGCCGCTCCACGTAGGGGTCGCGGGCGCCGGCCTTGTCCAGGTTGAGTTGCGCCGCACGGTCCGGGAAGGCCTCGGCGAACTCCTTGCCGGCCTCGCGCAGGTAGCGCATCTCGGCATCGAAATAGCGCAGCGTCAGGTTGTCCATGCTCACAGTGGGAATGTCCTTGAGAAATAAGATCAGCCGCAGAGCACGGCTGCGCGTACCGGATCGACCGCCACCAGCGAGGCCAGCAATCCGTCCATGCGCCGCGCCAGGGCGGCCTTGTCGGCATCGTTGCGCTGGGCCTTCTGCCGCAGCAGCTTGAGCAGCCGCGCCTTGACCTCGAAGCTCAGCTCCGGCTCCCAGTCGCCCAGTCCTTGCTGCTGCGCGATGGCGTCCAGTTCACCCAGCAGGTGCAGCGCCAGGTCGGCCTTGCCGTACTGCTCGGCCACCCGCGCCATCAGCAGGCGCAGCAGCCAGCGCTGACGGCCGGTACGGATGTCCGGGCGCGACGCCAGCCAGGCCAGCGCAGCCTCGACGCCGTCGCTGTCGGCCTGGGCCAAGGCTTCGCTCTCCAGCGACAGCACGTCATCCACCAGAGCGGCCGTCGTTACTGCAGGCAGCCAGGGGGTGGTCGAGTTACCGGTGACCTGCTGGGCGATCCACTCCAGGGTGGTTTCGTCGGCGAATGGCGTGCCATCGCTCCAGCGCAGCTCCTGCAGGCCCGGCAAGCGTTCGAGGAACATGCCCAGGTCGCGCTTGAGGATGTCGGCCCAGGCCTCGTGGGGAATGCCCAGCCGGCCGAGGGCCTGGCAGAGATACCACTGCAGATCCAGCCAGAAGTGATTCACGCCTTCGCCATACATGCGCCCGGCCTGTTCCAGCAGCTCCGTCCAGCTCTGCTGCAGGTATGAGCCGGAACAGCGTCGGAAACACCGCCTCCGGCTGCTCGTGCCGATAGGCTGGAATCGCGCCTATGTCGTGCTCCAGGGAGAAAGTCAGCAGGCTGCCCGCCAGCTTGCTCAACTCCAGGTAGACCAGTTCCGGATGCCGTGCCGGATGCGCCACAAGCTCGCTCAGCACCGGCTGGTAGCTGTTCAGCGCATTGAGCAACCAGAACAACGAGACGTCGGCCACGGCGAAGTCGGCCATACGCTGGTTGCTTTCCCGGCGCATCCCCATCAGCCGTGCACGCTTGGCGGAGAGCTGGACCAGCAGGTTGTCCAACTGCGCGAGCAACCCCGGGTGGGCGGCGAAGTCGAGCAGCGGCGGCACGAAGGCGTCGTCAAGGCTCCAACCGCCCTGCCCGTCCCGCACCAGGCGCGCGATCGGGCAGGTCAGGTACTCGGCGTTGTCATCGCTGTCCAGGCGCAGGGTCAGGACGTGCTGCATCACCGCCATCGACTGGCTGTCCTCGCCATGCAGATCGGCTACGTCGCGCCACTCCTGGCGATAGCGCACCGGTCGCGACGGGCGAGACTCGCCGATCAGGCAATTGCCACCGTTGGCCTGGAGCAGCGGCAGGGCCAGCAACAGGACGACCTGCTGGCCTGGCTCGGACGGCAATTGCGCCAGGTCCAGCGCCGGCGGCAGCGGGTCGACCTGGTTGCTGTCGATCAGCGTGCCGTCGGGCAGGCGTACGCGCAGTTGCGTGGCCTTGACCCGGTTGAGGCGCAGGGCCTCCAGGTCGAATGCCACGGCCTGGACGCCCCAGGGGTGAACCTGGGACAGGTGGGCGATGCATTCGTTGGTCCAGGCCTCCCAGCGCGCTTGCTGCTGGAACTGCTGGGGCGACAACAAGGCCCCGGCGACCCACAAGGGGCGGTCGATCTTCATGACGACTTCCTTGCGTCCGATCAGGCTTTCGCCTTGGGCATCTGCGAGACGAGCGACAGGTTCACGTCCATGCCTTCCACCTGGAAGTGCGGCACGGCGTAGAGCTTCACGCGGAAGAAGCCGGGGTTGTCGTCGATGTCCTCGACTATCACCTTGCCGTCGCGCAGCGGGTGCGAGGCCTGCAGGTCATCGCTGGGGTCGGTCATCTCGGTGACCAGGCCGCGAATCCAGTTGTTCAGCTCCAGTTCGAGGACGCGGCGGTCCTTGGTGGTGCCGATGTTTTCGCGCTGGATCAGCTTGAGGTAATGGGCAATGCGCGAGAGCAGGAAGATGTAAGGCAGGCGCGCGTTGATGCGGCTGTTGGCGGTGGCGTCCGCGGTGTCGTACAGCGCCGGCTTCTGCGTCGAGTTGGCGGAAAAGAAGCAGGCGTAGTCGCGGTTCTTGTAGTACGACAGCGGGATGAAACCGAGGTTGGCGAACTCGAATTCGCGGGTTTCCGGGATCATCACCTCCGAGGGAATCTTCACCTGGTTGCCGGTGCCCAGGTCGTACAGATGGATCGGCAGGTCGGTTACCGCGCCGCCGGCCTGCGGGCCACGAATCTGCACGCACCAGCCGTTGTTGATGAAGCTCTTCACCATGTTCGCGGCGAAGGCGAAGGAGGCGTTGGTCCACAGGTACTTGTCGTGGTCCGGGCCCTTCACGCTCTCGACGTAGTTGAAGCTGCGCACCGGGATGGTGTCCGGGCCATAGGGCAGGCGCCCCAGCACGCGCGGCATGGTCAGGCCGATGTAGCGCGAGTCGTCGGTGTCGCGGAAGGACTTCCACTTCAGGTATTCCGCGCGATCGAAGTAGTTGCCGATGTCCTTGATCGCCGCGACCTCCTCCATCGACTCCTTGCCGAAGAAGGCCGGCCCTACCGAACCGATGAAGGGCATATGCGCCGCCGCGGCCACCTTGGAGATGCTGCGCAGCAGGGCGATGTCCTGCGGGCCACGACCGAATTCGTAGTTGGAGATGGCCGCCGCGATGGGCTCGCCACCGGGCGTGTCGTATTCCTGGGTGTAGGTGTGGACGTAGAGGCCGCTCTGGGCGATTTCCGGCGCGTCCTCGAAGTCCTGGATCAGGTGCTGCTTGCTGATGTCGAGCAGCTCGATGCGCACGTTGCGGCGGAAGTCGGTCTGGTCGATCAGCGACTTCACCCCGCGCCAGGTCGATTCCACGCGCTGGAAGTCCGCGTGGTGCATGACCGCGTCGAGCTGACGGCTGATCTGCCCGTCCAGCGCCGCGATGTGCTCGTCCAGCAGGGTCTTGTCCAGGCGCTCGATCTTCTGCGACGACTGCTTGAGCAGATCGAGGAAGACGCTGACTGCGGCCGTTACGCGCTCATCTGCGGAGGCTTCGGATAGTGCGTCGGTGTTCTGGAAGGCCTCGATATCGGCCAGGGACGACACCGGGCTGAGATTGATCTTGTCGAATAGCGCGGCGTAGACACTCTGACCCTCGCGGACCTGCGCGCCGGCGCCGCCGGTTTGTACGGAAGTTCCTTCTGCGGACATGGGCTTTCCCTCTTCGTATGCGGTTAGTGGTCTTGCGGTGCGAGTGCGGACAGTTCGGCGCGCAGCTCATCGCTCAGCGCGTCGTCGCGCAGGATGCGTTCGAGTTCGCGGCGGAAGGTGGCGTTGTCCAGCAGGTTCGATTTGAGGTCGCGCAGCAGATTGCGCATGGCCAGCAGCGCGCGCAGCTGCGGAATCTGGCGAGCCACTCGCTCGGGCTCGAAGTCCTTCATGTGGCGGAAGCTCAGCTCGACGCTGGTGTCCGAGCCGTCGTCGGCCAGGGTGTTGGGTACGGCCAGCTTCACCGCCGGGTGGAACTCGGCCAGCACGCTGTTGAAGTTGTTCTTGTTGATGTCGACCTTGCCGCGCTCGGACAGCGGACGCTGCTCGCGGCCGTTGCTGTAGTCGCCCATGATCATCAACTTCAGCGGAAGCTCGACTTTCTTCTGCGCACCGCCTGTGTGCAGGTCAAGTTTTATATTGATCCGCGCCTTGGGAACTTCATTCTGGAAACTATCGGAACTCATCAAAACTCCCTCTTGCCGTTTTATTCCATCTTTCAGGACAAGTAATGCCCCACCAATAAGACAGCGCTTCAACTTTCAGAAAGCGCTCCCTCGAACACTTTTAGTTTTCGCTGGCCAGCCGAAATCCTTCGCACTTTATGAAGCGTGAGAGAACGCTGGAAGTTGCCTGCACTCAACTAGACCTGGCCGCCCCTTTAACCAGGCGCCATGAACCTCTGCTCGCTGGGGCAGCCCCTGAAGGGCTTCGCCTGCACGCTCCTATGCTCCCGGGCTCTCCCGTAAACGTGTGAATAAGACCGGAATTAAAAGAGCAAATGCAGCCATCGGAACATCGCCGCCAGGCCGAACTTCAGATGACATTTCTGACAGGCGACGGCATTTAAGCGAAGGGCGCTCGGAGGTGCCATGCTACATTTGGTCACACTAAAATATCCTTGCGAGATTTAAGGATTATTCCTACATCCATTGAAGAGAAATCGCCTTAAGAAGTTAAAATAAACCTTCAATTAACTTGCCAGCAGAACACCTAAAGGCTCGACAGGGGCTGCGCGGTCACGCATTCAAGGCGGCATGAATCCTGGAAAAGCTGCACCCGCAGCGTTGTCAATGCGAAATAGACAATGAAAAATGGGCCGATTGGAGACATCGCCGGAAAGTTCTGACATTCAGCGAGGAACAGAGCGTCAACCGTCGTATCTCTTGGGGAAAGCGCCCCCCAACTCGGAGCGCGGCAAAGAACCAGCGGCAATAGGGGTTGTCGCCGTCTTCGCGCTTCACGTCGCTGGCATCGCGCGCCCAGGCCTGGCGCTCGCCCCTGTAGGCGTACAGGCCGAGGCCGTGGAAGCGCCACAGGCGCTCCCACTGGTCGTTCACTGACGCGCTACCGTTCGATTCACCGACTCCAGAAAAACGGATGCCCTCCGAAGAGGGCATCGTCGCAACCTGTGGAACTCAGGCAGCGGGCTGCTGGGCGTAGCGCGCGAGCACGCTGTCCTGGCTCATGACCTCCAGGGTGTTCTTGTAGACCTGCTCGCCGGTGGCGTCCTTGCTGGCGAATATCTGGTTGAAATGCTGGTGGGTGACCTGGGCGAAGTGCGCGCGGTCCTTGGCTTCGACGCCCAACAGGGTGGCATAGGCGTCGAGCGACTCGCCCTTGCCCTTGGCCATGTCCTCGGCGATGTTGTCGAGCATGCCGTTCATGGCGAAGATCGAACGGCCGCCATAGCCGAGCACCACGTTGGAGTCGCAACCGTTGGTGCCGGAGGTCAGGCCGAAGGTGGCGTTACCCGAGGTGCCGTTGGTGGTAGTGGCCAGCAGGTGCGGGAACAGGCCGCGCTGCCCCTCGAACACCATGTTGCCCCAGCCGCAGCCACCGCCACCGGCCTGGCCCGCTTGCGCCAACAGGCTGGCGGCGCTCAGCGCGCCGAAGATCAGTGCCTTGCCGATCAGTTTTTTAGCCATTTGCATCATCCCTTTGGTCATTGGAGGTCATGGGCGTGCGACTGCGAGTACGGCTAATTTCCCTCGGCACGCAGGCCACCTTAGGTTTAGGCAACCCGCCGGGGACTTGCAAATCCGCGACTTCTTGGCCTGCGCGCGCGGCTCGGCGTTGTCGCGGCGTGCTAGCCGCCCACCAACGAGCTGAGGACCGCCCTGAGCTTGCCCGGCTTGACCGGCTTGTTCAGCAACGGCAGGCGCAGCCGCCGCAGCGCGCGTTGGCATTCATCGCTGCGATCGGCAGTGATCATCACGGCGGGAATGTCCATGCCGAAGCGCGAGCGCAATGCGCCTATCACCTGGCAACCGGTCACTCCCTGGTCGAGGTGGTAGTCGGCCAGGATGATCGCCGGCGCCTGCCCGTCCAGCACCGCGATGGCGCTGTCCAGGTCCGAGGCCGTCAGCACTTCGCAGCCCCACTGGCCAAGCAGCGCGGCCATGCTGAAGAGAATTGCCTCTTCGTTGTCGATCACCAGCAGGCGCCGTCCGGGCAGCGGGTCGCCGGTACTGGGGCGCGGCGCGGCGCTGACCGCCTCGGGTAGGTGCTGCGTTTCGGCCAGCGGTACTTCGACGGCGAACAGCGAGCCACGCCCGAGTACCGAGCGCACTTGCACGGCGCAGCCGAGCAGGCCGGCGATGCGATCGACGATGGCCAGCCCGAGCCCCACGCCCTGGCGCTCGGCCGCGCGGCCGACATCGAGCTGGTTGAACTCGAGGAAGATCGCCTGCAGCTGGTCGGCCGGAATGCCGCGACCGGTGTCCCAGACTTCCAGGCGCACCCGGTCGCCACGCCGCCGCGCGGCCAGCAGCACGCCGCCGCTCCGCGTATAGCGGCAGGCGTTGCTAAGAAAGTTGCGCAGGATGCGCGACATGAGGCGGATATCGGTGCGCACCCGCAGGTCCGGGATGCGCGCCCGCAGTTGCAAGCCGGAGGATTCCGCCACGCCGTCGAACTCCGAGGCCAGCGGGCCGAGCAGTTCGTCGAGGGGCAGCGATTCCAGGTCGGGCCGAATGGCGCTCTGGTCCAGGCGGGAGATTTCGAGCAGGTCGCTCAGCAGGTTCTCGGCGCCGTCCAGGGCCTGGTGGGTGCGTTCGACCAGTTGCCGCTCGGCGGCCGGAAGGGCTCGCTCGCGCAGGGTCGAAACCAGCAGGCGCGCGGCATTCAGCGGCTGCAGCAGGTCGTGGCTGGCGGCGGCCAGGTACTTGTCCTTGCCGAGGTTGGCCGCCTCCGCGGCATCGCGCGCCTCGCGCAGTTGCTGGTTGAGCGTTTCCAGTTCGAGCGTGCGGGCGGCGACGCGCTGTTCCAGTTCCTGGTTGAGGATCTGCAGCCGTTGCTGGGCCTGGATGCGCTCGGTGATGTCGGCGACGAAGCCCTCTACCAGGCCCTCCTCGTCCGGCTTGAGCAGCAGGTTCATGAGCACGTCGACGTGGCTGCCGTCCTTGCGCAGCAGGCGCGTCTCATAGCCGAACAGGCCGCCGTGCTCCTGCAGCAGGTCGCGGATGCGCCGCATCTCCGCCTCGCCGCCAACGAACAGTTGGCTGGCCATGTCCTGCAGCGACCAGAGCACTTGTTGCGGATCGCTGTAGCCGAGCATCCGCGCCAAGGCCGGGTTGGCCGCCCGCAGGCCCTCGGCGAGGCTGGCCTGGAAGATCCCGTGCACGGCGTGCTCGAACAGCCACTTGTAGCGATTGCGCTCGGCTTCGAGCTCTTCCAGGCGCGCCAGCAGTTCCGGGTAGTGGCTCTTGCGGGTGGAATGGCTGCCCAAGCCGAGCAGTGCGGCCAGGGCATCCTGTCGAGGCTCAGAGGGCCTCGCCATAGACCACCTCGACATCGCGCTGGCTCGACTCGCGCGGGTTGGTGAGGATGCAGGGGTCCTGCATGGCGTGCTGCGACAGGAAGGGAATGTCGGAGCTGCCGACACCGTGCGGGCCGAGGGTTTCGTGGAAGCCTACGGCGTGCTTGAAGGCGATCAGGTGTTCGACCAGGCGCTGGCGGATCTGCGCGTGATTGAGGCCGCGGCAGTCGATGCCGAAGGTCTCGGCGATCACCTTGAAGCGCTCCGGCGCCGCGTTGTAGTTGAAGGCCACCACGTGCTCAACCAGCACCGCGTTGCACAGCCCGTGCGGCAGGTCGAGGTAGCCACCGAGGCTGTGCGACATGGCGTGCACCGCGCCGAGGATGGCGTTGGAGAAGGCCAGGCCGGCCTGCATGCTGCCGAGCATGATCTTCTCGCGCAGGGCGATGTCATTCGGGTTGGCGATCATCTGCACCAGGTTGCCGTTGATCAGGCGCATGGCCTCCAGCGCGTGGCTGTCGGTGAGCGGACCGTGGCCGGTGGAGACGAAGGCTTCGATGGCATGGACCAGTGCATCGATGCCGGTACACGCGGAGAGGAAGCCATCCATGCTCAGGGTGGTTTCCGGGTCGATCAGCGACACGTCCGGAACCACCGCCTTGCTCACCACCGAGAACTTCATGCGCTCGTCCTGGTTGGAAATGATGACGAACTGCGAGACGTCGGCCGAGGTGCCGGCGGTGGTGGGGATCAGGATCAGCGGTGGGCTGGGCACGCGCAGTTTGTCGACGCCCTCGAACTCGATGATGTTGCGGCCGTGGGCAGCGACGATGCCGATGCCCTTGGCGCAGTCCATGGGGCTTCCGCCGCCGACCGCGACTATCACGTTGCAGCCTTCGCTGCGATAGACGTCGGCGCCGCGCATCACTTCCTCGACGCGCGGGTTGGGCGAAACATCGGTGTACAGGCAGTAATCAATGCCCTGCTCGCTCAGGCTGGCCTCGACATCGGCGACCCAGCCGGCGGCGCGCACGCCAGGGTCGGACACCAGCAGGACCTTGCGGGCACCGAAGGTCTTGGCGTAATTGGCGACAGTGTGCCGGCATCCGGCACCGAAAATGATCTCTGGCGAGACGAACTTGCGCAGCAGGCTGAGGTCGTGGCTCATCGTAGGACTTGTTCTTGTTATGAAATATTTCAAGCGAGCCTACTGCATCCGCCGCTGAATGCAATGCGACCTTGGGCAAGGCCTCAGGCGCCGAGCCGGGCGCGATAGAAGCGCCATTCGGCATCCAGCGCGTGGGCCAGGTTGGCGGGCTGGCGGAAGCCGTGGCGCTCGTCGGCGTAGCGATGGCATTCAACCGGCAAGCCGCGCCGGCGCAGGGTGCGGACCATCGCCTCGGTCTGCTCCGGAACCACCACCGCGTCCTGGTCGCCCTGGAAGAAGATCACCGGCGCCTCGATGCGCGCGGCGTGCAGCAGCGGCGTGCGGGCCTGGTAGATGCGCGCGTCGCGTTGCGGATCGCCGATCAGCCAGTTCAGGTAGTCCGCCTCGAACTTGTGGGTGACCCGGCCCAGCGCCAGGGGATCGCTGACGCCATAGAGACTGGCGCCGGCGCGGAAGCCGCCGACGAAGGCCAGGGCGCAGAGCGCGCTGTAGCCGCCGGCGCTGGCGCCACGGACGAACACCCGCTGGCGGTCGATCTGGCCCGTGGCCGCCAGATGCGCCACGGCCGCCCAGATGTCCTGCACCTCCACCCTGCCCCACTGGCCGCGCAGCTTTTCGCGATAGGCGCGGCCGAAGTTGGCGCTGCCGCGGTGGTTCAGGTCCGCCACGGCGAACCCACGCTGGGTCCAGAACTGGATGCGTGGATCGAACACCGGGTAGCAGGCCGAAGTCGGCCCGCCGTGGAGGAACACCACCAACGGCGGGCGACGCCCCGCCTCGCCCCGGCACTGGGCGTTGCGCGGCGGGTAGAAGAAGCCATGGCCGCGATCGCTGCCCGCCACCGGGTAGCTGAAGGCCAGGGGCCGCGACAAGTCGGCCGTTTCGAGCGGTTGCTCGCCACCGCCAAGCACATGCACCTGGCCATTGCCGCGTTCGATGGCCAGCAGCGCCGGCAAACGGTCTTCGCTGGCGGCTACGCAGTAGAAGCGCTGGCTATCGGCAGCCAGCGCGCGGAAACGGGCGAATCCACTCGCCAACCTGCTTTCGCGTCCATCGTCCTGTCGCAGTGCAAGGACTCCGCGCCCGTCCTCGAAGCGGCTGAACAACCATCCACCCTCGCCCAGCGGCAGATAGGTACGCCCACCCAGTTGCCAGGGCGCAGGGGCGTGATCGGCGGCAGCGAAAGCGCGCGGATCGACGCCCTCGCCTTCGGGCCGCCACCAACCGCTGCGGTCGCTCAGCCAACGCAGGCGACCCTGCCCGTCGAAGCGTGGCTGCTGGATAGACTCGCCGCCCGCTTCGCCCGCAACGCAACGGCGCCGGCCTTCTTGCAGCACGCACAGGCGGGTGTGGGTCCAGGGCTGGTGCGGACGGTCCCACTCGACCCAGGCAATGCGCGTGGCGTCCGGTGAGGCCACCGGCGCGGCATAGAAGTCAGCGCCCTCGGCCAGTACCTGGCGTGTGCCGTCCGCATCCAGGCGGACCAGGCGATGCAGCACGCCGGCGTCTTCGTGGCTTTCCTCCACCGCCAGCAGGGCGTTCCAGGCGGCGACATGATGCAGGTCGCCATAGCGGCAGTGCGGACGAGCCGTCAGCACGCGCGGCGCCGCGCCGAAGCGCAGCCAGCGCACCTGCTGGTCGCCCTCCTCGACCCAGGCCACGCCATCGCTCGTGGCACAGCAGGCGCCGCCGCCGTACTCATAGACGCGACTGCGCACCGATGCGCCCGGTGGAGTCAGCTCGCTGCGCTCGCCGTCGCGCCAGAAATACAGTCTGCTGCGCGCGCTGGCGGGATCGAATTCGACCCACAACAGTCCGCCATGGGCAGCGTGCAGTTCGGCGAAATCACGGCCGGCAGCCACCGCGCGCTCCGCGCTCCAACGGCTCGGCCAATCGCCGTACGGCAGGCTGCGCACCTCAGGCCTTGCAGATCAGTTGCGAGGCGCGCTGGTTGCGCCAAGTGAGTTGATCCAGCCCCAGCGGCGCCTCCTCGGCCTGGCGGCGCGCGTCGAGGATCAGCCCGTGGTGGGCCGACTTGGCGCAGACCGGGTCGGTGGCATCGGCATTACCGGTGAGCATGAACGCCTGGCAGCGGCAGCCACCGTGGTCGCGGTCCTTCTCGTCGCAGGTGCGGCACGGTTCCGGCATCCAGGCGTCGCCGCGATAGCGGTTGAAGCCGAAGGACTCGTACCAGATGTGCTGTAGGCTGTGCTCGCGGACGTTGGGGAACTTCACCGGCAGCTGACGTGCGCTGTGGCAAGGCAGCGCGGTGCCATCGGGCGTGACGTCGAGGAACACGCTGGCCCAGCCGCCCATGCAGGCCTTCGGGCGCTCCTCGTAGTAGTCGGGGGTGACGAAGATCAGCTTGCACGGGTTGCCGGCGGCAGCCAGGCGCTCGCGGTACTCGTTGGTGATGCGTTCGGCGCGCTCCAGCTGCGCGCGGGTCGGCAGCAATCCGGCGCGGTTGAGCTCGGCCCAGCCGTAGAACTGGCAGGTGGCGAGCTCGACGAAGTCGGCTTCGAGCTCAATGCACAGTTCGATGATGCGGGCGATGTTATCGATGTTGTGCCGGTGGGTGACGAAGTTCAGCACCATCGGATAGCCGTGCGCCTTCACCGCGCAGGCCATCGCCAGCTTCTGGGCGAAGGCCTTGCGCGAACCGGCGAGCAGGTTGTTCACCTCCTCGTCGGCGGCCTGGAAGCTGATCTGGATATGGTCCAGCCCGGCCTCGGCGAACTGCGCCAGGCGCGCCTCGTCCAGGCCGATGCCGGAGGTGATCAGGTTGGTGTAGAAGCCCAGTCCGCGCGCCGCGCCTATCAGCTCGGCGAGGTCCTGGCGCAGCAGCGGTTCGCCGCCGGAAAAGCCCAGCTGCGCGGCACCGAGCTCCCGCGCCTGGCGGAACACGTCGATCCATTCGGCGGTGCTCAGCTCACCGCCCTGCCGCGCGAAGTCCAGCGGGTTGGAGCAGTACGGGCACTGCAGCGGGCAGCGGTAGGTCAACTCGGCCAGCAACCAGAGCGGCGGGCCGGCGGTGTCAGTGCAGCTCGATCCAGAATTGCGCATGGGCCACCTCGATGAATGCCAGGATGTCTTCGTCGATGCCCGGCACGCCGGGGAAGCTCGCGCGCAGCTCCTCGATGATCGAGGCCAGGTCACGGCGACCGTCGATGCGCTGGAGGATTTCCCCGGCGCTGTCGTTGAGCTTGACCATGCCCTCCGGGTACAGCAGCACGTGGCAGCCCTGGGCGGGTTCGAATTGCAGGCGGAAGCCGCGACGAATCGACGGCACACGCTCCAGCGATGTCAGGCTCATCACAGCAGCCCCCTGTGCCAGACCCGCTCGCGGGTCACCGTGTGGTACGGCGGACGGTCCAGTTCGTAGGCCATGCTCATGGCGTCGAGCATGCTCCAGAGCACATCGAGCTTGAATTGCAGGATCTCCAGCATGCGTTCCTGTTCCTCGCGGGTGCGGTAATGCTCGAGGGTGATACGCAGGCCATGCTCGACGTCGCGCCGGGCCTGGGACAGGCGGCTGCGGAAGTAGTCGTAGCCGGCCTCGTCGATCCACGGGTAGTGCTGCGGCCAGCTGTCCAACCGCGACTGGTGGATCTGCGGGGCGAAGAGCTCGGTCAGCGAACTGCTCGCCGCCTCCTGCCAGCTGGCGCGGCGGGCGAAGTTGACGTAGGCGTCCACGGCGAAGCGCACACCGGGCAGCACCAACTCCTGCGACAGCACCTGTTCGCGGTCCAGGCCCACGGCCTCGGCCAGGCGCAGCCAGGCCTCGATGCCGCCGGGTTCGCCGGGGCGGCCATCGTGGTCGAGGATGCGTTGTATCCACTCGCGGCGGGTCTCGCGGTCCGGGCAGTTAGCGAGGATGGCCGCATCCTTCAGCGGGATGTTCAGCTGGTAGTAGAAACGATTGGCCACCCAGCCTTGGATCTGTTCGCGACTCGCCCGGCCTTCGTACATGGCCACGTGGAACGGGTGGTGGATGTGGTAGCAGGCGCCCCTGGCGCGCAGCGCCTGCTCAAATTCGGCGGGGCTCATGGCGTTGCGGCTCATCGCGCAGTCCCTCTACAGGTGAATGGCCATGCCATCGAAGGCCACCTCGATGCCGCGCGCGTCCAGTTCGGCGCGTTCGGGCGAGATCGAATCGAGGATGGGATTGGTGTTGTTGATGTGGATGAGCACCTTGCGCGAATCGCCCACGCGCTCGAATACCTCGAGCATGCCGCCCGGCCCGCTCTGGGCCAGGTGGCCCATTTCGCTGCCGAGCTTGTCGCCCACTTCGCAGCGGCGCATCTCGTCGTCGTGCCACAGGGTGCCGTCCACCAGCAGGCAATCGGCCCGGCGCATCCAGCCCAGCAGGCTCTCGTCCACCTGGCCCAGGCCGGGCGCGTAGAAGAGCGCGCCGCCACTGCGCAGGTCCTCGACGAACAGGCCGATGTTGTCGCCCGGATGCGGGTCGTTGCGGTGCGGCGAGTACGGCGGCGCGGCACTGCGCAGCGGGATGGCGGTGAAGCGCAGGCGCGGGCAGGCGGGAATCTCGAAGGGCACGCCATCCAGCTCGATTCGGTGGTGGCGCAGGCCGCCGTTCCAGTGCTGCAGCATGTTAAACAGCGGGAAGCCGGTCGACAGATCCTGGTGGACCATCTCCGTGCACCAGACCTCATGCGGGCAGCCTTCGCGCAGGCTAAGCAGCCCGGTGCAGTGGTCGATCTGGCTGTCCAGCAGGAGGATCGCGCCGATGGCCGTGTCGCGCGGCTTGCGGCCGGGTTGCAGGGATGGGAAGGCGGCGAGCTGCGCACGGATGTCCGGCGAGGCGTTGCAGAGAATCCAGCTTTCGCCGTCGTCGGACAGCGCGATGGACGACTGGGTGCGTGGCTGCGCCCTGATGCTGCCGTTGCGCACGCCACGGCAGTTCCGGCAGTTGCAGTTCCACTGGGGGAAGCCGCCACCGGCGGCCGATCCGAGAATCCTGATGTGCATGGTCGTGCCCCGTGGGCTGGAGGCCCCGCTGGAACGGGGCCGGGTGGATCAGCGGTTGGCGAAGTACAGGGTGACTTCGAAGCCAAGGCGCAGGTCGGTGAAGCTAGGCTTGGTCCACATGGAGCTGTCCTCTTCTTGTGCGCCGGTGTATTCCGGCAATTCGAGTTAACCACCGGCGCCCAGGGGCCCGAATGATACTTTCGAAGGAGTTTTGCCCCTGATTTGGTAGGGGGCCGCTGGTGACGGCGGAAAACAAAAAACGCGACCGGAGTCGCGTTCGACAACCCCGTCGCGCCCGGAGGTGGGAGTGGCGCATGCGGGTCGCCCAATCGGGCGTCTCGAAAGAATACGGCACAAGCGCCCGAACGAAGCGACCCGCCCGAGGACAGATGGGGGATGCCCTCGGGTCGGTTCGTTCGAGCCGCACTGGAATGACGCGCGGGTGCCTCCCCCCCCGCGCCCTTCCCGCCTCCGCTCCGGCCTCAGAAGAAGCCCAGCGGATTGACGTCGTAGCTCACACCAGCAGGTTCTTGGTCTGCTGGTAGTGGTCGAGCATCATCTTGTGGGTCTCGCGGCCGACACCGGACTTCTTGTAGCCGCCGAAGGCGGCGTGCGCCGGGTACAGGTGGTAGCAGTTGGTCCACACACGGCCGGCCTTGATGCCGCGCCCCATGCGCCAGGCGCGGTTGATGTCGCGGGTCCAGACGCCGGCGCCCAGGCCGAACTCGGTGTCGTTGGCAATGGCCAGGGCCTCGGCTTCGTCCTTGAAGGTGGTGACGCCGACCACAGGGCCGAAGATCTCTTCCTGGAACACGCGCATGCCGTTGTGGCCCTTGAGCAGGGTCGGCTGGATGTAGTAACCGCTGGCGAGGTCGCCCTCCAGGCGCTCGACCTGGCCGCCCGCCAGCAACTGCGCCCCCTCGTTCTGGGCGATATCGAGATAGGAGAGGATCTTCTCGAACTGCTGCTGCGAGGCCTGGGCGCCGACCATGACCTCGGTATCCAGCGGGTTGCCGCGCTTGATCTGGGCGATCTTCTTCATCACCTCGGCCATGAACGGCTCGAAGATGGATTCCTGCACCAGCGCACGGGATGGGCAGGTGCACACCTCGCCCTGGTTGAAGTACGCCAGCACCAGGCCTTCGGCGGCCTTTTCGATGAAGGCGGGCTCGGCCTTCATGATGTCTTCGAAGAAGATGTTCGGGCTCTTGCCGCCCAGCTCCACAGTGCTCGGGATGATGTTCTCGGCGGCGCAGTGGAGGATGTGCGAGCCCACCGGGGTCGAGCCGGTGAAGGCGATCTTGGCGATGCGCTTGCTGGTAGCCAGCGCCTGGCCGGCTTCTCGGCCGAAGCCCTGGACGATGTTGAGCACGCCCGGCGGCAGCAGGTCGCCGATGATCTCGGCCAGCAGCATGATCGACAGTGGGGTCTGCTCTGCCGGTTTGAGCACGATGCAGTTGCCGGCGGCCAGCGCCGGGGCCAGCTTCCAGGCGGCCATCAGCAGCGGGAAGTTCCACGGGATGATCTGCCCGACCACGCCCAGCGGCTCGTGGATGTGATAGGCGACGGTGCTTTCGTTGATCTCGGCGGCGCCGCCTTCCTGGGCGCGGATGCAGCCGGCGAAGTAGCGGAAGTGGTCGGCCGCCAGAGGCACGTCGGCGTTCAGCGTTTCGCGCACGGCCTTGCCGTTGTCCCAGGTTTCGGCCACGGCCAGTTGCTCGAGGTTCTGCTCGATGCGGTCGGCGATCTTCAGCAGGATGTTGGAGCGCTCCTGCACCGGGGTGCGGCCCCAGGCGTCGGCAGCGGCATGCGCGGCATCCAGGGCGCGCTCGACGTCCTCGGCGGTGGAGCGCGGGAACTCGGCGATCGCCTGGCCGTTCACCGGCGAGGTGTTGGTGAAGTACTGGCCGAGCACTGGAGCGACGAATTCGCCGCCGATGAAGTTGCCGTAGCGCGGCTTGAGGGTGACGACGGAGCCAATGGTTCCTGGGGGGGCGTAGATCATCGCGAAGCTCTCCTGTGGCATCCCGGCGCACCAAGGCCGGGCCATGCCGCGATCTTAGGCAGCGCCCTGCCCTGCCCGACATTCGTCCATGGGAGCGAGGGCTTACTCATTTGGTAGTAGATGCCGGGCCCCTACGAAGATAGAAAAGCAAAAGGCCGGCACTCTGGCCGGCCCTTGCTTGGCTCACGCGTCGATCAGCGCTTGGCCACCTGGTCCTTCGGCAGCTTGAAGGTCCAGATCATGCCGCCCTGGTCGAGGTCCTTGATGCGCTTGGCCACCTCGCCGCCCCACAGCGGCACCGCGCCGCCCCAGCCGGAGAGCACGCTGACGTACTGCTCGCCGTCCATCTCCCAGGTGATCGGCGAGCCGATCACGCCCGAGCCGGTGTTGAACTCGTAGAGTTTCTTGCCGGTCTTGGCGTCGAAGGCCATCAGGTAGCCCTCCGGGTTGCCGGTGAACACCAGGTTGCCGTGGGTCGCCAGCACGCCGCCCCACAGCGGCGCGTAGTTCTCGTAGCGCCAGACCTGCTTGCCGGTCTTCGGATCGATGGCGCGCAGCACGCCGATGTACTTCTCGTTCAGCGGCTTGATGGTGAAGCCGGCGCCCAGGTAGGCCGCGCCCTTCTTGTAGGTGACGTTCTCGTTCCACATGTCCATGCCCCACTCGTTGGACGGCACGTAGAACAGACCGGTGTCCTGGCTATAGGCCATGGGCATCCAGTTCTTGCCGCCGAGGAAGGACGGCGCGACGAACACCGAGGTGCCCTTGGCGTCGGCGCCCGGCGCGCCCGGACGGTGGGCGTCGTCGTAGATCGGCCGGCCATCCTTGTCCAGGCCCTTGGCCCAGGTGACCTTGTCGACGAAGGGGAAGCCGCGCAGGAATTTGCCGTTGGTGCGGTCGAGCACGTAGAAGAAGCCGTTGCGGTCGGCGGTGGCCGCCGCCTTGATGGTCTTGCCGCCGTCCTTGTAGTCGAAGGACACCAGCTCGTTGACGCCGTCGAAGTCCCAGCCGTCGTGCGGGGTGGTCTGGAAGTGCCACTTGATCGAGCCGTCTTCCGGGTTCAGCGCCAGGCGCGAGGAGGAGAACAGGTTGTCGCCCGGACGCAGGTGCGAGTTCCACGGCGAGGGGTTGCCGGTGCCGATGAACAGCGAATCGGTGCTCGGGTCGTAGTAGCCGCCCAGCCGGGGCGCGGCGCCGCCGGTCTTCCACAGGTCGCCCGGCCAGGTCTTGCCCGCCTCGCCGCCGGAAATGCCGTTCTCGATGGCCTTGCCGTCCTTGTAGACGTAGCCCATGTGGCCTTCGACGGTCGGACGCGACCAGAGCAGGTTGCCGTTGGTGGGGTCGTAGGCCTCGATCTTGCCGACCACGCCGAACTCGCCGCCGGCCACGCCGGTGATCAGCTTGCCCTTGGCGATCAGCGGCGCCGCAGAGATGGAATAGCCTTCCTTGTAGTCGGCCACGGTCTTCTTCCACACCACCTTGCCGGTGTCCTTGTTCAGCGCCACCAGCTTGGCGTCGAGGGTGCCGAAGATCACCAGGTCGCCGTACAGGGCCACACCCCGGTTGATCACGTCACAGCAGGGCATGATCGCGTCGGGCAGGCGCGCGTCGTACTCCCAGAGCTTGCGGCCGGTGTGCGCGTCGGCGGCGAACACCCGCGAGTAGGAAGCGCTGACGTACATCACCCCGTCCTTCACCAGCGGCTGCGCCTGCTGGCCGCGCTGCTTCTCGCCACCGAAGGACAGCGCCCACACCGGGCGCAGTTCCTTGACGTTGTCGCTGTTGAGCACCTTCAGCGGGCTGAACCGCTGGCCCTGCTGGTTCATGCCGTTGACCACGACCTGGTCGGTGCGCTTGGCGCTGTCGGAAATGTCCTGGTCGGTGACCCCGGCGCGGGCCCCCAGGCTGGCCAGGGCCAGTGCGGCGAAGAGCGCGGTACGCGCGAAGGATGGGGTGGGACCTGCTTGTCTCATGGCGGCGACCTCTGCGGGTTTGTTGTTGTACCCGGGACGTTTTCCCGGTCTGCCGCAAATTCTTCGCCGCCCCGCCGGGGCCGCCTATTGACCGCTTTATCGAATTCTCTAGTTCCTTGGTAGCAATACCGAGCCGCTCTTTTTCGTGATTCGCGGGCAGGCGGCGGATAACCCCTTCGGGGTTATTCGCCCTACTGGAGGAGACGGGTTCGGGTTCTTCGTAGGAGCGAGCTTGCTCGCGAATGGGGCTGGGTTCGCGAGCAAGCTCGCTCCTACAGGGAAAGCGAATACCACGTTCCAGTCACTGCCCGTCGATGCGCGGCAGCGCCTGCCGTTCGTAGCGCGGGTAGAGGTGACTGATGCTGCGGATCAGTTCATAGCGGGTCAGGCTGATACCGGCGAAGCGCTCGGGGATCGGGGTGCGCAGCAGGTCGTTCATGTCCGCGCCTTGGCGAGTGCCCTCGCGCATCACCGTGTCGAGCCAGCCCAGGTAGTCACGCATCTGGGCGAAGGGCGCGGCGTCGCTGGCAACCGGACCATGACCAGGCACGATGAGCTTCCACGGCAGCGCCTGCAGGGTGTCGAGATCGGCCAGCCATACGTCCAGGCCGGGACTGTTCGGTGTGGTCAGGGCGCGCTGGTAGAACACCAGGTCGCCGGCGAACAGCACGCCGGTGGTCTCGTCGAGGATCGCCAGGTCGGCGCCGGTATGGCCGCGCAGGCCGAGCAGACGCAGGCGGTGCGTGCCCAGCTGTAGGGTGCCCGGCTCCACCACCTGGTCCGGAAGCCGCACTTCGGTGCCGCGCATCCAGTCGCCGACCAGGCGGTACATGTTTTCCGCCATGGCGTTGCCCTGTTCCTTCAGCAGCTTGGCGGTGCCGGCCAGCGCGCCTATGGGCACGTCGGCGAAGGCCTGGTTGCCGAGCACGTGGTCCGGGTGATGGTGGGTCAGCAGCACTCGCTTCACTGGTTTGCCGGTGGTCTGCGCGATCACCCGACGCAATGCTTCGCCGTAGCGTTTCGACGGGCCGGTATCGATCACCAGCACGCCGTCGCCGGTGTCGATGAAGGCGACGTTGACGATATTGCCGCCGTTTTCCTTGGCGAAGTTGCCGGTGGAGCCCTCCATCAGCCAGGTGTCGGCGGCGATCAGCCGGGGCTGCAGCCGGTATTCCAGGTCGGCGAATACCTGCGTGCAAAGCAGCAGGAGAAAGATCAGCAGGTAACGCATGGACACCTCGCCAGCGCAACGGCCGCGCTACAGCCCGGCCTCGAACTCATTGCCGTTGTTGTCGTGCAGGAACAACCGCGCGTGCGGATGGCCGCGCAGGAGGAAGCTGAAGCTGGGGTTCTCGCTGAGCGCCGGGAACAGTTCCAGGCGCGCCAGGACCTCGCCTTCTGGCGTACGCAGCTCGGCGTGGTCGAGGTAGAACGGCGGGATGCCGGCGACCAGGCCGTTGTCCATCGGGTGCTCGACGGTCAGGCGCAGCCGCGTATCCGGGCCTCGGGAAAACTGCCCGCCGCGCACCTGGCCGAGGCGGTCTTCCCAGCCCGGTTGCGCGCGCACCACGCTGGGCGCCGTGCAGCCGCCGCCGGCGGCATCGACCCAGGCCGAACCGACGTGCCATACAGCGTCTTCACCCCGCAGCGCGGCGCGGATCGGCGTGGCCTGCTCGATGCGGATGCGCACCGCCAGCCAGGCTTCCAGGTCCTGGCCCGGATAGAGCGTCAGCACGTGGGGAATGGGATTGAGCTCGGCCCACAGCAGCAGGCGCTCGAACCGCCCCGGCAGTTGCCGCGCGTCCACCTCCACTGGCACCTGCCGCGAATCCTCGGCGAACGGCGGCACGCCCAGCTTCACCCGCTCGTCGAAGACGAAGGGCTCGCCGCCGAGCAGGCGCTTGTGGTGGTAATCCCACATCACCGAGGGCAGCGGATCGCCCTCTACCGCTACCGCCAGCAGCGGCAGGCCACACAGGCCGAACAGCAGCGTTCGTCGGTGCATCGCGCCTCCCTGGGCTTCATTGCGTGTCCTGGTAGAACTCCGGCAGTTCGTAGCGCAAGCCGTAGCCGGCATAGAGCTTCTCCAGCTCGCCGCTATGGACCAGGTCCTCCAACTCGCCGTCGATGGCGTTGGACAACTGGCGGTTGCTCTCGTGGACCGCCATGCCGATGTCCCAGGCCGGCTCGCCGAGGTTCGGATAGGTGTTCTCGGCGTTCTTCAACTGCTCGTCATGGGCCTGGGCGCGCATCCAGTCCAGCTCGCCGCGCAGGGCCATGACCGCGTCCACCTTGCCGGCGCGCATGGCGTCGAAGGCTTCCTGGGTACTGGGGAAGTGCACGGTCATGGCGCTGAGCTGCCCGCCCAGCACCGAGCCGAGGTAGAACGACGGCACGCTGTCCAGCTCGACGCCGATGCGGTGCTCGCGAAACGCCGCGATGCTGCTCACCTGCGGCAAGCGCCGGGCGTCATGGACCACCTGCCAGCGCTCGCGCTGGTAAGGACCGAACATCACCACCTGAGCGTTCGCCAGCTCGCCGACGTCGTTGCGCTTGTTGGAGTAGTTGCGGTCGTAAGGCACCCGCAGCATCAGGTCGGCGACCACACCCGGACGCAGGTAGTGCCCCTTCCAGATGAAGTTGCGCAGGTCGTCGTCCAGGCTTTCGCCGGGCACCATCCAGAGGAACTCGGCGCGCAGGCCGAGCCCCTCGGCCAGGCGCTTCGCCAGGTCGACGTCGACCCCGCGCGGCTGCCCGTCCTGCTGGAAGCTGTAGGGTGGGAACTTGTCGTACACGGCGACCCGGAGCACACCCGAGGCGACCATATCGTCGTAGGGCCGGACCTTGGCCTGGGCCTGCCCCAGCCACAGGAGCGGCAGCAGGAGCAGGCAGCACAGCAGACGGGGCAGGCGCATGGCGGCATCACTCGTCGACGTGGACGCTTTCCAGGTAGCTGCGGATGGCCCACAGACCTTCCTGGCTGATGTAGTCGGCCATCTTCGGCATGTACACGGCGCCGTCGCGTACCGCGCCGTTGATTACCCGCTCCTTGAACCATTCGTCGCCATCGGCGCCCAGGTCCAGCTTGCGCAGGTCGGGGGCGATGCCGCCGGACTTGGCTTCCAGGCCGTGGCAGCGGGCGCAGTTCTGGGTGTAGGCCGAGGCGCCGATCTCCACCGCCAGCTTGTGGTTGGCGTAGGGCTCGCGGTAGGGGTTGGTGTCGCGCCATTGCGTGCCCAGCGGTTCGAGTCCCTTGGTGTCGACCGCTTGCGGGGTCACGTTGCCATGCGCCAGGACCAGCGCCGAGGCGCCCAGGCCAGCCAGGAGCATCAGACCGCGAAAGGAGTTCTTGTTGTTCATTACTTCATTCCTCTGAGGGGAAAGGACAAGGCACGCGCACTGCTTGGCGCTCGTCGACCATGTTAGGAACGGCGGCCTGGGCCTCGAATGCTGCTTTGGGTGTTGCCGCCTACTCCCTTGGTACTAGGGCGGCGGTAGCCCCGCACGGAAAACGCCCAGGCATGGCGAGCGCGGCGCGCCCGCCCGGGGCGCGACAAGGGAGGGATACGCAGGCGATGGACTCAGGGCGCGACGCGGCAGGGCTGGCCCGGGGCGCAGGCGACCGGCGGGTTTGCCCGGCCGTTCAATTCGTAGAAGAAATCGAAGCCGAGCAGGCTGAGGATCAGCAGCAGGGGAAGAGCCAGGGTGACGACGATACGCATGGCGGCGGTTCCTGTTTTCCTTGTTGTTGTGCCGCCATCCTAGGGCGCGCGCTCGCCCGGCCAACTACTACCTTGGTAGCGCCTCAACGGTACTTTCTGCATATTTCCCGCGCCTTGGCGGCGTTCCTATGCTGGCGACACAAGAACAACGGAGTCGCCCATGCGCCAGTTCGCCTTGCACGGCGTGGCCTACCTGCTGGCCGTAGCCTGCGCCGCCCTGCTCAGCCTCGACGCCCGCGCCGACGACACCCCGGTGGCCCTCGAAGTGCGCGTCGGCTACCTCGGCTACACGCCCGACCCTGGCCCGCTGCTGTCGAACATCATCCCCGAGCCGAGCGACGCCGGCCTGCGCGGCGCGGAGCTTGCGATCGACGACAGCAACACCACCGGGCGTTTCCTCAAGCACCACTACAGCCTGGTTTCGGCCGTCGCCAAGGACCCGCAGGCGCTGCTGGACGAAGCGCGCAAGCAGCACGACCAGGGCCTGCGCCTGTTCGTGGTCAACGCCCCGGCCGACAGCCTGCGCCAGCTCGCCGCCGCGCTGCCGGACAGCCTGCTGTTCAATGCCGGCGCCGCCGACGACGAGCTGCGCACCGACAAGTGCCCGCTCAACGTGCTGCAGACCCTGCCCAGCCGCCTGATGCTGACCGACGCCCTGACCCAGTTCCTGGTGCTGCGCAAGTGGACGCGCTGGCTGCTGGTGGTCGGCCAGCGCCCCGAAGACAAGGCTTACGCCGCCGCGCTGCGCCAGTCGGCCAAGCGTTTCGGCGCGAAGATCGTCGAGGAAAAGGCCTTCACCTTCGCCAATGATCAACGCCGCAGCGCCCAGGCGGACATGCCGCTGTTCACCCAGAGCGGCGACGACTACGACGTCGTGCTGGTGGCCGACGAGCACGGTGACTTCGGCGAGTACGTGCCCTTCAACACCTGGCTCCCGCGCCCGGTGGCCGGCACCCAGGGGCTGGTCGCCACGGGCTGGCACAAGACCGTCGAGACCTTCGGCGCGGCACAGTTGCAGAAGCGCTTCGAGGAACACGCCAAGCGCTGGATGAACGACCGCGACTTCGCCGCCTGGGTCGCCGTGCGCAGCGTGGCCAGTGCGGTGACGCGCCTGCGCAACGCCGAGCCGATGGCGATCCGCGCCCTGGCCCTGTCGCCCGACCTGCCGCTGGACGGTTTCAAGGGCTATCGGCTCAGCTACCGCCCCTGGGACGGCCAGCTGCGCCAGCCCATCGAACTGGTGCAGCCGCGCGCGCTGGTCAGCACCTCGCCGCAGGAAGGCTTCCTGCACCCCGACAGCGAACTCGACAGCCTCGGACTGGATGCGCCGGAAAGCCAGTGCCACCTCGCCGACGCCAAGCCCTGACCGCCCATGAGGACCCCGCCCATGCTCCCTTCCGCCCTGCCCCGCCTGCTGGCTGTTTCCTTGCTTGGCGCCGCGCTCTGTCAGACACCGCCGGCGTTCGCTGCCAAGGCCTATGTGTCCAACGAGAAGGACAACAACCTCAGCGTCATCGACCTCGACAGCATGACCGTCACCGGCACCCTGCCCACCGGCAAGCGCCCGCGCGGCCTGGTGCTGTCCCATGACGGCAAGCTGCTGTACATCTGCGCCAGCGACTCCGACACCGTGCAGGTGATGGACCTGGCGAGCGGCAAGATCGTCAAGCAGTTGCCCTCCGGCGCCGACCCCGAGCAGTTCGCGCTGCACCCCAACGACCGCTGGCTGTACATCTCCAACGAAGACGACGCGCTGGTCACCGTGGTGGATACGCAGACCGCCAAGGTGCTCGGCCAGATCAACGTCGGCGTCGAGCCCGAAGGCATGGCAGTGAGCCCCGACGGCAAGTGGGCGGTGAACACCAGCGAGACCACCAACATGCTGCACTGGATCGACACCGCCACGCAGACGCTGGTGGACAGCACCCTGGTCGACCAGCGCCCGCGCCATGTCGAATTCAACAAGGACGGCAGCCAGGTCTGGGCCTCCGCGGAAATCGGCGGCACGGTGAGCGTGGTCGACGTGGCCAGCCGCAAGATCCTCAAGACCCTGCGCTTCGCCATCAAGGGCGTGCATCCGGACAAGATCCAGCCGGTCGGGGTCGCACTGACCCGCGACGGCAAGTACGCGTTCGTCGCCCTCGGCCCGGCCAACCACGTGGCGGTCGTGGATGCGAAGACCTTCGAGGTGCTCGACTACCTGCTGGTTGGCCGGCGCGTGTGGCACCTGGCGTTCACTCCGGACGAGAAGCAGCTGCTGGCCACCAACGGCGTGAGCGGCGACGTCTCGGTGATCGACGTCGACTCGCTCAAGGTCACCCGCTCGATCAAGGTCGGACGCTACCCCTGGGGCGTGGTGGTGACGCCATGAACGCGCTGACCGTAAGTGGCCTGGGATTCGCCTACGGCGCGCGGCAAGCGCTGGACGCCATCGACTTCACCCTGCCGGCCGGGCGCTTCGCCGCCCTGCTCGGCCCCAACGGCGCCGGCAAGTCAACCCTGATCGCCCTGCTCACCCGCCTGTACGACCTGCAGCAGGGCGAGATCGAGGTCGGCGGCTGCAGCCTGCAGCGGCAGCCGCGCCTGGCGCTGCGCCAGCTCGGCGTGGTGTTCCAGCAGAGCACCCTGGACCTGGACCTGAGCATCGAGCAGAACCTGCGCTACCACGCCGCCCTGCACGGCCTCCCGCGCAGCGTGGCGAACGAACGGATCGACAGCGAGCTGGCGCGCCAGCACTTGCAGGAGCGCCGCCGCGACAAGGTGCGCACGCTCAACGGCGGGCATCGCCGGCGTGTCGAGATCGCCCGCGCGTTGTTGCATCGTCCGCGCCTGCTGCTGCTCGACGAGGCCAGCGTCGGCCTCGACCCTGCGGCACGCATGGCGCTCAACGTACACGTGCGCCAACTCTGCCGCGACGAAGGCCTGGCGGTGCTCTGGACCACCCACCTGCTGGACGAGGTGCACAGCGAGGACCAGTTGCTGGTGCTCGACCGTGGTCGCCTGGTAGCCCAGGGCGAAGCGGCGAGCATCAGCGCCCAGGACGGTGGCGACCTGCCCCGCGCATTCGCCCGCCTGACCCGAATGGAGGCCTGCGCATGAACGCCAAGGTCCCCGCCTTCGGTCCCGGCGCCTACTGGCAATGCCTGCGCGGCATCGTGGTGCGCGAGTGGCTGCGCTTCGTCCTGCAGCGCTCACGCTTCCTCAGTGCGCTGGTGCGCCCGCTGCTCTGGCTGCTGGTGTTCGCCGCCGGTTTCCGCGCCGCGCTGGGCATCTCGATCATCGAGCCGTACGACACCTACGTGACCTACGAGACGTACATAGTCCCCGGCCTGTGCTGCATGATCCTGCTGTTCAATGGCATGCAGGGCTCGCTGTCGATGGTCTACGACCGCGAGATGGGCAGCATGCGCGTGTTGCTGACCAGCCCGTTGCCGCGTGCCTACCTGCTCGCCAGCAAGCTGCTGGCGACTGCGCTGGTGTCGCTGCTGCAGGTCTACGCGTTCCTCGCCATCGCCTGGCTCTACGGCGTGCAGCCACCGCCCTGGGGCCTGCTCACGGCCCTGCCGGCGCTGCTGCTGGCGGCCCTGCTGCTCAGCGCCCTCGGCCTGCTGCTGTCCAACGGCATCCGCCAGCTGGAGAACTTCGCCGGGGTGATGAATTTCGTGATCTTCCCGCTGTTCTTCCTGTCCTCGGCGCTCTATCCGCTGTGGAAGATGCGCGAGGCCAGCCTGGGGCTGTACTGGCTGTGCGCGCTCAACCCGTTCAGCCACGCGGTGGAACTGGTCCGCTTTGCGCTGTACGAGCGGCTGAACCCATTGGCCCTGGGCGTCTGCCTGGGCCTCACGCTGCTTTTCGCGAGCCTCGCTGTGGCCAGCTTCAATCCGCAGCACGCCGCGCTGCGCAAGGGGTGAAATCTCCTACTTTGGTACTGGTTTTCCCCTCTCAACGTCGAATTTCCAAAGCAGCGCGCCTGCCTTGTAATGGCGGCTACAAGAATAAATATCGAGATGCCACCATGCCTCGCCTTGCCACTGCCCTGCCAAGCGCGCTGCTGGGCCTGTACCTGCTCGGCACCCCCGCCGCGCACGCCGACGGCCCGCTGTTCTCCAGCGACGGCTACCGCGTGGACCGCTACCGCAGCCCGACTCCGGCCAGCGCCGAACACGCCACCACCCTCGACACCGCCGCCCTGCGCGCGCTGCTGGCGCGCGAACCGCGCACCCGGCTGGTGGACGTCTACCGGCGCACCTGGCTCAACGGCCGGTTCGTCGCCACCGAGGAACACCGCAACCTCCCCGGCAGCCTGTGGCTGGCGAACACCGGCGACGGCCACCTGAGCCCTCCCTGGCAGGCCTATTTCCGCGACAACCTGCAGCGCCTGACCGACGGTGACGCGACCCGTCCGCTGGTGTTCTACTGCCGCTCCGACTGCTGGGCGAGCTGGAATGCGGTGCGTCGCGCCCACGCGCTGGGCTATTCAAATCTCTACTGGTACCGTGACGGTATCGATGCCTGGGAACAGGCCGGACTACCCTTGCAGGAAGCCCAGCCGCACCCGTTCCCCTGACTCCCCCCACGTGCCGCCCATAACGACAACAACGAGGTGAAGGCCATGTACAAGATCCTGATCGCCGACGATCACCCGCTGTTCCGCGAGGCGATCCACAACGTCATCTCCGACGGCTTCCCCGGCAGCGAAGTGATGGAGACGGCCGACCTCGACAGCGCCCTGGGCCTGACCCAGGAGCACGACGACCTCGACCTGATCCTGCTCGACCTGAACATGCCCGGCATGCACGGTCTGAGCGGCCTGATGAACCTGCGCAACGAGGCGCCGACCATTCCGGTGGTTATCGTTTCCGCCGAGCAGGACAAGCAAGTGGTGCTGCAAGCCATCACCTACGGCGCCGTCGGCTTCATCACCAAGTCTTCGCCGCGCGCGCAGATGACCGAGGCCATCGAGCAGATCCTCAACGGCAACGTCTACCTGCCCTCGGACATCATCCGCACGCAGAAGAGCTCGCCCCGCCGCAGCCAGCACGAAGAGCACGGCATCCCGCCGGAGCTGCTGCAGGCGCTGACGCGCAAGCAGCTGCTGGTGCTGGAGCGCATGACCAAGGGCGAGTCGAACAAACAGATCGCCTACAACCTCGAGATCGCCGAAACCACCGTGAAGGCCCACGTCTCGGCGATCCTGCGCAAACTCAACGTGCATAACCGCGTGCAGGCGATCCTGAGCGCGAGCGACATCGACTTCACCGCCTACCTGCGTCGCTGAGGAGGGCCCATGCCCGCCAAGCGGACCCTGTTGCTGACGGCGCTGGCGATGCTGGCCTTCGCCGGTAATTCGCTGCTCTGCCGCCTGGCCCTGAAGGCTACCCAGCTCGACGCGGTGAGTTTCACCGGCATCCGCATCCTCTCCGGCGCGCTCATGCTCGGCCTGCTGCTGCGCCTGCGCGGACATGCCGCCCAGGCTGGCGGCAATTGGCGCGCGGCGGCGGCGCTGTTCGTCTATGCCGCCGCTTTCTCATATGCCTACGTGCAACTGGATGCCGGCACCGGCGCGCTGCTGCTGTTCGGCGCCGTACAGGTGACCATGCTGGTGGTCGGCCTGCTGCGCGGTGAACGCCTGGCCAACCAGGCCCTGCTCGGCTTCGCCCTGGCCCTCGGCGGCCTGCTGGTGCAGCTGCTGCCGAGCGCCGGTGCGCCGCCGTTGCTGGGCGCCCTGTTGATGCTGCTGGCGGGCGTCGCCTGGGGGTTCTATTCGCTGCTGGGGCGCAACGCGGGCGATCCACTGGCGGCCACCACGGGCAACTTCCTGCGGGCCATCGCCTTCGCCGCCCTGCTCGCCCTGATCTTCCATGACCGCCTGCAGGCCGACCTGCCGGGGCTGGCCTACGCGGTGCTTTCCGGCGCCGTCACCTCGGGCATCGGCTATGCCATCTGGTACGCCGCGTTGCCAGGGCTTTCAGCGATCCAGGCCGCCTCGGTGCAACTCAGCGTGCCCGTGCTGGCAGCGCTGTCCGGCGCCCTGATGCTCGGCGAGCACATCAGCCTGCGCCTGCTGCTGGTATCGCTCGCCGTGCTCGGCGGCATCGCCCTGATCCTCCGCGCCAAGGTCCGCACGCCGGTCGCACAGCGCGCCTGAACGCCCCCGTCCTTGCATTCGCGTAGCGCCCCTCCCTCTCCCCAACCCTCTCCCTGAATTGAGAGGGGGCTGTCCGGCGCGGTCGGAATGGTTGGCGTCATCCTGTAGGAGCGCGCCATGCGCGCGATCGCGGACAAGGTCCGCTCCTACAGGTGTTCATAACACCGGGTGCGGGTCCGATTACCGCGAATGGCTGACGATCAGCCCCGGCGCCTCAGCTCACGCGCCCCGCTCCATCAGATGGCACAGCGCGGTCTTCAGCTTCATCGGCCGCACCGGCTTGTGCATCAGCGTGTGGCCCAGGTCGCGGACCTGTTGCTTGAGTTCGTTGCTGTAGTTGGCGGTGATCATCAGCGCCGGCAGCGGCGTGCCGCGCCGGGCGTTGATCGAGGCCA
The DNA here is from genome assembly GCF_000689415.1 of Pseudomonas knackmussii B13. Classification (NCBI taxonomy): domain Bacteria; kingdom Pseudomonadati; phylum Pseudomonadota; class Gammaproteobacteria; order Pseudomonadales; family Pseudomonadaceae; genus Pseudomonas; species Pseudomonas knackmussii. The sequence goes on along the minus strand of NZ_HG322950.1, from coordinate 2,888,127 downwards.
CCGCATCCACGCCGTTGCAGCCGTCGTCCAGGTGGTAGTCGACGATCAGCAGGTCGGACTCGGCGTGGAAGTTGTCCACCTGGCGCGCCAGGTCTTCCTCCGACCGCGCCGTCACCACCCGGCAGCCCCAGGCCTCCAGCAGCGTGCGCATGCCGGCGCAGATGGCCGCGTCATTGTCCAGCACCCACACCCGCGAGCCCTGCAGGCGCTCCACCAGGCGCTCGGTCTGCGGCACCGGCTCCGGTCGCGCGCGCGGCATGCTTCGCGCCAGCGGCACTTCGATGGCAAAGCGTGAGCCCTTGCCCGGCACCGACGCGACCTGGATGCGGTGGCCCAGCATGCGCGCGATCTTTTCGACGATGGCCAGGCCCAGCCCCAGCCCGCGGTCCTGGTGGGAGCGCTGGCTGTCGCCGCGCTTGAACTCCTGGAAGATCTCGCCGAGCTTCTCGGCGGCGATCCCGGTGCCGGTGTCCCAGACCTCCAGGGACAGGGTATGGCGACGCCGCCGGCAGCCCAGCAGGACGCGCCCCTCGGGGGTGTAGCGGATGGCGTTCGACAGCAGGTTGCGCAGTATCCGCGCGAGCAACTGCGGGTCGCTGCGCACCTGCGCGTCGCAAGCCACGAAGTCCAGGCGCAGGCCCTCGCTGGCGGCCACCTGGCGGTACTCGGCGGCGAGGTTGTCCAGCAGGTCGCTGATCGCGAAGGACGTGATGTCCGGCTTGATGACCCCGGCGTCCAGCTTGGAGATGTCTACCAGGGTGCCCAGCAGGTTCTCCACGTCTTCCAGCGAATGGCTGATGTTGCGCACCAGCCCGCCGCTGCCGACGGCGTCGCGCTCCTGCAGTGCGCTGGTGAACAGCCGCGCGGCGTTCAGCGGCTGCAGCAGGTCGTGGCTGACCGCGGCGAGGAACTTGGTCTTCGACAGGTTTGCCTGCTCGGCCTCGCGCTTGGCCTCGCGCAGGCGCGCCTCGACCTGACTGCGCTCGTCGATCTCGCGCTTGAGCTGATCGTTCAGGCTGGTCAGCTCGGCGGTGCGCTCGCGCACCCGCTGTTCGAGGTTCTGGTAGGCCTGGTGCAGCGCCTCGGCGGTGCGCCGGCGCTCGGTGATGTCGCGGATCAGCACGAACAGCCCCACGACCTGGCCGTCGGCCTGGCGATTGGGCACGTAGGAGCGCTGCATGTAGCGCTCCTGGCCGGACAGGTTGGTTTCGGCGATCTCGAAGGTGACGCTCTCGCCGGACAGCGCCCGCTCGAAATACGGCTCCAGGCGCTGACAATGTTCGGCGCTGTGCACGTCACGCAGGTTGCGGCCGAGCATCGAACCGCTGGGCCAGCGGTACCACTGTTCGTAGACCTTGTTGGTGAACTCGTAGACCAGCTCGGCGTTCAGGTAGGCGATCAGCGCCGGCACCTGGTCGGTGATCAGGCGGATCCAGCGCTCGCTCTCGCGCAACGCCTCGGCGTGGCGGTAGCCCTCGGTGATGTCGGTAAAGGTGTTGACGAAGCCGCCGGTGGGCAGCGCGTGGGTGCGGATCTCCAGCATGCGGCCATCGAACAGGCGCTGCTCCAGGACGCCCAGCGGCGCGCCATCGGCGCCACGGCTGCGCGGGGTGAGCAACGGCAGGCCGCTCTCGACCATCACGTCGGCGAAAGGCCGGTGCGCACCTATCGGCGCCAGTCCGCAGAGTTCCAGGAAACGTCGGTTCCACAGCTCCAGCGTACCCTCGGCGCCGACCATGGCCACGCCCTGGGACAGGTTGTCCACGGCGCGCTGCAGCAGGTGCGACTTCTGCGCCACCGCCTGCTCGCGGCGCGCGGTCTCGCTCTGCTTGATCTCGGTGATGTCGGTGTAGAGCACCACCAGGCCGCCATCGCGCGTCGGCCGTTCGCTCATGCGCAGCCAGCGCTCGTCGCGCAGGCGATAGAGCGTGTGCTGCTCGTCGGCGCTGTGCTGCTCCTCGACGAACAGCCCGCTGCTCTGCGCCAGGCGCCGCACCTCCGCCAGCCGCGTACCCGGGCAAAGGCGCGCGCGGGTCGGCGCCCAGAGCGCGCGGAAGCGCTCGTTGAACAGCAGGATGCGTTGCTGCGGATCGAACAGCACGAAGGCGTCGGAAATGCTCTCGATGGCCTCGAGCAGGTGCTGGTGCGCGGTTTCCGCGCGTTGCCGGGCGTCGCTGAGCAACTGGTTGCTGGACTTCAGTTCGACCATCGCCTGGCTCAGCGCATCGGTACGCTCGCGTACCTGCTCGGCGAGCACCACCGAATGCTGAAAGAAGCCGTAGGCGCCATCGCCGCCGGAGGGGTTGGATTCGACTCGCTCGATCAGCGCGGCGTTGATGCGCTGCAGCTTGCGCTTGTCGCGCTCCAGCTCGTCGATGCGCGCCTGCAGCTCAGCGAGCGATTCCACCGTGGGGGCGTCCAATGGCGACCCCGGTAAAGGTCTGGTTGATGTGCATGCCATTGAATTGTTCCCCGTAGGTGTTGAAGCCGATGACCTGCTGGCTGCGAAGGAACTCGGAAGTCGCCGCGGTATCGCCGGCGACCTCGAGCTCCAGCCGACGCAGGAAGCAGTCGCAGCCTATGGTCAGCAAGGGCGGGCCCAGGCGTTCATGCAGGCGGCGGAACTGCGCCTGCAGATTCGGCAGCAGCGGTCCGGTGCTCATGGCAGTGAGGACGATTCCCGTCTCCACCGCGCAGTAGAAGGTCAGGCTGAGGTCGTCGTGGACCTGCTGGATCGAGCGCACGTAGTACTGGTCCTTGATGCGCACGGCCAGCGGATGCGCGGAGAACAGCTCGAAGCTCAGCCTCTCCGGCGGCACGCCGATCAGCCGTGCGTACTCCAGTGCCGCCGGTTCGGCATTGAGCTCCAGCACGCGGCGGCTGGCGCTGTCGGCGCGGGTCACCACCAGCTTCTCGCCGCGCGGCACCACGTGGTGGGTGGTGAAGACCTCGAAGTCGAGCCAGGTGTTGAACAGCAGCACCACCGCCGCGCCTGTATGGAACTGGCCCCGGTAATAGACGTGGGTGTGGGTCAGGTGGTTGTCGTCACCGGCCGAGCCGCCGAAGTGCGGGATCGCCCCGAGCGCCGCGCTGAGCGCCGCCAGCACTACCTCTTCGCGGCTGGACAGGCCGTCGAGCAGGGTCAGGGCGAAGCTGTGGTCCTTGATCGGCGCCAGTTCGGCGCTGCGGCAGCCGGCTACCAGCGACTCGACCATCTGTTGCGCGTCGATCAGGCTGAAGCGCTCCATCTCGTCGATCAGCGCGCTGGACACGACGAAACTGCGCACGTCGAAGCCCACGGCGCTGACACAGCCGCGCCCGTAGCCTTGCGGCGTGATCTCCCCGGCCGTGGTGCAGCCGACCAGTTCGATGCCGCCGAAATACTGTTCCAGGGCGGCCGCCAGCGCCGTCAGGTCGTATTCGGCCGAACAGAAGAACAGGACGAACCCCAGGTGCGGATGGATCAGCTGGCGCGCCAGGTCCTGGGCCACCGCCTCCGCCTCGCGGGCGCTGGACATGCCCCTGACGACACCTTCTCCCTGCCCTTGCTGCATAAACTTGCCCCGACCGCGGATTCGTCACGCCTGAATCATACGAAGGCGCCAGGCGTGGCCCCATGCTACTTGGGTCGTGCCGGGCTCCTCCGAAGGTAGGAGGTGCCGCGCCTGCGCCTCCCGGCCGCAGCACGGCCAAAAAAAACGGCGGGAGCCATGCAGGCCTTCCCGCCGAAAATGGAGCCAAAGGAGTCGGGAGTTACCAGTTGAGCACCGCGCCCAGGGCCAGGGTGTCGGTGTCCTCGCTCAGGGTCGAGCCGTCGCGGCCGTCGATCTGGTAGAGGTTGTACTCGGCGACCAGCTTGAGGTTGTCGTTGATGGTGCGGAAATAGGCGATGCCCTTGGTCGAGTAGTCGGCCGGCGTGCCCAGGCCATTGCCGTCGTCCTCGGTCTTGCCGGCGGACAGCGCCAGGCGGTTCTTGCCCCAGCTGTACGAGCCCTGCAGCAGCACGCCGCGGCTGTCGACATTGCGCAGCGCGGCTTCGCCGGCATTGTTGGTGAAGAACGGGTTGATGCCCTTGGCGGCGAACCCCGAACCGGTCAGCGAGAAACCGCCGAACTTCGCCTGCACCCCATAGCCGAGCCCCTTCGAGGTGACGTCCTCGACCTGGTCGTTGGTGTTCTTCGAGGTCTGGTAGGCACCGTTGACCCAGCTGTAGATCTGCGCGCCGGACAGGTCGAACTGGTAGCTCACCTCGCTCTCGTAGCGCGGGTTGTCCTGGTAGGCCTTGTCGTCCAGGCCGTTGCTGGCGTCCTTGTCGATCTGGTTGGTGTCGATGGGGTCCATCAGGCCCACGGCGATGCGCAGGCCATCCACCAGGTTGTTGTTGCGGTAGGTGATCTGCGAGGTCGGGAACGGGTACGGGTAGCCGGTGCCGATGTTGCCGAAGGACACACCCTTGCCATCCACCAGGCCCAGGGTGTCGCTGGCGTTGCCGAAGCCGGCGAGCAGTTCGTCGAGGAAGATGTTGGAACGCGCGAACAGGCCGAAGTCCTTGCCGATCAGCACCTCGCCCCAGTCGCTGGCCACGGTGCCGTAGAACTGCCGCACGTCGATGGCGGTGCTGGTGCCGTCCTGCTCGCCGTCGTTGATGGTGACCCAGAACGAGGAGCGGCCGCCAAGGGTGAGGTCATCGACCTTCTTGCCGAAGTTGAAGCCGATGTAGTTGGGCAGGAAACCCATCTTCACCCGCGACTGGCGGCGGTCCAGGGTCTCGCCCTCGCGGTTCACGTCGCTGTTGACGTAGAAGGTGTTGAAGTAGCCGTCCGTGGAGAAGGTCGTGTCGTCCTTGTCGTACAGCTTGATGTCGGCGAAGGCCGGCTGCAGGCAACCCAGCATGCCCAGGGACAGGGGCAGGAAAAGGCGAACGGCGGTGTTGTTCTTGTTCATGGCGCACTCCGCAGGGATGAATGACCGGTGGGCCGGTCGAGGCGGAGGCGATTATCGAAACGCGGCGGCGGCGACCATACGCTGCCTTGGGCGCGATTCTGCGCTGCTTGCGCCGGGGGCCCCGGCGCGCTGCGGCAGTCCATGACACTCCCGCGACCACGGGCTCGGCGCCTTGGTCGCGGCGGTAGCGGCACCTTGGCAGCATGGCCGGCGGGGCCGAACGAAAGTCGCAGGCATGCCGACCGGAGCACGAGGCCCCGGGTAGCGGTACGAACGCAGGGAAAGGAGGGTCAGGCGTCGCTGGCGAGCAGGCACCAGCCGCCCTGCTCGCTCAGCAGTTCGGCATGGGCGGCGAGCAGATCGGCGCGGCTCAGGCGGCCCGCGACCTCGGAGAGTGCCTGGGCGTGGCCGTCATCGACGCCGGCGAGTTGATCAGCCCAGGTCGGGCCACTTGGCGCCAAGCAGCTGGCCAGCGCTTCGGCGAGCACTCGCAGGGTGCTGTCGGCGAGCTCGTGCAAGGTTTTCGCAGCGCCCTGGAGAAAGGCTTCAAGGTGACCGAGCAATTCGTCGGGGGCGCAATGGGGCGATTGCACGGCGAAGAGGATGCCGCGCCAGCCAGCCACTTGGCGAAAACCGCAGAACAGCGCATAGCCCAGATTCAGTTCGCTGCGCAGCCGGCGGTAGAAGTCTGTCTCGAGCGCCCGCGCGAGCAACCGCCAGGCCGCCTCGCAGGTCACGCTCCGGTCCGGTAGCGGGCAGAACAGCAGCAAGGCCGCCTCCCCCTCGCCCGCCACCCTGTGCCAGTGACGGCCCGCGTGGAGCGGCGGCGGCAACAGCGGGCAGGTCGCAGGCTCGCCAAGGCTGGCCGCCGACTCGGGCGGCGCCACGCCCAGCGCGAGCGCATCCCAGCGGGCGGCCGCCCAGTCGGGCTCCACCTTGCCCGGCCCGGCCAGGATCGACGGCAACGCCTCGAGCAAGCGGCGAATGGGAAGGTCCGAGGCCGACCGCTCCCGCGCCAGCAGGCGCAATCCCTGATTGGCGAAGGCAGCGCCCGGCTGACGCAAGATCGGCAGCGCCTGCTCCAGGATGCCGGGCAGGCGATCGCCCGGCCCTGCGACGGTCAGCGTCCAGTCGCAGCCCTCTTCATCGATGCGCAGGTTCACGCCCTGCAAGCGCGACAATCCTGCCAGTGCGCGCAAGGCGCGGCGCCGCACGAGGAAGTGGCTGCGACAGGGACGCTCGGCGAAGCGCCAGCGCATGTGCAGACGCCCGTCGGCCTGCTCGCTCGCCGGCTCGGGCATGACGAAGCGCCACGCCCCGTCTACCGGTGGCGGCTCCACAACCGGCAGGCGACCGATCACCAGGGCGAAACCGGACACCTGGGTGGAGACACCTTCGGCATCCGCTGAAACCAGCAGGCGAATGCGCGGAGCGACGAGCATCGCGGGCAGCAACGGCGATGAAAGCGGCGCCGGCAAACCACGGGCTCGCTCACGCAATTGCTCCATGGGCTCCAGGCGGTCGAGGCCGACGAGCGGCAGGCGCGCAGCGCGAACCGGCTCGGGGCACGCCTGAAGCGCCGCCAGCCAGTCGTTGAAGGCCGCTTCGACGGCCGCTTCGCAGCCCTCCTCCGCCAACTCGAAAGTCACGGCCAACAGCGCGTCCGTTGCCCCGCGAAAAACCACGCGGAGCGTCGCGCAGTCGCACAACCCACGCTCACCCAAATCCGCCATCAGGCCGCCGGGCGCCTCGTCGGCGAGAAGATCGCCCAGCACGTCGAGGGTCTGCTCGGCGGCAGGATTCAGCGCGTCGACGACGAGCCCCAGCACCAGGCGGGGTGCGCCCGGCAGGCGAAGACTCAGGTTCTCGTCGGTCAGCGGCACTAGCGATGGCGGCAGTTCCTGCATGGACGCCGGGCGCTGCGGCCATCCGCCGAAGTGCGCTTCGGCCAGCGCCTGCAACTCGTCCAGGTCCTGCGGCCCCTGCAGCCAGAGCGTCAGGTTGGCGGGTTGGTAGTAGCGCTTGTGGAATTGCCATAACGCCTGCTGGAAGGCAGCCTCCTCCACCGGCAGGCTGGAGCGGCGACCGGCGACGAAGCGCCGAATCGGATGGTCACTGGCCACCGCCGTGGCCAGGGCGGCGTCGATCAGGGTCGTGCTGTCCGTCGAGCGGGCGTGGTACTCCGCATCGAGCACCTCGCGCTCGCTGCGTTGGGCGGCGGGATCGAGCAGCGGCCTGTCCAGCATGTCGAACAGCCGGGCCAGGCCGTCGCCCAGGCAAGCGCCGGGCACTTCGAAGTGGTAGTCCGTATGGCGCGCCTGGGTGCTGGCATTCACCCGGCCGCCCCGCGCCTGCAGCCAGGGCATCAGGCGCTCGCCATCGAGGTACTCGCGACCGCCGAGGAACGCCAGGTGCTCGAGGAAGTGCGCAAGCCCCGGATACGCCGGCGGTTCGTCGTGGCTGCCGGCGGCGACCCGCACCAGGGTCGCCGCGCGGTCGCTGCGCGGGTCCTCGACAAGGGTGACGGGCATGCCATTGGCCAGTCTGGCATGGCGTGTCCGCGTGGGCGATTGGGCAGGGCTGCTCATGACGTTCTCGCAGTTATCAGCAGCCACGTTACGCAGTCGGCCAGGGAAGGAAATACTTCTTTAGACCCCCTTTTGCCCCACGGCCACGGACCTTTAGGCGCAGAAGCGTCACCAACGCTCGCAGCCGGGCCCGACGAGCCACTCAGTAGCTCATCGCCCCATGGCGGCGCGCCGCTAGCAACGGGAGCGGCCGCCTCGGCCGCAGCAAATCTATCCGGGCGGACGCCAGCCCCCGGATGCCAGAGCGCTCATGCACCACTACTGGCGCCCTGGCGACCCGCTGCCGCCCCCGACAGGCTACTCGCAGAAACGCCCCTGCTTGGCCTCGGGCATCAGGTCGAGGTACTGGCGGCCGCTCATGTGCACCAGGGCGGTGTGGTCGCCGGCTTCGAAATAGATGTCCGGCTGCTCGCCCAGCGACTGGTCGATCAGCGTTTCCAGGCCGAAGACATTGCCCACCGGTGGAATCGCGCCCGGCGCACAGTCGTCGAAGCGCGCGGCGAAATCGCCTTCGCGGGCCAGGCGCCAGTTGCGCCGGGTCAGCTTGTGCACCTTTTGCAGATCGACTTGCCGGGTGGCCGGGATCACCGCCATCAGCCAATGGCCCTGGAAGTCATCGAGGATCACCGGCTTGGCCATCTGCTGCGGCGGAACGCCGGCGCGGCGCGCGGCCTCGCGCGTGGTCATGGTCAGGCTGTGGGGAAGCAGTTCGTAGCGGGATGCATGCTGCGTCAGGCAGCTTTGCAGGCGGTTGGCCATGCTCATGGGACACCTCCGGCGGCTGGGCGCCGACCGCAGATCCCCTGGGTACCGGCGCCGCCGGCATACGGGAAGGGAGCCTCGTGCTCCCCTGCCTGGCATCGGCGCGAGGCCGTTGCCATGTCCTTGCAGTCTAGCCCCGCGCCCGGTCGCCTCGACGGCGAGCCGACCGCCTGCCGCCCGCTGCGCAGCGAGTGGGGGTTAGCCAGGACTAGACTTCCAGGCGACGGACACATCCGCCGCCGTCCGCCCCGCGCGGAGCATGCCAACAGGAGAACAGCATGCCGAACGAAGGCCATCGCCTGTACGACACCACGGAACTCGAAGGCATCCTCGACCGCATGGCGCTGGAAGCGCGGGCACTGCTGCCGGTCGGGCGCAGCGCGCTGGTAGGCATCCTGCGCCGCGGCGAACCGCTAGCCCGACACCTGCAACAACGCCTGCTGGAGCACGACCCCGCGCTGCAGGTCCATGCACTGAAGGTCAAGCGCTACGCCGACGACCTCAGCCTGCTGCACCCGCAGGTGCATCTGGAAGACAACCCGCAGCTTGCCAGCCTGGTGCAGGCCGGCATGACGCTGCTGGTGGTGGACGATGTGCTGTACGAAGGCCATTCGCTGTTGCGCACCTGCGCCTACCTGGCAAGCCTGGGCGCGCAGGATGTTCGCTGCGCGGTGCTGGTGGACCGCCATGCCGCGCACCAGCCGATTCGCGCCGACATCGTCGGCATCCATTTGCAGGTGGCGCCGCGGGATATCGTCGAGTGCCGGGTACCGCCCTACGAGACGACATTCGCCGTGCATGTGCTGCGCCAGGCTGCCGCTCAGCCGGCCAGGTAGCGCACGAACCAGGCGCCGGCCAGGCGGGCCACCTGCTCGAGCGCGCCCGGTTCCTCGAACAGGTGGGTTGCGCCCGGCACCGTCTGCAGGTCGCATTCGCTCCCCAGGCGGCGCAGGCTCTCGCGGTTGGCCTGGACGATGAACGGATCGGCGCCGCCCGCGATCATCAACACTGCCGCGCGCACCTCGCCCAGGACCGCATCGGCCAGGTCGGTTCGCCCTCCTCGGCTAACCACCGCGCGTACCTGGCTCGGCCGTTCCGCCGCAGCGCGCAATGCGGTCGCCGCACCGGTGCTGGCGCCGAACAGCCCGAGCGGCAGGTCGCGCAGCTCGGGCTCGGCCGCAAGCCAGTCGAGCAACGCGAGCAGGCGCCGGGTGAGCAGCTCGATATCGAAGCGCAGTTCGCAGGTCCGATTGTCCAGGCGCTGCTCGGCGACACTGAGCAGGTCGAACAACAAGGTCGCCAGCCCCAGGCCATTGAACTGCGCAGCTACCTGGCAATTGCGCGGGCTCTGTCGGCCACTGCCGCTGCCATGCACGAACACCACCAGGCCCCGGGCCTGCTCCGGCAGCGTCAGGCGCGCCTCCAGCCACTCGCCGTCGAGGGCCAGGCGCAGGTCGCGGTTCGTGTTCATCGCTGTACTCCGGGGTTGCGTCGGGCTTCCTCCTCCCAGGCCGTACGCAGCAGCTCCCGCACCTCGTCATCCTCGGTCTGGGCGAAATCCAGGTACCAGCGGCCGATGGAGGACAACATGCCGGGCACCAGCGGACAGACCACCTCGTCGGCCAGCGCTTCCAGGTCGGCGACGGCCTCCGCAGAGCCCACCGGCGCCGCCACCAGGATGCGAGCCGGCGCCTCCCGGCGCACCGCCTCGACGGCCGCACGCATGGTCGCGCCGGTGGCCAGGCCATCATCCACGAGCAGGACCTGGCGGCCACGGATTGTCGGGCGCGGCCGCTCGCCACGGTAAAGGCCTTCGCGCCGCAGCAGCTCACGCCCTTCGCGCTGGGCGATGCGCTCGAGTTCTTCGTCGGTCACGCCTTCGTAGCGCAGCAGGTCGGGGTTGAGCACCCGCACGCCGCCGCTGGCGATAGCCCCGATGGCCAGCTCCGGTTGCGCCGGCGCACCCAGCTTGCGCACCACCAGTAGGTCCAGCGGCGCCTGCAGGGCGTGGGCGATCTCATAGGCTACCGGTACGCCGCCTCGCGGCAGGGCCAGCACCAGCAGGTCCGTGCGCCCACGCAAGTGGGACAGCGCCTGGGCCAGCCTCAGTCCCGCATCACGCCGGTTGCGCAGGTGGGAATTGAAGTCGCGTGTAGTCATGCGCCGTTCCTCTCCACTCCGATACCGTCAAAGTGCGCCAAGCTATCTGAGGTTTTTTTGATCCTGATTAACCCGTCGCGCAATTGGCCAGTATCAAGTGCCATTATTCAGGTCTATCGCACCGTGGAGCGACGGCCGCCTGACCGCCGGAGGAAGCGAGCGCATGGAAATCGAAAAGCACCACCAGTGGAACATCTGGTACTTCATCGCGGCGTTCAGCGCGCTGCTGCTGATCCAGGACTGGATGGCCACCCGCGCCACCCAGGAGACGATTCCCTACAGCCAGTTCCTGCAACTGGTGGCTGACGGCAAGGTCAGCGACCTGCGCGTCGACCAGCAGCAGATCAGCGGTGCGCTCAAGGAGCCGATCAACGGCCACAAGCGTTTCGTCACCATCCGCGTCGAGCCGGAGCTGGCCGGCGAGCTGGCCAAGACCAACGTGGCCTTCACTGGCGTCGGCGAGAATCCGGCCGGCAAGTGGCTCGGCTGGCTGCTGCCGTTCATCCTGATCTTCGCCCTGTGGACCTTCTTCTTCCGCGGCCTGGCAGAGAAACAGGGCCTGGGCGGGATGATGTCGGTGGGCCGTTCGCGGGCGAAGGTGTTCGTCGAGAAGGACACCGGCGTCACCTTCGATGACGTCGCCGGCATCGACGAGGCCAAGGCCGAGCTGCAGGAGGTGGTGTCCTTCCTCAAGGACCGCCCGACCTACGGCCGGCTCGGCGCGCGTATCCCCAAGGGCATCCTGCTGGTCGGCCCGCCGGGCACCGGCAAGACCCTGGTGGCCAAGGCGGTAGCCGGCGAGGCCGGGGTGCCGTTCTTCTCCATCTCCGGCTCGGAGTTCGTCGAGCTGTTCGTCGGCGTCGGCGCCGCCCGCGTACGCGATCTCTTCGAGCAGGCGCGCAAGGCGGCGCCCTGCATCATCTTCATCGACGAACTGGACGCCCTCGGCAAGATGCGCGGGCTCGGCTCCTTCGGCGGCAACGACGAGAAGGAGCAGACGCTGAACCAGCTGCTCGCCGAACTCGACGGCTTCGACCCGCGCGAAGGCGTGGTCCTGCTGGCCGCCACCAACCGCCCCGAGGTGCTCGACCCGGCGCTGCTGCGCGCCGGCCGCTTCGACCGCCAGGTCCTCATCGACCGCCCGGACCGCCGGGGCCGTTCCGCCATCCTCAAGGTGCACATGAAACGCATCACCGCCGCGCCGGACGTGGATGTCGAGCAGATCGCCGGGATCACCACCGGTTTCACCGGCGCCGACCTGGCCAACCTGGTCAACGAAGCCGCCATCGGCGCCACACGGCGTTCTGCCGATGCCGTCGGCATGCAGGACTTCACCGCCGCGGTGGAACGCATAGTGGCGGGCGCCGAGCGCAAGAGCCGCCTGCTCCAGCCCCACGAGCGAGAAGTGGTGGCCTATCACGAGATGGGCCATGCGCTGACCGCCGTTTCGCTGCCGCGCATGGACCCCGTGCACAAGGTATCGATCGTCCCCCACTCCATCGGCGCGCTTGGCTTCACCCTGCAGCGCCCCACCGAGGATCGCTTCCTCATCGGCCGCCAGGAACTCAAGGACCGCATGGTCGTGCTGCTCGGCGGACGCGCCGCGGAATCGCTGGTGTTCGGCGAGATTTCCACCGGCGCCGCCGACGACCTGGCCAAGGTCACCGACATCGCCCGCCAACTGGTGACCCGCTTCGGCATGAGCGAGGAACTCGGCCAGGCGGTGCTGGAGCGGCAGATGACGCCCTACCTGGGTGACGGCAACAACCACCCCGGCCTGCGCGAGAAGGACTACTCCGAGGCCACCGCGCGGGAAGTGGACCTGTGCATCCGCGCGCTGGTCGAAGAGGCCTACCAGCGTGCCAAGGCCTTGCTGGCGCAGCGTCGCACCGACCTCGACGCCGGCGCGAAACTGCTGCTGGAGCACGAGACGCTGACGCCGGACCAGTTCGCGCCCCTGGCCGGCACTGCTTCGCCCTCTCCCGGCGCTCCGGCGTCCTGATACCCGATGCCGGGCGGCGGTTGCGCTGCCCGGTGCTCTCCCTTCACGCGCATGCCGTTCGCGACCTCAGAACGTGCTGTGCTATCGCCTCCAAATAGTATGTAATACGTAGTACGTAATTAATTACATAAAGGACCAAAGCGTCGATGGCCAGAAGCGGAGTCAGCAAGGAAGAAGTACGTATCGCACGTCAATCCATACTGGCGCGCGGCGAACATCCGAGCATCGACGCCCTGCGTGTAGAGCTGGGCAACACCGGCTCCAAATCGACCATCCACCGCCTCCTGAAGGAGCTGGATGCCGAGCAGACCGGCCATTCCCCCTCCTCCCTCAGCGAGGAGCTCGGCGAACTGGTAGGCCAGCTGGCCAACCGCCTGCAGCAGGAAGCGCGCGCGGCCCTGGCTGAAGAACGCGGCGAACTCTCCCGCCAGCGACAGGACCAGCAGCAGGAATTGCGCCTCGCCCGCCAGCGCATCGATGAACTGCAGGCACAGAACCAGGCACTGGCCGAGGAAACGCGCGAGACCCGGGAGCAGGCCCGCCAACTGCAGCAGCAGAAGCACCAGGTCGAACTGACCAACGCCCGCTTGCGCCAGGCCGCCGGCGATCTCGAGGCACGCCTGCGCGACCGCGACGCGCAGATCACCGCGCTGGAGGAAAGGCTCGACCAGCTGCGCCTCGCCGCAGCCGAGCAACGCGAACAGGACCTGCGCCAGCACGAGGAGGTCAGCGGCCAGCTTCGCGGCGAATTGCGCCGCCACCAGGACGAGCTGACTCGCCTGAACCGCGACAACGAACGCCTGCTCACCGAAGCCCGCCTGCTGCGCGAGCGCTGAGCGTCATCGCGCAAGGCGAGGCCCGCTGCGGTGGCGCGGTGGCGGCTGCCAGCTAGGCTATAGCCTCTACCCGAGCTTCCGCGCCCGCCGCGCGCCCCAACCTGGCTGTCGAGGGTACTTGGACTGGCGGTATTCCGGCCGTTTGCCGCCGGGATCGCCCGGGGCGGCGAACCAGCGTGGGCCTGTCGCAACCCAGCAAGGTACCCGCCATGCACGATATCGACCCCGTAGAAACCCAGGAGTGGCTGGACGCCCTGGAGTCCGTCCTCGACCGCGAAGGCGAAGACCGCGCGCACTACCTGATGACCCGCATGGGCGAGCTGGCCAGCCGCACCGGCACCCAGCTGCCCTACGCGATCACCACGCCGTACCGCAACACCATCCCGGTGACGCACGAGGCGCGCATGCCCGGCGACCTGTTCATGGAGCGGCGCATTCGCTCGCTGGTGCGCTGGAACGCCCTGGCCATGGTGATGCGGGCGAACCACAAGGACCCTTCGCTGGGCGGGCACATCTCCACCTTCGCTTCCTCGGCGACCCTCTACGACATCGGCTTCAACTATTTCTTCCGCGCCCCGGACGCCACCCACGGCGGCGACCTCATCTATTTCCAGGGCCACGCCTCCCCCGGCATCTACGCCCGCGCCTTCCTCGAAGGGCGGCTGAGCGAGGACCAGCTGGAGAACTTCCGCCAGGAGGTCGGCGGCAAGGGCATTTCCTCCTACCCGCACCCCTGGCTGATGCCGGACTTCTGGCAGTTCCCCACGGTGTCCATGGGCCTGGGCCCGATCCAGGCGATCTACCAGGCGCGCTTCATGAAATACCTGGAGAGCCGCGGCTTCATCGAACCCGGCCAGCAGAAGGTCTGGTGCTTCCTCGGCGACGGCGAGACCGATGAGCCGGAGTCCCTGGGCGCCATCGCCCTGGCCGGGCGCGAGAAGCTCGACAACCTGATCTTCGTGGTCAACTGCAACCTGCAGCGCCTGGACGGCCCGGTGCGCGGCAACGGCAAGATCATCCAGGAACTCGAAGGCGTGTTCCGTGGCGCCAACTGGAACGTGATCAAGGTCATCTGGGGCCGCTTCTGGGACCCGCTGTTCGCCAAGGACACCGCCGGCCTCATGCAGGCGCGCATGGACGAGGCGGTGGACGGCGAATACCAGAACTACAAGGCGAAGGACGGCGCCTACGTGCGCGAATACTTCTTCGGCACGCGCCCGGAGCTGCTGGAGATGGTCAAGGACCTCTCCGACGACGAAATCTGGAAGCTCAACCGCGGCGGTCACGATCCCTACAAGGTCTATGCCGCCTACCACGCGGCGGTGAACCACCAGGGCCAGCCCAGCGTGGTCCTGGCCAAGACCATCAAGGGCTACGGCACCGGCACGGGCGAAGCGAAGAACATCGCGCACAACATCCACGAGATCGACGTCGAAAGCCTGCGCGCCTTTCGCGACCGCTTCGACATCCCGGTCAGCGACGCGGACCTGGCGAAAGTGCCCTTCTACAAACCCGACCCCGGCAGCGCCGAAGCCAAGTACCTGGCCGAACGCCGCGCCAGCCTCGGCGGCTCGGTGCCACATCGCCAAGGCAACGCCTTCAGCGTGCCGGTGCCGCCACTGGACACCCTCAAGGCCCTGCTCGACGGCACCGGCGACCGCGAGATCTCCACCACCATGGCCTTCGTGCGCATCCTCACGCAGTTGGTCAAAGACAAGGAGATGGGCCCGCGCATCGTCCCGATCATTCCCGACGAGGCCCGCACCTTCGGCATGGAAGGCATGTTCCGCCAACTCGGCATCTATTCCTCGGTGGGCCAGCTCTACGAGCCGGTCGACAAGGAACAACTGATGTTCTATCGCGAGGACAAGAAGGGCCAGATCCTCGAGGAAGGCATCACCGAGGCCGGCGCCATGTCCTCCTTCGTCGCGGCCGGCAGCGCCTACAGCAACTACCGCCAGCCGATGCTGCCCTTCTACATCTTCTATTCGATGTTCGGCTTCCAGCGCATCGGCGACCTCGCCTGGGCCGCCGGCGACGCCATGAGCCGCGGCTTCCTGCTCGGCGGCACCGCCGGGCGCACCACCCTGAACGGCGAAGGCCTGCAGCACGAGGACGGCCAGAGCCACATCCTCGCCTCGGTCGTGCCCAACTGCCGCACCTACGACCCCACCTACGCCTACGAGCTGGCCGTGATCATCCATGACGGCGCGCGGCGCATGCTGCAGGAGCAGGAGAACGTCTTCTATTACATCACCGTGATGAACGAGAACTACCCGCAGCCCGCCATGCCGGCCGGCATCGAGGAAGGCATCATCAAGGGCATGTACCTGTTCGAGGAAGACAAGCGCGACGCCGCGCACCACGTGCAGTTGCTAGGCTCCGGCACCATCCTGCGCGAGGTGGAAGCGGCGGCGAAGATCCTCCGCGAGGACTTCGGCATCGGCGCCGACGTCTGGTCCGTGCCGAGCTTCAACGAGCTGCGCCGCGACGGCCTGGCCGTCGAGCGCTGGAACCGCCTGCACCCGCAGCAGAAACCGCGCCTTAGCTACGTCGAGGAATGCCTGAACGGCCGCAAGGGCCCGGTGATCGCCTCCACCGACTACATGAAGCTGTACGCCGAGCAGATCCGCCAATGGGTGCCTGGCAAGGAATACAAGGTGCTAGGCACCGACGGCTACGGCCGCAGCGACAGCCGCGGCAACCTGCGCGACTTCTTCGAGGTGGACCGGCGCTGGGTGGTCCTGGCCGCCCTGGAGGCCCTGGCCGATCGCGGCGACATCGAGCCGAAGACGGTGGCCGAAGCCATCGCCAAGTTCGGCATCGACCCCGACAAGCGCAACCCCCTGGACTGCTGAGGAGAGGCATCGTGAGCGAGTTGATCCGCGTACCCGACATCGGCAACGGCCAGGGCGAAGTCATCGAACTGCTGGTCAAGGTCGGCGACAAGGTCGAGGCCGACCAGAGCCTGCTGACCCTCGAATCGGACAAGGCCAGCATGGAAATCCCCTCGCCGAAGGCAGGCGTGGTGAAGAGCCTGAAGGTCAAGGTGGGCGACACCCTGAAGGAAGGCGACGAGATACTCGAACTGGAGGTCGAAGGCGCTGCGCAGACTGTCGCCAGTGCACCCGCGCCCGCCGAGGCGCCCAAGCCGACACCTGCTCCGGCGGCTCCGGCGGCAGCACCGCCGCCCACCACTGGCGGCGTGCAGACGGTGAAGGTGCCGGACATCGGCAATGGCCAGGGCGAGATCATCGAACTGATGGTCAAGGTCGGCGACCGCATCACAGCCGACCAGAGCCTGCTCACCCTGGAGTCGGACAAGGCGAGCATGGAAATCCCCTCCCCGGCTGCCGGCGTCGTGAAAGCGCTCAAGGTGAAGATTGGCGACACCCTCAAGGAAGGCGACGAAATCCTCGAACTGGAGGTTGAAGGCGGCGCACAACCAGCGGCAGCGCCTCCATGCACCCGCGCCCGCCGAGGCGCCCAAGCCGACACCTGCTCCGGCGGCTCCGGCGGCAGCACCGCCGCCCACCACTGGCGGCGTGCAGACGGTGAAGGTGCCGGACATCGGCAATGGCCAGGGCGCGATCATCGAGCTGATGGTCAAGGTCGGCGACCGCATCACAGCCGACCAGAGCCTGCTGACCCTGGAGTCGGACAAGGCGAGCATGGAGATCCCCTCCCCGGCTGCCGGCGTCGTTAAAGCGCTCAAGGTGAAGATCGGCGACACGCTCAAGGAAGGCGATGAAATCCTCGAACTGGAGGTCGCCGGCGCAGCCGCAGCACAAGCACCCGCAGCTGCCGCACCAGCCGCGGCACAGCCGGCGCCTGCCGAAGCGCCGGCGAAAGTAGAAGCACCGGCGCCGGTCGGTGCCCCCAGCCGTGACGGTGCCAAGGTGCACGCCGGCCCTGCCGTGCGCATGCTCGCTCGCGAGTTCGGCGTCGAGCTGGCCGAAGTGAAGGCGACCGGTCCGAAAGGCCGCATCCTCAAGGAAGACGTGCAGCTGTTCGTCAAAGAACAGCTGCAGCGCGCCAAGTCAGCTCCGGCCGGAGCCGCGGTCAGCGGTGGCGCGGGCATCCCGCCGATTCCGGAAGTCGACTTCAGCAAGTTCGGCGAAGTGGAAGAAGTGGCCATGACCCGCCTGATGCAGGTCGGCGCCGCCAACCTGCACCGCAGCTGGCTGAACGTGCCGCACGTCACCCAGTTCGAATCGGCGGACATCACCGAGGTGGAAGCCTTCCGCATCGCGCAGAAAGCAGTGGCTGAAAAAGCCGGGACCAAGCTGACGATCCTGCCGATATTGCTCAAAGCCTGTGCGCACCTGCTCAAGGAACTGCCGGACTTCAACAGCTCCCTCGCCCCCAGCGGCAAGGCGCTGATCCGCAAGAAGTACGTGCACATCGGCTTCGCCGTGGACACCCCGGACGGCCTGCTGGTGCCGGTGATCCGCAACGTCGACCAGAAGAGCCTGCTGCAACTGGCCGCCGAAGCCGCGGAACTTGCGGAAAAGGCGCGCACCAAGAAGCTCTCGGCCGACGCCATGCAGGGCGCCTGCTTCACCATTTCCAGCCTCGGCCACATTGGCGGCACCGGCTTCACGCCGATCGTCAACGCGCCGGAAGTGGCGATCCTCGGCGTGTCCAAGGCGACCATGCAGCCGGTGTGGGACGGCAAGGCCTTCCAGCCGCGCCTGATGCTGCCGCTGTCGCTGTCCTACGACCACCGGGTGATCAACGGCGCCGCCGCCGCACGCTTCACCAAGCGCCTGGGCGAGCTGCTCGGCGATATCCGAACGCTACTGCTGTAAACGAAGAAGGCGCCGCAAGGCGCCTTCTTTTCTCGCCGAGCGCCACGCCACTCGGAAACGTAGAAGCGGATCTTATCCGCGAATCTCTCGGCGCCTGTGCCTTTGGCCAACTCCGCACCCTCTCCCCAACCCTCTCCCGCAAGCGGGAGAGGGGGCTGTTCGGCGCGATCCTGTAGGAGCGGATTCATCCGCGAAAATCCCCGCGCCAATTCCAACCGTGGGACGCATAACCGCGTTCGCGGTTATGCGCCGCAGCCCGGCACGAGAACGGCGGATAACCCCTTCGGGGTTATTCGCCCTACAGGTTCGGCATTTGTGCCGTGCGGTTCGCGAGCAAGGACTACGCGTCCCCCTCGATCCTACGAAGAGCAGGAGTATCCGCGCGCGCCGGAGCGCCCCTTACAGAAGGCCGAGCAAAGCCCACGCAGAGGAGGTTGCGCGACATGGATGTCGCAAAAGCCCCGATGGGCTACAGGGACGTACCCTCGGGGCGGGCCTCCGGGTGCGTGGGGATGTGCGAGGGAAGTCCGGCTTGCCGGACCCGTATGTCGGGGCAAGCCTTTTTGGTTCCTTTTGTGGCGTTTGATGTACGGACCGGGGACATAGCTGACAGGTGTGCGGGGACATGGTTGACACTTTCCGGCGAGCAGCCTTGTCGGGAATCCACGCCATGCCCTGGAACACGAGAGACACCATGAGCCTGAAAGAGGAATTCATTGCCCTGGCCTTACAGCCCGACAGCAACAAGCGAGAGCTTTGCCGACGTTTCGGAATCAGCCCGCAAACGGCCTACAAGCGGCTTAAGCGATACGCGCAGCAAGGGCGAGAGGGATTGCGTGAGCAGTCCCGCCGGCCGCTCAGCAGCCCCAGACGCACCCCGCCGGAGCTGGAGACAGAGGTGGTCGCCTTGCGCCAGGCGCATCCCGCGTGGGGCGGACGCAAGATCAGCCATGTCCTGAGACGCTGCATTGCTCCTAGCACCGTGACCAATGTCCTGCACCGTCACACGCTGATCCTGCCGCCTGAAAAGGAAGCCAAGAAGCCTTGGCAGCGCTTCGAACACGAAGCCCCCAATGACCTCTGGCAGATGGACTTCAAGGGCTACTTCCCGACCCAGCAAGGCCAGTGTCATCCGCTGACCGTGGTGGATGACCACTCCCGTTTCAACCTGGCGATCCAAGCCTGTGCCAATGAGCGCAAGGAAACGGTCCAGGAAAAGCTGACCGAAATCTTTCGACGCTATGGCCTGCCAGCCCGAATCAACACCGACAATGGCTCGCCCTGGGGCTCGCCACGCAACCCCGGGGAATTATCCGAACTGGGTGTCTGGCTGGTCAGGCTGGGAATTCGCTTGAGTTTCAGCCGGCCCTACCACCCACAGACCAATGGCAAGAACGAGCGCTTCCATCGCGCCCTCAAGGCCGAGGTGCTCAAGGGAAAACACTTTCACGACCTGGTCGAAGCCCAGGCGGCCTTCGACCAGTGGCGTGAGATCTACAACCATCACCGGCCCCACGAAGCGCTGGGCTACCAGGTTCCCATGGAGCGCTACCGCCCAAGCCCTTGGTCATTTCCAGAGGAACTAGAGGACTTCGAATACGCCATGGACGACGAAGTGACGAAGGTCTATCACAGCCGATTCCGCTTTAGAAAACGCTACTTCCGCATCGCCAAAGGGCTTGCTGGGCACCTGATTGCCATCCGTCCCAGACCCGATAGCGAGGTCCTGTACGACGTGTATTTCTGCCATCAACTGCTCCGCACCATCGACCTGAACAATCCCGACTACGGACCATAATGTGTCAACCATGTCCCCGCACATGTGTCCACCATGTCTCCGGTCCATACATGGCGTTTGACAAAAGGGACTCGCCGAGAGGCGAAACAAGAAGCCTCCGAACATGCCAAAGCGGCGCGGAAACGCCCAAGCCAGAAGCGTCTCTGGGTTCCAGCGTTCGCGGGGATGACGGAATGGTGTAGGAGCGGACCTTGTCCGCGAAAAGCATCGCGGATGAATCCGCTCCTACAGGGACATGCTCTGCCATGCGGTTCGCGAGCAAGCTCGCGCCGACGAAGACCCGGAAACCTCAGGCCCGCCGCAACCTCAACCCATAAGGCCCACAGCCACTGCTGGCAACGCTGCGGTAGCGGCCGAACAAACGGAACAGGTAGATCGAGCCGGCGTCCACGTAACCCAGGCGGTAGCAGGACTTCAGCGAGTCGAAGTTGCCCGACTCGACATAGGACACCAGGCCCTTGTCGCCTTCCTCCAGGAAGTGCTGCAGCGCCCGGTTCATGCCGATGGCATGCAGGCGCTGGCCACGATAGTCGTAATGGGTGAAGCCCTTGTACATGTACACGTAGGCCGGGTCGAAGTGCAGGTTCAGCGGCGTCGAGTCGATGCCCGTGGGCTTGCGCGAGTACCAGCCGTAAGCCGCCAGACGCTCGCCCTCGAAGATGCCGTAGCACTGGTCGTTCTTGGCCAGGGCGTGATCGAGGAAGTCGGTGGAAATCTCGTTGCGCGGATCGGTCGCGTAGGGCCGCAGCATCGCCTCGCTGAGGAACAGCCCGCGATAGTGCGGCGGCAATTCGAGAAAGCGCGGATCGACCTTCTGCAGCGTAATGCCGCGCAGGATCTTGAACGGCAGCACCGCGTTGACCACTTTCAGCAGCGCCTTGTGCAGCGTGTGCGCCAGACCGTGCTGACGCAGCGTCGTCTGGCCCTTGAGGATGAGTTGCTGTACGGCCATGAAGCTTCCCCCTGGACGAGGTGAATGTCTTGCGATGGATTCGAGCGAGCGGGCAATAGCCGCCGGAAGCGGCCACTAAAAGGCCATCAGGCCGATTTGTTTCGGAATGTTAGCAAAGAAACCTGCGGCCCAAGGTGTCGGAATTGTCAAAAGAACGTCGATTCAAGATTTCCGGTCATTCATGACAGCTTATATTTGGCGGATATCCCCTTGAATCACAGGGATTTCAATGGGCCATCACAACGAGGGGTTGGGTGCTTTCGCTCCCATGACCGTTCGTCGGAGTCCAGAGCTTGCTTCCGCGCACGGCCCTGAATGATCAAACGCTATTAATATTCGTTACTTAGGCTCAAAACAGAGGGATTTCGCTGTTCTGCCGATGAGCCATGCAACCTCTACCGGTCGTCCGTTTTTTTTACAGATCGGCGGGTAACTGTATCTCCGATGCAACTTCCACACCCCTCGATAAGGCATTGAATAGCCAGCATATGGCCACTTTTTTGCGGACCTGCGTCACAGCATCCTGCCTCATCCGCGATACAGACGCGCCAAAAAAACGTCCACCAACACCCTAGAAGTCAATTTATTCACGCTTATACTGTCGCCTAGCCATCACCGTCAAAGGCATGACGGGATTACCCAGCAACCAAGAAGTGAGGGCGCACCGATGGACGCGTGCGATGCAGTAAAGAAGTGCTGCGGCCTGACCCAGGCCGACCCCTTCAACGCCGGCCCTGAGTCGACGCCGCGCCGCCTCCCGTTCCGGGACGCTCCGCTCCTGCCGCCTGGCCACTGTGCCGAATTCCTCCCGTTGCAGTTTCCGGAGGAGTCCGTCCGCACCCCGGCCTGACCCCACGCCCCACTTCACCGACCTTCGACGGCAACGCCGCCTACGGAGCCATGGTATGGAGATGGAAAAGACGCTGCCTTCGCCCGAAGTGGGCCATGCAGCCACCGCGCGTTCGCTCAATCGCCGCGATGAGCAGATGCGCGACAAGATTGCCCAGGCGATCGCCAGCCAACGCCGCGGCTGGATTCTCGGCCGCCCGGGCGGCCGCCCGTGGACGCTGTCGCGGACCAAGCGCTGCAGCTCGGCCGTGCTCGCCGTGCTGCTGCTGATTGCGCTCTCGCCGCTGCTGCTGGCCGTTGCCATTGCCATCAAGCTGAGCAGCCCCGGACCGGTATTCTTCGTGCAACAGCGCACCGGCCTGTATGGCCGCCGCTTCGGCATGGTCAAGTTCCGCACCATGGTGGTCAACGCCGAAGCGCTGAAGGATTCGCTGCGCCACCTGAACAAGCACGGCCCGGACTCCGTCGACTTCAAGATCGACCGCGACCCGCGCGTCACTGGCATCGGCCGCTGGCTGCGGCGCACCAGCCTGGACGAGCTGCCCAACCTGTTCAACGTGGTGCGCGGCCAGATGCGCCTGGTCGGCCCGCGGCCCACCTCGTTCCGTGCCAATACCTATCGCGATCACCACCTGCGCCGCCTGGGCGTCTACCCCGGGATCACCGGGCTGTGGCAGGTGTCCGGGCGCAGCGATGTGGACTTCGACGGCCGCGTCGAGCTGGACGTCGCCTATATCGCCCAGCAGAGCCCATGGCTCGACCTGAAGATCATGCTCAAGACCCCCCTGAAAGTTCTCACCGGCCATGGAGCGAGTTGAGATGGATGGTTCCTCGTCGTCGAAAAGCCTGGCAGTCCAGCGCCCGAGCGAAAACAACCTGGCGGCCATCGTGCTCGACCAGAATCTCAAGACTCTGCTGCTGACCGCCGCCAACAGCGGCAGCGGCACCACCACCAGTGCATTGATGCTGGCCGGCGAACTGTCCCGCAGCAGCCGCGGCGAGGTGTTGCTGATCGACGCCAGCCTGTCCAAGACCAACCTCACCCAGCACTTCGGCCTGGGCCAGGAGCGCGGTTTCCTCGACCTGGTGCTGGCCGAGTCGCCGCCGGCGCTGGAGCGCTGCATCGAGGCCAGCGACGGCCTGCCCTTCCACTTCATGCCGCTGGGGCACTACTGGCAGCACAAGGCGCACCTCGCACCGCAGGCGTTGGAGGCGCTGTTCGCACGCCTGGGCGAGCGCTACCGCTTCGTGGTCATCGACGGCGAGGCCGTCTACGCCAACGCCGACACCCTGGCCCTCGCCGCCCTGGCCGATGGCGTGGTGCTGGTGGTGCGCGGCGAGGAAACCCGCTGGGAGGTGGCGCAAGCCGCGATCCAGCGCCTGACCCAGGCCAACGCCCGGATACTCGGCAGCGTATTCAATGCGCGCCGCTACTACATGCCGAAGTGGGTCTACGACAATCTCTGAGCGAGGGAAGGCCATGCGTAATCCATCCATTGTTCTTGCCTGCCTGGTGCTCGCCCTGAGCGGATGCGGCAGCAATCCGCATGACAAGACCACCCCGGTGAGCATTCTCAGCGCCGAACAAGGCAAGGCTCCGCTCAGCGAAGTCGTGCCGGTCAAGCAGGTGCTGCGCCCGCAGGACGTGCTCGATGTCATCTTCCGCCTCGACACCACCCGCCAGCAGGCCTACACCCTGCAGCCGGGCGACCAGCTGGAGCTGACCTTCTACAACGCCACCCAGCTCAGCGGCAGCCGCCTGGTGATGCCCGACGGCACCGTCGACCTGCCCTACGTGCCGCCGTTGAAGGTCGCCGGGATGACGGTCGCGCAAGCCCAGCAAGTGGTCGCGCGGCACTACGCCAAGGTCCTCAAGGACAGCGAGAAGGACGTGTTCCTCTCGGTCTCCAAGCCCCTGGCGCAGACCGACAACCTGCGTAACACCCTGCTGCACCCGGTAACGGGCCTGAGCCGCGAGATCACCGTGAACTCCGACGGCCGCGCCAGCTTCCCGCTGCTCGGCACCCTGCCGCTGCAGGGCATGTCGGTGGACGAGGTGCAGAAGACCCTGGAAGACGGTTACGCCCGAGAGGCATCGAAGGTCGGCGCGGTCGTGCATGTGGACGTGCTGCTCAAGAGCACCGCGGCCAACGAGGTGTACGTGCTCGGCGAAGTTGCCCAACCCGGCGCCTACCCGATCCGTCGCCCGGTCTCGGTCCTCGAGGCGCTGGCCCTGGCGCGCGGCAGCAACGTCGGCGCACGCCTGGACCAGGTGGTGGTCATGCACCGCCGCGGCAGCAACGTCGAGGCCCGCGTCTACGACGCCAGCAAGGCCGCCGACGGCGACGCCATGCAGTTCGCCTACCTGCAGCCGGACGACTTGCTCTACGTGCCCAAGTCGCGACTGGTCGAGGCGGGCCAGCTGAGCAAGCAGATCGCCGACGTGATCCTCTTCCAGGGCATCAGCTTCGGCTTCAACTATCGCGTCGACAACAAGAACAACAACAACTGAGGAGGATGCCGGGATGATCAGAATGGAAAACTATCTGCATGAATTCCTCCGGGTGTTCTTCGCCAACGGGCGGCTGATCAAGCGCGTCTTCCTGATCTTCGCCGTGCTCACCTTGCTGGTGCCGGTGGTGTTCAAGCAGAACTTCGACATCAATGCCGAAGTCATCGTGCAGTCCAAGAAGCTCTCGCAAAGCGACGCCAACACCGCGCTGACCACCGACAGCGACAAGTTCGTGCCGCCGTCCCTGGCCGACATGGAGACCGAAAGCAACATCCTGCGCTCGCCGACGCTGATCCGCGGGACCATCGACGAGCTGCGCCAGGCCGGCCAGTTCAGCTACGCCTCCGGGCTGCTCGACACCCTGCTGTTCGAGCCGCTGCAGCGCTACCTGTTCGGGCCCCTGCACGAGCACGTGATCAACCCGCTGCGTCGCGCCGTCGGCCTGGAAGTCGACCCGCCGCGCGACACCACCCTGGACGCCTGGACCGCGCGCGCCGCCAAGGACCTCAAGGTCGACACCCTGCCCGGCTCCAACGTCATCTCGGTGGTCTACCGCAGCAGCGACCCGGCGCAGGGCACGCGCTTCGTCCAGCACCTGCTGAACAACTACCTGAAGAGTCGCCAGGAGCTGCAGTCCACCGACCTGCCGCAATCCTTCTACGAGCAGAAGAAGCTGCAGTACCAGACCCGTCTCGACGACCTCGAGGGGCAGCGCCAGAAACTGCTCGACGTGGCCGGCGCGGCGGCGCCCAAGGAAGAGATCACCTTCCGCCTGAACGCCATCAACACCGAGGAACAGGCGCTCAACCAGTACCGCGACCGCGCCCTCGAAGCTCAGAACTGGCTGACCTACCTGAACGCCAGCTTGGAACTGGCGAAGAAGGCCGGGCTGACCGACTACACCTTCCCCTTCAGCTTCGCCAACACGGTCGACAACGTTGCCTACGAGGACCGCGAGATCAAGCAACTGGGTGAACGCCTGAGCGACCAGGTGAGCCGCTACGGCGACACCGCCCAGGCCTTCCAGTCCGGCAGCCAGCCGATGCAGCAGCAACGCGAAGCGATTGCCCGCACACGCGCGCAGTTCCTGCGCGTGGTGTCCAACCGCATCCGCGAGCGCAGCAACGACCTCGCCGTGCTCAACTCGGTGATCGCGCAGAAGACCGCGCGCATCGACGAATACAAGGCCCGTGTGCGCCAGCTGCAGGAAACCGACAGCAAGCTGAGCCAGGTCGACACCGAGGTCGACGCCCTGCACAAGGCCTTCTTCACCTACACCCAGCGTTTCGAGGAAAGCCGTGGCGAACGCCTGATCGATGGTGCGCTGTCCAACGCGCGCATTCTCAGCGAGCCGGTCGAACCCACCGAGGCGGCCTTCCCCCGGCCCGGCGTGGTCATCCCCCTCGGCCTGCTGACCGGCCTGCTGCTGGCCATCGCCCTGGGCTACGTGCGCGAGTTCTTCGACCATCGCTTCAAGACCCCGGCGCAGATCCCGCAACACCTGGGCATCCCGGTGCTGATGATCATCAACGCGGTGGAAGAGAAGGAGGTCAACCCGTACAAGCGCTGGAGTTGGCCGTGGATGTTGCGCTGGGTCCGCGAGTGAGGCCGATGCCGTGAACGACATCGTCCACCTGATCCACAGCGGCGGCTTCTATGGCGCCGAGCGGATGCTGCTCGACCACTGCCGGGTCACCCCTGGCAGGCATCGGGTGGTGTTCCTCGACGCCCCGGCCGAGCTGCTCGCGCGCTTTCGCGCCGCGGGGGTGGATTGCCGCAGCTGCGCCGGCCTGGGCGAGCTGCTCGACGATCTGCGTGCGCGGCCCGGGCTGCTCAACGCCCACAACTTCCGCGCGCAGGTTTTCGCCTGGCTGTGCGCCTCGCGCCTGGACCTGCCGCTGGTGCTGACCCAGCACGGCTTCACTCCGCGCAGCCTCAAGCAGCGCATCTATACCCGTGTCAGCCTGCTGCTGTGCCGCAGTCCACGGGTGCGCCGGGTTGTCTGCGTGGCGCAGAGCATCGCCCGTCTGCATGAAAGTGCCGGGGTCCGCGCGCGCAAGGTGCTGGTGATCCCCAACGGCTTGCCGGACGAACCGGCACTGCCGGCCGGCAGCGTCAGCGAGCCACTGCTCGGCTTCGTCGGCCGGCTCAGCGCGGAAAAGGGCCCCGACCTCTTCCTCGACGCGGTCATCCCGCTGTGCCAGGAGCGCCCGCAGCTGCACGCGGTGCTGCTGGGCGACGGCCCCGAACGCGACGCCCTGGCCGCCCGCATCGCCGCCGCCGGCCTGCAGGAGCGCATCCACCTGGCCGGCTACCAGCAGGACATGCCGGCCTGGCTCGCGCGGCTGAGCGTGCTGGTGCTCAGCTCGCGCACCGAAGGCACGCCGATGATCCTCCTCGAAGCCATGCGCGCCGGCGTGCCGGTGGCAGCCTTCGGCGTCGGTGGCGTGCCCGACATGCTCGAACACGAGCGTTCTGCCTTGCTCGCCAGACCCGGCGACGTCGCAGCCCTCGGCGCCCAGGTCGCGCGGCTGCTGGACGACCGCCACTTGGCCCTGCGCCTGACCGCCGAAGCGCGGCGCCGTCAGCTCGACCAGTACCACCTCCCCACCCTGGCCCAGCGCTGGGACCAGCTTTACCTTGCCGCCGCCGGAGGCCAGCCGTCATGACCCTGCTGCCAGTGTCCTTTGGCCTCTTGCTGGGCCTGGCCTGCCTGCTCCTGCTGGCCAGCCCGTGGCCCTACCTCGCGCCCTTCGTGCTCGCCGGCCTGGTCGGCATGGCTGTGCTCTACCGGCGCCCGGTCTGGGGCCTGCTCGGCCTGGTGGTGCTGGTGCCCTTCGAGGGCCTGTTCCGCGACTATGAGTTGTCCGGCGCCAAGCTGGTCGGCGCCGGGCTGATCCTGGTGCTGGTCCTGCAGCTGCTGCAAAGGCGCCTGCCCGAGACCCGCCTGGGCAGCAACCTCTGGCGCGCCCTGCTGCCTTTCCTGCTCTGCGTGCTGCTGAGCCTGGCGTTCAGCGAAAACCTCGAGGTGTCGCTGGACAACCTGCGCGAGCTGGCGATCGGCATGACGCTGTTCGGCATCACCCTGCTGATCGGCCGCGAGCTGAACCTGTTGCTGCTCTGCCGCCTGCTCGCGCTGAGCGTGGCAGCCACCAGCGCCATCGCCCTCTATTCGGTGAAATACCAGGTCGGCGGCCGCGCCATCGGCCTGCTGCAGGACGCCAACTACTTCGCCCTGCTGATCGCCGTGGCCGTGCCGCCGGCCCTGCTCCTGCTTCTGCGCGCCAAGGGTCTGGCCGAGCGCCTGCTGTGGCTCGCGGTGCTGGTCGTGCTGTTCGCCGGCATGACCAAGACCGATTCGCGCTCCGGCCTGCTCGTGGTGCTGTTGACCTGCGCGATCTGCGCCTGGCACCACCGCTCGCGGCTTCGCCTGATCCGGCCGCGGCATCTGGGCTTCGTCATGCTCGGCGCGGCCATCGTGGTGCCGCTGACCGTGGCCACCCTGCCCGATGCCTATATCGAACGCATCAAGCTGCTCGGCGCGCTCAGCTCCGGGGTGAACGCCCACCAGGACGCCTCCCTCGGCCGCCGCGCCAGTTACGTGGTGGTCGGCACGCGCATGATCGGCGACGCGCCGCTGCTCGGCGCAGGCCCCGGCACCTTCCCGCTGCACTATGCCAAGACCGGCTACGCCAAGGCTTTCAACGAGGGCTTCAGCGTGCCCGACCTTTACCGCCGGGCGCACAACACCTACCTCGAACTGTTCGCCGAGGTCGGCATCCCCGGCGGGCTGGCGTTCGTCGCCCTGATCCTGATGGGCCTGCGCAACTTCCAGTGCGCCCGTCGCGCCTGGCTTGCCGCCGGCGACCAGTCGCGCGCCGATCTCGCCACGCACCTGGGCCTGTGCCTGCTGAGCATCGCGTTGTTCCTGCTGTTCCTCAGCATCCCCAACCACAAGTACCTCTGGATGTTCCTCGCCCTGTCGAGTGTCCTGCGCCTGCAGGCCGAGGGCCGTGAACTGCCCTGGAAGGCATCATGAAACGCATCAGCATCGTCATCCCGATGTACAACGAGGCGCGGCACATCGGCCACACCCTCGATTGCGCGCGCCGTGCGGCGGAACGCGCCGGCCTGGAGTGCGAACTGCTGGTGGTCGACAACGGTTCCGACGACGACGGCCCACGCATTGCCAGCGAGCATGGTGCGCAGGTGCTGCGCCATCCCGGGCTGGCCATCGGCGCCCTGCGCAATCGCGGGGCGCAAGCCGCCAGCGGCGACTGCCTGGCCTTCATCGATGCCGACATCGAAGTGCCCGGCGACTGGCTGAAACGGTGGCGGCAGGTCCACGAGGATCGTCGCGCCGACGTGCTCGCACTGGACTGCGACACCCCCGCCCAAGCCCCCTGGTTCGCCCGCGCCTGGCAGCGCCGCCGCCGCCCGCCACGGCAGCCTGCGCGAGTGGCTGCCGACGCCCAATCTGTGCCTGGAGCGACGCTGGTTCGAGGCCGTGGGCGGCTTCGACGAGCACCTGCGTAGCGGCGAAGACAAGGACTTCGGCCTGCGCCTGAACCGCGCCGGCGCCCGGCAGATGTGCCTGTCACAGCCACGCGCGCTGCACTGGGGCTATGAGGCCAGCTGGCGCGAATGGCTGGGCAAGGAGCTGTGGCGACAGGGCAGCCACCTGCAACTGCTGCGCAGCCAGGGTGCGAGCGCGCGCCTGCTGCGCTTCCCGCTGCTGTGCCTGGGCGTGCTGCTGCTCAGCCTGGGCACGCTGATCGAGCTGGTCGCGATTCAGGGTTCGCTGGCCCTGCTGTTGCTACTGCCGGGCCTGCTCGCCGCGCTGCTGCTCGCCTTCCGCCAGGCCTGGCGACACCTGGACGCGGGACTGATGCTTCAGCTCTGGCCGCTACACTGGATTCGCCTGCACCTCGGCGGAGCGGCCCTGCTCCTCAGCCTGTTCAAGCGCGACGCACGGAGGCCCGCCCGTGGCTGAAACCCTGTTCTGGCTCTGCCTGCTGCTGCCCATCTACGCCTACCTCGGCTATCCCCTTGGCCTGGCACTGCTCGCCTGGCGCACCCCGCGCGCAGAGATCCCGGCGCAAGCCCCGGCGCTGTCGGTGAGCCTGGTCATCGCTGCGCACAACGAGGCCCAGCACATCGCGCAGAAGCTCGATGTCCTGCTGCACCAGGATTACCCGGCTACGGCCCTGGAAATCATCCTCGCCAGCGACGGCTCCGACGACGACACCGTGCGCATCGCGCGGGCCCTCGGCGATCCGCGCGTGCGCGTGCTCGACCTGCCGCGGGTCGGCAAGGTGGAGGCGCTGAACCAGGCCGTGGAGCTGGCACGACACGAAGTCCTGGTATTCACCGACGCCGATAACCAATGGTCCGCCGACACCCTGCGCGAGCTGCTCGCACCGCTGGCTGATCCCCAGGTCGGCGCATGCGGCGGGCACATGCTCATCCCCACGCGCGGCCATGCGCTGAGCCTGGGCGACCAGCTGTATCGCCACTACGAACTCTGGCTGCGCCGCGCCGAGAGCCGCACCGGCTGCATGGTCTCCGCCGACGGCGCGCTGCTGGCCCTGCGCCGCGAGCTGTTCGAGGCGATCCCGCCGCAGGTCAACGACGACTTCTTCCTCAGCACCTGCGCCAGCGTGGCCGGCAAGCGCATCGCCTACGCCGAGCGGGCGCGCGTGCTCGACCAGGGGGTCGACGAGGCTGGCAAGCAGTTCCGCCGCCGCCTGCGGGTCACCGTCGGCGGCCTGCAGAGCCTGGCCGTGCGCGCCGAACTGATGAACCCGCTGCGCCACGGCCGCTACGCTATCGCCCTGATCAGTCACAAGCTGGTTCGCCGCCTGGCGCCGGTCCTGCTGCTGCCGCTGCTGGCCAGCAACCTGCTGTTGTGGGACGCCGGTACCTTCTACCGCCTGAGCCTGCTCGCGCAGTTGCTCGGCTATGCCGTGGGCCTGGCCGGTTTGCTCGACCGCGACGGGCGCCTGCCGAAACCGTTCCACCTGGCCGGCTTCCTCCTGGTGACCCTGGCCGGCATGGCCGCCGGACTCTGGCAGTTCCTGCGCGGCGAACGCTACGCGCTGTGGAACCCGCAGCAGAATCGCTGAGGTAAACATGCGCCAACAGATCAAGCGCCTCGCCGGCACGGCCTACCTGCACTCCCCCATGGGCCGCCGGCGCCTGCGCGGCGCCGGGGTGGTGCTGATGCTGCACCGCGTCCTGGCCGACGACAGCGAAGCCGCGCTGCCGCACCGCCGCGCGCTGTGCATCGGCCGGCAGAGCTTCGAGCACCTGCTGCAATGGCTCGGCCGCCACTTCGACTGCGTGCCGCTGGCCGAGCTGCTGGAGCGCCCGCACGGCGCTCGGCCGCGCGTGGCGCTGAGCTTCGACGACGGTTGGCGCGACAACGCGGAACAGGCCTTCCCGCTGCTGCAACGCTACGGCATGCCGGCGAGCATCTTCCTCTCCACTGACTTCATCGGCAGCCACCAGCGCTTCTGGTGGGAGGCCATCGGCGAGGGCCTGTGGCGCGACCCCGCGGCGGTTCCCGCGTTGATCGCCAGCCTCGCCGAACTCGGCCATCCGTTGCCGGCACTGTTGCGCGAACCCGGCCACAGCGCGGAACGCAGTGCCGCCCTCGCTGCCTACCTGCAACAGCTCAAGGCACTGGCCCCGACCACCCTGCAGCAGCTTGCCGACAGCTGCCCGCCGGCGCCGCACGCGGAAACCCTCGACTGGAGCCAGGTACGCGACCTGGAAGCCTCGGGCCTTGTGCGTTTCGGCCCCCACGGCGCCAGCCATTCGATCCTCACCCAGCTCGACGGCGCCGCCCTGGCCGAAGACCTGGAGCGCTCTCGGCGAACCCTCGCCGAACACTGCGCGCAACCGCTGGCGGTGTACTGCTACCCCAACGGCGACCACAGTCCGCAAGTGCGCGAGGCCGTCGCCGCACTCGGCTACCGCCACGCCCTGGCCACCCGCCCCGGCCTGGTCGACGGCCGCAGCGAGGCCCTCGGCCTGCCGCGCATCGATGTTGGCCAGCAGGCAGCGCGTGATCCATCGCTGCTGGCCTGGCGCATCTTCCGCGGAGCCCAGGCATGAAGGAGGGAGGCTTCGTCCGCAGCATGCTCTACAGCACCGCGACACGGGTGGCGATGATCGCCCTGCGGCTGCTGCGCAACATTCTCCTGGCGCGCCTGCTCGGGCCGGCCGATCGCGGCCTGTTCGCGCTCTTCAGCACCCTGCCCGACCTGATCGGCGCCCTCACCAGCGGCGGGCTCAATACCGCCGTCGGCTACCAGGCGGCGCGGCACAAGCCGCTCGGTGTGCTGCTGACCCAGGTGCTCGTCTACGGCTGCCTGGTGTCGACCCTGTTCACCCTGCTCTTCGTGGTGGTGATGCGCACGGTCGGCGTCGACCTCGCGCTGTCCCAGGACCTCGGCCTGCTGGCCTGGCTGCTGTTGCTCGCGGTGCCGCTGGCGGTGCTCAAGAGCGGCCTGCTGACCCTGCACAACGCCGATGGCCAGGTGAATGCCTATAACGTGATGCGCCTGCTCGAATCCTTCCTGCCGCTGGTGCTGTTCGTCGGCCTCTGGCTGCTCTGGCGCGATGCGCCCCTACGCGCGGCGGTGGCGAGCTGGCTGGCCGGGCTGGCGCTGGTGATAGTGGTCGGGGTGATCTGGATGGCGCGGCTGCACAGCATCCGCCTGCGCTGGGAACGCTCCGAACAGGGCGAGCTGCTGCGCTACAGCGGGCGCAGCCACCCGAATGTGATCTTCCAGGAGATGCTGCTGCGCGCCGACTACCTGCTGATCGGCTCCATGCTGCCGCCCTCGGCGCTGGGCGAATACGCCCTCGCCAGCGCGGCGGCCGAGTTGCTGCTGATCGTTCCCGAGGCGGTGACCACGCCGCTGATGAAGCGCCTGCTGCAACAGGGCGAAGGCATCGACGAACTCACCCCCTTTGCCCTGCGCCTGACCGCCACCGTGATGCTCGTCGCCTGCATCGGCATGGCGATCATTGGCGAATGGTTGATAGTGCTGATGTTCGGCGCGCCCTACGCGCCCGCCTACCCGGCCCTGCTGGCGCTGCTGCCGGGGCTGTTCGGCCTCTGCTACGCGAGCATCCTGCGCCTGGACCTGCTGGGCAAGCAGCGACCCGGCGCGCTGTCGATCATGATGGGCCTGGCCGTGCTGCTGAACCTGGTGCTCAACGTCGTGCTCATCCCGCCGCTGGGCATCGTCGGCTCGGGCATCGCCTCCTCGATCGCCTACCTGGCCGTGGCCGTGGCGATGCTGGCGCTGTACTGCCGGATCAGCGGCGTGCCCTGGCAGCGCACGCTGATCCTGCTGCCCGAAGACGTGCGCCAGCTGCGCGCCATGCTGCAAGCCCGGGAGGCGGCATGCTGAGAGCGCTGCTCGGCCTTGGTGCAGCCCTGCTCGCCTCCCTCGCCCTGGCGGACAGCCCGACCTGGAGCGGCCTGCGCGACGGCGTGCTGTACCTGCGACCGAGCGCCTGGGAACAGCTCGACATCCGCTGGCGCCCGGCCTGGCAGGCCGAGGCCAACCACGAGCAGCTGTACCTGCTCGATGGCAGCGGGCGCCTGGTCCGCCAGCTCGACATCCCGCCCGGCGGCGAGCGCGGCGAACAGCGCCTGGACCTGCCCACCGGCGCCGGTGACTACGCCCTCCACGTGCCCGGCTACAGCTTCCGCAGCTACGACGTCAGCCACGGCGAGGCCAGCGCCTCGCAGTTCGAGCCGGCGAAACTGCACTTCTGCGCCGAGGTCGGCGACGGCACCCAGCTGTACTTCCGCGTCGGCCCCGACGAAAACGTGCAGCTCGCCGGCAAGCACTACGGCGGGGTCCATGGCCTGCGCGCCACACGCCTGAGCGATGGCATGCAGGTCGAGCTCGCGTTGAAGCGCCACGACGCTTACGCCGAGTACGACAAGGCCAGTCTGCCGCTGTCGGCGCGCGAGGAAACCTGGCGCCTGGAGCTGCAAGGCAGCGGCAAGGCGGCCTTCTGGCTGGACGGCACCGCCAACCTCTTCGCGCTGTCGGCCAAGGCGCTGTTCCGCCCGCAATGGCAGCCTGGCCAGGTCGTCCTGACCCTCGGCGACAAGGATCTCGGCCCGGCGCCGCGCCTGGGCACCGCCCTGCCCTATGGCGTGCCGGACGCCACCGGCATGCAGCAGCTGGCAACCATCAATGGCAAGGCGGGCGGCTACTACAGCTTTGTCGACGTGCTGCCGCGCCAACCGCAGCGGGAGATCGCCTTCCGCCAGGCGTTCCAGCAGCAGCTGGGCATCGACCAGGACATCACCCTGCTGGCCGGCACCGGCCGCCGCGCCGTGCTCGACGCCGACCCGCAGACCTTCGCCGGTCTCGACGCCTGGCTGGCCGACAGCGCGCGCCTGCCGGGCAAGGGCCTGCACTACCTGGCCTTCGCCGACGAGCCGAACCTCAACTACCCCGACTACGAAAGCTTCGCCCGCTACTTCGACGCCATGCTCCAGCGCGTGCGCGCCAACCCCGGCGCCCGCGCCGCCGGCGTGCGCATCGCCATGCCGGCCAGTTCGCGCCTGCTCGACGGGCCCTTCCGCCCCGGCGCCGAGCAGCGCCGCGGGCTGGACTGGGCACGCCAGTTGCTGGCCGCGCATGGCGACGAGATCGACGCACTGGCCTGGCACGAATGGATGCAGCGCGACCTGCTCGCCACCCGCCGCTACCGCGACAGCGTGCGCCAGGCCGCCGACCTGGTCGGCCTGAACCTCGACGGCCGGCCGCGCAAGGCACTGCTGCTCGACCAGACCAACATCTCCAGCGGCGACTCGCTGAGCCCCTACCAGCAGAACAGCCAGTACGCCGCGCTGTGGTGGGCCTCGGTGGTGTTCAACGCGTCCCAGGACGGCCTGCTCGACATGCTCCTGTGGTTCCAGGCGCAGGACGAGGACGCCTACACCAAGGGCATGCTGCGCGAAGACGCCGCGGCCTCGCCCAAGCCGGTGGCCCTGGCCCAGCATTTCCTCCTGCAGCACTGGCTGGGCCACGTGCAGGCACTGGACAACTCCGCCTTCGAGGTAGACGCCCTGGCACTGCGCGACGGCAAGCGCCACAGCCTGCTGGGGGTGAACAAGGGTGTGCGGCAGCAGGCCGTGGAAGTCGCCGGAGGCGCGCTGTGCGCCGCCCGGCCGAGCCTGCGCCTGTTCGACAGCCAGGGATTGGAGCGCGACTGGCCGTTGACCTGCGAGAACGACCGGGCGCGCTTCGATCTGCCGGGCGAAAGCCTCTTCGCCCTGCGCTGGGAGGCCACATGATCCGCTTGCGCCACCTTGCCGCCACCCTGCAGCGTCGCGGCCTGCTGGGCACCCTGCAGCTGCTGCTGGAGCGGGTGCTG
The DNA here is from genome assembly GCF_000689415.1 of Pseudomonas knackmussii B13. Taxonomy (NCBI): domain Bacteria; kingdom Pseudomonadati; phylum Pseudomonadota; class Gammaproteobacteria; order Pseudomonadales; family Pseudomonadaceae; genus Pseudomonas; species Pseudomonas knackmussii. The sequence goes on along the minus strand of NZ_HG322950.1, from coordinate 2,853,497 downwards.
TTCAAGCACTGGGAACTGCTGGGCGTCGAACGGCGCCTGGACAAGCCGCTGGCGTTGCCGTCGGACCTGCAGTCGCCGCCGGCGCGGCAGATCACTGCCGAGCTGCTGCCGGCCTTCGAGCGCCGTTTCGCCAGCTACCTGCCGGCGATCCGCGCCATGCTCGGCCAGAACCTGCTTGGCCTCGCTCACCTCGACTCGCGCGGCGACGCCTTCGCCATGGTCTGGATCAGCGAACAGGACTACTTCGACGCCGGGCACTACCGCTGCTGGATGCGCGTACCGCCCGGTTGCATCTACCAGTTCGCCGGCGCGGTTGCCGAGAGCTATCGCGGCAACGGTCTGGCGCTGCTGGGCATGCAACGGGTCTGGGAGCATTACCACGCCCAGGGCTTCCACAGCACCCGCGCGCACGTGGACGTGCGCAACCTGCCGGCGCTCTGCCTGCACCAGCGCCTGGGTTTCCGCGAGACCGGCGAGAGCCTGCACGTCTACCGCCTGTTCAACTGCCTGTACTTCAACCGCCGCAGCCGCAGCCGCGAACCGCGCCTGGCGGCCCTGTGCGCCGCCGCCAACCATACCGGGCCGAGCATGGCCGGCCAGAAAGGAATCTGAACATGCGCCTGCAGTGGTGCCGCAGCCTGGCCGCCGCCGACTTCCCCCGCGACGACTACGAAGCGCTGCGCCAGCGCGTCGAGCAAGCCACCCCGTTCAACCGCCTGGGCTGGCTGCAAGGGGCCGAGGGAGCGCTGTCGCCCGGCCAGGACCTGCACGTGCTGCTCGGCTGGGACGGCCCGCGGCTGGTGCTCTGCCTGCCGCTGCTGGATTGCCGTGAACGCCGCGCCGGCCTGCCGTTCCGCGTGGTGCGCCACCTCGGTTATCCGCTGGCCGACCGCATCGCCCTGCTCATCGATGCCGGTCAGCAAGCGGCACTGGACGAAGTGCTGCAGTGCATCCGCCGCGACCTGCCGCACGCCCTGCTGCAACTCAGCGAACTCCCCGCTGAGCCCACCCAGCGCGCGCCTTACGAAGCCTGGGCGCAGGCCAGCTGGTTCGCCGAGCGGCGCCCCAGCTGCCGCGCGCCGGTCCACCAGATTGGCGAGGACGACCGCCGCGAACCCAGCGGCGACCTGCGCTACAAGCTGCGCAAGGCGCGCCGGCGCTGCGAGGAAATAGGCGCGCGGGTGGTTCGCGTATGCCCCGATGCGAGCAGTGCGCCAGCGCTGATCGAGGCCATCGCCGAGGTGGAGCAACGCAGCTGGAAAGGTGACGAAGGCGTCGGCATCTTTTCCGGCGCCCAGCGTCGTCATTGGATGGACCAGGCATTGCGCGGGCTGGCCGCCGAGAACTGCCTGCGCGTGGTGCTGCTGGAGCACGAGGGCCGGGTGATCAGCTACCGCCTCGGCCTGTTCGACCAGGGCCGTCTCTATGACTACAACCTGGCCTTCCTGCCCGAATACGCCGCCCTCGGCGCCGGGCGCATGCTGCTGGACGAGTGGCTGCGCTGGGGCCTGGAAGAAGGCTGGCAATGGCTCGACGCCTCGCGGGTGCGCCTGCGCGGCTCCAACCACCAGCTGCACGAGCGCCAGACCGGCGAGGTCGAGCACCTGCGCTGGAGCTTCTATTCGCGGCGCCCCAGCGGCCTCGCCCTGGGCCTGGCCTATGGCGCCTGGCGCCAGCTCAAGCCGCACCTGCAACGCTGGCGCCAGGCGGCGCCCAGCGCGGAGCCGAGCCCATGACCCAGAGCCACCTGGCCATCGTCAACGCCGACGACTTCGGCCTGAACGACGACGAGAACCGCGTGATAGTCGCGGCCTTCGCCGACGGGCTGATCAGTTCGGCGACCGCCATGGCGAACATGCCGGCCTTCACCGCCGCCTGCGCACTGGCGCACGAGCGCGGCTTCGCCGACAGCGTCGGCCTGCATTTCAACCTGACCTACGGCCTGCCATTGAGCGCGGCGATCCGCAGCCAGCGGCTGGTCTGCGACAGCGCCGGACAGTTCGACCTGAGCCTGCCCCGCCACGCCCTGCGCCTTCCCGCCGACGCCGCCGAAGCGGTGCGCGGCGAGCTGCAGGCGCAGTGGCAGGCCTGCCTGGCCCAGGGCATGGCCCCAGCCATATCGACTCGCACCAGCACGTGCACAACCTCTGGCCCATCGCCCCGCTAGTTGCGGGTTTCGCTGCCGAACAGGGCGTGCCGGTGCGACTGGCGCGCAACCTGGGGCGCAACATCGGACCGGTGAAACGTGCCTTCAAGCTGCTGCTCAATCGCCGCCTGGCGGGTATTGCCGGCTGCACGGCGAACTGGGTTTGCACCCCGCGCGACCTGCGCGACGGCGTGCGGCTCGGCGGGCCGCTGGAGATAGTCGCCCACCCTACCCAACTCGCCGATGGCGATTTCGGCGACGCCTACCTCCCGGATGGCGAGTCCCTCCGCACACTGCTCGACAAGGCGCTGGCCGGCTATCGGCGCATCTCCTATCGCGAGCTGGTGGCGCTCGGCGGAACGGCCGAGCGCTGCTGCTGATCAGTCGGCCAGTTCCACGCTTTCGCGGCGCTGCCCGAGCAGCAGAGGGACTTCGGCGAGCAACGTCAGCACCACTGCACACCCAGCCAGCGCGAACAGCTCGCGGTGATTGCCGCCGCTGCTGGCGAACAGGTACGAGTAGGCATAGCCGGCCAGTGCCTGGAACAGCGCAAAGATCACCGTGGCACGGCTCCAGGCGGCGCCCTGGGCAACGGCGTCGGTCGGAAGCGCCTGCTGCACGCGGCCGAGGGTGAGCGGCACTATGCCCGGCGGGAAGCTGCCGATTACCAGCACAGCCGCGACCAGCACCGCTGGCTGTTGCGAGAGCACCAGCGCAGCTACCGCAATCACCTGAGCCAGCAGCGCGATGCGAGTGCTCGCAGCGACGCCGATGCGATCGGCCAGCACGCCGTAGCTCATCGGCCCGGCAATGGCGCCGAGTCCGTAGACCACCCAGAACAGTGCGGCGGAATGCGTGCCCCACTGCAGCCCTCGCGCCACGTAATCGACCAGGAACACCATCATCGGCACCAGCGTGACGGCCATCAGCGCGTACTGCGCGTAGATCAGGCGCAGCACCGGTGGCACCGCAACTTTCGCCTGCGCGCGGCTGGCTGCCGGCAGACGCGGCGCATGCGGCCAGCCGGCCCAGGCGATGACGGTCAACAGCAGCGAGAGCGCGCCCAGGCCGATCCAGGTCTGCCGCAGGCCCATCTCCAGCAGCAACGGCACCAGGGTGCCGGAGCCGGCGATGCCCAGGCCCAGGCCGAGGAACACCGCGCCGCTGGCCAGGCCCTTGCGTTCGCCGGGAATGAACGGCAGCACGGTGCCCGCCGCCAGGACCATGATGGCGCCGCCGGCCAGGCCGGAGAGGAAACGCCAGAGGAAGAACCAGGCCACCGACAGCGGGAAGGCACAGGCGACGAACGCCAGCGAGGCAAGCAGCATCATCAGCTGCAGCGCCACGCGCGGCGCCAACCTGCGCGCCAGCGGGCGGCCGACCAACGCGCCGGCCAGGTAGCCGACCAGGTTGGCGGCGCCGAGGTAGACCACGTCATTGGCGGCGAACCAATGGGCTTCGATCAGCGAAGGAATCAGGGGCGTGTAGGCAAAGCGCGCAAGGCCGATACCGACCAGGCTGGCGCACAAGCCGGCGAGGATTGCGTGCAAGGGATGCGGCTGGCGCTGCGCCGCCGCGGGGTTTGCTGGGTTCATGTCGGAATGTCCGCTGGCAAGTGGGAACGGCGCCATGCGCCGGCCGGGAGGCTTCGCCGGGCGCTCTCCTGTGGCCCTCGAAGCAATCTTTGACATGCATGTCATGATTGACAGTGTTGACATGTTTAACAGGCATGTCAACATTCGTCCGTTCACCACTCCCGGAGTCGCCCATGGCAGGCGTGAAGCAATTCGACGAAGACCAGGCGCTGGAACGCGCCCTCGAGGTGTTCTGGCAGCAGGGGTTCGCCGCCACCTCCATGCAGGACCTGGCGCAGGCCACCGGCGTGCTGCGCGGTTCGCTGTACAACGCCTATGGCGACAAGCAGGCGATGTTCCTGGAGGTCTTCCGCCGCTACCAGGAACGCTTCTTCGTGGCCGTGCGCGAGTTGCTCGCGAGCCAGCCCGCGGATGCGGCATTGGCGGCCTTCTTCGACTTCATCATCGAATCGATGACCAGCGGCGACCCCTCGCGCGGCTGCCTGACGACCAAGACGGCGACCGACGAAACCGCCATGGCCGAGCCGATCCGCGAAGCCCTGCGCGCCTTCCTCGACGGGCTGGAAGCGTTGCTCCACGAACGCTTTGACCAGGACGACGCCCGCGCGCTGCTGAACCTGGAGCCCGACCTGGCCGCGCGCCTGGTGGTCACCCTGACCCGCGGCATCGTCGTCATCGAGCGCGTGTATCAGGACCCGCAACGCCTGCGCGAAGCAGCCAATGCGCTGCTGGCGGTGCTGTTCAAGCGCGCCTGAAATCCCGACTCCCGTAGGAGCGAGGGGGACGCCTAGTTCTTGCTCGCGAACCGCACGGCACGAATGCCGACCCCGTAGGGCAATGAAATGGACTCCTCCCTCCTACGGCGTCAAGCGCCAGACTGATGGTGTAGCCACAAGTCCCGGAGGGGGAGTCAGCATGAACATTAGTCGCGTTGGTCTGGATCTGGCAAAGCAGGTATTTCAGGTGCACGGCGTCGATAGCCACGAGCGCGTGGTGTGCCGGCGGCAGCTCAAGCGGGCGCAGATGCTGGATTTCTTTCGCCAGCTGGCACCCTGCCTGGTGGCGATGGAGGCCTGCGGCAGTGCGCACTATTGGGCGCGAGAGCTGCAGGGGCTGGGGCACGAGGTCCGCTTGATTGCACCGCAGTTCGTCAAACCTTACGTCAAGGGTGACAAACACGATGCCCACGATGCCGAAGCGATCTGCGAGGCGGCCAGCCGTCCGAGCATGCGCTTTGTGCCGGTGAAGAGTGCGCAGCAGCAGGCCGGGCAGTCCGTGCATCGCATTCGCAGCCGTCTGGTCCGGGCCCGTACGGCACTGTGCAACGAAATTCGCGGCTTGCTCGGCGAATTCGGCCTGGTCGCCAGCCGACGCGGGCGCGCGGCGACGGTCGAACTGCTCGAGACGGTCACCGCTGCCGAGCCGGTGCCCTTGCCGGCGCCGATGGGCGAGTTGTTGAGCGGCTTGAAAGAGGAGTTGCAGGCGCTGGATGCCCGCATCGAGCGACTGGAGCGAGTGATCAAGCGCAGTGCGCGCGAGGATGCGCGCATCCAGCGCCTGCTGGCCGTGGAAGGCATCGGCCCGCTCACCGCCAGCGCGGTGGTGGCAGCGGTCGGCGATGCCCGGCAATTCCGCACGGCGCGTCAGTTCGCGGCCTGGCTGGGCCTGGTGCCACGGCAACACTCCACGGGCGGGCAGCAGCGCCTGGGCGGGATCACCAAGCGTGGCGATACCTACCTGCGCACCCTGTTCACCCATGGCTCCCGCTCGGTCGTACGCTGTTGCGCCAACAAGACCGATGCTCGCAGTCGCTGGCTGCAAGGCCTGTTGCAACGATGCAATGCCAACGCCGTCGCCGTTGCCCTGGCCAACAAGAATGCCCGGATCGTCTGGGCCCTGCTCAGTCGGGAAACCACCTACCAACCCGCCTGAGCGTTACCGGCAACACCGCTGTAGAAACGCTCCACCACGATTGCACAGTGAATGGCATTGATGACGAACCGGTCGAACCGGCCTGTATGAAACCTGGGTTATCCGCGGGCTCCCTGCTGCCGTGAAGCAAAGCCGTTAGGGCGATCAGACATACAGGCGCGCATTTCATCAGGGCTCGGGAGCTGCCACACCGCTCCATGAAGCCGGATATACGGACGCAGTCGTACCTAGGTTCGAAATCCCCGCCAAACACTGGCAAACCGGGAGGAGTCCATATACGAATAACCCCGAAGGGGTTATCCGCCGTTTTCGTGCCGAGCGGCGGCGCATAACCGCGAACGCGGTTATGCGCCCTACGGAGGGATCGGTACGAGGGATTTTCGAGCCCGTAGGAGCGCTGGACGCCCGCTGGAGAAACTCTCTCCATTTCCAATTAGGGAAATGTCCTACGCTGCGACTGCATTGCGGTCCTACAGGCTTCCTGCGTAGTTTTCGCCCGCCGCGATTTTGTCGCGGCCAGGCGTAGAAACCTGTGTAGAAAAAGCGCTGTAGCAAAGAGGGTCCGGTCGTGAAGACCGGCCCCTCTTTGGCTGTCTATGGCGGACCGTGCAAGGCGGACTTCGGTCCGGCCGGTCTTTCTACCCGGTTTTCTACCCTTGCACGGTCCGCCTCCCTACTCCCGGTATTCCCGGTGGCGGCTTCTTGAACGAGCAAGGAGCGACAGCATGAGCCCTTCCGAATCCGTCCTTACCCCTTCCTTCTTCCTGCGTCACCACCGCCAGCTTCGCGGTGTGCTGATCGACAGCCAGGCCTGGTTCGTCGCCCGCGACCTGGCGCGCCTCACCAACAGCCATATCACCGAGCGAGTCATCCAGCGGCTGGACTCCGACCAGCACCGCAGGGCGTTGTTGGCCGGGCTGCGCGGCGAGGTCGCGGAAGAAATGCTGGTCAGCGAAAGCGGCGTCTACGCGCTGCTGATGGTCAACTTCTACCACCCGGAAAACCGCAGCCTGCGCCAGTGGCTGAGCAACGAAGTGCTGCCGGTACTGCACAACGCCCAGCAACACAACCCGCACCAGCCCCGCCGCTATTTCGGCCCGGCGCTGGGCAAGCAAGTCGGCCTGCTGGACTGGCAAGGCGCGCTGTGGATGCGCGTAGCGGACGCCGTGAAGCTGTGGGAGGCGCGGCCGTAATGCATGTGGCGGTGCAACCGGCGAGAACCTGAACCTGTAGGAGCGGCCCATGGCCGCGAATCGCGCGCATGGCGCGCTCCTACACGGTGGCTTCGGTGCGGGGTTTTTCGCGGATGAGATCCGCTCCTACTGGATGAAGCCGATCTTCGTCGCTTACGCCAAACCGCCCCCTCTCCCGCTTGCGGGAGAGGGGCGGTGTACACCGCTCTCAAGCAAGGCTTGCCCTTGCCATGAACGCTCTCAGCCGGCGATGAACGCCCGGCGTTGTGCCTCGTCCTGCTCGGCCTGGCGCTCCAGGCCGATGAAGCGCATCACCCGCTCGCCGCATTCGCCGTTGCGGATGCTTGCCGGGGCGGCGTCGACCTGTACCTGGCCGTGCTCCATGAAGATCACCCGGTCCGAGATCGACATGGCGAAGTCCATCTCGTGGGTGACGATCACCATAGTCATGCCTTCCTTCGCCAGGTCGCGGATCACGTTGAGCACGTCGCCCACCAGTTCCGGGTCCAGCGCCGAGGTCGGCTCGTCGAACAGCATGATCGCCGGCGCCATCGCCAGCGCACGGGCAATGGCCACGCGTTGCTGCTGGCCGCCGGAGAGCTGGTGCGGGTACTTGTACGCATGGGCCAGCAGGCCGACCTTGTCCAGCAGCGCCAGGGCCTTCTGCTCGCAGACCTCGCGCCCGGCCTGGCCGTGGAAGCGCGGCGCCAGGGTGACGTTGTCGAGGATGGTGCGGTGCGGGAACAGGTTGAAGTTCTGGAACACCATGCCGATGTGCTGCACGCCTTCGCGCAGGCGCGCGGGGTTCGGCTTGCCGGCCTCGATGTAGGCCTTGCCGAACAGCTCGGTGGCGCCGCCGTCGATGCCTTCCAGGCCGTTGACGGTACGGATCAGCGAGGTCTTGCCGGAGCCGGACGGGCCGATGATCGACACCACCTCGCCGTTGCCCACGCGCAGGTCCACGCCCTTGAGCACTTCGTGCTTGCCGTAGCTCTTGCGGATGCCCTTGAGCTGCAGCGCCGGCGGCGCGCCGACCGGAGCGGCATCGCGGCCGGCCACCGGGGTGGCCGGGAGGTTCTTGCGCAGGCTTGCCACGCGCTCGTCGGTCAGGGTTTCCGGCTTGCGGGCGTTGAGGTCCAGGCGGTGCTCCAGGTACTGCAGGCCCCAGCCGAACAGGGTGACGATCAGCACGTAGTAGATGGCCACCGCGGACAGGGTTTCCATCACCAGGAAGTTCTGCGCGTAGAGGCGCTCACCGACTTGCAGCAGTTCGGTGAGGGAGATCACCGAGACCAGCGAGGTCAGCTTGACCACGGTGACGTATTCGTTGATCAGCGTCGGCAGCGAGATGCGGAACGCCTGCGGGATGACGATCAGGCGCTGGATGCCGATGCCGCCCATGGCCAGGGCGCGACCGGCTTCCTTCTGGCCCTTGGCCACGGAGATCAGGCCGCCGCGATGGATCTCGGCCATGTACGCAGCTTCGGTCAGCACCAGGGCCAGCAGGCCGGCGATGAAAGGATTGGACAGCAGCGCGCCGCTGGCCGGGAAGAGTTGCGGCAGGTTGTAGACGAAGACCACCAGCACCAGCAGCGGCACGCTGCGGAAGAACCAGATGTACAGCGCGGTCGGCACGCGCAGCCAACGCGAGCCGGAAAGCTTGGCACAGGCGAGTAGGAAGCCCAGGACCATGCCGATCAGCCAGGTCAGGGCGCTCAGTTCGATCACCGTGACGCAGGCCTTCCAGAAATCCGGCAGGGAGAAGAGCGAGAAGAAGTAGGACCAGTCGAATTGCATGGGTACCTCGGCGAACGGGCCCGGCGCGAGGCCAGGCCCGTCTTTCATGTTGCGTTAAAGCGGAATCACTCGGTCGCCGGAGCTTCTTCGAGAGCGTACTTCTTCAGCAGGGCAGCGAATTCGCCGCTGTCCTTGGTCTTCTGGAAGGCGGTCTTGAGTGCGTCGTACAGCTCCTGGTTGCCCTTCTTCACATACATGCCCAGGGTCTGCTTGTAGATCAGCTCATTGGAGCTGACCACCACGCGGCCCTTGGAGCGCTCGGCGATCATGTGCGCGGCGCCGGAGATTTCCACCTGGGCCTGGACGTTCTTCGACAGCAGCGCCTGGGTCACTTCAGGCGCGGACGGGTATTCGCTCACGCTGATGGCGCCCTTGCCGTTGGGTACGCAGTAGGTCTTGGACAGCTCCTCGAACTTCGGCACCCAGGTGGTGCCCTTCTCCAGGCCGATCTTCATGCCGCAGAGGTCCTCGGGCTTCTGCGGGCGCTCCTTGCTGTCGGCCGGGACCATGATGGCCGCGCCGGTCTGCGCGTAGGGGATCGCCATGGCCTGGGCGGCACGCTCGGGGGTGACGTACATGCCCGAGATCACCGCGTCGAAGTGGCCGGCGTTCAGGCCCAGGATCAAGCCGGAGAACTTGGTGTTCACGAAGCTCGTCTTCAGGTCCATGTGCTTGGCCAGCAGCTCGGCCAGCTCGGGGTCGGAACCCACCACCTTGTCACCGTCATAGGACTCGAAGGGCGGATAGGTGATTTCCATGCCGACCTTGAACTGCCCCGGCGTGGCGGTCACGGCGGCGCTGGCGGTCTGCAGGGTGCCCAACAGGGTGGCGCCGACAACGGCTGCGGCCAGGAGGGTGCGGGTGGTTTTCAGCATCGTGATTGCTCCAGTCGAGGGTTTGTGCGCGGCTTAGGAAGGCTGCGTCTGTTTTTTCAGGTGGCCGAAGCTGGACGGCTTGCGCGCCCGCTCCGGCAGTGCCAGCTCACCGTCGGCGACCTTGCGGCGCAGGTAGCTGTAGGTCTGCAGCGCCTGGCTCCACATGTGCTCGCCGATGGCGATGGTTTCGTACTCCTGGCCGCCGTTGTCGAACTGCGGCAGCGGGCGGATCTGCGTGTGGTAATCGCACGCATAGAACAGCGGGAACGAGTAGCGCTCCTCGCGCACCGTACGTACGCGGTGAGCGGTGGCGACGAAGGCGCCGTTGGTCATCACTTCCAGCATGTCGCCGATGTTCACCACGAAGGCGCCCGGCACCGGCGGGGCGTCGATCCACTCGCCGTCTTCGTTCATCACTTCCAGGCCCGGTTCGGTGGCGTGGAGGATGGTGAAGCACTCGTAGTCGGTGTGCGCACCAATGCCCGGGGCGTCCTGCGCCTCGCCATCGAAGGGGTAATGGATCAGGCGCAGCTTCGACGGCGGCCGGCTCACCAGCGGGTCGAAGTAGCCTTCCTCCAGACCCAGGGCCAGGGCGAAGCCGTCGAACAGCTTGCGGCCGAGGGCGAACACTGCCTGGTAGTAGGCGCTCACCTGCGACTGGAAGCCGGGGATCTCCGGCCAGCGGTTGGGCCCCAGCAGCGGCGTGCCGGCCAGCACCAGCGGATCGTCGGCGGGCACTTCGAAGCCGACGTCGAAGGCTTCCTTGTGGTCCGGCTTGCCCTTGGAGTAGACCTCCTCGCCTTCCGGGACGAAGCCCTTGTGGCTTTCCGAGGCGCCGATGTAATGGCGCATCTTGGCTTCCAGCGGCTGGGCGAAGTAGTCCCGCGCTGCGGCTTGCAGGCCCTCGATCAGCTTCGGATCGAGGCCGTGGTTGCGGATGTAGAGGAAGCCTACTTCGCGGGCCGCCTTGCCCAGTTCGGCGGCCACCGCCTGGCGGTCTTCCAGGCGTTCGCTGAACAGCCCGCCGATGTCGACGACGGGAATGGAAGTGAAAGCCTTGCTCGCTTGCTCCTGCATGGTCGATGGCTCCAGAAGGTCAGGATTCGAGGAAACGCTGGAAGTGGCGACGTTCTTCGTCGGCCATCCAGCGGTTCAGCGCCCACAGATCGGCGATCGGGGCATTGGTGAATGGCAGGTGATGCAAGTAGCCGTCCGGGCCGAATTCCGGGGTCAGGGTGGTGACCTGCTGACCGCGCGCCTGCTGGGCGCGCCACACGGCTTCCCAGTGCTTCTGGTGGAAGGCCAGCGCGTTGGCGTATTCCGGCGCGCCGGGGTGCGGCACCTGCGGGCCCTGGTCGTAGCCGACGCGGGCCTGGATGTGCTGCACGCGCTCGACGAAGGGCGCGAGGTCGTCGGCGGGGTCGTCGAGCAGGCGCTCGCAGACCACCACCCAATGGCTGATGTCGGTGGTGAAGCGCAGCTCGGGCACCTGGCGAATCAGCTCCAGGGTCACCCAGGGGCTGTAGAGCGAGCGGGCGCGATGAATCTCGAAGAGGCAGGTCAGTTCCTGCGCGGCGGCCAGCTCCAGGGCGCGGCCGAAGAAGTCGACCTGCGCGGCCAGCGACCAACGATCGTTGCCGGCCAGGCTGTTGACCAGGCGCGGCGAAAGTTCGGCGGCGTAGCCCAGCTTGCGCTGCAGGTCGTCCAGGTGCACCTGCGGGCTGGCCGACTGGTCGGGCAGCACGTCGTGGGCGGTGAACAGGGTCGCGATGTAGGGCACCCCTTCCGCGACCAGCAGCCGTGCGTATTCGGCGCGAAGGGCGGGATCGAGGGGCAGGCGCGCTTCCAGGCCGTCGAAACCGGCCTCGCGCAGTTCGGCGATGGCCTGCGGCCAGCCATGGGTGTAGCCCCACAGGGTGCGGAAGATCTCGAGTCGCATGAACGAACTCCGGACAGGGTGAACCGCGCCGTCAGGCACGGCGAAGCATTCGGCGGGAGGTTCAGCGCACGGGCGCAGCGACTGAGAGCGTCAGGCGGCGATACGGATCGGCGGACGTTGGGGAGGATGCGGAACGGGAGAAATGCGCAAGCATGGACACGGTGGTATTCCTCTGACAGACCGCTGTTTCGCGGACCTGTACTCGCCGATTGTTGTTGTGCGCCTGGCGTGTTGCCGGCGGGCTTTGGCAGTAGGAACAGCAGCGCGGTCGAAGCTTTTCAGGTGCCCCGATCCGCGTACGCCACGGCCTCTGTGGCTTGGCGTGGGTGCAGTTTTCGCAGCTTGCTGCAGCGAGAAAAATAGCCCGGCGCAAATAATTACTTCAGATATTTCTGAAGTAATCCGGGTAGTCAACCGTGGGAATTTTCGTCAGAGCGAAAGCATCGACCAGCGCGCGGTCTAGATCGCGGCTTGTCGTAGGAGCGGACCTTGTCCGCGATCGCGGGCATGGCCCGCTCCTACGGATTGATATCGGTGCCAGGGATTTTCGCGGATGAGATCCGCTCCTACCGATTGGTTACCCGTTAAGCCCCTGCTGATACACCGAGAGGTGCACGTACACCGCCTGCAGCAGCGGCGTGTCCAGCCCGGCTTGCTGACCGCGTTGCAGCAAGTCGCCGATGATCTGCTCGGCCTCCACCGGATGGCCGCCAATGAGATCGCGGTACATCGACGAAGTCTGTGGCGACCCGCGCAGGGTCAGCAGGCGCCGGGCCTCGCCGAGAAAGGCCTCGCTCGGCGGCTCGCCCACCGTGCGGACCACCGCGACCACTTCGTCGATCAGGCGCAATGCGAAGGCACTGCCCTGGGGCGCCGCGACCACCTCGCCGATGCTGCCGCGCATCAGGCAGGTGATGCCGCCCAGGGACGCCAGCAGAATCCACTTCTCCCACATCTCGCGATGGATGCTGGCAGACAGGCGCGCGTCGAAGCCGGCGCCGCGCAAGCATTCGTCCACTCGCTGGATGCGCTCGCTCTGGCTGCCGTCCATCTCGCCGTAGGCCAGCTCGTTGAGGGTGCCGTATTGCACGATGCGGCCTTGTGCATCGAGGGTCGAAGCGATCTTGCAGACACCACCCAGCAACACCCCGGCGCCGAAGCGCCGGGTCACCGCGTCGACGTGATGCATGCCGTTGAGCACCGGCAGGATCATGCTGTCCGGGCCGATGGCGGGTGCCAGATCGTCCAGCGCAGCTTCCAGCGCATAGGCCTTGACCGTCAGCAGAACCAGGTCGTAGGGGCCGTCCAGGCTGTCGGCGGTGACCAGACGAGGCGCCAGGCTGAAGTCGCCGTGGGAGCTGAGCACTCGCAGGCCATTTTCGCGCAGCACCTGTTCGCGCGCCGGGCGCACCAGGAAGGTGACATCGCGCCCCGCCTGCGCCAGGCGCGCGCCGAAGAAACCACCGGTGGAACCTGCACCCACTACCAGAATGCGCATCGCGTTTCTCCCGTCGAGCCCTTGAAAGGATCTGCCCAGAACATTGCGTGTATATACGCGCAATGCGCCGAAAATGCATTCGCGGGCGCGGATAGGTGCATCTCAGGCCGGATAGTGGCGGTCGAGGAAGTCCAGCAGTCGTTCGTTCACCGCCTGCGGACGCTCGTTCTGGATCCAGTGGCCGCAGTCCAGCCAATGCATTTCCAGCCGCGGCACCACTTCCGTCATGCGCTTGAGGGTGTAGGCCTCCAGGCGCGCAACCGGGTCGTGTTCGCCAACCAGGAACAGGGTCGGCTGCAGCACCTGGCGCCCGGCGAGGGATTCGTTCAGCTGCCAGTTGCGCTCGAAGTTGCGGTACCAGTTGAGCGCGCCACGGAAGCCACGGCCGGCGAAGGCGCGGATATAGAAGTCGAGGTCTTCATGACTGCACCACGCGGGCAATTGCTCCGGCGTCGGCTGGGCGTCGAACAGACGCGCACCGGCCGGTTTGTCCTGGAGGAACGGGTCCTCGTCGCCGGGATCGCGGAAGAACAGGCGCAGGCTGCGTTCGATGTCCGCATCCAACTCGGCCTCGGCGACGCCGGGCTGCTGGAAATAAAGGATGTAGTTGAAGCGCTCGGCAAAGGCTGCGGCGAGGATTTCTGTGGCCGGGCGCTTGGGTCGCCCGGCGTAGGGCACCGAGAGCGTCGCCAGGGTGGTCACCCGCGCCTCGTCGAGCAGCGCCAGGTGCCAGGCCACCAGGGCGCCCCAGTCATGGCCTACCACTGCCACGCGCTGCTGACCGAAAGCGTCCATCGCCGCACGGATGTCGCCGCACAGGGTCGGCAGGTCGTAGTCCTCGACCGCCGGCGGCGCGTCGCTGGCGCCATAGCCACGCATCTCCGGTACGAACACGCGATAACCGGCGGCGGCCAGCGCGGGAATCTGCGCGCGCCAGGAATGCCAGCACTCGGGGAAGCCGTGCAGCAGCCAGACCGGTTGCCCGTCGGCGGGCCCGGCCACATGCACGTTCAGATGAATGCCGTTCACCGGCAGCAGGTGTTGCTCGATTGCGTCCATAACCCATCCACCTCCGATCGAGCGGCCACGCTAGCAGGCACCCGACGACGGCGAAACGACCATTCACTGGCGCAATGCCACGGCTGTCGATATAGCCAAACGGCAGCGGGGTAATCGCCAGTGGTGCTCAACGGGAGTGCGGCGCGTCCCACTCCGGCAACTTCCGACGAATGGCCCGGCGCCTCTGGGCTCTGCGTTACAGCCCGAAGACGGACGCTGTAGGACGGCGCTGTCGGAAGTGTCATACGCACGTTACAGATGCGCTGCTAAGCTTCTGTTCCCGGCGTAATTTTCCGCAGACCCGAATCTCTTCAACGAGCGAGAGGGCGAGTGCGATGGAAATACCCTACCCGCTGTTCAAGGAACTGGTCGAAGACGAGTTCCAGGGCATGAGCTGCCACTGCGCGCTGAATCAGGACCGCACCGCGACCCTGGCGTTCCGCCTGAACGACCCCAAACGCACGGCCTACGAGATTCCCGCGATCGATTTCGCAAGCGCCAGCTACTGGGACCTGAGCCTGCTGATCATCGACCTGCGCAACCACCTCGAAGCCGTCGAGGCACACGCCTCGCTGCGACTTAGCGCCTAGATCGCCCTCACTCGGCGCCGCCCTGGCGAAACTGCCCCGGCGCCATGCCGCTCCAGCGGCGGAACGCCTTGGCGAAGGCGCTTTCATCGGAGAACCCCAGCCGCTCGGCGACTTCCGCCAGGCGCGGCGTCTCGCGCAACAGGCGTTCGGCCATGCGCTGCAGCACCTGTTCGCGCAGCAGCTTGAAGCTGCTGCCCTCCTCCGCCAGCTTGCGGTTCAGGTGCCGGCCGCTGAGGTTGAGATGCTCGGCAACCCGTTCCTTGCCCCACTGCGGATGCACCTGCAGCAGTTGCTGCACCTGCACGGCCAGGCTCTGTGCACCCAGCCGGCGCAATTGCTCGTCGGCCAGTTGCCGCAGATGCTCGCGCATCGGCCCGTTGGCCTGGATCAGCGGCGTGCGCAGGTCGGCCACGGCGAAGCTCAGGCCAGGCTCGGGCGCGTCGAAGACCGGGGCGATCCCGAGCAGATCGGCATACAGACACACCTCTCCGCGCGCCGCATGGGCCATCTCCACCCGCTGTGGCCGCGCACGTTCGCCGGTGATCCAGGCGGTCAGGTGCACCAGGCTAGCCAGCACCGCTTCCACCCGTTCGGCGCGACGCACCCGGTAGCTCGGCAAGTAGCGCAGGGTGACGGCATCGGCCTCGCGCTGCAGGACGAACTCGCTGCCCTCGCCAATGATCGGGTAGTACTCCAGCAGCCCTTCCAGGGCCTCGCCGAGGGTTTCGCAGCTCATCAGCAGCGCGCCGACCATGTCCAGGTGGCCGACCTGCAGGGCACTACCCAGGCGCAGGCCGATCAAGGCATCGCTGCTGGCGGCGCACAGCGCCTCCCAGAACTCGTCCTGGCGCGCCAGCGGGATGCGCGCCTCGTCACCCAAAGCTCGCAGCGCCGGCGGCACGGCCAGGCCCAGACGCTCGGCGGCCTGGAGCACGCCCTGGGCGTAATGCACGGTGATGGAGGGAGATCGGGTCATGACGTCCTGAATTAACCGGAAAAGGTCCTGATTCGCCATTACAGCGGGGCGGGCGGGCCCATATGCTTGCCCAATACGACAACAAAAACAAACCGAGCCCTTGCATGCCTAACACCCTTGCCACCGGAAGCTCCGGCACCACGCGGGAGCTGCCTCGATGAACAACGTGCACCTGGAGTTCGCCAACAGCTCGATGCTGGCACTCAACGCAATCATCGCGCTGATGATGTTCGGCGTGTCGCTGGAGCTGCGCCGAGAAGACTTCACCCGCATCCTGCGCGCACCCAAGGCGCCGCTGATCGGCATGCTCGTGCAGTTCCTGCTGCTGCCGGCGGGCGCCTGCCTGCTCGCCAACCTGCTGCCGATCGACCCGCAGCTGGCCCTGGGCATGATCCTGGTGGCGACCTGCCCGAGCGGCAGCTTCTCCAACGTGATGACCTGGCTGGCGCGCGGCAACGTTGCGGTCTCGGCCAGCGTGACTGCGGTGTCGGGGCTTTCCGCCGGCTTCTTCACGCCGTTCAACTTCGCCCTCTACGCGAGCCTTGCGCCGAACACCCGCGCGCTGCTCACGCAGATCCACATCGACCCGCTGGAGCTGGTCGGCACCGTGGTGCTGGTGCTGCTCCTGCCAATGCTCGCCGGCATGTTCCTCGGCCGCCAGCGCCCGGGCCTGGCGCGGCGCCTGGAAAAACCCATGCGAATATTCTCGCTGCTGGTACTCGCGGCCTTCGTCGGCATGGCCTTCGTGAAGAACTACGCGCAGTTTGTCAGCTACTTCCACCTGTTCTTCTGGCCGGTGCTGCTGCTCAACGGCGGCGCCCTGCTGCTCGGCTACCTCTGCGCGCGCCTGTGCCGCCTGGGCGCAGCGGACGTGCGCGCGGTGACCCTGGAAAGCGGCATCCACAACTCGGCGCTGGGCATGGCGCTGATCCTGACCTTCTTCCCCGAGGCCAGCGGCATGCTGCTCATCGCTGCCTTCTGGGGCTGCTGGCAGCTGCTCTCCGGCTCCCTGCTCGCGCTCTACTGGTCGCGCCGCGCGCCCGCCGTCACCAGCGCGCTCGCTGCCGGCACACGGTGATCACGCCATGCCTTACACCTTGCCTGCGCTTGGCAGCTTCATCCTGCTCGCCTACACCCTTGAAGCGGTCACCGGCTTCGGCAGCGTGGTGGTCGCGCTGTCCCTCGGCGCACTGCTGCTGCCGATCGACCAGTTGCTGCCGGTACTGGTGCCGCTGAATGTCGGCCTGACCGGATGCCTGGTCTGGCGCCACCGCAAGCTGATCGACACTCGCTTGCTCTTCGCCACCCTGCTGCCGGGGATGCTGCTCGGCATGCTCGTCGGCTACCTGCTGCTGCCGCACCTGCAGCCGCAACTGCTCAAGCGCGGCTTCGGCCTGCTGATCCTCTGGTTCGCCGCCCGCGAACTGAGCCGCGGCTGGCGTGACGAAGCCCCGCGCGGCCAGACCCCGGCCTGGCTGCTGCGCCTGACCACCGGCGCCGCCGGCGTCTGCCATGGCCTGTTCGCTTCCGGCGGGCCGCTGCTGGTCTACGGCCTGGCCACGTTGCGAATGGACAAGTCGCGCTTCCGCGCAACGCTGGTCAGCGTCTGGTTCACCCTCAACGGCCTGCTCACCCTGGCCTTCCTCGCCGACGGCCGCCTGCTGCCCGCCCTACCCCGCGTGCTAGCCTTCGCGCCCTTGCTGCCGCTCGGCCTGTGGCTGGGCGAACGCCTGCACCGGCGCTGCGCCGAACGGCATTTCCGCCTGACCATCCACCTTCTCCTGCTGCTGAGCGGGACCCTGTTGCTGTCGCCCTGGAGCCTCCCATGAGCTACGACGTCATCATCAAGAACGGCCTGTACTTCGACGGCAGCGGCGCGCCCGGCGAACCGCGCCACCTGGGCATCCGCGACGGCCGCATCGACACCCTCAGCCTCACCCCGCTGGACGAGGAAGGTTGCCCGCAGGTACTCGACGCCGCCGGCAAATGGGTGACCCCGGGCTTCCTGGAAATCCATTCGCACTACGACGCCGAGGTGATAGCCGCGCCGGCGCTCAAGGAATCCGTGCGTCACGGCGTGACCACGGTGTCCGTCGGCTCCTGCTCGATCAGCATGGTGCTGGGCGAGGCCGAGGACTGCTCCGACCTCTTCACCCGCGTCGAGGCGGTGCCACGTGACATCGTCCTGCCGATCCTCCGCGACAAGCGCACCTGGCGTGATGCCGCCGGCTACCGCGCCTTCTACGAGCAACAGCCGCTGGGGCCGAACCTCTGCTCCTTCCTCGGCCACTCCGAGCTGCGCGTCGCGGTCATGGGCCTGGAGCGCGCCATCAGCGGCGCCAAGCCGACCGAGGCAGAACTGCAGCGCATGGAACAGCTGCTCAACGAGGCGCTGGACGCCGGCTGCTTCGGCCTCTCGGTGATGACCACGCGGCTCGACAAGATGGACGGCGACCGCGCCTGGTCCAGCCCGCTGCCCTCCACCTTCGCCACCTGGAAGGAGTTCTCGCGCCTGTTCGCCGTGCTGCGCCGGCGCAACGCGCTGATGCAGGGCGCGCCCAACGCGGTCACCAAGATCAATGTGTTCGCCTTCCTCTGGCAGGCCCACGGCTGGTTCCGCCGGCCGCTGAAGTCGAGCATGCTCACCGCCCTGGACCTCAAGTCGCAGCCCTTCATGCACCGCGTCACCCGCGCTTCCGGCTGGCTGGCCAACCGCGTACTGCGCGGCCGCTACCGCTGGCAGACGCTGCCGGCGCCCTTCGTGGTGCGTATCGAAGGGCTGAACATGAACGGCTTCGAGGAGTTCGGCGCCGGCGAAGTGCTGCGCGACATCAAGGACCCGGACGAGCTCTACGCGCGCATCCAGGACCCGGCGTTCCGCGCGCGCTTCCGCAAGGACATCAAGGCCACCCTGAGCATCGGCCTGTGGCACCGCCGGCTCTCCGACTGCTGGGTGCGCGAGTGCCCGGACGCCAGCCTGGTCGGGCGCAACTTCGAGGAAATCGGCCAGGCGCGCGGGCAAGACGCGGTGGATGCCTTCTTCGACCTGGCCCTGCAGTATCGCAATGCGCTGAAGTGGACCACCTGCTACGGCAACCACCGCCCGCAGGTGATGCAGAAGCTGCTGAGCAGCCCCTGGACCCAGCCGGGCTTCGCCGACTCCGGCGCGCACCTGGCCTCCCACGCGCAGTACAACTTCGCCCTGCGCTTCCTCAAGTACGTGCATGACGCCGCAAAGGCCGGCCAGCCGTTCATGGACACCGGCCACGCGGTACGCCGCCTGACCGGCGAGCTGGCCGACTTCGCCGGGCTGGACGCCGGCTACATCCGCGTCGGCGACCGCGCGGACCTGGCGATCATCAACCCCGAAGGCCTGACCGACGCCCTCGACGAGGTGCAGGAGGCGCCGATGGAAAACCTCGGCCTGGTGCGCCTGGTGAAGCGCAACGACGACGCCGTCGAAGCCACCCTGATCAACGGCCGCGTGGCCTACCAGCGCGAGCAGGGCTTCGCCGAGGCGCTGGGCAAGGAGCAGGGATTCGGCCGTTTCCTGTCCGGGAAGGATGTGCTGCCGGCGTGATCCAACGGCGGATAACCCCTTCGGGGTTATTCGCCCTACGCTGCTGCGCCGCAATTACGCTCGGCTGTACCAGGCGACGCCATCGGCGTCGTCATGGACTTCAATCAAGCCGCGCTGCAGCAGGTAGTTGAGATTCGCCAGGCATTCGCCGGTGGCCAGCGGCAGCAGGTCCTGGTCAATGCGCCGGGCGAAGAGTGCGCCGAACAGGTCGATGGCGCGCTTCGGGCCTTCTTCCAGCAAGCCCTGCAGGCGTTCGAGGGCACGGCCGTGGCCACGTTGCAGGTGCTCCAGGCGGGCGTGCAGCGGACGGAACGGCTCGTTGTGCGCCGGTAGCACCAGCACGTCGTCGGGCACTTCATCACGGATCCTCGCCAGCGAGGACAGCCACTGCCCCAACGGGTCGGCTGCCGGCTCCGTGGGGAACACCGAGACATTCGGCGAGATGCGCGGCAGCACCTGGTCGCCGGCGATCAGCAGCTGCAGGTCCGGGCAATGGAAGCTCGCGTGCTCCGGCGAATGGCCGCTGCCGACCACCACCCGCCATTCGTGCTGGCCGATGCGGATGCGTTCACCATCGCGCAGGCGCCGATAACTCTCCGGCAGCGGCCAGATGTGCTTGCCGAACCCGCCGAAGCGCGCACGGTACTGCGCAATGGCCGCTTCGTCCCAGCCGGCGCGGCGGTAGAAGCGGATGCCTTCGGGCGGCGCCTCGCGGCCGTTGTCGGCGACCAGCACGCGGCAGTTCATGTACTCGCCGAAGGTCATCCAGAGCTCGCAGCCGAACTCGCGGGTGAGCCAGCCGGCAAGGCCGACGTGGTCGGGATGCATATGGGTGACGAACACCCGCGTCGGCCGCCGGCCGCCCAGCGGTCCGCTGGGTGCGAACAGCGTGCGCCAGGCGTCGAGGGTCGCCTCGGTATGCATGCCGGTGTCGAACAGTGCCCAGCCGTCACCGTCTTCCACCGCCCACAGATTGATGTGGTCGAGGCTCAACGGCAGCGGCATGCGCAGCCAGAGCACGCCGGGGACGATCTCGTGGACTTCGCCGGGTTGCGGCGCGGGGCCGGAGGGGTATTCGAGCGGAATGCGTTCGGGCTTCATGGGCATCGCCTGGCTGGGTCGCGGTGTGCCGTCGATTCTCGGCCATTTCGATGCGGCTTGCCCCACCCATATGGGCGATTCGGCCAGCCTATGGCGTATATACCCTCGGAAAAACGCCAAGGCCGCTGCCCCACCCGTTACGAGACTCGCCGGTCGGCCGCGCCTGCGCTATCGTCGCCGCCGGCGCCAAAGGCGCAGTCCATCCACCTGAGAGGAAGAACAACAAAGATGAGCACCGCAGACACCACCCTCGGCATCCGCAAGATCGGCGTGATCGGCGCCGGCACCATGGGCAACGGCATCGCCCAGGTGTGCGCCGCGGCCGGCCTCCAGGTGGCCATGATCGACGTCAACGACGCCGCCGTGCAGCGTGGCCTGGCCACCATCGACGGCAACCTCGAGCGCCTGATCAAGAAAGAGAAGCTGGCCGCCGCCGACAAACCCGGCATCCTCGCGCGCATCCACGGCAGCACCGACTATGCCGCGCTGAAGGACGCCGACCTGGTGATCGAAGCCGCCACCGAGAACCTCGAACTGAAGCTGCGCATCCTGCGCCAGGTGGATGAACTGGTGTCGCCCGAGTGCGTGATCGCCAGCAACACTTCGTCGATCTCCATCACCCAGCTGGCCGTGGTGGTGCGCAACCCGCAGCGCTTCATCGGCATGCACTTCTTCAACCCGGTGCCGGTGATGGGCCTGCTGGAAGTGATCCGCGGCCTGCAGACCTCCGACAGCACCCACGCGCTGGCCATGAACTTCGCCAGCATCGTCGGCAAGACCGCGGTGAGCGTGAAAAACGCTCCGGGCTTCGCGGTCAACCGCATCCTGGTGCCGATGATCAACGAAGCGATCTTCGTGCTGCAGGAAGGCCTGGCCAGCGCCGCCGACATCGACGCCGGCATGCAACTGGGCTGCAACCACCCGATCGGCCCGCTGGCCCTGGCCGACCTGATCGGCCTGGACACCCTGCTGGCGATCATGCAGGTGCTCTACGACGGCTTCGGCGACTCCAAGTACCGCCCCGCGCCGCTGCTCAAGGAAATGGTCGCTGCCGGCCGCCTCGGCCGCAAAGCCGGCCAGGG
Source organism: Pseudomonas knackmussii B13 (assembly GCF_000689415.1). Taxonomy (NCBI): domain Bacteria; kingdom Pseudomonadati; phylum Pseudomonadota; class Gammaproteobacteria; order Pseudomonadales; family Pseudomonadaceae; genus Pseudomonas; species Pseudomonas knackmussii. Next base: position 2,832,134 of record NZ_HG322950.1, on the reverse strand, counting down.
CTTCTTCAGCTACTGACCCGCACGCTGGGAGCCCCAGGCTCCCGGCCGCTCGCCCAGCCCTTTCGCACGATCCCGTTGGCCGCCTCTATTGCCCCCGGCCATATGCACTATCAAGCGCATTCATCATTAGCCAGCCAACTATTTGCTAATTTGAACGCCATCAGGTTCTAGCACCTGGTTTTGAAGCATCAGGCCATTACCACTCCCCGCTTCCCCCGCGACTCGGTAATGGCCTTTTTTTTCGTCCGCGAAAAAGTGCACCGTCAGAAAGGCTTGTCGCCGAGGATGGTCGCGCGGTGCATCACCCGGCGCTGCGGGCGGTAGTCGTCGACCGCGTAGTGCTGGGTCACGCGGTTGTCCCAGAAGGCCACGTCGTTCTCCTGCCAGCGCCAGCGCACGCTGAGTTCCGGACGGCTGAAATGGGCGAACAGCAGGTCGAGCAACGCGCGACTTTCCGCGGCCGAAACTTCGTTGATGCGCGTGGTGAAACCGTCGCTGACGAACAGCGCCTTGCGCCCGGTCACCGGGTGGGTGCGGATCACCGGATGCGAGCGCGGCGGGTTCTTCAGCCGTGCCTCTTCTAGGCGCGCGAGGTCGGCGTCGGTGGCGCCGAAACGCTCCTGGGGGAAGGACTTGCCGATGTCGTGGGTCGCGGTCAGGCCGTCGAGCAGCTGCTGCAACGGTTTCGACAGCGCCTCGAAGGCCGCGATGCCGCTGGCCCAGAGGGTGTCGCCGCCATACGCCGGCAGTTGCTTGGCAGCCAGCACGGCGCCCAGCGCTGGGGTTTCCAGGAAGGTCACGTCGGTGTGCCAGATGGCGTTGTCGCGCACGTCGGTGACGGCGGTGTCGAGGACGATCACCTCGCGCTGCTCGGGCACGCTCGGGTAGATCGGATGGATGTGCAGGTCGCCGAAACGGCGGGCGAAGTTCGCCTGCTGCGCCGGGTTCAGCGGCTGGTTGCGGAAGAACAGCACCTGGTGCTGCAGCAGCGCCCGCTCGATGGCCTGCTGCTGGGCGTCGTCCAGCGGCTGGCGCAGGTCGATGCCGGAGACAACGGCGCCGAGGGCCGGGCTGATGGGTTCGATGGTCAGGGTGGTCATTTTTCTCTCTCGAATTCTCGTACGCGAAGCCGGGCCCGTGCCCTACTCCCAGGATGCGAAGCGGCGCTGCAGCCAGCGCAGGCCCAGTTCGAAGCTCAGGGCGATGGCGGCGATCAGCAGGATGCCCAGCACCACCACGTCGGTGGCGAGGAACTGCGCGGCCGACTGCACCATGAAGCCCAGGCCGCGGTTGGCGGCGATCAGCTCGGCGGCGACCAGGGTGGACCAGCCCACGCCGAGGGCGATGCGCAGGCCGGTGAGGACTTCTGGCAGCGCGCTGGGCAGGATCACGTGGCGCACCACCTGCCAGCGGTTGGCGCCCAGGCAGCGCACCGCCTGGATGCGCGTCTTGTCCACGCGGCGCACACTGGCGGCGGTGGCGATCAGCAGCGGCGCGAACAGCGCCAGGTAGATCAGCAGCACCTTGGACAGCTCGCCGATGCCGAACCAGATGACGATCAGCGGCAGGTAGGCCAGCGGCGGGATCGGCCGGTAGAACTCCACCAGAGGATCGAGCGCGGCGCCCACCAGCGGGTTGAGGCCCATGAGGATGCCCAGCGGAATGGCGGTCAGCACCGCCGCGCCGAGGGCCAGCAGCACGCGCAGCAGGCTGGTGCCGATGTGCTGCCAGAGGCTGGCGTCGACGTAGCCTTCGGCGAGCAGGCGCTTGAAGGTATCGACCAGTTGCTCGGGAGCCGGCAGGAACAGGGTGTCGACCCAGCCCAGATGCGTGGCCAGCCACCAGAAAGCAAAGAGCGCGCCGAGGCTGCCCGCAGCGGCCCAGCGGCGCGAATCACGCGGGCGGACCACAGCGCTGCGACGGTTCGCAGGCAGCTTGGCGGTCAGGGTATCAGTGGGCATGTTCGGCCTCCGGCTCTTCCAGGCTCTCGTCTTCCAAGAACTCATCCAATAACGCCTGACGCAGGCGACCAAACTCGGGATCGGACTTGATCGAACGCACCGGCTCGCCGGCCGCATAGCGCCGCGCGAAGTCCGGACGCAGGCGCTTGACGATGCGCGCCGGCGGGCCGTCCATGACCACCAGGTCGGTGGCCAGGAACAGCGCCTCGTCGACGCTGTGGGTGATCAGGAAGAGGCCCTTGCCGGTCTTGCGCCACAGGTCCAGGGTCAGCACCTGCATGCGCTCGCGGGTCAACGCATCGAGTGCGCCGAAGGGTTCGTCGAGCAAAAGGAAATCCGGTTCCACCGCCAGCGCGCGGGCCAGGCCCAAGCGCTGCCGCTGGCCGCCGGAAAGCTGCGAGACGCGGTAATGCGCGTGCTCCTGCAGGCCGACCAGGCCCAGCACCTCGCGGGCGCGGGCCTCGCGCTCGGCACGGCCCAGGCCGCGAATGCGCAGGCCCAGGGCGACGTTGTCGAGGGCGTCCAGCCAGGGCATCAGGGCGTCGTCCTGGAACACCACGCCACGCTCGCCGCCGGGGCCTTCGAGGGTGCGGCCGTCGATCTGCACGCGACCGCGGTCGGGTTGCTGGAAGCCGGCGAGGACGTTGAGCAGGGTCGACTTGCCGCAGCCGGAAGGGCCGAGCACCACCAGGGACTCGCCCTTGGTCACGTCCAGTGTGAGTTCATGCAGCACGCGCCGGATCTGGCCATGCTGCTCGAAGGAGAGGCTCACCGCCTCGGCCGTCAAACGGCTCATGTTTCTGCCCTCCGTAGGGTGAGAAGGAATCCTGGGTATTTCCTGATGACCCTGTAGGAGCGGCCCATGGCCGCGATTCGCGCGCATGGCGCGCTCCTACAGGGGAAAGATGTGTGCGTAGGGCAATAACCGCGTAGCGGTTATCCGCCGCACTCGCGCCTCAGCGCTGCCCGACCTGGACCGATTCCGCCTGGCGCACGTATTCGGCGCTGACGTACGGGCTGTAGTCCTTGAGCACCGAAGGCACACGCTTCTGCTCTTTGAGGAAGGCCGCAGTACCGGCGATGTCCTTCGCGGTGCCGCCGCCCAGCAGGGCGCTGGAGAGCTGCGCCTGGGTTTCCGGGAAGGCCGAACCGGCGAGCAGTTCGGGCACGTCTGCAGGAGATGCGCCGGTCAGGCGGGCGATCTTCTTCGCCTGCTCGGAATCGGCGGTCCACTGGGCCTTGTGGGCGTTGTAGTCGGCGAAGGAATCCAGGGTCACGCGGGCGAACTTGGCCAGCACTTCCGGGTGTTTCTCGGCGAAGTCCTTGCGGGCCACCCAGACCTCGAAGGTCGGTGCGCCCCAGGTGCCCACTTCCGCGGCGTCGGTCAGCACCTTGCCGCTCCTCTTGATCTCGCCCAGGGCCGGCGACCAGACGAAGGCGCCGTCGATGTCGCCACGGCGCCAGGCGGCGGCGATCTCGGTGGGGTTGAGGTTGACGATCTTCACCTTGCTCGGGTCGATGTTCCAATGCTTGAGCGCGCCCAGCAGGCTGTAGTGCGAGGTGGAAACGAAGGGCGTGGCGATGGTCTTGCCGACCAGGTCTTCGGGCTTCTCGATCTTGCTGCCGTTGCGTACCACCAGGGCCTCGGCCGCGTTGATCTGCGCGGTGACGATGAAGGCCACGATCGGCAGGCCGCGCGAGGTGGCGGCGGCGAGCGGGCTGGAGCCGAGGTTGCCGAGCTGCACGTCGCCCGAGGCGATGGCCGTGACCACTTCGGCGCCACTGTTGAAACGACGCCAGTCGAGCTTCTCGCCGATGGCTTTTTCATAGGTGCCATCGGCCTGGGGAACCTTGGTCGGATCGATGCCGGTCTGGTAGCCGAGGGTGATGTCGGCCTGGGCGACGCCGGCGATACCGGCCAGGGCGAGCGCGGCCAGCAGGCGGCGCGGGGCGAAAATGGATTTCATGGCGTTGCTCCTCAGGGACTGGGCGGCCGCCTGCTGAGCGAGGACGGACCACGGGACGTTTTCAGGGGGATCGGGGCGTGTCCGGTGGTCCGGTAGGAGCGAGATTACAGATATAAGAAATTAGAAATAAATACTTTTTGGTTATTTGCATATGGCGCCTGGATTGAGTCCACGATCAGTGTCCAGGCCCCTTTTGGCGGGCGTTCCCGACATCGAGCCGATCCAGGGCACCGAACACCCGCTGGTGCGCATCCATCCGGAAAGCGGCAAGCCCGTGCTCTTCCTCAGCGTGCACACCGAAGTGGAAATCCCCGGCGCCGACCCGCAACAAGGCAAGGCCCTGATCGAACGCCTGCGCGCGCACCTGCAGAAACCCGAGCTGATCTACACCCACAAGTGGCAGGTCGGCGACATCGTCTGGTGGGACAACCAGGCCACCCTGCACGCCCGCAACGCCTTCCCCGCCTCCGAGCGGCGCCGCCTGAAGCGCATCAGCCTGAGCGGCAGCCGGCCGTTCTGAGGCCATTGGGTACGAGCCGCGGCCGACCGGTCGCGGTTCATCGTCGCCCCTCGACAGCAGCGCTCCAGCGGCGATCCGCGCGGCAGAGCCTCTGCGGGTTTTCTGTGCGCCCAGGCGCAAAAACACGTACGCCAAACGCCAATCCCGATCGAACGCTTTTCCTTACCGTTCTGGAGCCTCTCACTCCATTACAAGAAGGGTTACGGTCATGGCTGGCGCACTTTCCAACACGCAAACGACTCCCGAACTCCCCATCCCCGAGGACCAGCGGCTCGGCCGCGGTTCCCTGACCATGGCCTGGTGGGGCATCTGCAGCGCGATGTTCTACCTGGTCGTCGCCGCCGCCCTGGCCATGGGCTACGGCACGCTGAACGCACTGATCGGCCTGGTGCTGTCGGTGCTCAGCTACGGCGTCATCAACGCCGTCATCGCCCGCCACGCCATCGCCAGCGGGCTGTCCGTCGCGCAGTTTTCCCAGGTGCTGTTCGGCCGCAGCGGCGCGGCGCTGGCCACGCTGATCTTCAGCGCCACGGCCATCTACTACAGCGTCTTCGAAGGCTCGGTGATGGCGGTGGCGCTGCACCGCTACCTGCCGGGGCTGGAACTGCACGCCGCGTTCCTGGTAGTGGTCGCCTACAGCGTGCTGCTGATCTTCGGCAATGCCATGCGCTGGCTCGACAAGCTCAACGGCGTGCTGCTGCCCTTCTACCTGCTGGGCCTGGTGGCGGCGGTGGCGATGGCCATCGGCGAGTATGGCTACTCCTCGGCCTGGTTGAGCCTGGCGCCCAAGGGCGGGCCGGTGGCCCACGGCTGGTGGAACTGCTTCACCTACTTCATGGGCGTCTGGGTGCTGATGATGTACACCTGGGACTATGCCCGCTTCGGCAAGCCCGGAGACAGCACCTACCACGCGCGCTTCAACTTCGGCATGCCCTTCTACACGGTGGCCTTCCTGCTCAACGGCCTGGTCGGCATCTTCCTCGCCGCCACCATTCCCACCGAGGGCGGACTGAGCGAGGTCTCGGTGGTGCTGGCGATCATCCAGCTCATCGGCCTGGGCGGCCTGCTCTTCGTGTGGATCAGCCAGACACGGATCAACACCGGCAACTTCTTCCTCGCCGCCACCAACCTGCAGGCCTTCTGCAGCCACTTCGGCCTGCGGCGCGTGCCCTACGTGGCCTGGGCGCTGCTGACCGGTGCGCTGGTCTACCTGCTGATGCTGCTCGACGTGTTCAGCTACATCCTCCAGGCGCTGGCCTACCAAAGCCTGTTCATCGTCGGCTGGGTCGCCATCACCCTGGCGCACCTGCTCGGGACGCGTAGCGTCCGCTACCGGCTCCACCCCCCGCCCGCCTTCCGCGCCCGCGGCCTGCTGGCCTGGTTGCTGTCCGCCGCCGCGGGCATCGCCCTGCAGCTTTCCGGCAACGCCGACCTGGCCACCGCCGCAGCGCCGGCCGCCTTCGTCGTGGCCTTCCTCGTTTACCGCGCAGCGCCCCTGCTGCTGCGTCGCAACCAGCTCCAGGGCGATCTGGGCTGACTTCCGGCCGCCCGCCGGGGCGGCCCCTCACCTGCAACCACAACAAGAAACCCGGAGCGGTTCATGTCACTGCAACGCACTCGGCTTACCTCGATTTATGCAGCCCTTCTCACCCTCGGCCTGGCCCAGCACGCCAGTGCGGTGGAAGTCACCGATAACCTCGACCTCGGCGGCGCCCTGCGCGGGCGGCTGGACTACGACCCCGACCGGGACCTCTCGAAGCTGAGCTTCGATACCTTCTTCCTCACCGCCGACTACCACTCCGACACCTGGATAGCCGCCGCCAAGTACCGCTTCTATGGCGACGCCTATCCCTACGAGTACACCGACCGGGTCGGCGACATCGCCTTCGCCGAGTACGCCTGGGTCGGCTATCGCTTCACTCCCGAACAGCAACTGCAGGTCGGCCAGACCGCCATCCCCTTCGGCCTGGCGCCCTACTTCGGCAGCACCTTCTTCGAGACCCTCGGCAACGTGATAGGCCTGGAGGACACCCAGGACATCGGCTTCAAGTACCTGGCCCGGCAGGGCGAATGGGACCTGCAGGCGGCCTACTACCCGATCCCGGCGGAACAGGGGCGCGGCACCAGCCGGGGCGGCCGGACATACGGCACCAGCGTCGCCAGCGCCGACACCTACGTCGTCGACGGCAGCGACAACCACGAGACGAATATCCTGGTCGGTCGCCTCGCGCGCAGCTACCAGGCCGACGGCTGGAATGGCGAGGTCGGCGCCTCGTTGCTCACCTCCACGCTGGAGAACCAGGACACCGACCGCGACGGACACCGTGTCGCCGCCGCCCTGCACGCCACCGCGCAACACGGTGCCTGGGGGCTCCAGGGCCTGGCGGCACGCCAGCAGATGACCCCGGAGAACCCCGGCGATGACCGCCTGGTGAGCTTCGGCAGCTTCGACGGCACCTTCAACGTCGCCGCCAAGGGCAACCTCTACGTGGCGGACCTCAGCTACAGCCTGCCGGGGCAATACGGCTGGCTTTCAGGCGTGAAGCTCTATGCCAACTACAGCCTGTTCGACAAGGACGAATCCGCCTTCAAGGACTCCCAGCGCTTCATCGCCGGCACCTCGTTCAGCCTCGGCCCGCTGTGGATCGCCCTGGAGTGGCTGCACGGCCGCAACGACCCCTACATAGGCGGCGGCAGCTACACCCAGAGCCTCGGCGCCGGTGGCACCAGCCACTGGGAAAACCAGCTCTACAGCAACATTGGCTACTACTTCTGACCCCGGCGGGGGCGCGCTCCGCCGAGTGCGCCCAAACGCAACAAGGGGTACACCCAGCGACAAGCCAGCCACCCCGCCCCGGCCTTAGCGTATGCAACAAGGGCCGCCCGCGGCGGCCCTCACCCGAAGCACAAGAACAAGCGTTGGTGCCCTATGAAAACAGTTGATCCGATCACCCTTGCGGTTGTCCGTGGCGCGCTCGAAACCGCGCAGCGCGAAATGACCCTGACCCTGGAAAAGACCGGCCGCTCCAGTGTGTTCAACCTGGCCCATGACTACTCCAACTCCCTGTTCGACCACCTCCCGGAGATGATCCTGCAGGGGCAGGACATCCCGATCCACCTGGGCTCGCTGATCCCGGCGATGAAATGCGTGGCCGGCTTCTTCGGCGACGACATCGCCGAAGGCGACGTGATCTACCACAACGACCCCGCCTACAAGGGCAGCCATATCCTCGACTGCTGCATGTACAAGCCGGTGTTCTACCAGGGCGAACTGGTGTTCTGGGCGGTCTGCAAGGGCCACCTCACCGACATCGGCGGCCCGGTGCCGGCCGGCTACAACCCCGACGCCAAGGAGATCTACGCCGAAGGCCTGCGCATCCCCCCGGTCAAGCTGTGGGAGAAGGGCCAGCGTCGCGAGGACGTGATCAACCTGCTGCTCACCAACATGCGCGCCCGCCCCTATCAGGAAGGCGACCTCAACGCGCAATACGGTGCGTGCAGCGTCGGCGAGCGCCATCTGCTGGAGCTGCTCGACAAGTACGGCGTGGAGCAGGTGCGCGCCTGCATCGCCGAGCTGAAGAGCATGGCCGACCGGCACATGCGCGCCCTGCTGCGCGACGTGCCGGACGGGCACTACAGCGGCACCGCCGTGCTCGAGGACTCCGGCCATGGCCTGGGCGAGCTGGCGATCACCGCGCACGTGGAGATTCGCGGCGAAGAAGCGCACATCCGCATCGAAAGCCCGCCGCAGGTGCCCTACTTCATCAACTCCTACGAGGGCAACTCGGTCTCCGGCGTCTACCTCGGCCTGATGATGTTCGCCCAGGTCGCCCCGCCCTATAACGAAGGGCTGTACCGCTGCGTCAGCGTGGATGTCGGCCCGCGCGGCACCCTGTGCAACGCCGAGGAGCCGGCGCCTCACGTCAACTGCACCACCACGCCGATGGAAACCCTGGCCGACGCCGTGCGCCAGGCCCTGGAGCAGGCCTCGCCGGAGCGCGTGACCGCCTCCTGGGGTCACGCCAGCGGCATCAACATCGCCGGGCACGACCCGCGCAACGGCAACAGCGAATACGTGACCATGGTCCTGGCCTCGATCATCTCCGGCGCCGGCGCCAACAAGGTGATGGACGGCTGGCACGCCTGCGGGCCGCTGTGCTGCTTCGGCGCGCTGATGAGCGGTGACATCGAGCTGCTGGAACACGCCTACCCGATTCTGATCCACCGCTACAGCCTGATGGCCGACAGCGGCGGCGCCGGCGAATTCCGCGGCGGCTCCGGCACCCGTCTGGAGATCGAGCCGCTGGAACACGCGATGACCGTGGTCGGCTTCGGCGAAGGCCGCCAGTTGCCCACCGCCGGCGCTGCCGGCGCGCGCAACGCACTGGTCGAACCCAAGCTCGGCCGGCTGATCCACCGCCGCGCCGATGGCGAGGAAACCCACTACACGCAGAACCCCATGCTGAGCGTCCAGCCGGGCGAGCGGATCATCAACATCAACCCCGGTGGCGGGGGTTACGGCGAGCCACAGCGTCGCCCGCTGGCGGCGGTCCTGCAGGATGTCCGCAACGGCCTGGTGTCGCCGCAGGGCGCGGCCCTCGACTACGGCGTGATCCTCAACGCCGATGGCCACCTCGATGAAACCGCCACCCGCGCCGCGCGCGGCCAGTTCTGACCGGAGATCCGACATGCGCAACCAATATCGCCTGGGCATCGACGCCGGCGGCACCTTCACCGACTTCATCCTGGCCGACCGCGACGGCGGCGTGCAGCTGTTCAAGGCCCCTTCCACCCCGCAGGACGGCACCCTGGCCATCCGCGCCGGCCTCGCGCAGATCGCCGACGCCACCGGCCGCACGCCGGCCGAGGTGATCGCCGCCTGCGACCTGTGCATCAACGGCACCACGGTCGCCCTCAACGCGCTGATCGAGCGCACCGGCGTCAAGGTCGGCCTGCTGTGCACCGAAGGCCACGAGGACAGCCTGGAAATCCGCCTCGGCCACAAGGAAGAAGGCTACCGCTACGACGCCCACTACCCGCCAGCGCACATGCTGGTGCCGCGCCACCTGCGCCGCCCGATCGGCGGCCGCATCCTCGGCGATGGCCGCGAGCACAGCCCGCTCGACGAGCGCGCGGTGCGCGAGGCCATCGAGTACTTCCGCGCCGAAGGCGTGGAAGCCGTGGCCATCTCCTTCGTCTGGTCGGTGCGTAACCCCAGCCATGAAAAACGCGCCGCCGAACTGGTGCGCGCGGCGCTGCCGGGCGTATTCGTCTGCAGCGGCAACGAAGTCTTCCCGCAGATCCGCGAATACACCCGCACCTCCACCACCGTGGTCAACGCCTACCTGAGCCCGGTGATGGCCCGCTACGTGGAACGCATCGACAGCCTGTTCGAGGAGCTGGGTGCCCAGCAGCCGGTGCGCTACTTCCAGTCCAACGGCGGCCTGGCGCCGGGCCATGTGATGCGCGACCGCGCGGTGAATGCGATCAACTCCGGCCCGGCGTCCGCGCCCCAGGCAGGCCTGTCGGTCGCCCGTCCGTTCGGCATCGACAACGTGATCACAGTGGATATGGGCGGCACCTCCTTCGACATCACCCTGACCAACGCCGGGCGCACCAACTTCAGCAAGGACGTCGACTTCCTCCGCCAGCGCATCGGCGTGCCGATGATCCAGGTGGAAACCCTCGGCGCGGGTGGCGGCTCCATCGCCCATCTCGACGAGTTCGGCATGCTCCAGGTCGGTCCGCGCAGCGCCGGCGCCAAGCCGGGGCCGGTCTGCTACGGCAAGGGCGGCACCGAGCCGACCGTCACCGACGCCAACCTGGCGCTGGGCTACCTGCCGGACGGCGCGCTGCTCGGCGGCAGCATCCGCCTCAACCGCCAGGCCGCGCTGGACGCCATTCGCAGCCGGATCGCCGAGCCGCTGGGGATCAGCGTCGAACGCGCAGCCTTCGGCATCACCACGCTGGTGAACCTGAACATGGTCAACGGCATTCGCCGCGTGTCCATCGAGCGTGGCCACGACCCGCGCGACTTCGCCCTGATCGGCGCCGGCGGCGCGGCGGGCATGCACGTGGTGCGCCTGGCCGAGGAAATCGGCATGCAGACGGTGCTGATCCCCAAGGTCGCCTCCGGCCTGTGCGCCTTCGGCCAAATCCTCTCGGACGTGCGCTACGACCAGCTGACCAGCCTGCCGATGCGCCTGGACGCCGGGCACGTCGACCTGTCCCGCCTCAACCTCGCCCTCGCCGACCTGCGCCAGCAGGGCCTGGTCAACCTGCGCGACGACGGCTTCGGCGACGAGGCCAGCAGCTGCCACTACACGCTGGAGATGCGCTACCTGGGGCAGATCCACGAGTGCAGCGTGGAGCTTGAGCGCCATCAGCTCGACGAAAGCAGCCTGGCCGAGCTGATCGAGTCCTTCCACAGCCACCACCAGACGCTCTACTCGTACAGCGAAGCCAGCAGCCCGGTGGAGCTGGTGAACCTAGAATGCTCGGTAATCGGCCACCTGCCGCGTCCGCCGCAGCCGGAGCTGCAAGGCCCGCCGAACCCGCCGCGCGCGGTGCCGGACAGCCTGCGGCCGATGCTCTTCAGCGCCGACGGCGACTGGCAGTCCACCGCCGTATTCGACGGCAACCGCCTGCTGCCGGGGCAGACCGTGCAGGGCCCCTGCGTGATCGAGGAAGACACCACCAACATCGTGGTACCGCCAGGCTGGCAAGCGACCCTCGAACCCTCGGCCACCTACCGGGTGACGCGCGGCGCTTGATGTAACTCGCCAGCGCGTCGATCATCGACCCGTTACCAGCCCGGCAGCCCAGCGCTGCCGGGCTGTTCACACAATAACAAGAGCTGCTTGAGTAGCTTGCTTGCAGTTCCTTTTTTCCAGGCTGCCCTGTTCGAAAAAGGACGAACCATGCCCCAAGAATTATCGACGCACAGCTGGGCGCAGCCGGAGCGCCAGGCGCGCTGGGCCGAAGCCATCAGCGACACCTATTTCGCCCTGAGCCTGGAGTTCGCCGCCGACCGTCCGTTCGACGGCCAGCTGCAGCGCTGGAGCACACCCAGTACCGCGCTGAGCCTGTCGCGCCTGCGCTCCAGCGAGCTGGGCTACTCCCGCAGCAAGGCACAGATCGGCCAGGACCACGACGCCTTCTACCTGGTGACGGTGCCGCGTCGCGCCGATGTGCACTTCGAGCAGGATGGCCGCCAGCTGAGTTGCAGCCCCGGCGGCTTCATCGTCGAACGGGGCGACTCGCCGTACCGTTTCCACTACGGCGCCGATAACGACCTCTGGGTCCTCAAGCTCCCGGAGCGCGCGCTGAAGAACCACCTGCGCGGCCCCGAGCGCTACACCCGCTACTGCTTCGACGCCACCCAGGGCCTGGGCCGGGTATTTGTCGAACAGCTCGACCTCTGCGCCCGGCATTTCGACGACTGCCCGCCGGAGGCTCGCCACCTGCTGCTGGAGCAGAGCCTGTCGACGCTGCTGCTGGCCCTGCAGCAGGACGAGCGCGTGCTCGGCAGCGAAGGCTCCAATCTCAGCACCCTGCACCTCACCCGCGTCGAGCGCTACGTGGCGCAGAACCTCGGCGACCCGGACCTGTCGCCGCAGTCCATCGCCAGTGCCTGCGGACTGTCCGTGCGTTACCTGCACAAGCTCTTCGCCAGTACGCCTTTCACCCTCGGCGAATGGGTGCGGCAACAGCGCCTGGAAGCGGTGCACCGCCAGCTGCGCGACCCGCAGTGCCACCTCTCCATTGGCGAACTCGCGTTCCGCTGGGGCTTCGGCGACCAGGCGCAATTCACCCGCGCCTTCCGTCAGCAATTCGGTTGCACCGCGCGGGAAATACGCAACTCCATCACCCACTGAAGCGTTCGAGGCTGGCGCGCATCCGTCGCGCCAGCCCTGTTTGCGACAAGTCCTTCGGCAATCGCAGCGCCCGTACTGGTCGCCCCGCCACTGCCCTTGCTACCCTGCCGCGCGGCGCGACCGAGCGGTCATGCGCCGCTCCCTTCAGCTGCCTGCCGCCCGCCACGATGAACAACCGCTCCGCCCGCCTCGGCCTCGCCTGCCTGGTCGTCACCTCCACCGGCTGGGGCCTGAACTGGCCGGCCATGAAACTCCTGCTGCAGGAATGCACGCCGCTGTTCGCCCGAGGCACTTCCGGGCTCTGCGCGGCGCTGCTGATCGGTGCGCTCGCGGTGTTCTCCGGGCAGTCCCTGCGGGTGCCGTCGGGTGAGCGCCTGCGCCTGGTCGCGGCGGCCTGCTTCAACGTGGTGGTCTGGATGGGCTTCTCGACCCTGTCGATGCGCTGGCTCAGCGTCAGCCAGGGGGCGCTGCTGGTCTACAGCATGCCGGTGTGGGCGATCCTGCTGGCCTGGCCGATCACCGGGCGGCGGCCGAGCCTGGCCGCCGTGCTCGGCCTCGGGCTGTGCCTGGTCGGCATCGGCCTGCTGTTCGCCGGCAGCGCCCATCCGCTGACCATGGACAAGGCGCCGGGGGTGTTCTTCGCCCTGGCCGCGGCCGTGTTGTTCGCCCTGGGTACGGTGGCGATGAACCCGCCGCGCCTGCCGCCATTGAGCAACGTGGCCTGGCAACTGGTCATCGGCTGCCTGCCGATGGCCCTCTACGGCTGGTGGTTCGAGCGCCCCGACCTGGGCCGGCTGACCGGCACCGGCTGGACGGTGTTCGTCTACATGACCCTGGTGCCCATGGGCCTGTGCTACATCGCCTGGTTCGCCGCGCTCAAACGCCTGCCGCCGGCGCTTGCCTCGATCAGCACGCTCTTGACCCCGACGGTTGGTGTGCTGGCGGCTGCCGTGATGCTCGGCGAGCCGCTGGGCCTGCGCGAGTTCGCCGCCCTGGCGCTGACCCTCGGCGGCATCGCCTGCGCGCTGCTCAAGCGCTGAAGGCGGGGCCTCCAGGTGGCCCCGCGTACGCCCTTCAGTCGCCGTCCGGGCAGTTCTGACCCCACACCGGATAGCGCAGCAGGTGCTGCTGACCCTGGTGATCCTCATAGAGCATTTCCACTTCGCGGATACCGCAGAAATCCAGGTCGGCCGGGCGCAGCACCTTGGCGATGTCGGGGTGGCTGCCGTAGCGGTAGTCCTCGACCGGCGGCGTCGGGCCGGCGGCGAAGGCGGCCGAGGCAGCGGCCAGGCTCAGGGCGAATAGCAGCGGTTTGAGGGGGTGGGTTTTCATGGGCGTTCTCCCGGTACAGGGGACGGAGTGGCGGCCGGCAAGCGGCCGCCGGTCATGCTGGCCAGGACGCCATCGCGGCGGACCAGGCCATGGAACAGGGCTGCCGCGATGTGCAGCAGGATGGTCGCGATCAGCAGCAAGGCGATGAGGCCATGCGCGCTACGCAACAGGCTGTGAAGCCACACTGACGGGTCGACCAGCGCCGGCAACTCGTGGCCTTCGACCAGCACCACCGGGTAGCCACCGGCCGACTGCATGGCCCAGCCCACCAGCGGCTGCAGGATCAGCAGCACATAGAGCACGACGTGCGAAGCGTGGGCGATGCGCTGCTGCCAGCCAGGCATCTCGGCCGGCAACGACGGCACCTGGCTGCGCAGGCGCACGAACAGGCGAATCAGCACCAGCACCAGCAGCAGCGCACCGAGCGGCTTGTGGATCGACACCAGCAGCGCATGGCGCGGCGAGACGCTGGCGACCATGCCCAGGCCGATCAGCAGCATGGCGATCACCAGCACGGCCATCAGCCAGTGCAGGACGCGCAGGGTCAGCGGGAAATACTCGGGACGGCGGCTCATGGGTGCTGCTCCTGGGCCGGCAGCGCGGCCTGTTCGCGGGTACGGCGGTTGAAGGATTCCGAATAGGCCGCCGAGCGCGCGCTCAGCAGCGGGTCGTCGGAGGCGCGGATGCCGTCGGGCAGGACCAGCGGGTCGTAGTTGACGTCCTGGCAGGGCCCGCCTTGCTCGGCCACGGCGCGCTCGATGACGACTTCGCCGGCATCGATGCTGCGGCGGTTCTGCGGCCATGCACGGGTGGCGTCGTCGGTGGGGTCGCCGGGCTCGCCGAGGGTCAGTTGCAGGTGCCAGCGCACCGGGCCCTGGGCCAGGCGTTGTTGCAGATCGGCGGCGAGGAAATTCGCTTCGTTGCGCTGTTCGGCGGCGAGCGGCTGGTAAGGCGTTTGCGGCTGCACCGACCAGCGCACCGGGTGCTCGCGGCCCTGGGCGTCGACCAGCAGGAAAGCGTTGAGGCCGTAGTAGGCGCTATTGGCGTAGCTCGACGAGGGCACGGCGGTCTTCACCCAGCTGAGGAAGGCCGCGCTCTCCGGGTGCGCCTTGAAGAACGCGCCCATCTTCGCCGGATCGGGTTTGCCGGTGCCCGGCTGCGGCTGCGAGGCCTGCTGCAGTTCATAGAAGGACTGGGCGTCCTTCACCACGAACACCGGCATGGCGTTCATCCCGGTGCGCCATTCCTCGCCGTGTTCGGGCAGGAAGCGCAGGGCCAGGCTGCGGATCGGCGCGGCGCCGTCGCTGGCGGCCGGGTTGCCGCCGGGAATCGCCAGGCGCCCCACTATCGGCACCGAGCCCTTGGCGAAGACGGTGGCGCGGGAAACTTCGCTGCCAGCCCCATTGCTCTCGAAATGGCCGACCACGCAAATGCCCTTGGCGTGGTTGCGCCGGTAGGCCGGGTGCACGCCGCCGTTCTGCTCCAGCACGTTGACCAGCTTCGCCGGGGTCAGGCGTTGCGGGGAGAACAAGCCGGCGGCAAAGGCGAAGGCGGCGGCCAGGCCGCCCACGGCGACGGCTATCGCCGCCAGGCGCAGGGGCAGGTTCGGTGGCGCCGAAGTGGGTTCGGTCATGGGGTGCGTCCTCGTTCGGGGTTCATGAGCCCGTACGACGCACCGCGAACCGGGTTATTCCCGCGACGGGAAAATTTCCGAAAGTCGAGGGGCGCTGGAATAAACTCCACGGGGGTTCGTCATACGGGCTCAACGACCATCGGAGCCGGCCCCGCCGCATCGAGATGAACACACTGGACGACCATCAACTCCGCGAACTGCTGCCGCGCCTGCGGCGCTTCGCGCTGTCCCTGACGCGCAATGCGGCGAGCGCCGACGACCTGGTCCAGGCCACCCTGGAAAAGGCCCTGTCCGCTTGGGGCGGCAAGCGCGGCGACGGCGACCTGCGCGCCTGGCTGTTCGCCATCCTCTACCGGCTGTTCGTCGACGGTCAGCGCCGCGCCCGCCGCTACGCCCGCATCCTTTCGCTGTTCGGTGGCGAAGAGGAGCACAGCGCCTCCACCGAGGACATCGTCAGCGCCCGCTCGACCCTGGAAGCCTTCGAGCGCCTGCCCGCCGAGCAGCGCGCGCTGCTCACCCTGGTCAGCGTCGAGGGGCTGAGCTACCGCGAGGTCGCCGAAGCCTTGCAGATTCCCATGGGCACCGTCATGTCGCGCCTGTCGCGAGCGCGCCAGGCCTTGCGCGCGCTGAGCGAAGGCAGCAGCGGTTCCCCTTCCCTACGGGTACTCAAATGAACGCCATGACTCCCAACGACAACGACCTGCACGCCTACGTCGACGAGCAGCTCGACCCCGAGCGTCGCGAGTGGGTGGAAGCCTGGCTCGCCAACCACCCCCACGAAGCCCGCCGCGTCGAGGCCTGGAAGCAGGATGCCCAGCGCCTGCGCGCCGCCCTCGCCAGCGCGGCGCTGCCGCCGGCCCCGGAGCTGGATCCGCAGCACATCCGCACCCGCCTGCGCGCGCGCCGGCAATCGCGCCTTGCCATAGCCGCCGCGTTGCTGGTGGCCCTCGGCGTCGGCAGCCTCGGCGGCTGGCAGGCCCGCGACATGAGCCTGGCCAAGGTCGACAAGCCGATGCAGGACGCGGTGCAGGCCTATCGCCTGTTCGCCGAAAACGGCAGCGGCGCACGCCTCGACACCGGCTCCGGCGACAACGTCCGCGCCTGGCTCGGCCGATACCTGGAAAACGCCAGCCTGCCGGCCGACCTCGACCAGCTCGGCCTGCGCACGGTTGGCGCCCGCCTGCTCGCCACCGAGCAAGGCGCGGCGGCGCTGGTGGTCTACGAGGACGACCAGGGCCACCGCCTGAGCTTCTTCATCCGCCCGCCGGGCCCGGCCAACCACCTGTTGCCCCACGGCCAACGCCAGGATGGTGAGCTGCTGACGCGCTACTGGAGCAAGGGCAACTACAACTACGCCGTGGTCAGCCGCAGCGACGATCCGCGGGTGGATCAGGTGGGGCAGTTGCTGGGGTTCTGATAGGCGCTCCGCTGCCCGCCAGGCGCTCCTACACTTCCCCGCCATTCCCGCCATCTCCGTCATCCCCGCGAACGCGGGGACCCAGAAAACGGTGTAGCGCGCCGCTTTTGCGTGCTCGGATAGATCTTGTTTCGCCCCTCGGCGAGTCACTTCTTACAAACGCCTTGTATGGACCGGAGACATGGTGGACACATGTGCGGGGACATGGTTGACACATTATGGTCCGTAGTCGGGATTGTTCAGGTCGATGGTGCGGAGCAGTTGATGGCAGAAATACACGTCGTACAGGACCTCGCTATCGGGTCTGGGACGGATGGCAATCAGGTGCCCAGCAAGCCCTTTGGCGATGCGGAAGTAGCGTTTTCTGAAGCGGAATCGGCTGTGATAGACCTTCGTCACTTCGTCGTCCATGGCGTATTCGAAGTCCTCTAGTTCCTCTGGAAATGACCAAGGGCTTGGGCGGTAGCGCTCCATGGGAACCTGGTAGCCCAGCGCTTCGTGGGGCCGGTGATGGTTGTAGATCTCACGCCACTGGTCGAAGGCCGCCTGGGCTTCGACCAGGTCGTGAAAGTGCTTTCCCTTGAGCACCTCGGCCTTGAGGGCGCGATGGAAGCGCTCGTTCTTACCATTGGTCTGTGGGTGGTAGGGCCGGCTGAAACTCAAGCGAATTCCCAGCCTGACCAGCCAGACACCCAGTTCGGATAATTCCCCGGGGTTGCGTGGCGAGCCCCAGGGCGAGCCATTGTCGGTGTTGATTCGGGCTGGCAGGCCATAGCGTCGAAAGATTTCGGTCAGCTTTTCCTGGACCGTTTCCTTGCGCTCATTGGCACAGGCTTGGATCGCCAGGTTGAAACGGGAGTGGTCATCCACCACGGTCAGCGGATGACACTGGCCTTGCTGGGTCGGGAAGTAGCCCTTGAAGTCCATCTGCCAGAGGTCATTGGGGGCTTCGTGTTCGAAGCGCTGCCAAGGCTTCTTGGCTTCCTTTTCAGGCGGCAGGATCAGCGTGTGACGGTGCAGGACATTGGTCACGGTGCTAGGAGCAATGCAGCGTCTCAGGACATGGCTGATCTTGCGTCCGCCCCACGCGGGATGCGCCTGGCGCAAGGCGACCACCTCTGTCTCCAGCTCCGGCGGGGTGCGTCTGGGGCTGCTGAGCGGCCGGCGGGATTGCTCATGCAATCCCTCTCGCCCTTGCTGCGCGTATCGCTTAAGCCACTTGTAGGCCGTTTGCGGGCTGATTCCGAAACGTCGGCAAAGCTCTCGCTTGTTGCTGTCGGGCTGTAAGGCTAGGGCAATGAATTCCTCTTTCAGGCTCATGGTGTCTCTCGTGTTCCAGGGCATGGCGTGGATTCCCGACAAGGCTGCTCGCCGGAAAGTGTCAACCATGTCCCCGCACACCTGTCAGCTATGTCCCCGGTCCGTACAACAAACGCCTAAGAAGTAACCAAGAACGCTTGCCCCGTCATACGGGCCCGATGAAGCCGGGCTACCCTCACGAACTCCCCCGCACCGGAGGCCCGCCCCGAAAGTACTGAAGTGGCCTAATGATTCTGGACACCCCGATAGGGCGTTAAGCTTCGCCCACAGCTGAGGTGTTCATGAGCAGAAGATCATTCAGTCCAGATTTCAAACTGGAAGCCGCCCGCTTGGTGGTGGATCAAGGCTATACGGTGCCGGCCGCCTGCAAGGCGATGGGGGTGGGGCCCACGGCGATGCGTCGCTGGGTGGCGCAGTTGCAACTGGAGCGTGGCGGCCAGACGCCTGCGCATAGCAAGGCGCTGACAGAGGATCAGCGGCGCATTCAGGAGTTGGAGGCGCAAGTCCGCCGCTTGGAGCGGGAGAAAGAGATTCTAAAAAAGGCTACCGCTCTCTTGATGTCGGACGCCCTCGACTAGTCAGGCTGGTCGAGGCATTGGGCGAGCAGTATTCGCGTACGGAACTGTGCCGGTTATTCCAGGTAAATCGCAGCAGTGTTTATGCGGCCCGAAAGCGGCAGGCACGCGTCTGCAGTCGACGAGAAGCGTTACGCCAGCGCGTGGTGGAACTGCATGCCCAGAGCCGCAGCGCGGCCGGTGCCCGAACGCTATCGGCCGCCTTGCGCAACGAGGGCTTTCCTGCAGGCCGTTACCTTGCCGCCCGGTTGATGAAAGAGGCCGGGCTCGTCAGTACACAACGCCGTAAACATCGCTACCGGGTTGCCAAGGAACACAGTGCCATCGCGGCCAATGAGCTGGCGCGCCGGTTCAATGTGAGCCGCCCCAACCAGGTGTGGTGCGGGGATGTGACGTACATCTGGGCCGGTGGCCGCTGGATCTACCTGGCCGCCGTGATGGATCTGTATGCACGTCGGATCGTCGGCTGGGCCATGTCCAACCGGCCCGACTCACAACTCACCGGGCGCGCTCTGCGGGTGGCCTACGAAGCCAGGGGCATGCCACAGCAACTGATGTTTCACTCCGACCAGGGCTGTCATTACACCAGCCTCGAATTTCGCCAAATGCTCTGGCGCTACGGCATTCGGCAAAGCATGAGCGGTCGAGGAAACTGCTGGGATAACGCGCCGATGGAGCGATTCTTCAGAAGCCTCAAGTCGGAATGGATACCGCCCTCCGGCTACGTCGATCAGCCCCAGGCGGAAGCCGACGTGCTGCGTTACGTCACCGACTACTACAACCACCAACGGCCACACAGTCACAACGATTACCAGACACCGGCACGGCGTGAAGAGCTGGCTGGATAGACCTAAACCAGTGTCCAGTTTTACTTGACCACTTCACGGGGAAGACGGGAGGGTATAGGAGCGAGCTTGCTCGCGAACCGCACGGCACGGTGTTTTCACCGTAGGAGCGGCCCATGGCCGCGATTCGCGCGCATGGCGCGCTCCTACAGGTGGGAATCGATGTGGGGATTTTCGCGGATGAATCCGCTCCTACAGGATGACGCCGGGATTTGCGCAGACGCCGACCAGCCCCCTCTCCCGCTTGCGGGAGAGGGTTGGGGAGAGGGATTGCAGCCAAGCCAAAATATCGACGTATCCGGGGAGCTCTGTTCGCGAGCAAGCTCGCTCCTACAGCAGGGAATTGGTGCGGATGAGGGTCGGGCCCGGTCTTGGGCCGCTAGAACCCACCCGATGACGCGGAAGCACTCGGCGTATGGCACGCCTTGCACGAGCGCACCGGGCCGGTCTGGCGGAAGGCTTGCAGGTTCTTGAGGTGGCAGCCTTCGCAGAGCTGGTGGAAGTCGTGCTCGATGGTCACGGCCAGCTTCGGCGTCTCCTTGTGGCACAGGATGCAGGTGCGCGTGCCGGTAGGCGCCGGAGCTGAGTGGTCGTTGAAGTCGTGATGGCAAACCACGCAGTTGATGCTGCCGTGGTTGCTGTGCTCGAAGTTCATCGGCAGCACCGGGTGGGCGCTCACCAGGCGGTCGTGACCGCTGCGCGCGCCTATCGCGAAGGCCACCAGGAACGGGATCAGCAGCAACCAGTACCAGCGCTTCATAGCAGCGGCAGATCCACGCTGCTGAGCAGTGAATAGGCGCCTGCCAATACCAGGCCAGCGACAAGCGCGGCGACGCTCAGGCGCGTGGCCAGGTAGGCGCTGTGCCGGCGACGGCCGCCCTCGGCGTAGTGCGGGGTCTTGCGCGGCAGCAGCGGCCAGGCCAGCGCGGCGACGCTGAGCGCGCCCCACAGCAGCATCTTCCAGGGCGTGCCGCTGTAGTAGCCGGCGCCGATCATGTGTCCCGCCGCCAGGGCCACGATCAGCGCGCTGGCCCAGTAATGCGTGCGGCGGAAGTCCGCGTGCTTGCGCCACAGCTTGCGGCGTACGGCGGTCAGGCTGAGCGGCACCATCAGCAGCAGGATCAGGGTCGCGGCGTCGCCAGCGAGCATGTGCCAGGCCGCACCGGGCAATAGCTCATCGATCACCAGCGGCTCGTCCACCAGCATCACGCCGATGTGCAGCGCAAGCAGCGCCACGGCGACGAAGGACAGGTCGCGGTGCAGCACCATGAAGAATTTGCCGTCGTGCCGCGGCTGGGCCATCGGCTTGCCGGTGTAGGCGAACAGCAGGAGGAAGAGCGCGCTGGCGAGCATGCCGACGGCGTTGGCGAAATCCCAGGCCGGGCTGACCCCGGGCATGGCACCGAGCAGGAAGATGGCGGCGAACGGCAGCAGGCAGCCCAGCGCGATGCGCATGGTCAGTGCGTACATTCGATCACCCTCCTCCGTTGGAACGCCTCTGCCAGCCTAAGCCGCTGGCGGATGAAGCGGCGCAGCGTGCCGCCGGGCGGCACGCTGCGCAAGCCCCATCAGTGGGCGATGCACACCGACTTGATCTCGGTGTAGGCCTCGACCACGGCGCGACCGAACTCGCGGCCCATGCCCGACTGCTTGACGCCGCCGAAGGGCATGCTCGGGTCGAGCAGCACGTGGGCGTTGACCCAGACGGTGCCCGACTCGATGCGCGGCACCAGGTTCATGGCCTTGGTCAGGTCGTTGGTCCAGAGGCTGGCGCCCAGGCCGTACTCGCTGTCGTTGGCCATCTCGATGGCTTCGTCCTCGGTCTTGAACGGCAGCACCGCCAGCACCGGACCGAACACCTCGTCGTGGGCCACCGACATGCTCTGCTTGACTTCGGCCAGTACGGTCGGACGCACGAAGAAGCCGTTGCAGTCCACCGGCTCGCCACCGCAGACCACGCGCGCGCCTTCGCGGCGGGCAGTCTCGATGTGCTTGAGCACCGAGGTCTGCTGCTTGCGCGAAACCAGCGGGGTGATCTGCGCGGTGTCGTCCATGCCTTCGCCGATGCTCATGCCGGCGACTACGGCGCCCAGCTTCTCGACGAACTCGGCATAACGCGACTCGTGCACGTAGAAGCGCGAGGCCGCGGCGCAGACCTGGCCGCTGTTGAGCAGGCCGCCCAGCAGCGCGCCTTGCACGCATTTGTCGATGTCGGCATCGGCCAGGATGATCATCGGGTTCTTGCCGCCCAGTTCCAGGGCGAAGCGGGTCATGTTCTGCATCGCGGCGATGCCGACGCTGCGGCCCACGGCGGTGGAGCCGGTGAAGGAGACCTTGCTGATCAGCTTGTGCGAAGCCAGGCCGCCGCCGATGCGCGCGCCGTCACCGGTGACCAGGTTGAACACGCCGGCCGGCACGCCCGCCTCGAAGGCCAGTTCGGCCAGGCGCAGGGCGGTCAGCGGGGTTTCCGAAGCGGGCTTGATGACCACGGTGTTGCCGGTGGCCAGCGCGGGCATCAGTTTCCATACGGCGATCATCAGCGGGAAGTTCCACGGCACGATGCCGGCGACCACGCCTACCGGCTCGCGGCGGGTGAAGGCGGTGAACTTGGTGCCCGGCGGCAGCGGGATGGACACGTCCAGCGACTGGCCTTCGATCTTGGTCGCCCAGCCGGCCATGTAGCGCATGAACTCCACAGTGGCGCCGACGTCGAGCATGCGGGTCAGGTTGATCGACTTGCCCTGGCTCAGGGTTTCCAGCTGGGCCAGTTCCTCGGCGTGCTGCTCCACCAGGTCGGCGAAGCGCAGCAGGATGCGCTCGCGGTCGGCCGGCCGCAGGTCGGACCAGACGCGCGACTTGAAGGCGGCATGGGCCGAGCGCACAGCGCGGTCGAGCATATCGGTATCGATGTCGGCGATCTTCGCGATGACTTCGCCGGTGGCCGGGTTGACCACGTCGCTGGTGGGGCCGTCATAGGCCACCCAGGCGCCGTCGATGAAGCAGCCGTGGCGGCGCTGGAGGAATTCGGCGACCTGCGGCAGGGTTGCAGTGATGCTCATGGTGACTCCTGTTCTTCGTTCCCGCGGGCAAGGCCGCGATCAGGCAGGGAACCGCAGCCCCGGCAGGCGCCGGGGGCGGCCAGGGAATTTCAGTGCTGTTGGCTCAGCCACAGGCTCAGGGCCTTGCGCTCGTCGGCGTCGGCCAGGCCCTGGTACGGCATGTAGGTGCCGGGCACGGCGGTCTGCGGCTGGGCCAGGAAGGCTTCGAGGTTGTCGCGGGACCAGGTGGCGCCGTGGTCCTTCATCGCCTGGGAGTAGCTGAAACCAGCCAGCGAGCCGGCCTTGCGCCCGACCACGCCATGCAGGTTCGGACCCATGATGTTCGGGCCGCCGGCATTGGCGGTGTGGCACAGCGAGCAGTCGCGCTCGAACACGGCCTGGCCCTTGGCGGCATCGTCGGCCAGGGCGAGGCCGGACTGGACGGCGCCCAGGGCCAGCAGGAGGCCGCAGAGGCCGGTCTTGATTCGGGTTTTCACGGTGAACAGCATGACGAAAGCACTCTTGTAGATTTTCTTCGGACGCACCTGGGGCACGGCCGGTCGAGGTCGATTGTCGCCAGGCGGCGGGAAGCGGGTCTTTTTGTCTGTGCCAGTCGTGTTGGCAGGAGTGCCAATAGCGGGGGTCTAGTCCCTGTGCCGTTCGCTTCGAACCCGTAGGAGCGCGCCATGCGCACGATTCGCGGCCATGGGCCGCTCCTACAGGGACACACCGTGCCATGCGGTTCGCGGTTATCCGCCGTCGCCCGGCACGAAAACGGCGGATAACCCCTTCGGGGTTATTCACCCTACGAAGAGCGCCGGCACGCGTTGCTCTTGGGTCCCTGCGTTCGCGGGGAAGACGGAGATGGCGGGGATGGCGTGAACGTGTGCAGGAGCGGACCTTGTCCGCGAAAAGCATCGCGGATGAGATCCGCTCCTACAGAGGCATTGGTGCCGCGAGGGGCGGTGTCGCCACCGCCCCTCCCTCAATGCGCGTAGCGCTTGCGGTATTCGCCCGGCGAAACCCCGAAGCGCGACTTGAACGCCGTCGAGAAGTAGCTCGAATCGGAGAAGCCCCAGGCGTAGCCCAGCGCCGAAAGCTTCTGCTCGCCGGCGGCGTTGCGCAGGGATTCGGCGCAGAAGTCCAGGCGGCGGTTCTTGATGTACTGCGCCACCACCAGGCCTTTCTTGGCGAACATGCGGTACAGGCCGCGCACCGACACGCCCACTTCGCGGGCGATCAGCTCCGGGCAGAGCTCTTCGGCGCCGATGTGCTCGTCGATGAAGGCCACCGCCTTGCGGAACAGCCGCTCGTGGCTGTCGCACTCGGCTTCCTGGCTGGCCAGGGCCGGGCGCAACAGGCTGACCAGGGCGTCGAGGGTCGCCTCGCTTTCCTGCATGCCCAGGCCGTCCTGGCGGCTGGTTTCGAGCACCAGGGTATTGGCCAGGATCGCCACCGGCGAGCTGGCCGGAATGCGCCGCGCGCAGGCGATGCCGGTGTGGCGCAGGCCGCGTTCGAGCACCTGGCGCGGGAGGATCAGCGACAGTTGCCGCGAGTTGTCCTCGTAGGTCATGTCGCACGGGCGGTTGGCGTCGACCAGGGTGATGTCGCCGCGCGACAGCACCACGCGGCTGCCGTCCTGCTCCAGGTGCGAGCGGCCTTCCAACTGGAACACCGCATAGAAGTGGCCGTTGCCGCTGGCGCTGACTTCCTTGCTGGTCCGGTACAGGTGCACCTGCGCCATGTCGACGACGCTGAGCTTGATGGCACCTTCCTGGTACTCCCGCAGCTTTCCGTGGAAGGACGGCCCCAGGGTGCGCGCGTCGAAACGCCCGCAGGCCTGGTTGACCTGACCCAGCCATGCCTCGAAAGCCTCATCCCGGTAGATCGATGATGGGTTCATGACCTGCAAAGCCTCATACACGCATTTGTTGTTATCAGCGGACGCCTAGGCGCACATCCGTCATTGCCGATCTCGCGACCGGTGGTTCCGCAGCGCCGCCTCAGTACGGCGCTTTCAAAGCACGGTTCGGGCCAATCCGCTTCAGTTCAGCCCGCCGAAACGCCGGTAGAAGCTCTCGCCCACGTCCGGCAAGGGGCCGTCGGCGGTCTCCAGGGCGCTGTTCAGCCACTCCTCCGCCTTGGCGTAAACCAGGCGGTAGAGGTTGCGACACAGCTGGCGCGCGGCCCGCCCTTCCCAGTCGCCAGGAAGCAGCTCATCGGGCAATTGCGGGTCACGCAGCAGCAGCTTGCGGTATTCGTGGATCAAAAGGGTGCGCGCCAGGAAGCAGTCCTGGGCGTCCAGTTCGGCCTGCTCGCGCAGCGCCTGCCAGAGCGGGCGGAACAGGCGGATGAATTCGCTGTAGTGCTGGCCGAGTTCGTCGATCTTCCAGCTCTCGCGCACCTGCAGGCGCATGGCGCGGGAGGCCAGCACTTCCTGGGCGTGGGTCTCGAAGACGATGCTGTCGTCCAGCGCGTCCAGGTCGAGCAGGGTCGCGGTGACGTCGGCGCGCTCGCAGCGCGGGCAGGCCAGCACGGTCGGGGCAATGGCGCCGAAGCCCTGCCATTCCAGTTCCTCGCGCACCTGCTTGCGCTTGTCGGCAGACAGCTGCGAGAGCATGACCAGCGTCCAGGCGCCGTCCCAGCCCTGCACGCCGGCGCTGTAGACCCGCTTGAAAGCCTTCTCGAAGCGCCGCCGGCCGGTGCCGGTGAGGCTGTAGTAGCTGCGCCGGCCGACTTTCTCGGCGGTCAGCCAGCCTTCCTTGGTCAGGCGGAAGATCGAGGTGCGGATCAGCCGCTCATTGATCCCCATGGGCTCCAGCAGGCCGATCAGGCTACCCAGCCAGACGGTTCCGCCGTGCGGTTCGATCGCGTCGCCATAAAGGGTGATGATCAGCGAACTGGCGCGGATCGGCGTCTGTTCCTGGAAGCGGGTAATCAGCTGGTTCAGCGGGGCGAGACTGCTCATGGCTCGGTTGGGCGCGGAGAAAGCGCCGACTATACCCGCCCGCCGTACGGCCTGGCCATTGGAGCGAACCCCAATACTCATGCGCCCTGCCCCTTCGGCCGGAACCCCGAGTCGCCCATGCGCGGACGGCCCTCCTCGACCGCCGCCAGCGGCTGGCATTCCACCAGGCTGGCCAGGCAGCGCTTGGCCAGTTCCTGGTATTCGACGGTGCCACGCTGTTTCCAGGCGATCTCTTCGGCGCTCAGCTCACGCTTGACGCTGGCCGGCGAGCCCATCACCAGGCTTTGCGGCGGGCACTCGAAGCCGGCCTTGACGAAGGCTGTGGCGGCGACGATGCAGCGCTCGCCGATGCGCGCCTTGTCCATCACCACCGCGTTCATGCCGATCAGCGCGTCGGCGCCGATGACGCAACCGTGCAGCACCGCGCCGTGGCCGATATGACCGTTGCGCTCGACGACAGTGTCGCTGTCGGGGAAGCCGTGCATCACGCAGGTATCCTGCAGGTTCGCCCCCTCTTCCAGGACGATCCGCCCAAAATCGCCACGCAATGCCGCCAGCGGGCCGACGTAGCAGCCCGGGCCGACGATCACGTCACCGATCAGCACCGCCGTCGGGTGCACGTAGGCGGTCGGATGAACCACCGGGGTCAGGCCGTCGAGGCTGTAGCAAGGCATCTCAGGCTTCTCCGCGAGGGTCAAGAGGCTCCAGCACGGCGGCTCGGGCGAACGGCATGGATAAGGCTCCTTTTTGCACATCGGCACCCGTGGGCGCCGGCAAGGCGGGACGGAAAGCACTCCGTCATGATTCGTTGTTTTGAAAATCTTGTATCACAACAAATCCGATCGTCAATGGAGCAAATGCTGTATCGCTTTTCAAAAGCCCGCCAGCAGACCAACGGCAACCCATGAATACATGGCTTGAAGGCCCCATATACCGGCCCTTAGGAGCACACCCGGTAATCCGGGCTCACCGTAGACGCTTCCATTTAA
This sequence comes from Pseudomonas knackmussii B13, assembly GCF_000689415.1. Classification (NCBI taxonomy): domain Bacteria; kingdom Pseudomonadati; phylum Pseudomonadota; class Gammaproteobacteria; order Pseudomonadales; family Pseudomonadaceae; genus Pseudomonas; species Pseudomonas knackmussii. The sequence goes on along the minus strand of NZ_HG322950.1, from coordinate 2,805,692 downwards.
GACACATAAATAACTTTTTTGCTTGTAGTTTTGTATCGCTTTAGGCATATACTGAATCCACGCCAGGCTCCGCCCGTCCGTCATTCGGCCAGCGCAGCCCATAACAATTCCAACGAAGCCGGCCCAGAGCCGTGCGTGCAGCCTGAGGAGTTTTTCATGCCTCGTACCCTCGCCGTGCAGGCGCCAGAGGACGGCGTCCGCCTGATCACCCTGCAGCGCCCCGAAGCGCTCAACGCCCTCAACACCGAGCTGCTCGGTGAGCTGGCGGCGGAGCTCGACGCCGCCGAACGCGATGCCGAAACCCGCGTGGTGGTCATCACCGGCAGCCGCAAGGCGTTCGCCGCCGGCGCCGACATCAAGGAAATGGCCGAGCGCGACCTGGTCGGCATCCTCAACGACCCGCGCGTCGCCCACTGGCAACGCATCACCGCCTTCTCCAAACCGCTGATCGCTGCGATCAACGGCTTCGCCCTGGGCGGCGGCTGCGAACTGGCGATGCACGCCGACATCCTCATCGCAGGCGAAGACGCCCGCTTCGGCCAACCTGAGATCAACCTCGGCATCATGCCCGGCGCCGGCGGCACCCAACGCCTGCTGCGCGCGGTCGGCAAGTCGCTGGCCATGCAGATGGTCCTCACCGGCGAAGCCATCGACGCCCGTCACGCCCAGCGCGCCGGCCTGGTCAGCGAAGTCACCCAACCCGAATTCACTGTCGAGCGCGCCCTGCAGATCGCCAAGGTCATCGCGCGCAAGGCGCCGCTGGCCGTGCGCATGGCCAAGGAAGCGCTGCTCAAGGCGCAGGACACCGACCTCGCCAGCGGCCTGCGCTTCGAGCGCCACGCTTTCACCCTGCTGGCCGGCACCGCCGACCGCGAGGAAGGCATCCGCGCCTTCCAGGAAAAGCGCCCAGCCCAGTTCAAGGGTCAGTGACGGCCCGCCGCCGCCGATCCGCCTACTGTTAATGACCCGATTGAAATCACCCGATTGATGGAGCGAGCCCGCCCATGAACTTCGAGCACATCCTGTTTTCCATCGAGGACGGCGTCGCCCTCCTCAGCCTGAACCGCCCGGATCAGCTGAACAGCTTCAACGCGAAGATGCACGGCGAGGTGCGCGAGGCGCTCAAACTGGTGCGCCAGAGCGAAGAAGCCCGCGTGCTGCTGCTGACCGGCGAAGGCCGTGGTTTCTGCGCCGGGCAAGACCTGTCCGACCGCAACGTCGCCCCGGGCGCCGAGATGCCCGACCTGGGCGAGTCCATCGAGAAGTTCTACAACCCGATGATCCGCGCCCTGCGCGACCTGCCGCTGCCGGTGATCTGCGCGGTCAACGGCGTGGCCGCCGGCGCCGGCGCGAACATCCCGCTGGCCTGCGACCTGGTCCTGGCGGCGCGTTCGGCCAGCTTCATCCAGGCCTTCTGCAAGATCGGCCTGATCCCGGATTCTGGCGGCACCTGGACCCTCCCGCGCCTGGTCGGCATGGCTCGCGCCAAGGCCCTCGCACTGCTGGGCAATCGCCTTTCCGCTGAGCAAGCCGAACAGTGGGGCCTGATCTACCAGGTGGTGGACGATGCCAACCTGCGCGACGAAGCCCTCAAACTCGCCCGCCATCTGGCCACCCAGCCGACTTACGGCCTGGCCCTGATCAAGCGCAGCCTCAACGCCAGCCTGAACAACAGCTTCGACGAGCAGCTGGAGCTCGAGCGCGACCTGCAGCGCCTGGCCGGCCGCAGCGAGGACTACCGCGAGGGCGTCGGCGCCTTCATGGAAAAACGCACCCCCAGCTTCAAGGGCCGCTGATCATGCAAGCACTCGAAACCACCGCACTGGTCGCGGTGATCGGCGCCGGCGCCATGGGTGCCGGCATCGCCCAGGTGGCGGCCCAGGCCGGCCACCCGGTGAAGCTCTACGACAACCGCCCCGGCGCCGCCGCCCAGGCCGTCGAAGGCATCGACCGGCAGCTCGGCAAGCTGGTGGAGAAAGGCAAGCTCGCTGCCGAACAGCGCAGCGCCATCGTTGCGCGCCTGCAACCGGTGGAAGCCATCGAGACCCTGGCCGACGCCCGCCTGGTGATCGAGGCCATCGTCGAGAACCTGGAAGTGAAGCACGGCCTGCTGCGCCAGCTGGAAGAAATCTGCGCGGCAGATTGCATCCTCGCCAGCAACACCTCTTCGCTGTCCATCACCACCCTGGCCGCCAGCCTCAAGCACCCCGAGCGCGTCATCGGCATGCACTTCTTCAACCCGGCGCCGATCATGGCGCTGGTGGAAGTCGTCTCCGGTCTGGCCACCGATCCCGCGCTGGCCAAAGCCCTGCACGCCACCAGCAAGAACTGGGGCAAGCAGCCGGTCTACACCCGTTCCACGCCGGGCTTCATCGTCAACCGCGTGGCCCGTCCGTTCTACGCCGAGAGCCTGCGCCTGCTGCAGGAAGGCGCCGCCGACTGCGCCAGCCTCGACGCCCTGCTGCGTGACGCCGGCGGCTTCCGCATGGGCGCCTTCGAGCTGACCGACCTGATCGGCCACGACGTCAACTACGCCGTGACCTGCTCGGTGTTCGACGCCTACTACGGCGACTTCCGCTTCCAGCCCTCGCTGATCCAAAAGGAACTGGTCGACGCCGGCCGCTTCGGCCGCAAGACCGGCCGCGGCTTCTATGACTATTCCGAAGGCGCCGAGCGCCCGCAGGCCGCTGAACTGACCAGCGCCACCGACGTGGCGAGCTGCGTGGTCGAAGGCGACCTGGGCGTGGCCCAGCCGCTGGTACAACGCCTGAAAGACGCGGGCGTACCGGTGATCCAACGTGCAGGCAGCGGCCTGCTGCGCGTCGGCGACGCCGTCCTGGCCCTTTCCGACGGCCGCCTGGCCAGCCAACGCGCCAAGGAAGACGGCCTGCGCAACCTGGTTCTGTTCGACCTGGCGCTGGATTACACCAAGGCCTCGCGCCTGGCCATCAGCTGGTCCGCCGACACCACCGCCGAAGCCCGCGACCAGGCTGTTGCCCTGCTGCAACGCGCCGGCCTGAAAGTCACCGCCCTGGCCGACCTGCCGGGCCTGGCCGTGCTGCGCACCGTGGCGATGCTCGCCAACGAAGCCGCCGACGCCGTGCTGCAAGGCGTGGGCTCGGCAGCGGACATCGACCTGGCCATGCGCGCCGGGGTGAACTACCCGCGCGGCCCGCTGGCCTGGGCCGAAGCCATCGGCATCGGCTACGTGCTGAACACTCTGGACAACCTGCAGCGCAGCTATGGCGAGGAACGCTACCGCCCGTCCCTGCTGCTGCGTCGCAAGCACGCCGAAGGGAGCCGCTTCCATGACTGATCGCAGCCCCGAACAACTGGCCCGCGCCTGCGCCGACGCCATGTTCAGCCGCGACCAGGCCACCCAGCGCATGGGCATGCGCCTGCTCGATGCCGGCCCCGGCAGCGCCAAGCTGGCCATGCCGGTACGCGAGGACATGATCCAGGGCCACGGCACCTGCCACGGCGGATTCCTCTTCGCCCTGGCCGACTCGGCCTTCGCCTTCGCCTGTAACAGCTACAACGACGCCACCGTAGCCATCGGCTGCAGCATCGATTACGTCGCCCCGGCGCGCCTGGGCGACGAACTGACCGCCAGCGCCTTCGAACAGAGCCGCAGCGGCCGCACCGGCAACTACGACGTACGCATCGAAAACCAGCACGGACAGCTGATCGCCCTGTTCCACGGCAAATCCTACAAAGTGCGCGGCACCGTGCTGGCGCAGGAGACCGAAGAATGACCAACGCCACCCTCAGCGACGCCCTGATCATCGACGCGGTGCGCACGCCCATCGGCCGCTACGCCGGCGCCCTGAGCGCGGTGCGTGCCGACGACCTCGGCGCCGTCCCGCTCAAGGCCCTGATGCAGCGCCACCCGGAGCTGGACTGGAGCGCCATCGACGACGTCATCTACGGCTGCGCCAACCAGGCCGGCGAAGACAACCGCAACGTCGCGCACATGGCCTCGCTGCTGGCCGGCCTGCCGACCTCCGTACCCGGCACCACCATCAACCGCCTGTGCGGCTCGGGCCTCGACGCCATCGGCAACGCCGCCCGCGCCCTGCGCTGCGGCGAAGCCGGGCTGATGATCGCCGGCGGCGTGGAATCCATGTCCCGCGCGCCCTTCGTCATGGGCAAATCCGAGCAGGCTTTCGGCCGCAGCGCGGAAATCTTCGACACCACCATCGGCTGGCGCTTCGTCAACAAACTGATGAAGGCGCAGTACGGCATCGACTCCATGCCAGAAACGGCGGAGAACGTCGCCGAACAGTTCAACATCTCCCGCGCCGACCAGGACGCCTTCGCCCTGCGCAGCCAGCACAAGGCCGCCGCCGCGCAGGCCAATGGCCGCCTGGCTAAAGAGATCGTCCCGGTGGAAATCGCCCAGCGCAAAGGCCCGGCGAAGATCGTCGAGCACGATGAGCACCCGCGCGGCGACACCACCCTGGAACAACTGGCCAAGCTCGGCACGCCGTTCCGCGAAGGCGGCAGCGTCACCGCCGGCAACGCCTCGGGCGTCAACGACGGTGCCTGCGCCCTGCTCCTGGCCAGCCCGGCAGCAGCCCAGCGCCACGGCCTGAAGGCCCGCGGCCGAGTGGTCGGCATGGCGGTGGCCGGCGTCGAGCCGCGCATCATGGGCATCGGCCCGGTGCCGGCGACCCGCAAGGTGCTGGAGCTGACCGGCCTGTCGCTGGCGCAGATGGACGTGATCGAACTCAACGAGGCCTTCGCCGCCCAGGGCCTGGCGGTCCTGCGCGAACTGGGCCTCGCGGACGACGACGAGCGGGTCAACCCCAACGGCGGCGCCATCGCCCTGGGCCACCCGCTGGGCATGAGCGGCGCGCGCCTGGTCACCACCGCGTTGCACGAACTGGAAGAACGCGGCGGCCGCTACGCGCTGTGCACCATGTGCATCGGCGTCGGCCAGGGCATCGCCCTGGTCATCGAGCGGCTCTGACGGCCCGCGCCCGACGGACGGCGCCTGCTGCGGCAGGCATTCCAAAGAGCCTGTCCAAGGGCGCAAAGACCACGAAGAACGGGAGCGGTATGCTGCTCCCATGACACTCGCAGCCCGCACGCGGGCTGGCGCACAAGAACAATTCGAGTGAACCCATGAACATGTACTACGACGCCGAACGTGCCCTGCTTGACCCGATGGAAACCGCCAGTATCGACGAGCTGCGCCAGCACCAGCTGGAGCGCCTGCGCTGGAGCCTCAAGCACGCCTACGAGAACGTCCCGCTGTACCGCAAGCGCTTCGACGAAGCCGGCGTGCACCCGGACGACCTGAAGTCCCTGGACGACCTGGCGAAGTTCCCCTTCACCGGCAAGAACGACCTGCGCGACAACTACCCCTACGGCATGTTCGCCGTGCCGCAAAGCGAGATCGTGCGCCTGCACGCCTCCAGCGGCACCACCGGCAAACCCACCGTGGTCGGCTACACGCAGAACGACATCGACACCTGGGCCAACGTGGTGGCCCGCTCGATCCGCGCAGCCGGCGGGCGCAAGGGCGACAAGGTGCACATCTCCTACGGCTACGGCCTGTTCACCGGCGGCCTGGGCGCGCACTACGGCGCCGAGCGCCTGGGCTGCACCGTGATCCCGATGTCCGGCGGCCAGACCGAGAAGCAGGTCCAGCTGATCCGCGACTTCCAGCCGGACATCATCATGGTCACCCCGTCCTACATGCTCAACCTGGCCGACGAGATCGAACGCCAGGGCGTCGACCCGCACAGCCTCAAGCTGCGCCTGGGCATCTTCGGCGCCGAGCCGTGGACCGCCGAGCTGCGCCGCGCCGTGGAAGAGCGCCTGGGCATCACCGCCCTGGACATCTACGGCCTGTCCGAGATCATGGGCCCGGGCGTGGCCATGGAATGCGCCGAGACCAAGGACGGCCCGACCGTCTGGGAAGACCACTTCTACCCCGAGATCATCGACCCGGCGACCGGCAAGGTCCTGCCTGACGGCGAATACGGCGAGCTGGTGTTCACCTCGCTGTCCAAGGAAGCGCTGCCGATGATCCGCTACCGCACCCGCGACCTGACCCGCCTGCTGCCGGGCACCGCACGCCCCATGCGCCGTATCGACAAGATCACTGGCCGCAGCGACGACATGCTGATCATCCGCGGCGTGAACGTGTTCCCGACGCAGATCGAGGAGCAGGTACTGAAGGTCAAGCAACTCGCTGAGGTCTACGAGATCCACCTGTACCGCAACGGCAACATGGACAGCATGGACGTGCACGTCGAGCTCAAGCACGACCTGCAACTCGATGCCGAGCAGCAGAAGCAGGTGGCCAACGAGCTGGGCAAGCAGATCAAGACCTACATCGGCATCAGCGCCCGCGTACTGATCCAGCCCTTCCACAGCCTGAAGCGCTCCGAAGGCAAGGCCTGCCACGTGTTCGACAAGCGCAACCAGGGCTGATCTCTCCCTGTAGCGCCCTTCAAAGCCCCGCCTTGTGCGGGGCTTTTTTCTTTGCTGGGGCGGCGCGGCCATGCCATCCGCGAACGGCCATGTGCGGCGTATTCCCGTAGGAGCGGATTCATCCGCGATCTTTTTCGCGGACAAGGTCCGCTCCTACATATCCGTGCCCCCACCACCCTCGTCTTCCCCGCGAACGCGGGGACCCAGAAAAGCTGGTTTAGCGCGCCGCATCGGAATGCTCGGATGCATCTTGTTTCGCCCCTCGGCGAGTCACTTCTTTCAAACGCCAAAGAAGTAACCAAGAACGCTTGCCCCGACATACGGGTCCGGCAAGCCGGACTTCCCTCGCACATCCCCACGCAGCCGGAGGCCCGCCCCGACAGTACGTCCCTGTACTGGTCGGGGCTTTTGCGACATCCATGTCGCGCAACCTCCTCTGCGTGGGCTTAGCTCGGCCTTCTGTAAGGGGCGCTCCGGTGCGCGCGGATGTTTCTCTGAAAATGCTTTTCGTAGAAGCGAGCTTGCTCGCGAACCGCACGGCACAAATGCCGACCCTGTAGGGCGAATAACCCCGAAGGGGTTATCCGCCGTTTTCGTTCCAGGTAACGGCGCATAACCGCGAACGCGGTTATGCGCCCCACGGTTGGAATTGGCGCGGGGATTTTCGCGGATGAATCCGCTCCTACAGGATTGCGTCTATCTTCGCCGCGCACGTCGAACAGTTCCCTCTCCCGCTTGCGGGAGAGGGAACGGAGTCACACCGAAACGCCTGCGCACCCGGCCGGCGCCGACCATCCATCGCCCACCGCCCTGCCCCTGTCGATCCTCCCCCGCTCCACTCGACCAATCAGTGAATGGCACCCACGCGGGCGCCCTCACACCCATTCGCAATGGAGATACGACCATGAACTACATCGTTGGCTTCGTCCTCGCCGTGCCCACCGCCAAGCGCGAGGAGTACACCCGGCTGGCCCGCTCAGCGGCGGGCGTGTTCAGGGAGCATGGCGCGCTGAATGTCGTCGAGTGCTGGGGCGATGACGTGCCCGAGGGCAAGCTCACTTCCTTCCCCATGGCCGTGAAGCGCCAGGAGGACGAGACGGTGGTGTTCTCCTGGATTACCTGGCCCTCGCGCGAGGCTCGTGATGTCGGCATGCAGAAGGCCATGGAGGACAAGCGCCTATGGCCCGAGGGCCAGACGATGCCCTTTGACGGCAAGCGCATGATCTATGGCGGCTTCCAGGTGATCCTCGACCATTGATGGCCGGAGGCGCCGGCACTGCCGGCGCCTCAACGAAACACCATAAGTACATCAAACTCAATTTTTCGTATCGCTTTATCGAACTGCCGTTCGTCCCCTGCCCGCCTCTCGCGCCCCGGCAGGTCAATCATCAGATTGACCCCGATGCCGCTCACCGACCCTTAGAAACCCGAAATATCCGAGCACAATCAACGTAAATACCTGCATAAAAGGCGAGAAAGGCTGGCCAAGCCCTCGCCCGCCGCCGCTTTGCTCATGGCTGAAGCGATACAAAAAACGCATACGACACACTATTTAGTGTTAGACATTAGATTCTGTATCATTTAAAAATACACCCATGGCCAAGGCCTCCCCCACAACAGAACAAAGGCTGGAGACACAGCATGTACGCACAACTGGTTGAGACCGGCGTGAAGCGCGTCAAGGCGCTGGACGAGATGTCCGCCGAGGAGCGCGCCTTCCAGGAGAAGATCGACGCCGAGATCAAGATCGAGGCGAAGAACTGGATGCCCGACGCCTACCGCCAGACCCTGATCCGGCAGATCTCCCAGCACGCCCACTCGGAAATCGTCGGCATGCTGCCCGAAGGCAACTGGGTGACCCGCGCACCGACCTTGAAGCGCAAGCTGCAGCTGATGGCGAAGATCCAGGACGAAGCCGGCCACGGCCTGTACCTGTACAGCGCCATGGAGACCCTGGGTGCCGACCGCGACGAGGAAATCGCCAAGCTGCATTCGGGCAAGGCCAAGTACTCCAGCATCTTCAACTACCCGACGTTGAACTGGGCCGACATGGGCGCGGTGGGCTGGCTGGTGGATGGCGCCGCGATCGTCAACCAGGTGGTGCTGCAGCGCACCTCCTACGGCCCCTACTCCCGCGCCATGATCCGTATCTGCAAGGAAGAGAGCTTCCACCAGCGCCAGGGCTACGAAATCCTCCTGACCATGATGCGCCACGGCACCCAGGCGCAGAAGGACATGGTCCAGGACGCCATCAACCGCCTCTGGTGGCCGGCGCTGATGATGTTCGGCCCGAGCGACGAGCATTCCCCCAACAGCGCCCAGTCCATGGCCTGGAAGATCAAGCGGCAGAGCAACGACGAACTGCGCCAGCGCTTCATCGACCAGACCGTGCCGCAACTGGAGCTGCTCGGCTGCACCGCCCCCGATCCGCACCTGAAGTGGAACGAGGAACGCGGCCACTACGATTTCGGCGAGATCCAGTGGGAAGAGTTCTACGAGGTGCTCAAGGGCAATGGCCCGTGCAATGCCGAGCGCGTCGCCACCCGCCGCAACGCCATCGAGAGTGGCGCCTGGGTCCGCGAAGCCGCGGTCGCCCACGCCCGCAAAAAACAACAGAAACGTGACGCTGCCTGAGCCGCGAGGAGATAACCACCATGGCTGAATGGACCCTTTTCGAAGTCTTCGTGCGCAGCAAGCACGGCCTGAACCACAAGCATGTCGGCAGCGTCCACGCCGCCGATGCCGCCATGGCCATCGAGAACGCCCGCGAGCTCTACACCCGCCGCAATGAAGGCGTGAGCCTCTGGGTCGTGCCCTCGGCGCTGATCACCGCCTCTTCGCCGGACGAGAAAGACCCGCTGTTCGACCCGGCTCAGGACAAGGTCTACCGCCACGCCAGCTTCTACGAGCTGCCGCCCGAAGTCGGCCACATGTGAGATCGCGTGCATGAACCCGAACAACGACAAGATCGAATACCTGCTGCGCCTCGCCGACAGCGCCCTGATCCAGGGCCAGCGTCTGTGCGAATGGTGCGGCCGCGCCCCGGCGCTCGAAGAAGAACTGGCGCTGATGAACGTCGGCCTCGACCTCGTCGGCCAGGCGCGCAACTGGTACGAGTACGCCGTGGAGCTGCTGGATGACGGCCGCGACGCCGACCAGTTGGCCTTCCGCCGCGACGAGCGCGCCTTCCGCAACCTGCTCCTGGTCGAGCAGCCCAACGGCGACTTCGCCGTGACCATGACCAAGCAGTTCCTCTACGACGCCTGGCACTTCCACGTGCTGCGCGCCCTGAGCGACTCCAGCGACGCGCGCATCGCCGCCATCGCCGCCAAGGGCCTGAAGGAAGTCACCTACCACCTGCGTCGCTCCGGCGAGTGGGTCGAGCGCCTGGGCGATGGCACCGAGGAAAGCCACAAGCGCATGCTCGCGGCCATCCCGCAGGTGTGGCGATTCACCGTCGAAATGACCAATGCCGACGACGTCGAGCAGCGCCTGTTCGCCGAGGGCGTAGCGCCGAATCCGGAAGAACTGGCCGCCGCCTGGCGCGCCAAGGTCGCCGACATCTTCGCCAGCGCCACCCTGCCGCTGCCGGAGCCCGCGGTGAACTTCTACCTCAGCGGCCGCCGCGGCCTCCACACCGAGCACCTGGGCATTCTCCTGGCCGAGATGCAATTCCTTCAGCGAGCCTACCCCGATGCGACCTGGTGAGCTGATCGCCAGCGACCGTGGCGCGCGCGCAGGCTCCGCTGACGACCTCAGCCAGGCCTGGAGCGTGCTCGGCCAGGTGATGGACCCGGAAGTGCCGGTGGTCAGCGTCGTCGACCTCGGCATCGTCCGCGGCCTCGACTGGCGGGACGGGCACCTGCACGTGGTGGTCACCCCCACCTACTCCGGCTGCCCGGCCACCGAGGTGATCGAACAGGACATCCAGCACGCCCTGGAGCACGCCGGCTTCGCCGCGCCGCAACTGGAGCGCCGCCTGGACCCGGCCTGGACCACCGACTGGATCAGCGAGCACGGCCGCGAAGCGCTGCGCGCCTACGGCATAGCACCGCCGGCCGGCAGCACCAGCAAGCGCAGCCTGCTCGGCGAGAGCCCGGAAGTGTGCTGCCCGCAATGCGGCAGCGCGCACACCGAGCAGCTGAGCCAGTTTGGCTCGACCGCCTGCAAAGCGCTGTACCGCTGCATCGACTGCCGCGAACCATTCGACTATTTCAAGTGCATCTAGGAGGACGAAGACAACCTGCTGCGCTCGGCCATGCGTCGTTGGAAACGACTTCGGAATGCTCATTCACACACGTGAACTGCGCTTCCAGAGTCGCTTCCGCCTAGCCTGACCATCGCTCGCGACGTTTGTATTCGCCCCCCAAGCGGCGCCGCCGCCGGAGAAGAACAATGAGCAAGTTCCACAGCCTGAAAATCAAGGAAGTGCGCCCGGAGACCCGCGATGCGGTGTCCATCCTCTTCGAGGTGCCGACGGACCTGGCCGACAGCTTCCGCTTCACCCAGGGCCAGCACCTGGTGATGCGCACCCAGATGGACGGCGAGGAAGTGCGCCGCTCCTACTCCATCTGCAGCGGCGTCAACGACGGCGAGCTGCGCGTGGCGATCAAGCGCGTGGCCGGCGGCCGCTTCTCGGCCTACGCCAACGATTCGCTCAAGGCCGGCGCCAGCCTGGAAGTGATGCCGCCGTCCGGCCACTTCCACGTCGAACTGGACCCGGCGCGCCACGGCAACTACCTGGCGGTGGCCGCCGGCAGCGGCATCACGCCGATCCTGTCGATCGTCAAGACCACCCTGGAAACGGAGCCGCACAGCCGCGTCACCCTGATCTACGGCAACCGCTCGAGCAACGCGGCGATGTTCCGCGAGCAACTGGAAGACCTGAAGAACCGCTACCTGCAGCGCCTGAACCTGATCTTCGTGTTCAGCCGCGAGCAGCAGGACGTGGACCTGTACAACGGCCGCATCGACGCCGACAAGTGCGGCCAGCTGTTTAGCCGCTGGATCGACGTCAAGCACCTCGACGCCGCCTTCATCTGCGGCCCGCAGGCGATGACCGAGACCGTGCGCGACCAGCTCAAGGGCAACGGCATGCCGGCCGAACGCATCCACTTCGAGCTGTTCGCCGCCGCCGGCAGCGAAAGCAAGCGCGAAGCCCGCCAGGCCGCCGCCGCGACCGACAGCGGCAAGAGCCAGGTCACCGTGATCAGCGATGGTCGCGAGCTGTCCTTCGAGCTGGCCCGCAACAGCGTCAGCGTGCTCGACGCCGGCAACGCCCAGGGCGCCGAACTGCCCTACTCCTGCAAGGCCGGCGTGTGCTCGACCTGCAAGTGCAAGGTGGTTTCGGGCGAGGTGGAGATGGACAGCAACTTCGCCCTGGAAGACTACGAAGTGGCGGCCGGCTACGTGCTGTCCTGCCAGGCCTTCCCGATCAGCGACAAGGTGGTGCTGGACTTCGACCAGCTCTGATTCAGAACAGAGTCAACCTGTAGGAGCGCCCCATGGGCGCGATCGCGGGCATGGCCCGCTCCTACGCCGCCTCGGTCCCACAAGGCCCCTGGCGTCCCAATCCGGCGGCTTCGTACCGCCCCTTTTCACGCGCCGCCGACGCCCACCCGGCGCGGCGGCCAACCGGCCTCGGGCCGGCACCCTTGCGTAGCGATTTGGAGGAATAAGCGATGGCCCAAGAGCCCATCCTGCAGAGTTTCATCGGCGGCCGCTGGATCGGCCAGCACGGCGCCCAGGCGCTGCGTAGCGCACTCAACGGCCAGTTGGTCGCGCAGACCCACGAAGAGTCCCTGGACTTCGCCGAAGCCGTGGCCCACGCCCGCCAGCAAGGCCTGGCCGAGCTCATGGCCATGGACTTCCAGCAGCGCGCCCAGCGCCTGAAGGCCCTGGCGCTGTACCTGATGGAGCGCAAGGAACAGCTCTACGAGATTTCCCGCCACACCGGCGCCACCCGCGCCGACAGCTGGATCGACATCGAAGGCGGCGCCGGCACCCTGTTCGCCTACGCCGGCGTCGGCGGCCGCGAGCTGCCCTCGGGCAACGTGGTCCACGAAGGCCCGGCGATACCGCTGGGCAAGACCGGCAAGTTCGCCGGCAGCCACATCCTGGTCCCGCGCGGCGGCATCGCCGTGCACATCAACGCCTTCAACTTCCCGATCTGGGGCATGCTCGAGAAGTTCGCACCGAGCTTCCTCGCCGGCATGCCCTGTATCGTCAAGCCGGCCACGGCCACCAGCTACGTGACCGAAGCCGCCGTGCGCGTCATGCACGAGTCCGGCCTGCTCCCGGCTGGCAGCCTGCAGCTGATCATCGGCGGCACGGGCGACCTGCTGGACCGCCTGCAAGGCCAGGACATCGTCACCTTTACCGGCTCCGCCGACACCGCCGCCAAGCTGCGCGTGAACCCCAACCTGATCCGCAACTCGGTGCCCTTCAACGCCGAGGCCGACTCGCTGAACTGCGCCATACTCGCGCCGGACGTCACCCCGGACGACGAAGAATTCGACCTCTTCGTCAAGGAAGTGGCCCGCGAGATGACCACCAAGGCCGGGCAGAAATGCACCGCCATCCGACGCGCCATCGTCCCCGCCAAGCACATCGACGCCGTTGCCGAACGCCTGCGCGATCGCCTGGCCAAGGTCGTGGTCGGCGACCCTACGGTGGAAGGCGTGAAGATGGGGGCGCTGGCCTCCCACGCCCAACAGGCCGACGTCGCCGAGCGCGTCGAGGCCCTGCTGAAATCCAGCGATCTTCTGTTTGGCGCGAAGGATGGTTTCGCCCCGCGCGGCGAAGGCGTGAACGAAGGCGCCTTCTTCGCCCCGACCCTGCTGCGCAGCCGAGATCCGCACGCCGAAGGCGGTGCCCACGACATCGAGGCCTTTGGCCCGGTCAGCACCCTGATGGGCTACGACGACATCGACGAAGCCATCGCCCTGGCCGCGCGCGGCAAAGGCAGCCTGGTAGCCAGCCTGATTACCCGTGATCCGCAAGTGGCGGCCAAAGTGGTTCCGGCCATGGGCGCGCTGCATGGCCGCCTGCACATCCTCGACCGCGAGTCTGCCGCCGAGTCCACCGGCCACGGCTCCCCCCCGCCCGGGGTCAAGCACGGCGGCCCGGGTCGCGCCGGCGGTGGCGAAGAACTGGGCGGCCTGCGCGCCGTCAAGCACTACCTGCAACGCACCGCGGTGCAGGGTTCGCCGACCATGCTGATGGCCGTCACTGGCGAATACGTGCGCGGCGCCAAGGTCTACGAGACCGAAGTGCATCCGTTCCGCCGCTACTTCGACGACCTGCAGATCGGCGAGTCGCTGCTGACCCACCGCCGCACCGTCACCGAAGCCGACCTGGTCAACTTCGGCTGCCTGTCGGGCGACCACTTCTACATGCACTTCGACGAGCTGGCGGCGAAAGACTCGCAGTTCGGCAAGCGCATCGCCCACGGCTACTTCGTGCTCTCCGCGGCCGCCGGCCTGTTCGTCTCCCCCGGCGTCGGCCCGGTGCTGGCCAACTACGGCCTGGACACCCTGCGCTTCATCAATCCGGTGGGCATCGGCGACACCATCCAGGCCCGCCTGACCTGCAAGCGCAAGATCGACCAGGGCAAGAAGAGCCCCAAGGGCGAGCCGCAAGGCGTGGTCGCCTGGGACGTGGAAGTCACCAACCAGAATGGCGAGCTGGTAGCCAGCTACGACATCCTGACCCTGGTGCTCAAGCGCGCCTGATTCCGCATTAACTCCGGTGTCACCCTCGACCCGCCTTCGGGCCGGTCTTTTTTTGCCTGCTAGCCGGGCAACTGCTCCAGCCGTTCCAACGCCAGTTCGTAATCGAAGGCCTCGATGGCCGACGCTACCTCGCGCAGGTACGGCGCCTGCGGGCGGCCTGCGAAGATCTCGCACAGGCGGGCGATAAGGTCTTCGGCGCTGGTGTCGCTGTGCTGCAGTCGGTCGCGCAGGCTGGCCAGCAGGGTCGCGGTCTGCCCGGCATCGACAGCTGGCTGTGCCGACGCCTCGCCTGGCGCTGCGGCAAGGTAAGCGGCGAGCCCCGCCTGCACCCTTCCCAGCTCGGCCAGCACCGCTTCCAGCAAGCCCGTCGCCGGAGCACCTTCTCGGCACGCGGTTTCCAGTTCCAGAGCAGCCTGCGCCAGCGCCCGCGCTCCGATGTTGGCAGCCGCCCCGCGCAACGAATGGGCAGTGCGCGTCTGGGCAGCGGGGTCATCGGCCTGCCCCGTCGCCGCCCGGAAGCACTCGGCGAAATCGCCCTGTCCGCCGTGGAAGCGCCGCAGCAGACGCCGGTACAGCGCTTCGCGTCCATTGCAGGTGGCCAGGCCCGCGCGCGTATCGATACCCGGCAGCACCATGCCGGAATCGTCAGGCTCCGCTGGCGGGACAGCCGCAGCAGGCTCTCGTGGGCGCCTTGAGCCAATCCAGCGCGCCAGGGTGAGGAACATCGCCGGCGGATCGATCGGCTTGCCGATGTGGTCGTTCATCCCGGCGCGCAACGCCTCGTCGCGGTCGCCCACCAGGGTGTTGGCGGTCATGGCGATGATCGGCAGGTCCGCCAGTTCCGGCATCTGGCGGATCGCGCGGGTGGCCGCGTAGCCGTCGAGCACCGGCATCTGGCAATCCATGAGGATGCAGTCGAACGCGCGATCGACGGCCAGCCGATCCAGCGCCTCCTGGCCATTGTTCGCCAGCACCACTTGCATGCCGGCCTCGCCAAGCAACTCCAGGGCCAGCTCCTGGTTGAGCTCGTTGTCCTCCACCAGCAGCACCCGGCTGCCGGAAACAGCGGTCATCGCCTCGGCCGCGGCGTTGTCGCGCTCGCTGCTGCGTCGCTCGACCAGGCTGCCCTTGCCCAGGGCGACGCTGATCGCCTCCAGCAGGGTCGAGGGCGTGACCGGCTTGGTCAGCACCGAATCCAGTTCGACGCTGCGTTGCGACGCCGCTTCCAGCGCCTCGTCGCGGCCGAAGGCGGTGACCATGATCACCGCCGGCAAGCTGTCGAAATCGGCCGACCGCATGCGTGCCACCAGCTCGATGCCGTCCATGCCCGGCATCTTCCAGTCGACCAGCACCAACTGGTACGGCAGGCCACGGCGCTCGCCGTCGATCAGGAAGGCCAGGGCCTCTGCTCCGTCGCGTGCGACGTCCACCTCCAGCCCATAGCTGCTGGCCATGCCCGACAGAATCTCGCGGGCCATGGCGTTGTCGTCGACCACCAGGGCGCGCACACGCAGCAACTCATCGGCGCGGAACATCCGTCGCGGCCCTTGCGCGGACTGCATCCCGAAGCGCGCCTCGAAGTGGAATAGCGAGCCCCTGCCCGGCTCGCTCTCGACCCAGATGCGCCCGTGCATGAGCTCCACCAGGCTGCGCGAGATCGACAATCCAAGACCCGTGCCGCCGTAGCGGCGGGAGGTCGAGGAATCGGCCTGGATGAACGACTGGAACATCCGCCCGCACTGCTCGGCGGTCATGCCGATGCCACTGTCGCGGACCCAGAAATGCAGCTTCACCTCGCTCTCGGACACTTCCAGCGCCTCGACGCCCAGGACGATCTCGCCGCGCTCGGTGAACTTCACCGCGTTGCTGCCCAGGTTCAGCAGCACCTGGCCCAGGCGCAGCGGGTCGCCGAGCAGCGCGGTCGGCACGTCCTGGCGTACCTCGAAGAGCAGTTCCAGGGCTTTCTCCTCGGCGCGGAAGCCGATGATGCCGGCGAACTGGTCGAGCACATCCTCCAGGCGGAACTCGATGCGCTCGACGCTGAGCATGCCAGCCTCGATCTTCGAGAAGTCGAGGATGTCGTTGATGATCCCCAGCAGCCCCTCGGCGGCGCGGTGGACCTTCTGGATGTAATTGCGCTGGCGCGGCTCCAGGTCGGTTTTCAGCGCCAGGCTGCTCATGCCGATGATCACGTTCATCGGCGTGCGGATCTCGTGGCTCATGTTGGCGAGGAACTCGCTCTTGGCGCGGGTCGCCTCCTCGGCCAGTTCCTTGGCGCGACGCATCTGCGCCTCGGCCTGCTTGCGCGCGGTGATGTCGAACAACCAGCCGAGCACGCCGAACTCGCCCTGGTACTGAATCGGCAGGTAGGTCGCCAGCACGTCGCGCTCGTTGCCGCTGCGGTCGAGCAGGCGCAGCTCGCGCTCGTGGCGTTGTTCGCCGGCCTCAAGGCAAGCCCAGATTGCCTCGCGATCGGCAGGATCGACGTACAACCGATCCGCGCGATCGCCGACGTCCAGGCCGAACACCTCGACGAACTCCGGGTTGGCCAGGTGGATGTCGTTCTGCGTCGAGAAGGTCACGCTGACCGGGCTGCAATCGAGGATATAGCGCAGGCGCGATTCGCTTTCCTGCAGTGCCGCCTCCATCGCCCGGCGCTCGCTGATATCGCGCACCGAGGCGCACACGCAGACGCCATGGCCGAGCAAATCCGGCAAAGGCGCCAGGGCAATCTCCACCGAGAATCGGCTGCCGTCCTTGCGCAGGCCATGCAGCTCGCTGATCGAGCGGCCCATCTGGCGGCTATGGCTTTCCGCCATGAAGCCGCTGCGCAGCTGCCGATGGCGCGAGCGAACGGCGTCGGGCACCAGGTTGTCGACTTCACGCCCGAGCAGCTCACCGCTGGCGTAGCCGAACAGTTCTTCCAGCTTCGGGTTGGCCAGGATGATCCGGCCCTCGCGGTCGACCACCAGCATGCCGTCTGGCGCCGACTCGAGGATGCCCTGGTACCAGGCCTTGGTGGCCTGGATCTCTTGCTGGCGCGACTCCAACTCCTGGGTCTGGCGTTGCAGGCTCACCGCCTGCTGCTCCATGAGGCTCGCCTGGCTGCGGGTTTCTTCCAGCAATTGCGCGCTCTGCAGATGGCGCTCGCGGATTTCCAGGTTCATCGCCAGCAGCGGGACGAACTCGCTCAACAGGGTTTCCTGACTGGCGGCCAGCGGACGGAACAGCTCCAGCATCAGCACGCCGAGCAGGCGCTCGCCGTGGATCAGCGGCAAGACCTCGATGACCGCGGCCAGCGGGTCGGCACCCGTCAGCTCTTCCTCCGAGCGTTGCAGGCGGATCGGCCGGCGCTGCTTCGCACATTGCCCGACCAGCCCTTCGCCCACGCGAATGCGCTGCGGCAGATCGGCCGGCGCGGCGTAGCTGCCGAGCAAAAGCAGCTCGTCATGGATCTCGTCATAGGCGTGGATGCTGGCCCGTACCAGTGCGAGCGAAGGCGCCAACGCTGCCAGGATGCGGTCGCCCAGTTCCTGCGACTCCGCCAGTGCCTGCATCTTGCTGCTAAGGGTCGCCACCTGGGTCTTCACCCAGCGCTGGTCGGCCATCTGCTGCGCCTCGGACTGCAGGGCAGTCACCGCCCGCGCCAGCTCGCCGATCTCGTTGGGGTAGTCCTGGAACGGGATTTCCACGTCCAGGCGGCCCTTGCTCAGCGCGTCCACCGTGCCGCGCAGGCGGTCGGCCGGGCGACGGATCGACAGGCTGACCAGCACCCCGAACAGCCCCCCGACAGCCGTTCCCAGGGCCAGCAGCCAGACGGTCAGGGTCACGCTGTGGCGGAAGCGCTCGGAGACCTGGTTGACCTCCAGGCTCACCCCATCCAGCTTGGTCTGCACCAGCTGCACGAGCGCCTGCTGGGCTACTTCGGCCGGGCGTTGCAGGCGCGTGGACGACAGCAGCGAGATCGCCGCCTGGTCGCTCGTCGAGCCCGACGCCGTGCGCTGGTCGTTCAACGCCAGGACCTGGTCGATCTGGTCCTCGTAGTCGCCGTAGGCGGCCTCGAAGCGGGCCATACCCTGCAGCGCCTGGGAGCGGTAGAGCAGCGGCCGGGCCTGCTCGATCTCGTCACGCAGCACGTCCTTCTGCTCCTGCAGCTGCTTGACGGCCTGGTCGTGTCCCTCGATATCCGCCGCCATCACCGCCTGCCGCAGGCTCTGGCCAATATCGGCGAGGGCTACCTGGGCACCTTGAATGTGCGCCAGGCCGATCAGGTCCTTGTCGACGATCAGGTTGATCTGCTGGTACTGCCGGTATTGCACCGCGATGCTGTAGAGACCGAGGAACAGGGCCAGCGCAAGCAGGCCGCCGAAGCCGATAACCAGGCGGCTGCGCATGCGCAGCCGCTGCAGGATGCCGAGCGGGGAAACCATCCGGACCTCTCTTCGCCCGCCGCGCCGGGCACGGTTTGTCTCGCGGTCTAGGGCAAGCCGCGCTGCACCTGCTCGGCCTTCAGGTTCAGGTCCTCGTCGCTGTCGCGATACTGCGCGGCGATGGCGCGGAACTCGTCCTGCAAGGTCAGGAAGGCATCAACGATGTCGGGGTCGAAGTGCGTGCCACGCTGCCCACCGATGAACTGCACGGCCTGCTCGTGGGGCATGCCGGCCTTGTAGATGCGCCGGCTGATCAGCGCGTCGTAGACATCCGCCACCGCCATCAGCCGCGCGGACAGCGGAATCGCGTCGCCGGCCAGGCCCTCGGGATACCCGGTGCCGTCCCATTTCTCGTGATGGCCATAGGCGATTTCCTTGGCCAGGCGCAGGAAGGGCACGCCGATCCCGAGGCGCTCCTCGGCCTGCTGCAAGGCATCGCGGCCAAGGGTGGTGTGGGTCTTCATGACCTCGAACTCTTCCGCTGTGAGGCGGCCGGGCTTGAGCAGGATGCGGTCCGGGATGCCGACCTTGCCGATGTCGTGCAACGGCGCCGATTTGAACAGCAGCTGGCGGGTGTCCTCGTCCAACCCGGCGGCGAAGCGCGGGTGCTGCTGCAGGTGCTCGGCGAGCGCGCGCACATAGTGCTGGGTGCGGCGGATGTGGTTGCCGGTCTCGTTGTCGCGGGTCTCGGCCAGCGAGGCCATGGCGAGGATGGTGACGTCCTGGATGGCGACCACTTCCTCGGTGCGCCGGGCGACCTCGCGTTCGAGGAACGCGTTCTGGTCACGCAGGAAGTCGGCCGCGGCCTTCACCCGCAGCTGGTTGTCCACGCGCATCAGCACCGTCGGCGGGTTGATCGGCTTTGTGATGTAGTCGACGGCGCCCAGCTCCAGGCCGTGGATCTCGTCGTCGGCCGCGCCCAGGGCGGTGATGAAGATCACTGGGATGTCGCGCGTCTGCGGCAGCTCCCGCAGGCGCCGGCAGACCTCGAAGCCGGACATGCCCGGCATCATCACGTCCAGCAGGATGAGGTCGGGCGGCTCGTCGCCGGTTGCAATCTGCAGCGCCTTCTCGCCGGAACGCGCCGCCTTGACCCGGTAGAGAAGCTTCAGCAGTTCAGTGAGCAGCGCCAGGTTGTCCGGTGTGTCGTCGACGATCAGGATCGTCGGTCTGGCGGCGGAGCCCGGTGCGTTCATCGTCCTTCACCTTCCGGCTGGGGTCGCGGGAGCAGGCCCTCCCGGCGCGCAGCCAGGAGTATAGCCACTGGCATGCCGGTCATCGGCGCCGAGCCCGCGCACTGCGCCGGCTGCCGGATTCCTCCGGGGCGAACTTGTTTGCGTATTTCTGATATCGCCCCAAGCCCTCCCTTCGTACCTTCTGCCCTGCCCCGCGCTTGAGAGCCGGGCGCGTGCAGTTCCCCCTACAACAACAAAAGAAGGGTTCGCTCCATGCTCAAACAAGGCGTTCTTCGCTGGCCCCAGGTCGCCGGACTCGGCATCTCGCTGGTCATCGCCGGCCAGTTCTCCGGCTGGAACTACGGCCTGGCCGGCAACGGCTGGACCAACATGCTTCTCGCCACCCTCTTGATGGCCGTGCTCTGCGGCGGCCTGGCACTGTGCATCACCGAACTCTCCACCGCGCAGCCGCACGCCGGCGGCGTGTTCGCCTATGCGCAACTGGCCTTCGGGCCCTTCGTCGGCTACCTGGTCGGCGCCGCCTGCGCGCTGGCCCTGACCATCGGCACCGGTGCCGCCGCCAACTTCCTCGCGGCCTACATGGAGTCGGTGTTCGGCTTCGGCGGCTGGCCGGTACGCATCGGGCTATTCATGCTGATCATCGGCATCCATATCGTCGGTGTCGGCGAGGCCCTGGGCCTGACCCTGCTGGCCGGCGCCGTGGCCGCCGTCGCCCTGCTCGCCTTCGGCGGCGCCATGCTGCCGCACGTGCAGTGGGGCAACCTGGTCCCGGCTTCCGGCGACCTGCTGCAGAACGCCAGCCTGCACGGCATCTTCGCCTGCGTGCCCTTCGCCATCTGGATGTTCATCTGCCTGGAGCAGGTCAGCTCCGCCGCCGAAGAAGCCGCCGACCCCGGCCGCAACATGCCGCGCGGCATCCTCGCCGCCGTCGGCACGCTGCTGCTGACCGCCCTGCTGGTGGTGATCGCCGCACCGGGTGCCGCTGGCGTGGAGACCGTCGGTAACGCAGCCGACCCGCTGTACGCCGCCATGACCCACGGTGGTCTCTACGGCGAACACGACTGGCTGCCGCTGCTGGTCGGTTCCGGTGCCGTGTGCGGCCTGCTGGCGACCTTCTTCTCGGTGGTCTTCTCCGCCTCTCGCCAACTCTATGCCCTGGCCCGCGACGGTTTCTTCCCCGCCGCCCTGACCCGCACCAACCGCCGTGGCTCGCCCTACGTCGCCCTGCTCGTGCTGAGCGTGATCGGCCTGCCACTGACCCTGGTACCGCCGGAAAACCTGCTGCTGTGCGTCGTCCTGCTGCTGGGCAGCTGCCACCTGGTGCTGTTCGCCGCGTACCTGCGCCTGCGCCGCAGCCAGCCGCAACTGGCCCGTCCCTTCCGCCTGCGCGGCGGCCCCGTGGTGGCCGTGGTCGGCATGGGCCTGACCCTGATCGTCATCGCCGCCTGCTTCCAGCTCGAACTGGCCATGCTCAGCGCCCTCGCCGTCGTGGTCGCGCTGCTGGTCCTCAACTACCTGCTGCGCACCGGCAAAACCCTGGAGAACCCCGAACATGTCTGAAGCCACCCTCCTGCAACGCCGCCACCGGGTCATGGGCGACGCCTCGCCGCTGTTCTACGACGAGCCGCTGGAACTGGTGAAGGGCGAAGGCGTCTGGCTCATCGACGCCAACGGCCAGCGCTACCTGGACTGCTACAACAACGTGCCCTGCGTCGGCCACTGCCACCCCAAGGTGGTGGCGGCCATGGCCGAGCAGGCGGCGACCCTGAACATCCACACCCGCTATCTGAACGAGCGCGTGGTGCGCTATGCGGAGAACCTCACCGCGACCTTCGCCGATCCGCTGGACGCAGTGATGTTCACCTGCACCGGCAGCGAGGCGAACGAGCTGGCGCTGCGCATGGCGCGCTACTTCAGCGGCAACCGTGGGGTGATCGTCAGTGACTACAACTACCACGGCAACACCACCAGCCTGGCCGCGGTGACCACCGCCCTGCCCAGCTCGGAGCCGTTCTCGATGCACGCTCGCGCGGTGCCGATCCCCTGCCTGTACCAGGCCGACGGCAGCCCCAAGCAAGTGGCCGAGCGCTACGTGGCGAAAGTCGCCGAAGCCATCGCCTCGCTGCAGGCGGAAGGCGTCGGCCTCGCCGCCATGCTGATCGACACCCTGTTCGCCAACGAAGGCATCCCGCGCCTGCCGGCCGGCTACCTGGAACGCGTGGCGAAACTGGTGCGCGATGCCGGCGGCCTGCTGATCGTCGACGAAGTGCAATCCGGCTTCGCCCGCACCGGCGAACACATGTGGGGCCACCAGGCGCATCCGGTCACGCCGGACTTCGTCACCCTCGGCAAGCCGATGGGCAACGGTTTCCCCCTCGCCGGCGTGATCGCCAACCGCGAGCGGGTCGAAGCATTCGGCCGCAGCAACCTGTACTTCAACACCTTCGGCGGTTCACCCGTGGCCGCCGCCGTCGGCCAGGCAGTACTCGACGTGATCGCCGAGCAGGACCTGCAAGGCAACGCCCTGCGCCAGGGCGCCAAGCTGGACGCCGCGCTGCATCGCCTGGCCGAGCGTCATTCGATCATCGGCGACGTGCGCGGCAAGGGCCTGTTCTTCGCCGTCGAGCTGGTGCGCGACCGTTCAAGCCGCGAGCCGGCCGGCACGGAGGCGCGGCGCATCGTCAACCAGCTGCGCCAGCGCGGCGTGCTGATCAGCAAGATCGGCGCCCACGACAACATCCTGAAGATCCGCCCGCCGCTGGTGTTCGAGGCCGAGCACGGCGAGCTGTTCATCGACCGCCTGGACCAGGCCCTGAGCGAACTCTGAGGAATTGCCCATGACCGATTTCTCCCACCTCGACCACGACCAGCAGGTCGCCCGCCTGCACGCCCTGGCGCAGGACGCGCTGCGCCACTGGGACGGCGACTTCGTCGGCCTGGAGCTGATCAAGTACCGCGAGAACGCCGTGTTCTGCGCCACCCGCAGCGATGGCACCCGCAGCGCCCTGCGCGTGCACCGCGACGGCTACCACAGCGAGGCCGAGCTGCGCTCGGAGCTGACCTGGATGGAGCAACTGGCCGCCGGCGGCATCGGCGTGCCGCAGATCATCCGCACCCGCGAGGGCGAGCACCTGGCCGAAGTACGCAGCGCGGCACTTGCCGAACCGCGTTACGTGGACATGCTCGGCTGGCTTGCCGGCTCCACCCTGGGCTCCGCCGAGCACGGCCTGCAGACCGACGGCGACATCGAGGCGCTGTTCTTCCAGGCCGGCGCCGTGGCCGCGCGCATCCACCTGAACTCGGCGCAGTGGCGCCAGCCCAACGAGTTCACCCGACATGCCTGGGACGAAGAAGGCCTGATCGGCGCCAACCCGTTCTGGGGCCGCTACTGGGAGCTCGATCTGCTGACGCCGGAGCAGCGCGACCTGCTGCAACAGGCCCGCGCGCAAGCCCGCCACGACCTGCGCCGCTACGGTCGCCACCTGCACAACTTCGGCATGATCCACGCCGACCTGGTGCCGGAAAACCTGCTGCTGGACGGCGGCAAGCTGCAACTGATCGACTTCGACGACGCCGGCTTCGGCTGGCACATGTTCGAGTTGGCCACTGCGCTCTACTTCTGCCAGGACGACCCACGCCTGGCGGATATAGAAGCAGCGCTGCTCGCCGGCTACGACTCGGTGAAACCGCTGACCGCCGAAGACCGCGCCAGCCTGCCGCTGTTCCTCGCCCTGCGCGGCACCACCTACCTCGGCTGGGTGCACACCCGGCGCAACAGCCGCACCGCCGAGGAACTGGCGCCGATGCTGATCGAGCGCGCCTGCCAACTTGCCAAGGCGTATCTGGCCAGCCGCGCCTGAAGTCGCGCATCTGGCAGACAGGGCAAGGCCACTGGCATGCTGCGCAAGCCGCACGCCAGTGGCCTCACCGATACTCCCCCTGGCGCCACCGCGACGAGGTCAACCCGATGCCCGGCATTGCCCGCTACCAGGCGAACGACTCCGACGAACTGGCCCGAGCCCTCAGCGGCTGGAGCCAGTCCTATACCCAGCTTGGCCGCGGTCGCCTCCAGGCCGAACTCCTGCACGTGCAACTGCCGGAGGCCACGCTGTTCTACGAGCACTCCAACCTGCACCTGCGCGAGAACATGGCGCCGCCGGCCGGCCAGATCGTCGTCGGCATCCCGCTGCGCGCCTGCGCCGACTCGCGCTTCAACGGCCAACCCTTGCAGGACGACACCCTGCTGGTGCTGCCCGGCGGCGAGGAAATGGAAATCTGCGCGCCCGGCGAGATCCACATGCTCGGCCTGGGCCTTTCCAGGACCATGCTCGATCGCCTGCTCGGCGCGCAGGAGCAGGAGCGCTTCGAGCGCGCCCTGCAGCAACGCCGCCTGCGCCTGTCGCATCACGCCGCCGCCCACCTGCGGCAGAACCTGACCGACTCACTCGGCGCCTTCTTCCGCGCCAGTTGGTGCCCGGACGACCCGGCCCACGCCGGAGCCGCCATCCACTCGGCACTGAGCTGCCTGCTGCAAGCCCTCGACGACTCCCCGGAAACCTCGGTGGCGAAGGCCCCGCGCTCACTGGAACAACACCGCCGGCTGGTCCTGGCAGCGGTAGAAAGAATGCAGGCGGACCTCGCCCAGCCCCTCTCGCTGGTCGACCTCAGCCGCCAGCTGAACACCAGCCAGCGCACCCTGCAGTACAGCTTCCGCCAGCTCTGCCAGGCCACCCCGCAACAGGTCCAGCTCGCCCTGCGCCTGAGCGAAGCCCGCCGCCGCCTCAAGCTGGAAGCCCCGCAAAGCATCACCCACCTGGCCCTGGACCTCGGCTTCGCCAGCTCCAGCCACTTCTCCGCGCTATACAAGCGCCTGTTCGACGAGCAGCCGTCGCTGACGTTGCGTCGGCGTTAGGTTGCCGACGCGAGTCACGCTCGTGTGATGGCTTCGTTCGGTGCCTGCAGGGCCCATGCCCTGACAACGTGTCTAGCGTCAGTTGGCCTTTCCTGTTGAGCGCCTACTGTCTGCGGCAGCGGCCTGGGGATTGCTTCCCGCATTGCAGGCGGACAGGACCATCCCCAACAGGCAGACACCCGCAAGCTCAAGCCTCACCGAGCATCACCCATCTGACGTATTCAGAGCCTTTGATGACCTTGTCCGGCAATGGCCAGATTCGGCTGATCCGCCGCTCGATCACCACGGCGGGCATGCGCTCGCCCTGCTGGAAGCGACGAATGGTGCTGCCTTCGACGGTCGACCAGTAATTGTCGACGCCGAGAATTTGCCAGTAGCCGCTGCGCGGGCAGGATTCGCCGCTGTGGCAGATGGGCTCCGGCGAACGGGCGCGAACGAAGGCGGGCGAGCCGGGCGTGGGACGACCGGTCTTCGGGTCGAGCAACTTGGCCTTGGCCAGCTCCTGGATCAGCGACTCGCTGGGTTTGGGCGGCTGGATGTTGGCCTTGCGCTCTTCCACCCACTTCAGTTTGCCATCCCACGGCGGCAGCTTGGCCGGCGGTAGCGGGACGATTTCGTTGATCTCGGGGACTTTGGGTTGGGCGTAGGAATAACCCTCGAGAATTTTCCAGATTTTCTTGTAGCGGCCAGCGCGTTCAATGTCTTCCGATTGCCCCAAGTAATGTAACTCGTCAGAAGGTGGTGGATTACGAAAGGCGCTTTCTAATAAACCCGCTGATGTTTCATCCCCCCCTGCCACTCCCATTTGTAGAACTTCGATTGCATCGTCAAATTTCTTGTCATCGCGGAGATAGAGCGAAAGCATGACAGCGGCCTCGCCATGGCCCTGTTCGGCAGCGCAGCGACGCATCTGTCGTGCGACATCTGGGGCAACGTCGTCTGGTGCCAACTTTTCGCCCACATATGCTTGAGCCTCGGCATTACCCTCGTCGGCGGCTTTACGGAAGTAGCGCAAGGCCATTCCAGGGTCCTTCTGTAGTCCCACCGAGCCTTGTTGCAGAAAGTAACCGATGAAGAAATAACCCCGGGCGACCTTCGCATCTATCAGTTGCTGGCTCATGCGCAGATGCTCAGCACCTTTGAGCCTGTAGTGCCCGCTCATGGCGCCGTTCTGGAGATTGATATTGGCCTTGAAATGGCCGTTTTCGCTGGCAATGCGGTATAGGCGTTGGATCTCGATATCGACGTTCGGGTCTTGCTTGAGCACATTGTTCTTTTCCAGCCAGCGACCGTACTGGAACAGCACATCGCTGTCCGCCGAGGGTGCGGGAATGCTTTCGTATTTGCAGGTGAAGGCGAGGTTGGCCTTGATCCGGGAAAGATGGTCCACATGAAAGTCCTTCTTCAAATAAGTAACGGAGTTACTGGCACTACAGGCGGCCAGCAGGAGGGTTGGAAGCGGCAAAAGACGGCGCATCAGTCGAGATTCCATAGGGTGGCTTTGCCGTAGTGGAACTCCACGAGCGAGGCAAATGGTTCCTCCTTCTTGCTCTTGCTTTCCCGGCGTTTCTTATTTTCTTTGATGATTTCCTGCCAGGCCCTGAACGCCTCTTCTGGCCGATCCTGCGCCCCCTTTTTCCCCGTATGCAGCTCCCACAACCGCCGCCGCAGCGCCTGAGTCACGCTCGCCCACTCATGGGCAATGTTCAGTTCGCTGTCCACTTCCATGCTGCGGGTATTGAGGTTGGCCGAGCCGTGGGTGGTGAAGACGTCGTTGACGATCATCAGCTTGGAGTGGATGTACACCGGCATCCACGGCTTGCCCGGCGGGGAGTCGGGGGCTACCAGCGAGCAGACGTGGACCTTCAGGCCGGGGATGTCCTGCGAGTGGACGGTGCTCTGTTCGATGGCCTTGATTTCCTCGCCGTAGCGGGCCTCCCACTCGGCGAGCTGCCACTTTCCGTAGAAGTCTTTGGGCCCATCCGGGCGCGGCTTCGGTGGCGCTGCTTGCTTCGCCTCGTCGATGAGCATCTGCTTGGTCACCTCGGGGATGGTGTCGGCGCGGCCCAGGCATTCGAGCATGCGCTGGGTATTGACTGTGCCCTTGCCCATGCCCTCGTCGGTGTCGTTGGTGACCACGAACAGGTGCACGTTGCCGTGCTCTTCTGGTTTGCGGCCCATGCGCATCTGCGCGTCGACCGTTTTCTTCAGCGCCTCGGCGAACGGTGGCCAGCGGAAGTACTGGTTCTCGACGTAGACGAATTGCGTGGTGTTGTTGACGGTCTGCAGGTAGAGCTTCTCGATGTCGCGCACGCCCACCTGCGCCTGGGTGCGCAGCAGTTGCGCCATCAGTGCGGTGCCGTCGTCCTGGTTGCCGCCGCGGAAGGGGAAATGCTTGGCCGACTCATGCAGGTCCGAGTGCAGCGCGGGCAGGGTTTCGCCGGTTTCCTTCTGCCAGGCCTGGGCGAAGTTGCGGTGGAGGTATTCCAAGATCGGCCCGGTGACCCGGCAGGAGATGTCCTGGCGCGGGGTGAAGCCGCGCGGGCCTCGGTTGGGAGCGGGCTTGTCGGTTCTCCCGCGGCGCAGTGCAGTGTGGTTATCGGTGTCCCAGTATTCGTCGAGCATGTTGTGGCCCATGACGAAACCCACCGTATCCGCTGGCAACTCGTAGTCGACCAGGACCATCTTCTGGTGGTGGGTGGCGCTGTTGGCCATGGTCCAGATCGAGCTGTCGCTCAACGCCTTGTCCACGCTGTGCTCGCGCAGGTGGCCCTCGATCCGCTCGCGTTCGTCGCCGTCGAAATCGCGGCCGACGAACAGCGGTCGGTGGGCCGCCGCCAGCCCCGCCGCCTCGTCGTCGGCGACCGCGTACTCGGAGAACCAGCGGTGGTCGAAGTCGTGTTGCTCGGGCGTGGCGCTCTGCATCGTTGCGTCCCAGAAGTACGGGGCATTACCTGGCAGGTTGGCTTCGCCCGCAAGGCCGGCGAAGTTCCAGAACATCCGCCAGCCGAGCACACGCACCTTCACGCCCTGCTTTGCCTTGCGCTCCAGCAGCTCGCCAATGCATAGCTCGCTCAAGGCATCGGGGTCGTCGTGGTAACGGCGGTCGCGAACGAAATACATCGATGGCTGGAAGCCCCAGCAGATGATGTCCACCGACTGCTTGGCCTTGGCGATGGCCAGGTGCACGGCGGCAAACGCCTCCTCGCCATTGACCAGCGGCTTGTAGCGCGCCTGCATCTGCGGGTATTCGCTGTCGGCCACGAACCAGGGCGCGGTGCAGGTGGCTTCGTTGGTGTACTTGAGGCAAAGAGGGACAACGATATCGCGTCGGCTCATGGCGCTTCTCCTTCCGGCGTCGAGGCGCTGTCGAGCACATCCGCGTAGTAGAGGCGTCGATAGTTTCGCAAAGCGTGCTTGTGCAGCCCCTTTTGCAAATGCACAGCTTTTGCATGCATGCAGAAGAACAGCGGGCGGATTTCGTTGGACAAAGTGAAACCTCCGTTTGGCAAATGGCTCGAGCACCAATGACCTCTGTGAGATCTGGATGGGTGCTGCCAGGGAGGGGGCGAGGCAGATAACTCGGGGGTTAGATCAGGAAAAGGAACTGCCTTCTGAGGCAGCACGCCTGATGTGCTCGAGGTCAGCGATGCTGCACGTACAGGGCGAATGAATCGCCGAGACACATCCGATCTATCCGTAAGGAATTTCGCACTTATTACACCAACAAGCCGGATCGCCAGGGCAAAGCGTGGAAGCCCCCGGCCCGCTCGCGCGCCTCATCTGGCAAGCACATCCAAGCACTTGGCAGACACACGCAAGGCCGGCACCGCCCATCGCCTTAGCATCCTCGGCAGTTTCGTCCCCCTGCCAACAATAACGATACGGATGCAAGCCATGACCCGACCCACCTTGCTTCGCCCGACGCTGCTCGCCCTGATGGTGGCCAGCGCAGGTTCCGCCCAGGCGTACTCGCTGTACGCGACCGACGACACCCACCTCGACGCCAATGTCTCGGCGGTCTATGCGCTGTTCCACAGCCAGGAGAACTACGCGCAGACTGGCACCAAGGACAAAGGCTCGTCGTCCTGGCAGGAAGGTTTCATCAAGTACGGCCTGAGCGGCGACCAGCGCCTGGGCGATGCCGGCACCGCTTACGGCGCCTTCGGCCTGCTCAGCTCCGCCACCTGGGGTGACGGCGACGCCGCCGGCTTCAGCGACGGCTCCGAGCGCACCACCAAGATCGAAGACGCCTACGCCGGCTGGCGTTCGGGCAAGCTGTTCCCGGTACTGGGCGACGACGGCATCGACTTCTCCTTCGGCCGCCAGAACATCGTGGTCGGCGACGGCTTCCTGATCGACGGCGACGCCCTCAACCTGGGCAAGGGCCTGGCCGATGGCGAGTTCAACCGCGGCGGCGCCTACTACCTGGCCGGCCGGCGCAACTTCGACCAGACCGAAGTCCTGCGCATCGGCGGCAAGCAGGGTTGGCGCGGCGACATCATGCACCTGAAGTCGAACAACCGCGCCCAGGCCAACTCCGAGCTGTACGTCGGCACCCTGGAGCACGTAGCCGATGCCGGTACCGTCGGCCTGACCTACATCGACGTCACCGATATCGACGAGCAATACGCCTCGCCCCTGCAGCTCGACCGCAAGGACATGAAGACCTACAGCCTGCGTGCCCAAGGCAACGCCGGCGTGCAGGACCTGTTCCTCTCCGGCGAGTACGCCGAGCAGAACAAGCGCCACGCCGACAATGAGAACGCGTGGTACCTGGAAGCCGGCTGGACCTTCTCCGACCTGCCCTGGAAGCCCTACGTGAGCTACCGCTTCAGCCGCTTCTCGGAAGGCTACGACACCCTCTTCTACGGCTTCAGCCGTGGCTTCGGCACTTGGTTCCAGGGCGAGGTGGCAGGCAACTACGCCGGCCCGTTCAACAACAACACCCGGGTCCACAACATCGGCGCCAAGGTCAACCCGGCGGACAACGTCGACATCGGCCTGCAGTGGTTCGACTTCCACACCCTGGACAACGACCTGGGCAACTTCAGCGGCCGCGAGCTGGACCTGTACGCCGACTGGATCGTCAGCCCGAACCTGACCATCACCCCACTGATCGGCCTCTACCAGCCGAAGAAAAGCGCCGAGGATGGCGGCACCCAGATCGGCAGCAACGACAGCAACCTGTATAGCCAGCTGATCTTCAGCACCACTTTCTAAACCACCCGCTGCAGACCCGCCCGCGCGCCACGGCCGTCCCCTATCACGGCCCTGGCGGGCCGGCGGGTTTCGCAGTTTCAAGGAGGCAATCCATGCGCAGCATCCAGTCCACCCTCCAAGGGCGCATCACCTGGCTGGCGGGCCTTTGCCTGCTGGGCGTGGCCGCCAGCCTGATCGGCCTGTCGCTCTACCAGGCGCGCCAGGACAGCCAGGTAATCAAGGACGACAGCGGCAAGCTGTTCGCCGAGTCCGCCCGCGCCAGCCTGCAGACCCAGGGCCAGGTGCAGGCGCTGCAACTGCAACGCCAGTTGCAAGACAAGCTGCTGCTCGGCGAAGGCCTCTCGCGGACCCTGCAGGCCCTGCGCGACCAGAACCACCAGGGCAACCTCGGCGCCGAGGCGCTGCGCCGCAAGCTGGTAGCGGAAATGGGCGGCACCCTGGCCGAACACGCGGAGCTGCTCGGCCTGTTCGTGGTCTTCGCCGCCGACGGCCTGGATGGCAACGACGCCGCCTTCAAGGCCCGCGAGGACCTGGGCAGCAACGAGAACGGCCGCTACACCCTCTATCTGCTGCGCAGCGACGGCAAACAGCAGAACGTGATCGGCACCGAACTGGTGCTCGCCGACACCACCCCCGGCCCGAGCGGCCAGCCGTACAACGCCTTCTTCACCTGCTCACGGGACAGCCTCAAACCCTGCGTGCTCGACCCCTATTTCGACGACGCCTCGGGCCAGCGCCGGCTGGTCACCAGCATCACCCTGCCCGTGCTGGAGAACGGCAAGTTCGTCGCCGTGGTCGGCTTCGACATCGACCTCGCCGCCCTGCAACAGAACAGCGTCGAAGGCAGCCGCCAGCTGTTCGACGGCCAGGGTCGCATCCGCATCCTCAGCCCGAACGGCCTGCTCGCCAGCGACAGCGCCAACGCCGACGGCCTCGGCAAGCCGTTCAAGGACCCTGCGCTGCCGCAGGCACTCGGCGACATGGCTCAAGGCCGCTCGCTGACCTACGACGAGGGCGCCGACGTCAGCGTGCTGAGCAGCCTGGTACCGCTGCCCGGCGCGCACCCCTGGGGCATCCTGCTCAGCGTGCCCAAGCAGGTGCTGCTGGCACCGGCGCAATCGCTGAAGAACACCCTCGACGCGCAGCGCACCCATAGCACCTGGCTGGAAATCGGCCTGGGCGTGCTGGTCGGCGTGTTCGGCCTGTTTCTGGTAGCGCTCACCGCGCGCGGCATCAGCCGGCCGATCCTGGGCCTGGCGCGCATGCTGGAAGACATCGCCGACGGCGAAGGCGACCTCACCCGCCGCCTCGACTATCCGCGCGGCGACGAGCTAGGCCGTCTGGCGCGCGCCTTCAACCGCTTCCTCGACAAGCTGCAACCGAGCATCGCCGCCGTGCAGGCAGCCAGCGGCGAGGCTCGTTCCGGCGCCGATCGTTCGGCCTCCATCGCCCGCCAGACCAGCGACGGCATCCAGCAGCAATTCCGCGAGATCGACATGGTCGCCACGGCGCTGCAGGAGATGTCCGCCACGGCCAACGCCTCGGCGCAAAGCGCGGCCAGCGCCGCCGGAGCCGCCAGCGAAGCCGAGCGCGCCAGCCAGGAAGGCTACGCCACCATCGAGGCGACCAGCGCCGGCATCGACGCCCTCGCCGGCGACATGAACCAGGCCATGGAAGAGCTGCAGAACCTCTCGCGCAGCAACGACCAGATCGGCGCGATCCTCGAAGTGATCCAGAGCATCGCCGCACAGACCAACCTGCTGGCACTCAACGCGGCCATCGAAGCGGCACGAGCGGGAGAGTCCGGCCGTGGCTTTGCGGTGGTCGCCGATGAGGTCCGTGGCCTGGCCAAGCGCACCCAGGACTCGGTGGAAGAAATCCGCGTGGTGATCGAAAACCTGCAGGCCCGCAGCCTGTCGGTGGCCGGCGCCATGCACAGCAGCTACCGCCAGGCTCAGGACAACGTCCAGCAAGCCCGCCAGGCGATAGACGCACTGCAACGCATCACCGGCGCGGTGAACCTCATCAGCGACATGAACCTGCAGATCGCCAGCGCGGCAGAAGAACAGAGCAGCGTGGCCGAAGAGATCGGCCGCAACATAGGCGCGATCCGCGACGTCACCCAGGCCCTCTCCGACCAGGCCGAAGCCTCGGCCCGCATCAGCCAGCAGCTCAACCAGAGCGCCGAACAGCAGCATCGGCTGGTGCAGCAGTTCAAGGCGTGATGCAGGGCGTACAACCAGGCGAGGTTGTGCGCCAGGAAAGCACCTGAAGGAGCGGATTCATCCGCGAAAAACCCTGCGCCTATCCCCTTGCAGGAGCGCGCCATGCGCGCGATTCGCGGCCATGGGCAGCTCCTACACAGGGGAACTCTCTGCCGTGCGGTTCGCGAGCAAGCTCGCTCCTACGAAGAGCAGGAGTGTCCGCGCACTCCGAACCGCCCCTTACAGAAGGCCGAGCAAAGCCCACGCAGAGGAGGTTGCGCGACATGGATGTCGCAAAAGCCCCGATGGGCTACAGGGACGTACCCTCGGGGCGGGCCTCCGGGTGTGTGGGGATGTGCGAGGGAAGTCCGGCTCCGCCGGACCCGTATGTCGGGGCAAGACTTTTGCCCACTTTGTGTCGTTTGACAAAGTGGGTCGCCGAGAGGCGAAACAAGATCTATCCGAACACACAGAAGCGGCGCAGAAACACGAAGTCTTCTGGGTCCCCGCATTCACGGGGATGACGTGAAGGGAAATATCGCGCGTGACAGTAGGAGCGACGGGGGCGCCTAGCCCTTGTCCGCGAAAAAGATCGCGGATGAATCCGCTCCTACAGGGATACACCGTGCAACGCGGTTCGCGGATGAGATTGAAGTGGTCAAGTAAAACTGGACACTGGTTTAGGTCTATCCAGCCAGCTCTTCACGCCGTGCTGGTGTCTGGTAATCGTTGTGGCTGTGTGGCCGTTGATGGTTGTAGTAATCGGTCACGTAACGCAGCACGTCGGCTTCGGCCTGGGCCTGATCGACGTAGCCAGAGGACGGCACCCATTCCGACTTGAGGCTTCTGAAAAAGCGCTCCATCGGCGCGTTATCCCAGCAGTTTCCTCGACGACTCATGCTTTGCCGGATGTGGTAGCGCCATAGCAACTGGCGGAATTCGAAGCTGGTGTAATGACAGCCCTGGTCGGAGTGGAACATCAGTTGCTGGGGCATCCCCCTGGCTTCATAGGCCACCCGCAGAGCCCGACCGGTCAATTGTGAGTCTGGCCGGTTGGACATAGCCCAGCCGACGATCCGGCGGGCATACAGGTCCATTACGGCGGCCAGGTAAATCCAGCGGCCACCGGCCCAAATGTACGTCACGTCCCCGCACCACACCTGGTTGGGGCCGCTCACATTGAACCGACGCTCCAGCTCATTGGCCGCGATGGCGCTGTGTTCCTTGGCAACCCGGTAGCGATGTTTACGGCGCTGCGTGCTGACGAGACCGGCTTCTTTCATCAACCGAGCGGCAAGATAACGACCCGCGTGAAAACCCTCGTTACGCAGGGCCGCCGACAGGGTTCGGGCGCCCGCCGCGCAGCGGCTTTGGACATGCAGTTCCACCACGCGCCGACGCAGCGCTTCCCGTCGACTGCAAACACGCGCCTGCCGGCAGCGCACCGCATAAACACTGCTGCGATTCACCTGGAATAACCGGCACAGCTCCGTACGCGAATACTGCTCGCCCAATGCCTCGACCAGCCTGATTAGTCGAGGGCGTCCGACATCAAGAGAGCTGTAGCCTTTTTTAGAATCTCTTTTTCCCGCTCCAGGCGACGGACCTGTGCCTCCAGCTCCTGAATGCGCCGCTGCTCCTCTGTCAGCGCCTTGCTATGCGCAGGCGTCTGGCCGCCACGCTCCAGTTGCAACTGCGCCACCCAGCGACGCATCGCCGTGGGCCCCACCCCCATCGCCTTGCAGGCGGCCGGCACCGTATAGCCTTGATCCACCACCAAGCGGGCGGCTTCCAGTTTGAAATCTGGACTGAATGATCTTCTGCTCATGAACACCTCTGCTGTGGGCAAAGCTTAACGCCCTATCGGGGTGTCCAGAATCATTAGGCCACTTCATGGAGCTGATCCTGTAGGAGCAGCGATTCGCGGACAAGGTCCGCCTACTGAGGAGTCGCGATCAGAGATCCAGCACCAGCCGCGCTGATTTGGCGCGGGAGACGCAGGCGCAGATCTGCTTGTTCGACGCCTTCTCCTTGGTCGACAGGCAGTTGTCGCGGTGCTCGGGTTCGCCTTCCAGGACTTCGACGATGCAGGTGCCGCAAATGCCTTCGCGGCATTCGGTGTCGATGTCGCAGCCGTGGGCCTGGAGGACGTCCACCAGGCTGCTGTCGGCCGGGACGTGCAGGACCACGCCGCTGCTTGCCAGCTCGACTTCGAAGCTGCCGGCCGGGGCGCTGTTGGCGGCCGGGTCGGCCTGGAAGTGTTCCAGGTGGATGGCGTCTTCGCTGCGGCTGCGCTTGGCGACGTCCACCACTTTGTTCATGAACGGCGCCGGGCCGCAGGTGTAGACGTGGGCCGCTGCCGATGCGTTCTCCAGGCAGGCCGCCAGCGCGGCTTCCAGGTCGGCCGGCTCCACACCGTAGTGGAACTGCACCTTGCCGGCGAAGGCCGGGCCGGACAGCAGCTCGACGAAGGCCGCATGCTCGGGCGAGCGGGCGAAGTAATGCAGCAGGTACGGTTCGCCGTTGGCATTGAGCTTGTAGGCCATGCTCAGCAGCGGCGTCACGCCGATGCCGGCGGCGAACATCACGTGCTCGCGGGCTTCCGGGGCCAGACGGAACAGGTTGCGCGGCGCGCCTATGTCCAGCTCCGCGCCCTCTTCCACGTCGTGCAGTGCGCTGGAGCCACCGCGCGAGGCGGCTTCCTTCTTCACTGCCACCAGGTAGGCGCCGCGGTCGTCGGGCGGGCTGCACAGGGAGTATTGGCGGGTCACCCCGGTGGGGCCGGTGACGTCGACGTGGGCGCCCGGCTCGTAGGCGTCGAACGGCTGGCCGTCGCTGCGCACGAGGCGGAAGGAACGGATGTCCAGGGCTTCGTCGACGATGCTTTGGATTCTTACCTTCATCATGGTCTTACCTTGCAAGGCTTTCTGGGCGGACGACGGGCGCCCTCTCCACGGATTCGGCGGATAACCGTTCCGGTTATTCGCCCTACGTCGGGATCGGCGTAGGGCGAATAACGCTCTGCGTTATCCGCCGTCTTTCTCAACGCATGAACAAGCCGCCGTTGATGTCCCAGCAGGCGCCGGTCACCGAGGTGGCGTTGTCCGCGACCAGCAGCAGCACGCTGTCGGCCACGTAGTCCGGATCGCCGAGGCGGCCCACCGGGATGGTCTTGAGGATCTGCTCCAGGCGCTCCGGGGCCACGGTTTCGCGCACCACCGGCAGGTCCAGGGGACCGGGCGAGATGCTGTTCACCGTGACACCAGCCGGCGCCAGCTCGCGGGCGAAGACCTTGGTCAGGGTCGCCACGCCGCCTTTGGCCGCGGCGTAGTGACCGCCGGTGGCGGTGCCGCCGTTCTGCCCGGCCAGCGAGGCGATGTTGACGATGCGGCCGAAGCCGCGGCTGGCGAAGTGCGCGCCGAACACCTGGCAGGCGACGAAGGTGCCGCGCAGGTTGACTGCCATGGACGCGTCGAAGTCTTCCGGGCTGATGTCCATCAGCGCAGCGACCTTCGACACCCCGGCGTTGTTCACCAGGATGTCGCAGCCGCCCCACTGCTGTTGCAGCAGGTCGCGGGCGCGCTCGAAGTCGGCCTTCTCGCGGACGTCCAGCTCCAGCGCGAGGGCGCTTGCGCCGCTGGGGTCGAGCTCATCGGCCAGGCGCTGGGCGTCGTCCAGTCGCACGTCGGCCAGGGCCACGCGGTAGCCGGCGCCGTGCAGGCGCCGGGCGATGCATTCGCCGAGGCCGCGCGAGGCCCCGGTGACGAGTGCGGTACGGGTCATGGGCGGGTCCTCAGAGCAGGAAGCCGATGGCGCCGAGGGCGTCCTGGGCGTTGATCAGGCGCACCACCTTGCGCACCAGGCGCGGGCCTTCGGCGGTGAAGCGGATGCGGTGCTCCAGGTCCGCGACGAAGGGCGTGTGCACGCCACGCTTGTAGGCGTAGAGGATCTGCGCCGAATGCACTTCGACCAGATCGCCCGCCGCTTCCACCAGGCGGAAGCGCGACACGCTGCGCACGGTTTTCGCCGCATCCACTGCCGACGGCGAGAAGCCGGCGCTCAGACGCTCGATGCGCAGGGCGCGCATACGTGCGTCGTCGAAGGCGTAGTTCAAGTTGGCTTCGAAGTCGTCGCCTTCGGCGATCGGCACCACGTAGATGCCCTCCTCGCTCCACAGGTCGCTCCACTGCGCGTAGTCCTTGCGGTCGAGCAGCTCGGCTTCGCGCCAGATGAATTCGATGGCCTGGACCAGCGGGCCGGAGAAGCCGTTCAGGGTGTCGTTGCTCATTGGCTCATCATCCTTTTCCACATTTGGTAGGCCTCGCGCATGCCGCCTTCGTCGGTAGCATGGGAAACCTTGTCGCCGTTCTCGGCCACGATCTCGCGGTTCAGCCCGCGGTTGACCAGGATCGGCGCGTCGGGGCCGGCGTAGGAGCCGCGCTGCACGCGGTCCCAGGCTTCGGCGTCGTCCGGGCTGCCGAAGCCGAACGGGCCCTGGAAGTGCTCGTGGATGCGCAGGCGTTCGCGGTTGGCGATTTCCGGGCCGCCGTCCATGCCGAGGGCGACGTGGCGGATCTCGGTTTCAGTGACAGAGACCGGGCGCAGCACGCGGAAGAACGACATGGACATGGCCACGTTGGGGAACAGGTTGAGGTTGAAGCCGGCGCCGTGCAGCGAACGGACGATGCGGCGCACCTGTTCCGGCGGCAGGGTTTTCGACAGTTCCTCGGTGACGTGGGCGAAGCGCTCCTGGAGCTGCTCGGTGCCGTCGTCGTGGTCGAGGTCGACGTGCTCGGGGACCATCACCATCACGCTGTGGCCGTTGCCCAGGGCGTGGGTCACTGCCTGCGGGTCGGTCATGAACGAGAGCATTTCGCTGGTCTCGTCATCGACCGAGGACATCCACGACTTGTGCACGATCGGGAAGTGGTAGCCGTCGGTGGTGTTCTCCAGCTGGATCTTCCAGTTGCCCTTGAAGGTGAACTTGTGTTCGCCCTGGGTCTTGATCGGGTAGCCGGCGCCCTGCTTCATGAACAGGTCCATCCAGTGCTTGGCGCCGCCGAGGAAGTCTTCCAGCGGCTCGATCTCGGCGTTGTAGCTGGCGAAGATCATGCCGGCGTAGCTTTCCACGCGCAGGCTGGTCAGCGGCAGCTCGGCCTTGTCGAGGATGTCCTCGTAGCCGTCCGGGTACGGCAGCGCGCGCAGCTTGCCGTCCAGGCCGTAGGACCAGCTGTGGTACGGGCAGGTGAAGCCGGTGGCGTTGCCCTTGTGCTTCTCGCAGACGGTGGCGCCACGGTGGCGGCAGCGGTTTTCCAGGACGTTGATGACGCCCTTCTTGTCGCGTACCACGATGACCGGGCGACGGCCGATCATGGCAGTCTTGAAGTCGCCGGGGTTGGCCACTTCGCTGACGTGCGCGACCCAGACCCAGGTGCGGTAGAAGATCTTCTCGAGCTCGGCCTCGAACAGCGCAGGGTCGTGGTAGAGCGAGACGTCGACGCGGTCGGATTGGACCAGTTGCTCGGGGCTGCCCGTCTTGGCGATCAGCCGGTACTCGGGGGCACTCATGGGGTTCTCCTCATGCCATTTTCTTGTTCGTTGGCCGCTCGGCGGCCAAGGCTTGTTCCAGCTGCGCGCCAAAGGCGCAGACGCGTTCGTCGTCGCCCTTGCGGCCGACTATCTGCAGGCCGACCTTGAGCCCGCCGTGTTCCAGTTCCACCGGCACGCTGAGCGCCGGATGGCCACTGAGGTTGAAGGGGCGCACCAGCGAGGTCAGCGCGGCCACGCTCTTGCCGGTGCGCGCTTCGGAAAGCAGCGGCGGCAGGCTGGCGAGGGTCGGCAGCAGCAGTACTTCGTAGTCGTCGAGGGCGGCATCGATGGCACGGCTGAAGCTCGCCCGCACGCCTTGCGCATCCGCAAGCTCCGCCGCAGTGGTGCGACCGGCGGCGAGCAGACGCTGCTCGACGTCGGCACCCAGCAGTCCCTTGCCAGTGAGCTGGCCGAGAGCCGCCCAGTTCTCGTGGTTGATGACGGTGAGCCCAGCGGCGAAGGCTGCTTCGAACTCGCCTAGGTAAAGGCTCGCCCGCCGCCAGCCGGCGCGGTCGGCGGCGGCACCCAGGCAAGCCTGGATGTGCGGGTCGGCGGGCACTTCGAGGAAGACCACGCGGGCGTTCGCGCCGGGCAGTTCGCGCGGGGCGAAACCGGGGCAGATCACCTGCATGGCTTCGATCAGGCTGGCCATGTCACGGGCGAAGGGCCCTACGCAATCCAGGCTGCTGTGTTCGGGGTGCACGCCTACGCGGCTGACGCGGCCATAGGTCGGCTTGAGCCCGGCCACGCCGCAGCAGGCCGCCGGCACACGCACGGAGCCGCCGGTGTCGGTGCCCAGGGCGATTTCCGCCAGGCCCGCCCCCACCGCTGCGGCCGAGCCGCTGGAGGAGCCGCCGGGTACGCGGTCGGGCGCCTGCGGGTTGACCGGCGTACCGCTCCAGTCGTTGATGCCAGTGACGCCGAAGGCCAGCTCGTGCAGGTTGGTCTTGCCGACGATCTTCCAGCCGGCGTCCAGCACGCGCTGCACCACTTCGGCGTGCCGGGCAGCTGGCGCGCTGTCGGCCAGCGCACGGCTGCCGCAACGGGTCGGGTAGCCGGCGATGTCGATAGTGTCCTTGACGGCGACGCGCTTGCCGGCGCCGCCCAGTTCGAATTCGCTGACGAAGATGCTCATGCCTTGCCCTCCGCGAGCGCGCCCAGCGGCATGGCCAGCAGGCGCCGGGTACGGAAATGACTGATCTGCCAGGCCTCGCCGACGCGGCGGAAGTCGAGGTTCAGGCGGGTGCCGAAGAGTTCGCTGCGGCCATCGGTGTAGGTCGACACCTGCTGCATCAGCCACTGGCCGCTCGCCTTCTCGCCGCCCTCTTCGACCGCGATGGATTCGCTGCCGATGAAGTGCAGGTTGAGGGCGAAGTGCTCGGCCGGCGGCAGGTAGCCCGCGACGAACGCGGCGACCGCCTCACGGCCCTGGTGGCGGCCGAAGCTCTGCTCGGCGCGCGCGCCCAGGCCTTCCCAGACGGCGTCCTCGGTGAACAGCTCGGCGAGCTCGGACTGCAGTGCCAGGCTGTCGCGCGGCACGTCGCAGAGGTCCATGTAGCGGGCCATCAGGCGACGCACGGAGGCCTCGCCTTCCAGCCGCGCCAGGCGCGCTTGCAACTGCTCCAGGGCCTGGCTCATGGCTTAGCTCCGCGCAGCTTCAGGGATGGTCAGCGGACGGCCGATGCGCGCTTCGATCTTGGCGTACTTCCACAGGCTGTATTCGCCGACCGGCACGGTACGGAACAGGTTGCAGGCGTCCACCACGGTCTGGTGGCAGTCGACGTCGGCCATGATGTAGACGGTCCAGGGCGAAGTAGTGGAAGCGCCGACCATCAGGCGGTCGTCGTCCAGTACACCGAGGACGTTCATGCCGGGCAGCGCGCCCAGTTCGCCCATCATCTGGCTGAAGCCTTTCCAGACGCTGAGGCCCTCACCGGTGGGCAGGTCGAAGAAGTTCTGCGTGATGCCGATGCAGAACAGCACGCGCATGGGTTCGGCGGTGGGACGGGTCATGGTTTCTTGTCCTTGTGTCGATCAGAGGTAGCCGGGGAACGGCGGCACATCGAGCAGCACCGCACCGGCGCCGTCGTACATGCCGTCGCTGAGGAAGGCGTGCTGGGTCACCACCATGGCGTCGCGCAGGTAGCGCTGCAGCGGGTGGCGCAGGTAGATGGCGGTGGTGCCTGCCAGGCTGTAGGCGCGCTGCACGACTTCGGCACCGGCGCGCGATACATGCACGGCGGACAGGCGCAGCAGGCTGACCTGCTCGGGCGTCACCGGATTGCCGGCGAGGATCGAGGCCCAGACCTGCTCGGTGGCGTCGTAGAAGAAGCCGCGCGCGGCGTGCAGCTGAGCTTCGGCCTTGCCCATCTCGATGCGTACATAGGCACGATCGGAGAGCTTCGGCGCGCCGGTCACGCCGCTGCCGGAGGCCATGCGGGCGATCTCGTCGAGGGCGGCGCGGGCCAGGCCCAGGTTGACCACCGCCAGCACTTGCGCTGCGTAGGCGATGGTCGGGTAGCGGTACAGCGGCTCGTCGATATTGCTCTGGCCGCCGCGGATGAAGGTCCAGGCATCCGGCACGAAGACG
Organism: Pseudomonas knackmussii B13; assembly: GCF_000689415.1. Taxonomy (NCBI): domain Bacteria; kingdom Pseudomonadati; phylum Pseudomonadota; class Gammaproteobacteria; order Pseudomonadales; family Pseudomonadaceae; genus Pseudomonas; species Pseudomonas knackmussii. Next base: position 2,765,371 of record NZ_HG322950.1, on the reverse strand, counting down.
TCATTCAGGCGCAGGTCGTGGCTGCCGGTGCCCTTGAGGCCGACCACGTCCCAGTTCTCGACGATCTCCACGTCACGGGCACGCAGCAGCGCGGTGCGCGGCTTGCCGCCCGGGCCGCCGATGCCGATGCCGACGCCGAGCACGTCCGCGCCCTTGCAGCCGCTGGCAAACTTCCAGGTGCCCTTGACCTTCCAGCCGCCTTCGACCTGCTCGGCCGGCTGGATCGGGAACAGGCCGCCGGCGAACACCAGGTCCGGGCCGTCCTTGTACAGCTCGGCGAGGGTTTCGCGCGGCAATGCGGTGAGGTAGGTGCTGGCGCTGCCGAAGCTGGCGACCCAGCCGGCCGAGCCGTCGGCTTCGGAGATACGCTCGATCAGGCGCAGGAACTCGGCCGGCGGCAGCGCGTCACCACCGAAGCAGCGCGGGGTCGCGGCGCGGTAGATGCCGACTTCGATGAAGCGCTCGATCATGTCGCGCGGCACGTGGGAGCGGGCGTCGAACTCGTCGCGGCGCTGGCGGACTTCTTCGAGGACCTGCTCGAAAAGCGCAGCGCGGCTGGCGAGGGTCGAATCAATTTCGGCGGCGACTGAACGCGACATGGGCGTCTCCCTGTGTTCTTGTGGGCCGACCGTCCGGGGAAGCCGGCGGTCGTCGATGGGGCCCAGTGTAGGGAGCGTGCCGAGAGTGCCTCTATTGGGGCGTGCCGCCCGCGTTCTAAAGGAATCCCCTATTCCCCGCCGGGTTGTTTCCTAGCGCCGACAAGCTAGGCTGCGCGCTATAAAGCCGTACCCCCGCCACCGCGGGAAACGCGCACCGTCATTAGAGTTGCCCGCCATGTTCCAGCCTGCCGAATCCGACTTCCACGCCCTCATCGAAGCCATGCCGCTGTGCATCATCCTGCACGACGCCCAGACCAAGGAGATTCTCTGGGCCAACGGCGCCGCGCTGCGCGTGCTGGGTTTCAGCCTGGAGGAACTGGTGCCGCTGAAGGCCCCGGACATGACCAGCCCGGCGCCCAAGTACCGCCGTTCCATCGGCCTGCGCTGGCTGGAGGGCGCGGCTCGCACCGGGCAGCGCACCATCGAGTGGTGCTACCGCTCCAAGCAGGGCGTGGACATTCTTTCCGAGGCGGTGGCCACCCTCGTCCACCTCGCCGAGCGCGACGTGCTGATGGTGCAGTTCCGCGACATCTCGAAAGAGGACAAGGTCAAGCGCGAGCTCAAGCGCACCGAGAGCCGGCTGAAGACCTTCCTGCAGGACCTCGCCGAGGGCGTGGCGGTGCTCGGCCCGCACGGCGAGATCCGCTACATCAGCGATTCCGCCCTCACCCTGCTCGGCGCCGCCGATCGCAAGGCACTGGGCCGCAACTTCCTCGACGCCTGCGACGAGCGTTCGCGCCAGCGCCTGCTCGAACACCTGGGCCGCACCCCGCCCAGCCGCGAACCCTACAGCGTGCATTACCACCTGCAGCGCGCCGACGGCGAATGGCGCTGGCACCACGCGACCTGCCGCTACATCGAGCTGGAGGACGACCTGAGCGGCCACCTGCTGCTGTTCCGTGACGTCAGCGAACAGGTGCGCGCCGAGGAAGCCCGCCGGCAGAGCGAGCAGAAGCTGGAGTACCTGGCGCGCTACAACGCCATGGGTGAAATGGCCGTGGCGATCGCCCATGAGCTCAGCCAGCCTCTGGCGGCCACCCGCAATTTCATCGAGGGCACGGCGATCCGCCTGGGCCGCCAGGGCGAGGTCGATCCGTCGCTGGCCTGGGGCCTGGATAGCGCGGTGCGGCAAATCGAGCACGCCTCGCTGATCATCAAGAGCGTGCGCGAATACGTGGTGCGCCTGGAGCAGGCCGAGCAGCGCGTCGACCTCAACGAACTGCTCGCCGACGCACGCTACTTCATCGACCTCAAGGGCCAGCCGGCCGGTGTCCGCCTGGAGCTGGCGCCCTGCGCCGAGGCGCTGCCGGTGAGCTGCGAGAAAGTGCTGATCGGCCAGGTGATCCTCAACCTCGCCTTCAACGCCATCGAGGAGATGGCCGAGCTGCCCGCCGGGCGCCGTCGGCTGCGCATCCATACCTGGCGTGACGGCGACAACGCGGTGCTCTGCGTCGAGGACAGCGGGCGCGGCATCGACGCCGGCGCGCGCGAACGCCTGTTCGACGGTTTCTTCAGCTCCAAGGTCAGCGGCAACGGCATTGGCCTTGCCCTGTGCCGCAACATCGTCTCGCGCCACCGCGGCGATATCTGGGCGCAGAACGTCGATTCCGGCGGCGCCATGTTCTGCTTCTCGCTGCCCTGCGCAGACCTCGCCGACCAGCGGTGAGGCAGGCCGCGCAAAGCGCGCCAATGCTTGTTCCGGCACGCTGGCGAAAACGCTGTCAGGGACACACAAGCGCTTGGCACGCAGAGCAAGTCAACGCACAAACACCCGCGGCAGACTAGGACTGCAGTCTTTTGCCCAGAACCGATCCGCGATCCGACAGCCAACAAAAATCGAGGGAGCCTCCCCCCATGCGAATAACCAGGATCCTTGCCCGTACCATGCTCGCACTCGGCGTCTCGCTGGCGGCAGCAGGCGGCGCCTATGCAGACCTTCCGGCCGAAACCATCGGCCAGGAAACCCTGCCGTTCCCGCCCAGCCCGCACCGCGCCTACATCATCGACGTCGAGTTCGAGAGTTTCGTGATCGGTCGCGTGACGGTGGTCGACCCCGAGAAGAAGAAGATGCTCGGCATGGTCAGCACCGGCTTCGCCGCCCCCTCGACCCTGAGCAACGACAAGCGCTACCTGTACAGCGCTGACCTGTACTACTCGCGCGGCACCCGTGGCACCCGCACCGACGTGCTGACCGCCTGGGATACCTCGACCCTGGCCCCGGCCTGGGAAGTGGTCATTCCAAGCAAGCGCTCCGAGTCGCTCACCCAGCGCTACGGCATCGGTTCCAGCAGCGACGACCGCTTCGTCTACATCTACAACTTCACCCCGTCCACCTCGGTGACCGTGGTCGACACCCAGTCCAAGGCCGTGACCAGCGAGATCGCCCTGCCCGGCTGCGTACTCGACTACCCGGTTGGCAAGCGCGGCTTCGCCTCCATGTGCGGCGACGGCAGCATGCAGCTGGTGACCCTGGGTGAAGACGGCAAGGAAGTCGCGCGCAGCCGTACGCCGTTCTTCGATCCGAACAAGGACAAGCTGGTGGAGCGCGGCATCGCCAATGGCGACACCTACTACTTCACCACCACCGAAGGCACCATCCACACCATCGACTTCTCCGGCAAGCAGCCCAAGGTCCTGCCGACCTGGTCGCTGACCACCGACGAAGAGCGCAAGGCTGGCTGGGCCCCGGGCGGCTGGCAGGAAATCGCCCTGGCGCCGAAACTGAACCGCCTCTACGTGCTGATGCATGACAAGCACGAAGCGATGAAGTGGGAAGATCCGGCCACCGACATCTGGGTCTACGATCTGAAGACGCACAAGAAGATCGGCACCCTGAGCTCGCCCAACCCGATCTGGAGCATGACCGCCACCACCGATGATGCGCCGCTGCTGCTGGGCGCCGACGTCATGGGCGGGCTGAACGTCTTCGACCTGAAGACCGGCAAGCTGACCGGCACCATGGAGAAGATCGCCAAGACGCCCACCCAGGTCCTGACCCACTAAAGGGGCATGAGCATGCAACCCGATCCCATCTACGTGATCGCCGCCGCCGTCTCGGTTGCGGTGATCCTGGCCAGCGCCGCCAGCCACAAGTGGCGCGCGCCGGGGCGCTTCGTGCGCCAACTGGAGGACTATCAGCTGCTGCCGCAGGCACTGCTGAAGCCCGCCGCCCGGCTGCTGCCGCTGGTCGAGGGCGCTGTCGCCTTCGCCCTGCTGGTGCCGGCCAGCCGTTCGCTCGCCGCACTCGCGGCGGCGGCGCTGATCGCGCTGTACGCCGCCGCCATCGGCATCAACCTGTGGCGTGGCCGCCGCGACATCGACTGCGGTTGCGCCGGGCCCGACCAGGCCCAGCCGCTGCGTCCGGTACTGCTGGCGCGCAACGCCGTGCTGGTCGCCCTGGCGCTGCTCGCCAGCGTGCATCCGCAGGCTCGCGAACTGGGCCTGTTCGACGGCTTCGTGACCCTGGCCGCCAGCGCCGTCGCCCTGCTCCTCTATGCCGCCGCCGATGGCCTGCTCGCCAACGGCCCCCGTCTGCTCAAACTCATTGGTAGGTGAACCATGGAAGCCATGATCGTTTCCAACGTACTTCTCTGGCTGCTGCTGCTCGCCCTGGCCTTCGTGGTCATGGGTCTGGTGCGCCAGATCGGTGTCCTCCACGGACGCATCGCGCCGGCTGGCGCGCTGATGGTCGACAAGGGCGTGGCGGTCAACGAGCCCGCTCCGCAAGTGACCGCCGCCGACCGTAACGGTCGCCCGGTGAACTTCGGCTACGCCGGCGACAAGGCCCAGCTGCTGTTCTTCCTCTCGCCGACCTGCCCGATCTGCAAGTCGCTGCTGCCGGCCATCAAGTCCATCGCCAAGGAACAGGCCGACCGCCTGGAAGTGGTCTACGTCAGCGACGGCGACCCGGAAGACCAGCTCAAGCTGATCACCGAGCACAAGCTGGAAGACTCCACCTACGTGGTCGGCCCGGAAGTCGGCATGACCTACCAGATCGGCAAGCTGCCCTATGCAGCACTGGTCGACAAGGCCGGCGTGCTGCGCGCCAAGGGCCTGGTGAACTCCCGCGAACACCTGGACAGCCTGTTCGAGACCGAGCACCTGGGCAGCGCCACCCTGCAGCAACACCTGCATGGCCAGCAGGCCCACGGTCACTCGCACTCGCACAGCCACTGACAATAAAAGGGATACCCGATGAAACTCCTCGACAAGTTCTTCGAGCGCTCCACCCGCCACGTGGCCGACACCACTTCCCGCCGCAAGCTGCTGGCACGCATGGGCTCGCTGATGGTCGCCGGTGCCGCCGTGCCCCTGCTGCTGCCGATCGATCGCACCAGCAAGGCCCTGGCCGCCGACAAGCCGATGGCCGGCGACCCGGGCGATCCGAACAGCTGCGACTACTGGCGCTACTGCTCCATCGACGGCTTCCTCTGCTCCTGCTGCGGCGGCACCACCACCAGTTGCCCGCCGGGCACCGAAGTCTCCCAGGTGAGCTGGATCGGCACCTGCCGCAACCCGGCCGACGGCAAGAACTACATCATTTCCTATAACGACTGCTGCGGTAAGCACAGCTGCGTCCAGTGCGCCTGTACCCGCAACGACTCGGAAGAGCCGGCCTACCGTCCGTTCAACAACAACGACGTGAACTGGTGCCTGGCGGCCAAGTCGCACATCTACAACTGCACCGTCTCGGTGATCCGCGGCGTCGCGGTGTAGGTTCGCCATGAAGCGCACGCTGTCGAGCCTCGCCCTGCTCTGCCTGCTGGCCAGCCCGCTGACCCAGGCGCGCAGCATTCCCGACCCGCACCAGAAGCACGCACCGGGCAACGAGGCGCCGCAGACGCCGATCGCCCAGGCCGGCTACAGCAACGCGACCAACTACCAGTTGGCCTGCGCCGGCTGCCACCTGAGCAACGGCATGGGTTCGAAGTCCAACGACGTGCCGCGCATGCAGGGCTTCGTCGGCAACTTCCTCAAGGTCGAGGGCGGCCGTCAGTTCCTCGTGCGGGTGCCGGGCATGTCGATGTCCCCGCTCAACGATGCGCAACTGGCCGACATGCTCAACTGGCTGCTGCGCAAGGACGGCATGGCCGGCGCCAGCATGCCGGAGCAGTACACGCCCTATACCGGCGAGGAAGTGGCGAGCATTCGCCACGAAACCCTGCTCAACCTGCCTGGAACGCGCGCCAAGCTGATCTCCGCCATGCGCGCCCAGGGCATCGCCGTCACCGATGGCATGGGCGACTGAGTCTGCAACTCCTTTGGTTCCGCTTCGGCCCGCCTCTGGCGGGCCTTTTTTTGCCTGCGATTCGCCATCCCGTGGCGGCGCCTTGCTCTACCGCAAGGGTTTGCGCGGCCTCCGTGGAACCGCCCTTGCGGGCATGCGACAATGGCGGCATTTGCAGAATCAACGCTGCTGGAGCACCTATGCAGATCCTCGATAATCAAAACGACCTCGCCCGCTACCTCGGCCAGCTGCGCGACAAGAAAATCACGGTCGTCTCCGCCTTCGCCGCCGGTACCGAAGCGCTGGTCCAGAGCCTGCGCGACAACGGCAACCGCCTGGACATCGTCGTCGGCACGATCAACTCCTTCACCTCGCCGGACTTCATCGAGTTCTGCATCGCCGAAGGCGGCGCGGACCTCACCCTGCACGTGGACTTCCGCTACCAGAAGAGCATCCACTGGAAGCTCTACCTGGTCGAACCGGACATCGTCATCCTCGGCAGCGCCAACTTCACCGAGATCGGCGTCAGCCTGACCCGCGACAATGCCGTGGTGATCCAGGACGCCGCGCTCTATCAGGAGCAGCTGGCCCGCGTCGCGCAGCTCAAGGCCACCGAAGGCGTTCTGCTGGCCAGCGACAGCGAGGCCTTCGACGAGGAACTGGAAACCTACCGCTTCCACCACCGCCGCATGCAGGCAGGCCTGGCGCGCACCGCGCAGTACCTGGACGGCGAAAGCTGGCTGGGCGAGGACTCCAACCAGAGCATTCCGCTGTTCATCTGGTACAGCGACCACTCCGAGGATTCCGAAAGCGCTGCCGAAAGCCACCTGCGCGCCAGCAGCGGCGTGGACTGGGACGACGTACGGGAGTTCTTCACCTACGAATGCGCCGAAGGCGCCCTGCCCTACGAGGAAGGCGACGTGGTGCTGACCGCGCGCTGCAACGGCTCGCACATCGCCTTCTTCACCTTCGACCGCATCCTCTACCGAGACGGCACCTACTTCATCTATTCGTACCGCAAGAAGCGCTACACCGCGCCCTTCAACCTGGACGACACCAAGGAAGGCCTGCGCGACGAGATCCCGCGCTGGTACGAGGAAGGCCGCACCGAGATGAACCGCGCGGACATCCTGCGCTTCATGATCTGATCCCCGCCGGACGATCCGCTCCTGCAACCCGTAGGAGCGGATTTATCCGCGAACCGCCCCGCACGCTGTATCCCCGCCGCAACACACGAATCCCCTGTAGGAGCGGCCCATGGCCGCGAATCGCGCGCATGGCGCGCTCCTACACAATGGCATCGGTGCGGGGATTTTCGCGGATGAATCCGCTCCTACAGAGTTACTCCAACCATTGCGCCCGCGCCGAACAGCCCCCTCTCCCGCTTGCCGGAGAGGGTTGGGGAGAGGGAGCGGAGCTGATCATGGATGCCAGAATTTCGCGGATAAGATCCGCTCCTACGACTGCATCAGGCTGTCACTGTTTCAGCGGCACCAGCGGCGGAGCCTTTTCGTCTAGCAGCAGCCACACCAGCAACTTCGCCGGCTTGCTTTCGCTGGCATTGCGCGAGACCAGGTGCGGCGTGTTGGCCGGTTCGTACCAGGAGTCGCCGGCCTTGTAGGTCACCGGCTGCTGCCCTTGCAATTGCGAGACCACCGCACCTTCCAGCACGTAGGCGAACACCGCGCCCTGGTGCAGGTGCGGAATCGAGACCTGGCCGGGCTTGTAGCTGACTTCCACCATCAGGCCCTTCTTGCCCGGGACATCCGCCAGCGCATGCTCTTGCAGCGGGGTGATCTTCTCGTGCTCACCGCTTTCGTCATGGGCCAGCGCCGGCAGGGAAAACGCCAGGGCCAGGCCGGCGAACAACAGGTGGCGCGGGGTACGGATCGACATCGTGCATCTCCTCGGGCGCTGTGCCCCTTCAGGTTCGGCGGCCATGTCGCCGCGATGGGTCCAAGCTACGCCCGCGCCCCGGACGCCCCAATAGCCAATCCCCGGCAAAAGCGGGAGGCCACTGGCGCGCCGCCGTCCAAACGGCATAATCCGGCAGATCGCAAACGGAGCGCAGGCATGGAACTTCACGTAGTCATCGAGGGCGACAAGGACCTGACCGGCCAGCTCTATCGCCAGCTGCGCGAGTCCATCGAAAGCGGTCGCCTGGCCGCCGGAACCCAGCTGCCGCCGACCCGCCTGCTCGCCGAGCACCTGGGGCTGTCGCGCAAGACGGTAGCCGAGGCCTACGCCCAGCTGACCTACGACAACCTGCTGGTCGGCAAGGTCGGCGTCGGCACCTTCGTCAACGCCCACAGCGCCCGCCAGCAGCACAAACAGCAGCCGACCGAGCTCGCCAGCGCCAGAGTGCTGGAGCATTGGCGCGGCATTTCCAGAGCGTTGCAGCACCCGGCCCTGGGCGTTCGCCTGCGCTATTCCTTCATCGGCGGCGCGACCTCCCCCAGCCACTTCCCGCAGGACGAATGGCGTCGCTGTGTGCAGTACGCGCTGCGCCAAAGCGCACAGGCGCGCGGTCTGTACAGCCAGGCCGAAGGGCTGCCGGCGCTGCGCGAGGCCATCGCCCGCCACGCGACCTTCTCCCGCGGGCTGCGCTGCTCGGCGGACGACGTGGTGGTTTGCAACGGTGCACAGCAAGCGCTGGATCTCATCTCGCGGGTACTCCTCGAACCGGGCTGCTGCGTGGCCGTCGAGGAGCCCGGCTACCCACCGGCGTATCAGCTGTTCGCCTCCCAGGGCGCCCGCGTGGTCGGCGTGCCGGTGGATGCCGAGGGACTGCGCGTGGACGCCATTCCCGACGATGCCCGGCTGATCTACGTGACCCCGTCGCACCAGTTCCCGCTCGGCATGCCGATGTCAGCCGCCCGCCGCCAGGCCCTGCTCGACCGCGCCTTGGAACTTGGCGCCATCGTCATCGAGGACGACTACGACTGCGAGTTCCGCTATGAAGGGCGACCCAACGACACCCTGCACAGCCTGGACCGCCACGGTCTGGTGGCCTACGTCGGCACTTTCTCCAAGACCCTGCTGCCGGAGTTGCGCCTGGGCTACGCGGTGCTTCCGCCGGCGCTGCTGCAGGCGGTTGGGGCTGCCCGGCAGCTGACCGACTGGCACACCTCGACCCTGATCCAGTGGGCGCTGGCGCGCTTTCTCCAGGAGGGTCACCTGCTCAAGCACATCCGCCGCTGCCACACCATCTACGCCAGCCGCCGCGAGCGCCTGCTGCAGCGTTTCGCCGGCGACCTGGCACCCTGGTTCGAGCTGGTGCCGGCGGTGGCCGGCTTCCATCTCGCGGTTCTCGCCCGCCGGCCGCTGAACATCCCGCAGCTGGTGGAACTGGCGCGCAAGGTCGACCTCGACCTGCTCGGCCTGACACCGTTCTTCCAGCAGCCGCCGACGCGCGACGGCCTGCTGATCGGTTACGGCGCCATCGAGACGCTGGACATCGACCCGGCGCTGGATCGCCTGCGCGACCTGCTGCAGACGCTCGCGCCGCTGCCCTAGCCAATGAATAGGCGGTAAGCCGGGTTGTCGCTCTCGTTCCAGTAGCGGTAGCCGATCTCGCCCAGCACCGCGTCCAGCTCACCCAATTCGTGATCGGGCACCTGCAGGCCGGCCAGCACGCGACCGTCCGCAGCGCCGTGGTTCCGGTAGTGGAACAGGCTGATGTTCCAACGCCCGCCGAGCTGGTTGAGGAAGTTGAACAGCGCGCCCGGTCGCTCGGGGAATTCGAAGCGGAACAGGCGCTCCTGCTCCACCTGCGGCGCGCGACCGCCGACCATGTGGCGGATGTGCAGCTTGGCAGTCTCGTTCTCGGTCAGGTCGAGCACCGGGAAGCCCTGGTCGCGCAAACGATCCACCAGCGCCGCGCGCGGGTCGTTCTGCGGATGGGTCTGGATGCCGACGAAGATCTGCGCTTCCTCGCTACGGTCGTAGCGGTAGTTGAACTCGGTGATCTGCCGCTTGCCCACCGCCTCGCAGAACGCCTTGAAAGCGCCCGGCCGCTCGGGGAGGGTCACCGCCAGGATGGCCTCGCGTTTTTCGCCCAACTCGGCGCGCTCGGCGACATGACGCAGGCGATCGAAGTTGATGTTGGCACCCGAGTCGATGGCCACCAGCGTTTGCCCGGCGACGTCTTCGCGCTCGACGTACTTCTTGATCCCGGCCACCGCCAGTGCGCCGGCAGGTTCGGTGATCGAGCGAGTATCGTCGTAGATATCCTTGATCGCCGCGCAGATTTCGTCGCTGCTGACGGTGATCACCTCATCCACGTAATGCCGGCAGACTTCGAAGTTGTGCGCGCCAACCTGCGCCACCGCCACGCCGTCGGCGAAGATCCCCACCTGCGGCAGCACCACGCGTTCGCCGGCGGCCAGCGCGGCCTGCAGGCAGTTGGAATCGTCCGGCTCGACGCCGATGACCTTGGTTTCCGGGCGCAGGTACTTCACGTAGGCGGCGATGCCGGCGATCAGGCTGCCACCGCCAACCGGGACGAAGATCGCGTCCAGTCGCCCCGGATGCTGGCGGAGGATTTCCATGGCCACCGTGCCCTGCCCGGCGATCACTTCCGGATCGTCGTAAGGTGGGACGAAGGTGTAGCCGTGCTCTTCGACCAAGGCGAGCGCGTGCGCCAGGGCCTCGGGGAAGGCGTCGCCATGCAGTACCACCTTGCCGCCGCGCGACAGCACGCCCTGCACCTTCAGCTCCGGCGTGGTGCGCGGCATGACGATGGTCGCCGAGACGCCCAGCTTCTTCGCCGCCAGGGCCAGGCCCTGCGCATGGTTGCCGGCGGACGCGGCAATCACCCCGCGCTGGCGCTCGGCAGCGGAAAGCTGCGCCAGTTTGTTGTAGGCGCCACGAATCTTGAAGGAGAACACCGGCTGCAGGTCCTCGCGCTTGAGCAGCACCTGGTTGCCCAGGCGCTCGGACAGCTGCAGCGCGGGTTGCAATGGAGTCTCGATAGCCACGTCATAGACCGGCGCGGCGAGGATCTTGCGTACGTAGCTTTTCAGCAGCGCATCCTGGCTCATGCGGTCATCCCCCGGGTTCGGCTGCCAGTGGGCGCGCCATCGAGAAGGTCGCTGCCGTAGGAGTTGTCGACCGCGCAACGCCATTGGCCGTCGGCTTCGCGACGGAACACGTAGGTCGCCTTGCGGGCCTGCACCTGCGGGCCCTCTTCGGTTTCGCCAGCCACCAGGGTGCGCGCCAGGACGAGCGCGGTGTCGCCCGCCTCCAGCACTTCCATGGCGGCCTGGCGGACCTGCAGGCAACCGTGGAAGTACAGGTCGATGGCGTCGAAGGCACGGCGGATCTGCGCCTTGCCGCAGACGCTGAGGCCCGGGCGCAGCACCAGGGTGGCGTCGTCGGTATAGAAATCCATTAGGGGGTCGAACTGCCGGGCGTTGATCAGTCGATCCGCCTGTTCGATGGCCTGGGTGACGCTGTGGGGGCTCATTGCCTGTCTCCTGCTGGGCGCTTCGTTCGGGGCCCGGGAGACAGTCTCAGAAAGAACCCGCCTCCAGGGCGGGTTCGGTGGACGTCGGCTAACCCGCCAATTGCGTAATGGCGGTAATAATGATCTGGCGGACGTTCAGGGATGTGCGATGCATGGCGGTCAACTTAGGCGAAGCGCAGGAGCGCCGTCAAGCCTCCGCGTCTACCAGCGCATTCTCTGCTTCTTGTCGGAACATTCGCTCTTGTTCGAGCGAATAAGCTCAGCACACGATTGCCAAAGGCCATTACAAGGCGACAAAATTACGGCGATTCTTAAGCAAGCCAAATAAAACAGGTCATTGACGCCAATTTAATGGCTCACGAAACCCAAAAGGCTTGCAGCGCCCCTTCGGCGCAATACCTGGACCCCGCATATGGAGATGCCGCCTTGCAAAACTTCCTGCACCACTACCGAACCGCCTACCGAAAATTGCGCGGGCTGCATTGCAACGCGGCGACCTCGAGCCACCGCGCCTTCCGCTACGCCGCCTTCGGTAGCACCGGTCGCTTCGTCAACGGTTATACCCAGATGCGCATTCATCTGAGCCGCTGAGAGAATGCCGGGCACCAGGGCCCGGCGAATTGCTTCAGGTCGACAGCAGCGCGCTCAGGTCGAGGACACCGGCATTGCACGGCGGGCACCAGTAGTAACCGCCCGTGAGCGGCCGGCTGAAGCGGTAGAGGGCGTCGACGATGCCGTCTTCCAGGCCGCTCATGCGCCGCAGTTGCACCTCGAAGGCATCCAGGGTGCAACCGAAGGCCAGGAACATCAGTCCGGCGTCGTTGCCTTCGGTCCAAGGCATCGAACGGCGTACCACGAAGGCCTCCGGCTCGAAGCTCTCCTGGGCGGTGCGCTTGACGTGGGCCGACTCCGGCGCCTCTTCCAGTTCCTCGTTGTCGCTCTTGCGCCGGCCGATGATGTCGTCCTGCTCGGCCTGCGGCAGGGCGGCGAACATCTGCAGCTGATGCCGCCATTTCTGGATCGCGGCGAAGCTGCCGCCGTCGAGACCACGACCGCTGCCGGCGACTATCGCGGCGCCGATCGCATCTTCGTCTTGCGGGTTCTCGGTGCCGTCTTCATAGCCGGTCAGATCATGGCCGGCTCCGTGACGGAAGCCTTCGGTCGCATCCACCAGTTCCAGTGCCGGCGACAGTTCACGCTGCAGCTCGTGGGTGCGCAGCAGCAACTCGCCACGCTCGGTGCCGCGCAGCCAGATCCACAGCGCGTGCTGGGTGGAGGGGTTGTCGACGCCAATTCCGGAGATTGCCGGGAAATCGCGCAGGCCTTCGATTCGTTGCCCCAGGGCACGCACCAGGGACTCGCCGAAGCCGACCACGGCGCCCATGCCATCGACCAGGCGTTGCAGACGGTCGAGGGCGGCCGGCAAATGCTCGACAGACTGCAGGTCGAAGAACAGGTGACGGGCCTGGCTGGGAACCGGGGTGGCGAGAATGCCGGGCTGGTAGTGGCTCATGGGGCGTCCTTGTGCGCAAAACCGCGATTCTACTGGCTGCAGGCAGTTTTCCATACCAGCAGTCACGATCCTTTCGGCGGCATCCCGCGGGTCCAAACTGTCGGACAATCGTTCTTCTTATCGAACACCCACTGTAAAAAGTTTCCGACCACCCAGCTGCCGATAAAGCGCTAAATCAACCACTTATCGGAATCAAGCCCGTCCAGCTGTCATTTTTTTCATTCAGACCCTTTGTAATTGTTTGACATATTTTACGTCTTTGGCAGACTGCTCGCCCGTTGCGAACCGGGGGCAGGCCACGTCACTGCCACCCGGGTTCCGGTGCGAGCCGGGACGCCATGTCCAAAAACAAAAACCTGCCAGCTGTGTCGCCCTACCCCGCGTGCCTGGCCAGCCAATGGAAGAAACGAAACCATCATGTTGATCTGGTTTGTCTCGATCTACCTGCTGATCACCGTCATCGTCGGCATCTACGCCGCCACCCGTGTAAAGAACGCCGCCGACTACGCCTCCGCCGGCCGAAGCATGTCCTTCCCGCTGGTCGTGACCATGGTGTTCGCCACCTGGTTCGGCTCCGAAGCGGTACTGGGCATTCCCGCCACCTTCCTCCAGGAAGGCTTCGCCGGGATCATCGAGGACCCGTTCGGCTCCTTCGGTTGCCTGATGCTGGTCGGCCTTGTGTTCGCCCGTCCGCTGTACCGCATGAACCTGATGACCATCGGTGACTTCTTCCGCAAGCGCTTCGGCCAGCACGTGGAAATCTTCACCAGCCTGGTGATCATCATTTCCTACATGGGTTGGGTTGCCGCCCAGCTGACCGCCCTGGGCGTATGCTTCAGCGTGCTCTCCGACGGCGCCATCACCACCACCCAGGGCATGCTGCTCGGCACCGTGATCGTGTTGCTGCACACGCTGTTCGGCGGTATGTGGTCCGTGGCCCTGACCGACTTCCTGCAGATGATCATCATCGTCTGCGGCCTGTTCTACCTGGTCTGGCTGATCGGCGACCTGGCCGGCGGCCCGCAAGCGGTGATCAGCCATGCGGCGGCCGAAGGCAAGTTCCACTTCCTGCAAGGCACCTCGGCCAAGGACATAGTGGCGTTCATCGGCGCGGCTGTGACCATGATGTTCGGTTCGATTCCGCAGCAGGACGTTTATGCCCGCGTGATGTCGGCCAAGACCGAGAAGATCGCCTCGCGCGCCACCATGACCGGTGCCACCTGCTACCTCGCCTTCTGCATGCTGCCGATCTTCCTGACCTACGCCGCGTCGATGATCGACCCGGAGATGGTCAAGCATTGGCTGAACGAAGATGCCCAGCAGATCCTGCCGCACCTGATCATGGAACGTACCCCGATGTTCGCCCAGATCATGTTCTTCGGCGCCCTGCTCTCGGCGATCATGTCCTCGGCCTCCGGCGCCCTGCTGGCCCCGTCGGTGACCCTGACCGAGAACATCCTCAAGCCGATGCTGCCGCACCTGAACGACCACCAGGCCCTGAAGCTGATGCGTATCAGCGTACTGGCCATGACCGTCGCCACCTGCGTGTTCGCCCTGTACTCCAACGCCAGCATCTACGAGATGGTCGGCAACGCCTACAAGGTGACCCTGGTCGCCGCAGTGGTGCCGCTGTTCTTCGGCCTGTTCTGGAAGCGCGCGACCACCCAGGGCGCCCTGACCGCCATCGCCTTCGGCCTGATCGGCTGGGTGTCGCTGGAGATGGGCTACCAGGAAGGCGACTTCTGGCCGCCGCAACTGGTAGGCCTGCTGTGCAGCGCACTCGGCATGGTCATCGGCTCCCTGGCCCCGCAGTTCAGCAAGAACCACGGCGACCACACCGAGACCCTGACCGAGCAGGCAGCCGCGGCTGCAGCCGGCAACTGAGTCGAGCGTTCGCTATATAAGGAAGCCCCGCCTAGCGCGGGGCTTTTTCATGGCTGCAGAGAAAGCGCGGACGGAATCTGTAGGAGCGGCCCATGGCCGCGAATCGCGCGCATGGCGCGCTCCTACAGGTGAGATTGGCGCGGGAAGTTCGCGGACAAGGTCCGCTCCTACGGGATGACGCCGGTATCACCACCAACGCCGTACGGCTCCCTCTCTCCGGCTTGCGGGAGAGGGCTGAGGAGAGGGAGCGGCGTTCAACGTGGGTACGAGGGGTCGGAGTATTCGCGGATAAGATCCGCGCCTGCTGCGGCACGCGCTACTCCTGATTCCAAATCAAATATCCTTTGCCGCTACCGGCGTTTTTCTCAGCAGTCGAGATCCGGATACTGCGCCCCAGTGAATCCCCTTCCACTGGAGCGAACCATGCCCCTCGCCTTGCTGGCGCTAACTCTCAGCGCCTTTGCCATCGGCACGACGGAATTCGTCATCGTCGGCCTGATCCCCACCATCGCCGGGGACCTCGGCGTCACCCTACCCTCCGCCGGACTGCTCGTTAGCCTTTACGCGCTCAGCGTCGCCATCGGCGCGCCGCTGCTGACCGCGCTCACCGGCCGTGTGCCTCGCAAGCTGTTGTTGGTCGGCCTGATGGCGCTGTTCACCGCCGGCAACCTGGTTGCCTGGCAGGCGCCGACCTACGAGTCGCTGATCGTCGCGCGCATCCTCACCGGCCTCGCCCACGGCGTGTTCTTCTCGGTCGGTTCGATCATCGCTACCAACCTGGTGAGCAAGGACAAGGCCGCGAGCGCCATCGCCACCATGTTCAGCGGCATGACCGTGGCTTTCGTCACCGGCATCCCGCTGGGCACCTTCATCGGCCAGCACTTCGGCTGGCGGACCACCTTCCTGGTGGTCAGCGCCTTCGGCCTGGTGGCATTGATTGGCGCACTGCTGTTCGTGCCGAAGAACATCCAGCACAGCCCGCCGGCGCCGCTGCTGCGCCAGGCCCGTGTGCTGCTGCAACCGCGTCTGCTGCTGGTCTACGCGATGACCGCCGTGGGCTACGGCGGCTCGCTGATCGCCTTCACCTTCCTCGCGCCCATCCTGCAGGACGTCGCCGGATTTGCCCCGAACATGGTCGGCCTGGTGCTGCTGGCCTACGGTGTCTCGGTAGCGGTCGGCAATATCTGGGGCGGACGCCTGGCCGACAGCAAGGGCCCGGTGAGCGCGCTGAAGACCATCTTCCTGCTGCTCGCCGCCGTGTTGCTGGTGCTGACCTTCACCGCGCCGCACCCGGTGCTGGTGGTGCTGACCGTGCTGGCCTGGGGCGCCGTAGCCTTCGGCAACGTGCCCGGCCTGCAGGTGTATGTCGTGCAGCAGGCCGAACGCGTGGCGCCGGACGCAGTGGACGTAGCCTCGGGCTTCAACATCGCCGCCTTCAACCTCGGCGTGGCCGGCGGCTCCTGGGGCGGCGCCCTGGTGGTGAGCCACCTGGGCCTGGGCCACACGCCCTGGATCGCCGCCCTGGTGACTCTCGGTGCCTTCGCCCTGACCGTACTCAGCGGCCGTCTCGACCGCCGCAGTGAACATACCGAAGCCGCACTGGCGGCCAACTGAAACAGGACCCAAGGAGATTCCCATGAGCATTCCCGCCCTCGGCCTCGGCACCTTCCGCCTCAAGGACCAGGTGGTCATCGATTCCGTCAGCACCGCGCTGGAGCTCGGCTACCGCGCCATCGACACCGCGCAGATCTACGGCAACGAAGCCGCCGTCGGCCAGGCCCTGAGCGCCAGCGGCGTGGCCCGCGGCGAGCTGTTCCTGACCACCAAGATCTGGACCGAGAACCTCTCCCGCGACAAGCTGATCCCCAGCCTGGAAGACAGCCTGGGCAAGCTGCACACCGACCACGTCGACCTGCTCCTGATCCACTGGCCCTCGCCCAATGGCGCGGTGCCGGTCGGCGAATACATGAGTGCCCTCGCCGAAGCGCAAGAGCGCGGCCTGGCCCGGCAGATCGGCGTATCGAACTTCACCGTCGCCCTGATGCAGGAAGCCCTCGACGCAGTCGGCAGTGGCGTCATCGCCACCAACCAGGTGGAACTGCACCCCTACCTGCAGAACCGCAAGGTGGTCGAGTTCGCCCAGCGCCGCGGCATCCACATCACTTCCTACATGACCCTTGGCTACGGCAAGGTCCTGGGCGACGCAGTGATCGGCGAGATCGCCCAGCGCCACGGCGCCACACCGGCGCAGGTGGTGCTCGCCTGGGCGATGCAGCTGGGCTATGCGGTGATCCCGTCCTCGACCAAGCGCGCCAACCTGGCCAGCAACCTCGCTGCCCGCGAACTGCGCCTGAGCGAGGCGGACATGGCCGCCATCGCCGCGCTGGAACGCAACGAGCGCATCACCAGCCCGGCCGGCCTGGCCCCGACCTGGGACTGAGGCGAAGCCGCTTGCACGGCGACGACGGCACGGGTAAATGGAAGACCCGGCCATCGTGGCCGCACTCTCAACCGATTTGGAGAAGTCCCATGGATCTCGGTATCGCTGGACGTTGGGCGGTGGTCTGCGCCGCCAGCAAGGGCCTCGGCAAGGGTTGCGCGAAGGCGCTGGCCGGCGAAGGCGTGAACCTGGTGATCAACGCCCGTGGCGCCGAGGCGCTGGAAGCCACCGCCGTGGAATTGCGCCAGCACAACCCGAACATCGAAGTACGCTGCGTGCCCGGCGATGTCGGCCAGGCGGACGTGCGCGCCGCGCTGCTGGCGGCCTGCCCGCAGGTCGACATCCTGGTCAACAACGCCGGCGGCCCGCCGCCCGGCGATTTCCGCGACTGGGGCCGCGAAGACTGGCTGGCCGCCCTGGAGCTGAACATGCTCACGCCCATCGAGCTGATCAAGGCCACGGTGGATGGCATGGCCGAGCGCGGTTTCGGCCGCATCGTGAACATCACCTCCTCGGCAGTGAAGGCGCCGATCGACATCCTCGGCCTGTCCAACGGCGCCCGCAGCGGCCTCACCGGCTTCATCGCCGGCCTCGCCCGGCAGCCGCGCCTGGCCGCGCGCAACGTCACGCTCAACGCCCTGCTGCCCGGCTCGTTCGACACCGACCGCCTGCGCAAGGGCATGGGCGACGACAACGCCAAGGTCGGCGAATGGCTGCAGGCGATCCCCGCCGGACGCTTCGGCCACCCGGACGAGTTCGGCGCCTTCTGCGCCTTCCTCTGCAGCGCCCACGCCGGCTACCTCACCGGGCAGAACCTGCTGCTCGACGGCGGCGCTTATCCGGGGACGTTCTGAGAAACCGCCACTCCTACGAAAAGCGCATACGCGCTTCGCTCTTGGGACTTCCAGAGAAACGTCCACGCACTCCGGAACGCCCCTTACAGGAGGCCGAGCAAAGCCCACGCAGAGGAGGTTGAGCGACATGGATGTCGCGAGAGCCCCGAGGGCTACAGGGACGTACCCTCGGGGCGGGCCTCCGGGTGCGTGGGAATGTGCGAGGGAAGTCCGGCTTGCCGGACCCGTATGTCGGGGCAAGCGTTCTTGGTTACTTCTTTGGCGTTTGAAAGAAGTGACTCGCCGAGAGGCGAAACAAGAACTCTCAGAGCACACAGAAGCGGCGCGCTACACCGAACAAGGCGTTTCTGGGTCCCCGCGTTCGCGGGGATGACGAAATTAGCAAAGGAGCGAGAGGACTGTTCGCGAGCAAGCTCGCTCCTACGCAAAGCATCCGTCCCAAGGGCCACGATGAAAGTCCAATCCGACGAACTCCGCACCTTCACCACCGTCATCGACAGCGGCTCCATCACCGCTGCCGCCGACCAACTCGGCCTCACCGCTTCGGCGGTCAGCCGCACCCTGGCGAGGCTGGAGGAGAAGCTCGGCACCACCCTGCTCAATCGCACCACGCGGCGCATGAAGCTCACCGAAGAGGGGCAGTTCTTCCTGGACAGCGCGCGGCACATCCTGGCGCAGATGGAGGACCTGGAAGAGCGCCTGGCCCTGCGCCAACAACGGCCGTCCGGGCGCCTGCGGATCAATGCCGCCTCGCCCTTCATGCTGCACGCAGTGGTGCCGCACGTGGATGCCTTCCGCGAGCTTTATCCGGAGATCGAGCTGCAGCTAAACACCAATGA
Source organism: Pseudomonas knackmussii B13 (assembly GCF_000689415.1). NCBI lineage: Bacteria > Pseudomonadati > Pseudomonadota > Gammaproteobacteria > Pseudomonadales > Pseudomonadaceae > Pseudomonas > Pseudomonas knackmussii. The sequence goes on along the minus strand of NZ_HG322950.1, from coordinate 2,746,488 downwards.
CCTGAACATCGACCTGCTGGAGCAGAGCACCGACGTCGCCATCCGCATCGGCGCGCTGAGCGATTCCAGCCTGCACGCCCGGTCGCTGGGCAGCAGCTGCCTGAACCTGCTGGCGAGCCCGGCCTACCTGGAGCGCCATGGCACGCCCAAGAGCGTCGAGGCGCTGGCCGGCCACAGCCTGCTCGGATTCACCCAGCCGGAGAGCCTGAACACCTGGCCGCTGCGCCACGCCGGCGGTGCGAGCCTGGAAATCACCCCGACGCTTTCCGCCTCCAGCGGCGAAACGCTGCGTCAACTGGCCCTGGCGGACCAGGGCATCGCCTGCCTGGCCGGCTACATGACTTGCCGCGACGTCGCCGCCGGGCGTCTGGTGAAGGTGCTGCCGCAGGCCATGCGCGGGGCGCGCCAGCCCATCCATGCGGTCTACTACCGCAACTCGCAGCTGGCCCTGCGCATCCAGTGTTTCCTCGATTTCATCCAGGAGCGCCTGGCGGCGACCCTGGACGCCTGACTCAGTCCGGCGCCGGCGCGTTCAGCACCGGCTGCGCGGGCTGGCTGCTGAGGGTGGTGCCGACCGAAGCGACGATGATCGCGGCGATTGCCAGCCATTGCAGGAAGGTCAGTTGCTCGCCGAGGAAGATCAACCCGGAGAGCGCGCCGAAGGCCGGCTCGATGCTCATCAGGGTGCCAAAGGTGCGCGCCGGCAGACGAGTCAGGGCGACCATTTCCAGGGTGTAGGGCAAGGCGCTGGAGAGCACTGCCACGCCGAGCAGCGCCGGCAGCAGATGAAGATCGAGCAGCGCGGTGCCGGCATGCACGATGCCGATGGGTGCGATGAACACCGCAGCGATGGTCACGCCCAGGGCCGCACCCTGGGTGCCGTGGTCGGAGCCGGCGCGCTGGCCGAAGATGATGTACAGCCCCCAGCACACGCCTGCCGCCAAGGCCAGCGCGGCGCCAGTGGGGTCGACGCCCTGCCCCAGGTTGCCGATGGGCAACAGCAGCCAGAGGCCGAACACGGCGATGGCGATCCACAGGAAGTCGAGCGCCTTGCGAGAGAAATACAGCGCCACCGCCAGCGGCCCGGTGAATTCCAGGGCTACTGCAACGCCCAGCGGCACCGTGCGCAGCGCCATGTAGAACATCAGATTCATGCCCCCGAGGGTGATGCCGTAGGCCAGCAGCGAAGCCCAGGACTTGCGCGCGATGGGCTGGCGCCACGGGCGCAGCAGCACCAGCAGGATGATCGCGGCGAAGGTCAGGCGCATGGCCGTCACGCCCTGGGCACCGAGCACCGGGAACAGGCTCTTGGCCAGGGACGCGCCGCTCTGGATCGAGGCCATGGACACCATCAGCACGGCGACGGGGTAGAACAGCGAGGCAAAACGGGAGCGAGGCATGGAAGGCGACCAAAAGGGTTGAACCGTAGCCAGTGTCCTGGCGTATGCTTATGTGCAACATAATGCGCAAAATCGGACCAATGAGCAATATATTGCCCAATTCTACCGAACGCCCGAGCGTGCTGGTCCACGTCGCCGACAACGTGAAGAATCTGCGCCGCGCCGCCGACCTCAGCCAGGACGCGCTGGCCAAGGCCAGCGGAGTCAGCCGACGCATGCTGGTCGGCATCGAGGCCGGCGACACCAATGTCAGCCTGGCCACCCTCGACCGCATCGCCGCCGCCCTCGACGTCACCTTCGCCGACCTGGTGCGCCCGCCGCAGACCGTCGACCTCGCCCGCGTCGATGCTGTGGCCTGGGTCGGCCGCTCACCGCAAAGCCGCGGCACCCTGCTGGCCAGCACCCCGGCCAGCCGCCAGGCCGAGCTCTGGCACTGGTCGCTGGCGCCGGGCGAGCACTACCGCTCCGAGCCTGACGCCGAGGGCTGGCACGACATGGTCTACGTCATCGAGGGCAGCCTGACCCTGGAGATCGACGGCGAGCGCGTGCAAGTCGAAGCCGGGGGCTTCCACGTGTTCAAGAGCAACCGTCCCTTCGCCTACCACAACCTCGGCGACCGCCTGCTGCGTTTCGTGCGCAACGTGGTGAACTGATCCACCGCCGACAAAAAAGCCCGCTCCGGGGGGGCCGCAGCCGCGTCGCCGCAGGACGCTAAACGATGCGGCCCTGATCGAGCAGATCAAGCAGGCCGTCGGCGCGTTGCCCAGCTATGGCTATCGCCGGGTCTGGGGGGTACTGCGTCGCCAGCATGAGCAGCAGGCCCAGCCACCGGTCAACGTGAAGCGGGTGTACCGCGTCATGCGAGACCACGATCTGTTGCTGGAACGCCGGCGCAAACAACCGGAGGTGGCGCGGCGTCACAAAGGTCGCGTCGCCGTGGACACGAGCAATACCCGCTGGTGTTCGGATGGCTTCGAGTTCCGCTGCGAGGACGGTGAAAAACTGCGCGCGAACTTCGCCCTGGACTGCTGCGACCGCGAGGCCATCAGTTGGGTCGCCAGCCCAAACGGCTACAGCGGCGACGATGTCCGCGACGTGATGCTGGAGGCCATCGAGCAACGCTTCGGCAGCTAACTGCCGGCGTCGCCGGTGCAATGGCTGAGCGATAACGGCTCGGCCTATACCGCCGAACAGACCCGGACCTTTGCCCGGCAGATCGGCCTGCTGCCCCTGACAACACCGGTGTGCAGCCCGCAGAGCAACGCCATGGCGGAGAGCTTCGTGAAGACCATGAAGCGCGATTACATCCGCCATATGCCCAAGCCCGATCGAGTGACGGCCCTGCGCAACCTGGCCATCGCCTTCGAGCATTTCAACGAGGAACATCCGCACAGCGCACTGAACTACCGATCACCTCGCGAGCTCAGGCGCCTGGCTGAGGCATCAACTTAACGGGGTAACGGTGTCCGGTTTGATAGGGGCAAGTCCACGCAAGTGCCCCCAGTTCGGATGCATCCATTTCGTGAATTTGCCAGCATGAGGTTCCTATCAACCAAAGGAACCGCCATGCGAAGAAAACCCTACCTCCCCTCCTTCTGGAACTCCCCGACCTCGCAGTCCGGCTACCTTGCCCTCATTGCTTGGATTCCGTGCCAGGTACTCCTGAATTTGTGGTGCCAAGGCCTGCTAAATCTAGCCACGTTCATATCGACGATCTTTTTGTTTGGATGCTTTTGCTTCGCTTTGCCCTGGCTCCAGGGATCTGGAGTCCTGAGATGGATTGAACGCGAGTTCCACAGGATCGACAGCAAAATCGTCGATGCATTAGCGAATTCTGCCCTCAGTGCAGAGGAGCGAAGCGACCTTCCACATCAACGGCCGGTGTTGTGGGAGCGCTACCTGAATCGCCCCAGGTTTCGTGGAGGCCGCTTCGTTCAAGCCAGGCCGCCATGGCCTGATTTCTTTGCTGCCGGTGGATTTGCCTCAGCCTCCGCAGGTGGGATAGAGCCGATCGAGCTCAGCGGACGTTCATGGTTGTGCCGGCGCCCCCATCTCAAGGTCGCCATCTCGACAGCCTCGCAGTTTTTCCACGTTTGACTTCCAGACTCAGCAGCTCATCACGCCGGACACGACAGATCGACTCGCCCTCGAGACGGACACGATAGTGATCGAAAAACGCCTTCAGGACTTCATACGGCGGTCGAGCTCCGCCTGGGCAAAATACGCACTGGCCAGGCGCAGGGTCTCGTTCGCTTTGCACAGCTCGCGATTTTCTCGCTAAAGCACCTTGATGCATTCACGCTCTTCGGTGGTCGCGCCAGGGCGCTGCCCAGCGTCGGTCTGATGCCGGCGAATCCAGCCACGCAGGGCTTGCGCAGCGCAGTCAATCCTGGGGGCTATGGCCTCGATGGCCGCCCACTCCGAGGGGGACTCATTCAGGTGTTCCAGAATCATGCGTACAGCATGCTCGCGAATTTCGGGGGAATAGGTCGTGATCTTGCTCATGACCTCATCTGCTCAAGAGTTGAGGCCTCCACGAAACCCGGGGCGACTCACAATGCCGAAGTGCCCGGCCAGGTCGTCGGCAATAATCCGGGCGTAAAAAATATCGCCGAATGCTGTAACAGGCGATTGCGCGATGCCTCTCTCCGCTCTGCTCCACGATGCCTCGAAAAGAGGCGAAAACACCTTCCGGACAAACGGCGTTTTCCACCCTGCGCAAACCAGGACGCTACGGGAATCGGCCCTTACGCGGGATATCAAAAAGCCACAAACGCACGTTCCTGGCGGGTTCCGGTCTCGCCGAGAAATTGACGGAGCCAGGCCCCGGTCCTATACCAAGTCCCAAGTTGTAGGACGGGCTCGCGACACTCTACAGAGGGATCTGGCCCATGATCGCTGACGCAGTCGAGTTCATCCGCAAGGAAGTGCGCCGCCACCTTGGTGTGGCCAATGGCGACGTCATCGCCAACTCGGCGCGCAAGCTGGCGGAGGAAGCCAGCGCCTTCGGCGCCTACATCTCGATGATCAACATTGAGGAAGAACCGGTCCTGCGCAACACGCCGCATGTCGAGAAGCGCCTAGGCAAGTCCCGCTACATCGAGCCACCAGTGTTCCTCAATCTCTACCTGCTGATCGCCTTCAAGTTCGACCCCTACGAAACCAGCCTCATCCACCTCTCGAAGACCATCGAGCTGTTCCAGTCCAGACGCTGGTTCTCCGCCGCGTCTCAGTCCGGGCCGGGCGCTACGCCCTTTCCGCCGTCGCTGGAAAAGCTGGTGTTCGAGATGGTCAACATGAACTTCGAACAGCTCAACAACCTCTGGGGCGTACTCGGCGACGCCTACTTCCCCTCGGTGGTCTACAAGGTGCGGATGCTCAGGGTGCAGCGCGACAAGATCGAGGATGCGCCGGAAGTCACCACCATCGTACTGAACCAGGTGATCGAATGAGCTGCCCCGCCCTCTCCGCCCGCGCATCGCTGACGGCACCTGGCCGACGACGATCCTGAGAGCCTCACACCCGCAATCCTTCGCTCCGCCCGGATACAGCAGTCCCAATCCACCCCAACGAAGGGACACATCATGCCCAGCTACAGCACCCCAGGTGTCTACGTCGAGGAAATTCCCGTCTTTCCGCCCTCGGTCGCTCCGGTCGCCACGGCGATTCCCGCCTTCATCGGCTACACCGAGAAAGCTGTCGGCAAGCAGGGCGAAGACCTGACCAAAACCGCCGTCCGCCTAACCTCCCTGCTGGAATACGAAGCCTGGTTCGGCAAGCCGCCGGTGCAGGACATGGCGATCAGCGTGAACAAGCGCGTCACCGCCGGCGGCCGGCTGCTCGGCGTGGCGGTGAGCTGGACCAGCAAGCCGGCAGTGCCCGCGCAGTTCCTCCATTACGCCATGCAGCTGTACTTCGCCAACGGCGGCGGGCCCTGCTACGTCTACTCGGTGGGGGCCTACGGCAACGCCAGCAAGAGCGCCTTCACCGATGCAATCACCGCGCTGGAAGCGGTGGACGAGCCGACCCTGCTGGTGTTCCCCGACGCGGTGAAGCTGGCCAACGACGGTGACTACGGCTCGGTAGTCGACGCCGCCCTGACCAGCTGCAACAAGACCCAGGACCGCTTCACCATCGCCGACGTGCGCAACGCAGTGGTCGCCGGCACCGACGACAATGCCAAGGTGACCACCAACTTCCGCGCCAAGGTGACCAAGAACACCGTGGAGTTCCTCAAGTACGGCGCCGCGTACTTCCCCTACGTGAACACCAACATCCCGTTCGCCAGCGCCGATGCCAATGTCACCCTCACCGCCTTCAACACGGTCACGGTGGCCGACAATGGCGGCGAGACCTCGACGCCGGTGACCAACGCCGCCGGCAAGAAGCTCAATGACGGCACCCTCGACATCAAGGGCAAGGAAACCGCCGTCTACTCGGCGATCCAGGCCTTCATCGCGGAAGCCTACGTCACCCTGCCGCCGTCCGGCGCCATCGCCGGCGTGTATGCCCAGGTGGACCGCACCCGCGGCGTGTGGAAGGCGCCGGCCAACGTCGGCTTGAGCCTGGTGCTCGGCCCGGCGGTGAATGCCACCAACGACCTGCAGGACGGCCTCAACATCGATGCCACCACCGGCAAGTCGGTGAACGTCATCCGCGCCTTCTTCGGCAAGGGCACGCTGGTCTGGGGTGGCCGCACGCTGGCGGGCAACGACAACGAGTGGCGCTACATCAACGTGCGGCGCTTCGCCAACTTCGTCGAGGAGTCGGTGCGCAAGGCGGTCGGTGTGTTCGTCTTCGAACCCAACGACGCCAACACCTGGGTCAAGACGCGGACCATGATCGAGAACTTCCTGATCAACCAGTGGCGCGACGGCGCGCTGATGGGCGCCAAGCCGGAGCAGGCGTTCCGCGTGGTGGTCGGGCTCGGCCAGACCATGAGCGCCGACGACATCCTCAACGGCCTGATGATCGTCGAGGTGCACCTGGCCATCGTCCGCCCCGCCGAATTCATCGTCCTGCGCTTCATGCAGAAGATGCCTGAAGCCTAACGCCTGGAGGGATACGTAATGAGCGATTACCCGCTTCCAAAATTCCACTTCCAGGTCCAATGGGGTGGCGCGCGCATCGGCTTCACCGAGATCTCCGGGCTCGACGTGGAGACCGAGGTCATCGAATACCGCGACGGCGCGCTGCGCGAGTTTTCCAAGCTGAAGATTCCGGGCATGCAGAAGTACCCCAACGTCACCATGAAGCGCGGCGTGTTCAAGTCGGACAACGACTACTTCAACTGGTGGAACACCGTGTCGCTGAACACCGTGGAGCGCCGTGACGTGATCGTCAGCCTGCTCAACGAGGCACACGAGCCGGTGATGGTGTGGAAGATCAAGAACGCCTGGCCGACCAAGATCGGTTCCACCGACCTCAAGGCCGACGGCAACGAGATCGCCATCGAGTCCATCGAACTGGCCCATGACGGCCTGTCCATCCAGAACGAGTAGCGGCGCCATGAGCGTCTACCTGCCACCGGTCGGCTTCCACTTCAACGCCCGCTTCGACGTGCCCGGGGCGACGGAGCGCGATGTGCGCTTCCGCGATGTTTCCGGGCTGACCATGGAGCTGGAGGAGTTCGCCTACAACGAGGGCGGCGAGAACCGCTTCTCGCACAAGCTGCCGGTGCGCGGACGCTATCCCGATCTCGTCCTCAAGCGCGGCCTGCTGGTGGACTCCGGGCTGCGCAAGTGGGTGCTGGACGCCGTGCACAACCTGGTGGTGCAGCCGGTGACGGTGTGGGTGACGCTGCTCGACGAAACCCACGCGCCGCTGCAGACCTACACGGTGGTCGGCGCCTGGCCGAAGAAGTGGGTGATCTCGGACTTCAGCGCCGAGTCCTCGGAGATCGTCGTGGAAACCCTGGAGCTCGCCTACCAGTACTTCCGCGTCGACTAAGGAAAGAGCGATGCCAGTCTTCATCAATGAGGTGGTGATCCGCAGCACCGTCGATCAACCGTTGCCGGCTTCCGGGCAACAGCCGACGCAGACGACCGGCACGCCGGTGGATCGCGAAGCGCTGGTGGCCGAAGTGACCCAGCGGGTGATCGACTACCTGGAACGCGAACTCGACCGGATCGGGGAGCGCTGACCCATGGACGGCGCGCTGCTCAAGCTGACCATCATCCCCTTCGAGGATTCCGAGGGCGCCATGGGCCCACCGGCCGGGCCGCCCTTCATCGTGCAGTTCAACCCGGAAACCTATACCGACACCACCGAATTCAAGTACGGCCCCGACGAGCCGCCACAGGGTTCGGCCGGATCGGAAGCGAAGTTCGAGCGGGTCAATCCGAAGAAGTACAGCTTCGAGCTGCTGCTCGACGGCACCGGCGTCTCCCCCGCCCCGCCGCCGGCCGGCGCGTTGGATGCGGTGGCGCCCTCCACCGGCCTCTCGGTGGTCGCGCAGATCGAGTTGTTCAAGCTCACCGTCGGCTTCGCCGGCAACGTGCACAGGCCGCGCTTCCTCATGCTGGTGTGGGGACGGCTGCTGGTGACCACGGTGCTGGAAAGCTACTCGGTCGCCTACAAGCTGTTCTCCCCCGCCGGCCTGCCGCTGCGCGCGAGCATGTCGGTTACCTTCCGCGAGCACACGCCGAAGGGCTTCGGCGAATTGCTGAAGAACCTCGCTTCGCCGGACATCGAGCACGCCCATCAAGTGCGTGAGGGCGAGCACCTGTCCAAGCTGGTCTACGACGTCTACAAGGACCCGGCACACTACCTAAGTGTCGCCGAAGCCAACCAGCTCGACACCGTGCGCCGGCTCGCCCCGGGCAGCGCGCTGTACCTGCCACCGGTGAGGTGACGCGATGCCCGGACTGCCCGAGTTCGATACCCGCGCCACCAACCTCACCACCTTCACGGTGAAGGCCGACGGTACCGCGCTGAGCGCAGAGTACGAGATCGTCTCGGTCGAGATCCGCCGAGAAGCGAATCGCGTGCCGAAGGCAACCGTCGTGCTGCTCGACGGTGATGCGGCCAAGCAGACATTCGCCCGCTCCGAGGAAGCCACGCTGATCCCCGGTGTCGAGGTGGAAATCCTCGGCGGCTACTCCTCCGAAGAAAGCACGCTGTTCAAGGGGCTCGTCGTCCGCCAGCGCATCGAGGTCGACCAGCGTGGCGGCTCGCGGCTGACCGTGGAACTGCGCGACCCGGTGTTCCGCATGACCCTCGGCCGACGCTCGCGGAACTTCAGCGACCTCACCGATTCCGAGGTGATGGAGCAGGTCATCGGCCTGAACGCAGGACTGACCGCCGACGTCACCTCGACCAGCCTCAAGCATCCGCAGGTGGTGCAGCATCAGGCCAGCGACTGGGACTTCCTGGTGATGCGCGCGGAAATGGCCGGTTTCGCGGTGATCTGCGTCGACGGCAAGGTCAGCGTCGCGCCACCCGCCGTCGCCGGTGCGGCGGCTGTCTCGGCGGTATTCGGCCAGGGGCTGTTCTCCGCCGAACTGGAGCTGGACGCGGAAACCCAGTTCAGCGCCGTCGAGACCGGCGCCTGGGACATGGCCAACCAGGAACTCGTCACCAGCCAGTCCGACGACGTGGCCACCCCCGGCCCCGGCGACATCCCCGGCAGCGACCTCGCCAATACCGGCGGCGTGGGCTCGGCGCTGCGCCACCCCGGCGCGCTGGACCAGGCCATGCTCGACCAGTGGGCCGCCGCCGGCATGGGCCGCGCGCGGCGGGCTGCGGTGCGCGGCCGCGTGCGCGTACAGGGCAACGCCGACCTGCTGCCCGGCGTGCTGATAGACCTCGGCGGCTTCGGCAGCCGCTTCAACGGGCTGGGCTTCGTCTCCGGCGTGCGTCATCGCCTCGGCCGGGGCGACTGGGTCAGCGAAGTGCTGATCGGCTCCGATCCGAAGGCCCACGCCGAACGCTACCCGGTGGCCGCCCCCGCTGCCGGCGGCATCGCCCCGCCGGTGCCAGGGTTGCAGATCGGCGTGGTGGCCGCGCTGGAAAGCGACCCGGCCGGCGAGGACCGCATCCAGGTGCGCCTGGCCACCATCAGCGAAACCGACGGGCTGGTCTGGGCACGGCAGGCGCTACTGGATGCCGGCAACAAGCGCAGCACCTCGTTCCGCCCGGAGCTGGACGATGAGGTGGTGGTCGGCTTCCTCGACGGCGACCCGCACCACCCGGTGATCCTCGGCGCGCTGCATTCCAGCGCCAAGCCGAATCCGCTGAGCGGTTCCAACGACAACCACGAGAAGGCCATCGTCACCCGCGCCGGCATGCGCATCCACTGGGACGACGACAAGGTGATCGCCACCATCGACACCCCGGCCGGCAACAAGATCGTGCTCTCCGAGGACGGCAAGTCGATCCTCGTCGAGGACCAGAACGGCAACAGGATCGAGCTGAATTCCGACGGCATCGCCATGGAAAGCCCCGGCGATATCACGCTCAAGGCCACCGGCGACGTGAAGATCGAAGGCACCAACGTCGAGCTGTCGGCCAATGCCAGCTTCAAGGCCAAGGGCTCGGGCGGCGCGGAGGTCAGCTCCAGCGCCAGCACCGTGGTGAAAGGCTCGCTGGTGCAGATCAACTGAAGGGGGAAATGCCATGCCACCCGCCGCGCGCATCAACGACCTGCACGTCTGCCCCATGGTCACCGGCACCGTGCCCCATGTCGGCGGCCCGGTGCTCGGCCCCGGCGTCGCCACCGTGCTGATCGGCGGCCTGCCCGCCGCGGTGGTCGGCGACAGCGCCAGTTGCTCCGGCCCGCCGGACAGCATCGTCGCCGGCTCCGCCACGGTGATGATCGGTGGAAAGCCGGCGGCGCGGATGGGAGACAGCACGGCCCACGGCGGCAGCATCGTGCTCGGCGACTTCACCGTGATGATCGGCTAGGAGCAGCGCTATGGCATTGGAAGATCCCTTCATCGGCAGCGGCTGGAGCTTTCCGCCGGGCTTTCGACAAGAAGGCCGCCAGCGTGAGCATGAGCAGCGGCATCCGCGATATCGAGGAAAGCCTGCGGATCATCTTCAGCACCGCCCTCGGCGAACGGATCATGAACCCGCTGTTCGGTTGCGCGCTGGACAGCTCGGTGTTCGAGGTGATGAACGCCTCGCGCATCGCCTGGCTGGAGAACCTGATCCGCACCGCGATCATCTACCACGAGGCGCGCATCGACGCCGACCAGATCACCGTCGAGCCGGACCCGCTCGCCGGCCGCCTGCTGATCGCCATCGGCTACAAGGGTGCGCGGCTCCAATTCGCGCTTCAACTTCGTCTACCCCTACTACCTGAACGAGGGCTGAGACCGTGACCTGCGCGAAAGGGAATCCGCTGGTTCGCTCCGGCACGACCCAGGACGGCCGCATCCGCGCCGAACTCGCCACCGACCACTTCCTTCCCGACGAGCGCGACCTGCCCGACCTGATCCTGTTCGGCCAGCGCTTCGCCAAACACATCCAGTACTACGACGCCGGCAATGCGAAAGCCGGCGACTGGACCGCGTTCTTCGAAAGCGACGTCACCGCCAGCCTCGCCGCACTGGCCAAACTGCCGGTGGACGCCTTCCGCGGCACCCAGCTCGATCTGGAGAACTGGTTGAAGGCCGACCCCGCCCGCGACTCGGCGCAACTCGCCACGCACATGCGCCTCGCCTTCCACCTGCCGCTGGTGCTGCTGCAGATCGCCGGCCGCCACCATGAGCGCCTGCCCGCCGACCATCCATTCAGTGCCACCCTGATCGAACTCGCCGCCCGCGACCTGGCCGAGCCGTTGGGCGGGCTGATCGGCTGGTACAAGGGCGGCTTCGACGCCAGCCTCGGTATCGGCAACGAGGTGTTCGCCGACGACCCGCTGTTACCGGCCGACTACAACATCGACGGCGCTGCGGGCGACAAGCGCCTGCGCCTATCCGCCACCATCGCCGCGGCCATCGCCGGCCAGCCGGAGTTTTCCGTGGCGCCGCTGCCGGTTTCGATTCTCGCCAAGGTCGATGCGGCCGGCTGGGCTGCCCTGTACGCCGCCACCGCCGCCGATCCGTCGCCCTATGTGGACGCCATCGGCCAGTCGAACCAACGGTACGAGCAGATCTACGACGCCCTCAGCTACAACCTGCTGAGCACGGCGGTGGAGCACGTCTACCAGGCGCTGGAGCGCATCCGCCGAGACGCCGTGGCCCACCTTGAGGAATCGCTGGCGAGCTTCGCCGGACATGCGCCGAACTACGGCCTGTGGCTGGCCTTCCTCAAGCTGTTCCAGCACGCCCGTGGCGAAATGAACCGCTTCACCGAACGCCATCTGGACTTCTACTTCCGTGAAGTGCTGCGCCTGGACAACCGCGCCGCGCAGCCGGACCGCGTGCACCTGTTGTTCGAACTGGCGAAAGGCGTGGAAGCCCACCTGCTGCGCGCCGGTACACTATTGCGCGCCGGCAAGGACGCACTGGGCAATCCGGTGTCCTACGCGCTGGACAACGATATCGTCGTCAACCGCGCCAGCGTCGCCGAGTTGCGCGGCCTGCAGGTGCTGGCCGGCGGCACGTCATCGGCGCCGACCTGCCTACCGCTGGCCGCGCTGGCGGTGCGCTCGCGGGATGGCCTTGGCGAAGTGGAACTGGCGAAGGACGAGCCGAGCTGGCCGCCCTTCGGCCCATCAGTCAGCCCCGCCGCGCGCATCGGTTTCGCCGTTGCCGACCGCAAGCTGTTCCTGCGCGAAGGCACCCGCAGCATCAGCATCCGTGCAGAACTGAAGAGCCCGCTGGCGAGCACCTCCATCAGCCCGCGCTGGGTCGTGCGGCTGACCGGGGAAACGGGCTGGTTCGAACTGACCGGCACGGCACAGATCAGCACGGTGCTGGACAACAGCTTCAGCGAGCCGGCGGAAGAGGCTGCGACCCGACCTGAGAGCAAGGCCCAGTCGAAGGCCGCCGCCAGCAATGCGCGGAAGAAGAAACCCAACGCCTTCGCCGACAGGAAGACCGGCAGCAAGGACCTGCATATCCTGGAGATCACCCTCGACCTCGATCCCGACGATCCGCCCATCGTCCCGCTCGACGCCAAGCTGCACGGCGGCGACTACCCACCGGGCGTGCCGGTGGCGGAAATCACCTTCGACTTCGCCGCATCCTCCAGCGCCCGCGCCTTCGCCGTGCTGCGCGACATCCGTGCCAGCCGCCTGACCCTCGCCACCGAAGCCTCCGGCCTGAAGAACCTGATGGTGATCGCCGGTGGCGGCGTGGTCGATGTGGCCAAGCCGTTCGCCCCGTTCGGCGCGCAACCGCTGGCCGGCGCGCAGTGGATCGTCGGTTCGGCGGAAATCTTCTCCAAGTCCATCGACGACTGGGCGCTGAGCCTCGACTGGGCGACCAGCTACAGCAGCACCGGCTACTTCTGGAACCGCTCGGCCGACAGCTACAACCCCGGCGAGGCGGTGCTCAGCGGCGGCAAGTGGATCGCCGTGCCGGGCAGCGTCAGCAAGACCTCGCGGCGTTTCGGCCGGGGACGAAAGCCGACCAACAACACCGATATCGGCCTCGGCGAAACCGGCGTGGGAATCGCCATGAAGAGCGCCGACCTGATCGACGGCCTCACCGAACAGACGCTGGAGAACCAGCCGCTGACCGCCACCTCGCTGAACGGCTTCGTGCGTCTGCGCCTGCCGGTGGACTTCGGCCACAATGCCTTCGTCCGCGAGAACACCCGTGCGCTGATCGGTCTTTCCGGCGGCGCCGCGTATGTAGCGAGCACGTCGGTCAACCTCACCACCCAGAGCCTCCCGCGCGAGCCCTACAACCCGCTGATCACCCGCCTCGAAGCGGCCTACGCGACCACCCGCGACCCGGTGGAGGACTTCACCCTGCTGCACCCATTCGGCTTCTCCGATGGCACTGCCGACGGCCGCCTGTTCCCCGCCCTGCCGTTCGCGGGCGCGCTGCTGATCGGCGTGCAGGACTTCGCCGCCCCCGCCCGCCTGACCCTGCTGGTGCAGGTGGCGGACGGCTCCGGCGATCCGCCGAAGCAGGCGCCGCCACTACAGTTCCACTACCTCGACGGCGACGCCTGGCTGGCGCTGGACGAGCAGGACATCGACGACAAGACGCACAACTTCAGCAGCTCCGGCGTGCTCGGGCTGAACCTGCCGGAAGCGGCGGACCGGAATCACCGCGTGCTGCCCGCCGGCCTGCACTGGATTCGCATCGCCGCCAGCCACGACGCCGACGCGCTCAACCGCCTGCTCTCGGTGGACGCCCAGGCCGCCCGCGCCAGCTTCATCGACAGCGGCAACGACCCGGCCTTCCTCGCCACCCCGTTGCAGGCCGGCAGCATTGCCAAGCTGGCGACGCCGGAACTGGCGATCAAGAAGATCACCCAGCCCTACAGCTCCTTCGACGGCCGCCCGCGGGAAGGCAATCGGGCCTTCGCCACCCGCGTCAGCGAGCGGCTGCGGCACAAGGACCGCGCGGTGACCCTGTGGGATTACGAGGCGCTGGTGCTGGAGGCCTTCCCCCGGCTGTACCGGGTGAAGTGCCTGAGCACCACCGAACTGGAGCGCAATGCGCAGAACGTGATAGTCGCCGACAACGAGCTGATGCCCGGCGCCGTGACCGTGGTCACCGTGCCCTGGACCCACGGCCAGAACGCCCGCGACCCGCTGCGTCCATACACCGACCAGGCAACCCTGACGGCGGTCGATTCCTTCCTGCGCCGGCGCATCTCGCCGTTCGTGCGGCTGGAGGTGCAGAACCCGAAATTCGAGGAGGTGCAGGTGGATTTCAAGGTGAAGTTCATGCCCGGGATCGGCGACATCGCCTTCTACATCAACGAGCTGAACAAGGCGCTGATCGGCTTCCTCACGCCCTGGTCGCGTCCCGGCGGCGGCGAGATCACCTTCGGCGGCCGGCTGTGGAAATCCACCATCATCGACTTCGTCGAGGAGCTGCCGCAGGTGGACTACGTCACCGAGTTCCGCCTCTACCACAAGGTCGACATCGCCGCCCCCACCGGCAGCTGGACGCCGGTGGACGTGGAGCTGATCGAGGCCACCACGGCGCGCTCGATCCTGGTATCCGCCGCCCGCCACAGCATCAGCGAGGTGCCCGGCAATGCCTGAAGCCTCCATCCCGCGCCAGCCGCAACTGGCCCCCGCGTTCGACTACAGCCACCTGCGCGCCGAGGGACTGGGGCATCTCCAGCGCCTGTCCGGCCTGCTGTGGACCGACCACAACCTGCACGACCCCGGTATCACCACGCTGGAAATCCTCTGCTACGCGCTGACCGACCTGACCTACCGCACGCGCTTCGCCACGGTCGACCTGATGACCGGACCGGATGGAAAAATGGACCCGGCCAGCCTCTCCGGCCTCGCCCCGGCCCATGAGGTGCTGACCACCGCGCCGCGTACGATCTTCGACTACCGCCGCCTGCTGCTGCGCATCGAAGGGCTGCGCAACGCCTGGCTCGACCCGATGCAGAACCCGGCCGAGCCGGCCAACTACCGCCTCGCCGAAGTGCCGCTGTACGCCGACTGCCTGGCCGACGCGCTGAGCTTCGAGGCGAAGAGCGCGGCGAACCAGGCCAACCATCCGGTGAAACTTTCCGGCCTGTACAAGGTGCGGGTGGAACTGGAGATCGACGACCTGCTCGGATCGATGAACGAGTCGGCGCTGCTCTACCAGGTCCGCCGTGGGCCGCTGAAGGGTGCGGTGCTGGCCTTCGACTGCGCCGACCCGGCCTTCCTCGCCGGCAGCATCGACTTCGCCGCTGGCCTCGCCAGCCTCGATTCGCTCAGCGTGTCCTCGACCCCGGGCGGCTTCAACGCCACCCTCAACCTGACCCTCGACGGCGGCCAGACGCTCACCCTGAAGCCCTGCACCCTCCGCGTGATCGAGGACCGACCGCGCCCCGACCGCCCGGCGCTGAACATCACCGCCCAGGCGATCCGCGACGTGCTGCTGGCGACCAGCGCCGACGACGACCTGCTGCCGCTGTTCTGGCGCAAGCAGCAGCGCCGCGTCCAGTCCCTCGACGCGGTGCGCTGCGTGCTGCACGCCAATCGCGGGCTGTGCGAGGACTTCCTCTCCATCGCCACGGTGATCCCCTACCGCATCGGCATCTGCGCCGATATCGAGGTGACGCCGGACGCCGATCTGGAGCAGGTGCAGGCCCAGGTATTCCACGCCATCGAGAAATACCTGTCGGCACCGGTGCGCTACCGCACCCTCGAAGAGATGCTCCGCGAGGGCCGCCAACCCGACGAGATATTCAACGGCCCCTACGTCGATTTCGCCTTCACCTGCAACGGCCAGCCGGTATTCACCAAACCCGGCTTCATCACCGACGAGGACCTTGCCAACAGCGAGCAACGGCGCAAGGTGCAAGCCTCCGACATCATTAACCTGGTGGTGGACATCGACGGCGTGGAGGCGATCAGCAATCTGCAGCTGCGCGTCTATGGCAGCGATGGCCAGCCCGTCGGCAACGCGGTGAAGTGGACGCTGGCGGTGCCCGCCGACCATCAGCCGGTGTTCTACACGGAAGGCTCAAAGCTGCTCTTCCACAAGGCCGGCATCCCCTACCGTGCGCAGGTCACCGAGTTCCAGCGCACCCTCGACTACCTGCGCGGTCTCGACCGCCGCGAGCTGTACGTGCCGCCGGACCAGGTGCTGCCGGTGCCGCTGGGACGCTGGCGCAACACCGACGCCTTCTACAGCGTGCAACATGACTTCCCGGCCACCTACAAGATCGGCACGGCGCGCATCTCGCCCACCGAAGGTGCCGAGGGTGTCGAAGGCCCCGAGGCCGCCAAACTCATCGCCGCACGCATCGCCAAGGCGCGCCAGCTCAAGGGTTACCTGACCTTCTTCGACCAGATTCTGGCCGACTACCTCGGTCAACTGGCCAACCTGCGCCGCCTCTACTCCCTCGACAAGACTCTCGACCGCACCTGGTTCAGCCCACCCCTGAGCGGCATCGCCGGCTCGCTGGACGAATTCGACAGCGAGTTCTACATCGACGCCACGCTGGCCGACGACATCGCCCGCGTGCGCCTGAACGAAACCGAGGAAGGCTTCCTCGAACGGCGCAACCGCGTGCTCGACCACCTGATCGCGCGCTTCGCCGAGCGTTTCGCCGACTACGCGCTGCTGTCGTTCCGTCTCTCCGGCGACCGCCTGAAGACCTCGGACCAACTGATCGAGGACAAGATCGACTTCCTCGCCGAGTACCCGCGCCTGTCCCGCGAGCGCGGACAGGCTGCCAATATCCGCCCGGAGGACCCGGCGCGGGTGTGGGACAGCGACAACATCTCCGGCCTGGAACGCCGCGCCGGCCGCCTGCTCGGCATCGACGACCTGACCCGGCGCGATCTGCACTGCGCCGGGCACTTCGACAAGCTCTTCCGCACCCTGAAGGTCGGCGACGCATTCCAGGTGGTGATCCGCAACGCCGGCAACCAGCTGCTGTTCGCCTCCGAGGAAACCTTCGCCGATACCGACGCCGCGCTGGCCGCCGCAGCCGCTGTCTATCCGGGCCTGCGCGAGGAGTCCGCCTTCGAGATCGCCGAAACCCAGGGCGCCACCACCTTCACCCTGCGCATCGTTTCCGGCCCGACACCACTGACCCACCGGACCGCCTTCGACACCGAGGCCGACGCCTACCAGGCAGCGCGGGCGATCGTCGACCGCTACGACGAGATTCTCGCCTCCGACCTGTGCAACTCGGAAGGTATGCACCTGATCGAGCACATCCTGCTGCGGCCGTTCGCCAAGGGCGACGAGCTGCTGCAGGTGTGCCTGGACGAAAACTGCCGGTTCTGCGGCGAACAGGACCCGTACTCGTTCCGCGTCTCGGTGGTGCTGCCGTACTGGCCGCAGCGCTTCCGCAACCTGAACTTCCGCTCGCTTCTGGAACGCACCATGCGCGAGGAAGCGCCGGCCCACGTGCAGGTGAAAATCTGCTGGATTGGCCAGCGGCAGATGATCGAACTCGACGCCGCCTACCACGCCTGGCTCGACGCCAAGGCCGCGCCGGGTCCCGATCACGCGCAGGTCAGCGACACGGCGCGAAAGCTGATCGAAATCCTCGAATCGCTCGCCACCGTCTACCCCGCCGCATCGCTGCACGACTGCGACGCGGGTGAAGAACAACCCATAGTCCGGCTGGGCTCGACGGCCCTCGGCATCTTCTAGGGAGCGCGGCAGATGGACATCCAGACCTTCTACCCGGTGTTCGAGACCGGCCAGGTGCTCACTTCCGAGCAACTGAACGACATCATCGAATACCTCGAACCGCAGGACCGCACCACCCGCGCCAACCTCACCGGCATCGGCATCCTCTGCGGCCTGCGTCCGGACTGGAGCCCCACGGCCGGCACCCTGGCGCTGTCGCGCGGCGTCGCCGTCACCTCGTTGGGGCACCTGATCCTCGAGGACCACACGCTGTTCGACCGGGTGCGCCCCTACACGGTGCCGATCCCCTCCTCTCCCAACGCCACGCCGGAAGACAAGGCGAAGGCGCGCTATCCCTTCCTGTTCGACGGCAATACCCAGCGCGAGGCCTTCGAGCTGCTGCCCACCGATTTCCAGCCGGCGCCCGGCGAGGCCACGCCGACGCCGCTGACGGCCGCCTTCGTCGCCGACAAGACGGTGCTGCTGTTCCTCGAAACCAACCTCGAATCGCTGAAGAACTGCGACGTCAACGACTGCTCGGACAAGGGCTCGGAGATGAACCTGACCCTGCGCCGCCTGCTGGTATCGCGCAGCGTTGCCGACACCATCCTGACCCAGGAACAGGCCATCGCCGGCCGCCCGGTGGACCGCGCCAACCACCCGCGCCTCGGCCTGCCGCGCCTGACGATGGAGAAGGTCAATCCGGCCGGCAGTGCGCTGGTCGCCCTTGCCGACCTCTACGGCCGCTACCTCGCCTGCATCGCCAAGGCCGCCAGCCAGGCAATGCCGGCGATGAACGCCGCGTGGAACGCCTACAAGCCGCTGCTGCAGGATATCTATCCGGACGCCCGCTTCCCCGACGGGCCGATCCCCAAATACCACCTGCTCAACATGTTCGCGGCGCTGGCCGAGACGCCGGTACTGCTGCAATACCTCTACGCCGGCATGCACGACATGTTGCTCGGCTACAACGAGTTCGTCGAATGCGCGGCAACGTTCGACGCCGAGTGCGCGCCCAACCCGGAACGCTTCCCCCGACATATCCTCGCTGGTGATGTGGAACCGCGAGCGCTGGCCTTCGCCGGCGCGCCGAAGACCCTCGCCGAATACGCCAAGTACGACGCCCTGGCCGCCAAGGGCGGGGCCGCTCCGGAAGGCGCGCCGGCACGCCGCCGCCATCATTTCGTACCCTCCCCGGCGCTGGACTCCGGCTACGACAAGGCCGCGGAGCTGCGCGCACTGTTCTCACGCCTGGTGCTGCTGGCGCAGACCTACGCCACGCGCGGCCTGCTCGGCGCGGACATCGAGCTGACCCCGTCCCGCGACGGCGCCGCGCCGCTGGGCGAACGCGCGATCCCCTTCTACTACCGCTTCGATACCGGCAGCGACCTGCTCGCCAACTGGTCGTGGCGCAAGGCGCGGGCCAACCGCTTCGGCACGATCCACTCCTGGCAGTTCAGCGCCAGCGCCAATCCGCATCCGTTGCTGCTGCGCCAGGACGAGCAGGACTTCATCCGTATCGAAGGCGTGCTCGGTAAGCCGCTCGGCTCGACCATGGCCGAGCTGATCCGCGAGAAGCGTCGGCTCGGCCTGTCGTTCTCCATCCAGCCGGTGTGGGTCGCGTTAAGCGCCGATCCCCGGCAGAACGACGCCGCCCGCCAGCGTGCGCAGGCCGCCATCCAGCAACTGCTGATGTGCCGGATGCGCGACCTCGACGTGATCTTCCTGATGATCATGGCGGCGATCTTCGCCTTCATGGTCTGGCTGGTGCAGGTGCTCGGCCGTCTCGACGCCACCAAGGCGACCAAGCGCACTCCCAGTACCGCACCACCAGCCGGTGGCGCCGTTGGTGGGCTGGTACTCAACGCCAACCTGGCGGTGCTCAATCTCGAACCGCAGGAGCAGCAGAAAGTCCGTCTGATCAGCGACCAGTTCCTCAGCACGGCACGCAATCAGAAGATCTTCGCCAACGACACGGTGAAGGTCCTCGCCCAGAGCGCCGCCGAGCAGCCGCTGCAGACCGTGGCTGTCGCCAGCATCTTCGACAAGGTGCGCGACAAGGCCATCGGCGGCGAGCTGTTCGAGCGCGTGCGCGCCGCCAGCGACACCCTCGGCGTGGCCGGCGACAAGGAGGAGCTGAGCAAGGCCATCTACCCGTCCGTGGCGCTGATGGCGCGCGCCGAGGACATGATGAAGGTAGCCAGCGCCGACTCCCTGGCCGATTTCGACGCCGAGGCCTTCGACACCGCGCTGCGCGGCTTCACCGACGCCTACGCCAACTACGCGACGCAGGCGGAAACCGACTCTGCCAGGGCCGGCGCGGAGATCGCCAACGCCAACCTGGCCATCGTCGGCAAGCGCGACATGGTCAGCGCGGCAGCGACACAGTTATCCAGCACGACCATCACCCAGGAGCTGGCCAAGCGCCTGAAGTCGATGTTCGAGGAGATGACCTTCCCCGGCTTCGCGCAGAAGCATCCCGGCCTGGAGCACAAGGGCGGTACGCCGGTGGGCGGCACCTTCGTGCTGTTGTATGCCGGGCGCGAAGAGCTGGACGCAGGCATGCGCATCGCCCTGGAGAAACTGCGCGGCGACCTTGGCGATCTGTTCGCCAAGCTGCTCAAGGCCAATGCGCCGGACCTGTCCCCGGACCAGACGATCAAGCAACTGTTCGCCAGCAGCAAGCCGCGCAGCGACGACCAGCTCGACGACTTCGTGGTGCTCGGTGACTTCTGCCTGCCCTACTTGTGCTGCGACAACGACTGCTCGGATATCGTGGTGGACCGGCGGATCAACCAGGGCGTCGGCACCCTCAAGGCCAATCTGGTCAATCGCGCGGTGCTGACCAATGCGGTGGTGACGCCGGCTCCGACACCGACACCGGCTCCGACACCGGGCGGACCGGCCAGCGGACCGACGCCGACGCCGACTCCCACGCCTACGCCGACCACCGGCAAGGTGGTGGTCAGCGTGACCTCTGGCGATCTGCGCCGTCCCGTACCGGTGCGGGGCGCGATCCTGCTGGTCACCGACCTCGCCACTGGCAAGAGCAGCGAGCACCGCATGCCGGAAGCGACCCTGACGCTGGACCTGCCTTCCAGCAAATACTCCTTCGTCGCCACCAGCGGTACGGCCAAGTCGGCGCTGGTGGATATCGGGCTGAAGGCGGGCGCCTCCGTCAACGTCAGCCTGCAGTTGGTCGCGGGATAGCGCGATGGCGGGCGCGGAGCATCGCATCGGCCGGCTGGTCTTCGACCTCGCCACGCCGGACGAGGCTGCCCACGGCGGCTTCAGCGCAGTGCTGCGCAACCGCTTCGACGCGCTGATCCTACCCGCGCTGCAAGCCGCCCTCGACCGCATCGACCGCCCCGGCGAGCTGATCCGCTTCGACCGCGTGGAGATCGACCTGGGCGCCTTCGACCCGGCGCAGCTGGATGGCGACGAGCTGGCGCGGCGGCTGGCTGCGCAACTGGCCGCCGCGCTGGTTCCGCCGCCTCCGGGCGCCGATGAAGCGCCGGATACGAACGAGCTGATCGCCTTCCTGCACAGCGGCGAACTGCCCTGGGTCGAACCGGGCAAGGCACTGGCGCTGCTCGCCGCCAATCTGCTGGCCCTGGATACCCGCGCCCTGCGCCAACTGGCCGAACGCCTGCGTCCGCTGCTGATCCGCCGGGCTGCCTGCTTACGGCTGGTGCGCCAGCTGCCCGCCGCGCTGCTACGCCGTCTGCTGCGCGCGCTGTTGCCGGAGGAACTGGCGCTGCCGCTGGCGGCGGCCTTCGGCGAGGATGCGGCGGAACCGGCAGCCTCCCTGAAGCCGCCGCCGGAAGCCCAGGTCGCCGCGCTGGGCGAGCTGTTCCGCGCGCTCGCCGGCGGACTGCGAATGCCGGAACTGGGCGAGGTGATCGGCCTGTATGTGGCGCTGGACAGCCGTATCGCCATGCCCGCGCTGCCGACCGCCGCCATCCCCGCGCCCACTGCGCCCGACGCAACGGAAGCCGAGCCGGCCGAAACCGCGCAATCCGCTCCGCGCCCCGTACATGCTGCCGGCGCGGTGCTGCTGCATCCCTATCTCTCGATGTTCTTCGATCGCCTCGGCCTGCTCGCCGGCCCCGGTCGCTTCCGCGATCACGCCGCGCACTGCCGCGCGGTGCTGCTCGCCCATCACCTGGCCAGCGGCGCCGAGGACGTGCCGGAGCCGGAAACCCTGCTGTTCAAGCTGCTCTGCGGATTGCCCTTCGGCGAGCCGGTGCCGCACCGTATCGAGCTGAGCAAGCACGAGCGCGAGGAGGTCGACGCCCTGCTGCGCAGCGTGATCGGCCACTGGCAACGGCTGGGCAATACCTCCCCCGCCGGCCTGCGCGAAGGCTTCCTCATGCGGCCGGGACGCCTGGAGCGTCGCGGCGATGGCTGGCTGCTCTGCGTCGAGTCGAGCGGCATCGACATCCTGCTGCAGGACCTGCCCTGGACGCTGTCGCGGGTACGTACGCCGTTCATGCAGTCGATCCTCAGCGTGGACTGGCGCTAGCCATGAAGACCGCCGTGTCGCCGCAACACAAGGCCTCCACCAGCGAGGCCAAGGGCGGCGGCGGTGCGCGCAAGCCGTTCTTCAGCAACGTCGCAACGCAAGCCAAGGAGGACGAGCTGCAGGCGCGCATGAAAGTCGGTCGACCCGGCGACCGCTACGAGCTGGAGGCCGACCGCGTCGCCGACCAGGTGGTCGACGGCAAGCGCGCCGGCGTCGGTCTGGCGGCAGGCGTCACCCCGCTGGCCCAGCGCGTCGCCGAGGAAAATGAGGAGCTGCAGGCCAAGGCTGGCGAGGAAGAGCAGGCGCCGGAAGAGAAGGAAATCCAGACGAAAGCCGAGGAGGAACCGGAGAAGGTCCAGGCCAAGACCGAGGAAAAAGAGGAAGTCCAGGCCAGGGAAGAAAAGGACGAAGCAGTACAAGCCAAGGCCGATGGCAAGGAAGAAGAACTGCAAGCCAAGGGTGAGCAGCCCGATGAAGAACTGGCCCAGGCCAAGGAAGAAGACGAGGAACTACAGGCCCGCTCCAACGGCGGCGGCACGTCGCCTTCGGCCGAAGTGGCGCGTCAGATTCGCGCCTCCCGCGGCGGCGGCAATCCCCTGCCCGGCCCGGTGCGCGAGAAGATGGAAGCGCAGTTTGGCGCCAAACTGGACGGCGTACGCATCCATACCGACGCCCCCGCCGTGCTGCTGGCCCAGTCGCTCAAGGCGCAGGCCTTCACCCGTGGCAACGACATCTTCTTCAACGAGGGCAAGTTCGCCCCGGACTCCCGCTCCGGCCAGCACCTGCTCGCCCACGAACTGACCCACACCATCCAGCAGGGTGCGGTGCAGCCCGAAGCTGAAGGCGGCGACAAGGACGTGGTCAGCCTCTCCCCCACTGAGAACGCCGACAGCTACCAGGTGCGACCGGAGATCATCGAGGCGATCCGCCTGGCGCGTGGCGAGATCGGCAAGGTCAATGCGAAAAAATCCGGCGCCGATGGCAAGCGCGTCGGCTGGGAACGCCTGCGCGAATACTTCTCCACGGCGTTCGGCGGCCCGGTCGTCAGCGAGCAGGTGATCGATAAGATCACCACCATCGAGAAGACCGACAAGGACGGTAATAAAACCCGCATGGACGCGCTGCCCAGCTGGTGCGGCATCTTCACCTGGTGGGCGATGAAAAAGGCCGGCCTGCCGATCCCCGACTGGAAGCTCGGCGCGCCGGCTCTCGACGCTCTCAAGCTGCGCCCGGCCGGCGAGCTGCCGCGCAAGGGCGACATCGCCATCGACGTGCTACCGAACAACCACTTCGCCATGGTCACCGGCCTGGAGAGCCGCAAGGACGCCGAAGGCAAGCCGCAGAAACTGACCCGCGTCGCCACCATCAACGGCAACACCGCCGGCGAGGACAACCTCGGCGGCCAGGTGCAGGAACGCTGGCACGAACTGGAGCACTGGAACCACTTCCTCGACCCGGTGGGCAAGCTCAACCTGCCACCGGCGCCAATGGTTACGGTGGGCCGCGAGCCGACGGAAATCGCCGAGGCAGGCGCGGAAGCAGCACCGTCCGCCGAAGCGAAGAAGGAGGCGCCGCCGGCAGAAGACCGTGGCCCGACCGTGGACAGCGTCGATCTCGAAAGCGAAGTGCCGCCCCCGCCCGGCGATCTGCTGGGCGAAGCGCTGCCCGAACCCGACCTGAGCCTGCCGCCGCCCGCCGATGCAGGTCCGGCCGAGCAGGTGGCGGTGGTGGAAAAGGCCGAGCTATCGGGCAGCTCCGACGAGGCAACGACGAAATTCATCGACGCCAGCCCGTCGGCCATGGCCGTCACCCAACCCGAGCTCGGCCCGACCATCGACGGCAAGATGAAGTCCGAGCAACAGGAAATCGTGGATAACCCGCCGGTGCTGGAGGCGAAGACCGCCGGCAGCGTCGATGTACCGCTGGCAAGCGCGGAAGAGATCCCGATCCCCGGCGATACCGAGCTCGGCGATGGCGTCAGCGGGCCGGACCCGGGCGGCCTGCAGACGGTGTCCGAAGGCTCGCCGCAGCCGTTCCGGGGCAACGCCGAGCGCGAGAAGGAACTGGAGGAAGAGGATTCCGGCTCGTTCTGGGATCGCTTCATGAACTTCCTCAGGAAGTTCGTCAAAGGCATCCGCACCACCGACGACAACATCGACACCTCGGCCGGCGAGCGGCCCTCCGTGTCGCTCGCCGGCGAGGCCGACCCCGGGCGCATGGACACCCCACGCGAGGAAGCGACCACGGCAATGAAGGGCCAGCGCGACGCCCAGGTCACGGCGTTCCGCAATAATCCCGGACAGGCCAACATCCAGCCGCGGATGCTCGACGAGCAGCGCCCGGTCGCCGTCTCCCCGGAAGCGGCGGCGACCAATCGACCCGCAGGCCGACGACAATGTCGCCGCTTACGCCGCCGCGCCGCTGCCGCAGGACGTGCGCGACAACGCCGACGCGCGGATTGCCAAGACCCTCACGCCGAACCTCGCCGAGGCACGCGGCCAGACGGTGGACGCCGCCACCACCCGCGACACCGACAAGGATCGCGAGATAGACACCGCGCAGGAGGCCGCCGCCCAGCTCAATGCCGATACTGACGCCGCCCAGCGCAAGCTGGTGATCGACAATCGCGGCAAGGTCGCCAAGCTGCAGGGCGACGGCATCGGCGAGGCCTACGAGCACGTCAACGCCTTCAACAAGGACGCCGCCGGCGAACAGGGCAAGGCGCGCAAGGAGATCGGCGAGCACGTCAAGAGCGAGGAAGGCAAGGCCAAGTCCGAACTGGAACAGGGCGAGAAGGACGCCGAGAAGGAGAAGGTCGAGGGCGAACGCCAGGCCGCCGAGAAGAAGAAGGAGCTGGAAAAGGCGCAGGAAAACGACAGCTGGTGGGACCGGGTCAAGAGCGCGATCAAGAAAGCGGTAAAGGTCATCACCGACGCCATCGACAAGGTCTTCACCGCCGTGCGCAACGCGGTGAAGAAGATCATCGAAAAGGTGAAGAACGCCGCGATCAAGCTGATCAACGATGCCCGCAACTGGGTGGTGGACAAGCTCGACAAGTTCCGCGACTGGGCCAAGGACAAGGTCAACACCTACCTGAAGGACACCTTCCCGGGCCTCGCCAAGCGCATCAACGACGGCATCGACTCGGTCACCGATGCCGCCATCGACGGCGTGAACACCGTCGCCGACGCGGCCATCGAGGGCATCACCAAGCTCGCCGATGCCCTCGCGGCCGCCCTCGACAAGATCCTCTCGACCTTCCAGACCGCGCTGAAAACCGCCGTGCGGGTGGCCGGCGCGGTGCTCCAGGGCGATTTCGCCGAGGCGCTGCGGGCGGCCATCGAGGGGGCCTGCGAGATCGCCGGGGTCGATTCCAAGCCGGTGTTCGACTTCTTCGACCGCGCCGGCAAGGCGATCACGTCGATCCTCAAGGACCCGGTGGGCTTCATCAAGAAACTGTTCGGCGCGGTCGGCGACGGCCTCGGCAACTTCTTCAAGCACATCAAGAAGCACCTCATCGACGGGGTAATCGGCTGGCTGACCGGCGCCCTGTCCGAGGTCAACCTGACCGGCCCGTTCGAATTCAGCCCGCGCGGCATCCTCAGCATCGTCCTGCAGGTACTGGGACTGACCTACGCCAACATCAAGGCGCGTGTGATCAAGAAGGTGCCCGCCGTCGCGCCGGTGTTCGAGCTGGTGGAAAAGGGCTATGAGCTGCTGCAGAAGGTGATCGCCGAAGGCCCCGGCGTGCTCTGGGAAGAGATCAAGACGCAGCTGTCCAACCTCAAGGAAACGGTGATGGCGGCAATCCGCAACTGGCTGATCGTCACCGCGATCAAGGAGGGCGTGGTCTGGCTGCTGTCGCTGACCAACCCGGCATCGGCCATCGTCAAGGCGATCAAGCTGGTGTTCGACCTGGTGATGTTCCTGGTCGAGCGCTACCAGCAGATCAAGGACTTCATCCTCTCGGTCTACGAGGCTGTCGCCGAGGTCGCGGCTGGCAACTTCGCCAAGGTCACCCTGGCCGTGGAGAACGCTCTGGCCCGTTCGGTGCCGGTACTAATCTCGCTGTTCGCCTCGGTGCTCGGCCTGGGCAACATCGCCAAGCAGGTCAAGGGCGTCATTACCACCATCACCAAGCCGATCAACAAGGCCATCGACTGGGTGGTGGACAAGGTGGTCGCTTTCGCGAAGAAGGTGGTGGCGAAGGTCAAGAGCGGGGCGAAGAAGGTCAAGGAAAAGGCGAAGGAGAAAATCGAGGAACTGGTCTCGTGGTGGAAAGAACGCCGCAAGTTCCGCTCGAAGGATGGCGGAAATCACTCGATTTACTACCGGGGCGAAGGCAAACGAGCCGACCTGATGATCGCCTCCACGCCGGACACCATCGAAAATTTCCTCAACACCAAGCTGAAGGACACGAATGCCACTGCCGACCAGAAGAACATCGCCAATGAAGCGTTGGCCCAATACAAGCTCGTAGTGAAAAGCGAAGACGATCTGGAGCGACTGCGCGCCGCTCGTGAGAAGGTGTCCACCGCGGACAAGGCCGGCTACCGAGCCGCCACTAACGCGGTAAATTCGGAGATCCGAAACTTCCGCAACCAGCTCGATGCACTCAAGCGCATCCTCGAAAAAGCCAGCTTCGAAAATGAGGACGACTCCCTGGTGCGCACGGTGGTCGCCCACAATGCCGGCGGAGACAAGTCCACCAATGCCCTGCCGCTGACATACCTGTCCGGCAATACCAAAGGCTCCAGCCCGTATCAGAACCCGCCCGGCTGGTCACACGCCGTGGCCCTGGATACCAAACCCGATGGTTCCTCCAATCACCAGTGGGTGCGCGGCCATCTGCTCAATGACAACCTCCACGGTCCAGGTACTGCCGACAACCTGGTGCCGATCACCCAAGGCATGAACCGCAAGATGGAAGCCGAAGTGGAGAGCCCGGCCAAGGCCGCCATCAAGACCAAAGGCAAGCTTTTCTTCTACCGAGCGGTCACCACTTTCTGGAAAATGCCGGCGCCGCTGGACGTCTTCCCACAACGGATTGTCGTGACCTGGGGCGACGCCGAGCGAGACCCTGCCGACAGGACCAGGTTCCGCGAGAAGACCGCTCACCCACCTGTCACGATCGAGATGGCCACTCCGCCCCCGGCCACAGCCAGCTCCTTCGTGCCGAGCATCAATGGCGGCAGCCCCGGTTTGCTGCTGAAGGCAATCGAGAAGCATGGCGAGGTGACCGCCTATTTCGTCAGTGAACTGCTGCTGGCGGAGTCCCATGACCACGGCAATTACACCTCCAAGTCCAACATGAAGGAGCGCCTATGGGAGAAAGGCCCGGCCGACCAGGCCAGCAAACGCCGACGGCATGTGAATTCGACCTACAACGCGATCACTGCCGGAGACGTTCGGGTATGAGCGAAGCAACAGGTGCAGACCGCTGGAGAAACCAGAGATGAACCAACCCGCTCCCTGCTCAAACGCCGCCAACCTGGACGCGGCATTCGACGTGCTGGTACGCCTGATCCGTGCCCGCATCAAAGGCGAGGAACTGGCTCCGGACGGCGAACTTCGCCTGACCTTCTTCGACGACGGCTCGCCACTAGGCACTTTCATCCGCGACCGGCAGCCACCATTCGATGAATATGTGCTGCTCCTGCTGGCCCTCGCCCCCCACGTACGCCCCACTCTACTGGACAACGAAATCCGCACCGCCCTGGCCCGCGAGGGCGACTTCCCGGAGATCGGCGGCGTGCGCGACGAGGCCAGTCGCACCTTTCTTCCCACCGGAGAGACCGCCGCCTTCCTCCTCGCCGGCGACAACCTCGACGGGCGCTTCGAGGTGCAGCAGCTGTTCTCCCCTGAGCACTGGTTCGCCCGCGAAGGCGTGCTGCTCCTTGAGGAAGCCCGAGACGGCGCGCCGATCCTTTCCGGCCGCATCGTCATGGCCCGCGACTGGGTGGAACGCCTCACCCTCGGCACAGCCCAGGCCCCCGCCTTCGGCGCCGGCTTCCCGGCTCGACGCATCGGCACCGCGCTCGACTGGGACGACCTGATTCTCGAGACGGAAGTCCAGCAGCGCATCGCCGAACTGGAGCAGTGGGTGCGCCACCACCGCACCCTGATGCACGACTGGGGCATGGCCGGCCGCCTGCGCCCCGGCTACCGCGTGCTGTTCCACGGGCCGCCCGGTACCGGCAAGACCCTTACCGCGACCCTGCTCGGCAAGGCCACCGGCCGCGAGGTGTACCGTGTTGACCTGTCCAGCGTGGTGTCAAAGTACATTGGCGAAACCGAAAAGAACCTCGCCGCCCTCTTCGACCAGGCGCGCAACCGCGAATGGATCCTGTTCTTCGACGAGGCCGACGCCCTGTTCGGCAAGCGCACCAGCGTCAAGGACGCCCACGACCGCTACGCCAACCAGGAAATCAGCTACCTGCTGCAACGGGTGGAAGAATTCGACGGCCTGGTGATCCTCGCATCCAACTTCCGCGCCAACATCGACGAAGCCTTCCTCCGCCGCTTCAACGCGATCATCCGCTTCCCCTTCCCAGCCGTGGACGAACGACTCGCGATCTGGAACCGCACCCTCCCCGCCCAGACAGATCGTGAATGCCTGGCCGGGCAGTTGGCGCGGTTCGAATTGTCCGGGGGGAACATCGTCAACGTGGTGCAGTTCGCGGCCCTAGCGACTATCGCCAAAGGGCGCAATGCGATTCATCTAGACGAGGCATTGTTGGGGATACAGCGGGAGCTTGAGAAGGAAGGGAAGGTGTTCAGGAATCTGCTGGAAGAGCCGGGGGCTTGAACGGACGCAAGAGTCTCGAGCATTGCACCCGGCCCCATGCAGTGCTTGACCCGCCATGATCCGGGGCCACAGGAGCATCACATAAGCACTTCATTTACCAAGGAAGATTTGTCATTCCTCGTCGAAGCAATGGACCGGAAGGTAGGGGCTAGCCCGATGCTCGCCACCGGTGAAGGCTTCTTCGGTCTGCTCAAGCGGAAGCGTATTTTCCATCAATCGTATCGGACTCGCGACGAAGCACGAGCGGATCTATTCGACTACATCGAGCGACTTCATAACCCACGAATGCGTCGTAGAGTCGCCCTGCAAGATATGAAGTTCTCAGCCCTTTTCAAACCGTCCGTGGAAATGGGGTAGAACCCATGGGTCAAAATATGGGTCAAGAATCTTTCACAACTAAAAACCCAGATACCACCCGCGATAAAGAGCATAAAAGCCCGCTCACAGAGCGGGCTTTTTGCCGATGGGCTCAACGCAGCCCGGCGACTATCTCCAGCGAGCGCAGGCGCAGCGCGTGATCGTAGATGTCGCTGGTGAACATGATCTCGTTGGCGCCGGTCTGCTCGACCAGGATTTCCAGGCGGCTGCGCACCTTCTCCGGTCCGCCGATCACCGCCAGGCCGAAGAAGTTGCCCACCGCTTCCTGCTCGTGCGGCAGCCACAGGCCGGTCATGCGCTCCACCGGCGGCTTCTGCTTCAGGCTTTCGCCACGGATCAGCGCCAGCACGCGCTGGAAGGCGGTGGTCGCCAGGTAGTCGGCTTCCTCGTCGGTGGGCGCGGCGATCAGCGGCACGCCGATCATTGCGTAGGGTTCATCGAGGATCGCCGAGGGGCGGAAATTCTGCCGGTAGATGCGCAGCGCGTCGTGCAGGTAGCGTGGCGCGAAATGCGAGGCGAAGGCATAGGGCAGGCCCTTCTCCGCAGCCAGGCGCGCGCTGAACAGGCTGGAGCCGAGCAGCCAGATCGGCACCCGCGTGCCCTCGCCCGGCACGGCCAGCAGGGTCTGCTGCGGACGACGCGGGCCAAGCAGCATTTCCAGTTCGGCGACCTGCTCGGGGAAGTCCTCGCCATCGCCCATCAGGCGGTCGCGACGCAGGGCGCGCATGGTCGCATGGTCGGCGCCCGGCGCGCGGCCGAGGCCCAGGTCGATGCGCCCCGGATAGAGGCTGGCGAGGGTACCGAACTGCTCGGCGATCACCAGCGGCGGATGGTTGGGCAGCATCACCCCACCGGAGCCGACGCGGATGTGCGCGGTCTTGCCGGCGATGTGGCCGATCAGCACGGAGGTTGCCGAGCTGGCGATGCCGTCCATGTTGTGGTGTTCGGCCAGCCAGTAGCGGGTGAAGCCGAGGCGCTCGACATGGCGAGCGACATCCACGGCATTGTTCAGCGCTTCACTGACGGTGCCCTGGTCGCGGATGGGCACCAGGTCGAGCATGGAGAAAGCGGTTTCGGACAGGGACTTCATGGGTACTCCGGTCGGGGTCCGCGCGCGGTGGGCGGGCGGACGTGGCTTTGACGGCGACTCTAGCCGGATGCCCCGGCACTGGCCACGCGCCGGGATCGATAGTGCTCATGAAGGCCAGTGATGGAAGCCCGGCAGTTGCCTTCGCCGGCGATTCCTGCGAAAACGCCGGCCCAGTAGCGGCCGCTCGGGCCGCGTGCATTACGAGAGACGAACATGAGCGACGAACTGCGCATCGAGGACATCCAGCTGGGCGACGGCAAGGCCGTGGTCAAGGGCGCGCTGATCACCACCCAGTACAAGGGCACCCTGGAGGACGGCACCGTCTTTGACTCCTCCTACGACAAGGGCCGGCCCTTCCAGTGCGTGATCGGCACCGGCCGCGTCATCAAGGGCTGGGATATCGGCCTGATGGGCATGCAGGTTGGCGGCAAGCGCAAGCTGTTCGTACCGGCGCACCTGGCCTACGGCGAGCGGCAGATCGGCGCGCACATCAAGCCCAACTCGAATCTGGTGTTCGAGATCGAGCTGCTGGAAGTGCTCACCCGCGACGACTGAGTCCGAGGAGGAAAAGGATGTCCACCCGTCCCGCTTCCGCCACCCGCCGCTGGCTGGTGCGCTGGCTGTACGCCGCTGCCGGCGCGCACCTGCTGGTCGGCCTGGTGCTGACCTGGCTTGGCGACGCCGCTCTGTTCGAGCCCTATCACCGCAGCATCGAGGCGGCCTTCTGGGGTGCCGCAGTGCCCGAGCCGGCGCGCGCCGAGCAGATCTGGTGGATCGCGCTGTTCGGCGCCACCCTGCAGAGCTACGCGGTCAGCTTCATCGCCCTGGTCTACCTCGGTCACACCAGCGCCCGCCCGGCGGCCTGGGGCGGGCTGATCGCCAGCATCGTGCTGTGGGCCCCGCAGGACATGTGGGTGTCGCTGCAGCGCGGCATCGTTTCGCACCTGTGGGTCGACAGCATCGCCCTGCTGGTCCTGCTGCCGCCGCTGTTCTGGCTGTACCGGCACGACAGTCGCGCACGCTGATCCGCAAGAGATCGCCAGCGGCCGCGCAAGGCCTTAGACTTGCCGACCTCGAACAACCCCTGCCAAGAGAGTCACCATGGGCGCCCAGTGGAAAGCCAAACATAAAGAAGCCGCAGCCAACGCCAAGGGCCGCGTGTTCGGCAAGCTGTCGAAGGAAATCATGATCGCCGCGCGCAACGGCGCCGACCCGGACATGAACCCGAAACTGCGCCTGGTGGTCGAGCAGGCTAAAAAGGCCTCGATGCCGCGCGACACCCTGGAGCGCGCGATCAAGAAAGGCGCAGGCCTGCTCGACGGCGGCGCCAGCTTCGAGCGCGTGGTCTACGAAGGCTTCGCCCCGCACCGCGTACCGGTGATCGTCGAATGCCTGACCGACAACGTGAACCGTACCGTGGCGGAAATCCGCGTGCTGTTCCGCAAGGGCCAGCTCGGCGCCTCGGGCTCGGTAGCCTGGGACTTCGATTACCTGGGCATGGTCGAGGCTACTCCGGCCAGCGCCGACGCCGATCCTGAACTGGCCGCCATCGAAGCCGGCGCCCAGGACTTCGAGCCGGGCTCGGAAGACGGCGACACCCTGTTCCTCACCGACTCCACCGACCTGGACGCCGTCTGCCGCGCCCTGCCCGAGCACGGCTTCACCGTCGCCTCGGCCAAGCTGGGCTACAAGGCGAAGAACCCGGTCAGCCTGTCCGGCGCCGAACTGGAAGAAGTCGAAGCCTTCCTCGATGCCCTGGACGGCAACGACGACGTGCAGAACCTCTACGTCGGCCTGGCGTAACGCAATACGGGCGGACCTTGTCCGTCCTTCGCGGAGAAGCTCCGCTCCTACACCCGTGATCGGGCTTGGGCACAACCCTGTAGGAGCGGACCTTGTCCGCGATCCGCGCGCAAAGCGCGCCCAAATACCCCCGCCTTACCCCACCCGCCCCATCAACACCGCCTGACTCGCATCCGCCTTCTCCCGCAGGAAATCCCAGGTGGTGCGCATCCTCGCGATGTCCTTGAGCTCCGTGGGCATCAGCATCCAGAACGTCCGCACGAATTCGATCTCACCCGCCAGCACCGGCTGCAGCGACGGGTCTTCGCTCGCGGCGAACGCCGGCAGGATCGCAAGCCCCGCGCCCTCCGCCACCGCGCGTTGCTGGGCCAGGATGCTGGTGCAGCGCAGGGCCATGTGCAGCGGCCGGCCGATCTCGTCGAGGTACTGCAACTCCTTGCTGTAGAGCAGGTCGTCGACGTAGCCGACCAGCGCGTGCTGGCGCAGGTCGTCGCGAGTGCGGATCGGCTCGTGCTCGGCCAGGTAATCCTTCGACGCATAAAGCCGCAGCACATAGTCGGTCAGCCGGGTGACCAGGTAGGGCCCGCGGTCCGGGCGCTCCAGGGTGATGACGATGTCCGCCTCGTGGCGTGACAGCTGCAGCGCGCGCGGCACCGCCAGCAAGTCCACGCCCAGGTGCGGGTGGCGGCTGTTCAGCTCCACCAGCTGCGAGGTCAGCAGCGTCGAGCCGTAGCCCTCGGTGGCGCCGATGCGCACCTTGCCGGACAGGTTGTCCTCGGCGCCCGCCAGGCGCTTCTCGATCACCTTGCAGGCACTTTCCATCGCCTCGGCCTGGGGCAGCAGGCCATGCCCCGCCTCGGTCAGCCGGTAGCCCGACGGCTCGCGCACCAGCAGCTGCGCGCCGATGCTCTTCTCCAGCGCCTGCAGGCGCCGGGCCACGGTGGTGTGGTCCACGCCCAGGCGCCGCGCGGCCACGGTGAGCTTGCCGGCACGCGAGAGTTCGAGGAAGAAACGCAGGTTGTCCCAGTCCATAGCGCGGCCTTCAATGTGCAAAAACGCAGAGCATGCTTGCACATCACCGCATTGAATTCATCAAAAATGCACTGCTAGGATCATTCCACAGTCCTTGAGGTACGCCCCGAGGCCCATAACAACAAACCGCCACAGGCTGGGAGTTCCGATGAGCACTACTACCGCTGCCGTCCCCACGGTCAAACTCTTCATCGACGGCAAGCCCGTCGAGTCCACCAGCAGCGAATGGCGCGAGGTGATCAACCCGGCCACCCAGGAAGTCCTGGCCCGCGTGCCCTTCGCCACCGCCGCCGAAGTCGATCGCGCCGTGGCCAGCGCCAAGGCCGCGTTCAAGACCTGGAAGAAAACCCCGATCGGCACCCGCGCGCGCATCTTCCTCAAGTACCAGCAACTGATCCGCGAGAACATGAAGGAGCTGGCGGCCATCCTCACCGCCGAACAGGGCAAGACCCTGCCCGACGCCGAGGGCGACGTATTCCGCGGCCTGGAAGTGGTCGAACACGCCGCCGGCATCGGCAACCTGCAGTTGGGCGAGCTGGCCAACAACGTCGCCAGCGGCGTCGATACCTTCACCCTGCTGCAGCCGCTGGGCGTCTGCGCCGGCATCACCCCCTTCAACTTCCCGGCGATGATCCCGCTGTGGATGTTCCCGATGGCCATCGCCACCGGCAACACCTTCGTCCTCAAGCCGTCCGAGCAGGACCCGATGGTGACCATGCGCCTGGTCGAGCTGGCCCATGAAGCCGGCATCCCGCCGGGCGTGCTGAACGTGGTCCACGGCGGCCCGGACGTGGTGAACGCGATCTGCGACCACCCGGACATCAAGGCCGTCTCCTTCGTCGGCTCGACCCGCGTCGGCACCCACGTCTACAACCGCGCCTCCCAGGCCGGCAAGCGCGTGCAGTGCATGATGGGCGCGAAGAACCACGCCATCGTCCTGCCCGACGCGAACAAGGAGCAGAGCCTCAACGCCATCGCAGGGGCGGCCTTCGGCGCCGCCGGGCAACGCTGCATGGCGCTGTCGGTGGTGATCCTGGTCGGCGAGGCCAACGACTGGCTGCCGGAACTGGTTGAGAAGGCCAAGACCCTCAAGGTCAGCGGCGGCAGCGAGCCGGGCACCGATGTCGGCCCGCTGGTTTCCTGCGCCGCGCTGGACCGTGTCAGCGGCCTGATCGAGCGCGGCATCCAGGAAGGCGCCAGCCTGGCCCTGGACGGCCGCAACCCGCAGATCGCCGGCTACGCCAAGGGCAACTTCGTCGCGCCGACCATCTTCGCTGGCGTCACCGCGCAGATGACCATCTACCGCGAGGAAATCTTCGGCCCGGTGCTCTGCGTGATGCACGCCAAGACCATGGACGAGGCCATCGAGATCATCAACGCCAACCCCAACGGCAACGGCACCGCCCTGTTCACCCGCTCCGGCGCCGCCGCCCGCCACTTCAAGGAAGAGATCGACGTCGGCCAGGTCGGCATCAACGTGCCGATCCCGGTGCCGGTGCCGATGTTCTCCTTCACCGGCTCGCGCGGCTCCAAGCTCGGCGACCTCGGCCCGTACGGCAAGCAGGTGGTTCAGTTCTACACCCAGACCAAGACGGTCACCGAACGCTGGTTCGACGAGAACGAAGTCGGCGGCGCGGTGAATACCACCATCCACCTCAAGTAATCCCCGCCAACCCGCGGGCCGGGCCACGGAAACAGGATGTTCCGCGGTCTCCGGCCATGCGGGCCCTATTCGCAGCGACCCTCCAACGACAAGCAGAACAAGGGGATATCCCATGCGTATCGGTTTCATCGGACTCGGCAACATGGGCGGCCCCATGGCCGCCAACCTGCTCAAGGCCGGCTTCGACCTGAGCGTCTTCGACCTCTCCCATACAGCCGTTCAGGCGGCCGTGGCCCAGGGCGCCAAGGCGGTGAGCTCGCCGGCGGAACTGGCCCGCGCGGATGTAGAAGTCATCATCACCATGCTGCCGGCGGCGGCCCACGTGAAGCAGGTGTTCCTCGGCGACGACGGCCTGCTCGCCAACGTCCAGCCGGGAGTGCTGCTGATCGACTCCTCCACCATCGACCCGCACAGCGCGCGCGACGTCTCGGCAGCAGCCAAGGCCCACGGCAACCCGATGCTCGACGCACCGGTTTCCGGCGGCACCGGCGGCGCGGCGGCCGGCACCCTGACCTTCATGGTCGGCGGCGAGGCGGCCGACTTCGAGCGTGCCCGCCCGGTGCTGGCAGCCATGGGCAAGAACATCGTGCACTGCGGCGGTGCCGGCAACGGCCAGGTCGCCAAGGTGGCCAACAACTTGCTGCTGGGCATCAGCATGATCGGCGTGGCCGAAGCCATGTCGCTAGGCGTGAAGCTGGGCATGGATGCGGAAGTACTGGCCGGCATCATCAATACCTCCAGCGGCCGCTGCTGGAGCTCGGAGGTGAACAACCCGCTGACCGGCGCACCTGCTGCGCGCGGCTACAGCGGCGGCTTCGGCACCGACCTGATGCTCAAGGACCTCGGCCTGGCCAGCGAAGCCGCGCGCCAGGCACGCCAGCCGGTGCTGCTCGGCGCACTGGCCCAGCAGCTGTTCCAGACCTTCAGTAACCAGGGCAACGGCCAGCTGGACTTCTCGGCGATCGTGAAGCTGTACCAGGAAGGCTGACCATCAGGTTCACGAGCAAGCCCGCTCCTGCGTAGGAGCGCGCTTGCTCGCGAATTCCCGCCCTCATCTCGGCTATCATGCGCGACACCCGTGTGCCCCGCCTGGAAGCCCTCCGCATGATCCTCCGCCCGCAAACCCCGACGCTCTGGGTGCTGCTGTTTTCCCTCAAGGGTTCGATCGTTCCGGCTATCTGGCGCAAGGTTCTCTACACGGTGCTGCTCAGTTCGGCGGTGGTGGCCACCCACGGCACCTTCTACCACTACAAGGTGGTGCTCACCGCTACGCCCTTCACGCTCTGGGGCCTGACCCTGGCGATCTTCCTGGGCTTTCGCAACAACGTCGCCTACCAGCGCTTCTGGGAGGCACGCACGCTCTGGGGCGAACTGCTGATCGTGTCGCGCAACCTGGCGCGGCAGAGCCTGTCGCTGCTGCCCGGACTCGACGATACCGGGCGCCGGGTGCTCGGCAACCGCCTGGCCGCCTTCGCCTACGTACTGCGCGACCAGTTGCGCGGCCAGGCGCAAAGCGACGATGCCCGCCGCCTGCTCGGTGCCGATGCCCAAGCCCTGGCGCAAACGCCCAATCCCTCCAGCGCCCTGCTCGCCCGCCTCGGCCGCGACTTCGCCGAGGCCGGTCGCCGGACCAACGCGAGCGACATGCTGCTGGCCAACCTCGACCAGCAGGTGAGCCGCCTGTCCTACGTGCTCGGCGGCTGCGAACGGATCAAAGGCACGCCCATCCCCTATCCGTACATCCTCATGCTGCACCGCATCGTCCACGTGTACTGCTTCCTGCTGCCGTTCTGCCTGGTCGACAGCATCGGCTGGTTCACCCCGTTCGCGGTCTGCGTGCTGGCCTACACCTTCTTCGGCCTGGACGCCCTCGGCGACCAGATTGCCGACCCGTTCGACACCCAGCCCAACGACCTGCCGCTGGACGCCATGAGCCGCAACCTGGAGATCGCCGTGCTGGAGATCCTCGGCGAGCGCGAGCTGCCGGCGCCGCTGGAGCCGGTCGACGGCCTGCTGCTCTGAACCCTTTGAGGACACTCCATGAACCACCTGCAAGACGTACCCCTGGCCAAGGCCTACCTGTTGCTCAACCACGGCCCATCGACCCTCGTCACCAGCGAGCACGACGGCGTGGCCAACGTGATGGCGGCGGCCTGGGTGATGCCGCTGGACTTCGACCCGCCGAAGCTGATGCTGGTGCTCGACCGCAACACCTGGTCGCGCCACCTGGTGGAGGGCTCCGGCGCTTTCGTCATCCAGCTGCCCTCGCGCCGCCAGGCCGAACTGACCCTGACGGTCGGCTCGAACAACGGCGGCGAGATGGACAAGTTCGCCCGTTTCGACATCGCCCAGGGCCGCGCACGCAAGATCGCGGCGCCCATCGTCGAGGGCTGCCTGGCCTACCTGGAATGCAAGGTGATCGCCGAGCCGCACAACCAGGACAAATACGACCTGTTCATCGCCGAGGTGGTCGCCGCCTATGCCGATGAGCGGGCGTTCTCCAATGGCCGCTGGCATTTCCCGGATGATGAGCTGCGGACCATCCACTACCAGGCCGGCGGGGCTTTCTTCGCGACGGGCGAAGCGTTCCAGGTGAGCCGCGGCTGAAACGACGAAATCGCAACACCTGCGCCGCTAGGCTAGCCAGCTGTTTTCCTCAGGGTGATAGACATGCTCGAACTCAAGGACCTGGACCTGCGCGAAGACGCCCAGGCCGGGCGCTACGTGAAGGACGAAACCGTGCAGGTGGCCTTCGCCGCCGAAAGCGGCGCGCTGATGAGCCTGGAAGGCGCCAACCGCTACGAGCGCGGCGACGCGCTGATCAGCAGCGCCACCGGCGAGCGCTGGGTGGTATCGCGCGAGCGATTCGACGCCAAGTACCTGCCGGCCGAGGCCGGGCTGGCCCATGGCGTCGACGGCGCCTACCGCAACCGCCCGAGCGTGGTGCTGGCGCGGCGCATGGACGAAGCCTTCCGCATCGCCCGCTCGGCAGCCGGTGACGTGCTGCAAGGCGAGGCTGGCGATTGGGTCATGCAGTACGCCCCAGGCGACTACGGCGTGACCCAGGCGCAACGCTTTGCGCGGGTTTATCGCCCGGCCGAGTGAGGCGCGTCGGATGCGTCCGGCAGAAAATGAAAAACCCGCCTTTGGGCGGGTTTTTCATTGGGGCGCTAGTCCGTTAGCGATGGGCTCCAACATACCCCTTCAATGTGAAATTGCCGTGAAGAATTGATGATCAGCTCGAATAGTCGAGCGCCGTCCAGACGCGGCTCATGCCAGTGCGGATCTGGCACTGGGACAAGTCGCTCGCGCTGCTCTGCGCCGGCAGCAGCAATGTAGTGCCAGCATTGCTGCCCTCACCTTCGGTCAGCCACTGCAGGCGCCCGCAATTGGGCGTATCGATCACATAGCTGGCGGCGACCATCGAGCGCGAACGCGGCAGACGAATGGCATCGCGCACAGTGCCGTGTTCCTCGATGCGCTTGCCGTTGGCCACCAGCACGGCCCAGGCCTCATGTCCGTCGATGACCAGGTAGGCGCCATTGGCCATCGGCTTTTCCGCCGGCGGTTCGGCGCAGCCGACGAGCAGGGACAGCACGGTGCACAGCAGCAACAGGTTGCCTCGGATCATCACGCGTTCCTCTTCTTCGCGGTGGCCGCCGAAGCGCGTCTGGGCGCGGGCATTCGGGCGACGACCATGGATTCAGTGAACCAGCGAAATCGATACTAGCCGCAAATACTGTTTATGCATACAGTATTTTTCGATTACCCTGTAGGACATGACGAAAGGCACCCTGAGAAAGGGCGCCGAGGCAGGAACCGGCAACAGGAGCGCGCAATGGTCGACATCCGCCAGATGAAATACACCGTGAACCACATGGCCGTGGAGGAAGTCAGCGAGGCGGTGGCCGAACTGCACCTCGAAGGCCTGGTCACCGAAGGCAAGACGCCCTTCTCCCGGGCCCACTTCAACACCTGCTTCGCCGAGATCGAGGCGCTATTGCAGCGCGCCGGTTACCACAGGCCGCTGGACGTGGTCGGCTACCAGGGCCAGGCATATGCCATGTTCGACCCCTCGCGCTGGGACGCCGTGGAAGTGCTGCGCTGGCTCAAGGAGTACGTGGAGGAGTCGCGCAGCGCCGCCGCCAACGCCTGAGCCCGGCTTGTTGGCGCTGTCGCTGCCGCCGAGAATGCGCTTTTCCTGCCCTTCGGAAACTCCAGATGCTCGGCAACCTGTCCGATATCGACCTGCGCCTGCTGCGCATCTTCTGCGCCATCGTCGAGGCCGGTGGCCTGACCGCCGCCCAGGGCCGGCTGAACACCAGCCTGCCGCGCCTGAGCGTGGCCGTACGTGACCTCGAGGTACGCCTGGGCTGCAGCCTCTGCCGGCGCGGCAAGGGCGGTTTCCAGACCACCGCCCAGGGTCGCGAGATCTACCTCGCGGCGCAGGAGCTGTTCGCCGACCTCGAGAAGTTCCGCCTGCGCGTGAGCGCCGCCGCCCAGGACGGCGCCGAGCACCTGCAGGTCGGCACCCTGGACAACCTCATCAGTCTGGAAAGCTGCCCGCTGCCGCTGGCCATCCAGCTTTACCGCCAGGGCCAGCCCGGCGCCCAGGTCAGCCTGCAGATCATGCGCCCGGACGAACTTGAGCTGGAGGTGCTCGAGGGCCGTCTCGACCTCGCCCTGGGCAACTTCCGCCAGCACCTCTCCGGCCTGCACTACCAGATGCTCTTCGAGGAAGAACAGGACCTCTACTGCGCGGCGGAGCACCCGTTCTTTGCCCGCAAGGACGAGCCGCTGCTCGAAGAAATCCGCCAGGCCGACTACGTCGAGCGCGGCTTCTGGCCGGACAGCAAGCGGCCCCACGGCCTGGACTTCAAACGCAGCGTCACCGCCTACTCCATCGAGGCCATCGCCACCCTGATCTTCTCCGGCACCTACATCGGCTACCTGCCCAGCCACTACGCCGCGGCCTGGCTCGCGCAGGGCCGCCTGCGCCGGCTCGGCGGCGGCAGCCTGGCCTATGTCTCGCGCTTCGAGAGCATCACCCGCCAGGGCCAGGAGCACTCGCCGGCGCTGGAGCGCTTCGCCCACGCCCTGCAGCAGGCGCGGCAACGCCTGGCGAACGCCTGAGGCTCGCTTTCGCCGAAGCGCAAGTGAAGTTGCAATTCCGGTGATTCATCGTCTCGGCGCCGCTGCCTAAGCTCGCCGCTCCCATTCATTGCCGAGACGAGCCCATGCATCCCGTCCAAGACGAAGCCGCCCTGCGCCGCGACCTGGCCGCCGCCTACCGCCTGGCTGCCCACTTCCAGTGGGACGACACCATCTACACGCACTTCTCCGTGCGCCTGCCCGGCGCCGAGCCGCGCTTCCTGATCAACCCCTTCGGGATGATGTTCGAGGAAATCCGCGCCAGCGACCTGATCGTCGTCGATATGCACGGCAAGGTGATCGGCGACTCGCCCTGCAACGTCGCCGGTTTCACCATCCATAGCGCCGTGCACATGGGTCGCGACGACGCGCACTGCGTGATCCACACACACACCCTGGCTGGCATGGCGGTGGCCGCGCTGGACGAAGGCCTGCTGCAGCTCAACCAGATCAGCGCCGAATTCCACGGCAACCTCGGCTACCACGACTACGAAGGCATCGCCCTGGACCTGGGCGAACGCGAGCGCATCGTCGCCTCGCTCGGCCAGCACCCGGCGCTGATCCTGCGCCATCACGGCCTGCTGACAGTGGGCGCGACCGTCGCCGACGCCTTCTACACCATGTTCTACCTGAACCGCGCCTGCGAGATTCAGCAGGCGGTGCTGGGCATGAACCCGCACCCGCGGCTGATTCCCGAAGCGCTGAGCGCCCATGCCGAGCGTCAGTTCGCCAAGGCCGTGGGCGAACGCCAGATCCTCTGGCAGGCCTGGCTGCGCAAGCTGGAGCGGCTGGACCCGAGCTACAAGGAATGACGCTACGGTCATGATTTGGCTTGCAGAGGCCCGCCACGCCCACTATGGTCCATGGCAGACGTTTCAAGCCTCAACTGAATCAAGGACGATTCCATGACCAAGAACAACCGCCAGGACTGGCTGTGGGCTTACCAGGAGCTACGCAGCCTCTCCGTCGGCCGCACCAGTTCGGCCTTCCTCGCTACCCTCTACCACCTGCGCGGCGATACCGGCCCCTTCTACTGCAAGGGCGGTATGCGCAAGTCGCGCCTCGTCCGCAAGGAATCCCCGTAGGAGCGGATCTCATCCGCGATCCCCCTGTAGGAGCGCGCCATGCGCGCGATTCGCGGACAAGGTCCGCTCCTACGGCGACGGTCAGCCCCTCGTCAGGGATATGACTGCCGCTGGCTATTCGAGCGGGTCGTTCCCGGCGTGACTTCGAACTGCACGCCATTGGGGTACTCGATGCTCTGGCGGATGCCGCCATTCTGATCGCCGCTGTTGTCGATGATCACCGTGCTCGAACCCTGCTCATAGCTACGTGGCACCTGGGCGCCGCCGTAGCCGTCGTAGCTCTGCGAGCTCGAGGAACTGTCGATGCTGCCGCTGGCGCCCGGGCTGACATAGATCCGCTCGATGCTGCGGGCCGGCGGCTGGCCAGCCATGACCGGCAGGCTCAGCAAGACGCCACACAGGGTGGAAACGACGAATCGAGCGTTCATGGGCAATGACCTCCTGCGGTCGCCGCACGAGCCGCCTACCGCTCGCGCCAGCCAAACTTAAAGTAATTTCTCAAGAAAAATAAATCTTTAAATATCATAGAGTTACAATGATATTTAAAAGCCATTTACTAGATAAATCCTCGGCTCATCTTTGCATTCTACGCCTCGCTGGCGAAACAAGACCGGTACTTCCGCACAGCGCCTGAAAAGCCCGGAAACCCGCGCCATTCAGGGCTCAGCGGCCTCCTAAATCCCTCGCTATTTCCGTCATCACGGCTCCGACAAGCGCGTTGCCATTCGATTGCCACGATTGGCAGCTTCTTAAAGATCAGTAAGATGCGGCGTTTTCTGAATGAAATTTCTTATGAAAATTCGTCGCCACATTCTGACCCTGCTGCTTCTCGCCCTGCCACTGGCCGCCTCTGCGGAGCCCCCCCGCACCTTCCAGGAAGCCAAGAAGATCGGCTGGAAGCTCTATGCCCGGCAGTCGGTCGAGTTCTATTGCGGCTGTCACTACAAGGGCAACCACGTCGACCTGGCCAGTTGCGGCTACGTACCGCGCAAGAACCAGAAGCGCGCCGAACGCATCGAGTGGGAACACATAGTCCCCGCCTGGGTCATCGGCCACCAGCGCCAGTGCTGGCAGAGCGGCGGACGCAGCAACTGCTCGCGGCACGACCCGGTGTACCAGCGCGCCGAGGCCGACCTGTTCAACCTGGTGCCGAGCATCGGCGAGGTCAACGGCGACCGGAACAACTTCAGCTACGGCTGGCTGCCGAAGCAGCCGCCGCAGTACGGCGCCTGCCCGATGGTCGTCGACTTCAAGGCGAAGAAGGCCATGCCGCGCCCGCAGATCCGCGGGATGATCGCGCGCACCTACTTCTACATGAGCGAGCGCTACGGCCTGAAGATCTCCAGCCAGGACCGCCAGTTGTTCGAGGCCTGGAACAAGCAGTACCCGGTGGAAACCTGGGAGAAGCAGCGCAACCAGATGGTCGGCTGCGTCATGGGCTGGGGTAATCCCTACGTCGGCAAGGTGGATTTGAACGGCTGCAGCGCCTCCCAACTCGCCGGCCGCTAAAAGTCCGCCGCGCCCAGGCGACGCTGCACTGGCTTCGCAGTAGACTCCCCGGGCGCGCCGCAACGCGCAGGCCTCTTACTTCCTGTCTGGAGTACCTCGCATGTCCCTGTCGATCTACCAGATTTCCGTTCCCGTCTTCATCCGCATGCTCGGCAACCTCTCGGCCATCCTGGCCAAGGCCGAAGCCCATGCGCAGGCCAAGAACATCGATCCCAGCGTCTTCCTCAATGCCCGCCTGGCCCCGGACATGTTCGCCCTGACCCGTCAGGTGCAGATCGCCTGCGATGCCGCCAAGGGCTGCGGCGCCCGCCTGGCCGGCGTGGACATCCCCAGCTTCGCCGACGAGGAAAAGAGCTTCGCCGACCTGCAGGCACGCATCGCCAAGACCGTCGACTTCCTCAAGGGCCTGAAGCCCGAGCAGTTTGAAGGCGCGGAGAACCGCGACATCACCATCAAGACCCCGAGCCGCGAACTGCACTTCAAAGGCCTCGACTTCCTGCTGCACTTCGCCAACGCCAACTTCTACTTCCACGTCACCACCACCTACGCGATCCTCCGCCACAACGGCGTAGAGGTCGGCAAGATGGACTTCCTCGGCGCCGCCTGACGCCTTCCGGGTGCCGGCTCGCCCGGCACCCTTCCCGCCCTTCAGCGCCCCGGCAACGGCAGGCTGGTGGTCGACTTGATCTCCGAGAGCGCGACAATCGAGTTGATCTCCTGCACGCCCGGCACCTGCGACAGCCGCTCGAAGAAGAAGCGCTCGTAGGCCTCGATGTCCTCGGTGACGATGCGCAGCATGAAGTCCACCGACCCCATCAGCACATGACACTCCAGCACCTCGGGAAACTCGCGGATCGCCTCGGCGAACTCGGTGAGGTGGTTGCGCCCGTGGGTGTTCAGCTTCACCTGGGCGAAGATTTGCGCATTCAGGCCGATCTTCTTGCGATCCAGCAGGGTCACCTGGCGGCGGATGACACCTTCTTCCTTCAGACGCTGGATACGACGCCAGCAAGGCGATTGCGACAGGCCGATGCGTTCGGCGATCTCGGCGGTGGAAAGGGTCGCCTCTTCCTGCAGCAGGGCGAGAATGCGTTTGTCGTAGGCATCCAACTCGACAGGCATAGAAAATCCTCCATATAGCAATCAGGCGAATAGTTTATGCGCAGCTAGGTCTTTTGGGAGCGATTTGAGCAAAGCAAAACCTCGCAGCGGAATCGACAATGGCTTCACGCCCACCCCTGTCGGTCCCGAGTCATGAACCAAGCCCTGTCCCTGCCGCTGCGCGAATCCACCCTGCCCGTCGAGTTGTTTGGCGCCGCCCCCGAGGAGCGTCCCGACGGCTGGACCTGCCGCCCCGCCGATGCCGCCCGGGCAGCGCTGTTCGCCATCCGCGCCGAAGCCGAGGCCGACGTGCTGTGCAAGTTGCTCAACCTGTTCGCCCTGCAAGGCTGGCTGCCATCGGAAGTGCATGCCGTGCAGGAACAGGACTGGCTGCGGATCGAACTGCGCGTGCCGGGCCTGCCGGCCAAGCGTGCGGAAGTCCTGGCCGAACGCATGCGTTCGATGGTCAGCGTCGCCGAGGTACAAGTGGGTGCCGGCATCGTCTGAAGGAAATTTCTGTCCGTTCAGCGACACAAGCTGACTTTCTCGCGTTAGCCGGAACCGGTGGGTCGGGCATAGAGTGCGTGCTACCGCCGGCCCGCCAGAGGCCGCGGCTCTTGCCTCAAGCCCTTGCCCGAGAAGATCGCCATGGCCCGTCCCCGTCTGCTCCCCGACAACTTCACCCTGGCGTTGGTCGCCACCGTGACCGTCGCCAGCCTGCTGCCCTGCCAGGGCACGGTGGCCGTCGCCTTCGGCTGGATCACCAACCTGGCCATCGGCCTGCTGTTCTTCCTGCACGGCGCCAAGCTGTCGCGCCAGGCGATCGTCGCCGGCGCCACCCACTGGCGCCTGCACCTGCTGGTGTTCGCCAGTACCTTCATCCTCTTCCCGATCCTCGGCCTGGTGCTCAAGCCGCTGCTGTCGCCGCTGGTGACGCCGGACCTGTACCTCGGCCTGCTCTACCTCTGCGCCCTGCCGGCCACGGTGCAATCGTCCATCGCCTTCACTTCGCTGGCCCGCGGCAACATCCCGGCCGCCGTGTGCAGCGCCTCGGCCTCCAGCCTGATCGGCATCTTCCTCACTCCGCTGCTGGT
Organism: Pseudomonas knackmussii B13; assembly: GCF_000689415.1. Classification (NCBI taxonomy): domain Bacteria; kingdom Pseudomonadati; phylum Pseudomonadota; class Gammaproteobacteria; order Pseudomonadales; family Pseudomonadaceae; genus Pseudomonas; species Pseudomonas knackmussii. The sequence continues at coordinate 2,701,677 of NZ_HG322950.1, read as the reverse complement.
GCAACTGCTGCTCGGCGTGCACGGTGATACCGGCGTCTCCACCCTCGACGCCATCGGCAAGATCACCCTGCAGCTGCTGGTGCCATTCATCGCCGGCCAGGTGCTGCGCGGCGTGATTGGCGGCTGGGTCGACGAGCACAAGCCGGTGCTGCGCTACGTCGACCAGGGGGGGGGCTTCGATCCTGCTGGTGGTCTACACCGCCTTCAGCGCCGCGGTGATCCAGGGGCTCTGGCACCAGGTGCCGCTGACCGCGCTGGCCGGCCTGGTAGTCGCCTGCTGCGTGCTGCTGGCCATCGCCCTGTTCGCCACCACCCAGCTCAGCCGCCGCCTGGGGTTCGACAAGGAGGACGAGATCACCATCGTCTTCTGCGGCTCGAAGAAGAGCCTGGCCACCGGCGTGCCCATGGCCCAGGTGCTGTTCGCCACCGGCAGCATCGGCGTGATCCTGCTGCCGCTGATGCTGTTCCACCAGATCCAGCTGATGGTCTGCGCGGTGCTCGCCCAGCGCTATGCGAAGCGGCAGCAGCAGGCCGCTGCAGCGCCCGTCGCGCAGTAACAGCGGTAATGAAAAAGCCCGGTGCATGCACCGGGCTTTTTGTTTTGCTGGGTCCCCCGCTTTCGCGGGGATAACGAGGCAGCTCCGCCCCGCGTCAGGCCACCGGCGAGCGCATGGTGACGAACTCCTCGGCCGCCGTCGGGTGGATGCCGATGGTTTCGTCGAACACCCGCTTGGTCGCCCCGGCGCGCAGCGCGATGGCGATGCCCTGGAGGATTTCGCCGGCTTCCGGGCCGACCATGTGGCAACCCAGCACCTTGTCGGTCTCGGCGTCGACCACCAGCTTCATCAGGGTCTTCTCCTGGGACTCGGTGAGGGTCAGCTTGAGCGCGCGGAAGCGGCTTTCGAACAGCTTCACCTTGTGCCCGGCGGCGCGCGCCTCGTCCTCGGTGAGGCCGACGGTGCCGATGTTCGGCAGGCTGAACACCGCGGTGGGGATCAGCTTGTAGTCCAGCGGGCGGTATTCCTCGGGGCGGAACAGATGCCGGGCCACCGCCATGCCCTCGGCCAAGGCCACAGGGGTCAGCGGCACGCGGCCGATGACATCGCCGATGGCGCGGATCGACGGCTCACTGGTGCGGTAGGCCTCATCGACGCGAATGAAGCCGTTGTCGTCCAGCGCCACCGAGACGTTCTCCAGCCCCAGGTTGTCGAGCATGGCGCGGCGGCCGGTGGCGTAGAACACGCAGTCGGCTTCGAACACGCGGCCGTCCTTGAGGGTGGCCAGCAGGCTGCCGTCGGATTGCTTGTCGATGCGCGCGACGTCGGCGTTGAACTGCAGGTCCATGCCCTTCTTCGTCAGCTCGTCACGCAGGTGTTCGCGCACGCCACGGTCGAAGCCACGCAGGAACAGGTCGCGGCGGTAGAGCAGCGTGGTCTGCGCACCCAATCCCTGGAAGATCGACGCGAATTCCACGGCGATGTAGCCGCCACCGACCACGATCACCCGCTTCGGCAGGCGCTCGAGGAAGAAGGCCTCGTTGGAGGTGATCGCGTGTTCCTTGCCGGGAATCTCCGGCACCTGCGGCCAGCCGCCGGTGGCGATGAGGATATTGGCGGGGGTGGAGCGCTGGCCGGCGACTTCCACGGTATGCGCGTCGAGGATGCGCGCGTGGCCTTCCAGCAGGCTCACGCCGCTGTTCACCAGCAAGTTGCGATAGATGCCGTTGAGGCGGTGGATCTCGCGGTTCTTGTTGGCGATCAGGGTCGGCCAGTCGAAGCGCGCCTCGCCCAGGCTCCAGCCGAAGCCGCTCGCCTGCTCGAAGTCCTCATGATAGTGCGCGCCGTACACCAGCAGCTTCTTCGGCACGCAGCCGACGTTAACGCAGGTGCCGCCCAGGTAGCGGCTCTCGGCCACCGCCACGCGCGCGCCGAAACCGGCGGCAAAGCGCGCGGCGCGCACACCGCCGGAACCCGCGCCAATCACGAACAGATCGAAATCGAAAGCCATCGTCGTTCTCCACGTACAGATGCCCGGCAGCATACCTCATCGCCGCTGACCTATCCTTCAGGAGCAGCGAAGGAGGAAGCCGTCATGCGCCCGACCCTGACCCATCTGGCCCTGCATGTTCCCGACCTCGAGGCCAGCATCGCCTTCTACGAACGCTTCTGCGGCATGCGCGTGATCCACCAGCGCGAAGGCAAGGGCTCGCGCATCGTGTGGATGGCCGAGCCGGGCAAGGAGCACCAGTTCATCTTCGTCATCATGCCCGGCGGCGAATCCCGCCACCTGGCCAGCGACGACTACAGCCACTTCGGCTTCGCCGTGGACAGCCACGAAAAGGTCGACGCCATCGCCGCCGAAGCCGAGCGCGCGGGATGCCTGATCTGGCCGCCGCGCCAGGAACCCTACCCGGTCGGCTATTACTGCGGACTTAGGGATCCTGCCGGTAATTACGTGGAGTTCAGCTACGGCCAGCCGCTGGGGCCGGGGTCGGAGGCGATGCCGATTCCGTAGGAGCGGACCTTCTCCGCGCGCCGATTTTCACCTGTAGGAGCGCGCCATGCGCGCGATTCGCGGCCATGGGCCGCTCCTACAGGGGGAACACCGAGTCGTTTGAGCAGAAACGAAAAAACCACCCGAAGGTGGCTTTTTCGACAAACCGTCAAAGCGCTGGAATTACCAAGCCTTGCCGGTCTTGTAGAGGTTCTCGTAGCAGAAGTTGGTCGCCTCGATGTAACCCTCGGCGCTACCGCAGTCGAAACGCTTGCCCTTGAATTTGTAGGCCAGCACGCAACCGTCCTGGGCCTGCTTCATCAGGGCGTCGGTGATCTGGATCTCGCCGCCTTTGCCCGGCTCGGTCTGTTCGATCAGGTCGAAAATGTCCGGAGTCAGGATGTAGCGGCCGATGATCGCCAGGTTCGACGGGGCTTCTTCGGGCTTGGGCTTCTCGACCATGGTGTTCACGCGGTAGATGTCGTCGCGGATCATCTCGCCGGCGATCACGCCGTACTTGTTGGTCTCTTCCGGCGGCACTTCCTGGATCGCCACGATGGAGCAGCGGAACTGGTTGTACAGCTTGACCATCTGCTTCAGGACGCTGTCGCCTTCCAGGTTCAGGCAGAGGTCGTCCGCCAGGACCACGGCGAAGGGCTCGTCGCCGATCAGCGGGCGGCCGGTGAGGATGGCGTGGCCCAGGCCCTTCATCTCGATCTGACGGGTGTAGGAGAAGGTGCATTCGTCGATCAGGCGACGGATACCGACCAGGTATTTTTCCTTGTCGGTGTTACGAATCTGGGTTTCCAGCTCGTAGCTGATGTCGAAGTGGTCTTCCAGGGAGCGCTTGCCGCGACCGGTAACGATGCCGATCTCCGACAGCCCGGCTTCCAGCGCCTCTTCAACGCCGTACTGGATCAGCGGCTTGTTGACGATCGGCAGCATTTCCTTGGGCATGGCCTTGGTGGCCGGGAGGAAGCGGGTGCCGTAACCGGCAGCCGGGAACAGACATTTCTTGATCATGTGAGTCCTTCGACAGGAACGAGGGTATGAATGGCGCGCAGTCTAATGAGGCCGCGTGCGGCTTACAATGCCCGGCCCTTACTCCCTTGGGGGCGTCCGGACGAGGCGCAGAAGCCCGAATACGGCATCTCTGACCGGCTTTTCGCCGGCAAGTTCGATCAGTAGTAGCAAAAAGTCAGCATCGACATATCGCACAACCCCGCCCGATCAATTCCTACAGACGCCTAAGAGCCTACCCGACGGACGGCCAGGCTGCGCACCGCGCCCCCACGTTGGCCGCTGTGCCCCGGCGTGCGGCGATATTGACCCGTGGGCAGAGGTCGACCGATACTGTATTTCCATACAGTATTTTCTGACATCCCCATGACGCCTTCATCCCTTCCCTTCAGACACATCCTCCCGGTGCGGACATGGGCGTCGCGCTAGCCCTGGGCGAACTGCTCGACCAGCGCCGCGTCTGGAAAGGCCCGTCGCTCGCCGCGCCGGCCGGCGCCCAGCCCACTGGCCATGCCCGCCTGGACGCCCTGCTGCCCAGCGGCGGCTGGCCGGAAGCGGCGCTCAGCGAGATCCTCCATGCCGCCGAGGGCATCGGCGAACTGCAGCTGCTCTGGCCGACCCTGGCGCGCCTGAGTGCCGCTGGCGAGCGCCTGGTGCTGGTGGCTCCGCCGCATGTGCCCTACCCGCGCGCCTGGCTGGACGCCGGTGTCGATCTGCGCCAACTGATCTGGGTCGAGGCCGACGGCCGCGACGCGCTCTGGGCCGCCGAACAAGCGCTGCGCTCGGGTTGCTGCGGCGCCGTGCTGTGCTGGCCGCAGCAGGCCGACGACCGCGCCCTGCGCCGCCTGCAGGTGGCGGCGGAAAGCGGCCAGACCCTGGGCTTCGCCTTCCGCCCGCTGCGCGAGGCAGTCAACCCCTCCCCCGCGGCCCTGCGCCTGGCGGTCGAGACGCGCCCGGCGCAGCTGCGCGTGCTCAAGTGCCGCGGCGGGCTGGCCCCGGCCAAGCCGCTGCCTTTGGCGGCGCTGCACTGAGGCCGACATGCTCTGGGCCTGCATCCTTTTACCGCAGCTGGCGATGGACGCCGCGTTGCGCGGCCGCGCCGATCCCGAGGCGCCCCTGGCCCTGCTCGGCGGCCCGGCGCAGCGCCGCGTCATCCAGGCGCTCAACCCGGCGGCCCGCCAGCTCGGCCTGCGCCCCGGGCAATCGCTGACCGCCGCGCGCGCCCTGAGCGGCGATTTCGCCTGTGCCGACTACGACGCCGAGGAAATCCAGCGCTGCCACGACCTGCTCGCCGCCTGGGCTTACGGCTTCAGCTCACAGGTCAGCCAGCACTATCCGCGCGCCCTGCTGCTGGAGGTGCGTTCCAGCCTCGGCCTGTTCGGGCCCTGGCCGCGCTTCGAGGCACGCCTGCGCGCCGAGCTGGACGCCCTGGGCTTTCGCCAGCGCATCGGCCTGGCGCCCAATCCGGTCGCCGCGCGGGTGCTGGTCAACGCCGGCGACGGCCTGGTCGTGGAAGACCCCGGCGAGCTGCGTGAAGTCCTCGGCCGCCTGCCGCTGGAGCGCTGCGGCCTGCCGAAAGAAGCCCTTTCCAGCCTGGCACGCATGGGCCTGCGCACGCTGCAGCAGGTCCTCGTCCTGCCCCGCGACGGCCTGGCCCGGCGCTTCCCGCCGACGCTGCTGCAGCACCTGGACGCCCTGCTCGGCCAGCGCGCCCTGGCCCTGGACTTCTACCGTCCGCCGGAGGTCTTCGAGTCGCGCCTCGAGCTGAACTTCGACGTCGAGTCGACCCAGGCCCTGCTCTTCCCGCTGCGCCGTCTGACCGGCGACCTCGCTGCCTTCCTCGCCGGCCGCGACAGCGGCGTGCAACGCTTCGAGCTGCACCTGGAACACCACGGCCGAGGCGACACGCGCATGCCGGTCGGCCTGCTCAGCGCCGAGCGCGACCCGGCGATGCTCTTCGAGCTGACCCGTGGCCGCCTGGAGCACCTGCAGTTGCCCGCCCCGGTGTATGCCGTGCGCCTGCACGCCGACGAACTGCCGGCCTTCGCCCCCGAGCACCGCCAGCTGTTCGACGAGCGCCCGCAACAGTCGCTGCCCTGGGAGCAACTGCGCGAACGCCTGCGCGCCCGTCTCGGCGACGACGCCGTGCACGGCCTCGGCGCCCTCGCCGAGCACCGACCGGAGCAGGCCTGGCAACCGCGCGACAACCCGCGTCCGCCGCCGCTGGCACCCTGCGGCCCGCGCCCCGGCTGGCTGCTGGCGCAACCGCAGGTGCTGCGCGAAGCCGCACCGCGCATCCTCGCAGGACCCGAGCGCATCGAATCCGGCTGGTGGGACGGCGGCGACCTGCGCCGCGACTATTACCTGGTAGAGACCCGCGCCGGCCAGCGCGCCTGGGCCTACCGCGAGGTCGGCAACGAGGGGCCGTGGCTGCTCCACGGCTGGTTCGCATGACGCCCGCCTACGCCGAGCTGCACTGCCTGTCGAACTTCAGCTTCCAGCGCGGTGCCTCCAGCGCCCAGGAGCTCTTCGAGCGTGCCGCGCGCCTGGGCTACCGCGCCCTGGCGATCACCGACGAGTGCAGCCTGGCCGGCATCGTCCGCGCCTGGCAGGCGGCCAAGGCCTGCGAACTGGCGCTGATCGTCGGCAGCGAAATGCGCATCGACGCCGGCCCCAAGCTGGTGCTGCTGGCGCAAGACCTGGCCGGCTACCAGAACCTCTGCCGGCTGATCACCCAGGCCCGGCGCCGCGCCGACAAGGGCAGCTACCACCTGGTGCGCGAGGACTTCGACGGCGACCTCGACGGCCTGCTGGCGATCTGGCTGCCCGACCCGGGTGGCGAACCGCACGGCGCCTGGCTGCGCGAACGCTTCGCCGGGCGCCTCTGGCTGGGCGTGGAACTCCTCCGCGGCGCCGACGACGCCGGCCAGTTGCGCCAGGCGCTGGCGCTGGCCGAACGCCAGGACATCCCCGCCGTGGCCTGCGGCGACGTGCACATGCACGCCCGTGGCCGCCGCGCCCTGCAGGACTGCATGACCGCCATCCGCCGGCACCTGCCGGTGCACGAGGCCGGCGCCTGGCTGTACCCCAACGGCGAGCGCCACCTGCGCCCGCGCGAGGTGCTCGCCGAGCTGTATCCGCCAGCCTTGCTGGAAGAGACACTGCGCATCGCCGAACGCTGCACCTTCGACCTCGACCAGTTGGACTACCAGTACCCGCGCGAACTGGTGCCCGAAGGCCACACGCCGAGCAGTTGGCTGCGCGAGAAGACCGAGGAAGGCCTGCGCCGCCGCTGGCCCGAAGGCGAAGGCGCCAAGGTCCGCCAGCAGATCGAGCACGAGCTGGCGCTGATCGCCGAGCTGGGCTACGACAGCTACTTCCTCACCGTCCACGACCTGGTCGCCTTCGCCCGTGGCCGCGGCATCCTCTGCCAGGGCCGCGGCTCGGCGGCCAACTCGGCGGTGTGCTTCGCCCTCGGCATCACCGAGCTCGACCCGTCGCAGGCCAACCTGCTCTTCGAGCGTTTCATCTCCCGCGAGCGCAACGAGCCGCCGGACATCGACGTCGACTTCGAGCACGAGCGCCGCGAGGAAGTCATCCAGTACGTGTTCCGCCGCTACGGCCGGCATCGCGCAGCGCTGACCGCGGTGGTCAGCAGCTATCGCAGCGCCGGCGCGATCCGCGACGTGGCCAAGGCCCTCGGCCTGCCGCCGGACCAGGTCGACGCCCTGGCCGATCGTTGCGGGCGCTGGAGCGAAAAGGTGCCACCGGAAGAGCAACTGGCCGAGGCCGGCTTCGACCCGCAGAGCCCCATCCTGCGCCGGGTACTGGCGCTGACCGCCGAGCTGATCGGCTTCCCGCGCCACCTGTCGCAGCACCCGGGCGGCTTCGTCATTTCCCAGCAGCCGCTGGACAGCCTGGTGCCGGTGGAGAACGCCGCCATGCCCGAGCGCACCCTGATCCAGTGGGACAAGGACGACCTCGACGCGGTCGGCCTGCTCAAGGTCGACGTGCTCGCCCTGGGCATGCTCAGCGCCCTGCGCCGCTGCTTCGACCTGATCGAACGCTACCGCGGCCAGCGCTGGACCCTCGCCAGCCTGCCGGCGGAGTGTCCGCAGACCTACGCGATGATCAGCCGCGCCGACACCGTGGGGGTGTTCCAGATCGAGTCGCGCGCGCAGATGGCCATGCTGCCGCGCCTGCGTCCGAAAACCTTCTACGACCTGGTGATCGAGGTGGCCATCGTCCGCCCGGGGCCGATCCAGGGCGACATGGTCCACCCCTACCTGCGCCGGCGGAACGGCGAGGAGCCGGTGGAGTACCCCTCCGCAGAGCTCAAGCCGGTGTTCGAACGCACCCTCGGCGTACCGCTGTTCCAGGAGCAGGTGATGCAGCTGGCGATCATCGCCGCCGAGTACAGCCCCGGCGAGGCCGACCAGCTGCGCCGCTCGATGGCCGCCTGGAAGCGCCATGGCGGCCTGGAGCCGCACCGGCAGAAGCTGTTCGAGCGGATGGGCGCCAAGGGCTATCCGCAGGAATACATCGCGCGCATCTTCGAGCAGATCAAGGGCTTCGGCAGCTACGGCTTTCCCGAGTCCCACGCCGCCAGCTTCGCCCTGCTCACCTACGCCAGCTGCTGGCTGAAATGCCACGAGCCGACGGCCTTCGCCTGCGCCCTGATCAACAGCTGGCCGCTGGGCTTCTACAGCCCCGACCAGGTGCTGCAGGACGTGCGCCGCCACGGCATCGAGGTACGCCCGGTGGACGTGCGCTACAGCGACTGGGACTGCAGCCTGGAACACAACGGCCAGCCGCAGCCGGCGATCCGCCTGGGCCTGCGCATGGTCCGCGGCCTGCGCGAAGAGGTGGCGCAGCGCATCGTCCAGGCCCGTCAGCAGCGCGACTTCAGCGGCATGGACGACCTCAGCTACCGCGGCAACCTCGACGCCGCCACCCGCGAGCGCCTGGCCGACGCCGGCGCCTTGCGCGGCCTGGCCGGACACCGCCACCGCGCGCGCTGGGCCGCCGCCGGGGTGGAACCGCAGCTGCCGCTGTTCGCCGGCCAGGAAAGCGCGGCGGAAACCCCGGTGAGCCTGCCGCTGCCCAGCGTCGGCGAAGACATGCTCACCGACTACGCCAGCCTCGGCACCACCCTCGGTCCGCATCCGCTGAGCCTGTTGCGCGGCCAGCTGAAGGCGCTGCGCTGCCGCAGCTCGCGCGAACTGCCGAACCTGGAACCCGACCGACCGCTGAGCGTCGCCGGGCTGGTGATCGGCCGGCAGCGCCCGCAGACCGCCAGCGGCGTCACCTTCGTCACCCTGGAAGACGAGTTCGGCCTGATCAACGTGGTGGTCTGGCGCGACCTCGCCGAGCGCCAGCGCCGAGTCTTCCTGCAGGCACAGCTGCTGCAGGTGCGCGGCCGCCTGGAAAGCGAGAGCGGCGTGCGCCACGTGATCGCCGAACAGTTGGTAGACCGCACCGAGCTGCTCAGCGGGCTGGACGTGCGCAGCCGCGACTTCCGCTAGCGGCGCGGGCCGAAGATGTTGATCAGGTTGCCTTCCGGGTCGCGCAGCAGGGTGGAGCTGCGCGACTCGTTCAGCGGCTGGGCTTCCCAGAGCAGTTCCACACCTTCCGCGCGCAAGTGCTCGCCGAGCGCCGCGAGGTCATCGCACTGCAGCACCAGCGCCTTCCAGCCGAGCACCTGCAGGTGCCGTGGCGGCGGCGTGCGGTCGACCTCGCGCAGGATCGCGCGGCGGCTGGCCACCAGTTCCAGGCGTACTCCGGCGCCTACCAGCATGGCGAAGTCCGCCGCCACCGGCTCGAAGTGCCCGCGCTCCTCGACGACGAAGCCGAGGACGCGCTGGTACCAGTCGATCACCCTGGGCAGATCGGCCACGGCCAGCGCGAGGTTGTTCAGCAGCAGGCGGCCGGCGAGCGGATGGGAGGCGGACGTGCTCATGGGAAGACCTCCTGGGCTCAGGCCGGGACGTTCTGCGGGAAGAGCGCGCGACGGGTTTCCTCGTCGAACTCCGCCTTCAGCACCAGGCGCTCCTTGAGTTGCAGCGCGCGCTGGGCCGCCGGCCGCTCGGCGATCTCCGCCACCAGCCGCTGCACGCTCGGATAAGCGCTCAGGCCCTGCTCGCCAAGGATGTAGCCGGCGAAGTTGGCCCAGCCCCACAACGCGATGTCGGCGATGCTGTACTCGTCGCCAGCCAGGTAGCGGCTCTGCGCCAGGCGTTCGTCGAGCACCCGGTAGTACCGCTCGACTTCCTTCAGGTAGCGGTTGCGCGCATAGGGCAGCTCTTCAGGAGCATGGTGCAGGAAGTGCACGGCCTGGCCGGAGAACGGCGACAGCCCGGTGGCGATGAACTGCAGCCAGGACAGCAGCGCCCCACGCTCGGCCGCGCCGGTCGGGAGGAAGCGCCCATGCTTCTCGGCGAGGTAGAGCAGGATCGCGTGGGAGTCGAACACGGTGGCGTCGCCATCGACCAGCGCCGGCACCTTGGCGTTCGGGTTGATCTTGCGGAAGGCCGGCGTGTGCTGCTCGCCCTTGAAGGTATCGACGCCGATCACCTCGTAGGGAACCTGCAGTTCCTCCAGCAGAAGCGCGGCTTTCATCGGGTTGGGAGACGGGTGGAAGAAGAATTTCATGGGGCATCCTCGATGGCGGATCGGCGTACCGGGGATTCGGTAGCGCCGTTGGGGAGGATGTTGCAGCGCCCTCGTTCGAATGACGTACGATTCAACCGACCAGAACATTCGAAGGTTTCGAACATGCTTGCCACCGAAGAACTCGCCCTGCTGCAAGCCATCCGCGACACCGGCAGCCTGTCCCGCGCCGCCGCGCGCCTGGGCAAGGCGCCTTCCAGCGTGTCCTACGCCGCGCGCCAGCTGGAGGAGCGCTTCGATGCCCTGCTCTTCGACCGCCGCCGCTACCGCCTGCAGCTGACCCCGGCCGGCGAGCTGCTGGCGCGCGAGGCCGAGCGCCTGCAGCAGGACGTCGAGCGCCTGACCCGTCGCGTGCAGCAGGTTGCCAACGGCTGGGAGAGCCGGCTCTGGATAGTCACGGACGAGCTGCTGGAGTTCGACAGCCTGCTGCCGGTGATAGACGCGTTCGACTCGCTGCAGTCAGGCGTGTCGCTGCGCTTCACCCACGAAGTGCTCAAAGGCGTATGGGAGGCGCTGCGCGATGGCCACGCCGATCTGGTCATAGGCGCCACCAACGAGCCACCGGCGACGCCTTCTCTGCGCTGGTTCGAGCTGGGTCGCATGGACTGGGTGTTCGCCGTGGCGCCCAAACACTCGCTAGCCAAGGCCACCGAGCCACTGAGCCGGGCCCAGCTCGCCGAGCACCGCGCGGTGGTGGTGGCGGACTCCTCACGCAGCGGCGAAGGCCGCACCTACGGGGTTTCCGGCGGGCAGCCGGTGCTGGCGGTGCCGAGCATGCGCGGCAAGATCCTCGCCCAGCGCGCCGGCCTGGGTGTCGGCTGGCTGCCGCGCCAGCGGGTCAGCGGGCTGTTGGCGCGCGGCGAGTTGGTGGAGAAAGCCACGGCCGATCCGCGCGAGCCGAACATCCTCTACGTCGGCTGGCGCGGCGACCAGGAAGGTCCGGCGCTGCACTGGTGGCTGGAGCGTTTGCGCGAGCCGCGGCTGGCACAACGCCTGGTGCAGGGCCTGGACGCCTTCGCCTGACGAATCAGGCGCCGGCCTGCTCCGGCATCAGCTGCGCGCGCTGGCGGATGAGTTCAGCATCCACCGCATCCAGCGCATCGAGGAAGAGCGCGGCGAAGGTCCCAGGACCACGACTGCCCTCCTCGGCCAGCTCCGAAGCCACGGCGAAATGCACATGGGCCGCGCTCAGGGCGGTGAAGGCATCTTCGCTGACCGCCAGATAAGCCGCGACCAGCGCCCCCAGCGCGCAGCCGGAAGCCGTCACCCGCGGCAGCAAGGCGCTGCCGCCACCGATGCGCAGCAGGCGCGGCACGGCGCTATCCGCGCTATCGCCAACCCAGCCGAGCACATGATCGACCGGCCCCGAAGCCGACACCGCCTGGCACTGCCGCAGCAGCTCCACCGCCGCCGGCACCGCTTGCGCGGGGTCGTCTGAGCTGTCGAAGCCCGGCGCACCCTCGCCCAGCCCGGCCAGGCCGATGATCTCCGAGGCATTGCCGCGCACCACCGAAGGGTTCTGTCGCAGCAGCTCGGCGGCTACCGCGCCGCGCCAAGGCAGGCCGCCAGCGCCAATCGGATCGAGCACCCAGGGCCGCCCCGCCGCGTTCGCCGCCTGCACGGCCAGGCGCATCGACTCGACCTGGGCGCTGGTCGGCGTGCCCAGGTTGACCAGCACGGCACCGGCCACCTTGGCGAACCCGGCGGCCTCCTCGGGGTTGTCGACCATCGCCGGCGAGGCCCCGGCGGCCAGCAGCACGTTGGCCATGAAGTTCGCCGAAACCACGTTAGTCAGGCATTGCACCAGCGGCCGCCGGGCACGCAGCTCGGCGTGGGCGGCAACTATGCCGTCGAGGGTGGGCAGGCGTTTGGCGAGGGGTAGCGCGGGCATAAAGAACACTCCAACCGATGAAAACTTCCGCCCGCTCATCCCAAGGCCGGCGGCCGCGGCAATCTTCGAGTTTCCGACGAGGGATTACCAGCCCGCACGTCACTGCCCCCAGACGCAAATTCAATCCTATGCAATAGGACACCAACGCGAGCGGACAGCCGAAAGTGGAGAAAAATTCTCCATTAGTCGCCAAGTGCCAGCAAAGCGCCACTGTTCGGCTAGCTTCAAGCGTGTAACCACAACCCACGCGAGGCCAGCAGATCCGCTCGGTTTCGAACGCCCTGTAGTGCGCGGTAGGTCTTACGAGACGCAATGGATGGCCGGTCCCGATTGCCCAAGTAAGGAGTGCTGCCATGGGTACCGCACTGCCGCTTTCGTCGATACGTCCGCTGTTCTTCCTCGGTGGTTTGGCCCTGCTGCTATGCGGATGCGCCTGGGGCCCCTCGGCCAATGTTCGGACCCTGCCACCCGAATGCCATCTGCCTCCAGCCCAGGCCGTCAAAGGGACAGACCTGCAAATACTCCAGGCGGCTTTCCGTCACGCCCGCCAGGGTGTTCTGCTGACCTCGGAGCCCGCCGCCACCGACAGCCCCTCTACGCTAGGAGTGTCGCTACCTAGCGCCTCGGACCGCCAGGCGCTGTACCGCGAATCACTCGATCACGGCCAGATACAGGCGTTCAGCAAGCTGCTCGAACAATCCGCAACCCTGCTCAACACGCCGCAGGGCCAGAACAAAGTACCCGGCAGCGTGCGCGAGGAACTCGCCTCGCGCATTCCCTGGCTGGCGCGGCAGGAGGAGCCGCTCCTGTCGGTGCAAGACCCGGCCAACGACTCCGCCAACAACCAGGCCGTCGCCGATGGCCTGTCCTTGATCGGTTTCGTGCAGGCCAAGAATGACAGCCTGCTGAAGGTCAACATCAAGAGTCAGATCACGCCGTTCCACGCCAGCGATCTGAAGGCGCTGCAGCCGTCTATGCAGCGTCTCTCGACCCTGGCGCCCTTCCACCAATTGACCCTGCTGACCGCGGAGCGCATCGCCCGCCACCTGGAAACCCAGCACGAGGAAACCCCTGAACTGCTCGGCATGGTGGCGATCTTCAATACGGCCAACTTCATTTCGACCTACTTCGACGAGTATTTCCGTGGCGGGCAATGGCTGCAGGTCAGCGTCGACCAGCCGGCTTTCGAGGACGCCGTCGTCAAGCGGGTCAACGAACAGCTGAAGACGCCCCTGAGCGCCGACCAGCAACAGGCGCTGAAGGACACGCTGAAGGCCCATTGCAACCAAACCGCGGGGCTTTGCTCGGGGCTGCCGACGTTAGGCCAGAGCGGCTTCGTGTCGATATTCGGCCAGAATCTGCAGTTCGCCGGGGTAAACCTGGTCTTCGGCGACGAAAAGTCGGCGAAGTTCTGGAAACCAACGCTGTCCTCGCCCTCCGTCGGCGTGCTCGGCCCACAGCTGGCACAGGTGATGGTCGAGGCGGTGTTCGACGCCAATGGCCAGCACCCTCCGGGCCTGGCAGGAAAATCCACGGCTTGCGTGAAGGGGCTTTTCGATGAGCGTGACCAGCCGGGTCAATGCATAACGACCCCCGGCAAGGACTGGTCGACCCTCGACATCCGCGGCAACCGCACCCAAGCCGTGGTCACCACCGGCACGGGCGTTCTCATCCGGGGCGGCTACATAGCCTCGCTGAACAACGAAACCGTGGCCTCCATCATCGAGACCTTCGCCGGCGCGTCGGCACGCAAGGCCGTGCAGCAGATCGCCACGACCTGCAACCGCCCGGCACTGGCCGATGTCGCCCAGAACGATCTCTGATCCTGTCGGCGCGAATCGCATCCCTGAATGCACTGGAGATGGAAAACCATGCCCAAACGACTGCTGCTGTTCTCCGATGGCACCGGCAACAGCTCCGCCAAGGCGGAAAAAACCAACGTTTGGCGCCTGTTCCAGGCCGTCGACCTGCGCGATGGAAGCCAGAAGGCCTACTACGACGACGGTGTCGGCACCTCATCGAACAAGTACCTGGCCGCCCTGGGTGGTGCCTTCGGCTGGGGCCTGAAGCGCAACGTCATCGACCTCTACAAGTTCGTCTGCCGCAACTACGAGGATGGCGACGAGATCTGTGGCTTCGGCTTCAGCCGCGGCGCCTTCACCATTCGCCTGCTGGTCGGGCTGATCCATTTCGAGGGGCTGGTTCGCCCCAGCAGCGAGGAGGAGCTCGACCGGCTGGCCAGGGCCGCCTATCGCCACTACCGCAGCGAGCGTTTCCACTCCTTCAGCCCGCTGGTGATCTTGATGCGCGGGCTGCGCGATGCGGCGCTGCGCTGCTACGACGCCCTGCGCCAGCGCGCGCCCTACAGCCCCGCGTGGAACACGGCGGATGTGAAGATCCAGTTCCTCGGCCTGTGGGATACGGTCGAGGCCTATGAGGTCCCCATCGAGGCCCTCAAGAAAGCAATCGACCTTGCCATCTGGCCCCTGGTGTTCGCCGATCTGAAGCTGTCCACCAATGTCGTTGCCGCCCGCCATGCCCTGTCCCTGGACGACCAGCGGCAGACATTCCATCCATTGCTGTGGGACGAAGCTGGAGAGGATCAGATGGTCGCCAAAGGCGATGTACCGCCCGGCCGGCTGCTGCAGGTTTGGTTCGCCGGGGTGCACAGCAATGTCGGCGGCGGCTATCCCGAGGATCGGCTGTCGCTGGTCCCCCTGCACTGGATCATGAGCGAAGCGAGCCACGCCGGGGTCGTCCTGCTGCCCGACGCCGTGGACCGAGTGGTCATGGAGAAATCCGCCTGCGCCCGTCTATACGATTCGCGCGCCGGCGTCGCGACCCTCTACCGCTACGCACCACGGCGCCTGGAGCACTGGCGCAAGGTCGATGGTTCAGCCATCTTGCCGATCATCGATGGCAGCGTGATCCGCCGCATGGTCGACGGGCAGGACTACTACGTGCCTGTGCCCCTCCCCCGCAATTTCCGGGTCCTGGCGCCCAGCGGCATCTGCAAGACCATCGTCCAGGGCGTCCTGCAGCCGACAGCGCCCCTCCAGACGGTGCCCCTGATGGGCATGACGAGCGCAGCCCTTCGCGCCGAGGAAGCGGCCACCTGGAGTGCCTGTACGGCCCTGAGCAACCCGCCGCCCGGCGCGCTGGCGATCGTGGCGGACACCATCTGGTGGCGCAAGCTGACCTACCTGCTGACGCTGCTGTTCGGCGCCCTGTTGCTACTGATGCCAACCTTCGCCAGCAACCTGCCCGAGTGGGCCGGCTCCAACTCGGACGAGCTGATTCGCCGGGGCCTGCAGGGGCTGAGCTACCTGCTTCCCAACGTGAGCACGTTATGGACCCGCGCCTTCAGCATGGCGCCCGATGCTTTCGCCCTGCTCGCCGCCGGGCTGGGAGCCTCGCTCTACATGAGCGGTCGACTCAAGACACGCATCGGCGATCGCGCCCGGTTGGCCTGGCACCGGCAATTCCAGCCGAAGTACCTCGCCTGGCAACGGCAGTCCGAGCGCAATGGCCGCAATGTGACGCTAGTCATCGGGCTGCTGTTTGCGATGTCGGCACTCGCGGTCTGGCTCGGGCCGGCCTTCGAGCCTGCCGCTGCGCAAAACCTGATGGCACTCGAGCTCGCCTGCACCGCCGTACTGACCTTGCTGCTCGCCGGGTGGCGTAGCTACCGCCTGAAAATCGTCAGCGCTGCCCGCGACACGCTTCGCGCATCGGCATCGCCGACTACCCCGCTGCCCAGAACCTTCGCCCTGCAGCTGGCGGAAACGCTCCGGCGTAACAAGACCCTGGCGACCTGGTATGGCTACCTGACCGACTACCTCGTCCCCGGCCTGGTCATCCTGCTGTTCCTGGTGCTGTTGACGGAATCGGTAATCCGCCTGGCGTTCGACATCGGCGACACACGGGGTAGCTATTGCCAGGCGTCCAGCAGCGCATCGGGTGAAGCCAGCGACATCTTCGATACCGCCTCCCTCTGCTGGAACACCGGCATCCAACTGGAGAAAGGCGCCCGCTACCGCATCACTCTGAAAACCCGGGGTGACTGGTTCGATGCCTACCAACGCGCCGATGTCGCCGGACGGCCTTCCAGCACACCGGTCTTCGTACTTTTCTCGCCACTGAAGCGCCAATGGCTGGAGGACTGGTTCAAGCCCATCGCCCGAATCGGCGCCAAGGGCAACGACGAATTCGCGCTGGATCCGCTCGCCCCCTTCACCGAGCACCGCTACGAGAACGTGGATGCCTCGCGGGTCAAGGAATCGGCTACATCGCCGATCAGCGACGCCGAAGCGCAGGAGCTGATGTGCGAGCAACCGACACCGGACGACCATCGCACCCTGACGGCCGAGATCACCGCCGACGCCAGCGGCACGCTCTATCTCTACGTGAACGATGCAGTGCTGAGCTGGCCGTTCAATGTCGGCCACTTCTACGAGAACAATCGCGGCACCGCGCAGGTGACGGTCGAGCATTTGCATCCAGATGGCAGTGTCCGGCCCCTTCGCTCCGCCAGTCCCGCATCTCCGACCGCAGACGCGCAAACGCTCAGGTGCGAATGCCCTCTGCAGAGGCAGGGCACTGCTGCGGCGCCTGCCGCAGCGCCAGCGGCCTGCGCCCCGAGGCTGGATTAGGTTGCCTGCTCAAGGCGCCTCGCCGGCATCCGGGACCGACTGCGGTGCGGTCTGCACGCGTGGCTGTTCGCTTTCGAGCAGGTTGCCTTCGACCTGTATCGAGAGGTAGCGCACCCCGGCCAGCACGCCGCTGTCGGGGTCGTTCATCAGCTTCAGCCATTGCTCGTCGAAGGCCGCGTTGACGCTCTTGCGCAGCTGCACCTCCATTTCCGGCCGAGCCTTGTCGCGGCTCATCACGCTAAAGCCGAGGCTGCCGAGGGAGATCATCGCGCCCGCCACCTTGCCCACCGCCGAGGCAACTGCGCTGGCCGCGCCGCCGACGGTCATCTCGCCGACGAGTCGTTCGCTGGTCTGCTTGGCCACCGCCGCCATGCCGGCGTCCGGTTCCTCGACGCTGGTGCCGGCCTTGCCGGCCTGGCGCACGTGTTCGAGCAGCGCCGTATAGGCCGGCACCGACTGCGGCGAACGCGCGTGGAGCAGCTGGAACAGCGAGGCGTTGCGCGCCTCCGGCGGGCCCAGGACGATGGCCGGGATGTCTTGCAGGCGGCGGTCGAAATCGCCTTGGGCGATGCCGTAGCGGCCGGGCATCGCCTTCACCTGGGCTCCCAGTTCCTGCAGGTAGTAATCGGTGGAGGCCTGCATGATCGAGTCGGGGTCCATCTGCCGCCCCACCGCGTCGAGCACGCGCTTGCGGTATTGCCCTTGCAGGTAGTTGGCCAGGCGTGTGGCCGGCTCCTCGTCGTTCTTCGCGCCGAGCTTGTACCAGGCCACCCGCACGCCCAGCCATTCCTGGGTCCAGTAGCTGGAGAACCAGGGGATGAAGTCCGCATCGGTGCGCTGGTAGACCAGGTCCATCCAGTTCTGCATGGCGCCTTGCGCGTAGTCCTCGGCCTTGCCGCTGGCGGCTTGCGAGGCCGCCTGCAGGTCCGCGTCGACCTGCCGCCAGGTCGCCGGCGAGACCGGTACCGGCGGTTTCGCCGGGTGCCCGGCACAACCGCACAGCGTCAGCGCGAGCCCGAGCAGCGCGGCGGCGAGCAGCCAGCGGAGGATGGATAGCGATCGCGGAACAGCGTTCATGGCGACGCACTCGCTGCGCGGCCCGCCCGTACCGCGTCATTGCCGATGCCCGGCCGCCCCTCCCCGGCACGGCGTCTTCATTGAGTATAGGTAGCGGGCCCGACCGCTCCTGCGGGTTAGGACCGCCACCACGCCACAGCGTGCGCGCTTGCCGACTAGCGGACGCTCACCTCGGCCGCCGGCAGCACAAGCAGGCGCGGGGCGAAGCTGCTCATGCTGGAGAAGGTGGCGTTGTGGTGCGCGACTATCTGCTCGGCCTTGAGCACGGCGTTGTCGACGGTCGAGTGGGCGTCGGCCACCAGGGTCACGTCGTAGCCCTTGGCCAGGGCGCTGCGCACCGTGGTGTCGACGCAGAAGTCGGTCTGCAGGCCGCAGATCACCAGGCCGTCGACGCCCAGTTCGTTCAGCACTTCGGCCAGGTCGGTGCCGTTGAAGGAGTCCGGCGTGGTCTTGCGCACGCGCGCATCGCCCTCGCCCACCAGCAACCCTTCGGCCAGTTGCCAGCCGTCGCTGTCGTAGCGGAAGTCGCCGTCCGGCTCTTCGTGCTGGACCAGCACCACCGGCACGCCGGCGGCGCGCGCCAGCTGGCTCAGGCCGTTGATCCGCTGCAGCACGCGCTCGATGTCATGGGCGGCGCCGGTGCCGCTGCAGAGGGCCTGTTGTACGTCGATGATGAGCAAGGCGGTGGTCATGGCAACGTCCTGGGGCACGGGAAAGGAGGCCGTCTTTTTAGCAGAAGTCACCATCCCCCGCCTCCAGCTGCTGTGCCAGCCATTGGCAGAAGTCCCCAGCCAGGGCGTTGCGCTCGCTGTCGCGGTGCACCAGCCAGGCCCAGTTGGCGCCGCGCACGCTCTGTTCGGTGAGCGCCGCCAGATTGCCCTTCGCGAGAGCGTCGCCGGCCAGCAGGCGGCTGACCAGCGCAATGCCCAGCCCCTAGCAGGCGGCGTCGAGCAACTGCCCGGGATCGGAGAAGTTCAGGCCCTTGGCGCACTGCCCGACCGGCTCACCGCCCTGCAGCTGCCAATAGGCCCAGTCCATCTCGCGCTCGCCGTGCAGGGTGGTCCGCTCCGCTTCCGGCTGCGCCAGCACGGCCGGATGACAGGCCGGATACAGGCGGTCCTCCAGCAGCACGCGGAAGGTGCATTCGGCCTGTGCGCTGAGGTCGTCGCGCACGGCGACGTCGACCGTCTGGGTCGCCATGTCCGGCGTCTCGTCGGTGGTCAGCAGCCACAGGTCGACCTGCGGGTGGCGGCGATGGAAGTCGCCCAGGCGCGGCACCAGCCAATGGCGGGCAAAGGCCGGCGTGGTGTTGACCACCAGCTGGTTCGGCTTGCGGTACTGATCCAGGCGGCGGATGCCCACGGCCAGTTGCTGCAGCAGCGCCTGGGTGGTGCTGAGCAGGTCGAAGCCGGCATCGGTCAGCGCCACCTTGCGCCCCTGGCGATGGAACAGCGGCTGTTCGAGGAAGCTCTCCAGGCTGCGGATCTGCTGGCTGATCGCCGACTGGGTGAGGTGCAGCTCCTCGGCGGCCTTGTGGAAGCTGCCCAGGCGGGCGGCGGCTTCGAAACCGCGCAGGGCATTCAGAGGGGGCCAGTGCTTGAGCATGATCGATAAGTCCTGCTAATCGAATTTCCGCAAAATCTATCGTTTGTTGCCGCGTTTTCACAGGCCTAGGATGAACTCCAGGCGCCTACCTCCGTTTCCATCCAATAAAAATTCCTTACCTGAAGGTTCCGCTATGCATCGCAACGACGATTGGCAGAACGGCTGGCACATGCCTGCCGAATGGGTCCCCCACGCCGCCACCTGGATGGCTTTCCCGCACAACATTTCGCTCTGGGAAGGCAGCTGGCGGGTGACGCTGGAGCAAGTGCAGGAAGACTTCGCCCGGGTCGCCAACGCCATCGCCCGCTTCGAGCCGGTGAAGATGGTGGTCGACCCTTCGGCCGTGGAGCGCGCCCGCGAACTGTGCGGCGCGAACGTCGAACTGCTGCCGATCGCGATCGACGACAGTTGGTGCCGCGACTCCGGCCCGACCTTCGTCTGCCACCCGCAACTGGGCCTGGCCGGCGTGAGCTGGCGCTTCAACGCCTGGGGCGGCAAGTCGGCCCACGGGCTCGACGAAGGCCTCGGCCGGCGCATCCTCAACCAGCTCGGCCTGGAATGCTTCGGCACGCCGCTGGCCAACGAAGGCGGCGCCATCCACGTCGACGGCGAAGGCACGCTGATCACCACCGAATCGGTGCTGCTCAACGGCAACCGCAACCCGGGCATCAGCAAGCGCGAGATCGAGGACGTGTTCAGCCGCCTGCTGGGCATCCGCAAGACCATCTGGCTGCCGGGCGATCCGGACTACGTCACCGGCGACATGACCGACGGCCACGTCGACGGCGTCTGCGCCTTCGCTCGCCCCGGCGCGCTGCTGGTGGACGCCACCCGCGACCCGAACTCGACCTACGCGAAAGTGGCGAAGGAGAACCGCCGCGCCCTGGAACTGGCCACCGACGCCCAGGGCCGCTCCTTCGAGATGCTCGAACTCTTCGAGGCCAGCGACGCGGTCGATCCCGAGGCGGAGGTCTTCTGCGCCTCCTACACCAA
Organism: Pseudomonas knackmussii B13; assembly: GCF_000689415.1. Lineage (NCBI taxonomy): Bacteria > Pseudomonadati > Pseudomonadota > Gammaproteobacteria > Pseudomonadales > Pseudomonadaceae > Pseudomonas > Pseudomonas knackmussii. Next base: position 2,681,277 of record NZ_HG322950.1, on the reverse strand, counting down.
CTTCTACCTGGCCAATGGCGCGGTGATCATGCCGGCCTACGGCATCGACGCCGACCAGACAGCCGCCGAAACCCTGCGCCTGGCCTTCCCCGGCCGCGAAGTGGTGCCGGTGCAGATCAACCACCTGGCCCACGGCGGCGGCGGCGTGCACTGCATCACCCAGCAGCAGCCGGCCTGGCTGGTGCGGGGGTGATGCGATGAGCCTGCTGACCGTCGCCACCGTGCAATTCGCCTGCAGCTGGGACCTGCGCGCCAACCTCGACACCGCCGAGCGCCTGGTGCGCGAAGCGGCCGCCGCGGGCGCGAAGCTGATCCTGCTGCCGGAACTCTTCGCCACCCCCTACTTCTGCATCGAGCAGGACCACCGCCACCTGGCGCTGGCCGAGCCCTACGCCGGCAGCCCGCTGCTCGCGCGCTTCGCCGACCTCGCCGGGGAGCTGGGCGTGGTGCTGCCGCTGAGCTGGTTCGAGCGCGCCGGCAACGCCTACTTCAACTCGCTGACCGTGGCCGACGCCGATGGCCGCCTGCTCGGGGTCTACCGCAAGACGCACATCCCCAACGCCATCGGTTACCAGGAGAAGGAGTACTTCAGCCCCGGCGACACCGGCTTCCGCGTCTGGGACAGCGCCGTCGGCCGCCTGGGCATCGGCATCTGCTGGGACCAGTGGTTCCCCGAGACCGCGCGCTGCCTGGCGCTGCAAGGCGCCGAGGTGCTGCTGTTCCCCACCGCCATCGGTTCCGAGCCGGGCGCCGATCACCTCGACTCGCGCGATCACTGGCAGATGACCCAGCGCGGCCACGCCGCCGCCAACCTGCTGCCGGTGCTGGCCTCCAACCGCATCTGCGAGGAAGTGGCCGGCAGCGACGCCAGCCTGCGCATGCGCTTCTACGGCTCCTCGTTCATCAGCGACCACAAGGGCCAGCTGCTGGCCTCTGCCGACCGCGAAACGGCCGGTGTGCAGGTGCGCACCCTCGACTTCGCCGCCATGCGCGAGGAACGCCTGAACTGGGGCATCTACCGCGACCGCCGGCCGGAAATGTACGGCCCGCTGCTGGGCCTCGACGGCCAGCACGTCCATCCACGCTGGCAAGGCCTGGGAGTCTGACGATGAAACGCGACAAACCTATCCGCATGGCCGCGCTGGGGCTGATCCTGGCCGGCGCGCAGCTGAGCGCGAACGCCGAAGACAAGGTCCTGCACCTGTACAACTGGGCCGACTACTTCGCCCCCGACACCCTCGCCGCCTTCACCCGCGAGACAGGCATCCAGGTGGTCTACGACATCATGGACAGCAGCGAGACGCTGGAAGCCAAGATGATGTCCGGGCACAGCGGCTACGACATGATCTTCCCCGGCGACACCGTGGCCGAGCGGCTGATGCGCGCCGGCGCGCTGCAGAAGCTCGACCCGGCGAAGCTGCAGCACCTGGACGACATCGAGCCGGGCCTGCGCGAGCTGCAGACCAAGTACCCCTACTCGCGCCACGCCGTGGTGCCCTACACCTGGGGCACCGTGGGCCTGACCTTCAACCGCGCGATGATCGACAAGCGCCTGCCCGATGCGCCGGTGAACAGCCTGGACATGCTGTTCAAGCCGGAGCTGGCGGCGAAGTTCGCCGATTGCGGCATCTCGATGATCGACTCGCCCGACGAAGTGCTGGCCGTGGTGCTCAACTACATCGGCCGCGACCCGCGCAGTGGCGATCCGAAGGACCTGGCCGACGCCGAAGCGGTGCTCAAGCGGATCAAGCCGTACATCCGCAAGTTCCAGTCGCAGCCAGTCACCCAACTGGTCAACGGCGACATCTGCCTGTCGCTCGGCTACAGCGGCGACGTCACCCAGGCGCAGCGCGCCGCCGACGAAGCGGGCAAGAAGGAGCGCTTCGAGTACCGCGTGCCGCGCGAGGGCACCAGCATCTGGATGGACACCATGGCCATCCCCGCCGATGCGCAGCACCCGGAGTACGCCTACGCGCTGATCAACTTCATCATGCGTCCGCAGAACATGGCGGCGATCAGCAACGCCACCGGCTACCCGACCTCCAGCGCCAAGGCCAAGCCGATGGTCGATCCGCTGATGCGCGACAACCCGGATATCTACGTCGACGAAGCCACCTACAAGCGGCTGATCCCCGGCAAGGACATCCCGCAGCGCACCATGCGGGCGCGGATGCGTGCCTGGACCGACTTCAAGACCGCGTCGAGCCACTAGGACCAGGCGCCCCGCTCCGCTCGCGGCGGCGGGGCGTCAGGAGAATTGGAAGCATCGGAAGCGATGCCGCGCGAACGTCGCCCGACGGCTCAAAAGCGCAATGCGCCGTCGCGGGCCAGGGCCTTTGGTGTGCCGGCGACGTACTCCAGGGCGCAGCCGGCGGTGTCGATGGATACCGACAACAAGGTTTCCCAGCGCTCGGTTTCCGGCTGGCTCGGGTCCGGGTGAAAGCACACCACCGCCTGATCGCCCGCCGCGCCGCAGAAGGCATCGGCGCGCTCGACCAGCTCGGTACGAACCATTTCCGGGGTCATCGCCTTCAGGTGATCGAGGCGCGCATAGGTAGTGGAGACGTCGGCGGTGCGTTCGCCACGGACCAGATCGGGGTCGAGGAAGTGGTTGGTATGCAGCAGCCAGCCGTCGTCGCCGGGCAGGACCACGCCGACATGCGCAGGGCTCATCTCGATGCTTGCCGCGCGCGGATTCCCATCAGCCTGGGTGAAGGCGGTCAGCACGGTGGAAGCACTCACCCGTGCCGAACGCGCCAGGGCGATGGCCTCCTCCACGCTGCGCGCCTCCTCCAACACGCGGCGGGCGATGGCGTGCACCGGCACCCCGGCGTCACCGTTGTCGCTGGCGTGGTGCAGGATGTTGAAGTGCAGGCCCAGGCCTGCGCTGTTCACGCCGATCTTGCCGAGCATGCCGAACTCGGTGAACAGCTTGACGATCAGGCCGCTCGCGCCAACGAATTGCAGCAGCAGGCCGTGGGGCACCAGGCTGTCGTGCCAGTCCCAGGTCTGCAGGCTCAGCGGAGCCGCCGCACCGGCCGGTGCGTACACCGAGGTGGAGCACTCGCCTTCCACCGGCTGCGCCGGCATCACCGCGAGAATCTCGGTGCGCGCGTTCAGCGCCGCCAGTTGCCACAGCGGGCGCTGCACGCCTTTGGCCAGGCCTTCGATTTCCCGCGCCAGCGCCGGGCACCAGGCATCCAGCGCGGCCAGGCTGGCCTCGCCGATGCTGCGCACCTGTACGTTGGGAATGCCCAGCTTGGGGAAGAACGCCAGGTACAGGTCCAGGGTGCGGCCGATCTGCGCCGCCCACTGCTCGCCGATCTGCCGGCCGCGCTGGTAGGGGTCGCGAAGGTCGCTGACGAAGGAATGAATGATCACTGCAAGGCTCCTTGTTACGAAGAATACCGGGCTCCGGCGGGAGCCTCGCTAAAGGCTCGCGCCCTGACGACTATAGATCTCGCGGCCGGCGAACCGGGCTTTCAGCACCCTGCCGTGCGGGTCGATGACCTGGAGGCCGGGCTGCTTCAGGCGCAGCACCTCGGCGTCGGTGCCCACAGAGAGGATATGGAGCACGCCCATCTGGAACGCGGGGAGCTGGTGGAGCAGCTACCGGATTGCTGGCGCGACCAGAGCGCCTTCGGCCCGACCATCCACGTGCTCTTCCTGCCGCACCGGCGCACCACCCGCAAGGTGCGGGTGTTCATCGACTACTTGAAGGCCACCTGCAGGCCGAGGGGCTGGGTTGAGGCGGCGTCAGCGGCCGAGGTAGCGGTCGACGATGTGCTGGTACTCGCCGCTATCGACCACCGCGCGCATCTCCTGGGCGTAGTGGTCGGCGAACTCGGGGGTGTTCGAGCGCTTGCTGAAGGCCACTTCCGAGGCGTCCGAGGAGACCACCACGTCGGTGGCCACGATGCGCTCGCTCAGCCCCAGCTGGCGCAGCTCGTACAGGCCGCTGTTCTCGTCGGCGATGATGCCGTCGAGGCGCTCCTTGTCGATCATGTGCCAGAGGTTGAGGCGGTTGGCGTTGAAGAACACCCGCCCGGCGAAGTCGGTGTGGCTCATGAGCTGCTGGTAGGACTCGCCGTAGGCCACGCCGACCTGGGCGCCGAGGCGGAATGAAGTGCTCAGCAGATCGAGCAGGTCGTGCAACGGGTATTGCGCCTGGAGCTCCTTGCGCATGAAGAGGATGTTGCGCGACGGTTTCCAGATTGCGCCGGAGAAGTAGGCGTAGACCTCGCGCTCGGGCTTGCGGAAGGCGCCGGGCAGCACGTCCAGGTGACCGTTCTCCAGCTCCTTCAGTGCCCGCGCCCAGGGCAGCTTGACCAGTATCGTGCGGCAGCCCATGCGCTCCAGCACGTGGCGGTTCAGGTCGACGTAGATGCCGCCGACCGAACCGTCCTCCAGTTGCATGCTGAAAGGCGGATCGTCGTCCCAGCGCAAGCTCTTCTCGCAGGCCAGCAGGTACGCGGGCAAGAACACGAGGAAAATCGCGGGGACGAAGGCGCGCAACAAGCGCACCAATGACGCAGAGCGGGCGGCAATTCTCGGCAAGGTCGCAGCTCACAGCGGTCGGGGTTACCGGAGTCTAGAGAATCGGCGGGCATTCGGGAAAGTGCCGGATACGACTACCGCGCTTGCCAATACGACCACCTGGCAGGAACCGAAGGCGCAGCCCCGACCTAAGGCACCAGACCCAGAGCCCGCGCGTGCTGGTGGGCAGCGGCAAACTGGTCGTGACCTATCTCGCAGCGATAGGGCTCATTGCTCATGCGAATCGGCTGGTTGAGGAAGTCGCCGGCGATCCAGCCTTGCCCCAGGCGCACGATCAGGTTTACGTCTTCCTCCTCGACGGCATCCATGTCCATCTTCACCAACTTCAGGAACTCATCCTGAGCGAATCCGTGCGGCGCCTGCCAGATGCCATTCGCGTCCTTGTTCCTGGGGCGGATCAGCGGGTTCAGCCGTACCAGATTGCCGACCACCGGGGCATCGTTTTCTTCCAGTGGCACCTTTTGGCCCAGGCTTACATGGGCAATGAAGGTGGCCGCATCCGGCGGGTCCCCGATGATGCTCATGGCCAACTTGCGCAGGTCGGCCTTCAGGCCGGTTTCCAGCGGCAACTGGGTCAGCTTGTGGTCGGGAGCCGACTCTGGCTTCGACCGGGGCAACTGGCCGGCGGTGGCGGTGCCTATGCTCAACGCGCGGATATCCGCAGCCGGTTTTTCGTTCGACAGTGCATCGACCACCGCCGCCAGCACTGGATTGTTCAGACCGGCCACGCCGCCGTCCCAGAACGCCTCACGACGAACCATGGCCGGGGCATCGAAATAGTTGACCGGTGCATTGGTCGAGGCATGGATGGCTTCGGCCAGGGTCACAGGCGTGGGCGTCGAGAAGCTGGCCGCACGACTCTTGGGGTTGGAGCGGAAATACCGTGCCCGTTGCACCTGGTAGTCGAAGGCACAGACGATGATGTCCGGACAGTCGCCTCCCATGACGTCGTCGCGCAGGTCGGTGAGCAGGACATTGCCGGCGTTGCGCAGGATCGACTGCAGTCCATCCAGCTTGGCTGACGCATCATATTTCGGACCGACGTCAGCGAGCGCCTGCAGGGTGCCCGCTAGCGGCGCCTTGAGGAACGAATTGCGCACGAAGATGCGCTTGCGACTGCTTTCGCTGCGAAAATAGTGTTCCAGCAACTCGCCCAGGCGCAGATTCTCGAACAGGCCACCGAGCACGATGGAGCCACCGGAGTTTGCTGCCACCAGATCGTACCGGCGCAAGACATCGTGCCCACGTGCGTCAATACCAAACATATGCTGCAGAGCCATCGCCTGGAGCAGCGCCCAGGTGCCACCACCGTCGAGGGACAAGATGCGGTATTCGCTCATAGCCAGACTCCCTTCAAGCCAAGTCCACTGCCGATCGGCAATGTTGCCCTGAGCTGAGCGTAGCCGAGCGCAACGGTGCTCCCCGGGGCGCGCGCAAACCGTTTGGCAATCGTTGAGGCGGCACGTATCGCCTTTTGCGATTGCGGTGCGCGAGCCGGATTCTGCACGTCAAGTACGGCAATCCCCGTGCCCGGAACTGCCGCGCAAATATAATGGCCATTGGCCAATTTGACCGGCGACAATTCGCATACCGCCCTATAGTCTCTGGCGCGCCTCATCCTCGGGATCCGCTTCATGAAGCTGCTGTTCGCTTGCCTCCTTTCCCTTTGCTCTTTCGCCGCCAGCGCAGCCGAACTGCACCTGCTCACCGACGACCACCCACCGCTGCAATTCCTGCAGCAGGGCCAGCTCAAAGGCTACGGGGTGGACCTGGTGCATGCGCTGGCAGGGCTCACCGGCGACCGCGTGCGGCTGGACCAGACGCCCCTGCGCCGCGCCCTGCTGCTGGCCGCGCAAACCCCGGACACCGGCGTCTTCCTGGTGCTCCGCAGCCCCGAGCGCGAAACGCAGTACCGCTGGGTCGGGCCGGCGCTGGACGTGCAGATCGGCCTCTACTCGCTGGGCGACAAGCCGCTGCCGCTGGCCAGCCTGGAACAGGCCCGGCATGCCGGGCGCATCGCCGTACCGCGCAAATGGCTGGGCTACAGCTACCTGCAGAAGCACGGCATGGACAACCTGTACGGCGTGGAAAGCCCCGAGCAGATGATGAACCTGCTGAAACTCGGCCGCGCCGATCTGGTGGTGGCCGATGATCACACCATCACCTCGCTGGCCCGCGACGCCGGCATCGACCCGCGCCAGATCCACCTGCGCCTGGCGCTGCTGCGCCAGGGCGTCTACATCGCCTTCTCGCCGCAGACCGACGCACAGCGAATCGCGAACTGGCAGGCGGCTTTGGATCAGCTGCGCCAGCAGGGCGAGCTGCAGCGCCTCGCGCAGCAATGGCAGGTCGACCAGGCCTGGCGCTGAAGCGCCAGGCCCGCGACATTCACTAGCGTGCCGGCGCCTCTCCGGCAGCCACCAGCATCCGCGCGCAGCACAAGCTCCCAAGTCCGCACAGGGCGATCACCCAGCCCATCGGCCAGGGCGTGCCGTCGGCGCACAAGCCGACCAATGCAGAACCGAGAATGCCCGAGCCGTAATGGATCGAGCCGATCAGGGCCGACACCGCGCCGGCCTGCTGGGGCGAGCCGGCCAAGGCGCCGGCGATGGAGTTGGCGACCACGAAACCGGTGGCCGCGATGAACAGGAACAGCGCCAGCGCCAAGGCCGGCAAGCCACCCATGTCGGTTGCGGCGACAGCTGCCAGGATCAACCCGGCGCCCGCCGCCATGCCGCAACCCAGGCGCAACAGGCGGTCGCTGCCGTAGCATTCCACCAGGCGCGCATTCACCTGGTTGGTCAGCATGATGCCGACGATGCCCACGGCGAAGAGCACGCCATACAGTTGCGGCGAAAGATGGTGGTAGTCGATGTAGGCGAACGGGCTGCCGGCGATGTAGGCGAACATCCCCGCATAGAAGAAGCCGCCCGCGCCGGCGTAGGCCAGGAAGCGCCGCTGCCGCAGCAGTTCGCCGTAGCGGTGCACGGCGCCGGCCAGGGGTTCGCGGCTGCGCAGCTCGGCCGGCAGGGTTTCCGGCAACAGCGCCAGCGCGCCCAGGGTGGCCAGGCCGACGCCGACCAGCACCCAGAAGATCGCCTGCCAGGACCCCAGCCGCAGGATCAGGCCGCCCAGGCTCGGCCCGACCAGGGGCGCGACCGCCATCACGGTCATCAAGGTCGAGAGCATCCGTGCAGCCGCAGGCCCCGAGTAGAGGTCGCGGACCATGGCACGGGCCAGGACCACGCTGGCGCAGGCGCCGACCGCCTGCAGCACGCGCCAGCCGATCAGCGTCGGCGCGCTAGTGGCCAGCGCACAGCCGGCGGAGCCGAGGATGAACAGCACCAGGCCGATGGCGATGGGCAGGCGCCGGCCGTGTCGGTCACCGATCGGCCCCCAGAGCAGTTGGCCGAGGCTGAAGCCGACCAGGTAGCCGGAAATGCTCAGCTCGACGCTGCCGGGGCTGGCCGCCAGCGCAGCGGCCATGTGCGGCAGCGCCGGCAGGTAGAGGTCGGTGGAGATGGAAGCGAAGGCCATCAGGGTGCTGAGGATCAGCAGGACGCCGAGGCCCTGGTGCGGTGTCGCGGTGGAAATCAATTGTTCGGTCATGCACGCGGGTTTTGCAGTGGGAAGGACGGGCCCCGCTCCGCCAGGAGTCGGGCGCCAGTTGTCGTCAGCGGTCGACGCGTTGCTGCAGGTGCGCCGGGTAGCGTTCGCCGACGACCTGGATCTGCTGCAAGGCAGCTTCGATGGCGGCCAGGTCGACTGCATCGAGGACGATTCGCGCGGCACCGAGGTTCTCTTCCAGGCGATGCAGCTTGGTGGTGCCGGGGATCGGCACTATCCAGGGCTTCTGCGCCAGCAACCAGGCGATGGCGATCTGCGCGCGGGTGGCGCCCTTGCCCTCGGCGATCCGCCCCAGTACGTCCACCAGTGCCGCATTCGCCTTGCGGTTTTCTTCCGAGAAGCGCGGCACCACGTTGCGGAAATCGCTGGCGTCGAAGTGCGTGTTCGCGTCGATGGCGCCGGTGAGGAAGCCCTTGCCCAGCGGACTGAAGGGCACGAAGCCGATGCCCAGCTCCTCCAGTACCGGCAGCACCTCCTTCTCCGGCTCGCACCACCAGAGCGAATACTCGCTCTGCAGCGCCGCCACCGGCTGCACCGCATGGGCGCGGCGGATCGACTGCGCGCCGGCTTCGGACAGGCCGAAGTGCTTCACCTTGCCTTCCTGGATCAGTTCGCGGACGGTGCCGGCGACATCCTCGATGGGCACGTTCGGGTCGATCCGGTGTTGGTAGAACAAGTCAATGCGGTCGGTTTTCAGGCGCTTCAGCGAAGCCTCGGCAACTGCGCGGATGCGCTCCGGGCGGCTGTCCAGGCCCTTGCTGGAATCGCCGTCGAGAAAGCCGAACTTGGTGGCGATCACCACCTGATCGCGCATCGGCGCCAGGGCTTCTCCGAGCAGTTCCTCGTTGGTGAAAGGACCGTAGGCCTCGGCGCTATCGAAGAAGGTCACGCCGCGCTCGAAGGCGGCGCGGATCAGGCCGATCGCCTCGGCCCTGTCGGTCGCCGGGCCGTAGCCGAAGCTCAGGCCCATGCAGCCCAGGCCCAGGGCCGAGACCTCCAGCCCGCCGTTGCCGAGTGTGCGTTTGTCCATGGGAGTTCCTCCTGCCCGGGTTCTGCCGAGGCGATTCAAGGTGGGTTCGAGTGGATTCAACTTTACTGAGCCTGCCCCGCCTTGATTAGCCAGCTGAATCCGCATTCGCTTATGAGCACCGCTCATGACTCATGGGCGGTCACTCATGAACTCGGCTCATAGGTCCAAGCGAAGCCGCGCTCTTAATCGCTGCGCGGCCGCTACGTAGCATGGTCGGCAAGGCAACGGCCCACCCCCACCGGAGACAGCCCATGAGCACTTCCCCCACTCCCGCCCGCCAGGCTTTCGGCGACATCGCCCCGGTCCTGGCCGACTACACCGACCAGGTGCTGTTCGCCATGAGCCAGCCGGACTCGGTGGACATCAACGAGATCCTCTTCCGCCCCACTACCCAGGAATATTGAGGCAACCCCCATGGAATACCGCTATCTGGGCCACAGCGCCCTCAAGGTGTCGCCCCTGTGCCTGGGCGCGATGATGTTCGGCGGCGAGACCGACGAAGCCACGGCCGCGCGCATCATCGCCAAGGCCCATGAGCAGGGCGTCAACTTCATCGACACTGCCGACGTCTACCATGCCGGCCGCTCCGAGGAGATCGTCGGCCGCGCCATCGCCGCGAACCGCGACGACTGGGTGATCGCCAGCAAGTTCGGCTACGCCTTCGGCCAGGGCCCCAACCAGCAGGGCCAGTCGCGCAAGTGGATCTATCAATCGGTGGAGGCCAGCCTCAAGCGCCTGGGCAGCGACTACCTGGACATCGTCTACTTCCACCGCTCGCTGAACGACGCGCCGCTGGAGGAAGGCCTGCGCGCCGTCGGCGAGCTGATCCGCCAGGGCAAGGTGCGCTACTACGGGCTGTCCAACTTCCGTGGCTGGCGCATCGCCGAGGTGGTGCGCCTGGCCGACCAGCTGGGCATCGACCGCCCGGTGGCCAGCGAGCCGCTGTACAACCTGGTGGACCGCACGGCCGAGGTCGAGCAGTTGCCGGCTGCCGGGCACTACGGCATCGGCGTGGTGCCCTACAGCCCACTGGCGCGCGGCGTGCTCACCGGCAAGTACCAGCCTGATGCCGCACCGCCCGCCGACTCCCGCGTCGGCCGTGGCGACAAGCGTATCCAGCAGACCGAATGGCGCCCCGAGTCGCTGCACGTTGCTCAGCGCATCGCCGAGCATGCGGCGGCGCGCGGCACTGCCTCGGCGGCCTTCGCCCTCGCCTGGGTGCTGAACAATCGCCTGGTCAGCTCGGCCATTGCCGGGCCGCGCACCGAGGCGCACTGGGACGGCTACATGGAGGCGCTGCAGGTGAAGCTGGACGCCGCCGACGAAGCCCTGGTCGACAGCCTGGTGCCGCCGGGCCATGCCTCGACACCGGGCTACTCCGACCCGGCCTATCCCATCGAAGGACGTCTGCCGCGCTAAAAGCGAGCCGTCACGGGCGGTAGCGCAGCGCCTCGACCAGCACCGCCAGGGCGCGCGAGGACTGGCGCCGGCTCGGGTAATAGAGGTGGTAGCCGGGGAAGGTCGGGCACCAGTCGTCGAGCACCCGTTCGAGCTGCCCCGCCGCTTCCGCCTCGAGCACCATGTCCTCCGGCAGGTAGGCCAGGCCGAAACCAGCCAGCGCCGCGCGCAGGATGTGCGGGCTGCTGTTGAACACCAGCTGCCCGTCCACCCGCGCCTTCACCTCATGGCCATCGCGCTCGAACTCCCAGGCCATCAGCCCGCCGTAGGTCGGCAGGCGCAGGTTGATGCAGGCGTGCTCGGCCAGTGCCTGCACGGTTTCCGGCCGGCCGTGAGCCTTCAGGTACTCGGGGCTGGCTACCACGGCCATGCGCAGGTCCGGGGCGATGCGCACGGCGATCATGTCCTTGGCCACCTGGTCGCCCAGGCGCACGCCGGCATCGAAGCGCTGCGCGGCGATGTCGGTGAGGCCGTAGTCGATGTTCACTTCCACCTTGATGTCCGGGTACTGCGGCAGCACCTGCACGAGCTTCGGCCAGAGCACCGTGGTCGCGGCATGCTCGGCGGCGGTGATGCGCAGGGTGCCGACCGGCTTGTCGCGGAAGTCGCTGAGCGCCGCCAGCTCCGCCTCGATCTCCTCGAAGCGCGGCGCCAGGGTCAGCAGCAGGCGTTCGCCCGCTTCGGTGGGCGACACGCTGCGCGTGGTGCGGCTGAGCAGGCGCACCCCCAGGCGGCTTTCCAGGGCGCGGATGGTGTGGCTCAGCGCCGACTGCGAGACGCCCAGCTGCGCCGCAGCGCGGGTGAAGCTGCCCTCGCGGGCCACGCTGACGAAAGCCTGCAGGTCATTGAAGTTCTCGCGGGGCATGGTCCGATCCGGCTGCACTGAAGAGGCGCCATCTTGCCATGCACGCCGAGCCGGCGACGATCCCTGCACCGGCCGCACCCTGCCAGGTGCGGCAACGCCATTCATTGTCTAGAGTTTCAGGCGCCGGATACTGAGCCGGCTGACGAACGAAGGACAAGGACAGACCAACGTGCGACACCGCTTCAGCGCCTTTCTGCTGATCGCCGCCCTCACCCAGGCCGCCCAGGCGGCCCCTGCCCCGACGGCCCCCCCAACCGTCCGCTGGCTCATCACCGACTTCCCGCCGCAATTCATCCTCACCGGCCCGAACCAGGGCCAGGGCCTGGCGGAGATCGCCCAGCGGATCGCCGAGCGCCGGCTGACCGCCTACAGGCACATCCAGGAAACGGTGCCGGCGAACTATCCGCGCATCGAGCGCGAGCTGAAGACCCGCGACAACGCCTGCTTCGCCGCCTTCCTCAAGACCCCGGAGCGCGAACGCGCCTTCGCCTTCAGCGGCTCCTATCGGGTGATGCTGCCCATCGAACTGTTCGTGCCGGCCGACCGCGAGCAGCCGCCCACCCGCGACGCCAAGGTGGACTTGCGGGCACTGCTGCAGGACGGCAACTTCCGCCTGGGCGTGATGGGCGGACGCAAGTACGGCCCGGGTATCGATAGCACCCTCGACCAGCACCCGCACGACGCCGCGGTGTACCGCCGCCTGGCCCAGGACCAGCTCGAAGGTCTGCTTAACATGATGGCCACCGAAGGCCGGCAGATCGACGGCGTGCTCGCCTACCCCAACGAGCTGGAGCAACGCCTCGCGCTCTCGGGCAAGACGGCGCCGGCCATGCGCCGCTACGCCATCGCCGGCACGCCGGAATACCTCGAAGGCTACATCGCCTGCTCGCAGAGCCCGCTCGGCCGCCAGGTGGTGCAGGACATCAACCGCCTCCTCGGCGAAATCCGCCCAGCCGTCTCCGCCGCCTATGCCGCGCAACTGCAAGGCGAAGACCGGGAGCGCTACCAGGCACTGGTGAAAAAGGTGTTCGGCGCGGCGGAAACGACACCGCCGTAGGATGGGTTGAGCGAACCCCATGCGGCGAAAGCCTCGCACCGGACTTATCCCGGAACCCGCCCCGCATTCGCCCCGTTGAAGCGCGTTGCCGAAGCCCACGACGACAGCATGGGTTTCGTGCCTCAAGCCATCCTGCGGCCCCTGGCGGAGATTTCCCGCCCATCGCCAAACCGCGCGCCAGACGCATTCACCAGCCCATCGACCGGACGGTTCTGCTATCCTGCGCGTCCTTCTGCTGTCGGCCCGCCTTGCCCGTGCCCCGCAAGACAGCCGCGCCTCGGCGCACCTCATAAGACCAAGGAATCCCTGATGACTACCCGCAAAACCGAACCGCATCGCGGTACGGCGCTGGTGCTATTCGCATTGGCCGTCGGTGGCTTCGCCATCGGCACCACCGAGTTCGCCACCATGAGCCTGTTGCCGTACTTCGCGCCGGCCCTGGGCATCGATGCGCCCACCGCCGGCCATGTGATCAGCGCCTACGCCCTTGGCGTGGTGGTGGGCGCTCCGCTGCTCGCCGTGCTGGGCGCGCGCCTGCCGCGGCGCACCCTGCTGGTGCTGCTGATGGGCCTGTTCGCCCTCGGCAACGGCCTCAGCGCGCTGGCGCCGACCTACCACTGGATGCTGCTGTTCCGCTTCATCAGCGGCCTGCCCCACGGCGCCTACTTCGGCATCGCCGCGCTGGTCGCCGCCTCCGTGGTGCCGCCGCACCGGCGCACCGTGGCGGTCGGGCGGATGTTCCTCGGCCTGACCGTCGCCACCATCGTCGGCGTGCCCCTGGCCAACTGGCTGAGCCAGGCCGTCGGCTGGCGCTGGAGCTTCGCCCTGGTCGCCGCGCTAGGCGTGACCACCATGCTCTGCGTCCGCCTGTTCGCCCCCTACTCGCCCGCCGAGGCCGATGCCAGCCCGCTGCGCGAGCTGGGCGCGCTCAAGCGCGGCCAGGTGTGGCTGACCCTGGGCATCGGCGCCATCGGCTTCGGCGGCCTGTTCGCCGTGTACACCTACCTGGCCGACATCCTCGGCGCCGTCACGCATGTCTCGCCGACCCTGGTGCCGCTGGTGCTGGCGGTGTTCGGCGTCGGCATGACCCTCGGCAACATGTTCATCCCGGTGCTCGCCGACCGCGCCGTGATGCCCACCGCCGGCGGCCTGCTGGTGTGGAGCGCGGTGGTGCTGGCGATCTTCCCGTTCACCGCCGGGAACATCTGGACCGTCTCGATCTGCGTGTTCTTCGTCGGCTTCGGCGGCGCGCTGGGTACCGTGCTGCAAACGCGCCTGATGGACGTTGCCGAAGACGCCCAGGGCCTGGCCGCGGCGCTGAACCACTCGGCCTTCAACTTCGCCAACGCACTCGGCCCCTTCCTCGGCGGCCTGGCCCTGGCCGCCGGCTACGGCTGGGGCCCCCCCCGCTGGGTCGGCAGCCTGCTGGCCATCGGCGGCTTCGTGCTCTGGTCGATCTCCGTGGCCACCAGCCGCCCGGCGAAGAGCGCCCTGCAGGGCGACTGCTGACCCCTCGGCGCCGTTCGGCTGCGAACGGCGCTGACCTCCTCGGCTTTTGATCCGGATCAATCCGCGATTCAACGCCCGGCGTAGAAGTGATCCGGCGGTACTCGCCTACACATCCGCCGATGCCAGGAGGTTTCCATGCCCGCTTCCCCCGCAACCCTGCCCGCCCAAGATCCCAGCGGCGAACACTGGGTCGAATCCCTCACCGACGGCACGCACGTGCTGATCCGCCCGTTGCGCGCGGAAGACCGCCAGCGCGAAGCCGACTTCATCGCCCGGCTGTCGCCGGAGGCCCGGCACTTCCGCTTCCTCTGCAGCATGCGCGAGGTGAGCCCGGCCCTGCTCGACCAGCTGATGGCGGTGGACTTCCACGACAGCGTTGCCTACGTCGCCCTGGTCCATCAGGACGGCGAGCTCATCGAGGTCGGCATCAGCCGCTACTCGGTGGGCCAGGACAAGCAGCAGTGCGAATGCGCAGTCACAGTCGCGGACGACTGGCGCGAGCGCGGCCTGGCCGTCGCGCTGATGCGCCACCTGATCGACTGCGCACGACGCAATGGATTGCAGCAGATGTTTTCAGTGGACTCGGCGGCCAACACGGCCATGCATGACCTGGCGCGTTTCCTCGGCTTCAGCAGCCACCAGGACCCCGAAGACGCCACCCAACTGATCCATACCCTGAAGTTGCAAGCGGCGTCCTGAGCCGCGGGAGGTTTCCATGCGCATCCAGTTGCTCACCATCGACGGCCACTGCTACGTGCAACTGGACGAATGGCGAGTACCCTTCCATGACGAGCGCCAGGCCCGCGACTACCTGGCCCGGCTGGAACAGCGCATCGCCGCGCCGCATGTCCTGCCTGCAAGCGCGTCGCACCTCTCGCCGAAGCTGCGCCGACCCGCCTGAAACTCCCGATTGAACGCGAAGCGCCGACGGCCTAGGGCCGCGGCGCTTCGCGCGTCGTACCGTCCTGTTGCACCCAGAGGGTGCGCAAATCGCAGATGATCTTCGAGGGAGACGCCGGGGAAACCAGGCACAGCCGGTTCTCCCAGCGATCCCAGAGGAACACGTACTGTGAATCGCCGCCGGCCGGCGTATAGCGATACTCCATCCAGGCCACACAGGCGGCGGCCCAGAAAGAGAACAGCAGACTGAGAAAGGCGACCACCTTCATGCCGGAGCCCCCTCCTCAGGGGCGAATCGCCAGGATGCTCGACTTAACCTTGTATAGCGCCTGTTCCGTCGTACTGCCGATAATCTTCGCCAGCCCGGCGTGGTACAGGGTGCCCATCACCACCACGTCCATGTGCTGTTCGGCGGCGAACTCGGCGATCACCTTGGTCGCCTGACCTTTCACCACGTGCTGGAAATTCAGTGGCACGCCAAAACGCTCGCCCAGGCGAATCATGCGCTGGTGCGCGCGACCGGTGATTTCCTCCTGCACTTCGGCATTCCACGACACCGGGCCGGCGGCATACGCGAGGAAGCTTGGCGACAAGTCGTAGGCTTCGAGCAGGTGCAGTTCGGCATCGCACTGTTCGGCGAGTTGCTGCGCCGCCTCGACGATACGATCGTTCAGGGTGTCGACCTGCGGATCGTCCTGGGACAGGTCCAGCGTCGCCACCACTCGCCGCGGCAGCGGGTGCTCAGCCAGGCTGACCAGATGCAGCGGCGCCGGGCAGACGCGCAGCAATTGCCAGTCCAGCGGCGCCATCAGCGCGCGGCTCAGCGCCGGTTCGTACTGACTGTCCTTGATCAGCAGGTCGATGGAGCGCTCATTCACCAGCTGCAACACCTCCTGCAGCGGCTCTTCGCTCCAGATGGCCTCGGCGCTGGCCTCGATGCCATGGCCGCGCATGAGTTCGACCTGATTGCGCAGCCAGATCTGCTGGCGCTCCAGGGCCTCCTCGCGAGCGCGGATCTGCAGGCTGTTGTCGAGAATGCGCAGCCCGACCGGCAGGCTGCCGAGCGCCACCATGTGCAAGGTGGCGCCGCTGGAGCCGGCCAGCGCCTGGGCGCGGGCCATGGCGGGGGAATAGTGCAGGACCGGGTCGCAGATCAGAAGCAGACGCTGATAGGTACTCATGATGACCTCCGCATGGGTGGCACCCCGCTAGGGGCATGCTCGTTGGATCTTGCTCAAGCCTGGGCCGATCGCCCGGCTGTCGATTTGATGTGCATCAAGTCCGACCCCGTCCCGCCGGTGGATAGCGATCCAGGCGGAAGACCGGGCCCTCCTCCGCCGGCGGACCGTCGATCCGCGGCAGGATGTCGGCGCGCAACCAGATATTTCTCTGGGCCACTCCGTGGCGTAGGCAAAGTTCGGCGCAGGCGAGGCTGAAGCGCTGCGAACCGCTACAGAACACCAGGTCCGGCGGCTGCGCGCGGAGCTGCTCTTCGAGTCGGTCGAGCAGGTCGCCGCAGTACCAGTCCGGATTGGCCGACGGCGCCAGTCCCAGCGAGCGCAGCCAACCACGACATTCCTGCGGCAGGCGCTCGAAGCACTGCGGTTCGCAGAGCAGGCGCAGCTGTACCCAGGGCATCCAGCAGCCGAGTTCGTCGACCAATGCGGCCAGGCTCAGCAGACCATTGTCGGTCACCAGCAACAGCAGGTGGCTGGCGTGCAACGGCAATGGCCAGCCGCAGCCCAGTGGGCCACGGTAGTCAAGCCGCTCGCCCACCGCGACGGCAGTGCGCGCGCCGTCCACAGCGACCATGAAGCAGCCGTCGTGGTCGGGCAGGCTCACATAGCTGCAGGCCTGCGGCGCCAGCCCCGGTCCGGAGAGGCGGCAATACTGGCCGGGAGCCACTGGCTCGAAGTCGGCATCCTCCAGGCACAGGCGCAGGCAATGCACGTCCTGGCCCAACGCGATCCGCTGCATCACCCGCACGTGCCCTTCGCTTACCGTCTGCATGACACTCCTCCTCGACCATCCAGGCCGCTGTTTCTTCAGGCTACGGAGGACAACCGCGGGCGACTTGATTGCCATCAACATTCCGCCGTCGAACGGTAGCGCCGATGGGCTTCGAAATTTGATCATGATCAAGATCGGCACCCGAACGGCTTTGCAGAATCGACTCGACCCTCAACCGGGCAAGCCTCAAGCGGAGGAAGCCGTCATGTCCAACATCGCGAAGAAAGTCCCCGTTACCCCCGTCCCCAGCCAGAGCAGCAAAGCGCCGGTGCCCAGCAGCGGCCCGTCCGATTTCTGGCATCCCTTCGACAACCTGCGCCGGCAGATCGATAGCCTCTTCGACGACTTCGGTCGGGCACCGCTGCGCCTGCCTTTCGGCCACAGCGCCTTCGATGTCGAGCCGTTCTGGCATCGCGAGCCGTTTCGCCACATGCCGGCCATGGACCTCAGCGAGCACGCCGAGGAATACCAGCTCAGTGCTGAGCTGCCGGGCATGGACGAGAAGGACATCGAGATCAAGCTGAGCAACGGCAACCTGGTGATCAAGGGCGAGAAAAAGGAAGAGAAGGAAGAAAAGCGCAAGGACTACTTCCTCTCCGAGCGCCGCTATGGCTCCTTCGAGCGCGCCTTCCGCCTGCCCAAGGAAGTCGATGCCGACAAGATCAACGCCCAGTTCGCCAAGGGTGTGCTGCAAGTGCACTTGCCCAAGCGCCCCGAAGCCGTTCATCCGGAAAAGGTGATTCCGGTCAAACCGGCTGACTGAGCCAGACCGACCGCGCGCGCCCTGGGACGGCGGCGCGCGCGGCCATTGCGCCGACACTGGCGCCGGGCGCCGTTCTGCTTTCCATCACCCCACAATGCATAGGGGCACGGGCTGACTATATTTAATTCGCCTATGTCATCTTTGCGGGTGTGTAATGCCTGAAGAGCGCCCCCCCCCTCGTCTCCAGGTCAGTTGCCAGGCCTGTTCACTGAGCCGTCTCTGCTTGCCGGCGAGCCTCAGCAACAGCGAAGTCGAAGAGCTCGACCACATCGTTCGGCGCAATCGTCCGCTGCACAAGGGCGAGTATCTGTTCCGCGCCGACGACCTCATGCAGCACGTCTACGCGGTGCGCTCCGGCGCCATCAAGACCTACCTGCTGGATGCGAATGGCGAAGAACAGGTGACCGGCTTCATCCTCCCCGGCGAGATGCTCGGCCTCGACGCCATCGGCGCCGAGCGATTCCGCGGCTACGCCACGGCCCTGGAGACCTCGCTGGTCTGCGCCATCGGCCTCGATCAGCTGGAAGAGCTTTCCGGACGCATCCCCGGCCTGCGCCACCAGTTGCTGCACATTCTCAGCCAGGGCATCCACGTTGAGCACGAACACATCCGCCATAGCCGAGAACGGGCCGAACAGCGCCTGGCCACCTTCCTCCTCGGGCTGTCGACCCGCTATCACCAGCGTGGCCTGTCACCGGATGCCTTCATCCTGCCGATGACCCGCGCGGAAATCGGCAACTACCTCGACCTCACCGTGGAAACCGTCAGCCGGCTGTTCACCCGCTACGCCCAGGCTGGGCTGATCGAGTGCCATGGCCGCGAAGTGCGCCTGCTCGACCGTGGCGGCCTGTGCCGGATGGGCGGGCAGCACGAAACCCGCAACCCGACGCAGAGCACCTGAAACTCCGAACCAGAGGCCGAACGGCGCTGCGCGAGTAGATCAAGCGGACCTTCCAGTTGCTCTGAGCGGCGAGGTCAGTTGCTGCGCGATGCGGTATGCAGGCCCTTTTCGACCTGGTTCTGGATGGCGTAGGCCGGATCTTCAAGGGTGTGGTAGTTGCGCACGTACTGCTGGGCAAAGCCGTTCACGCCCAGCTCGCGGTATTGCTGCACGTGCTTGAGTTCGTGGGCCCAGAGCGCCAGGTCGCTTAGCGCGTCGTCACGATTGCGGAACACGATCACGTCCACCAGGGTCACGGCGACCACGTCCTGGTTCTGCAGCATGGCGCTGGCGGCATCGACGTCGTCGCCCTGGCCGACGCGGTAGCGCACGCTTTGCAGCAAATCGTCCGGATACCAGGCCTGCAACTTCACGCGCAGATCCAGCGGAATGGGCTCGGCGCCGGCGGCCAGCGCCTGCTCGCGCGACTGGTTAAGCCACAGCGCCAGGGCGGGCGCGGCGACTTGCCGGGCGCTCTCCTGCAGGCCGCCCAGCGTGCCATCGGGATCGGACACGCAGATGCATTCGCCCATGCAGATTTCCGCCTGGCCGGCCGGGCAGGCATAGAGAGATGCGCTGAGACTGAGGCAGGCCGCTGCAACGAAGGAAAGCAACGGGCGTGAGGCAAGAGGGATCGACAAGCGGGGCTCCGGGATCAGGCAGGCGGGCGAGTATACCCGCGCTACCTCAGACAACTGCCGGAGCCGATTTGCTCACTGGGCGGGAACGGGCGGACGGTGTTTTCCGGCGAACTGCAGAGTGCGCGACCGCCAAGGCCCCTCTCTGCGCGACCCGCCCTGGAGGGCGAGGGCGCTATAGGGTGCACGCGGGGCGTTCGGCATCCTCCTGCAGGAGCGGATCTCATCCGCGACAAACCCCGCACCGAAGCTCCCTGCAGGAGCGCGCCATGCGCGCGAATCGCGGCCATGGGCCGCTCCTACAGGGGAAATACCGTGCCGTGCGGTTCGTGAGCAAGAACTAGGCGTCCCCCTCGCTGCTGCGGAAAGCGCGGGAGCGCGAGAATCGGCGGAAACGGCTTGCCGTGGCAGCTATTCGTCACCCGGATGGTCGGCCAGGCCTTCCAGCTCGGCGCGGGCCACGGCGCGGTCGTCGAGCTTGCGACGGGCCGCTTCGGGGAGGTCGGTGTAGCGGATCACGCCGCGCTCGACCAGGACGTTGACCACGTCTTCCAGCACCCGCACCAGGTCCAGGTCGGAATGACGCAGCAGGTCCAGGCGGCTACGCACCTCGGTGCGGGCCTCCAGCCAATCCTTGAGTTCGTCGCTCTGGTAGGCCAGCGTGTCGTTCATGCCCTCGAACGGCTGGCTCTCCACCCTCAACAGTTTTCCATGTCCATCACGTTGTACGTAAACCATGCGGATCGCCTTCACCGTCTGTGCCTGAGGTACACGCGGGGCCTGTCCCTTGCCTCCGCCGCATGCTCGGACCGTCGAACGGTCCATTGGTTCGACGGAGCTTAACAAGGTCGACTCAAGAAAGCAGGCTGACCACCGTGAATCGGCTCAAGTTCGCTTGCGCGACCACTGTCTGGGTCACCGCGGCGTAGCTCGAACCGCTCTGGCGGACCAGGTCGAAAACCGTGCCGGCGTAGTCCTGCGCCCATTGCTGCTCGTCGCTGCCGGCCTGGCGCGCGAGGAATTCGCGAATTTCGTTCTGCCGCTGGCGCAGCTGGTCGCGCAGGGTACCGATACGGTCCAGCGCATCGATCACCTGGTCGAGCATCTGCCGCAGCTCGCGCTGGCCACTGCCGGCCAGGCTTTGCGGCAGCTGCAGCAGGCGCTCCTCGCGGGTCTGCGCGCGGCTGCTGCGGTCCTTGGCGAAGCGCTTGCCCTCGCCTTTCACGTTCAGCTCGCCGCCGTTGCGCTGCCACTCGGTCTCGGCCATGGAGAACGTCAGCTTGCCGTCCGCGCCGACTTCCGCGCGAATGCCCGAGGACGCCAGGCCCAGGTTGAAGCTGCGCAGGACCTGCTGGTCGCTCATGGCATCGTCGAGCACCACCACGCCCGGCTCGGTCTGGCTGCGTCCGGCGCTGAACAGCAGGCTCTCGCGGCCGCCGCTGCGGGCCTGGTCGAGGGTTTCCAGGCCGTCGATGGAGAAGCGCGTGCGCGCCGGCTCGTGCAGGCGCAGTTCGAGGTTGGCGTCGAGCCCGCCGGCACTGCGCTCGCTGCGCTGGTCGAGCAGGTCGGCCGCCTGCTTGAGCGGCTCGTCCAGTGGCTTGCGGCTGCTGCCCTGGCTGGACGCCAGTTCGCGGCCGAGGCTGAGCTTGAGCTGGCTGAGACGGTCGGACAGCTCGCCCAGGTAGCCTTCGGCGCTCTGCATGGCGCTCAGCTGCTGGTTGAGCTGGATGCTGAAGCCAGCGGCCTTGCCCGGCCCGCGCTCGACCTGCACGGCATCGCCGGCGCCAGCGCTCTTGCGCTGGCGTACGCCGCCACGGCCGGACAGCGGCACCGGCGTGCGGCGCTCGTTGCCCTCGATGGCGGCGACCGCCGGAAACGGATTCTCGACCTTCATCGCCCGGGGACCTTAGAGGATGCTGAACAGCGACAGCCCGTTGACCGTCACGTAGGTCTTCTGGGTCGCCTGCAGCGCCAGCTTGTAGTTGTTCAGGTCGATGCTCGCCTTGCCGTAGTCCAGCGCCGAGAGGTCGCCCTCGATCTTCTGGTTGACCAGCGACACGTCCTGGTTGCTGTTGTCCAGCAGGGTCAGGGTGTTCTGCCGGCCGCCCAGGTCGGTGATGGTCGAGAGCACCTTGCCCTGGCTGTCGTCCAGCAGGTTCATGGTGTCCTTGATGCTCTGCAGGACGGTCGGGTCGGTGGTGTCCAGCGCCGGGTCCTGCAGCTTGGCGACCAGGCCGTGGAGGCTGTTGAGGAAGTCCATGCTGCCGCCGAAGATCGGCTGCACCGCGACGTTCTCGTCGACCAGCACGCCGTTGGCCACGGCGGCCTGGCGGGTCTTGGCGTTGCCGGTGGCCGAGTAGGTGCCGGTCGCCGAGTCGAAGGTCACCGCCGGCTTGTCGGTCAGGGTGCCGGAGAACAGGTAGCGGCCCTCCTCGTCCTGCACGTTGAGGTAGCTCACCAGGGTGGTTTCCAGGGTCGACAGCTGCCCGGCCATGGCGCTCAGCTCTTCCTTGCCGTTGGAGCCGTTGGAGGCCCACAGCAGCAGGTCGCGCACGTCGAGCATGGTGTCGGAGGTCGACTGCAGGTTGGTTTCCTGGATCGACAGGCTGCCGGACAGGCTGGAGATGTTGCTGCCGTACTGGGTCAGGCTGGCCTCGGCGCGCTGCACGCGCAGGATGCTCACCGAAGCGATGGGGTCGTCCGAGGGGTGCAACAGGCGATTGCTGCTCGACATCTGCTGCATCAGCTGCGACAGCTTGTCGTTGTTGCGGGTCATCGAGTCCAGCAGGATCGAGGTGGTCTGCGAATTGGTGATGCGCATCGGGCGTTTTCCGGTCAGGCCGCTCAGAAGGCGGCGAGCATGCTGTCGAACAGGTCCTTGGCGGTGCTGATGACCTTCATGTTGGCCTGGTAGGCCTGCTGGTAGGTCATCAGGTTCACCGCTTCCTCGTCCAGGTTCACCGCGCTGACGCTGTCGCGCTGGGCCTGCGCCTGGGTGGTCACGGACTTGGCGGTATCCAGGTCGCCCTGGTTCTGCCGGCTCGCGCTGGCGACCTCGCCGATCATTCCGGCGTAGGCGTCGTTCAGCGACACGGCGTTGCCGTCGAGGGTGATCGACTGGTTCTTCAGGTCGATCAGCTTGAGCAGGTTGCCGTTGTTGCCCGCCTCGCCGACGCTGTCCGACAGCGCCAGCTGGCGTGCGGTGAGGCCGGTCAGGGTCAGCATCTTGGTGCTGCCGGCGTTGTACTGCAGCAGCGGCTGACCGGCGTTGCCGTCCAGGTCGAAGCCACCGGCGAGGGTGTTGTTCACCAGGTCGGCAACCTGCGAGGCCATCTGCCCGAGGCGGTCCTGGTTCGGCCGCAGGGTCTGGTATTCGGTGTCGTACAGCGCGCCCATGCCGCCGCCCAGGCCCTGCTGGTCGATGGAGAACTGGGTGCCGGCGAAGGACAGGCTGACATCCTGCTCCCCCGTTGAGGTCAGGCTGACCTTCAGTTGCGCGGCGGAAGCACCGGCCACCAGCGGCTGGCCGTTGGCCAGGGACACCGAGATCGAACCGTCGTCGGCAGTCGCGGTGCGGATGCCGCTGTACTGGCTGAGCTGGGTGATCAGTGCATCGCGCTGGTCCTGCAGCGCCGAGGGATCGGCGGCGGCGGACTTGGCCGCGACTATCTTCTTGTTCAGCAGGGCGATGTTGGAGGTCAGCCCGTTGATCTCGCCGACCATGCTGCTGCGCTGCTCCTGCAGCGACTTGAGCTGGGTGTCGATGTTGCCGGAGAGCGTATTGAAGCGCTGCGCCAGGTTGCCGGCCTCGGTGATGATCTGCTTGCGCAGGGCATCGGAATCGGGCGTGCCGGTGGCCTCGCTCAGGGCGGTGAAGAAGTTGTCCAGGCCGACGTTGATGCTGGCGCCGTCGCTGGACATCAGGTCTTCCAGCGCACCCAGGTACTGCTGCGAGTCGCTGTAGTAATTCTGCGCGGTGGTCGCGCGCCACAGTTGCTGGTTGTGGAAGTCGTCGGACATGCGGCGGATGCTGCTCACCGTGACGCCGCCACCGGGGTTCGACATGCCCTGCCCGCCCAGCGAGCTCATCACCGTGGACAGCCGGCTGAAACCGGGGGTGTTGACGTTGGAGGTGTTCTGCCCGGTGACCGACAGGGCGATCTCCGAGGCGCGCACGCCGCTGTAGGCGATCTGCGTCAAATTGCTCACGACTGCTTCCCTTTCGGCTGAAGGCGGATCGGTTGGGCGAAGGCGGCGGACAGCGCCTGATGCTGTGCGCCCTGTTGCTGATAGGCGACGGGATCGGCCTGCGGCTTAAGCGGCGCTGCCGGCGCACTTTCATTGCTGCGCGCCGGAGCCGTAGAGGCATGACCACGGCGGGCCAGGTCGTCGAGGATGCCGCGGGTGTAGTTGCGGGTCTCGTCGAAGGGAATGCGCTGTACCCAGGTGTCGATATCGACTTCGCCGTTGCGCGGGTCGCCATTGGTCTTCAGCCACTCGTCGACCCGCGCCGGACCGGCGTTGTAGGCAGCCAGTGCAAGTGCGCGCTGGCCGTCGTAGCGCCGCAGCATCTCGTCCAGGTAGGCGCTGCCGAGCTGGCGGTTGTACGCGCCGTCCTGGGTCAGGCGCTGCTCGTCGAAATCCATGCCGAGCTTGGCCGCCATGTCCTTCGCGGTGTCCGGCATCAGCTGCATCAGGCCGCGCGCTCCGCGCGAGGACACGGCGGCGACGTCGCCGGACGACTCGTGGGAAATCAGGCTCTCGACCAGGTCGGAAAATGCCGCGCTGCCGCGCTGCCAAAGGCGCCCGACGCTCTGCACACTGCGCTGCCAATCGGCTGCTACCGCCTGCTGCAGGCTGCGCGGCAGGCCCAGGCGGTCGCCGCCGGCCAGCGCCTCGCCCTGCCCTTGCGCGTCATGCCCGGAGAGCTGGCGCACCAGCATGTCGGCGATGCCGGTCTGCTTCTTCTGCGCCAGGTCGTCGGCCATCACGCCGTCGTAGAAATCGCGCATGGTGTCCAGGTCGCGGCTGCGCAGCATGCTGCCGGCGGAAAGCACGTCGCTGGCCTTGCGCATCTGCTTGAGGATCTGCTGCAGGAACAGCGCCTCGAACTGCTCGGCCGCTGCCTGCAGGCGCGCCTGCGGGTTGGCCTGCTGGCCACGGGCGACGTTCAGCGCGGTGGGAAGGGAAACGATGCTCATGGCCCGGCCTTAGATGACGATCAGTTCGGCGTTCAGCGCGCCGGCCTTCTCCAGCGCCTGGAGGATGCTCATGACGTCGTCCGGCGTGGCGCCAAGGCTGTTCACGGTGTCGATGATGCTTTGCAGGTTGGTGCCTTCCGGCCAGCGGAACATCGGCTTCTTGTCCTGACTGACGTTGACGCTGGACTGCGGCGTGACGGTGGTCTGGCCGTTGGAGAACGGCGCCGGCTGGCTGACCTGCGGGTTCTCGCTGATGGTCACGGTGAGGCTGCCGTGGGACACGGCGGCGGCCTTCACGCGCACGCCCTGGCCGATGACCACGGTGCCGGTGCGGCTGTTGAAGACGACCTTCGGCCGCTCGCGGCCTTCCTTCACCTCGACGCCTTCGAGCAAGGCCATGAAGCTGGTGCGCTGGTTCGGCGAGAGCGGCGCGCGCACGCTGACCTTGGTGCCGTCGAGCGCCTGGGCGCTGCCGGCGCCGAGCATGCCGTCCAGCGCGGTGACGATGTTGGTGGCGGTCTGGAAGCTCGGCTGGCGCAGGTTGAGCATGATGTCCGGGCGCGTGGTGAAGTCGCTGGGGATCATCCGTTCGATGGTCGCGCCATTGGGGATGCGGCCGCCGTTGGCGGTGTTGATCGCCACGCTGGAGCCGCTCTGGCCGCTGGCGTTGAGGCCGCCGACGGCCACCGCGCCCTGGGCCAGGGCATAGGTTTCGCCGTCGATGCCACGCAGCGGCGTGAGCAGCAGCTGGCCGCCGCGCAGACTCTTGGCATCGCCCAGCGAGGAAACGGTGACGTCCACCGTCTGGCCGGGGCTGTAGGACGGCGGCACCTCGGCGGTGATGCTCACTGCCGCCACGTTCTTCAGCTTGGGATCGACGTTGGCCGGCAGGTTCACGCCGAACTGCTTGATCATGTTCACCACCGACTGGCTGGTGAACTTCACCTGGTTCTTGTCGCCAGTGCCGTCGAGGCCCACCACCAGCCCGTAGCCGATCAGCTGGTTGCCGCGCACGCCCTCGATGTCGACCAGGTCCAGCAGCGGCACCGCGCGGCTCGCCAGCGGCCATAGGAGCAAGGCCGCGGGAAGGAAAAGCTTGAGCGTCAGGCGCATGACCGGTCTCGTCTCACAGGGGGAAGATGGGGTGGGTGAAGAAGCGCGTCAGCCAGCCGGCCGAGTTACTGTCGTTGAGCACGCCGCGCCCGGCGTAGGAGATGTTGGCGTTGGCGACGTTCAGCGAGGACACCTGGTTGTTGCGGTTGATGTCCTCGACCCGGACCATCCCGGTCAGGCGGATGAACTCCGAGCCCTGGTTCAGGCGCAGGTTCTTCTCGCCGCGGATCAGCAGGGTGCCGTTGGGCAGCACCTGGTGCACGGTCACCGCGATGGAGCCGCGCAGGGAGTTCTGCTGCTCGCTCTTGGCGTCGCCCTTGAAGTCGCGCTTGCCGCTGGCCGAGCTTTCCAGGCGGTCGTAGTCGTGGCCGAGGATCTTCGGCACGCCAATGCCCAGGCTCGAGCTCTTGTCGAAGCTGGTGCCGGCGCTCTTGCTCGACTGGGTCTGCTCTTCCAGCACCACCGTGAGCACGTCGCCCACGCGCAGGGCGCGCTGGTCCTGCACCAGGCCGCCGTAGAAGCCGGTACGGTACAACCCGCCGGCGGTGGTCGGCGGCATGCTGTAGTCGAACTTCGGCGGCTGGTAGGCGCTGGAATCCTCTTCCGGAAGCATCTCGTTGAAGCTCGCGCAGCCGCCCAGCAGGAGCAGCGCGGCAAGCAGCATCGGCAGGCGGCTCATGGCGGTCATACGGTCTGGTTGAGGAACTGCTGCATGCCGGAGGCGGCGTCCAGCACCTTGGCGTTGGCCTCGTAGGCGCGCTGGATGGCGATCATGTTCACCATCGCTTCCACCACCTGCACGTTGGAGCCTTCCAGTACGCCCTGCTTGAGCGTCCCCAGGCCCTCCTCGCCCGGCGTGCCTTCCACCGGCTGGCCGCTGGCGACGGTCTCGCGGTAGAGGTTGCCACCCAGGGCTTCGAGGCCGGCCGGGTTGGTGAAGTTGACCAGGGTGATCTGGCCCAGCTGGGTCGGCTGGGTCTCGCCCGGCAGGATCGCGGTGACGGTGCCGTCGCTGCCCACGGTGAAGCTGCTGGCGCCGGCCGGCACCTCGATGTTGGGGATCAGCGGCAGGCCCTGGGCGTTGACCACCACGCCGTCGGAGTTGAGCTGCAGCTGGCCGTTCTCGGTGTACAGGGTGTCGCCGTTGGGCGCTTCGACCTGGAAGAAGCCGCGGCCGACGATCGCCAGGTCCATCGGCTGGCCGGTGGTCTGCATGCTGCCTTCAGTGAACACCTTCTGCGTGCCGGCGACGCGCACGCCGCTGCCCAACTGGATGCCCGAGGGCACGGTGTTGACCTGGTCGGCCTGGGCGCCAGGCTGGCGGTCGATGGAATAGAACAGGTCCTCGAAGACCACGCGGTCGCTCTTGAAGCCGTTGGTGTTGACGTTGGCCAGGTTGTTGGCGACCGCCGACAGCGCGGTGTCCTGCGCCGCCAGACCGGTCTTGCTGACCCAGAGTGCCGAACTCATGTAGATGCTCCTTCACGGCCGCGCCCTGCGCGGCCTCAAGTTGTACGGGTGGGCGTCAGTCGCGCAGCAGGCGATCGCCAGCGGACGCCATGTCCTCGGCGGCCTTCATCATCTTCACCTGGGTCTCGAACGTGCGATTCAGGCTGAGGGTCGCGGTGAGCTGGTCGATCGAGGACACGTTGCTCGACTCCAGGTAGCCGCTGACCAGGCGCACGTTGTCGGCGGCCTGGGCCGGCTGACCGTCCTTGCGCACCAGCAGGCCGGCGGCGTTCTTCTTCAGTTCGGCGGCCGGCGCGTCGACCAGCTTGATCTTGTCGACCTCGGTCATCAGGTAATCGCCGCGCGGCATCACCGAAATGGTGCCGTCCTCGCCGATGCTCACGTTGTCGTACTCGGGCAGCACGATGGGACCGCCCTCGCCCATCACCTGGCGGCCGTTGATGGTCAGGCGTCCCTCGCTGTCGACCACCATGCTGCCGTGGCGGGTATAGGCCTCGCCGTTGCCGTCCTGCAGGGCGATCAGGCCCTGGCCGCGGATGGCGAAGTCGAGGTCGCGGCCGGTCACCGTGAGGGTGCCCGGGGTCATGTCGACGCCGTCGTTCTTCACGGTTGCCAGGTGCCGGCTGTCGTAGCCGTAGCCTTTGATGTCCACCGCCTGGGCGCTTTCCATGTCGGCACGGAAACCCGGGGTATTGGCGTTGGCCAGGTTGTTGGCGCGCACCGAGAGCGACTCCAGGGTGCGGTTGGCGGCGGTCATCGCGGTGTAGGCAAGGCGGTCCATGGGTCAGCCTCAGATGGCGCCGAACAGCGCTTGGGTGAGTTCCTTGTCGGTGGTCAGCACCTTGGTGTTGGCCTGGTAGTTGCGCTGGCCTTCCATCAGGTCCACCAGCTGCGCGGTCAGGTCCACGTTGGAGCCTTCCAGGGCGCCGGCCACCAGGTCGCCGAACTGCCCGTTGCCGGGCGCGCCGACCAGCGCGCTGCCGGAGGACGAAGTCTCGGTCCAGGCAGTGCCGCTGACCGCTTTCAGGCCCTGCGGGTTGGTGAAGTTGGCCAGTACCACCTGGCCCTGCAGCAGGCGCTCGCCGTTGCTGTAGTTGACGTAGACCATGCCCTGGTCGTCGACGGTCAGGCCGGTCTTGTCACCCGAGGCGTAGCCGGTGGGGGCGTTGGTGGTCACCGCGAAGTCCGAGCCGTACTGGGTGGTGCCGGTGAAGTCGACGGCGATCGACAGCGGCGCCACGCCGCCGGGCAGGCCGGCGACGCTGAGGGTGGTCGGGGTGGTCGGCGAGGTCAGCATGCCGGCCGAGTCGAAGGTCAGCGCCTGGCTGCCAGCGGCGGTGCCATCGACGTAGTAGTTGCTGGTCCAGTCGTTGGCGGCGTTCTTCACGAAGTACTGGGTCAGGGTGTGCTGCTTGCCCTGGGAGTCGTAGATCTTCGTGGTGTAGGTGGAGTTGTAGCTGGCCTTGGTCGCCGGATCGAAGGGCGTGGTGGTCGGCACGGCTTCGTCGGCGTCGAGGTTGGCGACGAAGGTCAGCGCGTCGGTGGCCTTGGCCGGCAGGCTGGCGGGCTTCACTTGCAGATCGCCCACGGTGCCGGACTGCAGGTTGCCCGCGGCATCGGTCATGTAGCCCTGCAGGCGCTGGCCGGAGGCGTTGACCACGTAGTTGGCGTTGTCGGTGTTGAACACGCCGGCGCGGGTGTACTGCGTCTCGCCGGTGCCGCCCTTGACCATGAAGAAACCGGCGCCGGAAATCGCCAGGTCGAGGTTGCGGCTGGTGTTGGTGATGCTGCCGCCGAGGCTGATGCTCTGGGTGTTGCCGAGCACTTCCACGCCCATTGCCTGGCTGTCGGCGTAGACGCTGCCGAACTCGGTGCGCGAGGACTTGAAGCCGGTGGTGCCGACGTTGGCGATGTTGTTGCTGACCGCGTCCAGTTTCTCGCTGACTGCGTTCAGGCCGGTCAGGGCGATGTTGAAGCTCATCTGGGGTTGCTCCTAGGAAGGGCTCAGGCAGCGCCGCTGCCGAATTCGACGATGTTGTAGAAAGGCACGGAACCCACGCCGTCAACGTCCAGCACCGGGCCATTGCTGCTGACCCGCACGTTGCTGACCTTGCCGCCGATCTCGACCTTGGGCTTCTCGCCGCTGCTGGTCTGCACCTCGACGGCGTACTTGCCCGGCGCCAGGCCGAGCTTCTCGGGATCGACGGTGAACATCACGGTGCCGGCCTCCTGCGGGCCGAGGGCGACCTCGGTGACCTCGCCGGTGGCGCTGCTGGTCAGCTTCAGGGTGGTGCTGGTGGAGGCGTGCTCCAGCTGCACCTGGCCGTCGATGGCGGCGGCGTCCAGGCTCAGGCTGTCCGCCGAGACCATCACCTGGTGGCCCACCAGCCCGGCTGCGGTGAGGTTCTGCAGGTTGTCGGCGAGCACCAGGCTGTTCTTCTGGATGGTGTTGAGGTTCTCCAGGCTCTGCACCTGCGACAGCTGCGAGTACTGGTTGACGAACTGGGTGCTGTCCACCGGGTCGGTCGGGTCCTGGTACTGGATCTGCGCGACCATCAGGCTGATGAAGTTGTTCTGCAGCTGGCTGACGTCCGTCAGGTTGGCAGTCGGGTTGCTGCTGGTGCTGTCCGTGGAACTGCCGGACGTGGTGCCGTTGACGGTGGTCATGCCTCTTCTCCGAGCTTCAGCAGGCCCTGCTGCATGCTGCGTACGCGGTTGAGGACGTCGACGCTGTTCTCGAAGCTGCGGGTGGCCGACATCATGTCGGTCATTTCCTCGATCTCGTTGACGTCCGGGTAGAACACGTAGCCGTCGCGGTCGGCCAGCGGGTTGTTCGGCTCGTAGCGGCGTTGCGGCTGGCGGCCGGAGGTGACCACATCCATCACCTGCACGCGCGCGCCGCCCATGCCGGCGCCGCGGGTCAGCTCGTCGTTGCCGTAGACCGCGGCGAACATCGGCTTGCGCGCCTGGTACACGGCGCTCGCGCTGGAGGCGGCGGAATCGGCGTTGGCCAGGTTGCTGGCCACGGTGTTCAGGCGCACGGTCTGCGCGGTCATCGCGGAACCGGCGATGCGGTAGATGGAATCCAGTGCCATGGTCAATGTCCTTCGATGGCTTGCTTGAGGCCGCGGAACTGCATGCCGAGGAAGGTCAGGCTGGTCTGGAAGCCCATGGCGTTGCGCGAGAACTCGGCCTGCTCGACACCCTGTTCGACGGTGTTACCGTCTTCGGACGGCTGGTTGGGAATGCGGTACTTCAACTGCGCCGGGCTGTCGGCGGACACCAGGTCGGCGTCGGCGCCCTGCGGATCGAGGCGCTGCATCTCGCCGGCGAAATCGATATCGCGGGCGAGGAAACCCGGGGTGTCCTGGTTCGCCAGGTTGGCGGCGAGGATTTCGCTGCGCTCGCCACGCACCTGCAGCGCGCGAATGTGCACGCCCAGCGATTCTTCTACCCGTATGCTCATCGTTCGTGTCTCCGGCCTGACTCTTGCTGGGATCCCCTTCAGCAGGAACCGTGCCTATCTTGAGAACAGCGAGCAAAACCTTGATTTCATTGACTTTCAGCCAGCAGGAAGGACAACAGGCACAACGCCGCCTTCCGCTTTCGCGTCGCCCGGCGACGGCAGGCGGAAAAGCCATTTCCGCCCTCTTCCTCCTCTTCGCCGGCCTCTGCTGCGCGCCGGTGAGCGAAGCTGCCGACGGCGTGCGTGCCCAGGTCGAACAGGCGGTGAACGCACAGCTTTCCTCACAACTGGCCGACGAGGCACAGCGCAATGGCTGGCAAGGCGCCCGCAGCCAGTTCAGTCACGAACTGCTTGGCGCGCTGCCGCCGACACCCTGCGCCACCCCGCTGCAGGTGCTGCGCCGCAGCGAAGAGCCTTCGGCATTAGCCCGCCAGCGCTACGAAGTACGCTGCGGCGATGGCTGGTCGCTGGTGGTCAGCAGCCAAGCGGAGGTCTTCCTGCCGGTGCTGGTGACCGGCGCCGTGCTGGAGCGCGGCCACACCCTGGAAGCCGGCGACCTGCAGCTAAAGACCCAGAACATCGCCCGCGCCCACCACGGCTTCTACGTACGCGCCGACCAGGTGCTCGGCCAGGCCCTGCGCCGCCGAGTGCGCGCCGGCCAACTGCTGACCCCGGCGCTGCTCACCGAGGCCGCGCAGGTAAAGCGCGGCCAACAAGTCCGCATCAGCGCCAGCCGCGACGGCATCCAGGCGAGCATGCCCGGCGAGGCGATGGCCAACGGTCAGCAAGGCGAAGTGATCAAGGTGCGCAACCTGAGCAGCCAGAAGGTGATCCAGGCCAAGGTGATCGACGCCGGAGTGGTCAGCAGCACCTTCGAATGAAGAAAGGGGCAACGTATCCGTAGGATGGCGTTGAGCGAAGCGAAACCCATGCTGCATGTGGTCGTCCGCTCCAATGACGAACACAGCACGAACGTCACCGGCGACCGCATGGGTTTCGTGCCTCAACCCATCCTACGGTTTCCAGCCCAGCCCCGACGTGGCTGCGGCAGGCGAGAAAAAGGCTCGTGCCGCCTACCAGGCGAAATTTCCTACGCTGTAACTGCATTGCGGTCCTACAAGCTCTCTGCGTAGTTTTCGCCCGCCGCGATTTTCGCGGTCAGGTGTGGAAACCTGAGCTATTACCTACGCGCCATAGCAGAGAGGGTCAGGCCTTAAACAAGCCGGGCCTTCTCTGGCTGTCTATGGCGGACCGTGCAAGGCGGGCTTCGGCCCGGCCGGTCTGGTAATAGCCGGTTTTCCACCCTTGCACGGTCCGCCTCCCCTCCCGGCATTCCGGTGGCGGCTTCTTGAATACAGCAAGGAGCGACAGCAATGAGCCCTTCCGATTCCGTCCTGATTCCCTCCACTTTCCTGCGCTACCACCGCCAGCTGCGCGTCGTGTTGATCGAGCGCCAGGCCTGGTTCGTCGCCCGCGACCTGGCGCGGCTGACCAACAGCCACGTCACCGAACGGGTGATCCATCGCCTGGACCCGGACCAGCACCGCAAAGCCCTGCTGATGGGGCCGCGAGGCGCAGCCGAAGAAGAGCTGCTGGTCAGCGAGAGCGGTGTCTACGCGCTGCTGGCGGTCAACTTCTACCACCCGGAAAACCGCAGCCTGCGCCAGTGGCTGAGCAACGAAGTGATACCGGTGCTACGCGACGAAGAGCAGCACAACCAGCACTTGCCGCGCCGCCGTTATGGCCAGGCGTTGGGCCGCGAGCTGGGCCTGCTGGACTGGCAAGGCACGCTCTGGGTGCGGGCGAAGGACGCGCTGACGCTGCTGGAAACCAGCCCGTAGGCTGGGCTGGGCCCATTGCTCCTGCGAAAAGCAGCATCCCGCGCCCTCCTCTGCGCGTCATCCCCGCGAACGCGGGAACCCAGAAAACCGAGCGCCACCTTTCAGCCGTAAAGCGCCCGCATATCTGGCGGCACCAGCGGCTCGAAGGGTCGCTCGGCCATCAGCTCGCGCTCCAGGCGCAGGATGGTTTCCGACTCGCG
This sequence comes from Pseudomonas knackmussii B13, assembly GCF_000689415.1. Lineage (NCBI taxonomy): Bacteria > Pseudomonadati > Pseudomonadota > Gammaproteobacteria > Pseudomonadales > Pseudomonadaceae > Pseudomonas > Pseudomonas knackmussii. The sequence goes on along the minus strand of NZ_HG322950.1, from coordinate 2,648,632 downwards.
CTCCTTCAGCCGTCGAACCGGATTCCCCAGATACACGCCCCAGGGTTCCAACGATCTGCCTACCAGTGAGTTGGCCCCCACCGCCGTCCCCTCGCCCACATGCACACCGGGCATGACACTGCTATTGGCGCCGATGATGACGTGCCGCCCTATGTGCACCACCGAACGCTGAACCGGACGATATTTCGCCGGCACGGTGGGATTGGTCAGGCCGCCGCCCAGGAAGTCTTCGCTGCCGGCGATGATGCGCACGCCGGACGACAGCCCGGCAAAATCCTCCAGCACCACGCTGCCGCCGGAAATGGACGTGAACGAGGCAATGTGCACATAGCTGCCGATGTACACCGGCGCGGTGGCGTAGATCAGCACGAAGTCATCGATGATCACGTTGCTGCCGATATGGATGTGTTCGCAGCCGATGATCTTCGCGCCGGGGAAGATGCGCACGTTCTCGCCGACGTGCTTGAAGCCCATGCGACTCACGTCGAGGCAGGTCATTCGGCGCCTCCTGGTTTGCGGCCAATGTAGAGCACCGATTGCTCGGTGATGCCGTGCTGGCGGAACACCCCTTCGCCGAACGTTGCGCTGTTCAGCTCGAGCACCTCGAAACCGCCCCGACGCAGGCGCGCCAGGTAGTCCTCGCGGGCATACATGCGCACATGGTCGTCCTGGCCGAAGCGCCGCCAGCGCTCGTTGACGTCGTCGACGGCGGGGTCCTCGTCGGTTGCGTCCCGCCCCAGCAGGATCGGCACCATGAGGATGGCCGCGCCGCCCGGGGCCAGCACCCGGTACAGCTCGGCGATGGCCTTGGCGTCATCCGGCACGTGCTCCAGCACATGCGAGCAGAGGATGAAATCGAAGGACGCATCGGCGTAGAGCGCCATGTCGGTGATGTCCACCTGGTCATCGGCCAGCGGCGAACAGAGGTCGGCGGAGCGGTAGTGAACGTGGTTCAGGCCGCTGAGCAGGCGCGACAGGGCCGGCGCCGGCGCGATGTCGAGAATGCGCATCGGCTGCTCGCCGCCCCACTGCAGGCAGGCACGCACGAAGAGCGCGTAGAGCCGCTCGCGGTCCGCCGCGCCGCAGCTCGGGCAGCTGTACTGGCCGACATTCAGCGTCTCGAAGTCTTCCAGCGAATAGTCGACCTCCAGGCGGTTGAACAGGCGCACCAGGTTATCGGGCAGGGGCAGGAAATTCGGCACCTGGCTCAGGCACAGGGAACACTGACGCATGGGGCTTGGCTCGCGAAGGCTGGAATGGCGCAGGCACGCAGCACGTCGATCACGCGCTGTTGCTGCTCGTCGGTCAGGTCGGGGTAGATCGGCAGGCACAGCACCCGCTCGGAAATGCCGGCGGCCACCGGCAGGTTGCCGCTTTGCGCCGAAGGCAGGCCGCGGTACATCGGGAAATCGGAGATCAGCGGGTAGAAATAGCGCCGCGCGTGGATGCCGTGTTCGCGCAGCCGCGCGTAGAGCGCATCGCGGGACAGCGGGTAGCCGTCCTCGACCAGGATCGGGAAGTAGGCGTGATTGTCCCGCGCAGCCCCGTCGCGCGGCAGGCAATGCAGGCCGGCCACTTCGCCGAGCGCATCGCGGTACTGGCGGTCGAGTTGCCCACGACGCTCGATGGCAGCATCCACGTGCTTGAGCTGGAGCATGCCGAAGGCGGCGTTGATCTCGCTCATCTTGCCGTTGATGCCCGGCGCCGCCACCGTCACCTCGTCGACGAAACCGAAGTTCTTCAGGTGGTCGATGCGCTGCTTGGTCTTGGCGTCCGGGCAGACGATGGCGCCGCCCTCGAAGGTGTTGAACACCTTGGTGGCGTGGAAGCTGAGGATCGCCAGGTCGCCATGGCGCAGCACGCTGCCGCCGGCGTCGCGCACACCGAAGGCATGCGCGGCGTCGTAGATGACCTTGAGGTTGTAGTTGTCGGCGATGCGCTGGATCGCCTCGACGTCGCACGGCCGGCCGTAGCAGTGCACCGGCAGGATCGCCGTGGTCTGCGGGGTGATGGCCGCCTCGATCTGCCGTGGATCGAGATTGAGCGAGTGCGGGTCGATGTCGACGAACACCGGCTTGATGCCGTTCCACAACAACGAGTGCGCCGTCGCCACGAACGAGTACGGCGTGGTGATCACCTCGCCGGTGATGCGCAGCGACTGCAGCGCCGTGACCAGCGCCAGGGTGCCGTTGGCGAACAGCGCGATGTGCTCCACACCCAGGTACTCGCACAACGCCTTTTCCAGCTGCTGGTGGAACGGGCCGCCATTGGTGAGGATGCGTCGCTCCCAGATTTCCTCCAGGTACGGCAGGAACTCTTCCAGCGGCGGCAAGTGCGGCTGGGTGACGTAGAGGGTCTTGTCGGTCATGGCAGTCTCCCTCAACTCGGCAGCCAGGCTTGCAGCCAGCGCTCGAGGTTGGCGCCCTCGAGCATGTAGTCGCGGCGGATGGCCGCTTGCAGCTCGTCCCCCATGCGCGCGTTGGCGTCGAGGTCGGCCAGGTGCATGCGGATGGCGTCGACCCAGTCCTTGAAGCGGTTCTTCACCCGCGTCACCGGCAGCTCGCCCTGGTAGCAGCGCACGTCGCTGGCGATCACCGGGAAGCCGCAGACACCGTACTCCAGCAGGCGCAGGTTGCTCTTGCACTCGTTGAACAGGTTCTGCTCCACCGGCGCCAGCGCCAGGTCGAGGTTCAGCGCCGCCAGCGCCGCCGGGTAGCGGGCGATGGGGATGCCGTGATGGAACTCGTGCACGTAGGGGCGCAGCTTCTCCGGGCACATGCCGAAGAACACCCACTCCACTTCGTTGGCCAGTTCCTTGACCACGTCGGCGATCAGCTCCAGGTCGCCGGTGTGGCTGGAGCCGCCGGCCCAGCCCACGCGCGGCTTGGCCGAGACGCGCCGCTCGCTCTTCAGGTCGCCCCACCACAGTGGGTCGAGGCAGTTGCGCATCACCCGCACGTCGCTGTGCAGGTGCCCCAGGGCCTCGGCCAGCGGCTCGGTGGAAACCACGAAACGGTCGACGTAGGACAACCCGCGACGCAGGTAGCGGGTCATGTCGCTGGACACGAAATGCTGGCGGTGGATGCTCTTCATCGGCACGCCGGGCAGGTAGTCGTCCAGCTCGTAGACCTTGAAGGCGCGGGAGAATGCCTGGTAGCGGCGCATCGCTTCCAGGCGCTGGTCGCCCAGTTGGCGCTGCAGCAGGATGATGTCCGGCTGGTAGCGCTCCAGGCTCGGCACGTCGAGCAGGGTCAGCGACATGCTGCCGTCGAGCGCGCCCTCGGCACGCAGCGCGTTGAACGGCTGGATCACCCGGTAGTGGCCGCAGCCATGCAGGTCGCCGGGGTGCGCCAGCAGGCTCGGCACCGGCTGCCAGCCCTGCAGCGGACGCCAGGCCCGCACCGGGTCGCCGAGGGTGTAGCCCTGGTCGCCGCCGAGGGCGAAGCCGGCGTTATAGGAAGGGTCGCGCGCCAGCAGCGGCAGCCAGCGCTGGAACATGGCGTCCTCTTCCTCGACGCTGGCGGCCGGCTGCGCGGGCAAGTCCATCATCAGGTACGCGCGCGGCGTCCAGACGTTCAGGTAGCCGGCCTGCTGCAGGCGCAGGCACAGATCCACCGCCGCCCAGCGCGCCAGCTTCGGCTCGCGCTCGAAGCCACCGGCCTCGAGGAAGAGCGCCTTGCGTAGCAACAGGCAGTCGCCGCTGAGCGCAGCGTGGTTCTGGTCCACCAGCAGGCGGCTCATGTAGCCCGGCGCATCCATCGCGGCGCCGTGGAAGGCGCTGCCCACCGGCGCGCCCAGGCCGAGCAGCAGTCCGCCCTGGCGCACGGTGCCATCGGCCGCCAGCAGCTTGCCACCGACCGCGCCGACCTCCGGACGCAGGCCGTGGTTGAGCAACTGCTGCAGCCAATCGCGCTGGAGGATGCCGGCGCCGGCGCCCAGCCAAAGCAGGAAGTCGCCCCTGGCCGCCTGCGCCGCCTCGTTGCAGGCCGCCTCGCGACCCTCACCGACCGGCTGGCGCAGCACGCGCAGGCGCGCCTGGCCCAGGCCCTCGATGCCGCGCAGCCAGGCACAGGTCTCGGCGTCCTGGGCACCGACGCAAACCAGCAGCAGTTCGTAGTTCGGGTAGGCGGTCTGCTCCATCAGGGTCTGCACGCAGCGCTGCAGCCGGCCCAGGTCACCCTCGACGACCACCAGTACGCTGACGGCCGGGGCCGAGGCATGCCCGTAGTCGATTTCGTAGCGCCCCGGATAGCGCGATTGCACCTGCGCCTGCGGATAACCGCGCTCGCCGAGATGGCGCTGCAGCACCCGGCGCTCATCGGCGCTATCGGCCAGCGGCGGATGCTCGGCGAGCAGCAGCGGCTCGCTGATGTGGCCGAACGAGGCGAGACCTTCGCGCTCGATCAGGCGCAGCTGGTAGTCCAGCTCGAAGGCCTCGCCCGCTGCCTCGTCGAAACCGCCGGCCGCCTGCAACGCCTCGCGACGGAACAACCAGTGGCGCGCCAGGCCGGCGGGGAAGCTGAGCAGCAGGTCGAGGTTGACGTCCGGGCGCAGGGCCAGGCCGAGATCGCCCTCGCCGACACGCAGCACCTCGTCGGCGTATGCCGCGCGGCAACTGTCCGGGGCTTCGAGCAGATCCAGCGCTGCCACCAGCAGGCCGCCGGGGGTGAACTCGACTCCGGCGTCTGCGATCAGCAGCCAGTCGCCCGTGGACGATGCCAACGCACGGTTGACCGCCCTGACCGGCGCCTCGCCCGCCAACGGCAGGCACTCGACGCCCAGCCCGGCCAGCCGTTCCGGCGCATCGCTCAGCACCCGCACGGCGTAGCGCCGGTAGCCGTTGCGCTCGGCCAGGCTGTCCAGGCTGCACCGCACCCTATCGGCAGCGCCAAGAAGATCGAGCAGCAGAATCTCGATCAGCGGACCGCCGCCCCGTTCCGCCAGGCGCTGGTCGATCAGCCGCTGCTGGGCTGGGGTCGGCTGGCGAACGCCCAGCCAGGAGGCCAGCGAGAAACCGCCATGTCCGGCCGCCTGGGCGATGGCCGTGAGCAGGTCGACGCTCCTGAACGCACGCGTCTTGACCCGGGTAATGGGCGCCACTTGCAACCAGTGACAGGTCGCGACCGGTCGATTCCAGCCGAGATCACGCAGCGCCTGCTTGAACTGCTCGTGGCACGAGAGCCACAGCGAGGGATCGTCGCGCCCCTGCTGGGTCACCTGGCTGGCAGTCACCCGGTAGTCCATCAGCGGTTCGGCGAGCAGCGCCAGGTGGCCATTGCGCAGGAGGTTCACGTACAGCGCCAGGTCGCCGACCCAGGAGATGCGCTCACCGTTGAGCGACATCAGCTCGTCGCCCAGCGCCAGCAGGTCGCTGCGCCGGCAGAGCACGGCACTCGGCTCGCCGATGAAGTTGACCAGGTGCTCGGCGAAGAAGCCGCCAACGTCCTGGCCGTCGATCAGCACGTCGCCGGCGAAGGGGAAGGCCGTCTCGCGAATGTCGGGCAACGGTGCGCCGGCCTCGTCGATGCGGCGGCGCCGCGAACTGGCGAGCACGACATTGCTCTCGCGACGCATCACATCCAGCAAAGCCTCGACACAGCCAGGCGCGAGGCGGTCATCGTCATGGAGGAACTTGATGTACTCGCCGCTCGCCAGCGCCACGCCGGCAGCTGTGTTGAGACGCTCGCCGAGGGCCTCGGCATTGCGCTTGTAGACGATGGGAAAATCGGCCTGGGCGCGGAAGTCGTCGACCAGCGCGCGCACCGCATCGCTGCGGCAGTCGTCGGAAACCACCAGCTCGAGCGGCCGGTAGGTCTGCAGCAGCACGCTGCTCAGGGCATCGGCAAGGAAGTCGGCGCGATACGCCGGGATCACCACGCTGACCAGCGGGCCGGCTTCGTTGGAGTGACTCAACACACACCTCGGGGCAAAGAACTCGTTTGCCGCGTGGTGCACAAAGCGCGCCACCCTGCAGAGCAGGCCTAAACAATTGATTTTATTGGGCAACCAGGCACAGGCAGAGGAGTTGCGCTTCCGCCTGCGCAGCCTTGGCGAGCATAGGCGGAAGTCCGGCTTCCGCGCCCTGGACAGGCACCCCAAAAGGCGACAAGGCGCGGTTCGCCGGGCTTCTTCCGGCGTTTCTCGAGTGCTGCGAAAAAATTTTCGAACGCCATTTAAGTGCCGCCGAAAGTTCGTCGCCCTACCCCTTCAGCAGCCGAGCTAAGCCGGCTTCGACAGCCCACTCCTACGAAGGATCAAGTCCATGGCTCTCTCGATTCATACCAACTATTCCGCTCTCGTTACCCAGACCAACCTGAGCAAGACCAACTCCAAGCTGGCCACCAACCAACAGCGCCTGGGCACCGGCTTCCGCGTGAACAGCGCCGCGGACGACGCCGCCGGCCTGCAGATCGCCACCCGCCTGGACGGTCAGTCCCGCGGCATGGCCGTCGCCACCCGTAACGTCAACGATGCCGTTTCCCTGCTGCAGACCGGCGAAGGCGCCTTCAGCGAAATGACCGACATCGTTCAGCGCATGAAGGACCTGGCCACCCAGGCCGCCAACGGCACCAACAGCCAGACCGACCGTGATGCCCTGCAGTCCGAGTTCGACGAACTCGGCAAGGAAATGGGCAACATCATGAACAACACCAGCTACGCCGGCGACAAGCTGTTCGCCACCGGCGGCAAGTTCACCGCCAACGTCGACTTCCAGATCGGTTCGAGCAGCGGCGAAACCCTGAGCCTGGACGCTTCGGCCAACGTCAGCGGCGTTTCCACCGCACTGAGCGGCATCTCCGCCACCTTCGGCGGCACCAGCGGCGGCACCGAGCTGTCCACCGCTTCGGGCGCCAACGCCATGATCGACAAGATCGCCTCGGCCCTGGACAGCATCGGCACCCTGCGTGCCCAGTTCGGCGCCAACATCAACCGCCTGAACCACACCGCCAACAACCTGGCCAACATGAAAGACAACACCGACGTGGCCAAGGGCACCATCATGGACGCCGACTTCGCTTCCGAATCGGCTTCCATGACCAAGAACAGCATGCTGATGCAGTCGGGTATCTCGATGCTCAAGCAAGCTGGCCAGATGCCTGGCATGGTGATGTCGCTGCTGGGCTGATCCGCCGCGTAGCACCTCCCACGACAAACGCCCCGACTGGTTCGGGGCGTTTGTCGTTGCTTGGCGAAAAGTTTCGTCGGAAAGGTCTGCCCCATCCATGTCAAGCCCCATAGATTCAGAAATGGGACTTGTCTCTACATTTTGTTGACGCCAAAATGTCGGCCCTTTCTTACAAACGTCGAACAATTCCTACAAGAACGGGCCGGCGCAGCACCCCATGCACATGAGTCAGATTCCCCAGGCCCCCGAGGTCCGACCCGCTCCCCTGGGCAGCATCCGCACCGGGCTGGGCGACGGCTGCATCGCCCATTTCCATCCGGAGCTGTATCAGCTGGTCCTGCGCCGCGACGGCTACGAGGAAAAGGTAGAGCTGGGCTTTTCCGGCAGCCGCCTGCTCGAGCGACTGATGCGCGAGCCCGGCGAAGTGGTAGCGCGCGACGAACTGCTCTCCCACGCCTGGAGCGACCGGGTGGTCGGCCAGGGCAGCCTGAACCAGCAGATCTATACCCTGCGCCAGGTCCTGGGCGACGAAAAGCGCCGCGAGATCATCCAGACCCTGCCCCGCCGGGGCTACATGCTCAATCCGCAGTACGCCAGCCGCACCCCGCCGCCGAAAGCCGAGCCCACGCAAGCACCAGAGCCGCCGAAGGCCATTTCCCTGGACGAAATCCTGCCGCCCGCCCGACGCCAGCGGCCGCTCGACTGGATTGCCATGGCCACCCCGCTGCTGCTGATCGTGCTGACCCTGGCCGCCGCGCTGCACCTGTTCAGCCAGCAGCCGCGCCTGGCCCGCGAAGAAACCAGCGTCGGCAACAAGCACTTCATCTATCTGGATGCCGACCACGACCGCCTGCGCCAGTTGCGCGAGCGGACCGCCGAACTCAGCGTGCGCCTGGGCGCCCTGAGTACGGCCGCCATGAATTTCACCTTGTCACGGCACGCCGGGTTCTACGAGATCGCCTGCAGTGACGCCGACGGCGCCACGCGCCTGCTGGTGGTCCACCAGGACCGCCTGGCCGCCCTCGACATCGGGCAACTGCGGAGCTGCCTGCCATGAAACCTGTACACCGGCTCGCCGCCAGTGCGGCGATCAGCCTCTGCCTGGCCGCCGGATTGCTCGGCGCCTGGTTCGAATACGGCTCCGCCAGCGAGTTCGCCGGCCGCTACCACAGCAGCGGCAAACTCTTGCTCAGCGACGGCCGCGACCTGCGCCTGGAATACAGCCTGCTGCTGAAGAACGACCGCTTCTACGCCATGACACGCCAGGGCGACACCGTGCAGCGCAGCGCCGGCAGCGTCGAATCGAGCTTCCTCGGCCACCTGCGCCTGCGCGTGGACAAGAGCGAGCTAAGCGAACTCACGCAGGCCGGCGCAACCGACAACGAGCTGCTTTTCGACCTGCTTTACGGCGGCGAGAGCAACAACGTCATCGACCTCGTTCCGCAAGGCGATTGCCTGTTCGCCGAGGAAACCCGGCAACTGTTCTGCCCCGAGCGCTACGCCGGCGATCACTGAGCCTTGACTGCTGCGGCGGGTGCAGCAGGCGCTGCGATTGTCGGTGCCGGTGCCGCCGCAGCCGCGCCCTGCCCTTCCTTCACAGCCGGATCACGCGGTGCGCTGAACGAAGCGCCGTGCGGGCCGAACTCGATCTGTGCCTGGTCTTCGCTGAACAGCTGGCGATAGAGCTTCTCCGCGCTGTCGGTCAGCAGCAGCAATTCGATGCGGCGGTTGGCGCCGTTCTGCGGGTCGGCCGGCAGCAAGGGCATGCCGTCCGCCTGGGCGGTCACCTGCAGCACGTTGGTCGCCGGCAGGCCCGACTCCACCAGCACGTTGCGCGCGCGCAGGGCGCGGTCGCCGGACAGGTTCCAGTTGTTGTAGCCATTGGCGCCGCGGTACTGCACCGCATCGGTGTGGCCGCTGATGATCAGCTTGTTCTCGACCTTGGCCAGCACGCCGCCCAGGGCGACCAGCAGGGTGCGGAAGTGCGGATCGAGGTTGGCGCTGCCGCGCTCGAACATGAAGCGCTTCTGGTCGTCCTTGATCAGCACGCGCAGGCCCTGGGGCACCACCTTGATCTCGACGTTGGCCAGCGCATCGACCTGTCCGGATACGGCGCGGATCAGCGCGGCCAGCTCTTGCAGGTCGACATTCGAATCGTAATGGCGCGGCTCTTTCGCGGTGTTCGGCTGCTGGTCGCCATTCGCCTCGGGCGTCGCCGTGGCGGCCGGCTGCGCCGGACGGGTCGGGTCCTGGGGGTTCACCGGCATGGGCAGGCCATCCAGGGCGATCGGGCTGCGGCTGGAGCCGTCGAAAACGCCGGCGCCGCCATCCACCAGCGGGTTGCTCTGCAGGTCGCCGGAAGACGGGTTCTGCAGCGCGCTGCGCGGCTGCACGATCCACAGCACCATGAACAGCGCCATCATCGCCAGGGTGAAGTCGGCAAAGGCCACCTTCCAGGCGGAGCTGTGCTCCTCGGCGTGGCCCTTCTTGCCGCGCCGCTTGATGATGATCTCGTGGTTCTGTTCGGCGCGCTTCCTCATGCCGCTTCCCTTTCATCCTCGTACTGGTTGACCCAGGTCTCGAGCTGGCGGAAGGCCGGCTTGACGTCCTGCTCGATCAGCTTGCGCCCGGCGTCCACCGCCAGCAGCGTGGGCTTGCCGGCGACGTGGGCGACCAGCGTGGTGCGCACGCACTCCAGGGCCGACAGCTCGGTCTTCACCCGCTGCGCCATGGCGTTGGAAAGCGGATCGAGCACGCAGTAGCAGAAGAAGATGCCGAGGAAGGTGCCGACCAGCGCGGCGGCGACGTGCGCGCCCACCTCGGCGACCGTGCCGCCGATGCTGCCCATGGTGATGATGATGCCCATGATCGCGGCGAGAATGCCGAAGCCGGGCATCGCCTCGCCGACCTTGTGCAGCGACTTCGACGGCAGCAGCAGCGCGTGCTCCATGGCGTCCAGCTCCTGCTCGAGGAAGCCTTCGAGTTCGTGCGCGCTGATCTTGCCCATGGCCATCAGGCGGAAGTTGTCGGCGATGAACGCCATCAGGTTGTCTTCCTCGAGAATCAGCGGATAGCGTGCGAACAGCTCGCTCTGGCTGGGGTCCTCGATGTGCTCGTCGAGCACCTTCAGGCCGCCGACCTCGACCATCTCCAGCAGTTGGTAGAGCAGCATCAGCAGCTGGCGCTGGAACTCCTCGCCCCGGCGCTTCTGGACGAACACGCCCTTGAGCTGGTGCAGCATTTCCACCAGCACTTCACGCGGGTTGGCCACCACCAGGCTGCCGAGACCGGCGCCGAGGATGATCAGCACTTCCGCCGGCTGCCAGAGCACGCCCATTTCGCCATGGGACATGGCGTAGCCGCCCAGGACGCAGGCGACGATGATCAGCGCGCCTATGACTTTCTGCATGATTCAGCTTCTCTCGCTCAGGTAACGGCAGGCCTTGTTCAACGCCTGCTTGCTCAATTGACAGACCCGGGCGTCGCTCACGTCGAGGACCAGGGCGATTTCCTTCAGGCTCAGCTCGTGCTGGTAGTACAGGGTCAGCACCAGGCGTTCGCGCTCGCTCAGCTGCGCCAGGGCCTGGGCCAGCATGCGCTCGCGCAGCACCCGCACCTCCAGGGCCGACTCACCGTCGGCCAGGTGTTCCAGGCCCTCGCCGAGCAGCGCGTCGAGGCTCTCGATGGCCTCGGAAGTCTCGGCCTGCAGGTAGTCCTGGTAGCCGCGCTCGTCGAGGCCGGTGTGGGCGAGGATTTCCTTCTCGCTGGGCGCGCGGCCCAGGCGTCGGGTCAGCTCACGGATGCTGTCGCGCACCTTGTGCGCCTGCAGCCGCACCTGGCGCGGACGCCAATCCTGGCGGCGCAGCTCGTCGAGGATGGCGCCGCGGATGCGCAGCACGGCGAAGCCGGCGAAATGCTCGTCGGGCGTGCCGTAGCGGCGCAGGCTTTCGAGCAGGCCCATCAGGCCGATCTGCTCCATGTCCTCGCGATCCAGCACCTGGTTGGCCTGCAGCGACAGCTGGCTGACCACCCGCTTGACCAGCGGCAGGTAGCGCAGCAGCCACTGCTGTTCGGCGCCGGGCGCGATGGCCGGATGACCGGCGGCCGGTGCGTGGTTCTGGTAGTCGAGGGCGCAATGGGCATTCATGGCCGTGGCCTTACTGGACGATCAGCTTGCTGACCAGCACATGCTGGAAGGGCGCGATCACCTTGCGCGTGGCGAAGTCGGCGAGCAGCACCTGCTCCAGCTCCGCCTGCAGCGCCGGCACGCTCTTGCCGCGCAGCTGCTCGAAGGTCAGCGCGCTCAGGTGCGCCACCGCCGAGTTGCGCACCATCGGGTCGATCTGCTCCAGCTTCTTCTGCGCCGTGCCCTGCTCCGCCTGCAGCACCAGGTCGAGCACGAAGTAGTGCTCGCGGCCGTCGCTGCCCGGCAGGCTAACGATGATCTTGGTGACCGGGAAGAACTCGAACTCGGCCGGCTCCTGCTCCTTCTCTTCTTCCTTGCCCTTGTCCTTGTCCGCGCCAGCCTTGGCCGCTTCGGCCTGGGCGCGCTCGGCCAGCAGCGGCCGCGCCAGGAACCAGGTCGCCGCCACGCCACCGCCGGCGACCAGCAGGTTGAGCACGGTGACCAGCAGCATGATCCGCGGCATTGTCATAAAGGGTTTGCGAACCTCGATTTCATCCATTGCTTGCTCGTCCTCAGACGGTTACCAGCACGTCGCGCGGGCGCCGTTCGGCATCCTCGGGCGTGCCCTGCTCGCCATTCGCGGCGCGCACTTGTGTTTCTTCCAGCCAGGGCGCCGCGCGCCCCTGCTGGGCCTGTTGCTGCGAACCCTGCTGCGCGGTGCGACCGTCGGAGACCTGCACATCGACCACCTGCAGGCCGTTGCCGGCGATGTCCTGGCGCAGGCGCTCGGCGCCCTGCTGGATCATTCGCGCAACGTCGCTCTGCTGGGCGTGGATCTGCACCGTCAGGCGTCCGGCCTCCTGGCTCAGGTGGATGTCCAGGCGCCCCAGTTCCGCGGGGTCGAGGCGAATGCTCGCGCTCTGCTGGTTCTGCTTCAGTTGCAGCTCGACGTTGTCGCGCAGCGCATCGAGCATCTGCTCGCCCCAGCGCTCGGCCGGCGCCTGCAGGCTCAGCTGGCGCTCCGGAACCGGCATCGATGCCGGCGCCGTCGAAGGCTGAGCAGGTGCTGTCGGTGCGCTTGCTGCCGGCGAGGCGCCCGCGGGCTCGCCGACCTGACTGGCAAGCCTGTCGAGCTGGCTGCGCAGGGTGTCGTCAAGCGTGGAGTCGGTCTTGCCCGGCGCGGCATCCGGCGTGGCATGCGCCTCTTTCGGCAAGGCCGCCAATGGCAGCGCCTGGCCGCCTGCCGGCTGCACCGGCATGGCCTGCACGGCCGGCAGGCCGGAGCGCCACTGAGGCAATGCGCTGGCGGCCGCCTGCGCGGCTTTCAGCACGCCCTGCGCAACGCCAGACGCATCCGCGCCCGAGTCACGCGCCTGCAGGGTCACTTCGCGCTGACCCAGCATGCTCGCCAGCCATTGCTCGGCGGCAGGCACGACAGATTGCGCCGGCTCGGCCTGGGGCACATCGGTCGGCGTCGGCGTCGCAGCCTGGGCGTCCTGGGGCGTATCGGCACCGGTCGCCTGGACCGGCACTGCGTCCTGCGCGGCATCCGCCTGCAAGGCCAGTTGAGCACCGAAAACATCGCCCGGCACAACCGCATCGGTAGCGCCATCGCGCGCGGCTTCCGCCTTGCCCTTGGCGCCTTTCGCATCCTTGGTGTCGCGGTCGCCGTCGGCACGGCCCATGGCCGGCACGCTGCCCGGTTGCGCCGCCGGCAGCGGCGCGTCGTTGCCCGGCGTCGCTTTCGCCGCCAGACCGGGATTCACTTGCAGCACCCTTACCTCCCAGCCAACACGCGGTCGATGTGCATGTACGCGGAGCGCCCTTCGGCGTACTCCAGATGACTCATGAGCAATTGCCGCAGGCGTTCCAGCTCGCGCGAGCCTTGCTGCCGGGCCTGCTCGTGCAGGGCCTGCAGATCGCGCTTGGCGGCCAGCGCGGCGTCATCCAGCGCCGGGCCGGCGGCCAGGCGCTCGAGCAGCGCGCGGATCAACTGATCGATCTCGCCCAGGCGCTGCCAGTCGCCGAGCGCCAGCACTTCGGCCAGGCGCGCGTGGACTTCGCGCAGGGCGCGCACGACGTTGTCAGCCACGGGCGGCATGGACACCGGCCCACCCCTCGCGGAGCGTGCCGAGCAGCCCGACCACTTCGTCCAGGCCGTCCAGGGACAGGCTCACGCTGACCTCGGAAAGCTTGTAGATGCAGTAGTCGTAGAGGCGCGCCAGGTCCTGCACGACCTGCCCGCCAGCGTCGAGGTCGAGGGCGCTGGAGAGGCCATTGAGGATGTTCATGCACTTCTCCAGGGAACGGCCCTTCTGCTGGAAGCGCCGCGCCTCGATATGGCCGCGCGCGCGGGCCAGCTCGTCGAGCAGGCCGTCGAACAGCACCAGCACCAGTTCGTAGGGGGAAGCGGCGGCGGCGCGAGCCTCGAGGTCCACCGAGCGGTAGCTGTCGTAGCCTTCGTTCATCGAGTAGGTCATGTGAACATGCTGGAGGTCTGGTCCATGGAATTCATGACTTGCATGAGGTTGGTGTACTGCTTCAGGTAGCGGTTGTAGGACGCGTCATAGCGGGTCTGCAGCGCATCGAGCTGGTCGCTGACGTCACTGAGCTTCTGGTTCAGGCTGTTCACCCGCGAGGTCAGCAGGCCGCTGCTGGAACTGGTGTAGGTCTTCAGCGTGTCGTGCAGGCTGTCGATCAGGTTGCCCTTGCCACTGAACAGGTTCTCGAAGCCTTCGGCGTTCTGCGCCAGGGCCTTGTCGAACTTGCTGCTGTCCACGGTCAGCTTGCCGTTGCTGTCGGCGCTGATGCCGTAGGCGATCAGGTTGGCGCCGCCGAAGCTGGTGCGGATCAGGCCGTTCACCGCCGACTTGATCGCCTGCACGCTGGAATCACCGGCCAGCGCGCCGCGCGAGCTGCTGCTGGAGCCGCTGGCGGTGAGCGAGGAGAGGCTGCTCACCAGGGCGTTGTAGGCGTCGAGGAAGGTCTGCAGTTTCTTGGTGGTGCCAGCCTTGTCCTGGCCGATGTCCAGGGTCAGGGGCGAGCCGGCCGGGTCGCTGACCTTGTTGAAGGTCAGGCTCACGCCGTCGATGGCGTCGTCGAAGGTGTTGCTGCCGTTGCGCAGCTCGATGCCGCCCTGCCCACCCAGGTAGACGATGGCGTCCTTGGCGCTGGTCAGTTGCTTGCGGCCGTCGATGGAGGTCTGCACCGCGGTGTTGCTGCTCGACACGCTGATGGCCTGGTCGGCGCCGGTGTCGTTGCTGGTCAGCACCAGGTTGACCGAGCCGTTGCTGCGCACCAGGGTCGCGGTGAGGCCGGTGTTGTCGCTGGCGCCGTTGATCTTGGTGGCCAGCGCCGAAAGGCTGGTCACGCCGGTCATGTCGACGTTGAAGCTCTTGCCGTTCTGGCCGAGGGTCAGGCTGCCGCTGCCCAGGTCGCTGTCGCTCAGGCCCTGCAGGGCGAACTGGTCCTTGGACGCCAGTTGCTGGACGAAGAACTGGTAGCTGCCGGCGGTCGCAGTGGCGCCGACGGTGGCGGTGGCATAGCCGTCGTCGCTGAAGGTCGCGCTGTTGACCAGCATGCTGCTGGCGCCGCTAGTGGTGCTCTTCAGGCCCGTCACTGCCGAGTCGAAGGTGCTCAGGGCGGTCTTGAGCTGATTCACAGCACTGAGCTGGTTGTTGTAACTGGTCTGATTACGGTTCAGCCGGGTCTGCGACGCCTGGATGTCGTACTTGGCCAGCTGCGTGGCCATGCTCTGGACGTAATCGGAATCTATGGTTGCCATGGTCAGGTACCCCTTTGCGAGCCTTATAGCAATATCGATGCCAACGCCTGAAAGCCCCATGAAACGGGGCTTCCAGACATCCGTAGGGTGAAAGGACACTTCCGCCAGAAGAAACCGGAAGCCAGCCCGGAAACGGCGTTTCCGCCTGCCGGGAACGGAGCTGCTCCCCTCTACAGGCGACGCGCAGAAGGCGGGGCTTAAGCGGTGGGATAGGGGAAATCCCGTAGGAGCGAGCTCGCTCGCGAACCGCACGGCACGACGCCCCTGTAGGAGCGGCCCATGGCCGCGATTCGCGCGCATGGCGCGCTCCTACGAGGGGCATCGGTACGGGGATTCTCGCGGATGAGTTCCGCTCCTACGGGGGATGCCGAAGGTTCGTGGCGGGCGCTTTGGCAGGGGCAGCAGGCAAAAAAACGGCGCCCGAAGGCGCCGTAAGAGAGAGTCATTAGGCGAAACAGCCCCCTGAGGGGGCCGGTCTGGCCATCAACTGGCCTTGGGTGCTCGCCAGTCATCGGCCGCCGAGGTATTGGCCACGACATGCTCCCAGCTGATTTTCCGATACGACAGCGCAACGTCGATCAGTTGGGTGAAGTCGGAGTACATCGGGCTCTGCGCATTGGGCACCGCCATGGAAATGTTGACGATCACGGCGTCTTCCAGCGTGGTGCTGAAGAAGTGCTCCTGCTGGCCGTTCACTGACGTTCGGTAGAGCTTCAGGACAACCTTGGTGAGCAACTCGCCAGAAGCCAGCGCCTGATAAAGCAGCGGTACGGATTTATTAACGGAACAGGTGAATACCAGTGGACGGTGAACACGTTGCCCGGTCGGCTGGCCGGATTGCGGATCGGTTGGAAGTTGAATGAGGTGCTTGATTTCCTGGACCAGGATTTCGTCCTCATGTCCTTCCACGAAACCATTTCCAACAGAATCTGCCGTGAAGGCTCCCTGGGTAATATTGCCCTGGGTCTTTCCAGTGATAGAGATATAGGCAGGTGTAGGCATTTATCAATCCTCAATGACTTGTAGGAAATTACATACAAAATGTAGGAATCCAGATTCAGGAGAATGTATCCCCCGATGTATGCGCGTGCATCATTGCGCGAACCTCCGGACTTTGACCCTTGTTTCTTAGATAGTTGTACTGGTCTGTCGGATAATGGAATGCTGGCCCAAACCCCATGTTTGCAACCACCCCCGCGAGGCTCGCCAATCTGTCCTTACCCGAAAAATTGGAATTGGCAACGTCTTTCAGAAACCCCTTCCCCTCGGCCATTGATGCTTCGGAGTTTGTCAGTTCGCCGGCATCGACCCTCCCCATATTGGTACACATATTTCGCTCTTGAGCAGTTGAGAGCCCCACCCTAAATCTCTGCATTGCGAAATTAACCCATCCAATACTGTGCGCATAAGATCCTGGAGTACTAGAGGCTCCGGATGAATCTGCGGCCTTTTGAAGCAGATTTCTATCCCCACTCGGCATATACCAATCTCCCGCAATTAAAAGCCGCAAAAACGTTATCACTCGAAATAATTCAAAAAATTGACACAGATCAATTTCGAGCCGAGATAAACAATTTCAAATAATCACGAATTCGGCACCGACAATCCAAGCACTCAAACACTAAATATTAGGCGCTAAACGATTACACCTTTATCAATCGCGAATAACAGACCAACAAATACCCGCCCAGAGACAAATCATCGCAGGAGGTTAATTTGAATTATCAAAAGGACCTGGCGATGCATTATTTGAATTTACTGGGCACCCCAATCAGCCGTGACAGCTATGTCGGTTCCAGCGCTCGCTATTCGCCCGAATACGAACAACTGGAGCGCGAACTGAGCAAAGGGTTGGCGCTGGGTGACGCCGGAAAATTCGACTGGGAGCGGGTTCGTCAACTGAGCGAGACCGTGCTGAGCGAACAGTCGAAGGATCTGCGCGTCGCCGCCTGGCTGACCTGGGGGCTGTACCAGTGCGAGTCGTTTCCGGGCCTTAACGCCGGAATCGGCCTCATCCGCGGCTTGTGCGAACAGCACTGGCAAGACGTCCACCCGACCAAGGCTCGTACCCGCGCGGCGGCATTGGGCTGGCTGACCACACGGCTGGAACCGCTGTTCACCGAGGACCTGGCGCTCAAGGATCAGCTCCCCCTTTTCCGCGAACTCGCCGACAACCTCACCGGTCTGGAGGCCATCCTCAGCCGGGAGCTGGGCGCCGATGCGCCACTGCTGCTGCCACAGTGCCGGCGCCTGGCGGAGATGCTGCAGCGGGCAGCGCAAGGGCAGCCGGAACCCGGCTCGGTAGGCGCGGTGGTCGCCCAGGTGAAGCAGGCCGCTAGCCCTACCAGCACCAGGGCAAGCTGCTGCACTTCATGCCCCTGGACCTGCCAGGCGGCGCGCGTTCGGCGTTTCTCTGGGAGCCCGGCTGCGACACCGTCGAGGAGGCCGCCTGCAGCAAGGCGCTGGGTTTCAACAGCGACCGCGACCTACCGGTGCGGCCGGGCTTCATCGGCCAGTTGCTGCAGTTCTCCGACCACAAGATGACCGACAGCTACATCCCCAACGCCTGGGCCGTGCTGCGCCGCTGGCAGCGGGCGCTGGACGGGAAAGCGACGCTGGTCGCCGAGATCGAACGGCAGGCGCTGAAAGCCCAGCTCGAGGACGTCAAGCAACGCCTGCAGCAGGTCCAGCGCGAGCTGGCGCATACCCCGGGCAAGCCCGCCGACAAGCAGGCGCCGATCACCGCGCAGAACGCCCTGTCCGCCGAACGCGGGCGACTGGAAGAAAGCCTCCAGCGCCTGGACTCCCTGCGCTTCGACAGCCCGACCCGGGAAAGCCTGTACGGCGACCTGGCCGAGCCGATGCTGGAGCAGGCCCTGGAGCGCTGGCTGGCACACGCGTCGAACCATGACCCGGAGCCCCTGGCCATGATTCCGCCCAAGGCCGCGAACGAGTATTGGGCCATCCCTGCCGGGCCGCTGGACTTCGACAAGCTGTTCGGGCCGGCGGGGGACTGGAGCTGATGCCTCGCCACCCTCGCCCCCTTACGCCCCCTTCAAAAGGACACCCGATGCCTTCCCTTCCCTGGCGCACCGCGCTGCTCTGCTGCGTCGTCCTGTTCGGCCTCTGCGCCTGCGGCGGCAACTACCGCTTCAACGACGACGACTACCGCCCGCTGGGCGAGCCACAGGCGATCAAGCCTCGCCACTGAACAAGGAGTTCGCCTTCATGGACCTGGTTTTCGAAATCGTCAGCGCCCTGCAATCGGTGCCCGCCGTGCCGGCTGGCAAGACCTTCCGGCAGGCCGGCGGGGTGATCGGTCGCCACGCCGACTGCGACTGGGTGATTCACGACCCCACCAACGAGCTTTCCAAGCAGCACGCCACGATCAGCTATCGCGACGGTGCCTACTACCTGACCGACATCAGCACCAACGGCACCCAGCTCATGGACGACGGGGCGCAGCTGGGCAAGGGCGCGCCACACCGCATAGCCAATGGCAACGTGTTTCGCCTGGCCACCTTCCTGATCCGCGCCCGGCTGGTGGAAAGCCAGGCGCGCGCGGATCACGCCAGCGCCGCGCCGGCCCTCATCCCCGACGACGCCTTCCTCGACCCGCTCAGTGCCATCGGCCTGGCCAATGGCGTCCGCCTCGGCGGCGAAACATCGGAAGCGCCGGTGCAGCCGGCGGACCACACCCGCGTCGAGATCGGCAACCTGCCGCTGCCGGTACTGGTGCCGGAATCGCAGCCGGCTGCGGCAACGCCTTCGCCACAGCCAGCGGATCGCTTCTGGCAAAACTTCGCCAGCGAATTGGGGCTGGACCTGGACGAGCTGGACGATAACGCCCGGCAAGCCCTGGCGCTGAAGACTGCGCACCTGCTGCGCCAGTGCATCGGCGGGCTGCAGCAGACTGGTCGCTGCGCTACCGCGGCAATGCCAAGGTGCAGAACAGCCTGGCCGGGCACTTCGCCCGCCTGCTGGAACAACCCTTCCGCTACCCGCTGAACGATTCGCTGGTTGCCCAGGCGCGCCAGAAACTCAAGGGCGAGCCCCTGGCCAGCGTGGTCTATCGGCTGCTCCGCGAGCAGGCGCGCAGCCTCCCGGAATATCGCCTCAGCCAGCACCTCGGCCCGCAGGGAGCACTGCTCACCGACGCCGACTACGCGATTCCCGGCCTCTATACCCGCACCGGCTACCAGGGCTATTTCATCACCCAGGGCGAACCCCTGGTCCGCGAGTTCCTGCGCGACAACTGGGTGCTCGGCGAAGGCAGCAGCCTCAGCGGCCAGGACTTCGTCCGCCTGATGGTCGAGCTGCAGCAGCTGTACTTCCGCGACTACGCCGACCATTGGAGCGAAGCGGTCAACCGGGTGCAGCTGCAACCGCTGCTCGACACCAGCCAGGGCGCCGACGAGGTTGCCGCCCTCACCGCGGCCAACTCGCCGCTGCTGCAGTTGCTGCAGGAAGTGCGCGACAACACGCTGCTGCCAGGGGTGGCGGAAGGCGCCGGCGAAGCGGTGGCGGCCCTCGAAGCCAGTGGCAAGCAGGGAGCCGTGGGCAAGATCGCCGCCGCTGCGGCCGGCCAAGCCCGCGACGCGCTCGCCAAGAACCTGCCGGACAGCGCGCGCCTGGCCATGCGGCGCCGCTTCGAGCCGCTGCAACGGCTGCTCGACGACAACGGCGCACCCAGCGCCGACTTGCCGCCAGTGCTGCAAGCACTCAACGGCCTGCAGTTGCAACTGGCAGGTTTGAGCCACGCCAGCCAGCCGCAGCAAGCCGCCTTCGAACTGGCGCGCAACCGCATGGGCGGCCAACTCGACGCACTGGCCTCGCTACGCACCAGCGCCACGCGCCTGCCGCCACCGCTCAACGGATGGTTCTCGCTGCTGGCCGAGGACAGCTGGAGCCTGGTGCTGGACGATGCCCACCTCTACCTCAACCAGCGCTACCAGAGCGAGCTCTACAGCTTCTATTTCAAGGCCCTCAACCAGCGCTATCCGTTCAACCCGCAGAGCGAAAGCGATGTAGCCATCGCCGACTTCCGCGAGTTCTTCAAGGCCCAGGGCGTCGCCGAGCGCTTCTTCGAAACCTACCTGCGGCCCTTCGTCAGCGGCGATGCGGAGGCTTACCGCCTGCGCAGCGTCGATGGCCGCAGCCTGCCGGTCTCGCACGACTTCCTCGCGCAACTGGGCCACGTCCAGGCGATCCGTCGCAGCTTCTTCACCGACAACCCGGCCGAACCCCAGGTGCAGTTCAGGCTGGAGCCGCACAGCATCGACGCCAACCTGCACCGTGCGGAATTCCGCTTCGCCGGCCAGCGCCTGGAGTACCGCCACGGCCCCATAGTGCCGATGACCTTCAAGTGGCCGGCGGAAACCGACAACGACCGCAGCGGCCTGACCCTGGAAGAACTCGGCGGCCGCCGCGCCAGCCTGGAAAGCGACAGCGGGCCCTGGTCGCTGTTCCGCCTCTTCGACCAGATGCACAGCGAGTACCACAGCGGTCGCGATGTGCTGATGCTCAAGGCCGACATCGACGGGCTGCGCGCCAGCTACCTGGTGCTGGCACAGCGCGAGCCGAACCCGTTCGACCTCGCCGCCCTGCGCCGCTTCCACCTGCCGGTGTCGCTCTGATGGCCGCCGGCAGCCTCTGGCGCAGCGCGGCGCGCAGCCACCCCGGCAAGGTGCGCGAGCACAACGAGGACGCCTTCCTCGACCACCCGGAGCAGGGGCTCTGGGTGGTCGCCGACGGCATGGGCGGCTACCACGGTGGCGCACGCGCCAGCCGCCTGGTCGTCGACAACCTCGCAGAGCTGCCGATGCAGGCCGGCTTCGAGGTGCGTCTGCGACAGTTGCGCCAGTGTCTTCATGGGCTCAATCGCCGGCTTTGCGAGGAGCCTACCGTCGTCCGCGAGCAACCCAGGCCGGTCATGGGCAGTACCGTGGTTTCGCTGCTGCTCGATGGTTCTCGAGCCGCCTGCGTCTGGGCAGGCGACAGCCGTTGCTATCTCTGGCGCAGCCATCGGCTCTACCAGCTCACTCGCGACCACTCGCTGGAGCAACGACTGATCGACGAGCAGGGCCTGAGCGCTGAGCAGGCGCGCTGCAACCCCTCCGCCCATGCGCTGACTCGAGCGATAGGCGCCGGCGACCAACTCTCGCTCGGCGTCCTCGGCCTTGAGACCTATCCGGGCGACGTTTTCATGCTGTGCAGCGACGGGCTCTATCGCTCCCTCAGCCAGGAAGCCCTGAGCCATGCGCTCGCCCTCGCCTCGCCCGATGCCGCACTGGAGCGTCTGTTCGAGCAGGCACTGCAAGGGGCGGCCCGCGATAACCTCACCGCCGTGGTAGTACGCCTATGAGCCATTCGGAAGCCCTCGCCGACCAGCCGTTGCCCGAGGCCCTGTGCGACCGTTATCAGCTGGAACGGTTGCTCGGCGTGGGCGGAATGAGCAGCGTCTACCGCGCCCGCGACCTGCTGCGCGAGCAGTTCGGCGAACCCGAGCCCTACATGGCGCTCAAGCTGCTCAACGCCGAGTTCGCCGAGTATCCCGACGCCAACGCGCTGCTCTATAGCGAGTACGCCCTGACCTTGCGCCTGCATCACCCACACGTGGTGCGCCCGCACAGCTTCGAGGTGGACCCGGCCAGCCAGCGCGCCTTCATCACACTGGAGCTGCTGCGCGGCCCGACCCTCGACCAACTGCTCTGCGAGTGCCCTGAAGGTTTGCCCCGGCACGAGTTCGCCGAACTGGCCGGCGACCTGCTGGCCGCTCTCGCCCACGCCCATGAACGCGGCGTGCTGCACGGCGACGTCAAGCCGAGCAACCTGCTCCTGGCCGAGGACGGTCTACGCCTCTTCGACTTCGGCCTGGGCCAGGCAAGCCAGGGCCTTCTGGAGGGCTTGCCAAAACTGGCGCGCGCCCGCTTCGCCGCCTGGACGCCCCGCTACGCCGCCCTCGAACTGCTCGAAGGCGGCCCCCTCTCGCCCGCCACCGACCTCTACGCGGCGGCCTGCGTGCTCTACGAGCTGCTGACCGGCAAGCACCCCTACCAACGCCTCAGCGCGCGGCAAGCCAAGGCCAAGCAGCTCGACCGGGAGCTGAGAGCCCCCGCGCAACTGCCCCGCCGCTGCTGGCGCGCGCTGCGTACTGCCCTGGCGTTGGACGAAGCGGATCGCCGGATCAGCGTCGCACAGTTGCGCGATGCCTTGCACACGGCACGTCCAATGGGGCTGGGGCGATGGCTGCCACGGCGTCGCGGATGACCCGGAACAAGGAAACGCACGCATGTTCCCCCTGCCAACACCACCTTCCATGCGCCAGATGCCCCACAACACCAGGATGTGCCGATTCCGCCATCTCCGAAATATCGAGTCGAACACCATGAAAAGACGCCCCGCGCTCTCCCTGAACATCACCCCCGTGCAACAACAGCCCCAATTCGTCGACATGGCCGCGCGAGGGGTCAGCTACGTACATGGCTCCAACAGCCATTCCTTCGCCGGCCTGATTCGCTTCAGGGCGCTGCTGAGCATGGAGGAAATCGACGGAACCCCCTGGTTCCATGCCCACGGCCTGCATTCCGGAGAACGTGGCTATACGCGCCGTTATCTGTACTGCGGCCAGCCCGTCTCGCAGGGCGTCAGCCTGAATCACGTGCAGAACTTCGGCGAATCGCTGCACTACGCGAAGTTCGGCTGCGAATCTGGGGCCTATCCGGTTCTGTTCGGATTAGGTAGCGAGGTCTGCACCCATGAGAGGTTCCTCGATCACCCGGTCAGCTGCCGCGGAATCAACATCGACCATGTGCGTGCCATCTACGTGCCGGAGGGCAAGGTGGCCGAAGCGAAACTGGAGCTGAACACGGTGCCGCGTCTCAGCGGCCTGGTCAGGCCAATAATGAGCTGAGCGTCACGATTGACTCATCAGGAACGGACCTCATCCGCGACTCGCGCGCATGGCGTGCTCCTACAAAGGCATTGGCGCGGGGATTTTCGCGGATGAGATCCGCTCCTACAGGGGGATTCCGCGAGTTCGGCACGGGCGCGTTGGTAGGGCAATGAAATGGACTCCTCCCTCCTACGGCGTCAAGCGCCAGACTGATGGTGTAGCCACAAGTCCCGGAGGGGGAGTCAGCATGAACATTAGTCGCGTTGGTCTGGATCTGGCAAAGCAGGTATTTCAGGTGCACGGCGTCGATAGCCACGAGCGCGTGGTGTGCCGGCGGCAGCTCAAGCGGGCGCAGATGCTGGATTTCTTTCGCCAGCTGGCACCCTGCCTGGTGGCGATGGAGGCCTGCGGCAGTGCGCACTATTGGGCGCGAGAGCTGCAGGGGCTGGGGCACGAGGTCCGCTTGATTGCACCGCAGTTCGTCAAACCTTACGTCAAGGGTGACAAACACGATGCCCACGATGCCGAAGCGATCTGCGAGGCGGCCAGCCGTCCGAGCATGCGCTTTGTGCCGGTGAAGAGTGCGCAGCAGCAGGCCGGGCAGTCCGTGCATCGCATTCGCAGCCGTCTGGTCCGGGCCCGTACGGCACTGTGCAACGAAATTCGCGGCTTGCTCGGCGAATTCGGCCTGGTCGCCAGCCGACGCGGGCGCGCGGCGACGGTCGAACTGCTCGAGACGGTCACCGCTGCCGAGCCGGTGCCCTTGCCGGCGCCGATGGGCGAGTTGTTGAGCGGCTTGAAAGAGGAGTTGCAGGCGCTGGATGCCCGCATCGAGCGACTGGAGCGAGTGATCAAGCGCAGTGCGCGCGAGGATGCGCGCATCCAGCGCCTGCTGGCCGTGGAAGGCATCGGCCCGCTCACCGCCAGCGCGGTGGTGGCAGCGGTCGGCGATGCCCGGCAATTCCGCACGGCGCGTCAGTTCGCGGCCTGGCTGGGCCTGGTGCCACGGCAACACTCCACGGGCGGGCAGCAGCGCCTGGGCGGGATCACCAAGCGTGGCGATACCTACCTGCGCACCCTGTTCACCCATGGCTCCCGCTCGGTCGTACGCTGTTGCGCCAACAAGACCGATGCTCGCAGTCGCTGGCTGCAAGGCCTGTTGCAACGATGCAATGCCAACGCCGTCGCCGTTGCCCTGGCCAACAAGAATGCCCGGATCGTCTGGGCCCTGCTCAGTCGGGAAACCACCTACCAACCCGCCTGAGCGTTACCGGCAACACCGCTGTAGAAACGCTCCACCACGATTGCACAGTGAATGGCATTGATGACGAACCGGTCGAACCGGCCTGTATGAAACCTGGGTTATCCGCGGGCTCCCTGCTGCCGTGAAGCAAAGCCGTTAGGGCGATCAGACATACAGGCGCGCATTTCATCAGGGCTCGGGAGCTGCCACACCGCTCCATGAAGCCGGATATACGGACGCAGTCGTACCTAGGTTCGAAATCCCCGCCAAACACTGGCAAACCGGGAGGAGTCCATATACGAATAACCCCGAGGGGGTTATCCGCCTTTTCGGGCTGCGCGGCAGGCAAAAAAACGACGCCCTGGGGCGCCGCAAAGGAATGGATTCAGTAGGCGGGCGAATAGACCCCGTGCCCGCCTTGCTCGCCCAGCAATTGGCCGAGGATTTCGTGGTGCATCGCCAGCAGGCGGCCGTTGCGTTCGTTGAGCAGGCGGCATTCCTCGACCTGTTCGCCCAGCTGCTGCCAGTCGCGTTGCAGGGCTTCGCGGCCGGCGCCGGGGAAGTGTTCCAACAGGCGTTGCATGCCGGCGCGGTCGATATGCAGGCCGAATGCCTGGAGGACCTTGGTGCGGCGTTCGGCGCGTTCGCGCACGCTGGCCACCAGCTCTTCGATTCGTCGGTTGCCGCGGGAGATGGCCTCGCTGTCACGGGCCATCAGCTGGTCGTGCAGCTCCAGCAATGCCGCACGCAGGTACAGGTAATCAGCCCGATCCAGGCGAATGTCGGCCTCGATCAGTTGCAGCAGGCGGGCGCGCTTTTCGCTCATGCACCGCCGCCGTGGAAGTCGAGCATGCTGCGCGACAGCGCCTCGGGGTCGAGGGAGATCTCGCCGCGCGCCAGGGCGTCGCGAATGGCCGCGACCTTGTCCAGGTCGACGTCCGGCAGCGCGCCCAGGGCGTCCTGCAGTTGCTCGACCGGCAACGCGGCGGCATTGCCTGCGGCCTGGGTCGCGGCGCCTTGCACCGTGGCCTGGGTGGACGCGCGCGAGGTCGCGGCGGTCTGCACCGGGGTGCCGAGGGCGGGCTTGAGTTGGCGGGTGATTTCCATGCTCGAATCCAGAATAAGGGGGGCCTATCGACCCACAGGCGACCCATGCGCCGAAGAACTTAAATGCTGCCTCATCAATCCTGCCCGCGCCACCACGCCTGGGCGGCCAGGCCGTCCTGGATCTTCTGTTCCTGGCGCGCCAGCTGCGCCTGCCATTGCTCCAGGCGCGATTCGATGACGTGCTCCAGCACCTTCTCGCCACGCATGGCCTGCAGCAGTTCGGCCTGGATGCGCTCCAGGGTCTGCTCGGCCACTTCCAGCTCGCGCTGCTGCAGGGCCAGCATCTTGAACAGCGTGGCCTTGTACTGCTGCTGGTTGCCGCGTTGCAGCGCGGTGCTGGTCGGCACCACGAAGCCGCACAGGCGGTTCAGGCCGGTGATGTTGTTGCGGTAGCGCTGGCACAGGCCGCGCTGGTAGTTGACCCGGCCGAGCATCTCGCGCACGCGGTTGCCGCGCACGCCGGCGAGCCGGCGCAGGGTGTCGATCTGTTCTTTCATCCGCGCAGTACCGTTTGCAGGGTTTCACGGCTGGCCGCGAGGTCGGCGCCCTCGCCCACCTCCTGGCGCAGGAAGCGTTCCAGGGCCGGGGCCAGTTGCACGGCACGGTCGGTGCGCGCGTCGAGCCCTGCCGTATAGCCGCCGAGCGGGATCAGTTCGCGGATCTTCTCGTAGGTGCCGTGGAACTCCTTGAACTGCCGCGCCGCGCGCAGCTGCTGCGGGTCGCCGACCTGCGCCATGCAGCGGCTGACCGAAGCGCCTATGTCGATGGCCGGGTAGTGGCCGATATCGGCCAGGCGGCGCGACAGCACGATGTGGCCGTCGAGGATGGCCCGCGCGCTGTCGGCGATCGGGTCCTGCTGGTCGTCGCCCTCGGCGAGCACGGTGTAGAGCGCGCTCAGGCTGCCGCTGCCGGCCACGCCGTTGCCGGCGCTTTCCACCAGCTCCGGGAGCATGCCGAACACCGACGGCGGGTAGCCCTTGGTCGCCGGCGGCTCGCCCAGGGCCAGGGCGATTTCGCGCTGGGCCATGGCGTAGCGGGTCAGCGAATCGACCAGCAGCAGCACGTCGCGGCCCTGGTCGCGGAAATAGGCGGCGATGCTGTGGCACAGCTCGGTGGCCTTCAGGCGCATCAAGGGCGACTCGTTGGCCGGCGCGACTACCACCACGGCCTTGCGCCGGCCTTCCTCGCCGAGGGAGTGCTGGATGAATTCCTGCACTTCGCGGCCGCGCTCGCCGATCAGCCCAACCACCACTACATCGGCCTTGGTCTGCCGGGTGATCATGCCCAGCAACACGCTCTTGCCCACGCCGCTGCCGGCGAACAGGCCCACGCGCTGGCCCTTGCCGAGGGTCAGCAAGCCGTTGATGGCGCGCACGCCGACGTCCAGCGCCTCGGTCACCGGGCGGCGCTTGAGCGGGTTGACCGTTGGCAGCTGGGTCGACAGCGGATCGCGCCCGCCGAGCCGGCCCAGTTCATCGAGGGGTTCGCCGAGACCGTTGACCACCCGCCCCAGCCAGGATTCGTCGATGCGCAGCGCGGCCTGCTCCTCGGCGGGGAACACCCGCGAGCCGGCGGCCAGGCCGACCGGTTTCTTGAACGGCATCAGGTAGGTGGTATCACGGTTGAAGCCGACCACCTGGGCGTCCAGCAGGCTGCCGTCGGCCTGCTCGACCATG
Organism: Pseudomonas knackmussii B13; assembly: GCF_000689415.1. Taxonomy (NCBI): domain Bacteria; kingdom Pseudomonadati; phylum Pseudomonadota; class Gammaproteobacteria; order Pseudomonadales; family Pseudomonadaceae; genus Pseudomonas; species Pseudomonas knackmussii. Next base: position 2,621,676 of record NZ_HG322950.1, on the reverse strand, counting down.
CAGCGCTGGCCGGTGGCGCGGCGGCAACCGAGGCTTTCCAGGAGCAGCCCGGAGACCCGCACCAGGCGCCCACTGACCTTCGCCAGCTGGACTGCATCGAGCGAGCGCAGGGCGCCGTCGAGATCGAGGTCGCGGTCGAAGCCGAAGCCGTCGCCCAGGGCCATGGTCAGGCTTCGCCCAGCAGGTGCTCGTCGAGCACTTGCATGCAGCTGTCCAGGCGCTGCTGGCAGCCGATATCGGTTTCCTCTTCGGCGGTCAGCAGCCGGCACTCGCCCAGCGCCAGGCGCTCGTCGGGGACCAGGCGCCAGGCTGCAGCGCGTTCCGGGGCCAACTCGCGAATGCGCGCGCACTCCTCGGGGTTGAGCAGCAGTTGCACGCTCTCCGGGCGCTCCGGCATCGCCGCCAGGGCCTCGTCGGCCAGGCTCAGCAATTGGGTCGGATGCAGGGTCAGCTCGCAGCGGATGACTTGCCGGGAAACCTTCTGCACCAGCTCCAGCAATTGCTCGCGGCGCTGCGCCTCGAACTGCTCGGCGAAGCGGCGGAACTCCTGGCACAGGCGATCCAGCGGCTGCGCCGCGGTTTCGAACACCTGGCGCCCCTCGGCACGGCCCTCCTCGCGCCCCTGGCGCAGGCCTTCCTGGCGACCGCTGCGCAGGCCTTCCGCGTGGCCGGCTTCGCGCCCCTGTTCGAGGCCTTCGTGGTAGCCCTTCTCGCTGCCCTGCTGGTAGCCGTCGGCTACGGCGCGTTGCAGTTCGGCCGGATCGCCGCCCTGCCATTGCTCCTGCAGGGCCCCGCTGCAACGCGGCGGGAATCGGTACGGCCGCCACTCGCGGGTGCTGCCGCGGATAACCTTGACCGTCATGTTCGCCTCACTCCACCGTCTGTTCGCGGAACAGCTGCAGCTGGATTTCGCCTTCGGCGGCCAGCTCGCGGACCATGCCCATGATGTCGCGGCGCACCTGCTCGACGCGGCTCAGCGGCACCGGGCCCTGGCGGCGCTTGATGGAATCCATCTGCTGCGCCTGGCGCTTGGGCATCGCGGCCTGGATGGCCTTGACCAGCGCCGGCTCGGCGCCCTTGAGCGCGACCACCCACTCTTCCAGGGGGATGGCTTCGAGCAGCGCCTGCAGGGTGTCCTGGGACTGCCGGGAGAGGATGAAGAAGTCGTACATCTCCTCCTCGATGCGCTCCACCAGGTCCTCGCTGTGCCCGCGCAGCAGCTCGAACATCTGGTTCCGGTCGCCCTTGAAGCGGTTCATGATGTCCGCCGCCTGCTTGATGCCGCGTACTTGCGAGCCCTGCGCGGAAAGCACCTGCAGGCTGCGGTCGATCAGTTGCTCGAGTTCGGCGATGACTTCGCTGCTGACCTCGCTGAGGTTGGCGATGCGGTAGAGCAATTCGTCCTGGCGCTCGGCCGGCAGGCATTCGAGCACCTCGCTGGCCATCGACGGCGGCAGGAAGGCAAGGAACACCGCCTGCATCTGCGCGTGCTCGTTGGCGATCAGCGCAGCGAACTGCTTGGGATCGAGCCATTCCAGGCGGGCCATCTTCGCGCGGATTTCCTCGCCGTAGATGCTGTCCAGCAGGCTGCGGGTGATGTCGCTGCCCAACGCCTTGCCGAGCATGCCGGCGAGGTAGCCGCGCGAGGCACCCTTGATGCTGCTCTGCTCCTTGTAGTCCTCGAAGAAGCGGCCGATGACGTCCGAGACCATCGGCAGCTTGACGTTGTTCAGCCGCGCCATGGCCTGGCTGATGCTGATGATCTCCTCGCGGGAGAAGTGTCGCAGCACGCCGGCGGAGGTTTCGTCACCCATGCTCAGCATGAGGATCGCCGCCTGTTCCATGGAGCTCATATTGCGCCGGCGCGCCGGTACGCGCGGCTCTTCAGCCGACGGGTTGGAGGTCTCGCTCATTGCGCCCTATCCATTGCTTGATCACTTCGGAGACCCGCTCGGGATCGTTCTTGGCCAGCATCTGCAGGTGTTCGATCTGGTGCTCCAGGCCCGAGCCGGGCGCCGGCAGGCGAATCTCCGACAGCGGGTTGAGTTCGCTGAACACACCCAGCGCGCGCGGTTCGTCGCCGACCCGGGCGAGCAGGCGCTCGGCGGCGCGTTCGCCACTGAGCAGCGGCGCCAGGCCGTCGTTGTCGTCCACTGCCACGCCCGACGCCGGACGGTTGCTCAGGCTGCGGACCGCCGGGCGCACCACCAGCAGCACCAGCAGCAGGCTGACCAGGGTGAAGGCACCCAGCCGGGCCCAGCCCTGCAATTGCGGGTCGGCCCACCAGGGGCTCGCCGCGTCCACGGGTTCGGCGGCGACGAAGGGCAGCACCGAGATCGACAGGCTGTCGCCACGTGCGGCGTTGAAGCCGACGGCGTTCTTCACCGCCTGTTCCATCTGTTTGCGCGCCTCTTCGTTCCAGCCATCCTTGGGCGCGACGTTGGCGTTGATCATCACCGCGATGCTCTGCTGGCGCAGGTTGAAGGGCGCGCGCTTCACATGGGTGACGGTCTGGTCGTAGTCGATCTGCCGGTTGGATTCCTGGCGCAGCGAGGTGGCCGACTTGTTCTGGCCCTTCTCGCCACCAGCACCATTGGCGCCACCGGCTGCGGCCGCCTGCGCATTGCCGGCGCCCTGCTGCGGGTCGTTCGGCTTGGCCGGGGCCAGGTTGCTCAGCGAGCCGGGCACGCCGAGGGCGAGCTCGTCCAGGGTGCGATCGTCGCGGGTGGTCTCGCGGCGCAGGCGCGGGTTGTCGCCGTAGGTCTGGCGGGTTTCCTCGGCCTGGCTGAAGTCGATGTCGGCGGCCACGCTGACGCGGTAGTTGCCGGCGCCGAGGATGGGCGCGAGGACCTGCTCGACGTTGGCCACGGCCTTCTGCTGGAAGTCGTCGACCAGTTGGCCGTTTTCCTGCGAGCCGCCCCAGGCGCTGAGCCCGCGCGACAGCAGCACGCCGTGCTGGTCGACCACGCTGACGCTCTCCGGCTGGAGCTGCGGCACGCTGTTGGCCACCAGGTTGACCACCGCGGCGACCTGGTCCGGCTTGAGCTTGTAGCCCGGCGCCAGTTGCAGCATCACCGAGGCCTTGGCCGGGTCGCGCTGGCTGACCACGAAGGAGCTGTCCTGCTCCAGGGCCAGGTGTACACGCGCCTGCTGCACGCCTTCCAGGGTCATCACGGTGCGCGCCAGCTCGCCTTCGAGGCTGCGTTTCAAGCGCACGTCCTGGACGAACTGGCTGGTGCCCAGCGGCTCGTCCTTGTCGAACAGTTCGTAGCCAGCCGGCACCGCGACCTTCACCCCCTTGGCCGCCAGCAGCATGCGCACGTGGGCCAGCTGGTCGTCACGCACCAGCACCTGGCCGCTCTGCGGGTGCAGGCGATAGGCGACGCCCTCGGCGTCGAGCACCTGCATGACCTCGGCGGCCGGGAAGGCTTCGCCTGCGCCATACAGCGGATGGAAGGCGCCCTGGTCGCGCCACAGGTACCAGGTGCTGCCCAGGGCCAGCAACGCGGCGCCGCCGGCCAGGCCGAGCAGGCTCAGGCGCGGGTCGAAGCGCAGCTTTTCCAGGGGCAGGCGGGTTTTGATCTTCTGCAGCACGGTTCAGCCCTTGTCCGCCGTCACAGCGGCATGCTCATGATTTCGTCGAAGGCGCTGCTCAGCTTGTTGCGCACCTGCAGCAGCGCACTGAAGGAGACGCTGGCCTTCTGGCTCTCGATCATCGCCCCGGCCAGGTCGTCGCTCTGCCCGCTGTCTACCGCCGCCATGGCCGCGCTGGCCTGGTGCTGCTGGGCGTCCACGGCGCGCAGCGCGTCCTCGAAGGCATTGCCGACGCCGGCCTCGGCGACCGCGCCGTCGATCTGCGCGGCCGGGCGGATCGGCGCCGCGGACAGCTCGCGCATTTGTTCCATCTGCCCGAGCATGTCGTTACGGGCCTGCAGAATTGGGTTCATTCACGGGGTCTCGGGTCAGAAGGACAGGTGCACGCCCTGCTCGCGCATGGCATTGAGCCGGTAGCGCAGCGCGCGCGGCGTCATGCCGAGGCTTTCGGCGGCCTTGGTCTTGTGCCCGCCGAAACGGCGGATGGTGTCGATCACGTGCTGGTACTCGGCCCACTTGCCGCTGGCGCGCAGCGCAGCCTTGCCGCCTTCGGCCGGCAGCTGCGCCACCGGGACGGCTTCCACCAGCCCGGCAGGCGGTGCGAGGCCCAGGTCGCGGGGCTGGATGAACAGCCCGGCGCGCAGCACCAGGGCGCGCTGGATGACGTTTTCCAGCTCGCGCACGTTGCCCGGCCAGTCGTGGGCCAGCAGCGCCTGGCGGGCCGGCTCGGTGAGCAGCTCGGCGTGGCGCTCCTGCGGCGCGTACTGGCCGATGAAGCGCTGGGCCAGGGCCAGGATGTCGTCCTTGCGCTCGCGCAGCGGGCTGATGTGCAGCGGCAGCACGTCGAGGCGGAACATCAGGTCGGAACGGAAACGCCCGGCGGCCACTTCGTCCTGCAGGTCACGGTTGGTCGCGGCGATGATGCGCACGTCCAGGCGGATCTCGCGCTGCCCGCCCAGGCGCTCCACGCGCTGCTCCTGCAGCACGCGCAGCAGCTTGGCTTGCAGGCCCAGCGGCAGTTCGCCGATTTCATCGAGCAGCAGGGTGCCGCCGTTGGCCTGTTCGAACTTGCCCGGCTGGGCGCTGACAGCGCCGGTGAACGCGCCGCGTTCGTGGCCGAAAAGAATCGATTCGAGCATTTGTTCGGGGATTGCCGCGCAGTTCACCGCGACGAAGGGCGCCTGCGGATCGGCGGAGAAGCGATGGATGTAGCGCGCCATCAGCTCCTTGCCGGTGCCGGTTTCGCCAGTGATGAGGATGGGCGCGCGGGTCTGCGCCACGCGCTGGGCCATGGCCAGCAGACGGCGGCCGGCGCGCGACTGCGAGACGAAGCCTTCGCCTGCGGCCTGGGCCTGTTCGTGGCGGTGCAGCAGCGCGGCCAGCTGGCTTTCGCTGAACGGCGCCAGCAGGTAGTCGACGCAGCCCAGCTCCAGCAGCTGCGCGGCCATTTCCTGGTCGGCGTACTCGACCACCGGCACCAGGCTCAGCTGCGGCACCCGCTGCAGCAGCTCGGCGATGTGCGGGAAAGTGCGCGCCGGCTGGCGCTCGGCGAAGACGAAGACCGGGCCGACCGCCTGCAGGTCGCAGCCGTCCAGCTCGGCCGGATGGCGTACCCGCAGCACCTCGCGACCGAGTCGCGCCAGCCCCTCGTTGAGCAGGTCCAGGCCGATCTCGCCGGCCCCGCCGACGATCACCACCTGCTGCTCGGCCGGGGTGATCCGGGCCGCCTGACTGGACAATTGATTGAACTGTTTCAATGCAACTTTCCTGCTTCTCGGCTGCCTTGGGCAGCACTCGTTTATTTCATCGCCCGCACATCGACGATGAACTTCCGCCGTTTATGGAGGTCATTTCCCTGGCAACTTTCCGGCCTTTTATAAAGACCCTCGAAAAGTTCACCTCTTTTTTCAGTTCTTTCTTCGACAGGGCTTAAGAAGTTCCACTTCCCGGTCGCCCTGCTCATTCACGGGCTGCTTTTTGTTGCGCACCCCGTCACTGCCGCAACGTTAACCAGATCACGCCAAAACGACCCAGTCAGTTCTCGTCAAATTCGCTTAGGCGCCCTCCGCTGACGATCAAAAACGTCATTTGATATCTATTGATTTAACCGCAAGCTCCCGCCGCCATAGACTTCCGCCCATCTGCAGAGGCTCCTCGGTGATTTTCCCGATGGCCCCGGCGAGCACCTCAGGTTCGTCCTGCCCGGCACCGTCCGGGAGCGCCGCGAACGCCTTGAGCAGCCCCAACTTCCGGAATTCGACACAACCCATGACTGGCCCATCCAAAGTCCACCACGGCGTGCCCTCGGAAAGACTCACGCGCTTGCAGCCACACAAGTTGGGCCGGCATCACCATCGCGTTCCGCAATATATTCGCGAGATCGTCCATAAATATCCGCGGACCATCAGCGACTATTTCCTGCGCAACTACCGGATCAACCTGGAGTTGCAGAAGATCGAGGTCCACGAGCAGGCGCCGCGACCGGCCGAATGCGTGTTCAGCTGCCCCGGCGGCAAGGTCGGTTTCGCCATCGATCGCCCGCTGCTGACCGAGGCCCTGGAGTGCTACTACGGCGGCACCTCGCTGCCGAGCCACGACACCCCGCCGATCAGCACCTCCGAGCAGCGCATGCGCAAGCGCCTGGGGGTGGACGTCAGCCAGCTGTTCGCCCGCTCGCTGCTGCTGGGCGACACCTTTGGCGAGCTGAGCCCGCACGACAACGACTACGAGATCGTGCAGTGGGAATACGTCGCCGAGTTCCAGTTCCTCAGCCACATCACCGGCAACACGGCAGCGCTGCACATCTACCTGGACGGCGAGCTGACCGACGAACTCACGGCGCGCCTCTCCGGCCCGCCGCCGGCGCGGCTCAACGGCGACCCCATGCAGCACCTGCTGCACCTGCCGGTGCGCCTGGATTGCGTGATCGCCGCCCTGCAGCTGCCGTTGAACCAGGCGCTGGACCTGCGTCCCGGCGACATCATCCCGGTGCGCATGCTGGAGCGCTGCGACGTGCAGGTTAACCAGCAGAAACTCTTCCGCGGCAGCCTTTTCGAAGAAGATGGCGGCCTTTTCCTGACCTCCCTGGAAAGCGTGACAAGCCCATGAGCCAAGTGACCGACAGCGAACTGGACAACCTGCTCAACGATGCGGGCCTGGCCCTCGACGAGCCGTCCATGCCCAGCCCCGAAGCCTCCCCGGCGGCGCGCCAGGACCTGAGCTTCTTCGGCAAGATCCCGGTGAACCTGACCCTGGAGGTCGCCTCCACCGAGATTTCCCTGAAGGAGCTGATGGAGGTCGACACCTCCAGCGTCATCGTCCTCGACAAGCTGGCCGGCGAGCCGCTGGACCTGAAGGTCAACGGCGCGCTCTTCGCCAAGGCCGAGGTGGTGGTGATGAACGGCAACTACGGCCTGCGCGTGCTGGAACTGTGCGGCGCCGGGCTGGACGACCTGACCCGATGAACCGCGCGCGGCACTGGCTGGCGCTGGGCCTGGGGCTTGCCGGGATGCTTCCCGGCATGGTCCTGGCCGCCGGCGGCGAGGTTTCGCTGCTGAGCCTGAACGACACCGGCCATGGCCAGGAACTGAGCGTGAAGCTGCAGATCCTGGTGATGATGACGCTGCTCGGCTTCCTCCCGGCCATGCTGCTGATGATGACCTGCTTCACCCGCTTCATCATCGTCCTGTCGATCCTGCGCCAAGCCCTGGGCCTGCAGCAGAGCCCGCCGAACAACATCCTGGTGGGCATCGCGCTGTGCATGACCCTGCTGGTCATGCGCCCGGTGTGGAAGGAGGTCTACACCGTGGCCTACGTGCCCTTCCAGGCCGACAGCATCACCCTGGAAGAGGGCCTGGGCCGCGCCAAGGGCACCCTGAGCCGCTTCATGCTCGCGCAGACCTCCAAGACCTCCCTGGACACCCTGCTCGCCCTGGCGGGCGAGAAGATGCCGGAGAACAAGGCCGATCTCGACTTTTCGCTGCTGTTGCCGGCCTATGTGCTCAGCGAGCTGAAGACCGCCTTCCAGCTCGGCTTCATGATCTTCGTGCCCTTCCTGGTCATCGACCTGGTGGTGGCCAGCGTGCTCATGGCGATGGGCATGATGATGCTCTCGCCGATGATGATCTCGCTGCCGTTCAAGCTCATGGTGTTTGTCCTGGTCGACGGCTGGGCGCTGCTGATGGGCACCCTCACCTCCAGCATCCAGCCGTTCTGAGGCCGCCATGCTCACCCCGGAATACGCCGTCGAGTTCATCGCCAATGCCGTGCACATCACCGCCATCGTGGTCTGCGTGCTGGTCGTGCCGAGCCTGCTTGGCGGCCTGCTGGTGAGCATTTTCCAGGCCGCCACGCAGATCAACGAGCAGATGCTCAGCTTCCTCCCGCGCCTGCTGATCACCCTGGGCATGCTGGTGTTCGCCGGGCACTGGATCCTGCGCACGCTGAGCGACCTGTTCATCGAGACCTTCAAGCAGGCCGGACACCTGGTCGGCTAGGCGGGACGCGACGGATGCTTGCCAACGAGTCGCTGCTTGAGGCCAGCCAGTACCTGCAGGAGATGCAGCGCTACTGGTGGCCGTTCTGCAGGATCATGGCGCTGGCGACCACGGCGCCGGTGCTCGGCCACAAGTCGCTGCCCAAGCGCGCCCGGGTTCTGCTCGTCCTGGCGCTGACCCTGGCGCTGTCCACTGCCCTGCCCCGCCCTCCGCAACTCGACGCGCTGTCGGCCGCCGGCATCCTCGCTGCCATCGAGCAGATCGCCGTGGGCGCCCTGCTCGGCCTGACCCTGCAACTGGTGTTCGTGATCTTCAGCGTGGTCGGCGAGATCGTCTCGACGCAGATGGGCATGAGCATGGCGCGCTACAACGACCCGGTGAACGGCGTGTCCTCGTCCTCGGTGGTCGGCCAGTTGTACTTCCTGCTGATCGCCCTGCTGTTCCTCGCCAGCGACGGCCACCTGCTGGCGGTCAGCGTGATCTACCAGAGTTTCGTCTACTGGCCGGTGGGCAGCGGCCTCAGCTACGCCGGCTTCGCCACCTTCATCTACGCCATGGCCTGGGTGCTGTCCGCCGCCACGTTGCTCAGCCTGCCGCTGGTGTTCGCGCTCTTCCTCGTGCAGTTCTGCTTCGGCTTGCTCAACCGCATCTCGCCGGCCATGAACCTGTTCTCCCTGGGCTTCCCCATGGCCATCCTGGCGAGCCTGGCATGCATCCACCTGACCCTGCCGGAGCTGCCGGAAAACTACCTGCACCTCTCCCGCGAGCTGCTCGACAACCTCGGCCACCTGCTGCGGGAGGCCAGCCATGGCTGAGAACAGCTCCGGTGAAAAGACCGAAGAGGCCAGCGCGCACAAACTGCGCAAGAGCCGCGAACAGGGCCAGGTGCCGCGCTCGAAGGACCTGGCCGGCACGGTCGCACTGCTCTGCACCCTGCTCGTGCTCAAGGCCTGCGTCGGGCGCTTCTGCCAGGGCCTGGAGGACAGCTTCCGCTTCTCCTACCTGGACCTGAAGCACAGCGAGATCGGCCTGAACGACCTGGCGCTGATCCTCGGCCAGCACATCTGGCTGCTGGTCCAGCTGCTCCTGCCGCTGCTGCTAACGCCCTTGCTGGTGGTGACCTTCGGCATGGTGCCTGGCGGCTGGATCTTCGCTTCCGCGAACCTGGCCTTCAAAGCCGGCAAGCTCAACCCGATTTCCGGCCTGGCGAAGATGTTTTCGCCGCAGAACCTCACCGAATTGCTGAAATCGCTGCTGAAGATGGCCGTGCTGCTGACAGTGGCCTGGTATCAGTTGCAGGAAGCGATCCCGGAGCTGATCCAGCTGCAGCGCGGCGACATCCGCACGGCCATCGGCGGCTCCCTCGGCCTGCTCTACGACACCCTGATCGGCCTGCTCATGGTCTTCGTCCTCTTCGCCTTGCTCGACGTGCCGCTGCAGCGCTTCCTGTTCCACCGGCGCATGCGCATGACCAAGCAGGAGCGCCGCGAGGAGCACAAGAACCAGGAAGGCCGCCCGGAAGTGAAGGCGCGTATCCGCCAGGTGCAGCGGCAGATGCTGCAGCGGCAGATCAACCGCGTGCTGCCCAAGGCCGACGTGGTGGTGACCAACCCCACGCACTTCGCGGTGGCGCTCAAGTACGACCCGAAGAAGGCCCAGGCGCCCTACGTGCTCGCCCGCGGCATGGATGAGATGGCCCTGTACATCCGCCAGGCCGCCGCCAAGCACAATCTCGAAGTCCTCGAGCTGCCGCCGCTGGCGCGCGCCATCTACTTCAGCACCCAGGTCAACCAGCAGATCCCGGCCGGCCTGTATACCGCCGTGGCCCACGTGCTGACCTACATCCTGCAGCTGCGCGCCTACCGCCAGGGGCGCCGGCAACGCAAGCCGGAACTGGCCACCCACCTCCCCATTCCCGACAGCCTGGCAAGCAGAGGCCAACCATGAATTTCCTCGAGCAACTCCTGCCGACACTGCGCAGCGGGCGGATCGGCATCCCGCTGGTCGTCCTCTCCATCCTGGCGATGATCATCCTGCCGCTGCCGCCGCTGCTGCTGGACGTGCTCTTCACCTTCAACATCGGCATCGCCCTGCTGGTGCTGATGGTCAGCGTGTCCTCACGCAGCCCGCTGGACTTCTCGCTGCTGCCGACCGTGGTGCTGGTCACCACCCTGCTGCGGCTGTCGCTGAACGTCGCCTCCTCGCGCGTGGTGCTGCTCGACGGCCACACCGGCTCGGGCGCGGCGGGCAAGGTGATCGAGGCCTTCGGCCACGTGGTGATCGGCGGCAATTTCATCGTCGGCATCATCGTCTTCGTGATCCTCACCATCATCAACTTCATGGTCATCACCAAGGGGGGCGAGCGGATTTCCGAGGTGACCGCGCGCTTCACCCTGGACGCCCTGCCCGGCAAGCAGATGGCCATCGACGCCGACCTCAACGCTGGCCTGATCGACCAGGCCGAGGCGAAGAAGCGCCGCGCCGAGGTGGCCAAGGAAGCCGACTTCTACGGCGCGATGGACGGCGCCTCGAAGTTCGTACGCGGCGACGCCATCGCCGGCATCCTGATCCTGCTGATCAACCTGTTCGGCGGTGTCGCCATCGGCGTCTTCGTCTACGCCATGGCCGGCGGCGAGGCCTTCCGCCAATACGCCCTGCTGACCATCGGTGACGGCCTGGCGGCGCAGATCCCGGCGCTGCTGCTGTCCACCGCGGCGGCGATCATCATCACCCGGGTCAACGAGTCGGCGGAGATCACCGCGCTGGTGCGCCGGCAGATGCTCGCCTCGCCCTCCATCCTTTATACGGTGGCCGGCATCGTCACCGTCCTGGCCATGGTGCCGGGCATGCCGCACCTGGCGTTCTTCAGCTTCGCCGCGCTGATCGCCTTCGTCGCCTGGCGGGTGTCGCTGGCCGAGCCGCCGGCCGAGGCGGAAGAACTCGACAAGGTCGAGGCCCTGGGCAAGGCGATGGACCAGGAGCGCGTGCAGAACCTCGGCTGGGACGACATCCCGCTGGTCGAGCGGCTGTCGGTGTCGCTGGGCTACAAGCTGGTCGGGCTGGTCAACGAAGCCGGCGGCGCGCCGCTGGTGCAGCGCGTGCGCGGGGTGCGCCAGACGCTCTCGGAAAGCCTCGGCTTCCTCCTCCCGGAAGTGCACATCCGCGACAGCCTGCGGCTGAAGGCCGGGCAATACAGCATTCACATCAGCGGCGAACGCATCGACGGCGCCGAATTGCACGCCGACCGCCTGATGGCGATTCCCTCGGCGGAACTCTACGGCGAGATCGACGGCATCCTCGGCCACGACCCGGCCTACCAGATGCCGGTGGTGTGGATTCGCCCGGAAGACAAACCGCGCGCGCTCAACCTCGGCTACCAGGTGATCGATTGCGCCAGCGTCATCGCCACGCACCTGAACAAGGTGATCCGCGAGCACCTGCCGGAAATCTTCAAGCACGACGACGTCGAACAGCTGATGCAGCGCCTGGCCAGCCAGTCGCCGAAGCTTGCCGAGCACCTGCGTTCGCAGCTGAGCTTCAGCCTGCAGCACCGCGTCTACCGCCAGCTGCTGCAGGAGCAGGTGCCGCTGCGCGACGTGGTCAGCATCGCCACCACCCTGGTGGAGTCGGCGGAAACCACCAAGGACCCGGTGCTGCTGGCCTCCGACGTGCGCTACGCGCTGCGCCGCAGCATCGTCTCGGGCATCGCCGGCGAACGCGGCGAGCTTTCGGTGTTCATCCTCGACAACAACCTGGAGAACACCCTGCTCAGCGCCCTGGCCATCGCCCAGCAGGCAGGCCCGGTGAGCCTGGACAACATCCCGGTGGAGCCGAACCTGCTCAACCAGTTGCAGAACACCATGCCGGTGGTGAAGGAAAAGCTGCGCAAGGACGGCCACCCGCCGATCCTCACCGTGATGCCGCAACTGCGCCCACTGCTGGCGCGCTATGCCCGCGTGTTCAGCCCCGGCCTGCACGTGCTGTCGCAGAACGAAATCCCCGAGCGCGTGGCGGTGAACATCCTCGGCACCCTCGGCTGAGGTCAGCCCGGCGCCGGCGTGCGACGACCGGCGCGCAGTTCGTTCATCAGCTCGTTGAAGGTGACCGAGGGCAGCTCCAGCTTCAGACCGGCCTCGTACTGGCCGGTCTGCGCGTTTTCCCGCGCCCAGACGCAGCGCATCTTCACTTCGGCCACGCGCATGCGGTCCTCGCGGTCACGCATGCGCAGGCGCAGGTCGAGCAGGCTGTCGACCTCCAGCAGTACATCGCAGCGCAGCTTCAGGCCGCTTTCCGAGACATCGGCGGCATAACCGATCAGCGCGCCGCTGGCGGCGTCGTGGACACGAATACGGAACATCGAGCGGAAAGCAATTCGGTCGTGCTGGCGCATGGGAAACCTGGTCGTTGGCGGACTCTTCGGAAAAGAGGGCGACCGCCGGGCGAACACTCTTAAGCCCTTCGTAATGCCAAAAAGCCGCAATACCGGATATTGTGACGGCCATCACAGGAAAGTTCCTGCAGACTCAGTTCATGAATGTCTGCCGAAGGTCGCAAGACGGCCTCGGCTCCGCGCTGACGGACGCTGCGCCGACGCCTGAACTAATCTGCAAGGAGCCAGGGACCCACGGGTGGAACTCCGGCGAACGACGCGGATCATCCCTATATCGTGGCAATCACGCACAGACAGGAAGTGATGGATGGCAATGTCTCCCCGCGGACGATTCATCGGCCTCGCCGCCAGCGGCTATGCGCTGGCTTCCCTGGCCTGGATCTACTGTTCGGATCGTCTGCTCGCCGACCTGGCCAGTACCCAGGCGATGGTCTGGCTGTCCATGGCCAAGGGCGGCTTCTTCGTCATCCTCACCACCGCCCTGCTCATCTATGCGCTGAACACCGTGCCGCCGGCCACGGCCAGCCCCCTCGATAGCGCCCCCTTCGGCGATGCGCCGCAACGCAGTCTGCTGCAACGCGCCGGCAGCTACCTGTTCGCCACCCTGGTAACCCTCGCCATGCTGCTGGTGCACCACAGCCTGGCCGGCCTTCTCGATCACCACTCCCTGCCGGTGATCCTGCTCCTGCCCATCGTCGCCAGCGCCTGGCTCGGCGGCTTCGGCCCCGGCTTTCTGGCCACCGCGCTGGCCGGACTCGGACTGGACTACCTCGCGCTGCCGCCGTTGAACAGCCTGTGGATCGACAACGACCACGACCTGCTGCAGTTCGCCGTCCTCTGCCTCGGCGGCCTGGCCATCAGCCTGCTCAGCCACCTGCGCCTGCGTACCGAACGGCACCTGCACGCCCAGCGCCACCTGCTCGACGCCGTGGTCACCGGCACCACCGATGCCATCTTCGTCAAGGACCAGGCCGGTCGCTACCAGTTGGCCAACCGCGCCTTCGCCGAGCTGCTGCAGGTCACTCCGGAGGCTCTGCTCGGCAACGACGACCGCCTGCTTTTCTGCGACGAGCAAGCCGACCAACTGCGCGCAGAAGACCTGACCCTGATGCGCGAGGCGTGCACCCGCAGCTGGGAGCGAAGCCTGACCCTGCGCGATGGCCGCGCGCTCGAATTCCTGATCACCAAGGGGCCGATCTTCGATGCCGCCGGCCAGGTCCGTGGCGTGTTCGGCATCGCCCACGACATCACTGCACGCAAGCGCACCGAGGAAGCCCTGCAGCGCAGCGAGACCGCCATGCGCATGGCCCAGCGCCTGGCCAATGTGGGCAACTGGGAGTGGGATGCGGCGAGCGACCGGCAGGTCTGGTCGGAGCAGACCTTCCGCATCTTCGGCCTTCCCAGCGACCAGCCGCCGCCGTCCTTCTCCGCGCTGCGCCAATGGTTCGGAGAGAAGGACTGGGCGCTGATCGAGCAGGCCACGCACAAGGCGCTGGCCCAGGGCGAAGACTTCGCCGTCGATGCGGAACTGCGCGACCAGTCCGGCGCCCAGCGCTGGGTATCGGTGCGTGGCTATGGCCGCCGCGGCAGCGACGGCAAGGTTCGCCAGCTCTATGGCGCGCTGCAGGACATCAACGAGCGCAAGCTCGCCGAACTGGCGCTGCATCAGGCGGCAATGGTCTTCGACAGCAGCCACCAGGGCATCATCGTGGTCGATCCGCAGATGCGCATCAGCCGGGTCAACCCGGCTTTCACCCGGATCACCGGCTACACCGCCGAGGAAGTCGTCGGCCAGCGGCCCAACGTGCTTTCCTCCGGCCTGCATGACCCCGCCTTCTACAGCGAGCTGTACGCGAGCCTCGCGCGCGACGGCTATTGGAGCGGCGAAGTGTGGAACCGCCGCAAGTCCGGCGAGACCTATCCGGAAATGCTCTCGATCAGCGTCGCCCACGACGACCAGGGCCAGCCGCTGCACTACATAGGCGTGTTCAGCGACCTCACGCAGATCAAGAGCCAGGCCGACCAGCTCGACCGCATGGCCCACTTCGACCCGCTCACCGGCCTGCCCAACCGCCGCCTGCTCGGCGACCGCCTCGACCAGGCCATCGCCCGCAGCCTGCGCTCGTCGCACTCGCTGGCGGTGTGCTACCTGGACATCGACGACTTCAAGTCCATCAACCAGCAAGGCGGTACGGCCCTGGGCGACAGCCTGCTGGTGACGGTCGGCGACAACCTCAAGCATGTGCTGCGCAGCGAGGACACCCTGGCGCGCCTGGGCGACGACGAGTTCGTGGTGCTGCTGACCGAGATCGAGTCGGTGGAGGACTGCTCGTCCTCCCTCGACCGCATGCTCGCCGCGATCAACGCGCCCATCGCCACCGAAGCCGGTGAGTTCCGCCTCTCGGCCAGCATCGGCGTGTGCATCTACCCCGACGACGACGTCGATGCCGGCCTGCTGCTGCGCCACGCCGACCAGGCCATGTGCCTGGCCAAGGCCGCCGGGAAGAACCGCTACCACCTGTTCGACCCGGACAGCGACCGCAAGGCGCACGCCCGGCGCAAGCTGCTCGACCGCGCGCACAGTGGCCTGGAGGCCGACGAATTCGTCCTCCACTACCAGCCCAAGGTCGACCTCGACACCGGCGCGCTGGTCGGCGTCGAAGCGCTGGTGCGCTGGGCCGATCCCGACCAGGGCCTGCTGATGCCGGGCATGTTCCTCCCGGCGCTGCAGGGCAGCCCGCTGGACATGCGCCTGGGCGAATGGGTGATCCGTACCGCCCTGGCCCAGGCCGATGCCTGGCGCCGCGAGGGGCGGCCGGTGGCGATCAGCGTCAACGTCAGCGCCTGCCACCTGCTCGACCAGCACTTCCCCGAGTGGCTGGGTAGCAGCCTGGCACGCTACCCCGAGCTGCCGCCGGCAAGCCTGGAGCTGGAAATCCTCGAAAGCGTCGCCATCGACGACATGGCCCGCGCCATCCAGGTGCTGCGCCAGTGCCGCAAGCTGGGCGTGCATTTCGCCCTCGACGACTTCGGCACCGGCTACTCCTCGCTGACCTACCTGCGCCAGTTGCCGGTGGACACCCTGAAGATCGACCAGACCTTCGTCCGCGACATGCTCCACGACGGCGACGACCTGGGCATCGTCGAAGGCGTGATCCGCCTGGCCGAAACCTTCGACCGCGAGGTGGTCGCCGAGGGCGTGGAAACCCTCGAGCACGCCCGCCAGCTGCGACGCATGGGCTGCCGTTTCGGCCAAGGCTACGGCATCGGCCGGCCGATGCCGGCGCAGGAGCTGCCGATCTGGCTGGAAAGCTGGCGCCAGCAGAGCCCGGCGCTGCGCGGGGGGGCCGGGGGCCAGCCACGCTGAGCCGGCCGCGCGGGCCATCCATCCCGCGCGGATTGCCATTCGGCGCTCTGGCTGATATCTGTATAAAAATACAGCCTTTGCCTTCAGACATGTCCGCCCTTTCCGACCCGCGTTTCTATTACCTCGCCAACTTCCACCGGGCCATTGCCTGGCTGGAGGAGCGTTACGACGACCTGTTCGACGCCGATGAACGCCGATTCCTCGCCGAATTCCAGCAAATGCCCCTGGAAAGCCGGGCCTTACTGGTACGGCTGGTCATGCGCAAGGGCCCGCACTTCCGTGCCAGCAAGCTGGACTATGCCGAGATCGGCTGCCCGCGCGCTGCCGCCGCGCCGCTGCTGGAGGCCGGCTGGCTGGACGGTCGCGCCGCACTAGGCCTGGAGGAGTTGTTCGGCCTGTTGCGCAAGGACGAGATCCTCGACTGCTTCGGTGCACGCCTGTCCAGCCGCCAGTTGCGCAAGCCGGAGCTGCTTGCCGAGCTCGCCGAGCAGGAGGCCGAGCCACGCCCCTTCGCCGACTGGTGCCCACAGCTGGATGACCCGGTCTACAGCCTGGCCATCGGCGAACGCATCGAGCGCCTGCGCCTGATGTTCTTCGGCAACCTGCATCAGGACTGGAGCGAGTTCGTCCTCGCCGACCTCGGCATCATGCGCTACGAGACGGTCCCGCTGACCCGCGAATCCCGTGGGTTCGCCAGCCGCGAGGAGATCGACGGGCACCTGTTCCTGCAACGCTGCCGCGAAGCCTTCGAGCTGGGCGCCGAGGCGCAAGAGCTGCTTCCGCTGATTGCCGCGCTCGACTGCTCCACCGCCAACCTGCAGCGCCGTCGCGGGCGCCTGCTGTACCACATCGGCCAGCAGCTGGAACGCGAAGCCGACTGGGAGGGTGCGCTGCCCGTCTACGCCGCCAGCGGCCACGCCGCCGCGCGGCAACGCCAGGTGCGCGTGCTGGAACGCCTGGAGCGGCATGCCGATGCCTATGAACTGGCCGTGCAGGCCGAAGCCGAGCCGCAGGACGCCGCCGAAGCCCAGCTGATCGAGCGCGCCCTGGTCCGCCTGCGCCGCCAGCTCGGCCTGGCCCAGCCGGCGAAAACCAAGGCCGCGCCGCCCGCGCGCATCGACCTGGAACTGGAGCCAGTGCCCGGCCTGAGCGTCGAGCAATGTGTGCAACTGCACCTGCAGCGTCCCAATGCCCCGGTGCACTACGTGGAGAACACGCTGATCTGCAGCCTGTTCGGCCTGCTCTGCTGGGACGTGGTCTTCGCGCCCCTGCACGGCGCCTTCTTCCACCCCTTCCACAGCGGGCCGGCGGACCTCTTCGACAGCCGCTTCCGCTCTCGCCGCGCGGAACTGTTAGCGGCGCGCCTGGCGCTGCTCGACAGCGATGCCTACGCCGACGAGATGCGCCGCATCCACCGCGCCAAGCAGGGCCTGCAGTCGCCCTTCGTCTATTGGGAGCTGCTCGACGAAAACCTGCTGGAACAGGCCCTGGCCTGCCTGCCGGCGGCGCACCTGAAGGCCTGGTTCGAGCGCCTGCTGCAGGACCTGCAGGCCAACCGCGCCGGGATGCCCGACCTGATCCAGTTCTACCCCGCCGAAGGGCGCTACCGGATGATCGAGGTGAAAGGCCCCGGCGACCGCCTGCAGGACAACCAGAAACGCTGGCTGACCTTCTGCGCCGAGCACGGCATGCCGGTGGAGGTCTGCTACGTGACCTGGGCTGGCGCGGACGACGCGGTATGAACTATCAGGTCGCGGTGCGCGCGCTCTGCGAGTTCACGGCCAAGGTCGGCGACCTCGACCTGCGCTTCACCCCCTCGCCCACCGCCCAGGAAGGCATGGCCGGGCACGCCACCGTGGTCGGCCGCCGCGGCCCCGGCTACTGCGCCGAACTACCGCTGGCCGGCGCCTACCGCAACCTGGTGGTGCGCGGCCGCGCCGACGGCTACGACCCGGCGCGCAACTGCCTGGAAGAGATCAAGACCCATCGCGGCGACATCGCGCGCATCCCCGACAACCACCGCCAGCTGCACTGGGCCCAGGTGAAGGTCTACGGCTGGCTGCTTTGCGCCTTGCAGGACCTCGAGGAAATCGACCTGGCGGTGGTCTACTTCAACGTCATGACGCAGAAGGAGACGGTGTTCCAGGAAAGCTTCACGGCTGACGAGTTGCACGCCTTCTTCGAGCTGCAGTGCCAGCGCTTCATCGTCTGGGCCGAACGCGAGATGGCCCACCGCGAGGCGCGCGACCGGGCCCTGGAAACACTGCAATTCCCCTGGCCGCAGTTCCGCCACGGCCAGCGCCAGCTCGCCGAAGCCGTGTACCGCGCCGCCCGCGATGGCCGTCACCTGATGGCGCAGGCCACCACCGGCATCGGCAAGACCCTCGGCACCCTCTTCCCGCAGCTCAAGGCCATGCCCGGCCAGGGCCTGGACCGGCTGTTCTTCCTCAGCGCCAAGACCCCGGGCCGGCGCCTGGCGCTCGAAGCCCTGGCCAGCCTGCGCCAAGACGACCCGCACCTGCCGCTGCGAGTGCTCGAACACGTGGCCCGCGACAAGGCCTGCGAACACCCGGACAAAGCCTGCCACGGCGACTCCTGCCCGCTCGCCAAGGGCTTCTACGACCGCCTGCCGGCCGCGCGCCAGGCCGCCCTGGACAGTGCCTGGCTGGACCAGGCGCGGGTCCGCGAAGTGGCCCGCGAACACGCCATCTGCCCTTACTACCTGAGCCAGGAACTGAGCCGCTGGGCCGACCTGGTGGTCTGCGACTACAACTACTACTTCGACATGAGCGCCCTGCTCTACGCGCTCACCGCGCTCAACGAGTGGAAAGTGGCGCTGCTGGTGGACGAGGCGCACAACCTGGTCGAGCGCGGCCGCAAGATGTACACGGCCGAGCTTGACCAGGCCGACTTCCAGGACCTGCGCCGCGTCGCCCCGGCCAAGCTGAAGGGCGCGCTGGAGCGCGTCGGCCGCCACTGGAACCAGCTGCACCGCGACCAGGAAGTGGAATACCAGGTCTACCCGCTGGCGCCCGAGCTGTTCATCCTCGCGCTGCAAAAGGCCGTGACGGCGATCACCGACCACCTCAGCGAGCAACCCGACGGCAACAGCCTCGAACTGCTGAGCTTCTACCTCGATTCCATGGCCTTCTGCCGCCTGGCCGAAGCCTTTGGCGAGCATTCGATCTTCGACATCACGCGCCGCGAGAGCGAAAGCGGCCGGGTCTACTCGACCCTCTGCCTGCGCAACGTGATCCCCGCGCCCTTCCTCGCCCCGCGCTTCGAGGAGGCGCACAGCTGCACGCTGTTCTCCGCCACCCTGACACCGGCGCACTACTACCGCGACCTGCTCGGCCTGCCGCAGGACAGCGCCTGGCTCGACGTCGAGTCGCCGTTCCGCGCCGAACAGCTCAGCGTGCAGGCGGTGCGCAATCTCTCCACCCGCTACCAGCACCGCGCGCAGTCGGTGCGACCGATCTGCGAGCTGATGGCGCGGCAGTACCACGAGCGGCCGGGTAACTACCTGGCCTTCTTCAGCAGCTACGCCTACCTCGAACAGGTGCGTGAGCGCTTCGTCCGCGACGAGCCGGACGTGCCGGTCTGGGTTCAGGCGCGCAACATGGACGAGACGGCGCGCGAAGGCTTCCTCGAACAATTCCGCGAAGGCGGTCGCGGCATCGGTTTCGCCGTGCTCGGCGGCGCCTTCGGCGAAGGCATCGACCTGCCGGGCGAGCGCCTGATCGGCGCCTTCGTCGCCACCCTCGGACTGCCCCAGGTCAACCCGGTGAACGAGGAAATCCGCCAGCGCATGCACAGCCAGTTCGGCGACGGCTACGACTACACCTATCTCTACCCCGGCCTGCAGAAGGTCGTGCAAGCAGCAGGCCGGGTGATCCGCACCCAGCAGGACCAGGGCGTGGTCTGGTTGATCGACGACCGCTTCGGCCAGGGCGCGGTGCGCCAGTTGCTGCCGCGCTGGTGGAAGGTCGAGAGCTGCCGCCTGGCCTTGCCGCCGCCGGAGGCCGAACCGGTCTCGCGGTCGACGACCTCCCAGGCGCCCAAGAGGCCAAGCCGTGAGCGCCCGCGTCCCGCGCAGCGCCAGGGCGAACTGGGCTTCGACGAAGGTTGAGGCGGATCAGTCTTCGATCGGCCCCGGCGTGCAACAATCTGGCTACCTGCTATATGCGATGAAGGCTCTGATTTAGTTGTCAGGCCATTCGCCCGGGCACCCGTCCGGCGAACCCAATCGCAATGGGCCCGTCCGCCATGCTGTTCCGCCGCCCCCATGTCATTCTCTACATCAGCCTGGCCCTGGCCGTGGCGATCTCGGCACTGACCGCCGCAGTCATCCTGCAGATGCGCCAGGACGCCCTGGCAATCGCGCGTGACAGCGGCCACAACATCGCCTTGCTGGTCGAGCGCGACCTCAAGCACAACCTCGATGCCTACGACCTGGCTTTGAACACGGTGCTCCACGCCTATCGCGAACCGAGCGTACTGGCGCTGCCGGCGACGGTGCGCAACGCGCTACTGCAGGACTACGTGGCGACCACCAAGGGCATGGGCTCGATCTTTCTCACCGACGAAAACGGCAAGGTCATCTTCCAGTTCGGCAAACGCATGCCGCAGCCGGCCAGCCTTGCGCTGAACGAGCTCTTCGCCAGCCAGCGCATCGCCGGCGACGATGCGTTGCACATCAGCCAGCCGTTCCTGCCGCTGGTCGAGGGGGCCCAGCGCAGCATCGCCGTCAGCCGCCGCCTTAGCACATCCGACGGCAGTTTCGCCGGGGTGGTGGTGGCCACCCTGGAACTGGACTACCTGCGCGAACAGTTCAGCGGGTTGTCCCTGGGCAAAGGCGGCGAGGTCACCTTGCGCATGCTCGACGGCACGCCCCTGGTGCGCTGGCCGGTGCTCGACACGCCCATTCCCGACGACCGCGACACGCCTGCGTTCAGCCGTTTCCTGCTGTCCAGCCGCGGCGACTTCATCGAGACATCGCACGTCGATGGCCAGCGAAGCTGGTACAGCTTTCGCCGCGTCGGCAACTACCCGCTGGTGTTCAGCGTCGCCCTGCCGGAGCAGCAGATCTTCCTGCGCTGGCGGCTGCGCGCCTGGACCATTGGCCTTTTGGCCGCCGGGCTGGACCTCGCCATCATTGGCCTGGCGCTACTCGCCGCACGCCAGATGCGCAAGCGCACGGCGCTGGTCAGCGAATTGCGCGAGGAAGCCCACACCGACGCGCTCACCGGCCTGAACAACCGCCGCGCCTTCGACCGCCGGGCCGCCGAAGAGTGGTCACGCACGCAGCGCAGCGGCGAGCCGCTGGCCCTGCTGATGCTCGATATCGACATGTTCAAGGCCTACAACGACCACTACGGCCACCCACAGGGCGACGTGGCCCTGCGGCTAGTGGCACAGACCATAGGTGGCCTGGCGCGACGCCCCAGCGACTTCGCCGCCCGCTACGGTGGCGAGGAGTTCGTGGTCCTGCTGGGCGACAGCGACCTGGCCAAGGCCCTGGCGCTCGGCGAGCAGATCCGCGCCGCCGTACAGGCCCGCAGCCTGCCCCACGAACGCGGGCCGCTGGGCATCCTGACGCTGAGCGTGGGCGTAGCCAGCACCTCCGAATGCTCCGCAGGGAGTCTGGAAGAACTGCTGGAAGCGGCGGATGGGGCGCTCTATCGGGCCAAGTCCGAAGGTCGCAACCGCGTCGCCAGCTACAGCGCAGACGCGGTCGCAGCCCACTAGGGCGTGCGCGGCGCCTGGCGCTCTGCCACCGCGCGCAAGGTGCGCAGGGTGTCCAGCGGCGCATCCACCACGAAGCTGTTGGCCAGCCAGGACGGCACGCTGCCGCCGGGTTCGGCGCGCATCTGGTAGGTCACCCGGGTGCGCCCGTCGGGCAGCGGCGCCAGTTGCCAGATACCGGCCAGCATGGGCACGCGGATCTGCCCCGGCACCGGCGGCAGGTAGTCCGGCACTGCCTGGATACGGCGCAACAGGCCGCCGTCGTCGCTGTGCTGAGTCGTCACCCGCAGCACCATGTCGCGCGGCTGCGTCGGCCACGGCAGCTCGGTGCGCATGTAGAGCCAGACGTCATCGCCGCTGGCCTTGAGCAGGCGCAGCTCGGCGCAGGCATACAGCCATTTGCAGGCGACCCGCAGGTTTTCCTGCAGGTCGACCAGGGTCTGCACGTTGGCGCGGATATCGACCACCCCGCGATAGCTCTGGTACTGCGAGCCGGGCACCGGACTCAGGTAGACGCGGATGCCGTCCTCTTCACGGGACAGGCGCCAGCGCTCCTGCGCACTCACCTGCCCTCCTGCTGCGCAGAGCAGCAGGAGGGGGGGGGGGCCACCAGCAGCCGTTTCATGCCCCACCGCCCGTCCCCAGGCGTTCGCGCAGGCCGGCCGCCATGGATTGCAGGGCCTGGGCCGGGCTATGGCCGATCAGCAGGTAAGCGTGCCGGGCATCCTTCCAGTAGACCAGGTTCATGCCTTCGCGACGCTCCTGCTCCAGGGCCGCCGGCTGCCCGTCGCCGCGGGTGATGCACAGCGCCATGGGGCCGTAGCGCTCGTCCAGGTAGGTCAGCTGGGCGATGGGCACGCCGTCGTACTCGAGGATCTGCGCGCGGCGCAGGCTGGCGCCGTCCAGGTCCAACGCCGGCGCCGGCAGGGCCAGGTCCAGGCGCGCGCCTACCGCGTTGAGCTGCGCCTGGCGGGTATCCAGGTCGCCCGGCAAATGGTCGAGGGTCTGTACGGTGTACAGCGACATGTAGTCGGCCACGCGCTGGCGCCAGCTGGACGATTCGTCGTGCTGCGCCGCGAGGCCGCCGAGCAGCAGGTGGTCGAGGGCCATGCCCAGCACCAGGCAGGCGGCGGCCGCCAGCGCCAGGCCGCGGCGACCGATACCGCGCGGCGCCGGCTCCGCCGGTGGCAGGGCAGCCAGTCCGGCGCCCAGGCGCTCCATGGGAGCCTGCTGCAGCAATTGGTCGAAGGCTTCGGCCAGCCCCCGGTCGCCCTGGCACAGGAGGTCGAAGCGCTGGGCCAGTTCGGCGTCTTCAGCGAGTTTCAGCTCGATCTCGCGGGCCTGGGCGAAGTCCAGCTCGCCATCGATGAAGGCCACCAGGGTTTCGTCGGACACCCGCGGGTAATTGTCACGTTCGCTCATCGCGGACCTCCCCTGGCAAGCTCCGCGTCTTCTGCCGCGGCATCCGCCAGTTTCAAGCGCGCCGCCGCCAGGCGGCTCATCACGGTGCCGATGGGCACCCCGAGAATCTGCGCCACCTCGCGGTAGCTGAGACCCTCGATGTAGGCGAGGAACAGCGTCTCGCGCTGCGCCTCGGGCAGTTCCGCCACGCGCCGCAGGACCTGCCCGGCAAGCACTTCGGCCTGGGCCTGGCGCTCGCCGTCGAAGACCAGTTCGCCCTCGGCATCGACCACCCCGAAGCCGCTGCGCACCCGCCGTGCGCGCACTTCGTTCAGCCAGATCGAGCGCAGGATGGTGAACAGCCAGCGGTCCAGCCGGCTCCCCGCGGTGAATTGCGCGGCGCGCTCCAGGGCGCGCACGCAGGTGGCCTGCACCAGGTCGTCAGCGACGTGCGTCTGCCGCGACAGGACCATGGCGTAGCGCCACAGGCGCGCCAGGTGCTGGCCAATCTCGGTGCGGATATCCGCTGGCTGTGCGATGGTCGCCTCCGCGATGCTGCGCAGCCGCCTGCTCGGCGGCGCGGGTGGATGACGCTCGGTCGCGGCAGCCGGGGCCCGCGGATGCTCCCATGGCGAAGGCCGCAGGGGCTGGGGGAGCTCTCTCATAGCTGCCGTGACTGATCGATGGCCTCGGCCAGATCACGATACTCCTCGCAACCGGTGCCGCAGATGCCGCGGATGCTCTGCAGCTGCTCGCGGGCCAGGTCCAGGCGACCCTTGGTCACGTAGGCTTCGCCGAGGTACTCGCGCACCTTGGCGTAATGCGGATCCAGGCGTACCGATTGCTGATAGTAGCCGATGCCTTCGTCGACGCGGCCCAGCTTGCGCGTGGCGTAGCCGCGGTAGTTGAGCGCCTCGGGGGTGTTCGGTTGGCGCAGGGTGTCGAGCAGCGCCAGGGCCTCCTGGTAACGGCCGGCCTTGGCCAGGCGATAGGCGTATTCGGCGCGGTCGGCGTCCGGCAGGCGGCTGCTGGTCTGGTCCAGGCAGCGCTGCTCGGCGGAGTCGCGCACCTGGCCGGCCGGGCAATCGGGGGCAAGCTTGTTCTTGTTGTCGTCGTCACTGCCGCCGCCACTGGCCGAAACCGGCCCAGCGTGGAGGGCGGCGCCGAGGCAGGCCAGCAACAGCAACGAAGGAAAACGCAGGAAAGGACGCGGGCTCATCACGGTATCTCCGGGCATTGGCGGGATAGCTAGCAATGAACACCGCAGCGAGGCGGATTATTCGCTGCCGAAGCGAGTTTTTTCGTCCGCTCGCTCCGGCACTCGGCGCAGCCTCAGCCCAGCAGCTCCGGCTCGACCATGTCGGACTCGAAGCTCAGCCAGCCGCCCTTGGGGTCGGCCTGGCCGTCGACGATCGGACCGTAGTAGGCCAGGCCGTTGTCCAGGGTCACGCAGACGTGGGTGGCTTCTTCCGGCGCCGCCAGCTGGCCGTTGAAGCTCAGCTCGAAGACGCCCGGCGACAGGGTGCGCAGGCCGACATCGATGGAGGGATTGTCGACGGCCTCGGTTTCACGCCCCCAATGCTCGGCGCTGACGGTCACGGTGGCGGTGTATCGGGGCATGGAGGGCTCCAGGGAAGAGAAAAACGGGCCGCCAATCTGCCCGCCGGCAGCGCTGCTGGCAAGTCCCGTTCAGGCCCCCGCCGGTGGCACGCGGAAACGCAGGCGCAGATGCGGCCAGTGCGGTGGCTCGTTGACCAGCGCCGGCCGTGCATCCACCGGCAGCAGCTCGGTCCAGAACGCCAGCGCCCGGCGGTTCGCCGGCAACACGCTCAACGCCCAGTCGCCAGGATGCGCAGCGAACAGCGCAAGCACCGCTGCCCGGCCGACACCCTGCCGACGAAAGGCGGCGGCGACATAGAACTCGGCCATTTCGAAACGGCCCTCCTCGTCCAGCCAGCGCACCAGGGCAAAGCCGGCCAGCGCGCCGTCGGCGCGGATCAGGTAGGGAAAGCGGCCGGCCTCGACCCAATACAGCGCCAGGTACGGATAGGCCAGCATGCCCACGCCCAGCTCGCGCAGGTAGACCGGCAGCATGGCGGCCAGCAGCGGCTCTTCTTCGGGCGCGGCAAGCCGCACCTCGACCTGGATACTTGCGCTCACGGCCCGCCTCGCCCCGTCACCTGTGTTCCCTGACGTTAGCCGATCGCCGCAGCCGCCAC
This sequence comes from Pseudomonas knackmussii B13, assembly GCF_000689415.1. Classification (NCBI taxonomy): domain Bacteria; kingdom Pseudomonadati; phylum Pseudomonadota; class Gammaproteobacteria; order Pseudomonadales; family Pseudomonadaceae; genus Pseudomonas; species Pseudomonas knackmussii. The sequence goes on along the minus strand of NZ_HG322950.1, from coordinate 2,596,464 downwards.
CGCGCCGGGAGGCTCAGAGCGCCTCGATGCGATTGCGCCCGTTCTGCTTGGCCCGGTACAGCGCCATGTCGCTGCGGGAAAGCACGGCTTCCACCGAGGTGTCGTCGGCGCTCATGGCGGCTACGCCGATGCTGATGGTCAGCGGGATGCGCTCGCCATCCAGGACCAGCGGCGACTCGTCCAGTTGCTGCTGCAGGCGCTGGGCGAAGGTGATGGCGCTTTCGCGGTCGGCATCGCTCAGGACCACGGCGAACTCCTCGCCGCCCATGCGCCCGGCGCTGTCGTTGCGCCGGATGATGCCGGCCAGGATGGTCGCGAAGTGGCGCAGCGCGTGGTCGCCCACCGCATGGCCCCAGCGGTCGTTGATCGCCTTGAAGTGGTCGAGGTCGCACATCAGGATCGCCGCGCTGCGCTCGCTGGCGCGCTGCACCCGGGCCAGCTCCGACTCCAGGTGGAGCATGAAGCAGCGGCGGTTGGGCAGTTGCGTGAGGAAGTCGGTGGTGGCGAACACCTGCAGCTCGGCTTCGATGCGCTTGCGCTCGGTGGCGTCGGTGATGAAACCGTGCCAGATCACCCCGCCATCGGGCTGGCGGCTGGGGTGCGCGCTGCCCTGGCGCCACTGCACGCCCTGCCCCGGCAGTTGCACGCGGTACTCCAGCGACCAGGGCACCAGATCCTTGGCCGAGGCCTCGAGCGAGGCCTGGTAGCGAGGCAGGTCCTCGGGGTGGATGAGCGCGCGGATGCGTTCGGCGGGCACCTCGGCCATCTGCTCCGGGCTCAGGCCGAAGATCTCCTGGCTGCCCGCGCTGACATAGGGGAAGCGTGCCGTGCCGTCGGGCTTGCGCTGGAACTGGAAGACCATCCCGGGGATTTCGTTGGTCAGGTTGGTCAGCAGCTCGATCCCCTGGCGCAGCCGCTCGGACATCTCGCGCAGGGCGGTGATGTCGGTGGTGGTGCCGATCATGCGCAGCGCACGGCCTGATGGATCGCGCTCGACCACCTTGCCGCGGCTGGACACCCACATATAGCTGCCGTCCTTGCGGCGGATTCGGTGTTCCACCTCGTAGAGCGGCGTGCGCTGCTCGAAATGCGCCAGGATGGTGGCCCGCACGTAGCCGAGGTCGTCCGGGTGGATACGCGTGTAGCTTTCGTCGACGCTGTCGCCGACCTCCGTCTCGTCGTAGCCCAGCAGCGCCTTCCAGCCGGTGGAGTAATGGATCTTGCCGCTGGGCACGTCGCGATCCCAGAGACCGGTGCCGCTGCCATCCAGGGCCAGCGCCATGCGCCGTTCGCTTTCGCGCAGGCGCGCCTCGACGCGATCCTGGCTGAGGATGGCCATGGCCAGCGCGGCGAATTCGCCCAGGGCTTCCTGTTGCGGCGCATCGAATTCGCGCAATTGCTCGTCGAACAGGTGCAGTACGCCCAGCGCTTCCCCCTGCGGGTCGAGCAAGGGCTGCACCAGATGCAGGCGCAGGCGCCTCGCCAGCCCACGCCAGCGCCGGTCGCTGCGCAGGTCGCGCACTTGCGCAAGGCCCGAGGCACAGGCCAGGTCGCCGTCCAGGCTGCACAGGCAATCGACCTCTGCAGCGGCCAGGCCAACGCTGCCGCACAACTGCGCCGATGCCGCGCCCGTACGGGTCACCGCCGCCGCGCTTACCGCGAAATGGCGCAACGCCAGGCGCAACAGGCCTGCATAGCGTGGCTCTCCGGCGCTCTCCGACGCCCTTTCAGCACCTACCGACTGCATCTGCACACCGCTCGCTAAGGCACAAGGGGAGCTGTCCTAGGAATATTCGGACAATTGCTCGCAATCTAACCATAATGGCAATCTGGCGTCATCGCTGGCCATCGGTAATTCTCTCCACGTCATCGCCCGCTGCCTGGCGGCCAGAGACCGCAGGCGACGGCGCCCTGATGCAGGATTGATACGCTGGTCTAGCCTGATCCGACAGACACTTCGTTCAGATGTGCGCGCGGAGCGAGGGAATGCCCGAAGACACTCAGCCTTTCGACACGATCATCCTGATCGTCGATGACCAGGTCAGCGACATCCAACTGCTCGGCGAGGCCGCCAAGGGGCTGGGTGTCATCCATTTCGCCAGCAATGGCTGGCAGGCCCTGGAGATGGCCCGGCGGCTGCGCCCGGACGTCATCCTGCTGGACATCGAGATGCCCGACATGGACGGCTTCGAGGTCTGCCAGGCACTGATGGCCGACCCCAAGCTGTGCGATGCCGCGGTCATCTTCGTCACCGCCTACAACCAGGTTTCCCACGAACTGCGTGCCCTGCAGCTGGGCGGCGTGGACTTCATCTCCAAGCCGCTGAACCTGCCGGTCGCCCGCGCGCGCATCCGCACCCACACGCGGCTGCGGCGGATGGCGAAGATCCTCGCCAACCAGGACCCGCTGACCAACCTGCCGAACCGCCTGCTGCTCACCGACCGCCTGGCCCAGGCCATCGAGTCCGCGCGACGCAGCGGCCAGCGCGTCGGCCTGCTGCTGCTCGACCTGGACAACTTCAAGGCGGTCAACGACGGCGAAGGTCACGCCATCGGCGACGCCATCCTGCAGGAAACCGCGCGCCGGCTGACCGAGCACTCGCGGACGATGGACACCGTGTGCCGGCCCGGCGGCGACGAGTTCGTCATCCTCCTGCCGGAGGTGCAGGGCTTCGAGGCCGTCGGCGACTACGCCGAGCGCCTGCAGGCGCTGATCGGCGAACCCTACGTCGTGCGCAACAACAGCTATCACCTCTCGGCCAGCATCGGCATCAGCCTCTACCCCGACGACAGCCAGGACCCGGAGTCGCTCTACCGGCATGCCGACAGCGCCATGTACCAGGCGAAAACCTCCGGGCGAAACGGCTACTGCTTCTTCTCCTCGGACATCGAGCAGCGCATGCGCGCCCGCCACCTGCTCGACCGCAACATGCGCCTGGCCCTGGAGCTGGGCGTGTTCGAGGTGTTCTACCAGGCCAAGGTCGCCGCCGCTGACCAGCACATCGTCGGCGTCGAGGCGCTGATCCGCTGGCGCAACGGCGAAGGCCGGCTGATCCCGCCCGCGGAGTTCATTCCGCTGGCCGAGGAAACCGGGCTGATCGTGCCCATCGGCCAGCAGATCCTCCTGCGCGCCTGCCAGGACACGCGGCGCTGGAACGACGCCGGCCACGACCTGCGGGTCAGCGTGAACATCTCCGCCGTGCAGTTCCGCGACGAGCGCTTCGTCTCCCAGGTCGCCGACATCCTCGCGCAGACCGGCGTGCAGCCGCAGCGAGTGGAGCTGGAGATCACCGAAGGCGTGCTCGCCAGCGACAGCCTGGGCTCGCGCCAGACCCTGGCCGCCCTGCGCGAACTGGGCGTGCGCATCGCCATCGACGATTTCGGCACCGGCTATTCCAGCCTGGCCTACCTCAAGCGCTTCCCGGTGGATGTACTGAAGATCGACCAGAGCTTCGTCCGCGACATGCTCCACGACCACAGCGACGCCGCCATCATCCAGGCCATCGTCATGCTCGGCGAGGCCCTCGACCTGGAACTGGTGGCCGAGGGGGTGGAGACCCGCGCCCAGGAGCAAGCCCTCCTCGCACTGGGTTGCAACGTCATGCAGGGCTATCTGTACTGCCGGCCGATTCCCTGCGAGGCGATGACCGAACTGTTGCTCACCGGCCTGCCGCACTGAAGCGGCGCCAGCTGCCTTCGTTCCCCCTGATCAGGAAAGTACCGGGTGAAAACGACGACGCCAGGCAATCTGAAATTCAACCGCTGGGCCTGGGCGGCCCTGGCCCTGGGCATGTTCTGCTCCGCGCTGGGCGCCGTGCTGTTGCAGCACAGCAACCAGCAGCAGGCCGCCAGCGCCGTGGCGCAGGAGGCGCAACGCCTGGCCGACACCGTGCTGAGCCGCATCGCGCTGTACCAGTACGGGTTGCGCGGCGCGCGTGGCGCGGTGCTCACCGCCGGCGAGGACGGCATGAGCCGCGCACTGTTCCTGCGCTACAGCCGGACTCGCGACCTCACGCGCGAGTTCGTCGGCGCCCGGGGCTTCGGCTTCATCCGCCGGGTGCCGCACGAGCGCGAGGAAAGCTTCCTGCGCCAGGCCCGCGAAGACGGCGCGCCCGACTTCGCCATCCGCGAGCTGAGCGCCAATCCGGGCGAGCGCTACGTCATCCAGTACATCGAGCCGCAAGCCTCGAACCTGCAGGCGGTGGGCCTGGACATCGCCTCCGACGACAGTCGCCGGCAGGCCGCAGTGGCCGCCATGCGCAGCGGCGAGGCACGCCTGACCGCGCCGATCACGCTGGTCCAGGCCACGGGCGAATCCCTGCAGTCGTTCCTCTTCCTGATGCCGATCTACCGGGGCGGCGTGACGCCAGCGAGCGTCGACGAGCGCGAACGCCAATTGTTCGGCTGGAGCTACGCGCCGCTGCTGATGAGCGAAGTGCTCGCCAACCTGCTGCCCAGCAGCGAAGACGTGTATTTCCAGCTCAGTGACATCACCGAAGGCGCCCCGGTGCGCACCTTCTTCACCGGCAGCGACGATGCCAAGGCGCCACGCCTGTTCAACCAGGTGCTGCAGCGCGAGGTGTTCGGCCGGCACTGGCAGATCGAATTCGGCGCCCACCCGGCATTCGTCCAGCGCCTGCACCAGGTATCGCCGCTGCTGGCCTTCGCCCTCGGCAGCCTCGCCAGCCTGCTGCTCGCCGCCCTGCTCGGCGCGGTCTCGGTGAGCCGCCGGCGCCGCCACAACATCGTCGAGCAGCAGGCGCGCCTGGCCGCCATCGTCGAATCCTCGAACGACGCCATCATCGGCACCGACCTGCGCGGCGAGATCAGCACCTGGAACGCCGGTGCCGAAAAGCTCTTCGGCTACAGCGCCGAACAGGCCGTCGGCCGCTCCATCGCGCAGCTACTGGTGCCCCAGGAAGCCGCCGAGGAGGAAAGCCGCATCCTCGCCGTGGTCGCCCGTGGCGAAAGCGTCCAAAGCTTCGATACCCAGCGTTTGCACCAGGACGGCCGGCGGATTGACGTTTCGGTCAGCGTGGCGCCGATTCGCGGGCGCAAGGGCAACGTCGTCGGCGCCTCCAAGACCCTGCGCGACATCACTGCCAAGAAGGCTGCCGAGGCGCGCATCTACGAACTCAACAGCAACCTCGAACTGCAGGTGGCGGCGCGTACTGCCGAGCTGCACGAGTCGAACCTGCTGCTGAGCAGCGTGCTGCGCTCGGCTTCCGAACTGTCGATCATCGCCACCGACGTGCAGGGCAACATCCGCATCTTCAACCAGGGAGCGGAGCGTCTGCTCGGCTACAGCGCCGACGAGATGGTCGGCCGGCACACGCCCAGGAAACTGCACGTCGAAGAGGAGCTGGAACTGCGCGCCGCGCAACTGAGCCGCGAGCTCGACGAGTCGGTCGAGGGCTTCCACGTGCTTTCCCGCCCGGCCGAGCGCGACGGCGCCGAAGTGCGCGAGTGGACCTATGTGCGCAAGGACGGCTCGCGCGTGCCGGTGAACCTGATGGTCACGGCGATCCGCGACGACCAGGGCAGCCTCACCGGCTACCTCGGCATCGCCACCGACATCACCGAGCGCAAGGCCGCCGAGGAGCGCCTCAAGTCGGCCCGCGACCAGCTGGCGCTGGCCGCCGAAGTGGCCAACCTGGGCATCTGGAGCTGGGACCTGGCCGACGACTCGCTGCAGTGGAACGAACACATGTTCGCCCTCTACGAACAGTCGCCGCGCCTGGCCGGCGCCGGCCTGAACTTCGAGCACTGGCGCGAGCGCCTGCACCCGCAGGATCGCCAGGCCACCCTCGACAGCCTGTGGGCGGCCGTCGAAGGCAGCGGCGCCTACGTGCCGACCTTCCGCCTCGTCCTGCCCAGCGGACGGGTGCGCTACGTCCAGGCCGGCGCGCGGGTCGAGCGCGCGGCCGACGGCACGCCGCTGCGCGTCACCGGGATCAACCTCGACATCACCCACGAGCGCGAGATGCAGGCCACTCTGCGCCTGGCCAAGGAGCAGGCCGACGCCGCCAACGCGGCCAAGTCGTCGTTCCTGGCCAACATGAGCCACGAGATCCGTACCCCGATGAACGCCGTGCTGGGCATGCTCTACCTGACCCAGCAGACCCACCTCGACGCCCGCCAGCGCGACTACGTGGACAAGGCGCACTCCGCCGCCACCTCCCTGCTCGGCCTGCTCAACGACATCCTCGACTACTCCAAGATCGAGGCCGGCAAGCTGCAGCTGGACCTGCACCCCTTCGAGCCGGAAACCCTGCTGCGCGATCTCGCCGTGGTGCTCTCGGGCAACCTCGGCGACAAGGATGTCGAAGTGCTCTTCGACCTCGATCCGGCACTGCCCGGCAGCCTGCTCGGCGATGCCCTGCGCCTGCAGCAGATCCTCATCAACCTCGCCGGCAACGCCATCAAGTTCACCAGCCGCGGCCAGGTGGTGGTCAGCGTCCACCCGCTGCGCCGCGAGGGCGACTGCCTGCATCTGCGCATTGCCGTCAGCGACAGCGGTATCGGCATCAGCGAAGAACAGCTGCAGCGCATCTTCGAGAGCTTCACCCAGGCCGAAGCCTCCACCACCCGGCGCTTTGGCGGCACGGGCCTGGGGCTGTTCATCTGCCAGCGCCTGGTCGAGCTGATGGGTGGCAAGCTGCAGGTGGAGAGCCGCCTGGGCGTCGGCAGCCGGTTCTGGTTCGACCTGCCGCTGCCGGTCGTTGCCGAGACCGTGGCCAAAGCACCGGCCACGGCCCCGCAGCGCCCCCTGCGCCTGCTGGTGGCCGACGACAACGCCAGCGCCGGCGAAGTGCTGGTGCGCACCTGCGAAGCCCTCGGCTGGCGGGCCGACCTGGTCAGCGGCGGGCTGTATGCGGTGCTGCATTACCGCGAGGCACGGCGGCAGGGCATCGACTACGACGTGGTGCTGATGGACTGGCGCATGCCCGACCTCGACGGCCTGCAGGCTGCCCGGCAGATCCAGCGCGAGGCCAGCCCGCTGGCGCCGCCGACCATCATCATGATCACCGCCTACGGCCGCGAAGTGCTGGCCAACGAGCAGGACGGGCCGAGCGCGCCCTTCATGGACTTCCTGACCAAGCCGGTGACGCCACGGCAACTGGCCGACTCGGTGCGCCAGGTGCTCGGCGAGCTGCCCGCGCCCGCCGCCCCTGCGCCGCGGGAGAAGCCGCGGCGGCTGGCCGGACGGCGCCTGCTGGTGGTGGAGGACAACGCGCTAACCCGCCAGGTCGCCGCCGAGCTGCTGGCCAGCGAAGGCGCCACCGTACTGCTGGCCGAGGACGGGTTGGCCGGGGTGAGCCAGGTCTGCGCCGTCGCCACGCCGCCGGATGCGGTGCTGATGGACATGCAGATGCCCGGCATCGACGGCCTGGAAGCGACCCGGCGGATCCGCGCGGACGGCCGCTTCGCCGAGCTGCCGATCCTCGCCATGACCGCCAACGCCTCCCAGGCCGACCGCCAGGCGTGTCTCGACGCCGGGATGAACGACCACATCGCCAAGCCGATCGACAAGGAACAGCTGGTGCGCTGCCTGCTCGCCCAGCTTGGCGCGCCGGCAATCCCCGGCGAACTGCGCGTGGCATCCAGCACCACCGGCCTGGTGGAAAGCCGCGAAGCGATCCTCGACCGCTTCGGCGGTGACGAGCAGCTTGTCGTGCGGGTGCTGCGCACCTTCGAGCCGGAAATGGAAAAGCTCCTCGCGCGCCTGGAACAGCAGCAGTTGGCCGGCGACGCGGAAACCCTCGCCGGCACCCTGCACACGCTCAAGGGCAGCGCCGGCACCATGGGCGCCCGCGTGCTCGGCGAGCGCGCCGCGGCGCTGGAGGCCGAACTGCTGCAACGCGCCACCGAAGATCCGCGCGCCAACCTGGAGCCACAATGCATCCAGGAACTGCGCCAGTTGCTCGGCAGCAGCGTGCTCGAGTTGCAGGGGCAGTTCAGCCCCCCCGATCCCTTCGCGACGCCAGGCGAGCGCCCGGCGTTGAGCCGGCCGCAGGCGCGCCAGCGGCTCGACGAAGTCCTCATGCTGCTGGAGGCCGGCAACCTCGAAGCCGTCGCCCGTTTCGACGCCCTGGCGCGCCACCAGCATCCCTGGCCGAAGCACTTCAAGCGCCTGCACGAGCGCATCCAGTCGCTCGACTTCGGCAGCGCGCTGCGGATCGGCCGGGAAATGTTCGAAGAGCTCTGAATCCACTGCCCCGGGCGGCCCGGACGGCTGGACGCTGGCGGGCCGCCTCCCTACACTGGCCCTTGGCCATAACTCGGGCAACGCACTTCTCCATGACCGTCCTTGAAACCCCTGCCCGCCCCCGTACCGGCCAGATCCCCGACGACCAGCGAGCGGCCTTCGCCGCCTACGTCCTGCAGCACTATCGCGGCTTCCTGCTGGCGATCAACTTCATCGCCATGGCGGCCTACGACTCCTACGTGTTCGCCGACGCGCTGCTGATCCCGGACATGGCGCTGACCTCCCTGCTGCTGCGCGGCGGGCTCAGCCTGGTCGGCCTGCTGAACATCTTCCTGGTGTTCCGCTACAGCCGCAGCGTGCTGCTGATGGACATGCTGATGCCGCTGCACGACATCGTCTCGACGGTGGCCTGGTTCGAGTTGCTCAAACGCAGCGCCTCGCCGGACGTGCCGACCTTCCTCTACGCCTCGGTGGTGTTCATCCTGCTCGGGAACCTGGGCGTGCGCTATTCGTTCCGCGGCATCCTGGCCTGCTCGCTGGTGATCTCGGCGATCATTCTCTACAACGTCTCGCTGATCCATGCCGGCGCCCCCAAGGCGCTGCTGGTATTCACCCTGGTCTACCTGCCGGTGGCGCTGTTCAGCCTGTTCATCAGCTGGACCAACATCCGCGGCGTGCGCCAGGCCTTCCTCGCCGATCTCGAAGGCAGCCGCCAGCGCAGCGAGCTGGCGGCGCTGAACCTGCGCCTGCAGGAACTGGCCGCCACCGACGCCCTGACCCAGGTCGGCAACCGCCGCGCCCTGGACCTGCAACTGGAGCAGAACTGGCGGCAGGCGCGGCAGAACGGCCGGCCGTTCGCCCTGCTGCTGGCCGACATCGACTATTTCAAGCCGTTCAACGATCACTACGGCCACCCGGCCGGCGACCAGTGCCTGTGCGAGGTCGCCAGTTGCATGGCCGATACCCTGCGCAACGGCCAGGCGCAGATTTTCCGCTACGGCGGCGAGGAGTTCGTGGTGATGCTGCAGGTCACCAGCCGCGAGGAGTTGCAGCGCATCGCCGAGCGCCTGCGCGAGCGCGTTTCCTCGCTGTCCATCGAGCACCTGTATCGACCGGACGCGCTGCGCCACCTGACCATCAGCCTGGGCGGCGCGCTCTCCTCCAGCGAAGGGCTACAGCAGCCGGCCGACCTGCTGGCCTGCTGCGACCACCTGCTCTACCGGGCCAAGCAACAAGGCCGTAACCAGACCTGCCTGGCGCCGGCCTGAGGCGCCGGCAACTCAGCCGCGCGCCGCGAGAAAGCGCGCCACCGCCGCCAGCACCGTTTCCGGCTGCTCGCGATGCGGCACGTGGTGAAGCTGCGGCAGGATCAGCATTTCGGCATCCGCTGCCAGCTCGGCAATCAGCTGCGGATGGCGCGACGAGCCGTACTCGTCCTCGCTGCCGTGCAGGACCAGCAACGGGCACTCCAGCTGCGGCGAACCTGCCGCCAGCGTCCAGGGCGCGAAGGCATCCGACAGCCAGGTCTCGGCCCAGGCCGCCAGCACCCAGGCCGCCTTGTCGCCGTGGTAACGGACGAGCCGATCCAGCTGCCCCGGCTTGGCAAATTCATTGCGCGCCTGGGCAATGCCGTCGCGCGTGCGCTGCTCGACGAAAGCCTGCGCCGACTCGGTAACGAGCGCCTGGCAACGCTGCGGGAAAAGCGCGGCGCAGTGCGCGGCCATGGCGCCGCCGACGCTGTGACCGAAGGCGATGAAGTCGTCGATGCCCAACTGCTCGCACAGCAGCGGGAAGAACTGCGCCGCCTCCTCGCCGATGAAGCGGGTCGACAGTAGGCCGGGATGTGCATCCGAGCGGCCGAAGCCCAGGCGGTCGTAGGCGATCACCGTGCGCCCGGTGGCGGCGGCGAGCCGTTCGGGAAAGTCGCGCCAGAGTTCGACGCATCCCAGGGAGTCGTGGAACAGCACGATGGGCGCCGCCACGGCATTCGCGCCTGGCCAGCGCCGGGCGAACAGGCGACCGCCGGGTGTGGCGATCCACTGGTCTTGCGGTCGAAGGCTGTCGGTCATGCGGGCTCCCCTGCGAATCGGCCACTCGGCGGCGCGGCCTGGCGATCCGCCGGCGAGGCCGAGGGCGGAACTATACTTGCATCAGCCCACTGAATGCGCAGGACGCGCCATCTTTCACAGGCGATTCGCATGTCCTTCGCATCGCTGGCATGGCCGCAAGCCCGGCACTCGAAGCCGCTATCGACGATACGGTGGGAGGTGCGAATCCACTCCCGAGGATCGATCATGAATCGCCTGCTGCGCGACCTGCACGAGTATCACCACGACGTCGGCATCCACATCAATCGAATCAAAGGCCTGCTCGGCGCCCTCAAGGATGCGTCCTGCACCGACGCCGACTGCAAGCAGCTGTTTCGCCAGCTCGATGCGCTGCACGGCGTCCCCGAGATGCTGCACCACGAGAACGAAGAGCTGATCCGCCGCGCCCTGCTGCGCACCGATGCGCCTATCCACCCGCGGGTGAAGGATATCGAGCGCGATCACCTGGCCTTCGAACGCATCGCCACGCAGCTGCGTGCATTGGAAGGCTCCGGCCACAGCCCACGGGAGATCGCGGCGATCGTCGAAGACTTCCTCGGCAAGTATTTCGACCACATGGATGGCGAGGAGAACATCTTCTTCCCGATGGCCGAAGAATGGCTGTCCGACGAGCAATGGGAAGAAGTCAGGCACCTCTGGCGATACTGAGGGCCGAAGCGAACACGCCCCGGAACGGCGAAACCCGTCCGGGGCGTGGCTTGCGATAACCGCTGCCGATCACAGCTTGGCGATGGACACTTCGGTCGACTTCACGAAGGCGATCACTTCGCTGCCTACCTGCAGTTCCAGCTCGCGTACCGAGCGAGTGGTGATCACCGAGGTGACCACGCCGGCGGCGGTTTGCACGTCGATTTCCGACAGTACGTCGCCGATCACGATTTCCTTGATGGTGCCCTTGAACTGGTTGCGGACGTTGATGGCTTTGATGGTCATGGCGTTTCTCCTTGGGGGAATGGGTCTTGCACGGATGAGGGCTTCAGAGCGCCCAGCGCAATTGCGTGGGCAGGGGGGATACGGGTTCCGGCTCGGGCGGCAGCGGCGGTAGCGACAGCACGCGGTCGAGCACTTCGGCCTCGAGCGCAGCCAGGCGCGCCGAGCCACGCGAACGCGGGCGCGGCAGGTCGACGGCCAGGTCCAGGCCGATCTCGCCGTCCTCGATGAGGATCACGCGGTCGGCCACGGCCACCGCCTCGGCGACATCGTGGGTCACCAGCAGCACGCTGAAACCGTGCTGTTGCCAGAGGCGTTCGATCAGTTGCTGCATCTCGATGCGGGTCAGCGCATCCAGCGCGCCCAGCGGCTCATCGAGCAGCAGCAGGCGCGGCCGGTGGATCAGCGCGCGAGCCAGGGCCACGCGCTGCTTCTGCCCGCCGGACAGGCTCGCCGGCCACTCGCCGGCGCGGTCGGCCAGGCCGACCGCCTGCAGCGCTTCCAGGGCCTGCGGGCGCCAGTCGCCCTTCAGGCCGAGGCCGACGTTGTCGATCACTCGTTTCCACGGCAGCAGGCGCGAGTCCTGGAACATCAGGCGGGTGCCTTCGCGGGCGTCTTCCAGCGGCGCAGCACCGACCAGCAGTTGGCCCTCGCTGGGCGCATCCAGGCCGGCCAGCAGGCGCAGCAAGGTGCTCTTGCCGCAGCCGCTGCGGCCGACGATGGCGACGAATTGCCCGGCAGGGATGCGCAGGTCGATGCCCTTGAGCACCTCGCGCTCACCGAAGCGCTTGACCACGCCTTCGAGCGCCAGCGGGATGCCCTGCTTGAGCTGTTGCGGCGTGTTCGGCGCCAGGTTGCTCAGCGCGTTCATGCCGCACCTCCCTTGTGCTGATAGGCCGGGTGCCAGCGCAGCCAGACGCGTTCCAGGCCGCGCGCGGCGAGGTCGGCGAGCTTGCCCAGGACCGCGTAGAGCAGGATCGCCAGGACCACCACGTCGGTCTGCAGGAACTCGCGGGCATTCATCGCCAGGTAGCCGATGCCGGAACCGGCGGAAATGGTCTCGGCGACTATCAAGGTCAACCACATGAAGCCCAGGGCGAAACGCACGCCGACCAGGATCGACGGCAGCGCGCCGGGCAGGATCACCTGGCGGAACAGCCCGAAGCCCGACAGCCCGTAGCTGCGCGCCATCTCCAGCAGGCCCGGGTCGATGTTGCGGATGCCGTGGTAGGTGTTGAGGTAGATCGGGAACAGGGTGCCGAGGGCAACCAGGAAGATCTTCGCCGACTCGTCGATGCCGAACCACAGGATCACCAGCGGGATCAGCGCCAGGTGCGGCACGTTGCGGATCATCTGCACCGAGCTGTCGAGGAGGCGCTCGCCCCACTTCGACAGGCCGGTGATGAGCCCCAGGCTCAGGCCGATGGAGCCGCCGATCAGGAAGCCGAGGGCCGCACGCCAGGTGCTGATCGCCAGGTGCTGCCAGAGCTCGCCGCTCTTCACCAGCTGATAGCCGGCCTCGAACACCGCGCTGGGCGCCGGCAGGATGCGCGTGGAGAGGAAGCCCCCTTCCACCGCCACCTGCCAGGCCAGCAGCAGCGCTACCGGCAAGGCCCAGGGCGCGAGGCGCCGGGCCAATCGATTGGAAACGCTCATTGCAACTCTCCGAATCCTTCGCAAGGCGGATAACCGTTCGCGGTTATCCGCCGCGCCCCAACGGGGGCCATCGTTTTCAGCTCGCCGCTGCCGCCTTGGGCAGGATGTCGTCGGCGATCATCTCGCCGAAGGGGCTGATGTAGCCGCGGCCCTCCGGCTGCGCCGGGCGGGCGACGTCGAGGTGCGGGAACAACAGCTCGGCGACCCGGTAGGACTCCTCCAGGTGCGGGTAGCCGGAGAAGATGAAGGTGTCGATGCCCAGGTCGGCGTACTCCTTGACCCGCGCGGCCACCGTCGGGCCATCGCCGACCAGTGCGGTGCCGGCGCCGCCGCGCACCAGGCCGACCCCGGCCCAGAGGTTCGGCGAGACTTCCAGGTTGTCCTTCTTGCCGCCGTGCAGGGCGGCCATGCGTTGTTGGCCCACGGAGTCGAAGCGCGCCAGGGAGGCCTGGGCGCGGTCGATGGTGTCCTGGTCGAGGTGGCTGATCAGGCGGTCGGCGGCCTTCCAGGCTTCCTCGTTGGTTTCGCGGACGATCACGTGCAGGCGGATGCCGAAGCGCACGCTGCGGCCCTGCCGAGCGGCCTTCTCGCGCACCTGGGCGATCTTCTCGGCCACCGCGGCCGGCGGCTCGCCCCAGGTCAGGTACAGCTCGACCTGCTCGGCGGCGAGGTCCTGGGCGGCCTCGGAAGAACCGCCGAAGTACAACGGCGGGCGCGGTTGCTGGATCGGCGGATAGAGCAGCTTGGCGCCCTTCACCTGGATGTGCTTGCCATCGTAGTCGACGGTCTCGCCTTCCAGCACGCGGCGCCAGATGCGGGTGAATTCGACGGAGGCCTCGTAGCGCTCCTCATGGCTCAGGTGCAGGCCGTCTCCGGCCAGCTCGTCCGGGTCGCCGCCGGTGACCAGGTTGAACAGCGCGCGGCCGTTGGATAGGCGGTCCAGGGTCGAGGCCTGGCGTGCGGCCACAGTCGGCGAAATGATCCCCGGACGCAGCGCGACCAGGAACTTCAGGCGCTGGGTAACCGGGATCAGCGAGGCGGCGACCAGCCAGGAGTCCTCGCAGGAGCGCCCGGTCGGGATCAGCACGCCGCCGAAGCCCAGGCGGTCGGCGGCCTGGGCGATCTGCTGCAGGTAGCCGTGGTCGACGGCGCGGGCGCCCTCGGCGGTGCCCAGGTAATGGCCGTCGCCGTGGGTGGGAAGGAACCAGAAGATATTGAGGCTCATCGCTTTAACTCCAGGTGAGCGCGCCGGCGTGGCGTAGCCGCGCGATGATTCGTTGTGTGCGTTTGGTGTCGTTGTCGCCGTAGGCGGATCTCATCCGCGAATCGCGCCGGGATCTCCGGCATTCGCGGACAAGGTCCGCTCCTACAGGGCGGTCATTGGGTGGTAGCGACCTTGGCACCGGCCGGCGGCGTCCAGATCACGTCCTTGATGCTCAGCGGCTTGGGAATCAGCTTCAGGCGGCTGAAGGTGTCGGCGATCTTCTGCTGCTTGGCCACCACCTCGGGGGTGATGAACTGCGCACCGAAGCCCTGGCGTTCGACTGCCTGGCGGGTGATCTCGGGCGATAGGCCGAGCAGCGGGGAAACCTGATCGGCGACCTGCTGCGGGTTCTGCTTCGACCACTCGCCGACCGAACGCACTTCGTCGATCAGCGTGGTCAGCACTTGCGGATGGTCCTTCGCGTAGGTACGCGTGGCGAGGTAGAACTGGTGGTTGTCCGCCAGGCCCTTGGCATCGACCAGGGTGCGCGCGTTGAGCTGCTTCTCGGCGGCCGACTGGTAGGGCTCCCAGATCACCCAGGCGTCCACCGAGCCTCGCTCGAAGGCGGCGCGGGCATCAGCCGGTGGCAGGTAGACCGGCTGGATGTCGCTGTACTTCAGGCCGTTCTGCTCCAGCGCGCGGACCAGCAGGTAGTGCACGTTGGAGCCCTTGTTCAGGGCGACCTTCTTGCCCTTGAGCTCGCTCACCGATTGGATGGGCGAATCCTTGGGCAGCAGGATGGCCTCGCTGGCCGGCGCCGCCGGCTCGTTGGCCACGTACACAAGGTCTGCACCGGCGGCCTGGGCGAACACCGGCGGGGTTTCACCGGTCACGCCGAAGTCGATGCTGCCGACGTTCAGCCCTTCGAGCAGCTGCGGGCCGCCGGGGAATTCGGTCCATTGCACCTGGATTCCCTGCTCGGCCAGGCGCTTCTCCAGCGTGCCGCGAGCCTTGAGCAGCACCAGGGTGCCGTACTTCTGGTAACCGATGCGCAGGGTATCGGCTTGTGCTTGCGAGATGGCGCCGTAGGAGATCGCCGCGGTAAGCAGGGCGAGCAGACTCCGGCGCAAAGTGTTGGCGCCCATGGCGACCTCCTTTGCTATTGAGTGTGTGCGTGCCTGCTGGCCCGTTGGCGGGCGAGTAAGGACGGATTTCGGTGGATCAGATACTCCAGCGGGCCTTCACCAGCCGGTCGTTCAATACGTGCGGATCGATCGATCCGGGGCGACGCGCCAGGGCGGCGAGCAGCTGCTCGACCGACTCGTCCAGGCGTTCGCGCAATTCGTCATCGATGCGCGCGGGCTGCGCGCCTTCGGCGTAGGCGATCTGCTTGTCGACGCCGAACACGCCGGGCAGGATTTCCTGCGCCTTGAGCGCACCCAGCACCGGTTTCAGCGCGTAGTCCACCGCCAACAGGTGCGCGGGGCTGCCGCCGCTGGCCAGGGGCAGGATCACCTTGTGCGCCAGGGCCCGTTCCGGGAGCAGGTCGAGCAGCACCTTGAGCGCGCCGGAGAAGGAAGCCTTGTACACCGGGGTAGCCACCACCAGGCCATCGGCGCTCGCCACCAGCTTCTGCAGGTGCCGCACCGCTTCGCTGGCGAAGTCCGCGTGGAGCAGGTCCTGCGCGGGGAAATCACGCAGGCGGATTACGCTCACTTCCAGTCGTTGCGCTTGCAGGCGCTGGGCGACATGGTCGAGCAGCAGCTCGGTGCGCGAACGCGACGCAGGGCTGCCGGAAAGGAGGACGACGTGCATGGCCGCTCCTCAGCGTTGCCGACGGCCGCGCCACAGGGGCTGCGGCGTATCGGCGTCGCTATGGGGATTGTGGAGCTGGCTCATGATTCCGTTCCTTGCGGGTCGTTGTGGGAGCCACTATGCGCAGAAACGAAAAGAATTAGAACGAATAAATAATTATTTTGTTAGATCATTAATGAATATTCAGGTTTTGCGTTTAATGCATAAGCACCCAACAAATGATTCTTTTATCGAATAAAGAGAAACGCCTATAGTCCGGCGTTGCTCAACCCCCAGAAGGATCTCCGATGAAACGCCTACTGCCCCTCGCCGCCCTCGCCAGCCTTGCCCTGGCCGGCAGCGTCCAGGCCGCGTCGCTGCTCAACGCCTCCTATGACGTGATGCGCGACTTCTACAAGGACTACAACGCCGCCTTCCTCAAGCACTGGCAGGCCGAAGGCGGCAAGCCGCTGACCCTCCAGATGTCCCACGGCGGCTCGAGCAAGCAGGCGCGCGCAGTGATCGACGGCCTGCCCGCCGACGTCATCACCATGAACATGGCCACCGACATCAACGCCCTCGCCGACAACGGCGGCCTGGTCCCGAAGGACTGGGCGACCCGCCTGCCGAACGACAGTGCACCCTTCACCTCGGCCACCGTGTTCATCGTCCGCAAGGGCAACCCCAAGGGCCTGCACGACTGGCCGGACCTGCTCAAGGACGGCGTGCAGGTCGTGGTGCCCAACCCGAAGACCTCGGGCAACGGCCGCTACACCTACCTCTCGGCCTGGGGCTACTCGCTCAAGCACGGCGGCGATGAAGCCAAGGCGAAGGAGTTCGTCGGCCAGCTGTTCAAGCACGTCCCGGTGCTGGACACCGGCGGCCGCGCCGCCACCACCACCTTCATGCAGAACCAGATCGGCGACGTGCTGGTGACCTTCGAGAACGAGGCCGAGATGATCGCCCGCGAATTCGGCCGTGGCGGCTTCGAGGTGATCTACCCGAGCGTCTCCGCCGAAGCCGAGCCGCCGGTAGCCGTAGTCGACAAGGTGGTCGACAAGAAAGGCACCCGCGCCGAAGCCGAGGCCTACCTGAAATACCTGTGGTCCGACGAAGGCCAGCGCATCGCCGCCGAGAACTACCTGCGCCCGCGCAACCCGCAGGTGCTCGCGCAGTACGCCGACCGCTTCCCGAAGGTGGACTTCTTCAACGTGAACCAGACCTTCGGCGACTGGCCGAGCATCCAGAAGACCCACTTCGCCGACGGCGGCGTGTTCGACCAGATCTACACCGCCCAGTGACGCCCTCGAGCCCGGCCCAGCGCCGGGCTCGATGTTTCTGCACTCGCACTTTTACGGGAAACGCACCACCGGCCCCGTCGGCGCACTGCCGGGCGGCACAAAGGCCGGCGCGGGTTCCCCCGCCGCCCCCATCGCCCGCGTGTACGCATAGATCGCCTTGAGGTCGGCTTCGCTCATCGAACGCAGGTTGAACCAGGGCATTGGCGGCCGCGGCTGCATGTTGCGCACCAGGTGCAGCCACTGCTCTTCGCTCAGGCCGGCCAGGCGCAGGCGCAGGTTGGTCGCGTAGGTCGTGCCCCAGGGGCCGGACCAGCCGAGGCGGTCGCCGGTGAGCCAGAGCTTCTCGTCGACCTGCCCCAGCGACGGAGCGTAGTTCGGCGTGTGGCAATCGTTGCAGCCGGCGATGCGCACCAGGTAGCGGCCACGCTGGACCGGATCGCTGGACTCGGTTGGCGCCGGGTCGGCCGCGAGGCCGGCGGAACAGGCGGCGAGCAACGCCGCCGCGCAGGATGCCTGGACGTGGGGTTTCATCAACTGCCCTCCTCTATCGGGATTGCGGATCGACCGCCCGGACCAGTGCGCGGATAGCCCAGCGCCTGACCCGGCGGGCCTCGGCATCGTCGAGTTGCAAGACATCCTTGAACACGATCATCGCCTCCGGCCCCATCACCAGGGCCAAGGCATGCCTGAGGTTCTTCAGCGCCGCCGGGGTGAAGCGCGCGGACAGCGGCTCCAGTGCGGCATCGATCAAGGGCGTGCGGCGGTTCTGCCGAACCGGCAGCACGGCATCGGACTCACCCCGCGCGCTCAGCTCCAGTGACTGCGCGAGCATCATGCGCAAGGCGACCTCGTTGGCCCGCGACATGGCATCCAGCGCATCGTCGACCCGCCGCAAGCGAGCCACCGCATCGCGACCGGAAACCCCGGCGAGCACCTGCTCGGCCTGGGGCGTATCCACATCGATGGAAGCCTCCAGGTAAAGCGTCTCGATCTTCGGGAAATAGCGATAGGCCGTGGCCCGCGAAACCATCGCCTGTGCCGCGACCTCCTCCAGGGTCGGCCGTCCGCCCTGGCTGAGCAACGTGGCCGCCGCCTGCAAGAGCGCCTGGCGGGTGCGCTGCTTCTGCTGTTGGCGCAGGTTCGACGGACTCATCGCCCCGCCTCCGGTTGCAACCCTTCGAGGTGCCCATGCTTGGATTCCGGGTAGATCAGCGCCATGCGCGGCTCCCTTGGCGAGTTTGAGTCCGGAGCGTTTCGTGAGACTAAAATCTCATAACGATATTTATTGATCACAAAACGAACAAACTCAAGCACCGATGGAAGCGTGGCGACGGATGGTGGATTGAGGCGCTGTCTTCTGGGTGATCCCCCTACGGAGCTGCGTCCCGCGTTTGCGGGGACGACGAGGGAGTGACGATCCCTGGCATCGAATGCTTACGACATTTCGTACAGCCTTATCTGAACTCACTGCAAAGCGCCTTACAGCTCCAGAGGCAACTATCTCCAGCTTTCAAAAAAGCGCACCGAATGAACTGCGATTCAACTCACGCCCCAAGCTCGATGCGCCATTTCATTGAGCTATCGCTCCGAGCAACTGGCCAGCGATACCACCCATTAATTCGCCAGGAGATAAACCATGGCAATAATGCCGCGCATGCCAGCTAACGGAATGAGCATTCTTTCCAGAAACTTGCACGAAGCCCGAAGAGATAGAGTTCCGAGAGGAATGGCACTTCCGCAGACTTACTATTGGTTTTATCAAAAGGTCAGAAATGGTGGCGAATGGGACTACAAACAACAGGACTCCTCGCTGGCCGATTTTGGAAATTTCAACTACGGGGCTACTGGGTATGTGGCAGGCATACCAGAAAACATACTTCTCATGGGTGCAGGCTTCGCGCAAGGACGGGCGGGAACATCAAAACCTGGCTGGGGAAATTGGTATGGCGAACCGCCCTATGGCGACGACCCAGATGATCAGACCTGGATAAAGCACGGAATTGAGTATGCAAAGCAATACGATTATTAAACTTCTACATCGAATCTTGACCCTCACGCTGCTGACAATAGTGATTGGATACTTGGCTTACCAAAAATACTATTACGCCGCACCGGACGATGACTTCTATTCGACACAGAAAATAAGCGAAAAAATCTGGCTCTATATCACAAAATATAAAGGCGGCGGCGCGACCGTTTCGGACGTTTACCGCTACTACCTTGACGGGGAACTAGGCAACACGCCCTTGAAGCATCTGGCAGAGCGCGAGCCTTTCCTCATTACCGATGTGGGGGACGCGCAAGTGACGGGGCAAGGCAACCAGGTCAACGTCACCGTGAATGGCCGCGTGTACTCCTTCACTAATTCTGCTGCGTTCTACGTGGGCGATGAAGCGGTCATGCCGGTGATCAACTTCGTAGCCAACAGAGTGCGCTAGTAGCCCTCCCCAACTTCGTCACCCACGCAGCAAATACCGGCTACGCAAAGAAGAACCGCCGTGCCCTTTCGAGCACGGCGGCTTTCATCGTGGACGTGGTCGATCACGCCCGCTTGCGCTCGTCCTGCTCGATGCGCCGCTGCAGGCGATAGAGGAAGGCGAAGCCCTGCTCCCACTGCTGGTGGCCGGATTTCACGTTGATGTGTCCGGCGCCGGGCAGGATTGCTGCCTGAGCCCCCCAGTCGGCGGCCAGCTCGATGGCGCGTGCGGCGCTGGCGGCGGGGTCGCTGTCCGAGCCGACCAGCTGGCTGGGGAATGGCAGCGCGTCCCGCGGGATGGGCGCGAAGCCCTGCAGCGGCGCCGGGCAGTTCGGCCGCTCGACGTCGGCCGGTGCCACCAGCAGCGCGCCGCGCACCTTGTTCAGCGAGGCCCAGGATGCCTGTGCGGCCCAGTGGGCCACCGTGATGCAGCCCAGGCTGTGCGCCACCAGGATCAGCGGCGAACGGCTGGCTGACACGTGCCGCTCCAGGGTTTCGACCCATTGCTGCAGGTCCGGGTTGACCCAGTCGGCCTGCTCCACCCGGCGGGCATTGGGCAGGCAACGCTGCCAATGGCTTTGCCAATGCTCGTCCGGCGAACCCTGCCAGCCCGGCAGGATCAGGTAGTGCGTGGATGTGCTGGCCATGGCTTGAAGCTCCCTGAAGGTAATGGGGCGCAGTCTAGGCAGGCGAACGAAAAGAGTTAAGGAATAAGAATTCATTTGCTTATTCCAATGATCTAGATCAGCTCCGCTTCATGGACAGGCCCTCAAATAGAACATAAAGGAATATATAAATGAATATTAAGTATTTTTAAGAATAATCACCCCTCTCTACTATCCGCTCCAAGCCCGCCCCGAAGCGCGGGTATCCGTCCAAGGAGCAAAGAACATGAGCGCCCCACTCAGAAGCCTCGAAGGCAAGGACGAAGCCGACGTCCTCCACGACATCCAGGCCGCCCTGCAGGGCCTGCGCTTCGGCTCGGTGGAAATCACCGTGCACAACGGCCAGGTCGTGCAGATCGAGCGCAAGGAAAAATTCCGCTTGCAGGCCCAGGCCCCCAAGCGCAGCTGACACCCCCAGCATCCCTACCAGACCACTGATGGGCATGACGACCCCGGCGCCGGCCAGCGAATCCCGCCTGACCGCGCAGTGAAAACAGAACAAACGCCAATAAGCATTTCCAGGAGCCGTACCATGTCCATCCGCCGTTTCGCCCTGGCCGCCCTCGCCAGTGCCCTGATCGCAGGCCCGGCAGCCGCTGCCACCCAACTGCTGAACGTTTCCTACGACCCGACCCGCGAGCTTTACCAGGCCTACAACGCCGCCTTCATCAAGCACTGGAAGGCCCAGGGCGGTGACGACCTCGCCGTGCAGCAATCCCACGGTGGCTCGGGCAAGCAGGCCCGCGCGGTCATCGACGGCCTGAAGGCTGACGTGGTGACCCTGGCCCTGGCCGGCGACATCGACGAGCTGAACAAGAACGGCAGCCTGCTGCCGGCCGACTGGCAGGCACGCCTGCCGAACAACAGCACCCCCTACACCTCGACCATCGTGTTCCTGGTGCGCAAGGGCAACCCCAAGGGCATCAAGGACTGGGCCGACCTGACCAAGAATGGCGTCGAGGTCATCACCCCGAACCCGAAGACCTCCGGCGGCGCCCGCTGGAACTTCCTGGCCGCCTGGGCCTGGGCGAAGAAGCAATACGGTAGCGACGAGAAGGCCGAGGCCTACGTGAAGGACCTGTACAAGCACGTCCCGGTGCTGGATACCGGCGCCCGCGGCTCGACCATCACCTTCGTCAACAACAACATCGGCGACGTGCTGCTGGCCTGGGAGAACGAAGCCTTCCTGGCGAAGAAGGAACAGGGCGGCGAGAACTTCGAGATCGTCGTGCCTTCCCTCTCCATCCTGGCCGAGCCGCCGGTGGCGGTGGTCGACAAGCTGGTCGACAAGAAGGGCACCCGCAAGGTCGCCGAGGAATACCTGAATTACCTGTACAGCGCCGAAGGCCAACGCATCGCCGCACAGAACTTCTACCGCCCGCGCGACGCCAAGGTGGCCGCCGAGTTCGCCAACCAGTTCCCGAAACTCGACCTGGTGACCATCGACAAGGAATTCGGCGGCTGGAAGGTCGCGCAGCCGAAGTTCTTCAACGACGGCGGCGTGTTCGACAAGATCTACGAGGCGCAGTGATGCGCCTCGCCCGGCCCCGGCCGGGCAGCAAACCTCGGCGGCCGGTGCACCGGCCGCCACGGTGAAAACCCCCGCCCCAGGGCGGGGGCTCAACGCGTTAACGAGTAAGGACAGACGATGTCACGACGCATCTCCCCGGTCATACCCGGCTTCGGGCTGACTCTGGGCTACACCCTGGTGTATCTCAGCCTTTTGGTGCTGATTCCCCTGGGTGCCTTGTTCCTCAAAACCACCCAGCTTTCCTGGGATCAGTTCTGGGCCGTCATCACCGCGCCCCGCGTGCTCGCCGCGCTCAAGCTGAGCTTCGGCACCGCGCTGATCGCCGCGCTGGTGAACGGCGTGATCGGCACGCTGCTGGCCTGGGTGCTGGTGCGCTACCGCTTCCCCGGTCGGAAGATCATCGACGCCATGATCGACCTGCCCTTCGCCCTGCCCACCGCCGTCGCCGGTATCGCCCTCACCGCGCTCTACGCCCCGGCCGGCGCGGTCGGCAAGCTGGCTGCCGAGTTCGGCCTGAAGATCGCCTACACCCCGCTGGGCATCACCCTGGCGCTGACCTTCGTGGTCCTGCCCTTCGTCGTGCGCACCCTGCAACCGGTGCTGGCAGACATCCCGCGCGAAGTCGAAGAGGCCGCCGCCTGCCTGGGCGCCAAGCCGCTCCAGGTGTTCCGTCACATCCTCGTGCCGGCGCTGCTGCCGGCCTGGCTGACCGGCTTCGCCCTGGCCTTCGCCCGCGGCGTCGGCGAGTACGGCTCGGTGATTTTCATCGCCGGCAACATGCCGATGAAGACCGAGATCCTGCCGCTGCTGATCATGGTCAAGCTGGACCAGTACGACTACACCGGCGCCACCGCCATCGGCGTGCTGATGCTGGTCGTGGCCTTCGTCCTGCTGCTGCTGATCAACCTGCTGCAACGCCGTATCGAGACCCCGTGAGGAGCGCGCCATGACATCCGCATCGCTTTCCGCCGCGCAAGCGGCGAACGCTGCCCGCCGCGGCAACCTCTGGGGCCGCCGGGCGCTCATCGGCCTGGCCTGGCTGGCCTTCACCCTGTTCCTGCTGCTGCCGCTGCTGGTCGTGCTGAGCGAGGCACTGAAGCAGGGCCTGGGCGTCTTCGTCGAGTCCATCCTCGAACCCGACGCCATCGCCGCGCTCAAGCTGACGCTGCTCGCCGTGGGCATCTCGGTGCCGCTGAACCTGGTGTTCGGCGTGGCCGCCGCCTGGTGCGTGAGCAAGTTCGAGTTCCCCGGCAAGAGCCTGCTGGTGACCCTGATCGACCTGCCGTTCTCGGTCTCGCCGGTGATCGCCGGCCTGATCTACGTGCTGCTGTTCGGCGCCCAGGGCTACTTCGGCAAATGGCTCAGCGACCACGACATCCAGATCGTCTTCGCCGTGCCCGGCATCGTCCTTGCGACCATCTTCGTCACCTTCCCCTTCGTCGCCCGCGAACTGATCCCGCTGATGCAGGAACAGGGCACCCAGGAGGAAGAGGCTGCGCGCCTGCTCGGCGCCAACGGCTGGCAGATGTTCTGGCACGTGACCCTGCCGAACATCAAATGGGGCCTGATCTACGGCGTGGTGCTGTGCACCGCGCGGGCGATGGGCGAGTTCGGCGCGGTGTCGGTGGTTTCCGGGCACATCCGCGGCGTCACCAACACCCTGCCGCTGCATGTCGAGATCCTCTACAACGAGTACAACCATGTCGCCGCTTTCAGCGTCGCCACCCTCCTCCTGCTGATGGCGCTGGTCATCCTGCTGCTCAAGCAGTGGAGCGAGTCGCGTCTGTCCCGCCTGAAAGTCAAAGCTGACGAAGAGTGAGAGCCACACCATGAGCATCGAAATCCGTAACGTCAGCAAGCATTTCAACGCCTTCAAGGCGCTCGACGAAATCAACCTGGACATCCACAGCGGCGAGCTGGTGGCCCTGCTCGGCCCGTCCGGCTGCGGCAAGACCACCCTGCTGCGGATCATCGCCGGGCTGGAAACCCCGGACGCCGGCAACATCGTGTTCCACGGCGAGGACGTATCGAAGCACGACGTGCGCGACCGCAACGTCGGCTTCGTGTTCCAGCACTACGCGCTGTTCCGCCACATGACGGTGTTCGACAACGTCGCCTTCGGCCTGCGCATGAAACCGAAGAAAGAGCGCCCGAGCGAATCCCGGATCGCCGAGAAGGTCCACGAACTGCTCAACATGGTGCAGCTGGACTGGCTCGCCGACCGCTACCCCGAACAGCTTTCCGGCGGCCAGCGCCAGCGTATCGCCCTGGCCCGCGCGCTGGCGGTGGAACCGAAGATCCTGCTGCTCGACGAGCCTTTCGGCGCCCTCGACGCCAAGGTGCGCAAGGAGCTGCGCCGCTGGCTGGCGCGCCTGCACGAGGAGATCAACCTGACCTCGGTATTCGTCACCCACGACCAGGAAGAAGCCATGGAAGTGGCCGACCGCATCGTGGTGATGAACAAGGGCGTGATCGAGCAGATCGGCTCGCCCGGCGAGGTCTATGCCAACCCGGCCAGCGACTTCGTCTACCACTTCCTGGGTGACGCCAACCGCCTGCACCTGGGCGACGACGAGCATGTGCTCTTCCGTCCCCACGAGATCGAGCTGTTCCGCAGCCCCGAAGCCGGCCTGACGGGCGGTGAAGTGCGCGACATCCGCCCGCTGGGCGCCACCACCCGGATCACCCTGCGGGTGCCCGGCCAGGACGCGCACATCGAAGCCGAAGTGACCGCCGAGCACGCCAGCCTCGCCGGCCTGGCGCGTGGCGACCAGCTGTACTTCCGCCCGCGCAACCAGCGCGCGCCCAGCTGAACCAAACGGCGCCGGCCGCTCAAGCGAGGCTGGCGCCTCGCTCCTGCAGCAACTCTCGCAATACCGAGCGGTGGCAGCGCCGCTCTTCCTCGCAATAGCACCCCAGCGCCATGTCCGAGTCATGCGACAACAGCGCCAGCAAGTCGAGCAGTTGGCTGGCCGCAGGCTCCGCCATTTCGCGACGGAAGCGCTTGGTGAAACGCCCCCACTCCTCCTCCGATTCCACCGCCCTGCCCTCGGCCATCAACTCGGCGCTGGGCGCCAGAGCCGGTAGCCAGGTGTCGTAGAAATCGCGGCTGGCAAATTCGGCCTTGGGCACGCCGCGCGGTGGACGACGCACGGTGCCCAGGCGCGGCCCTTCGCCCGGTGAGCGCGGCGACCCCAGGCGCAGGATGTGGATGCTCATGAATCCCCCTTCAGGCTCGACGGCAGCACTTCGCAATCGACGCCCTCGGCCAGCGTGCGCAGGGCTGCCAGCAAGGCCGGCGGCGGCGCGGTCAGGCGACGCTCGGCGAGGTTGAGCCAGCCCACGCTGGAGACCACCCGCGCCACCGTCTTGCCATCCGCACGCAGGAACTCGTTGCGCATGCGCATGCGGCTGCCGTCTTCCGCCAGCCCGATGATTTCCAGGCGGACGACCAGCCGGTCCAGCAGGTGGGTCTCGCGGAAGTACTCGATCTCGTCCTTCATGACCACCGGCCCCAGGCGCAGGCGGGCGAACTCGCTCATGGGGAAGCCGTGTTCGGCGAAGAACAGCATGCGTACGTCGGCGGACTTGTCCAGGTACGCGGTGTTGCGCATGTGCGCGTTGAAATCCATGTCGCCCCAGCCGGCCATCAGCTCTTGTTGGTACATGGCGATCCTCCTCGTTCGGGGTTGATTGAAAGGGCCGCGGACCTCGCTCCGCGGCCTTGTCGCGGCGGCTCAGCAGACGCCGGTGTTCTTCAGGCCGAGCACCTCGATGGGCTCGATGCTCGGCGCACCGACCAGCAGCTCCGGGGCCTTGGCCATCAGCGCGGCGGCGATCGGGCCGTTCAGGTGGGCCTGGCGGCCTTCTTCGTCGGCGAAGGCATCGAACACGCCGAAGGTACTCGGCCCCAGGCGCAGGGCGAACCAGATCGGCGTGCGTTCTTCCTGGTTGGCCAGCGCCAGGCCGGTTTCCAGCAGCGCGGCGACATCGGCTTCCTTGCCGGGCTTGGCTTCCAGGCGGGCGAACAGGGCGAGCTTGATCATGAGTGTGTCTCCGGTTGGGCGATCCCGAATGGGAACCCGACCACTGTACGGCCGCCGGCTAGCGTGATCCTATTGGCAAGATTGACAACTTCGATAGGGATCTTGCCATGAAGCTGCACCTCCTCGCCCTCGACGGCGTCTTCGATACCGGCCTTTCCGTGCTGCTCGATGCCTTCACCACGGCCAACGAACTGGCCGCCATGCAGGGGCTGGAATCGCTGCGTTTCGACGTCACCCTGGTCGGTGTGCGCAAGCGCGTGCGCAGCGCCCAGGGCTTCACCGTTCCGGTATGCGCAGCGCCGGCCGACGCGCGCCCCGACTGGGTGGTGGTGCCGGCCATCGGCTACAAGATGCCCGACGCCCTGCAGCAAGCCCTGCAACGGCCCGATGTGCGCGACGCGGGAACCCTGCTGCGCGCCAGTGCCGCACAAGGCGCGAACGTCGCCGCCGCCTGCATCGGCACCTTCGTGCTGGCCGAATCGGGCCTGCTCGACCATCGACCGGCCACCACCACCTGGTGGCTGGCGCCGCTGTTCCGCCAGCGTTACCCACGGGTGCAGCTGGACGAATCGCGCATGCTGGTTAGCAGCGAAGGCTTGGTCACCGCCGGCGCCGCCCTCAGCCACATGGACCTGGCGCTCTGGCTGATTCGCCAGGAAAGCCCGGCGCTGGCGGCGCTGGTGGCCAACTACCTGGTGGTCGACTCGCGCCCCGCGCAATCGGCCTACGTGCTGAGCGATCACCTGGCCCACGCCGATCCGCTGGTCGCGCGTTTCGAGCAATGGGCGCGGCACAACCTCGCGCAGGGCTTCTCCCTCGATGACGCCGCGGCGGCGCTGGCGACCAGCAAGCGCACCCTCGCCCGGCGCCTGCACGACTGCCTGGGCAAGACGCCGCTGTCGTACTTCCAGGACCTGCGCGTGGAGCGCGCCGTGCACCTGCTGAAGACCGGCGACGGCAATATCGAGCAGGTCGCCACCCAGGTCGGCTACGCCGATGGCGTCACCCTGCGCACGCTGCTGCGCCGGCGCCTGGGGCGCAGCGTGCGGGAGATTCGCCTGGGCTGAAGCCACCCATTCCCAGCCCTCCCCCGGACTATTCGACGAGCGGACCGCCGCCAGCGCGAATGCCGGACCAGCGGCCATCAGAACCGCCCCCGAAGCCTGTCAACCCACCCGGGGGGGGGGAGGCCCGTGCGGTTCTTTGGCTCGGGGGAAGGATGGAAAAGGGAATGAAAAACGAAGAGGAGTTGGTCAGGCGACTGCGCGAGGGCGAAAGCGGCGCCTTGCATGAAGCGATCACGTTGCACCATGGGTTTCTGCTCGTCATGGCGAGGTCCCTGGTGGGCCCTACCCTGGCCGAGGATGTGGTGCAGGAAACCTGGCTGAAGGCACTCGCCTCGGTGGGAAAGTTCGAAGGTCGCGCCAGCTTCAGGACCTGGCTCGCCCGCATCGCCATCAACGAGGCCCATGCCCTGCAGCGCAAGCAACGGCGGGAGCTACCCCGTCCAACCGGTGAGCGCAACCACGACAGTGGCTCGCCGATAGGTTCGCTGTTCGACCAGGCCGGCGCCTGGCGCGTGTCGCCGCCGCAGTGGCACCACGACACGCCGGAGGAACTGCTGACCGAAGCCGAACTGCACGCCTGCATTCGCAAGCACCTGCAAATGCTCCCCGGCGACCAGCGCACCGTGGTGATGCTGCGCGAGCTGGCCGGGCTCGACTACGAGGAGATCGCCCAGGCCCTGGGCCTGGGCGAGGGCAATATCCGCGTGCTGCTGCACCGTGGCCGCCAGCGCATGCACGCGATGCTCGCGCGTTTCCAGGAAGAAGGCACATGCTGAGCTGCCGGGAGCTCTCGGAGCTGGGCTCGGCGATCATCGAAGGCGAGCTGGAACAGGACACCGCCCAGGCGGTGTCCTGTCATTTGCAGGACTGTCCGCGCTGCGCGGCCTACATCCGCCAGCTGCAGGTCACCTCGCAACTGCTGCAAGGCCTGGACCTCGCGGACTCGTCCATCGACACGCAAGCCGTCGTCCGGAAATTGCTGGGCGGGGCCGGATGACCCGGCCGTGCGGAAACGCTCGGAGCACCTCCCTGTGCTCGTGGCGCACGCCGCTCGCGAAACGACGTGCGCCTGGTCCGTTGCTCGGGCCTCTGCCTACTTCGGTGTGCCGTAGATATCGCGGTCGCGCTCGATGGGCGTGGCGTAGTGCGGCAGGGCCCGGTCGGTCGGCGGCTGCATTGCCTGGTACTGCACGTCGTCCGCGTCCTGCATCGCGCTGATCGGACCGGCCGCAGTGGGTTGCGCCTCGACCATCTGGGCGAAACGCTGCGCGGAATCGCTCGGTTGCTCTTGGGCCGCCAGGGGCTGCGCCCCGAGGTGTGAATCGAAAACACGATCACCGCCACTTTCGGCCAGCGCCGGGCCGGCGGCAGTTCCCATCACCATGGCGATAAAGGCCACATTACTGATGAGTGATCTCATGGTGTCATCCTCCTTAACTAAGTCCCCCCTTCGACTTGAGCCCCGTAATTGGATGCGCGAGGTGCTGCCTTGTTACAGACCGTTCGGAGGCAAAACCGGTCCGGCGCGCGGGCGCCTTGCCCGCTGGCGGAACGCGGGCCTATGGTGACGGAATCAGCCCGCGGCCGATGGAGGGTTCGCGCATGACCGGACGGCCGTTTCTCGGCTCGCTCCTGCTGGGGCGCCGCCGGCACATCCTCGCTGGGCTGGTGGTAGGCGGCAGCCTGATCATGGGCGCGGCGAAGGCCAGCACCGCCCATCCGAAGACCGCACAACGCAACGCCGCGCAAAGCGCCGCCCGTCAGGAACTGCTGGAGCTGGTACGCAACGCCGCCGGGCTGAGCGACGCGGAGAAGCTGGAGCGGGTGAACCAGTTCTTCAATCGACGCCTGCGCTATGGCGAGGACATCCAGGTCTGGGGCCGCCTCGACTACTGGGCCTCGCCGCTGGAGACGCTGGAGCGCGGCGCGGGCGACTGCGAGGACTTCGCCATCGCCAAGTACTACGTCCTGCGCCTGCTCGGCATCCCCGAGAGCAACCTGCGGCTGATCTACGCCACCCTCGACGCCACCCGCCAGGCGCACATGGTGCTCGGTTACTGGAGCGATGGCGCGCAGGTCCCGCTGGTGCTCGACAGCCTGGTCATGGAGATCCGCCCGCTGTCGCAGCGCCACGACCTGCTCATGAAATTCGCCTTCGACGCCGAGCACCTCTACCGCTTCGACCACGACCGCCTGGTGACGGTCGGCGACGCCCAGTTGCTCCCGCGCTGGCGGCGCCTCCAGGAGCAGGTGCTGGCGGAGCGCCTGGTCGCGCCGGAGCCAGTGCGGATGGCCAGCGCGACAGCGGGCGCGCCGACGAACTGACTAACGCCACCCGCGTTTGCAGGTGGCGTTCTGCCTGGTCCCGACTACAGCGGCTGGGCGAGTCCGCGCAGCACTGTCTTGAAGGTTTCGATCTGCTCGCTGCTGAAGCGCGCGAAGACCTTGGCCTGCTGCTCCTCGGCGATGCTCCAGAGGGTTTCGGCCTGGTCGATGCCAGCCGGGGTCAGCGCGCAACCGCCCTCGCCCACCTGCAACAAGCCCTTGCGTTCCAGGTTGGCCCGCGCCTCCTCGATCTCGCGCAGCGGCATGGCCACCAGCTGTTGCAGCGCCAGGGTGTCCAGGCTGGCGTCCTTCTCCATCACCATCAGCATGCGCGCCTCGCTGGTGCGCAGGCCGCTGGCCATCTGCCGTGGCTGGTACTCCGCCTGGTAGCAGCGCACGGCCTGGGTCATCAGGTAGTAGAGGTTGTTGCTCAGGCGGCCCTGGAAGGCCGTGCGCGGCACGCCAGCCTGGGCCTCGCGCAGACGCGGATGCGGCAGCACGCTGGAATAGACGCCCTGGTGGTACAGCAGCGGCGTGCGACCAAGGTCGTCGAAGGCCAGCACACGACCGATGAGAATCCAGTGATCGCCGCCATCCACCCGCTGGTGCAGCTCGCACTGGAAGCGCGCCGCGCAATCCGGCAGCAGCGGCGCGCCGCCGGCGCCCTCCTCGCAAGCCACGCCGGCGAACTTGTCGGCGCTGGGCCGGGCGAACTGATTGGACAGGTCGATCTGGTCGGCGGCCAGCACGTTCACCGCGTAGTGGCTGGCACGCTCGAATACCTCGAGGCTGCTGGAGCGCTTGTCGATGCTCCAAAGCACCAGCGGCGGATCGAGGGAGACCGAGTTGAAGCTGTTGGCGGTGACGCCGACACGCTGGCCATCAGCGGCGGCGGTCATCACGGTGACGCCGGTGGCGAAGTTGCCCAGGGCACGGCGGAAGGCACGCGGGTCGAGGCCCGCTTCGTTGTTGTTCTGGCTCATGGTTTTTTCCTCCGCGCCGGCGCGGGGCCGGCGGGACAAGGGTGTTTGGAAATCGTAGGAGCGAGCTTGCTCGCGAACGGGCGCCGCAGCGGGGGCGGTTCGCGAGCAAGCTCGCTCCTACAAGAGCAGGCAGGCGCGGCGTGCTCAGACCATGCTCGGGTCCGGCTCCAGGCCCATCAGCTCGCGGCCGAGGATCTGCGCGCAGACGTCGTAGTCGGTGTAGGCATGGGCGCCGGTCATGTGCGAGTCGCGGAACAGCCGCTGCATCTCGTTGCTCTCGAACCAGGCGGTGCCGCCGGCGGCCTCGAACAGGCGGTCGACAGCCTGGATGCACATCTTCACCGCGTAGGCCTGGTTGGTGCGCCAGAAGGCCAGGGTCTCGCGGCTGGGGTACTCGTGGCGCTCGCCATGCTCGGCGTGCTCCTGCCAGGTCTTCTCGAGAAAGGCGCGGGCGGCGGCGACCTGGTGGGTCGACTCGGCCAGGCGCATCAGCGCCGGGGTGGCGGTGCCGACGCTGACGCCGGTGTAGGCGCGCACGCGGTTGCGGGTCTTCTCCTTGAACGCCTCCAGCATGCGCTCGGCGATGCCCAGGCTGATGGAGGCGAAGCCGCTGGCGAAGTACGGGCGGTACGGGGTGTAGAAGATCTTGCTGTAGGGGTACAGGCCGAAGCCGGCGGAGCGGCCTTCCATCATGTCCTTGGCCGACTGGATGCGGTGGTTGGGCACGAAGGCGTCCTTCACTACCAGGGTCTTGGTGCCGCTGCCCTTCATGCCCATGGCGTACCAGTCGTCGCGGATCTCGTAGTCGCTGCGCGGCAGCACGGCGAAGCAATACACCTGCTCGCCCTCGGCGTTCTGCCGACGGCAGCCGAGGATCGCCCACTCGGCATGGTCGCTGCCGCTGCTCCAGCCCATCTCGCCGTTGAACAGGATCCCGCCCTCGACCTCCTGGATGCGGCCGAAAGGCGCGATGCTGCTGCTCGCGGTGGCGTCGGGGTTCTCGCTCCAGACCTCGTCCTGCAACTGCTTGGAGAACATCGCCAACTGATGGCTGTGGGTGCACAGCAGGCTGAAGGCCCAGGCAGTGCTGGCACAGGCGCCGGCCAGGGCGATCACGCAGTCGGCGAATTCCGGCAAAGAGATTTCCATGCCGCCGTAGCATTTCGGCTGGAAGGCGCGGTGCATGCCGATGCCCTTGAGCAGGGCGATGTTCTCGGCGGGCACCATGCGCGCCTGTTCGGCGCGGGCGGCATTGGCGGCGATGGCCGGCAGAATGGATTTCAAGTCTTCGAGCAGGGGGTTTGGCTTTTTCATCTGGGCGGCCCTTGATTGTTATTGGAGGCTTGCCGCAGCTCCGGTCCGCCGCATGGGACGGTAGAACGACTGTCGGCAGGGCTCTCGAACCGTTGGCGAGAGTGTCGGAGCCGATTATGGGAGCGCTCTGCCGAGGCCTTGAATGCAACTTCCGAGGACTCGATTGCACTTTTCATGGGAAAAATCTGACAGTCCTAGGGCGCGTCAAGTGCCCGAAATCCCCTAGGACGCAGGCGGCGCGCGGGTTCCAGGCGTAATTTAGTTAACATCTGAACGTTCTACCGAAAATCCCTTATCATGGCGCCCTTCTCGCCCCCTCCCGCCCGAGCCACCGATGCCCGTTTCCCGCTCCTGGCCCAATGGCCTGCGCGCCCTGCGCCACCGCAACTTCCGCCTGTACTTCAGCGGCCACGCGATATCCACCCTGGGCACCTGGATCCAGCAGGTGGCGCTGGCCTGGCTGGTGTACCGGCTGACCGGCTCGGCGGCGCTGCTCGGCATCACCAGTTGCGTGGCGTTGCTGCCGCAACTGTTCATCGGCCCGCTGGCCGGCTCCTGGATCGACCGCCACGACAAGCGCCGCCTGCTGCTCGTCAGCCAGAGCCTGATGGCCGTGCAGGCGGCGGGCCTGGCCGCGCTGACCGCCAGTGGCCTGATCACCCCGGCGCTGATCGTCGGCATGTCGGCGCTGCTCGGCGTGCTCAGCGCCTTCGACACGCCCTTGCGGCAGTCGCTGCTCAGCCGCTTCGTCGACGACCGCGCCGACCTGCCCAACGCCCTGGCGCTGAACGCCTCGCTGTTCACCTGTTCGCGCTTCGTCGGCCCGCCGCTGGCCGGGTTGCTGCTGGGCCTGACCAACGAAAGCCTGTGCTTCGCGCTCAACGCGCTGTCCTACCTGGCGCTGGTGATCGGCCTGCTGCTCGTGCGCCTGCCGCCGGCGATCCGCGCCAGCGGCAGCATGGGCAGCGTGTTCCGCGAAGGCCTGGACTATGCCCTGCGCACACCCAACGTGCGGGGGATGATGTTCGGCGTACTGGTGGTCAACGTCACCGCTTCCAGCTACGCCGCGCTGTTGCCGGTGTTCGCCCGCGACATCTTCGTCGGTGATGCACGCACCCTGGGCTGGCTGTGGGGCGCGGCCGGACTGGGCTCGCTGCTGTCGAGCCTGTTCCTGGCCCAGCACCAGGACCCGGCACGCCTGCCGCGGATCATCCTGCTCTCGGCGCTGGCCAGCGCCGGCGCGCTGCTGCTGTTCGCCGCCAGCCGCCACCTGCCGCTGTCGCTGCTGGCGATGGCGGCACTGGGCTTCGGCGTCACGGTGAACAACGTCGGCACCAATATCGTCCTGCAGAGCAGCGCGCCAGAAGCGTTGCGCGGTCGCGTGGTGTCGATCTACCCCGCCACTCGCTTCGGTTTCGACGCCATCGGCGGGCTGACCGCCGGGCTGCTCGCCGCGCATTTCGGCGGGCCCTGGGCGATGGCGGTGGCTGGGGTGGTGCTGTTGGCGTATTGCGCCTGGCAGGGTCTTTCCCGCCTGTAGGAGCGGCCCATGGCCGCGATTCGCGCGCATGGCGCGCTCCTACATACGGCGGATGCTCAACGCCAGGCCTCTTCCTTGTCGTCGGCCTTGCGCTGGCGGTATTCCCCCGGCGCCATCCCGGCGTTGCGCGCGAAGAAGCGACTGAAGTAGGCCGGGTCCTTGAAGCCGAGCTGGTAGCAGATCTCGTTCACCGAGCTGCCGCTGAACAGCAGCAGGCGCCGCGCCTCCTGCATCAGCCGCTCGTGGACCAGGCGCTTGGACGGCAGCCCGGCGACGCGCCGGCAGATGTCGTTCAGGCGCGCTTCGGTGACACCTATGCGTTCGGCGTAATCCGCCAACGGCCAGTGCTCGGGGTAATGCTGCTCGATCAGTTGGTTGAAGCGCTGGAAGCAACGCAGGTCCTCGCGGCGCATCGGTTGTGCCTTCAATGAACGCGAAGACAGGCGCAACAGACTCACGAAGATCAGCCGCACCAGATCGGCCAGGGCAATCTCGCGCCCCGGGCGCTCGCCCCTGAACTCGTCGCGAAGCATGTCGAACAGCCCGTCCAGGCGCTGCACGTCGCCGGCGAAGGATTCGTCCAGCTGGTCGAAGGCGACGCACACCGGGGCGATGACCGGCCCCTCGGCCAGTCCCTGCTCCGGCGCCAGCAGCGGCCAGAGCAGCTGCTGGCGCACGGTCAGCACGTGGCCGTCGGCATCGTTCTCGGTGACGAAGGCGTGGGGGATGGTCGGCGGGGTCAGGAAGAACAGCGGGCCCTGGCGATGGTAGAGCTGCTCGTCGAGATAGACGCGCACCGACCCGCTCTTCACGTAATGCACCTGGAAGAAGCGGTCGTGCCGATGCACCGGCATGTTGCGACCGAAAAAATCGGCCAGCTTGCCCAGCTCCTCGTAGTGCACCTCGGCCTCGGCGTAGCGCAGGTCGTAGACCTGGCCGATGTCGATGTTGGGAATGGGCGTGCGGGCCATGGGGTTACCAACCTTGCAGAAAAGCCATCAGGGCTTGATCTGTTTCAGCTCGTTCAGCAGCTCCAGCAGCTGCTGCAGCTTGTCCTCGCCGAACTGCTCGAGGATGCGCCGGTAGTTGTTCTCCATGTCCTCGCTCATCTGCACGAAGCACTGCTGGCCCTGCTCGCTCAGGCACACCAGCACGCGGCGCTGGTCGTGCTCGGACTTCCAGCGGCGCACCAGGCCATCGCGCTCCATGCGCGCCAGCACGCCGGTCATGCTCGGCTTGAGGATGCAGGCCTGCTGCGCCAGTTGGTAGATCTCCATCTCCCCCTGCTGGCGGAGGATGCGGATGATCCGCCACTGCTGCTCGGTCAGCTCGTGTTGGTTGAGCGAGGGGCGGAAGAACGCCATGGCGGCTTCACGGGCCTGCAGCAGGGTGAGGGTCAGGGACGGGCGCGGACTGGACATGGATGCAAGTGCTCTACCGAAGATGAGGAAGATTTTAACCACCATCACCGGTGCCCGGGCAAACCCCAGCGGACGGTTCTGGCAGTCGCGATCAAGGCCGTGGCAGCCCTGGACAATCACTGCCGGGATGGAGCTGCTGGAATGCCTCCAGCGAAGTCCCACCCTGGCCGCCAGGGTTGACCATAGTTAACATATTAACTATAAACGCTAACATGTTAACAATCTCGGCCGCCGACCGGCGTGCCGGGTGCATCCAGGAGAAGAAGCCATGCGTCGCGCTGTCAGCGAAGCCGCAACCGGAACCCTGTTCGGCGTCGCGCTGAACTACCAGGGCCTGTTGCAGAGCCGGCTGGAGGAATTCCAGCAGCCGCCTTACCAGAAGCCGCCGGTCAAGCCGGTGCTGTTCATCAAGACGCCGAACACCCGCAACGGCGACGGCCAGGCCGTGGTCTTCCCTGCCGGCGTCGAGCGCTTGCAGCCGGGCCCGGCACTGGGCGTGGTGCTCGCCCGCGACGCCAGCCGCGTAAGCGAAGCCGAGGCCATGGACTACGTGGCCGGCTTCGTGATCGTCAACGAATTCAGCCTGCCGGAAGACAGCTACTACCGCCCGGCGGTCAAGGCCAAGTGCCGCGACGGCTTCTGCCCGCTGGGCAGCGAAGTGGTCGGCCGCGACGAGATCACCGACCCGCATGCCCTGCCGATCCGCCTGCTGGTCAACGGCGAAGTCCGCCAGCAGAACAGCACCGCCAACCTGGTGCGCAGCATCCCCAAACTGATCGCCGAGATCAGCGAGTTCATGACCCTGCATGCCGGCGACGTGCTCATCACCGGCACCCCCGAGGGCCGTGTAGATGTGCAGCCCGGCGACGAAGTGGTGGTCGAGATCGAAGGTCTCGGCTGCCTGCGCAACACCGTAGTGGCGGAGGAAGCCTGAGATGAAACACGCACGCATCCGCTACCAGGGCGAAGTCCACGCCGTCACCGTCGAGGCTGACAACGCCGTGCGCCTGGCCGATGGCCGCCTGCTCGGCGAGCACGAGGTCGAATGGCTGCCGCCGGCCGCCGGGACCATGTTCGCCCTCGGCCTGAACTACGCCGACCACGCCGCCGAACTGGCCTTCAAGGCGCCCACCGAGCCGCTGGCGTTCATCAAGTCCAAGGGCACCTACACCGGCCACAACCAGGTCACCTGGCGCCCGGACAACGTCGCCTACATGCACTACGAGTGCGAGCTGGTGGCGGTGATCGGCAAGCCCGCGCGCAACGTCAAGCGCGAAGACGCCCTCGCCTACCTCGCCGGCTACACCGTCTGCAACGACTACGCCATCCGCGACTACCTGGAGAACTACTACCGCCCCAACCTGCGGGTGAAGAACCGCGATGCCACCACCCCGGTCGGCCCGTGGATCGTCGATGCCGCCGACGTGGCCGACCCGTCGCAGCTGAAGCTGCGCACCTGGGTCAATGGCGAGCTCAAACAGGAAGGCACCACCGCCGACATGATCTTCGACATCCCCTACCTGATCGAATACTTCTCCAGCTTCATGACCCTGCAGCCGGGCGACATGATCGCCACCGGCACGCCGGAAGGCCTGGCCGACGTGGTCCCGGGCGATGAAGTGGTGGTGGAAGTGGAAGGCGTCGGCCGCCTGGTCAACCGTATCGTCAGCGAGGCCGAGTTCTTCGCGAACCGCGCCCGCGTGTAACTGGAGTCAGCAGCATGATCAAGCACTGGATCGACGGCCGCGAGGTCGAGAGCAAAGAAGTCTTCACCAACTACAACCCGGCCACCGGCGAGGCCATCGGCGAAGTCGCCAGCGGCGGGGCCGAGGAAATCGCCCTGGCCGTCGCGGCGGCCAAGGAAGCCTTCCCGAAATGGGCCAATACCCCGGCCAAGGAACGCGCCAAGCTGATGCGCAAGCTGGGCGAGCTGATCGATGCCAACGTGCCGAACCTGGCCGAGCTGGAAACCCTCGATACCGGCCTGCCGATCCACCAGACCAGGAACGTGCTGATCCCCCGCGCCTCGCACAACTTCGAGTTCTTCGCCGAGGTCTGCACGCGCATGGACGGCCACAGCTACCCGGTGGACGACCAGATGCTCAACTACACCCTCTACCAGCCGGTGGGTGTATGCGGGCTGGTGTCGCCGTGGAACGTGCCCTTCATGACCGCCACCTGGAAGACCGCGCCCTGCCTCGCGCTGGGCAACACCGCGGTGTTGAAGATGAGCGAGCTGTCGCCGCTGACCGCCAACGAGCTGGGCCGCCTGGCCCTGGAAGCCGGCATCCCGCCGGGCGTGCTCAACGTCGTGCAGGGCTACGGCGCAACTGCCGGCGACGCCTTGGTCCGCCACCCGGACGTGCGCGCCATCTCCTTCACCGGCGGCACCGCCACCGGCCGGAAGATCATGCAGACCGCCGGCCTGAAGAAGTACTCCATGGAGCTAGGCGGCAAGTCGCCGGTGCTGATCTTCGACGACGCCGACCTCGACCGCGCCCTCGACGCCGCGCTCTTCACCATCTTCTCGTTGAACGGCGAGCGCTGCACCGCCGGCAGCCGCATCTTCATCCAGGAGACGGTCTACGACCGCTTCGTCGAGGAGTTCGCCGCCCGCGCCAAGCGCCTGATCGTCGGCGACCCGCAGGACCCGAAGACCCAGGTCGGCTCGATGATCACCCAGGCCCACTACGACAAGGTCACCGGCTACATCCGCATCGGCATCGAGGAAGGCGCCACCCTGCTGGCCGGCGGCCTCGAGCGCCCGGCCAACCTGCCGGCGCACCTGAGCAAGGGCCAGTTCATCCAACCCACCGTGTTCGCCAACGTCGACAACCGCATGCGCATCGCCCAGGAAGAAATCTTCGGCCCGGTGGTCTGCCTGATGAAGTTCAAGGACGAAGCCGAAGCCCTCAGACTGGCCAACGACACCGAGTACGGCCTGGCCTCCTACATCTGGACCCAGGACATCGGCAAGGCGCATCGCCTGGCGCGCGGCATCGAGGCCGGCATGGTATTCATCAACAGCCAGAACGTCCGCGACCTGCGCCAGCCGTTCGGCGGCGTGAAGGGCTCGGGCACCGGCCGCGAAGGCGGTCAGTACAGCTTCGAAGTCTTCGCCGAGATCAAGAACGTGTGCATTTCCATGGGCAGCCACCACATCCCCCGCTGGGGCGTGTGAAGCGCGAGCCGATGACAGAGCGGCCCCTCGAGGCCGCCGACATCGCCGGCGTGCATCCACAATGAGAACAATCCGGGCGCTCCGCAGAGGGCGCCCGCCGCTAGGAGAACCGTCATGGGCAAACTCGCTCTGGCTGCCAAGATCACCCACGTTCCCTCGCTCTACCTCTCCGAACTGCCCGGCCCGCGCCAGGGCTGCCGCCAGGCGGCGATCGACGGCCACCGCGAGATCGGCCGCCGCTGCCGCGAACTGGGCGTGGACACCATCGTGGTGTTCGACACCCACTGGCTGGTCAACGCCGGCTACCACGTCAATTGCGCGCCGCACTTCCAGGGCCTGTACACCAGCAACGAGCTGCCGCACTTCATCGCCAACATGGAGTACGACTTCCCCGGCAACCCCGCGCTCGGGCGCATCCTCGCCGAGGGCTGCAATGCCCTGGGCGTGGACGTGATGGCCCACGACGCCACCAGCCTCGGCCCGGAATACGGCACCCTGGTGCCGATGCGCTACATGAACGAAGACCGCCATTTCAAGGTCATCTCGGTCTCGGCGCTGTGCACCGTGCATTACCTGAACGACAGCGCGCGCCTGGGCTGGGCCATGCGCAAGGCGGTCGAGGAACACTACGACGGCACCGTCGCCTTCCTCGCCAGCGGCTCGCTGACCCACCGCTTCGCCCAGAACGGCCAGGCCCCGGACTTCGCCGACCGCGTCTGGAGCCCCTTCCTGGAAACCCTCGACCACCAGGTGGTGGAGATGTGGAAGGACGGCGACTGGCAGACCTTCTGCGGCATGCTCCCGGAGTACGCGGCCAAGGGCCACGGCGAAGGTTTCATGCATGACACCGCCATGCTGCTGGGCGCCCTGGGCTGGTCGAAGTACGACGGCCAGGCCGAAGTCGTGACGCCCTACTTCGGCTCCTCGGGCACCGGCCAGATCAACGCCGTCTTCCCGGTCACCCCGCAGGACGGCTCGGCGATCCCCGCCGCCCAGGCCTCCGACCCGGCCAACCGCGGCCTCGCCAGCCGCCTGTAGGAGCGCCGCCATGCCCCATCTGGTCCTGCTCTACAGCCCCGACCTGGAAGCGGAAACGGACATGCGCGGCCTCTGCCGCGCACTGGCCGACTGCATGCTCGAACAGCGTGACGAAGCCGGCAAAGCGGTGTTCCCGAAAGGCGGCACCCGCGTCCTGGCCTACCCCGCCGCGCACGCCGCGATAGCCGACGGCCAGGGCGACTACGGTTTCCTCTACGGCAACCTGCGCATGGGCGCCGGGCGCAGTGCGGCTGTGCACAAGCAGGTCGGCGACAGACTCCTGGCGGTGCTGCGCGGCCACCTCGACGCCCTGCTGGAACGCCGCCCGGTCGGCGTCACCCTGCAGATCGACGAAAGCCCCGGCCAGGTCTACGACGCCAAGCACAGCAGCCTGCATCCCCTGTTCGCGAAGAATTCCTGAGGTTCCCCATGCTCGACCCGCAACTGATCCAGCAAGCCGCCGCCCGCCTCGACGCCGCCGAGCGTTCGCGCGAGCAGGTCCGGCAGTTCTCCCTCGACTACCCGGACATCGCCATCGAGGACGCCTACGCCATCCAGCGCGCCTGGGTGGCTCAGAAAATAGCCACTGGTCGCGTGCTGAAAGGCCACAAGATCGGCCTGACCTCGCGCGCCATGCAGGTCTCTTCGAACATCACCGAGCCGGACTACGGCGCCCTGCTCGACGACATGTTCTTTGACGAAGGCAGCGACATCCCCTTCGAGCGCTTCATCGTGCCGCGCGTCGAAGTGGAGCTGGCGTTCATCCTCGGCAAGCCGCTGAAGGGTCCGAACGTCACCCTGTTCGACGTGCTGGAAGCCACCGAATGGGTGATCCCGGCGCTGGAGATCATCGACGCGCGCATCCAGCAGGTGGACCCGCAGACCAAGGCCACCCGCAAGGTCTTCGACACCATCTCCGACAACGCCGCCAACGCCGGCGTGGTGATGGGCGGACGCGCCGTGCGGCCGACCGAGATCGACCTGCGCCGCGTGCCGGCAATCCTCTACCGCAACGGCGTGATCGAAGAGTCCGGCGTCTCCGCCGCGGTGCTCAACCACCCGGCCAAGGGCGTGGCCTGGCTGGCCAACAAGCTGGCGCCCTACGACGTCACCCTCGAACCCGGCCAGGTGATCCTCGGCGGCTCCTTCACCCGCCCGGTGGCGGCGGCGCCCGGCGACACCTTCCACGTCGACTACGACCAGCTCGGCAGCATCTCCTGCCGTTTCGTCTGACCATGAGGTAACGGCCCGGCCCTGGCCACGAGTCTGGCAGCTCGCGGCGGCCAGGGCCGGGGCCGTTCCTCGCCCTTCGCAGGACTTCCCCATGAACGTCCCCGTCAACACCTTCAAGCAACGCCTGCTCGCCGGCGAAGCGCAGATCGGCCTCTGGCTCGGCCTGGCCGACCCGTATTGCGCGGAACTGGCGGCCAACGCCGGCTTCGACTGGCTGCTGATCGACGGCGAACACGCGCCCAACGACCTGCGGAGCCTGCTTGGCCAGCTGCAGGCCGTAGCGCCCTACCCGTCGCAGCCGATCATCCGCCCGGTGCTCGGCGATACCGCACTGATCAAGCAGTTGCTCGACATAGGCGCGCAAACCCTGCTGGTGCCCATGGTCGACAGCGCCCAGCAGGCCGGTGAACTCGTCCGCGCCATGCGCTACCCGCCGTTCGGCGTACGCGGCGTCGGCAGCGCCCTGGCCCGCGCCTCGCGCTGGAACAACATCCCCACCTACCTGGCCGATGCCGACGAGCAGATGTGCCTGCTGGTGCAGATCGAGAACCTCGAAGGCCTGGCCAATCTCGACGCCATCGCCGCCGTCGAGGGCGTGGACGGAGTATTCATCGGCCCGGCCGATCTCAGCGCCGCCATGGGCCATCGCGGCAACCCCGGCCACCCCGAGGTGCAGGCCGCCATCGAAGAGGCCATCGCCCGTATCCGCCGCGCCGGCAAGGCCGCCGGCATTCTCAGTGCCGACGAGAAACTGGCGCGGCGCTACCTGGAACTGGGCGCGAGCTTCGTCGCCGTGGGCGTCGACACCAGCCTGCTGATGCGCTCGCTGCGCGAGCTGGCCGGGCGCTTCAAGGGCACGCCGGCCCCCGTCGCGCCGAGCGTGCCCTCGGTCTACTGAACCCCAGGCCCCGGCTTCGGCCGGGGCGCTCGTTCAGGGTCGCAAACCCTTCAGCTCGTGCAGCAGCGTGTGCAGAAGCACCACCTTGTCCTCGCCCAGGCGCTGTTCGAGCAGCCGATAGTTCTCTTCCATCTGCCCGCGCATCGATTCGAAGCACGCCAACCCCGCCGCCGCCAGGCTCACCAGGCTGCGGCGCTGGTCGCGCGCGTCGCGTCGCCGGCACACCAGACCGGCTTCCTCCAGGCGCGCCAGCACGCCACAAAGGCTCGGCGGCAGGATGCAGGCGAGCGGCGCCAACTGGCCGCTCTCCAGCTCGCCGTGCTGGTGCAGCAGGCGGATGACCCGCCACTGCTGCTCGGTCAGGCCGTGCTCGGCGAGGTGCGGACGGAAGAAGCGCATGGCCGCCTCGCGCGCCTGCAGCAGCGCGAGGGTCAGGGAAGGGGGAGTACTCGGCATGAAGAAAACCATCGACAACAGAACTGCCGGCCATTGAAAGGCCGCGCGCGCCGCCGGTCATGACCCAGCCTGCCAGGCGCCATGCACCGGCCTGCCATTCGTGAGGAACACCCGATGTCCGCGTACCTTCGCCAACAACCGCAAATCACCCTCAAGCTCGCCATGCAGGCGCTCCAGGCCGCCCTCGAACAGGCCGAATCGCGCGGCCTGCGGATCAGCATCACGGTGGTCGATGCGGGCGGCCAGCCGATCCACAGCGCGCACATGGACGGCGCCCCGGCGCCCTGCCGCGAGATCGCGCTGAACAAGGCCCGCACCGCCGTCGCCTTCAACCTGCCCACCGGCGACTGGCAGGCACGCCTTGAACGCTGCTCCCCGGCGGTGCGCCAGGGCCTGCCGCTGCAGGCCGGGCTGCCTGTGGGGGGGGGGGGGGAGCCGCTGCGCCTGGGTGACGTCTGCATAGGCGCAATCGGCGTTTCCGGTGCCTCCGAGGCGGACGACACACTGTGCGCACAAGCCGCCGCCGAGCGTGTGCGCCAGTTGCTGGCCGGCTGACGCGTCAGCCCCGGACAAGAAACCGGGCAGCCTGGGTCAAGACAGCCGAGGCCACCCGAGCCCCTAATAGGCCATCCGCGCGGCAACATCCGCGCTCCGTTCAATCCGGTTCCAGGCTGCAGTCATGATCAACATCGAGACCCCCACCTACTACACCGCGACCAAGAAATACGATCTGTCCTTCCCCTCGCTGGAAGCGGACCTGGAAGCCGACGTGGTCGTGATCGGCGGCGGCTTCTCCGGCATCAACACCGCCCTGGAGCTGGCCGAGAAAGGCATCACCAACATCGTCGTGCTGGAAGCGCGCTACCTCGGTTTCGGCGGCACCGGGCGCAACGGCGGGCAGATCATGGCCGGCATCGGCCACGACCTGGAGAAGATCCGCAAGGACGTCGGCGAAGACGGCCTGCGGCAGATCTTCGAGATCAGCGACCTGGGCGCCGACATCATCAAGGGCCGCATCCAGAAGTACGGCATCGACGCCGACTTCTGCCACGGCTACGGCTACATGGGCTTCAATGCGCGCCAGGCGAAGACCCTGCGGACCTGGGAGAAGGAGTTCAAGTCGCTCAATTCCAAGCACGAGATCCGCTACCTGGACGGCTCCGAAGTGCGCCAGATCATCGGCTCCGACGCCTACTCCAGCGCCCTGCTGCACATGGGCGGCGGCCACGTGCACTCGCTCAACCTGCTGCTGGGCGAAGCCAAGGCGCTGGCCAGCCACGGGGTGAAGATCTTCGAGTACAGCCCGGCCCTGGACGTGCAGTACGGCGAGCGCATCACCGTGCGCACCGCCAAGGGTTCGGTTAAGGCCAGCAAGCTGCTCTGGGCCTGCGACAGCTTCCTCAACAAGCTGGAGCCGGAGCTGCACAAGAGCACCATCAACACCTACGCCTTCCAGATGATGACCGAGCCGCTGTCGGACGAACTCATCCAGCGCATCAGCCCGATCCGCGGCGCCTACAGCGACATCCGCCCGGTCATCGACTACTACCGCGTGACCAACGAGAACCGCCTGCTGTTCGGCGCCGCCACACCCTTCATCGAGCACATCCCGCGCGACCTCAAGGCCTGGAACCGCGCACTGATGCTGAAGATCTTCCCGTACCTGGAAAACGTGAAGATCGACCTCGCCTGGGGCGGCCCGATGGCCTGCAGCCCGAACCTCTTCCCGCAGATCGGCAGCCTGCCGGGCCGCCCCAACGCCTTCTTCGTGCAGGGCTACTCCGGCTTCGGCGTCACCCCCAGCCACATCATCTGCAAGGTGCTGGCCGAGGGCATGAGCGAAGGCTCGGCGCGCTACGACCTGATCAGCTCGGTGCGACGCATCCGCGTCCACGGCAAGGACCAGATGCGCCCGCTGCTGCT
The DNA here is from genome assembly GCF_000689415.1 of Pseudomonas knackmussii B13. Classification (NCBI taxonomy): domain Bacteria; kingdom Pseudomonadati; phylum Pseudomonadota; class Gammaproteobacteria; order Pseudomonadales; family Pseudomonadaceae; genus Pseudomonas; species Pseudomonas knackmussii. Next base: position 2,553,166 of record NZ_HG322950.1, on the reverse strand, counting down.
CAGCGCCGGCAAGACCTGGCACCAGGTGTCCGGCTACTGGTCCGGCCGCCGCTGATCCACCCTTTCCCCCACTCGTACAGGAGCACCACCATGGCCCTCACCGCCATCCAACAAGGCATCACCCTCGACCAGCTGGACGCCTGGGGCACCGTCGCCGACCTCGGCTCGGAAATCCTCGAAGGCGAGGTCCGCGCCTTCGGCAAGATGACCGCCGGCGCCCCCACCGACCCGGTCAGCGCGGCCTACTTCGGCACCACCAAGGGCAAGTTCCGCATGACCTACCCGTTCAACGAACAGGCCACCGTGGTCAGCGGCGAACTGCGCCTGACCGACGAATCCACCGGCCACAGCCAGACCTACAAGACCGGCGACACCTGGTTCGTCACCAAGGGCACCCCGGTGCTCTGGGAAGTGCTGAGCGACAGCTTCGTGAAGCACTACTACGCGGTGGTCTAAGCCCTCCGCGCCGCCTGGTTCGCGAGCAAGCTCGCTCCTACAACGTCCGCGTCGGCACCGATCGGCCCTTCGTAGGAGCGAGCTTGCTCGCGAACGGTTACCCTCTGCTCCAAAGCCGAGGAGCCCACCCATGCCCACCCCCGAACAGATAGGCCAGCGCTGCCTGCGCGCCTTCGACCAGCTGGTGCCTGCCGCGCAGTCCGCCTTCTACCGCATCGACGCCGACCTGCAGGCCTGCGACTTCCAACTGCAGCGCATGCGTCCGCAAATGCACGCCGACTACCTCGCCCACTACCGCCCGCTCGATCCGCTGCAACCGGCCAGCTGCCTGGCCACCGGCCTGCCCGTGGTGCCGCTGGCGGTCGGCATGGCGCACCAGTCTTCCGAGCGCAGCCAGCGCTACGGTGGCTTCCTGCGCCAGCACGGGGTGATCGACGTGGTCGAGATCATCGCCGCCGACAAGGGCCGCCCGCTGGCCGGGCTGTCGCTGCTGCGGCGAGTGGGTGAAGCGCCCTTCTCCGCCGACGAACTGAATCGCCTGCACGCCCTGCAAAGTCTGCTCGAACTCGCCGCCCAGGGCCTGCCTCGCGCCAGCGCGCAGGCAGCGTTGGAGCAGCTCACCCCGCGCGAACGCGAGATCGCCCTGCTGCTGCGCGACGGCGCCAGCAACAAGGACCTGGCGCGCCAGCTCGACCTCGGCCTGGCGACGGTGAAGACCCACCTCATTCACCTGTTCCGCAAGACCGGTGTGGCCAGCCGTAGCGAACTCATCGCCCGGCTGTTCCTGGATCAACCATCCGGTTGATGTTGCGCGCGGCGCCCGCCGCGCAGCATGTGGGCTCCACAAACAAAGGAGTTCCACCCATGACCGCTTCCTCCGACTGGATCACCGTTGGCGCCCTCGCCGAGGGCTTCGCCCCCGAAGCCTTCATCCTGCCCCGCCTGGCCGACCTCGCCGGCCAGCGCATCGAGCTGAACTTCGCCAACGGCTGGCGCATCGAGCACCACTTCGACGCCGAGACCACCCGCTGGAAAGCCGCCGACGGCCACTCCGCCGGCGAGGCCCCCTACCGCGCCACCTCGGTGCGTCCGGGCATCGTGCTGGTCGACTTCATCAAGCACGAAGGTGGCCAGGCCTGGTCGATCAGCCTGGTGCTGGACCGCCACAGCCAGGCCTTCACCGCCGTGCTGGGCCGCCTGCCGGAAGCCGCCGAAACCCACGAGGGCCTCTACCACCGCGCGCTGGCCGGCAAGGACCTGACCGGCGTGCAGGTCGAGTTCCTCCACGGCAGCCTCGACCGCCCCTGGCAGGATGGCGCCTGCCCGCACGCGCCCACGGCCGATCTGGTCGGCCTGCGCAACCGCTATCGCTACAGCCCCAGCGAGGTCTACGAGCACATCTACCTCAACGAGAACTACTACAGCTGGCAGTGCCTGCGCGGCGTCGAGGCCGGGCTGTGCGACACCGACCGCTGCCACTACTACAAGATCGCCGACGAGCTCTACCTGTTCGTCTGGCGCGAGAAGATCGTCCCGACCCTGGGCCTGGTGATGATCGACATGCAGCAGCACCGCAGCGACGGCAAGATCTTCGGCTACGCCGGCGCGAGCTTCGATGAGGTGTCGAACTTCCCGGTCAGCTCCTATTGCGACGTACTCAACCGCACGGACTATGGCCATGAGTGACGCCCGCACGGTGGTCATCACCGGCGCTGGCAGCGGTATCGGCGAGGCCTGCGCGCGGCGCTTCGCCGCCGAAGGCGCCAACCTGGTGCTGGTCGGCCGCCGCCGCGAGGCGCTGCAGCGGGTCGCGGCGGAAACCGGCGGGCTGGTGCTCGCCGGGGATGCCGCCGACAGCGCGACCTGGCGTGGCTTCGTCGAGCAGATCAGGGCGCAATTCGGCGGCATCGACGCACTTATCGGCTGTGCCGGCGGCCACGGCCTCGGCAGCGCCCTGCAGACCAGCGACGAAGGCTGGCAGGCCGCGATGCGCGGCAACCTCGACAGCGCCTTCCAGAGTGCCCGGGCCTGCCTGCCGGATCTGATCGAACGGCGCGGCAGCATCGTCCTGGTCGGTTCCATCGCCTCGCTGGCGGCCGGCCCGGAAGTGTGCGGCTACACCACCGCCAAGCACGCGCTCATCGGCCTGGTGCGCTCCCTGGCGCGCGACTATGGCCCAGGCGGCGTACGGGTCAACGCAGTGTGCCCGGGCTGGGTGCGCACGCCCATGGCCGACGAGGAAATGCAGCCGCTGATGCAGCACTACGGCGAGAGCCTGGACGCCGCCTATGCGCGGGTAACCGCCGAGGTGCCGCTGCGCCGCCCGGCGCGCGCCGAGGAGATCGCCAGCCTCTGCCGCTTCCTCGCCAGCGACGAGGCGTCCATCGTCACCGGCGCCTGCCTGGTCGCCGACGGCGGCTCGACCATCGTCGACGTGCCGACCCTCGCCTACGAACGCCTGGGAGGTGCCTGATGGCCACGCACTTCGACTTCACCGGCAAGACCGTGCTGGTCACCGGCGGCGCCCAGGGCATCGGCCGCCGCATCGTCGAACGCTTCGCCGCGAGCGGCGCTCGGGTGCTGATAGCCGACCTGCAAGCAGACCCCGCCGAAGCGCTGGCCCGTGAGCTGCGCGCGCAAGGCCGGGACGTACAGGCTGCGCAGGTTGACCTGGCCAAACTTCAGGACATCGCCGGTCTGTTCGCCGGCCTGGCGCAACTGGACGTGCTGGTGCACAACGCCGCGTACTTCCCGCTGACGGACTTCCAGGCGATCACTCCGACGCTGCTGCAACGCACCCTGGACGTGAACCTCGGCGCGCTGTTCTGGCTGACGCAAGGAGCCCTGCCGCTGTTCGAGCGCCAGGGCGGCGGCTGCGTGCTGGCCACCTCCTCGGTGACCGGCCCGCGCGTGGCCTATCCGGGGCTGAGCCACTACGCAGCATCCAAGGCCGGGGTGAACGGCTTCATCCGCAACGCCGCGCTGGAGCTGGCGTCACGCAACGTGCGCGTCAATGGCGTGGAGCCGGGCATGATCCGCACCCCGGCGATGGCCAACCTCGGTAATGACCAACTCAACGCGGATATCGCTGCAGGCGTGCCGCTCGGCCGCCTCGGCGAGCCGGACGACATCGCCGGCGCCATGCTCTTCCTCGCCTCCGACGCAGCCGCGTACATCACCGGCCAGACCCTGGTGGTGGACGGTGGCGCGACCCTGCCGGAGACCGCTGCGCGCACCTGACGAACGTCCCTGCCATCCTGCATCTGCAGGATGGTACGGGGCACGCGCCGCGCGGATACTCGAATCCAAGGCCCTGCCCCGTCGCACTGACGCCCGGCCGCTCACTGATGACTGACAACAACAAATAAAGTCGCAGCAGGGGTATCCATGAGCAGCACCCAAGACCTGACGCTCAGCGCGCGCCGCTTCGGCGAATTCAACACCCTGGTACTGGACCTCCAGCGCCTGGCCCAGGAATGCGCCCTGCCCGGTTTCCACGACAGCGCCATGCGCCGCCTGCAGCAACTGCTGGACTTCGACATGGCCTGGTGGGGCCGCGCCGGGCTGGTCGACGACCTTCCCTACGTGCACAGCAGCCACCTGTTCCAGCTGCCGGACAGCTACCTCGACGACTGGCGGGCGATCCTCGACCAGGACATCACCGTCAGCCGCGTCTACGCCAACCCCGGTCACTCGGTGCGCATCGACACCCGCGCCGCCGACTGCACGCCCGGCCTACGCTGGTTGGCCGAGAGCCACGGTTTCGGCGAATTCCTCTGCATCATCCACATCGACCCGAGCACCCAGCTCAGCCTGCACCTGAGCCTGTATCGGCGCATCGGCGCCCGGCCCTACGACGAGCAGGATCGCTTCCTCGTCGACCAGTTGATGCCGCATCTGGTGGCAGCCGAAGGCGCCAACCAGATCCGTGCGCTGGTCGCCCTGCGCGAGCGCCTGGACGCGCCGAATCCCCTGGCGCTGGCGGTGTGCGACCGGCACGGCATGCTGCATTACGCCGAGCGTGGCTTCGTCGGCCTGCTGCTGCGGGAGTGGCCGCGGTGGACCGGCCCTTGCCTGCCCACTGCGGTCGACCCGGCCGCCGGCTACAGCGGCCAGCACCTGCAGCTACAGGCCACCGCGGTGCACGACCTGCTGCTACTCAGCGCCCGCCTGCGCCCAGCCATGGCCCGCCTGAGCACCCGCGAGGCCGAGGTCGCGCAGCGCTTCGGCGGCGGCAGCACCTACAAGGAAATCGCCCGCGACCTGGGCCTCGCGCCGAACACCGTGCGCCATCACATCCGCAGCATCTACAGCAAGCTCGGCGTCAACGGCAAAGCCGGCATCGCGCAACTGCTGCATCACCCGCCCGGCTGATCGCCGACCGCTTTCCCCACCGCCTCCAACGCCTGACGCCGCGCCCGCGCGCGACGCCCGGGGAGGCTTTCGCTCGCCCCACCGTCAGAAGAAGAAAACCTCCATGAGACTGCACAGAAGCCTTTCGCTCTGCGCCCTTGGCGCACTATCCCTCGGCCACGCGCAGGCGGCCGACCTCAACGCCCGCGACTTCGTCACCGCATCGGTCGGCACCACGGTCGGCGTCACCTACCTGCCGCTGACCCGTTCCGAGGACTTCCACGGCGACGCCGACGCCAACGGCAAGGCCGACCTCAAGGTCAACGCCCTGGCCTACCGCCAGCTGTGGTTCAGCGACATCTGCGGAACCCTGTGTACCCCGCAGTTCATCGTGCCTTACGCCGACATCGAAGCGCGCACGCCCGGCGCCAGCGAGCACAGCCACGAAAGCGGCCTTGGCGATCCGCAGGTGGGCGGCACGCTGTTCTTCATCAACGACCCGCAGGCGCGTACCTACAGCGGCCTGCTGGTGCTGCTCGGCCTGCCGCTGGGCGAGTACCACGCCAAGGACCCGGGTGTCTCGCCGGGCGCCAACCGTTGGAGCCTGGACCTGAACTACAACTACACCCAGGGCGTCGGCGAGAAGTGGATGCTGGAAGCCAACCTCGAAGCCCAGCTCTACGGCGACAACGACGATTACCTTGGCGCCACCCTCGAACAGAAACCGCTGTATCGCCTGCAAGCCTTCGCCTCCTACGACTTCACCCCCAGCACCTACGGCGCGCTGCGCTTCATCGCTGCCGACGGCGGCGCCCTGCGCCTAGGCGGCCACGACCTCGACGACAGCCACCAGCGCTACACCCAGGCCGGCTTCGAGGTCGGCCACTGGCTGGACGCCCAGAACCAGTTGCTGCTCGGCCTGACCGCACCACTTTCCACGGACAACGCTTATGCCCAGGACAACCTGCTGCTGCGCTTCGTCCACGTATTCTGAGGAGCCCGTCATGACCCTCTCGCGCAATTCCTCGCCGGCTCTGCTGGCGGCCGTGGTGCTGTTCGCCGCGATCACCCCGGCGGTGCTGCTCACCGCGCCCGCCATCGCCAGCCAACTGGCCGTCCAGCTGCAGCTGGAACCGGCGCGCATCGGCGACCTGTTCGCCGTCGAGCTGGGCGCCATGAGCCTGGCCACCCTGCCCTCGCTGTACTGGCTGAAGCGCGTCGACTGGCGCCTGGCCGGCCTGCTCGCGGCGCTGGGCTTCATCCTTGCCAACCTGGCCTCGGCACAGGCTGTCGACTACCACACGTTGCTCGGCCTGCGCGGTCTGAGCGCCTTCTGCGGCGGATCGCTGATGATCCTCTGCCTCTCCTGCGCCGCCGGCATGCCCAACCCCAGCCGCGCCTACGGCATCTGGGTGCTCGGCCAACTGGTGCTAGGCGCCATTGGCCTGGCCTTACTGCCTCGGCTGTACCAGGCATACGGCCTGGGCGCAGGCTATCTGGCCCTCGCCGCACTCATGCTGCTGGCGCTCCCACTGGTGCGCGCCTTCCCGGCCGGCGCAAGTGCGGTCGCAAGGGGCGGCAGCCAACAGCCGGCGCCCGCGCGCTGGAAGGTGCTGACGGCAATCCTCGGGCTGTTCGGCTTCTACGTCGCCCTTAGCGCCGTCTGGACCTTCGTCGGTGCCATCGGCGCGCGCGCCGGGTTGTCCGCCACCCTCGGCGGCGAGGTACTGGCCGTGGCCACCCTGGCCGGCATCGTCGGGGCCGGCTGCGCCAGCCTGATTGGCGAGCGCTGGCGTCGCGAACGCCAGTTGGTCGCCGGCTTCTCGCTCATGGCCCTGGCCATCCTCCTGCTGCTCGGCGACCCGCCCCTGGCGCGCTTCGCCCTGGCCGCGCTGCTGTTCAAGTTCACCTGGACCTACGCCCTGCCGTTCATCCTCGCCAGCCTCGCCGAACTCGACGCCAGCGGCCGCCTGATGAGCCTGAGCAACCTGGTGATAGGCGCAGGCCTGGCCCTCGGCCCGGCCATCGGCGGGCGCCTGATCGGCGCCGACGGCAGCTTCCAGAACCTGCTGCCGGCCGCCGCCGCGCTCACCGTCCTCGCCCTCCCGCTGATCCTCGGCAGCCGCCCGCGCGCGGCTACCGCCACGCCCCACCCCCTCTGAATGGAGCTTCCCATGACCCGACGCACTGCGTTCTTCTTCGATGAACTGACCCTCTGGCACAGCGCCAGCCAGCACGCCCTGTTCCTCCCCGTGGGCGGCTGGGTACAGCCGCCGGCCGGCGGCGGCCACGCCGAATCGCCGGAAAGCAAGCGCCGGCTGAAGAGCCTGATGGACGTTTCCGGCCTGACCCGTCGCCTCGACCTGCGCAGCGCCGAACCGGCCAGCGAGCAGGATCTGCTGCGCATCCACCCGGAGCACTACCTGCAACGCTTCAAGGCCCTCAGCGACGCCGGCGGCGGCGAGCTGGGCGACCACGCGCCCATCGGCCCGGGAAGCTACGAGATCGCCAGGCTCTCCGCCGGCCTGGCCATGGCAGCGGTGGATTGCGTGCTGCGCGGCGAGGCGGACAACGCCTACTCGCTGTCGCGCCCGCCGGGCCACCACTGCCTGGCCGACCAGGCCATGGGCTTCTGCATGCTGGCGAACATCCCCGTCGCCATCGAGGCAGCCAAGGCACGCCACGGTCTCGAACGGGTGGCGGTGATCGACTGGGACGTGCACCACGGCAACGGTACCCAGGCGATCTATGAGGAGCGCGGCGACGTCCTGAGCATTTCCCTGCACCAGGAGAACTGCTTCCCGCCGGGCTACGGCGGCGTCGCCGACCGCGGCCGCGGCGCAGGCCTGGGCGCCAACCTGAACATCCCGCTGCCCGCCGGAAGCGGCCACGACGCCTACCTGCAGGCACTGGACGAGATCGTCCTGCCGGCGCTGCAGCGTTTCCGCCCGCAACTGATCATCGTTGCCTGCGGCTACGACGCCAACGCAGTCGATCCGCTGGCTCGCATGCTGCTGCACAGCGGCAGCTTCCGCGCCATGACCGCGCGCCTGCGCGAGGCGGCCGAGCAGCTGTGCGACGGGCGTCTGGTGCTGGTCCATGAAGGCGGCTACGCCGAGGCCTACGTGCCCTTCTGCGGCCTGGCGGTGCTGGAGGAAATGAGCGGCCTGCGGACCGCGGTGGAAGACCCGCTGCTGGAATTCATCCAGTTGCAGCAGCCCGGCAGCGAGGCAGCTGCCTTCCTCCGCCAGCGCGTGCATGAGCTGGCGAAGCAACTCGCCGACTGACCGTCCGGCTGCCGCGGCGGGCGCCGGCGCGGCGCCCGACCGTCCGCCGCAAAAGCGATGACGGTCACGCCGCCAGGCGGGACAATCGAAGCTGGAGCCGATCCTCGGTCTGACTCTTTTGAAGGCTGGGCAACACCTTGCCCGCCATCATGCAGGAGGCCATGCCATGAGCACCCTGACCATCGAGGGCTGGTGGAAGCCCAGCCCGGACGCCATGTCCACTCCCATCGAAGACATCCACTTCTACATCAACGGCGCCGACCACCGTCGGTTGGAAGAAGCAGAAGAAAAGCTGCAGCGGACCCACGAAAAGGAATGCTGGGTAGACGTCGACATGAGCACCCTGGAGCTAGAGGTGCCGGAAGGCTACGGCCCACTCACCGACTGCAAGTTCCGCGTCTACCTGGACTTCGAGGAACGCGGCCACTTCCACCTGGTCGGGCACCGCGCCAGCGACGACAGCCTGATCTATACCAACGCCGTGCTCGTCGACCAGTTGCACTGAGGCGGCTTCAGGCCGCGCCTTGCAGGGCGCCGGCGCGGAAATCCTTGGGCGAACGCTCGAAGTGCTTCTTGAAGGCGCGGCTGAAGTGCGCCGAATCGGTGAAGCCCCATTTGTAGGCGATGGTGGTGATCGACTCGCCCCTGAGGAAGGGGTTCGCCAGGTCGTCGGCGCTGCGTTGCAGGCGCGCGCGCTGGATGTAGCGGCAGACGCTGTCGCCCTGCTCTTCGAACAGCCGGTACAGGTGGCGCACCGAAATGTTCAGGCGCTGCGCCAGGCCCACCGGCGTGAGATTCGGCTGGGTGAGGGATTCGTCGATGACCTTCTGCACATAGCTGCGCAGATTGGAGCCTTGCAGCGCGACGCCGCCCGAAGGTTCCGGCGTGCCGGCGGACAGCGCCGGGCCGAGCAGACTGATGAAGGCGTTCACCAGCGCCTCGCTCTCGGCGCCGGGCTGGGTCGATTCCGGCTCGCGGCAGAGCTGGTCGACCAGCAGGTGCAGCATGCGCCCGCTGGCGCACGAGGCCGACACCTTGCCGAACTTGTTGCGCCCCGGCAGCACCTTCTCCACCGCTGCGCGCGGCAAGTGCAGGGAGGCGTGCTCGATGAGGCCGAAGGGCGTGATCTCGCAGCTGCCCACCGAATCCATCAGCAGCAGCTCGCCGGGCGAGAGCTGGATGTTCATGCCGTTCTGGCTGATCTGCGAGAAGCCGCTGCGCTGGCTGATGAGGAAGCAATGGCGGTCGTCGTCCTGGTCCGCATTGAGGCGTTTACGGGCGATCAGCCCGGCATTGGTGCGCAGGTGCGCCATGGTCAGGCCGGAGTGCGATTGCGCATGGATCTCGCCGATGAACAGCGAGCGGCTGAAGGCCAACTCGGTCTCGAACTGACCGCAGATCGAGCGCAGCGCCGCGCTCCAGCCTTCCAGTCCGATCCGTGCCGATGGTTGGGCTTGCATACGCACCTCCGTGGGGTGACCTTGTTTTTGTTGCAAAACAGTTAACATGTTATCTATTTGCTCGCAACGAATTTCTGACAGCCCTTTCCTACGCAAATCGGATGCCAGTCGCGCTCGATAACCTGTAAATGAAAAGAGAGCGGCGAACCGCTCTCAGAAGTCGCCCAGCACGCGGCGCAAGTGGAACAGCGCGCGCAGCAGGTAGTCCCGCTGCTCGCGGCTCAGGCGCAGGTAGCGGCGGAAGTTCGGCAGGCGGTTGACCACCTCGCTGGCGGCCATGTGCTCGAGGCGGATGGTCCAGCGACCGTCGGCGCGCTGCAGCTGCAGGCGCTTGAAGTCCAGCGGCAGCAGCGCCCGTTGCAGGTGCTCATCCTGCGCCAGGCGCTCGGCGAGGCGCTCACCCAGGGTGGAGTCGCCCTCGCGCACCTTGCAGGCGATGCCCTGGCGACGCAGGGCGCCGGTGTGGCGCAGCTCCAGGGTCGCGTCCTCGACGCCCACTGCAGGCCCGTCGACGACGAACTCGGTGAGCACCAGGTGCATCAGGAACTGCGACTCGGGCTTCTCGTGCAGCTCGAAGACCAGCCCGCCGTCCACCGTGGCGAAGCGCCCTGCCCCGGGCGCCAGCGCTTCGAATTGCAGGCCGCCGAGGTTGCGCCGCGCCTGCTCCAGGGTCACCCCCGGGCGGTAGCCCGAGGGTGCCTTGTTCCACCAGTCAGACAGCCTTGGAAGCATGGCCGTAGAACTCGCTGGAATGGATGCCCGGCTCGTTGCGGAATTCCTTCTCCAGCACCTCTTCCACCGGCACCGGACGGAACGGGTTGACCTTCTGCACCAGCAGGGTCCAGCCCAGCGCGTAGATGGCGGTCAGGCCCAGCATCACCGCGAACGGCACGTAGATGTCGGCGGGGTTCATGCCCGGCGGGGTGATGTACCACATGCCGATCAGGATGCCGACGCTGGAGACGATTTGCGGCAGCGGGAACCACGGCGAGCGATAGGCGCGCGGCAGGTCCGGACGGCGTATGCGCAGGCTGACCACCGAGATTGTCACCAGCAGGTAGGCCACGCCCCAGGCGCAGACCGCGGCCAGCACCAGGTTCATGATGTGGTCGGTGTTGCCGCGCAGCCAGAGCGCATGGGCGCACGGAATCAGCACCGCCACCAGGATGCACAGCACCGGGCTCTTGAAGCGCGGATGCAGGTAGGTGAAGAACTTCGGCAGCGCGCCGTCCACCGCCATGCCGTACATGATCCGCGGCACGCCGGCCATCAGGGTGTTGATGGTGGCGGCGCCGGCGAACAGGAAGCCCAGGCCCAGCCAAAGCGGACCGACGTGCCCCATCACCTGCTCGGCGAATTTCGGGATGGCCATGGGGGTGTCGAGCAAGTGCACGCCGGCGGCGGCATCGAGCAGCACGTTCTCCACCTGGCGTTTCATCGCCGCGCCATAGATGAACATGCACGCCGCAACGCCGACCAGGCCGAGCGCCATGGCGCGCGGCATCACCTTCGCCGAGTTGCGCAGGTCCGGCGCCAGCGGGGTGACGAACTCGCAGCCGACGAACATGAACATAGCCATGCCCACCAGCGACAGCACGGTCTGCAGGTCGGTGCCCACGGTGGAGGCGCCGAACCAGCCGTCCAGCTGCACGGCGGGCGCCTGGATCAGGCCCAGCACACCGAACACCATCAGCGTGGTCCACATGCCGAAGGTCAGCACCACCTCGGCCTTGCCGAAGGCGTTCACGCCGAACACGTTGAGGATGCCGAACACCACCACGAAGCCCACGCCCAGCAGCCAGGAGCCGCCGGCCGACTCGGCCAGGGTGTTCAGGTGTTCGAAGTTCACCAGCGCCATGACCCCGGAAAGGATGGTCTCGGCGGTGCCGGCGAAGACGTGGACGATCAGGTAGGCGGCGATGGTCCCGGTGATGGCGAAGAAGCGCCCCATCCCGCAGGAGATGTAGTCGTACACCGAGCCGGTGGTGGGCAGCACCGAGGCGGCCTCGGCGAAGGTGGTGGACTGCGCCAGCATCATCAGCAGGGCGATCAGCATCGCCGCGGCGAAGGCGCTGCCGCCGATGCCGAAGCCCATGGTCGCGGTGAGGATGACGGGGCTGGCCATGATCAGCCCGATGGCGCTGGCCAGCGCGGTGGGAAAACCGACCGTGCCGCGTTGCAGGTGCTCGCTGAGCTTGTGGTTGATCGACATCTTGGTGGGCCTCTAAGCAGATGTTTTCGATTCTTGTGGGCTTAGGCATCAAGGGGCGGAGCCCCGCTACGACGGCGCGGCCGATTGTTGTGGAAGCGGGCCGCGATCCACCAGCACCGGCGCAGGACGCGGCCCGGTGAATCTTGCCGAACACTCTGCGCCTGTGCACCGCCAGGTTCTTGCCCACGGCTGCCGACGAATTTGTTGCTGGCTGCCAGGGCCGGCAGCCCGGGTCATGAAAGGCTGGCAGACACAGACAAGCCGCCCATACGGCGGCCTGGATAGCCTGAACGCCTACATCGTTTCGGGAGCCACCCCATGACCAGCCAACTGATCCAGCCCCTTTCCAGCGTCGCAGCCTTCCTCGCCCGCCGCCACGCCTCCTTCGTCGACGGCGAGCAACGCCCGCAGGGCGACGAAGCCGTGCGCGTGCTGCGCAACCCGGCCGACGACAGCGCCCTGGCGGAAACCTGCCAGGCCGACCTCGCGCAGGTCGAGGCCATTGTCCAGTCGGCGCACCGCGCCTTCCGCTCCGGCGCCTGGAGCCGCCTGGCGCCGGCCGAGCGCGAACGCACCCTGCTGCGCTTCGCCGACCTGGTGGAACAGCACGGCGAGGAACTGGCCCAGCTGGAAAGCCTCAACCAGGGCAAGTCGATCCACATCGCCCGCGCCATCGAGGTCGGCGCCACCGTCAACTACATGCGCTACATGGCCGGCTGGGCGACCAAGATCGAAGGCCAGACCCTCGACGTCTCCATCCCCATGCCCGCCGGCGCGCGCTTCAACGCCTACACCCGCCGCGAGCCGGTGGGCGTGGTGGCCGGCATAGTGCCGTGGAACTTCCCGATGATGATCGCGCTGTGGAAGGTGATGCCGGCGCTGGCCTGCGGCTGCACCATCGTCATCAAGCCCGCTGACGAAACCCCGCTGACCGTGCTGCGCCTGGCAGAACTGGCAATCCAGGCGGGCATCCCCGCCGGCGTGTTCAACGTGCTGCTGGGCCGCGGCTCGGTGGCCGGCGCGGCACTGGTGGCGCACCCGCTGGTGAGCAAGGTGTCCTTCACCGGCTCCACCGAAGTCGGCAAGCAGGTCGGCGGCACGGCGCTGCAGAACATGACCCGCTTCACCCTCGAACTGGGCGGCAAGAACCCCATGCTGGTGCTGCCCGACGCCGATCTCGACAAGGCCGTGGCCGGCGCCATCGGCGGCGGCCTGCTGAACCAGGGCCAGGTGTGCGCGGCAGCCTCGCGCTTCTTCGTCCACGCGAGCTGCTACGACGCCTTCGTCGAACGCCTTGGCGCCCAGGTCGCGGAACTGAAGATAGGCGCGGGCATGGACCCGCAGGCGCAGATCAACCCGCTGGTCTCGCGCCGCCAGCAGGAGAGCGTGCTGCAGCACCTGCAGGTGGCCCGCGACCAGGGCGCGCGCATCGTCTGCGGCGGCAACCGCCCGGAGCTGCCCGGCTACTTCGTCGAGCCGACCGTGCTCGCCGGCGTTAACGCCGGCATGGCCTGCGCCCGCGAGGAAATCTTCGGCCCGGTGCTCTCGGTGCTGAAATACGAAGACCTCGACGTCGCCGTGGCGCAGATCAACGACAACCCCTACGGCCTGGCCGCGAGCATCTGGAGCAACGACCTGGGCAAGGTGATGGACCTGATCCCGCGCATCGAGGCCGGCACCGTCTGGGTCAACAACCACGTCCCGCTCGACCCCAACCTGCCCTTCGGCGGCTTCAAGCAATCGGGCATCGGCCGCGAATTCGGCCGCGCGGCCATCGAGGGCTTCACCGAAAGCAAATCGGTGTGCATCACCTATTGAGGGCGACCGGCAGGGCAACCATGGGGCTGCCCTGCCAGCGACTAGACTGCCCATGGGCAACCGAGCCGAATACGGATCCGATGCAAGTCGCGAAGGCCTGGGTTCCGTTGCATTTCGCTTCTTCGAGTGGCCGCAAATTCACAGAAGGAGAAAGGCCAATGCTTGGAACCACACCCCTTGAAGCGAGGGACCAGCTCCCCCTTCTGGACGAAGTGCTGGATTTCCATGCGGCCCAACTGGGGCGTGACTTCACTGCCTACCGCAACCACGCCTATCGCGTCGCCAACCTGTGCTTGGCGATGGTCACGGGCTCTGACGAAGACGAACGACTGACGCGCACGATCAGCCTGGCAGCCGCTTTCCACGACCTGGGCATCTGGACCGACGACACCTTCGACTACCTCGCGCCATCCCGGCGGCTGGCGCGGGACTGGATCGTGACGAAGGGATGTCCGGTGGACACGGCGGAAATCGAGTCGATGATCGAGCAACACCACAAGATCACCCCGTTCAGGGGCGAAGGCGGCCGATTGGTCGAGGCGTTCAGGCGCGCCGACTGGGCGGACGTGTCATTGGGGATACTGTCTTCGGGGCTGGCGCGAGACTTTCTGCGCAAGCTCCACGCTGCCTTTCCTACCGCGGGTTTCCACCTGCGCCTGCTGCAACTGACCGGCAAACGCACCCTCAAGCACCCGCTGAGCCCGCTGCCGATGATGCGGTTCTGACGGTTGCTACCACTCCCCTCCGCTGAAGCACAGTAGCGGCTCGTCGCCGTTGCTGGCCTCGATCGGGAGCGCTTGCTCCGAGATGGGCGATCCCACTTGCCGAATGTGCAGGGGGCTGATCGGCGCGCCCTCGAGCAGGGATCGCACGTGCGCGCAACGCGGTCGGGCCACCGGTATGCGCTCCTCGCAGCCCTTGAGCGAAACGCTGGCCAGGTAGCCGTCCCAACGCAGGCCGGTCAGCTGGGTCCTGCGCACCAGGTGGCTGCGATGGATGCGGATGAAATCCGCCGCGAACTCTTCTTCCAGGGCCTTCAGGGTTCCTTCGAAGCACACACTTTTCGTCGGGGTGTGGGCAACGATGTACTTGTCTTCAGCGGCAAAACGAATGACATCACGGGTTTCGACAATAAGCATGCAATTGCCGATCTTGCTGCAGATCTTCTGTCGCATGGCACATACCACCTTATTTTTTTCAACTGACTGCCTGGTCATGCGTGCAAGCAATGTAGTGGCGTGCGCCGACGGCGTCATCCGGCAACCTGGCACGAACGTCTGTTATTGGTCGGCTTCTCTCTGCAATTCGTCCGGTGGCGACGCTGGCCTAAATGTTGACTGCATTCATCGGCTAATTCTCTTTGCAAGTGTCCAAATCGGGGGCTGAGCAGTGAGCGCAATGACTGAGCAGTTTCGCCGCGCGATTCGCACCACGGCGTTCAACAACGCCGCGGCGACCGAATTGCTGCGCAAGGTCTCCAGGTCCGTGGCCCAGGACTGGCTGGCCAGCGAGCTCGAAGCAGCTGCCGTGCAGCTGGAGATCGATGCCGACTCCCTCGACGTGTTCGCCGCGGAAATTCAGGAAGGAAGAATTACCCGCTATCCGTGAAACGCGCCCATGAACTCCAAGCGTGCCGAAGTAGGAGGATCAGCGATGGAGGACGCCTGCGACAAACAGCGCCTGATGGCGGAATCGGTTGCCGCGCATCAGCGCCTGCTGGAATTTCTTCACCGCGTCACGATTCCGATCACGCCCGCACAACGCGTCGAATTCGAGCGACTGATCGGCGAAGCGGCCAGTGCCCACAGGACCCTGACCAATGCATTTGGGCGATCGGTGGAAATAACCTACTGATCGACTGGCCGGCTGGCGTCCTGCCGAAAGTTGCGCCCTGAGTTCTCAACGCCAGAATAAAACAGGCCGCCAAAGCGCATGGGGTCGCTGTGACGGCCAAGGGGAAAAACGGATGATGAAGTTACCAGCAGCGCTCCGCCGACTCTCTCCACAAACTTTGAAAGTCAGGCAAAGAGAGTCCTTGTCGATTTCAGCTGGATACTGAAACCGTACGTTTGATATCAGGCGTTGGCGGAGCGGTATTACAGAAGGAAGCGATTAGAACTTGGCTTCCAGATCCAGTTGCAGCGTATCGATATTGGCATCCTTGCGCGTGCCGCTGGCGGCGTCGGATTCGGCCATGTAATAAGTGGCGCCCAGGGCGAAGTTCTTGTCGATGTCGTAACCCACCTTGAACTTGTGACCGCGCGAGGCGGTATAGCCGTTGGCGAAGTCCGAATCGGTGAAGGCCCCGACTACCGCATTACGCTGAACGTCGCGGTAGTTGTAGTCGAAGCTGAAATCACCCACTTTCGACTTGGCGCCGGTCAGCCAGGCAGTGTCCTGGTTGCTATTGGTCGCCTCGTTGACCACGTACTGGCCGTACAGCGACAGCGGGATCGGCAGGTTGGCGAAGTCCAGCTGGCCGAAGCCTTCGTAGAGGCGGAAGTCCTTGGTGGTGTTGCCGTTGGCGGAGAGCTGGCACGGCGTGGTGGTCGAGGTGCCGCAAGCACTGTTGTCGCCGTTGTCGTAGGCGTAGACGCTCGCCCCCAGGGTCGCCTTTACGCCGTCGATGGGCGCGAAGCGCGTGCCGAGCTGGCCGCTGTACAGGCGCAGGTCATGCTGGAAGGCGTAGCCGTCGCCATCGACGTTGTCCTTCAGGTTGAAGTAGCCGGCGCTGCCGAACAGTTCGGCGCTACCGCCCAGCGGGTACTTGTAGGTGGCGGCGAAGCCTTCGGGGTTGATGTCGCCGTCCCAGATGATGTCGCCTTCGCTGACCCAGGGCTGGTTCATCTTGCCGCCGATCAGGTGCAGGTTCTTGATCGCGGTGGGGTGGAAGTCGATGTACGCCTGGTCCAGCCACAGCTGCTTCTTGTCGAAGTAGTTGTCCATGCTCTGGTTGGTCGAGCGGGCGTCGTCGCCGCTGCCGGTAGCGATGCGGATGCCGGTGTCGACCTGCGGGTTGATCTGGCTGTAGAAGCCGACCCGGGCGCGGATGCGCTGGCGGTTCTGGTCGCCCTTGGTGCCGCTGTTCTGTGCATGCACGGTTTCCTGGCGAACACGCACGTCGCCCTTCACCTGGGTCTTCGCGGCCCAGGCCAGGCTCTGCTCGAAGGCGCTCATCTGGTCGCTCTTGGCCTTGGCGGCCTTGGCTTGCTCGGCAGCAACCTGGTTCTCCCGCTCCAGTTCGCCCTTGAGCTCGGAGTACTGAGCGGCGCTGATCGAGCCGTTGCTCTTGAGCATCTCCAGCAACTTGGCATCGACTCCTGCATGTGCCGGAGCGCTCAGGACGAGCAGCGCCCCCGTACAAATCCCCATACCGCTCAGTGCAGAAATACTACGCATCAAGACTCTCCTGATCATCAAGAAAGGCGGCACTTTCCGCCCAAGAAGTTTGGTTCTCGCAAAGCTCCGACTCATGCGAAGTCCTTGTCCCCAAACTGCGGCGGAATATTGTTTTTCGAATATTTCAGAACGATGTCAAAGCAACTAGAAAAGTTTCCGCACCAGGAAAACCCAATAGCCATACACCTGCGCAGCCCTTGAAATACGGGGATTCACAAACTATTGGGTAATAGTGTTTTACCGATTCAAATATATTTTGCGGAGAGAGAAATAATTAGAATTGCACGAGTGAAGAACCAACTTACGTGCCGAATCAAATAACTTCTATTTACTATGCTTGCATGACTTCATGAGAATTCGGCAACCCTTCGAATAGCCAATCCCGGATTCACGCCCATGCGCAGGCCGCTGCCTTGGTGCCAGAGGTGAACCACCGCAGAAAACGGCGCCGGTTTTTGCTCCGTTGCGAACAACGTCGATCCTGGCAAGGGCCATAATCCCTCCAAGCCCAAATGCCCAATCCAAGGCTGGATGGGTCAACAAGGAGACGCTGCGTGAATCGGACGCCAACGATCATCGCCAGGTGCATGTCCGTGACTGCACTCCTGTCCTTTACCGCAAGTGCCCAATCGCCCACGGACTTCCTGCAGGGGCGGGTCTACGAACTGCGCCGGAACGCCGCGCCACCGCAGTGCTACGAATGGCCGCAAGGGCTGCCCGATGGAATCTGGGGCGACGCCGGGAGCTATGACCGGCAAACCTCGAAGCTGAGCGACGACGGCACCGTCCTGGTCGCCTCGGCGACCTACAAACCCACCGGCGAAACGCTTGCCTACCGCTTCTACAAAAGCCGAACAGCCTGCGAAAACGCCCTCGCCAAACAGTCGCCGGCCACGCCGACCCGAAAGCTGCTTGCCCCATCGACACAGGCCCCCGGCCCTGTGGCAGGGCCGAGTTACGTGGAGAAGCTGCAGCGCGATTTCGGCCCACGGCTGCATTTCAGTTCACCGCAGGCCGAGGCGACCGTGAGGAAGATCAACATCGACTGCAAATCCAGCGATGGCCGCAAGCTTCCGCTCTACAACGCCCTCCTCGCCCGCCTCCATGAAGGGAGCGAACCTGAAGCCTGGATGGAATCCCGCGTGGTCAACGCGGGCAACAACCTGCGCGTCTACGACAGCGTGCACTTGAAGAGCGGCAAGGTACTCGACCCGCAATTGGTACTGGAGATCGACCAATGGGGCGGCGTGAATGCGCACAGCGTCCGGCGCGACGCCCTCGAAAACGCCTGCGTTGGCGCTTACGGCCCGATCTGGAAGTTCTAGGTTCTGCGCGCAAACCGCTGTTGCCTGTATCGGCACGGCGGAAGCGGCGCGGGCGGCCCGGCAGAAAAATCGAATCTTGGACGCCGGCCTCGGTCAGAAAACTCTGAAGGCCGGGCAAAACCCTGTCCGCCATCGAACGGGAGGCCACGCCATGAGCACCCTGACCATCGAAGGCTGGTGCAAGACCAGCCCCGACGCGCGCTCGACGCCCATCGAGGACATCCACTTCTACCTCAGCGGCACCGACCACCGGCGCCTGGAGCAAGCCGAGGAAGAGCTGCAACGCACCCATGAAAAGGAACGCTGGGTGGACGTCGACATGAGCACCCTCGAACTGCAGATGCCCGAAGGCTACGGGCCCTTGACCGACTGCCAGCTGCGCGTCTACCTGGGCCGCGACGAGCGCGGCCAGTTCCACCTGGTCGGCCACCGCGCCAGCGACGGCAGCCTGATCTACAGCAACGCCGTACTCATCGACCAGCTGATCTGAGCAACTGCGGCACTTGTAGGGTGCAGGCCCCGGGCGGGGTCATGCGCCCTACGCCCCTGGGCGTCGAAATCGCTTCACGCGCCGGGCGCAAGTATCCGCCCCGATACCAAGTCGATAACAAATCACCCTCAACGTTTTCGCCCGATGGCCGCCACTTCAGGGGTCGACCATCAGCCGGAATCGCCCCATGTCCAGCATCAACTCCCTGAGCAACATCAACATCAGCTACCCCACTTCCTCGGCCTCTTCCTCTACCGCCACCACCTCGACCAATGACGATGGCAGCACCACGTCCGATGCTACGAGCACGGCCCAGGCCAATGCGAGCAGCTCGACGCAGAGCGCGGGTGGCGCTGGGGGAGCAGGCGCAGCCGGAGCGAGCAGCGGCAGCTCCAGCAGTTCCTCCGACAGCACGCTGGAAAAACTGAAACAGGCCATCGAGCAGGCGCAGAAAGAACTGCAGGAAGCCGAGCAGGAACTGGCGAAAGTCGACAAGGGCAGCGGCAATGAAACCGCTGAGGAGAAGCAGACTCGACAGGTCGCGGAGCAAGCCGCGCA
This sequence comes from Pseudomonas knackmussii B13, assembly GCF_000689415.1. Taxonomy (NCBI): domain Bacteria; kingdom Pseudomonadati; phylum Pseudomonadota; class Gammaproteobacteria; order Pseudomonadales; family Pseudomonadaceae; genus Pseudomonas; species Pseudomonas knackmussii. The sequence goes on along the minus strand of NZ_HG322950.1, from coordinate 2,533,808 downwards.
AGCGCGCGTTTCGACCGCATCCGCGGCAGTGGCAGCGGCCTACTCCGCCTATGCAGAAGCGCTGACGGAATCCGGCAGCAGCACCAGCGGTACTTCGGTGAGCACCACGGCCTGAGCGATCCCGAGCGAGCGGCTGGCATGCGATGACGCAATGCTCGCCCCGCTCGCGGATCAAGCACTCAGCACCGCTCGTTCAGGGAGCTTTTGTGTAGCTCAGGCCTTGCCCTGAAGGCTGTCGAAAGCCTGCAGCAGGTCCGACATGGCGGCTTTGCAGTTGGCCTGTTGCGGGCTGCTGTCACGCAACGCATCCAGCGCGCGGTCGATGGCCTTGTCGAGCACATGCCAGTCGCTCGCAGCGCGCGGCTTGAGGCCGGCTTCCGCCTCGTCCCACGCCGACTCCAGGTCCTTGATTCGGTGCTTCGCGTTCTCCAGTTCGTTCTTGTCCACCAGCGCGGCAACGTCGCTGGCAATGACGCGGAACTCGGACAGATCGCCCAATTTGGAAGCGGCGTGCTGGGCCGCACCGCTCTGCAGATCGGTGCCGGGCTTCGGCGGCTCCGCCGGTTTCGAGCAGGCCGCCGCCAGGCTGAGCAATGCAATGGCCGAGGCGAGCGACGCTTTACAGATCACTTTCTTGAAAACATTCATGTTCATTTCCAACCAAAGCCAGAAGAGTTATTGAGAAAGCTGTTTTCTGCTGTTGGCGGCGAACTGCGCGGCAGCCACCAGAACAACGATTACGCAGAGGAAGATCACGCTGGTCCAAGTCGCCCCGATACCCAGTCCGCCGTACTTGTGCGCTTGAGTCAGCAGGTCGCCCAGCGAGGCGCCCAGCGGGCGGGTCAGGATGTAAACGACCCAGAAAGCGGGCACGGCGTTGAGGCCGTAGCGCCAGGCGACACCGGCCAAGGCGATTAGAGCGGCGAAGATCATGGCACCGAGCGTGAAGCCCAGGCCCAGCGCCTCGGTCGCGAGATCGCCGGCGGCGGTGCCCAATGCGAAGGTGCAGAGCACCGTCGTCCAGTAGAAGAGCTCGCGACGGGGCGTGATGATTTCCCTGATGGAGAGGTTCTTCTCCACCGCGTACCAGACCGCGAAGTTGACTACCAGGAGCCCGGAGAAGACTGCGGTACTTGTGTAGAGGCTGACATCCAGCACATCGGTGAGGATGTCGGTCAGTTGCGTTCCGACGATGCTGACCAGCACTACCGACAGCCAATAGATCCACGGCGTGTAGGTGCGGCCGCGAACCTGGACGACCAATGCAACGGCCAGCAGTGCAGCCATGACCGCACTCGTTATTCCAAGGCCAAGCCCGGCGTCGACGGCAAGAAAGTCCGCGAAAGTTTCGCCCACCGTGGTGGACATGATCTTGATGACCCAGAAGGCCAGAGTCACTTCAGGCACTTTGTTGAGCCAGTCGTGAGTGGTCATTTTCGTCATGTCGTATTTTCCCTTGTGCAAGGCATTGCGTGGGCGGAGGAAGTCCTTGGACATACACCGCTTCCAGCCCCGGACGATTGTCTCGATGCGTGCAAAACGAAGCTTCGCTGCAGCTGCGGCCAAGTTCGGATGGCGCAAGCCTATCGAGATGCGAATGAATGACTTATGAACGCGCCGCCAAGGAATGCCGGCGCTCAGTTCCGCGCCCCTGGCATTGCACCGATGGGGTGGGATTGCTTCGCTGAGGTAGCGCCGGGGCGCGCACTGAAGTTGATGGGCCGGTGCCGTTCGGGCTTCAGGCCGCAACCGGACAAGGCAAAAAGGGCGGATTCATGCCCCTGCCTTGAACCCGCCCGAGAGCCGGCTCGAAAGCAGTCGCATGAATCCGCCCTTCCGGGTTTCTGGCGGGCGCTTACACCTGCGCCATCCCGCCATCGACGAACAGCTCGATGCCGTTGACGAAGCTCGATGCCTCGGACGCGAGGAAGACCACGGCCTTGCCGATCTCCTCCGGCTCGCCGAGGCGACCCAGCGGCACTTGCGCGGCCAGCGCGTCGAACAGCCCCTGGCGCGCTTCATCAGGCACCAGCCCGCCGAGGCCCGGGGTACGGACGGGGCCGGGGCTGACCACGTTCACGCGGATGCCGCGGTCCTTCAGGTCCAGCGCCCAGGAGCGGGCGAAGTTGCGCACGGCCGCCTTGCTCGCGCTGTAGACGCTGAAGCCGGCGGTGCCCTGCACTGAAGTGGTGGACGCGGTGAGGATGACCGAGGCGCCATCGGTCAGCAGCGGAAGCGCCTTCTGCACGGTGAAGAGCACGCCGCGCACGTTGGTGCCGAAGATGCGGTCGAAGTGCTCCTCGGTGATCGCGCCCAGGGGCAGCATGTCGCCGCCGCCGGCGTTGGCGAAGAGGATGTCGAGCTTGCCGGCGCTTGCGGCGATCCGGGCGTAGACCGCGTCCAGGTCGGCGAGCACCGAGGCATCGGCGCGGATGCCGGTGGCGGCCGGGCCGATGGCCTCTACCGCTGCATCGAGTTCCGCCTGGCGGCGGCCGGTGATGAACACCCGCGCGCCCTGGGCGGCGAGTTCCTGGGCGGCGGCCAGGCCGATGCCCGTGCTGCCGCCGGTGACGAGTGCGATCTTGCCAGTGAGTTGCTTGTTCATGATGAGCTCCAGAAAGCTGAATGAGAGAGGTCTGCCGCGACTGCCGAGATCGCTATTCGTCGTGGCTCGTCGTCAGGCATGGCGCTACTCTAGGGCCCGTCGATTAACCGAAAAAGCGCATACAATGGAATGACTATCCATGTGCATGGATAATCAAGAACCCGTTTGGAGCCCTTCTCGATGGATCAGCTGATGGCGATGCGCGCCTTCGCCCGCGTCGTGGAAGCCGGCAGCTTCACCCGCGCCGCCGACTCGCTCGACATGCCCAACGCCACCCTGAGCAAGCTGGTGCGGGAGCTGGAGGCGCACCTGGAGGTACGTCTGCTGCAGCGCACGACGCGGCGGGTCACGGTGACGCCGGAAGGCCAGGACTACTACGCGAAGGCCACGCGCATCCTGCGCGACCTGGAGGACATCGACTCGTCCTTCAACCTGGCGCGCGGCAAGCCCCGTGGCCATCTGCGAATCGACATCGGCGGCTCGACCGCACGCGACGTACTCATTCCCCTGCTGCCGGATTTCCTGGCGCGCTACCCCGACATCCGCATCGACCTGGGTGTGTCGGACCGCGCGGTGGACCTGATCAGCGACAGCGTCGACTGCGCGATCCGCGGCGGGCCGCTGGACAACTCGTCGCTGGTCGCGCGAAACATCGGCCACGCCGAGATGATCACCTGCGCGAGCCCCGGCTACCTGCGCCAATGCGGCGTACCGGCCTACCCGGAAGAGCTGAAGAACGGCCACCGGCTGGTGACCTACCTGTCCCCCCGCAACGGCCGGGCCTTCCCCTTCCGCTTCGAGCACGATGGCGAGAAAAGCGAAATCAAGCTGGAGCACCGCGTAGGCGTCAACGAAAGCAACGCCCACCTGGCCGCCTGTGTCGCCGGGCTCGGCATCATCCAGACGTTTCGCTATGCGGCAGCGCAAGCGCTGCGCGAAGGCGCGCTGGTGGAGATCCTGCAGAAGTGGCAACCCGCGCCCTACCCCTTCCACGTCGTGTACCCGCAGAACCGCCACGTCACGCACCGCTTGCGGGTCTTCATCGACTGGCTGGTGGAGCGCTTCCCCGAGCGGCTGGCGGGCGGCGAAATACGCCAGGACTAGCACTCGCCCGGGCTATGCTCCCGCACGAAGATCGTCCAACCATTCCATTTCGGGAGCTCGTATGCCGCTAGTCGCCCTGCTTCGCTGCAATGACCTGGACCTCACCCGCGAACACTACCGGGACGCGCTAGGCTTCGAGGTGAGCGAAACCGCCGAAGGGACCCTCAGCGTCCGCCTCGAAGACTGCCGTGTCGTCTTCACCGCACAAGACCTGTGGGCCGCTCCGGCTGCCTGCTCGGGCACCTTCTACTTCCACATCACCGACGTCGAAGGCTACTTCGCGAAGGTGCAGGACAAAGCCCGGATCGCCTGGCCGCTGCAGGACATGCCCTACGGCTCCCGCGAGTTCGGGGTGCGCGACTGCAACGGCTATCACCTGGCCTTCGCGCAGAGCGCAGCCGCGAGCTGACGCCTACAGCGCCATGACCATTTCGTGCCAGGCCATGCCGCCATGGTCGGAGGCGGACGGGCGCACGTACTGGTAGCCGTACCGGCGATACAGCTCGACGTGGCGCTCCTTGCACATCAGGTGGATGGTCTGTTTGTGCAGGGCGCGCATGCGCTCGATGAAGGTACGCATCATCAACGAGGCATAGCCCTTGCCCTGCTGGGCCGGGTCGATCACCACCGACATGATGACCACGTTCGGCGCCTCGGCATCGTGGCCGACCAGTTCCTTGAAAGCCTCGTCGGACATGACGACTTCGTATGCGCAACCGCAGTTGATGAAGCCGATCACCTCGCCGTCCAGCTCCATGATCAGAAAGCCCTGCGGATACTGCGCGATGCGCGTGGCGATTTTCTCGCGGGTGGCCGCCTCGTCGCCTTCATAGGCCGAGATTTCGATCGCGTAGCAGCGGTCGGTGTCTGCTGGCGTAGCGATGCGGAAGGTGGGTGCGCTCATGGTTTCTGTTCCTGACAGCTGGGGTATTACGAAGGGAAATCGGGAAGGGATGATAGCGAAGGTCGCGGGCGCCTTTCATAGTCACCAGCTCCGATCACCCGTTCACCCTGCCGCGTCGGGCAGCAATGCAACTGAGCAGCGCCGCGCCGGAGCTTCAACGCTCCGCTGGATGCGGGAGCAGATGCTGTTGGCGCTGGGTATCGACGAGGCTATTTCCAACGCGGGGTTACTGCGGGGCCCTGCGGACCTTGGGTCGACTGCGGCCTGTTGCAGCGGGCAGAAAACGGCCAGAAGCGCACGATGAAGTCACATCACCCCGAGGAAAAACGCTTTCGATAATCACTTGGGCCCACCCCAAGACGGCGCATAAAAGCCCTTCTGAACCCATCCGTATTGGCATAGCCGACTGTATCGGCCAAGCGTTTGAGTGATACGTCAGAGTCTTCGATCAGCCGCCTGGCCGCATCGATGCGCGCCAGTTCGACAAATTCGGCCGGGGTCGAGCCGGCTTCGGCCTTGAAGGTTCTGGCGAAGTTGCGCTCGCTCATACCGGCGCGCGCGGCCAGGCTGGGAACGCTCAAGTCGGCCTTCAGGTGCGTTACCACATAATCCTGCACGTCTCTGATAACGCTACGTTCGGCGGTTTGCGCTGCCAGTTGCGCGCTGAACTGCGATTGCCCGCCAGGTCGTTTGAAGAACATCACCATTTCACGGGCAACGCTGAGCGCCAATTCTCGGCCGTAATCTTCTTCGACCAATGCCAAAGCCAAGTCCATGCCCGCGGTAACGCCGGCCGAAGTGTAGATGTTGCCATCCTTGATAAAGATGCTATCCGGATCGACCTGTGCTTGCGGATGCTCCTTCGCGAGTTTCGCGCTGGAATTCCAATGGGTGGTAACGCGGCGCCCGTCGAGAAGACCAGTAGCGGCCAGCAGAAATGCTCCGCTACAGACTGAGCCGATACGACGTACGGATTTAGCTTGCCGACGCAGCCAATCTTGCAGTGCAGGGTCCCGCGCAATTTCATCGATGTGTGGGCTGCCCGCCACGAGCAAGGTGTCGATCTTGCCTTTATAGGTTTCGAACGTTTCGTCGATGGCCAGCTTCAATCCGTTCGAGCCTTTGATCATCCCCTTGACGGTACCAATGACTTCAACCCGATAGGCGCGCGGATTGCCCAGTTGCTTGGCCGCTTCGGCGAAGACGTCGGCCGGCCCGATTACGTCCAGCAACTGCACACGGGGGAATGCCAGGAGGGTTATGCGCATGATGTCTGTCCCCGTCGAGTCATTGGCTGAATACGTCGCACTGCGACTATTTCAGCCAGTGCATGTTTGGCTGAAAATATCTCCAACAGCAAATTCAGTCAAACGGGAGACTGCCATGAACACTGTATACCCCCCCACCACCGATGTTGCTCAAGCGGTCACCACCAGCAAGACATCGATCAAAAACCTGCCTATCAACTTGTTCGGATCAGTCATGGGTTTGGCCGGCCTGGGACTGGCCTGGCGCTTGAGCGGCCAGTACTACGGCGTCGGCGGCGCGCTGGGTGAAGCGATTGGCGCCTTGGCCGGCCTGGTGTTCGTGCTGCTGACCTTAAGTTACCTGGCAAAATGGGTGAAACATCCAGAAGCGGTAAGGGCCGAGTTCGGCCATCCGATCGCCAGCAACTTTTTTGGCACCGTCACCATTGCACTGTTGCTGCTTTCGGCAGTCGCGGCGCCCCACAACGCGTTACTCGGACAGGCGCTCTGGATACTGGGTAGCGCACTGACGGTGCTGCTCGCAGGCCTCGTAGTCTCCCGTCTCTTGTCGGGCAACCAGGATTCGTCGAATGCCGTACCTGCCTGGCTGATTCCTGGTGTTGCCACCCTCGATATCGCGGTAACCGGTGCGCACATGCCAATGGCCTGGGTCGCTGAATTCAACCTGTTTGCCCTCGCCGTGGGTGCAGTACTGGCACTGGTTTTCTTCACCCGGATCTTTTCGCGACTGACGCATGAGGCAGTGCTGGCCAAAGGCATGGTTCCTTCGCTGATGGTCCTGATTGCGCCGTTTGAAGTAGGTTTCCTGGCGTACACCAACGTGTTCGGTCAGATCGACCAGTTTGCCAGCGTGTTGTTCTATTTCGGCCTGTTCCTGTTCGTGGTGCTGAGCTTCAAAGTGTTCCGTCGCGATGTGCCCTTTGCCCCTTCGTGGTGGGCAATCAGCTTTCCCATCGCGGCCCTGAGCAATGCGGCGCTGAAATATGCACATGCCCACGACAACACCGTGCTGACGGTAATCGCTGCTGTGATCCTGCTGTTTCTCACTGTGGCGCTGACCGTGCTGATGGTGAAAACCCTGAACAGCCTGTTCAGCGGCAAACTGTTGGCCAACTAGCCTTTTACCTCTCTTTGGCGAGCCTTCATCGGCTCGCTTTTTTTACCCAGATAGGTTTCATCGAATGACTTACAACACATCCTGGCTGCTGCTGATCGTTGCCGGATTCCTGGAAATTCTCTTTGCGGTTGGGTTGAAATCTGCAAATGGCCTTGAACGGCCCTGGCTGCTGGCCGGCACGGTCGTAGTATTGGCCGGCAGTTTGTCCTTGTTGACGATGGCGTTACGGGTGCTGCCCGTTGGAACCGCCTATGCGGTCTGGACCGGCATAGGCGCTGCCGGCACAGCCATCGTCGGAATGTATTGGTTGGGTGATGCAGTATCGTTGTGGAAACTTGTCTGGATCGGCTTGATCCTGTTGAGTGTCGCCGGACTACGCTGGGTGGCCTGAACAGAGCGATTACTTGATTGATTCGATGAAAAGCCGATGTCGAAGAGCATTGAGAAAGAAGGATTCTTGTCGTTCGTGCGACGAAGCGACAGCTAAAGCAATTCCCTTGGCGAACGGCAGCCTGGGGGCCGAAAGAAGCCATCTCCCCTTTCGCCCATCCCGAGAAGTTTTCTCGCTTGGCCCCCATCCCCTGAACGAATCCGCCAAACTCTCCTCGCCAAGGCAATGCCCTCCAGGACAGCGCCGAGGTAAAGGCCGTATCGATGGGGTGCGGCCTTTTTCATTTCTGCGCCGGCACGGATTTCCAGCTTGCCGGCGCGGCCTTCCCCGCCCAATCCGCACCTGCAGCATCGAACGCCAAACGCACATTCAACGCTGCGTCGGGCCAGCGCATCACTCCCTCCTGGCACGCCTGACTGGCGCGGGTCCTTCAACCGGCGCACTCCCGCATTTTCGTCCCCTCTGATCGCAAGGGCTTGCCTCGTGAAAATAATAATGTATATTTTCATGAAATAATTTATGTGAAATTTCACAGACACCCTCGCCCACGGAACCCCTCATGAAGATGCAAGAAGAAGTCGAAGGTCTGGCCATCCTGATCCGCGACCTGCGCAAGTTCAGGGGGCTGACGCTGGCCGAGCTGGCCGAACGCATCGACCGCTCGCTCGGTTTCCTGTCGCAGGTCGAACGGGGTGTCTCGCGGCCAACGGTGGCGGACCTGACCGCCATCAGTGAAACCCTCGGGGTGTCGACCGCCTATTTCTACAACCTGAAAAAGCCACGGGACCTCCACTGGGTCACTCGCCCGCAGGAACGGCGCACGCTGTATCTGGGTGGCGGCATTACCGACGTGCTGGCGTCGCCGTCCATCTCCGGTGGTTTTTCCATGCTCGACAGTCGCCTCGAACCCGGTGCCAGCAGCGGCGAAGCGTATTTGAGCGACCGATCGGAACAGGGCTGCTTCGTGCTGGAGGGCGAGCTGACGGTCTGGCTGGACGAAGCCGACGCGGTGACGCTCCACGCCGATGACAGTTTTCAGCTGCAACCCCACGCCAAGTTCCGCTACGCCAACCTGACGGACCGGCTCACCCGCGTGCTCTGGGTATTCAATTGAATGGGTGATGCGCTGCCGCGAAAGGAAAAGTTGGACCTGCTGAATTAAATCAATACCCGCAAGTACCGATGACTCTTGCATAACTCAATAGCGAGAGCGCTTTTCCACACCCGTTATCAGCCAATTTGAATACCACTCGAAATATTGTTTTGCCGGAGGATGACCTATATGCCACGCGTGCCTGTTATCGGCATCACCGCATGCACCAACATGATTGAGCAGCACGCAGCCCAGACTATTAACGAGAAATATATTCGCGCTGCAAAGAACGCAGCGCGCGGACTGCCGATTGTCATTCCCTGCCTGGGCGAGCTGGTTGATGCGGACGACATCCTCGATACCGTGGACGGGCTGATCTTCACCGGCTCGCCGTCCAATATCGAACCCTTCCACTACAACGGCCCGGCCAGCGCCGCAGGTACCCAACACGACCCTGCGCGGGACGCCACCACCTTGCCGCTGATGCGCGCGGCCATTGCCGCGGGCGTGCCGGTGCTGGGCATCTGCCGTGGTTTCCAGGAAATGAACGTGGCGCTGGGCGGCACCCTGCACCAGAAGGTCCACGAGACCGGCCGGTTCATGGACCATCGCGAGGGCAAGGATGAGTCGATCGACAAGCAATATGGCTTTCGCCATGAAGTTCATGTGCAGCCTGGCGGCCTGATGCAAGGCATGGGCTTGCCGGCAGTTATCGATGTCAATTCGATTCATGGCCAGGGCATTGATGTATTGGCCCCGGGTTTAAGAGTTGAAGCTGTTGCACCCGATGGTTTGATAGAAGCCATCTCGGTTGAAAAAAGCAAAAGTTTCGCGCTGGCTGTTCAATGGCATCCGGAGTTCAAGGTGCTGGATAACCCGCATTACCTGACCATTTTCCAAACATTCGGCAAAGCCTGTCGACAACGCGCGGCCCTGCGCGAGCCGATGTTGAAAGCATTCGCCTGATCATTTGCTGTTTTGAATAAATAAAGAGAGATGAACATGACCCAGAAGAATTCCCAGACCCTCGCCTGGCAGGCCATGAGCCGTGACCACCACCTGGCACCCTTCAGCGACGTAAAACAGCTGGCGGAGAAAGGCCCGCGGATCATCACCTCGGCCAAGGGCGTCTACCTGTGGGACAGCGAGGGCAACAAGATTCTCGACGGCATGGCCGGCCTGTGGTGCGTGGCGGTCGGTTACGGCCGCGACGAGCTCGCCGACGTCGCCGCCCAGCAGATGAAGGAACTGCCCTACTACAACCTGTTCTTCCAGACCGCCCACCCGCCGGCGCTGGAGCTGGCCAAGGCGATCTCCGATGTCGCCCCCGCCGGCATGAGCCACGTGTTCTTCACCGGCTCCGGCTCCGAAGGCAACGACACCGTGCTGCGCATGGTCCGCCACTACTGGGCGATCCAGGGCAAGCCGAGCAAGAAGGTCATCATCGGCCGGATCAATGGCTACCACGGCTCCACCGTCGCCGGCGCGGGCCTGGGCGGCATGAGCGGCATGCACCAGCAGGCTGGCCAGATCCCCGACATCGTGCACATCCCGCAGCCGTACTGGTTCGGTGAAGGCGGCGACATGTCCGAAGCCGACTTCGGCGTCTGGGCCGCCGAGCAACTGGAGAAGAAGATCCTGGAAGTGGGCGAGGAGAATGTCGCCGCCTTCATCGCCGAGCCGATCCAGGGCGCCGGCGGCGTGATCATCCCGCCGTCGACCTACTGGCCGAAGGTCAAGGAGATCCTCGCCAAGTACGACATCCTGTTCGTCGCCGACGAGGTGATCTGCGGCTTTGGCCGTACCGGCGAATGGTTCGGCTCCGACTACTACGACCTCAAGCCGGACCTGATGACCATCGCCAAGGGCCTGACCTCCGGTTACATCCCCATGGGAGGCGTGATCGTGCGCGACAAAGTGGCCAAGGTGATCAGCGAAGGCGGTGATTTCAACCATGGCTTCACCTATTCCGGCCACCCGGTGGCGGCGGCGGTGGGCCTGGAAAACCTGCGCATCCTGCGCGACGAAAAGATCATCGAGCAGGTCCACGCCGACACCGCGCCCTACCTGCAGCAACGCCTGCGCGAGCTGGCCGACCACCCGCTGGTGGGCGAAGTGCGCGGCCTGGGCATGCTCGGCGCGATCGAGCTGGTGAAGGACAAAGCGACCCGTGCGCGTTACGAAGGCAAGGGCGTGGGCATGATCTGCCGCCAGCACTGCTTCGATAACGGCCTGATCATGCGCGCCGTGGGCGACACCATGATCATCGCGCCGCCGCTGGTGATCAGCCGTGCCGAGATCGACGAGCTGGTGGAAAAGGCTCGCAAGTGCCTCGACCTGACCTACCAGGCCATCCAGCAGGCCTAACGGCTTAGAGAGACAAGCCCGCTGCCGCAGTGGTCCGGTGAACGCCGACACCCTGTGGCAGCGGGCTCTTTCCGTTTCAGCACGCGCAACCTCATGCCGGCGAGCACTGCCGGCAAATACAGGGATTGATGCAGGCCTTCGGCGGCGCCAGCCTTATCCGGCTGCGCGGGCTGGTGTTCACGATCAACTTCCTCGCCACACTCGGGCTGTGGGTTGTCGTGCTGCTTTCCTTCCGGGCGGGCGCCGCAGCCTGACGGCCGGAAACCCAGCCGACGCGCCCTGCCCCTTTGGCTATTTCGCCGCGCCTTCCTGCCGAATATCGCCGCAGAAAATATCGAAGCTGCCATCGGTCGCGGCAGTCTGCAGCACGATGGAGTACTCACCGGCAAGCAAGGTGGACAGAGGGACGGGCGCCACCCTTGAAAGCGTCCAGCCGCGTACGGGTTCGCGCTTGGTGTTGACCAGATCATTCATCGCGTAGGCAACCGGCCCGCGCTTCTCGCAGCTGCCTTTGTAGATGAAGGAGTTCAGCCGCAGCGGCAGCGTGACGCCGCTGGGTGCGCCGGTGATGAAGAAACTGAGGCCGGTCTGCCCGTTCCAGTCTGCCAACGTCACCCTGCCGATCTGTCCGGCGTTCTGGCGCGTGGCCTCCAGTGGAACGTTCACGGTCTGGATCGATGAAGAGGCGCAGCCGAGCAGGCTTGCGCTGATCGCCAGCACTGCAAGTGTCTTCGTGGATTTCATAGCCAACCTCCTGTGCCGAGGCGTTGCGAAGCTGGATTAGCGGGTATAGCTCACGCCCTCGTTTTCCGCCGGCAGCGGTCGGTTTGGATGGGCCGCTATCGGCACGCTCCGCAGAAACGCAGCTCGGGTTCAACGCTCGCCCCAGTAATACCCCAGCACCAACTGCACCAGCGCTTCCTCGATACCTTCGCGCCGCGCCGGCGCCATGGCGTCGGGCTCTTCCAGCAGGGCTCGCAGCACGCCGCTGACCGCATGGGCGAGGACGAAGGCCTGGGCTTCGCCGAGGTTGCGCAGTTGCCGATCGGGGCCGGTCACGCCGCGGGCGACCAGGTGCGCCATGATGCTGCCGCGCAAGCCGGGCAGCGGATTGCCGCCACCACGGGTGAGCAGGTATTGCATCAGCGCCCGGTGTGCGCCGCTGCGCCCGCCATAGGCGCTGACCACGGCATGGATCACCGCGCGAATCCGCTCGCCGGGCGCCTCCGCCGGGCGGTCGCTCAGCGCTTGCATGATGCCGGCGGTCAACTGCGCCAGCTCGTGCCGCGCCAGCTCGTCGAGGATGCGGTCCTTGTTGGGGAAGTACTGGTACAGGGTGCCGACGCTGACGCCGGCCAGCTCCGCCACGTGATTGGTGGTGAAACCCTCCAGGCCGTGGCGGTCGAGGATGCGCCGCGACGCCTCCAATATGAGCTCGATCTTCTCCAGCGCCCGCGCCTGACGCGGGCGGCGTCGACTATCTGGCTGATTTTCCGAAGGTTTTCTGGCCATCGGGGGCTTCCGGGAAAGCGAGTACAGGAACGCGCGGGTCCTCCCTATCATGGCAGCCACATCGAGACCGGCAAGCCAAGCGGACCAGCCGCAACGCCGGCGCAGCGGAGAACCCCGACATGAGCAACAAGACCCACACCGCCCACCTGGACGACGACATCTGCGTGCACATCTTCGCCGCGTCCGGCGCCATGGTCGGCGTGTGCCTGACAGTCGTCAGCGTGCTGCGGATCATCGTCGGCCAGCACCGCATCGACCTGATCGGCCAGGACATGCTCGCGCTGAACACCGTCATCTACCTGGCCACCAGCCTCACCGCCTACTTCGGCCTGCGCACCCGCAAGCTGCAGCGCAACCCGCGCCTGGAGCGCGCCGCCGACCTGCTGTTCCTGCTCGGCCTGATCCTCACCACACTGACCACGACCTTCATCGCCTGCGCCATGTCCTGCAGCTGATATCCAGAAAAATGGAGGGCGGATTATCCGCCCTCACCCCGCCGCCACCAGGCACGCGGAGCCATACGCTCCTCGTTCATCAGCCGAGGCAGCGCCCGATGCTCGGGATCGTGCAGGCCTCGGTGCGCACGTCAGTCATGGCGTCGCCTCCCGCAGCCCCTCAGGGCCAGCGCCCTCCGATAAGAGTTCGGTCGCCAGGCTTGGCGCATCCAGGCCCCCGTCGCAGACCGCCTCCAGGCACAAGCGCGAGTCGCCAACCGGCCAGCAGACGAAAAATCCGCCGCGCTTCTGCAACCCGACCCGGAACTTCCATTCGCACTCCGGCAGGTGGTCCAGATCGCAAAGGCCAGGCGGCAACTCGATCAGCGCATAGAAGCCCACGGGCGTCCGGACCCGCTCCAGTACCCGCGTCGCCGCGCTCAGCAGCGCCTCGTCGATCGACGGGCGGTGCGCGATGAGTTTGCCCAGGGCAAACCGCTCCAATCCGTTCAGTTGCATTTCTCTTCTCGCATGCCAGATGTCCGGCCCTCAAAACCCGCGTCGGCCGCTCGAACCGCAACCACCCGGCTGAAATCGCGGCGCCGATGTCCCTACCGAATCACACGAAGCGGGCGTTCATCTCCCCTTCCAGATCCGCGCACCGATCCACGCACGGGGCCTCACCCCTAAAATGACATGATTTTTTTCAGACAAACACATAGTTGACACATATTTTTTTACCGCCTAGCCTTCCGTCACGAACGGAAAGCCTCGACCTGCCGGTTCGGATTCGGCGCGCCCAGCGGTGCGCCAACGGAAAGACCGTCAGCTCTGCAGTCCCTCGCCACTTCTTTTCCCAGCTCGTCACGACGGGCACGACAGCCACGACAGGAGTAACAAGATGAACAAGATCGCTCTGCTCGGCGCCCTGGTACTGGGCACCTGCGCCACGCTGGCCCAGGCGCAGGAGACCCTGCGCATCGGCATCGAGGCGGCCTATCCACCCTTCGCGTTCAAGACGCCGGATGGAAAGATCAGCGGCTTCGACTACGACATCGGCAACGCGCTCTGCGCGGAGATGAAAGTGAAATGCGAGTGGGTCGAGCAGGACTTCGACGGCCTGATCCCCTCGTTGAAGGTCAGGAAGGTGGACGCGGTGCTGTCGTCCATGTCGATCACCGCGGACCGCCTGAAGTCCGTGGACTTCACCCGGAAGTACTACCACACCCCCGGCAAGCTGGTGATGAAGGCGGGCAGCGTGGTGAAGGACCCGCTGGCGGACCTCAAGGGCAAGCGGGTCGGCGTGCAGCGCGCATCGACCTACGACCGCTACGCCACCGACAACTTCGCCCCGGCCGGTATCGAAGTGGTGCGCTACGGCTCGCAGAACGAGGCCTTCCTGGACCTCACCTCCGGACGCATCGATGCCACCCTGGCCGACATCGTCAACATCAGCGAAGGCTTCCTCAAGACCGACCCCGGCAAGGGCTTCGCACTGGTCGGCCCCGACTTCAACGATCCCAAGTACTTCGGCAATGGCGCGGGAATCGCCGTGCGCAAGGGCGACACCGCGACCGCCGAGCGCTTCAACCAGGCCATCGCAGCCGTGCGTGCCAACGGCAAGTACCAGCAGGTGCAAGGCAAGTACTTCTCCTACGACATCTACGGCCAGTAAGAGCGGCCTGACACCGGGAAGCCGGCCCTCGGGCCGGTCACCTTCTGACGCGGAACAAAGGCCACCCATGCAGCAGATCGATCACCCCTTACCCTGGAACAGCCCGGGCGTGGAGCGCCGCCTGACGGTCCTGCGCTTCGGCAACGGCCCCCGCAAGGCATACATCCAATCGGCGCTGCATGCCGATGAACTGCCCGGCATGCGCGTCGCCGTGGAGCTGCGGCGACGCCTGCTCGAACTGGAGGCATCCGGTCGCCTGCTCGGCGTCGTGGAACTGGTACCGGTGGCGAACCCCATCGGCCTTGCCCAGGTATTCCAGGCCACCCACCAGGGACGTTTCGACTTCGCCAGCGGGCAGAACTTCAACCGCGACTTCCCGGACCTGGCCGAGGCAGTCCGCAGCCGGCTCGAAGGTGTCCTCGATAACGACGCGACCGGCAACGTCGCGACGATCCGCGCGCACATGCGCGAAGCGCTGGCGCAGCTCCCCGCGCCGCGCACCGCGCTGGAAGGGCTGCATCGGCTGCTGCTGGGCCATGCCTGCGACGCCGACGTGGTACTCGACCTGCACTGCGATTTCGAGTCGGTGACCTTGCTCTATGCCCTGCCGCAATCGTGGGAGCGCCTGTCGAGCCTTGCCGCGCGCCTGCATGCCCGGGCCGCACTGCTGGCCGAAGACTCCGGCGGCCAGTCGTTCGACGAATCCTGTGCTTCGCCCTGGCTGAAACTGGCGCGAGCCTTCCCCGACTCGCCGATTCCCGCCGCCTGCCTGGCGACCACCCTCGAGCTGGGCGGAATGGCCGACACCGAGCCGGCGCAGGCGCAGCGCCATGCGGACGCGATACTGGGCTTTCTTTTCGACCAGGGATTCATCGCAGGCGAATGGCCCGCTGCCCCGGACCAGCACTGCACGGCCACACCCTTTGCCGGCGCCCAGTACGCCTACGCGCCGCACCCCGGCGTGGTCAGCTACCTGCAGCCGCTGGGAGCCCGCGTGAGCATCGGCGACCCGCTGTTCGAAGTCATCGATCCGATCACCGACCAATGCAGCGTCGTACATGCCACCACCGACGGCCTGCTCTATGCCCGGGAACGCATCCGCTTCGCGCAACCCGGTCTGTGGCTCGCCAAGGTCGCCGGCTCCGTCCCCTTGCGCGAGGGGCGCCTGCTCAGCGATTAGCGATGCCGCAGCGGCAAACGCATCGGATACACTGCCGAACCCGTCCAGGAAGAAGCTCCCGCGCCATGACTCCAGCCTCGCCCGATCTGACCGTCTACACGTCGCCCGTGATGCGCATGCTGGCCACCGCCTCGCCGGAGCTTCAACCCTCGCTGCGCAAGGTCGCGGACTTCATCCTGCGCCATCCCCTGCGCGCCGCGACCCTGACGATCGAGGAGCTGGCGAAGGAAACCGAGACTTCGCCGGCTGCCGTGAATCGACTTGCGCGAGCCCTTGAGCTCAGCGGATTCAGCGCCCTGAAGAGCGCCCTGGTGAGCACGCTGCAAGACCTGATCTCACCGGTCGACAAACTGCGCAACGAACTGGCCCAGCGCCCCGACGGCGCCTTTGGGCTGCACGAGCAGATCCAGGCCGCCAGCGCAAACCTGAGCGCCGCCGCGAGCAGCAACAGCCCGGCCGGATTCGAGGCATTCGTCGATCGCCTGGTGAAGGCCCGGCGCATCTACATCCTGGGCTTCGGCAACAGCGCCTACATGGCCGGGCTGGCGGCGGCCAACCTGATGCCCTATTGCGCCGACGCCGTGGCCATCTGCATGGAGGGCGGCAACGAAAACGCCGCCTACCGGCTGGCCGCGATCACCGACCAGGACGTACTGCTGGCGATCTCCCTGCCCCGCTATTCGCAAGACACCATCCACCTCGCCCGCTTCGCCAACGAGCGCGGCGCCGGCGTGCTGGCCATCACCGACTCCCCGGCATCGCCCCTGGTGCAATTGGCCGAACATGTCCTGTTCGCGCCCGCCGAGCATCCGGTGCTGATCAGTTCCAACACCGTGGTACTGGCACTGATCGAAAGCCTCGTCGCCGGCGTGATGACCCGCAACAAGGAAGCGGTGAAACTCGCCGAAGAACTGACCGAAAGCGTGCTGTCCTACCTGCACATACCTGCAGACCCGCCCAAGGCTCGCAAACCCGTGCGCAAGCGCAGGGCTTCATAGGCCAGTCGACGCAGCACGCCGGGGCGGGCACAGCATCCGCCCGCTGCAAGCCGATTCACCTCACCCCCGCCGCCACCAGGCACGCGGCGCCAAACGCTCCTCGTGCATCAACCGAGGCAACTGCGCCAAGGCCACCCACAACTCCCCCTGCCAATCCAGCAACCCCATCGCCGGCCCCTCCCCCTTGGCCAGCAGCCGCCGAGGGCTGCCCGCCGCCAGCAAGGCCTGGTCACGCAAGGTCGGCAGCACATGCCCGGTCAGCCAGCGCCGCAACTCGCGATGCTCGGGATCGCGGTAGCGCTGCAATACGTAAGAGATGCCGAAGTCGTTGATCAACCAGACCTGCTCCTCGCCCGTGGCGGTGGTCAGCCAGGCCTGCCGGCGCAGGTCTTCGTCGAGACGGTTGATGACGTAATGCTCGACCCGCTCGCGAATCAGGTAGCCCAGTTCACGGGCGACGATCCAGGGTTGGTTGTCGATGAGGGTGCCGCGGAGGGAGCGGTTGTAGCGGTGGAAAACGGTGGGAATGAAAACTTCGTCCATTGTGCAGACCTTAGTGGTTGTCCATGAAGCCACCTCTCCGTCGCCAAACGGAAGGGTGGCGGAGCCGCACAGGGTTGGCGAGCCGGTAACCACTACCCGGCAGACCCGAAGGTCTCCCTGTGCGACCCGCCATAGCAAAGCACTACGTCCGTAGAAATACGGCGCAGCGCTCATGGTGCGGTCGCACAGTGGTTAAAGCGGGTCGCCAAACCCGGCCCTTGTCGCTTGCACAAGGGCGACGGGAGGGTATGGGGAAGTGGGGGTTGGGTCAAGGTGGAGGATGTCGCAGCAATGCCAGCCGACGTTCGTTTGGCGAACGAGCCGAGAGGTAATGGCTGAATCTCCCTCGGCCGTTGCGCAAAACTAACGGGAAGACAGCACTTCAGTGGCGGCACGAAGACCGGAAGAGTAAGCACCGTGGACGGTCTGGTAATAGTTCTCGTCAGTGGCCTCTCCGGCAAAGAACAACTTTCCGTCTATGGGCAAAGCAAGGTCTTTACGCATCGGAGGTGTCGAGCCCATGACATTGCAGGAGTACGAACCCAGGGAATAGGGATCGCTGCCCCATCGGGTAATCACCCAACCGGTGGGCTCTGGCACTTCACGGAACATCTTGCGCAGGGTCCTCATTGCGCTCTGGACAATCTCTGCGTCCGTCCAACCCTCGATCTCCCGGCCGAAGTCGGCCGCATTGAAACCGATGAGCACCGGCGCTCCTGTCGAACCGGCCAGGCTTATCCACTCGGCCCAGCGGCCATACTCGTCCGGCACATAGTTGATCCAGTCGAACGCTGGCTCCCAGAACACTTCAGGGAACTTCAGGCAGCACTTGTTCAGCACACCGACGCCTATCCCGTCGACGGCCTTGGACTTGCGGTCAGGAAGTTCCGGAGAAAACGCTATCGCGCCGCTCTTGAGCACACCCAGGGGCACCGTCACTATTACGTGCCGGGCGCGGTAGACCTGCCCTTCCGTCTTCACGAGTACATCTTCGCCGCGGCTATCGATGGCGTTAACCACTTCACCCAGTTTGATGGTCAAGCCCTTGGCGAGGTGATCGACCAGCACCTGGTAGCCGTCCAGAAACAGCGAATCGCTACCAGGATACGCATCACCGCTGTCAAACCAGCGGACCGAAAGCGCCTCCGCGCTGGCACCGTACTCATGCTCGTAAGTCGTATTCAGTATGAAGTCCACGCGTTTCCTTTCAGCTGGCGTGAACTTCGAATAGCCCAGGCCCGCCCGCACGGCATCTTGTAACGAAAGATCGACATCGCGCTCCTGCGCCTCGGATATGACCTCTTCGATCCTCTCCCTGAGAGTCTCCATCGCTTGCAGGTCCGATGCTCCATATCGCCGTCCGTCGCTACCGAAGACTTCCGCATTCTCGGCCGGCGTGGGTACGAGCCTGGCACCCACCTTTTTAGCCAGCTGCGCGATCGGGTTGCTCTGGCTGGCCCCGTGAATCCAGGTCGCGCCCAGATCGAGCTTCGCCCCTTCCCACTCCCGATGAGTCAGAAGGCGCCCGCCCAAACGGTCGCGGGCTTCCAGCGTTACAACGCGAAGACCCGCATCGTGCAATCGCCTGGCCGCTCCCAATCCCGAGATCCCGGCCCCCACGACCAGCACGTCGATATTCGAAAGGTCTTGGCCATTCAATGCAGCGCGCTCCGTGCGGAAGCTACTGCCACTGACACCAGCAATGGGAATAGCCGCCCCCAACAAGCTCCCGGCAGCGAACATGAATCTTCTTCGTCTCATCTGTTGGCCCTTATGCGGATTAGTGACTTCGTCACCTTCAACTGCAGCGTCGAGCCAACCGTTCGAGCCAATAGCGAAAGTGAACTCATGGAGTGGTACATCGATGAATTCCAATACAACTGCCTGGTGCCACTCACTTCCCCGTCATGACGCCTTTCCAGATACGTGCGCGCAGCCGCGCCACATTCGGAGGAATGGCTTCCATGGCATACAGCCTTTCGAATACTTCGGGAGACGGATAAATCCCACCGGCTGTCTTGAGCGCTCGCTCACTGACGACGTCGGCAGCCGAGCGCCCGTTGGCGTAATCGACCGCGTTGGCAACCGAGGCCAGTACCGCAGGTCTCAGCAGGTAATTCATGAAGGCATAGCTGGCATCTTCATTCGGGGCGTCCGTCGGTATAGCCACCATGTCGAACCAGGTAGGTACCCCTTCGCGCGGCACCACATATTCAATCTGAACGCCATTCCCCGCCTCGGAAGCGCTCTTCGCGGCTTCAAGGACATCACCCGAGAAGCCCACCACCAGGCAGACATCGCCACGGGCCAAGTCAGCCGCATACTTCGAGGCATGGAAATACGAAACATGGCGGCGCATTTGCCTGAGCAGGTTTTCGGCCTTCTTGTAGTCGCCCACCTGGGTGCTGTGATGCGGCAGCCCCAGGTAATGGAGCGCGATGGAAAGCATTTCAGGAGCACTGTCCACCACCGCCACTCCTTGCGTTGACAGCTTCGCCAGGATGTCCGGGTTGAAGATCAGCTCCCAACTGTCCAACGGCTGGTCCGAACCCAGGATGGCGCGGACCTTCTTGACGTTGTAGCCAATGCCCGTGGTGCCCCAGGCGTAGGGAAAACCGTACTCATTACCGGGATCGTTCACGGCCGTTGCATCAAGTAGGCGAGGATCCAGGCTCTGCCAATTCGTCAGCCTGGACTTATCCAGCTTCTTCAGCACGCCACCTTTGATTTGCCCGGCCATGAAGTGGCTGGAAGGAAACACCACGTCAAATCCGGAACGCCCCGCCTTGAGTTTCGCGGCCAATCGCTCGTTGCTGTCGTAGGCTTCATAGAGTTTTTTCAGCACGAATTACCCCTTTTGCTTTTTCCAGGCCGCCGCTCACAAGAGGCAAAAAGGGAAACCACCACCGACACAGGATCTCTTTATTGAATCCCGAGACTCAGGCGAAGGACTTACCACTCAGCCTTATTAAAAAACGAAAACAATGCTGGGAGCACCGCTACCGGCTCAGGAAAGAAGTGCAGACGAACTTTTACTCAGCGCTTGGCAAAGCAGGAAGCAGCCGACTTCACTTTCGAAGCGGCTGCGCCCTGCCACCTTGAAGTCATACAGCCAGTGCCGACCTAACAGAGAAGGCCGGCAGGCCGCATCCAATTACTTCCCGGTTATGACGCTGTTCCAGATACGGGTGCGAAGCCGATCAATGTTTGGCGGAACCGCCTCCAGGGCATAGAGTCGTCCGAATATTTCCGCAGACGGATATACCTTGATGTCAGACCTGAGAGCAGGATCGACCAATGTATCGGCAGCCTGGTTTGCATTGGCGTATTTGATTGCATTGGTAACCGAGGCCATCACTTCCGGCTGCAGCAGGAAGTTCATGAAGGCATAGCCCTCTTCTTCGTTCGGAGCGTCCGCCGGCATGGCCACCATATCGAACCAGGTCGGTGCACCCTCTTTCGGAACCACATAGTCGATATGGATCCCGTTCTTTGCCTCGGCGGCGCTGTTCGCCGCCTCGAGGACATCGCCCGAGAAGCCGACCACCAAGCAGATATCACCATTCGCCAGATCAGCCACGTACTTCGACGAGTGGAAGTAGGTGACATTCTTGCGCATTTGCTTGAGCAGGACTTCGGCTTTCTTGTAGTCGTTCACGTTGGTGCTGTGGTGCGGCAGGCCCAGGTAATGCAGGGCGATCGGCAGCATTTCCGGCGCATTGTCAACCACTGCCACTCCGCACTTGGACAACTTTTCCAGAAGCTCGGGCTTGAAGATCAGGTCCCAGCTATCCAACGGCTGGTTGGAGCCGAGGACGGCACGGACTTTATCCACGTTATAGCCAATCCCGGTAGTCCCCCATACATAAGGAAATCCGTACTGATTACCGGGATCATTGACCGCTGTCGCCTGAAGCAACTTCGGATCCAGATTTTTCCAGTTGGGCAGCTTTGATTTATCCAGCTTCTTCAGTGCACCACTTTTTATCTGCCGGACCATGAAATGACTGGACGGGAACACCACATCATAACCGGAGCGACCGGTCATCAACTTGGCATCCAATATCTCATTACTGTCATACACATCATAGTGCGCATTGATTGACGTCTGCGCCTTGAACTTGGCCATGGTATCTTCCGCGACATAGCCACTCCAGTTGTAGATACGAACATCACCGGCGGCATGACTCAGCGATGCCACGAGCATGAGAGGGAGTATTTTCTTCAGCACGGTATTACCTCGTTGATTTTTATTTTAGGCAGCTACTGAAAATCAGCGCACGCAATAACATACAAAGCCCACTGCTCATGGACTTCCGCTCTTCGCTCCATGCATAGACGGTATTAATGCGGCCACCGGCTTATCGACGGTGCCATACGGCGGACTCACCATTAATCGGGATGCAAGTGGCTCACCCCAAAAATAAGGCAGCAAGAAACCGCCGCTTGCACGATGCAGCTATCGCACAGCAAGCCGAGAGAAATGAAGATCCCAACTTTCCCGGAGGCATACACACCGCCGATGAAGCCTCGAGCGATTCGTGGGTACGCCCGAAGCCCATCGGAGTGCTCGCCAGAAGTGGCAGGACGAAGGCTAGTGAAACGCCTCAGCGCCTGTCTTGTGCGCGGACCCGCGTAGAAATTTGCTTCAGGTATTCCTTCGGGGTCACGTGCATGCGCTCGCGGAAGCATTTGTAGAACGCGGAAAGCGAGTTGAAACCAGCAGCGAAGGCCAACTCGTCCACCCGCTTGGGATTACTGTGCTCCTCCAGGCTGTCGAGCAGGTGCTGAAGGCGCGCCTGGTTGACGTACCGGTAAAAGCTCTGCCCCAGCACTTGATTGAGAAGGTGCGAAATCTGATTTCGTGTGTAGCCGGTCGCTTCAGCTACCTGCTGCAGGTTCAACTCAGCGTCCAGGTAAGGCTTCTGGCGTTGAAAGTAGTCCTCCAGGTCGCCAGCCATGATCCCCATCTGGCGTGCCGAGAGTCCCAACCGGCTCAGCGCTGGACGGCCATCCGCCGAAGCGGCCTCGCCGACGTCGGTTCGCTCGATATTGGCGTACTCCGAAACCCGCCAGACCAGGCCATCGCGTACGGTAATCGCCTCGCTGGCACGGAACGAAACGAGGTCGTTACCGCCACGCAAGCGGATTCGGTATTGGATGAATGCCGTATGACCATCGATGCGAATACGGTCGGTGTGTTCCAGCAGCTCGCCGCTCAACTGCGGCATGCTTGAACGCACGAAATCTCGGAGCTCGTGCAGACGCATCATCCGATTGCCCGCGAAGTCGTAGTACTCGACATCCGGGTGGTACAACGCCAGCACAGCCTCCAGGTCACACGTCTTCCAGCCCTCGCGGTATCGCAGGATAGTCTCTCGGGTACGCTCGGTTTGCGCGGCATCATCGGGCAGCGACGGAACTTGGCTCATACGTAGTGGCTCATGGACTTGAGGCTGGAGCCGCGAATGATAATTCGAAAGGTCGGGATATTCGGAACATCCAGCTGACCAAAGGTGCCAAATACCTGCCCCTCGTCTCCGGCGACGAAAAGGTGGATCGGTGCAGGAGCCACCTTGAACCGGCGCTCTTCTGTAGCGAATGCGCTGTGGCGTCGCCCGCAGTCAAAATGACCCCACTAGAGTCAAAGTAACCACAGACCGCAAGGGTCATTCTGACTACTAAAAATATAAGTTATTGATTTATAAATAATAAAAGTTGGCATAAAGGCTGAATTCACTGTCAGGCCCGGTCGTTTCGAAATCATCGGTCCAGGCAAAGGTGTCCATAACGTCAGCTCCAGACCACTGGAGCTCCCATTCAGACCTTCATGCAATCAAGGAAAAGAACGATGCCAATCAGTGAATCCCCGTCGCCCGTCGCAGTAGTCACCGGCGCCAGCTCCGGCATTGGCCTGGCGGTAGCCGAACGCCTCTTGCAACAAGGCGTGCGGGTACTGGCCATGGCGCGACGCAGCGATCCACCGGCCTCGCTTCAGGCGCAGTCAGGCACGGGGCTGTTCTGGCTATCCGGCGACGTGACCCGCGCGGCGGACCTGGACAGGCTCGCGCAGCTTGCCCGCGAGCTCGGTCCTATCGACTATCTGGTGCCCAACGCGGGTATCGCCCAGTTGGCCGACGGCCTGGACAACGAGGCGTTCCAGCGCCAGTGGGCAGTCAACGGTGCAGGAGCGCTAAACACCCTGGCGGCGTTGCGGGACCAGTTGAACCAACCGGCTGCAGTGGTCTTCATCGGCACCTTCCTGTCGCAGGTCACCTTCCCGGGACTGGCGGCGTACATTGCGTCGAAATCCGCGCTCAAGGCACAGGCGCGGACATTGGCTGTCGAGCTGGCGGCGCAACGGATACGCATCAACCTGGTGTCGCCAGGGCCGACCGCCACGCCGATCTGGGGCACGCTGGGCCTGGATGAAAGCCAGCTTGCGAGTGTCGCCGACTCCGTGAATCAGCGCCTGCTAGACGGCAGCTTCCTGGAAGTGGGCGCCGTAGCCGACGCCATCCTCTTCCTGCTGTCGGACGGCGCGCGTGGCATCCACGGGCAGGACCTGATCGTGGATAACGGTTACACGCTGCGCTGAGGACGGCAGCAACGGGGGCGGTTCATTCCGGAGACCTGATCCCGCCCCCGGCCGCGCCGTCGATTCAACGCAGGCGCCACATGCTCGAGAACACGCCATCGCGGTGGATGAGCCCATGAACCAGCGCCGCCGCGCCATGCAGCAGTATCAGGGCGAACAGCGCCAGCCCGAGCCAGGCATGCACGGCGTGCAGCAGGCCGTAGAGGTCGGCGTCCTGGCGAACGAGGGCGGGCATCAGCCGGCCGGCGAAGCGCAACGGGTAGTCCGCGGCCGACTGCATGGCCCAGCCGACCAGGGGCTGCACCAGCAACAGGGCATACAGTGCCAGGTGCATCAGGCTCGCCATGCGACGTTGCCAGCCCCCCACTGTGGAGGGAAGCGAAGGCTTGGCCGTCACCCGACGCACCAACAGTCGAATGACGACGAGCAGCAGGAGCGCCAAGCCAACCTGCTTGTGCCAATTGACCAGCTGCGGTTGGTAGCTGGCGAGACTCGCCACCATGGCTACGCCGATGAAAAGCATCCCGATCACCAGGATGGCCATCGCCGCATGCAGCAGCCGCAGGATCGGGTTGTAGGCACCGACAGACACTTTCATTGCTGCGCCCCCTCGGCGGATTCAGTGGGTTTTCCCTCGGCGGTGCGCCGTCGATAAGACTCCGCGTAGGCCGCGGATCGAGCTCGCAGAATCGCGTCGCCACTGGGCTCCACGCCATCGGGAAGTACCAGCGGATCGAAGTTGAAGCCGTAGCAATCGCCTTCCAGTTGGGCACGTGCCTGCTCCACAACCAGTGTCCCGGCATCGACCCGGGGGCGAGTCTCCGGCCACGCATGTGTAGGGTCGTCCACCGGATCGCTGGCGTCGGCGAGCGTGAACCGCCATTGCCAGCGCAGTGGCCCGGCAGCCAGGCGTTCCAGCAGGTCACGCTGAAGCAGGTCGGCCGCAGGCTGTTGCTGGGTCAGCGGCGTGGCGGCCAGCTCCGGCACCATCGACCAGCGCACCGGCTGACGGCGGCCCTGCGCATCCACGAGCACGAAGGCATTGATGCTGTTGAAGCCGGTGCTGGCGAAACTGTCGCTGGGCCGATACGACGACGCCCAGGCGCGGAACTCGGCGCTTTCCGGGTGTGCCTCGAAGAACGCCTGCAGCTTCCGTGGGTCCGGCTTGCCTGTGGCCGGATCGGGGCGCATGGCGCCCAGTTGCTGGTAGAAATCCTCCGGCGTGCGGACCGCCAGCACCGGGGGATTGTTCATCGCCATGCGCCACTGCTGGCCATCGGCTTGTCGCAAGAGCAGCGCCATGCTGCGCACGGGGACGCTGGTATCGCCCGCGTGGGGATTGCCGGCCCCGACCGAGAACCGCCCCAGGACCTCGACACGGCCGGCGCCGAGCAATCCCGCACGGGACAGGGAAGCCAGGGCTCCGGTGCCCTCGATATGCCCCTTGAAGCAGATGCCGCGGGGATGGGCGCGTCGATAACCGGGATGTACCCCGGCGTTCTGTTCCATGCGCCCTATCAGTCGGGCGGTGGTCAGCCTGTCCGTACCGAGCCAGCCGGCCGCCCAGGCGAAGGTGGCGGCACAGCCGGCAATGCCGGCGGCGATGGCGACGGTTCGGAAGAGGTGCTGTCCATGGGTCAGCGGTCGATTCTGTTGCATGGCAGTTGCTTCAAAGGTCTTGGTTCGGTGGGGAAAAGGGTGGCACTGCAGGCTCGGGCAGCCCCGCTGACAAGGTCACGGCCATCCTGGACGGCGCCCTGTATACCAATTTTGCATACACTTATCTATACGCAACTTAATACCTGTACACATTAGGCAACATTCTCTGCACCCTGCCCCCGCGCGCCTTACACAGCCCATCGAATGCATGTCATTGCCGCCACACCTCACTCTCACCGCCGACCCCGGGGCCTCTGCGCTTGCCTGGCTTGTACAGGCAAACGAGATGAAGATGCCATTTATGCCATGCGCCCCATGCAAATGGCGCTTTTGCCACTCAAACAGAACGAAAATGTTGTACAGAAAACTATCTTTGTACAACTAAAGCACGCATACTGGCCTCGCAATCAGAGTGCCATCACGCAGCCGACGCAGCGGAGCAAGCCGATTCAGCGGACGAATGCGAGAAGGCATCGTCCGTAACGTCTGCCGCCAAGACACCCAGAGGTGCGAAACATGATTCCAACCGACCCTGTCCTCGTAACGGATCGCCCGATCGGCTGCCGCAACTGCAGAGACGGTCGGAAGCTGTCGTTCGAATTCAGCATGGCGTTCCAGCCCATCGTCGATGCGAGAACCAAGCGCGTCTTCGCTTACGAATCACTGGTTCGTGGAACCGATGGAAGCGGCGCGGCCGGGATTCTCGGGATGGTCTCGGAAGACAACCGCTATGCCTTCGACCAGGCCTGCCGGGTAAAGGCGGTGGAGTTGGCGGCGCGGCTCGCGGTGCCCTGCTACTTGAGCATCAATTTCCTGCCCAACGCCGTCTACCAGGCGGCGACCTGCATCCGCGCCACGCTGGAAGCGGCGAAGCGATTCGACTTTCCAACCCGGCGCATCATCTTCGAGATCACGGAGAACGAGCAGCTGGTGGAGAAGCAGCATCTCAAGGACATCCTGCTCGAATACAAGCGGCAAGGCTTCCAGACCGCGATCGACGATTTCGGCGCGGGGTATTCCGGCCTCGGGCTCCTGGCGGAGTTCCAGCCCGACATCATCAAGCTCGACATGCACCTCATCCGGAACATTCACCAGGACAAGGCCCGGACAGCCATCACCGAAGGCATTCTCGACATCTGCAAGGCACTGGGCATCCAGGTGGTCGCCGAGGGTGTCGAAACGGCAGGGGAATTCGCGAAGCTGCGCAGCCTGGGCGTGGACCTGTTCCAGGGCTACCTGTTCGCACGCCCCCGGTTCGAAGCCTTGCCAGCGGTCGCCTGGCCGGATGATGCGAATGTCTTGGAGCGCGAAGCATGAGCGAGGTCGTCGATTTCGAATCGGCCGTACGCGAGGCGCTGGTGTTCCTCAAGCAGGCCTTTGGCTTCGACCAGTGGTTCGTCACCCGGCTCGATGATGGCGAATGCATCGTCATGCAGGGGCTCGAGGACCAGGCCATGCAGCCCGGCCACACGCTGTGCTGGAGCGATACGCTGTGTTCGAGGATGGTGGCGGGTTCGGCTCCGCGGATCGTCCCGGACCTGGCGGAGCATCCGGGGTGCGTGGACGCGGCGTTCATCCGCGACAGCGCCACCCGCGCCTACATGGGTTTCCCGCTCTACAAGGGTGACGGCGAGCTCTACGGAACCCTCTGCGGCATCGCCGCGCAGCCGCAACCGGAACCGTCCGCGCTGCAGGTCCAGCTGTTCGAACTGCTGGGCAAGCTGCTCAACGCCCTGCTGCAGATGGAGCTCCGCGCCGAGACCCAGACCCGCCGCGCCGAGCGATTCGCCGCCCAGGCGCTGCAGGACGCGATGACCGGTCTGTTCAACCGGGCCGGCTGGGAGCAACTGATGGCGAAGGAAGAACAGCGCTGTCATCGCCACGGCAGATCGTGCGTGGTGATCGTGATCGACCTGGACGAGCTCAAGCAGATCAATGACAGCAAGGGCCACAACGCCGGCGACCGGCTCATTCGCCAGACGGCCAAAGCCCTGACCCAGGCTACCCGCAGCGAAGACGTGGTGGCGCGGCTGGGTGGCGACGAGTTCGGAATCATCGGTGTCAATTGCGATCTCGACGGCGGCCGCGAATTGCTCAAGCGCGTGCTGGCGAGCCTGGCCGAGCACGGCATCGCCGCTTCGGTCGGCATGTCGTCACGACCGGCGAAGGGCGACATACGAAGTGCCTTCGTAGAGGCGGACCTGAAGATGTACGAGCAGAAACGCCTCAAATCATCCAGGAGCCTTCAGGGCTGACGCCCGCGAAGCCGGCCCCCAGGCCGCCCCGGAAACGGCCTTCGCCGCTCCGGACGCCGGCCGGCAGCCCACGCCAGGGTGTCGCCTCCCCGTTCGGTCGCGTGTTCCTTCGGCGCAGGCATGCGAACGGGCGAAGCGACGCTTTGCCTGACCCGTATCCATACCGTCGCCACGAACAGGCGGCGGCGTACTTCCGAGGAAAGACCCGATGTTCACTCTCTTCCGCCGAAACCGGTCCCAGGATGTCTTCAAGGCTCTCGACCAGACCCTGGGCGTGGTGGAGTTCGATCCCGACGGCACCGTCCTGCATGCCAACCGGCCGTTTCTCGATCTGCTGGGCTACTCCATCGACGAAGTGCGCGGGCGTCCGCATCGCCTGCTCTTCCCGTCCGATGAAGCGGACAGCCGCGACGCTCGGGGCTTCTGGCAGGCACTGTGCGAGGGCCGGCCGCAAAGCGGGACCTTCAGGTACGTCGGCAAGCGGGGGACCTGCGTGTGGATCCACGCCACCTACACGCCCATCGTCCGCCGCAAGCGGCTGGCGCGCATCGTCGGGCTGGTCACCGACATCACCGCGCAGGTCGCCGAGCAGGCGCGCTTCGAGTCACGGATGGCGGCAATCGATCGCGCCCAGGCGGTCATCGAGTTCAGCCCGGACGGCACCATCCTCGACGCCAACGAGAACTTCCTGAAACTGATGGGCTACGGGATCTCCGACATCCGCGGGAAGAAGCACGCCATGTTCGTTCCCGCCGCCCAGCGCGAATCCAGGGCCTACGCCGAGTTCTGGCAGAAGCTGCGCTCGGGCCGGTTCGAGACCGCCGAATTCGAACGCATCGCCAAGGACGGCCGGTCGGTCTGGATCCACGCCACCTACAACCCGATCCTGGGGCCGCAAGGCGAGGTCGTCAGGGTGATCAAATTCGCCAGCGACATCACGGCCGAGGTTCTGCGCAACAAGGAATTCAAGCTGCTTTCGCTGGTGGCGAACGAAACCGACAACGCCATCGTCATCACCGACGCAAAGGGCTTCATCCAGTACGTGAACCGCGGCTTCACGGAACTCACCGGCCATGAACTGGAAGAGGTCCGCGGCAAGAGACCCGGCCCGCTGTTGCAAGGGCCCGCGACCAGCCAGGAGACCGTCGAGCGGATCGGCCAGGCCTTGCGCAATGGCCAGCCGATCTACAGCGAAATCCTCAACTACAGGAAGTCCGGCGAGCACTACTGGATCTCCCTGGCCATCAATCCGGTGTTCAATGAAGCCGGGGAGCTGGAACGCTTCGTGTCCATCCAGGCCAATATCACCCAGACCAAGGAGATCTCGCTCGAGGCCGAGAAGCGCTTCACCGCCATCAGCGTGAACAACGGCGTCGCCGAGTGGGATATCGATGGCCGGCTGGTTTCGGCGAACGACTATCTCGTCCGCCACCTGGGTCACCAGAGCCTGCCGGAGCTGCTCGGCCGCCGGCACAACCTGGGCACCCTGCTGGGAAGGGAGCGTTTCTCGACGCTGCTGGGCGGGCAGCAGTTGCTCGGTGCGCTCGACATGCCCGGCAAGGACGGCAAGCCCGTTCGCTTCGACAGCGCCCTGTGCCCCATCACCGACTCGGTCGGCCGGATCAAGCGCATCGTGTCGTATGGCATCGACGTACAAGCCAAGTTCGAGGCGTCGCAGGTCACCCACCGGGAAATGCGCCTGGTGCAGGATTCGAGCGCGCGCATCGCGAAGATCATCGACAGCATCGATACCATCACCGAGAAGACCAACCTGCTGGCCCTCAACGCCGCCATCGAGGCCGCCCGGGCCGGCGAATCGGGCCGCGGATTCGCGGTGGTGGCCGATGAAGTCCGCAAACTCGCCCAGCAGTCCGCGGCCTCCGCGCGGGAGATCACCCACCTGGTGAACGAGAGCACGGAGCGCATCGATCGCCTGAATGCGTCGCTGGCCGAGTTGCTGACTTCAGCCTGACCTGCCCGCGCGTTTACGTCCTGTCGGTTTCAGGACGCGCAGCGTCGTTCGGGTGCAAACTGCCGGCAATGGGGATGGCAAGCTTCCATACTGTTAGGACCAGGTGCGCCCAGATGCCTGGCCGGATAACAAGAATGGCGCCCCGAAGAGCCACGCAGCCGTGACGTGGCCGGTACGCCGCAGCCGAAGAGTTCCGAACCGCTGCCGGGGGACGGCAGGTGAGTTCGCGATGCCGAGGTGTGCTGTATGCCTGATGATTCGCTTCACCTGCCCTTTGTTCACGATGTGCTGGAACGGGAGAAGGCCACCCCCGGTGCGCTGCTGCCGGTCCTGCACGCCATCCAGGATGGCGTCGGATATGTGCCCGATGCAGCCGTTCCCGAGATCGCCCATGCCTTGAACCTCAGCGTTGCCGAGGTGCGAGGGGTGATCAGCTTCTACCACGACTTCCGCACCGCCCCGCCCGCTCGCCACACCCTGCGCCTTTGCCGTGCCGAGTCGTGCCAGAGCATGGGCGCCGAGCACCTGGCCGCGCAGCTGCGCGAGCAGCTTTCCCTGGACGATCACGGCACCAGCGCCGATGGGCAGATAGCCCTGCGCCCGGTCTATTGCCTGGGTGCCTGCGCTTGCTCGCCGGCACTCGAGCTGGATGGCCGCGTGCATGCACGACTCACGCCCGAGCGCCTGCGCGAGCTGGTGAACGGCTGCCTGGAGGACGGAGCATGCTGAAGCTCTTCGCCCCCCGTGACTCGGTGGCCCGCGCCGTGGGCGCCGAGAACGTCGCCGCCGCGCTGGTCCGCGAGGCCGAGCGGCGCCAGATTCCGCTGGATCTGCAGCGCACCAGTTCCCGCGGTCTTTATTGGCTGGAGCCGCTGGTGGAGCTGGAAACCGCCAATGGCCGGCTGGGCTTCGGTCCGCTCACGGAAGCCGACGTCCCTGCCCTGCTCGACGCCATGGCCGGCGATCCTGCCAGCCATCCGCTCGCCCTCGGGCCGGTAGAAGAGATTCCTTATCTGAAGTCCCAGCAACGCCTGCTGTTCGCCCGTGCTGGCATCACCCGGCCGCTGTCGCTGGACGACTATCGCGCCCATGGCGGCTTCGAGGGCCTGGCCCGCGCGGTCGGCATGGACGGTGCCGAGGTGGTCGCCGCCGTGCTCGATTCCGGCCTGCGCGGCCGCGGGGGTGCCGCCTTCCCCGCCGGCATCAAGTGGCGCACCGTGCGCGACGCCAAGGCCGCGCAGAAGTACGTGGTGTGCAACGCCGACGAGGGCGACTCCGGCACCTTCGCCGACCGCATGCTGATGGAAGGCGACCCCTTCCTGCTGATCGAGGGTATGGCCATCGCCGGCCTCGCCGTTGGCGCCAGCATGGGCTATATCTACGTGCGCTCCGAATACCCGGATTCCGTCACCACCCTCAACCAGGCCCTGGAGATCGCCCGCGAAGCCGGCTACCTCGGCGAGGATGTGGCGGGCAGCGGCCGAGCCTTCGACCTGGAAGTACGGGTCGGCGCCGGCGCCTATATCTGCGGCGAGGAAACCGCTCTGCTGGACTCCCTGGAAGGCAAGCGCGGCGTGGTTCGCGCCAAGCCGCCGCTGCCAGCGCTGGAGGGCCTGTTCGGGCTGCCGACGCTGGTGCACAACGTACTCACCCTGGCCTCGGTGCCGATCATTCTCGCCAAGGGTTCGCAGTTCTACCGCGACTTCGGCATGGGCCGCTCGCTGGGCACCATGCCCTTCCAGCTGGCCGGCAACATCCGCCACGGCGGGCTGGTGGAACGCGCCTTCGGCCTGACCCTGCGCGAGCTGGTGGAAGGCTACGGCGGCGGCACCGCCAGCGGTCGCCCGCTGAAGGCCGCGCAAGTCGGCGGCCCGCTCGGCGCCTGGGTGCCGCCCTCGCAATTCGACACACCGCTGGACTACGAGGCCTTTGCCGCCATGGGCGCCATGCTCGGCCACGGCGGTGTGGTGGTCGCCGACGACACCCTCGACATGGCGCGCATGGCCCGCTTCGCCCTGCAGTTCTGCGCCGAGGAATCCTGCGGTAAATGCACGCCCTGCCGGATCGGCTCGACCCGTGGCGTTGAGGTGGTGGATCGGCTGATCGCCGCCACCGACATCACCGCCCGCGAGGAGCAGGCCGAGCTGCTGCTGGACCTCTGCGACACCATGCAATACGGCTCGCTCTGCGCGCTGGGCGGGATGACCTCGTACCCGGTGACCAGCGCCCTCAAGCATTTCCCCGCCGACTTCGGCCTGGCGACCAAGGAGGCCGACCAATGATCAATTACTTCGATCCTGCCAGTTCCAGCGCCAGCGAAATCGACCTCGGCACCCCTGCCCGCGAGAGCGACGTGCAGGTCAGCCTGAGCATCGACGGCCGCGAGATCAGCGTTCCCGCCGGCACCTCGGTGATGCGCGCCGCGGCGCTGCTGGGCACCAGCATTCCCAAGCTCTGCGCCACCGACAGCCTGGAAGCCTTCGGCTCCTGCCGCATGTGCCTGGTGGAAATCGACGGCATGCGCGGCTACCCCGCGTCCTGCACCACGCCGGTCACAGAGGGCATGGTCGTGCGCACGCAGACGCCGAAGCTCGCCTCACTGCGCCGCAACGTCATGGAGCTGTACATCTCCGACCACCCGCTCGACTGCCTGACCTGCCCGGCCAACGGCAACTGCGAGCTGCAGACGGTGGCCGGCCAGGTCGGCCTGCGCGAAGTGCGCTATGGCTACGAAGGCGCCAACCACCTGAGCGATGAGAAAGACGTCTCCAACCCCTACTTCGACTACGACCCGAGCAAGTGCATCGTCTGCAACCGCTGCGTGCGCGCCTGCGAGGAAACCCAGGGCACCTTCGCCCTGACCATCGCCGGGCGCGGCTTCGAGTCGCGCGTGGCAGCGGCCGGCGGCGAGAACTTCCTCGACTCCGAATGCGTCTCCTGTGGCGCCTGCGTGCAGGCCTGCCCCACCGCCACGCTGATGGAGAAGAGCGTGGTCGAGATCGGCCAGCCCGAGCGCAGCGTCATCACCACCTGCGCCTACTGCGGCGTGGGCTGCTCCTTCCGCGCCGAGATGAAGGGCGAGCAGCTGGTGCGCATGGTCCCGGACAAGAACGGCCAGGCCAACCACGGCCACTCCTGCGTCAAGGGCCGCTTCGCCTGGGGCTACGCCACCCACCCCGACCGCATCACCAAGCCGATGATCCGCAAGCACATCGACGATCCCTGGCAGGAAGTCAGCTGGGATGAAGCGGTGACCTATGCGGCTAGCGAATTCCGCCGCATCCAGCTCAAGTACGGGCGCGATTCCATCGGCGGCATCACCTCCAGCCGCTGCACCAACGAAGAGACCTACCTGGTGCAGAAGCTGGTGCGCGCGGCGTTTGGCAACAACAACGTCGACACCTGCGCCCGCGTCTGCCACTCGCCCACCGGCTACGGCCTGAAGCAGACCCTCGGCGAGTCCGCCGGCACCCAGAGCTTCGACTCGGTGATGAAGGCCGACGTGGTGCTGGTGATAGGCGCCAACCCGACCGACGCCCACCCGGTATTCGGCTCGCAGCTCAAGCGCCGCCTGCGCGAAGGTGCGCAGCTGATCGTCATCGACCCGCGCCGGATCGACCTGGTGGATTCGCCCCACGCCCGCGCCGAGCTGCACCTGCAACTGCGTCCGGGCACCAACGTGGCGATGCTCAACGCCCTTGCCCACGTAATCGTCACCGAAGGCCTGGTCAACCAGCCCTTCGTCGATGCGCGCTGCGAGGCGGCGGACTTCGCCCGCTGGCGCGACTTCGTCAGCCTGCCGGAGAACTCGCCCGAAGCCCTGGGCCCGGTGTGCGGCGTGCCGCCCGAGGAAATCCGCGCCGCCGCCCGGCTCTATGCCACCGGCGGCAACGCGGCCATCTACTACGGCCTGGGCGTTACCGAGCACAGCCAGGGCAGCACCGCGGTGATGGGCATCGCCAACCTCGCCATGGCCACCGGCAACATCGGCCGCGAAGGCGTGGGCGTGAACCCGCTGCGCGGCCAGAACAACGTCCAGGGCTCGTGCGACATGGGCTCCTTCCCCCACGAGTTGCCCGGCTACCGGCACATCTCCAACGAGACGGTGCGCCACCAGTTCGAGCAGGCCTGGGGCGTGACCCTGCAGCCCGATCCGGGCCTGCGCATCCCCAATATGTTCGAGGCAGCACTCGACGGCTCCTTCAAGGCGCTGTACTGCCAGGGCGAGGACATCGCCCAAAGCGACCCCAACACCCAGCACGTCACCGCCGCCCTCTCGGCGATGGAATGCGTGGTGGTGCAGGACATCTTCCTCAACGAGACGGCGAAGTTCGCCCACGTCTTCCTGCCGGGCAGCTCCTTCCTCGAGAAGGACGGCACCTTCACCAACGCCGAGCGGCGCATCTCCCGCGTGCGCAAGGTGATGGAGCCGCTGGGCGGCAAGGCCGACTGGGAAGCCACCGTGGCCCTGGCCAACGCCCTGGGCTACCGCATGGACTACAAGCATCCGTCGGAAATCATGGACGAGATCGCGCGCCTGACGCCGACCTTCACCCGCGTCAGCTACGCCGAGCTGGAGCGCCACGGCAGCCTGCAATGGCCGTGCAACGACGCCACGCCGGACGGCACCCCGACCATGCACATCGAGCAGTTCGTACGCGGCAAGGGGCGTTTCATGCTCACCGGCTACGTGCCCACCGAAGAGAAGATCAACAGCCGCTACCCGCTGCTGCTGACCACCGGGCGCATCCTCAGCCAGTACAACGTCGGCGCCCAGACCCGGCGCACCGACAACGTCGCCTGGCACGAGGAAGACCGCCTGGAGATCCACCCCGAGGACGCGGAAAGTCGGGGCATCCACGACGGCGACTGGGTCGGCGTGGGCAGCCGCGCCGGGCAGACGGTGCTGCGCGCGAAAGTCAGCGAGCGGGTGGCGCCGGGGGTGGTCTACACGACCTTCCACTTCCCCGAATCCGGCGCCAACGTGATCACCACCGACAACTCCGACTGGGCCACCAACTGCCCGGAATACAAGGTCACGGCGGTGGAAGTCACCCGCGTCTACCACCCCTCCGAGTGGCAGAAGCGCTACCAGGCGTTCAGCGACGAACAACGGCGCCTGCTCAAGGAACGCCGCCACGCCGAGAAAGCCGAGGTGCGCCGATGAGCGTCGACAACCTGATCAAGATGGCCAACCAGATCGGCCTGTACTTCGCCACCGAGCCGGACCGGAAGGTGGCGGTACAGGGCGTGCGCCAGCACCTGCAGAGCTTCTGGACACCGGCCATGCGCCGCGAGCTGAAGGCCTGGCTCGATGAACACCCCGGCACCGATCTGCATCCGCTGGTGCAGGCAGCGCTGACGGAGGCTACGGAGAAGGCCTAGCGCGCCGATCTCATCCGCAATGCCGGCGCATAACCCGCTCGGGGTTATGCGCCCTACCAAAGCGCATCGGGCTGGTTTTGTAGGAGCAGTCTCCCGTTCTCAGGAAGACTCTTGCGCGTACGCCTTGTGCCGTTGCTTGTCGCGGTACATGCCCTTGTCGGCATGCTTGAGCAGACCCTCGATGCTGTCGCCATCCTGCGGGTAAATCGCCACGCCCACGGCGGCGCCCACCCTGACCTGCCGCTCGCCGACATGCTCGCGCAGGGTCGCCAGCGGTGCGCCCAGGTGCCGCTCCAGCTTGTCGCGGACCTGCGCCACCTGCGCCGCATTGCCGGTGCGCCAGAGCACGATGACGAACTCGTCGCCGCCCAGCCGCGCCACCAGGTCGCTGCTGCGCACCGTGTCGCGCAGGCGCCCGGCCACTTCGACCAGCACCAGGTCGCCGACCTCGTGGCCGTATGTGTCGTTGATCGCCTTGAAGCCGTTGAGATCGATGAACAGCAGGGCGAACTCGACCGCCGCCGGCGGGCTGAGAATGACTCGCTGCAAATGCCCCTCCAGCGCCGTGCGGTTGCTCAGCCCGGTGAGCCGGTCGGTGCCCAGCTCGGCCTGCATGTTCTCCAGCGCCGCGGCCAACTGGCCGATCTCGTCGCGCCGGCCGATGTGCAGCGGGACGTCGAACTGGCCCCGGCCGATGCGCTTGGCGGCGCTGGACAGGCGGGCGATGTCCGCAAGAATCCAGGTGCCGATGTACACGCCAAGCAGAATTGCCACCACCACCGCCAACAGCGCCACCAGCACCGTGTGCAGCACGTTCCGACCCAGGTCGCCCATGAAGTCGCTGCTCGGCACCGCCACCACCGTCAGCCAGGCGAGGCCGGCGTCGTCGCGAACCCAGCTGTAGGCGACGTGCATGGCCTGGCCCATGGCGCTGTCGAAATGGAAAGTGCC
Source organism: Pseudomonas knackmussii B13 (assembly GCF_000689415.1). Lineage (NCBI taxonomy): Bacteria > Pseudomonadati > Pseudomonadota > Gammaproteobacteria > Pseudomonadales > Pseudomonadaceae > Pseudomonas > Pseudomonas knackmussii. The sequence goes on along the minus strand of NZ_HG322950.1, from coordinate 2,497,797 downwards.
GCCCGGCAAGGCGCTGTCGCCGGCGTTGAGCCGGCGGACCAGTTGCTTGTAGGTCTCGCGCACCAGCGGGTCGGGGTCGTCCTTGGCGTTGAACCGCTGCGGGCCGATATGGCGGTCGACGATCAGGTTGGCGCCCTTCGACGATGCGACCAGCTTGCCGTCCGGCTCGACGATGAAGGCCAGGCCATGCGGGCTGATGTCCAGGCTGTGGACCAGGTTGTTGAGCTGGTGCAGGGAAACGTCGGTGGCCACCACCCCTTGCAGACTGCCATCGGCCGAACGCAGGCCCCGCGCGCGGGTGAGCACCAGGTCGTGGGTGCCGAAATCGATGTACACCGGCGTCCAGGTATCGCCACGGGCCTGCGCGGCCTGCACGTACCAGGGCCTGAGGCGAGGGTCGAACAGCGTCGGCTCGACGCCGTTCGCCACCGGCGCAGCGCGCGGGTCAGCCAGCCGATAGAGCCTTCGGTGGTCCGCGGAATCCCACTTGATGCGCAACTCGGCCTCGCCGGCGGCACGGCGCAGCAGGCCGAAGGCCAGGCCGTCGCGGCTGCCGTAGTACACGTAGTTGTTGAGATCCCGGTTCAGCGAAGCGGCCGTCCAGAAGCGCTCGATCAGCGACCGCTGCTCGCCGCGAAGGTCGGCCGGCAGCGGCACGCCCTCGGGCATTGCCGCACCCAGCACCAGAGCCGCAGTGCCCAACTGCTGCTGCACGCTGATGCCGATGCGCTGCACCGTTTCCGTGAGCAGGTGCCGGGCGACCTCCTCCACGCTCTGGCTGCCCGAGCGGTAGGAAAACACCCCGATCACCAGTGAAAGCCCCAGCACCAAGGCGATGTAGGGCAGCAACAGGACCCGTTGCAACGAGGGAGACAGGCGCAGCAGATGCATTCGGCAATTCCGTCAGGACAACACATGTCAAGGGCCGTCCATGATTCCGCGACCGCAAACCCGAAGGCCGAAGTGCCGCCCACATCCTGACTTGTGAAGCGGCGCGAGCATGCACGAGCCCGTCGGTGAAATGAATCCTGCGAAAGAATGAAAGGGCGGCGCGGCCCGGACATGGCCGCCTGCGCTGCAGCGGCCAAGACCCTGTTCGACCGCGTCGAGGCGCACTGGCGCGACACCCGCTGCAGCGGCGTGGCGCTCTACGACTTCGCCCATGCAGAGGCCAAGGCGCTCGGCTGGCAGCTCAACCTCGACATCAAGGGTCACCGGGTCAGCGACTTCCCCCACGCGATCTACCGCGCCGGCGACCTCGGCGACTACCTCGAGCGGCCCAACGGCGGCCTGTGGATCCTGGAAATCCAGATCGCCCACCCGCACAAGCCCTACGGCGCCTTCTACGAAGACCTGCTGGTCTGAGCCGGAGCGCCAGTGCGAAGGATCGCCGTGGGTTGCGTGGGGCGTTAGCAGAAGGCCGGCGGCGACGCATGCCGCTCGGCACTTCTCGAACCTGTTCGAGAGAACATTGAGCTAGTGCAGGCATCGTTCAGGTACAGGGGTCTACCCTGCTAGCAGTTTCACCCTGCAACCCACTCCCTCCCACATGACGCAGGAGCCAGGAGACCAGCATGGGCGCTATCGAACCCACCGACCGCGGCACCGCCGCACCCCGCACCGAACAGTGGTACCGCTGTAGCGTCGAGCAAACCCTCGCCAACCTGCAAACCGGTACCACCGGCCTTTCCCCCGAAGAAGCACAAGCGCGCCTGCTGCACGAAGGCCCCAACGCCCTCCCCGGCAAGGCCGCCGACCCAGCCTGGCTACGCTTCGCGCGGCACTTCAACGACGTGCTCATCTACATCCTGCTGGCCGCCGCCGTCGCCACCGCGCTGATGGGCCACTGGACCGACACGCTGGTGATCCTCGCCGTGGCCGTGATCAACGCCGCCATCGGCTTCTTCCAGGAGAACAAGGCCGAGAAATCCCTCGCCGCCTTGCGCGGCATGCTCAGCAGCACCGCCCACGTGGTGCGCAACGGGCAGAAGATGGAAATCGACGCCAGCGAGCTGGTGCCCGGCGACCTCATCGCCCTGCGCCCGGGCGACAAGATTCCCGCCGACGTGCGCCTGATCGAAGTACACCACCTGCAGGTCGAGGAATCGATGCTCACCGGTGAATCGCTCACCGTGTCCAAGCAGGTCGAGGCGCTGGACGCCGAAGCGCAACTGGCCGACCGCACCAACCTCGGTTTCTCCGGCACCAACATCAGCGCCGGCAACGCCAAGGGCGTGGTGATCGCCACCGGCGCGCACACCGAGCTGGGCAAGATCAACCGCATGATCGCCACCGTCGACGAGAGCGAAACCCCTCTGCTGCGGCAGATCGCCCTGCTCGGCAAGCGCATCTTCCAGCTCATCCTCGGCATGATGGTGGCGCTCTTCGTCATCGGCTTCTTCTGGCACGACTACCCGTTCGGCGAGCTGCTGCTGTCGCTCATCAGCCTGGCCGTGGCCTCGGTGCCCGAGGGCCTGCCGGCGATCGTCTCGATCATCCTGTCCCTCGGCGTGCAGCGCATGGCGCGCAACAAGGCGATCATCCGCAAGCTGCCGACCGTGGAAAACCTGGGCGCCATGAGCGTGATCTGCTCGGACAAGACCGGCACCCTGACCATGAACGAGATGACGGTGAAGAACGTGCTCACCGCCAGCAACATCTTCGCCGTCGAGGGCCAGAGCTACGAGCCGCGTGGCCGCGTCACCCTGGCCGGCGCCACCGAGCCGGTGGTATGGGCCGAGCACGGCAACCTGGCGGCCTTCGTCCGTGCCGTCGACATCTGCAACGACGCCAGCCTGCAACGTGGCGACGACGGTCGCTGGAGCGTGGTCGGCGGCCCCACCGAAGGCGCACTCAAGGTGCTGGCGCGCAAGGCCGAGCTGCCGCAGGCGGAAGTCGAGCGCTTCGCCAAGATCCCCTTCGACTCCGCCTACAAGTACATGGCGCGTCGCTGCGACGTGGACGGTGAGAGCCTGATCTACCTCAAGGGCGCCCCCGACGTGCTGCTGCGCATGTGCGACCGGCAACTGGGCGCCGACGGCATCCAACCGCTCGACCGCGCCTACTGGGAGCGCGAGATGGGCCACATCGCCAGCCAAGGCCTGCGCATGCTGGCCGCAGCCTACAAGCCGACACCCGGCGCCGGCCATGAGATCGACCACGATGACCTGCAGCAAGGCATGGTCTTCCTCGGCGTCGCCGGGCTGATGGACCCGCCGCGCCCCGAGGCCATCGAAGCCATCGCCATGTGCCGGCAGGCCGGCATCCAGGTGAAGATGATCACCGGCGACCACCCCGACACCGCCGTCGCCATCGCCGGCATGCTCGGCATGGGCAACGACCTGCGCGCCATGACCGGCCAGGAGCTGGAGCAAACCAGCGACGCCGACCTCAAGGCGGTGGCCATGCAGTACTCGGTGTTCGCCCGCACCAGCCCCGAGCACAAGTTGCGCCTGGTCCGCGCCCTGCAGGCCAGCGAGCAAGTCGTGGGCATGACCGGCGACGGGGTGAACGACGCCCCGGCGCTGAAGCAGGCCGACGTCGGCATCGCCATGGGCATCAAGGGCACCGAGGTGACCAAGGAAGCCGCCGACATGGTGCTCACCGACGACAACTTCTCGACCATCGCCAACGCGGTGCGTGAAGGCCGCCGCGTCTACGACAACCTGAAGAAGACCGTGCTCTTCGTCCTGCCGACCAACATGGCCCAGGGCCTGCTGATCGTCATGGCGATCCTCGCCGGCGCGGTGGTGCCGCTGTCGCCGCTGCAGATTCTCTGGATGAACATGGCGACCTCCACCACCCTGTCCTTCGCCCTGGCCTTCGAGCCCGGCGAGCCGGGGATGATGAAGCGCCCGCCACGGGACGCCCGTGAGTCGATCCTCAACGGTTTCGCCGTATGGCGCGTGCTCTTCGTCGGCGGGCTGCTGACGACGGCAGCCTTCCAGCTGGAATCCTGGATGGTCGCAGGCGGCCAGGACACCGACCACATCCGCACCATGATCCTGCACACCCTGGTCACGGCACAGTGGGCCTACCTGTTTAACTGCCGCCTGCAGGACCAGTTCTCGCTGAACGCCGGCCTGCTGCGCAACGTAGCGCTGCTGACGGTGACCCTCGGCCTGATCCTGCTGCAATGCCTGGTGATCTACGTACCCTTCATGCAGACGGCCTTCCACACGGTCGCCCTGCCCTTCAGCAGCTGGCTGATCGCACTGGGCATCGGCGTGCTGGTGTTCTTCGCCGTCGAACTGGAGAAACTGGTGATCCGCCGCTGGAAAGAGCGTCGCTGATCGATAACCCCGCAAGACCGAACGCCCGGACAGATGTCCGGGCGTCTTCAATTGCGCCGAGGGAAAAATGCGCTCCTGTAGGGCGCATAACGCTCCGCGTTATGCGCCGTTTGGCCGTGGTCATCGGCGTGTGTCGAGTTCGGACCGAACAAAACGCCCAAGCGTGGCATCGCGGTTGGGCGATGGGTCAGGCGAAGCGGCGCATAACCGCGAGCGGTTATACGCCCTTGCGATCCGGGATAGTCACACCAGTAGCAAAGCCAACCCGCCGGCAGCCAGGGTGAGCAGGAACACCAGGCTCTGCACGCCGGCCCGGCGTTCGGCCAGGACGAAGGCATAGACGCCCTTGGCCAGGTTGTTGCTCGCCGCCGCTATGGGGGGGGGGGTTTTGGCCACTGGCAGCGGCGTGAGGCTGTCGGCCGACTGGGTCATGCCCATGATGAAGGGGTCGACGTCGGTGACGCCCATCAGCGTCGCCAGGCTGTACACGCCGGCGTGCCCGAGGTGTTCGACCACCAGCCGGGTCGCCACCAGCATGCCGACGAAGAGCGCGGCGAAGAGCAGCGCGGCGCTGATTTCCAGCGGGTTCTTCGGCTCCATCGGGGCCATGCCCGATGCGGCTTCGACCTCGCCGCGGCGCGACCACAGCCAACCCGCCAGCACCGCGATGCAACCCAGCACCACGAAGGGCAGCGACAACCGCATCATCAGCGCACGGTTGAACAGCGCCAGCAACGCGGCCAGGCGCAGGTACATCATCCCGCTGGCGACCAGGATGCCCCCGGCATAGAGATGGGCCTGGCCGGATTCGCGCGAGCGCCGGGCAAGCACCACCGTGGTCACGGTCGATGAATAGGCGCCGCCGACCAGCGCCGAGAACAGCACGCTGCCCTGCGCCTTGGTCAGCCGCTGCAGCACGTAGCTGCCGTAGGAAACGGCGCTGACCGCCACCACCACCAGCCAGGCCTTGAACGGATTGATCTGGAACTCGGTCAGCGCCTGGTTCGGCAGCAGTGGCAGGATCACCGCCGAGAGCAGGAGGAACTTGGCGAAGGTGAGGATATCGGTGGTCTCGATGCGCTTGGCCAGGTTCTCCAGCTGTGCCTTGAGCTCCAGCAGGATCACGCTCGACACCGTCAGCGCCGTGGCCAGCCAGTACATCTCGTGGAAGATCAGCGCGCCCACCAGGTAGGTGGCCAGCCCCGACATCTCGCCGGCCACGCCCGCGTTGCCGGACACCGCCAGGCGGTGCCAGTAGGCCATCAGCAGGAAGGCCGCCACCACCGCGAACCCCGCCGCCTGCGGCAGCAGTTCGCCGCGGGACAGCACCGCGATGCAGTAGCCGATCAGCCCGATCAGCGGAAAGGTGCGCACGCCGCCGAAGGCGTACTGCTCATCGCTGATCTTGCGCTCCTCACGCTCAAGGCCGATGAGGAAGGACAGGAACAGCACGAAGAGGACGCGGGTGGCATCCGGTGGCAGCCAGGTGAACAGGTCCATGCGGCATCCCGAAGAGGTCTGTCGAATCAACTATAGGTCGGCGGCCGAGGTGCTCCGTCCGGTGATCAGCATTCGGCCCCAGGCGGAGGTATTGCGCCTTGCTCTGCGTCAATCCCGCCGCCGCCCGCCAGCGGGAGGGGCTGCTAGGCTGACACGGGTTCCCATCCAGGAGTCCGTCCCGTCATGAAGACCCCCACCCTCCTCCGTTGCGCACTGCTGGGCCTGTCCCTGGCGCCCCTGGCTTCGCTCCCGGCCCACGCGGCCAACGCCCTGAGCGGAATTACCGGCAACCTGCCGATCGGATCGCTGACTTCCAGCAGCGCCGGCAATGCCGCCGGTGTCCTGGAGTTCTGCGTGAAGAACAACTACCTGAACGCCGACGCCGCCTCGTCGGTGAAGAGCGCGTTGATGAAGAAGGTGCCCGGCGCGTCCTCCGGTGCCGACAGCGGCTACAGCGACGGTGCCAAGGGCATCCTGCACAGCCCCGGCGGAAAGACGCTCGACCTCAGCGGCAGCAGCCTGAAGGACAAGGCCACCAAGCAGGTCTGCGAGAAGATCCTCAGCCAGGGCAAGTCGCTGATCTGATTCGCAGACGGCGCCGCGAACAGCGCTTTCCCTAGCGGACCAGCCGCTGCACCTGACTTCGATGGATTTCTTGTTCTGCATCAATTCGGCGCGCCAGGGCTCCCCTCCAATGGAAACAAGCTGCCTGTCGCTTCAAGGTGGCACCGGCGAACCCTCCAAGGAGCTCCATCATGCTCAACTGGCTGCTGGTCTTCGTTCCCCTGTCCATCGCCCTGGAGTACCTGGCGCCAGCCCACTACCTGCTGGTCTTCATCAGCGCGGCCCTGGCCATCCTGCCCCTGGCCGGCTGGCTGGGGCGAGCCACCGAACAGCTGGCCGCGCACCTGGGCGAAAGCGTCGGTGGCCTGCTCAACGCCACCTTCGGCAACGCCACCGAGCTGATCATCGGCATCGCCGCGCTGCAGGCCGGGCTCTATGACGTGGTCAAGGCGTCGATCGCCGGCTCCATCATCGGCAACATCCTGCTGGTCATGGGTTGCGCCATGCTCATGGGCGGCCTGAAGCACCATGAACAGCACTTCAACGAGATTGGCGCGCGCTCGCAATCGACCCTGCTCACCCTGGCAGCCATCGCCCTGGTGCTGCCGGCGGCCTACAAGGCTTCCACTGTGACCAAAGTGGAATCCGGCTCGCACTACCTGAGCCTGTCCATCGCCGTGGTCCTGTTGGTGGTCTACGCCCTCTTCCTGTTCTATTCGCTGGTCACCCACAAGCAGCAGTTCAGCAGCGAGGAGGTGGAAAGCCACGAGGAAGGCGCCGCGCCCTGGTCGGTCGGCAAGGCGCTGCTGGTGCTGGGCGTGTCCACCGTGCTGGTGGCCTGGGTGAGCGAGATCCTGATCGGCGCCATCGAGCCGAGCACCCATGCGCTGGGCCTGAACAACATTTTCGTCGGCGTCTTCGTGGTCGCCATCCTCGGCAACGCCGCCGAGCACGCCAGCGCCATTTCCGCGGCGATGAAGAACCGCATGGACCTGTCGCTGTCCATCGCCATCGGTTCCAGCGTGCAGGTGGCCCTGTTCGTCGCCCCGACCCTGCTGCTGGCCAGCCTGCTGGTCGGCCCGGCCGCCATGGACCTGGCCTTCCCGCCGGGCCTGGTGCTGTCGGTGCTGCTGGCCGTGCTGATCACCGGCGAGGTCGCCGATGACGGCCGCTCCGACTGGTTCAAGGGCGTGCAGCTGCTGGCCGTCTACCTGGCGCTGGGGCTGGCGTACCTGTTCTTCGCCGGTGGGCCGGCCGCGTGACGGTTTTCAATCCAGGATCGCTACAGCCCTGACGAAACCGGCCGAGGCGTGGCGGATCTTGTAGGGAAAGCAACTGACCAGGAAGCCATCGGGCGGCAACTGCTCGAGATTGGCCAGTTTTTCCATCTGCCCATAGCCGATGTCGCGGCCGGCCTTGTGGCCTTCCCAGATGATCGAGGCGTCGCCCGATTCGGCGAAGCGCTCGCGGGTGTATTTGAAAGGCGCGTCCCAGCTCCAGGCGTCGGTGCCGACCACCCGCACCCCGCGCTCCAGCAGATAGAGCGTGGCTTCGCGGCCCATGCCCACGCCGGCCTCCAGGTAGCCGGGCTTGCCGAACAGGCTCCCGGCACGGGTGTTCACCAGGACGATATCCAGGGGCTGCAGGACATGACCGATGCGCGCCAGCTCCGCTTCCACCTCGGCGGCCGTCACCACGTGGCCGTCGGGCAGGTGGCGGAAGTCGAGCTTCACCCCCGGCTGCAGGCACCAGTCCAGCGGCAGCTCGTCGATGCCGAAGGCCGGCTGGCCGCCGTCGGTGGTCGAGGCGTAGTGCCAGGGCGCGTCCATGTGGGTGCCGCTGTGGGTGGTGATCTGCAGGCGCTCGGCAGCCCAGGACTCGTCGCCCGGCAGGTCCTCCTTGCGCAGGCCGGGGAACATCGCGGCCATCTCCGGCCAGCCCTGCTGGTGGTCCATGTAGTCGATCTTCGGCAGCAAGGGCGGCGGATCGGTGTAGGGGTTGTTGTCGAGGGTCACCGACAGGTCGAGCAGACGGCGCTTGTTCAGGGTCATGCGGAAACTCCTTTGCGGGCGGCGGCGCGGCTGCGGCGCGGCGAGAGGTCGAGGGCATTGCGCAGCAGCGCGGCGGCCGATCCATCGTGGCGGAAGCCCAGGGCACGGGCCTGCGGTGTGCGCAGCGGCGGATAGCGGCCGAACAGCGCTTCCAGCGCCGCGTCGGGCGCGAAGGCGATGTGCTCGCGGCGGGCCTCGCCATAGGCGGCGGCCAGCGCGTCGAGCACCTGGGCGATGGACAGTTGCAGCACCGGCAGCTGCCATACGCGCTCGGCGCCGGGCTCGCGCAGCTCGGCGGCGTGCAGCAGGTTGTCGACGCAGCAGCGCGCCGACATCCACCAGGCCGTGGCCTGCGGCGACACCGGACAGGTGTAGGCATCGCCGGCGGCGTAGGCATGCAGCAGGTCGCTCATGAAGGCCGAGCGCAGGCCATTGGGTTCGCGCGGCCGGGCCACTATGCCCGGCAAGCGCAGGGCGCGACCGTCGACCTCGCCGCGTCGGGCCAGGTCGTTCAGCGCGGTTTCCACCATCAGTTTGTGCGCGGCGTAGGACAGCTGCGGGTTCGGCGCCTGGCCTTCGTCCATCCGCGCCGACAGCTCGCAGCCGTAAACGGCCACGCTGCTGGCGTACACCAGCACCGGCGGGCGCTCGCGGCTGCGCAGCTGCTGCAGCAGCTCCAGGCTAGCCTGCAGGTTGACCTGGTAGCCCAGCTCGTACTGGGCCTCGGCGGCGCCGCCGGGGATGCTCACCAGGTGGAAGACCACGTCGATGCCGTCGGCCAGTGCGCGGCGCAGCAGCGCCGGGTCGGTGACGCTGCCGAAATGCCGGCGCAGGCGGCGGTCGTCCGGCTGGCCGTCCAGCTCGCGGTCCAGCAAAAGCAAGGCCTCGATGGGCTGGCCGCGCAACTCGCCCGCCTCCAGCAGGCGACGCACCAGCTCGCGGCCGACGAAGCCGTTGGCGCCGGTGACCATCACGCGCATGGCAGGCCTCCTTGCACCACGCGCTGGTCGATGGCGCCGAACAGCGGCTCGCCGTCCTCGCCCTTCGCTTCCATGCGCACGCGGTCGCCGAAGCGCATGAAGCCGGTGCGCGGCGCGCCGTGGGCGATGGTCTCGATGGCGCGGCGTTCGGCGATGCAGGCCGAGCCCACCGAGCGGTCGGCGTTGGACACGGTGCCCGAACCGATCAGGGTGCCGGCGCTCAGTCTGCGCGTCATGGCTGCATGCGCGATCAGCTGGTGGAAGCCGAAGTGCATGGCGCCGCCGTGAGGGTGGCCGAACCATTCGCCGTTCCACTCGACGCTCAGCGGCAGGTGCACACGGCCCTCGCGCCAGGCGCCGCCCAGTTCGTCGGGCGTCACCGCCACCGGGGCGAAGCTGGAAGAGGGCTTGGCCTGCAGGAAGCCGAAGCCGGTCTTCATCTCCCGCGGTGCCAGGGCGCGCAGGCTGACGTCGTTGAGTTGCAGGACCAGGCGAACATGCCGCAACGCCTGGTCCGCCGTGCAGCCCATGGGCACCGCGTCGACCAGCACGGCGAACTCGCCTTCGAAGTCGATGCCGTGGGCTTCGCTGGGCAGCGGGATGTCGGCACGCGGGCCGAGGAAGTCGTCACTGGCGCCCTGGTACATCAGCGGGATGCTGTCGGCGCCGTCGATGGGTTCGAGGTTGAAGGCCTTCTGCATCAGCTCGCCGTGGCTGAGGAAGCAGGAACCGTCGAGCCACTGCCAGGCGCGCGGCAGGGGCGCGGCCAGGCGCGCCGGATCAAGGTCGAAGGCGCCCCCGACATCGTTGGCATTGAGGCGCTGGTAGAGCCGCTGCAGGTCGGCCTCCACGGCGTTCCAGTGGTCCAGCGCGGCTTGCAGGGTCGCCGCGATGCCGCTGGCATCCACCGCCCTTTGCAGGTCGCGGGAAACCACCAGCAGGCAGCCGTCACGGCTGCCGTCGTTCAGGGTGGCGAGCTTCATGGCAGCAGCTCCTTCAGGGCCTCGGCGTACTGGCCGTCGAGGAGGATGAAGACCATCCGCGCCATCGCTTCGGTGCGGTTGCTCCAGGCGTGGTTGGTGCCGCGCTGGACCACGATGTCGCCGCGCTTGAGATGGACCTCGCCGTCATCCAGCACCAGCCACACCTCGCCCTCGGTGACGATGCCGTAGTCGAGGGTTTCGGTGCGGTGCATCAGCTTGTGTTTCGACTCGGCCTTGCCGGTGCCGGCATGGGCTTCGCCGATCTCGGCGAACGCCGCTGCGGCGTCCTCGGCGCTGACCTGGTTCTGCAGGCTGTCCGGCGGGATGTCGACCACGCGGATCACGCTGCCCAGCGGGCCGGGGCTCAACTGCAGCGGCTGGGCGGTGGGGTCGTCGCCGTTGTCCAGCGGCGCCGGGCTGCCGAGGCTGTTCCACACCTCGTAGAACACGGTGCCGGGCACCGCCTTGAGCGGAAAGTTGTTCGGTGTCGGGCCACAGCTGGCGACCACCGCCTGGCCGCGGGCGTCGTGGCCGGTGACGACGCGCTTGAATGCAGGAAGCTGTTGCATGGTGTCTCCTTTCAGTTGCCGTCGCCGATGGTCGTGCCACCGTCGACGATGAGGTTCTGTCCAGTGATGAAGGCGCCACCCGGTGCGGCCAGCAGCAGCGCCAGGGCGGCCACCTCTTCCGCACGGCCGACGCGGCGCAGCGGCGTGAGCGCCAGGCGGCGCTGCATGACCTCGGGGTTGTCGGTAAGCGGGCGGGCGAATTCGGTGCGGATAACGCCGGGGCTGATGGCGTTGACGCGGATGTTCGCCGGCCCCCACTCCACCGCCAGATTGCGCGCCAGCTGTGCCAGGCCGGCCTTGGACAGGCCGTACAGGCCCAGGCCCTTGTTGCCGCGCACGCCCGCGATGCTGGCCATCAGCACCACGCTGCCACCGCCGTGCTCGGCCATGGCCGGCAGCAAGGCGCTGGTCAGCCAGAGCGCGCTGCGCAGGTTGACGGTGAGGGTCAAGTCCCAGTCGGCATCGCTGGCCGACGCGAGCGGCCCCATGTGCGGCGCGACACCGGCATTGCACACCAGCGCATCGAGGCGGCCGAAGTGCGCGAGCGTCCGCGCCGCCAGTGCTGCCACAGCCTCCTGTTCCCGCAAGTCGGCGGGCAGCGCCACGGCGTCGATGCCCTCCTCCGTCAGCGTCGCTACGGCGTGGTCGCAGTCGTCGGCGCTCTCGCTGCTGATCGTTAGATGCGCACCCGCGCGGCCGTATTCGCGGGCGATGGCCAGGCCGATGCCACGGGTCGCGCCGGTGATCAGCGCGGTCTTGCCGAAGAGGGAAAAGAGCTCGCTCATACGGCCTCCGCAGCCGGGCGCTTGCCGCCGCGGCGCAACAGCGCCAGGCACAGCGGCGCCAAGGCCAGCTGCACGATGGCGACCACCAGCAGCGCGCGGGGCAGCAACGGGTTGTCGCCGCCGGTCAGCGCCAGCACCAGCAGCGGGCTGACGAACTCGCCGGCGAAGATGGAGGCGGTGAAGCCGCCGGTGGCGCGGCCGCGCTGGGCGAAGTCGACCTGCAGCATCACCTGGGTGATCAGCGTCGGCAGCAGCAGGCCGATGCCCAGGCCGTTGACCAGCACCGCCAGCACCACCGGTGCGTGGCTGTCGGCCAGGGCCATGAGCGCCCCACCGGCGCCGGCGGTGGCGAAGCCCAGGGCCAGCAGGCGCGGCGCCGGCAGCCCGGCGAGCAGGCGGAAGCCCAAGGCTCCGGCGAGCACGCCGAGCTGATTGGCGCCCATGGTCATGCCGATCTGCTGCGGCGCGTCGACGTGCAGCAGTTGCAGCAGGTAGCCGGCCTGCACCGGGACGATGAACAGGCTCACCCCGGCCAACAGCGTCAGCAGGTACAACGGCGCCAGGCTGGCCCAGGGGAAACGCGAGTCGTGGGCGGCCGCTGGCGTTTCATGCCGGCCCTGCGGCTCCCAGAGCAACGCGGCCATCAGCGGCAGGCACAGCAGGCCGACAGCGTAGAGGGCGAAAGGCGTGCGCCAGCCGTTCTCGCCCAGCGCACCGCCCAGGCCCATGAACAACGCCGCCGACAACGAGGTGGCGACCATCTGCAGGGCGAACAGGCGCTCGCGGCGCTGGCCGTCGAAGTAGTCGCCCATCAGGGTGGTGCAGCAGGTCATGATCCCCGCCTCGGCCAGGCCGATGCCGGCGCGGCTGGCGACGATCAGCGGCAGCGACTCCAGCCACAGCGGCAGCAGCCCGCAGAGGGTGTAGAGCAGCATGCTGGCGAGCAGCAGCGAACGCCGCCCGATGCGGTCGGCCAGCACGCCCGCCAGGGGTGCAAGGAAGGCGATCACCAGCGCCGGCAGGGTCAGGGCGACCGGCACCAGCACGGCGGCGCCAGGGGTGTCGGCGAAGTGCGCCTGCATGCGCGGCAGCACCGGCGCGATCAGTACGGCGCCCAGCACCGGCAGGCAGCTGCCGAACAGCAGCAACAGGGCTTGCGCGCTTCCCGCGCGGCGTTCAGCGCTCATTGCGCACCTCCTTGAGGGGGAAGGCTCTGGCCTTGCCGGCGGGATCGCGGATGAATCCGCTCCTACAGCCCTCGGAGGCACGCGGCTGCACCTGTAGGAGCGAGCTTGCTCGCGAACCGACTCCGCCGCGGGGTTCATTCGCGAGCAAGCTCGCTCCTACGAAAAGCTTCTCGGCGCGGCGTTCAGCGCTCATTGCGCACCTCCGCGCTGCAGCACAGGCAAGCGCCATATTGGGCGAGGCCTTGGCGCAGTCCGGCGCAGAGACCGAGCAGCAGGTTCTTCAGGCAAGGCATGGGGCAGTCCTCGTTGTCGTTGTGCTTGTAGGAGGGACTCAACGGCCCTGGCCGGCGACCAGGGGCAAGCCGGCGTGCTGCTCGCAGCACTGGCGGCTGTGGTGCACTTCATCCAGGTGGTGCGCGGCGGCAGCCCGCGGCGCCTCGGCGCGGGCCTGCCGGTGCGGCAGCAGGAAGTAGGCGAGCGCCGGCAGCAGGACCAGGGCGCCGACCATGTTCCAGACGAACATGAAGGCCAGCAGCACGCCCATGTCAGCCTGGAACTTGATCGGCGAGAAGATCCAGGTGCCGACGCCGATGGCCAGGGTCACGCCGGTCAGCATCACCACCTTGCCGGTGAACAGCAGCGCCCGGTAATACGCCTCGGACAGGCTCGCGCCCTGGCGCAGCTGGGCCAACACGATGCTCATGACGTAGAGCGCATAGTCCACGCCGATGCCCACGCCGAGGGCGATCACCGGCAGCGTGGCCACCTTCACGCCGATGCCCAGGGCGACCATCAGCGCTTCGCAGAGGATCGAGGTCAGCACCAGCGGCAGTACCGCGCAGAGCACCGCGCGCCAGGAGCGGAAGGTCACCAGGCAGAGCAGGATGACCGCGCCGTAGACCCACCAGAGCATGTCGTGGTTGGCCTGTTTCACCACGATGTTGGTGGCCGCCTCGATGCCCGCGCTGCCGGCGGCGAGGAGGAACTGCGCCTGTTCGGAATCGTTGTCCTTGGCGAAGGCCTGCACGCTGTCCACCACACGGTTGAGGGTGTCGGCCTTGTGATCGGTGAGGAAGGCGTAGAGCGTCAGCAGGCTGCAATCGTCGTTGTACAACCCGCGCGGCGCGTTGGCGGTAACCATGTTCAGGGTCGCCTGGTTGTTCACCAGCTCGTACCACTTCGGACTGCCTTCGGAGAGACCGACCAGCACGCGGCGGTTGAGCAGCGCCAGCGAGTTGGTCGAATCCACGCCCGGCAGGCCGCGCAGTTGCCAGTCGAGGTCGTCGACGCGCTTGAGGGTGTCGTAGGTCGAGCAGGCGCCGGCCGGGGTCTTCACCATCACCGCGAAGACGTCGCTGCTGGCGCCGTAGTGTGCGGTGACGAAGGCGTTGTCGCGGTTGTAGCGCGAGTCCGGGCGCAGCTCGGGGGCGCCAGCGTCGAGGTCGCCGATCTTCAGGTTCAGGCTCACCGCATAGCCGCCAGCCGCCAGCAGCGCGGCGAGCACCACGCAGGGGCTGGCCCAGCGCCGGCGGGTGAAGAGGTCGAGGAAGCGCCACACGGCGTGCTTGCCCTGCCCGCTCGCCTCGGCTTCTTCGGCCCGCAGGCTACGGCGGGCCGCCATCGGGCTGACGCCGATATAGGACAGCAGGATCGGCAGCAGGATCAGGTTGGTGAAGATCAGCACCGCCACGCCGAGGCTGGCGATGACCGCCAGGTCCTGGATCACCTGGATCTTGATGATCATCAGCACGGCGAAGCCGACGGCGTCGCAGAGCAGCGCGGTGAGCCCGGCGAGGAACAGCCGGCGGAAGGTGAAGCGCGCGGCGACCAGGCGATGCATGCCGCGGCCGATGTCCTGCATGATGCCGTTCATCTTCTGCGCGCCGTGGCTCATGCCGATGGCGAACACCAGGAACGGCACCAGCACCGAGTACGGGTCCAGCCCGTAGCCCAGCAGCGGCAGCAGGCCGAGCTGCCAGATCACCGCCACCAGCGAGCAGATCACCACCAGCGCGGTGCTGCGCAAGCAGCGGGTGTACCAGTAGAGCACCGCGGCGGTAATGGCGATGGCGGCGGCGAAGAACAGCAGGATCTGCTTCAGCCCGTCGATGAGGTCGCCCACCACCTTGGCGAATCCGGTGATGTGGATCTCCACGCCTTGCGCCTGGTACTTGCCGCGCAGGCTTTCCAGCTCGTGTGCGAAGGTCGTGTAGTCCAGCGCCTGGCCGTCCGGGGTCTTCTCCAGCAGCGGCACGTAGAGGATGCTCGAACGCTGGTCGAAGGCCACCAGCTGGCCGATCTCGTTGGAGCGTTCGACGTTGCGCTTGAGCGCTTCCAGGCTGGCGGCGCCGCCGTCGTAGCCGTCGGGAATCACCGGGCCGCCCTCCAGGCCTTCCTCGGTCACGCCGGTCCAGCGGGTGGACGGCGTCCACAGCGACTTCATCGCCGCGCGGTCCACGCCCGGCAGCAGGTACACCTCGTCGTTGATTTGCTGCAGCACCTGCAGGTAGTGCTTGTCGTAGATGCCGCCCTCGGGGTTGGCCACGGCGATGCGCACGGCGTTGCCAAGCCCGGCCAGTTCCTGGCGGTGGGCCAGGTATTCGAGGATGAAGGGGTGCTCCTTCGGGATCATCTTCTCGAAGCTGGCGTTGAGGGTCAGGCGCGTGGCCTGCCAGCCCAGCAGCAGGGTCGCAGCCAGGCACAGCAGCAGGACCAGGCCGCGATGGTTGAACAGGGCCCGCTCCAGCAGCGAGCCGGAGGCGGAATCGAAGTCGTCGAGGCGGCCGCTGGACGGCGCGGGGGAAGTCGGGGCGTGCATGGTTCAGTCCGCCTTGGTGGGTGAAGAGGAAGCAGCCAGGCGACGCGCGCCGGCCATGCCGACGGCCACCAGGGTGCCGTCGGCGGCTTCGGTCGCGGCGGTCAGCGGCAGGCCATCGGAGACCGGCAACGGCTGCGCGGCGAAGCCTTGCAAGCCGCTGCGCAGGAGCAGTCCGGCCTGGTTCACCAGGAGCAGTTGCTCGCCGGCGACGCGGATGCCGTTGAGCGAGGCTGGGATCGGGTTGGCCAGGGCCTGGAAGCTCGCACCCTGGTCGGCGGAGGCGAACAGCTTGCCGCGCAGCCCGCCCACCAGCAGGCGGCCGTCGGGCAGCACGGCGGCGGCGAAGTAGCTGCCTTCATAGGGGCCTTGCAGCGCTTCGAAGTGAGCGCCGGCATCGCGCGAGCGCAACAGCAGGCCCTGTTCGCCGGCGACATAGAGGTCGTCGCCTTGCCGGGCCAGCGCGTACAGGTGCAGGCCACGCGGGTTGGGCAGATCACCCATCCGCGACTGCCAGGTGCGACCGCCGTCCTCGGTGCTCAGCGCCAGACCGTAGGCGCCCACGATCAGACCGTGCTTCGCGTCGGAAAAACTGAGCGCGAGAAAGGGTTTGTCGGCGCCGTCGGCCACCAGGCGTTGGGCGGCTGCGATACGGCCCGCCTCCCCCGCCGCCTCGGCGGCCTGCAGTTCCAGCGCGGCGGCACGCTTGCCGTCCAGCTGCAGGCTCCAGTGCTCGCCGCCGTCGTCGCTGTGCAGCACCGCCCCGGCGTGGCCCAGGGCCCAGCCGTGGCGGGCATCGACGAACTGCACGGCGGTCAGGCTGACGCTCACCGGACTCGGCGCCTGGCGCCAGTGCTGGCCATTGTCGTCGGAGAGCAGCACCACGCCGCGCTCGCCCACCGCCACCAGGCGGTCGCCGGCACGGGTCACGTCCTGCAGCACCGCCTGCAAGGCCTGGGGACCGAGCACGGCGGGCTGCGCCAGGACATCCACGGCGCCCGCCCAGGCCGGCGGCACCGCACAGCAGGCCGCCAGCAGCAGGCCGGAAAGCATCTTCTTCATCGCACGCAACCTTTGTTTTCTTGTAATCGGGCCCGAGGGGCCGGGTACAGCGAGGCCCCCGTAGGAGCGGGCCATGCCCGCGATTCGCGCGCATGGCGCGCTCCTACAGGAGTCCAATGCGAACGATCAGCGCACGCCCTCGCCCGCCATGGCGTCGGCGGTGAACACCGAGTCCTTGTAGGCCGGCACGATGCGGTACTGCTCGTTCTTCCCGGCGAACAGGTCACCGGCGAACCAGGCCCCGGAGAGCAGGTCGTAGAAGCCGTTGGTGAGGGTCACCACGCCCGGCAGGTCGGGCAGCACCACCGGCGAGGTCCAGAGCACCTTGGCCAGTTGACCGCGGGCGTCGTAACGCTCGCCGAGCACGGCGGCCCAGGTGTCCTCGTCGAGGTAGTAGGTGCTCTTGGGCATCACGTGGCGCTGGCCGCTCTTCAAGGTCGCTTCCACCACCCAGACGCGGTGTTTCTCCCAGCGCAGGGTGTCGGACTTCAGGTGGTGCGCGTCGAGCAGCGCTTCGGGGCCGCTGGCGGTGAACACCTTGTTGGCGTTGTAGGGGATGTACATCTCCTTCTTGCCCACCAGCTTCCAGTCGAAGCGGTCGACGCGGCCGTTGAACACGTACAGCTCGTCGAAGCTCATGACCCCGGCGGTGGCCGGCGTCGGCGTGTCGCAACAGGCGTTGGGCAGGCGGCGCACGCGGCGCTGGCCGGGCAGGTAGGTCCACACCGAAGCCTTGTCGGCGTTGAGGTTCTCAAGCCCGGTGATGGCCTCGCCGGCGCGCAGCGGCGGGCCGTCGTTGATCATGCGGATCGACCAGAACACACCCTTTTCGCCGCTGCCGCCGGGCAGGTACCAGGGCATCTGCAGGTCGGCGCGCGAATCGTTGGTCAGCACGTGCTTGCCGTCGGCGGTGGTCAGGTACTGGGTGAAGCTCGCGTGCCAGGACGCGCCGCGCCAGCGCAGCAGGTGGTTCCAGATGGCCTCGACACCGCTCTGCGGAATCGGGAACGGGATGCCGCCGGCGGCGCTCTCGGGCATGGGCCCGGCCGGGCCGTCGACCAGCTTGCCGCTGGTGGCGTTGGCGAAGGTGGCGTCGTACACCGACTGCGGCGCGGCGGCGCTGCGGTGGGTCGGGTAGACCTCCAGGCGGTAGCTGTCGGGGTACTTCTTCAGCATCGCCTGGATGCCCGGGGTGAGCTTGTCGGCGTACTGCGCCATGTTCTGCGCGGTGATGGTGTACAGCGGCTTGTCGCTGGCGTAGGGGTCGCCGCGCTTGCCGCCGTCCTTGTAGGCCGGGTCGACCTGGGTGTAGCCGCCGGTCCAGGCCGGGATGCTGCCGTCGGCGTTGCCGGCGCGCTCGCCGCCCAGGGGCGTGAGGGTGGTTTTCAGCTTGGCCGCCTCATCGGCGGAAACGGCAGCCATGGCGCCATGGGCGAACAGCAGGGAGGCACTCAAGGCAGTGAGCAGGGAAACGACTTTCTTGTTGTGTTTCATCGGGCAGTCCTCGGTCAGAAGGTGCGGCTGACGGTGAAGGCGATGAAGTCGCGGTCTTTCAGCGACTGTTCGAAGGTGTAGTTATTGCTGGCGTCGAGGAAGGTGTTCTCCGGGCCGTAGTAGTGCGTGTAGGTCAGGCCCAGGTTCCAGGTGTTCAGGTAGTTGCCCTTGAGGCCGATGTTCATGTCGCCGCCGTGGTCGGTGCCGAAGCCGGTACCCAATGCCTCGGAGGCGCCGTTGGTGTAGCTCGCGCCGATCGGCACCGAGAGGTCGAGGCCGGGGTAGATCTGCCGGTACATCGGTTCGTAGACCAGGCGCAGGCTGGTGGCGTCGCGGTCGGCGTTGGGGTCCACCGCATCGGCGCTCTTGGTGACGCTCATCACCCGGTTCCAGGCGATCTCGCCGAGGAAGCTCGACTCGGGCGCGATGACGTTCGGCTCCAGGCTGGCCAGCCAGGAGAAGTTGGCGTGCAGGGTGCGGCCGGTGGCATAGAGCGGGTCGTCGCTGTTGTTGATCGACTCGCCCACCGCCAGGCTGTGCTGGTTGGTGGAGGCCAGCGGCTGGTTCCAGCGGGTGGAGACTTCACCGGCGACGTTGAAGTTGCCCAGGGTGGTGGAGAAGCTGCCGCCCAGGGCCTCGATGCCTTCGGGGTAGACCCAGTAGTACTCGCCGGCCTTGCCGGTCAGCGGGTTGAGGTTGGCGAAGTCCGGGCGCACGTTCAGCTGCGGGTTCTTGTCGTGGAAGCGGATGGCGTAGACGCCCCAGTCCACCGTCTCGGTGCGCCAGCGCAGTTGCACGCCGCCCTGCCCCGAGTCCTTCGCCTCCTTGTCGTTGCCGTGGTAGAAGGCCAGCGGCTGGGCGCCGGGGAACAGCGGCGCGCCGATGAACATGCGCTCGTTGCCCTCGCCGAAGAAGTCGTCGGTGGAGAAGTAGCTGCCGGAGGCCGGCAGGCGGTTGGCCTCCCACTCGAACTGGTAGTAGGCGCCGATGGACACGTCGGGGGTCAGCTGCAGCTGGCCGGAGACCTGCTTGACCGGGCGGATCAGTTCCTTGAACTGGGTGTTGGGCACCGACAGGCCCTTGACCACGTCGATCGGGGCCATGCCGCCGGCGATGCCGTTCATGCCGTAGAACAGGCTCTCGCCCCACTGCATGGCGTACTGGCCGAGGCGCCCGGACAGCGGCATGTCGGCGACCTCGGTCTTGCCGAAGACGAAGGCGTCGAGCAACTCGCCCTTGCGCCCGTGCAGGGTGCGGGTGTCGTCGGTGAATTCGTCGTAATCGACCGAGTAGGCGTTGGCGCGGCTCGGGTCGTTGTTGTCGGTGCCGCGGTTGTAGACGTCGTCGTACCAGGCCGCGCCGCTCAGGCGCGCGCCGACGTCCTTGTACGTGAAGTCCATCTCCGAGAGCAGGTCGACGCGGTTGGAGATCAGCCCCTTGTCGAAGTTGCGGTCGCCGTCGTCCAGGTTCAGCGAGGTCTGGCCCTCGGTGAGCTTGCTGCTCTGGCCTTCGGTGCGCCAGGCGGCGCTGTACTTCAGGGTGTTGTCCCAGCGCGCCCGCATATCGGGGTTGCCGGTGTCGAATTCAAAGGCCTTGGCATCGGGCAGGCCGGCCGCCATGGCGATGATCGAAACGGCCAGGGCGAGGGGTTTGAGCGCGGGCAGCGTCGGCTGCCCAGCGAACTTGTGGGTCGACATCGAAGGCACCTCTTTATTGTTCTTGTGCGTGTGTGTTGGCGATGACCCCGGCGCGCCGGCAAGGCTGGGCGCGCCGGACAGGTGGAATCAGATGGGTCGCGCGGTGACCTCCAGCATCTGCTTGACCAGGCCGATGCGGTCGAAGGCGGGGTCGCGCTGCATTTCCTTCTCGCCGGCCAGCAGGGACTTCTCGGCGATGAACTTGCAGCGCTCGAAACGACGGTCCATGAAGCGTTGCAGCTGCTCGGCGAGGCTTCCGCCGGCGGTCAGCTCCTCGGCCAGGACCACGGCGTCCTCGATGGCCATGCCGGCGCCCTGCCCCAGGTGCGGGGTGGTGGCGTGGGCGGCGTCGCCGATCAGCAGCACCCGGCCGCGATACCAGGGCTCGTCGACGAACACCGCTTCGAGCGGCTTGTAGACGACTTCGGCACTGTCGGTGATCTGCTCGCGCAGCTCGCCGACCCCCCCGCCGAAGCCGGCCAGGCGCTGGCGCAGTCCTTCGGCCAGGCCGGCCGGGTCCATCCAGGGATTGCCCGGCTCGTGGGAGGTGGTGAAGAGGTACATGAGGTCGTCGGCCAGCGGCACCAGGCCGGCGTTGCCGGACGGTCCCTGGTAGTTGGCCAGGTGGTCGATCTGCGCCACGCGCTTGAAGTTGTGGCGCCACACCGACTGGCCGGTGAAGCGCGGCCGGTACTTGTCGCCGAACAGCAGGCCACGGACTTTCGAGAACAGCCCGTCGGCGCCGACCACCAGGCCATAGCGGCCCTGGCTGCCGTCGCTGAACAGCACGTCCACGCCGCTGGCGTCCTGCTCGAAGCTTTCCACCGACGTTCCCAGGCGCACCTGGGTGCCCAGCTCGATGGCGGTTTCGCTGAGCACCTTGTGCAGGGCGCGGCGCGAGATGCCGACGTTGGCCGGGTAGTCCGGGCCGGCCAGGCGCTGGCCGGGAATGCGCGCCAGCGGTTGGCCGTCGGTGGTGTAGATGGCTACGTCCTCGAAGGCGTAGGCGGCATCGAGGTAGGCGTCGAGCAGGCCCAGGCGGTGCATCTCGCGGACCACGTTGCTCTGCTGGATGATGCCCACGCCATAGACGGTCCATTCGGTCTTCAGCTCGACCAGCTCGACCGCGATTCCCTTGCGGCGCAGGGCGATGGCGGCGCACAGCCCGCCAATGCCACCGCCGACGATCAGCACGTTGCTCACAGTGTTCATGGCATCTCTCACGTCTTGTTCTTGTTGTCCGCTCCGCTGTGCGGGCGGCCGTTTCCTGTGCCTGGGCACAGCTTCCCGGCGGCGCCGGGATTTGACTAATCGAGTCCTCGGATGCGACCTATCGCGCCGCGCGATACCTCAGGGCGCCAGTTGCGCCAGCGGCACTAGCAGCCAGCCGTCCTCCACCCGGTACTCCAGCGCCCGCAGCGACTCGCCCAGGCACGGGCCGTAGACGCACAACCCGCTGTCGGGGAGGAACTCGGCGCCGTGGGCGTAGCAGCGGATGCGCTGGCCATCGACCGAGAGGAAGCGGTCCTTGCGGTACTCCATGCGCACGTCCAGGTGCGGACAGCTGTTGCGGTAGAGCCGCAGCTGCCCCTGGTGACGCAGGGCGAACAGGCTGTCGCGCCCGCGTCCCTGCGGGTCGAATCCACGCGCCTGGCCCTCTTCCACATCCTCGGCACGGCACAGCGCCGCGCACTCGTCCATGGCTCAGCCCTGCTTCGGCGGCGGGCCGCCCGGCGCCCACTTCTCGCGCGAGGTGAAGAGGAAGAGTTGCGAGTTGTCCGCCGACATCGGCGCCTGGCGCGCGGCCCAGGCGTCGTCGTGCTTGTCCATGTCGGCGTCGTACTCGATGTGGCAGCCCAGCGGGCTGTTGAAGTACCAGAACCAGTTGGAGCCCAGCAGGTGGCGGCCGGGGCCCCAGAAGCTGGTCCAGCCCTTCTGCTCGAAGCGCCGGCCGGCCAGCAGCACCTCGGTGCCGCTGCCCATGTGGAAGGTGAAGTGCTCGCAGCCCTGCATGTGCGGCGGGGTCTGGATCATGAACAGGCAGTGGTGGTCGTCCATGCCGGCGGTGCGCATGAAGGGGCCGACGCCGATGAAGCTGTCGGTGGTGACGAAGCCCAGGCGGTCGCGGTAGAACGCCTCGCCCTTGGCGGCATCGGGCACGAAGTACACGACGTGGGACAGGGTGCGCGGCACGGCCGGCATGTCAGGGGTGATGCCCAGCTGGTTGAGCGGGCGCTGCGGCGCGCTGCCGGGGGCGTTGGTCAGGTCGGCTGGCGCGCTGAACGGGCGGCGGCAGCTGACCTGGAAGGCGATGGCGAAGCCCAGGTCGTCGACGCTGTGCAGCACGCCTTCGGCATCGCGGCGCACTTCGCGGTCGCGGCCCAGCTCGTCGGCGATGGCGTCGAGGTCGTCGGAGGCGGCCACGCCATAGACGGTCTCGCGCAGCGACGGGGTCTGGCCGAGGGCTTTCGGCAGGCTCGCATCGTCGCCGCGGCGGATGACGATGGCGGTGCCGTCGAGCGCTTCGAAGCGCCCGCCGTTCTCGTCGAGTTGCACGGCCGTGAGGCCGTAGTCGCGCAGGCAATCGGCACAGGCCTGGATATCGTCGACGCCGAAGACCAGGGCGTCGAGGCCAAGGATGTTCATGGCTACCACTCCATTGAAATTATGCTTGGGCGCCGTGGGACGGCTGCCGGTGGTGAGTCACTGCAGCGCGGGGCTGCTCGACTGGGGCGCAGAGTGGAGCGGCGAGGATTCGCTGACTAATCGCGAGTGGGGATGCGAGGCATCGGCAATCGCGATACCTGGCGGCGCAGCCACTACGCCGGGCGATTGCCGCCCACTGGCGTGGCGATGGGGTTGACGTATCGGGAGTGCGGCAGGAAGGTATCGCGAAAATAACTACAACAAGCCTGAGCCATCGCCATGCGCTTCCACCACCTGGATTTGAATCTGCTGGTGGCGCTGGATGTGCTGCTCGAAGAGCAGAACATCACCCGCGCCGCCGAACGCCTGCACATGACCCAATCGGCCACCAGCGGCGTGCTGGGCCGCCTGCGCACCTTCTTCGAGGACGAGCTGCTGGTGCAGGTCGGGCGCAAGATGCAGCCCACCCCCTACGCGCTCGAACTGGCCAAGCCGGTGCGCGAGGTGCTGCTGACGATTCGCTCGTCGATCACCGCCAAGCCGGTGTTCGACCCGGCCAGCAGCAAGCGCCACTTCCGCCTGATCACTTCCGACTACCTGATCAGCGTGCTCTTCGCCCAGGTGATCCAGCGCATCCACCAGGAGGCGCCGCACATCACCTTCGAGATGCTCAGCCCCGGCGACAACAGCGCCGAGCTGCTGATGCGCGGCGAGATCGACCTGATGATCGTACCCGAGCGCTACATCATCGAAGGCCACCCGGCGCAGTTGCTGTTCGAGGAAGAGCATGTCTGCGTGGTCTGGCGCGACAACGCCCTGGTCGGCGACAGCCTGACCCTTGAGCAGTACATGCAGATGGGCCACATCTCGGTGGGCTTCGGGCGCAACCGGCACCTGAGCATCGAGGACTGGTTCATGAGCCAGTACGGTTTCAACCGCCGCCTGGAAGTGATCACCAACGACTTCAACACCCTGCCCCAGCTGCTGGTCGGCACCCAGCGCGTGGCCACCATGCACCGCCGCCTCGCCGAGCTCTACGCGCAGTACCTGCCGCTGCGCATGTTGCCGCCGCCGGTGCAGATCCCGGTGATGCGCGAATACATGCTCTGGCACCGCAGCATGGACGGCGACCCCATGCACCGCTGGCTGCGCGAGCGCATCAGCGCCTTCATCCAGCGCCTGGACCGCCCGGCGGAAGCCGCCGAGCCGGCAGCGGCCATGGCCTGAAGCCCGTGCGCGCGGTATTGCACCGCGCGCACAGCGGGCTCAGGCGACTTCTTCGAACGGCAGGCCGACGTAGTTCTCGGCGATGCAGGTGCGCCCGGCCTCGGACTCCAGGTAATAGGCCAGCTCGGTGTCGAGCATCTTGCGGGTGAAGGCGTCGCTGTCGGGGAAGCGGTGCAGCATGCTGGTCATCCACCAGGAGAAGCGCTCGGCCTTCCAGATGCGTCGCAGGGCCAGTTCCGAGTAGCGCTCCAGCAGGTCGACGCGCCCCTCGCCATACACCTTCACGAGAATCCGGTAGAGGCTGTTCACGTCGCTGGCCGCGAGGTTCAGGCCCTTGGCGCCGGTGGGCGGGACTATGTGCCCGGCGTCGCCGACCAGGAACAGCCGGCCGAACTGCAGCGGCTCGACCACGAAGCTGCGCAGCGGCGCGATGCTCTTCTCCAGCGACGGGCCGGTGACCAGGCGCGCGGCGGCGTCTTCGGGCAGGCGGCGCTTGAGTTCGTCCCAGAAGCGTTCGTCGGACCAGTCCTCGACCTTCTCGTCCAGACCGACCTGCAGGTAGTAACGGCTGCGGGTGTTCGAACGCATGCTGCTGAGGCTGAAGCCGCGCTCGCTGCTGGCGTAGATCAGCTCGTGGTTGACCGGCGGGGTGTCGCTGAGCAGGCCGAGCCAGCCGAACGGGTAGACGCGCTCGTAGGTCTTCAGCTTGTCCGCCGGGATGCTCTGCCGCGACACACCGTGGAAGCCGTCGCAGCCGGCGATGTAGTCGCAATCCAGGCGCACGGACTCGCCGTCCTTGCTGAAGGTGACGTAGGGTTTCTCGCCCTGCACGTCATGCAACTGCACGTCGCTCGTTTCGTAGAAGCTCAGGCCGCCGCTGGCCTCGCGCGCCTGCATGAGGTCGCGGGTGACTTCGGTCTGGCCGTAGACCATCACCGTCTTGCCGCCGCTGTGGCGCTTGAGGTCGATGCGCTCGCGGCGGCCATCGAGCACCAGCTCGAAGCCGTCGTGGACCAGCCCTTCGGCGTCCATGCGCTGGCTGGCGCCGGCTTCGCGCAGCAGGTCCATGGTGCCCTGTTCGAGCACCCCGGCGCGGATGCGGCCGAGCACGTAGTCGGGGGTCTGGCGTTCGAGGATGACGTTGTCGATACCGGCGCGCTGCAGCAGCTGGCCGAGGAGCAGGCCGGACGGACCGGCGCCGATGATGGCGACCTGGGTTTTCATTGTTGTTGTCCTCATTGTCGCGCGCCGGGCTTTGTCGAAGGCACGCCCATGGCGACGCTGTTGTTGTTTGACTCCTGCATTTTTGGTGGATGAATCGCGCCACAGAAGGCAATATCCAACAGATTGCATGGACTTTTCGTGGATAGCCTCGGCGCCCTATAGATGCACAAGACGTCCGCTCCGAATCCGGTTCCGGTGTTCCAGCTGTACGGCGAGACCCACGCCTGGCCGACGCCCGACCCCATCCATTGCGAGTCGATTCCCTCGCGCAGCAGCCTGTACGACTGGGAAATTCGCCCGCATCGCCACGCCGACCTGGTGCAACTGCTCTATGTGCGCAGCGGCGAAGCCGAGCTGGAGGTGGAAGGCGTCGTCACCCATGTGCGCGAGGCGACGTTGCAGGTCTCCCCGCCCCTGTCCGTGCATGGTTTCCGCTTCACCGCGCAGATCGACGGCTACGTGCTGAGCCTGGCCCAGCCGTTCGCCGAGGAATTGGCGCGCCTGCTCGACAGCCCGGTGCTGGAGGAGTCGCAGTGCTATGCGGCGGGCGAGGACGAGCGCTACCTGAGCACCCTTTTCGAATCCATCGACCGCGAATACGCGCGCCACGAACCGGGCCGCGAGCTGATGCTGCGCTCGCTGGTGAGTGCCCTGCTCGTCTGGCTCAGCCGCCGCCACCTGCAAGCCAGCCATGCCGCCGGCCCAGCGCTGGATCGCGGCCGCGAGCACCTGCAGGCGTTCCGCCGGCTGGTCGAGGCGCACTTCCGCGAACATCTGCCGATCGAGCGCTACGCCCAGCGCCTGGGCATCAGCACGGCACACCTGAACGCCCTGTGCCGGCGCCTGGCCGGGGTTTCGGCGTTGCAGCTGATCAACCAGCGCCTGCTGCTGGAGGCCAAGCGCAACCTGGTCTACACCGGCATGACGGTGCAGGAGGTCTCCGACCAGCTGGGCTTCTCCGAGCCCGCCTATTTCTCGCGCTTCTTCAAGCGCGGCACCGGGCAATCGCCCAAGGCCTTCCGGGAAAACCGATGAACATCGACTCACGCATCAAGTTCCGCCACCTGCAGTGCTTCCTCGAGGTGGCCCGCCAGGGCAGCCGGGCGCGCGCCGCCGCCCGCCTGGCGGTGAGCCAGCCGGCGGTGTCCAAGACGCTCAAGGAGCTGGAGGAAGTCCTCGCCGCACAACTCTTCGAACGCGGCAAGGGCGGCGCCGTGCTGACCGAGGCCGGCATGGCCTTCCTGCGCTACGCCGGGCCTTGCGTGCAGGCCCTGCGCGAGGGCGTGGAAAGCCTGCGCGGCGGCGAGTACCAGGCCAGCAGCGCGCGCCTGGGCGTGCTCTCGACCGTCGAAGGCGCCTTCCTCCCGGAGGTGGTGCGGCGCCTGCATGAGCGGCACTCGGCGCTGGTGGTCAGCGTGGTCACCGGGCCCAGCGCGCACCTGCTTTCGCAGCTGCGCGTCGGCGAGCTGGACCTGGTGGTCGGGCGCATGACCGACAGCCCGCAGATCCAGGGCCTGACCTTCGAGCACCTGTACAACGAACCCCTGACCCTGGTGGTGCGTGCCGGCCATCCGCTGCTCGACAAGCCGTTCGACACTGCCGCTCTGGAAGACTTCCCGATGGTGCTGCCGACCGCCGGCACCACCATCCGCAAGCGCATCGACAGCCTCTTCGTCGAGCACGGCCTGCGCCTGCCGCAGCGGCGCCTGGAAACCCTGTCGCTGAGCCTGAGCCGGCGCTACGTCGATGACAGCGACGCGGTCTGGGTGGCACCGACCGACGCGGTGCGCGCCGCCCTGCGCAAGGGCGAGCTGGCCGAACTGGCGCCGCAACTGCAGGAGGCCGGCGGTTCGGTGGGCATCTGCAGCAATGCCTCGCTGCCGCTCTCCCTCGGCGCGCACTGGTGCCAGGAGGTGCTGCGCGAGGTCGGCCGGGAGTACCGTGAGGGTGCCTATCCATAACCATTCAGTTATGGATAGACGACGCCTTTTCAATTTTCATACAGACGGAGACGACGGAAACTGCGGTCACTGCCTGAACGTTCCTACAGGTTTCGATAACTCCAACAACAGGAGACCGCCATGTCCGAAGTGGACAACAGCCGTTTCGTCATCCGTGACCGCAACTGGCATCCCAAAGCCCTCACCCCCGACTACAAGACCTCCATCGCCCGCTCGCCGCGGCAGGCGCTGGTGAGCATCCCGCAGTCGATCTCGGAAACCACCGGTCCGGACTTCTCGCACCTGAAGTTCGGCGAGCACGACAACGACCTGCTGCTCAACTTCAACACCGGCGCCCTGCCCATCGGCGAGCGCATCCTGGTTCACGGCCGCGTCGTCGACCAGTACGGCAAGCCCGTGCCCAACACCCTGGTGGAGATGTGGCAAGCCAACGCCGGCGGCCGCTACCGCCACAAGAACGACCGCTACCTGGCGCCGCTGGACCCGAACTTCGGCGGGGGCGGCCGCGCGCTGACCGACAACGAAGGCCGCTACGTCTTCCGCACCATCAAGCCCGGCCCCTACCCGTGGCGCAACGGCCCGAACGACTGGCGTCCGGCGCACATCCACTTCTCCATCAGCGGCCCGTCGATCGCCACCCGCCTGATCACCCAGCTGTACTTCGAGGGTGACCCGCTGATCCCGATGTGCCCGATCGTCAAGTCGATCGCCAACCCCGAAGCCGTGCAGACGCTGATCGCGCGCCTGGACATGGGCATGGCCAACCCCATGGACTGCCTCGCCTACCGCTTCGACATCGTCCTGCGCGGCCAGCGCCAGACCCACTTCGAAAACCGCTGAGGAGGTTCGTCATGCCCGTTCAACTGCTCCCCGAAACCCCCTCGCAGACCGCCGGCCCGTACGTCCACATCGGCCTGGCCCTGGCCGCCGCCGGCAACCCGAGCCGCGACCTGGAAATCTGGAACGAAATGGCCAAGCCCAACGCCCCCGGCGAACACATCCTGCTGATCGGCCACGTCTATGACGGCAACGGCCACCTGGTGCGCGACTCCTTCCTGGAGTTCTGGCAGGCCGACCACGAAGGCAAGTACGACAGCCGCTACGACCTGGAGCGTCCGTTCAACGGCTTCGGCCGCACCGCCACCACCTTCGATGCCGGCGAGTGGACGCTGAAGACCATCAAGCCCGGCGTGGTGAAGAACGCCGCCGGCCAGGACCAGGCGCCGCACATCAACGTGTCGCTGTTCGCCCGTGGCATCAACATCCACCTGCAGACCCGTCTGTACTTCGAGGACGAGGCCGCGGCCAACGCCAAGGACCCGGTGCTCAACCTGATCGAGCAGCCGCCGCGCCGCGAGACCCTGGTGGCCAAGCGCTGCGAAGTGAACGGCCAACTGGCCTATCGTTTCGACATCCGCATCCAGGGTGAAGGCGAAACCGTGTTCTTCGACTTCTGAGCCCGCCCCCGGAGGGTCCATGAGCACACCGAGCAACCGACTGTTCGACGCCTACTTCACCCAGCCGGCCATGCGCGAGCTGTTCTGCGACCGCGCGCGCCTGCAGGGCATGCTCGACTTCGAGGCCGGCCTGGCCCGCGCCGAGGCCCGCGCCGGGGTGATCCCGGCGAGCGCCGTGGCGCCCATCGAGGCCGCCTGCCGCGCCGAGCTGTACGACTTCGACGCCCTCGCCACGGCCATCTGCAGCGCCGGCAACTCGGCCATCCCCATGGCCAAGGCGCTGGGCCGGCAGGTCGCCGCGAGCGACGCCGAGGCCGAGCGCTACGTACACTTCGGCGCCACCAGCCAGGACGCCATGGACAGCGGCCTGGTGCTGCAACTGCGCGCCGCCGTCGGCCTGCTGGAAGACGACCTTGCGCGCCTCGCCACGGCCCTGGCCGAACAAGCCTGGCTGCACGCGGCCACGCCCATGGCCGGGCGCACCTGGCTGCAGCACGCCACGCCGGTCACCCTCGGCATGAAGATCGCCGGCTGGCTGGGGGCGATCACCCGCCACCGGCAGCGCCTGGCCGAACTCAAGCCGCGCCTGCTGAGCCTGCAGTTCGGCGGCGCCTCCGGCAGCCTCGCGGCGCTGGGCGACGAAGGTTTCGCCGTGGCCGAAGCGTTGGCCGAGGAACTGCGCCTGCAACTGCCCGACCAGCCCTGGCACACCCAGCGCGACCGCCTCGTCGAGTTCGCCGGCTGGCTCGGCCTGGTGGCCGGCAGCCTGGGCAAGCTCGGCCGCGACCTCAGCCTGCTGATGCAGACCGAGGCCGGCGAAGTCTTCGAGCCTTCGGCCCCGGGCAAAGGCGGCTCCTCGACCATGCCGCACAAGCGCAATCCGGTGGCCGCCGCCGTATTGATCGGCGCAGCCACCCGCGCGCCAGGCCTGGTCGCCACGATGCTTGGTGCCATGCCCCAGGAACACGAGCGCAGCCTCGGCCTGTGGCACGCCGAATGGGAGAGCCTGCCGGAGCTGTGCTGCCTGGTTTCCGGCGCGTTGCAGCAGGCGCTGCTGGTCGTACCGGGCCTGGAAGTGGACGCCGAACGCATGGCCCGCAACCTCGACCTGACTCGCGGCCTGGTACTGGCCGAAGCGGTGAGCATCGCCCTCGCCCGCCGCATCGGCCGCGACGCCGCGCATCACCTGGTCGAGCAATGCTGCCGCCAGGCGGTCGCCGAAAGCGCGCACCTGCGCCAGGTACTGGGCGGCAACGCCAAGGTCCGTGCGCAGCTGAGCGAAGCCGAACTCGACCAACTGCTGGACCCGGCGCATTACCTCGGCCAGTGCCGCCGCTGGGTCGAACGCGCCCTGGAAGAACACGCGCGCCTCGGCTGAGGCGCATCCTTTTTTCGTCGCCGGTCCACGCCCCGGCGGCGCTTTTTCAAGAGAGAAGACAATGGACGAGAAAGAACGCTACGAAGCCGGCATGCAGGTCCGCCGCGCGGTGCTGGGCGACGCCCACGTCGACCGTAGCCTGCAGAACCGCACCGCCTTCAACGAAGAATTCCAGGAAATGATCACCCGCCACGCCTGGGGCGACATCTGGACCCGCCCCGGCCTGCCGCGCCACACCCGCAGCCTGATCACCATCGCCATGCTCATCGGCATGAACCGCGAGGGCGAGCTGAAGCTGCACCTGCGAGCCGCGCGCAACAACGGTGTGAGCCGCGAGGAGATCAAGGAAGTGCTGCTGCAGAGCGCCATCTACTGCGGCATCCCGGCGGCCAATGCGACCTTCCACCTGGCCGAGGAAGTCTGGAACGAGCTGGGCACCGAGTCCCTGGAAGGCTGAACCCGCCACCCTCCCCGCACACGGGCGCCGCCCGGCGTCCGTGTCTTCGTGCTGCCTGCGCGTCCCTGCATCGCGATTCGCGATACCTCGCATCCCCACTCACGATTGGCCAAGCTTCTTCGCGCTCCCTAACGTGCTGAGCAACCGCGCCCCCTTGCCTGTGCAGTTCCATCGGGCGCCGCAGTCACGCACGGAAAAGGACAAGAAGAAATGTTCCGCTACTTCCCCACCAACTACGTCTGGAACCTCTCGGTGGACCTCGCCATCGAGATGGGCGCCCGCCTGGGCGAGATCGAGGAAATGTGCGCGCCGCTGCAGGAGGCCGCCAAGCAGCCCGACGCCGCCGGCACCCAGGCCTTCCGCGAGACCTGGTCGAAGATGGCCGACAAGCTCTGCGGCCTGGCCGAGGAAGACGAAGCCGCCGGCCGCCTGTTCTCGGCCGGCGAGAAGTACAACCGCGCCGCCACCTACTACCTCACCTGCGAACGCCTGCAAGCCCACGGCGCGCCGGGCCGCGAGGCCCTGTACCAGCGCTTCCTGCAAACCTTCGCGCGCGGCATCGCGCTGTCGAAGGAGAACTGCGAGCGCGTCGAGATTCCCTACGAAGGCAAGCACATTTCCGGCCTCTACGTGCGCGCCGAAGGCGTCGAAGGCCCGGCGCCGATCCTGGTGCAGGTCAACGGCCTGGATTCGACCAAGGAAATGAAATACCGCGTCGGCCTGCCCGCCTGGCTGGCGAAGCGCGGCGTGTCCTCGCTGATCATCGACCAGCCCGGCACCGGCGAAGCCCTGCGCCTGCACGGCCTGACCGCGCGCTACGACAGCGAGCACTGGGCCAGCCGCGTGGTCGACTGGCTGGAGACCCGTGCCGAAATCGACGCCAAGCGCATCGGCCTGGAAGGCGTATCCCTCGGCGGCTACTACTGCCCGCGCGCAGTGGCCTTCGAGCCGCGCTTCGCCTGCGGCGTGGTCTGGGGCGCGAACCACGACTGGCGCGACGTACAGAAGCGCCGCCTGGAAAAGGAAGGCAACTTCCCGGTGCCGCACTACTGGGCCCACGTGCAATGGGTATGGGGCGCGAAGGACATGGACGAATTCATGACCATCGCCGAACAGGTCCACCTCGACGGCGTGCTCGACCGCATCAAGGTGCCCTTCCTGGTGACCCACGGCGAGAAGGACTCGCAGATCCCCCTCAAGTGGGCCCACCGCACCTACGAGCAACTGGTGAACAGCCCGAAACGCGAACTTAAGATCTTCACCGACCGCGAAGGCGGCGTGCAGCACTCCAGCTTCGACAACAGCATCAACGCCGGCCAGTACATAGCCGACTGGGTAGCCGAAACCCTCGGCGGCCGCACCGCCTGACGCTCAAGGCGCCGAGTCACGCCGGCGCCCGCTCCTGCGGGGTTGTGGCCCCGCCTTCACGGCGACGGGAAGCTGAGGCCCGTCGCCGTTTTCTTTTGCGCAGCCGTGCTGTCGTAGGAGCGAGCTTGCTCGCGAACCTCAGGGCACGGCTCTCCCCTTGTAGGAGCGGATTCATCCGCGATCTTTTTCGCGGACAAGGTCCGCTCCTACAGTCATGCACCGCATTCTCCCTTCACGTCGCCCCCGCGAACGCGGGGACCCAGTCTCCTGTTTGGGTGTAGCGCGCCGCTTCGGCGTGTTCGGATGTTTCTTGTTTCGCCCCCTCGGGCGAGTCACTTTCTCAAACGCCAGAAAGTAACCAAAGCGCTTGCCCCGACATACGGGTCCGGCGGAGCCGGACTTCCCTCGCACATACCCACGCACCCGGAGGCCCGCCCCGACAGCACGTCCCTGTGCTGATCGGGGCTTTTGCGACATCCATGTCGCGCAACCTCCTCTGCGTGGGCTTAGCTCGGCCTCCTGCAAGGGGCGGTCCGGTGCGCGCGGATGTTCCTCTGGAAGACCTGCTTTTCGTAGGAGCGAGCTTGCTCGCGAACCGCACGGCACGAATGCCAAGCCTGTAGGGTGAATAACCCCGAAGGGGTTATCCGCCATCGTGCCGGGCTGCAAATCCGTTCTCTGGATCCCCGCGTTCGCGGGGAAGACGGGACTGCGTAGGAGCGGACCTTGTCCGCGAATCGCCGGCATAGCCCGCTCCTACAGGGTGGAATTGGCGCGGGGGATTCTCGCGGATGAGATCCGCTCCTACGGGGTGACTTCGAACGTTCCACTCACGCCGAACAGCCCCCTCTCCCGCTTGCGGGAGAGGGTTGGGGAGAGGGAATGGCGTTGATCGCAGACACGGGTGCCGGGATTCCCACGGACGAGATCCCGGCACCGCGACGTTTACGCCGGCGCGCGAGTGCCGTGGAAGGACGCTATGCGCCAGCCGTCCTCCTCCTTCACCCACAGCTGCGTGGCAAAGCCCTCGGCGCGCACCGGTTCGCCGCCGCCGCGCTTCTGCAGCAGGTTGCACTGCGGGCCGCTCATCAGCGCCAGGCCGTCGCCGAACAGGCGCACTTGCAGTTCACCGCGTTCTACCGCCAGGTAGCGCACGGCGTTGCGGGCGTACTCCAGGTATTGCGCCTTGTCCTGCACCAGGCCGGTGGTGTGGACGTACAGCAGGTCGTCGGCGAACAGGGTGTCGAGGCGGGCGTGGTCTTCTTCCACCAGGGCGCGCTGGCGTTCCTGTTCCAGGGCCAGCAGTTGGTCGCGAATTTCACTCATTGGGCATTCCTCTTGGGTTGATAGGCGCGCGCATCCTCGCCTCGCGCCGGGCACCCGGAAAAATCGCCATTGGCCATGCCTGGCATCGCCACTCCCGATACCCGCTGTTCCCCCTCCTGCGTTCGGTCACAGCCCACGAAGCGCGCGGCTTGCGTGAGGTATCGACGGCATCGATGGCCGCGCATCGACAGCATCTGTTGGTCAGCCGCCGCGCCCCGCCCCTAGCCTGCCGGCACAACAAGAACCGAGGAGATACCGCCCATGGGCGCCCTGCACCTGCACTGCTCCACCCTGTTCGACGGCACCGGCCTCACGGCCCTTCGCGAGCAGACCCTGATCATCGACAACGGCGTGATCCGCCACGCCGGCCCCACCGCCCAGGCGCCACGACCGCAACCGGGCGACCGGGAAGCGCGCGGCGAGTTCGTCATGCCCGGGCTGATCGACGTGCACACCCACCTGGCCTTCGGCAACGCGCAGAGCGAGGAAGACATCGATATCTGGACCAGCGACGAATTCCGCGCCCTGCGCGGGCTGTTCTTCGCCCAGCACGTGCTCGCCGCCGGGGTCACCTCGATGGTCTGCCCCGGCGACAGCGGCCAGCTCAGCATCGCCGTGCGCAACAGCGTCAACGCCGGGCTCTTCGAGGGGCCGCGAATTGCCGCCAGCAGCCGCGTGATCACCAACCGGCAGAGCCTCAACGACTGGTTCCCCAGCCGCGTCGGCGCGCCGGAGTACTTCACCGCCGCCCTGGTCACCAGCCGCACCGAGGCCATCGCCGAGATCCGCAAGCAGGCCAAGGACGGCGTCGACCTGATCAAGATCGCCATGGACGGCACCCAGCGCCGCCCCAACGGCGAGATCATCGCCGCCTTCACCGCCGACGAGACCCGCGAGATGGTCGAGGAAGCCCATCGCCTGGGTTGCAAGGTGGCCACCCATGCCTACGGCCGCGAGGCGGTGATGTACGCGGCGAAGGCTGGGGTCGACCTGGTTTTCCATGCCTTCTACATGGACGACGCCTGCATCGAGGCGCTGCTGGAAGCCGGCAGCGTGCTAGCCCCGACCATGACCTTTCCGCAGAACACCGTGGACTTCTGCCAGCCCCACGACCCGGCCATCTCGACGGGCTACGCCGGCTACTGCGCGCGCACCCTGGAGCTGGGCACGCCGGTGCTCAAGCGCGCGAAGGCCGCCGGCATCCCCTTCGCCTGCGGCAGCGACAGCGGCTTCGCCGTCACCCCGTATGGCGAATGGCATGCGCGCGAGCTCGAACTGCTGGTCACGCGCCTGGGCTTCACCCCCGCCGAGGCCCTTTACGCGGCGACCAACGTCGGCGCCCGGCTGATGCCGCGCGGCGAAACCCTGGGCAGCCTCGAACCCGGCAAGCAGGCCGACCTGCTGATCCTCGACGCCTCGCCGCTGGAGGACATCCGCGTGCTGCAGCACCGCGCTCGCCTGCAGGCCGTGTACAAGGCCGGCCAGCCGGTGCGCCTGGAGCGTACGGCGTACAACCCCAAGCAGGTGTCGGACTTCAACTCGCTGAAATGGACCGACCTCTACACCCGCGACCGCGTCGCCCAACGCGGCAAATGGAGCCTGTGAGCATGAGCGCCCTCCTCGACTTCGAACGCGCCGCGCAGTTGGCCGCAGCGACCTTGCGCCACGCGCGGCGGCTAGGTGTGCGTCCTTTGGCGGCTGCCGTACTGGACGCCGCCGGCCACCCGCTGGCGCTGCTGCGCGACGAGCAGGCCAGTTTCCTGCGCCCGCAGATCGCCACCGGCAAGGCCCGTGGCTGCCTGGGCATGGGCTTCGGCGGCCGCGAGCTGGCGCGCCGGGCCCAGGCGATGCCGGCGTTCTTCGATGCGATCAACAGCCTCACCGGCGGCGAGGTAATCCCGGTGCCTGGCGGCATCCTGCTGCGTGATGCGGAGGGTCGGTTGCTCGGTGCCATCGGCGTGAGTGGCGACACCTCGGACAACGACGAGCGCTGCGCCCTGCTGGCGATTGAAGAGATTGGCCTGCACGCCGACACCGGCGACGCTCAGGGCTGATCCAGCACCCCGGCCTGGCTGACTATTAGCTCGCGCAGCCAGGCCTGGGCCGGCTCCAAGTCACGCTGCGGGTGCCACTGCAACACCTGCGGCGCCGCCGGAAAGGCCAGCGGCGCCGGCAACACGCGCAGCGGATAGCGCCGCGCGAGCGCCTCGGCCTGGCGGCGGAACAGCGTGGCGACGCGTGGGGTGCCGACGATGAATTCGGCCATCAGGGAAAAACTCTGCACGGCCACCGCGACACGCCGCGCGATGCCCAGTTCATGCAGGTGCAGCGCGTCCATGGCGAGGTTCTGCCCATCAGCGAACTCGCGCAGCACATGGTCGGCGGCGCAGTAGCCGGCCAAGTCGATGCCGTCGCGATAGGCCGGATGTTCGGCGCAGACGATGCAGCACAGTTCGTCGCTGAGCAGCACCTGCTGCGGATAACGCGGGTTGACCCGGCGCTGCGGCACTATCACCAGGTCGCTGCGGCGGTACTCCAGGGCCTCGCTGACCACGTCGCCGTCGCGCGGCAGCGGCAGGTCGCGCACCGCAAGGCTCACCCCAGGCGCCAGGCGCGCGAGTTCGCGGCTGACGGAGGGCAGCAGCACGGCGGCGATGTAGTCGGAGGCGACCAGGGTGAAGCGACGGTCGCAGCCGGCCGGCTCGAAGCGCACCGAGGCGTCGACGATCTCGCCGGTCAGGGCCAGCGCCGCGCGCACCTTGGGCGCCAGCCCGCGCGCCAGGGCGCTGGGTTCCAGGCGGCGGCCGACGGGAATCAAAAGCGGGTCGTTGAAATGCTCGCGCAGGCGCGCCAGCGCGGCACTGGTGGCGGACTGGCCGAGGTTGAGGCGCTCGGCCGCGCGACTGACGTTGCACTCGTCGAGCAACGCATCGAGGGCGACCAGCAGGTTGAGATCGAGGCGGCGATAACGCATGGGCGCCTTATGGCAGCCGGCGTCCAACCGGTCCAGGCGCGTTTCGCGCTGCCAGGTATCGCGCGCGTCGATACCTGGCCGGGATCACTTGGCGAACAGCTGGCCGATGTCCTTGAACGCCTTGAACTCCAGCGCGTTGCCGCAGGGGTCGAAGAGGAACATCGTGGCCTGCTCGCCGACCTGGCCCTTGAAGCGCACATAGGGCTCGATGACGAACTGCACGCCGAAGCCGCGCAGGCGTTCGGCCAGGGCCTCCCATCGAGCCCATTCCAGCACCACGCCGAAGTGCGGCACCGGCACGTCATGGCCGTCCACCGGGTTGCAGTGTGCGCTTTCCTGGGAGGCGGTCTTCGGGTGTTCGTGGATCACCAGCTGGTGGCCGAAGAAGTCGAAGTCGACCCAGTGATCGCTGGAGCGCCCTTCCGCCAGGCCGAACACCTCGCCGTAGAAGCGGCGCGCGGCGGGCAGGTCGTAGACGGGAATGGCGAGGTGGAACGGGGACAGGCTCATGGGCGGCTCCAGGGCGGACTGGGACGAAAAGGTGCCCGGGCCGATGCGAGTCAGGCCAGCGCACGCAGATGTTCTAGAACGCGATCGACCGCCTTGTCCAGGCAGCCCTTGAACAAGTGCTTGGCGCCCGGGAACAGCCACAGCGGCGGCTGCCGAAGGCGTTCCCGGCAGCACCTTCTGAACCCATGCACGCTCAGGCCAGCGCCAACAGCTTCTCCGCCAAGGCCTCTGCCAGCCCTTCCAGCCGCTGTGCGCAAGGCGAATCGGCACAGGCATAGAGTGCGACGGGACACTCGACGGACCTGGCCAACGGCAATGCCGCGCTGCGCAGGCCTAGCACCTTGGCCATGCGTGCTGGAAGCGTCGCCCCCAGCGGATGCTGATCCAGCATCAGGCGGGCGGCCAGGGCGCTCTGCACGCGCACGCCTATGGTTCGTCGCAGGCCCATCAGGCCCAGTTGAAGGTCGACCGGCGACAGGTCGCCCGGCGACAGCCCGCCGCGACGCGTCGAGACCTGTATCTGCGGCTGCCGCAGATACGCCTCCAGCGTCCGCGGCGGCTCTTCCAGGGCAGTGCCATGGGCGAATACGTAGACGTCGATGAACAGCGGTATGCGCCGGATCGGGTAGCCGGAGGGCACGACCTGGTCGATGTCCAGCAGCAGGTCCAGGCGTCCTGTCAGCAACTCGTCGAAGGCAGCGCGACGGGCAGGCTGGTAGAAGTTCACCTGCCAGCCTTTGGCGAGGCAGCCCAGCGTGCTGTCGAGGAACAGCGGCTGCAGGCAGTCCGCGCAGCTGACCTTCAGCTCGCCCGGCGCCTCCTGCTGCGCAACAACGTGCCGCCAACCTTCGCGCAGGCTTTCCAGGGCCATGCGCACATGGTCGGCGAAGCGGTGCCCGGCGGGAGTCGGCGTCACGCCCAGGTGACTCTTGGTGAACAGCGGATCGCCGCAATGCCGCCGCAACCGTCCCAACGCATTGCTCATTGCCGGCTGGCTGATACCCATCAGCTGCGCGGCGCGAGTGATGCTGCGCTGCTGGTAGATGGCATCGAAGACGGTCAGCAGGTTCAGGTCGAGGGTGTAGAGATCGCGCAAGGTCAACGCCCCGGAACCAGCGCCAGGGTGAGTCCCGCGACCAGCATCAAGGCGATGCTCATCAACGCCACCGACAGGCCGTTGCCACACCCGGCCCCGACGGCCAGCGCCAGGACGCGGCGACGGTAGCGCTCGGCCTGGTGCGCCAGACTGCAGAGCATGCCGATCACCAGCAGCGCGGCCGGCCACAGCGCGGCGGCAGGCAGTTCGTCGACGCGGCGCAACACCAGGCTGGCAAGCACCAGCATCAGCAGCTGCGTGCGCGTCCAGGCCAGGGCGGTGCGCTCGGCCTGCAGGCCCTCGTCCCTCATCGCTGGTAGCCGATCAGGCCGGCCGCCAGGAGCACGCAGGCGACGACCAGCACCGGCAGCATCAGCGGCAACGGCAGCGGTCGGCCCTGGCGCAGCGCGCGCTCCACCTCCAGCCAGCGCAGGCCGGCGGCGCCGGCGCCGACCAGGCCGAGTCCGGCCAGGAAGGCGGCCAGCGATGCCCTGCCCGGCGCCGCGAAGACCTGGTCGCTGAAGGCGTCCACGGCGATGGCGCCGGCCAGCAGCGCCATCGCCGTGCGGATCCAGGCCAGGAAGGTGCGTTCGTTGGCCAGGCTGAAGCGCGGGTCCGGCTCCTGGCCGCCACCGAGCAGCCGCCGGGCCAGGCGCCCGCGGCGCGGCAGCGCAGGCTGCCCGCCCATCTCAGCGGATCCCCAGCCCGCGCAGGGCGCCGGGCGAGTAGTCGGAGCTGTTCGCGCGGTAGCTGAAGTCGTAGCCACGGGCCTGCTCGTTGGTCATGTTCGAGGCGATGTAGCGCCCGGCCTGCAGGTCGTAGAACACCTGCATGGCGGAGAGCGTCACCTGCGGCGTGCCCTGGTAGAAGGTGTGGTTCTCCCCTACCCGCCACAGCTCGCCCCGGCTGTCGTAGAGGTCGTTCTCGACGATGGTCCAGCTGTCCTCGTCCAGGTAGAAGCGACGCTTGGAATAGATGTGGCGGGCGCCGGGCTTGAGCGTGGCTTCCACTTCCCAGACGCGGTGCAGCTCGTAGCGGACCGGCGCCGGATCGACGTAGCCGGACTTGAGGAAGTCGGCGTACTTCAGCTCCGGAGAGGCCAGGCGGTAGCTGTTGTAGGGGATGTACAGCTCCTTCTTGCCGACCAGCTTCCAGTCGTAGCGGTCCGGCGCGCCGTTGTACATGTCGCGGCTGTCGGCGGTACGCAGCCCCGCCGTGGTCGGGCCGGCGGCGTCATAGGCGTTGTCCGGCGAACGGCGCACGCGGCGCTGGCCGGCGCTGTAGACCCAGGACAGGCGCGGCTGCTTGACCTGGTCGAGGGTCTCGTGGACCAGCACGACCTCGCCCACCTGGCGCGATGGCGCGGTGATCCGGTGGCTGTAGTAGAAGAGCATGTTGTCGGCCTTGCCCGGCTGGTAGTCGGTCACCTGGTCGGCCATGGTGAAGCGCTGCTCGGTGGTGGTGATGACGAAGCCGCCGCCAGCCTGCGGCGCCGCGCTGTCGCTCACCGTCATCAGGCTGCCGCCGCGATAGCGGGTGATGTGGTTCCAGATGGCTTCCAGGCCGTCGCGGGGGATCGGGAAGGCCAGCGCGCCCTGGAAGTTCTCCAGGCCGTTGCCGCCGTTGACCAGGCGGGTGTTCGCGGCGTTGTGCGCCGCCCAGTCGCGCTGCGGGTCGGCGACGCCCACGCTGCGATGGCTCGGGTAGACCGGGATGCGGTACTGGCCCGGGTAGCGTTGCAGCATCGCCTGCTGCCCGGCGCTGAGGTTGGCCTGGTACTGCCGGAAGTTGCTGGCGTCGATCACGAACAGCGGTTTCTCACCGGCATAGGGGTCGGCCGCGGTGCCGTTGCCCAGGTGCTTGAGCGCGTCGGCGGCAAGCCCGCCCTGCCAGGCGGGGATGCGCCCGTCGGCGCTGCCGGCGCGCTCGGCGCCCAGCGGGGTCAGGCGCCCCTGCAGCTCGGCGGCCTCCTTGGCCGGAACCGCGCCCAGGGCGCCCTGGGCGATGAGGGTGGCGGACAGCAGGCAGAAAAGTCGATTCATGGTGCGAGGCTCCACGTCAGAAGTTGATGCCGACCGACAGCGAGACGAAATCGCGGTCGCCGCGGGTGCCGTAGTCGCCATCGAAATAGTTGGTGTAGGCAAGGCCGGCGGTGTAGGTGCTGTTGAAGTCCGCATCCAGGGACAGGCCGACGGCCTTGGAGCCTTCGTTGAAACCGGACACCTCGGCCGGCGCGTAGCCCTTCACGTCCTGCGACCAGGACAACCCCGGCTTGAGGTCGATGCCGGCGATGGCGTTGGCGTAGCTCCAGATGGCGCGGGCCCGGTAGCCCCAGGCGAAGGGCGTGACGAAGCCTTCGTCGTTGCAGTTCTGCGGTGAGCTGGAGATTGCCAGGCACACGCTGTTGTCGCGGAGTTCGCCGGGGCCGAAGGTGCTGTTGCGGCCGTAGCGCGGCCCGTACTTGCCTTCCAGGCCGCCGACGTAGGTGGCGCCGACCTCGGCCACCAGCGCCAGCTGGTCGGCGCCCATGACCTGGCTGAAGGTCTGAGTCGCGGTGACCTGGGCCTGGCTCACTTCCTTGCGCCGGTAGCCGTCGGAGGCGGCATTGTCGGCGTAGACCAGGGCGCCACTGGAGAGCAGCGGCGTGCGCGAGGGGTCGCCCAGCGCCGCCTGGACCAGGTCGGTGCCGTTGAACTGCAACGGCAGGTTTGGCCGGTAGCTCAGCTCGCCCTGCAGCGCGGTGCCGCTGGACAGGGTGGTGGAGAATGTCAGGCCGTACAGGCGGATGTCCTCGGGGTACTCTACGAAGTAGCTGGAGGTGCCCATGCGCAGCGCTCCGGCCAGTGTCTTGCCGGCGCTGCTGGCGAGCAGCCCCCGGCAGGCGGCGCCGGACAGGCCGAGGTTGCCGCACAGCGGGCCGGCGAAGCTCGTGTTGGTCAGGTAGGGGCTGCTGATCGAGCCGGTATAGGGCAGGCGGCTGTGGTAGACGGCGGCATAGGCGCCGAACTCGGTGTCCAGTGCCGGCACGAACCAGTGCATGGACAGGCCCCACTGCCCGCTGTTGCGTGCATCGCGGTCGGCGGCGCGGTGCAGCTCGATGCCCTCCTCGGTGAGCTTCACCCCGAATGGCGAGAGCGCGCGCACGGCAGCGGCATTGCCGGTGAGGTTGCCGCCCACGTCCAGGCCGGTGCAGCCCTCGGGGATGTAGTCGTTGCCGGAGAAGAACGTGCCGCAGTTGTCGAGGTTGGTCTGCTGCCAGTCCAACTGGTAGAAGAAGTCCGCCGAGACGTTCTCGTTGAGGTTCTGGGTGACGTAGAACAGGTTCACCGGCACCAGCCCGTCCTTGACCTCCGAGCCCGGCCGGCGCAGTGCCGACAGGTTGGTCGGGTTGATCACGTTGAGCCCGCCGGGGATGAAGGTGCTCTCGCCCCAGTTGACCACCTGCTTGCCCAGGCGCACCGAGCCCGGTTCGTCGGCGATGGCGAAGTTGTGATAGACGAAGGCGTCGAGCAACTCGGCCCCGGCGGACTTGTTCGAGGTCACCCGGCCGGCGTCCTCGACGTTCTTGAAGCGCTGGTTTTCGTCGCGCAGCGCGTAGTCGTACCAGTAACTCCCGCGCAGGAAGACGCCGCTGTCGCCGTAGCGCAGCTCCAGGTCGTGACGCCCGCGAAACAGCTTGGAAAAGACATCGCCGGCCTCGTAGTTACGCCGTCCGTCATCGCCCGAAGCGCTCTTCATCAGGCGCTGCTCGGGGTTGTGGAGGGAGACGCTGGCACCCAGCGACAGCGACGAGTCGAGCTGGCCCTGGACCTCGCCGAGTTCGAAGTTATATGCCAAGGCGTTATGGCAGGTGCAGCTGGCGCCCAGTACCCAGGCACTGCGCAGCAGCAGGCGGACTTTCGGCTTCATCACTCTTATCCTCTTTATTCTCGAGCGATTTTCGGCCAATAACTTTCCGTCACCGGGCAGTTTCAAACCACCCAGGAATATAGACAAGTCATTGATTTTATTTGAATAGATATATTTATTGAGCCGTATTCGAAATGCCCAGGCGGCAACTTCCGATACGCTGGCAGGGCCTTTGTGCAAGGCCTTGATTTATTGCTCAGGGCCGATACTAAATAGCCCTCCCCGCCTGGAACAAATATCGTCTCCCTATGGCACCCATAACAAAGCAGCATGGCCACGAGGTACCGACATGACGTTGAAGCAGCTGCGCTACCTGATCGTCATCGCCGAGGCGGGCAGCTTCTCCGCCGCCGCGCGCAAGGCCTACATCGCGCAGCCGGCGCTGAGCCGGCAGATCGGCATGCTGGAAAGCGAACTGGAAATGCAGCTGCTGGTGCGCCAGCACGACGGCGTGGACCTCACCGATGCCGGACGACGCCTCTACGAGGTGGCCCGCTCTGTGATCCAGAAGATCGATTCGGTGAAGGACGAACTGGTGTCGAGCCGCGGCAACCCGCGCGGCCGGGTATCCATCGCCATCCCGGTGACCTCCTCGGCGCTGCTACTGCCGGCGATCATCCGCCGCGCCCGGGAGAAGTTCGAAGGCATCGAGCTGGTGGTACGCGACGGCTTGAGCAAGGAAGGCGGCGAGGCCATCGAGCTGGGCAAGGTCGATTTCGGCATCGTTCCCAATGCCGAGGAACTGGAAGGCGTGATCGCCGAACCCATCTTCATCGAGCGGCTGTACTGGGTGGGCCAGCAGGCGCCAGCGGGCGACGGCGACACCATCACGCTCGCCGACGCGGCGACCCAGCCCCTGGTAATGCCGCCGCGCAGCCTGCACCTGCGCAGGCGCATCGAGCAGGCGGCGATGGCCGCCGGGGTGGAACTGGACGTGCGCTACGAGCAGCAGTCGGCCTATGGCATCGCCGGGCTGGTGTCCAGCGGCCTGGCCGCGACCATCAGCAACTGGCCGCCGATCGACGCGCCGTCGCACGCCATGGCCCGGCGCATCGTCGAGCCGGAAATCCTGCGCACCGTGTCGATCGCCCACTCGGCGCACAAGCCGCTGTCCTTCGCGGCCTCGTGCATCCACGACCTGGTGCGCGAACTGCTGGTGGAATGCGTGCGCAACGGCGCCTGGAAGGGCGAGCTGATCGAACGCTCGCCCCGTGGCGCCGACTGATCAGCCGGCGCCGACCAGGCAACGGTCCAGCTGCGCGCGCGAGCGTTGCGGGCGCAGCCAAGCCAGGCCGACCACCCCGGCCACCAGCAGCAGCACGCCGCTGACGGCGAAACCGTGGGCGTAGCCGGCGCCGTCCAGCCCACCGGAACGCTGCACCAGGAAGCCGGTAACGATGGGCGCGCTGAGCCCGGCCAGCGACGAGAAGGCATTGCCGATGGCAAGGATGGCGCCGCGCTGCGTCGAGGGCGTGACCTCCGCGAGCATCGCCGGGCCCACCGAATACATCACCAGCGCCAGGCCCCCGCTGAGGGTCATGTAGGTCATGCGCAGCCCAACCGGCAGATCGGCCAGCAGGCTGATCGACAACGCCCCGCTGGCCAGCAGGCAGAGCGAGACGAACACCCCGCGCGCTACGCGCGACGGCAATCCGGCGCGCAGCAGGCGCTGCGACAGCCAGGCCAGGAACAGGCTCAGCGGCATGGTCACCAGGACGAACAGGCCGAACAGCCGCCCGGCATTCATCGGGCTCAGGCCCAGGCCGCTCTCCAGGTAGGCCGGCACCCAGGTGAGGGTCAGGGCCAGCGACCAGTTGGCGGCGAAATGGCAGAAGTAATTGGCCAGCACGGTGCTGTCGCTTAGCAGGCGGCGGTAAGGCAGGCGTTCAGCGGGCGCCTGGCCGGGCACCGTCTCGCCCACCCGCCCCTCCCGGCCGAGCAGGAACCAGGCCACGCACCAGGCCAGGCCCAGCACGGCGAGGATGGCGAAGTTGCTGCGCCAGCCGTAGTGGGTGCTGACCCAGGGGATCATCAGCCCGGCGATCAGCAGGCCCATGGCGCTGCCCGAATGCAGCAGCGCCACCGGCAGGCTGCGCCGGTCGTCGGGGAACCACTTGTACAGGGCGTGGGTGGCGACCGGCGACGCCGGCCCCTCGCCCACCCCCAGCAGCACGCGGCAGGCCACCAGCGTCCATAGCGAAGTGGCATAGAGCATCGGCAACTGCACCAGGGCCCAGAAGGCCCCCATGCCCAGCAGCAACCAGCGGGTGGAGCGGCGGTTGGCGAGGAAGCCGCCGACCACCGCGGAGATGGAGAACAGCCAGTGCAGGCTGCCGCCGACGAGACCGAACTCCGACGGGGTCAGCTGCAGCTCCTTCATCATCGGCACCGCGACCAGGCCGGTGACGACCTTGTCGAGGAAGTTCACCAGCATCATCGCCGCCAGCAGCAAGGCGACCGTCCAGGCCCGTCGGGGCTGGTAGGCAGGGGAATCGTACATGTCG
This sequence comes from Pseudomonas knackmussii B13, assembly GCF_000689415.1. Classification (NCBI taxonomy): domain Bacteria; kingdom Pseudomonadati; phylum Pseudomonadota; class Gammaproteobacteria; order Pseudomonadales; family Pseudomonadaceae; genus Pseudomonas; species Pseudomonas knackmussii. The sequence goes on along the minus strand of NZ_HG322950.1, from coordinate 2,453,781 downwards.
CGTGTCTCTCTCTTGTTATGGCCGCGCGCCTCGCTCATGTGCGGGACGCTCAGTCGGGCATCAGGATGCCCTTGGCGATGGTGTTGCGCTGGATCTCGCTGGTGCCGGTGAGGATGCGCATCATACGGGTCGCGCGGAACAGCCACTCGACCGGATGGCCGTTGATCAGCCCGGCGCCGCCGTGCACCTGCACCGCGCGGTCGGCGATGCGGAACGCGGTCTCCGAGGCGAACACCTTGCACATCGACGACTGCGTGCGGATGTCGCCGCCGGCGTCGTAGCTCGCCGCGGTGGCGTACATCATGCTGCGCGCGGCGTACAGCTCGGTGGCCATGTCGGCGATCATGTGGCTGACCGCCTGGAACATGCCGATCGGCCGGCCGAACTGCACCCGCGTGCGGGCGTATTCGACCGACAGGCGCAGCGCCAGGTCGGCCATGCCGAGCATGGTCGCGCAGTGCAGCAGGCGGTTCAGGGTGATGCGCCCCATGGCCAGCTTGAAGCCCTTGCCCTCCTCGCCGATGCGATGCTCCACCGGCACTTTCACGCCGTCGAGGAGGATGTCGCCGTGGGTGCCGGGGCCGGACATGGCCTGGTAGTCGGAAACGACTTTCGCCCCTGGCGCGGCCAGGTCGACGAAGAACGCCGAGATGCCCTCGGCGCCCTTGCCCGGCCCGGTCACCGCCAGCAGCACGGCGAAGTCGGCGTAGGGCGCACCGGAGATGTAGCGCTTGGCGCCATCCAGCACGTAGTGGTCGCCCTCGCGGCGCGCGGTGGTCTTGATCGCGGTCGCGTCGGAACCGGCCTCGGCCTCGGTCAGGGCGAAGCACACCGCCTTCTCGGCGCGGCACACCGGACGCAGGAAGTGCTCGATCTGCACGTCGCTGGCGACACGGAACAAGTGGCCGATTCGCGGCGGGCCGCTCAGCTCACCCAGCACGTGGGCGGCCAGTACCGCGCCGCTGCTCGCCGCCGCTTCCTTCACCGCGCACAGGTCGGCGATGCCCAGGCCCGCGCCGCCCAGTTCCTCGGGCAACATGATGTTGTAGAAGCCGCGCTCGCAGGCGCGCTTCCACAGATCGCGCAGCAGCCCGCGGTCGTGTTTCTCGCCGAAACGAATGCCTTCGCGCTGCTCCAGCGGCAGCAGTTCGTCGCGGATGAAGCCCTGCAGGTCCGCGATGATGCCCTGCGCCTTGGCGCTCGCCTGAATCGGTTGCATGGTCATTCTCCTCAGATCCGCCGTTCCTGGTTCTGCCAGTAGGGTTCGCGCACCAGGCGCCGGGCGACTTTGCCGTTGGGGTTCTTCGGCAGCTCGTCAACGAAATCGACGCTGCGCGGCTTCTTGAAGCCGGCCAGCTGCGCGGCGCACTGCTCGATGATGCGTGCCTCGTCCAGCTGCATGCCGGGCTTGAGCACCACCACCGCCTTGACCGCCTCGCCCCACTGCTCGTCGGGCACGCCGACCACCGCCGCCTCATAGATTTCCGGCAGGCTGTAGAGCACCTGCTCCACTTCGGTCGGATAGATGTTGAAGCCGCCGGAAATGATCATTTCCTTCTTGCGGTCGACGATGAACACGTAGCCGTGCTCGTCCACCGTGGCGAGGTCGCCGGTAAGGTAGTAGCCGTCGCGCATGACCTCCGCAGTGAGCTCCGGCGCCTGCCAGTAGCCCTGCATGATGTCCGGCCCACGCACGACGATCTCGCCGATCTCGCCGGCCTTCACGTCCTCGAAATCCTCGTTCACCACGCGCAGGTCGGTGTCGAAGTAGCAGCGGCCGCAGGACGCCAGGCGCTTGGGGTCGTCCAGCGCGGCCAGGTGGTCCTGCTCGGTGAGCACGGTGACCAGCGAACAGGTTTCGCCGGCGCCGTAGCCCTGCGCCAGGATCGGCCCGAAGACCTGCATGGCCCGGCGCACCAGGGCCGGTGCCATGGGCGCCGCGCCGTACATCACCAGGCGCAGGCTGCTGAGGTCGTAGGACTCGACGGCGGGGAAATTCACCAGGCGGTTGATCATCGCCGGCACCAGGAACAACCGGGTGACGCGCTCGCGCTGGATGGTCTCCAGCAGCAGGCGGTCGTCGTAGCGCTCCACCAGCAGGTTGCAGGCGCCGGCGGCGAGCAACGGCATGATCTGCATGCCGCTGGCGTGGGTGATCGGGCCGACATGGGCCATCACGTCGCCGGGGCCGGAACGGCAGGTGGGGCTGGCGATGCTCTTGCGCACCAGCGCCTTGCGGTTGCCGACGCTGAGCATGGCGGCCTTCAGTACCCCGGAGCTGCCGGAGGTGTAATGCAGCACGGCGAGGCAGTCGTCCGCCGGATCGCAGCTGACGTGTTGGTCGCTGCCACGCGCCAGCACCTGCTCGTAGGGCACGTCGGCCCCGGCTTCGGCCAGCGGGATGACCAGGCGCAGGTCCGGCAGCGCCGCGCGGCGCTCGGCGATCAGGGCCGCGAACGGCCCCTCGGCGATCACCGCCTGGCTGCGCGAGTCCTGCAGGACCCGCAGCACCTCGTCGGCGGCCAGGCGCGCGTTGATCGGCACCTTGACCATGGCGTTCTTGTAGAGGGCGACTTCCGCCTCGACCAGTTCCACCCGGTTCGGCGCGAGGATCGCCACGTGGGCGCCGCGCGCCAGGCCGAGCGCCTGCAGGCCGGAGGCCAGGCGGTTGGTGCGGCGTTCGAGTTCGGCGAAGGTGATGCGGTTGCGGCTGTCGACGACGGCCTCGTGATCAGGCCAGTAGAGCGCACTACGGCGCAGGATTTTTCCCAGGTCCACTTGTTGTTCTCGTTGTCAGGGGAGACACGGGAAATGCTAAGAGCCGGGCACGGCGCGCGGCCAATATCACATGTCGATGCGAGCCATGCCGGAATGCGATGGCGCCTGCGCGCCGCAGCGACCTGGTGCGCGAATCCGCCAACTTGGCACCCAGGCACAACGACTTGGCCGCCTCGAACAAGCTTCTCCCGGTGAAAGGCACTTGAATCCAGCTCCTCGGCTCGAGGGAAGGGCCAGTCGGGCATGCTGCCGCGGCACGTGCCTCAACTTCACCGGAGTTGTCGTCATGAAGCACTTGCTTTGCCTGCTTGCCCTGTTCGCCTGCAGCGTCGCCCACGCCGAGGAAACCCTGCGTTTCTACAACTGGAAGGACTACGTCGACCCGGCGGTGCTGGAGGACTTCCACAAGCAGACCGGCGTTCGGGTGGAGTACCACTCGTTCACCACCACCGATGAGCTGATGCAGACGATGGCCAAGGGCGAGGCCTACGACGTCGTCGTGCCGACGCACTTCATGCTTCGGCAGCTGCTTGCGGAGCATCGGCTGGCAACGCTCGATACCCAGCGCCTGGCGAACTACCGCAACCTCGACCCCTGGGTGATTTCAGCGCTCGCCGGGATCACCGACGCCAACCAGCATGTCGTTCCGTACCTGTGGGGCTCCATCGGCTTGCTGGTCAACCCGAAGCTCGCCCAGGCCGCCTACGGCAGCGCGCTGCCCAACAGCTGGAGCCTGCTGTTCGACGAGCAGCAGGCCGGCCGCCTGGCCCATTGCGGCCTGGGCATGCTGGATGCCGCCGAGGAGTCCACCTCGCTGCTACTCAACTATCGAGGCCGCAGCCTGGCGACCAGCAGCGGTCGGCAAATAGATCGCACCGTGCAAAGCCTGCAGCCCATCACCCGGCAATTGCGTGTGCTGAGCAGCTGGGACTACATCGACGAGGCCGCCGCCGGCAAGCTCTGCCTGAGCATGAGCTGGAGCGGACACGCCGTGCTGGCCAAGGAGAAGAACCCGCAGCTGGCCTACCTGATTCCGGACGAAGGCGCGGCCATCTACATCGACACCCTGGCCATCCCGGCCAACGCCCCGCACCCGGAGCTCGCCTACCGCTTCATCGACTTCCTCATGGCCCCGGAAAACGCCGTGCGCAACGCCCACTTCACGCGCTTCTACGCGCCGCTGCCGAACACCTCGGCAGCCATGCAGGCATTGCTCAAGGATGCGCCCGGGCAGGTACTGACCGTCGAACAGCGGCGGCGCAGCTACCTGCTGGAGAGCCTGCCCGAAGCCCAGCGCAAATCCCTCGACACGGCCTGGCAACAGCTCAAGGCGAGCCGCGACTGAGGGCGCCGGCAACACCCATTCCTGCATTTTTCGCCAACAGTGTTTGTCCCGCCGCCGGCTGTGTCGGCAAAGGCGTTGTACCTAGTATCGAGCCATCCAAGGGAGCGAATGAGCGAGCCGTCCAGGCGCTCCCGAGGTGCACGTGAAGTCCCACTTCCCACTCGATACGGTGAACGCCATGAGCCTCCAGAAAACCGCCCTCTTCTTCGCCCTCTTCGGCGCCGGCATGCCGCTCTTCGCGGCCGAGAACCCTTCGACCGCAGCCAGCGCAGCGCCCATCGAGAACTACACCTACGCGACCAAACTGGATATCCAGAAGGTGGTCGGCACCAGCGAGATCCCGGACCAGTGCGGCGCGGTGCCGGTACGCATGACCTACGAAGACTCGCACGGCCAGCAGCACACCCTGCAGTACCTGGTGATGGGCCAATGCTCCAACGGTTGAGTCCGCTGCACGCTTGATGGAGGGTCGACACTCCATCCTTTCTGCACCGCTCCCCCGCCTCAGCCCTTCGCGATCTTCTCGTCCACCTCGAGCATGCGCGGGATGCAGGTCTTGAGGAACTCGATCCAGGTCCGCGTCTTCGCATCGACGAACTTGCGTGACGGATACACGGCGAACATGCCGAACTCCTCGAACCGGTAATCCGGCAGCACCCGCACCAGCGTCCCCGCCTTGAGTCCCTCTATCGCCGATGCAACGGGCTGGATACCTATGCCCATGCCACGGCTCAGCGCGATGGTCATGCCGTCGGCCGTATTGATCTGGAACGGCGACGATGGGGTGTCCACCACTTCCACCCCGTTCGCGCCCTCGAAGCGCCAGTGCTCCACCGGCATCACCGTGTTCACGATGCGCAGGCAGTCGTGGGCGTAGAGATCGCTTGGCGAAGCCGGCACGCCCCGTCGCTTCAGGTAGGCCGGCGAGGCGCAGAGGATGCTGTAGGTCATGCCGAGGCGCTGGGCAACGAACCCAGAATCCGGGAGTTCCTTGGCCAGCACTATGGACATGTCGTAGCCCTCCTCCAGCAGGTCCGGCACCCGGTTGGTCAGCACCAGGTCGAACATCACCGAGGGGTAGCTTTCGCGGTATTGCGCGATGGCGTCGATCACGTAGTGATTGCCGCCCGCCGCCATGGCGTGAATCTTCAGCCGGCCTATTGGCGTGCTGTGGCTGCTGCCGGCTTCTTCGTCGGCCTCGCGCACGTCGTTGAGGATCTTCTCGCAACGCTGCAAGTAGCGAACGCCCGCCTCGGTCAGCGCGAGGCGGCGCGTGGTGCGGTTGATCAGGCGGGTGTGCAGGCGGTCTTCCAGGCTGGAAATCACCTTGGAAACGGTGGTCGTGCTGGTGTCCAGCTGCTGCGCGGCGGCGGTGAAGCTGCCGCACTGCGCGACCGTCGCGAAGAAGCGCATGCTCTGCAGGATGTCCATGGTGTCTTCCTCGAGGGGCCGGGCCGGCGGTGCGGGAACCGCCGCCGGCCTCTTCACGCTAGTCCATTCGGGGTGCGGATGCCGATCCCCCCGACAGCAGCTACTTCTTGCGCGGTATGAAGCCGGGCACGCCGGTTTCCACCACCGAGTTGAAGCGCACGCGCGTCTCGATCCTTTCGCGGATTTCGTCCATGGCGCTTTCGGGCAACGGCTCGAGGGCGAAGTTCTCGCGCATGTGGGCCGGCGAGGTGGAGGTGGTCAGGAAGGCCACGCCGCGCTGCACCGACCAGGCCAGGGCGACCTGTGCCGGCGTGCGCCCCAGGCGCTGGGCGATCTCGGTGAGCACCGGCTCTTCCAGCACGTTCGGCTCCATGGCATGCCCCAGGGGCGCAAAGGCCAGGACGACGATGCCGTGCTGCCGGCAGAACTCGACCATCTCCCACTCGGGCAGGTACGGATGCGCCTCGATCTGCACCACCGCCGGCTTGATCCGCGCTTCGGCGACTATGGCCTGCAACGCCGGCAGCGAGACGTCGGACAGGCCGATGGACCGGCAGCGGCCGCTGTCCACCAGCTGCTCGAGTGCGCGCCAGGTGTCGAGCAGGGTCACGCCGGTGTCGTAGATCACCCGCCCCTGCTCGTCGCGCGGGTCCTGCTCCTCGCCAGGCTGGAAGGCGAAAGGCGTATGGATCAGGTAGCTGTCGACGTAGTCGACCTGCAGCCGCCGCAGGCTCGCTTCGAAGGCCGGCAGCACGCGCTCGGGACGGTGGTTGGTATTCCACAGTTTGGTGGTGATGAACAGTTCTTCGCGGCGGACCTTCCACAGGTCCATGGCCTCGCGGAAGGCCACGCCCACCTGCGCTTCGTTGCGGTAGCGCTCGGCGCAGTCGAAGTGGCGGAAACCGGCGTCGAGCGCCGCGGTGATCGCCTCGGTGGTGACCGAGAGATCGCGGAACAGCGTGCCGAAGCCGACGGCGGGCATCGCGCCCGCCCCGTGCAACAGCGGGAATCTGGTGTCGCGGAATGCATGGCTGGCCATGGTCTTTCTCCTCTGGATGAAACCCGAATAACGCGCACGACACGGGTTGCGACGCCGCTGGCGGGGCCGTACCTGGGGCATGGCGAAGGGGGAATCAGGAACGCGGGGCTGGCTTGCGCGCTTCGGCGCCCGCGACTTGCTGCTCGAAGACGCCGACCGAGTTGCCGCCCAGCGCGACGAACAGCTGCACAGTGTCGAGGTAGCGCGCGGTCCTGGCGCGGATGTCGCCTAGCAGCGCCTGCTCGTAGGCCCGCTCGGCCTCCAGCACCTGCAGCACGCTGTTCTCGCCCTGGGCGTAGGCCTGCTGGTTCAGCTGCCGGCTGGTGGCCGCGGCCTGCAGCGCATCGGCCTGGGCCTGGCCCTGCTCGGCGTCGTGGTTCATCGCCTGCAGGGTATCGGCGACCTGGCCGAAGGACTGGATCAGGGTCTGCCGGTAGCCGGCGAGCGAGGCCTGGTAGCCCGCGACCGATGCCTGGCGCTCGGCCTCGCGGGTGCCGCCGTCGAACAGCGGGCCGGCCACGCCGGCGACCAGGTTCCAGAGCGCCGCGCCGCCATTGCCGGCCGCCGACATGGCCAGCGATGCCGACAGCTCGACGTGCGGATAGAGGTTCGCCGTGGCGATGCCAATCTCGGCGCTGGCCATGTGCAGCTCGGCCTCGGCCTGCAGCACGTCCGGCCGCTGGCGGGCGAGCTCCGAAGGCAGGCTGAGCGGCACGTTCGACGGCAGGCTGAACTCCGTCAGCGCGAAGTCCGGAGCCACCCAGTCCGCCGGCCCGTTGCCGGTCAGGATCGCCAGCGCATGGCGCGCCGCATCGCGCTGCTGGGCGAGCGGCGGCAGCAATGTGCGGTCCTGGGCGAGGCGCGTTTCGGCCAGCGAGACGTCGATCTGCGTGGTGCTGCCGTTGAGCTTCGCCAGGCGCACGAGTTCGAGGTTCTTCGCATCGTTGGCGAGCAGTTGCTGCACGGCTTCGATCTGCGCATTGGCCGAGGCGATCAGCAGGGCCTGGCTGGCGACGTTGCCGGTCAGGGTGAGGTAGGCGGCCTCGTAGCGATGCTTCTGCAACTCGGTCAGGGCGTCCTGCCGCTCGATCTGCCGGCGGGTGCCGCCGAAGGCATCGAGGTCGAAGTTCACCTGCGGCCCTATCGCATAGAAGTTGGCCACCATGGGCTCCGGCCCGTTGTGCGTGCGCTGGCGTCCGCCCGCGGCACCCAGGCTCACCTGCGGATACAGCGCCCCTTGCGCGGCGGCGACCGACGCCGCCGCCTGGCGGATGGTCGCGTCTGCCGCTGCCAGCTCCAGGTTGCCGGCAATCGCCCGGCGCACTACGGCGTCGAGCTTGGTCGAGCCGAAGGCGCTCCACCAGTCGCCGCTGACCGGCTTGCCGGAGTCGATGCGCTGGTCGTTGCCCTCGCCCTGCCCCAGGCGCTGCTCGGCCTGGCGGTCGTAGTGCTGCGACGGGCTGGGTGCCGGCGTCTTGAAGTCCGGGCCGACCGTGCAGGCCGACAGCGCCATGAAGGTTGCAAGCGCACTCGCCTTGAAGAACGGGCGCTGGCTGTTGCGAATCGATGCGTGAGTGTTCATCTGCCTGACTCCACGAAAACTAGCTGGCCGGGTTCGGCTTGCGCAGGAAAGGAACCAGCGGTGCGACCGCCAGCATCGCCAGCATCAGCACCTTGAACTGGCCGAGGACCGAGACGAAGGCGGCCTGCCCGGTGAGCATCTCGTTCAGCCCGAGCAGCGCGGGCGAAGCGCTCGATGCGGCGAGGGCCGCGCCGGCGCCGTGGAACGGGGTGAGATTGCCGCCCAGCGCCATGTGCATCGCCTGCATGTTGTTGAAGAAGTACGTCTGCACGATCGCGATGCCGAGGGTGCTGCCGTAGATGCGCGCCAGGTTGAACAGCCCGGTGGCTTCCGGACGGAACTGCGGATCGAGGGTGCTGAATGCGACCTTACTGATCGACGGCATCAGCACGCCCAGGCCGATGCCCTGGAGCGCGCCGGCGACGGCGACCGGCCGCCAGTCCATCAGCGGCGAATAGCCGAGCATCAGCCAGTTGGCGTAGGCGACCAGCGCCACGCCGGCCGCGACCACCAGGCGCGGGTCGATGCGCTCGGGCATGCGCGCAGCGAGAAGGAAGGCGCCGACCAGCCCTGCCCCGCGCGGCAGCGTCAGGCAGCCGGTGGTGATCGGCGGGTAGCCGAGGATTTCGTCGAGCATCGGCGAGGTCAGCGCCAGGGTCGGCAGCAGCACGAAGCCCAGGGCGAAGAAGATCACCGTCGACAGCACGAAGTTGCGGTCGCGGAACAGATGCTTGCCGAGGAAGTGCGTCTTCGTGGTCAGCCGGTGCACGGCGAACAGGTAGAAGCCCAGCGCGCTGGCCAGTGCTTCTACGCAGATTTCCGTCGAGGCGAACCAGTCCAGGCGCTCGCCCCGGTCGAGCAGCAGCTGCAGGCCAATCACGCCCAGGGTGAAGCTGCCGTAGCCGAAGAAGTCGAACGGCGGACGCTGCGCGGCCTTCTTCTCGGCGAGCGACAAGCCCATCACGAGGACAATGTAGGCCGTCACCGGCAAGCCGAGGTAGAACATCCAGCGCCAGCCGAACAGGTCACTGACCCAACCGCCGATGCTCGGCCCGGTGGCGATGCCCGACAGCACGATGGCCGTGAGCACCACGCCGAACTTCGCACGCCGGGCGGCGGGCAGCGTCTCCAGCGCGATGGCCATCGACAGCGGCCCCAGCACGCCGCTCGCCGCGCCCTGGATGATGCGCGCGCCGCTGAAGGCCAGCGGCGTGGTCGACAGCGTCGCCAGCACCAGGCCTAGGGCGAACACCGCCAGCGCCAGCAAATAGACCCGGCGCAGGCCGAAGCGCGCGGCAAGCCATGAGGCAATCGGCAGGGTGATGGCGCTCGCCGCGAAGTACGCCGTGAAGATCCAGCCGACCTGGTCGTCGGCCATCGACAGGCTGCCCTGGATGAAACGCAGCGCGGCATTGGGCAGCGGGAGGTTCACCGATTGCAGGTAGGTCGCCAGCAGTGCCGCGTAACGCAGCGCTCGCGCACCCTCCTCCGTCGGATGGGCAATGGCAGTGGCGTTCATGGTCAGGTCCCCGCGGTGAACAGCGATTTCAGCGGATGCCACCAGGGCGCGCGGTAGCCGGTATCGACCTTCACCGTCGCGCTGATGCCGGAGTACAGCGGCAGGAAGGGGTCGACCTCGTCGAGTTCGAGGCGCACCGGCACCCGCTGCACGACCTTCACCCAGTTGCCCGTGGCGTTCTCCGGCGGCAACAGCGCGAAGTCCGAGCCGGCGCCGGGGCTCATGCTCACCACGTGGGCCTTGAAGCGGTGGTCCGGGTAGGTGTCCAGGCTGATGCTCGCGACCTGGCCGGGGCGCATGTGGGTGACTTCGGTCTCGCGGAAGTTGGCCTCGACCCAGACCTTGCTGCTCGACAGCAGGGCGAAGGCCGGCGCGCCATTGTTCAGGTAGTTGCCCACCTGCAGGTCGTCGACCTTGGCGACGATGCCGTCGTCTGGCGCATAGACGCTCGTGTAGGAGAGGTACAGCCGCGCCTCGTCCAGCTGGGCTTTCGCTTCGCGCACGGTCGGGTGGCTGTCGACATCGATGTTCGGATTGCCGCTCAGGGCGACCACCGTATTGGCGATCTGCTGCTCGATGGAGGCGATGCGCTGCCGGGCGACCTTGAGGTCGGTATTCGCGCGGTCATAGATCGCCTGGGAGACGAACTGACTGGCAACCAGCGCCTGCTTGCGGGCGAACTCCTTCTGGTCGAAGTCGGCCATTTCGCGGGCGCCCTGCAGATCGGCCTGCTGCTGGCGGTAACTCGCCTTGAGCCCTTCGATGCGCAGCCGTGCATTGGCCAGTTGCGCCTCGGCACGGTCGACCGTGATCTGGAACGGCTCGGGGTTGATGCGGAACAGCAGCTGGCCCTTGCGCACGTGCTGGTTGTCTTCGACCGCTATTTCCACGACCTGCCCGGAAATGCGTGCGTTGACTGAAGTCCGCGCCACCCGCGCATAGGCGTTGTCGGTGGAGACGAAGGGCTGGTTCGCGCTGTGGTAGGCGTAGCCCGCTGCCGCCAGCAGCAGGGGGAAACCCGTCATGAGCCACGGCCGCAACCGCGCTTTCAGGGGTTTGCGGGTCGGCTTGCCGGCCGCGTTGGGCGCAGGCTCCTCAAGAGCAGCGCCAGCTTTGATGTCGATTTGGCTAGTCATGATCGTATGCACCTGTTACCGGGATTGCGGGCGGACACCTGCTCGGTCGCCTGCGGCCCTGACGTCAATCGTTACTGTGAGGAATCAAGCCCGGTGGAACTGGCACTGCGTTCGACGCCCAGCCAACCGCTCCCACAAATCCGGTCGCACCGCGTGCGGCCAGGAGGATCGCTCCGCCGCACCGGTCCAACCGCTTGGGCGCCCCGTTCGGGCGCCGTCACGACAAGCCTGGAAGACGGGAACTTGTGCTTCCCGAATTTTGTGCGACGATGTCAGAATATCCCCAACCCGAACGACGCTCAAGGATTTTTGTACACCATGGCACAAAAAAATACCGACGAGAAAAAGGGCCGCGGCCGCCCGCGCGCCTACGACCCCGATGCGGCGCTGCAGCAGGCGCTGGGCGTGTTCTGGAATACCGGGTACGCCGCCGCCTCCCTGGACAGCATCGCCACCGCGGCCGGCATGAACCGGCCGAGCCTGTACGCGGCCTTCGGCGACAAGCACGCCCTCTACATCAAGGCGCTGGAGCAGTACTGGAAAACGGCGGCAGCAGCCATGCAGGCGGCGCTGGCCGACAGCAGCCTGTCCCTGCGCGAGGCCCTGCTGCGCTTCTACGAGGGCCAGCTATCGATCTATTTCTCCGGCGACGGCCAGCCGCGCGGCTGCTTCGCCATCGGCACGGCGACCACCGAGTCCGTCGAGGACCCGGAGATACGCGCGATCCTCGCGCACCTGCTGAACAAGCTCGACGCGGACCTCGAACAGCGCCTGCGGGTGGCGGTCGAGGCCGGCGAGCTAAAGGCCAATGCGGACCCGGCGGCCCTCGCCGTGCTGTCCTCTGCCCTGCTGCACAGCATTTCGATCCGCGCACGGGCCGGCGTGCCACGCGCCGAGCTGAGCGAGCTGGCGCGCAATGCGGTCGAAGTGATCTGCAGTTAGCGAGGTCCGGCGTGGACGCAAGACTGGAAGACATCGTCGCCGAGCACCTGGCAGTGCTCTTCTGCGGCATCAATCCCGGGCTCAAGGCGGCGGCCCAGGGGCATCACTTCGCCGGAAGGAGCAATCGCTTCTGGCGCACCCTGCACCGGGCCGGTTTCACGCCCGAGGAAATGCGCCCGGAACAGGACCGGACGCTCCTGCAATACCGTTGCGGGCTGACGGCCGTGGTCGAGCGACCAACGGCGAGCGCCGATCAGCTCAGCCGGCAGGAATTCGCTGCGGCGGCGCAAGCTTTCGAAGCCAAGGTCCGACGCTATGCCCCGCGCTTCCTGGCCTTTCTCGGCAAGCCGGCCTATTGCGCCTTGTCCGGCCAGCGCGATGTCGCCTGGGGGCTGCAAGCGACCCGCTTCGGCGGTGCGGCAGTCTGGGTCCTGCCCAACCCGAGCGGGCGCAACCTGGCCTTCTCGCTCGATCAGCTGGTGGCCGCGTACCGCCAGCTCCATCTGGCGGCGTTCGCGAGCGGGCCGGCCTGACGCGACCGGCCCGCTGCCATCAGGCGCTGACCTGGCGCACCGGCGCGCGGCTGCGCTGGTTCTCTTCCCAGTCCTCCACCACCCCCACCGGCACGTTCGCCGGCGCCAGCATCTCGCGGCCGCGCACCAGGTCCGAGGCGCGCTCGGCGAGCATGATGGTCGGCGCGTTGAGGTTGCCGTTGGGCTCGGTGGGGAACACCGAGGAGTCGATCACTCGCAGGCCCTGGATGCCGCGCACGCGCAGCTCGGAATCGACCACCGCCAGATCGTCCTCGCCCATCCGGCAGGAGCCGCACGGATGCATGGTGCTTTCCATGTTGGCGCGGACGAAGGCGTCGATCTCCTCGTCGGTCTGCACCTGCGGGCCGGGCGCCAGTTCCTCCCCGCGGAAGCGGTCCATGGCCGGCTGGCCGATGATCTCGCGGGTCAGGCGCACACAGCGGCGGAAGCCCTCGCGGTCCTCCTCGCTCTCCAGGTAGTTGAAGCGGATTTCCGGGTGCTGGTACGGGTCGGCCGAAACGGCGCGCACGTAGCCGCGGCTCTTGGGCTTGTTCGGCCCGGTGAGGATCATGAAGCCGTGGCCCTTGAACGGCTTGTCGCCGTCGTAGCGCATGGCTGCGGGCAGGAAGTGGAACTGGATGTCCGGCCAGCGCAGGCCCTTGGACGAGCGGATGAAGCCGCCGGCCTCGAAGTGGTTGCTCGCCCCCAGGCCGTCCTTGAACAGCAGCCAGCGCAGGCCGATCAGCGCCTTGCCCAGCAGGCTCATCTTGCCGTTGAGGGTGACCGGCTCCTTGCAGGCGTACTGGATGTAGATTTCCGAGTGGTCTTGCAGGCTCTCGCCGACCCCGGGCAGGTCGTGGCGCACCTCGATGCCGGCCTTGCGCAGCACCGCCGCCGGGCCGATGCCGGAGCGTTGCAGCAGGTGCGGCGAGCCGATGGGCCCGGAGCTGACCAGCACTTCGCGCTCGCAGTAGACGGTGTGGGTCTTGCCGCCCTCGTCGTACTCCACGCCGATGGCACGCTTGCCTTCGAGGAGGATGCGGCGGGTCATGGCGTGGGTGACCACGGTCAGGTTCGGCCGCTGCATGGCCGGGCGCAGGTAGGCGTTGGCGGTGGACCAGCGCACACCGTCCTTGACCGTCATGTGCATGGCGCCGAAGCCTTCCTGCATGTAGCCGTTGCAGTCGTCGGTCTTGATGTAGCCGGCCTGCGCGCCAGCCTCGACCCAGGCGCCATACAGCGGGTTCTGCATGTTGTTGCCGTTGTTTGTGGCCAGCGGGCCTTCGGCGCCACGGTAGTCGTCGCCACCGAACTTGTAGCCCTCGGCGCGCTTGAAGTACGGCAGGCAGTTGCGATAGCCCCAGCCCCTGGCGCCGAGGGATTCCCACTCGTCGAAGTCGTAGGCGTGGCCACGGATGTAGACCAGCCCGTTGATCGACGAGGAGCCGCCCAGCACCTTGCCGCGCGGGCAGTGCAGGCGGCGGCCGTCCAGGTGCTGCTCGGAGGCGGTCTCGTAGTGCCAGTTGTACTTCTTGGTGTTCATCGGGATGGAGAACGCGCTGGGCATCTGGATGATCACGCTGCGGTCGCTGCCGCCGAACTCCAGGACCAGGACCGAGGTACGCGGGTCTTCGCTCAGGCGATTGGCCAAAACGCAGCCGGCCGAACCCGCACCAATGATGATGTAGTCGTATTTGTTGGTCATTTCGGATCTCGCTAGGCGCGGCGAGCGCGCCATTCGGTTACCAGGTCTTGCCGGTGGAGAAATGCGGGGAGGTGCTCTCGATGTGGCGAATGAGCTTTTCCTCTTTCTCCAGGTCGAGCGACAGGCACAGCAGGTAGTAGGCGACGCCGGAGACGATCAGGCCGACCAGCCAGGCCATGTCGACACCGCCGATGGCCTTGGCCAGGGGTCCGACGAAGACCTCGTCGGCGCCGTTGTAGATGGTGAAGAACGGGATCATCACCACGAAGCCGATCAGGTAGGCGACCAGCCCACGGCTACCCCAGTGCCCGTAGATGTTGTCGTGGGGCAGGAAGAAGTGCGGGATGGCGTAGCGGCCCTTGCGCACGAAGAAGTAGTCGGTGAGGTTGACCGCGGTCCAGGGCACCAGGAAGTACAGCATCACCACCAGGTACATGTTGAGCATCGACAGGCCGGAGCCGGAGGCGTTGATGGCGATGGCCACGCCCAGTTGCAGCAGCACCACGAAGAGGATCGCCCAGATGCGCACGCTGGCGGTCGGCTTGACCTTCCGGAACGAGTCGAGGCCGGTGATGGTGGTGAGCTTGGCGCTGTAGATGTTCATCGCGATCACCGGCAGGAACGCCAGGATGGTGACGGCCACCACCACGGTGCCCAGCTGCGGCGCGAAGCTGGCGCCCACCGCGTTCAGCGCGACCAGGACATCGGTGGCGTGCAGGTGCTCGGCCAGCCAGCCGCCGACGGCGATCATCCAGGCGCCGGACAGCGAGGCACCGACGAACACGGCGGCAATCAGCTTGCCGCTGGAGGTGTTCTTCGGCAGGTAGCGCGAGTAGTCCGAGACGTAGGGCGCGTAGGCGATGTTGTAGCTGGCGCCGGCGGCGAACTGGGCGACGAAGCCGGTCCAGGTGAAGCCCAGGGCTACCGCTTCAGGCGTACCCGCGGCGGCCGGCGTGGAGTGGATCCAGCCCATCAGCACGGCGACCGAGATCAGCCCGTAGAGCGGCAGGGAAAGGAACAGCGACCACTTGAAGGTCTTGTGCATCCAGTCGTGGCCGAGGATCGCCAGCAGGGTCGCCGGCACCGAGACCGCCAGGGCCACCTGCATCGGCCCCCATTGGAACAGCGTGTGCAGCCCCTGCATCATCAACACGAGGTTGACGATGTTGAAGCCGGCGAAGACGAACAGCGTGGCCAACAGCACCAGGATGACCCCGCGGTAGCCGAACTGCGCGCGCGACTGGATCATCTGCGGCAGGCCCAGGTGCGGGCCCTGGGAGCCGTGGAAGGCCATGAACAGGGTGCCGAACATGATGCCGAGGGTGCCGGCGATCATCGTCCACATGGCGTTCAGGCCGACGCTGGGGCCGACGAAGCCGATGGTCATGGTGAAGAAGGTGAAGTTACCGACGAACCAGAACGGGCCCTGGGTCGAGAGCTTGTCGGTGCGCTCGTGTTCCTCGATGAAATCGATGGAGTGTCCTTCGATTTCCAACCCGCGCTGCGCCTCGGGGAGCGGCAGCACTTTCGGATCTGACTTCATGGTTATCTCCTCTCTTGTTTTCGTATGGAGTCTCACCAGACAGGTCCTGCGCCCGATCACCCAGTCTCGGATGAGCGTGGCGCCGGGTACAGGACCTGGCGTCAAGCGGTAGGGATTTTTCGTCGGCTGCCGGTCAGGGCAGCGTGATCCACACCGCCTTGGTTTCCAGCAGGTAATCGAGTTGCTCGGCACCCAGGTCCTTGCCGTAGCCGGACTGCTTGTAGCCGCCGAACGGCATGCTCGGGTCGAGGGTGCTGTGGGCGTTGACGTAGACGGTGCCGGCGCGCAGGCGCGGGATCAGCCCGTGGACCTTGCCCAGGTCGTTGGAGTAGATGGCCGCGGCCAGGCCGAATTCGGAGTCGTTGGCCAGCGCCACGGCCTCCTCCTCGTCATCGAAGGGCGCGGTGACCAGCACCGGGCCGAAGATCTCCTCGCGGACCACGCGCATGTCGTTGCGGCAGTTGGCGAAGATGGTCGGCTGCACGAAGAAGCCCGGGCCCTCGACCGCCTCGCCGCCGTAGTAGACCTCGGCGCCCTCCTCCTTGCCGGCCTGGATGTAGGCCAGCACGCGCTCCTGCTGCTGCTTCGACACCAGTGGGCTGATGAAGCAGTCGGGGTCCAGGCCCGGGGCCATCTTCAGGCTCGCGGTGTAGTCGGCCAGCTCGCGCAGGAACTCGGCGTAGATGCTGCGGTGCACGTAGGCGCGGGTGCCGGCGTCGCAGACCTGCCCGGAGTTGAAGAACACCCCGTTGGCCACGGCCTGGGCGGCCGCCTTGATGTCGGCGTCGGCGCAGACGATCACCGGCGACTTGCCGCCCAGCTCCAGGGTCAGGCGCTTCATCTGGTCCAGCGCCGCCTTGCCGACATTGCAGCCCACCGGGGTCGAGCCGGTGAAGCTCAGCTTGTCGATGCCCGGGTGCTCGGCCATGGCCGCACCGACCACGCTGCCGCGGCCGCTGACGATGTTCACCACGCCGTCAGGGATGCCGGCTTCCTGCACCAGTTCGGCGAAGCGCAGCGCCGACAGCGAGGTCAGCTCGGCGGGCTTGACCACCACGGTGCAGCCGACGGCCAGGGCGGCGCCGAGCTTCCAGGCCATGGTCTGCAGCGGGAAGTTCCACGGCACGATTACGCCGACCACGCCGACCGGCTCCTTGCGGGTGTAGGCGACGTAGTTGCCCGGCAGCGACGGCTCGACGCTGCGGCCGTGGATCTTGCTGGCCCAGCCGGCGAAGTAACGGAAGGTGTCGACGCTGCCCTGGATGTCGACCGCGCGGGCCTGGGCCACCGACTTGCCCATGTCGATCGATTCGATCTCGGCCAGCTCCTCGGCGTTGGCTTCGAGCAGGTCGGCCAGACGGTGCAGCAGGCGCTCGCGCTCCAGCGGCTTGAGCTGGCGCCAGGGGCCGCCGTCGAACTGCGCGCGGGCCGCTTGCACGGCGCGGTCGAGGTCGGCCGCGGTGCCCATGGGAATGCGCGTCAGCGCGGTTTCGGTGGAAGGCTCGATGACCTCCGCCGTGGCGCCGTCGCTGGCATCGACCCAGGCGCCGCCGATGAACATTTTCTGCGCCTTCGACAGGAAGCGCTGGGTCGCTTCGGAGATGCCGTAGCGCTGCAGATATTCTTTGACCTTGGTGTCCACTCTCATGTCCTCGTAACGTGGCGGGCGCTCGTGCCCGCCGGTTGCATGACGGTCGGGCCGGGCTCAGCGAGCCTGGGCGCGGGCGTGGAAGATGAAGCCGATGCTGTTCATCAGCAGCTGCGCGGCGAGGATCGAGGTGACCCCGGCGGGGTCGTAGGCCGGCGCCACTTCCACCAGGTCCATGCCGACCACGCGGCCGTGGCTGCGCTTGGCCAGCGCCTGGATGATTTCCAGCACCTCGTAGTAGAGGAAGCCACCGTGGCTCGGGGTGCCGGTGCCGGGGGCGATGGACGGGTCGAAGCCGTCGATGTCGATGGTGATGTAGTAGTCGCGGCCCTGCGGGATCATGTCGACCACTGCGTCGCAGCCCAGGCCGCGCACGTCGCGCACCGAGAGGATCTGCGAGCCGGCCTCGCGGGCGGCGTCGTAGTCGGCGCGGTTGGACGAGGACACGTTGCGGATGCCCATCTGCGTCATGCCGACGATGTGGTCCATCTCCGAGGCGCGGCGCAGCGGGTTGCCGTGGCCGTAGCGCACGCCGTGGCGCTCGTCGACGAAGTCCAGGTGCGCATCGAAGTGCACGATGTGGATCGGCCCGCGGCCCTCGAAGGCCTTGATCACCGGCGCGTGGATCGAGTGGTCGCCGCCCAGCACCACCGGCATGGCGCCGCAGGCGAGGATCTGGCGCACGGCCGATTCGATGTTGTCGTTACTGCTTTGCATGTCGGTGTGCACGATGTCGGCATCGCCGACGTCGACCATGCGCACCTGGTCCTCGGTGAGGTAGGTGGCGTCGTCCTCGTGGTCGTAGGCGCCGGCATGACCGAAGGAGAACAGCGTGGACGCCTCGCGGATGCCGCGCGGTCCGAAGCGCGCGCCGGAGCGCCACTGGGTGCCCATGTCGTTCGGCGCGCCGAGGATGGCGACGTCGGCGTCGATGGCGTTCCAGTCGGTGCAGATGGGCGCCTTGGCGAAGGTGCAGTGCCCGACGAAGGGCAGGTTCAGGCGACCGGATTCATAACCGTGCTTGGCCATGTTCGTGCTTCTCCAATTCTTGTTCTTGGTGGGGAGGCGGAGCGGACGCTGCGACCGCCGTTGGACCGAATATGGGCGCAGGCGGCCGCCTGAAAAATGCGCAAGTACAGATACTCACATCGCCGATCCCGAAGTATCGAACCCACCCTTTCCCCATCATCCACGCGCGAGCGGGAGCGCCCGCGCGCTGTCTGCAGCGGGGCTTTCGGGGTCAGTCGGATACTCGTTTGGAAAGCGCTCGGACGCTACGAGTCCGGGAATTCCGGCACGTTCGTACAGGCCCGGCGGCGGCAACCGGCGTTGCCGCCGGCGGCGCCCGCGGTTTACCTTGGAAAAAACAAGTCGATCCAACGCTCATATCAGCCCGGGCGATGTGAAAGTTGGACGGGAGGCCCGCGTGATCCAGTTGCACGACGTCGACCTGAAACTCCTCAGGGTGTTCGCCACCATCGTCCGCTGCGGCGGCTTCTCCGCCGCCCAGGCCGCGCTCAACGCCGGCCAGTCGACCATCAGCGAACAGATGACCCACCTGGAGACGCGCCTGGGGGTCAAGCTCTGCCAGCGCGGGCGCAGCGGCTTCCGCCTCACCGAGCAGGGCGTGGCGATCCACGAGGCGACCCTGCGCCTGCTGGCCGCGGTGGAAGGCTTCTGCCTGGACGCCGACGTGCTCAAGCAGCACATCAGCGGCAAGCTCAACCTCGGCATCATCGACTCGACCCTGACCGACCCGGACTCGCCGCTGCCGCGCACCACCCAGCGCTTCGTCTCGCGCGGCCACGACGCGCACCTCAACGTCTACATCGGCGCCCCGGCGGAGCTGGAGGAGCGCGTGCTCGACGGCCGCCTGCACCTGGCCATCGGGCACTTCCCGCTGCGCGTGCCGGGGCTGTCGTACCTGCCGCTGTACCAGGAGGCCCTGGGCCTGTTCTGCGGCCGCCGCCACCCGCTGTTCGCCAGCAAGGAACAGAACGGCCGCCTGCTCGAAGAAGTGCGCGCCTGCCGCATAGTCGCGCGCGGCTACATGCAGCAGTACGACCTCGAACAGCTGGGCGTGAGCAAGGCCGCCGCCACCGTGGAGAACATCGAGGCGGCGGCCATCCTGATCATCTCCGGGGCCTACATCGGCTTCCTCCCGGCGCACTTCGCCGAGCAGTGGGTGAAGACCGGCGAGATGCGCCGCCTGGGCGCCAGCGCGCTGAACCTGATGTCGCCGTTCGACGCCATCACCCGCCGCGGCGTGGCGCCACCGCCGATCCTGCGCGCCTTCCTCGAAGACCTCGCGGCCAACACGCGCCAGCCCGTGCACGGCTGACCTCCCCCTTTCACGCAGGACCCATTCATGCGCATCCACGTCAGCTTCATCGACCGCGTCGGCATCACCCAGGAAGTCCTGGCCCTGCTGGTCGGCCGCAACCTCAACCTCGACGCCGTGGAGATGGTGCCGCCGAACGTCTACCTGGACGCCCCGGCGCTCAGCTTCACGGTGTTCGACGAACTGCGCGAAGCGCTGCTGCAGGTGCGCGGCGTGCAGACGGTGACCGTGGTCGACATCCTCCCCGGCCAGCGCCGCAGCCTGCAGCTGGACGCCCTGCTCGCGGCCATGAGCGACCCGGTGCTGGCGGTGGACCGCGACGGCCTGGTGCTGCTCGCCAACCCCGCATTGCACCCGCTCTGCGAAGGCTCGCCAGAAGGCCGCCCGCTGGCCGAGCTGTTCGACGATCCAGCGCTCGCCACGCAACTGCTGGAACAGGGCTTCCGCCTGCCGCTGAGCGAAGTCACCCTGCGCGGCCAGGCGCTGCTGCTCGACGCCATGCCGATCCACGAGAACGACACCCTCACCGGCGCCCTGCTCACCCTCTACCCGCCGAACCGCATCGGCGGGCGCCTCGCCGCGCTGCACCACGACCATGCCGAAGGCTTCGACGCGCTGATCGGCGACTCGCAGCCGGTCCGCGCGCTCAAGGCCCGCGCCCTGCGCGTCGCCGCCCTGGACGCGCCGCTGCTGATCCACGGCGAGACTGGCACCGGCAAGGAGCTGGTCGCCCGCGCCTGCCACGCCGCCAGCGCCCGCTGCGACCAGCCGTTCCTCGCGCTGAACTGCGCAGCGCTGCCGGAAAGCCTCGCCGAGAGCGAGCTGTTCGGCTACGCGCCCGGCGCCTTCACCGGCGCCCAGCGCGGCGGCAAGCCGGGCCTGCTGGAGCTGGCGCACCAGGGCACGGTGTTCCTCGACGAGATCGGCGAGATGTCGCCCTACCTGCAGGCCAAGCTGCTGCGCTTCCTCAGCGACGGCTGCTTCCGCCGCATCGGCGGCGACCGCGAGGTGAAGGTCGACGTGCGCATCCTCAGCGCCACCCACCGCGACCTGGAGAAGATGGTCGGCGAAGGCAACTTCCGCGAAGACCTGTTCTACCGCCTCAACGTGCTCAACCTGGAAGTGCCGCCGCTGCGCGAGCGCGGGCAGGACATCCTGCAGCTGGCCCAGCACTTCATGCGCCAGGCCTGCACGCAGATCCAGCGGCCGCCCTGCCGGCTGGCGCCCGACGCGTTCCCAGCGCTGCTGGGCAACCGCTGGCCGGGCAACGTGCGCCAGCTGCAGAACGTGATCTTCCGCTCCGCCGCCGTCTGCGAGGGCACGCTGGTCGAGCTGGCCGACCTGGACATCGCCGGCACCGCCGTGGCCCGCCCCGGAAGCGGCGAGATCGGCAGCCTGGAAGAAGCCGTCGAAGGCTTCGAGAAGGACCTGCTCAGCCGCCTGTACGGCAGCTACCCCTCCACCCGCCAGCTCGCCGCGCGCCTGTGCACCTCGCACAGCGCCATCGCCATCCGCCTGCGCAAGTACGGCATCCCCGCAAAGGCCTGACCCCGCTCGCGGGCCTCAAGGACGGGCGCTTCCGGCGCCCGTATCGATTTCAATACGACGTATCGATTTCAATCCAAAGCACGCAACGCCAGGCACCACGCGGGGTGCCCGGCAACGCCCGGAGTGCGGACGGCGCCGCGCGTATGGGTTTCGATACGCGCAAGCCTGTCCAGATATCCTGAATAGATCTCAAGTCATTGTTTCCATTGAATAAATTGAGATTGGCACCGCCCTTGCTTTTTCTTCCTCGAGACCGCTCGCTGCCCGGCACGAGCCCGTTAACCATCGCCCGCCAGAAGAAGCGGCGAACCCCACCTCGAGGAGTCACCCCATGAGCGAAGTACGCTTTACCGTCGAACACGAATGGCTGCGCCTGGAAGCCGATGGCCTGATCACCGTCGGCATCACCACCTACGCCCAAGAGGCGCTCGGCGACGTGGTGTTCGTGCAGCTGCCGGAGCCGGGCACCTACGGCGCCGGCCAGGAAGTGGCGACCCTGGAATCGGTGAAGGCGGCGAGCAACATCACCATGCCGCTGGATGGCGAGGTGGTCGAGGTCAACGCCGCGCTGGAAAGCTCGCCGGAACTGGTCAACGACGACGCGCTGAACGGCGGCTGGTTCTTCCGCATGCGCCCCAGCGACGCCGGCCAGTTCGGCGAACTGCTCGACGCCGCCGCCTACCTCAACCTCACCCAAGCCAACGCCTGAGGCCCGCGCCATGTCCAAGCACACCGGTGCCCCGGGCACCTCCGGCGAATTCGTCGGCCGCCACATCGGACCGCGCGAAGGCGACGTCCGCGCCATGCTCGAACTGCTCGGCTATGCGGACCTCGAGGCGCTAACCGCCAGCGTGATCCCCGAAAGCATCAAGGGCACCAGCGTGCTGGACGGCGCCGAAGGGCTGAGCGAAGCCCAGGCGCTGGCCGAGATCCAGGCCATCGCCCGGCGCAACCAGCTGCTGCGCGACCACATCGGCCAGGGCTACTACCCCTGCCACACGCCCTCGCCGATCCTGCGCAACCTGCTGGAGAATCCGGCCTGGTACACCGCCTACACCCCGTACCAGCCGGAAATCTCCCAGGGCCGCCTGGAGGCCCTGCTGAACTTCCAGACCCTGGTCGCCGACCTGACCGGCATGCAGATCGCCAACGCCTCGCTGCTCGATGAGGCGACCGCCGCCGCCGAGGCCATGACCTTCTGCAAACGCCTGGCGAAGAACAAGGCGGCCCAGGCCTTCTTCGCCTCCGTCCATTGCCACCCGCAGACCCTCGCCGTGCTGCGCACCCGCGCCGAGCCGCTGGGCATCGAAGTGGTGATCGGCGACGAAGCCGAACTGCGC
Source organism: Pseudomonas knackmussii B13 (assembly GCF_000689415.1). Taxonomy (NCBI): domain Bacteria; kingdom Pseudomonadati; phylum Pseudomonadota; class Gammaproteobacteria; order Pseudomonadales; family Pseudomonadaceae; genus Pseudomonas; species Pseudomonas knackmussii. The sequence continues at coordinate 2,431,351 of NZ_HG322950.1, read as the reverse complement.
GACTTCAGCCCCTACTTCGGCGCCCTGCTGCAGTACCCGGCGAGCAACGGCGACGTGTTCGACTACCGCGCGCAGATCGACGGCTTCCACGCCGCCGGCGCCCTGGTGGCGGTGGCTGCCGACCTGCTGGCCCTGACCCTTCTGACCCCGCCCGGCGAATTCGGCGCCGACGTGGTCCTCGGCAGCGCCCAGCGCTTCGGCGTGCCGCTGGGCTTCGGCGGCCCGCACGCGGCCTACTTCGCCACCCGCGACGCCTTCAAGCGCGACATGCCCGGCCGCCTGGTCGGCGTCTCCATCGACCGCTTCGGCAAGCGCGCGCTGCGCCTGGCCATGCAGACCCGCGAGCAGCACATCCGCCGCGAGAAGGCCACCAGCAACATCTGCACCGCGCAGGTGCTGCTCGCCAACATCGCCAGCATGTACGCCGTCTACCACGGCCCGCAGGGCCTGCAGGGCATCGCCGAGCGCGTGCACCGGCTGACAGCCACCCTCGCCCTGGGCCTGGCCAAGCTGGGCGTGGCGGTGGAGCAGGAGCACTTCTTCGACACCCTGACACTCATCCTCGGCAGCAGCCGGCAGGTCGCCGAACTGCATGCGCGGGCCCGCTCTGCCGGCATCAACCTGCGTGAAGTCGATGCCCTGCGCGTCGGCATCTCGCTCGACGAGACCAGCACGCCGGCCGACGTCGAGCAGCTCTGGGCGCTCTTCGCCGAAGGTGGCGCGCCGCTCGCCTTCGATACCCTCGCCGCCTGCGCCGCCAGCCGCCTGCCTGCGGCCCTGCTGCGCCAGTCGGCCTTCCTGCAGCACGAAGTGTTCAACCGCTACCACTCGGAAACCGAGCTGATGCGCTACCTGCGCAAGCTGGCGGACAAGGACCTGGCGCTGGACCGCAGCATGATCCCGCTGGGCTCCTGCACCATGAAGCTCAACGCCGCCAGCGAGATGATCCCGGTCACCTGGGCGGAGTTCGGCAACCTGCACCCGTTCGCGCCCGCCGAGCAGAGCCAGGGCTACCGGCAACTGACCGACGAACTGGAAGCCATGCTGTGCGCCGCTACCGGCTACGACGCCGTGTCGCTGCAGCCCAATGCCGGCTCCCAGGGTGAATATGCCGGCCTGTTGGCCATCCGCGCCTACCACGCCAGCCGTGGCGAGGCTCACCGCGACGTCTGCCTGATCCCCTCCTCCGCTCACGGCACCAACCCGGCCACCGCACAGATGGCCGGCATGCGCGTGGTGGTCACCGCCTGCGACGCCAAGGGCAACGTCGATATCGACGACCTGCGCGCCAAGGCCGAGGAACACCGCGAGCGCCTGGCGGCGATCATGATCACCTACCCCTCGACCCACGGCGTGTTCGAGGAAGGCATCCGCGAGATCTGCGCCATCGTCCACGACAACGGCGGCCAGGTGTACATCGACGGCGCCAACATGAATGCGATGGTCGGCCTCTGCGCGCCGGGCAAGTTCGGCGGCGACGTGTCCCACCTGAACCTGCACAAGACCTTCTGCATCCCCCACGGCGGTGGCGGCCCGGGTGTCGGCCCGATCGGCGTGAAGGCGCACCTCGCGCCCTTCCTGCCGGACCATGGCGAACAGCTGGAACGCAAGGTCGGCGCGGTGAGCGCCGCACCGTTTGGCAGCGCCAGCATCCTGCCGATCACCTGGATGTACATCCGCATGATGGGCGGCGCCGGCCTGCGCCGCGCCTCGCAGATGGCGATCCTCAACGCCAACTACGTGGCCCGACGCCTGGAGGAGCACTACCCGATCCTCTACACCGGCGAGAACGGCCTGGTGGCCCACGAATGCATCCTCGACCTGCGCCCGCTCAAGGAGTCCAGCGGCATCAGCGTCGACGACGTGGCCAAGCGCCTGATCGACTACGGCTTCCATGCGCCGACCATGTCCTTCCCGGTCGCCGGCACCCTGATGGTGGAGCCCACCGAGAGCGAGTCGCAGCAGGAGCTGGACCGCTTCTGCGACGCCATGATCCGCATCCGCGAGGAAATCCGCGCAGTGGAACGCGGCGAGCTGCACGCCGATGACAACCCGCTGAAAAATGCCCCGCACACCGCGGCGGAGCTGGTCGGCGAGTGGTCGCACCCGTACAGCCGCGAGCTGGCGGTGTTCCCGGTCGCCAGCCTGGTGGACGGCAAGTACTGGCCGCCGGTGGGCCGCGTGGACAACGTCCACGGCGACCGCAACCTGATCTGCGCCTGCCCGTCCCTGGAAAGCTACCAGGAAGCCTGAAGCCGCACGGCGCGCCCGGCGTTGGCCGGGCGCGCCTCACCCGACATCCGTGAGGTAATCCCATGTTCAGCAAGCATGACCAGATCCAGGGCTACGACGACGAACTCTTCGCCGCGCTGGCCGACGAGGAAGCCCGCCAGGAAGACCACCTGGAGCTGATCGCCTCGGAGAACTACACCAGCAAGCGCGTCATGCAGGCTCAGGGCAGCGGCCTGACCAACAAGTACGCCGAGGGCTATCCGGGCAAGCGCTACTACGGCGGTTGCGAGCACGTCGACAAAGTCGAGCAGCTGGCCATCGACCGCGCCAAGCAACTGTTCGGCGCCGACTACGCCAACGTCCAGCCGCACTCTGGCTCCTCGGCCAACTCGGCTGTCTACCTCGCTCTGCTGAACGCCGGCGACACCATCCTCGGCATGAGCCTGGCCCACGGCGGCCACCTGACCCACGGCGCGAAAGTGTCGTCCTCCGGCAAGCTGTACAACGCCGTGCAGTACGGCCTGGACACCAAGACCGGGCTGATCGACTACGACGAAGTCGAGCGCCTGGCCGTCGAGCACAAGCCGAAGATGATCGTCGCCGGCTTCTCCGCCTACTCCAAGACCCTCGACTTCCCGCGCTTCCGCGCCATCGCCGACAAGGTTGGCGCGCTGCTGTTCGTCGACATGGCCCACGTGGCCGGCCTGGTCGCCGCCGGCCTGTACCCGAACCCGCTGCCCTACGCCGACGTGGTCACCACCACCACCCACAAGACCCTGCGCGGCCCGCGCGGCGGCCTGATCCTGGCGCGCAGCAACGAAGAGATCGAGAAGAAGCTCAACTCCGCCGTGTTCCCCGGCGCCCAGGGCGGCCCGCTGATGCACGTGATCGCCGCCAAGGCGGTGTGCTTCAAGGAAGCGCTGGAGCCCGGCTTCAAGGACTACCAGGCGCAGGTCATCAAGAACGCCAAGGCCATGGCCGCCGTGTTCATCGACCGTGGCTACGACGTGGTTTCCGGCGGCACCGACAACCACCTGATGCTGATCAGCCTGGTCAAGCAGGGCCTGACCGGTAAGGAAGCGGACGCCGCCCTCGGCCGCGTCGGCATCACCGTGAACAAGAACGCCGTACCCAACGATCCGCAGAGCCCGTTCGTGACTTCTGGCATCCGCATCGGCACTCCGGCGCTGACCACCCGTGGCTTGAAGGAAGAACAGTGCTGCGAGCTGGCGAGCTGGATCTGCGACGTGCTCGACCACCTGGGCGACGCCGACGTCGAGGCCAAGGTGGCCACCCAGGTCGCCGGCCTGTGCGCCGACTACCCGGTTTACCGCTGAGCTACCCGGCCTGACACCTGTAGGAGCGAGCTTGCTCGCGAACCACCCCCGCTGCGGGGCAATTCGCGAGCAAGCTCGCTCCTACGAAGAGCAGCCCGGCGACAAGTTTTTGGGCTCCCGCGTTCGCGGGAGTGACGGGATTGAAACTCGCTTTCCCGCGTCACCCTCGCGAACGCGGGGGCCCAGAAATCAGGAGCACCACGATCCGAGACTTCAGGAGCCTTTCCATGTCACTCAGCGTCTTCGACCTGTTCAAGATCGGTATCGGCCCATCCAGCTCGCACACGGTCGGGCCGATGCGCGCGGCGGAGCGCTTCGTCGATGGCCTGCGCCGCGAGGGCCTGCTGGCGAACACCCACAGCTTGCGCGTGGAGCTGTACGGCTCGCTGGGCGCCACCGGCAAGGGCCATGGCAGCGACAAGGCCGTGCTGCTCGGCCTTGAGGGCGAGCTGCCCGACAGCGTCGACACCGAAGCCGTCGAACCGCGCCTGCAGGAAATCCGCCGCAGCGGCCAGCTGCGCCTGGGCGGCGAGCGCCTGGTCGGCTTCGTCGAGAAGGAGCACCTGGCGCTGATCCGCCGGCCGCTGCCCTACCACCCCAACGGCATGATCTTCCGTGCCTTCGATGCGGCCGGCCTGCAGATCCGCAGCCGCGAGTACTACTCGGTGGGCGGCGGCTTCGTGGTCGACGAGGAAGCGGCCGGGCACGACCGCATCGTCTCCGACCGCACCCCGCTGCGCTTCCCCTTCCGCACCGGCGGCGAGCTGCTCGACCAGTGCCTGACCCACGGCCTGTCGGTCAGCGACCTGATGCGCGAAAACGAGCTGGCCTGGCGCAGCGCCGGGGAAACCAGCGCGGGCCTCGCGCGCATCTGGCAAGTCATGCAGGACTGCGTGCGCGCCGGCTGCCGCAAGGAAGGCATCATGCCCGGCGGGCTCAAGGTGCGGCGCCGCGCCGCCGGCCTCTACCGCCAGCTCAGCGAGCGCCCCGAGGCCAACCTGCGTGACAGCCTGAGCGTGCTCGACTGGGTCAACCTCTACGCCCTGGCGGTGAACGAAGAGAACGCCACCGGCGGGCGCGTGGTGACCGCGCCCACCAACGGCGCGGCCGGCATAGTCCCGGCGGTGCTGCACTACTACAGCCGCTTCGTGCCCGGCGCCAGCGACGACGGCGTCGAGCGCTTCCTGCTGTGCGCCGCCGCCATCGGCATCCTCTACAAGGAGAACGCCTCCATCTCCGGCGCAGAGGTCGGCTGCCAGGGCGAGGTCGGCGTGGCCTGCTCGATGGCCGCCGGGGCGCTCTGCGAAGTCCTCGGCGGCACCCCGCAGCAGGTCGAGAACGCCGCCGAGATCGGCATGGAGCACAACCTCGGGCTGACCTGCGACCCGGTCGGCGGCCTGGTCCAGGTGCCCTGCATCGAACGCAACGCCATGGGCGCGGTGAAGGCCATCAACGCCGCGCGCATGGCCCTGCGCGGCGACGGCCAGCACTTCATCTCGCTCGACAAGGTGATCCGCACCATGCGCCAGACCGGCGCCGACATGAAGAGCAAATACAAGGAAACCGCGCGCGGCGGCCTGGCGGTCAACATCATCGAATGCTGACCTGGCCGCGCGCCCACTGACAGCCCCACCGGAGCCCGACATGACTACCGAAATCCTCGCGCAAACCCCGCTGCACGCCCTGCACCTTGAACTGGGCGCGCGCATGGTGCCCTTCGCCGGCTACGAGATGCCGGTGCAATACCCCCTCGGCGTGCTCAAGGAGCACCTGCATACCCGCGATAAGGCTGGCCTCTTCGACGTCTCACACATGGGCCAGATCATCCTGCGCGGCGAGGACGCCGCCCACGCCCTGGAAAGCCTGGTGCCGGTCGACATCCTCGGCCTCGCGCCGGGCCAGCAGCGCTACGCGCTGTTCACCGACGCCGAGGGCGGCATCCTCGACGACCTGATGGTGGCCAACGCCGGCGACCACCTGTTCCTGGTGGTCAACGCGGCCTGCAAGAAGCAGGACCTGGCGCACCTGCGCAAGCACATCGGCGCCCGCTGCGAAATCCAGCCGCTGTTCGAGGAACGCGCCCTCCTCGCCCTGCAAGGCCCGACCGCCGTCGAGGTGCTCGCGCGCCTCGCCCCGCAGGTCGCGCAGATGACCTTCATGCAGTTCACCCGCCTGCCGCTGCTGGGCGCCGATTGCTACATCAGCCGCTCCGGCTACACCGGCGAGGACGGCTTCGAGATTTCCGTGCCGGTCGCGCACGCCGAATCCCTGGCCCGCGCCCTGCTGGCCGATCCGGACGTGCAGCCCATCGGCCTCGGCGCGCGCGACTCGCTGCGCCTGGAAGCCGGCCTGTGCCTCTACGGCCACGACATGAACACCCAGACCACGCCCATCGAAGCGGCGCTGGCCTGGGCCATCTCCAAGGAGCGCCGCGCCGGTGGCGCGCGGGCCGGCGGTTTCCCCGGCGCCGAGCGGGTGCTGGCGCAGCAGGCCGAAGGCGTGGCGCGCAAGCGCGTCGGGCTGCTGCCGCAGGAGCGCATGCCGGTGCGCGAAGGCGCGGAGATCGTCGATGCCGAAGGCCAGGTGATCGGCCGCGTGTGCAGCGGCGGCTTCGGCCCCAGCCTGGGCGCGCCGCTCGCCCTGGGCTACCTGCCCAGCGAGTTCAGCGCCATAGGCACCGAGGTCTGGGCGCTGGTGCGCGGCAAGCGCGTGCCCATGCAGGTGGCGCGCACGCCCTTCGTGCCGCAGCGCTACTACCGCGGTTGAGCCTTCACTCAACAACCGATCCTTGAGCGGCTTGCCCGACGAACTCGTTACCGAGTCCGTTCGCGAGCAAGCTCGCTCCTACAGAAAGAGGGACCCACCATGGAATCCACGAAATCGGCCGCCAAGGTCGAGGTCGGCGTGAAGCTGCGCGGCGCCGAGAAGGTCGCGCGCATTCCGGTGAAGATCATTCCCACCGACGAGCTGCCGAAGAAGCCCGACTGGATTCGCGTGCGCATCCCGGTTTCCCCCGAGGTCGACCGCATCAAGCAGCTGCTGCGCAAGCACAAGCTGCACAGCGTCTGCGAAGAGGCCTCCTGCCCGAACCTGGGCGAGTGCTTCTCCGGCGGCACCGCGACTTTCATGATCATGGGCGACATCTGCACCCGCCGTTGCCCGTTCTGCGACGTCGGCCACGGTCGGCCGAAGCCGCTGGACCTGGACGAGCCGAAGAACCTCGCCATCGCCATCGCCGACCTGCGCCTGAAGTACGTGGTGATCACCTCGGTGGACCGCGACGACCTGCGTGACGGCGGCGCCCAGCACTTCGCCGACTGCCTGCGCGAAATCCGCCTGCTGTCCCCCGGCATCCAGCTGGAAACCCTGGTGCCGGACTACCGCGGCCGTATGGACATCGCCCTGGAGATCACCGCAAAAGAGCCGCCGGACGTGTTCAACCACAACATGGAAACCGTGCCGCGCCTGTACAAGTCCTCGCGCCCGGGCTCGGATTTCGAGTGGTCGCTGGACCTGCTGCAGAAGTTCAAGCAAATGGTTCCGCACGTGCCGACCAAGTCCGGCCTGATGCTCGGCCTGGGCGAGACCGACGACGAAGTCATCGAGACCATGCAGCGCATGCGCGAGCACGACATCGACATGCTGACCCTCGGCCAGTACCTGCAGCCCTCGCGCAACCACCTGCCGGTGCAGCGCTTCGTCCACCCGGATACCTTCGCCTGGTTCGCCGAAGCCGGCGAGAAGATGGGCTTCAAGAACGTCGCCTCCGGTCCGCTGGTGCGTTCCTCGTACCACGCCGACCAGCAGGCGCACGGCCTGAGCTAATCCTCGGAGCGGCTGCTGCCCTCGCGGTCGCGCTCGTAGTGGTGCTTGAGCGGGAACGCCGGCAGCCAGGCCTCGCGGCGGATGGTCCAGAGCTCGTAGGTCGGCGTCAGCTGGTCCGGGGCGTCGAGCGCGCCGAGGTTCACGTTGACCTCGTCGCCGGAGAGGGAAAACACCGGCGAGCCGCAACGGGGACAGAAGTGCCGCCCGTCGTAGGCGCGCGTCTCACCCTCGATGCTCACCGCCTCCTGCGGGAAGACCGCCGAGGCATGGAAGAGCGCGCCGTGGTGCTTGCGGCAATCAAGGCAATGGCAAAGGCCGACGCGGTAAGGCCGGCCCGTGGCGCGGATGCGGACGTCGCCGCACAGGCAGCCGCCGGTGAATGTGTCCATGGTGCACCTCCTCTGGGCTTGCGCAGGGAGGAAGCTTAGCGCCTAGGGGCCGCTCTGGACGGCGAGCGGCTCCTGCTCCAGCCAGCCGAGGAATTCGGCGAATCCGCTCGGCTTTCGTACGGCCGCTTGGGGTCGGTTGCAGCCACTCGCGACGGGCCGACCCCGGCCAGAAGCAGCCAATCGGCGGCGACTCGGGGTTCGGCACGCAAATTGACCTAGCGCAAGGCTAAGACGCTCATCATCTTCAAAATTGGTTCCGTTTAGTGCTGAACGACTATTAGCACAATGCAAAAGACGTCAATTCACCTCCAATCAGTGGGAGGGTAATGTTATGCGCCGAATCATTGCAGCCTCTGTGATTGCCGGACTCGTGTCCGGTTACGCCTGTATGGCCGTTGCCGAAGACCAGGAGAGGAAACAGGATCAAACGCAAGATCGAACCCAGACCCAGACCCATGATCGTATCTATGGCAGTCAGCTCATGACGCCGCAGGAGCGCAGTGAGTATCAGCACAAGATGCGCAACGCCAAGACCGCCGAGGAACGCGAGCAAATACGCCAGCAGCATCATGCCGAGATGCAGAAGCGAGCCAAGGAGAAAGGCATGACATTGCCCGATGCGCCTCAACCCGGAAAAGGCGGCATGGGGCCCGGCATGGGAGGTGGTCAGGGAGCGGGGGCCGGTAAAGGCGGTGGACAGGGCGGAAATGGAGCGGGCGGCGGAAACGGCGCTGGCAAGGGGGGGAGTTAGCGCACCTTTAAGGGGATTCCCACTCAGGTCCGGGGAGGTGCGGTGTGAAGTGGTCAAGTAAAACTGGACACTGGTTTAGGTCTATCCAGCCAGCTCTTCACGCCGTGCCGGTGTCTGGTAATCGTTGTGACTGTGTGGCCGTTGGTGGTTGTAGTAGTCGGTGACGTAACGCAGCACGTCGGCTTCCGCCTGGGGCTGATCGACGTAGCCGGAGGGCGGTATCCATTCCGACTTGAGGCTTCTGAAGAATCGCTCCATCGGCGCGTTATCCCAGCAGTTTCCTCGACCGCTCATGCTTTGCCGAATGCCGTAGCGCCAGAGCATTTGGCGAAATTCGAGGCTGGTGTAATGACAGCCCTGGTCGGAGTGAAACATCAGTTGCTGTGGCATGCCCCTGGCTTCGTAGGCCACCCGCAGAGCGCGCCCGGTGAGTTGTGAGTCGGGCCGGTTGGACATGGCCCAGCCGACGATCCGACGTGCATACAGATCCATCACGGCGGCCAGGTAGATCCAGCGGCCACCGGCCCAGATGTACGTCACATCCCCGCACCACACCTGGTTGGGGCGGCTCACATTGAACCGGCGCGCCAGCTCATTGGCCGCGATGGCACTGTGTTCCTTGGCAACCCGGTAGCGATGTTTACGGCGTTGTGTACTGACGAGCCCGGCCTCTTTCATCAACCGGGCGGCAAGGTAACGGCCTGCAGGAAAGCCCTCGTTGCGCAAGGCGGCCGATAGCGTTCGGGCACCGGCCGCGCTGCGGCTCTGGGCATGCAGTTCCACCACGCGCTGGCGTAACGCTTCTCGTCGACTGCAGACGCGTGCCTGCCGCTTTCGGGCCGCATAAACACTGCTGCGATTTACCTGGAATAACCGGCACAGTTCCGTACGCGAATACTGCTCGCCCAATGCCTCGACCAGCCTGACTAGTCGAGGGCGTCCGACATCAAGAGAGCGGTAGCCTTTTTTAGAATCTCTTTCTCCCGCTCCAAGCGGCGGACTTGCGCCTCCAACTCCTGAATGCGCCGCTGATCCTCTGTCAGCGCCTTGCTATGCGCAGGCGTCTGGCCGCCACGCTCCAGTTGCAACTGCGCCACCCAGCGACGCATCGCCGTGGGCCCCACCCCCATCGCCTTGCAGGCGGCCGGCACCGTATAGCCTTGATCCACCACCAAGCGGGCGGCTTCCAGTTTGAAATCTGGACTGAATGATCTTCTGCTCATGAACACCTCAGCTGTGGGCGAAGCTTAACGCCCTATCGGGGTGTCCAGAATCATTAGGCCACTTCAGTGTAGGCCACTGCGCTTCCTGTCAAAAGATTTAGGTGGCGTGGCCAAGCAAAAACTGGACACTGGTTTCCGCCGCCTCTACCGGGGCGAGGCGAGCCGTAATACACCGGGAAACAGGCTGGGACTGAGCATGGTGTCGGCAGTGGCGCGACTGCACGGCATGAGCCTGGAGATTTATGACGCGCCGCCTGGTTGTCGCACGGAAATGATTAGTAAGGCGGCGCCCCGGTGAATCCCTTCACGCACGAGAGGGAGAGGACCATGCCTGCATGGCTGGTTTTTGTAGTGATAGGTACCGTCAGCGGAGTGGCGGCAGGTTTGTTCGGCGTCGGGGGCGGGCTGATCGTCGTGCCAGCGCTGATCTACTGGGCGGGCTTTCCCCAGCACATGGCCACTGGAACCTCGCTCGCCGTGCTATTGCCTCCGATCGGCCTCGCCGCGGCGCTCGAGTACTACCGCAATGGCAACGTGGACGTAACGGCAGCGATAGTAATCGCAATCACCATGTTCCTCGGAGCATGGCTTGGTGCTCGCATCGCCAGCCATGTCAGCGGGGCGCACCTGCGCCTGTTGTTCGGCATCTTCGTGTGTTGCCTGGGCATCTACCTCGTCTACGGCGCCTATGAACGTCTGCGGTGATTGCGTGAGTCCGTGAACGTCTACGCCCCGCGCCAATTCGGTAAAGGACAGCTGTACGACGAATAAAGCTGTGCTGCTGAAGTTGATTCACATCAATGAGCTCTTTGCTCGTTGCCCCACATTGAAATTTTCCACTTCGCCTCAGAGAGAAGGCGGATGGATGACGGAATTTTTCTTTCCTAGGCTGGCACTGTCCCGCTGTGTGAGGCGCTTCATGAACAACAGAGTTCTCGTTTCACCGTCCGAATTGGCGGCAATGATCAATCGTGAGCCCATGGTACTCATCGACACCCGAGATGCCGCGAGTTACGCCGAGGCTCATCTACCGGGCGCGGTAAACATCCACGAAATATTTACCTACTTGGCGACCACCACTCCGGAAGGCTTGGTCGCATTGCGCGATACATTCGCCCAAGCATTCGCAAAGGCCGGTTTGTCTGGCAGGGAAACAGCGCTCGTATATGAGCAGTCCATGACCACCGGCTTTGGGCAGTCTTGCCGCGGCTACGTGCTGCTCCGCTATCTCGGCTACCCTCGCGACAAGATCAGGATACTGCACGGCGGCTACAACGCCTGGCGCAATGCAGGACTTCCCAGCCACCAGTGAAACTTCCTCACCGGCTCCTGCCACGTTCCCCTCTGGCGAAGGAGGGCGGAGCCTCTTTGTCGATCTCGCCGAGATGAAGCGGGTGGTTGCCGACCCCCATGTCGTCAAACTTGACGTACGTGATGTCGATGAATGGATAGGCGAAAGCTCGTCACCCTATGGCAAGGATTTCTGCCCGCGCAAGGGCAGAATTCCAGGGTCGGTCTGGCTGGAGTGGTACCGGATGATGAAGCCGACGGCTCAGGGGCCGATGTTCAAGTCACCCAGTGAGATTCTCGCGGAATGCGCTACGGTCGGAATCGGCCGCGATACGCCTGTGGTGGTCTTTTGCTTCAAGGGCGCACGTGCCTCAAATACCTTTGTGGCATTGGAAGAAGCAGGAATCAGGGACGTTCGCCTCTACCTGGGCTCCTGGAACGAATGGTCCCGAGATCCGACCTTACCAATTGAGGAAGGTTTGCCCTACTAATAGCGATCAGGGGTGGCCGGCTGCAATGGGTCGATAGCTGTCGTTGGAAATGGCCCCGGCATGCAGCCTGAATCGGCCATCCGTAGGGGCGAGAAAGAAGCTGCGTTCCCACAGACGCCAGGCTTTGGGAAACTTCCTACTCGCCTATGGCGTTGCGGTCCTACAAGCCCGATGCGTAGGGTTTCGCCCGCCGCGGATTTGCCGCGGTCAGGTGTGGAAACCTGTCAGTCGCAATACGTCATAGCAGAGCTCGTCGGACATTCACTGCCCGACGAGCTCTGGCTGTCTATGGCGGACCGTGCAAGGCGGGCTTCGGCCCGGCCGGTTGTTGCGACATCGGTTTTCCACCCCTGCACGGTCCGCCTCCCTTTTTCCGGGGGGCGGCTTCTTGATTGCATGCAAGGAGCACAACATGAACCCTGCCCTTTCCTTCCCTTCCGATTCAGCCCTGATTCCCACCGTCTTCATCCGCCACCACCGGCAACTGCGCGCCGTGCTGATCGAGCAGCAGGCGTGGTTCGTCGCCGGCGACCTGGCGCGCCTGACCAACAGCCATATCAACGAACGCATCGTGCACAAGCTGGATGCCGACCAGCACCGCACGGCGCTGCTGCTCAACAGCCACGGCGAATGCGAAGAGGAGCTGCTGCTCAGCGACAGCGGCGTCTACGCGCTGCTGATGGTGAACTTCTACCACCCGGAAAACCGCAGCCTGCGCCAGTGGCTGAGCAACGACGTGCTGCCCGCACTGCGCGACGCCCAGCAGCACAATCCGCATTTGCCGCGCCGGCGCGTTGCCCCGGCGCTGGGCCGCGAGCTGGGGTTGCTGGAGTGGCAGGGCTCGGTGTGGGTGCGGCTGGGGGATGCCGTGCGGATGATGGAAATCGGCAGCTGATCGAGCCGGCAGAAAAAGCTCGGCCGCAGCCGAGCACGAGGCATGAGCGGCTGGCGGAGGTTCTTCTCCGCCAGCACTTGGGCAGGGTTACTTGACCTTCACGACGTCATTCGGCTGGCCGTAGAACGCGTCTTCGGTGCCGTCCAGCTGCAGGGCGACCGGGAATGGTCTGGATGCATGTGTGCGGAAAGTGGATAGAACCGCCTCGCCTCCGCGTCGGAAACTAACCCTGCGACCTTCAGCCACGGGCTGCGGCGCTTTTTCTTTCCGAATCCCTGAACCTTTCGAGGCTTGTATGAGCACCCCCGCCGAGCAACTGGAGCAACGGCTGAAACAAGAAAAAATCACCGAAGTGGAATGCGTGGTCAGCGACCTGACCGGCATCGCCCGCGGCAAGATTTCCCCCACCAACAAGTTCCTCGGCGAGGGGGGCATGCGTCTCCCCGAAAGTGTTCTGCTGCAAACCGTCACCGGCGATTTCGTCGACGACGACATCTATTACAACCTGCTGGACGAAGCCGACATCGACATGGTCTGCCGTCCCGACCCGAACGCCATCTACCTGGTGCCCTGGGCGCTGGAACCGACCGCGATGGTCATCCACGACACCTTCGACAAGGTCGGCAACCCCATCGAACTGTCGCCGCGCAACGTCCTCAAGCGCGTGCTGAAGCTGTACGCGGACAAGGGCTGGAGCCCGGTCGTGGCGCCGGAAATGGAGTTCTACCTGACCAAGCGCAGCAGCGACCCGGACTTCCCGCTGGAAGCCCCCGTGGGCCGTTCGGGCCGCCCGGAAAGCGGCCGCCAGAGCTTCTCCATCGACGCCGCCAACGAGTTCGACCCACTGTTCGAAGACGTCTACGACTGGTGCGAACTGCAGGGCCTGGACCTGGACACCCTGATCCACGAAGACGGCCCGGCACAGATGGAAATCAACTTCCGTCACGGCGACGCGCTGAGCCTCGCCGACCAGATCACCGTGTTCAAACGCACCATGCGCGAAGCGGCGCTCAAGCACGACGTCAGCGCCACCTTCATGGCCAAGCCGATCACCGACGAGCCCGGCAGCGCCATGCACATCCACCAGAGCGTGATGGACATCGCCACCGGCAAGAACATCTTCGCCAACGAAGACGGCTCCATGAGCCAGCTGTTCCTGCAGTTCATCGGCGGCCTGCAGAAGTACATCCCCAAGGTGCTGCCGATGTTCGCGCCGAACGTGAACTCCTTCCGCCGCTTCCTGCCGGACACCTCCGCGCCGGTGAACGTCGAGTGGGGCGAAGAGAACCGCACCGTGGGCCTGCGCGTACCGGCCGCCCCGCCTGCCGCCATGCGCGTGGAAAACCGCCTGCCCGGCGCCGACGCCAACCCGTACCTGGCGCTGGCCGCCAGCCTGCTGTGCGGCTACCTGGGCATGATCGAAGGGGTCAACCCGAGCGCCCCGGTGCAAGGCCGTGCGTACGAGCGTCGCAACCTGCGCCTGCCGATCACCATCGAGGACGCCCTGGCGCAGATGGAAGAGTGCGCGGTGCTCAAGGAATACCTGGGCCACAAGTTCGTGCAGGGCTACGTCGCCGTGAAGCGCACCGAGCACGAGAATTTCAAGCGCGTGATCAGCTCCTGGGAGCGTGAGTTCCTCCTGCTGAGCGTCTGATCCGCCCTACCGCGCCATTCACAACAACAATTCAGGAGTCGAAATGAGACTGCTGCGCACCCTTGCGCCCTTCGCCCTGGCCACGCTGGCCCCGCTACTGGCTGTAAGCGCCCACGCTGAACCGACGGTCAGCGTCTACAACTGGACCGACTACATCGCGCCGGACACCCTCGCCGGGTTCCAGAAGACCACCGGGATCAAGCCGGTCTACGACGTCTTCGATTCCAACGAGACCCTGGAAGGCAAGCTGCTGGCCGGCCGTTCCGGCTACGACGTGGTCGTGCCCTCCAACCACTTCCTGACCCGCCAGGTGCAGGCCGGGGTGTTCCTGGAGCTCGACCGCAGCAAGCTGCCGAACTGGAACCACCTGGACCCGAAACTGCTCAAGCTGCTCGAGCAGAACGACCCGGGCAACAAGCACTCGGTGCCCTACCTGTGGGGCACCAACGGCATCGGCTACAACGTCGAGAAGGTCAAGCAGGTGCTGGGCGTCGACCACATCGACTCCTGGGCGGTGATGTTCGAGCCGGAGAACCTGAAGAAGCTCAACCAGTGCGGCGTCGCCTTCATGGACTCCGCCGACGAGCTGATCCCCTCGGTGCTCAACTACCTGGGCCTGGACCCCAACAGCACCAACCCGGCCGACTATGAGAAGGCCGAGGCCAAGCTGCTGCAGCTGCGCCCGTACGTGACCTACTTCCACTCCTCGAAGTACATCTCGGACCTGGCCAACGGCAACATCTGCGTGGCCTTCGGCTACTCCGGCGACGTGTTCCAGGCGGCCGCGCGGGCCAAGGAAGCCAAGAACGGCATCCAGATCGCCTACGCCATTCCCAAGGAAGGCGCGAACCTCTGGTTCGACCTGATGGCCATTCCCTCCGATGCGAAGAACCCGGACCAGGCGCTGGCGTTCATCAACTACATCCTGGAGCCCAAGGTGATCGCCGGGATCAGCCAGTACGTCGGCTACCCCAGCGCCAACGCTGACGCCAAGGCCCTGCTCGACCCGGAAATGCAGAACAACCCCGAGGTCTATCCGAGCCAGGCCGTGCTCGACAAGCTGTACATCGCCAAGGCGCCGCCGCCCAAGATCATGCGCCTGATGACCCGCAGCTGGAGCAAGATCAAGTTCAACCAATGACTCGAGAACGACCCATGACTCACTCCGACGAGCACGCCGCGTCCTACTACGCCGCCACCGCCCGCGACAAACAGCAGTACCCCTCGCTCGCGGGGGACGTTCGCGCGGACATCTGCGTGATCGGCGGCGGGCTGACCGGCGTCAACACCGCACTGGAGCTGGCCCAGCGCGGCCACTCCGTGGTGCTGCTGGAGGCCCGGCGTATCGGCTGGGGCGCCAGCGGGCGCAACGGCGGGCAACTGATCCGCGGCATCGGCCACGACGTCAGCGGCTTCGCCAAGTACGTCGGCGAGGAAGGGGTTCGCTATCTGGAACAAGCCGGTGTGGACTCGGTGGCCCTGGTCGCCGGGCGCATCCGCGAGCTGAACATCGACTGCGACCTGCGCTGGGGCTACTGCGATCTGGCGAATACCCCCGCGCAGTACGCCGCGATGGTCGAGGAAAAGGCGGCGCTCGATGCCGCTGGCTATCCGCACCAGACCCAACTCGTGCCGCCCGAGCGGATGCACGAAGTGGTGGCCAGCGACCAATACGCCGGCGGCCTGATCGACATGGGCTCGGGGCACCTGCACCCGCTGGACCTGGTGAAGGGCGAGGCCCGCGCCGCGGCAAGCTTCGGCGCGCAGGTCTTCGAGCAGAGCCCGGTGCTGCGCATCGAGCACGGCAAGACGGCGGTCGTCCATTGCGCGCAAGGCCGCGTGTTCGCGAACAACCTGGTGCTCGGCTGCAACGCGCACCTGGATGAACTCGAACCGAAGCTGACCGGCAAGGTGCTCCCGGCCGGCAGCTACGTGGTGGCCACCGAGCCGCTGTCCGAAGCGGTCGCGGCAAAGCTGATCCCGCAGAACATGGCGATGTGCGACCAGAAGGTGGGGCTCGACTACTACCGCCTGACGGCCGACCGCCGCCTGCTGTTCGGCGGCGCCTGCCACTACTCCGGCCGCGACCCGAAGGACATTGGCGCCTACATGCGGCCGAGGGTGCTCAAGGTTTTCCCGCAGCTGGAAAACGTGCGGATCGACTACCAGTGGGGCGGCATGATCGGCATCACCGCCAACCGTTTCCCGCAGGTAGGACGGCTCAAGGCGCACCCGAACGTGTACTTCGCCCAGGGCTACTCGGGGCACGGGCTGAACGTCACGCACTGGTCGGCCAAGCTCCTCGCCGAGGCCATCCACCACGGCCAGAGCAAGGGCCTGGACCTGTTCGGCGCCGTCCCGCACCTGACCTTCCCCGGCGGCAAACTGCTGCGCTCGCCGCTGCTGGCGCTGGGCATGGCCTGGTACCGGATGCGCGAAATCATCGGCTAAGCACTGAATGCGGTAGCACTACTTCAGCCCCCTTCATGGGGGCTTTTTTTTCCGCGCGCCGATACCCCTGTAGGAGCCGCGCCATGCGCGCGATCGCGGCCATGGGCCGCTCCTACAAGGAAACACCGTGCCGTGCGGTTCGCGAGCAAGCTCGCTCCTACGAAGGGCAGATGGTGCTTCTGGGATGTAGTGGCGTTGCGAGGGGACCCCGTTCCCCCTCCCCAACCCTCTCCCTGAAGGGAGAGGGGGCTGTTCGGCATGCACTGAGGGTTCGGCGTCATCCTGTAGGAGATTCTATGTCAATGACGGCTCCTGCTTTGGAGGCTGGTAGCTGGTCTGGGATTGCATCAGGGCAAAGGCAATTCGGGCTAATTTGCGGGCGAGGATAGTCAGGGCCTCGATCTTCTTCAGGCCGCGCGCCAGGTAGCTTTGGTAAAGGGCCTGCCAGCGCTGCGTGCGCGCTGCCGCCATGGCCGCGTTGTGGAGCAGCCGACGGATTTCAGGGTCCCCTTGCTTGGTCAGCTTTCGTCGGCCGCTATAGCGGCCGGACTCCTTGAGCCGCACATCCAATCCGATAAAGGCGATGAAGGCATCGCTATTGCGAAAACGTCCCCGCAGAAATGCCAGGTTCAGGGCCGCTGCCGTCAGCGGTCCGATCCCTTCGATGGCCTGGCAGCGCTTGCTTTGCTCCATTAGGCCAGCCTCTCGCAGCGCCTGTTGAATCTCTTTCTCCAGGCGTGACTCCAGTGTGGCCATTTGCTTGAGAACAGGCTTTAGCGCCTTGGCCAAGGAGCGATCCTGGGAAAAGCTCTGGCGCAACGAGATGGCGCTACGGACCAGTGCAGCACGCCGATGCAGCAGTGTCTGCAGGCGGCAGTAGGCCTTGCTCGGCGGCTGCCAAGGCTCCAGTTGCGCTTGTTCGTGGGTCAGGTAACGGGCCAGCAGCAGGGCATCGCTGCGATCATCCTTGTTTCGCCCACCAATCCCCTTGCGGTAGTTGCTCAGGCGAAAGCCATTGATGACGTAGATCCGATGTCCCCGCGCATGCGCCAGGGTCGCAACATCCATGTGATAGGTGCTGGTCGCTTCGATCGCGATGGCGCAGCAGGGAGGAAGGGTTTTCAGCCAGGCCTTGATAGTGCGGACGTCATTGGCCAGTTCGAATACCTCGCCCGAGCGTGTATCGCAGAGGCTCAGCGACTCCTTGGCGACATCGATACCGATAACCGGAACTTGGCTTGTCATGGGGTTCTCCGACAGTGAAGATGGTCCAACCTGTCGGGAGCTCACATTGGCGCAGGCTTGCCGGTATTGTCGGTTTGAGCGGCTACTCAATCCGATGGATTCCTTATCGGCGCTTGTCGTGAGCGGGTGGGTGGGGGAAGTCTCCTACCGTCTGGCTTGCAGAAGCGGATCTTGTCCCTCCACACCCCGACAGGTTCCTACCCTAACGCCATACAAGCGGACCTTGTCCGCGAAAATCCCCGCGCCAATGCCCCTGTAGGAGCGCGCCATGCGCGCGATCGCGGCCATGGGCCGCTCCTACAAGGAAACGCCGTGCCATGCCGTTCGCGGATGAGATCCGCTCCTACCGGGGCATCGAGGTTAGGCGTGGGGCCTCAGGACCGACCGCCCTGCTTGATGGTCGCCTTCGGGTACTCGCCGAACAGCGCGTAGTACGACTGGGAGAACCGCCCCAGGTGCCAGAACGACCACTTCATCGCCACATCGGCCACGCTCATGCCGGTCTCGGCGGCGTTGAGCAGGTCGCGGCGGGCGGCGTTCAGGCGGCGGTTGCGCAGCCAGACGATGGGCGGGATGCCCGCGTAGCGCAGGAAGGATTGCTGCAGGCTGCGCGGCGAGACGCCGGCTTTTGCGGCCAGCTCGGTCATGCCAAGGTTTTCCTCGGGACAATCGTTCACCACCTCCTTGACTCGCTGCACCACGCGCTTGGCCTGGACGATGGAGCGCGAACGCTGGGCGTCGCTGGGCGGCGCTTCGCAGAGCAGGGAGAAGCAGTTGGACACGATGCCTTGCGCGATGCCGGGCGCATCCATGGCCTGCTGCTCGCCGTGGGCGCCGGTGAGCAGGTTGCTGAGCGAGGTCGCGACCTGGCTGCAGTGGTCGGAGCGCAGCGGCGTGAGCACCAGGTCGGCGAAGGAGTCGAGCGCCTGGCCCCACTGCCCTGCTTGCTTGATCACCACCGCCACCTCGCGGTAGTTCTCCGGGGTGACCCAGGCGTTGCGGGTCTCGCCGTCGAGCAGGTAGAGGGTGTTGTCGGACATGTCGAAGCTGAACACCAGGGCCCCGGGCGGCGCGTGGAACTCCTGCTCCACGCGCAGGTTCATCTGCTCCTCGAAGAGCTCGATGCCCTCGACCTCGGCATGCAGGATCCGTCCGGCGAAACGCCCCGCGGACATCTGCGTGTACTGCTGTTCCCAACCGGGAATCGCAATGCGCTGCTGATCGACTTCTTGTGCTTCTACAACCCTGACCGACATACCCAGACCTGGCGGTTTTCCTGGCCGGGAAGGCTATCAACCGGCCCGAGCCGCGTGCAAGCGCCGCGCGCCCGCGGCCACGACCTTTCATCCAGCCGTTGCATCATAGTGCTGTCATCCACGGCTGCTAGATTGCGCGCCCACAATCTGCTCGCAACGCCCTGGGCAGGCCGCCACCGCGCCGGATGGAAGACTGGACATGAAGCTGGACTCGGGCTCTTCGCGCACGCCATTCCTGATCCGCTCCGAAGACATGGACGCTGACGAGTTCGGTGCCCTCTTCACACGGATGTTCGGCCCCCTCTATTCGGGGTTGCCGCGTCCGGAGCGCAAGGTCGCCATCGCCGGGGTCTACGGCCGCCACGACGGCCTGAGCTTCCGCCGCCTGAGCTTTCGCGGCGACTTCACCACCGCCATGCCCGACCAGGACGACGAGATCACTTTCGTCTTCCCCACCGCCGGCAAGATCGTCTTCAACCAGGCGAGCGAGACCGTCGGGGTGCCGACGGTTGGCCTGGCGATCGAGAAATCCTCGGTGCGCTCGGCGAGCTTCGTCGATGGCCACGCGCAGCACGGGATATCGGTGCGCCGCGCCCTCTTCGCCCGGCGGCTCTCGACGCTGCTGGGCAAGCCGGTGGTGCACAAGATGCGCTTCCAGCCCGTGGTCGACCTCAAGGTGGAAGCCTTCCAGGGCATCAAGGCGCTCATCGGCATGGCCACCGGCTCGGAGTTCGACCTGCTGATCAAATCCAGCGCGCTGATGCCCGCGCGTCTGCAGGAGATGCTGGTCGACGCCGTGCTGGAGAACTGGCCGCACAACTACAGCGAGGCCCTCCGGCGACCGGGCCCGATGATCGCGCCGCGCCATGTGCGGCGGGCCGTGGAGTACATCCAGGCGCATCCCGAGGCGCTCATCAGCGGCACCGAGCTGGCCGAACTGACCAATGTCAGCCTGCGCGCGTTGCAGGAGGGTTTCCGCCGCTTCATGGGCAGCTCCATCGTCGCCTACCAGCGCCAGGTGCGCCTGGAGCGGGCGCACGCCGCGCTGCTGGAGGACTCGCCGCAGTCCATCCGCGATATCTCGCTGGGCCTGGGTTTCAGCAACCTGGGGCGCTTCTGCCAGTACTTCCAGAGCGCCTACGGGGTCAGCCCGGCGGACCTGCGCAAGGGCCGCGCGTAGCCCAAACGACAAAGGCGCGCTGCCGGTGAGGCAGCGCGCCCTTGCCGAAACCCGCCCGATCCGCCGTGGGGATGCCGGCGGATCGGGCGACGTGGTCGATCAGAACTGGTAGCTGGCCTTGAGGCTGCCGCTGTAGCCGTGGCTGCCGCTGCCGCCGAGGGCGCCGACTTCCGCACCCACGCTCAGGTCGCCGAGGCTGGCCATGGCGTTGACCGCGGCGCTGACCTGGTCGCGGTTGTCGAAGGCCGCACGCTGGGCTACGTCCAGGCCCAGCAGGTGGCCGTCGCTGTTGACCTTGTAGTCGCCCAGCGCGTGGTCATAGCCCAGGTCGATGCCCGGCACCAGCTGCCAGCCGCCGCTCAGTGCGACCGGCATGAAGCTCACCTTCAGGTTGGCGATGGCGCTGCGGCGGGTTTGCTCGATGCCGTCGACATCCAGCGCCAGCTCGCTGCCCTTCTCCTGGAAGCCGGACAGGTCCAGGTGGCTGATGCGCACGCCCAGGCTCGGTTCGAGGATCGCGTCCTTCACCGGGATGCGATAGCCCAGCGACGCGCTGCCGCCGCTAAGTGTGCCGTGGCTGTCGCCCTTGGCCGTGCCGAGGCCGCCGCCCAGTTCGCGCTTGCTGTCGTAGTCGAGCCAGCCGGCGCTGAGGTCGGCGTCGACGAACAGGCCCTGCTCCAGGCTATCCGGGGCGAAGCGCGCGCCCGCGCGGAGGAAGGTCAGGTCGGTGTCCACCTCGCCACCCGCCCCGCCCACGCTGCCACGGCTGTAGCCGAAACCGGCGGGGGGGGTGGGCTGGTCGGAGAAGCGCTGGGTCAGGCCGATCATGGTGCCCTGGGTGTGCTCGTTGCTGCTTGCGGCCTGGGACGAGCCGTCGTTGCCCTGGTAGCCGGCCAGGGTGGTGGTCCACAGGCGGCGCTGGCCGGTCTTCAGGTCGGCGCCGCTGGTATAGGGGGCGGCAGCGCGGTCGATCAGCGCGTCCTGGCGCAGCAGGTAGCTGGCGGCGTCGGCGTGCACCTGGCCACCGACGGTGGATTCCACGCCGCCGAGGGTGCCGGCGTCGATGGCCGATTGCAGGTAGTAGTTGTACGCCGTGTAGTTGCCCGAGAGGCTGCTGTTCTGCAGTTGCAGCAACAGTTGCGCGCCGGCGGCGGCGTTGCCGGAAAGGCCGGCGGTGCCAGGCAGGCTGCTGTAGTAGACCATCTTGCCGCGCAGCACGTAGAGGGTTTCCTGGGACAGGCCCAGGCCTTCCTTGAGGTAGTTGTCCATGCTGCCGTACTCGGCAACCACCTGGTCCAGGCCGGCCTGCAGGTAGCTGGCCTGCACGCCGAGCAGCGGCGCGTAGATAGCCGCCATGCTCGGCGGCATCTGCGCCAGGGTCGCGGCAACGCGGGCGGCGGTGTATTCGTTGGTGGCCAGGTAGTCGGACATGATGGTCGCGCTGTCCACCCCGGCGATACTCAGCAGCACGGCGGCGGTCCAGCCGGTGCGGTCCTTGCCGGCGGTGCAGTGGAACAGCGCCGCGCCGTCGGCCGATGCCAGCTCGTTGAACAGCGTGGCGAACTGGCTGCGCATCCCGGCATCGCTGACGAAGGAGCGGTTGGTCTGTTCCATCATCTCGATCGCCTGGGCGGCGCTGGTGACGGAGATATTGGTGATGTCGGCTCCGGAGGTGGCGCTGCCAATGATGTCGATGTTCTGGTAGCTCGCCCCGCTGGGCAGGGTGTCGGGCGTAGACGCGATCTCGCTGGCGGTGCGCAGGTCGAAGACTTCCTTGATGCCCAGGGTGTTCAGCGTGGCCAGGTCGGCGGCCGACGGGGTCAGCGCGTTGGAGCGGTAGAACACGCCCGCACGCATGGTGCCGTCGTTGCGGGTGGTGTACGCGGTGGTAGTGCCGGCCACGTCGCGGAAGTTGTCGATGCCGGTCAGGCGCGGGGTATCGAGGGTGTAGGTCTCGGTGGCCTGGGCGGTAGCGATGGACAGGCTGAGAACGGACAGCGAACAGCAGAGAACTCGATGTAGCACGGTGTAGCCTCGTCGATGGAAATGCGGATTGAGCGGGCTACTTTCGGTGGCGATCCGCTATCGAATATGACAGGACGCCGGCAAAGCCAAATGGCTGCGCATTCTGTCCGCGGGGTGCGTTATCTGTCCGTGCCGGTCAGAAATGACGAGCGATTTGCCGAATCGCCCGCCGCCGGAGATTGGCGGGATGCCAAGGACCAACTATGTTCCCCGGCATCCCGAAGAGTTCACGGCGCGAAGTGGTGAGGCATGGACAGGTTCCAGGAAATGAAGGTGCTGCTGGCGGTGGCCGAGGCGGAAAGCTTCGCCGGCGGGGCGAAGCAATTGGGCCTGTCGCCGCCCAGCGTGACCCGCGCCATCGCCGCGCTGGAGGAGCGCCTGGGCACCCTGTTGCTGGCGCGCAGCACCCGCAGCGTGCGCCTGACCGAAGCGGGCCGGCGCTACGCCGAGGATTGCCGACGCATCCTGCAGGAGCTGGAGGAAGCCGAGGAACTGGCCGCCGGCAGTGCCCTACGGCCGCGTGGCAACCTGACGGTGACCGCGCCGGTGCTGTTCGGCGAGCTGTACATGGTGCCGCTGATCGCCGAGTTCCTCGCCGCCCATGCCGAGGTGTCGGTGCACGCGCTGCTGGTGGACCGCCTGGTGAACCTCATCGACGAAGGTGTCGACGTCGCCGTGCGCATCGGCCATTTGCCGGAGGGCGAGATGAACGCGCTGAAGGTCGGCGAGATCCGCCCGGTCATCTGCGCCGCCCCGGCCTTTCTCGACAAGGTCGGCCGCCCGGCCACCCCCACCGACCTGCTCGACGCGCCGGTGGTGATGTCCGCCTCCAGCACCCTGCTCACCGACTGGCAGTTCGTCACAGCGGACGGCGCCGTCACCCTGCGTCCACAGGCACGCTTCGTGGTCACCTCGAACAACGCCGCCATCCATGCGGCGAAGCTGGGCTGGGGCTTCACCCGCGTGCTGTCCTACCAGGTCGCCGACGCCGTCGCCCGCGGTGAGCTGGAGATCGTCCTCGACGCCTTCTCCATCGCCCCGCTCCCCATCCACCTGCTGCAGCCGGGCGGCGCGCGGGCCTCGGCCAAGGTTCGCGCCTTCATCGAGTATTGCGCCGAGCGCCTGCGCAACGACCCGGCGCTACGCCTGGCCGCGCGGGAGTAGTCCTTGGACCGCTTTCGCGAAATGCAGGTGTTCGATGCCGTGGCGCGCGCTGGCAGCCTGGCCGCCGGTGCGCGGCTGCTGGCGCTGTCCACGGCGACGGTGATGCGCGTCGTCGCCGCGCTGGAAACACGCCTGGGCTGCGAGTTGCTGCTGCGCGGCCCGCGCGGGGTCAGCCTGAGTGACAGCGGGGAAGCTTTCGCCGCGAGCTGCCGGCAGATACTCCTGGCGCTCGCCGAGGCGGAAAGTTCGGCCGCCGGCCTGCACGCGCACCCGGCCGGGCAGCTGACGGTCTCGGTGCCGCTGCTGATGGCCGATCAGGTCTTCGCCCCCATAGCCCTCGACTACCTCGCCGCCTTCCCCGAGGTGCGCCTGCGCCTGCAGGTCCACGAGGAACCACCGCGGCTGCTGGAGGACGGCATCGACGTGGCCCTGGTGATCGGCCACCTGCCCGACTCCTCCGGCTTCGCCCTGCCGGTCGGCCAGGTGACGCCCGTCGTCTGCGCCGCCCCGGACTACCTGGCACGCCACGGGCGACCGACGACGCTCGACGCGCTCAAGGCGCACCAGTGCATCGCCGTGAGTGCCGTCCACGCCAGCAGCGAATGGCGCTTCCGCCAGCAGGAAGCGGCCCGTTCAGTGCGCCTCGCGCCTCGCCTGACCTGCAGCACGGTCCAGGCGGCGATCCGCGCCGCGACCCTGGGCCAGGGGCTGGCCCGCTGCCTCAGCCACGAGGCGCATCAGGAACTGCGTAGCGGGCAGCTCGAAGCACTGCTGCAAGACTTCGCCGGCCCCGCCCTGCCCGCCCAGCTGATCTACCGCGAGGGCCGCCGCGCCGCCGCCCGCGTGCGCACCTTCCTCGACTTCGTGGTGCCGCGCCTGCGCGCCCATCCAGCCCTGCGCGGCTGACATTCTTGCGATTTCTGAAACGCTGGATTGCCGGCCCTGGCGATTCTGCGAAAACGCCGGTGGGCGCAGCATGGTCCCATCAGCGCGAGACACTGACTCGGCGCTGCCTTCCCCCACTTGCCACGGAGTCACTCGCATGTCGCACGCCATCAAGCTGTATCGCCACCCGCTGTCCGGTCACGCGCACCGCGTCGAGCTGCTGCTCGCGCTGCTGCAGCAACCCACCGAACTGGTCTTCGTCGATCTCGCCAAGGGCGCGCACAAGCACCCCGAATTCCTCGCCCTGAACACCTTCGGCCAGGTCCCGGTGATCGACGACAACGGCACCGTCGTCAGTGACTCGAACGCCATCCTCGTCTACCTGGCGAAGAAATACGGCAACGGCCGCTGGCTGCCGGAAGACCCGCTGGGCGCCGCCCGGGTGCAGCGCTGGCTGTCAGTGGCCGCCGGCCAGCTTGCCTTCGGCCCGGCCGCCGCGCGGCTGATCACGGTGTTCGGCGCGCGCTTCAACGCCGAGGAAGTCCTCGCCCGCGCCCATGCGCTGTTCCAGGTGATGGAAAGCGAGCTGGCGAAGTCGCCCTTCCTCGCCGGCGACAGCGCGACCATCGCCGACATCGCCAACTACACCTATATCGCCCACGCGCCGGAAGGCAACGTATCGCTGCAGGACTACCCGCACCTGCGCGCCTGGCTGGCACGCATCGAGGCCCTGCCCGGCTTCGTGCCGATGCAGCGCACCGCCGCCGGCCTGCTGGCCATCTGAGTCCATTCGCCCGCTGCCGGGGCCGCCCGGCAGCCTCCCCGCGAGGTGTCCGCCATGGAGCATCTTCCCAAGCACCGCCACTCGCCCTGGCATGCCGGTGAACGCGCGATCCAGGAACGGGTCGGCGTGGCCGAACGCATGGAAGTCTTCGGCCAGAAGGTGATCCGCGACTACATGCCCGACCAGCACCGCGAGTTCTATCACCAGTTGCCGTTCATCATCGCCGGCGCGGTGGATGAGCAGGGCCGCCCGTGGGCAACGCTGCTCGAAGGGCCGGAAGGCTTCGTCACCTCGCCCGATCCGAAACGCCTGCTGCTGGAAACCGCACCCGACGCGCAAGACCCCGCCGCCAGCGGCCTGCAGCCGGGCAACGCCATCGGCCTGCTGGGCATCGAGCTGCACACCCGGCGGCGCAACCGCATGAACGGCATCCTGCAGCAGGCCGACGAGGGGCATTTGGCTGTCGCGGTCGAGCAGTCCTTCGGCAACTGCCCGCAGTACATCCAGCGCCGCGAATGGCATCGCGACGAACGCCCGGCCAGCCAGCGCTCGGCGCGTCAGGACTTCACCGCGCTGGACGAGGCACTGGCGCAAAGAATCCGCAACGCCGACACCTTCTTCGTCGCCAGCTACGTCGAGCACGAGGACGGGCAACGTTCGGTGGACGTCTCCCATCGCGGTGGCCGCCCCGGCTTCGTCCGCGTCGAGGGCAACCGCCTGACCATCCCCGACTACGCCGGCAACCTGCACTTCAACACCCTGGGCAACCTCAGGAGCAATCCGCAGGCCGGGCTGCTCTTCGTCGACTTCGCCAGCGGCGATGTGCTGCAGGTCTACGGGCGCACCGAGCTGCTGTTCGACAGCCCGCTGATAACCGCCTTCGAAGGCGCCGAACGCATCTGGACCCTCGACGTGCAGCAGGCCGTGCTGCGCCCCGGCGCGCTGTCGATCCGCTGGGATTTCCAGGACTACGCGCCGACCAGCCTGATGACCGGCACCTGGGCCGAGGCCGACGCCAAGCTGGCCAGCCGCGAACAGCGCCAACAGTGGCAGGAATGGCGGGTGGTGCGCGTGGAACAGGAAAGCGAGGCGATCCGCTCCTTCTACCTGCAACCCAGTGACGACACGCCGGTGAGCTTCGCGCCGGGGCAGCACCTGCCCATGCGCCTGCAGATCGGCGAGCAGGCGCTGGTGCGTACCTACAGCCTTTCCAGCGCACCCTCGGACGGTGAGCTGCGCATCAGCGTCAAGGCCCAGGGCCTGGCCTCGCGCCACCTGCACGAGCAGGTGCGGGTCGGCGACCGCCTGCAGGTTCGCGCGCCCACCGGCCGCTTCACCCTGGCCGACGATTCCAGCCGCCCGGTGGTGCTGATTGGTGCGGGCGTCGGCATCACCCCGCTGCTGTCGATGCTGCGCGAGCTGGTGGCGCAAGGCGGCGAGCGGCGCATCCACCTGTTCCAGTCCGCACGCAATCTGCGCCAGCTGCCGTTCCGCGAGGAAGTCGACGCGCTGCGCCAGGGTTGCCCGGATCGGCTGCAGGTCCTGCGTGCGCTGAGTGTTCCGGACGACGATGCGGTCGCAGGCCGCGACTACGAACTCGCCGGGCGCCTGGAGATCGCCGCGATCAAGGCCCACCTGCCGCTGGACGACTACGACTTCTACCTGTGCGGCCCGGGGGAATTCACCCAGTCGCTCTACGACGGCCTGCGCGCGCTGAACATCGCCGACGCGCGCATCCACGCCGAAACCTTCGGCCCCTCGACCCTGCGGCGCAGCGACCAGACGCACCTCGCCACACCGCCGCAGCCCCCGGCGGCGAGCGTCCCGGTGCCGGTGTACTTCTCTGCTTCAGCCAAGGAAGCGCGCTGGCAACCGGACGGCGGCAGCCTGCTGGAGCTGGCCGAAAGCCGTGGCCTGAACCCCGATTTCAGCTGCCGTGGCGGCTCCTGCGGCACCTGCAAGACGCGGCTGCTCAGCGGCCAGGTGCACTACCCGGTGCCGCCGGCGGAAATGCCCGAGCCCGGCTCGGTGCTGATCTGCTGCGCGGTGCCGGCGCAAGACGAAGGCGGCGTGAAGCCGCTGGTCCTGGACCTCTGAGGAGATAACCCTATGCATACGGCGGAGCGGTTGCCCTACTGGGAAGACGAATACCTGCAAGAACCGATGGCGACACCTTGCACCACCGGCGAGGCGGAAGTCGGCTATCTGCTCCCGCAGTTGCTCGCCACGCCGGACTGTCCGTCGCGCTCGCGGGTATTCCCGCCGGTACTCGACTGGCTGAGGCGCACTCGTCGCGGATGATCCGGATCAAGGCTGGCAGAGGTTCGCTTTTAAGGGTGCAGGCCGGTGTGCGCTGGCAGGACGGAATTGATCTAGCTTGAAGAGACCGGGTTTCGCCACGAACCCGTTCCCCTGCGCATCGGTGACGACAGCATCATGGCCAGCCATAAGAAATCCACCCACAAGTACACCAGCAAGAAGTCCCCGCCGACGCCGGTATTCCGCTCCCGCGAGGAGCGCCTGGCCATCGGCAAGCAATTGCGCGACAAGGTCCCTCGCGAGAGCCATGCCAAGTGGAAGGCGCCCGGCCGCCAGCGCGACGTCATCGCCATCCTGGAAAAGTCCAACCGCGACCGGCTCAAGGATCTGGTGCCGATCCGCTACGGGCGCATGCTGCGCACGCCCTTCACCTTCCTGCGCGGTTCGGCGGCGCTGATGGCCCACGACCTGGCCCTGGGGCCGGACATCGGCGTGCGCTTGCAGGCCTGCGGCGATTGCCACCTGCTCAACTTCGGCCTGTTCGCGACCCCTGAGCGCAACCTGGTATTCGACCTCAACGACTTCGACGAAACCTTGCCGGCGCCCTGGGAATGGGACGTCAAGCGCCTGGCCGCAAGCTTCGCCGTGGCGGCGCGCGACAGCAGCGTCTCCGATGCGCGCGCCCGTGACGCCGCAGTCGCCTGCGCGCGTTCCTACCGCGAGAACTTGCGTACCTACTCGAAGATGAGCCCGCTGGAGGTGTGGTATTCGCGTCTCGATGCGCAGACGCTGCTGGAGATGGCCCCCGACGCCAAGGTGCGCAAGTTCCGTCAGCAGCTGATCGACCGCGCCCGTGAGCGGGTTATGGAAAGCGTCTTCCCGAAGATCGCCGGACAGATCGCCGGGCATCCGCGCATCGTCGACCAGCCGCCGGTCATCCAGCACGTTGCCGACCCCGGGTTCATGAAGCGTGCACACGAGGCCCTGGTCCTGTATCGCCGTAGCCTCTCCGACGAACGCCGCGTGCTGCTCGACCGCTATCACATGGTGGATGCCGCGCTCAAGGTCGTGGGCATCGGCAGCGTCGGCACGCGCTGCTTCATCGTGCTGCTGTTCTCGGAGGAGAACCATCCGCTGATCCTGCAGATCAAGGAGTCCTGCCGTTCCGTGCTGGAACCCTACGCCGGCAAATGCCAGTACGAGAACCAGGGCCAGCGCGTGGTCATGGGACAGCGCCTGATGCAGTCGTCCAGCGACATCTTCCTCGGTTGGACGAGCGGCCGCGCGAGGCGCGACTTCTTCGTGCGGCAATTGCGCGACATGAAGCTCTCCATACCGGTCGAGCACATCACGGCTTCCCAACTGGAGCGCTATGCAGACCTCTGCGGTCTCACCCTCGCGCGCGCCCACGCCAAGTCCGGCGACGCCGCAACCATCTCCGGCTACCTCGGCAACGGAGACGCCTTCGACGAGGCCCTGGGCGATTTCGCCTTGCTCTACGCGGACCAGACCGAGCGCGACCACGCGGTACTGGTCAAAGCGGCACGCGCCGGGCGCGTGAAAGTGCTGAACGAGGAAGAATAGGTGGCGCTCCTCCCGCCCCGCCGGGCGCCACTTCGCAGCGTACTGCCGGCCGCCAGCCTGGCCGCCCTCCTGGCCCTCGGCGCGTGCAGCCACATGGGGCCGGGCACGGTGGCCGTGGACCGCTTCGACTACAGCTCGGCGGTGGCCGACTCCTGGAAACAGCAGACGCTGCTGAATATCGTCAAGCTGCGCTACATGGACCTGCCGGTGTTCGTCGACGTGGCCTCGATCGTCGCTGGCTATTCCCTGGAAACCGGCGGCAGCCTGGGCGGGCAGATCTCCTCGGCGGACGCGGTGCAAGGCAACAGCGTGCTGCTCGGCGCCACCGCCAAGTACACCGACCGCCCGACCATCACCTACGTGCCCCTGACCGGCGAGCGCTTCCTCGCCGGCCTGGTCACCCCCATCGACCCGAAGAACATCTTCTCCATGCTGCAATCGGGCTATGCGGCGGACTTCATCCTCGGCCTGACCGTGGACTCGCTCAATGGCGTACGTAATCGCTCGGCGGTGGCGGGCAATATCCGCGAGGCGGACCCCGAGTTCATCCGCGTGCTCCAGCTGATGCGCG
Organism: Pseudomonas knackmussii B13; assembly: GCF_000689415.1. Taxonomy (NCBI): domain Bacteria; kingdom Pseudomonadati; phylum Pseudomonadota; class Gammaproteobacteria; order Pseudomonadales; family Pseudomonadaceae; genus Pseudomonas; species Pseudomonas knackmussii. Next base: position 2,401,860 of record NZ_HG322950.1, on the reverse strand, counting down.
AAATCCAGGCCGCCGGCGCGGTCGGCATGCGTGTGGACGAAGACAAGGTCAAGGGCAGGACCGCCGTGCTGTTCATGCGGCGCAACGACGTCGCACCGGAGATCCTCGCCAAGCAGAAGGAGCTGCGCACCCTGCTCCACCTGCCCGAGGATCGCCAGCACTTCATCCTCCGCTATTCACCGGTGCGCGGCGAAAACGACGAGCTGGCTGTCAGCAGCCGCTCGCTGCTGCAGATCATGACCGCCTTCTCCAGCTACATCGACGTTCCGCAGGAGCATCTCGACGAGCACAGCGCACTGCCGACCTTCCAGGATGGCGAGGCGAACAGTTCGGGCTCGCGCATCCATATTCGCAGCGGCAAGGAAAGGCCGAAGCATGCCTACGCCGCCGTACCCTACCGGGACTACTGGTACTGGATCGAAGACAGCGACCTGGCCGCCAAGCGCGCACTGGGTGCGGTCATGTTCTTCTTCACCCTGGCCGAAACCGGCAGCAGCGAGAAGGCTCCGCTGGTGACAATCCCCGCGCAGTAGCTGCGGGTAGCCGTAGCCGCCTCAGACGCCGAAGTTGAACGCCACCGAGATGCGCTCGCCCTGCCCCAGGTACGGCCGCACGCGGTGCAGCAGCCAGGACGGGAACATGAGCATCCGGCCGCTGCTCGCCGCCTCGCTGGTGCAATAGCCCGCGCTCAGGCATTCCTCGATGCGCATGCGCAGCTCCGGGCGATAGACCGACGGCAGCATGCCGCGCGGGTCCTGGAATTCCAGGTCGCCGTCCACCGCCGGGTCCGCCGCGCGACCGCCGTCCTCGACCCAGTAGACCCCGGACCAGAAGGCGCCAGGATGGCCGTGCAGCATGTTGCTGTCGCCCTGCCGGTTGATGTTGGCCCAGACGTTGTACTGCCAGTCCTGCTCGAAGTGGACCAGCCCGCTGCCGTCCAGGTGCATGGCGGTAAGGCTGCTCGCCAGGCACCGGGCCGTATCCAGCAGGCGTCGACCGGCCTCGCCCGCCCATTCGGCGAAGTCACCGTCCGACTGCCAGCCGCCCTTGTTGCTGTGCGTGACGCCCGGCGTGGCATCGCGCCGCGCGAGGATGCGCGCCTTGAGTTCGCGATTGAGGCTGTCGCTATCGGCAAGCCAGTAGCTGGCCACGGGGGTCGGGAAAAGCTTGCGGATGTGGATGTCTTCGTCGTTCAAGCGCATGCCCTGGTCCCTCGCGAATCACATTGATGCGGGGCGCTGCTTGGCCACCGTTGCTGGCGGCGAATGATACGGACAGTCGCCGACGATCTCAGTCGAGATTCGCTTACAAAAAACCGGCGAAATGCGCCTTACTGCATCGATCCGGACACATTCGAGCAGTGCTGTATCAACCACCGGACAATTCCGCCCACCTGCGCGAACAGCAACCTTCGGCGCACGAAAAAAGGCCCCGGAGGGCGATAACCCTCCGGGGCCTGGCTGGCATTGCCCGGCGTCAGGCGACGACCGGGATCAGCGGGTCCGCCGCGGCCAGTGCTTGCGCGCGGTCGGCCGCCGGCGGGTAGATCCACTGGGTGTTGATCTGCATCTTCAGCTGCTTGGCCTCATCGCCTACCAGCACCACCTTGCGGTCCCAGCCCTCGCTGTACACCGCGCCCCAGGCGCCGAGGTCGACGCAGGTCACGTACTTGGGCTGGCTATAGGGGATGGGCGCCACGCCCAGCAGGTCGGCGGCGGCGTTGTTGCCCGCCGAGCGGCCCAGGGCGATGGCGTGCTGGCAGCTCATCAGGGCGAAGTTGCCGATATCGTCCGAGGCTGCGTAGGCGGTATCGCCGCTGGCGTAGATGCGCTCCTGGCCGAGCACCTTGAGGTTGCGGTCCACGTGCAGGCGGCCGCGTCCGTCGCGCGGGGCGTCGATCTGCGCGGTGAGCGGCGAGGCCTTCATGCCGGCCGACCAGATCACCGTGAGCGCCTCGATGCGCTCGCCGCTGCCGAGGGTCACGCCGCCCTCGTCCACCGCGGCGACCTGCTCACCGAGGCGCCACTCGATGCCCAGGCTGTCGCTGGCCCGGGCGACCACTTCGGCGATCCCGTCGCCGAAAGCCGCACCGACGCGCTGGCCCGGGTCGATGACGATCACCCGCGCCGCCACGTCTTCGCCAAGGATCGCCCGCAGCCGGGCGGGCATCTCGGTGGCGCCTTCGATACCGGTCAGGCCGCCGCCGACCACCACCACGGTGTTGCGCGCCGGGCTGTCGGCCAGGGCGGCGAGGCCGAGCAGATGGGCTTCGAGTTTCAGCGCCGACTCCAGGCTGTCGACATCGAAGGTATGGCGGTCGATACCGGCGCCGGCCGGACGCGCCACTTCGCTGCCGGTGGCGACGATCAGCCGGTCGTAGTGCAGCTCGCCCGCCTGGCCGCTGCCGTTGACGTAGGTGACCCGGCGCGCCTGGCTGTCGATGCCGGTGGCGCTGCCACGCACGAAGTCCACGCCCACCGCGTCGAACAGCTCGCCCAGCGGCGCGCTGCAGGTGCTCAGGTCGGGTTCGTAGAAGCGCGGGCGGATGCGCAGCTCGGCCTGGGGCGCGAGCAGGGTGACGGCGACGTCCGTGCGTTTGTGCAGGTCCAGCAGGCGTTGCGCGCTCAGGGCGCTCCAGAGACCGCCGAAACCGGCGCCGATGATCAGAATTCGCTGTTGCATGGCTCGCTCCTGAAGAGGGGGGAAGAGAGAGAAGATCCGGCGGGCTTCGCCGTACCACGGAGCCGATTCTGCGAGCACAAGTGGATCGTGTATTGATCCATTTCGCACTAACATGACTGGTCCACTTCAGGAGCCCCGCCATGCCTGCCCACAAAGCCGCCCCGTTGGTGCTGTCCCTGCCCCTCGGCGAGCCCGAGCCAGGCGCCGGGCTACAGCGCTGGCTGTACGACGCCCTGCGCCATTGCATCCTTGGCGGCCGCCTGCCGGCCGGCAGCACATTGCCCAGCACCCGCGCGCTGGCCGAGCACTACGGCCTGGCGCGCGGCACCGTGCAGGCGGCCTACCAGCAGTTGCTGTCGGAGGGCTACCTGGAGTCGCGCACCGGCAGCGGCACCCGCGTCAGTGCCGTTTTGCCGGATGCGACCCTGCGCAGCGGCTACGTGCAGCGCAAGGTGACGCCCGGCAGCGAAACGCCGCGGGCGGCACCCCGCACGCCCTGGATCGAGCGCCTGGAATCGATCTCGCCGGTCTTCGCCAAGCGCGCGGTGGCGCCGGGCACGCGACCGTTCTTCCCGCATCGCGGCGATGTCCGCAGCTTCCCCATGGACCTCTGGCGCAAGCTGCACCAGCAACACCTGCGCGCCTCGCGTTCGAGCCTGCTGCTCGACGGCGACCCGGCCGGCCTCCCCGCCCTGCGCGAGGCGATCGCCGAGTACCTGCACATCGCCCGCGGCGTGCATGCCAGCGCCGAGCAGATCCTCGTCCTCGGCAGCGTGCAGCAGGGGCTGGACCTGTGCCTGCGCCTGCTGGTCCCGCCGGGCGAGCGAGTGTGGCTGGAAGACCCCGGCTACCCCGGCGCGCGGCAGCTGCTGGAAGTTGCCGGGGTAAACCGGGTGGACGTGCCGGTCGACACCCAGGGCCTGCGCGTGGAAGACGGCATCCGCCAGGCGGCGGACGCCCGCCTCGCCTGCGTCAGCCCCTCCCCCCCCCCCGCGCTGGGCGTGGAGATGTCACCGGCGCGGCGCCTGGCGCTGCTGCGCTGGGCGACACAAAGCGGCGCCTACATCTTCGAGGACGACTACGACAGCGAGTACCGCTTCATCGCCAAGCCGATCCCGGCACTGCGTTCGCTGCCCGGCGCGAGCAGTTCGGTGATCCTCGCCGGCACCTTCAGCAAGCTGCTGTTCCCGGCGATCCGCCTGGCCTACCTGGTGCTGCCGGAGCAATTGGTGCAAGCCTTCACCCGCGCCACCGCCCTCACCGCCCGACACGCCAACAGCCTGGGCCAGGCAGTGCTCGCCGACTTCATCCGCGAAGGCCACTTCGACCGTCACGTGCGGCGCATGCGCAAGCTCTACGCGACCCGCGCCGAAGTCTTCGCAGAGGCCGCGCAGCGTCACTGGCAAGGGCTGATCCGCGTGCCGGAGGTCCGCGCCGGCCTGGACATCGCCTGCACCCTCGAAGCCCACACGGAAGCCGACGCCTTCGCCCGCCTCAATACCGCTGGCATCGACGTGCTGCCACTGTCGCGCTACTGCGTAACGCCACGCCCGCCCGGCCTGGTGATGGGCTTCGCGCCCTACGACGAGCAATCGATAGCCGAAGCCGCCAAGGCGCTGGAGCAGGCCTTGCGCGCTCCACCCTCCACCGGCACCCCGTAGGATGGGTTGGGCCTGCGTTCTGCCGGCACCACGGCCGGCGCCTGTTTGCCTTCTGCGTGCTGCTCGGCGCTGTTCACCAACGACGGCGCGGCGCTGATCCTCACGTCCATCGTCATCTCCATGCTGCTGGCTCTGCGCTTCTCCCGCGCCGCCATCCTTGCGTTCGTCATGGCCGCCCTTCATCGCCGACACCGCGAGCCTGCCGCTGGTGGTGTCGAACCGGGTGAACATCGTCTCCGCCGACTACTTCCACCTCGGCTTCTCCGAGTACGCCGCAGTGATGGTGCCGGTGAACCTGGCCAGCATTACTGGCCAACAGGTACTGAGCCGATACAACGCTGGAAGCCTGCTTGCATCGGCCGGAAGACCTGCCATCAAGAAAAAAGCGTGGCCAACATTGACGACTGGCCACGCAATCACGCTCAACTGAAATTCAGAACTGCTCGGCGCCCAGCTCGAACAGGCTGTCGCTGCCGGCGCGGATCGAACTCGCCAGGGACTCGATACGCGGCAGCAGGCGGGCGAAGTAGAAGCGAGCGGTGGCCAGCTTGCCGTCGTGGAAGTCGTCTCCCTTGCCCAGGCTGGCCTGCGCCATGCGCGCCCACATGTAGGCATAGGCGGTGTAGCCGAACAGGTGCAGGTACTCCACCGAGGCCGCGCCGATTTCCTGTGGCTGGCTCGCGGCGCGCTCGCGGACGTGGCGGGTGACGGATTCGAGCAGGTCCAGCGCATGCAGCAGCGGCACGCTGAAGGCGCCCATGGCCGCGTGGTCGGCAGCATCGGCGAAGGTACGGATTTCCCCGGCGAACAGGGCAAGCGCCTGGCCGCCGTCGGCAACCACCTTGCGGCCGAGCAGGTCCAGCGCCTGGATTCCGTTGGTTCCCTCGTAGATCTGCGCAATGCGCACGTCGCGCACCAACTGTTCCTGGCCCCATTCGCGGATGAAGCCGTGGCCGCCGAACACCTGCTGGCCGTGCACGCAGCTTTCCAGTCCGGTGTCGGTGAAGAAGGCCTTGGCGACCGGTGTCAGCAGCGCCACCAGCGCCTGGGCGGTTTCGCGTTCGGCAGCGTCTTCGGCGTACTTGGCGAGGTCCAGTTGCCGACCCACGTAGGTGGAGAAGGCGCGACCGCCTTCGGTCAGGGCCTTCATGGTCAGCAGCATGCGGCGTACGTCGGGGTGCACGATGATCGGGTCGGCAGCCTTGTCCTTCGCCACCGGGCCCGTGGCGGCGCGGCTCTGCAGGCGTTCGCGGGCGTAGGCCACGGCGCTCTGGTAGGACATCTCGGCGCAGCCGATGCCCTGGATGCCGATGGACAGGCGCTCGTAGTTCATCATGGTGAACATCGCCGCCAGCCCCTTGTTCAGCTCGCCCACCAGCCAACCGGTAGCGCCGTCGAAGTTCATCACGCAGGTGGCCGAGGCCTTGATGCCCATCTTGTGTTCGACCGAGCCGCAGGAAACGGCGTTGCGCGCACCCAGCGAGCCGTCTTCGTTGACCATCACTTTCGGCACCAGGAAGAGCGAGATGCCCCGCGAGCCGGCCGGGGCGTCGGGCAACTTGGCCAACACCAGGTGGATGATGTTGTCGGTGAGGTCCTGCTCGCCGCCGGTGATGAATATCTTGGTGCCGGTGATGCGGTAGCTGCCGTCGGCCTGCGGCTCGGCGCGTGTGCGGATCAGCCCCAGGTCGGTGCCGGCGTGGGGCTCGGTCAGGCACATGGAGCCGGCCCATTCGCCTGCGTACATCTTCGGCAGGTAAGTGGTCTTGAGCGCCAGGTCGGCATGGGCGTCCAGCGCCAGGCAGGCGCCGGCGGAGAGAGTAGAGTAGAGGCTGAAGCTGGCGTTGGCGCCGTACATCATTTCCTCGAACTGCACCGAGAGCATCTTCGGCATGCCCATGCCGCCGTACTCGGGGTTGCCCGCCAGCCCGACCCAGCCACCTTCGGCGTAGGTCGCGTAGGCCTCGCGGAAGCCGGCGGGCGTACGCACGTCACCCTCGATGAACTGCACACCTTCCTCGTCGCCGCTGCGGTTGAGCGGGGCTAGCAGGCCACTGGTGATTTTCGCCGCCTCCTCGAGGATGGCATCGGCGGTGTCGGCGTCGATGCGCTCGGCCAGCGCCGGCAGGCGAGCCCAGAGGGCAGAGGCGTCGAACACTTCATCGAGCAGGAAGCGCATGTCGCGCAGGGGCGCGTTGTAGTCAGGCATGGCGAACTCCGGCGCGCCCCCATGGAGGGCGCGCGCAATGGCAGGCGAAAGGTCGGGTCAGAGGGCGTTTGCCCAGTCGCGCAGGACGAACTTCTGGATCTTCCCGGTGGACGTCTTGGGCAATTCGGTGAACACCACGGTGCGCGGCACCTTGAAGCCGGCCAGGTGCTCGCGGCAGAAGTTCATGATTTCCTGCGCCTCGACCGCGGCGTGCTCACCCTTGAGGGTAATGAAGGCACAGGGCGTTTCGCCCCAGCGCTCGTCCGCGCGGGCCACCACGGCGGCCTCCAGCACGGCCGGGTGGCGGTAGAGCACACCCTCGACCTCGATGGTGGAGATGTTCTCGCCGCCGGAGATGATGATGTCCTTGAGGCGGTCGCGGATTTCCACGTAGCCGTCCGGGTGCCAGACCGCCAGGTCGCCGGTGTGGAACCAGCCACCGGCAAAGGACTCCTCGGTGGCCGTGGGGTTCTTCAGGTAGCCCTTCATCACGGTGTTGCCGCGCATGAAGATCTCGCCGATGGTCAGGCCGTCGCGCGGTACCGGCTCGAGGGTCTTGGGGTCGGCGACCATCACGCCTTCCAGGGTCGGGTAGCGCACGCCCTGCCGGGACTTGATGCGGGCGCGCTCGTCCAGCGTCAGTTCGTTCCATTCCTCGTGCCAGGCGCAGACCGTCACCGGGCCGTAGACCTCGGTCAGACCGTAGACGTGCGTAACCTTGATGCCCATTTCCTCCACGGCACCGATCACCTTGGCCGGCGGCGCCGCGCCCGCGACCATGGCGTGCACCGGATGGTCGATGGAGGCCTTGGCCGACTCGGGCATGTTGATCAGCGCGTTGAGCACGATGGGCGCGCCGCACAGGTGGCTGACCTGGTGTTCGCGGATCAGCGTGAGGATCTTCTGCGGATCGACCCGGCGCAGGCAGACGTGGGTGCCGGCCAGCGCGGTGACGGTCCAGGGGTAGCACCAGCCGTTGCAGTGGAACATCGGCAAGGTCCAGAGGTAGACCGGGTGCTGGCCCATGGACCAGGTCATCTGGTTGCCCAGGGCGTTCAGGTAGGCGCCGCGGTGGTGGTAGACCACGCCCTTGGGATTGCCGGTGGTGCCGGAGGTGTAGTTGAGGGAGATGGCGTCCCATTCGTCCTGCGGCCACTGCCAGGCGAACTCCGGGTCGCCCTCGGCAAGCAGCGCCTCGTAGTCCAGTGGGCTGACGGCCTGGCCTTCGCCGTACTCGGGGTCGTCCACGTCGACCACCAGCGGCGGGTGGTCGAGCATGCCCAGGGCGGCGTGGATCACGTCGTGGAATTCGCGGTCGGTGATCAGCACCTTGGCTTCGCCGTGCTGCAGCATGAAGGCGATGGCTTCGGCATCCAGGCGCACGTTGAGGGTGTTGAGCACCGCGCCGATCATCGGCACGCCGAAGTGCGCCTCGATCATCTGCGGGGTATTGGGCAGCATCACCGCCACCGTGTCGCCACGGCCGATACCACGGGCGGCAAGCGCGGAGGCCAGGCGGCGGCAGCGCTGGTAGGTTTCCTTCCAGGTACGGCGCAGGCTGCCGTGGATGATGGCGGTACGCTCCGGATAAACGGAGGCGGTGCGTTCGATGAAACTCAGCGGCGACAGCGCGATGTGGTTGACGGCCGCGCGCGGCAGGCCCTGCTCGAAGATCGACATGAGGACACCCTGTGGCTGATTGTTAGCTCATTGTTCTGTTGTGACCCGTGGAGCGCTTGGCAGCAGGCGGGTCGTGACCGGTGCGGCAGGCTGTCGCCCGGTCATTGCGGTGATTTATAGCAATGTCCACTTTTATATGGAAGTACAACCTAAGGTGTATGGTATAAATACTATATTCACCAGCAATCCCTTCGAGCCTCTCCCATGTCCGAGTTGAACACCTTGGTGCGCCTGGTCCGTGAACAGGCGCCCGTCGCCGTCCAGGCTGACGCCTTGCAGCGACTCTGCCTCGAACGCGAGGGCGTGGAGCGTGCGCTCTACGTCGAGTGGCAGCCGCGCAGCCAGAGCTTCGAAGCGATAGCCGGCGCGTCCCGCCTGCCGCCGGGCAGCGGCGATCCGCTGCAGGCCAATGACCTGGCGCTGGTCGGGCGCCTGGGCGAACGCACTCAGCTTCCGCTGCCGGACCTGCTGGAGGTGCCGTGCTGGCTCAGCGGTCGGCTGCACCGTGGAGGCTGGAGCCAGGGCCTGGCGCTGGTCCTGCCGCTGCGGGCCGGAGGGCTGGGGTTGCTGCTGCTGCAAAGCACCCGGCCGGAGGCCGAGGGTTGGCTCGGCTGGATCGGTGAGCTGCTCGGCGAAGTGCTTGCCCTGGCTCATCGGGCCAGGCGTGCTGCACCGCTGCTCAGCGCCGATCCGCAGCCGGCCCTGGTGCTGGACGACGCGGACGCGCTGGTCGACTGCAACCAGGCCATGCGCCAGTTGCTCGCGGACTTTCCCGGGAGCGATCCGCGCGACCTGCTGCCGAGCAACCACGCGCAATTGCTGCAGACCTGTCTGGAACAAGGGCGAGCGGTGCACGAGGTGGTCGGCGAGCGCGAGGGCCGGCAGTTCCTCTGGACTTTCGTGCCGATGCCAGCCGAGCGGCAACTGCTGGCCCAGGGTCGTGAGGTCACCGCGCAACTGCGCGAGCAGCGCGAAGCGGCCAAGGCCAGCCGGCTGTACCGGCAGATCATCGAGAACACCACCGACCTGATTTCCCGCCGCACCCTCGATGGCCGCCTGCTCGATGTGTCGCCGGCCTCCTGGACGCTGCTCGGCTACTGGCCGGAAGAGCTGCGCGGCAAGCCACTGTTGCCGCTGCTCCACGACCAGGACCGCCAGCGGGTCGCCGAACGCACCCGTGACGCGTTGGTGCAGGACGGCTACGTGACCCTGACCTATCGCCTGCGCCATCGCGACGGTCACTACCTCTGGTTCGAGACTGCCAGCCGCGCCATCCGCGAGACCTACACCGGCCATGTGATGGAGGTGGTCAGCGTTTCCCGCGATATCACCGCCCGAGTGCGAGCCGAGGAAAGCCTGCGGCGGTTGGCCGAGGTCGTCGAAGCCAATACCGACCTGGTGCTGTTCGTCGATCCTGCCGGGCGAATCACCTACGCGAACCCCTCGGCGCGCCGTGCCCTGAGGCTGGCCGGCGAGACGCTGCCGGAGTCCGTCGCCACGGTACTCGACGACGGCCTGCTCGCGGCGCTCGAGCATGACGGCTGGGAGACCGCCCGGCGCGAGGGCGTATGGAGTGCCGAAGGCCGGCTGCGCGCGGGCGACGACCGACATACCGTGCCCCTCTCGCTGGTCCTGCTGGCGCACAGCGCGGCGGACGGCCAGCGCTACTACTCGCTGGTGGCTCGCGACATGACCGAACGCGAACTGCGCGAGAACCAGCAGCGCCGTCACCAGGACGAACTGGCCCACACCGCGCGCCTGGTGACCCTCGGCGAACTGGCCTCGGGCATCGCCCACGAAATGAACCAGCCACTGGCCGCCGTGATGAACTACGCCAGCGCCAGCCTGCGCTACCTGAAGACCCTCGACAGCCAACCGGAAGCGGCGCAGCGCGTGGCCCAGGGCTTGGCGCGGATCGTCGAGCACACCACCCACGCCTCGGAGGTGATCCGCCGTCTGCGTGCCTTCCTGCGCAAGGGGCAGCGGCGCATGCAGGCCCTGGACCTCAACCAGGTGGCGCGGACCTCGCTGGGCCTGTGCGCATGGGAGGCGGCCCGTGCGGAGGTGGCGATCAGCGAGGCGTTGACGGAGCGCCTGCCGCCCGTCTACGCCGATCGCGTGCTGCTGGAGCAGGTTTTCCTGAACCTGCTGCGTAATGCTGTCGAGGCCAATCGCGAGCGGCATGCCGGCGAGCCCTCGGGAGTGCGTATCGGTAGTCACCGCGAGGAGGATGGACGGCTGTGCGTCTGGGTTGAGGACGAAGGTCCGGGGGCGAGCAATGCGACGCTGGAGCAGATGTTCACGCCGTTCTTCACCAGCAAGCCGGAAGGGCTGGGATTGGGGCTGTCGATGAGTCGCGGTATCGTCGAAGGCTTTGGCGGCACGCTGGATGCCCGTGCCGCGGCCACCGGAGGCCTGCGCCTGGAGTGCCGGCTGCCGGCAGGGAAAACCGAACAATGACGGAGACAAAGATGGAAACGGCGGTGGTGTATGTGGTGGACGATGACCAGCGGATGCTCGACTCGACAGTCTGGCTGCTGGAGTCGGTCGGCCTGAAGGCGAAGGCGTTCACCAGTGGCCGCGAGTTCCTCGACGCCTGCCCGGTCGATACCCACGGCTGCGTCCTGCTCGACGTGCGGATGCCCGGGCTGGGCGGCCTGGCGGTGCAGGAAGAGATGCGCCGGCGCGGCATCGAGCTGCCGGTGATCTTCGTCAGCGGCCACGCTGATGTGCCCATCGTGATCCGCGCCTTCAGGGCGGGAGCGGTGGATTTCGTCGAAAAGCCCTACAACGAGCAGTTGCTGCTCGACAGCGTGCAGCAGGCGCTCAGCTCTCGCGAGCGGCAGCATGCTTCCCGTTCCGGGCTGGGCGAGCTGGAAGCACGCCTGGCTGCATTGACGCCCCGCGAACGCGACGTGTTCCTGCCGCTGGTGCGCGGCTATACCAGCCGCGAAGTCGCCGAGCAGCTGGAAATCAGCGTGAAGACTGTCGACCTTTACCGCGCGCGGGTGATGAAGCGCATGCAGGCCGCGACACTGCCGGACCTGGTGGGCATGGCCATCGCGGCCGGATTGGTGGATCCGCTGCGGCTTCGCCCCAGCTAGCGCGCGTTCCCGGGGGGACGCCCTGCCATCCATGGATCGAGCGTCCTGCTGCCTCTGGCCAGTGGCGCTGCCGACCCGAAGCATCCGCTCCCGCTACCTACGAATTCTCGGCCGCCTCTTCCAGCTGATCGGCACGCTTTTTCCAGGCGCGGTTGACTGGGCTCTCAGGCGTCAACGCCGCTTTAGCCTGGTCGTAGTCCCCGCGGCCCTGCATCTCCATGACATTGGATACGGCATGCACCGCCCCACCATCCTGCGAATTCAGGGAGACGGCTTCGTGCCCCCTGCCCTTGCGCCTGCTGGCAACGGCTCGCAAACGAGGAAAGTCCTGTGACGGCTCCTGACCGACGCTTGTCTCCACCACCAGCAGATTGCGCCTCGAAGCTGGCGGCGGCGGGAGCCAGCCCTGGGTCAGATCGAACGGGAACGCCCAACAACTGCAGGCGTCTTCGTGCGGCAGGAAGGCCTTGGGCGACGCCAGGGGCGCACAAACCGCTTATCGCATCGGTCGCTGGTAGCTACGAGATGTTCGCGACCAGGCCGAATAGCCCTCGATAACCTATTGATAATCGGAGGGAAAGAATAAGGAGTCGGTCGTGAAGCTTGAAAAGCGCAGTATCGAGTTTGTCCCTCACGCTGAGCGCTATGGCACGCCCAGACGATTGTTCACCATCTGGTTCAGCTCCAATTTCCAGGTGACCGCGCTGATGGTCGGCACCCTGGGCATCGCCTCGGGGTTGAGCTTCGCCTGGACAGTGCTCGGCCTGCTGATCGGCAACCTCGTCGGCACCGTCTTCATGGCCGCGCACTCCGCCCAGGGCCCGCACCTGGGCGTCCCGCAGATGATTCAGAGCCGGGCGCAATTCGGTGTCTACGGCGCGGCGATTCCCTTGCTGGTGATGGTCACGGCGGCGGTGCTGTTCCTGGCCGCCAGTGGCGTGCTGATGCGCGATGCCTTGAAGGCGCTGCTGCCCATCGGCGATGACCAGGCCATCGTGGTGGTAGGCATCCTGACCTTCGTCATCGGTTTCGTGGGCTACGAGCTGATCCACCGCCTGGGGGCGTGGATGAGCCTGATGTCGACGCTGGTATTTGCCGGCGCGCTGGTTCTGATTCTGCTGCACCCCGGCGACGCGATGTCGACGACGACAGCAAGCGCGGGCTTTTCGCTGACCGCCTTCAACCTGGTGGTCGCGCAGGCGGCCTCGTGGACCTTGGGTTACGGCCCCTACGTGGCGGATTACTCCCGTTACCTGCCGGCCCACGTCAACACACGCACCACGTTCTGGACCACCTACTGCGGCTGCGCACTGGGGTCTTTCGCCATGATGGCCCTGGGCGCCCTGGTGGCCGTTGCGATCCCCACCATGCTGGGGCATGACCCGGCAACCGCCATCGCCACGCTGTTCGGCCCCTGGGCCCCCTTGGCGCTGGCCGTGATCGCGCTCGGGGTGATCCAGTACAACGTGCTCTGCCTGTACAGCGCCTACATGTCCACGGTCACGATCTTCGGGGCCTTCGGTGGGCTGCGCTACGTCACGGCCACTGCAAAAGCGTCGGTCATGGCAGTGCTGACCGTGGCCGCAACGCTGATCGCCATCGCCACCCAATACCGTTTCGACACCTTCTTCGCCGACATCCTGATCGGGCAGCTCTACCTGCTGATCCCCTGGAGCGCGATCAACCTGGCCGACTACTACTGGGTATGCCGCGGTCAGTACGACGTGGGCGAGCTGTACGACCCCAAAGGCCAGTACGGACGCTTCAATCGACGCACGCTGGCGGTGTATGCCGTCTCGATCATCGGCACGATCCCGTTCATGAAGCTGTCGTTCTACACCGGCTTCGTCGCGAACTGGCTGGATGCGGACATCAGCTGGGCAGTGGGCCTGGTACTCGCCGGGGCGCTGTACTGCATGGTGAACAGCCAGCCCGCAACCGCGCGACGCCAGTTCCGCTCCCCTGCTCCCGACTGATCCCTTGGCGACAGAGGGACATCACGCACTGAGGCCAACCCGGTCTGCAGGATGCAAAGGTGCGGTTGTCCCGATTACGCCAGGCAGAAGTCGGCCAGGAGTTGCCCGCGGCCCGAGGCAGTTATCGATCCGTTGCGGACATGAAACCTGAGCGTTCCGGCATCGAATCAGGGCACGGGCGCGGGAGGTAACCTTCCTTTTTTGACGAGTTGCATCTTGCGGCAAACAATTCAATCGTTGCCTCAATCGCCGCTGCAAAGAGGTGTACGCCGTGTCAAACGATCCGTTTGCCCAGCTCAAGGCCATTCAGCGAGAGGGATGGTCGCTCTTCGCACCGCTCGAAGCCGTCACGACGACGACGGCAGCGGTGCTCGTCAAACATGCGTGCATACGCGCAAACCAGGTGGTGCTCGATGTCGGCTGCGGCACTGGCGTGGGGGCGGTGACGGCGGCGCGCGTGGGCGCGAAGGTCTGCGCGCTCGACCTTTCGCCTGTATTGATCGAGCACGGCAGGCAGCACGCCGCCCTTGCGGGCGTCGAGATCGACTTCACTGAGGGTGATGTAGAAGCCCTGCCATACGGGGACTCGACCTTCGATGTGGTGATCAGCCAGTTCGGGCACATGTTTGCGCCCAGACCGGACGTAACCACTGCCGAGATGCTGCGTGTACTCAAACCGGGCGGAACGCTTGCGTTCTCAACATGGCCGCCGGAGCACTACGTGGGGCAGATGTTCGCGCTGGTTGGCAAGTTCGTTCCGCCACCTCCAGGCGCAGCCGCGCCTCCGCAATGGGGAGATCCAAACATCATCCGCCAGCGGCTCGGAGATGCCGTGACAGACATAGTGTTTGATCGCTCAGTCATGGTGTTTCCTGCGTTAAGTCCGCAGCACTATCGCAAAGGCATAGAGGAAACCCTTGGCCCGGTGGTGAAACTGGTTGCTGCTTTGCAAGATGAACCGGCCAAACTCGCGGCCTTCAGGGCGGAGCTCGACAGTTTTGTCTCACGTTACTTTGAGAACAACATGGTGCGTCAGCACTACTTGATGACTCGGGCAACGAAGAAATAGCTCTACCCGCTGCCGGGTAGAACGCCCAGCATCGCTGGATCAACAACGCTTCGTAGGGGCTGATCAACCGATCATCCGACAGGCCGCTATTGGCCGGTTTCTGCCACTCACGAATGGCTGCAATGGGTCGACTTCTGTCGATCACGATAGGCAGAGATCGGCCAGAAGCGGACCTAGGAAATAGGTCTCCATCTTCCCGGTTAGCGGCCAGTACTCCGAGTAGCCATCCTTATCAGCACACTGGTGGACGACTTGTCGCGAACACCAGCGCTACTTGCTGTCGCCAGCTTTGGAGCAAAGAAAGACGGGTCGAGCAGAAACCCAACTCTGCTTGAAAGATATCTGGGCCATCCGAGTAAGGCTTCAAATTGCAGAATGAGCGCGGGATCCGGCTCTCTTTGATCTAGCCGGGACAGGCTAAGGTTTGACCATTTGGGTCGACTCTAGTGAGCCACCGCGACAGCGGCAGTCTTCGTAATATCACGCTCATGCAGGCCACCACCCAGCGCTTTGTACAGCGCCACCCGATTGGTGATTTCCGCGCGGCGCAGCTCCAGCAGCGCCTGCTGCACAGCGTGCAACTGGCGCTGGGCATCGAGCAGTTCCAGGCGGCCGTCGACGCCGGCACGGTAGCGCAGGTCGGACAGTCGTAGGCGCCGCTCGGCAGCGGTCACAGCGCGCATTTGCGCCTCGATCTGATGGTCGAAGGTAGCCGTTCCCGCCAGCGCATCGGCCACTTCGCGGAAGGCCGTCTGGATGGCGCGCTCGTACTGGGCGACCGCCTCGGATTTGCGCACCTCGGCCAGGCGCAGTTCGGCGCGCAGGCGCCCGCCCTGGAACAGCGGCTGGGAAATCTGCGGGGCGAAGCGCCAGACCTGCCGGGCCGGGTCGAACAGGCCACCGAGGGAGGTGCTGGCGTAACCGAACGACGCGGTCAGGGAAATCTGCGGGAAGAATGCCGCCCGCGCCGCGCCGATATCGGCATTGGCAGCCACCAGCATCTGCTCGGCCTGACGCAGATCCGGCCGGCTCAGCAGAAGGTCGGCCGGCAACCCGGCTGGCAGACGTGCGACCGACGGCTGGCGCTCCAACGGCAAAGCAGGTGGCAGGTCGCCCGGCAGCTCACTGCCAACTAGCAGCTGCAGGGCATTGTCCGCCTGCGCCTGGGCGCGGCGACGCGCCTCCAGGTCGGCTTCGGCCAGGGCCACCTGCCCTTCGGCCTGGGCCACGTCCAGGCTGCTGCTCTGCTCGGCCTGCTTGAGCAGGCGCGCCAGCTCCAGCGACTGTTGCCAGTCGGCCAGGGTGCGCTCGGTGAGCTGCAGTTGCTCGTCAGCCAGGCGCTGGGCGAAGTAGGCCTCGGCTACCGCACCGACCAGAGCGATCTGCGCCGCGTCGCGCCCCTGCTCACTGGCCAGGTAGCGCGCCAATGCGGCATCGGAGAGTGCCCGTACACGGCCGAACAAATCGATTTCGAAGGCGCTGAGGGCGACGTTCACCCCAGTCTGCTGGTTCACTTCATGGTTGGCGCGATCATTGGCATCAGTGTTTAGGACGCGTTCGCGCGTGCTCGTTGCGTCCAACTCAACGGCCGGCAAGCGCGCGGCGCGCTGAATGTTCGCCTGCGCCTGCACCGCCTCGACGTTGAGGGTGGCCAGGCGCAGGTCGCGGTTATTGGCCAGCGACAGGGCGATCAGCCGTTGCAGGCGCGGATCGCCGAACATCGCGCGCCAGCCCAAGGCACTGGGCGGCAGCATCGAGGCCGGTGTGGTAGCGCCCATGGCAAAGCGCGCCGGCACGGGTGCGGCCGGGCGCTCCAGGGTCGGCGTCAGCGAGCAGGCGCCGAGGCAGGCGAGCAGCGGCAGGATCAGGAACAGGCGCATCAGGGGTTCTCCCGGGTCAGCGCGGCACTGCCACGCTGCGCACGCCAGGCGCTGAAGCGCTCCTGCGTGCCGATGACGAAGACGAAAAAGGCCGGCACGAAGAACACCGCCAGCAAGGTACCGCTGAGCATGCCGCCGAACACCCCGGTGCCGATGGCGTGCTGGGTTTCGGCGCTGGCACCGGACGCCAGCATCAGCGGCACCACACCGAGGGTGAAGGCCAGCGAGGTCATCAGGATCGGCCGCAGGCGCAGGCGCGCAGCGGTCACGGCGGCGTCGATCAGCGTGCGCCCCTCGGCATGCAACTGGCGGGCGAACTCGACGATGAGAATGGCGTTCTTCGCAGACAGGCCGATGATGGTGATCATGCCCACCTTGAAGAACACATCGTTGGGCATGCCGCGCAACATCACCGCGGCTACCGCGCCGAGCAGGCCCAGCGGCACCACCAGCATCACCGATAGCGGGATCGACCAGCTCTCGTACAGCGCCGCCAGCACCAGAAACACCACCAGTGCCGACAACAGCATCAGCAGCGGTGCCTGCGCCGCCGACTGGCGTTCCTGCAATGACGCCCCCGTCCAGGCTGCGGCATAGCCCTTTGGCAACTTCGCCACCAGGCGTTCCATTTCGGCCATCGCTGCGCCACTGGATACGCCGGGAGCCGCTCCTCCGGAAATACGTACCGCCGGGAGGCCCTGGAAACGCAGCATCTGCTGCGGTGATTCGCTCCACACCGGCGTCACCACCTCGCGCAGCGGCACCATGCCGCCGCTGACGTTGCGAACGCGCAGGCCGAGCACGTCGTCCAGTTGCATGCGCGCGGGGGCGTCGGCCTGCAGGATGACCTGCTGCATGCGTCCGGCATTGGGGAAATCGTTGACGTACAGCGAGCCCATGGCCGCCGACAGCGTGCTGCTCACGGCCGCGAAGGAAAGGCCCATGGCCTCGGCCTTCTCCCGGTCGATCTCCAGACGGATGCTCTCGCCGGACGGCAAGCCATCGGGGTAGACATCGCTGACCACCGCGCTCTGCGCGGCCAGTTCCAGCAGTTGTGCCTGCGCGGCCAGCAATGCAGCTTCGCCACGGTTGGCACGATCCTGCAGGATCATGGTGAAACCGGAGGACGTGCCCAACTCGTCGATGGCCGGAGGCATCAAGCTCATCACCGTGCCTTCGACGTTGTCGGCCATGGCCTGCTGCGCCAGCGCGGCCTCTTCGGCGGCCGTTGCGCCATCACGCTGATCCCAGTCCTTGAGCATGGTGAAGGCCATGGCCGCGTTGGGGCCGGAGCCGGCGAAGCTGAAACCCTGTACCACCAGGTTGGCGTCCAGCCCCGGGCGCGAGGCGACGTGGGCCTCGTAGGCCTTGACCACGTCCAGCGTGCGCTCGCTGGTAGCGCCGGTGGGCAGCTGGATGGAAGTCATGAAGTAGCCCTGATCCTCCTCGGGCAGGAACGAAGACGGCAATTGCGTGGCAGCGGCTGCCAGTACCGCACAAAGCACGGCGAAGACCGCCATCATTCGTCCGCTGCGCCCGACCAGGCGTGCTACCCGCGCGCCGTAGCTCGCGGTGAGACGTTCGAAGCCGCGGTTGAAGGCGCCGAAGAAGCCACGTTTTTCATGATGGTCGGCGCTCACCGGGCGCAGCAGCGTGGCGCAGAGTGCAGGCGTAAGGCTCAGGGCGAGGAAAGCCGAGAACAGGATCGACACTGCCATTGACAGGGTGAACTGCTGGTAGATCACCCCCACCGAGCCGCTGCCAAAGGCCATGGGGATGAACACGGCGGTGAGCACCAGGGTGATGCCGATCACCGCGCCGGTGATTTCCTGCATCGCCCGTGAGGTGGCTTCTTTCGGCGACAGCCCCTGGGTTGCCATCAGCCGTTCGACGTTCTCCACCACCACGATGGCATCGTCGACGATGATGCCGATGGCCAGCACCATGCCGAACATGGTCAGCGAGTTGATCGAGAACCCCGCCAGCAGCATCACAGCGAAGGTGCCGAGCAGTGCGATGGGCGCGACGATGGCCGGGATCAGTGTGTAGCGCAGGTTCTGCAGGAACAGGAACATCACCAGGAACACCAGCACCATGGCCTCGAACAGGGTGTAGATCACCTTCTCGATGGACACCTTGACGAAGGGCGCGGTGTCGAACGGCACCGAGTAGGCCATGCCGGCCGGCATGCTCGGCGCCAGTTCGGCCAGGCGCTCGCGCACGGCTGAAGCGGTGCGCACGGCGTTGGCCCCAGGCGACAACTGGATCGCGGCACTGGTCGCCGCCACGCCGTTCTCGCGGTTGGAGAAGGCGTAGGACTCAGCGCCCAGCTCGATCCGAGCCACGTCGCCGAGCACCACCTTGGCGCCATCGGCGCCAGCGCGCAGGACGATGGCGGCGAACTGTTCCGGCGTGCTCAGCTGTCCTTGCACGGTCAGCGGCACGGTCAGGCGTTGACCGGGCAATGCTGGCTCGTCGCCGATCCGGCCGGGGGCGATTTGCGCGCTCTGCTGCTCGATGGCCTGTGCCAGTTCGTTCATGGTCAGGCCGTAGGCCGTGAGCTTGTTCGGA
Source organism: Pseudomonas knackmussii B13 (assembly GCF_000689415.1). NCBI lineage: Bacteria > Pseudomonadati > Pseudomonadota > Gammaproteobacteria > Pseudomonadales > Pseudomonadaceae > Pseudomonas > Pseudomonas knackmussii. The sequence continues at coordinate 2,383,028 of NZ_HG322950.1, read as the reverse complement.
TCGACCCAGACCCGCATGGCCTGCTCGGCGCCGAACAGTTGCACACGCCCCACGCCGTCGATACGACGCAGCTCCTGGACGATATTGCGTGCCAGATAATCGTTGAGGGCAACCTCATCGAACTGGCCGTTGGGCGAGGTCATGCCGACCATCATCAGAAAGCTCGAGGCGGCGGACTCCACCTGCAGGCCGTTCTGCCTTACGGCCTGGGGCAGGCGTGGCTCGACGGCCTTAACGCGGTTCTGCACGTCCACCTGAGCCAGCTCCGTATCGGTGCCCGGCTTGAAGGTGGCCGTGATCTGCGCGGAGCCCGAGGTATCCACCGAGGACTCGAAGTACAACAGGTTCTTCACCCCCGACAGCTCGCGCTCGACCAGGCTCACCACCGAGTCGTTGAGCGTCTGCGGGGTGGCCCCCGGATAGCTTGCGTAGAGGGTCACCGACGGCGGCGCCACCGACGGATATCGGGCGATGGGCAATTGCGGGATGGCGATGACGCCGCCCAGCACGATGAACAGGGCGATCACCCAGGCAAACACTGGGCGGTTGATGAAAAACTGCGGCATGACAGCTTCTCCGGACTCAGCGCGCGACAGCGCTGAGCTGTTCGTGGTTGGTGGCGGGCTGCCAGGGGCGTGTGGCGACCTGGGCGTCGGGACTCAGGCGTTCGATCCCCTCGACCACCACCTGCTGTCCGGCGTTGACTCCGGACACCACGCGGTAGTGACGCTCGACCAGTTCACCGAGCTCGATGGGCACCGGGCGTACCCGGCCCTGAGCATCCACCACCCACACGCTGGCCTGGCCCGCGCTGCGGGTCACCGCCTGCTGCGGCACGCTGACAGCGGCGGGGTAATGAGCTCGCGGAATCCGCGCCTGCACGTAGAGACCGGGCAGCAGGCGGCGTTGCGGGTTGTCCACCAGTATCCGCAGCAGAACGTCGCCGGTTCCGGCATCCACCTCAACGCCAGAAAACAGGACGCGCCCGCGCATGCCCAGCGGTTTGCCGTCGCTGCCCAGGATGTCCACGCTCAGTTCCGGCGACGCCTCACCAGCCCGCTGACGCAGCGCGTCCAGCACTGAAGCGGGCTGGCGCACATCGACGTACACCTGGTCGATTTGCTGAATGCGCGCCATGGGCGTGGCATCGCTCGGCGACACCAGTGCGCCTTCGCTGACGAGCGCCTGGTCGATCCGCCCGGCAATCGGCGCCTCGACGCTGGCGAACTGCAGGTCCAGCTTGCGCCGAGCCAGCGTTGCCCGGGCCTGGGCAACATCGGCGGCGGCCTGCTCACGCAGCGCCACGGCATCGTCATACACCTGGCGGCTGACCGCCTCTGCGCGCATCAATGGGTTGAGGCGCTCGGCCTGCACGCGCGCCCGCGCCAAGACTGCCTTGGCACGCTGCAAGGCCGCGGAGGCGCTATCGACTTCGGCCTTGAACGGCGCCGGGTTGATCTGGAACAGCACGGTACCGGCCTTGATCTCGGCGCCCTGCTCGAACAGACGACGCTGCACGATGCCGCCGATCTGCGCGCGAATCTCGGCGCTGCGTACGGCTGCCACGCGCGCGGGGAGAACCTCGTTGATGGCCAGCTCGTGCGCTTGCAGTTTCAGTACCGACACCTGGACAGGCGCCGGTGCTGCGGTTTCCTGTGGCGCCGCATCGCAACCTGCCAGAGCCAATACGGCAAGTCCTGCGAACACGACGCCCAGAGGCCGCTGTTTACTGCCCATAACCCACTCCTCGTTGCACGCTACGCCCAGGCCGACCTGATGTCGGCCGGGAGCTGATCGAGGCTGCAGTCTGGGGCGTGGCTATTGCGAATGATTCGAGGCTTTGTGGAGAAAGCATGGAGAGCGCTATAAAATTCGGCGTCACCGTCTGCGAGACTGTTCATGGCCGATCTTAATGCGCGCACCAGCCTTACCTCCCACGCCTCGGCACTGGTGCTGATCGCCGAGGACGAGGCAGAGATCGCCGACATCCTCATCGCCTATCTGCAACGTAGCGGTTTGCGCACCCAGCATGCTTGCGATGGCCACCAGGCATTGGCCATGCACCAGACGCTCAAGCCGGATCTGTTGCTGCTGGACGTTCAGATGCCCCATCTCGATGGCTGGCACGTGCTCAGCGAAATCCGCTCCCGTGGCGATACGCCGGTGATCATGCTCACCGCGCTCGACCAGGACATCGACAAGCTGATGGGGCTGCGCCTGGGCGCCGACGACTACGTGGTCAAACCCTTCAACCCGGCCGAGGTGGTGGCACGTGTTCAGGCGGTGCTGAGGCGCACGCGGGCGAGCGCGCCGGCCGCCACCCGGATCCTGCGCGTCGGCGCCTTCCAGATCGACCTGGACAGCCATGAAGCCAGCGTGCAGCAGCATGGCCAAACACACACACTGGATCTGACTCTGACCGAGTTCAAACTGCTGGCCTGCCTGATGCGCGCGCCGAAACGGGCGTTCAGCCGTGCCGAACTGTTGGTCAACTGCCTGCCCGAAGGTGACACCCAGGAACGCACCGTGGACAGCCACATCAGCAAACTGCGCAAGAAGCTTGAAGCGCACGATATCCAGGGCGTGCCGGCCAGTGTCTGGGGCGTGGGCTATCGCTTCGGCAGCGACGCATGAAGCCGGCAACCGGACTGCGCCGGCAGTTCATCCAGTCCCTGGCGGTGATGGCGCTGAGCATCATTTTCATCGCCGTGTTCGGCTCCTACGTTTTCTATGCCATCGCTACGGCTTACATGCCGGGCAGCATCTCGGATACCTGGGTGCCCTCGCGGGTAGAGATGATCTGGATTGGCTGCACCATTGCCGCCGCACTGGGCATGGCAGTGTTCGTCGCCATCCGCCTGTCGCGGCGCCTGATCACCCCGCTGAACTCGGTGGCACACAGCCTGCGCGAAGTGGCCCAGGGCAATCTCACGGCACGCGCACCGCTGGACGAGCAGGCCACGGGCGAGACAGCGCAACTGGTACGCGACTTCAACCTCATGGCCGAGCGCCTGCAGTGCATGACCCGCGAGCGCGAATTCTGGAACGCAGCCATCGCCCACGAGCTGCGCACACCGGTGACAATTCTGCGCGGCCGCCTGCAGGGCCTGGCAGAAGGCGTGTTCGATCCCAGCAATGAGCTGTTCGAAGGCCTGCTACGCCAGGTGGAGGGACTCAACCGTTTGATCGAAGACCTGCGCGTGCTGAGTCTCAGGGATAGCGGCCACCTGGATATACAGCGCACCAGCGTCCGTCTGGCCGATGAACTCGGCACTGTGCTACGGGCCTTCGCCGAGCCGATGGCAGCCAAGGGCTTCCACCTACACGACGAACTGGATGCCAACTTGCTAGTGGAGTGTGATGGGCTACGCATCCGTCAGGCGCTGATGGCTTTGCTGGAGAACGCACTGCGCCATGCCGATCCGGGCAACCTGCGAGTGCGTCTGCAAAAGGTCGGCGACGACTGTCAGTTGAGCGTGGAAGACGATGGCCCCGGCATTGATAGCGAACTGACCAGAGAGATCTTCGAGGCCTTTCGTCGTGGCGATCCTTCGCGCTCTCGAAAAAGCGGCGGTAGTGGCCTGGGGCTCGCCGTGGTCAAAGCTATCGCAGAGGCCCATGGTGGTCAGGCGATATGCCAGGCATCTGGAATGGGAAGTTTGTTCATTGTTTCTTGGCCGGTAAGCAAGCCGGTTGCTCAGACATAGTCTCTTGACCAAATGTCCGCAATTGGCCGATTGCAGCCAAAAGCAACAGGTCACACCGGGCGGATAGTCGCCTCTCGCAATTGCCCCCTCCGGGCCGCATGAACCGGGCCAGACGGCCCGGCGAGAAAGAATCTGCGTTCCCACACATGCGGAGGCTTTGGGAAACTTCCTACTCGCCTATGGCGTTGCGGTCCTACAAGCTCCCTGCGTAGGGTTTCGCCCGCCGCGGATTTGCCGCGGTCAGGTGTGGAAGCCTGATTACCGTAATACGCCATAGCAGAGCTCATCAGGCCATCAAAGCCGGGAGAGTTCTGGCGGTCTGTGGCGGACTGTGCAAGGCAGGCTTCGGCCTGGCCGGCCTTACGGTATCCCGGTCTTCCACCCTTGCACGGTCCGCCTCCCTTTCTCCCGGGGGCGGCTTCTTGAATGCATGCAAGGAGCACAGCATGAACCCTGCCCTTTCCTTCCCCTCCGATTCCGCCCTGATTCCTTCCGTCTTCCTCCGTCATCACCGGCAACTGCGCGCGGTGCTGATCGAGGACCAGGCCTGGTTCGCCGGGCGCGACCTGGCGCGCCTGACCAACAGCCACATCACCGAGCGCATCGTCCACAAGCTGGATGCCGACCAGCACCGCAAGGCGGTTCTGCAAAACAGCTGTGGCGAATGCGAGGAGGAACTGCTGATCAGCGAAAGCGGCGTCTACGCGCTGCTGATGGTCAACTTCTACCACCCGGAAAACCGCAGCCTGCGCCAGTGGCTGACCAACGAAGTGCTGCCGATGCTGCGCAACGCCCAGCAGCACAACCCGCACCTGCCGCGCCGGCGCATGGCCCCGGCGCTGGGCCGTGAACTGGGGGTGCTGGAGTGGCAGGGCCAGGTCTGGGTTCGCCTGGACGATGCGGTGCGAATGATGGCGACCAGCGCCTGATCGGGTCGCTCGCCCGGGCGTGTTTCTTTCGCCACCCGGGCTCCTGTATACGTAGTCGCCTTTGCACACGACGAGAACAGTGATGACGGAATCCCCCTCGCCCAGCGCCGAGGCTGCGGCGGCAAGCCGAGCGCCGGTCGGCCTCTTCGAAGCCTTCCTGTTCTGGCTGAAGCTGGGCTTCATCAGCTTCGGCGGCCCGGCCGGGCAGATCGCGATCATGCACCAGGAGCTGGTGGAGCGCCGCCGCTGGATCAGCGAAAAGCGCTTCCTGCATGCGCTCAACTACTGCATGGTGCTGCCCGGCCCGGAGGCCCAGCAGCTCGCCACCTACATCGGCTGGCTGATGCACCGAACCTGGGGCGGCGTGATCGCCGGGGGGCTGTTCGTGCTGCCCTCGCTGTTCGTGCTGATCGGCCTGTCGTGGCTCTACGTCGCCTTCGGCGAGGTGCCGGTGGTGGCCGGGTTGTTCTACGGCATCAAGCCGGCGGTCACCGCCATCGTCGTCCACGCGGCGCATCGCATCGGCTCCCGCGCGCTGAAGAATGGCTGGTTGTGGGCGATAGCCGCGGCCTCCTTCGTGGCCATCTTCGCGCTCAACCTGCCGTTCCCGCTGATCGTGCTGGCGGCCGCCGTTATCGGCTACATCGGGGGGCGCCTGCTACCCGGCAAGTTCGCCCTCGGCGGCGGCCATGGCGCGGCGAAAGCCAGCTACGGCCCCGCGCTGATCGACGACGACACGCCAACGCCCGAGCACGCGCGTTTCCGCTGGTCGCTCCTGCTGCGCCTGTGCGTGATCGGTGCCGCGCTCTGGCTGCTGCCCATGGGCCTGCTGGCGGCCGCGTTCGGCTGGCAAGGGACGCTGACGCAGATGGGCTGGTTCTTCACCAAGGCCGCCCTGCTCACCTTCGGCGGCGCCTACGCGGTGCTGCCCTACGTCTACCAGGGCGCGGTCGGCCACTACGGCTGGCTGTCGCCGACGCAGATGATCGACGGCCTGGCCCTGGGCGAAACCACGCCGGGCCCGCTGATCATGGTGGTGGCCTTCGTGGGCTTCGTCGGCGGCTACGTGCACCCGATGTTCGGCGCCGACCACCCGTTCCTCGCCGGAGCCGTCGCCGCCAGCCTGGTCACCTGGTTCACCTTCCTGCCGTCGTTCCTGTTCATCCTCGCCGGCGGCCCGCTGGTGGAATCGACGCACAACGAGCTGAAGTTCACCGCGCCGCTCACCGGCATCACAGCCGCGGTGGTCGGGGTGATCCTCAACCTGGCGCTGTTCTTCGGCTATCACGTGCTCTGGCCGCAAGGTTTCTCCGGCGCCTTCGACTGGCCCTCGGCACTGATCGCCGTCGCGGCGGCGGTTGCGCTGTTCCGCTTCAAGCGGGGCGTGATTCAAGTGCTGTTCGCCTGTGCGCTGGCGGGGTTGGCGGTGCATTTGCTGCGGGGTTGAGTCGCTCAGCCCCACCCCAGCGTGACGGCGCAAAGCACTGCATAGCGCGTAGCCTTGGCCAGCGTGACGATCAGCAGGAAGCTCCACATCGGCTCGCGCATCAAGCCGGCGACCACGGTGAGCGGGTCGCCGATCACCGGCGCCCAGCTGAGCAGCAGCGACCAGCGGCCGTAGCGATGGTAAGTGCCCTGAACCTTGGCCAGCCGCTCGGGGGAAACAGGGAACCAGCGCTTGCCCTGCCAGTGTTCCAGGTAGCGCCCGAGCACCCAGTTCACGACCGACCCGGCGACATTGCCGAGCGTGGCCACGAGCAAGAGCGCAAGCGCCGGATGCTGCTTGGCGAGCAGCAGCGCCACCAGCACCGCCTCCGATTGCAACGGCAGCAAGGTCGCGGCGCCGAAAGCCGAGGCGAACAGCCCCAGGTATCCACTCGTTTCCCACATACGGAATCAGCCGCCCGCCCCGATGCCCTCGCGAGCCGTTTCGAGTTGTCGACCGTCGACGATGCCTGACATTGGCGAACCTCAGAGGTACTTGGTGATCTGTTTGAACTCGTCCAGCGGCACTCGCTCGCCGCGGCCCAGCGCGCCGACGCTGTCTTCCAGGCAATGGTCGATGTGATCCTGGATCAGCGTGCGCTTGGCCTGGCAGACGGCCTTTTCCACCGCATGAAGCTGCTGGGCGATATCCACGCAGGCGCGTTCGTTCTCGATCATCGCGACGATGCTGCGCAGGTGCCCTTCCGCGCGCTTCAGGCGCTTGATGATGGCGGCGTGCGTCTGGTGGGTATGGGGATGGTCGGTCTTGCTCATGGGCGAAGTCCCTGTCGGTAGACGATGGGCGAGTATCCCCCAGGATGGGATACCTCATGCAACCCGGTGCGGCTCAGAGCAGCTCGATGCCGAAGCGCCGCACGAACAGGGCGAACAGCCCGAAGCAGGCCATCGTGAGGACGATGCAGCCAAGCAGCGTCGGCCAGAAACCCCAGCGCGGCAGCATCAGCGGAAAGGCCAGGAACATCGGCAGCGTCGGCACCACGTACCAGAAGGTGTACCAGGCGTGGTTGGCGATCTTCTCCTGGCTTTGCTGCTCGACGTACAGCCAGATCAGCGTCAGCACCGTCACCAGCGGAAGCGCCGCCACCAGGCCGCCCAGCTTGTCGCTGCGCTTGGCCAGCTCGGAGACGAGGACCACGATTCCGGCGGTCAGGATGTACTTGGTGATGAGCCATGCCATGGCAGCTCCCGCACGAGCGCCGAGGCGGTCGATCCGCTTCGGAACGCTGGCGATAATATCCTCCCCAGGGGGATATGACCAGACTACACCCAACGCGCCAAGCGACCGTTTGCTGCCACGCCGGACGAAGAAGCGAAGACGGGGACGGATTCACTCAATCGCTCTAGTCCCGACCTCCCAGGCAGCACGAGGGGGAAAAACGAATCCGCCCCCTTCTCGTCCCTGCGAGCGTCGGCAGCCCGTACGTCAATCCAAAATCCAGGGCCGGTTACAAGGGGTATAACTAGCGGAGCAAAAGCTGGAGCGCCGCGGACAGGCGCCCCAAAGGCAGCGCCTGGCAAGCCCAGGGAGCCTGCCAGTCACAGGAGCACGGCAAACGTGCGCAAGGCTCGCTTGGGGCTGCCGCCGGCAACGACCGTCCCAGTTGTGTGTTTCCCGATTGCCCGCGCCAGGTTCGCCCTGGCCTGATCGGCGCCTGTGGCGCGGAGCGATGCGATGGGTTCCAGTGCACGATGGGCTCGCAAGAGCCTGCTTGGCTGCATCGGGTTGGCCGTGCTGGTCGCCCCCCTGTGCGCCGGCGCCCAGTTCAAGTGCCAGGCCAAGGACGGAACCCTCAGCTACTCCAGCCACGCCATCGCCCACGCCCACTGCACGCGCCAGGCTGGCAAGGCGAGCGCCGCTGTCGGCGCCAAGGCAAAGGCCCGGCCAAAGCTTGCGCGGGACGACACCCCAGGCCCGGGGCGGATTCGCGTGTACACGTTCGTCTACAAGGGTGTTCGCCAGTACGTGAGCCGGCGCCCCGTCGGGATCTCCGCGCGGGTCGATGTGCTAGAGGTCAAATACATCAAGGGCTGCTACCTGTGCGCGGCGCCGAAGGGCTTCAACGTCGCCTCAGTGCGCCTGGATACCCGCTCCTATCGGCGCGAGATCGAGGCCGCCTCGGGTCACTACGGTGTCGACAGCGCGCTGGTCCGCGCAGTGATGCATGCCGAATCGGCGTTTCAACCCAACGCCGTTTCCGAAAAAGGCGCCCAGGGGTTGATGCAGTTGATGCCCGCCACCGCCGAGCGCTTCGCCGTGGACGATCCGTTCGATGCGCGGCAGAACATCCGTGGCGGCGTGCGCTACCTGGCCTGGCTGCTCAAGCGCTTCAACGGCAACCAGACGCTGGCGTTGGCCGGCTACAACGCCGGCGAAGCGTCCGTAGCCGAGTACAACGGGGTGCCGCCCTACGCCGAGACGCAATCCTACGTCTCCCTCGTGCAGTCCTTGACCGAGCGCTACCGCAGGCAGCGCTGATCACGGGGCGCACAAGAAAAGCGGGCGTAATTGCGCTGACTCGATCGCCCGCCTGCATTCCTCCGGACCAAGCATTTGCATTCACGCTGACCACCGCTCGCATAGGGCTTGACCAGTCGCACCGTAGTAGCTACCGGCTGCAACCTACCCGAAGCGGACGGTCCCGACGGGTCAACTGCTGCCTTGGCGGCGACGTTGGTCAGCACGGTAGAACTGTCGAATGGCCACGGTAACGCCGAGGAAAAGGGTTGCTGTCCCCAGCGCCTCCAGTGGCGATGGCCAGCGATGCTGGATGAGGAGACCGAAGGTGGTGGCGTAGAGCGTTTCGCTGGCAATCAACTGCCCGCCCAGCGCTAGAGGAATGCTCCGCGTCGCGATCGACCAAGCCCAGGCTCCTCCGAGGGTTGCCCCCAGCCCCTGAACCAGGCCACAGAAAAGCACCGCCGAGGTTCCTTTCAGAGCGCCGCCGTGGCTCACGAAACTGGACAGCTTCAGGTACAGCCCCACGGGCAGGAATGCGGCCATTTCGATGCTGCACGTCAGGATGAGCAGTGCCGACCAGAGCAACGGATCCATACCCGGTCGCGTGCTGAGGGCTCGCTCGTTTAGCAGACCGAAGGCGGTCCAGAATCCGATCGCCAGCAGGGAAATCAAGATGCCCACCAGTACCATCGCCGCGGGCTGCGAGGCTTGCCCATCGGCGCGCTCGAAACTGCTGGCATTGACCATCATGATGCCCAGCGCGCCCAGCAGCAGTGGGGCCGCAATGCTGCGCCAGGGAATCGCCTGGCTACGCAGATTGCCGGCGATGGCCAGGACTATGGGCACACAACCCAGCATGACCGGTGGAATGACCGGTCCGGCGGCGATAACGGCACTGGTGATCAGGAAGAAGTAACCGATGTAGCCCAGGAAGCCCAGCAGGCCGACCGTCAGCCAGTCGCCAAGCGTCAGAGTCGTCAACTGTCGACGGAACCTTGCCAGCACACCTAGCGATCCCAGGCCGGCAAACGCGTAACTGACGACCGCCAGGTCAAAGGTGCTGTATTCCCCGATCAGGTTCGGCAACAGATAGAGCAACGACCAGGAAAAGGTGGCTGCGATGGCCGCGATCAACCCTCCTTTCATGTGCGTTGCTCCTCGTGAGGCTGGGACTGCAGCCACTGCCTGGCCATCTGCCGGGCCGTATCGAAAACTGCCGTCGAATCGCCGCGCGCGGCGCTGACGAAGCTGCCCTCCAGGAGCAGAAACAGACTCTCGGCGATCTGTCGCGGGGCGTTGAACTTCGCCTGCCTGGCCAAGGCAGCCAGTTGCTCGCGCACCCCCTCTTTGTGCCGCTCGACAGCCCGGAACACCGGGTGACTCATCGAGGAGAACTCAGCGGCACTGTTGACGAACAGGCAACCGCGATGGCTGTCGCGCTCGACATAGCCTTGGTAGAGATCGAAGAACGCCAGAAGTGCCTCCAGTGGATCGGGCAAGTCGTCACGCAGCTGCTCGACCCTCGCTCGCCAGAGGCGATCGCGCTCCTCCAGACAGGCCACGATCAGGGAGTCCTTGGATGGAAAGTGCCCGTAAAGCGTCATCTTGGTGACCCTGGCCCGAGCAGCAATGGCCGCTACCCCAGTGACATGCAGTCCCTGGCTCAGAAACAGCTCCAGGGCGGCGTTGATCAGTCGCTGGCGAGTCTCTTCCATGGTGGTTGGCCGTCGAATTGAGGGGAGGTGATGCGACTATACCGACCGGTAAGTACCGATCGCGCGCAAAAGCGACTACTCCCAAGTCGCCAGCGACACTGGCCACTGAACTGATGTTGCCGAGGATGCAGTGAAGGGCAGCCTGTGGCCGATTGGAGCCAGTCGCGAGTGGCTGCAACCGACCCAGGCTGTGTGAAAACGTCGTCCTCGCCTAGAGTTGCTGGAGCAACCTCAGCGGGGGCGGCGTATGAAGCGATTCATCGAAGAGGTGAGCCGGGCACAGGTCAGCTTACTTCCCGAATGCCTGGATGACTTCGTCGCCGAAGACAATCCGATCCGCGTAGTCGAAGCCTTCGTCGAGCAACTCGATCTGGTGGCCCTGGAGTTCGATGGGGCCACTCCTGCCGTAACTGGGCGACCGTCCTATCACCCCGCTGTACTGTTGAAGGTTTACATCTACGGTTACCTCAACCGCATCCAGTCCAGCCGTCGCCTGGAGCGCGAATGCCAGCGCAATCTCGAACTCATGTGGCTGACCGGGCGGCTGGCACCAGACTTCAAAACCATTGCCGACTTCCGACGCGACAACGGCAAAGCCATTCGCAATGTCTGCCGGCAGTTCGTCGTGCTGTGTCGCCAACTCGACTTGTTCTCCCAGTCGCTGGTGGCCATCGACGGCAGCAAGTTCAAAGCGGTCAACAACCGTGATCGCAACTTCACTCACGGCAAGCTGCGCGCCCGCATGGAGCAGATCGAAAAAAGCATCGAGCGCTATCTGGCGGCGATGGATACCGCCGACCGGACGCAATCCGATGTCGCCGAAGCCAAGGTCAGCCGCCTCCAGGACAAAATCGAGAAGCTCCGCCAGCAGATGCAGGCGCTCAAGGAGATGGAGCAGCAGCTACGCGAAGCACCAGATGGACAAGTCTCGCTCACCGATCCGGATGCTCGCTCCATGGCCACCAGCGGTAAAGGCACCGGCGTAGTCGGCTACAACGTGCAGACGGCGGTCGATACCCAGCATCACCTGATCGTTGCGCACGAAGTCACCAATGTCGGCCATGACCGTGCGGCGCTTGCCACGATGGCCGAGCAGGCTCGCGAAGCCACCGGTTCTGAAAGCCTCAGCGTCGTTGCCGATCGAGGCTACTTCAGCGGAGTGGAAATCCTCGCGTGCGAGCAGGCGGGCATCACGCCCTTCGTGCCCAAGCCGATGACTTCCAGCAGCAAAGCTGAAGGGCGCTTCGGTAAACAGGACTTCATCTACATAGCCGCTGATGACGAGTACCAATGTCCTGCTGGCCATCGTGCGATCAAGCGCTTCTCGACGGTGGAAGATGGCCTCGAGTTGGATGCTTACTGGAGCTCTGACTGTCCGGGCTGCTCAATACGTAGCAACTGCACCACCAGCAATTACCGCCGACTCAAGCGCTGGAAACACGAAGCAATCCTGGAGGCCATGCAGCAGCGGCTGGATCGCCAACCGGAGATGATGAGTGTGCGTCGACAGACCGTAGAGCATCCGTTTGGCACGCTCAAACATTGGATGGGCGCGACGCACTTTCTGACCAAGACGCTGCCTCGAGTCAGCACGGAAATGAGCTTGCATGTGCTTGCCTACAACCTCAAACGGCTGCTGAGCATTTTGGGCGTCAGCGGTGTCATTGAGGTACTGCGCGCCTGAGGCCGGCCATTTTCCTGCGTCTCTCCACCGCAAACTGCCGTAGATCGCCTCAGAAGACTCTGGCAGCGGTTAACAACCGGTGGTCGAGATAGTCGCATGTACTTTCGGGGCCCAATTCCAAATGCGATTCTGGCGCAAGCCCTTCGCTGTTTTCACACAGCCTGGACCCAAAGCCGACATCGCAGCTGTTCTGAGTTACACACCGAAGATGCTCTGCAATCCAGGAGGTGCAGGTGTTTGCTGCCAGATGCGATCGCTGGGATTTGGTGCTAGCGAAGCCGAACTGACTCTTCATCGAGGGACCACGCAACCGCGCGTCCTGCTCGAGGGAAATAGGCCTGTTTCGTTCTCTCATTTCATGACAGGAGACATGCGGTAGAGGAGAGCGTGGCAGCGGCGATAGGCGAATCCATTCGATGGTTTGGATTCAGCTGTGACGAGGGAAGTGGCTGCCTTCGTGCGTCTGGCAGTGTCGTATGAAGAGAGGAGCGTCACAGTTCATGCCGTCAAGAATTTGCGTGTTAGATCATCGCTACTAGGCTCTTGCCTGTCATAGCTGGGCTGGCCGCATTTACAAGACCGCAGTTGCCGTACCGTTCAAGGCTGCACCTTCACTCGTTGAGCGCCCACCCACCGGAAGTGCTGTGACTGTTACTTCAGCAGGGGATGCGCAATGAGCTATTTCAGTTCTCGTACGGTTTTCAAAGTCTGTGCAGCTCTTATAGCGTGGGGCATGGGGCTGATCGCTACCTCCGTTCATGCCGGTGGTATTTCCATCTACGAAGCCGGCCAGGAAGGCGCAGGCCTTGCCAACGCCGGCGCCGCCGCCCTGGCCACCGACCCCAGCGTGCTGATGAGCAACCCCGCTGGCATCGCCGAGCTCAAGGGCACGCAGATCAACACCAACGGCCAGCTGATCCTTGGCCACCTGAAGTTCTCCCGCGACAGCGACAACCAGTTCGACGGCAACGAAGGCGGCAACGCACTGAAGTACCTTCCCAGCGGGAGCTTCTTCGTCAGCCAGCAGATCAACGACAGCTCGGCCATCGGCTTTGGCATGTACAGCAATTTCGGCCTGGCCGTAGACTACGACGACGACTGGGCCGGCCGCTACTTCAGCCGGCGCGCGGCAGTCATCGGCATGTCCTTCCAGCCGACCCTGGCGCACAAGTTCACCGACAATCTCTCGGTCGGCATCGGCCCGCGCATCATGTACGGCTACTACCGCACGGAAGTGGCGGTCAATAACAACCTGCTCGGCCTGCGCGACGCCCCCGATGGCAAGCTGCAATACAAGGACACCGACGTCGGCACCGGGGTCAATCTCGGCCTGCTCTACCACGTCTCGCCGAGCACCCAGATCGGCCTCGCCTACACCAGCAAGGTCAAGCTGGAGTTCAAGGACAGCCCGTCCGTGCACGGTGTCACCAACCCGATCATCAATGCCGCCCTGCGCCGCGCCGACGTCGATTCGCTGGAGCTGGACATGAACGTCCCGCAGACCGTGCTGCTGAGCGTCGCGCATGACCTCGACCCGCAATGGAAGCTGCTCGGCAGCCTCGGTTGGCAGGACTGGAGCGACTTCGGCCAGATCGGCGTGGAGGTCGATGCCAACGCCGCCGGCGTCAGCCGTACTGTCGACCGCCAGTACAAGGACACCTGGCATGCCTCCATCGGCGCGCAATACCAGGCCACCAAACAGTGGCGCTGGAGCATGGGCCTGGGCTACGACAGCTCGGCCGTGGACGACAAGGACCGCACCGTCGACAACCCCATGGGCGAGACCTGGCGACTGGCCGCCGGGGTGAACTACCAGCTCGAGGAAGGCCTCGACCTGCACGCCGCCTACACCTTGGCGTGGCTGGGCAACATGGACGACGAACAGACCAAGGCGCGCTCCGGCGAAACGCTATCCGGCACCTACAAAAACGCTGCCCTGCACATCATCGGCGGCGGTGCCACCTGGCGTTTCTGAGGTGAGAGGACCTCCCTCGGCAGCAGCCCCGTACCACCCTCAGCAAGATGGACCACAAGGAGTTCCACTATGACGTTGAAGCCGCTAGCGGTAGTTCTATGCCTCGCCACCTTGGGGATGGCCGGGTGTGCCAGCAAGTACATCGAGCCCGAGGAGTACTCCGGGTTCCTGAAGAACTACCAGGTGCTGAAAGAAGAGAAATCCCCCTCCGGCGCGGCGGTAAGCCGCTGGATCAAGCCTGGCATCGACGTCAGCCAGTTCACCAGCGTCTATGTCGAGCCGAGCCAGCTCTACCCGCAGCCGCAGCCGACCGAGAAAATCCCGCAGAGCACGCTGGACGGCATCACCAAATACTACGATCAGGTGCTGCAGACCCAGTTCGCCAAGGCCTTGCCGCTGGCCAGCGGCCCTGGCCCGCACGTGCTCGTGGTGCGCCCGGCGATCACCGCGGTCAGCGCCAAGACCAAGAGCCTGCAACCCTACGAGGTGATCCCGATTGCCCTGATCGCCGCCGGCATCAGCACCGCCACCGGCATCCGCGACCAGGACACCACCATCGCCACCGAAGCGGCTTTCCTCGATGGCGGCAACAACGAAGTGGTCGCCCAGGTCGTGCGCAAGGGCGCGGGCGCCGAGTTGGATAACTCCTCCCAGGTCATGACCGCCAACGACGCTAAGGCCGTTCTCGATGGTTGGGCGCGCGACATGGTGAAGTCATTCGAATCGCTGAAAAAGTAACGGCAATCGCTGCCGACACGGACCCCGGCCGGAGCCATCGAGCGCCCCCGCCCCAAGGCAACCCCGACTCTCGACCCAAGCAGTAAGCAATACCTACACAACGCAGTGCTGGCAGTTACCTCGAAGGGTACAGCGCATCAAGCAAGAAGGAGCTTGAAATGAAACTGATCGCGCAAACTTCGATTTCAATGGATGGGCAAGGGGCCGCCAGGCTCTGGAAGTTCAGCTCGTCATTCCTCTTGGCGGCGGCCATCTCCATGACCACCCATGCCTGGGCAGCCGAAGCGCCCAAGCCCGCCACCGACGCCACCAAGGCGGCCAACGACGCCCTGCTCCAGGAGTTGCCGTTCAACGACAAGACCTCGTTCGAACTGGCGCACAAGGGCTTCATCGCGCCGCTGCCTTCGGACCCGATCAAGGGCGAGAAGGGCAACATGATCTGGGACCCGGCCAAGTACAACTTCATCAAGGAAGGTGAAGCGGCACCGGCCACCACCAACCCCAGCCTGTGGCGGCAATCGCAGCTGATCAATATCTCCGGTCTGTTCCAGGTCACCGACGGCATCTACCAGGTGCGCAACTACGACCTGTCGAACATGACCATCGTCGAAGGCAAGCACGGCATCACCATCTTCGACCCGCTGATCTCCAGCGAGACTGCCAAGGCGGCGCTGGATCTCTACTTCAAGCATCGTCCGAAGAAGCCCGTGGTGGCGGTGATCTACACCCACAGCCACGTGGACCACTACGGCGGCGTGCGCGGCGTGGTGGACGAGAAGGACGTGAAGGCCGGCAAGGTCAAGATCTACGCCCCGCTGGGCTTCCTCGAACACGCCGTGGCCGAGAACGTGATGGCCGGCACCGCGATGAGCCGCCGCGCCAGCTACATGTACGGCAACCTGCTGCCGCCGAGCGAAACCGGCCAGCTGGGCGCAGGCCTGGGCACCACCACCTCCGCCGGCACCGTGACGCTGATTCCGCCGACCGACATCATCTCCAAGACCGGAGAGAAGCGGGTGATCGATGGCCTGACCTACGAGTTCCTCTACGCGCCGGGCAGCGAGGCGCCGGCCGAGATGATGTACTACATCAAGGAGAAAAAGGCGCTGAACACCGCCGAGGACTCCACCCACACCCTGCACAACACCTACTCGCTGCGCGGCGCGAAGATCCGCGAGCCGCTGCCTTGGTCGAAGTACCTCAACGAGGCGCTGAAGATGTGGGGCGACGACGTCCAGGTGATGTACGCCATGCACCACTGGCCGGTCTGGGGCAACAAGGAAGTGCGCGACCAGCTGTCCTCGCAGCGAGACATGTACCGCTACATCAACGACGAGACCCTGCGCCTGGCCAACAAGGGCCTGACCATGACCGAGATCGCCGAGCAGGTGAAACTGCCCAAGGGCATCGCCCAGCGCTTCTCCAACCGTGGCTACTACGGCTCGCTGAACCACAACGTCAAAGCCACCTATGTGCTGTACCTCGGCTGGTTCAACGGCAACCCTCCCCCTCTGTGGCAGCTGCCGCCTGACGAAGAGGCCAAGCGTTACGTCGACATGATGGGCGGCGCCGATGCCGTGCTGAAGAAGGCCAAGGAGTACTACGACAAAGGGGACTTCCGCTGGGTAGCCGAGGTGGTGAACCACGTGGTCTTCGCCGACCCGAACAACCAGGCGGCGAAGAACCTCCAGGCCGACGCCCTCGAGCAGCTGGGCTACCAGGCCGAGAGCGGCCCGTGGCGCAACTTCTACCTCACCGGCGCGCAGGAACTGCGCAACGGCGTGCAGAAGCTGCCGACGCCGGACACCGCCAGCCCCGACACCGTCAAGGCGATGGACCTGGACCTGTTCTTCGACTACCTGGCCATGCGTCTGAAAGGGCCTGAGGCGGCGGACAAGCACATCACCCTCAACTTCGACTTCACCGACCTCAAGCAGAAGTACACGCTGGAAATGGTCAACGGCGTGCTCAACCACACCGAGGGCGTTCAAGCGAAGGATGCCGACGCCACCATCACCCTGACCCGCGACACCCTGAACAAACTGATGCTCAAGCAGGCCACCCTGCAGGACGCGGAAAAGTCGGGTGACGTGAAGGTCAAGGGCGACCAGGGCAAGCTCGACGAGCTGATGAGCTACATGGACAACTTCGACTTCTGGTTCAACATCGTCACTCCGTGACGCTCCACCTGATGCTCTAGTGCATCGAGGCAAGCCACTGGCAGTTGCCAATGGCTTGCCTTTTTTCTATCGGAAAGGATGCGCCAGACCTGAGCGACCTACGCTTGATACATCCCATTGCCCCGGAGCGTCCGGCAGTCAGACGTACCCAGGTAGCCATGGTCAAGTCGCTCGGACTGGAGGCCACTGCAGGATGGAACGGCTCATGGACACCATTCGCGGCACTGCATTTCTGCAGTTTGGCGAACTGCTTGCCGAACGCGGCGTATCACTTCGCTCGCAACTCTCCCCCCATCGCATTGGCATGGAGGTCGTAGGCGATTACGAGAAGAAATTCTCCTACAAGAGCCTGGCGCAAATCTTCGAAGGCAGCGCCCATGCCCTTGCCATGCCCGAGCTGGGTCTGGAACTGGCGACGCGCCAGAAGTCCACGCTGCTCGGCCCGCTCCAGCATCTGGCACAGACGGCCCCCACCGCAGGTGAAGGGCTGGTGGCCGTCGTGCGCTACATGCGCGTCTACAGCCCCTCGATCCTTTTCCATCTGGAGCGCAAGCCGGGCTGTACGCTGCTTTGTTTCGACAACGCACTGCCCTGTATCGAGGAAATTCCGCAGATCGTTGAAAAATCGCTTCTGCATGGCCGGCTGCTGATGACCGAACTGCTTGGCGTGCCGCTTCAGCCCAAGACAGTACTGCTGCGCCACCAGCCACAGGCGGGAGCCGAGGTCTATCAGCGCTACTTCGGTTGCCAGGTCCTCTTCGGCCAGGACTGCAACGCCCTGGCGATCAGTCAACGCGATATGCAGCGCCCCTGTTCCCGGCATGACGCCATGCTGCATTCCATCGTGAAGTTCTATCTGGAGGCGCATTCGCACGCGGATGAGAAACTCGCCTTCGAGGTGGAGCGCCACATCCACGCCTTGCTGCCCAAGCAGCGCTGCAACCTCGATGAGATCGCCAAGATTCTCGGCCTGCATCCACGGACGTTGCAGCGGCGCCTGGCAAGGGACGGCTTCGACTTCGAGGAGCACGTAGACGAAATTCGCCGGCAAAGGGCCGAGCAGCTTCTGGGGGAGTCCGATCTGTCCGTGGTGCAAATAGCCCAGGAACTGGGCTATCGGCGCGACACCTCGTTCTACCGCGCGCATCAACGCTGGTACGGCATGCCACCCCTGGAACACCGCAGGTTGCTTCGAGATTAAGCCAAGGTAGGTGTTCAAGTGACCGCTTCTGGCCGATTGGAGCCAGTCGCGAGTGGCTGCAACCGACCCGAACCTGCCGGTCGCGAAGGGCAGAGGCGGCCAACCGCAGCCCTTCGCTTCTCCTTGCCAGCACATCGCACGCCTTGCCCGCCATCCGAGTGGTTGGGCGATTCCATGCAGGGCGCGCGTGAGTTCAGTCCGCGCTCTGTTCCGCTGGGGTATCGGCGGCGGGGGCTGGGACACGCGCTTTTTGCTTCGCTCGATTTCGGCGGTCCTGGCTGCGCTGCCGCGATGCCTGCTGCTTCGCATACTGCGCCTGAGTGGCCGTCACGGTACCCGCTGCTTGGCCATTCAAGTCCAGGCGCGGCGCATTCTCCACCATGCATGCCCAGTAACGTGTTCCCTTGCACCAGGAGGTGATGCCCAGCTTGAGCTGTTCGCTGGTTATTCCGAGCAGCTCCAGGTGCTGCTCAGCATCCTGGAGGATGCCCAGCTTGAGCGGAACCTTGGGCGCCGGATTGACAGGGAAAGCCAAGGGGAAGTGCTTCTGCAATCGCCAGATCGCTTCCACCGCGGGGTCCTGGTCACGCGGCTTCGCCTTCGGGGCGGGCCTCTGCTTGGGGCGCTTCGCGCTATCGGTCTTTGCCTGCTCTTTTTCAGCCCGCAGGCGGTCACGTAGTCCAGCTAGTTGTTCAAAACCCATCGTTCAATTCACAGCTTCGAGGTTGATTCGTGGCGCAAGGGTATTCCAAATGGCCTTCGGGATCAGCTGAATCAGGACGATCAGCCCACAACTACCTCACTGATCTGTAGCACTGGCGTCTGGTCGGTGTAATTCGCGATGTCCGCCAGAATCTCTTTTGCGTGTGGACCGAAGCCCGCCTGAAAGGCCTCCACGGAGTCACAGAAGATGTGGCACATCCCAACGTATGTCGCCGGGGCTCCGGGCTCTCCACCGGCCAGTCCCTTATCGATCGTGTAGTACTTGCATTTGTCTCCCATGCGTTCCTTCACCAGAGGCATATGGATGTCTCGGTAATAGTCGTGGTCGAGAGATTCTGGCGTCTGGTCGGTGTAATTCGCGATGTCCGCCAGAATCTCTTTTGCGTGTGGACCGAAGCCCGCCTGAAAGGCCTCCACGGAGTCACAGAAGATGTGGCACATCCCAACGTATGTCGCCGGGGCTCCGGGCTCTCCACCGGCCAGTCCCTTATCGATCGTGTAGTACTTGCATTTGTCTCCCATGCGTTCCTTCACCAGAGGCATATGGATGTCTCGGTAATAGTCGTGGTCGAATCGAACGCCTGGGGCATTGGGGTACATCACGCTAACTTTGATCATGGGCAAGTCTCCAACGATTAGGACCGGGTTGCATTCCTGCCTATCATGCCCGCTTGCGGCCACGGTTGGCAGCAATCTGGCCTTTGCCCTCACGCGCCAGCCTGCCACCCCTGCGCCAAGGCGGCTTCAGCGACCGTTTCTGGCCGTTCTCCGCCGTTCGCCTCCTGGGCATGTACGGATCAAGTCGGGTGCAAACGGCGGTCAGCACGGATGCAACCGACTGGTCAGCGGCAATGCGATTGGTTGGTCAGGTGCGATGCAAGCCCGTGCCAGTCTCGGCCCCCCCTGCCCCACTGATCGCGGCGTGAGGCGCCGCGATCCAGCGGCCTGAGCGGGGTTACTTGGTCCAGAGCGGATCGGTGGTGAAGGTGATGGTCAGCCAGCGGTTGGGGCCTTCGCCGCCGATGGCCTCGCCGATTTCGTCGCGCAGCCGGTCCCACTCGTCCAGGGTCTGTGCCGGCCAGCCCGGCGGGACGATGAAGTACAGCTCGATCTGCTGCGCCCGCCCGACCTTGGCGACATAGGCCTCATAGTCAACGAAGCCGTGTTTCGAGACAGTGGCCGCGGCCACCTCGTCGACGTGCTGCTTCAGGTCAGGCGGGGTGACCAGCAGGATGTCCTTGAAGGCCTGGCGAATGGTCAGCAGCGGTATCGGCAGGATGGCCAGGCAGATCAGCGCCAGGACCGCCGGGTCGACATAGGGGCCGATCTGCGCATGGCCACTCGCCGTGGCAACGTCGCCGACGACGAAGGCGATCAACAGCGCCAGGGAGATGCTGCCGGACATCACCCAGGACTTGGCGTCGAGGGCGACGAAGTCCGAGCCGATGCGCCGATTGGCACGGAATTGCACGGCGGCCAGGGCGAAACAGGCCACGGTTGCGACCGCCGCATAGAGCATGGCGAAACCGAACTCCAGCGCGTGACCGCCGCTGAGCAGCCGGCCTATGGCGTTGATCAGCGCGTACAGCGTCACGCCGCACAGCAGCGTGCCGTTGAGCGCCAGGACCATCGGCTCCAGGTGCCAGAAACCCATGTTGAAGCGCTCGGCCAGGCGCCGGCTGGCGTCGCCTTCGGTGGTGTGGCGGCGGATCAGCGTCGCCACCATAAGCGCCAGGCCGCTCATGCTGGCATCGGCCAGCGAGTAGACGCCGTCGAAGACGATCGAGAAGGAGCCCGAAAGCAGGCCGACGACGATACCGAAACCGGCCAGCAGCACGGTCACGAGGATGGAAAGGCGCAGGATGCCTTGTTCGGTTTTCATTGCAGGGGCTCCTTGCGCCTCCGGGGTCACGTCGCCCGATGCAGGCCTGGCTGGCGCTGGCGGCTTCGCTGGGGGGCGCGACTATAAGCCAGGGCCCAAACCGTGGCTATCGGCGCCCGGGCAATGTCGCTGTGCATTGTCGCAAGTGCGCTGGCCGCTATTCGGGGCATGCCCATCCGCCCCATGGCAACCCCGCGTGGCATGCCGCTACCGGCCGGAAGCGAAGCCTCGCGGACGCAAATGCCTGGCCCATAATCCTCACGCCACGACCGTCATCACCCCCGAGGAAAGCGCACCATGGCCAAGTACCTGATCTCCTTCCCCAGCGCCGCGATGATCGTGCCCGACGGCGAGCTGGAGGCCGTGGGCCGCGACGCGCGAGCCGTGATCGAAGACGCGAAGGCCGCCGGCGTCTACGTCTTCGCCGGCGGCATCGACGAAGCCGTGCCACCCCTGCTCGTCTGCGCCGACGGTTCGTTCGCCGAGGGCGGCTACCCCTGGGCCCCCTCGCTCGACGGCGGCTTCACCGTGCTCGAGCTGCGCTCTCGCGAGGACGCCATTGCGTGGGCCGCGCGTATCGCGAAGGCCTGCCGGTGCCAGCAAGAACTTCGCGTCTTCGGGTTCGACCCGCAGTCCTGAGGGGTTGTTGGCTGCTCCAGGCATGGACCGCAGACCCATGCCGCCCACGGATAGTCCCCGGCCGGCGAACCAACATGCGGTGCGCTCGACACCCCGCCCCGCCTTCGCGCAAGCGCCCCCCACTGAACGCCGGCTCCAGCGCAGCAGGTGCCGATCAGCCTGGAGCGGTCCGGGCAGCCCCCCGTCGAGCCGAGGCGCAGGGCGCCAGACCGGCGAAGGCATGCGAGGGATGTGGCGAGCCCGCAACGCTCACCGCGCGCGGGCGTTACAATGGCGCCCCTCCCCGATCCCCCGGATCGGGCACGCCCGGAGCCCGCTGCAGATGTTCACCCTCGTAAACCTGGACACCACCCCGCCCGAAGCCCTGAAGAGCCAGGTGCTGCAGATGGTGGTGGACTACTTCAGCGACATCAGCCCGGTGCCGCTGACGCCCAGCAACCCGCTGTACCAGCTGTATCAGTACGTGATCGGCTACGAGGTGCACCTGTATCTGCAGACCATGAACGGCACCCCGGAAAGCCCCGCGCGCCTGATCCTGGCACTGGCTGACGAAGACCCGTCGCAGGTGCTGGGTTTCGCCCTGTACCTGCCGAGCCAGGACGATGCCGAAGCCTGCACCCTCGCCTACCTGGCCGTGCAGGCCAGCCACCGCCGGCACGGCATTGCCCGGGCCCTGTTGCAGCAGATGATCGAGCAGCGCCCGCATGTCGAGCTGGCCTGCGCGGCGAGCAAGGTGCCGGTGTTCGAGTCGATGGGCTTCCGGGTATTGGCGGCGCAGGGGCCGCACGTGCTGCTGAACACCCGCGACCACCGCTCGAACGGCATGGTCGCCGTGCAGGACCTGGCGCCGATCTTCCAGTCCAAGGAAGTACGGCAGATCCACGCCTACCTGCTGCAGCAACGCGGCAAGAAGGCCATGAGCGAGGCCGAAGACAAGCGCGACCGCCTGCTCGACCAGATGGCCTACCAGGCCCAGGCGCTGGTTAAAGAGCGCTTCCCCACGATTCACTGACGCCCCGGGGGCGAAGCCTGCCGCCCCATCGGCATCCAGCCCAAGCGAAACGCGCTGACGCGCCGTGCCGTTTGACGTTAGGAATCACTAACAAATAGGATTGCGACTCACGCAAGATCCACCCCAAGGCGCGCGTAGCCCGAAGCGCATCGTAGCCGCGCCGGCGCGGTCGGTGGATCGCCGCAAAAACAAGAAGCGATCCTTAGGCACTCAGAGCCACAACCGAACAGGGTCGAGCCTGCTGCCCGGTCCGCCCCAGCACCCGCGGGCAGGCCGGTTACTGGCCACTGCCCTTCGACGAAGACCGATTCGCCGTGAATGATTTCTCGCAGATCTACCACCACCTGAGCGAACTGGTGATCGAGCCCGTCTCCAACCAGTTCTGCGGCATCTTCGACCTGAACGGTCGCCTCGGCGTGCTCTTTCTCTTCATCTCCTATGCAGTCGCCTACGGCCTGTACCGATCCAGGAAGCAACGCGGGCAGACGGACGCCCCTTCGTTCTGGCAATTCATCGGCGGCAACCGCGTGCACTTCCATCGCTCGGCGTTGCTGGATTACCGCTACTACTTCGTGCGGGCCATCCTGACCGTCGCCTGGGTAGTGCCCATCGCGGGTCTCGTCGATCCCTACATCCTGGAATCGGGCGACTACATCGCCTTCTTCACCCGCCTGTGGGGCGAACGCCCACGCACGGGCGCGGGCCTCTCCCTCTCGCTGCTGTACGGGTTGGGGTTGTTCCTGCTGAACGACCTCAGGAACTACTGGGTCCACCGGGCGTTTCACAGCCGCTGGCTGTGGGCGTTCCACAAGGTGCACCACTCGGCGCCCGTGCTGGTGCCGGTGACGGCGAGTCGCATCCATTTCGTCGAAGACATCGTTGAAAACCTGGTGACGTCCATCACCGTTGGCGCCTACGCGGGGGTCTTCTGGTACCTGTGCGGCGAAGAGGTCAGCCGCTACACCCTGTTCGGCGTGACCTACCTGGTCTTCATCTTCAATGCCTTGGCCTCGAACCTGCGCCACAGCCATGTCTGGCTGTCGTTCGGGCCGATCATCGAGCACGTGCTGAACAGCCCCGCCCAGCACCAGGTGCACCACAGCGACTCCCCCCGGCACTTCAACAAGAACTTCGGCACCAACCTGTCGGTGTGGGACTGGATGTTCGGCACGCTCTACGTCACCAGCCCAACGCCCGAGCACATCCGCTTCGGCGTCGGCGAGCAGCATGAAGACCGCTACCTGACGATCTACAGCCTGATCGCCGCGCCCTTCGTGGAAACGATCCGCAAGCTCCGCCCGGCGAAGGAGCCCAAGGCTGCGCCGACCGAGGCAGCGTCTACGCAGTATTCGTAGCGGGCGACGAGCGAAACGGCAGCCCGCGATGACCCTGAACGTCGCGTCGCCCGCCAGGCAAGCGCTTGTCGCTCACGTCCAGGGTTGGGCAATACCAGGCGCCCTGCATCTGCGCGGCCCTGCTCTCTTCTGTTCTGCAGCCCTGCCAGCAAAAAGCCCGGAAGAAGGACACCCGATGTGACCAAGCCTCCATGCAGCCTGTGCGCTGCCGATTCATCCAGCGTGGCGATGAACTTCGCGCAGGTCCGCTAGACCAGCACTTGGCGGGTGCTGGCAATCAATTCATGCACCTGGCGTTCGACATGCGCCTCTGTCGGCGTTTCCGGACCGCGGCCGCGTGGGCAGGGCAAGCTCGGAGTAGTCCCGAACAGGCGGCAGATCAATGGACGCTCCTCGTAGACTTCGCAGCCGTTCGCCCCCAGATGCACGCAATTCCATTGCGCCAGGGCCGCGTCATGCTCAGCGTCGCTTTTCACGGGGAGTCGCGACACTTCTTCGGACGAGGCGGTCACCGGCCCACAGCAGTCGTGGCAGCCTGGCACGCAGGCGAAAGCCGGAATCTGCCGACGCAAGTGCTCGATCTTTCGACGGGTTGTACAGCTCACTTGATTGGCCAACTCATTTCGTCATTCATCGTTAGCGGAAGCCAGGCGGTGCCTCGACGCGCGCCTTGCGCTCGCCAGGAACTCCCAGGCGCAGCGCTCGTGGCCAAACCGCACCAGGCCGATTCCCGGGCAGACCATCCAGAACCCTTCACCCTGGCCGGTCAGCTGCTCGCGTTTCACTGGCCAGAAAGTCGCATCCCAATGGCCGGCAACTCAGATATGGATCTCTGCGCTCTTGATTCCGAGGTCACGCAGTTCGTGGATCAGGTCATCCAGGTGCGCGAACGACTCGACTTCCTCGTTCTCATCCACCAGGAAAAAGCTTCTCCCGGCGTTCTTCTTGAAGAACACGATCCACTCTTTGGTGTTGGTGGGATTGGCAATCACATGGGTGTCGAAGGATACACCCTCGGCATGCCGGGCCCTCACATCAGTTCGTCTCATTCATTGCACCCCTCTGCGTCTTGCTACTCGGCGGCCCGGTGGCTGCGGCAACCGGGGACTCACTTCAGCACCGGCCGGCCTTCCTGCTGGAGCCGCCAGCGCCGGGCATCAACCATTATCATTACATGATAATGCAATTCACATTCCCCAGTTGATGAGCCTGAGATGACTGCGGTACCCGGGCTGCGAATGGGGACGGGGCGATGTTCCTTGCCGGGTCATCCCGGAGGCCTGTTACGAAGAAGCCCGTCACGCACCAGAACAAGGCCATGCGTGCACGCCATCGTTACATTCCACCCCAGCACCCCACTTCAGGCAAACCGCCCTCCCCCGATCAATCTCCACAAAATCAATTACTTGAGCCCATTCACAGGCTCGTGGCATGGGTTTTGCCTTTTTGAATTCATGGATAATTGGATCCAAACATCCAAAAGGAGCGACCCCATGCGCCTGGTACCTGCCCCGCGCCAACCCATGAGCGCCGAAGACGAGGCCTACGACTACCTGCTCGAAGCCATCTGTACCGGCCGCTACAAGACCGGCGACCGCCTGGTCGCCGAAGACATCGCCAGCGACATCGGCATGAGCCGCATGCCGGTGCGCGGCGCCTTCAAACGCCTGGACGCCGAGGGCCTGGTTACCCTGCGGCCGAACCGCGGGGCCATCGTCAGCGGCCTGAACATCGAGGAGATGCACGAAGTCTTCGAGATGCGCAGCGCCCTCGAAGGGCTGGCGATCCGCGTCGCCGTCCCCAAGCTCACCGAGCGCGACATCGCCCGCCTGGAGCGGATGCTCGACGAAATGGACGACTACCGCGACGACAGCGCCGAATGGGTCAGCCGTCACCGCGCCTTCCACGAATACCTCTGCAGCCTGGCCGGGCGCCCGCGGCTGATGCGCCAGATCACCGCGCTGTACTCGGTGATCGAACCGCACATGCGCCTGTGGTTGCAGCACGTCGACAAGCCCATGAGCGCCCGCGAGGAGCACGCCGTGATCCTCGACGCCCTGCGCTCGGGCGATGCCCGCGAAGCCGAGCGGGTGCTCTGCGAGCACATCGAGGGCACCGTGCCCTCGCTCACCCGGTTCCTCGAAGCAACGGGCGCCTGAGACCCGACCTTCGCCTGTCCCACTGAACTGCCCCGGCAACCTCACCCACTGGAGCTGAACATGTTCGTACGCAGGATTCCGCAGTGCCTTATCGCCCTTTGCCTGGCCGCCCCGCTCGCCCACGCCGACACGGTGAAGATCCCCGACCGCCTGCAGAACGCCGACAAGATGGTGTTCTGCGGCGGCATGGACTCCCCGCCCATGGGCTTCTACGACAGCTCGCAGAAGCTCACCGGGGTCACCGTCGACCTTGGCGAAGCCATCGCCAAGCGGCTGGGCGACAAGAAGATCGAGTGGCGGGTGACGCCCTTCTCCGGGCTGATCCCGGCGCTGCTGGCCAGGCAGTGCGACATGCTGGTCGACCAGCTGTTCGACAAGCCCGAACGGCGCCAGGTGATCGACATGGTCAACTACATGTACTCCAGCCAGGCCGTGGTGGTGACCAAGGGCAATCCCAAGGGGATCCACACCCTGGACGACCTCTCCGGGAAGAAGGTCGCGGTGCTCAACGGCTCGACCATCCGCACCCTGCTCGACGCCCATAACGAGCAATTGAAGAAGGCCGGCAAGGCACCGATGACGGTGGTCGTCTACAACACCGACACCGATGCCTTCCAGGCCCTGCGCATCCAGCAAGCCGACGCCTACGGCACCACCGTGGAGACGGCGGGCTATTACCAGGGCATGGCACCGGACCTCTTCGAGATCGGCGTACCGGCGTTCGCGCGCATCGGTACCGGCCTGGGCATTCGCAAGGAAGACAAGCAGCTGAGCGAAGCCGTGCAGCAGATCATCAAGGACATGCAGGCCGACGGCAGCTACCACGCGCTGCTCGCCAAATGGCATATCGAAGGCGACAAACTCGACTGAGGTGACCGGTCATGAACTTCAGTTGGGACGTGTTCTGGCAATACCTGCTCAAGCCGAGCGACATCTACCTGTACGGCCTCTGGCTGACCTGCGTGATCGCCGTCGGCGCCATGCTCCTGGGCTGCGTGCTGGGGCTGCTCGCGGCGTTGATGCGGCTGTCGTCCAACCCGCTGCTGCAATACCCGGTGCGCTTCTACGTGTGGCTGATGCGCGGCACGCCGCTGCTGGTGCAGATCGTCTTCCTCTACACGGCCCTGGCCGCCGGCGGAGTGTTCCGCTTCGAGGACCTGAACCTCGGGCTGTTCATCCTGCCGGGCAACATCCAGGCGGCGATCATCGCCCTGGGCCTGAACGAGGGCGCCTACATGGCCGAGATCATCCGCGCCGGCATCGGCGCGGTGGACAAGGGCCAGTACGAGGCCGGGCGTTCCCTGGGCATGACCTTCGCCAAGCTGATGCGGCGCATCGTCCTGCCCCAGGCCTTCCGCGTCATCGTTCCGCCGCTGGGCAACGAGTTCAACGTGATGCTGAAGAACACCACCCTGGTCAGCGTGATCGGCGTGCAGGAACTGCTGCTGAGCACCCAGATGGTCACCTCGGCGACCTTCCGCGTGTTCGAGCTGTACCTGGTGGTGGCCATCTACTTCCTTCTGCTGACCACCCTCTGGGGCTTCTTCCAGCGCTGGCTGGAAAATCGCTTCGGCAAGTCCGAGGGCCACGCGCCGGCGCCTAGCCGGATGTTCGGCCAGCAGGCCATGAAACTGCTGAGGGGGCGTTGAGATGATCCCGACCGCGAAAGACGTGGTGATCCAGGCCCGCGACGTGCACAAGGCCTTCGGCGAGCTGGAGATTCTCAAGGGCGTGTCGCTGGACGTACACAAGGGCGAGGTGGTGGTGCTGATCGGCGCCTCCGGCTCGGGCAAGACCACCTTCATCCGCTGCATCAACCTGCTCGAAGACATCCAGGGCGGCAGCATTCGCGTCAACGGCGAGCTGATGGGCTACCGCGAGCGTGCCGACGGCAAGCTCGTGCGCGACTCGGAAAGCAACATCGCCCGGCGCCGCCGCGACATCGGCATGGTGTTCCAGCGCTTCAACCTGTTCCCGCACATGACGGTGCTCGAGAACATCATCGAGGCGCCGGTACAGGTGCTCGGCGTGCCGCGCGGCGAAGCCCTCGAACTGGCCCGCCGCCTGCTCGCCCGGGTGCGCCTGGCGGACAAGGCCGAGCACTACCCTGCCCAGCTCTCCGGCGGCCAGCAGCAGCGCGTGGCCATCGCCCGCGCCCTGGCGATGAAGCCGCAGGCGATGCTCTTCGACGAACCCACCAGCGCGCTCGACCCGGAAACCGTGGGCGAGGTGCTGCAGGTGATGAAGGAGCTGGCCGAGGAAGGCATGACCATGGTGGTCGTCACCCACGAGATGGGCTTCGCGCGCGAAGTGGCGGACCGCGTGGTGGTGCTGCACCAGGGCGAGCTCATCGAAGAAGGTCCGCCAGCCCAGGTGTTCGGCAACCCCCATCATCCGCGCACGCGGGAATTCCTCAGCCGCGTGCTGTGATTCAAGGACTCTCTCCATGCTGAGCTTTTCTGCCCACGAATACCCCTATGCCTCCCAGCGCCAGAGCGTGTTCGCCCGCAACGGCATGCCCCAGCCGCGGCCCGCCGAGGCCGGCATCGCCATGCTGCGCGCCGGCGGCAATGCCATCGATGCGGCCATCGCCACGGCTGCAGCGCTGACGGTGGTCGAGCCCACCGGCTGCGCCATCGGCGGCGACGCCTTCGCCCTCGTCTGGATCAAGGACCGACTGCACGGCCTGGACGCCAGCGGTTACGCCCCGGCCTCGCTGTCCATCGACAAGGTGAAGGCCGCGGGCCACGCCACGATGCCGGTGCACGGCTGGCTGCCGGTCACGGTGCCGGGCATTCCCTCGGCCTGGGCCGAGCTGTCCGAACGCTACGGCAAGCTGCCCTTCGCCGACCTGCTGCAACCGGCCATCGCCCTGGCCCGCGACGGCTTCCCGGTGTCGCCAGTTGTCGCCCACCAGTGGCGCATCGCCCAGGCGGAATACCAGGCCAGCCGCGAACGCGAGCCGGTGCTGCAAGCCTGGTTCGACACCTTCCTGATCGACGGCCAAGCGCCCAGGGCCGGCCAGCTGTTCCGCAACCCGGCGCAAGCGCGGACGCTCGCCGAACTGGCCGAGACCCGCTGCGAAAGCTTCTATCGCGGCAGCATCGCCCAACGCCTGGCAGCACATTCGGCGGCCACCGGCGGCCAACTGAGCGCAGCGGACCTCGCCGGCTACCGGCCGAAATGGGTCGAGCCGATCAAGGCCAATTACCGTGGCTACGACGTCTGGGAGATCCCGCCCAGCGGCCAGGGCCTGATCGCCCTGATGACCCTGAAGATCCTCCAGGGTTTTGACTTCGACCAGCGCGACAGCCAGCTCACCTGGCACCGCCAGCTGGAAGCGATGAAGAAGGCCTACGCCGACGGCCTGCACTACATCACCGACCCGGAACACATGCGCGTGGCGGCCAGCACCCTGCTGAGCGACGACTATGCCGCCCGCCGCCGCGCCGAGATCGGCGAGCGCGCCCAGGCTCCGCAGCACGGCGACCCGCACGCCAGCGGCACGGTGTACATCGCCACCGCCGACGGCGAAGGCAACATGGTCTCGTTCATCCAGAGCGCCTACCACGGCTTCGGCTCGGGCGTGGTGCTGCCCGACAGCGGCATCGCCCTGCAGAACCGCGGCTCGGAGTTCAGCCTCGACCCGGCCCACGCCAATGCGCTGGCCCCGGGCAAGCAGACCTTCCACACCATCATCCCCGGCTTCCTCAGCAAGGACGGCGTGGCGGTCGGCCCGTTCGGCGTCATGGGTGGCTACATGCAGCCGCAAGGCCACGTGCAGGTGGTGATGAACCTGGTGGACTTCGGCCTCAACCCGCAAGCCGCGCTGGACGCCCCGCGCTGGCAATGGCTGGGCGGGATGAAGGTGGGCATCGAGCAGAGCGCTTCGCGCGACCTGGCCTTCGCCCTCGCCCGCCGCGGCCACGAGGTGGAAGTGGCATGCGACCTGACCGATTACGGTCGCGGCCAGATCATCGTTCGCGACCCAGAAACCGGCGTTCTCTGCGGCGGGACTGAACCACGGGCCGACTCGCACATCGCGGTCTGCTGACAGCTATCGGCCAGGAGCCAACATGCCCCTCAAATCCATTCCGGCCAGCGAGCTGGCCATTTCCCCGCTCGTCCTGGGCGGCAACGTGTTTGGCTGGACGATCGACGAGAGCCGCTCGCTGCGCCTGCTCGACACCTTCCTCGATGCCGGCTTGAACAGCATCGACACCGCGGACATGTATTCGACTTGGGTGCCAGGCCACAGCGGCGGCGAGTCCGAACGCATCATCGGCAAGTGGCTCGCCTCCCGGCCCGGGCAGCGCGACCGCATTACCTTATTCACCAAGGTAGGCGCCGAGCTCTCGCCGACCCGCAAGGGACTCTCGCGACGCTGGATACTGCAGGCGGCGGAGGATTCGCTGCGACGCCTGCAGACCGACTACATCGACCTCTACTTCTCGCACTACCCGGACCCGCAGACGCCGCACGAGGAAACCCTGCGCGCCTACGAGGACCTGGTCGCCGCCGGCAAGGTCCGCGCCATCGGCGCCTCCAACTTCAGCCCGGCCCAGTTGCAGGCGGCCAGGGCGACCGCCGACGAACTGGACCTGCCGCCCTACTCGGCGCTGCAGGTGGAATACAACCTCTACGACCGCGCGGGGTTCGAGTCCGAAAGCCTGCCAATCGCCATCCAGCAAGGCTGCGCGGTGGTGACTTATTTCAGCCTCGCCTCCGGCTTCCTCTCGGGGAAGTACCGTCGCTTGGCCGACCTCGGCGACAGCGCCCGCCGCGAAGACCTGGAGAAGTACTTCGACGCGCGCGGCATGCGCATCCTGGCCGCCCTCGACCAGGTCGCCGAAAGCCACGGCATCGCCCCCTCGGAAGCCGCGCTGGCCTGGCTACGCCAGCAGCCGGGAATCACCGCACCCATCGCCAGCGCCACCAGCGAAAGCCAGATGGCCAGACTGATCCGCGCCAGCACCTTGCAGCTCGATAGCGACAGCCTGGCACTCCTGAACGGCGCCAGCCGCGCCGCAACGGCATAGCGAAGGCGCTCCGTGCTGGGCGAGCCGGCCAGCGCTCAGCACGGTTTTTCCCACCGGGAATGGAGAATGATGTTGCACAGGTCCACCCGCTCGAAGGTGGGATCCCGGTGGGCGAGGAAGTCGTCGTTGAAGGTGCCGAAGGTGCTCGCGGGGCGGTGCTTCATGCCCTGGTAGAAGGTGTCGATCATCCGGTTGGCGAAATCGCGCTCGCGGGGATAGTCCGCCAGGACCAGGCTCCTTTCTTCATCGGTGAACTGTTCGAATCCCCGCCCGGCCACGTCCATGCCCGCCCCCGCCTGCAGCAGGGCGATTTCGGCATGCATGTGCTCCGCAATCCCCGGCGTGGTATGCAGCGCGACGGCATTCCAGACCCTGTCGATGTCGGATTCGCTGATGCGATGGCTGCGCAGGAAATCGCGCGCGGCGTTCGCCCCATCCACCTCGAAGCGCAGCTGGCTGTCGCGATAGAGCGTCGTGAGGCCGATGTCGTGGAACATGGCGGCGACATAGAGCAGTTCGGGGTCGAAGGTCAGGCCCCGTCGCTCGCCGAGCAACGCGCCCCACAGATAGACGCGCGTGGAATGCGCGAACAGCAGTTCGCTGCAGGTGTCCCGGATGAGCTGCCTGACCTCGCGTGCCAACTGGCTGTCCGGCAGCGCAGCGCCGCGCGTGGTTTTCGTTTGCATGGTCACTACCTCCTTCGTCTGGTTCGTCTACCTGCTTACCCCGACGTTGCCGAGGGAGCGGGCAACGCCGGGGGCGTTCATCTCCCGGGTGGCCCGCTCAGCCCTTCCAGGCCGATGCGCGGATCACGCTGCAGAAGTTGCCTCGATAGAAATGCGGCTCCTTGTCGCAAATCACATCGGCCTTGACGTTGCCGAAGGTGGTCTCGGGCTTGTGCCGGATACCGTCGTAGAAGGCCTGGATGATGTCCTCCTTGAACTGCTCGGTACGCGGATGCTCGTGCACCACGGCTTCGCGGTCAGCCTCGGCGAAGCTGTGGTAGCGGATGCCGAGCACATCCATCTCCACGCCTGCCGTCACCAGCGCGATCTCCGGCGCCATGAACTCGGGAATGCCCGGCGTCGTGTGCAGGGCGATGGCGGTCCAGACCTTCTCCACCTCGCGTTCGCCGATGCCGCGGCTGCGCAGGAAGTCCGCGGCCGCATTGGCGCCATCCACCTCGAAGCGCTTGTCATGGCTGCTGTGCGCAGCGGTCAGCCCCATGTCGTGGAACATGGCGCCGGCGTAAAGCAGTTCCGCGTCGTAGCGCAACCCGCGATGCCGGGCCGCCAGCGCGGCCCAGTAGTAGACGCGGCTGGAGTGGTGGAACAGCAAAGGCGATTCGGTATCGCGCACCAGCTCGGTGATTTCGCGGGCCAGCTTGCTGTCGGGAATGGCGATGTCGCCGAGTGTGAGGCTCATGGTCGACTCCTGTTCGGTGGGGGTTGTTTCGAGTCTATGAGTCGCCGCACAATGTCTTCAATCGTCTTAACACGACGAATCGAGCCATCCACGAACATTCCGGACACCCGCCATGCCTAGCGCACGCAACATCGGCCTTCTGGCCATCGAAGGCTTCCAGTTGCTGGACATATCCGGCCCGCTCGACGTCTTCGCCGAAGCCAACGTGCAAGCCGGCGCCGAGATCTACCGCCTGCAGGTGGTAGCGCTGCGCCACGGTCCGCTGCGGGCGTCGTCGGGCGCCAGGCTGCTGCCGGACATCGTGATCGAGGACGATCCCCAAGCGACGAGCCTGCCCAGGTTCAACACGCTGCTGGTCGCCGGCGCGCCGCACGTGGGCGACGCGCCCGCCGAGCCGCGGGTGCTCGACTGGATCCGTCGCACGGCGCCCCTGGCCCGCCGCTTCGGCTCCGTCTGCAGCGGAGCCTACCTCCTGGCCGAGGCCGGCCTGCTCGATGGCCGGCGAATCACCACGCACTGGGCGATGGCCGATCCACTGGCCAGGCGCTATCCGCAGGTGACGGTGGATGCCGATGCGATCCACGTGCGCGACGGCAAGCTGCGCACGGCAGCGGGCGTCACCGCCGGCATGGACCTGGCACTGGCCCTGGTCGAGGAAGACCTGGGCCGCGACATCGCCCTGAAGGTCGCCAGCCAGCTGGTGATGTATTTCAAACGTCCCGGCGGCCAGGCGCAGTTCAGCCGCCGCGAAGCGCCCGCGGCGGCGAATCGCTCGGCATTGCAGGAGCTGCAGCGCTGGGTCGCGGCGCACCCGGCGCAACCCCACGATGTGCGGAGCCTGGCGGCGCGCATCGGCGTCAGCCCAAGGCACCTGTCGCGCCTGTTTCGCGATGAAGTGGGCCTAACGCCTGCCAGCTGGGTCGAGGCCGCGCGGGTGTCGGCGGCGAGGCTCCTGCTCGAGGAGGGAAACATCGTGCCCAAGCAGGTGGCGGCGGAATGCGGCTTCTCCAGCGTCGACACGCTGCGGCGGGCATTCATGCGCGTCGTGGGGGTGACGCCGGCGGAGTATCGCAAGCGTCACGCAACGGTGCTGGAGTGAGACAGGATGCCCTGTTCGGTATTCATTTCGCCCACTTGGTCGCGTTACGCAAGGCAGGCCTGGCCGGCGCTGGCGCTTCGCGGGGACCGCGACTATTAGCCAGGGCCATCGGCGCCAGGGCAAAGTCGCGGCGCATGGCCGCAAGAGCACAGGTGGTTCCTGGGCGAGTCCATAACAGCACCAGGCCAGCCCTTCGCGGCATACCGCCATGGACTGTTGCGTCAACCGGTTGAATCCATGGCCCGCCTTCCCCCCAGGAGGCTGGCGATGCTCCAGCCAGAGGCGCCAGGCGAGCTAGACAGCGCGGATGGCAAACACCTGCACTTCCACCTGGTAGCCCTCCCCCAGATCGGCACCGACGCAGGCGCGAGCGGGCTTCGGATAGCCCTGCAGCCAGGCGTCGTAGATGGCGTTGACCTGATCGAAGTGGGCGTAATCGGCCAGCCAGATCTGCACCCGGGTCAGTTGCTCCTTGCCGACACCCGCCTCGGCCATCAACCCGTCGATGGTTGCCAGCACCTCCCTGAGCTGCCCCTGCACATCCTGGCTCGTATCCTCCGCCGCCACTCCGGCGGTCTCGAAAAAGGGCCCGAAGGCCGCCGCCAGGGACATCCTGGCGCCTTCTGCATAACGCGTGATCATCGCTTGCTCCCTGTCGATGCGCTGAAAAAACACCGGGTGGCGCGGCGAGCGGACCCACCCGGTGAAAATGACGGCCGTGAAGGTCGTCAGCCGAACTCAATCGAGCTGGTTGATGCACACCACCTTGGGCTGGGTCATGTCCTCGTAGGCGAAGCGCACGCCTTCGCGGCCCAGGCTGCCGTACTTGGAGCCGCCGAAGGGCATGGCGTCGAAGCGGTAGTCGGAGGAATCGTTGACCATCACCCCGCCGGCCTCGATGCGCCGGGCCAGCGACAGCGCCAGGGACAGGTCGCGGGTGAACAGGCCGGCGTGCAGGCTGTACTCCGGCGCATTGGCCGCCGCCACCGCCTGCTCCAGGTCGTCGAACGGCTCCAGCATGACCACCGGGGCGAAGGCCTCCTCGCGCCAGAGGCGGCTGTCGTGGCCGACATTCTCCAGCACCGTGGGCGCGTAGAGCGCGCCCTGGCGCTTGTGCCCGCACAGCAGGCGCGCACCCTCGACCAGCGCCTCGCTCACCAGCTGCTCGGTCCGCCGCGCGGACGCCTCGGTGATCATCGGGCCGATATCGGTCTCGCGCCGCCCCGGATCGCCGAGCACCATGGCGCGGGTCAGTTCGACGAAGCGCTCGCGGAACTGCTCGTAGATCGACGCCTGGACCAGGATGCGCTGGGTGCCGATGCAGTTCTGCCCGGCCGCCCAGAAGGCGCCCGATACACAGGACTCGACGGCGGCGCCCAGGTCGCAGTCCTCCAGCACCAGGACCGGAGCGTTGCCGCCCAGGTCCATGGCGAGCTTCTTCAGGCCGGCGCCCCGTGCGATCTGCTCGCCGGTGGCGAAACCGCCGGTGAAGGAAATCATGCGCACCTCGCGCACCGCCACCAGCGCCCGGCCAAGGTCGGCGCCTCCCGTTGCGACGGTCACCACCGATTCCGGCAGGCCGGCTTCCACCAGGTACTGGACCAGCTTGAGCGCGGACAGCGGCGCCAGCTCCGAAGGCTTGAGGATGACCGAGTTGCCGCCGGCGATGGCCGGGCCCAGCTTGTGGGCGACCAGGTTCAGCGGGTCGTTGTAGGGCGTGATGGCGAGGATCAGCCCCAGCGGGTCGCGGGTGAACCAGCCGTGGCGCGACTCCGAGCCCTCATAGGCGTCGAAGGGCACGACCTCGCCGGCATTGCGTCGCGCTTCCTCGGCGGAAAGCTTCAGCGTGTTGATGCAGCGCTTCACTTCCTTTTCCGCCTGGCGCAGGGTCTTGCCCGCCTCGTCGACGATCAGCCCGGCGAAATCGGCGGCATCGCGTTCGATGAGCTGCGCGGTGCGCTCGAGGATGCTCGCGCGGCGGTGCCGTGGCAGTGCCGCGCTTTCACGCACGCCCTGGCGGGCGATGGCGAGCAGGCCCGGGACGTCCTGCGGGCCGAGGCAAGGCACGCTGCCGACCAGGCTGCCGTCGAAGGGGCTGAACACGTCGATCTGGGTGGGCTGCGGGGTCGCGGCCAGGGATGCGGTAGTCGGGCTCATGGGCTTCGTTCCTCAGGCCTTGTGGCGGGATGCGTGGATGGCAACGATGTCCGAGAGCAGCGCGAAGGCCGTCTCGATGCGTCCGGCGCCCGGTCCGGAAACGGTTACTGCGCCCAGCAGCGCGGTCTCGAAGGACACCGCATTGGTGGCGCCGGAAATGCCGATCAGCGGGTGCCAGCTCGGCAGCAGGCGGGCCTCGACGCTGGCGCGCACCGAACCGTCGTCCTCGCGGCGGGCCGAACCGATCAGCTTCCAGCGCGCGCCCGAGTCACGCACCCGCTCGATGTCGGCGGAGCTGATACCGCGGATGCCGTTGCAGGCGACGTCGCTGACCTGCAGGTGCGCATCGAGCAGTTCATTGGCCAGGATGACGACCTTCAGGCGCACGTCATAACCGTCCACGTCGGCGCTCGGGTCGGCCTCGGCGTAGCCCAGCTCCTGGGCCTTGGCCACCGCCTCGTCGAAGCTCAGGCCCTCCTCCATGCGCGTCAGCACGTAGTTGGAGGTGCCGTTGAGGATGCCTTCGAAGCCACGCACCTCGGCACCGGCCAGGGTCTTGTTCGCCAGGCGCAGGACGGGGGTGCCGCTCATCACCGAGCCTTCGTACTCGAAGGCCACGCCGTTGGCCTTGGCCAGTTGCTTGAGCTCGGCGCCATGCAGGGCGATCGGGCCCTTGTTGGTGGTGACCACGTGCTTGCCGGCCTCCAGGGCCCAGCGGCAGAAGGTCGCCGCCGGCTCGCCGTCCACCGGGTTGGTGAAGGTCGCTTCGGCGACGATGTCGGCGCCGGACTGCTTGATCACCGCTTCGTTGAAGGCTTCGGCGGAGCCGCCCGGCAGTTGCGCGAAGGCGCCCTTGGCTGCCGGCAGGCTGGCCAGGGTCGAGGCGTCCAGGCCGTTGCGGTCGATGATCGAGCCCAGGAACAGGTCGGTGACGCCGACGATGCTCAGGCTGAAGCCCAGCTCGGCCTGCCAGGTGGCGTTGCGCTCGGCGATCAGTTGGGCCAGGCCACGGTTCACACCACCAAAGCCAACGAGGGCGATCTTGTATTCGGTCATGGTTTGCCTTCCTCCAGGCTGTTGTTCGATGGAGCTCAGCCTAGGGTTCGGGCCATGGCAGTTGAATAGGTCAAAACGCTGTATTTGTTGGGCGTTTTGCCCAGTCCCGGGCAGCCCGCGCCACAACGAAAAAACGCCGCCCGGACAGCGTCCGGGCGGCGTTGGCGAAACAGCGGTCGGTTGGGGCGGTAAGGGTCAGATCACCGCCGAGAGAACGAACGAAGTCACCGTGTTCTCGACGCCGGGCATGGCGGCGATTTCCTTCCAGACCAGGTGAACGCGCTCGGGGCTCGCGGCCTCGACCCGCAGCATCAGGTCGAACTCGCCGCTGAGCACCTCGCACTGCACGATCTCGGGGATGCCGCGCAGCGCGTCGAGCACGGCCTCGCCGCGCATGCGGTCGTAGCGGTAGACGAAGATCACCGCGCTGATCAGCGAGGCCGGGCGCCGGCCTTCGCCGATGCGCAGCGTGTAGCCCTGGATGGCGCCATCGCGCTCCAGGCGCTCGATGCGCTGGCGCACGGCATTGCGCGACAGGTTGACCTTCGCGCCCAGCTCGGCGTGGGCGATCCGCGCGTTGGCCGTGAGTTCGGCGAGGATGCGTTCGTCGAGCGGGTCGAGGATTCGCTTCATCGGCCGGCCTGCAACTGCGCCAGGATTTCGCCGAGACCCTGCAGGTCGTCACGGCCTAGCACCCGCGCCGGGGCGCCGAGGGCGGCGCTGGCCGGCACCTCGCCGTGCCAGGCCCCGAGCTCGGCGAGCAGCGCCGCCGACTTCTCCGGCGCGATCTGCCCGAGCGTCACCATGGGCGCGCCGATGTTGCGCCGGTGCAGGCGCCCGGCGAAGGCGCCCGTGGCTGTGTGCGGGTCCACCGCGCAACCGGTTTCGCGGAACAGCGTGGCGATCTCCTCGCGGGTCTGGGCATCGCCCACCGCGTAGGAGTCGAACAGCATGCGAGCCTGCAGCCACTGGCGGTTGCCGATGCTCAGCTCGCCGCAGTACTCGAAGTGCTCCATCAGCGCGCGGGTCGCCGGGCCGTTGCGCTCGTAGAGCTCCCAGACGAAGCGTTCCAGGTTGGAGAACAGCGAGAAGTCCATGGCCGGCGACAGCGTGTGGCTGGATGAGCCCGTGTTGTAGCGGTTGCTATGGATGAACTGGTGCAGCGCGTCGTTGCGGTTGGTGGACACGATGATCTGGTTGATCGGCAGGCCCATCTTCTGCGCGATGAAGCCGGCGTAGATCTCGGCGAAGCTGGCCGCCGGCACGCTGAAGCCCACCGGACGCAGGCCCCCGCCCAACTGCAGCGCGGCGTGGAAGTAGAAGACGATCTGCGCCAGCACGCCGACCCAGTTGGTGGAGTTGAAGCTGATGGGCACCACGTCCGGCAACGGCCATTGGCGGAACAACCGGGAAACCAGGGACTGGCAATCGTCGAAGCTGCCGTCCACCGCCAGCGCGCAGACACGGCCGGAATCCGCCGCCTGCAGGATCGCCATGCGGTCGCCCGGAGTGCCGGTGCGCGGATAGAGCGCCAGCAGCCTGGCCCCCGGGCAGGCATCGAGCGCCTCGATGGCCGCCACCGCCGTATCGCCATTGCTCGCACCGACCAGCATCGCCCGGTCGCCGTTCTCGCCGAGGAAATGCTGCACCAGGCGCATCTGCAATTGCGCGGCGAAATCCTTGGACGCGCGGGTCGGCCCATGGAACAGCTGCAAGACCCATTCGTTGTGGCCGATCTGCTGCAGCGGGGCGATGGCCCGGTGGCGGAAGCGGCTATAGCTGTCGCTCACCAGCGACCTCAGGCTCGCCTCGTCGATGCTGTCGCCGACGAAGGGCGAGATGACGCGCCAGGCCAGCTCGTCGAACGGCAGCCAGGACCAGTTGGCGATCTCGTTCGCGCTGAACTGCGGCAGCGACACCGGTACGTAGAGCCCGCCGTCCTCGGCCAGGCCGGACAGGACCACCGTGCGAAAATCCACTCGTGTCGCGGCGCCGCGCGTGCTTGTGTACTGCATCGTCACTCCAGGTTCGTACTCATGTTTGGCGGTGGACCATCGCCACCAGCCAGTTGGAAAAGGCCTGTGCGTCCGGGGTCAGCGCCTCGCCCAGGCCACGCACCAGGTAGAACGACTCGCTGGCCTCGATGCGCTGGGCGAAAGGCGCCACCAGGCGGCCTTCGCCCAGCAGGTCCTCGACCAGCGACGAGCGCGCCAGGGCGATCCCCAGCCCCAGCTCCGCCATGCGCAGCGTGGAGACCAGGGTGTCGAACTGCATGCCGCTCGAATAATCCACATCGCCGGCCCCGACCCTTTTCAGCCAGTAGCCCCAGCCCTCCTCGTAGCCCAGCACGTGCAGCAGCGGCAGCCGCGCCACATCGCGCGGCTCGCGCAGGCCGGAGGCGCTCATCAGCGCCGGCGAGCAGACCGGCACCAGGTAATCCCAGGTCAGTCGCTGCGCCTCGACGCCGGCCCACTGCCCGCTGCCCCAGCGGATCTCCAGGTCGTCCTCGGCATCGAGTTCCTTGACCCACAGGTTGCTGATGTAGCGGATGTCGATCTGCGGATGCGCCCGGCGGAAGTCCTCCAGGCGCGGCGCCAGCCAGAAGTGCAGGAACGAGAGGCTGCCGCGCACCTTCAGCGGCCGGCGCTGGCGCTGTCCGAAGATCTCGTTGGTGCCCACCGCCAGGCGGCTGATGGCGTCCTGCACGACCGGGAGGTACGACTGCCCCTCCTCGGTCAGGCCCAGCCCCCGGGGCAGGCGCTTGAACAGCGCCACCCCGAGCTGGCCTTCCAGCTGGCGGATCTGCTGACTCACCGCGCCCTGGGTGAGGTGCAGCTCCTCCGCCGCGTGGGTGAAGTTCAGGTGGCGCGCCGACACTTCGAAGGCGCGCAGCCAGTTCAACGGGGGCAAGGCTTTCTGGCTCAACGACGGCTCCTCATGGCAACTGTTCCAGCAGCCTAGTATCGCGTCGCTCAGGCAACCTCGGAACCGCCGACCGCCGCCAACTGCGACGCCTTGCGCTGCTCGCGGCCCTTGCGGGTGAGCCAGAACACGAAGTAGCACCAGGCGATGTACGGCAAGCCGAAGTACAGCGCCACCCGCTGCGACGGATCGAAGGCGATGCCGACGCAGGACAGCACGCAGCAGAACAGCGCCGCCAGCGGCACGAAGGGGTAGCCGCGCACGCGGAACTTCAGGTCCTCCACCTTGCCGCCGTTGGCCACGTAGTGGCGGCGGAAGGCGATCTGGCTGGCCGCGATGCTCATCCACACCACCACCACGGCAAGGCCCGAGATCGACACCAGCGCGAGGTAGATGGTGTCCGGCGCGAACACGCTGCTCAGCAGGGAAGCCATGCCGCCGACCATGCTCAGCACGATGGCGTTGAACGGCGTACCGCGACGCGACAGCGAGGCGTAGCTGCGCGGCATGTTGCCCTGGTCGCTCAGGGTCCAGAGCATGCGCGCGGCGGCGTAGAGGCCGGAGTTCGCGGCCGACAGCAGCGCGGTGATGATGACGAAGTTCATGATGTCGGCGGCGTAGGGAATGCCGATCGTCTCGAAGACCATCACGAAGGGGCTCTCCACGACGCCGGCCTGCTCACGCGGCAACAGCGTGGCCAGGACGAAGATGGTGCCGACGAAGAACAGCGCCAGGCGCAGTACGGTGGTGCGGATGGCCTTGGGCACGTTTTTCTGCGGGTCGCGGGTCTCGCCGGCGGCGATGCCGATCAGCTCGGTGCCGGAGAAGGCGAAGGACACCGCCAGCAGGGTCATGGCGATCGACCAGAAGCCGGTCGGGAACAGCCCCTCGCGGGTGAAGTTGCCCAGCCCGACGCTGTGCGCCTGCTTGATGTCGAAGATGCCCAGGATGGCGCCACCGCCGATCACCAGGAACGCGATCACCGCGAGCACCTTGACCAGCGACAGCCAGAACTCGGTTTCGGCGAAAGTGCGCACCGAGACGATGTTGCTGATGAACACCGCCATGCCGAACAGCGCGCTCCAGATCCACACAGGCGTATCGGGGAACCAGCGCACCATGAGCATGCCGGCGGCGGTGAATTCCGAGCCGATGGCCACGGTCCAGGTCAGCCAGTACATCCAGGCCACCGTGTAGCCGGTGCCGGGGCCGAGGTAGCGGGTGGCATAGCTGCTGAAGGAGCCGACTTCGGGCATCTGCACGGCCAGCTCGCCCAGGCACATCATGACCAGGTAGACCATGATCGCGCCGATGATGTAGGCGATCACGGCGCCCAGCGGTCCGGCCTGGTTGACGGTGTAGCCGGAGGTCAGGAACAGGCCGGTGCCGATGACGCCACCGAGCGCGAGCATGACGATATGGCGGGTTTGCATGTCCTGTTTGAAGGAATGCGCCGGCGCATTTTTGCTTGTTGTGGTCTGCACGGACATTGTTGGACTCTCATGAAAGTGGGCGGGCAAGGACGTAGCTACGACCTGCATCTGGGCAGAGCGAATCGAATTGCCTTGGCGTCTTGTTGTTGTTCGACTTCATGAACGGCCCCCCGCCGAGCGGCAGGCGTCGCAAGACAGGTCTCAGACCTGTGGCTCGGGGTGGCGAACCACCGCTTCAGCCTCCCTGGCCAGTTCCTCGCGTACCGCGGCGCAAGCCTGCGCGAGATCCGCCAGCAGGTCGGCGGTGTCCTCGATGCCCACGGAGATCCGCACCAGCCCTTCGGAAATCCCGAGGGCCAGGCGTTCTTCCAGGGTGTTCTCCACGTGGCTGGTGGTGCGCGCCGGTCCGTAGATGGTTTCCACCGCGCCCAGGTTGCCGGCCCGGTGGGCGTATTGAAGGCGCGGCAGCAGGCGGGTCACGGTCGGCATGCCGCCCTTGAGCACGAAGCTGACGATGGCGCCGAAGCCGCGCATCTGCGCCCGCGCCACGGCATGCCCGGGGTGCTGCGGCAGGCCCGGATAGTTCACCGACTCCACCAGCGGCTCACCGCACAGGTACTCGGCGAGCGCCTGGGCGCTGGCCTGCTGTTGGCGCACGCGCAAGGCCAGGGTCTTGATGCCGCGAATGATCAGGAAGGCGGAGAACGGGTCGAGCGACGCGCCGTTGATCTCGCGGTAGTGACGCACCTGCGCCATCAGCGATTCGTCGCCGCAGACCACGCCGCCGAGCACGTCGCCATGGCCGGAGAGGAACTTGGTGGCGCTGTGCACCACCACGTCGACGCCCAGCGCCAGCGGATTCTGGTTCAGCGGCGTGGCGAAGGTGTTGTCGGCCACCACCAGGGCGCCGACGCGCTTGGCTGCCGCCGCGAGGCGCTGGATGTCGAGCACCTTGAGGGTCGGGTTGGTGGGCGTTTCCAGGTACAGCAGGTCGCAGCCGCGGGCGATTTCGCGCTCGATGGCTTCAGTGTCCAGGGTGTCGCACAGGCAGACCTGCACGCCCATGCGCGGCAGGAACTCCTCGAAGATCTTGTTGGTGCCGCCGTAGCTGTCGCGGGTCGAGACCACGCGCTTGCCGGTTGCCAGGAAGGTGTGCAGCACCGCGCTGATGGCTGCCATGCCGCTGCTGAAGGCCACCGCCGATTCCGCCTGCTCCAGGTCGCAGAGCTTGGCCTCCAGGGTCGCCACCGTGGGGTTGCTCATGCGGCTGTAGATGTAACCCGGCTGCTTGCCCAGGGCGACGTCGTACCAGGCATCGATGTCCTGGTAGCCGTAGGCCGCGCTGACCACGATCGGCGTCTGGGTCGCATTGTACGGATGCTGGACCTGCTCACCGCCCCAGACCACTCGGGTCTCGATGCTGGCGGTGTTGCCCTGTTCGACTTCCACTTTCTTGTTCATATCCGGTTCCCGCAACGCTGAGATGACTTCACTGACCCGTGGGTCTGTCTGCGGGGACTATAGGGAGGCGGCGGAGCGGTGAAAAACGATGTTATCCGGGTCTAAGAGCCGTTTTTTTTAATGGCTCCGGCTGCCCTCCGGTTTCGGCTGGCGGGCCACCTGCCGGGCGTGGCATCTCCTGGACCTGCTGAACTCGATCGCGGGTGCGCAGGGCGAGGGTCCTCGCTTGGTCGACGGCCACCAGGAAGCCGCGACAGGTCTCACGGCGAATCCCAGCCCGGGCAGGATGAACGCCTTTCGCCGATGCCGGCCCGTTGCAGCGCCTGATCGAGTATCACGGCGACAAAGCCGGCAGGGTGCTGCATTGCGCCCTGCCGCATACGGAAAAATGAATCCGTCCGCTTGTCCTTTTCCGGAATCGGAATGTGTGATTTCTCCTACGCAACCTGCGTCAAGGATGCTACCCCGCTCCGTCGTCTGGGGACTGCTAACAGGGCCTTCCATGCAAACGCTGTTGAACGAGATTCTCGAAGAAGTGCGTCCCTTGATCGGCAAGGGCAAAGTGGCTGACTACATTCCCGCGCTGGCCGACGTGCCGGCGCAGCAGTTGGGCATCGCGGTTTATGGCAACGATGGCAGCTATTACTGCGCAGGCGACGCGCTGGTGCCGTTCTCGGTGCAGAGCATTTCCAAGGTGTTCAGCCTGGTCCAGGCGATTGGCCACTCCGGCGAAGCCATTTGGGAGCGGCTGGGTCATGAGCCCTCGGGCCAGCCGTTCAACTCGCTGGTGCAGTTGGAGTTCGAGCGCGGGCGCCCGCGCAATCCCTTCATCAATGCCGGTGCGCTGGTGATCTGCGATATCAACCAATCGCGCTTCGCCGCCCCCATCTTGTCGATGCGCGATTTCGTGCGCCGCCTGTCGGGCAATCCGCACGTGACGATGGATGCCCGTGTAGCCGACTCGGAGTACCAGTTCCGCGCGCGCAACGCTGCCATGGCTTACCTGATGCAGTCTTTCGGCAACTTCCATAACGAGGTCGAGACGGTACTGCGCAGTTACTTCAGTTACTGCGCGCTGCAAA
Source organism: Pseudomonas knackmussii B13 (assembly GCF_000689415.1). NCBI lineage: Bacteria > Pseudomonadati > Pseudomonadota > Gammaproteobacteria > Pseudomonadales > Pseudomonadaceae > Pseudomonas > Pseudomonas knackmussii. The sequence goes on along the minus strand of NZ_HG322950.1, from coordinate 2,339,491 downwards.
TGAATTGCCTCGATCTGGCCCGGGCGTTCTGTTTCCTGGCCAACGATGGGTTCTGCAAACACAGCGGTGAGCAAATTCTCACCCGGCGCCAGACCCAGCAGGTGAACTCGATCATGGCGACCAGCGGGCTGTACGACGAAGCAGGCAATTTCGCCTACCGCGTGGGGTTGCCAGGCAAGAGCGGCGTGGGTGGCGGGATCGTGGCAATCGTGCCGGGTCAATTCAGCGTATGCGTGTGGTCGCCGGAGTTGAATGCCGCGGGCAACTCCTACGCCGGGATGGCGGCGCTTGAGTTGCTGAGTGCGCGGATCGGCTGGTCGGTGTTCTGATCAGCAGGCAGGGGAAGATTCATTCCATTGACGCTGAGCCTGGCCACCACGACAACGTGGGAGCAAGAGCAACGAATCGGCCCCCTTTCCCCTTGCCCTTTTCCCACCCCTCCTAGCTCTCGCGCGGCACGCGGCTCACCAACTCGGTCAAAGCCCTGACCCAGGCGGGATGGTCGTTCAGGCAGGGCACCAGAACCAGCTCCTTGCCTCCCGCGGCGAGGAAGCGCTCGCGCCCTCGGTCGCCGATCTCCTCCAGCGTTTCGATGCAGTCGGCGACGAAGGCCGGGCACATGACCAGCAGCTTCTCGACGCCCGCCGCGGCCAGCTCGTCGAGGCGGCTCTCGGTATAGGGCTCGATCCACTTCGCCCGCCCCAGGCGCGACTGGAAGCCCACCGACCAGCGACCGGCCTCCAGCCCGGCTGCCCGGGCCAGGCCCTCGGCAGTCCGCATGCACTGCGCGCGGTAGCAACTGGCAAGCACCTCGCCGCACGCCCGCTGGCAACAATCCGGGTTCTTGAGGCAGTGCTTGCCGCTGGGGTCGCTGCGTTCGATGTGCCGCTCGGGCAGGCCATGGAAGCTCAGCAACAGGTGGTCGTAGCCCTGCTCCAGGTAGGGGCGTGCACTATCGGCCAGCGCCTGCAGATACAGCGGCTCGTCGTAGAACGGCGGGAGAACCTGCAAGCGCAGCGTCAGGCCGTGCCTGCGAACCACGCGCCTTGCCTCCTCCACCGCGGTCGTAGTGGTGCTTTGGGCAAACTGCGGATACAGCGGAGCGAAGACGACGTCCTCGACGCCCTGCCCGGCCAGGCGCAGCAAGACCCGCTCGATGGACGGCTCGCCATAGCGCATCGCCAGGTCGACCACGCCGCATTGCCAGGACTGCTCGACGGCCTCCTTCAGGCGCTGGCTGAGCACCACCAGCGGCGAGCCTTCCGGCCACCAGATCGAGGAATAGGCATGCGCCGACTGGGCGGGCCGCCGGGCCAGGATCAGCGAAACCAGCAGGCGACGCAGCGGCCAGGGCAGGTCGATCACGTTGGGATCCATCAGGAACTGGTTCAGGTAGCGACGCACATCGGCCACCTGGGTAGAGGCTGGCGAGCCTAGGTTGACTAACAGCAGTGCCTGCTTGGCCATGGGAGATTCCTGACGGTGTGGGACTGAGCCTGCGCGCCGGGGCGGCGCCAGGTGGCGAACCGAAGCGGTCCGCAGGCCGGCCGGACTCCCCGCTATGCAGGGAGACGAGCGGACGACCCGAGCGGCGATGTTATACAAAATAAAACTAATGTACAGTTTTAGCCTTCATCAATACGGCGTAAGCCTGGCGTCCGGGCGTCCGCCTACGTGTATTCGTCGTCCGACCGTCCCGCGCCGGGCGAGGCACGCAACAGCCACCCTCAGCCGCCCGAGGAACCCCCGATGAATCGCTTCGCCCCCGCGAAACTGAAGCTCTCCAAATGGACCGCGCGGCACCCCCAGAACCGCGAAAGGCATTTCCTGGTGACGGACCTGGAGTTCGACGACGATGGCGTCCTGCTGCGCGTGGAGCTGCAAGCGGTGCACAGCGGCCGCAGCCAATGGCTGGACTGGCGAACGCTGCGCGACGCGGAGACCTGGATCATCGGTTGGCATTGATAAACTTGTACATCGCAACTTAAATGTACAATTATTGACCCCTAAAGGTCATTGCCGCACCCGATCATCTCGCCTTGCCCGTACGAGGTCCCCATGCCCTGCCCCGCCCCTGCCCCCATCCGCCTCGGCATCAGCGCCTGCCTGCTGGGGAAGCCGGTCCGCTTCAACGGCGGCCACAAGGAATCGCGCCTGTGCAGCGAAATGCTGTCGCAACACTTCGAATTCGTGCCGCTGTGCCCCGAGGTGGCCATCGGCCTGGGCACGCCCCGCGAGGCCATCCGCCTGGTGGGCGACACCCGTGCGCCGCGCGCGGTGGGCAGCCGGCGCCCCGAGCTGGACGTCACCGCGGCGCTGGACGCATTCGGCGAGCGCATGGCGGGTGAGCTGGAGGACATCTGCGGCTTCATCCTGATGCAGAAGTCGCCTTCCTGCGGCATGGAGCGGGTCAAGGTCTACCAGGCCGACGGCCATCCGGCGCAAGCGGGCGGCAGCGGGATATTCGCCGCCGCCCTGATGCGCTGCCGTCCTGAACTGCCGGTCGAGGAGGACGGGCGGCTGAACGACCCGGTGCTGCGCGAGAACTTCCTGACGCGGGTCTACGCCTACGCACAGTGGCGCGACCTGCGCCGGGCCGGCCTCACCCGCAAGGCGCTGATCGCCTTCCACAGCCGCTACAAGCTCCAGCTGCTGGCCAACAGCCCGGCGCACTACCGGAGCCTGGGCCGGAAGCTGGCCAACCTGGCCGGACAGGATCTCGAACGCCTGGCCGACGATTACTTCGCCGAGTTCATGCGCGGCCTGCGGGTCAACGCCAGCCGCGGCACGCACACCAACGTGCTGCACCACCTGGTCGGCTACCTGCGCCGTCGGATCAGCCAGGAGGAACGGCAGGAACTGCGGCACCTGATCGACCAGTACAGACAAGGCATCGTGCCGCTGGTGGTGCCGTTGACCCTGTTCAAGCACCACTTGCGCCGCCACCCCGGCTCCTACGTCGACGGCCAGGCCTACCTGCAGCCGCACCCCGAAGCGCTCAGCCTGCGCAATGCGATCTGACAGCCAGCCCCGCCCTGGCCGGCCTCTGCGCCGGCGGCGTGCCCGGCAAACGGCCAGGCAAGGAGCGGCTCGATCCGCTCGCCACTGCGCTCGACCGCAGCGTCGCACAAGGGGCTTCACCACGGCTTCAATACCCCTAGAATCGCGACCGGAAATCTGAACCCCGGGCGTGCCTGCCAGAGCAAAGCCTTCACGCGGCAGCATCCCGGTCGCCAACTCGATCGACATCCGAACATGCCAACCATCACCCACAGCATCGACACTTGCGCGCGCATCCTGCGAGCCGGCCAATTGGTCGCCATGCCCACGGAGACCGTCTACGGCCTGGCGGCCGACGCACGGCAGGAAGAGGCCATCCAGCGGGTCTTCAGCCTCAAGGGGCGCCCGAGCAGCAATCCCTTGATCGTTCATCTGGAAGACGCGGAACGGGCCTCGCAGTGGGCAAGCCTGATTCCCCCCGAAGCCGAGCGCCTCATGGCCGCGTGCTGGCCGGGGCCCCTGACCCTGGTCCTGCCGGTCCGCGACGAGGTATCGCGCAGCGTCACCGCCGGACAGGACAGCGTGGCGCTCAGGGTGCCGGCGCACCCCGTGGCGCGCCAGCTTCTGCGCGCCTTCGGCGGCGGCCTGGTGGCGCCCTCGGCCAATCGCTACATGTCCATCAGCCCTACCAGCGCGGACCATGTCGCCCGGCAATTCGCCGACAGCGACCTGTGGATCCTCGACGGCGGCCCCTGCCAGGTCGGCCTCGAATCGACCATCGTCAGCTTGCTGCCGGGCGACAGTCCGCGCCTGCTCAGGCGCGGCATGCTCGGCCAGGCCCACCTGGAGGCCGTGCTTGGCCAGCCGCTGGCGGATCGCGCGGGCGGCGTGCGCGCGCCCGGCCAGCATCATCGGCACTATGCGCCGAACACTCCGACGCTGGCCTTCGACCAGGCTCCCGTGGACGCGCTCGCCTCGCCACGCTGCGGCTGGCTTTGGTGCGGTCGGCCACAACCCAGCCGTGGGCCGGCGATCGACCTGGGCGATGCCGCGCAGGACTACGCGGCCGGCCTGTACGCGGCGCTCTACCGGCTGGACGCCATGGGCCTGGAGCGCCTCTACGTCCAGCTGCCGCCCCGGGAAGACGATTGGGCAGCGGTGCACGACCGCCTGGCCCGGGCCTGCCAGCGGCCGGACTGACCGGCTATCCGCCCAAAGTCGGGGTCGGCAAGGCGCCTCAGGCCTGTTCCAGCGCTTTCCAGCCCGAGGCCACGCGCTGTTCCAGTCGCGCCGGACTGCCATCCAGGCGCAGCAGGTACAGCCAGCCTTGATCGACCAGGTGGCGCACGACCTCATGCTTGTCGATCACCTTGTCGATCATGTTCCGCGGCGCCTCGATCACCACGCACAGGCGCAGCGGTCGATGGACCCAGCGTTGACCGTCGTGCAGCGACTGGCGTGACAGGCCGATGCGCAAATCGCCGCCGTTGCCCTCGAACACGCCGATATGCCCGCCCACCACGTTGTGCAGCACCTTGTTGCCGCTGCCGAAGCGCAGGTTGTCGGTGGTCGAGGTGAAGTACTGCAGGTTGATCCAGTGCGCCACCACCATGGGCGCGGTCATGATCAGTTCCAGCAGCTGGCCTTCGCCGTCCTGGCGCCAGTCGTAGTCGTGCAGGAAGGCGCGGCCCTGCAGATCCACGCCGCGGGTGCGCGCGCGGGGCGCGGCGATGAATGCCGCGTTGCCCGCCAGCCCCCATTCCGGGCGGGTTTGCGCCCAGTCGCGGGCGCGGCGGCGAAGCGTGGCAAGCAGCTTTTGCGGACGCTCCGCCAAGGGCGCCAGCCCCAGGCGCCCGGCCCGCTCGCGGCGCACCCGGGCGCCCGCCTCGTCCAGCGCCTGGCGCACCCGCTGCCAGGCCGGTTGCAGCGCGGGCGGCACGGTCTCGGGGGCGAACACCTGCACTTCGTCGGTGCTGGTGTTGTGCAGGCCGGCGAGCACATGGCAGTGGTCCGGCAGGTCCAGGCCCTGTTCGCGCAGCGCGCGGCGCACCTCGGCATCGTTGAGCAGGTCGGCGAGCAGGCGGGCGTTGACCTCGCCGTTCTGGCCGCAGCAGGCGCCGCAATTGAGCCCCGCCGCCTGGGGGTTGTTGGCGCTCTGGCTGCCGTGGCCGAGCAGGACCAGGAGCGGCGGGACCGTCGCGCCAAGCCCCATGGCGCGCAGGATGCGTGCGGCCAGCTCGGCCTTCTGGGGCAGCGTCAGCGCCGGCAGCACCGGCTTGAGCCGCTGCCACTCCGCCCCGCGCCAGGCGGCACGGTGCGCTTCGCCGCTGTCCTTGAGCAGCCCCCAGGTGCGCCCGAGCAGTGCGCCGGCATAGCTCAGTCCGATGCTTTCCACCAGGGTGAAGGTCGACGCCGGCACGCGCTCGAACAGCCGCCAGCGCCCATTACGGGCAAGGCGGGCCTGGCGCCGCTGCGCCAGCAGATGGTCCTGCCGCGCATCGCCGGTGCTGTCGCCGACCTGCAGCTGCGGCGCGAGCAGGCCGGGCAGTTGCGGCCGCGTGGCGGCGGTCCCCAGCGGGGTGTAGGCGATGGGCAGGCCGAAGAATCCGGCGAAGCCGCCGGTTTCCAGATCCGCGCAGGCCGCTTCCAGCGCACGGCGCAGCGGTTCGGAACGCACGTCGATGCAGAAGAACAGCTTGGCCAGTGGCGCCTGCGCCGGCGCGGGCGCCTCGGCACGGCACAGGCGCCGCTGCAGCTGCTCCTGCCAGGCCAGCTCATCGGCCCGCTGCCAGAGTTGCAGCGCTTGCCAGGCCGTTCCGGGCGATTGCCGGCGCGCCGCCTGCCAGGCCGCCCGCCAGCCGTGCCAGCGGCCCCCCCCCGGCCCCCCCCCCAGCCGTGCCAGCGGCTTTGCGGCTCGCGCTGGCGGTCGTCCACCAACCACTCCCAGGCCGCGCGAATGGCCAGCAGATCCAGCAACGTATCGTCGTCGCCGCCCTGCAGTCGCGCCTGCCAGCGCCGGTAGGCGCACCAGGAGGCCCAGCCGATGCTGCGCAACAGCAGGCAGTCGAACCATTCATCCCACTCCTGCGCAGCCAGGCCCAGGTGCTGCACCGCCGCTTCCAGGGCCGCCTCCGGCGCCTCCGGCAGCTCCGTGATGCGCTCACCCAGACGCGGGCAGTCGCTGAGCACGCTCAGGCCCCGGTCTTCCCGCAGGGTCGCCCGCCAGGCCCGGTAGAGCCCGCCCGCCTCGCCCGGACGCCAGTCGGCCTGCTCCCGGTCGAACCAGGCCGCGCAGCACTGGCCGATCTGCTGGGTGATCAGCACCGGCCAGCCCGGCAGAGGCAGGCCAGGCTCGGCCACGTCTTCCAGCAGCGGCAGGCGGCGGGGCTGCGCTGCCGGGCCGTCGAGGGCCTGCAGCAGGTGCGCCGGAGTCCAGTCCAGCCCGGACTCGGCGAGGGCCTGGCGCAGGTGGCGCTCGGCGATATGCCCCTCCTGCCAGGCCTGGCGATAGTCGTCGGGCCCCAGGGTCAGGCGGCTGCCGGCACGTCGCCAGAGCTGTTCGGCGACTTCGCCCCAAGGCTGCTCGCGGCGTTCCCAGAGCGGGCTGACGGCGATCATGCGGTCCAGCGGCCAGGTCGGCGCAATGCGCGCGCAGGCCTGGCGAGCGGCCGCGAGCAGGGCATCCCGGTGGAGGTTGGCGAGGGGTTCGAGCGCGGTCATGGGCGGTCTCCGGCGAAGGACGGGGTGGACTGGGGCTGGCGCACCGGCCACAGGCGGAAGGTCAGGCGAGTGAAGTGCTCGTCCAGGTAGAAGCCGGCGAAGGCCTGGGTGTACAGCCGGCCAACCAGCGCCCCCTGCGGGCGGGCAAGGATCACCGCCTGCAGCAGGTAGAGCGCGGCGAAAAGCAGCAGCGCCAGCAGGGTCAGGTACGGCGGATGAACCGCGTGTGCGGGGCTCGCACCGAGGATCCAGGCCGCGGCCTGGTGCCAGAGCAGGTAGGCCCCCAGCAGCAGGCTGAACATGGCCAGCCCGTACAGCCAGCTACCCTGGCGCAGGCTCCAGGGCGCCAGGCCGATGGCGAGAATCACCAGGGCCACCTGGGGCAGCGCGTATCCGGGAAGCAACAGCTGCCAGGCCGCCTGAACCAGCAGCAGCCCCACGGCCGCCAGCAGCAGCGCCAGCAGGAACCCGCCCAGGCCTATCGCGGGGGCTTGCGGTTGCAGCGCATGGTGCCGCGCCTGGGCGACCGTCTCGCCCGCCGCCAGGAAGGCGTGCGCCTTGTAGAGCGAGTGGGCCAGCAGGTGAACCAGGGCCAGCTCATAGAGCCCCAGGCCGCACTCCACCAGCATGAAACCCATCTGCGCGCAGGTGGACCAGGCCAGGCGGACCTTGATGCTGATGCGCGTCATCATCACCAGGGCGGCGAGCACCGCCGTGAGGCCGCCGATGACCACCAGCAGGGTCTGCGCGGGCGGCGCTGCGGAAATCAGCGGCGCGAAGCGCAGCAACAGGAAACCGCCGAGGTTGACCAGCCCGGCGTGCAGCAGCGCCGAGACCGGGGTGGGCGCTTCCATCACCTGGATCAGCCATCCATGCACCGGCAGCTGCGCGGACTTGAGGATCACCGCCAGGGCCAGCAGCACGGCGGCCAGGTGCAGGTCCCAGCCCAGGGCGGCGGACGCCTGCAGGCGCGTCGAGACCTGTTCGAGAATCACCTCCAGGCTGCTGCCGCCGGCCGCGCGCACCAGCAACAGGGTCGCCAGCAGCATGCAGGCATCGGCCAGGCGGCTGGCGAGGAACTTCTTGTGCGCCACCACCAGGGCCATGGGACGGTCGGGGTAGAAGGTGAGCAACTGGTGCAGGCACAGGCTGGAGACGATCCAGGCGCCGACCAGCAGCCACAGATCGCCGGCGGTCACCACCGTGGCCACCGCGCTCAGGGTGCCCAGCAGCGACAGCACATAGCGCCGCTGGCCCGGTTCGCCTTCCAGGTAGCGCCGGGAGTATTCGACGATGACCAGCGCCAGCAGGCTCACCAGGCCCGCCATCGCCAACCCCAGGCGGTCGTTGTCGCGCCCGTCCAGCGCCGCCTGCAGCCAGGCGCCCAGCACCAGGACCAACCCCAGGTGAGCGGCCACGCGGGCGGGCAGCCAGAAGCGCGCCGGGCTGCGGCTGCAGGTCGCCGGTAACAGCGCCAGGGCATAGACCCAGGGCAAGAGCGCAGCGAGGTGGGAAAACACGGTTGGCATCGGAGCATCTCCACGGCGAATCGATGGCGATAGTCTCCGGCAGCGCTTGATCCATGAAAAATAGATAGATCAGAATCTATCGTTCCCTTTTGAAGAACAGACCATGCGCCGACTGAACTTCCACCACCTGCACTACTTCTGGGCCGTGGCCAAGGAAGGCAACCTCACCCGTGCCGCACAGTCCCTGCACGTTTCGCAGTCGTCCCTGTCGACCCAGATCCGCGCGCTGGAGGAACAGCTCGGACACCCGCTGTTCATCCGCTCCGGCCGGAGCCTGCAGCTGACCGAGGCGGGCCGGATGGCCCTGGACTACGCGGACACCATCTTCGCCCTCGGCAGCGAGCTGCAAACGACACTGCAGGGCAACCAGCAGGCCAGCCAGGCGCTGCGCATCGGTGCCGTGGCAACCCTGTCGCGAAACTTCCAGGAGAATCTCCTGCGCCCCTTCCTGGGGCGCGAGGACCTGCGCATCACCCTCGAATCCGGCAGCCTGGACGAGCTGCTGGAACGCCTGGCGTTGCACAAGCTGGATGTCGTGCTAACCAACAAGGCCGTCAGCGCCGACGCCCAGCGCACCTGGCAATGCCGCCTGCTGGATCGCCAGACCCTGTGCCTGGTCGGGCCGCCGCGGCAGGCCGGGCAAGCCTTCGAACTGAGCCGCGACCTGGACCGGGCGCGCCTGATCGTGCCGGGGCGCAGCAGCGATATCCGCAGCCAGTTCGAGGTCTACTGCAATAGCCACGGCCTCGCTCCGGTGATCTGCGCAGAAGTCGACGACATGGCCATGCTGCGCCTGCTGGCCCGCGACTCCGGCGATCTGGCGCTGCTTCCGGCGGTGGTGGTGCAGGACGAACTGCAGAGCGGCTCGCTCCAGCTCTACGCGGAAATTCCCGAGATCGCCGAACAGTTCTTCGCCGTCACGCTGCAACGACAGTTCAGCCTGAGCATTCTCGACGAGCTGCTTCGCGCAGGCTAAAGGCGTCCGGGTGGCCAAGTGCGGCGGCCAGGCGGCGCATGCCCCGGCGGGTTGTGCGCCCGTGTTTCCGGGCCCCCGCGTTCGCGAGGGTGACGAGGTGAAGTGCCGGCGCCCCCACGTCATCGAGGTTGCGCACGGCGCGCTTCCCCAGCCAGGCATTCATCGACTTGCCCAGATCCCGCACGACGAACCACGCCTGCCCGTCGATCGACAGGGCGCGCAGGCGGTGTTTGTGGTGGAAGAAGGACGCGAAGCAGCCGCTCATGGCTCGCCCGAGCCGAAGACGGTTTGCAAAGACGACAGCGGACCGCGTGTTCGATGCCCGGCAAATGACCAACTGATAACTTCCATGCATCAATGGATGCAAACATAGCACTTATCGTTTCAAAGTGTGTCGAGCAGAATCCAGCGACCGCAAGCGCCAACAAGCCTAAATAAGATCGCTGGAGAACAACCCCATGCATGCCTCTCCCCATCCCGGCTCGTCACCTGCCCGCTCCAAGGCGGGCGCCGTGTTCCGCGTCACCTCGGGCAATTTTCTCGAACAGTTCGATTTCTTTCTGTTTGGCTTCTACGCCACGCAGATAGCGGCCGTTTTCTTCCCCGCGTCGAGTGAGTTCGCTTCGCTCATGATGACCTTCGCCGTGTTTGGCGCAGGTTTCCTGATGCGTCCGCTGGGAGCGGTGATTCTCGGGGCGTACATCGATGATGTTGGCCGCAGGAAGGGTTTGATCGTCACCCTGTCGATCATGGCCAGCGGCACCCTGCTGATCGTCCTGGTGCCGGGCTATTCCAGCATCGGCTTATGGGCGCCTTTGCTCGTGCTGGCAGGACGACTGCTCCAGGGCTTTTCGGCCGGCGCCGAACTGGGAGGCGTCTCGGTCTACCTGGCGGAGATGGCCACGGCCGGGCGCAAGGGCTTCTATACCAGTTGGCAATCCGCGAGCCAGCAAGTGGCGATTGTCGTTGCGGCAGCCCTGGGTTACGGGCTCAACCAACTGATGTCGCCTGCGACTATCGCGGACTGGGCCTGGAGAATTCCCTTTGCCGTCGGCTGCATGATCGTCCCGTTCATCTTCGTGCTTCGTCGCAGCCTCGAGGAAACCGAGGAGTTCGCACGCCGCTCCCAGCGCCCGAGCATGAAGCAGGTGTTCGCCACGCTGGGTGAAAACTGGCGTGTCGTCCTGGCAGGCCTGCTGATGGTGGCCATGACGACCACGGCCTTTTACCTGATCACGGTATACGCGCCGACCTTCGGCAAAACGGTCCTCAACCTGAGTACGACCGACGCCCTGCTCGTCACGCTGCTTGTCGGCATCTCGAACTTCGTCTGGCTGCCCATCGGCGGGCATCTGAGCGATCGGTTCGGACGCAAGCCCGTGCTCGTCGCAATGACCGTGCTGGCCATTTTCACGGCCTATCCAGCGCTGTCCTTCCTGGCTCAGGCCCCGAGCTTCGGCCACATGCTGCAAGTGCTGCTCTGGCTTTCGTTCATCTACGGCCTCTACAACGGGGCGATGATTCCGGCGCTCACCGAAATCATGCCGGTGGAGGTTCGGGTCGCCGGCTTCTCGCTGGCCTACAGCCTGGCGACCGCCGTGTTCGGCGGATTCACCCCCGCCATTTCCACGTGGCTCATCCATCTGAGCGGCGATAAGAGCGCACCTGGATACTGGATGACCTTCGCCGCCCTCTGCGCGCTTTGCTCGACCCTGGTGCTCTACCGCGGGAGCTCCTCGCGCACCCCCATTCCTGCCTGATCGAGGAGCATCCCGAATGAAAGCACTGACGAAGCACCTTGCCGCATTGACAATCGGCCTCTGCGCGCTGAACACCGCCGCTCATGCCGAAGAGCTGGACGTCATGACGTCGGGTGGGTTCACCGCAGCCTTCCAGCGGCTGAGTCCGAAGTATGCCCAGGACAGCGGCGACAGCATCCAGACCATCCTCGGTCCGTCCATGGGCAAGGCCGCGAAAGCGATCCCCAATCGCCTGGCGCGCGGGGAAAATGCCGATGTGGTGATCATGGTCGGCTACGCGCTGGATGAACTCATCAAGCAGGGCGTGGTGGATCCGGCATCCAGGGTGGAACTGGCGGACTCGCGCATCGGCATGGTGGTCAGGCAGGGCGCGCCCAAGCCCAGGATCGATTCGGAAGAGGCGTTCAGGAAAAGCCTGCTGGACGCCGGGTCGATTGCGTACTCGGACAGCGCCAGCGGGGTCTACATCAGCGGCAAACTGTTCAAGAAGCTTGGATTGGAGCAACAGGTCGGCTCGAAGGCGAAGATGATCGAGCGGATTCCGGTTGCCTCGGTCGTTGCGTCGGGCCAGTACGAGGTCGGTTTCCAGCAGGTCGCCGAGCTGCTGCCGGTTCCCGGGGTGACCTTCGTCGGCAAGATTCCAGAAAGCCTGCAATCCGTTACCCGCTACGCCGCCGGCGTTCCGCGTCATGCGAAACACCCGGAGAAGGCGAAGGAACTGTTGTCGTACCTGTCGTCCGCCGCTGCGCAGCCCATCGTGCAATCCACCGGCCTGGACTCAGTCCCCCGGTGATTTCACCGGCGTACTTCTGAGAAGCCGCTCAAGCTCGAGCGCGGCGGGCGTCAACGTGCGCCCGCGGTGCTTGATCAAGCCTACGCTGCGCACCACCTCGGGCTCCTCCAATGCAACGGCCTTGAGGATGGGGTGGCTGGTCCGGGGCATGGCTATGGAGGGCACGGCTGCCACACCCAGGCCGGCTTCCACCAGCCCGATCGCGGTCGTGACATGCCGCGTTTCGCAGATGCTGTGCCTGGAGGGGGAAATGCGTTTCAGCGCCTGGCTCAGGATGAGCCGGTTGCCGGAGGTCCTGTCCAGTGAGATGTAGTCGTGCTCATACATCTCGGACCAGGTCACCGCGTTTCGACTGGCCAAGGGATGATCGCGTCGGCACGCCATCACGTAGCGCTCTTCGAGCAACAGATCGAAGCTCACTTCCGGGCTCAGGTTGCCACTGAAGGTCACGCCAAAATCAGCTTCGCCAGTCGCCACGGCGACGTTTACCTCATGCGCGCTGGAGTCCACCACCATGATCTTGATGCGTGGGTACAGGCGATGGAATTCGCTGATGACGGTGGGCATGAAGTAATAGGCAGCCGATGGCACGCAGGCGATGGTGACGCGCTCCATCCTGCTGGAGGCGACGTCCGCAATGCTCATCAACGCATTGTCCAGCTGGTCGAGCACCCGCTCGACCTCCGGCACGAAGGCACGGCCCACAGCGGTCAGGCTGACCTTGCGGGTCGTCCTGTCGAACAGCCGCACGTTCAAGGCGGATTCCAGCTTCTCGATACGCCGGCTGAGCGCCGGCTGGGTGATCTTCACCGCCTCGGCCGCCTTGCGAAAACTGCCGTTTTCAACGATGGCCCGGAACGCCTGGAGATCGTCTAGATCGAAGTTGATGCTCATCGGATCGAACGGGGGATTGATAATTGAACGGCATCAATAACACGTTCGGTCGCGCTCGGAAAAGCGCAACAACTCGGTGACGACGTCAGCGCTCGCCGCCACCGGTGGCCCTTGGCCGTGCCGATGCCGTTGCCAGGCATTTCCGGATGCCAAGCGAAGGTCCGAGCGCTCGACCTGGCTGAACAACTGAAGCGAACTGCCTAGGCAATGGCGCCTGGAAGCAACGTCGCCGGGCCGGTCCGCATCGACGGCCCCGTCCTGTGGGCAAGGGGTGAGATGCGCCGGCCATAGGTCGGAAGGGCCCTGCTCCATCGCCGTCATTTCTGGGCCCCCGCGTTCGCGGGGGTGACGAGGTGAAGTACGGACGCCCCTACATCATGTCCGCGAACGCGGCGCTTAGGCGAACAGCGCTGATCCGGCACCTCGTTGGCTGCGCAATCTACTCTTGGGCGTCTGTACAAGGGCGAGGTAGGCAGGCTTTCCCGCGAGCCTGCACGGCGCGATTGAATCCGCCGATTTCAGTCGCGTCGCCCCGGTTGTCGGACGCATGCCATCTGCTCCGTATTTTTTCCGCCAATCTGAGCCTGTCCCGCCCCCGCTTCGTCACCCCATAGTCGCCCGCTTTGTACCCGCCTTGCGGTGGCTCAAGAGGTGGCGGGATGTATACGCACGACTATTACGACCAAGCACGGGTATGCGAGAGGGTTGCCCCCTTCACGCCGCTTTTGAGCATTGCGCGATGCAGCCATGGATCTCATGTGGCTGCAGCGTCACTTTCAACCAAACAAGACTGGCAGCATGGGAGCTGATGCGATGACCCCGGAGAAAGACAACCTGCACAGGGTCGCTGATGCCCTGATCGGCGCTACCAATGCATTCGACGTCGAGGGTGTTCTGAAACTGTTCACAGCGGATGCGTTGATCGATGACCCGTCCACCGGGCATCGGTTCGACGGCCATGCGGGCATTCGCACTTACGTAGAGCAGTACTTCATTGGCTACAAGACGGTGACTCGCATGCTGTCGATCGAGCCTCTGGGCGCCAACCGTGCCAGCGTGCGGGTCGACTTCACCGGAGATTTCGGCCACGAGATCGGCGTGCTGCAAATTGCCGTCAACAGTGACGGGCTGATCATTCGCATCGACGCTGATCTGGAGTGAACGCCTGCCCTGAACACGGGCTCCTCGCGGGGTCGTTTCCCGGGAAACCATCCCCGGCAGCGTCGGGCGAACCTACAAGTGCACGCGAAGAAAGTCGATGAAAGCCATAGTCCGCGCCGACCGTCGCCGTTCAGGACTCAGGACAGCGCTGACCGGCAGCGCAGTGGTCTGGTAATCGTCGAGCAGGCTGCACACGCTGCCTTGTTGGAGATCCGCGGCGAACAGCCAATCCGGCGAGAGTGAAACGCCCAGGCCGCCGAGGACCATTTCCCGAATGGCCTCGCTGCTGTTGCTGGTGACGTTGCCCTTGATGACGACATCCAGCGCTTGCGCACCGTGGCTGAAGTGCCAGCGGTCGTAGTGCTCCAGCAAGGTGAAAGCGATGCAGTTGTGGCCTGCCAGTTCGGCGGGCTCGCGTGGCAGGCCGTGGCGCTGCAAATAGGTGGGCGAGGCATAGACCCGCCGGGTGCTGGTGCCGAGGGACACGGCCACCAGCCCCTCGCTCTTCACCACGCCGATGCGGATGGCCAGATCGATGTTTTCCTTGAGCAGGTCTTCGTTGTGATCGCTCAGGCGCAGGTCGATCCGCACCTCGGGATAGCGCTGCAGAAAACCCGGGATCAGCGGTGCAATGCACAGCCGCCCATAGCTGACCGGTGCGGTGATGCGCAGGGGGCCGGCGATCTGCTCCTGGCCGCTGGCGAAGCTCCGGGTGGCAGCGTCGAGCTGGCCGAGGATCTCCTGGCAGTGCCTGTAGAAACCTTGCCCCTGGTCGGTCAGGGCCAAGTGCCGGGTACTGCGGGCGAATACCGGGCCGCCCAGGTATTGCTCCAGGGCGCGGATCTGCTTGCTGACTGCCGGTTGCCCCAGGTTCAGTTCGCGCGCAACCGCCGAGAACGAACCGCGCTCCACGACGCGGACGAAGATGCGCATGCTGTCGAACAGATCCATCGTAATTAGGCCTCTTTGGGGAATAAGTCATATCCGAATTTAGTTTCTTATCGGAATTGGCAAGGCGGGGCAATCTGAAGGCGTCCATTCAATCCGAGGTCCCCGTCATGAATCAGACCATGCTTGCCGCCATCGCCGAGTCCGCCCAAACCCCTCTGGCTGTGCGCCACATCGCCCGCCCCGTTCCCGGCAAGGGGCAGGTGCTGGTCAGGGTTCACGCCGCGGGGGTCAACCCCCTCGACACCAAGATCGCCACCGGCGCAGGGGCGCATGCCCGCCAGGCGCTGCCGGCGGTGCTCGGGCTGGATCTCGCCGGCACGGTCGTCGAGTTGGGCGAGGCGGTCGAGGGCTTCACGCCGGGCCAGGAAGTCTTCGGCATGGCCGGTGGCATTGGCGGAGCCCAGGGCACCATGGCCGAGTACATCGCCGTGGATGCCCGGCTGATCGCGGCAAAGCCGCACGCTTTGAGCATGCCTGAGGCAGCCGCCCTGCCGCTGGTGTTCATCACCGCCTGGGAAGGCCTGGTGGATCGCGCCAACGTCCGCGCCGGCCAGCGGGTGCTGATTCATGGCGGCGCAGGTGGCGTCGGCCAGGTCGCGGTGCAACTGGCCAAGGCGCGTGGTGCCCAGGTGTACGCCACCGGTTCGGCGGCGAGTCTCGACTTCATTCGCTCGCTTGGTGCCACGGCGATCAACTACCAGGCGCAGAGCGTGGAGGCCTATGTCGAGCAATACACGGCCGGCGAAGGTTTCGACATCGTCTACGACACGGTAGGCGGCAGCACCCTGGATGCCTCCTTCCAGGCCGTGAAGCCTTATACCGGGCACGTACTGAGCTGCCTCGGCTGGGGCCAGCACAGCCTCGCGCCGCTGTCGTTCAAGAGCGCCACCTATTCGGGCGTCTTCACGCTGACGCCGCTGCTCACAGGCAAGGGACGGGAACACCACGGAGCTATCCTGCGCGCGGCGGCTGAGCTGGCCAACAACGGGCAACTGACGATCCGAGTGGATCAGCAGCCCTTTGCACTGAATGAGGTCAATGAGGCGTTTCGTCAGGTCGCGGAAGGTCGCGGCAAGGGCAAGACGGTCATTCGATTGGTGAGTGAATAATCGCCAGACCCTTTCTCGATAAATGCCCATGGCCGGAAGCTTCCGCTTCCGGCCGATCCCTGCCTGTCACGACCTGCAGAAACCGGCCAGACGCTCCTTGGCCTGCCGCCCATGATTCAGGCAACCCGCAGTGCAGGCCCTCAATCCAGCCACATCACCTCCGCCGCCTTGCGCGAAACCGGCAACGGCACCGACCTCGGGCGCCCGACGATGATCGGCGCCACCGGTTTCCACTGCGCCGGAATGCCCAGCGCGGCCTTGCCTTCCGGCGTGTCGAGGTAGCGTTGGGCGAAGCCGATCCAGCAGGTGCCCAGGCCGTCGGCGTGGGCAGCGAGCATGAGGTTTTCCGCGGCCAGGGTGCAGTCCTCGACTATCCAGGGCTCCTCGGCCCGGCCGGATACCAGGATGAGCGCCGGCGCATGGTGGAAGATCTGGAAGCCCGCGTCGCCGAGCATCGAGCGCAAGCGCTCGGACTGGGGAACGGCGGGCAGGTTCTCCAGCATGTACGCCTTGGCGTCGTGGGAGATGCGCTCCAGCAGCGCCTGGTTGCGCACCACCGTGAATGTCCACGGCTGCTCGTTGACTGCGCTGGGCGCCTGGATGGCCGCGTCGATCAGGCGCCGGATGAGCTCGTCGTCGAGCGGTTCGGCGCTGTAGTTACGGACCGAACGGCGGCCGTAGAGGGCTTCGTAGATGTTCATGGACGGGGGCTCCCTGTTGCCGAGCCTCCACGTTGCGCTCCCTGGCGGGCGCATCCTTGATGCCGATCAAGTCGGCGCGAGACAGCGGGCTCTTCCGGGCTCGATCCCGAGCGGGGCATGGCCACGGCCAATCGGCGCATAACCCGGAGGGTTATGCGGCCCTACGTTCCCGGCGAGTTCTCCGTAGCCGGGCAGTGCCGAGCTTACGACCCGATCCGCATCACCTGCGGCAACTCACCCAGCGGCACCCACATCTGCCCCTGCCAGTCGAGCACGCTCAACTGCTGCTGTTCCCAACGCAGCAACCGCCGACGCGGCACTTCCCCCGGCGCGCCCAGCGCCACATCCCGCAGGCTCGGCAACACCGAATGGCTGAGCCACTGCCGAATGCAGCGGTTCTCCGGATGGTGGAAGTGAATGAGCGTGGCATACACGCCGGACTCGCTCATCAGCTCAGCCTCCTCGGCCAAGCCGTTGTCATCGCGAATCACGGCACGGCAAACCTGATCCGCATCGAGGTTGCGCACGGCGCGCTCCTCCAGCCAGGCATTCATCAACTTGCCGAGATCCCGCACGACGAACCACGCCTGCCCGTCGATCAACAGGGCACGCAGGCGGCGTTTGTGGCGGTAGAAGTGGGTGGGAACGAGGGGTGCAGCGAGGGACTGCGCGGGGGCAGTGAAGGTATTCATAGTCATTTGTGCGGTTTCCTGAAAGTCAGGTGATTCGCATGCTGTCGGGCATGGAGGGACCGCTACGAGAGGTGTGTTCAGCACCGGGGGCGGAATTTAGTAGGTTGTGGGGAGGGGGTCAACTGGGGAGGGATTTGGGCCCAGTGTGGACCTTCTAAAGGTCCGCAGCCGGCCAAAAGCAGACATATTGGATAGGGAAAAGAGATCTTCCCCTTTTTCCTGTCCCCCTTTCGATCAGCTTGGAGCTGTCCGAGCAGGACAACCGGGTAACCTTGTACAAGACCCCTGGGGGTGGTTGGGAGGGACTCCACCGGGCATATCAAATTTGCCAGCAGGAACGTGGTTACCAAAGCGCTCCGCTAGAACTGCCAGCTCAATTGGCCGCTTGATATAGATTGCAGTTATTGCCTGGCAATGAATTGATGATGCGACCCTCTGGCGCAGCAAAAGCCCTGGCGCGGCACAGCCGGCAAACACACACCGCATGTATGATTGACCAACTACAGAATCAAAATTGGCGATCTAACCAGGCGTGCACAGAAACCGCGCGCACGTCTGACAACTGAAGAAGTGTTACGGATAGTACTTCAAGGAGCAAAAATGCGTATTGAGAAGGTAAGGGTCGAGGGATTTAGACTGCTTCAAGATGTCGAGATCCTGCTGGAGTCAACCTCCACAGTGATTGTGGGGCGGAACAATAGCGGCAAGACATCGCTCACCGAAATATTTGATCGCTTCACAGGAGAGAATGGGCCCCGTTTCCGATTGGAGGACTTCTCGGCGAGTGCGCGAGGTAAGTTTTTTGATGCCAAAGCTTTAAGACTAAAGGAAGCAAGCTCGGAAGCAGTGCTCGCTGCACTTCCGAAAATCGCCCTGACGCTTACCTTCGCTTATGACGCTGCCGCGCCAAATCTGGGCCCACTTGCTCCATTCGTCATCGACTTAGATGTGTCATCAACTAAGGCCATTGTGCGTGTTGAGTACGCACCAACGTTAGCAACGCTCCACACCTTGCTCGACGTGCAACCTCCGCCAAAAGATGCTGATCCGAGTGCGCACTTTCTCCGTTCTTTGCGCGAAACGCTCCCTAAGGCGTACGCTGTCCACGTCTGCGCCATAGACCCTACAGACGACACCAATCGCCGCGACTTCGACGGAACGGCCGCTCTCACTGCACTGATACAGTGCAACTTCGTACGCGCCCAACGCACTCTCGACCATGCGAAGCATGGCGACACAGATGTTATTGGGAAATTACTAAGTACTCTTTTTAAGACTGCCACTGCTCCGACAGCTGCAGCTGCTGACCAAGAGCTTGCATCCAAACTAAAAGCATCCGTCGAAGGCATTGAACGGAGCGTTCAAGGCGATTTCGATGTAATGCTGAAAAAGCTACTACCTGCCATGGAAGTCATGGGATTCCCGAGCCTCAATGACACCGAGCTTCGTCCAGAAACTGCGCTGAATGTTGAAGCGCTTCTATCGGACCATACAAGAATCGTCTACACCGGCTCAGATGGGGTTCATTTACCTGAAGGCTATAATGGACTAGGAACCCGCAACCTGATTTATATGCTTTTGCAGCTTGAGAGTTACCACAAGGCTTATCGCGCAAAAGTGACCCGTCCTGTTACCCACCTTATTTTTATCGAAGAGCCGGAAGCTCACCTGCATCCTCAGATGCAAGAAGTCTTCATAAATCAATTAAACGCAGCAATTGGGAAGCTGTCAGCGAGTTATCCCGACGAGCCTGCCTGGAAAGTCCAATTCGTCATCACAACGCATTCGCCCCATGTCGCGAACGCCGCATCCTTTGAAGCAGTACGATACTTCCTGCATGAATCTCCAAATAAAACCGGAAACCGGCAGACAAAGGTAAAGGACTTCAAAAAAGGAATGACCAGCATATCATCTGACGACCAATATTTCTTGCATCAATACATGACACTGACCAAATGCGACCTCTATTTTGCTGACAAAGCAATTATGGTAGAGGGAACCACAGAGCGTCTCCTAATGCCTCGATTGTGCGAGATTGCTGACAAATCACTCGACGAAAAAAACAAACTTGCAAGACAGTATGTAACTTGTGTCGAGGTAGGTGGGGCCCACGCACACATATTCTACCCCCTACTCGATTTCCTTGAACTAAAAACACTCATCATTACCGACCTAGATTCGACAAAAGCTGTTGAAAGGAAGAACAAGAAAGGAACGATGGTAAAAAAATGGGAGAAATGCCCAGTCGCTGAAGGTGAGCGAATTTCGAACGCCGCAATCAAGGAATGGTTTCGCCCCCATGACAAGAAAGATAAAGATAGCTGGCAGATCACTCCCTCCGAACTTGCAAGCAAAAACACTAAAGAGAAACTGAGAGGCTGCCGTCGTATAGCCTATCAGATACCTGAGAATGCCGACTCGGACGTTTGTGCCCGCAGCTACGAAGACGCCCTTGTTCTCGCCAACCCAGATCGTTTTGATTGGTCGAAAGAACTAGATGAAGCAACTGAGGCGTGGGAAATCGCACAGGGCCTAGATAAGGCGGATACAGCTTTGCGATTTGCGATTCGTGAGAAGGACTGGACGGTACCGCGGTACATCCGGGAAGGCTTGGTTTGGCTCTCCGAACCGTTTTCTGCTCCTACGGCAGAACATTCCGTAGAAACACCGAAGGAAGCATCAACTGGCGAGGAAATGGCATGACTAAACCTGTCGAGAACCCAGCCCTAGTTGCCGCTAAGGAAGCCCAGAGGAAGATTGATGAGGCCCTTGATGCCGGCCGTAGTTTCCGTCTTGAGGCAGGTGCAGGTGCGGGTAAGACTTACTCCCTAGTTGCTGCACTAAAGCGCCTAATCACAGAGCGCGGACAAGCACTGGTGCAAGCAGGTCAAAAGGTAGCCTGCATAACCTACACAGAAGTTGCTCGAAACGAGATTGCTCAGGAGATCGAGGATCACCCAGCAATACTTGTCGATACCATCCATGCTTTCTCATGGGCGTTTCTGCGCCAATTTCAGAAAGCGCTGCGTAACTTTATTGAGTCGATGGACGATCGGCGCGAAAAAATTGAGCAAGGCGGCGGCGTAGGCTCAAAGCCCGTCGTTTACGATCTTGGCTTCTTTGGCGTTGATGCTAGCCATATCACGCTTGGTCATGATGACATTCCAGCAATCATGGCCAAATTCATCTCTCAGGAAAAATTTCGCCAACTATTTACAAAGCAATTTCCAATTATTTTCATCGATGAGTATCAAGATACTGACCGCCAATTCATGGAGGCAATCACCGAGAACTTCCTGAAAGTCGGCAATGGACCACTAATCGGACTTTTTGGGGACCATTGGCAGACTATATATCGCAGTGAGTATGAACTTGCCGACTATCCAATGGAAGAGATTGGTAAAGGCTCCAATTTTCGCTCAGCGCCGGCCATTGTCAATGTCCTAAACAAGCTTCGCCCGGAGCTAACCCAGGCTGTCCGCGACCCCAACGCTTTTGGAGAGGCACGATTCTTTCATGCCAACGCATATACAGGCCCTAGGACTGATGACATACATTCCAAGCAAGACCTACCAGCCGAACTCGCAAAGTCCACCCGCGAAGATCTGATAAATAGACTCCAAACCGAGGGCTGGGACCTAAATAAAACAAAAATTCTAATGCTCACACATAACGTTCTTGCTGCTGAGCAGGGGTACCCAAGCATTGCCAAAATATTCAGCGGCCGGACCGAATTATTTGCAAAAAAGGAAGATCCGGCAATAAAGTTTTTCGCTGAGATTGTCGAGCCCATGTGCGCAGCTTATAACGCGTCTCGCTATGGCGAAATGTTCAGAATATTTGGCTCAGGCCCTGCGATCATGAAGCATACCGATAAAATCGCTTGGCGCGAAGACATGGACACGCTTCAGAAACTTCGCATTGAAGGAACAATTGGTGAAGTTATCGACCACCTAAAGAGCGCAGGACGCCCACTACTACCGGACCGCCTATTACGTCGAGATGAAGAACTCATTGCACTAAATGGCGACCCGATACCAGAGGATGCCACGGCCCTTCAGCGCTACAGCAAGCTACGAAATGTTCATTATAAAGAAGTTTCTGAACTAGTTAAGTTCATTGAACGACAAACTCCCTTCGCCACGCAGCACAGTGTCAAAGGCGCTGAGTTCGAGAACGTTCTCGTCGTACTCGGCGGCGGCTGGAATCACTACAACTGGCCCCAGCTACTAGAACTTATCAAGAGCAAGTCACTCACCAACAAAAACATAAAAGGTTACTATCGAGCTCGAAATCTTTTTTATGTCTCGATATCAAGACCCATGACACGACTGGCTGTTCTTGCAACACAATCAATGTCAGAAACAGCTCTAGAGACCGCAAAATATCTATTTGGAAATGATTATGTTGAAGAACTTGCAATTTCCAACCAATAAATAAATATCGAAACTATAGATTCTTGACGCGAACAGCGAGAATCGATTGAAAAGCAAACTTCCTTCAAGGAGTTGATAAATCGAATTAGATCGATAACAGCCGTTAATGATCGGTAGCCCATCCGGAGCTACCGGTCATATCGCCCATTCGTTCCACACCAATCCCCACATCAACTTCGACTTCATCTGCCCCTCGATGAGGGTTCACTAGCCCCGCATCTATCTCCTCACGGACTCACCTGATACCCCCTCCCCTGCATACAACTGCTATAGGCCGTGGCACTAGCCGAACTCTGCGCCTGGGCCGAGGTACGCCGATCCTGCCGCCGCTCCTGCCGTTGGCGCGAGGCGCCCACTGCGGCTCCGGCTGCGGCTGCTTGGCCGGCCTGGTTCTGGCGGTACTGCTGCTTGGCGTCATCGCTCGCGCGGTCGTAGATCTCTTCGTGCTGGTTGCCGCGCACTTGGGCGCCCACCGCGCCTGCTGCGGCTCCGGCTGCTGCGCCGCGTACGCGGCCGCCGGCTTGGGGGCTGGAGGTGGTGCTGGTGCTGCTGGCTGCGTTGGCGGCTACGCCGTTGCAGTAGCTCATGTCCTGCTGCATCTGCTGGCTGCTCTGTCCATTGAGCGGCGTGACCGTCTGTGCCTGGACGGGCACCGCGATGACCAGTGCCAGCCAGTAACCCCAGGTGAAGGTACGCATGGCTCATCTCCGTCGGATGAATTGCCTGCGTTTCAGGATAGCCACCGGTAGTGGTGCACCTCGGCCGAGCCGTCGATCGGTCATGTGCCTTGGCGCTGACCCGAAAGACTTCCTGGACTTTCTCGGTTCGCGCGGGGCGAATCGCCGCGCCCAAAAAAGCAAAGGCACCCGAAGGTGCCTTTGCTTTACCTGCCCGGCTTAGCGGGACGCAGCCGCCGCGCGGGCGCGGGCCTGGTGCAGCTTCTTGTAGCTCTCGATCAGGCGCAGGTGCTTGTCGAGGCCTTCCAGCTTCATGCTGGTTGGCGTCAGGCCATAGAAGCGCACGCTGCCGTCCACCGAGCCCAGCGCCGCGTCCATTCGCTCGTTGCCGAACATGCGGCGGAAGTTGGCTTCGTAGTCGGCCATTTCCAGGTCGTCGTCCAGTTGCACTTCCAGCACCACGTTCAGGGCCTGGTAGAACAGGCCGCGCTCGACGGTGTTGTCGTTGTACTGCAGGAAGGCTTCCACCAGTTCTTTTGCCGGCTCGAACTTCTTCAGCGCCAGGTAGATCAGCAGCTTCAGTTCGAGGATGGTCAGCTGGCCCCAGACCGTGTTGTCGTCGAACTCGACGCCGATCAGGGTGGTGATGTCGGTGTAGTCGTCGACCTCGCAGTTCTCCAGGCTCTTGAGCAGCGACTTCAGGCGCATGTCGCTCAGGCTGTGCAGGTTGAGGATGTCCGAGCGGAACAGCAGCGCCTTGTTGGTGTTGTCCCAGACCAGGTCTTCCACCGGGTAGATCTCCGAGTAGCCGGGCACCAGGATGCGGCAGGCGTTGGCGCCGAGGTCGTCGTAGACCGCCATGTAGACCTCCTTGCCCATGTCCTCGAGGATGCCGAACAGGGTGGCGGCTTCCTGGACGTTGGAGTCCTCGCCGTGGCCGGAGAAGTCCCACTCGACGAATTCGAAGTCGGCCTTGGCGCTGAAGAAGCGCCACGACACCACGCCGCTGGAGTCGATGAAGTGCTCGACGAAGTTGTTCGGCTCGGTCAGCGCCTGGCTCTCGAAGGTCGGCGGCGGCAGGTCGTTCAGGCCCTCGAAGCTGCGGCCCTGGAGCAGTTCGGTGAGGCTGCGCTCCAGCGCCACTTCGAAGCTCGGGTGCGCGCCGAAGGAGGCGAACACGCCGCCGGTGCGCGGGTTCATCAGGGTCACGCACATCACCGGGAATTCGCCGCCCAGGGAAGCGTCCTTGACCAGCACCGGGAAGCCCTGCTCTTCCAGGCCGCGGATGCCGGCGAGGATGCCCGGGTATTTGGCCAGCACTTCCTGCGGCACATCCGGCAGCGCCAGTTCGCCTTCGAGGATTTCGCGCTTCACCGCCCGCTCGAAGATTTCCGACAGGCACTGCACCTGCGCCTCGGCCAGGGTGTTGCCGGCGCTCATGCCGTTGCTGAGGTAGAGGTTCTCGATCAGGTTCGACGGGAAGTACACCACCTCGCCGTCGGACTGCCGCACGAACGGCAGTGAGCAGATGCCACGTACCTTGTTGCCGGAGTTGGTGTCGTAGAGGTGCGAGCCGCGCAGCTCGCCGTCGGGGTTGTAGATCTCCAGGCAGTACTCGTCGAGGATCTCCTCGGGCAGCGAGTCACCGGGGCCGGGCTTGAACCAGCGCTCGTTCGGGTAGTGCACGAAGTCGGCGTTGGCGATCTCCTCGCCCCAGTACTGGTCGTTGTAGAAGAAGTTGCAGTTCAGCCGCTCGATGAACTCGCCCAGCGCCGAGGCCAGCGCGCTTTCCTTGCTCGCGCCCTTGCCGTTGGTGAAGCACATTTGCGACTGCGAATCGCGGATGTGCAGCGACCAGACGTTGGGCACGATGTTGCGCCAGGAGGCGATCTCGATCTTCATCCCAAGGCCAGCGAGGATTCCCGACATGTTGGCGATGGTCTGCTCCAGCGGCAGGTCCTTGCCGAGGATGCAGGTGCGCGCGCCGCTGTCGGTGCTCGGCATCAGCAGCGCCTGGGCGTCGGCGTCGAGGTTTTCCACTTCTTCGATGACGAAGTCCGGCCCGGTCTGCACGACCTTCTTCACCGTGCAGCGGTCGATGGAGCGCAGGATGCCCAGGCGGTCCTTCTCGGAGATGTCCGCCGGCAGCTCGACCTGGATCTTGAAGATCTGCTTGTAGCGGTCTTCCGGGTCGACAATGTTGTTCTGCGACAGGCGGATGTTCTCGGTGGGGATGTTGCGCGTCTGGCAGTACAGCTTGACGAAGTAGGCCGCGCACAAGGCCGAGGAAGCCAGGAAGTAGTCGAACGGACCCGGCGCCGAGCCATCGCCCTTGTAGCGGATCGGCTGGTCGGCGATCACCGTGAAGTCATCGAACTTGGCTTCCAGGCGAAGGTTGTCGAGAAAATTGACCTTGATTTCCATGCGGGGCTACCACGAGAAGAAACGGAGAAACGAAAGGGCCGCCATTATCCGGACAAATGCCCCCCGGGGATATCCCGACCGCGCTCGGGCTTCCGGACGGCACAGCCGGCGGGCCCGCCCTTGGGGTAAGATGCGCGGCTTTGTGCCGCCTGCCGGCACCCCGCTCAAGAGGATTTCGCCGTGCTCACACCCCAGGTCATCATCATCGGCGCCGGCGCCGCCGGGCTGATGTGCGCCATGAGCGCTGCCGCGCGCGGCCGCCGGGTGCTGTTGCTGGACCACGCCAACAAGGCCGGCAAGAAGATCCTCATGTCCGGCGGCGGGCGCTGCAATTTCACCAACATGTATTGCGAGCCGGCCAACTTCCTCTCGCAGAACCCGCACTTCTGCAAGTCGGCGCTGGCGCGCTTCACCCAGTGGGATTTCATCGCCCTGGTGGCCAAGCACGGCGTGCCCTACCACGAGAAGAAGCTCGGCCAGCTGTTCTGCGACGGCAAGTCCAGCGACATCCTCAACCTGCTGCTGGCCGAGTGCGACCAGGCCGGCGTCGACATGCGCCTGGACACCTCGGTCAGCGAAATCGCCCGTATCGAAGGCGGCTACCAGTTGCAGACCAGCATCGGCATGGCCACGTGCGAGTCGCTGGTCATCGCCACCGGCGGCCTGTCCATCCCGACGCTCGGCGCCACCGGCTTCGGCTATCAGGTCGCCCGCCAGTTCGGCCACGAGCTGCTGCCGACCCGCGCGGGCCTGGTGCCCTTCACGATCACCGACCCACAGCTCAAAGCCCTGTGCAGCGAGTTGTCCGGCACCTCGGTGGAAGACTGCCGGGTGAGCTGCAACGGCCAGAGCTTCGTCGAGAACATCCTGTTCACCCACCGCGGCATCAGCGGCCCGGCGATCCTGCAGATTTCCTCCTACTGGCAGCCCGGCGACACCATCAGCATCGACCTGCTGCCACGGATCGATCTGCCGACCTGGCTCGTCGAGCAACAGCGCGAGCGCCCCAACAGCGAGCTGAAGACGCTGCTGGCCGACCTCTTCACCAAGAAGATGGCGGGCCTGCTGGCCGAGCAGTGGTTCGTCTCCAAGCCGATGAAGCAGTACACGCCCGCCGAGCTCAAGGCCATCGCCCAGCGCCTGGGCGACTGGCAGCTGGTGTCCCGGCGGGCACCGAGGGCTACCGCACCGCCGAGGTCACCCTGGGCGGCGTCGATACCCGCGAGGTGTCGTCCAAGACCATGGAGTCGCTGAAGTCACCCGGCCTGTACTTCGTCGGCGAAGTGCTGGACGTCACCGGCCACCTCGGCGGCTTCAACTTCCAGTGGGCCTGGGCCTCCGGCTACGCGGCGGCGCAGTACGTCTAGCGCCCCAGCCGGCTGAACGCCGCCACCCGCGTCCCTGCCGTTAGGCGCACGCCCGGGCCGAAGACCACGCAGGGTTCCACCGTCACGTCCTCGGCCCATTGGGTATCGGCGCTGAAGTAGACGGTTTCGGCATCGAGCAGCGTGACGCCGCTTTGCAGCGCCTGCCGGCGCCGGCGTTGCTGGAAGAGGCGTTCGGCTTCGTGGAGTTGCTGGCGGTCGTTGACGCCGAGGATTTCCTCTTCCTGCACCTCCACCACCGCGACCTTCATGCCCGCCGCGTTGGCGTGGGCGACGGCGTCGGTGAGGTAGTACTCGCCCTGGGCGTTGTCGCAGCCGATGCGTTGCAGCAGCCACAGGCAATGGTCGGCGCGGAAGGCCATGACACCGCCGTTGCACAGGTCGATGGCCAGTTCCTCGGGGCTGGCGTCGCGGGCTTCGCGGATGGCCTTGAGGTTGCCCTCTTCCATCAGCAGGCGCCCGTAGCCGCCCGGCTCGCGGGCACGGAAGCCGGCCACCGCGACGGCGGCGCCCTCCTCCAGCGCGGCGCGCAGGCGCAGCAGGGTTTCGGCCTGCAGCAATGGCGTGTCACCGAACAGCACCAGCACGCAGCCTTCGGCGAAGTCGCGCAATGCGCCCTCCGCCGCCAGCACGGCGTGGGCGGTGCCCAGGCGTTCGCGCTGGATGAAGCGCCGCGCGTGTGGCGCCACTTCCGTCACGTAGTCGCGGGCTTCGTCCGCGTCCGGAGCGAGCACCACGGCCAACTCGTCCACGCCGGCGGCCGCGCAGGTCGCCAGTACGTGGCCGAGCAGCGGGCGGTTGCCCACCGGGTGCATCACCTTGGGGATGCGCGAACGCATCCGCGTGCCCTGCCCGGCGGCGAGGATCACCGCCAGGGTCGGGAATGCCGTGTCGCCCATGGCAGCCTCCTCAGGCGCGGTAGAAGACGTCGTCCTGGTACGGGTACCACCAGTCGTGGACCTTGGGCTGGTGGTCGATGATCACCATCTTGCTGCGGCGGAAGGCGTCCAGGCCCTGGCGGCCCAGCTCGCGGCCCAGGCCGGACATCTTCCAGCCGCCGAAGGGCAGCGCGTCGTTGTCGATCAGCGGGTTGTTGACCCAGACCATGCCCGCTTCCAGGCGGTCGGAGGCTTCCATCGCCTCGGCCAGGTCCGTGGAGAACAGTGAGGCGCCGAGGCCGAAGGGCGAGTCGTTGGCCAGGCGCACGGCCTCGTCGAAGTCCTTCACCTTGCAGATGGCCGCCACCGGGCCGAAGCACTCCTCGTGGAAGATCGCCATCTCGGCGGTGACGCCGGTGAGGATGGTCGGCTCGTAGTACCAGCCCACCGGCAGGTGCGGCGGGATACGCCCGCCGCAGACCAGGGTGGCGCCCTTCTCCAGGGCATCGTCGACCAGGCGCATGACTTTCGCGCGGGCCGCCTCGCTCACCAGCGGGCCGATCTCCGAGCGTTCCAGGCCGTGGCCGATGCGCAGCTGGCGGGTGCGTTCGGCGAAGCGCGCGACGAATTCGTCGTGGACTTCATCGACCACGAAGAAGCGTTCGGCGGAGGTGCAGATCTGCCCGCTCAGGTGGAAGGCGGCGGTCACAGCGCCGGCCGCCGCTACTTCCAGCGGCGCGTGCTTGGAGACGATCAGCGGGTCGCTGCCGCCGGCCTCGATCACCGCCGGCTTCATGCGCTCGGCGCAACCCCCGCCCCCCGCCTTGCCGGCCGCCACGCTGCCGGTGAAGGCCACCGCGTGGGTGCCTTCGGACTGCACCAGCAGTTGCGCGGTCAGCGCGTCGCCCGGCAGGCAGCTGACCAGCGCGGCCGGCAGCACCTTGAAGTGCTCCATGAATTTCAGCGTGCACAGGCTGGTGCTTTCCGCCGGCTTGACGATGCAGGCGTTGCCGGCGGCCAGGGACGCGGCGAGCGTCCAGCACATCAGCAGGATCGGGAAGTTGAACGGCATGATGTGCACGCTCACGCCGTAGGGCTCGTAGCGCACGTGCTGGAAGGAGCCGATCTGCGTGGTGCCGGCGACCTTGCCGGCGTCGTCGCGGGCCATTTCCGCGTAGTAGCGGAAGATCGGCGCGCAGTTGGCCAGCTCGCCCATGGCCTCGGGGAAGGGTTTGCCCATTTCCAGGGTCATCAGCCGCGCGACTTCGCGCTGGGTGGCCTGGTCGGTCTCGATGGCGTTGGCCAGTTGGTGCAGCAGTGCGGCGCGGCTTTTCGCATCCACTTGGCGCCACTGGCGCTGGGCGGCGTTGGCGGCCGCTACCAGGGCTTCGACGTCGGCGGCGTCGCCCAGAACTATGCGCCCGACGTGGCTCAGATCGGCCGGGTTGATGATGGTGCGGACCCGTTCGCTGGCCGGAGCCTGGTACTCGGGGTTGACGAAGCGCATCGGCAGGTCGGTATGGAAAGCGGGCATGGGGTTCTCCGCGAAGGGTCAGTCGGTGGCCAGGCGCTGGGCGAGCACGTCGGCGTGCAGCGGTTCGCGCCAGTTCGGCAGGTGGTGGTCGAGCAGGTTGTTCAACGGGCCCAGGGCTTCGGCCTGCAACGCGCGCTGGAACAGGCCGAGCACGCGCGGCAGGTGTGCCAGGTAGCCGCGCTTGCCATCGCGCTTGGCCAGGCGCACGAAGATGCCGAGCACCTTGGCGTGGCGCTGCGCGGCGAGCACCTGGTAGTCGGCCATGAAGGTGCGGCCGTCGAGCTCGGGACGCTGGATCAGGTAATGGGTAAGGAGGGAAATGCGCAGGGTTTCCGGCACGTCGCGGCGGGCATCTTCCAGCAATGACATGAGGTCGTAGGCCGGCGCGCCGCAGAGGGCATCCTGGAAGTCCAGCAGGCCGCAGGCAGCGACGCCGGGACGGCCTTCGAGGTACATCAGGTTGTCCACGTGGTAGTCGCGCAACACCAGCACTTCGCGGCGAGTAGCCACTGCGCGGCAGGCTTCGGCGAAGGTCGCCAGGTAGCGCTCGCGAAGTTTTGCAGCGGCAGCACGGCCTACCAGCAGCGGCGCATACCAGTCGATGAACAGCGCGCACTCGTCGGCCAGCCGCGTGGCGTCGTAGGCCGGCAGCCCTTCCGCCGCGGCCGGACCTGCGCGATGCAGCTCGACCAGCGCGTCCACCGCCAACTGGTACAGCGGCGCCACCGCGTGGCCGCCGGCGAACAGCCGGGTGTAGGTGGCCTGGCCGAAGTCCTCGATCAGCGCCAGGCCCTGCTCGGTGTCGGCCGCCAACACGCGTGGCGCGGACAGCCCGCAAGCGTGCAGCAGCTCGGCAACTTGCAGGTAAGGCGCCAGCGGTTCGGCGCCGGGCGGCGAATCCATCAGCAGCAGGCCCTGCCCGCCGAGGCGGAAATAGCGGCGCGCCGAGGCATCCGCCGGCAGGGCGTCGAGGGCATGGCCGGCATGGCCGCTGCGGGCGAGGAAAGCCTCGCGCGCGGCGGCCCGTGCGGCGCTTTCGGTTGGCAGGCTCGGGGTCATGGCGCTCACCGGATCATGTAGACCTTCTTGATGGTCTCGTACACGGTGCACACGCCCTTCCAGTCCTTGGGGAAGAAGGCGGCGGTGTCCGGCGTGATCTCGATGACCTCGCCCGATTCGTGCACGTAGGTGCAGCGCCCTTCGAGGAAGTGGCAGAACTCGTCGCTGGTGACGTGGCAGAACCACTTGCCCGGCGTGCAGTGCCAGATGCCGCATTCGGACTGGCCTTCGGGACCTTTGTGCAGCACTACGCCGCTGACCTTGGACTCGCCTTCGAGCATGGTCGGGATCACGCCCCAGTCCTTGAGTTCGGTGACTTGCAGCGGGCGGTGGATTACGGGGGTCTTCATCGTTCACTCCTGAAAACGGGCCGCCTTCGTGGCGGCCACAAGGCGCCGGATCAAGCCAGCATGTAGAGGTTGCGCAGCGTCTCGTGGACGGTGCATTCGCCCGACCAGCCGGCCGGGAACAGCACCAGGGTGTCGGGCTCGACCTCGATCACCTCGCCGGCGTCCGAGCGGTAGGTGGCGCGGCCGGCGACGAAGTGGCAGAGCTCGTCGCGCGGGATTGCGAGGCGCCAGCGCCCCGGCGTGCACACCCACAGGCCGGTCTCGGGGCTGTTGTTCGGCCCCTTGAACAGCAGGCGCCCGCTGGAGTGCGATACGCCTTCGAGGGCGTCGGACTGCACGCCCCAATCGACCAGATCGTCGTACTCGCGCGCGCCGCGAATGTGCGGCGCGCTGCTGTCTCCCTTGAACTCAGGCATTGGCGAGCACCTTGTCGAGGATCTGTGCCGCATCTTCCGGGCCCTTGCGCGAACGCATGGCGGCGCTGGTGCGTTCGAGGCGCTCGCCCATGCGCGAGTCGGTGAGCAGCTGGGCGAGATTGCGCGCCAGGTCTTCCTCGCTCCAGTCGTAGCGGTCCATGCGCAGGCCGTGGCCGCTCTCCTGGGCACGCATGGCGTTGTCGTGGCCGTCCCACACATAGGGCATGACGATGGCCGGCTTACCGAAGAACAGGCACTCGGTGAAGCTGTTGTTGCCGCCGTGGTGGATCACCGCGTCGACCTGGGCGATCACCGAAGGCTGCGGGTACCAGTTGGAGACGATGACGTTGTCCGGCAGGTCGGTGTACTTCTCCACGTGCTCGCCGACGTTGAACAGCGCGCGGTACGGCAGCTTGCCGATGGCGCGCACCAGGCGCTGCAGCAGCTCGACGTCGCCGGAGCCCAGGCTGCCGAAGCTGACGTAGAGCAGCGGCTTGTCGTTGTGGGCCTTGAACTGCGGAATCTCGTAGGGCTTGTCGGTGCGCACGCAGCCCTGCAGGTAGTGGAAGCGCTCCGGCGGCAGCGGGTGGCGGCGCTCGAACTTCACCGGGTCCGGATACAGCAGCAGGTTCATGTAGGGCGACTCTTCGAAGAAGACGCCCAGCGGGTAAGGCTGCTCGCCGCACTCGCCGAGGAAGGCGTTGAAGTCGGCGTGGATGGGCGCGATCACTTCCTCGAAGCGCTTCTGGAAGCGCGCGTGGCCTTCCTTGTCGTCGATGCTCATGCCCGACAGGTACGGCGGGATGTCCGGGTCGTGCACCTCGTTTTCCGAGCAGGAGATGATCCGCACCCAGGGCTTGCCGTACTGCTTGATGGCCGGGAAGAGGATGACGTTGTCGACGCAGATCAGGTCCGGCTTGATCTTGTCGAGGATCGCCGGCAGCTCCTTCTGCGCCCACTTGGCGGTGGAGACGATGGCCTCCCAGCACTCCTTCACGTAGTTGTCGAGCTGGTCGATCGGCGCCTTGCGGAAGTTGGGGATGTGGCCGTTGATGAAGTCCGTCCAGTAGCGCGCCATCTCCTCGGCCGGCATCGGCTCGGACATGTTCACGTAGTGCTCCTCGAAGCCGTAGGCCGAGTACACCCCGGTCATGCCCGGATCGGTGAGGAAGACCGCCTTGTGCCCCAATGCCTCGCAGGCCTGGGCGATACCGACGGAGTTCAGGGCCGGGCCGTAGGCGGCCTCGGGGAAGAAGGCGATGACCTTGCGTTCACTCATGGGTTGCTCTCCTGGTTCTTGTTTTAGGCAGTCATTGGCTCAGCACGCGGGCGTGGCGCGCGTCCCAGCCCAGGCGCACCGGGGTGCCGGCGGCCAGGCGCAGGTGGTCGTAGTCCGAGGACGGCACGCGGACGATCAGCGGCCGGCTGGACAGCGCGGTGTGCACGTGGAGGTTGGTGTCGAGGCCGTGGTAGGCGATTTCCGCCACCTCGCCCTGTACCTGGTTGTCGGTGGCGGGCGTGGCGTCGGTGAGCACCCGCAAGCGCTCCGGGCGCAGCGCCAGGGTGACGTTCTGCGGCCCGGCCTCGGCGCCGCGCTCGATGTTCAGCAGCTGGCCGCCGGCCTGCAGGCGGTCGGTGCCCACGCGCTGGCCATCGATCAGGTTGCTGACGCCGATGAAGTCGGCGACGAAGCGGCTGTTGGGGTTCTCGTAGAGTTCGCTCGGGCTGCCGCACTGGCAGACCTTGCCGTCACGCAGCACGGCCATGCGGTCGGACATGACCAGGGCTTCTTCCTGGTCGTGGGTGACCATGATGAAAGTGATGCCGCTCTCGTGCTGCAGGCGCTTGAGCTCCAGCTGCATCTTCTCGCGCAGCTTCTTGTCCAGCGCGCCGAGGGGCTCGTCGAGCAGCAGCACGCGCGGGCGTTTGACCAGCGCGCGGGCCAGGGCCACGCGCTGGCGCTGGCCGCCGGAGAGCTGGTCCGGGCGGCGGTTGGCCATCGGGCCGAGCTGCGCGGTTTCCAGTACCTGGTCGACGCGCTGCTTGATCTCGGCGGCCGGCAGCTTTTCCATCTCCAGGCCGTAGGCGATGTTGCCGCGCACGGTCATGTTGGGGAACAGCGCGTAGGACTGGAACATCAGGTTCAGCGGCCGCTTGTTCGGCGGCAGCGGCGAGATGTCCTGGCCGTTGAGATAAATGGCGCCGGCGCTGGGCGTCTCGAAGCCGGCGATCATCCGCATCAGGGTGGTCTTGCCGCAGCCGGAGGGCCCCAGCAGGGCGAAGAACTCGTTCTCGCGGATGCTCAGCGACACCCGGTCCACCGCGGTCAGGCCCTCGCCGTAGGATTTGCTCACCTGGTCCAGGACCAGCAGGTCGGAAGGCTTAGTCATGGGCTTTGGGCACCTTGTTCAGACGTTGGGAAGCGAAGAGCGCGGTGAAGCTGACCAGCATCACCAGGGTGGCGAGGGCGTTGATCTCGGGGGTCACGCCGAAGCGGATCATCGAGTAGATCTGCATCGGCAAGGTGGTGGAGGCGCTGCCGGAGCCGGCGTTGAAGAAGGCGATGATGAATTCGTCCACCGACAGGGTGAACGCCAGCAGCCCGCCCGCCAGCACGCCGGGGAAGATCGCCGGCAGCAGCACCCGCCGCGCGGTGGTGAACCAGCCGGCGCCGAGGTCGATGCTGGCTTCGAGGATCGAGTAGTCGAAGTGCTTGAGGCGCGTGCGCACCACCGCACAGACGAAGGCGATGTTGAACACCACGTGGCTGAGGATGATCGAGTGCAGCCCCAAGCTCATCTTCAGCAGGTTGAAGAAGCTCAGCAGCGCGATGGCCAGGACGATGTCGGGGATGATCATCGGCGCCATCAGCAGGGTGTCGGCCAGGTTGCCGCCCTTCCCCGTTCCCTTGTTCCGTGCACGCATTTCCACGCCCAGTGCCAGCAAGGTGCCGAGCAGACAGGCGATGAAGGTGGAGCTCAGCGCCACGATCAGGGTGTTCAGCGCGGCGTGCTGGATCGAGGCGTTGGCCAAGAGCTTGGCGTACCACTTCAGCGACGCGCCGCCCCAGGCGGTGGGCAGGCCGCTGGCGTTGAACGACAGCAGGATCAGCACGAGGATCGGCACATAGAGGAAGGCGTACACCAGCCACAGGTGCGTGCCGAGGGCGATACCGGAAGGGTTACGCATGGCGTTCGCCCTCCGCGCCCTGGGCCCGGCGCGACACCAGGGCCTGGATGAACAGCAGCACCAGCATGATGCCGATCAGGAAGAAGCTCAGCGCCGAGCCGAACGGCCAGTCCCGCGCGGTGAGGAACTGCGCGTAGATCAGGTTGCCGACCATCTGCACCTGCTTGCCGCCGAGCAGGTCGGCGGTGATGAAGTTGCCGATCGACAGCACGAAGACGAACACCGCGCCGGCCGCCACCCCCGGCACCGAGAGCGGCAGGATCACGCGGCGGAAGGTGGTCCAGCCGGAGGCGCCGAGGTCGCGCGAGGCTTCCCACAGCTCGCGGTCGATGCGCGACAGCGAGGAGTAGATGGCGAGGATCACGAAGGGGATGTAGTTGTAGACCAGCCCGAGCACGACGGTGGCGTCGGTGTACAGCAGGTTGATCGGCTCGCCGCTGTAGCCCAGCAGGTTGAACAGGCGGTTGAGCAGCCCTTCGCGGTTGAGCAGGACGATCCAGGCGTAGGTACGGATCAGGTAGTTGCTCCAGAACGGCAGCATCACCAGGAACAGGTAGACCGCCTGCCGGCGCGGCGTGGCGCGGGTGATCGCGTAGGCCGCCGGGTAGCCGATCAGCACGGCGAAGAGCATCGCCAGGCCCGCGATCTTCGCCGAGCGCAGGAGGATGTCGAGGTACAGCGGGTCCACCGCGCGGCGGTAGTTCTCCCAGGTGAACACGTAGTCGATGCCGCCGTAGGCACCGCGTTCGAGGAAGCTGTACAGCAGCACCAGCAGGCACGGCAGCAGCAGGAACAGCGCCAGCCAGCCCAGGCCGGGTGCTAGCAGCCAGGCCGACAGTTTGCGGTCGGCGGACAAAGCAGTCATGCAGGGTTCCCCCAACCCCGCGAGGCGGGGTGGTTTTCTTCACTGAAGTTTCGGGGCGAGCGAGCTAGAGCGAGGCAAGGCAAGGCGAGAACAAGCGTGGGCGCGGAGTTCAGGCCGCTAAATGAGCAAGCCCGCGCTTGTTCTCAACGCCGCATCGCCGACGCGCAGCCGGCCTTACTGGGCCGCCATGATCTCGGTGACGGCGCGGGTGTACGCCTTTTGCGTATCACCGCCGACATCGCGCAACTGTTGCTGCTTGACCAGGTCGGCCGGGGTGGTGGTGAGGTTGGGGTACTTGGCCAGCAGGTCGGGCTTGAGCGTTGCCATCGCCGCCTGGTTGGGGACCTTGTAGAGGATGTTCTCCGCGACCCACGCATGGTTGGCCGGTTCGAGCATGTAGTTGATGAAGCGGTAGGCCGCTTCGGGGTTCTTCGAGCTCTTCAGGACCACCATGGTGTCCACCCAGAGGTCGGAGCCTTCCTTGGGCACCACGAACTTGATCGCCGCGTTGGCCTGGGTGCCGTAGTTGCACCAGCCGTCCCAGGCGTGGGCCATCAGCGCCTCACCGGAGGCCAGCTTGGAGTAGAAGGTGGTGTCGTCGAAGGACAGCAGGCGCTTCTTGGTGGCGATCAGCTGGTCGCGCACCTTGCCGATCTGCGCCGGGTCGGCGTCGTTCACCGACCAGCCGTTGGCGAGGAAGCCGGCGCCGAGCAGCCAGCGGTCGGTGGCGAGCATGGTGGTCTTGCCCTTGAGCGCGTCGCTGGGCGTGAGCAGGTCGTTCCAGCTGGCCGGCGCCGTGGCGATCTTGTCGGAGCGGTAGCAGATGCCGGTGGTGCCCCAGGTGTAGGGCACGGAGAAGTGGTTGCCCGGGTCGTACTCGAGCTTCTGCGCCTCGGGGTAGAGGTTCTTCAGGTTGGGCACCTTGGCCGGATCGATGTCGGCCAGCAGGCCCTGCTTGTGCAGGATCTCGGCGAATGGGGAGGAGACGAACACCACGTCGTAGCCTTCGCCGCCGGAGGCCATGAGCTTGCCCATGATCTCTTCGTTGGTGGCGTGCAGGGACTTGTCGGCTTCAAGGCCGGTGGCCTTCTGGAACTTCTCCAGCGCATCGGGGGCCATGTAGCCGTCCCAGATGGAGATCACCAGATCCTTGGCGCTGGCCGTGGCGGCGGACAACGTGAGCGCGAGGGTGGCCCCCGCGTAGAGCATGGTCTTCAGCTTCATCTTGCGCACCTGACGATGGTTGTTGTTGTGTCGAAGGCAGCGGAGCGAAAAGCGTACTACATGTCTTTTTTCAAAAATAAAAACCACAACACTGGCGAAGTCAACACTTTCTTCCATCCTTGTTGAGCCCCGGTGGCTGTGGCATAAGAAGCTCCCACGCCGCCGGCACCGCCCGCCGCGCGCGGCAGAGGCCCGACACAGAGGGATCCGGCTTGAGCAACGAGAGCGAAAAAAAACCTCGCACCAACCACCTGGAACTGGCGCGCAAGATCATCGAGCACGCCCAGGAACAGGGCATGGCCGCCGGCGACGGGCTCTCCGAGCAGCAGTTGGCGCGCACTTTCGGTGTTTCCCGCACGCTGATCCGCGCGGCCCTCGCCTTGCTGCTGGAGCAGAAGCTGGTCGAGCACGAGGCCGGCAAGGGCTATCACCTGAGCGCCGACCCTTCCAGCCAGGTGCTTGGCCCCGCCCTGCCCCAGGCCGAGGAAGAGGCGCTGGCCGCCTCGGTGCTGCGCGACCGCATGGCCGGCCGCCTGGGCAACAGCCTGGGCGCCAGCGAGCTGATGCGCCGCTACGACATTTCCCGGGTGGCGGCGCAGAAGGTCCTGGCGCAGCTCAGCGAAAGCCAGGTGCTGGAACGCGGCGCCGGGCAGAGCTGGAACTTCCGCCCGCTGCTGAACAACCTCGCGGCCCTGGAAGACAGCCTGCGCTACCGCCTGATCCTCGAACCCGAGGCGCTGCTGAGCCCCGGCTTCGAGCCGGACCTGGCGCGCCTGGCGCTGCTGCGCGGCGCCATGGAGGAACTGCTGGCGATGCCGGTGGAGCGCTTCGACGTGGTGCAATTCCGCGAGCTGGACATCGGCTTCCACGAACTCATCGCCCAGGGCTGCGGCAACCGTTTCATCGCCGACGCCCTGCTGCAGCACCAGAAACTGCGGCGCCTGCCCAACCTGCTGCCGATGGTCAGCGTGCACCGTTTGCAGGAAGCCCTGCGCGAGCACCTGCGGATCATCGAGCAGATCGAGCGCGGCCAGCTGGAGGTGGCGGCGGACCTGATGCGCCTGCACCTGCGCCTGTCCGCCGCGCAGCGGCCGCAGACCGCCAACCGCGGCATCCCCCAGGGCGTGATGGGGATGCGCCGCTGATTTTTCGCTGACGGGTGTTTTTTTTCTGAAAAAAATGCAGTATCCGTTTCAAGCAGCAAAGCCGGCACCCCACGCCGGCCATGGAAGTGCCCAGATGAGCAGAAGCAAAACCATCGCCCTCTTCCCCGAGGCCAGCTTCGGCGCGGCCCTGAACTGCATCGGCATCGCCCAGGCCCTGCGCGACCTGGGCGCGCGCCCGGTGTTCATCTGCCATGCGCACTTCCAGGGGATCTTTGCCGAGTACGGTTTCGCCGAGTACCCGCTGCAGCTCGACTCGCCACTGTCCGCCGAGGAGCACCAGCACTACTGGGAACGCTTCATCGAGCGCAACGTGCCCTACTTCGACCAGACCCCGCTTGCGCAGATCGACAGCTACGTGGCGCCGGCCTGGGAAGCCATCATCGACACCGCCATCGAGTCGGAGAAGCCGCTGCAGCAACTGCTCGCACGGCTCAAGCCGGACGCCATAGTGCTCGACAACGTGGTGGCGTTCCCGGCCATCGCCCGCGCCGGCTGCCCCTGGGTGCGCATGGTGTCCTGCGCCGAGACCGAACTGCCCGACGCCGCCGTGCCGCCCTACCTGTCCGGCGCCAGTGCCAGCGACCCGCAGGCTTGCGCGACCTTCCGCGAGCACTACCTGAAGGCGGTGAAGCCGGCACATGAGCGCTTCGCACGCTTCCTCGAAGAATGCGGTCATGCGCCGCTGCCAGCCGGGCAATTCCTCGAAGACTCGCCCTGGCTGAACCTGCTGCTCTCGCCCACTCCGGTGCGCTACGAGCGCGCCAAGCCGCTGCCGGCCGAGCGCTACCTGTATCTCGACGGCTGCGTGCGCAGCGAGGCGCCCTACGTGCCGCCGCAGTTCCCGCGCCACAACGACGCGCCTTTGATCTACGTGAGCTTCGGCAGCCTCGGCGCCGCCGATGTGGGCATGATGCAGCGCCTGATCGATGCGGTGGCGCAGCTGCCCTACCGCTTCCTGATCAACGTCGGCGCCTACCGCGAGCACTACGCCAGCGTGCCTGACAACGTCTACCTGGACAGCTGGTTCCCGCAGCCGGCGGTGCTGCGCGAGTGCCAGCTGTTCATCCATCACGGCGGCAACAACAGCTTCTGCGAGGCGCTCTACTTCGGCCTGCCGTCGGTGATCATCCCCTACTGCTGGGACGGCCACGACAACGCCCGGCGCGCCGAGGAAGTCGGCGTGGCGCGCTACCTGCCACGCTTCGACGCCCCGCTGCAGGCCTTGCCGCAGGCGCTGGCCGAGCTGCTCGCCGACAGCGCCATGGCCGAGCGCCTGGCGGCGGTCCGCGCGCAGATGCAAGGCTCGCGCGGCACCGAGGCGGCGGCGCGGGCGATTCTGGGTATCTGCAACTGATCGACCGCACCGCGTGGAGTGGCCCGGCGCTGATCTACGCTGAATGACGGACTCACCCGCACAGCGGGTGCAGCGTCGCATTCGCCCAGGAGCCCTTGCCGCATGGCCGCCCCGCCCCCCTCGCCCACCTCCTTCGACTGGCGCCGCTGGCTGCCCGGCCTCGCCACCCTGCTGAACTACCAAGCGGCATGGCTGCCGAAGGACTTGGCCGCCGGACTGGTGCTGACCACCATGCTGGTGCCGGTGGGCATCGCCTATGCCGAGGCCTCCGGCGTGCCGGGCATCTACGGCCTGTACGCAACCATCATCCCGCTGCTGGCGTATGCGCTGTTCGGCCCCAGCCGCATCCTCGTGCTCGGCCCCGACTCGTCGCTGGCCGCGCCCATCCTGGCGATCGTTGTGCAGTTCGCCGCGGGCGATCCGCAGCGCGCCATCGCCGTGGCCAGCCTGATGGCGCTGGTGTCCGGGGTGGTGTGCATGGCCGCCGGGCTCTTGCGCCTGGGCTTCATCACCGAACTGCTGTCCAAGCCGATCCGCTACGGCTACATGAACGGCATCGCCCTGACCGTGCTGATCAGCCAGCTGCCCAAGCTGTTCGGCATTTCCATCGACAGCGACGGGCCGCTGCGCAACGTCTGGCACCTGGTGCAGGCCCTGGCCGAAGGCCGCGCCAACTGGCCGAGCTTCGCCGTCGGCGCCGCCAGCCTGGCGCTGATCCTGGCCCTCAAGCCCTACCAGCGCCTGCCCGGCATCCTCATCGCGGTGGTGCTGGCGACCCTGGCGGTGAGCCTGTTCGACCTCGGCGCCCTCGGCGTGAAGGTGCTCGGCGAGTTGCCCCAGGGGCTGCCCTCCTTCGCCCTGCCCTGGCTGAGCGGCGCCGACCTGCTGCAGATCGCCCTCGGCGGCTTTGCCGTGGCGCTGGTGTCCTTCGCTGACACCAGCGTGCTGTCGCGCACCTACGCCGCGCGCCTGAAGACGCCGGTGAACCCGAACCAGGAAATGTTCGGCCTGGGCGTGGCCAACTTCGCTTCCGGGCTGTTCCAGGGCATACCGATCAGCAGCAGCTCGTCGCGCACGCCGGTGGCCGAGGCGGCCGGCTCGAAGACCCAGCTCACCGGCGTCGTCGGCGCCCTGGCGGTGACCGCCCTGCTGCTGGTCGCGCCCAACCTGATGCAACACCTGCCCACCAGCGCCCTGGCCGCCGTGGTGATAGCCGCGGCCCTGGGGCTGTTCGAATTCGCCGACCTCAAGCGCATATTCCGCATGCAGCAGTGGGAGTTCTGGCTGTCCATGACCTGCTTCGCCGGCGTCGCCGTGTTCGGCGCCATCCCCGGCATCTGCATCGCCGTGGTGATCTCGGTGATCGAGTTCCTCTGGGACGGCTGGCGCCCGCACTTCGCGATCCTCGGGCGAGTGGACGGCACCCGCGGCTACCACGACATCAAGCGCCACCCGCAGGCCCGGCTCATTCCCGGCCTGGTGCTGTTCCGCTGGGACGCCCCGCTGTTCTTCGCCAATGCCGAGCAGTTCCAGGCCTGCATCCTGCAAGTGGTCGACGAATCGCCCACGCCGGTGCAGCGCGTGATAGTGGCGGCCGAGCCGGTGACCAGCATCGACATCACCTCCGCCGACATGCTCGCCGAGCTGGACCGCGAACTGGAGGCCCGTGGCGTGGAACTGCAATTCGCCGAGATGAAGGGCCCGGTGAAGGACAAGATGAAGCGCTTCGAGCTGTTCGAGCGCATGGGCGAAAGCGCCTTCCACCCCACGGTCGGCGCCGCCGTCGACGCCTACCTGGAAGAATCGGGCGTGGACTGGGAGCCCTGAGCAACGCCTAGAGGAAGCGGTATTCCAGCCCCGCCCCCGCGTACCAGGAGCGCCCTGGCGCCGCTTCGTAGTAGCGCCCGTTGCTGTCGTCGACGATCACCGAGGCGACGTACAGGGCTCGTCCGTACCGAAGGCGGCCCGGATCACCCCAGGCGCTCGTACGCGCCGTAGACGAGGTAGACGCCCAGGCAGCAAACGAAGAGTCCGAACATCAGGCGCAGGTGCGGCCCGCTGACGTGGCTGGCGAGGCGCGCCCCAATCCACGCGCCCAGGAACATGGTGATGGCGATCAGGATCGCCGCGGGCACGTCGACGTTGCCGTTGCGGTAGTACTCGAACGCCGCGGCGATGCCGATCGGCGGCAGCAGCACCGCGAGCGACGTCCCGGTCGCCATGTGCTGGGAAAAGCCCGCCCAATAGATCAGCGCCGGTACCACGATCAGGCCACCGCCCACGCCGAACAGTCCCGCCGCAACCCCACTGGCGATGCCGATCGCCACGTACACCAGCCATGCAGACATAAGCCTCTCCCTCATCGCTCTGTTGGACTCACCCGGCCACCGCCTTGCCGATCATTTCCATGCGGCAGCCGGGCTGTGCGTCGTGGATATCCAGGGTCATGTCATGGAGCCGCGCCACGGCCGCGACCATGCTCAGCCCCAGCCCGTTGCCCGGCGTGTTGCGGCTGGCCTCGCCGCGATACAGGCGGCGGAATACCGCCTCCTGCTCCTGCGCGGCGATGCCCGGGCCGTTGTCGGTGACGCTCAAGCCGCTATGGCCGGCCTCGGCAATGACCCGGACTTCCACCCGCCCCTCGACGGGAGCGAACTTGAGCGCGTTGTCGACCAGGTTGCAGGTCGCATCGAACAGCAACTGCGCATCGCCGGCGACGCACGCCGGGGCGGCGGCGGCCACGAATTGCAGCTGTATGCCGCGCTCTTCCGCCAACGGCTCGAAAAGCTCGACGGCATCGGCCCCGATCCGGTTCAGGTCCACCACGGCGAAATCGCTGCGGCGTGCGCCGACCTCGATCTGGGAGATGCGCAACAGCGCCCGGAAGGTCTGCATCAGGCCCCTGGCCTCTTCCAGCGCCTCGTCGACGGCCTCTGCGTATTCGCTTTCGCTCGGGCGATGGCGCCGCGCCCGCTCCAGGCCGCCGATCAGCCGTGTCAGCGGGGTACGCAAGTCATGGGCGATGTCGTCGCACACGCCCTTCAGCTCGCCCATCAGGCGCTCGATGGCATCCAGCATGCCGTTGACCACTTCGGAAAGACGGTCGATATCGTCGCCATTGCCGCGCACCGGAAGCCGGCGCCCCAGGTCGCCGTCGACGATTCGGCGGATCGAGCGGGTCAGGCCGTCCAGCCGGCGCCGCGCCGAATACCCCAGCGCCACCGCGCCGATGAGGCCGACCAGGAGCAGCAGCAACCCACCGGAGAGCAGCGCGTTCACCAGCAGCTCGTGGAACTCGCGGATGTCGCGGATATCCTCGGCCACCACCAGCGTCGATCCGTCCGCCAGGCGGTGAGCGATGAAGCGCAACGGCCGTTCATGACCGCCGGGGGCGGCCCAGCGGAACTCGTAGGGCTGGTCGAAATGCTCGAAGCGCGGAACGGCCTGCAACGGGCCGACGACGGAATGGCCATCGGCATCGAACAGCGTGAAGGGCACCAGGTTGCCGGGATCGCCCTTGCCGTGATCGATCAGCTCCTGCAGGCGCACAGGCGCAGGTTGCCGGCTGCGAATTTCGATGGCGCGATGCAGCTCGCCGTCGACCTCGTTGAGCAGGTACCCGGTGGTCTGCCAGTAGATGTAACCGAACAGCGCCAGGAACGAGCAGATGAACAGCGCCAGGAAGATCAGCGCCGTGCGGAAGCTGATGGTGCGCGGAACGTCACTCAGGCGAGCGAAGAACATAGCCGGCTCCGCGAATGGTGTGCAGCAGCGGGACGTCGCCCTCGCCATCGAGCTTGCGCCGCAAGCGGCCGATGTGCACGTCGATGACGTTGGCCTGGTCGTCGTACTGGTAGTTCCAGACCGCCTCGAAGAGCATCGTGCGCGTCACCACCTGGTCGACATGCTGCGCGAGATATTCCAGCAGGGCGTATTCGCGCGGCAGCAGGTCCACCTGCCGCTCGCCACGGCGCACCGTCCGGCGCAGCAGGTCGATCTCCAGGTTGCCGACGCGCACCCGGTTGTCTGCGGGCTGGTTCGTCGAATGGCCGTGGCGGCGACTGAGGGCATCCAGGCGAGCGGTCAGCTCGATGAACTCGAACGGCTTCGTCAGGTAGTCGTCGCCGCCGGCCCGCAGACCGCGAACGCGCTCGTCGAGGTTGCCGAGGGCGCTCAGGATCAGCACCGGGGTCAGCACGCCCGAGGCCCGCAGCGCCGTCAGCACGCCCAGGCCATCCAGGCTGCCGGGCAGCATCCGGTCGAGCACGATGAGGTCATAGCCGCCGGCGGCGGCCTGCAGCAGCCCGTCGCGGCCGTTGGCGACCGCGGTGACTGCGAAACCGTGGTCCTGCAGGGCCGACTCGATTTCACGCGAGGTTTTAGGGTCGTCCTCGACGACCAGTACATGGGTCATGGCGGTTCAGCACTTTCCTGAGGTGGCAATGCTCGCAGCACGGTGCGTTTCCATCCGATAGCCTAGTTTGAGAATGTCCGGTCTCGCCGTTGCGCAAAGCCGCCGGCGGATGAATCCACGCCCCTGTCGAGGTCCGTTTGCGAATTCTCCTGATCGAGGACGACAAGCGCACGTCCGCCCACTTGCGCCGCGGCCTGACCGAGGCCGGGCACGTCGTCGACGTCGCCGGGGACGGCGCAACCGGGTTGGCCATGGCGCTGGAGGGCATCTACGACGTCGCCGTGGTGGACCGCCGCCTGCCGGTCATGGACGGCCTGGCGGTGGCTCGGGAATTGCGCCGCCAGGGCGAAGCGCTTCCCGTGCTGATGCTCAGTGCCCTGGCCTCAACGGAGCAGCGCGTCGAAGGGCTGCAGGCTGGTTGCGACGCCTACCTGGCGAAGCCTTATGCGTTCATCGAGGTACTCGCCCACCTGGAAACCTTGCTGCGGCCCCGCAACCCTGCGCCGGGAAACAGCCCGGGGCGGCTGCAGGTCGGCGAGCTGCAACTGGACCGCTCCCAGCACCTGGCCATTCGCCGTGGCCGCAGCATTGCGCTTGGCCCGCGCGAAACGCTGATCCTGGAGAAACTCATGCTTCACCACGGCCAGGTCGTCACCCGCACGATGCTGCTGGAAAGCGCCTGGGACTACGACTTCGACCCCAACGACAATGTCATCGACAACCATATCCATCGCCTGCGCCGCAAGCTCGACCAGGGATTCGAGCCGTCGCTGATCGTGACCATTCCGGGCGCCGGCTACCGGCTGGACATTCCCGCCGCGGCCCAAAGCCCTGGCCTTGCGAACAACGCCGACGAGCCATGAGCGACCTCGCTCCGCGTGGACACACGGCGCACGCTGGTGTCCACGCCGCGGGCGCCTGGCGCCCGCCAAGGCAGGCAGCGGTGGCCGCACGGCTCGCCCGCTCCTGCGAGAGGACTGGTGGAATCGCAGCCCTCGACCGGTCGCGTCGCTCACAGCGCGCGCCCGGCAGAACGCCAACCAGCCCGGTCTTGCTGAACGCTCACGTTCAGTTGGTGTGCTCTACCCGATGCGCAGCCTGACCCTGGTTGCTGGCCACTGCCTGGGCATGGGCATGCATCTGCTCGACCTGCGCGTAATGCTGCATTGCCGTGTGACGCAGGGCATCCATTTGCGCGACGACCCGGTCGCCGCCGTCTTCCGCCATCGCCGCCGCAGAAACACCCAGCAGGGTGGCGATCAGGGCAATTCTGAGAGTTTTCATGGCAAACACTCCTGTTTCGGGGACTGCCGGCACCGCCCGGTGTCGGCTCAAGCTCTAGGCTTGGAATCAGCTTATCCAGAGCCCCCTGGCATCCCGCTCCCGGCAACCTGAAACTTTTGACAGAAAGCGAGGCGCCCCCGCTGACGCTGCCGGCAACGCACAAGTAGCGATCCACATCGAGCCGAAGGTCCCCTAGGCCACCCTCACCCGCGCCCTGCGGCTGTCGATCCACACCACCATCGCGCTGGCGTACAGCGACACCGCCAGGAACAGCGCCATGCGGATGGCGAAGGCGCGGTAGACGTCCTGGCCTGCTTCGCTGTCCTGCACCGATTGGCCGAGCAGGATGAGCATGGTGGTCATGCAGCCGACCCAGTAGGCCGGGGTCTGGCGGTTCGGCACCGCCTGGTAGAGACGGCGGGACTGCCAGAGGATGAACAGCAGGGTCCAGAGGAAGAACATCCAGAGGTGGACGAACAGGCTCAGGCCGCCCCACAGCAGGATCGCCAGCAGCCCGGCCAGCAGGGTCGAGCCGACCAGTTCGCGGGCGGCGTGGCGGGCGCGGGTTTCGCAGGTCTGCTGGCCCAGGCTCATCGCTTTCATGATCAGCGGCATGAACTGGTCAGGGGCGATCAGCGCCAGGAGGAAGGCCGGCATCACCACCAGGGTGGCGCGCAGGGCGATCCAGTTGACCTCCCCGGCATCCAGCCGTGGCGGCACTGGCGGTGCCGGCGCATCGGCGGGTTCGGGGAAGAGCACGTGGGCCACGACCGCGCCGAGGACGGCCAGCAGCATGCCCTTGGCCAGCGCCTCGACCACCGAGAGCGCCAGGGTGAAGTCGCCGGTGCCGGCGGCGGAAACCATGCTCAGGCCGATCACCAGCAGGTTCGCCAGCAGGCCGTTGCCGCCCTGCAGCAGGTAGCGGAAGCAGAGGAACAATCCAAGGCCGACCAGCAGCACGCCGCTTGCCGGTGCGTTGCGCAGCAGCGGGATCAGCAGCAGGCCGCTGCCAG
The DNA here is from genome assembly GCF_000689415.1 of Pseudomonas knackmussii B13. Taxonomy (NCBI): domain Bacteria; kingdom Pseudomonadati; phylum Pseudomonadota; class Gammaproteobacteria; order Pseudomonadales; family Pseudomonadaceae; genus Pseudomonas; species Pseudomonas knackmussii. Next base: position 2,294,537 of record NZ_HG322950.1, on the reverse strand, counting down.
CGCTGAACAGCACCAGCAGCGCGAGAGCCGGCGCCGCACGCAGTGGCAGCGCCTGGGCGCGCATGGCCAGCAGCAGCACCGCCAGCACCGGCGCCAGGAACGGCACCGGCAAGCCCACGCCGAAGCTCGCCGCCAGGGTCAGCGCGGTGCCCCAGGCCAGGCGCAACGCGCGCAGGCGACGCAGCTCAATAGGCATACGACAGCCAGCTCATCAGCCACATGAACAGCCGGCCGAGCAGGTTCAGCGGATTGCCCTCAGTGGGCAGCGCCATGACCTCGGCCTGGCCGCCGACACGCAGGTTCTCGGGCCCCGGCAACTGGTCGCGATCGAGCCCCACGATCACCGGGAAGCGCTGCGCCGAGCGCAGCCACTCACGGCTGTTCTGCACCGTCGGCAGCGAACCCGGCGGCGCGCTCTGCCCCACGCTCACGCCGTAGCCGATGCTGCGGATGCTCCCGTGCAGGACTTTCCCCGGCAGCGCATCGAGCACGACCAGCACCGGCGTGCCCTGGCGCAAGTGGCCGAGGTTGTTCTCGGTCATGTCGGCGCTGATCCACAGGTCGTGGATGGCGATCAGCGTCATCACCGGGCTGCCGGGGCCTACGTAGTGGCCGACGTCGGTGCGCAGGTCGGTGATCAGGCCGTTCGAGTCCGCGCGCACCTGGGTCCGGGCGAGGTCCAGCCGGGCCTTCTCGACGTTCGCCGCGGCGCTGCGCAGTTGGGCGTTTTCGGCCTCGTTGCCGCCCTGCTGCTCGCGCGCCCGCTCGACTTCCGCGCGGGCCGCCGCCACCTGGCTGGCCGCCTGTTCGCGGGTGGCCTGGGAGCTTTCCAGGCGGCGCACGGACACCGTGCCGGGGTCTTCCTGGTACAGCCGCTGCAGCCGTTCGGCGTCCTGCCGTGCCTTGCGCTCGTTGGCTTGCGCGGCGGCCAGCGAGGCCTGCGCCGAGTCGATCCCGGCGGTGCTCGCGCCTATCTGCCGGCGCACCGTTTCCAGGTCCGCCTCGGCGCGCGCCAGGGCGATGCGGTACTGCTCCTGGTCGAGTTCAAAAAGCACGTCGCCCTTGCGCACTTCCTGGTTGTTGCCCACCGCCACGCGCTTCACCTGGCCGGCCACCTCGGCGCTCACCGGCACCACGTAGGCCTGCAGGCGCGCCTGCTGGGTGTAGGGCGTGAAGCGGTCGGCGAGCAGGTACCAGAACAGGCTCAGGGCGATCAGGATCAGCACGCCCTTGATCCCGCGGTCGGGCGACGCGGCGGGTGCGGCTTTCTTCGGCGCTGGCGCTTCGGTGGTTTCGCTCATTTCCCTTCACCCTTGTCCTGGCTCGTCGGGGCCGGCTCGTCGAGCAGGTCGCCCCAGTCGGTTCGTTGCTGCATCTGCTTGCGGGTCGCCGCATCGACGGGTGGGCGCTTGCTGTCCCAGCCGCCGCCGAGGGCCTTGTACAGCGCCACCAGGTTGCTCACCGCGTTGCCGCGGCTGACCAGGTAGCCGTCCTGCTGGGTCAGCAGAAGTTGCTGGGCGTCGAGCACGCGCTGGAAGTCGGCAAAGCCTTCGCGGTACTGCGAGCTCGCCAGGTTCAGCGAGCGCTGTGCGGCCTGCGAGGCCTCCTGGCGGATATTCGCGCTCTGCACTGCGCGGACCAGGCCGCTGGCGGCGTCGTCGGCCTCGCGCGCGGCTTCGCGCACGTCCTGGTGGTAGAGCTCGATCAGTTGCTGCAGGCGCGCGTCCTCGACGCGCACGGCGTTCTCGCGCCGGCCGTAGTCGAACGGGTTCCAGATCAGGCTTGGCCCGGCGGCGAGGTTGAAGCTGTCGGGCAGGTTGTGCGCCGAGACGAAGGTCCAGCCGATGCTGCCGAGCAGGCTGATTGACGGATAGAGGTCAGCCTCGGCGACGCCGACCAGCGCCGACTGCGCCGCCACCGCCTGCTCGGCGGCGCGGATGTCCGGGCGGCGCTGCAGCAGGCTGGCCGGTACGTCCTGCAGCACCGCGCCGTCGGGCAGCGGCAACTGGCCGTGGCGTGCGGCAAGCTCGGGCATCGGCCCCGGCGGGCGGCCGAGCAGCGAGCAGAGCACGTTGCGCAGGGCGTTCACCTGGTTCTCGAATTCGGGGATGGTCGCCTTCGTCGCCAGGTACTGGGTGCGCGCCTGTTGCCAGTCCAGCTCGTCGTTCTCGCCGTGGCGGAACAGACGCTCGGTGATCTCCAGGCTGCGCTCCTGGCGCCTGGCGTTCTCGCGGGCGATGTCCAGGCGCGCCTCGGCGGTGCGCAGGCCGAAGTAGGTATCGGCCACCTGCGCGCGCATCAGCAGCATGGCGTCGGCGTAGTTGGCCTGGGAGGCGAAGTAGACCGCGTCGGCGGATTCGATGGCGCGGCTGAAGCGGCCCCAGAAGTCGATTTCCCAGCCGACGTTGGCGCCCAGGCTCGACTGCCAGAACACCGAGTCGCGAGCGCTGGGCGCGCCGGACTGGTTCTGCTTGAGGTAGAGGCTCTCGGCGCTCAGCTGCTGCAGCTGCGGGTAGCGTCCGGTCTGGGCGATTTCCAGTTGCGCGCGTGCCTCGACGATGCGCAGGCCGGCCACGCGCAGGCTGGTGTTGTTGGCGTCGGCCTCGGCGATCAGCGCGTCCAGGGTCGGGTCGGCGAAGACCGTCCACCACTGGCTGAAGTCCGGGGCGACGCCCCTGTGGCTCCCCTCCTCCAGCGCTGGCGTGCTCCAGCCCGGCAGCCAGGGATCCTGCGGCCGCTGGAAGTCCGGGCCGACCTGGGTGCAGCCGCCCAGCGCGGCGACAAAGCTCAGCGCCAGGCGGTAAGTGCGTGCCGGCATGGGCAGACCCGGCTGCTCAGGCCGACGGCCCGGAGTCGGCGTCGTCGTCCGGCACCCTCTCGTCGACCCACTGCCAGAACAGCGCGTAGGCCACCGCCAGGATCACCGGGCCGATGAACAGGCCGATGATGCCCTTGACCACCATGCCGCCGAGGGCGCCGATCAGTACCACCGGCATCGGCACGTCCACCCCGCGGCCGAGCAGCAGCGGCTTGAGCACGTTGTCGACCAGGCCGGCGACGAAGGTATAGATGGAGAAGACGATGGTCGCGGTGGAGAAGCCTTCGGTGCCGAGCACGTAGGCGATCACCGGGACCGTGATCAGCGTCGCCGGCGCCTGCACGATGCCCAGGATCAGCACGGCGATGGCCAGGATGCCCGCCCCCGGCACGCCCTTGACCACGAAGCCGACGCCGATCAGCAGCATCTGGATGAAGGCGATGCCGATCACGCCCTGGGCAACGGCGCGGATGGTCGCGGTGCACAGCTCGACGATGCGCGAACCGCGCTCGATCCCCGAGATGCGCTGGGCGATACGCACGGCGCTGGCCTGGCCCGTCTCGCCGAAGGCCATGATGATCCCGGCGATGATGATCGCGCCGATGAACAGCAGGAAGGCGCCGCCGGCACTGGCTGCCGCGCCCAGCAGCACGCGGCCGGTTCCCTTGAGGTGCGGCGCCAGCTTCTGCAGCGCGCTGGTCAGGTCGCCGGATGCCGACAGCCAGACCTCATGCAGGCGCGGTCCGATCAGCGGCCACTGGGCCACCGAATCCGGCGGCGCCGGCAGGCTCCAGGTGCCGCTCTTGAGCGTTGCCACCACGCCTTCCAGGGAGTCGCCGATGGACGTCACCAGCAGGAAGATCGGCACCAGCAGCACCAGCAGCGCGATCACCACGATCAGGGTGCCGGCGCGGCCGTCGCGCATGCCGAAACGCTCCTTGAGCAATCGGTGCAACGGGTAGAGAGTCACCGCGAGGATCAGCGCCCAGAGCATCAGCTCGAGGAACGGCTGGAACACCTGGAAGGAAAAGACCACCAGCGCGGCGATCAGGCCGGCCTTGATGAAGACGTCGAGCAGGCCCCGCGAGAGGTTGCTGTCCAGTTTGAATATCGGCTGCATCGCTAGCCTCCAGACCGGCCGCGACGGACCGGATTGTCATTGATGTTGCGTTGCCCATTCCCATGCGCCCGCAGGCGCCGAGCGTCAGCCCGCGGATGGATCGTCAACGTCGTCGAAACACCCTGCACCCTTCTGCTTGTGCAGGTCGCGCAGGCGGTCTTCCTCGTACTTCTGGTAGCGCCGTACCCAGGCCCCGGCCTGCTCCTCGCCCACGCCCAGCTCGACGAAGGCGCGGCGCGCCATTTCCAGGCTGGAGTGGAAGGTCTCGCGCACGGGGTTGGCACCGAGGTCAAGCAATTGCAGCACCTGCTGGCGATTGCGCGCCCTGGCGATCACCCGCGTGCCGGGATACAGGCGCGCGAGGACATTCGCCGTCTCCAGGTTGATATGCGGATCGTCGGTGGCGACTATCACCAACTCGGCTTCGCCGACCTTGGCCGCGTGCAGGATTTCCGGGCGCCTCGGGTCGCCGTAGAACACCCGCACGCCCTTCTCTCCACGCTTGGCCACGAGGGCTTCCACCGAGGTGTCCAGGGCCACCAGCGGCACGCCCTGGGCATGCAGCAGGTTGGCGATCACCCGCCCCATGCGGCCCATGCCGGCGATCACCACCTTGGGTTCGCCGTCCACCGCCGGCGGTCCTTGCGGCTCTTCGGCAGCGCCTGATTCATCCTTCAGCAGGCGCGCCAGCGCGATCATCACCAGCGGCACCACGGCCATCGACAAAGTGATGGCGAGCACCAGCAGGTCGTGTACCTGGCGCTCCAGCAAGCCCTGGTCCAGCGCCAGCTTGAATACCACGAAGGCGAACTCCCCGCCCGACGCCAGCACCACGCCCAGGCAGGTGGCGCCGGCGCGGGTCAGGCCGCCAGCCAGCCGACCGATGGCGTACAACAGCGGCAGCTTGATGCCCACCAGCAGCAGGGTCAGGCCGAGCACCTGCAGCGGCAGGTTGAACAGCAGGCGCAGGTCGGCGGTCATCCCCACGCCGACGAAGAACAGCCCGAGCAGCAGGCCCTTGAAGGGTTCGATCTGCGATTCCAGTTCGTGGCGGAAATGCGACTCGGCCATCAGCAGGCCGGCGAGGAAGGCGCCCAGGGCCATGGACACGCCGACGTGCTCCATGATCCAGGCGGTGCCGAGTACCACCAGCAGCGCGGTGGCGGTGGACAGGTCGCGCAAGCCGGTGCTGACTGCCCAGCCGAACACCGGACGCAACACATAGCGCCCGCCAACGACCACCAGGCCGATTCCCACGGCCACCGCCAGCAGGGGGCGCGCGTTACCGCTCTCGGCGGCCTCGACGCCGCCCAGCAAGGGCACGATGGCGATCAGCGGAATGGCGGCGATGTCCTGGAACAGCAGGATGGCCACGGCCAGGCGACCGTGCGGCTGGCCCAGCTCCTTGCGCTCGGCCAGCATCTGCAGGCCGAAGGCGGTGGACGACAGCGCCAGGCCCAGGCCGAGCACCAGGGCGGCGGCAGGCGACTGGCCGAATACCAGGTAGGCCAGCAAGCCCAGGATGAGCGCGGTCAGGCCCACCTGTAGCGAGCCGACGCCGAACAGGGAGTTGCGCATCATCCACAAACGGCGCGGCGAAAGCTCCAGGCCGATGATGAAGAGCAGCATCACCACGCCCATTTCCGAGAGTTTCCCGACGTTGTGCGGGTTGCTTACCAGGCCCAGCACGGACGGCCCGATCAGCATGCCCGCCAGCAGGTAGCCGGGCACGGCGCCGAGCCTCGCGCGTTGCGCCAGCGGTACGAGAATCACCACCGCCAGCAGGAAGATCACCGTGGCCTGCAGCAGGCTGCCATCATTGGGCATCCGCCCTCCTCCTTGAATCCGTTGCTTAAATCGTTGTGCCGGGGCGCTCCTGCGATGGCGGGCACGCCGGCCGCTGGCGACCGGGCACCCGCTGGCAAAGCCTTACTTCAGGGTGCGCAGCTTGGTGTAGGACAGCCGCATGTCCTTGGCCCAGCCGTCGAGCACGCCCTTCAAGTCGTTGGCGGTCAGGGCCTGGCTGGAGTTCTCCAGCGGATGGCCGGTGCCCTTGCGCACCACTTCGGCGACCACCTTGCTGTTGCCGCCGTCGATGAACGCGGCCTCGGTAGCGATCACGGTGTCCTGGTCGCGGATACCGGTGGCGGTGCTCACGCCTGCCGCGATCAGCGCGATCGGGATCACTTCATAGGCGTGCAGCGATTGCGTATGGCTGCTCACCCCGGTGATGGCGGCACGCACCACCAGGGTGTCCGTTACCGGCTGGTCGACCACCCGCAGTACCTGGCCGAACTCGCGCTTGAGCACCTGGTTGTAGTAGGCGGAGATCTGGTCGAGGGTCTGCTGCGAGATCTTGTCGGTGGGGTTGGGCTTGGGGAAATACTGCGTCGGCTCGATGTAGACGCTGGTGTAGCGGGTAAGGTTGAGGTTCGGGTCGATCCAGGCCTGCACCTTGGTGCCGGAGGCATTTTCCTGTTCGGTCAGGCGCGAATAGTCGCCGAGGAAGCCCGAATAGTCCTCGGGGGCCACCTTGTTGCTCGAGCAACCGAACAGCAGCGGAAGTACCAGCAGGGGTACCAGGACCGCGTATTTCTTCATTTTCATCTCCTGATGGACGGAATTTCTTGGCACTGCAACGGTGGCGGGAATCAGAACCGCTCCTCGACCACCTTGAAGGGATAGGGAACGGCCTTGTACTTGCCGATCCGGCCGCGCTTGGGCAGCTCGACGACTCGCTCGCCGGTGACGTCCTTGTAGGGGATGCGCGACAGCAGGTGGCTGATGATGTTCAGGCGCGCACGGCGCTTGTCGTTGGAGTGCGCCATGAACCAGGGGGCCCAGGAGGTATCCGAGGCGTTGAACATCTCGTCGCGGGCGCGGGTGTAGTCGTCCCAGCGTGTGTAGGACTTCAGGTCCATGGGCGAGAGCTTCCACAGCTTGCGCCCATCGTTGATGCGGTCCTGCAGGCGGCGGGTCTGTTCGTCGGCGCTGACTTCGAGCCAGTACTTGATGAGGATGATCCCGGACTCGACCATCATCTTCTCGAACAGCGGAACCACCTCGAGGAACTTGGTCGCCTGCTCGTCGGTGCAGAAGCCCATGACCCGCTCGACGCCCGCGCGGTTGTACCAGCTGCGGTCGAAGATCACGACTTCGCCGGCGGCGGGCAGGTGGGTCAGGTAGCGCTGCGCGTACATCTGCGACTTTTCCCGCTCGGTCGGCGCCGGCAGCGCCACGACGCGGAACACCCGTGGGCTGACGCGCTCGGTGATGGCCTTGATGGTGCCGCCCTTGCCGGCGCCGTCGCGGCCCTCGAAGACGACGCAGACTTTCAGGCCCTTCGCGACCACCCACTCCTGCAGCTTCACCATCTCCACATGCAGGCGCTTGAGCTCCTTTTCGTAGGCCTTGCGGTCAAGCCCTTCGGCTGGGGCCTTCTTCTCGGTTTTCTTCTTATCCGCTTTGGACATCGTTCTCTCCTGAAGTCATGACCAGCTGGTAGGGGCAAAGCGCGCGAAAATGAGTATGGTTGATCCACGGCCGTTTGCCGGGCCGCGAGCTTAGGCCGAGTCCGCCCTTGGCGCAGCACAACGCCGGAAGATTCAAACGTTTACGATCGGCCGCAAATGGCACCGCAGAGGCACTGTCGTTCAGCCCTGGAACGGGGCCGCTCGTCGTGTAGCGGCGCAGCGCGCGACGAATGCGTATTTGCTGATGGAATCGCAGCGCACCGGAGAGATTCGACATGTCGCGGCTCACCTTCCTCCTCCTGCTCGCGCCGCTCGCCGTGGCCCTGGGCGGGGCCTCCTGCACCGAGCACGGCGACGACCAGGCGGACCAGCAAGCCGCGCCCGGCGCGCGTTCGAGCAGCCAGATGATTCCGCGTCAGCAGATCGACCCGCGCGTGCAGTCGCTGCCGCGCCGCTGAAGGTTCAGGCGTCGCGCAGCAGGTCGAAGGAATCGAGCAATCGCCAGGCGATTTCCGGCGTGCGCTCCAGGCCGCGGCGGATGGCGGCGGGAATGGCCTGGCGGGTCTTGCGGCAGAGCCCCGGCAGGTGCTCGATGCGGATCTCGATGCCGCGCATGCTGCGCACTTCGTTGAAGCCGGGGGCGATGGTCAGGCGCAGGCCGAGTTGCTCGAACATGCGCCGCTGCATGTGCTCGAGATCGTCCAGGTCGCGGATGCACGCCAAACGCTCGAGCAGGCGCTGCTCCTCCTGGCGGGTGAGGCGCAGGATGCGCAGGTCGCCACGGGGGTCTTCCAGCAGCGCCTCGCGCCCGCAATCGCAGGCGCCCGGCGGGCAAGGTTGGCGGAGCGGGATGGCGGAGGTCATGGCTGCCGAGCATAGCCATTCGCCCTCCTCCGCGCTCCTTTCTGCCGACGAAATTTCCTACAGGGTGTGCAGCGCTGCTTCGTCGCCATCCGGGTGATCGTCTCCCCCGATGGCGGCGGCTTCCAGGGCATCACCGGCAGGGCCTGGCCATGCTCCACTCGTAGTCCAGCCTGGCGATATGGCTCCCGGCTAGACCCAGGCGCCATCGGAAGTCTCGGTGTAGCGGCGGATAATCGTGAACGGTTATCCGCCAATCGAGGTGTCCGCACGCCCCTTGCAAAACTGCAAAGCGACCCTGCAAAGCTGTCTGTTCCGCGGCTTCCAGCCCTGGGCAATGATGTTCCTGCGCTTCACGACAAGCCCCCCACTGCACAGGAACCCGCACCATGAACGCCAAGAAGAATCTGCTCGCCGCCACCCTCGCCCTCGCCATCGGCAAGGCCTTCGCCGCCGGCAGCCCGGGCGTCGAGCACACCACCCAGGCCTTCCTCGAAGCCCTGGAAGCCGGCGGCGGCAAACCGCTGGAAACGCTCTCGCCGAAGGATGCCCGCGCCGTTCTGACCGGCGCCCAGGCCTCGGTGCAGGTGGACCTCTCCGGCACCAGTGTCAGCGAGAAGACCATCCAGGCCGATGGCCAGGCCATCAAGCTGACCATCGTCCGCCCGGCCAACACCAAGGGCACCCTGCCGGTGTTCATGTTCTTCCACGGCGGCGGCTGGGTGCTCGGCGACTACCCGACCCACGCCCGGCTGATCCACGACCTGGTGGTGAACTCCGGTGCAGTCGCGGTCTACGTCGGCTACACACCCTCCCCCGAGGCGCATTACCCGGTGGCGATCAACCAGGCCTACGCGGCAACCAAGTGGGTCGCCGAACACGGCAAGGAGATCAACGTCGACGGTTCGCGCCTGGCGGTGGCCGGCAACAGCGTCGGCGGCAACATGGCCGCGGTGGTCGCGCTGATGGCCAAGGACAAGGGCACGCCCAAGCTGCGTTTCCAGGCCCTGTTGTGGCCGGTGACCGACGCCAGCTTCGAGACTGCCTCGTACAACCAGTTCGCCCAGGGGCACTTCCTCACCAAGCCGATGATGCAGTGGTTCTGGGACAGCTACACCACCGACGCGAAACAGCGCGCCGAGACCTACGCCTCGCCGCTGCGCGCCACGCCCGATCAGCTCAAGGGCCTGCCGCCGGCGCTGGTGCAGACCGCCGAGTTCGACGTGCTGCGCGATGAAGGCGAGGCCTATGCCCGTCACCTGGACGCCGCCGGCGTGCCGGTCACCGCCGTGCGCTACAACGGCATGATCCACGACTACGGCCTGCTCAACCCGCTGGCCAAGGTCCCGGAAGTCCAGGCCGCCATGCGTCAGGCCGGCGTCGAGCTGAAACAGCACCTGAAATAATCACGAATCCCCCTCCGGCACCCGCGCAACCCACGTGTGGCGCGGCCCGGAGGGCCCTTGCAAAACTGCAAGGTGACCCTGCAAAGCTGTCTGTTCCGCGCATTCCGGCAGTCGGTAAAGATGGCTCCACGGTTCGGCGCAACAAACCCGGTGCCGAACAGAAACGACGTGAAAGACCCCACCCAATCACGCAACGACAGAAGGAACCTCACCATGACCGCAATCGCCAAGGCCGCTCCCGGCAAGACCCTGCTGAACCCGAACGATCACACCCTGATCATGATCGACCACCAGTCGCAGATGTCCTTCGCCACCAAGTCGATCGACGCCGTCACCCTGCGCAACAACGCCGCGCTGGTCGCCAAGGCGGCCAAGGAATTCGAGGTTTCCACCATCCTCACCACCGTTGCCGAGAAGAGCTTCTCCGGCCCGATCTTCACCGAGATCAAGTCGGTGTTCCCGGACCACAACGTGATCGACCGCACCAGCATGAACACCTGGGAAGACCCGCGCATCGCGGTGGAAGTGAACAAGTTCGGCAAGCAGAAGATCGTCCTCGCCGGCCTCTGGACGTCCGTGTGCATCGTCGGCCCGGCCCTCTCCGCCATCGACCAGGGCTTCGAGGTCTACGTGATCGCCGACGCCTGCGGCGACGTCTCCACCGAAGCCCACGAGATGGCCCTGCAGCGCATGATCCAGCTCGGCGCCCGCCCGATGACTTCCCTGCAGTACCTGCTCGAACTGCAACGCGACTGGGCCCGTGGCGAAACCTACGACCAGACCGTGAAGACCTCCATCGAGCACGGCGGCGCCTACGGCCTGGGCCTGATCTACGCCAAGACCATGTTCAACGCCAGCGAAGGCCACTGACGGCCGGCCGCCCCCGGTTCGCCGGGGGCGTCTTTACTGCATGCGGAGGTGCACGCCATGACCCAAGAATCCGTGACCCTGATCATTCGCCACAGCGCCCGCCCCGACAGCGTCGCGGCCTACGAGGCGATCCTGCGCGAGCTGACCCGCGCTGCCAGCGAGTTCCCCGGCCACCAGGGCGTGGACGTGCTGCGCCAGGGCGATCGCTTCACCTCGGTGCTGCGTTTCGCCTCGGCCGGCCAACTGCAGGACTGGCTCGACTCACCGCAGCGCCGCGAACTGATCGAACGCGCCGAGCCGCTGCTGCTCGACGGCGACAACCAGGAGCGGCATGACGCCCACGAGTTCTGGTTCACCCCGGCCGAGACTGGCCAGAAGCCGCCGCCGCGCTGGAAGCAGGTGATCGTCACCTACCTGGTGATCCTGCCGCTGGTGATGCTGGTGCCGCAGCTGTGGAAGCCGCTGTTCCAGGTGCTGCCGTGGCTGGGCGGCTTCCTGCTCAGCAACGTGCTGATCACCCTGACCATCGTGGTGCTGGTCGTGTACCTGTTCATGCCCCGCGTGACCCGCTTGTTCGCCGGCTGGCTCAACGCCCGCTGACCGCCTACCTCGAAGGACTCCGCCATGTATGCCGACCTGATCCTCTACAACGGCCGTTTCCACACCGTCGACCGCGAAAAACCCAGCGCCACCGCCGTGGCCATCAAGGACGGAAAATTCCTCGCCGTCGGCAATGACGCCGAAGTCATGCCGCTGCGCGCCGGCGCCACCCAGGTCATCGACCTCAAGGGCCGCACCGTCATCCCCGGCCTCAACGACTCGCACCTGCATCTGATCCGTGGCGGGCTCAACTACAACCTCGAACTGCGCTGGGAAGGCGTGCCCTCGCTGGCCGATGGCCTGCGCATGCTCAAGGAGCAGGCCCTGCGCACCCCGTCGCCGCAATGGGTGCGGGTGGTGGGTGGCTGGAGCGAGTTCCAGTTCGCCGAGAAGCGCCTGCCGACCCTCGAGGAGCTGAACCAGGCCGCGCCGGATACGCCGGTGTTCGTCCTGCACCTGTATGACCGTGCCCTGCTCAACCGCGCCGCCCTGCGCGTGGTCGGCTACACGAAAGACACGCCGAACCCACCCGGCGGCGAGATCGTCCGCGACAGCAACGGCCAGCCCACCGGTATGCTGATCGCCCGGCCGAACGCGATGATCCTCTACGCCACCCTGGCCAAGGGGCCGAAGCTGCCCTTCGAGTACCAGGTCAACTCCACCCGCCAGTTCATGCGCGAGCTGAACCGCCTGGGCGTGACCAGCGCCATCGACGCCGGCGGCGGCTTCCAGAACTACCCGGACGACTACCAGGTGATCGAGCAGCTGGAGAAAGACAACCAGCTCAGCGTGCGCATCGCCTACAACCTGTTCACCCAGAAGCCCAAGGAAGAACTCGCCGACTTCAAGAACTGGACCAGCAACGTCAAGTACGGCCAGGGCAACGACTTCCTGCGGCACAACGGCGCCGGCGAGATGCTGGTGTTCTCCGCCGCCGACTTCGAGGACTTCCTCGAACCGCGCCCGGACCTGCCGCCGAACATGGAGACTGACCTCGAGCCGGTGGTGCGCCACCTGGTCGAGCAGCGCTGGCCGTTCCGCCTGCACGCCACCTACGACGAATCCATCTCCCGGATGCTCGATGTGTTCGAGAAGGTCAATCTCGACATCCCGTTCAACGGCCTGCACTGGTTCTTCGACCACTGCGAGACCATTTCGCCGAAGAACATCGAAAGGGTCCGCGCGCTGGGCGGCGGCATCGCCATCCAGGACCGCATGGCCTTCCAGGGCGAGTACTTCGTCGACCGCTACGGCGCGAAAGCCGCCCAAGCCACCCCGCCGATCAAGCGAATGCTTGCCGAAGGCGTACCGGTAGGCGCCGGCACCGATGCCACCCGCGTGTCCAGCTACAACCCCTGGACCTCGCTGTACTGGATGGTCAGCGGCAAGACCGTCGGCGGTCTGGAGCTGTACCCGGAGGGCCTGTCCCGCGCCACGGCGCTGGAGCTGTACACCCACGGCAGCGCCTGGTTCTCCAACGAACAGGGCAAGAAAGGCCTGATCAAGGTCGGGCAGCTGGCCGACCTGGCAGTGCTCTCGGCGGACTATTTCAGCGTCGAGGAAGAGGCGATCAAGCGCATCGAGTCGGTACTGACCGTGGTGGATGGCCGGGTGGTCTACGCCGACGGCGATTTCGAGCGCTACGGCCCGCCGACCCTGCCGGTGCTGCCGGACTGGTCGCCGGTGGCCAAGGTCGCCGGGCACTGGCGCCCGCAGGCACCGTTGGCCCAGGCAGTCCACCAGTGTGCCGGGGCATGCACGGTACATGGCCACGGCCACGAGCGGGCGCGCCAGTCGAGCGTGCCGATCAGTGATTTCCAGGGCTTCTGGGGTGCCTTCGGCTGTTCCTGCTTCGCCTTCTGAAAACCGGCGCGGGCCTGGCGGCCCGCGCCCTTTTCATTCAGGGGCGGAACAGGTGGGATTGGCCGCTGGCGAACAGGTGCACGCGGCTGCCCAGGTCCGGCGAATCGAGCGCCGAGACGCGGACCGGCAGGCGCCACTCGCCGCCACCCCAGTCGGCTTCTCCAGCGTCGTCCAGGCGGACGGTCACCGTACACTTGTTGCCGCCGAAGTCGCTGCCCACCACGGTGCCGAAGCAGCCGTCCGCGCTGTTCGCCGGCAGCCCTGCCGGGCTCAGGTGCAGTTGCTCCGGGCGCAGCAGAATACGCGCCCGCCCTGCACTCTCGCCCTCGCCGACCCGCACGCGCCCCAGCGGGCAGCGCGCCCAGCCGGCTTCCACGCTGGCCGGCAGGACCAGGGCGTCGCCCAGGAAGAACGCGGTTTCCTCGTCCGCCGGTCGCAGGTACAGATCCTTCGGCGCACCCGCCTGCACCAGCCGGCCCTGGCGCAACACGGCCAGTTGATCGCCGAATGAAAGCGCCTCTTCCTGATCGTGGGTGACCAGGATCGCGGTGACGCCGGCGTCGCTCAGCACCTGGGAAACCGCCTTGCGCATCGACACGCGCAGGCCGCTGTCCAGCGCCGAGAAGGGTTCGTCGAGCAGCATCAGCCTGGGGCTCTGCGCCAGCGCCCGCGCCAGCGCCACGCGTTGCTGCTGGCCGCCGGACAGTTCGTGCGGCCAGCGCCGCCCCATGTCACGGTCGAGCGAGACCATCTCCAGCAGCTGGTCGACCCGGCGCTGTTTTTCCGCTGCGTGCCCGTCCAGGCCGAAGGCGATGTTCGCCGCGACGCTCAGGTGCGGGAAGAGCGCGCCGTCCTGCGGTACATAGCCGATCACCCGACGGTGCGCGGGGATGGCGCTGGTCTCGTCGGCCAGGGTGACACCGTCGAAGGTGATGCGCCCGGTGTCGGGGAATTCGAAACCGGCGATCAGCCGCAGCAGGGTGGTCTTGCCCGAACCCGAGGGGCCGACCACGGCGGTGCGGCTGCCCGCCGGCACCGACAGGCTGAAGGTTTCCAGCGCCGCGCTGGCGCCGAAGTAGCGAGAGACTGCATGGATCTCGAGGGTACTCATCGACCTGCTACCCGTCTGGATTGGTGGTAGAGAAGCCCGGTCAGCGGCAGCGACAGCAGCACCATCAGCAGCGCGTAGGGCGCGGCGGCGGCGTAGTCGATCTCGCTGGTGTGGGCCCAGAAGCTGGTGGCCAGGGTGCTGGTGCCGCTGGGCGACAGCAACAGGGTCGCGGTCAGCTCGTTGACGATGGCCAGGAACACCAGCGCCACACCGGCGGCGGCGCCCGGCGCGGCGAAGCGCAGGGTCACCCGCCCCAATGCCTGGGCCGGCGTGCGCCCCAGGCTGCGGGCGATGTTCTCCAGCTCCACCGGCACCTGGGCGATGCCGGCGCGCAGGCTGACAAGAGCCCGGGGCAGGAACATCAGCAGGTAGGCCAGGAGCACGGTGAACAGTGTCTGGTACAGCGGCTGCGCGAAGCGGATGGTCAGGCTGACCAGGGCCAACGCCACCACGATGCCCGGCAGCGAACTGGCGATGTAGTTGCTGCCTTCGAGCAGGCGCTGCAAGCGGCTCGGCGCGCGAATCGAGATCCAGGCCACGGGGATTGCCGCGAGGGTCGTCAGCAGCGCGCCGGCGGCCCCCAGCAGCATGGTCTGGCCCAGCGCCGGGAGCATTTCGTCGAAGCGCCAGACCTCGCGGCCGCCGGCCCACAGCCACTGGCCAAGCGTGATCAGCGGCACGCCCAGGGTCAGCAGCGTGCTGCCAACGGTGAACACCAGGACCAGGCCCAGTTGCCAGGCGTGCAGGCCGTACAGCCGCTGCGCGCGCGGGCTGCCGGAGCCGACGCGGGCGTAGCGTGCCTTGCCGCGCAGGCCGGCCTCGAGGGTCAGCAGCAGCAGGCAGCCCAGCGCCAGGACCCCGGCCAGCATGTTGGCCGCGGAGCTGCTGAAGGACGACTGGAACTGGTCGAAGATCGCCGTGGTGAAGGTGTCGAAACGGATCAGCGCGTAAAGCCCGTACTCGGCCAGCAGGTGCAGGCCGACCAGCAGCGAGCCGCCGCAGATGGCCAGGCGCAGCTGCGGCAGCACCACGCGGCGGAACACCGGCCAGGGCCGCTGGCCGAGGGATTCGGCGACGTCTTCCAGGACCGGATCGAGGCGCCGCAGGGACGCGGCGGCCGGGAGGTAGATGAACGGCGAATAGGCGATCACCGAGATCAGCACCGCCGGGAATAGGCCGTTCAGCGACGGCGCAAGGCTGATCCAGGCATAGCTGTGGACGAACGCCGGGATCGCCAGCGGGGCGATGGCCAGCAACGACCACAGCCGCCGTCCGGGCAACTTGCTGCGCTCGGTCAGCCAGGCCATGGCCACGCCGTGCAGCACGCACAGCGGGATGGTCAGCACCACCAGCAGCAGCGTGTTACCCAGCAGCTCCGCCACGCGCGGGCGGAACACCAGCTTGACGATGGTGGCCCAGCCCGCCTGCACACTGGCGCCAGCGACGAACGCCAGCGGCAGCATCGCGAACAGCGCCACCAGCAGCGCCGCGCCCAGCAGCCAGCGCGGCGGCTGGCCCTGGCGCTTGCGCCGACGTGGCAACACCGCCACCTCGGTGGCGGCCCGGGAGCCCGGTTCGGGCCCGAATGCTTGCGCGGTCACGTTACAACAGGCCTGCCTGGGTCATGAGCTCGACGACCTTCTTGCTGTCGAGCTTGGAAGCCTCCACCGCCGGCGCATCGAGCTTGGCCAGCGGCACCAGCTTCGCGTTGGACTCCGCGCCGACGCCCACTGCGTACTCGAACGACTTGCCGTCGCGCAGCACCGCCTGGCCCTGTTTGCCGGTGATCCACTTGAGGAACGCCTGGGCCTGCTCCTGATGCTTGCTGGAGGCCAGCACGCCGCCGCCGGAAACGCTGGTGAAGGCGCCCGGGTCCTTGTGCCCGAAGTAATGCAGCGCGGTGTTCTTGCTGTTCTCGCCGGTCTTGGCCTGGTCGCCGAACCAGTAGTAGTGGTAGATCACGCCGGAATCGATCTGGCCGGCGTTCACCGCCTTCATCACGGAGACATTACCGCGGTAGAACTTGGCGTTGCTCTTCATCGACTCGAGCCAGCTCAGGGTCGCAGCCTCGCCCTTCTGCTCCAGCAGCGCGCCGACGATGGCCTGGAAGTCGGCGCCGGCCGGCGATGCAGCCCAGCGCCCGGCCCATTCCGGCTGCGCCAGGTCGAGCAGCGACTTGGGCAGGTCGGCTTCCTTGAGCTTGTCCTTGTTGTAGACGAACACCGTGGAGCGCGCGGCAATGCCCACCCAGTGGCCATTGGCCGGGTGATAGGTCGGGCCGACCTGGGCCAGGGTGGCCGGGGCGACCGGCGCGAGCAGGCCGGCGTTGTCGACCAGGACCATGGCCGGGGAGTTCTCGGTGAGGAAGACGTCGGCCGGAGAGGCCTTGCCCTCCTGGACGATCTGGTTGCCCATCTCGCTGTCGTCGCCGTTGCGCAGGGTGACCTTGATGCCGGTTTCGCGGGTGAAGCCTTCGACCCAGGCCTTGGTCAGGGATTCGTGCTGGGCGTTGTAGACCACGATGCCCGCCTCGTCCGCTGCCATGCAGGCGCCGGCGAAACCGCCCAGCGCAACGCCGAGCACTGCCATCTTGATCAACGAGAATCTGCCGCTCTTCATCGGTTTGCCACTCCAGTCAGTAATGCGTTGGCAGGCGGCGCCCGGCGCGTGCGACTCGATCGGTGTCGAATCCGTGAGCGCGCGGCGACTGCCCGTCTTTCCCGGCGGCGATGATCGTCGTTCGGTTGTTAAAGAGTTGTCATTCTCACTTACATTTCAATCTACAAAGGCTGCTGTTCGTCGGCTTGTCGCCCACGAAAGGGCCGCGCGCCCGGGTGGCGGGCGCGGCGTGGTGTCTGTTTCGGGGATTGCGGGACGGATCAGCCTTGTACCGATGCGCTCAGCTGCAGGTCTCGGCAGGCCAGGTTGGCACCGCTGAACTGCGCGGCGTCCTGGTCGAAGATGTCGCGCAGCCAGTTGGCCACCGCCTGGAAACGGCCGATGCGCCCGGCGTCGCGGTGGCTGAGCAGCCAGATCTCGCGCGCCACCACCGGCCCGCTCAGGCGCACCAGGCCGTTGCGCTCGCCGAGGATGCACGGCAGCAAGGCCATGCCCAGACCGGTCTCGCAGGCGTGGGTGAGCGTGGTCACGCTGCTGGCCCGCAGGGCGTAGCTGGCGTTCGGCGCGAAGTTGCGCAGCCACTGCATCTCCGGGGTTTCGTCGAGTTCCTCGCCATAGGCCAGCCAGGGCTGCTGCGGCCAGTCGCATGGCGGCAGCTGGCTGAAGGCGGTGGCGGCGTACACGGCGAAACCGATGTCGGCGACCTTGCGCATCACCAGCGCGGCGTCGTCCTGCGGGCGCGCCAGGCGCAGGGCGAAGTCGGCCTCGCGGCGAGTGAAGGACAGCGAGCGGTTGGCCGGGATCAGTTGCAACTGCAGGTTCGGGTAGGTCCGCGAAAGCTGCGGCATGTGCTGCACCAGCCAGTGGCTGAAGAGGAAGTCGATCGAGGTGATGCTCACCGAGCCGCTGATGGCGCTGGCCTCGCTGCGCGCCTCCAGCAGCATGCTCTGCACGTCGCCGAGGATGCGCTCGCCGTACTCGATGAAGGCCAGGCCGGCGTCGGTCGCCTGGTAGCCGTTGTTGTCGCGGATGAACAGGCGTGTCTGCAGCGCAGTTTCGGCGGCCACCAGGCGCCGGCTCATGGTCGAGGGATCGACACCCAGCGAACGGCCGGCGGCGCTCAGGCTGCCGTGGCGGGCCAGCGCCAGGAGGATGGGAATGTCGTTCCAGTCGAAGTTCATCGCGCGCGTCTCCCTGCAGACGTCCAGACGGTGTGGGGCCGACTACCTTAGCAGCCGCGCGCCGGCCGTTGCGAGCGACCGCTCGGCTGCCCGTGCGCCGTGCTGCTGGCAGCGGCGTAGTCTGGAGCCCAGACAAGAACGAGGAAGAAGCGATGCGGCAGAACAGTCACTTCCACGGCCTGCACGGCCCGCAGCGCGAAACGCTGCTGCGCTGGGCCGACATGGCGCAATGGTTCGGCATGGTCATGCTGTTGCTGACCGTCGGCCTGGCCGCGCTGACCGACAGCATCGGCGATAGCACCGGCGTAACCATCGTCACCCTGTGCGGAGTCATCGGCCTGTTGGCGCTGGTGGCTGCACGCCTGATCATCGGCGCCGAGCATTCGGACGACGAACCACCGCACTGAGCGCGAAGCTCAATGCATTTCAACTGCCTGAAGCCGCCTCAACCGAAGCGCACGCAGTAGATCGGCGGCAGGTGCGCGGACAGGCACTTCCAGTGGTCGCCACCATCTTCCGACAGCCACAGCCCACCGGTGGTGGAACCCAGCGCCAGGCGCTCGCCGTCGTCGTCCACGGCCAGGCCGTGGCGGTAGATCAGGTCGTAGCACGGCGACTCTGGCAGGCCCCGGTCCAGCGCCTCGAAGGTCTTGCCGCCATCGCGCGTTCGGTTGACCAGGAAGCGCCCGGCCACCGGCACGCGGCAGGCGTCCTTGGTCGCCGGGGCGAACCAGGCGGTGTCCGGCCGGGTGGGATGCACCGCGACGGCGAAGCCGAAGCTGGAGGGCTGCGCCGGCACGTCCTGCCAGTTCTGCCCGCCGTCGCTGGAAACGAAGATGCCGTTGTGGTGCTGCACCCAAAGCCGCTCCGGCTGCGCCGGGCAGTGCACCAGGCGGTGCGGGTCCTGGATGGCGCCCTCCTCGCGCAGCTCCGGCGGCATGTAGTCGGCGTACATGCCGCGCGTGGTGTTGACCCAGTTGGCGCCTGCGTCATGGCTCTGCCAGACACCGCCGCAGGACACGCCCACCGTGAGGTGGCTGCTGTCACGCGGGTCGACACTGACCGAGTGGATGCCCGGCCAGTCGTAGCCGCCGCCGAACCAGCGGGCGCGCTCAGGGCGGTCCCACAGCGGGCGGTTGAAGCTCCAGCTGGCGCCGCGGTCGTCGCTGCGGAACAGCCCGCCGGGGATGGTCCCGGCCCAGAGCGTGCCGCACTGCTCGGTGCCGCCGGTCTCCAGGCACCAGATCAGTTGCAGGCTCCAGGGCGCCTGCGGGGCGTCGCCCTCGGCCGGCGTCGGCAGCGGGTCGGGCTGCGGCGGGTAGACCGGCACCGCGCATTCCTCCCACTCGCCGTCCGCGTGCCGGCGCCAGAGCTTGCAGCCGAAGTGGCCGAGGTCGAGCGCGGCGTAAAGGGTGTCGTCGCGCGCATCGGGCAGGACCATGTTGACCGGCTCGCCGAGGAAGTCCTGGCGTGCCTCGCGCCAGGCGCCGTCGGCATCGCGCAGGTAGGTGAACAGGCCCTTGCGCGTGGCTACCAGCAGTCGATCGTCCATCTGCTCTCTCCTTGTTGGGGTCAGCCGCCGGACAGCGCCTGGACCACATAGACCTCGCTTTCCGCCGCCAGCGCATCGCTCAGGCCAAGGCGGTCGCGCAGGCGCAGGCCGTCGATGAAGACGGTGACGTGGCGACGCAGCCCGCCCTGGTCGTCGAGCAGGTAGCCGCGCAGCCGTGGATATTGCGCAAACACCTCTTCCAGCAGGCCACCGAGGGTGGTGCCGGGCAGGTCCAGCTCGGGGATTTCGACGTGCCGCTGGATCGACGGGGCAAAGACGATATGGGCCATGGAGGCGACCGGCCGACGGGTTTCGCTCAGTGTAGGAGGCACCCGCGGCGTGGGGGCGTGGATCGACCGGACGGGCATTCAGTTTCGATTTCGCTCAACCAAGTGTCACTGAATTCAGCTTTAAAGCACCCATTGCCTGTGCGAGGCTCCTTGGCATCGTCCCCATTGCAGCCCTCCATGCACCTTCTGCTTCAGCCCTTCGCCGCCGCCAGCGCCTCCGCCTCCCAGGCCGGAGAGACCCTGCGACTGCCGCGCGAACGCTGCCGCTGGCGGGTCCTGCAACCGCTGACGCTGCCCCTGGAACTCGCCTTCTGGGCCCTCTGGCACTGCCGTCACGCGCGTCCACCCGATAACGCCGCACGCTGACGGGCGCCCCGCGCCCGGCCACCCGACGCAACTACGCTGAACGGAGCGCCGATGCTCCGCGACCAGCCGTAGCTGTTGCCATGCTTGCCTGCCCCAGCCCCGCGCGCCTTTCGTGCGGAACGGCAGGTCATCAGCGCGCCCCACGGCGCTATGCGAGAACAAAAAATGAAATTCGCTCCCGTGCAAGAAGCCCAGGACTTCCTGGCCGCCAACCCCGACATCGAAATGGTCGAGCTGTTCATCCTCGACGCCAACGGCGTGCCGCGCGGCAAGCTGCTGCATCGCGAGGAACTGCTGGCGGTCTACCAATCCGGCCGGCCCTTGCCGAGCACCATCCTCGGCCTGACCCTGCACGGCGAAGACGTCGAAGACTCGGGACTGGTCTGGGATGTCGGTGATATCGACTGCCGCGCCTACCCGTTGCAAGGCAGCCTGGTGCGCCTGCCCTGGCGGCAGATTCCCACCGCCGCCGTGCAGGTCAGCATGCACCCGGTCGAAGGCAAGCCGGCCGACATCGCCGATCCGCGCCATGTCCTGATCCAGGTGATCGATGGCCTCAAGGCCGACGGTTTCCACCCGGTGATGGCCTGCGAGCTGGAGTTCTACCTGCTCGACGCCAAGCGCGACGCCAATGGCCGCCCGCAGCCGGCGCTGGACGCCGACGGCGGCCGCCCGCGCTCCACCCAGGTCTACGGCCTGCGCGAACTGGAGCAGATCGAGCCGTTCCTGGCCGACCTTTATGCCGCCTGCAAAGCCCAGGGCATTCCGGCGCGCACGGCCATTTCCGAATACGCCCCCGGCCAGGTGGAAATCACCCTGGAGCACGGCGACGCCCTCCTCGCCATGGACCAGGCCGTGCGCTACAAGCGCCTGGTGAAAGGCGTGGCGCACAAGCACGGCATGCAGGCGTGCTTCATGGCCAAGCCGTTCGACGACCTGGCCGGCACCGGCATGCACATGCACGTGTCCCTGGCCGATGCCGAAAGCAAGAACCTCTTCGGCAGCGAGGACCCGGCAGGCACCCCGCTGCTGCGCCAGAGCGTCGGCGGCATGCTCGCCAGCCTGCTCGACTCGCTGCTGCTGTTCTGCCCCAACGCCAACTCCTACCGCCGCTTCCAGGCCAACAGCTATGCGCCGCTGGCGCCGACCTGGGGCTGCGACAACCGCACCGTCAGCCTGCGCGTACCCGGCGGCCCGGCGCACACCCGGCACGTCGAGCACCGCATCTGCGGCGCCGACGCCAACCCTTACCTGGCTGCCGCGGCGATCCTCGCCGGCATCCACCGCGGCATCCGCGAGAACATCGACCCGGGCGCGCCCGTCGAGGGCAACGGCTATGCCCAGGCCAAGGAACTGCTGCCCACCGACTGGCTGACCTCGCTGCGCGCGCTGGAGCGCTCCAGCTGGGCCCGTGATGCCCTGGGCCACGAATTCCTCGGCGTCTACCTGAAGGTCAAGCAGGCCGAGTACCGCCAGTTCATGGGCGAGGTCGGCGAGCAGGATTGGCGCTGGTATCTGACCCAGGCATGAGGCCAGTTTGCTGGGCCCCCGCGTTCGCGGGGGAGACGAATCTTTCCACCGTCATTCCCGCGAACGCGGGAACCCAGAGGAACAAGACATCAGCCCGCTCCCCACAGGGCTCGGGAAAACGAACAACAACAGGAACACCGCAATGAACGCCGCAGTAAAACCCGCCAAAGCCGCCCCCGAGCGCGCCCCGTCCTACTACTCCGCCAGCCTGGCCGTGGAGACCGACTACCCCACCCTGCAAGGTGAGGTGAACGTCGACATCGCCATCATCGGCGGCGGCTTCACCGGCGTGACCACCGCCGTCGAGCTGGCCGAGCGCGGCTACAAGGTGGCGATCGTTGAGACCAACAAGGTCGGCTGGGGCGCCAGCGGGCGCAACGGCGGCCAGGTCACCGGCAGCCTTTCCGGCGACAGCGCGATGCGCAAGCAGATGCAGCAGTGGCTCGGCTCCGACGTCGACGACTTCATCTGGCACCTGCGCTGGCGCGGCCACGAAATCATCAAGAACCGCGTGGCCAAGTACGGCATCGACTGCGACCTCAAGCACGGCCACCTGCATGCGGCGATGAAGCCCTCGCACATGGCCGAGCTGGAAGCCTCCTATGAAGAAGCCGTGCGCCGCGGCATGGGCGACGAAGTCACCCTGCTCGACGGCGCCGGTGTGCGCCAGCACCTGCAGAGCGACCTCTACTGCGGCGCCATCAAGAACATGCGCAACATGCACCTGCACCCGCTGAACCTGTGCATCGGCGAGGCAAAGGCGCTGGAAAGCCTGGGCGGGCTGATCTTCGAACACTCCGAGGTGCAGGACATCATCCACGGTGCGCGCCCGGCGGTCGTCACCACCCAGGGGCGGATCAACGCCGCACAAGTGCTGCTGGCCGGCGACGTGTACCACAAGCTGGAGCGCAAGAAGCTCAAGGGCATGATCTTCCCGGCCATGGGCGGCATCGTCACCACCAAGCCACTGGGCGAGCTGGCCAAGCAGATCAACCCGCAGGACCTGGCGGTCTACGACTGCCGCTTCGTCCTCGACTACTACCGCATGACCGGCGACGGCCGCCTGCTGTTCGGCGGCGGCGCCAACTACTCCGGGCGCGACTCGCGCGACATCGCCGGCGAGCTGCGCCCCTGCATCGAGCGCACCTTCCCGGCACTGAAAGGCGTGGAAATCGAGTTCCAGTGGAGCTGCGCGATGGGCATCGTGATGAACCGCATCCCGCAGCTGGGCAAGCTTTCGGACAACGTTTGGTACTGCCAGGGCTACTCCGGCCACGGCGTGGCGACCACCCACATCATGGGCGAGATCATGGCCACGGCGATGACCGGCGACCTGGAGAAGTTCGACAGCTTCGCCCAATGCAAGCACGTGAAGGTGCCGCTGGGCGATGTGTTCGGCAACCCGATGCTGGCCGCCGGCATGTGGTACTACCAGCTGCTCGAGAAATTCCGTTGAGGTCCAAAGCGCCTTTTAGGAGCGGACCTTGTCAGCGAATCGCGCGGCACGGTGTTTCCTTGTAGGAGCGGCCCATGGCCGCGATTCGCGCGCATGGCGCGCTCCTACAGGGTGGCTTCGGTGCGGGGATTTTCGCGGATGATATCCGCTCCTACGGGGTAACGCCGGTTACCCCCGCCGCGCCGAACAGCTCCCTCCCCCGTTTGCGGGAGAGGGAAAGGCGCCAGGCATATCCGTGGGGCACCTTCACGCCGCCAGGCACTGCTCCAGCCCGGCTTCCAGGCTCTCGCGCAGATGGGCGTTGGCGCTGGCGATGAACACCAGGCAGTTGTCGCCCTCCTCCGCCTGCGCCGCGAGGAACTGGCTGCGACCGCCGACGTACTGCAGCCACAGCGGTTGTTCGCGGCCACTGACCTGGATGCGGCCTTTCAGGCGGAACAGCCCTTCCGGCAATTGATCGAGCCAGGCGCGCAGGCGCTGCGGGTCGAGCTGGCCGTTGTGGCGCCAGGTCCAGCTGTCGAACATCTCGCCGTGGTTCACGCCGCTGGCCGGCAACAGGCGTTGCGGTCTGGCATCCGGGCGTTCGCCGTAGAGCAGTTCGTCCGGAATCTGCGCCTGTACGGTTTCCAACATGCGCCGCGGCTCACCGAATCTTTCGCGCAGCGCCTGCATCTGTTCCGGCGTGGCGATGTCGGCCTTGTTCAGCAACAGCAGGTCCGCTGCCGCCGCCTGGCGGCGTTCCAGCTGCGCGTACTCGCCCTCTAGCGGCTGCAGGCGCGCGGCGTCTACCAGGGTGATGAGCGCGTCCAGGTGCATGTGCTTGCGCAGCTGCGGGTAGCCCAGCGCCTGGATGATCGGTTGCGGATCGGCCACGCCGCTGCATTCGATGACGATGCGTTCCACCGGCGGCTGCGTCGCCGCCAGGCGGCCGAGCTGGGCCAGCAGGTCGTCCTGCATGGTGCAGCACAGGCAGCCGTTCTGCAGCGCGTACACCGCATCGCTTTGCTCGGCGATCATCTCGGCGTCGATGTTCAGCTCGCCGAAGTCGTTGACGATCAGCGCCAGGCGCTGCCCGGCGCATTGCTGCACCAGGCGGCGCAGCAGGGTGGTCTTGCCGGCGCCGAGGAAGCCGGCGACCACGGTCACCGGGATGCTCATTGCGCCTCTCCCATGATCTTCGGTACTTCGCCCTGCCAGACCGAGCGCAACGGGGTGTCGGCGAAGACGCCCTGTTGGTCGTACACCGGACGGCCCTCGACGAAGGTCAGCTGCACCTGGGTGCGGTGGATGTAGTTGCGCGCCGGCTGGGCGAAGAGGTCGCGGTCGAGGACGATGAAGTCCGCCGACTTGCCGGCCTCGATGCTGCCGGTCAGGTGCTCCAGGTTCATCGCGTGGGCGCCGTTGAGGGTCACCACCTTCAGCGCCTGCTCCAGGCTGATCGGCTCGCCGAAGCAGGCCGGGTCGTCGTTCCACGGGTTCTGCCGGGTGACGATGGTTTCCAGCGCCAGCCAGGGGTCGATGGACGCCACCGGCCAGTCGGTGCCCATCACTGCGAGGCCGCCGACGGCGAGCACGCCCTTGTAGTCGTAGATGCGTTTCAGGCGTTCGGCGCCGTAGCCGGAGCGCGCGCCGCTGGCGAACGGGGTCGGGTACCAGGCTGCCGGGGAGAACTCGGCGATCACGTCCAGCTCGCGGAAGCGCTTGAGGTTGCCCGGATGCAGGAGGGTGCTGTGCGCGCACTGGTGGCGGATGCCGCTGAAGCCGTTGCGCCGGCGGGCTTCGGCCACCGCATCGAGGAACACGTCGGAGGCGCCGTCGCCGGTGCAGTGGGCGATCACGCGGATGCCGCGGCGGTCCATGTCCACCACCATGTCGGTGATGTGCTCGGGGGTCAGGTTGAGCTTGCCGCGCCAGCTGTCCTCGCCCGGCCAGGGGGTGATGAGGAAGGACGAGCGCGGTTCGACGGTGCCGTCGAAGTGGAACTTCACCGCGTTCGCCGACAGCCGCGCGCTGCGGTAGTAGTGGCGCTCGCCGCTGAGCAGCTCCCAGCGCCTGCGCACCGGGAAGATGTCGTCCTGCCAACTGATCGCCGCTTCCACGCGCAGGGTCAGTTGGCCGGCGTCGTCCAGCTCCTTGAGCGCTTGCAGGCGGTGTTCGCAGACGTGCACGTACTTGCTCGCGGTGACGCCACGGGCGCTCTGGAAATGCACGCCGTCGCGATAGGCGCGGCGCAGCACGTCCACCGGGGTCGGCGGCATGGCGGCGTGGATCAGCGCGTAGGCGCCGTCGATCAGCAGGCCGTTGGGCTCGCCGGTCAGCTCGTCGCGTTCCAGGTAGCCGTTGCGCGGGTCCGGCGTTTTGGCGTCGATGCCGGCCAGTTCGAGGGCGCGGGAGTTGACCATCATGGTCCCCCACATGCGGTCGAGCAGCGCCACCGGGCGGTCCGGCATGACGCTGTCGAGCCACTCGCGGCCCGGCTTCAGCCCGGCTTCGCGGAAGGTGTAGCGCACCCAGTACTGGCCGTAGACCCAGCCGTCGCCGGGGTGGCTGTCGGCATAGGCGTGGATGGCTGCGGCCAGTTGTTCGGGGGTCGGGTCCTCGATACCGACGTCGAGGTCGTCGGCATAGCGCGGCGCCAGGGCGAGGTCCGGGTGGGTGTGCATGTCGTGCAGGCCGGGCATGCAGAAGGCGCCTTCGAGGCCGCGCACCAGGGTCTGCGGGCCGACCAGGTACTGCAGCTCCTCGAAGCAACCGACGGCGATGAAGCGACCGTCGCGGATGGCCACTGCCTCGGCCCACGGCAGCGCCGGGTCGAGGGTGTAGAAGCGGCCGTTGCGCAGCAGCAGGTCGGCGTGGCGATGGGCAGGTGAATGGGAAGAACGGAAGGCATCGGGCGCCGTCATGGTCGGAGCTCCTCTTGTTGTTTTGGCCGAGTATAGGGAGCTGCCAACACCGCCTGACTAGCATAAGATGACAACTCGCTAGCTCCAGACGACAACCTTCGCCATGCCCGACCAGCAGTCAGAAATAGACTACGCCGCGCGCCAGCTGTATCAGCGTTTCCTCGAGGAATGGCAGGCACGCCGCGGCCTGCCACCGCTCGCGCCGCTGCTCGCCGGGCTGGGCGTAGAGCCCGCCGAGGCCGCCGCGGCCATGACCTTCGCCCGCTACTACCGCCTGCTGCGCCAGACCGCCGGGCTGCTCGGCGCCAGCGATTTCTTCCTGCGCCTGGGCCAGCGCTACAACCTCTTCGACCTTGGCGTGATCGGCTACGCGCTGATCAGCGCGGCCAACCTGCGGCGCTCCTGGGACATTTCCCTCGGCCAACCCTCCAGCCTGCTGCCGCACCCGATCCACGTCGCCCGCGAGGAGCACGGCGAGCACCTGGTGCTGGCCCTGGCGCTGCCGCCGTTCAGCCCGCCGGAGGCCCAGGCGCTGACCGAGGAATGGTTCAGCAGCACCTGGCGCTGGCTGTGCCAGCGCTTGCCGGAGCTGGCCGACTGCGCCGGCATGCAGGTGCACCTGCCCTACCCCGCGCCGGCCCACGCGGCGGTCTATGCCGAACTCTTCCCCGGCCGCGTCGAGTTCGCCGCGCCGCGCGCCGAGTTGCGCATCCCGCGGGAATTCCACGACCGCCCCTTCTCCACCTCCAACCCCTCGGTGCTGCGCCTGTGCCAGGCCCAGGGCGCGGTCACCCTGGCCAGCTTCGAAAGCGGCGAGGCGCTGCCCGACGACCTGCGCTTCTACCTGCTGCAGAACGCCCGCGTGCCGCTGCCGGACCTGGAACAGGCCGCCGCGCACTTCCGCCTGCCGCCGCACACCTTGCAGCGACGCCTGCGCGCCCACGGCCTGACCTTCAAGAGCGTGGTCTACGAGGTGCGCATGGCCCTGGCCGAGCGCTACCTGCTGGCCAGCCGGCTGAGCCTGCAGGAGATCGCCTTCCTGCTCGGCTACGAACACGTCACCAGTTTCCACCGCGCCTTCCTGCGCCATGCCGGGACCACCCCGGAAGGCTTCCGCCAGCAACGCGCGCGATCCAGCCAGGAGTAACCCGCCATGCGTTTTCCCTCGATGACCGCCCTGCGCGTGCTCGACGCCGTCGCCCGCCTCGGCAGCCTGTCCGCGGCGGCCGCCGAACTGAGCCTCACCCGCAGCGCGGTCAGCCACCAGCTGCGCAGCCTGGAGGAATGCCTGGACACCGCGCTGATCGAAAAAGCCGGGCGCGGCATCGTCCTCACCTACAACGGCGAGTGCTTCGCCCGCGAAACCCAGCGTGCGCTGGCGATCCTCAACGAGGCGCGGCGCTTCACCGACGCCGCCGAAATTGCCGGGCGCCTGTGCGTGAGCTGCACGCCGGGCTTTGCCACCTACTGGCTGTGCCACCAGATCGGCAAGTTCCAGCGCGCCTACCCACGGGTGGAACTGAACCTGGTGTCGCCGCGTATTCCCGATGACGTCAGCGAGCGCGATGTCGACCTGTTCATCGCCTACGGCGTGGGCGACTGGCCGGACCTGCACGTGGAGCTGATCGCCACCCTCGACACCTTCCCGGTCTGCAGCCCCTCGCTGCTCAACTCCGCCGGGGGCCTGGATTCGCCGGAAGACCTGGCCAACCTGCCGCTGCTGCACATGGTCGATCACTCGGACTGGCTGCTCTGGGCGGCTGCCGCCGGCGTGCGCGACCTCAACGTGCGCAACGGCATCGTCTTTTCCGACGCGCACCTGGTGCAGTCGGCAGCCATCGCCGGCCAGGGCGTGGCCATGGGCGATGCGCTGGTCAGCGGTGACGCCATGGACAAAGGCCAGCTGGTGCGGCTGTTCAACGTCGCCATCGAGCCGCCGAACCGCTACTACTTCGTCACCGACGCGGCCAAGAGCGAACGCCCCGACGTGCTCGCCTTCAAGGCCTGGATGCTGGCCGAACTGCGGCTCTCCGAGCAGTTCCGCAAGGGCAGTCGCACCAGCCTGACTGGTGAATGAAATTGAACAATGACGGCGAAAAATCGCGATTGAAGCGAAGGGGGATTTGACAATACTGCGCAAAAGGGTACTGACCGATCAGTCGGTTCCCACACAAGAACAAGAAAAGACGAGGTCAGCGCAGTGCAGCAACAGACCCAGCTCCGTGCCATTGACATCGGCAAGCGTTACGGCGATTTCCATGCCCTGAGCGATGTTTCCATCGATATCCAGCAAGGTGAATTCCTCACCCTGCTCGGCCCCTCCGGTTCCGGCAAGACCACCTTCCTGATGATCCTCGCCGGCTTCCAGGACCCCTCCAGCGGCCGCCTCGAAGCGCTCGGTGCGGACATCACCCGGCGTCCGGCGGAGAAGCGCAATTTCGGCATGGTGTTCCAGGGCTACGCGCTCTTCCCGCACATGACCATCGACGAGAACGTCGCCTTCCCGCTGAAGATCCGCGGCATGAAAGCCGAGGAACGCAACCGCCGGGTGCGCCGCATGCTCGAAGTGGTCGGCCTGGGCGAACACCTGGGCAAGCGCCCCGGCGAGCTCTCCGGCGGCCAGCAGCAACGCGTGGCCATCGCCCGCGCGCTGGTCTTCGAACCTGACCTGCTGCTGCTCGACGAACCCCTCTCGGCGCTCGACAAGAACCTGCGCGAGCAACTGCAGCAAGAGCTGCAGCGCATCCACCGGCAGGTCGGCACCACCTTCGTGTTCGTCACCCACGACCAGAACGAAGCCCTCGCCCTGTCGACCCGCATCGCCATCTTCAACCGTGGCCGCCTGGCGCAGATCGACACCCCGCACGCCATCTACAACCAGCCCAGCAACCGCTTCGTCGCCGAGTTCCTCGGCAAGATGAACCTGTTCCCGCTGAGCCAGGTCGGCCGTGCCGGCGAACTGGCCTGCGGGCACTTCGGCGACGCCAAGCTGCATGCCGAATTCTCCCCCGCGCTGGACGCCGCCGCGCCGCTGCTGGCGGTGCGCCCGGAGCACATGCAACTGCATGACGCGCCACCGAGCCTGAGCGGCCACAACGTCGTGCAGGCCGTGCTGACCAGCAAGACCTACCAGGGCGCCAGCACCGAACTGGGCCTGGCTACCGCCGCCGAAGGCGCGTTGCCAATGAGCCTGGCGGTACACGCCGAACACCGCGCCGCGAACCTCGACCACGGCTCGCGCGTGTGGCTGAGCTGGCCGATCGAGAAGAGCCTGCTGCTGGCCTGATCGCCCCGCGTCTTTCCTTTTTCGCCATCCCCTCTGCCTGGGAGCTGCCCACATGTTCAATCCGCACCAGCAAGACTGCATCGAAGTCCTCATGGAAAAGGCCAAGCGTGGCCAGATCGACCGTCGTACCTTCCTCAAGGGCATGGGCCTGATGGCCGCCCTGCCGCTGGCCCTGCGCAGCGGCGTGAGCTTCGCCGCCGGCGACAAGCCGCTGGTGGTGGTGAACTGGGGCGGCGACGCCATCAAGGCGTTCGGCAAGGCCTGGACCGAGGGCTTCTCCAAGGCCACCGGCATCCCGGTGAAGATCGACGGCAGTGGCCCCACCGAAGGCGCCATCCGCACCCAGATGAGCAGCGGCCGGGTGAGCTGGGACGTGGTCGATGCGGAAAGCTCGATCCTGCAGAACCTGGGCAAGGAAAACCTGGTCGAGCCGATCGACTACAGCATCGTCTCCAAGGACAAGGTGCTGCCCGGCTTCGCCTACGAATACGGCATCGCCGACTACATGCTCAGCTACGTGATCGCCTACGACAGCGAGCGTTTCGGCGACAAGGCACCCAAGACCTGGGCGGACTTCTGGGACGTGAAGACCTTCCCCGGCAAGCGCACCCTGTACAAGTGGATGAACGGCATGCTCGAGGCCGCGCTGCTGGCCGACGGCGTCCCGGCCGACAAGCTCTACCCGCTGGACGTGCCGCGCGCGCTGAAGAAGATCGACGAACTCAAGCCGCACGTGCTGGCCTTCTGGGGCTCGGGCGCCGAGACCCAGCAGCTGCTGATCGAAGGCGAAGTGAGCATGGGCGCGGTCTGGAACACCCGCGCCAAGGTCATCACCGAGGACAGCGAGGGCCGCATCAAGTGGACCTTCGACAACGCCCTGCTCGGCTGCAGCAACTGGGGCGTGCTCAAGGGCAACCCGGCGGGCAAGGACGCGGCCATGCGCTTCATCGCCTACGCCCAGGACCCGCAGTCGCAGGTCGAGCTGTTCAAGCTGTTCTGCAACGGCCCGGCCAACCCGGCGGCGGCTTCGCTGATCCCGGCCGACATGCGCCACCTGAATTGCACCGATCCGGACAACCTGTCCAAGCAGGTGATGCTCAGCCACGAGTGGTACACCGACCACTACGCCGTGGCGCTGGAGCAGTACCTGACCCACGTCTCCAAGTGAGGTGACGGCCATGGCCGAGAACCCCTCGCGGCTCAAGCTCGCGTTGCTGCTGGCGCCGCTGCCGGTGGTGCTGCTGCTGTTCTACGTGTTGCCCTTCGCCGGGGTGGTGGGCTGGAGTTTCAGCCTGCCCACCCCGGGCGTGGAGCAGTACCAGCGCATCGCGAGCGACCCGGCGATCCACGACGTGCTCTGGCGCACCTTCCGCCTGTGCACCACGGTGAGCGTGCTGGCTTTGGTGATCGCCTACCTGATGGCCTACTGCTGGGTGTTCAGCCCGCCGTTCTGGCAGCGCATGGTCGAGATCTGCGTGTTCATCCCCTTCTGGCTGTCGGTGCTGGTGCGCGCCTTCGGCTGGCTGATCGCCCTGCGCAGCAATGGCCTGCTCAATGGCTGGCTGCAGAGCCTGGGGATCATCAGCGAGCCCTTGCAGCTGACGCGCAACGAGTTGGGGGTGGTGATCGGCATGGTCCACTTCATGGTGCCCTTCGCGCTCTTCCCGCTGGTCTCGACCATGCGCCGACTCGACCCGCGCGTGCTGCTCGCCGCGCGCGGCCTGGGCGCCGGGCAACTGCGCACCTTCTGGAACATCTTCGTGCCGCAGACCATCCCCGGCATCCTCGGCGCCTTCATCATCGTCTTCGTGTTCTGCCTGGGCTTCTTCATCACCCCGGCGATCCTCGGCGGTGGGCAGACGGTGATGGTGGCCGAGTACGTCTACCTGCAGATGTTCCAGACCAGCAACTGGGGCCTGGGCGCGGCGCTCAGCGTGGTGCTGCTGGCGCTGGTGGCGGGGCTGATCTGGGCGCTGCTGCGCATGACCCGCGTCGACAAACTGGTGGGTTGAGACGATGAACGCACACGAAAGCCGGGCGCCCAGCCGCCTGCTCGCCGCCATGGCGATGATCTTCATGGTCTTCCCGCTGCTGGCGGTGATCCCGGTGTCCTTCACCAGCAAGCGCTTCCTCTCGATGCCCGACGGGCACTGGTCGCTGCGCCACTACCAGGCGCTGGTGGACAGTCCCGAGTGGCTCTCGGCGATCGGCCAGAGCCTGGCCGTGGCGAGCATCACCTGCGTGGTCGCCAGCGCCCTGGCGGTGAGCTTCGCCCTCGGCATCTGGTACCTGCGTTCGCGCTGGGCGACCCTGCTGATCGGCCTGGTGCTGCTGCCCATGGCGATCCCGCCGATGATCTCGGCGATGGTCCTGTACTTCATGGAAACCACGGTCAGCAAGTACGCCCCGGGCCTGGGCTACGACACCCTGGTCGGCCTGAGCATCGCCCACATCGTGATGGTGGTGCCCTACGGCGTGGTGACCATGCTGGTGGCGCTGAGCCAACTGGACCGGCGCATCGAACTGGCCGCGCGCAACCTCGGCGCGAGCCTGGCGCAAACCACCTTCATGGTGGTGCTGCCCAACCTCAAGCTGGGCGTGGCCAGCACCGCGCTACTGTGCTTCGCGCTGTCCTGGGAGGAGATCGCCGTGACCCTGTTCGTCACCAGCACCGAGGTCAACACCCTGCCCCGGCAGATCTGGTCGGGCCTGCGCGACAACATCGACCCGGCGGTGGCGGCCATCTCGGTGCTGCTGATCGCCATCACCCTCCTCGCCCTGCTCGGCCGCATGCTCGCCCAGCGCGTCGCCGCCAAGCCCGCCGGGCACTGAATCGCAGGAGGGGACGGCCGCGGCGCTGCCCGACTTGTCGGCGCAACGGACAACGCCTCGGCCGCCCCCTCCTGCGCCCTTCCCCGACGAAAAAGGCCGGCACCCAAACGGGGGCCGACCTTTTTTCCATCAGCCTGTCCTGGTTGCCCAGTGCGCGGATCAGAGCGCCATGTCGCTGGACGCCTTGGCCGGCACCGGCGCTTGCGATGCAGCGGACGGGCCGGACGTGGCCGGAGCGATGGCCGGCGGCGGGTCCAGTTGCAGCACCTGGCTGGTGTAGGTCCATTCCTCGAAGGTGCGCTCGGCGCTGTCGTTCAGCTTCGTCCCGTAGCTGGGCACGATCTGGCGGACCTTGGCCTGCCACTCGGGGGTGGCCAGCTTGTCCTTGAACACCTTCTCCAGCACGTTGAGCATGATCGGCGCGGCGGTCGAGGCGCCGGGCGACGCGCCTAGCAGGCCGGCGATGCTGCCGTCGGCCGAAGCGACGATCTCGGTGCCCAGCTTCAGCACCCCGCCCTTCTCCGGGTCGCGCTTGATGATCTGCACACGCTGCCCCGCCTGCCACAGGCGCCAGTCTTCCTTCTTCGCCTGCGGGAAGTACTCGCGCAGGGCCGCCATGCGGTCGTCGTCGGAAAGCATCAGCTGGCCGGCCAGGTATTCCACCAGCGGGTACTCGTCGATGCCCACGCGGGTCATCGGCCAGACGTTGTGGGTGTTGGTGCTGGCCAGCAGGTCCAGGTAGGAACCCTGCTTGAGGAACTTGGTGGAGAAGGTGGCGAAGGGCCCGAAGAGGATCACCCGCTTGCCGTCCAGCACGCGGGTATCCAGGTGCGGCACGGACATCGGCGGCGCCCCTACCGAGGCCTTGCCGTAAGCCTTGGCCAGGTGGCGCTGGGCGATCGCCGGGTTGTCGGTCACCAGGAACGAGCCGCCCACCGGGAAGCCGGCGTAGTCACGGGCCTCGGGGATGCCGGACTTCTGCAGCAGGCGCAGCGCGCCACCGCCGGCGCCGATGAAGACGAAGCGCGCGTCTGTCTCGGTGACAGCACCGGTCTTCAGGTTCTTGTACTCCACCCGCCAGGAACCATCGGCATTGCGGGTGATGTTCTCGACCTCGCTGGAAAGCTTCATCGCAAAGTTCGGCTGCGCCGTCAGGTAATCGGCGAACTGGCGGGTGATCTCGCCGAAGTTCATGTCGGTGCCGATGGGCGTCCAGGTCGCAGCGACCTTCTGCTTCGGATCGCGGCCTTCCATCATCAAGGGCACCCACTTGGCAATCTGCGCCGGGTCCTCGGAGTACTGCATCGGGCGGAACAGCGGGCTGGCCTGCAGCGCCTCGTAGCGCTTGCGCAGGAAGGCGACGTTCTCGTCACCCCAGACGAAGCTCATGTGCGGCGTGGAGTTGATGAACGAGCGCGGATTCTTCAGCACGCCGTTGCGCACCTGCCAGGCCCAGAACTGCCGGGAGATCTGGAAGGACTCGTTGATCTCGACGGCCTTGGCGATGCTGACCTTGCCGTCCTTGTCTTCCGGCGTGTAGTTCAGCTCGGCCAGGGCGGAGTGCCCGGTTCCGGCGTTGTTCCAGCCGTTGGAGCTTTCCTGGGCGACGCCGTCCAGGCGCTCGACCAATTCCATGGACCAGTCCGGCTGCAGCTCGTGCAGCCAGACGCCCAGGGTGGTGCTCATGATGCCGCCGCCGATCAGCAGCACGTCGACCTTGCGCGGCTCGGCGGCCTGCGCGCAGGTGAAAGCGGATACGGCAAGGCACAGCAGTGCTCCGCTCAGTTTCTTCAGCATGTGGGATTCCCGTTGGATGGAGCCTGATCTGCCCCGCCGGCTTCTAGGCGGGCGAACCCGGCCGCCGGCCGCGCGAAAGCGCGCGCCAGGATGGCGTCCGGGACGGCTGGGACAGGGTTGCGATCCTCCGAGGCCTGCGGGTTTATACGTTGCTATGCGTCAGCTGGAGGGAGGTTGCAGCAGCGGGGGCCAGAGGTACGGCAGGTGGACCGGGAAACTGGGTGAAGCGTGCTGAAACGATTGAGCATTCTACCCGAGCCGCCCTTGATCACCAACCGCCGAGGGTCGGCCGCCGGCATCTTCCGAAGGCACCGCCCCTGCCCGCCTGCCAGCACTTCCCCTCACCTCAAGGCCCAATCGCACAGGGATTCGGCGCCAATTCATGTAGGACTTGTCTGAATCCAAGGCAAGCATGCGACTTCCTGTTGAGTTGTTGCGGGCCGGCGAATTTACTCCTGCCCCCATCGCGGCGAGGTAGTGCCGCGAACGGCTCGAGGTAGAGCCCTGGCCCGACTGATCCACGGATTTCTGCCTCGGTTGCGGCATCGCAAAGGAGGCTCCGTTCGTGCTCGATCCAGTCCGTTCGTTTTTCGACCATTCCCGCCACAAGCTCAGTGTCAGCGATTGCGACGCACCGCTCGACGTTCTCGCCTTCACCGGTGAAGAGGGCCTGAGCCAGCCGTTCAGCTACCACATCGAATTCACCAGCAGCGCGGGCGATATCGCTGCCGAAACCATGCTCGGCCAACGCGCCAGCTTCAGCCTGTATGCCGCGCCCGATCCGACCCCGAAGTTCAGCTTCAACCCGCAGCCCGTCCTGCCGTTGCGCACCCTGCACGGCGTGATCACCGCCTTCAAGCGCCTGTCCGCCTCGCGCGACGAAGCCCGCTACGAAGTGCGCCTGCAGCCACGGCTGGCCCTGCTCGAGCGCGGCATCCAGTACCGCATCTACCAGGACCAGAGCGTGCCGGAGATCGTCGAGCAGGTGCTGCGTGCGGCACCTCACAGCTGGCGCGGACAGGACTTCCTTTTCACCCTGAGCCGGGAGTATCCGCGTCGCGAACAGGTGATGCAGTACGGCGAGAGCGACTTGGCATTCGTCCAGCGCATCCTCGCCGAGAGTGGCCTCTACTACCGCATCACCACCGACCAGCGCCTGGGCATCGAGGTAATGGAGATCGGCGACTCGCGGAAATTGTGCGAGTACGGCCACAGCCTGCCGCTGCGCCCGCAGTCGGGACTGCAGAGCAACGCCGCCGACAGCGTGTGGAACCTGCAGGCCAGCCACCAGGTGGTGGAAGCCGGCGTCTTCGCCCGCAGCTACAACCCCCGCGAGGCCTGGGCCGATCTCGATGCCGAAGTCGACCTCACTCGCGGCGCGAAAACCACCTATGGCGAGGCCTACCACTACGCCGAGCCCTACACCAAACCCGGGGACGCCTTCGACCACGAGCACCGCAGCGACGAAAGCTTCTTCCACGCGCGCCTGGCCCACGAACGCTACCTCAACCAGCAGACCCGCCTGAGCGGCACCAGCAGCAGCGCGATGCTGCTTCCGGGCCAGGTGCTGAAGATCGACGGCGGCGCGCCGCAAGCCTTCGAGAAGGGCGTGCTGATTGTCAGCCTGACCTGCAAGGCCGCCCGCGACAGCAGCTTCGAAGTCAGCTTCCAAGCCATCCCCGACGCCGACCACTACAGCTTCCGCCCACCGCTGCCCAAGAAACTGAGCATCGCCGGCACCGTGCCGGCCCGCGTGACCAGCACGCGCAAGAACGACCCGTACGGCCACATCGATAAGGAAGGTCGCTACAAGGTCAATTTCCTCTTCGACCGCGACGCCTGGCCCGCCGGGCAAGAAAGCCTCTGGCTACGCCTGGCCCGCCCCTACGCCGGCGACACCCACGGCCTGCACCTGCCGCTGATTGCCGGCACCGAAGTGGCAGTGGCCTTCGAACAGGGCGACCCGGATCGCCCCTACATCGCCCACGCCCTGCACGACAGCCGAAACCCGGACCACGTCACCCTCTACAACTACAAGCGCAACGTCCTGCGCACCCCAGCGAACAACAAACTGCGCATGGACGACGAGCGCGGAAAAGAGCACGTCAAGCTCAGTACCGAGCACAGCGGCAAGAGCCAGCTGAGCCTCGGGCATCTGGTCGATAGCGAGCGGCCGAACCCCAATCCGCGCGGGGCCGGTTTCGAGCTGCGTACGGATGGGCATGGCGCCATTCGGGCCGGCAAGGGGCTGTTCATCACGGCTGATGAACAGCCACGGGCGCAGGGCTCGATGCTCGAGATGAACAGCGCCATGGAGCAGATCAACCAGGCACTGGAACTGGCACAACGCCTGATGCAAGACGCCACCCAGGCCAAGGCAATACCGGCCGACACTACTCATGCAGAGCAACTCAAGGACTCGCTCGACCAACTCCGGGACGCCGGCCTGCTGATGTCGGCACCGGCAGGCATCGCCCTGACCACACCCGGCAACCTACAACAAGCGGCCGGCCAGAATCTGATCGCAGTAGCGGGCGGCAGCGCCGACACCACGGTGCTCAAGCGCTTCACCGTGGCCGCTGGTGAAGTCATCAGCCTGTTCGCCAAGAAGCTCGGGCTCAAGTTCATCGCCAACGCAGGGCCGGTCACGCTGCAAGCGCAGAACGATGCGATGCAACTGCTCGCCCGCCACGGGCTGGACATCATCTGCAGCGAAGGCGAAATCCATTTCACCGCCAAGAAGAAGATCGTCCTAAACGGTGGCGGCAGCTATTTCAGCCTGTCATCGGCATCGGCTGAGTTGGGCAGTGGCGACTTCATCATCAAGGCCCGTGTGAATCGCCAAGGCCCCGCCAGCATGAAGGCCACCCACCCGGACTACCCGAAACTGCAGTCCGCGCAACGCTTGAAATTCCGCCTCCCACAAACCCCGAACGCCCCCCAGGGAAGTTGGGCCGGAATGCCCTACACCCTCTACGCCGACGGCGCGCCGCTGCAGAAAGGCGTGCTGGATGACAGCGGCCACCTGACCCTCGATCACCAGGTCGTCACCCGGCAGTACAGCGTGGAACTGGCCAACGGCATCCGTTACCAGGTGCCGGTCCCCACCGACTACCGCAACCCCGAGCAAGGCCAGTTGGCCAATCGCGGGCTGCAAAAGCACGGCTCGCAAATGGATCGCCGCAATCTCTATTCGGAACTGTTGGCGGGCGACAACGAGCCATCGGTAAACCCGGAGAGCTCGACTCCAACCCAAAGCGGGCCAGGTAAATGGCTGACACAGGAAACGAACTACCACGGCGTGAGCAATGCCGGGCAGATGTTCCTCAATCGACTCGCATCCCTGGGGGATGAGGGGCGGCTGTTCGGCTCCGAAGGCAAGGATTACGAGAACACTCGACGCACCTTGGTTCAGGTCTGGCAGCCATTGGCGGAAGAGGAAAACCATCTTGCTTCAACCTCAGCGATTTACCGCTACGGGGAGCAACGACGAGTGGAGCAAGCCTTCCTGCAAGGGCCCGATGACTGGCAGTTGTCCGGCACGTCCTGGCATTGGCAACCGGTAATGGCGGACAAGGTTTACGAGAAGAAGGAGGTGACACCATGAGCCTTTCCGGCAAGCGGATACTGCGTGTCTGGGGAGCATTGGATCTGTTCCAGGTCGCCTGGTACAGCCTGCACAGTTGGAACGCGGGACGAACTCCTTTCTGGAGTGACCTATCCGGAGTCCTGGCGCTCAACGATCAGCTCGGCACTGGCCTGGCCAGTGTCGGACTGCTTGCCTGGGTGCTGCAGTGCTCCATCGTCATCAGCGCGGTGCTCTTTCTCTTCGCCCACCCGCTCAACCGCGTACTCGGGATCGCTCAGATTCCATTGCGGCTTTTCTTTCTCTCCCCGTCGGTGTCGCTGCTGTTGCCATTGGCCGGCCACGCTCCCGGTGTCGTGATGGCCGGGCTGGTCGTGGTTTCGGAAGCACTCAAGGGGTGGAGCCTGTCGACGAAAATGGAGAAGCAACATGAATGACTTGTGCGACATCGTCGTCCCCATCGCCCTTCAACACACCAACGAAGCCACCTGCACCGCCCCCTGGTTCGTGGCCGACAGCGAATACCCGCAGATGCAGGCGCGCTACAAGCCGCTGGTCAATGGCGAGGAAGCCTTCGCCGCCGTGCACCTGGCCATCGCCAAGGCCAAGCAGTCGGTGAACATCATCTGCTGGGGCTTCCAGCCATCGATGTATTTCGTTCGCGACCGCCGTTACCACGACGACCCCGATGCCTTGAGCGAGTTGTGCATTGGCGAGCTGCTGGAGCGCAAGGCAAAGCAGGGCGTGAAGGTGCGTGTGCTCGGCTGGCGGATGTTCTGGAACTTCGCCGGCCTTGCGGGCGAAGCCAACCTGCCAGGTAATGCCCCGTACTTCTGGGACGCAACGATGCAGAGCGCCACGCCCGAGCAACACGACTTCGACCACCGCTGGTTCTCCGAGTACGCGGTCGCCGACGACGAGGCGGCGGGGCTGGCGGCGGCCCACCGACCGCTGTTCGTCGGCCGCGATTTCGACGGCGACGAACGCAAGCGGATCGAGGGCCACCTGCGCGAGCACAGCGTGGACAAGGCGTTGAGCGACAGCTCGATCTGGACCATGGCCAACAGCGCCACCCACCACCAGAAGATGGTCCTGGTCGACTACGAGTTGCCAGCGGATACGGTGGGTTTCGTCATGGGCCACAACATGCTCGACGAATACTGGGACACCGATAACCACACTGCACTGCGCCGCGGGAGAACCGACAAGCCCGCTCCCAACCGTGGCCCGCGCGGCTTCACCCCGCGCCAGGACATCTCCTGCCGGGTCACCGGGCCGATCCTGGAATACCTCCACCGCAACTTCGCCCAGGCCTGGCAGAAGGAAACCGGCGAAACCCTGCCCGCGCTGCACTCGGACCTGCATGAGTCGGCCAAGCGCTTCCCCTTCCGCGGCGGCAACCAGGACGACGGCACCGCACTGATGGCGCAACTGCTGCGCACCCAGGCGCAGGTGGGCGTGCGCGACATCGAGAAGCTCTACCTGCAGACCGTCAACAACACCACGCAATTCGTCTACGTCGAGAACCAGTACTTCCGCTGGCCACCGTTCGCCGAGGCGCTGAAGAAAACGGTCGACGCGCAGATGCGCATGGGCCGCAAACCAGAAGAGCACGGCAACGTGCACCTGTTCGTGGTCACCAACGACACCGACGAGGGCATGGGCAAGGGCACAGTCAATACCCAGCGCATGCTCGAATGCCTGGGCCGCGCCGACACCATCCCCGAGGTGACCAAGCAGATGCTCATCGACGAGGCGAAGCAAGCGGCGCCACCGAAGCCGCGCCCGGATGGTCCCAAGGACTTCTATGGAAAGTGGCGGCTCGCCGAGTGGGAGGCTCGCTATGGCGAGGAGATCAAGGCCATCGAACAGAGCACCGTCCACTCGCAGGACATCCCCGGCCTGAAGGTCCACGTCTGCTCGCTGGTGGCCCCCGACTCACCGCCGGGCAAGCCGTGTATGCCGGTGTACATCCACTCCAAGCTGATGATCGTCAACGACGTCTTCACCACCCACGGCTCGGCCAACCTCAATACCCGCAGCATGGAAGTGGATAGCGAACTGAACATTGCCCACGAGTGGGCGAGCGTGAGCCAGGCGCTGAGGCGGCGGTTGTGGGAGCTGCATACGGCGGGGATGGGGGCGCAGGATCAGCCGAAGGATGCATTCGACGCTTGGAAAAAAATGATCAAGGAAAACCGAAGGCGCCAAGGCAACAAAGAGCAGAGGAATAGTCCCTTTGCCTCGCTTGTGGAGTTCCATTATGGAAAATCAACCCTGTGGAATCTCGACTGATGCGCCGCCTCCTGCTGCTTTCCAGTCTGCTATTGGCCGCTTGCAGCGCCAGCAATTCTGTTACCTATCCGAAGAAGGACTTTCACGTGGACCGGCTTTCACAGACCAAGGCCAACCTCACCTTTACTTGCAAATACGAGACTATCCCCGCCCCTTCGGCGGACAGCGATGTGCTGTTCCAATATGCCCGCTGGCTGGAAAAGAACAACCTGCTCAAACAAGAGCCCAGTGTGTATGCGGAGATTGAGCGGCTCTACCGAATTGCTAGCGAGAACGACCATTACAAGGCCAATATCAATCTGCAGAACGGTGCGATGCGCGGGCACTACACGCTTAAAGGCGCCGAGCACCTACGTATGAGCCAGCGACTGATCGATGCGAAGGTGGCCCGAGGTTACTTCTTCATCGGCTACTTCCTGCAACAAGGCTCAGCCGGATTGCAAAAGGATCCGGAAATGGCCCTGCGTTACTTCCGTAAAGCAGCCGACGAAGGTAATGCAGAAGCTCAATACTACGTTGGTGACAAACTGGAGCCGAGCAATATGGCTCCGGAAATCGCGCTTCAGTTGTATTGGTGTGCGGCTGAGCAGGGACACGGCGAAGCAGCACTGAATCTCGGCGTATATCTAAAAGGAAATAAGCACTTTCAAACGGCTCTCGAAGCATTCCAATTAGGCGTAGCAGCTGGTGATGAAACTTCTGCAAGTTTCTTGGAGTATGGTTTTCGGGGGCCTAAGGCAACGGACGAGCTGAATTACATTGGCCAACCTGAAGACCACGAGCGCACCGAACGTTACGAGAAAATCGGCAACATGCTTTCGGGCTATTCCTACGCCCAACCCAAAGTCCCCGAGATCAACGAAATCGTTCCGCTACCGCCGGCCAAGTTGCCGCCGTGGGATGGCAAGCTGAAGTGGGTGGAAGAGCGCAAGGCCAATATCCAACCGCCCAAACCCAGCGAGTCGCTGATCCAGGAACTGGCCAAGGCCAAGCTGCTGGACCCAAAGACCGGTCGCCCCATGCCCGGTTCGCCCGCCTTCGTTCGCGCCCGTTCGCCGGAGCCCATTTGCAACAGTGGCGAAGCCTGCCCGCGCAGCGGCTACTGGCAGATCATCGGCGTGGACAATTACTGGTCGACCGTCGAAGGCAGCACCATTCGCCGATTCCAACAAGGCGAGCGCATGCCCACTCTGGTGATCGAACGTCGCTACACCCGCCTGTGGCCCCTGCCGGACAAGGTCACCAAAGGTCCTGAATCCGTGAGATGGGTACTTTACGGCGATGCGTAGAACAGCACCGCCAACAACACTTGATGGTTAGATCACCTCTCGGCGCTCTGCCCCGCAAATACCGGCACCTTTGTCATGCCTCACTGCCAAGAAGGACACGTTATGCGTCAGATTCGTAACCTACTCCCCCTGCTGCTCTGCCTTTCCTCGCTGGCTCTCCAGGCCGCACCCAGCCCCAAGGCCACTGCGGAGATCGATGCACTGCTCAACTTCGTCGAGCACAGCGATTGCCAGTTCATCCGCAATGGCAGCGAGTATTCGGGCAGCAAGGCCCGCGCTCATCTGCAGCAAAAGCTCGACTACCTGGAGAACAAGGACCTGGTGAACAGCGCCGAAGACTTCATCGAGCGCGCCGCCAGCAAAAGCAGCATGAGCGGCAAGCCTTACCAGGTCAGTTGCCCGGGCGGTAAACAGGAGGCCAGCACCTGGCTGACCACCGAGCTCAAGCGCTTGCGCCAGGGGCAATGAGCCTCGCAACCGCTGCTTCGCGCAGGTGGCCGCCTGCCTCTTCCGAAGGCACCGCCCCTGCCCGTCTGCCAGCACTTGGTGCAAAGTTCATGCACCGCGCAGGCGCAGCTGTCCGCCCTTCGTCATGACAAGTCATTGAGCGACAACGACTTATCACCGCGATGAGAAACCTGGCACCGGACTTGCTCCTGTCCCTGCGAACGGGATGAGTCCCCGCCGGCGTGGCCAGCGGCGCTCACGAAGCTCGGCACACTGGAGTTGCACCAGAGGCGAACTAGGGTTCCGGTCCACCTTGCGTGGATGGCTGGTCCGAGAGTTTTCCGGCCCTAAGGACAGGGTTACACGGCGGGAGAAAAGCCCGGGAGACGTGACGTCATCCCGTGCCGATTTCCAACGTGTAGGAGCAATGCCATGACCCAGCCGCTTTCCCTGCGTTCCCTGCGCAAGACCCTGCTCGGTGCCTGTCTGGCCACCGCCGCCGTCGTCCTGCCGTTCACCGTTCAAGCCGCGGAAAAACTCAAGATCGGCACCGTCGTCTGGGCCGGTTACGCGCCCTTCTACGTCGCCGACAAGCTCAATCTGTACAAGGCCCACGGGCTCAGTGTGCAGCTGCAGTTCTTCAACGACCCCGCGCTGATTCCCACCGCCATCGCCGGCGGCGCGCTGGACGGCGGCATGCTGACCTACGACCAGGTGGTCGGCGGCGTGGCCAAGGGGCAGGCCTACAAGGTGGTGATGCCCATCGACTTCTCCAACGGCGGCGATGCGATTGTCGCGGACAAGTCGATCACCTCGGTCGACCAGTTCAAGGGCAAGAAGATCGGCTTCAACCCGCTCTCGCCTTCGGACTTCCTCCTCGCCTACGCGCTCAAGAGCAACGGCCTGACCGCCAAGGACATCGACCCGCTGAACATGACCCCGGAAGCCATTCCCGGCGCCATGGCCTCGGGCAGCCTGCCGATCGGCGTGACCTACGAGCCGAACGTGTCGCAGATCCTCGGCATGCCCGGCAGCAAGTTCCACGTCGTCTACTCCTCCAAGCAGGCGCCCGGCCTGATCACCGACGTGCTGGTGTTCGACGCCAAGACCATCGCCAAGCGCCAGGCGGCGATCAAGGCGATGATCCAGGGCTACGTCGACGGCCTGGCCTACATGCAGAGCCATCCGGACGAATCCGCCGAGATCATCGGCAAGGTGCTCGGCGTCAGCGCCGCCGAGGCCAAGGCGCAGATGAGCGGCGTGTACAACATCCCGCTGGCCGAGATGGGCAAGAACTTCGAGAAGTCCGACGCCACCAGCTCGTTCTTCGGCAGCGGCGCGGTGATCGCCCAGCTGCTCAAGGACAACGGGCAGATCGCGGCGATCCCCGACTTCGCCCAGACCTTCGACGCCAGCTTCGTGCAAGCCATGGCCAAGTGACCTACCCGAGCCCCGCCCGGGACGGCGGGGCGCGCCCGGAGGATTCCATGTCCGCATCCCTATACCGCTACGCCGACGGCCGCCTGCCCAACAGCCTGGCGCTGGCCTATGCCTTCGGCGGCTATTTCGCCGGCTTCGCCCTGCTGTTCGCCTGGCACTGGGCGCTGAACCTGCTCGGCACGCTGCTGCTGGCGCACGCGATGATTGTCGCGGCCTACCTGATCCACGAATTCGCCCACGGCACCATCTTCGCCGAGCCGAAGAACAACAACCGTGCGGGCGAACTGTGCAGCTGGATTTGCGGCAGCTGCTACGCCACGTTCCAGGACCTGCGGCGCAAGCACATGCGCCACCACGTCGACCGCGCCGACGTCATCACCTTCGACACCAAGGTTTTCCTCAAGCGCTGCCCCGGCTGGCTGCGCAAGCTGGTGCTGGCCGCCGAGTGGGCGTACATCCCGGCGGTCGAGCTGATCATGCATTACTACGTGATCCTCCTGCCCTTCATCAGCAGCAGCGACAAGCACCGCGCCAACCGCCGCCGCGTGCTGCTCACCCTGCTGGTGCGCGGGGCGATCTTCGGCGTCGTCGCCGCGGTATCGATCAAGGCGCTGCTGCTCTACTTCGTCGCCTGGTCGCTGATGATCGTCGTGCTGCGCTTCACCGATGCCTACCAGCACACCTACGACGCCTTCGCCGTGCTGGAAGACGACGCGCGCATTCCCGAGGACAAGCAGCGCGACCGCGCCTACGAGCAGATGAACACCTACACCAACGTGGTCTCGGTGCGCTGGCCGGTGCTCGACCTGCTGCTGCTCAACTTCGCCTACCACAACGCGCACCACGAGAAGCCGGTGGCGCCCTGGTATCGCCTGCGCAAGCTGCACCACGAGCTGTATGGCGACGGCTACGCCCAGGTGCTGCCGATGCACCTGCTGTTCAAGAGCTTCCACCAGCACCGCCTGCGCCGCGTGCTCGACGACGACTACGGGGTGGTCGAGTCCAGTGGCGAACGGCGTGCCGACGGTTTCTACGGCGCAGTTGGCGTGTCCTTCCTGACGGCGGTGTGAGCATGATCGACTACCGGGGCAAACGCGTGCTCATCAGCGGTGCCGCCAGCGGCATCGGTCGCGGTCTGGCGCGTGCCTTCGCCGAGCGGGGCGCGACGCTGGAGCTGCTCGACCGCAATGACGAAGCGCTGCGGACGGTGGTCGAGGAGTTGCGTCCGCTGGCCGACATCGAGGGCGCGAGTGTCGACCTCGGCGACAGCGCCGCCGTCGGCGCCTACGCCCGGCAACGCGGCGAGCGACCGCTGCATGTGCTGATCAACAACGCCGGCATGGAATACGTCACGCCGCTGGAGGACGCCTCGCCCGAAGCGGACGCACGCTGGCAGGCGCTGCTGGACAACAACGTCGCCTCGATGCTGCGCCTGACCCGCGCCCTGCTGCCGAGCCTCGGTGCCGGCAGCTGCGTGATCAACCAGGCCTCGATCTGGGGCCTGAAGGGCGTGCCCGGCTTCTCCGCCTACGTGGCCAGCAAGCACGCGGTGATCGGCCTGACCCGCTCGCTGGCCTGGGAACTCGGCCCACGACGCATCCGCGTCAATGCCGTGTGCCCCGGCTGGGTCGGCACCGATACCGCCATGCATTCGCTGGCGGTGATGGCGACCGCCAGCGGCCGCAGCGTACGCGACGAACTGGCG
This sequence comes from Pseudomonas knackmussii B13, assembly GCF_000689415.1. Lineage (NCBI taxonomy): Bacteria > Pseudomonadati > Pseudomonadota > Gammaproteobacteria > Pseudomonadales > Pseudomonadaceae > Pseudomonas > Pseudomonas knackmussii. The sequence goes on along the minus strand of NZ_HG322950.1, from coordinate 2,249,841 downwards.
CAGATCCTCTCTGCGCAGGCCGTGCCCGAACTGCTCACCCCGGCGGACCTCGCCGGGACCTTCCTGTTCCTCGGCAGCCCCCTGGCCGCGGCCCTCACCGGCCAGGCGCTGTCGGTCAGCCATGGCGAGGTGATGCATTGAGTCCGCTACTCGAAGGCCAGGTCGCGCTGGTCACCGGCGCCACGCAAGGCATTGGCCGCGCCACCGTGCTGGCGCTGGCCGAGGCCGGGGCGAAGGTCTGGATCAACCACCTCGACCAGCCCGAGGCCGCCACCGCGCTGGTCGCGCGCATCGCCGCGAGCGGCGGCCAGGCCCGCGCGGTGCAGGCCGACGTGTCGTCGCCAACGCAGGTCGCCGCCATGTTCGAGCGGGTGCTGGGCGAAGGCCCGCTGCACATCCTGGTGAACAACGCCGGGATCATCCTCGAGAAGCCCTTCCTCGATACCGACGAGGACGACTGGGCGCGCCTGCTCGGCGTCGACCTGCATGCCGTGTACCGCTGCTGCCGCCATGCGCTGGAGCACATGCAGGGGCGCGGCGACGGTTGCATCGTCAACATCGCCTCGGAACTCGGCCAGCTCGGCCGCGAGGGTTATGCCGCGTACAGCGCGGCGAAGGCCGGGGTGATCGGGCTTACCAAGTCGCTGGCCCGCGAATTCGCCCCGCACATCCGCATCAACGGCGTGGCGCCGGGGCCGGTGGACACGCCCATGGTCTCGCTGGAGCACATGAGCGCGGAGATGATCGCCCGCGAGGTGGCGATTCCCGCCGGGCGCCTCGGCCGTCCCGAGGAGATCGCCGCCGCGGTGCTGTTCCTCGTTTCGCCCGGCGCGAGCTTCTTCCACGGGCAGATGCTCGGCGCCAACGGCGGCGCCTGGATGGGGGCCTGAGATGCGCGCCGAAGTCGTGCTGCTGCTCGGCGCCGCCCTCTGGGGGCTGGGCTGGATGCCGCTGGCGCACTTCGCCGGGCTGGGCCTGGCCGGCATGCCCATGGTGCTCTACACCTTTGGCCTGCTGAGCGTGCCGACGCTCGCGGTGCTCTACCGCCAGCGCCGTGCATGGTGGCCGCAACGCGGCGCCTTGCTCGGCATCGTGCTCTGCGGCGGCTGGGCCACCGCCGGGCTGGTCGGCGCGCTGTCCGAAGGCGACGTGGTGCGCAGCATGCTGCTGTTCTACCTGGCTCCGGCCTGGGGCCTGCTGGGTGGCTGGTTGCTGCTCGGCGAACGCCTGGATGCCGTGCGCATCGGCGCCCTGCTGCTCGCCCTGGTCGGCATTGCCCTGACCCTGGGCGTGAACCGCAACACCTTCGCCGCGCTGACCGCCAGCGACTGGCTGGCACTCTCCGCCGGCTTTGCCTTCGCCCTGAACAACCTGGCCACCCGCGCCGCCGAGCAGGTCCCGCTGGCGAGCAAGGCGATGGCCGCATTCATTGGCAGCGCCGCCTGCGCCGCCCTCTTCTGCCTGCTCGATAGCACCGCCCTGCCCTCTGCTGACGCCGGAACCTGGCTGCAGATCGCCATCTTCGGGCTGTTCTGGCTCGCCGCCATGGGCGCCGCGCAGTACGGCTTCAGCCATGTAGAGGCGAGCCGCGCGGCGGTGCTGGTGGTGGTCGAGCTGCTGGTCTCGGTGCTCACCGCCGCTGCCTTCGGAGAGCGCGAGCTCGGTGTCGGCGAATGGCTCGGCGGCGCCCTGGTGCTGGCCGCCGCGCTGATCGCCGCGCGACCGCCGCGTGATTCATTCCCTTCTGCTAGCGAGGTAAGCCCGTGACCACCGTTCGCATGGACCAGCTCAGCTGGGTCGAATACGCGCGCCGCGTGCGCGAGGACGCCACCGTGGTACTGCTGCCCTGCGGCGCCACCGAGCAACACGGCCCGCACCTGCCGCTGGGCACCGACGCGCTGCTCGCCAGCGCCATCGCCGAAGACGTCGCTACGCGGCTCGGTGCACTGGTGGCCCCGGCGCTCTCCTACGGCTACAAGTCGCAGCCCAAGTGCGGCGGCGGCCAACACTTCTGCGGCACCACCAGCCTCGACGGGCAAACGCTGGTAGCGCTGGTGCGCGATGCCGTACGCGAGTTCGCCCGCCACGGCGTCACCCGCCTGGTGCTGGTGGATGGGCACTACGAGAACCAGTGGTTCCTCACCGAGGGCATCCAGCTCGCCCTGCGCGAGCTGGGCGAAGGCCACCCGCTGCGGGTGATGCGCCTGGAGCACTGGGACTTCTGCACCCAGGCGACGCTCGACTCGGTATTCCCCGACGGTTTCCCCGGCTTCGCCCTGGAGCACGCGGCGGTGATCGAGACCTCGCTGATGCTGCATTACCTGCCGCAGCTGGTGCGCCTGGACCTGATCCCCGACGACGGCCCGGCGGACTTCCCGCCCTACGACATCTACCCATCGCGCACCGAGTGGGTGCCGCCCTCGGGCGTGCTCTCTTCGGCGCGTGGCGCCAGCGCGGAGAAAGGCGCGCGCATGGCCATGGACATCTGCGAGGGAATTGCTGCAGCGATCCGCACGGAGTTCCTGGGATGAGGCGCGCGCTGATCGTCATCGACATGCAGCGCGACTTCTGCGCGCCCGGCGGCTACGCCGACCGCGCGGGCCTCGACATCGGCCGCCTACGCGCGCCCATCCCGGCGATCCTGCGTCTGCTCGAAGGCGCGCGGGCCTTGGGGATGCTCGTGGTGCACACCCGCGAAGGCCATCGCCCGGACCTCTCCGACCTGCCCGAAAGCAAGCGCCTGCGTGCCGAAAACGCCGGCGCGCCCATCGGCCAGCCCGGCCCGCTCGGACGCCTGCTGGTGCGTGGCGAATACGGCCACGACCTGATCGACGAACTGCGCCCGCTGCCGGGCGAGCCGGTGATCGACAAGCCCGGCTACAGCGCTTTCGCGCATACCGACCTGGAGCTGCTGCTGTGCAATGCCGGGGTCGAGGAACTGGTGCTGTGCGGCGTGACCACCGAAGTCTGCGTCAGCTCCACGCTGCGCCAGGCGGTGGACCTGGGCTTCGCCTGCACGCTGGTGGGCGACGCCTGCGGCTCGGCCTATCCGCACCTGCACGAAGCGGCGCTGGAGATGGTGGGGGTGGAAGGCGGGGTATTCGGCCGTATCCTCGACAGCCAAACCCTGCTCGCCGAATGGGAGACCCCGCGATGACCCAAGTGACCCGCCTGTGGCCGCTGCTGACCGCCACCCACCGCTACGACAAGTCGGTTTCCACCTGGCAACGCGGCCATGGCATCCAGATCCAGGCGCCGATACTCGCCTACCTGATCGAGACCCGCCAGGGCCGCATCCTCTACGACGTCGGCTGCGACTACCGCAAGATCCACGACCCGGCGCTGCGCGAACGCTGGTACGGCGGCTTCTCCATGGACCCGCCGCAGATGACCGAGGAACAACGCCTGCCGGCGCACTTCGCGCGGCTCGGGCTGACCCCGGCGGATATCGACCTGGTGTTCCTCGGCCACCTGCACTTCGACCATTGCGGCGGGCTCTGCGAGGTCTGCGGCGCCGAGGTCCACGTGCACGCCGACGAGTTGGCCGCCGCCCGCGCCCAGGCCGACGACGCCTACTTCTTCGACGACTTCGCCGGCGATTACCGCTGGAAGGTGCAGACCGGCGAGTACGACCTGGTCCCCGGCGTGCGCGCCATCGCCACGCCCGGCCACACCGCCGGGCACATGTCGCTGCTGATCGAGCTGCCCGAGGGCCGCCCGGTGATCCTCGCTGGCGACGCCGCCGACCTGCAGGAAAACCTCGACCAGGAAATCGCCCCCGGCGCCCTCTGGCAGGACCGCGAGGACATGGCCATCGACAGCATCCGCAAGCTGAAGGCACTGGCCGGCGAGACCGGCGGGCAGCTCTGGCCGAACCACGACATGGCCTTCTACCAGGGCCTCAAGCGCTTCCCGGAGTACCACGCATGAACCCGGTTCCCGAGACTTACCTGGGCGTGTGGCAGCGCACGCTGCTGACCACCACCGCCGGCAAGCGCGACACCAGCACGCGGGTCTACTGGCTGCAGACGTCGCGCCTGTTCGCCGACCTGCGAATCCCCCTGCCGGCGCCCGCCAGCGCCACCGAGCGCGCGGCCCAGGCCGGATTTTCCGGTGTCACCGAGATCGTCGGCGACCGCTGCCAGTGGCATCGGCTGATCGACTTCCGCCCGGCCACCGGCGAGGACGACATCGGCCTCATGCGCTTCGAGAACAGCGAATACCTGCTCGAAGACGGCCTCGACGGCAGCTACCACGAAGTCTGGGAGCGCCTGCCGGAATCCGTCGGGCGCAACTGGGGCAGCTGGTTGCGCAGTGCCGACGGCCGCCAGGGTTGCCTGCTGCTGGCCGGCGACTGCTTCCTCTTTGCCGCCGGGCTGCCGCGCACTGCACCGGCCGGTGCCGATCTCGCCGAACTGGCCGCGCAGGACCCGGGCTGGCTCGACTTCGAACTTTCCTTCGGCCGCCACCACGGCGGCCTCACGCCCTGGCGCATCGAACTGTCCACCCTGCCCGCGCGCATTGGCGCCGCGTTGCTGCCAGCCGAAGCCGATCCCGACCGTCCCGCCGAACTGCTTGGCGCCGCCGGCCTCGCTCGCCTTGGCGCACAGCCACCGGCAGGCGGCTGGAAGGTCGCACCCGATCCCATGTCCTAGACGGAGGTATGCCCATGACCGCTCACCAGGTCCTTCCCGAAACCCCGGCCGGCGCGCCGCCCCGCGCCAGTTGGTGGAGCATTCGCGGCGAGCTGCCGCGCGGCGCCGTCTGGGCGCTGGCCGCCGGCGGCCTGCTGCTGCCGCTGCTGCTCTGGTGGGCCTGGACGGCGCTCGGGCTGAGCAATGCGATGTTCCTGCCCAGCCCGGAAGCGGTGGTGCTGCGCACCGGCCACTGGTGGAGCGAGGAAGGCCTGCTCGGCGACATCGGCATCAGCGTCTGGCGGGTCATGGCGGGCTTTCTCGCCTCGGCGGTGATCGCCCTGCCGCTGGGCCTCTACATCGGCACCTACCGCCCGGTGCAGGCGTTCCTCGAACCGCTCACCGACTTCATCCGCTACATGCCGGCGGTGGCCTTCATTCCGCTGGTGATGCTCTGGGTCGGCATCGACGAGGGCTCCAAGGTGCTGATCATCTTCATCGGCACCTTCTTCCAGATGGTCCTGATGGTTGCCGAGGACGTGCGCCGCGTGCCCATGGCGCAGATCGAGGCGGCGCAGACCATGGGCGCTTCGCGCAGCGAGGTGGTGAAGCTGGTGATCCTGCCGTCGGCGCGCCCAGCACTGCTCGACACCCTGCGCATCACCTGCGGCTGGGCCTGGACCTACCTGGTGGTGGCCGAGCTGGTCGCCGCCAACTCCGGCCTGGGCTACGCAATCCTCAAGGCGCAGCGCTACATGCAGACCGACAAGATCTTCGCCGGCATCCTGCTGATCGGCGTCATCGGCCTGCTCACCGACCAGGCGTTCCGCTGGCTCGGTCGTGCAGCCTTCCCCTGGTTGAAGAGGTAAGCGCCATGCACGATTCGAAAATCCGCATCCGCAACGTCAGCAAGGTCTTCACCGGCGGTGGCCGCAACGTCCAGGCGCTGCAGGACGTCAGCCTGGACATCCGCGAGAACGAGTTCGTCACTTTCGTCGGCGCCTCCGGCTGCGGCAAGTCCACCCTGCTGCGCAGCATCGGCGGGCTGGAGCGGCACAGCGCCGGGCAGATTCTGGTCGAGGGCCGCGCCATCGACGGACCGGGCATCGACCGCGCCATGGTGTTCCAGCACTACAGCCTCTACCCCTGGCTGCGGGTGATGGAGAACATCAAGTTCTGCCGGCAGCTGAAGGTGGTGGCCGACACCGTGCGCGGCGACGCCGACGTCGAAGTGGCCAGCGGCCGCGCCGATGCGCTGCTCACCCTGATGGGCCTGAAGGCCTTCGCCAACGCTTACCCCAACCAGCTTTCCGGCGGCATGCAACAGCGCGTGGCCATCGCCCGCGCGCTGATGCCCAAGCCGCAGATCCTGCTGATGGACGAGCCTTTCGGCGCGCTGGACGCGCAGACCCGCGAGGTGATGCACGACCTGATCCGCCATGTGCACCGGCTGGAGAAGAGCACCATCCTGTTCGTCACCCACGACGTCGAGGAAGCCATCTACCTGGGTGGCCGCGTCGTGCTGATGGCGCCGCGCCCGGGGCGCATCGACAGCGTCTACGAGGTGCCGCTGCCGGCCGAGCGCAACCAGGACATGAAGCTGACAGCGGAATTCATCGCGCTGAAGAAGGAAATCCTGGCGCGCATCCGCGAGACCTCGGGGATGAACACCGACCTGGAACTGCTCGAACAGCTGACCCGCACCGCGCCGGCCTGAAACCGGCGCGCGCTGCCTCAGTCGGCCTTCTTGCGAATCCAGTAGAGGTAGGTGCCGGCCTCTTCCTGCTGCTCGACCAGTTCATGGCCGAGGAACACGCAGAACTTGGGAATGTCGCGGCGGGTGGAGGGGTCGGTGGCTATGACCTTGAGCAGGCCGCCGGCCGGCAGGTCGCGCACCTTGTTGTGCAGCATCATGACCGGCTCGGGGCAGTTCAGGCCGGTGGCGTCGAGGATGGCGTCGACAGGCTGGGACATGGAGCAACTCCGCAAATCGAATGGGCCGCATTGTCGCGCAAAGCGGCCCGCTCGGTCACGCGCGGCAGGCGAACGGCATGGCGCCAACCTTTGGTCGGGCTGGCCACGCGCCTCCACCGGGCTAAGCTCGGCGCCCTCCCCGACACCGGATGTCCCGCCGCATGCGCCTGCCCGCCCTGCTCTGCCTGGTCCTGCTGCTCAGTGGCTGCGCCGCCCGCGACCAGTTGCCCGACTACGCCGCCAACCGTGCCCAGGATCTGCCGGCGACCTCCTATGACGCGGTGATCCTCGCCCGCGACGGCACTCGGCTGTCGGCCACGGTGTTCCAGCCGGCGCTGAAGGCCGGCGAGACGGCGCCGCTGATCGTCCACACCCACGGCTGGGGCGGCTGGCGGGTCACCGGGCCGGACGGCTTCTATGGCAAGACCATGATGTCCGGACGCGCCGCGCTCAAGGCCTGGAAGGCCGGCTACTGGGTGGTCAGCTACGACCAGCGCGGCTGGGGCGGCAGCGACGGGCGCATCGAGATGATGGACCCGCGCTTCGAGGTGAACGACGCCAGCGCGGTGATCGACTGGGCCGCGCAACACCTGCCGCGCCTGCGCATGGACGGGTCGAACGACCCGCGCGTGGGCATGCTCGGCGAGAGCTACGGCGGCGCCGTGCAGCTGCTGGCCGCCGCCGAGGACAAGCGCATCGACGCCATAGTCCCCATCGCCACCTGGTACGACCTGAGCGACGCCCTGGCCCCCGACGGCCAGCTGAAGATCGGCTGGGGCGGCGTGCTGCTCAGCCTGGGTATCGCCACCGGCTACGACCTCGGCAAGTTCGCCCAGGCCGACTATCTGCAGACCGCCAGTGGGCGCATGACCGCGCCGGTGCAGGCCGAACTCGCCGATCACAGCCTGGCGCGCTATTGCGCCGAAGGCCGCCGCCCGCATGCCGACGCCCTGCTGATCCAAGGTCTGCGCGACACGCTCTTCCCGCTCGACCAGGGCCTGCAGATCCGCCAGTGCCTGCGCCAGGGCGATACCGACGTGCGCCTGCTCGGCATGCAGGGCGGGCACATCCTGCCGCCGCCGCTGCAGGCCTGGAGCGGCCTGCCGCCGTTCAACAACGAACCGGTGATCCATTGCGGCGAGCGCGCCATCAACCTCTACCAGGGCATCCTCGCCTGGTACGAGGAAAAGCTGCGCCAGCGCCCCGGTGCCGCCGACAGCGTGCCCTCGCTGTGCATCAGCCTGGACCTCGACCAGGGCCTGGCGCTGGACGACCTGCCGCCACCGGGCCCGCAGGTAGCGCTGCCGGCCACGCGCATCCGCCCCGGCACCAGCGGCTGGCTGCAGCCCTCGACCTTCATACCGCTCAAGCGCATCGACGAATCCAGCGCACTGCTCGGCTCCGCCGAAGTGCGCCTCACAGAGCCCCTGGGCCAGGGCAAGGACGCCCTGCTTTTCGCCTCGCTGGCGGTGCGGGATGCCAAAGGAAGCACGCGCATCCTCGACGAACAGGTCAAGCCACTGATGAACAGTGGCAGCACCAAGCTCAATGCGGTGAGCGCGAGCCTCGCGCCGGGCGACGAACTGGGGCTGCTGGTGCGCGGTTTCAGCGGCCAGTACCTGTTCAACAGTTCCTGGCGCCTGAGCGCGGTGGACCTGCAGGGCGAAGTGCAGTTGCCCGCCCTGCTGCCGTTGGCGCCGCGAGTGGCTAGCCGGCCCTGATCAACGCAGCGGCGCGGCGGGCGCCTCGTCGAGCTGGGCGAGCAGCATGGCCGGCCCTTCGGCGTCCGCCGGCAGCAACGCCCATTGCTCCTTCTGCCCTTGCACACGATGGCTCTGGCGCACCTGGCTGCCCAGCGGCAGCGGCGCCTTGAAGTGCACGTCCAGCCGCACGTGCTCGGCCAGGCGCCGGCCGGTCAGGCTGCGCGCCAGGCTCCACATGCCGTGGGCGAAGGGTTTGCCGAAGCCGTAGTGCGAGGCCATGAAGCGCGACAGGTGCAGCGGGTTGAAGTCGCCGCTCAGGCCGGCATAGCGCCAGCCGGCGATCTTCGGCACGCGCCACTGAACGCCCGGATGCGGCGGGGCTTCCAGGGTTTCCCAGTGGGCGCGCTCGGGCAGCGGGTCGGGTTCGGCGTGGGCATCGAGGAAATCGCCGCGGCGCAGGTAGGTGGTGATCGACTGCCAGTAGAGCATGTCCTGGTGCCAGACCTCGGTGGCCACGTCGACCTCCAGGCCCAGCGGGCCACGCCGGCTGGTGAGGATGCGGCAGTCGACGAGCAACTGGTCGCTTTCATGCAGATGGCGGTAGCGCTGGATGTGGCTGCGCAGGTGGATCAACCCGAGCACCGAGAGCGGCATGCGCGAGCGGCTGAGCAGGCGCAGGTGCAGCGGCAGGCAGATCACCTGCGGGTAGAGCAGCGGCACGCCCAGCGCCGGATCGAGGCCGAAATGCTGGCGATAGGCGCGCAGATGGCCCAGGTCCAGGCGCAGGCTGTGGCTGTCCATGGCCAGGTAAGGCAGGCGCTCGCCGCGCCCCAGTCCTCGGCGCGGCAACAACATGCGGCTGTAACTGCCCAGCAGAGAGGGCAACTTTCGCTTCACGACCGACTCCGTGGTGGCAGGCGCCGCACAGCATGGTCAATGCGCGCCTGTAGGACAAGTCACCGAAAGTCGGATTTCTCCTTCAGAAATTACAGACGCCGCAGGTGGCAGGTGACCTCTTCCCGGTCGTGGTAGAGCTGCTTGCAGCCGATGGCCACGCGCAGCCCGCGCTCCTGGAACGCCTGTTCCAGGCGGCCGAGGATCTTGCGCACCTCGGCGTAGCGCTGCTTCATCGGCAGCTTGAGGTTGACCACCGCCTCGCGGCACAGCCCCTCGCCGATCCAGGTCTCGATCAGCGAACCGGTGCGCGCCGGCTTCTCGACGATGTCGCAGACCATCCAGTCGACCATCTGCCGCGGGCGGAACACGTAGCCGTCCGCGCGCTGGTGATCGACCAGGCCGGAATAGATCAGGTTCTCGGCCATCGGCCCGTTGTCCACGGCGATCACCCGCATCTCCCGGTTCACCAGCTGCCAGGTCCAGCCGCCGGGCGCGGCGCCCAGGTCGACGGCGAGCATGCCCGGCGCCAGGCGCTTGTCCCAATCCTGGCGCGGGATGAAGTGGTGCCAGGCCTCTTCCAGCTTGAGCGTGGAACGGCTGGGCGCCTCGCGGGGGAACTTCAGGCGCGGGATGCCCATCGGCCACATGGCGCTGTTGCGCGGGCCGGCCAGGCCGACGAAGACCTCGCGGCCGGAGCGGAAGGTCAGCAGCAGGCGCGGCAGGCTCGGGTCCTCGCGCAGGCGCCCGGCCTTGGTCAGCGCGGCGCGCAGGGGCTTTTCGAACTTGCGGCAGAAGGTCGAGAGCTCCTTGCCTTCGTTGCTGTCGAAGACTTCCAGCCAGAGGCTGCCGCATTGCGGATAGTCGGCCAGCACTTCGAGCAGCGCGCCGATGCGGTCCTGCTCGGGCAGCGGGACGAAGCTGCCGCGCGCCCACTGGCGCGGGAAGATCAGCTCGGAAAAGCGCAGGCGGCGCATCAGCAGCTCGGCGCCATCGGCATCCTGGCAGACGAATTCGGCGTACGCGGTGGCGGGCTTGGCCCGGGCGTAGCCGGCCACTTCCAGTTCGGCGGCGCGTTCGGAAATCTCGGCGCAGACTTCGTTTTCGAAGCCCGGACGGCAATGCAGTAACAGGGTGTTCATCGGGGTGTCTCCTCGGCCGCGCACTATAGTGCCTGGCGCCGCGGCTTTCACCCGGATTCGCCGCCCGAGCGGCCCACCGGTCGTGGCGGGACCCGCCTGCGGGGTCTAGCTTGAGTGTTTCGACGCGATTGCCTGCGAAATTTCTGAAGGACGCGGCAACGCTCGCCGTCGACGCTTCCGTGCAGCGCCGACGGCCAATCAGCCTGAGGAGAATGTCATGCCTGCAGTGGACAGCCTGAACAGCCTGCGCACCCTCGCGGTGGGCGGCAAGACCTACCACTACTACAGCCTCCCGGAAGCGGCGAAGCAGCTGGGCGACCTGGAGAAGCTGCCGAAGTCGCTCAAGGTGCTGCTGGAAAACCTGCTGCGCTGGGAAGACAACCACACGGTCAACGCCGACGACCTGCGCGCCCTCGCCGGCTGGCTGAAGACCCGCAGCTCCGAGCGCGAGATCCAGTACCGCCCGGCGCGGGTGCTGATGCAGGACTTCACCGGCGTGCCGGCGGTGGTCGACCTGGCGGCCATGCGCGCCGCCGTGGCCAAGGCCGGCGGCGACCCACAGAAGATCAACCCGCTCTCCCCCGTCGACCTGGTCATCGACCACTCGGTGATGGTCGACCGCTACGCCAGCCCTGCCGCGTTCGGCGAGAACGTCGAGATCGAGATGCAGCGCAACGGCGAGCGCTACGCCTTCCTGCGCTGGGGGCAGAACGCCTTCGACAACTTCCGCGTGGTGCCGCCGGGCACCGGCATCTGCCACCAGGTCAACCTGGAATACCTCGGTCGCACCGTCTGGACCAAGGACGAGGACGGCCGGACCTACGCCTTCCCCGACACCCTGGTCGGCACCGATTCGCACACCACCATGATCAATGGCCTGGGCGTGCTCGGCTGGGGCGTCGGCGGCATCGAGGCGGAAGCGGCCATGCTCGGCCAGCCGGTGTCGATGCTGATTCCCGAGGTGATCGGCTTCAAGCTCACCGGCAAGCTGAAGGAAGGCATCACCGCCACCGACCTGGTGCTCACCGTCACCCAGATGCTGCGCAAGAAGGGCGTGGTCGGGAAGTTCGTCGAGTTCTACGGCGACGGCCTCGCCGACCTGCCGCTGGCCGACCGCGCGACCATCGCCAACATGGCCCCGGAATACGGCGCCACCTGCGGCTTCTTCCCGGTGGACGAGATCACCCTGGGTTACCTGCGCCTGTCCGGCCGCCCGGAGGAGACCGTGCAGCTGGTCGAGGCCTACTGCAAGGCCCAGGGGCTGTGGCGCGAGCCGGGCCAGGAGCCGCTGTTCACCGACGCCCTGCAGCTCGACCTGGGCGACGTCGAGGCCAGCCTCGCCGGGCCCAAGCGCCCGCAGGACCGCGTGTCGCTGGGCCAGGTGGCGCAAGCCTTCGACGACTTCACCGCACTGCAACCCAAGTCGGCAACCAGCCACGCCTCGGCCATCGACTATCAGCACGACGGCAAGACCCATCGCCTGGAAGACGGCGCCGTGGTGATCGCCGCCATCACCTCCTGCACCAACACCTCCAACCCCAGCGTGATGATGGCCGCCGGCCTGCTGGCGAAGAAGGCGCTGGAGAAAGGCCTGCAGCGCAAGCCCTGGGTGAAGAGCTCGCTGGCGCCCGGTTCCAAGGTGGTCACCGACTACTTCAAGGCCGCCGGGCTGACGCAGTACCTCGATGAGCTGGGCTTCGACCTGGTCGGCTACGGCTGCACCACCTGCATCGGCAACTCCGGGCCGCTGCTCGACCCCATCGAGAAGGCCATCCAGCAAGCCGATCTGACGGTGGCCTCGGTGCTCTCCGGCAACCGCAACTTCGAAGGCCGCGTGCACCCGCTAGTGAAGACCAACTGGCTGGCCTCCCCGCCCCTGGTGGTGGCCTACGCCCTGGCCGGCAGCGTGCGCCTGGACCTGGCGAAGGACCCGCTGGGCACCGGCAAGGACGGCCAGCCGGTGTACCTGAAGGACATCTGGCCGAGCCAGCAGGAGATCGCCGCGGCCATCCAGAAGGTCGACACCGCGATGTTCCACAAGGAGTACGCCGAGGTCTTCCAGGGCGACGAGAAATGGCGGGCGATCCAGGTGCCGCAGGCGAAGACCTACGTCTGGCAGGCCGACTCCACCTATATCCAGCATCCGCCGTTCTTCGAGCACATCGCCGAGGCGCCGCCGAAAGTCGCCGACATCGAGAAGGCCCGGGTACTGGCGGTGCTCGGCGACTCGGTGACCACCGACCACATCTCCCCCGCCGGCAATATCAAGAAAGACAGCCCGGCCGGGCGCTACCTGAGCGAGCACGGCGTGGCCTATGCCGACTTCAACTCCTACGGCTCGCGACGCGGCAACCATGAAGTGATGATGCGCGGCACCTTCGCCAACATCCGCATCAAGAACGAGATGCTCGGCGGCGAGGAAGGCGGCAACACGATCCACGTGCCCAGCGGCGACAAGCTGGCGATCTACGACGCCGCCATGCGCTACCAGCAGGACGGCACGCCCCTGGTGATCATCGCCGGCAAGGAATACGGCACCGGCTCCTCCCGCGACTGGGCGGCCAAGGGCACCAACCTGCTCGGGGTCAAGGCGGTGATCGCCGAGAGCTTCGAGCGCATCCACCGTTCCAACCTGGTGGGCATGGGCGTGCTGCCGCTGCAGTTCACCGGCGGCCAGGAGCGCAAGTCGCTGAACCTGACGGGCAAGGAGGTGCTGAACATCCGCGGCCTGAACGGAGAACTGAAGCCGCACATGACCCTCAAGGTGGAAGTCACCCGCGAGGACGGCAAGCAGGACAGCTTCGACGTGCTATGCCGCATCGACACCCTCAACGAAGTGGAGTACTTCAAGGCCGGCGGCATCCTTCACTACGTGCTGCGCAGCCTGATCTGAGGCCAAGCCGGAGCGCCCCGTGACCAAAAGGTCACGGGGCGCTGCCATACCACCAAATGTCAATTTGATTACAATCTGCTTCCACGCCATGATGCCAGCGCCAAAAGCGTGACCGCATTCAACTTTTCGTCGAAGCGGCCGATACCCCCTCTGAACCCGCCGCTTCCTGGACGTCCCCCACATGCGCAACAACCAGCCGGTCACCCAGCGTGAACGCACCTACCCTGCCGAACAGCGCCTGATCTCCACCACGGACCACCGCGGGGTGATCACCTACACCAACGACGCCTTCGTCGCCATCAGTGGCTTCGAGCGCGAAGAGCTGCTCGGCTCGCCGCACAACCTGGTACGCCACCCGGACGTGCCGCCGGCGGTGTTCGCGCACATGTGGGAGACCCTGAAGAAGGGCCGGCCGTGGATGGGCATCGTCAAGAACCGCTGCAAGAACGGCGACCACTACTGGGTCAACGCCTACGTCACGCCAGTCTTCGAGCGCAACGAGATCGTCGGCTACGAATCGGTGCGCGTGCGCCCCACCGCCGAGCAGGTGGAACGCGCCCAGGCGCTGTACCAGCGCATCGCCGCCGGCAAGTCGGCCGTGCCCCAGCGCGACCGCTGGCTGCCGGTGCTGCAGGACTGGCTGCCGTTCATCCTCACCAGCCAGGTCGCCTTCCTTATTGGCACCTGGCTCGACTCGCACTGGGGCTTCCTCCTCGCCGCCCTGCTCGCCGTGCCGCTGGGCCTGGCCGGCCTTAGCTGGCAGCAGCGCGGCCTCAAGCGCCTGCTGCGCCTCGCCGAGCAGACCACCTCGGACCCGCTGATCGCGCAGATGTACACCGACAGCCGTGGCGCCCAGGCGCGCCTGGAAATGTCGATCCTCAGCCAGGAAGCGCGCCTGAAGACCTGCCTGACGCGCCTGCAGGACACCGCCGAACAGCTCACCCAGCAGGCCCGCCAGGCCGACAGCCTGGCGCACCACAGCTCGGCGGGCCTTGAGCGCCAGCGCGTCGAAACCGACCAGGTGGCCACCGCCGTCAACGAGATGGCCGCGACCACCCAGGAAGTGGCGAACAACGTGCAACGCACCGCCGACGCCACCCGCCAGGCCAACGAGCTGACCCGCCAGGGCCGCAGCATCGCCAGCGAAACCCGCGAAGCCATCGAGCGCTTGTCCGCTTCGGTGGGTGAAACCGGCCTGGCAGTCAGCCAGCTGGCCCAGGACAGCAACGAGATCGGCGGCGTGGTCGACGTGATCAAGGGCATCGCCGACCAGACCAACCTGCTGGCGCTCAACGCCGCCATCGAAGCGGCCCGCGCCGGCGAGATGGGCCGCGGCTTCGCCGTGGTGGCCGACGAGGTGCGTTCGCTGGCCCAGCGCACCGCCGAATCCACCGAGCAGATCCACGGCCTGATCGCCAAGTTGCAGCAGACTGCCGAAAACGCAGTCAGCGCCATGGAGACCGGCCGCCGCCAAGCCGACGAAGGCGTGGAGCGCGTGCTCCTGGCCGACCAGGCGCTGGTCGGCATCAGCGATTCGGTGGCCAACATCGCCGACATGGCCCACCAGATCGCTGCGGCAGCCGAGGAACAGAGCGCGGTGGCCGAGGAGATCAACCGCAACATCGCGACCATCGCCCAGCTGGCCGACCAGACTTCCGGCGAAGCCCAGCGCACCGCGCTGCTCAGCGAGGAGCTGACCGGCACGGCGCAGGAGCAGTACTCGCTGGTTGAGCGGTTCAACCGCTGAGTCGCACCCGCTCCGAAACCAGGCAGCCCCTCTTCCGCAGAGGGCTGCCCTGGCCCCTCCCGTAGGGGCGGATCTGAAGTGGCCTAATGATTCTGGACACCCCGATAGGGCGTTAAGCTTCGCCCACAGCTGAGGTGTTCATGAGCAGAAGATCATTCAGTCCAGATTTCAAACTGGAAGCCGCCCGCTTGGTGGTGGATCAAGGCTATACGGTGCCGGCCGCCTGCAAGGCGATGGGGGTGGGGCCCACGGCGATGCGTCGCTGGGTGGCGCAGTTGCAACTGGAGCGTGGCGGCCAGACGCCTGCGCATAGCAAGGCGCTGACAGAGGATCAGCGGCGCATTCAGGAGTTGGAGGCGCAAGTCCGCCGCTTGGAGCGGGAGAAAGAGATTCTAAAAAAGGCTACCGCTCTCTTGATGTCGGACGCCCTCGACTAGTCAGGCTGGTCGAGGCATTGGGCGAGCAGTATTCGCGTACGGAACTGTGCCGGTTATTCCAGGTAAATCGCAACAGTGTTTATGCGGCCCGAAAGCGGCAGGCACGCGTCTGCAGTCGACGAGAAGCGTTACGCCAGCGCGTGGTGGAACTGCATGCCCAGAGCCGCAGCGCGGCCGGTGCCCGAACGCTATCGGCCGCCTTGCGCAACGAGGGCTTTCCTGCAGGCCGTTACCTTGCCGCCCGGTTGATGAAAGAGGCCGGGCTCGTCAGTACACAACGCCGTAAACATCGCTACCGGGTTGCCAAGGAACACAGTGCCATCGCGGCCAATGAGCTGGCGCGCCGGTTCAATGTGAGCCGCCCCAACCAGGTGTGGTGCGGGGATGTGACGTACATCTGGGCCGGTGGCCGCTGGATCTACCTGGCCGCCGTGATGGATCTGTATGCACGTCGGATCGTCGGCTGGGCCATGTCCAACCGGCCCGACTCACAACTCACCGGGCGCGCTCTGCGGGTGGCCTACGAAGCCAGGGGCATGCCACAGCAACTGATGTTTCACTCCGACCAGGGCTGTCATTACACCAGCCTCGAATTTCGCCAAATGCTCTGGCGCTACGGCATTCGGCAAAGCATGAGCGGTCGAGGAAACTGCTGGGATAACGCGCCGATGGAGCGATTCTTCAGAAGCCTCAAGTCGGAATGGATACCGCCCTCCGGCTACGTCGATCAGCCCCAGGCGGAAGCCGACGTGCTGCGTTACGTCACCGACTACTACAACCACCAACGGCCACACAGTCACAACGATTACCAGACACCGGCACGGCGTGAAGAGCTGGCTGGATAGACCTAAACCAGTGTCCAGTTTTACTTGACCACTTCAATCTCATCCGCGAACCGCGTTGCACGGTGTATCCCTGTAGGAGCGGATTCATCCGCGATTTTTTTCGCGGACAAGGGCTAGGCGCCCCCGTCGCTCCTACGGTTGCGTACTGCGCCTCCCTTCCTCGTCTTCCCCGCGAATGCGGGGATCTAGAAAGTGGTAGCGCGCCGCTTCGGCGTGTTCGGATGTTTCTTGTTTCGCCCCCTCGGGCGAGTCACTTTCTCAAACGCAAGAAAGTAACCAAAGTGCTTGCCCCGACATACGGGTCCGGCGGAGCCGGACTTCCCTCGCACATCCCCACGCACCCGGAGGCCCGCCCCGAGGGTACGTCCCTGTAGCCCATCGGGGCTTTTGCGACATCCATGTCGCGCAACCTCCTCTGCGTGGGCTTAGCTCGGCCTCCTGCAAGGGGCAGTCCGGTGTGCGCGGATACTCCTGCTCTTCGTAGGATCGAGGGGGACGCCTAGTCCTTGCTCGCGAACCGCACGGCACGAATGCTGCCCCTTTCTCTGGGTCCCCGCGTTCGCGGGGATGACGGGGAATCGTAGGAGCGGATTTATCCGCGAATCGCGGGCATGGCCCGCTCCTACCGGTTGAAAATGGCGCGGGGATTTTCGCGGATGAATCCGCTCCTACAGGATTGCGCCTATCTTCGCCGCCTACGCCGAACGGCCCCCTCTCCCGCGTGCGGGAGAGGGTTGGGGAGAGGGAAAGGAATCGCCCCAAAACGCCAGCGCATCCGGCATGCGCCGTTCGCGGACAAGGTCCGCTCCTACCGGGAGCGCGGGCTCGTTATTTGAAGTCCCACAACATCTGCGCCGGGATGCTCACCTCGCGCGATGACTCCACGCACACGTCCACGTACTCGGTGAAGCGCGGCGGCGGGGCTATGCCTTCATCGAGCAGGCGCTGGTTGTCGAACAGGTAGTTGAGGTCGGCGAAGCCGCTGTACAGGCGCAGGGCGCGCAGCACCAGGCGGGGGTTGGCCTTTCCGATGCGGGTTTCGAAGCTGCCGGCCAGTTCGCGCAGGTCGTCCGGGGAGACTTTGCGGTAACGCTCGCCCACCGGCTCTTCGCCGCGTGCCAACGCATAGGCGCGGTCGATCTCGCCGAAGGTGCAGGACGAGCCGTGGCCGGCGGAGATGTGGTACAGGCCGTGCGCCAGCGTTGGCTTCAGCGCCAGCGCCACCAGGGCTTCGGCGCAGTAGTCCACCGGGATCACGTCGATCTGCTCGTCCAGCGCGCAGGTGAAGCTCTCCAGGGCGAAGCCCATGCGGAACACCCAGAAGATGCTGCCCGAGGCCTGGCAACCCAGCTCGCGATGACCGACCACGATGGATGGGCGCGCCACCACCAGCGGCAGGTTCGGCAGCTCTTCACGCATGCGGCGTTCGATCTCGGCCTTGGACGCGGTGTAGTCCACCAGTTGCTCTTCGCTGTCGGGGAAATCCCAGGACTCGCGCACCGGCGATTCGCGCTGCGGGCCGCAGCACATGGCCGTGCCGACGTGGAGGAAGCGCTTGAGGTTGCGCGACTGGCTCATGGCGCGGGCAAAGGCGAAGGTGCCCTCGACGTTCACCGGCCAGATGGTCGGGTTCTTCGAGAAGGAGGCCACGGCGGCGCAGTTGATGACCTGCTCGACACGCATCAGGCGTGCGCGTTCAGTTTGCAGCCACCGCGTGTCGAGCAGGTCGCCGCAAAGGATCTGTGCAGCCTTCAACGCTTCCAGCGCGGTCTCGCTCACGGCATGCAGGCGCAGGTTGTCGCGCAGCCGCTCCAGGCCCTGCTCGGGGGAGTCGGCGCGGACCAGGAACAGCAGCGCGTCGGCCTGGCCGCCCTGGATCAGGCAGGCAGCGACGGCGCCGCCGAGGAAGCCGGTGGCGCCGGTCAGCAGCAGGCTGTGCTCGGCGGCGAAACGGCGGGATGGGGTGGCAATGCGATCAGCGTTGGGGGTCATGGCAGCCTTCGGCCTGTCCTGTGAATGCGGGGCGCCGGCTCCGGGGAGCCAGCGGCGCGAGGATAGGGAGGCATGCCTTAACGGGCGCTTACGGCTGCGCCGGGGCGATCTGCAGCTCGTCGAGGAAAGCGCTCACCACCTCGGCGGTGCTCTCCAGGTGTTGCTCGTGGGTCAGCCCGGAAGCCTTCAGCGGCTTGAGGTCGTGGTCGGCAGCAGTCAGCCAATGCACCTGGATTGCCGGCGACAGCACGTACTCGACGACATGAGCGCGGTCCCCCAGGGCATCGCGCTCGCCCTGCACTATCAGGGTCGGCGTCGCCAGTTCCGCCAGGTGCGCGACCCGCGGCTTGTCGTCCTTGCCGGCGGCGTAGAACGGATAGCCCAGGCAGACCAGCGCATCGGCGCCCAGCTCATCGGCCAGCAGGCTGGCCATGCGCCCGCCCATGGACTTGCCGCCAATGGCCAGGGGGCCTGCGACCTCGGCCCGCACCTGCGCGTATACCTCTCGCCAGCACTCCAGCAACTGCTTCTGCGGATTCGGCGGGCGCTTGCGGTCATCGGCGCGGCGCGCGGCCATGTAGGGGAACTCGAAACGGGCTACGGCGACGCCGCGCGCGCTCAGCTTTTCGGCGATGGCGTCCATGAACGGACTGTCCATCGGCGCACCGGCGCCATGGGCCAGAACGAGGGTTGCCGACAGCGCACCCACCGGCCGGTTCCATAGCAGCGACAAAGCGCCACATCCCGGCGTTTGCGCCGCCTCCGGCGGCCATTGACCGGAGTCAATATTCGTATTTCGGGCTTTATCCATTCTCTGCTCCGCTAGTCGCGTCATAACTACCTGTCCCTGGGGGAGGGGCGGCGTTCGCCGTGAAGAACCCGCCGGGATGGGCCTAGCCCGTAAAACCGTGGATGGAAGCCCATAACATGAGTACAACCAATCAGACCGCTTATAACTATAAGGTGGTCCGCCAGTTCGCCGTGATGACGGTGGTCTGGGGCATCGTCGGCATGCTAGTCGGTGTCGTCATCGCTGCCCAGCTGGTGTGGCCCGAGCTCAACCTCGGCCTGCCGTGGACCAGCTTCGGTCGCCTGCGCCCGCTGCACACCAACGCGGTGATCTTCGCCTTCGGCGGCTGCGCCCTGTTCGCCACCAGCTACTACTCGGTGCAGCGGACCTGCCAGACCCGCCTGTTCTCCGACACCCTCGCCCAGTTCACCTTCTGGGGCTGGCAGCTGGTGATCCTGCTGGCCGCCATCAGCCTGCCACTGGGGTACACCTCCTCCAAGGAGTACGCCGAGCTGGAATGGCCGATCGACATCCTCATCACCATCGTCTGGGTGGCTTACGGGGTGGTGTTCTTCGGCACCCTGCTCAAGCGCAAGACCTCGCACATCTATGTCGGCAACTGGTTCTTCGGCGCCTTCATCGTCACGGTCGCGCTGCTGCACCTGGTGAACAACCTGGAGATACCGGTGGGCTTCATGAAGTCCTACTCGATCTACGCCGGGGCCACCGACGCGATGATCCAGTGGTGGTACGGCCACAACGCCGTGGGCTTCTTCCTGACCGCCGGCTTCCTCGGCATGATGTACTACTTCGTGCCCAAGCAGGCCGAGCGCCCGGTCTATTCCTATCGCCTGTCCATCGTCCACTTCTGGGCGCTGATCGCCGTGTACATCTGGGCCGGTCCGCACCACCTGCACTACACCGCCCTGCCGGACTGGGCGCAGTCCCTGGGCATGGTGATGTCGCTGGTGCTGCTGGCTCCGAGCTGGGGCGGCATGATCAACGGCATGATGACCCTCTCCGGTGCCTGGCATAAGCTGCGCAGCGACCCCATCCTGCGCTTCCTGGTGGTCTCGCTGGCCTTCTACGGCATGTCCACCTTCGAAGGTCCGATGATGGCCATCAAGACCGTCAACGCCCTCTCCCACTACACCGACTGGACCATCGGCCACGTTCACGCCGGCGCCCTGGGCTGGGTCGCCATGGTGTCCATCGGCTCGCTGTACCACCTGATCCCGAAAGTCTTCGGGCGCAAGGAAATGCACAGCGTCGGCCTGATCAACGCGCACTTCTGGCTCGCCACCATCGGCACCGTGCTGTACATCGCCTCGATGTGGGTCAACGGCATCACCCAGGGCCTGATGTGGCGCGCGGTGAACGCCGACGGCACCCTCACCTACTCCTTCGTCGAAGCCCTGGCGGCCAGCCATCCCGGCTTCGTGGTGCGCATGATCGGTGGCGCCGTGTTCCTCAGCGGCATGCTGATCATGGCCTACAACACCTTCCGCACCGTGGCCGCCTCGCGTGCCGAAGAAGCTGAAGCCGCCGCGCTGATTCCCGCCGTAGGAGCCCACTGATGAAACACGAAGTAGTCGAGAAGAACGTCGGCCTGCTGGCCCTGTTCATGGCGGTGGCGGTGAGCATCGGCGGCCTGACCCAGATCGTTCCGCTGTTCTTCCAGGACGTCACCAACACCCCGGTCGAAGGCATGAAGCCACGTACCGCGCTGCAACTCGAAGGCCGCGACATCTATATCCGCGAAGGCTGCGTCGGCTGCCACTCGCAGATGATCCGTCCGTTCCGCGCCGAGACCGAGCGCTACGGCCACTACTCCGTCGCTGGCGAGAGCGTCTGGGACCACCCGTTCCTGTGGGGCTCCAAGCGTACCGGTCCGGACCTCGCCCGCGTCGGCGCCCGCTACTCGGACGACTGGCACCGCGCGCACCTCTACAACCCGCGCAACGTAGTGCCCGAGTCGAAGATGCCGGCCTACCCGTGGCTCGTGGAGAACAAGCTCGACGGCAAGGACATCGAGGCCAAGCTGCAGGCCATGCGCACCCTCGGCGTGCCCTACACGGATGAGGACATCAAGGGCGCTCGCGAGAGCGTGCAGGGCAAGACCGAGATGGACGCCCTGGTCGCCTACCTGCAGAGCCTCGGCACTGTGATCAAGAACAAACGGTGATGGCCATGGATATCGGGACTATTCGCGGGCTCGGCACCGTCGTGGTGATGGTCGCCTTCGTCGGCGTCCTGCTCTGGGCCTACAGCGGCAAGCGCAAGGCGCGCTTCGACGCAGACGCCCTGCTGCCCTTCGCCGACGAACCGAACAGCCTGAGCCGCGCCGAGCACGAACTCGCTTCTGGGAGCAACAACCAATGACTACCTTCTGGAGTCTGTACATCACCGTCCTGACCGTCGGCTCGCTGGTCGCGCTGCTGTGGCTGATCTTCGCCACCCGCAACGGCGAGACCAAGGGCGCCACCGATCAGACCATGGGCCACTCCTTCGACGGCATCGAGGAGTACGACAACCCACTGCCGAAATGGTGGTTCCTGCTGTTCATCGGCACCATCGTCTTCGCTGCCGGCTACCTGGCCCTCTACCCTGGCCTGGGCAACTGGAAGGGCCTGCTGCCGGGCTACGACGGTTGGACCCAGGTCAAGCAGCTGGAGCACGAACAGGCCGCGGCCGACGCCAAGTACGCGCCGATCTTCGCCAAGTATTCGGCGATGAGCGTCGAACAGGTGGCCATGGACCCGGACGCGCTGAAGACTGGCGAGCGCCTGTTCGCCACCTACTGCTCGATCTGCCACGGCTCCGACGCCAAGGGCGCCATGGGCTTCCCCAACCTGACCGACAAGGACTGGCGCTGGGGCGGCGAAGCCAACACCATCGAGGCCACCATCCTCGGCGGCCGTCAGGCAGCCATGCCGGCATGGGGTTCGGTGCTGGGCGACCAGGGCGTGCACGACGTGGCGGCCTTCGTCACCACCAAGCTGGACGGCCGCAAGCTGCCTGAAGGCGTGACCGACGAGCAGGTCGCCAACGGTCAGAAGATCTTCAGCACCACCTGCGCTGCCTGCCACGGCGCCGAAGGCCAGGGCACCGCGCTGATGGGTGCGCCCAACCTGACCCACCCGGCGGCGTTCATCTACGGCTCGAGCTTCGCCCAGCTGCAGCAGACCATCCGTTATGGTCGCCAGGGTCAGATGCCGGCACAGGAAGAGCACCTGGGCAAGGATAAAGTGCATATCCTCGCCGCTTACATCTACAGCATTTCCCGTTCGGAAAACGCCAACTAACCCCCCTCCGCTCGCGCCCGTCCGGGCGCGAGCAGTCCGGGCGCGAGCAAGTTTCCTTCTCTATTCGCGACCAAGTGTCGCACCCGTGTCGGACATTTCCTTCACACACTTTCCGTTCACGACTAAGCTCAGTCGAATCCGCCAAGCGGCGACAACACTAACGCGGCTACCTTTTTATCAGGCATCGGAACCTCGCTCCGGAACTGCGCAAAAGGGCAAAAGGTATGGCCGAAAGTGCTCCAATACCAGTGCGCAAGCGGCTCCGGGCCCAGGTCCGGCGCGTTGCATTGGCTATTGGCTTTCTCCATACTTGCCGCCGTTTTTTGTCCCTAAAAACTCAAAAAAACCGTGGAACCTTAGAATGAGCACAGCAATAAGTCCGACTGCTTATAACTATAAGGTTGTCCGCCAGTTCGCCATCATGACGGTGGTCTGGGGGATACTAGGAATGGGGATGGGTGTTTTCATCGCATCCCAGCTGGTATGGCCTGAACTCAACTTGGGCCTACCGTGGACCAGTTTCGGACGCTTGCGCCCGCTGCACACCAACCTGGTGATCTTCGCCTTCGGCGGCTGTGCTCTGTTCTCCACCTCTTATTACGTCGTCCAGCGCACCTGTCAGACCCGTCTGATCTCCGACACCCTCGCCGCCTTCACCTTCTGGGGCTGGCAAGCGGTGATCGTGGCGGCCGGTATCACCCTGCCGCTGGGCCTCACCTCCTCCAAGGAATACGCCGAACTGGAATGGCCGATCGACATCCTGATCGCCATCGTCTGGGTCACCTACGCCGTGGTGTTCTTCGGCACCATCGTCAAGCGCAAGACCAAGCACATCTATGTCGGCAACTGGTTCTACGGTGCCTTCATCCTGGTGACGGCGATGCTGCACATCGTCAACAACCTGGAAATCCCGGTGGGCTGGTTCAAGTCCTACTCCATCTACGCCGGCGCCACCGACGCCATGGTGCAGTGGTGGTACGGGCACAACGCCGTAGGCTTCTTCCTGACCACCGGCTTCCTCGGCATGATGTACTACTTCGTGCCCAAGCAGGCCGAGCGTCCGGTCTACTCCTATCGCCTGTCCATCGTGCACTTCTGGGCGCTGATCACCCTGTACATCTGGGCCGGTCCGCACCACCTGCACTACACCGCCCTGCCCGACTGGGCGCAGTCCCTGGGCATGGTGATGTCGCTGATCCTCCTGGCTCCGTCCTGGGGCGGCATGATCAACGGCATGATGACCCTCTCCGGCGCCTGGCATAAGCTGCGCACCGACCCGATCCTGCGCTTCCTGGTGGTGTCCCTGGCCTTCTACGGCATGTCCACCTTCGAAGGCCCGATGATGGCCATCAAGACCGTCAACTCGCTGTCCCACTACACCGACTGGACCATCGGCCACGTACACGCCGGCGCCCTCGGCTGGGTAGCGATGATCTCCATCGGCGCGCTGTACCACATGATTCCGAAGGTCTTCGGTCGCCAGCAGATGCACAGCATCGGCCTGATCAACGCGCACTTCTGGCTCGCCACCATCGGTACCGTGCTGTACATCGCCTCCATGTGGGTAAACGGCATCACCCAGGGCCTGATGTGGCGCGCGGTGAACGCCGACGGCACCCTCACCTACTCCTTCGTCGAGGCCCTGCAGGCCAGCCACCCGGGCTTCATGGTCCGTGCGCTGGGCGGCTTCTTCTTCGCCTTCGGCATGCTGCTGATGGCCTACAACACCTTCCGTACCGTGCGTGGGTATGTGCCGGCTGAAGCCGATGCCGCAGCCCAGATTCCTGCTGTAGGAGCTCATTGATGAAGCAGCACGAAGCAGTCGAGAAGAACATCGGCCTGCTGGCCTTCTTCATGGTCATCGCCGTCAGCATCGGCGGCCTGACCCAGATCGTCCCGCTGTTCTTCCAGGACGTCACCAACAAGCCGGTCGAGGGCATGAAGCCACGCACCGCGCTGCAGCTCGAAGGCCGTGACATCTACATCCGCGAAGGCTGCGTCGGCTGCCACTCGCAGATGATCCGTCCGTTCCGCGCCGAAACCGAGCGCTACGGCCACTACTCCGTGGCTGGCGAGAGCGTCTGGGACCACCCGTTCCTGTGGGGTTCCAAGCGTACCGGCCCGGACCTGGCTCGCGTCGGCGGCCGCTACTCGGACGACTGGCACCGTGCGCACCTCTACAACCCGCGCAACGTAGTGCCCGAGTCGAAGATGCCGGCCTACCCGTGGCTAGTGGAGAACAAGCTCGACGGCAAGAACACCGCCACCAAGATGGAAGCCATGCGCACCCTCGGCGTGCCCTACACCGACGAAGACATCGCCGGTGCTCGCGAAGCCGTGAAGGGCAAGACCGAGATGGACGCTCTGGTGGCCTACCTGCAAAGCCTGGGCACCATCATCAAAAGCAAACGGTGAGTGCAATGGATATCGGAACGATTCGCGGGCTCGGCACCGTCGTGGTGATGGTCGCCTTCGTCGGCGTCCTGCTCTGGGCCTACAGCGGCAAGCGCAAGGCGCGCTTCGACAACGACGCCCTGCTGCCCTTCGCGGACGATCCGGCAGCCATGAAGCACGTAGAGCAAGAACAAGCTTCTAGGAGCAACAAAGAATGACAACCTTCTGGAGTCTGTACGTCACCGTACTCACCCTGGGCACCATCTTCGCCCTGGCGTGGCTGCTGTTCGCCACCCGCCGCGGCCAGCGCAGCGAAGCCACCGACGAGAAAGTCGGCCACTCCTTCGACGGCATCGAGGAGTACGACAACCCGCTGCCGAAGTGGTGGTTCATGCTGTTCGTCGCCACCTTCATCTTCGCCCTTGGCTACCTGGCCCTGTACCCGGGCCTGGGCAACTGGAAAGGCCTGCTGCCGGGCTACCAGGAAGTCACCGACGGCAAGCCCTTCGCCAACGGTCAGCCGGGCTGGACCGGCGTGCACCAGTGGGAGAAGGAGATGGCCAAGGCCGACGAGAAGTACGGCCCGATCTTCGCCAAGTACGCCGCCATGCCCATCGAGGACGTCGCCAAGGATCCGCTGGCACTGAAGATGGGCGGTCGCCTGTTCGCCTCCAACTGCTCGGTCTGCCACGGCTCCGACGCCAAGGGCGCCTACGGCTTCCCCAACCTGACCGACGCCGATTGGCGCTGGGGCGGTGCCACCGCCGACATCGAGACCACCATCAAGGGTGGCCGCCACGCCGCAATGCCGGCCTGGGGTGAAGTGCTTGGCGACCAGGGAGTGCACGACGTCGCCGCCTTCGTCACCACCAAGCTGGACGGCCGCAAGCTGCCCGAAGGCGTGACCGACGAGCAGGTCGCCAACGGCCAGAAGATCTTCAGCACCAACTGCGTGGCCTGCCACGGCCCGGAAGGCAAAGGTACCGCCGCCATGGGCGCGCCGAACCTGACCCACCCGGCCGCGTTCATCTACGGCTCGAGCTTCGCCCAGCTGCAGCAGACCATCCGTTACGGCCGCCAGGGCCAGATGCCGGCCCAACTGGAGCGCCTGGGCGCCGACCAGGTCCACCTGCTGGCCGCCTACGTCTACAGCCTGTCCCACGGCGAAGGCGAGAAGAGCGCCGAATAAGCGCCTCTCCCCTCCCCCAGCAATACGCAGCGGCGCCGGTCTTCCCGGCGCCGCTCTATTTCAGGGTCAGAAAAGTCCTAAGATAATTCATACGCGACCAACAGTCGCACCGTTGCATGGAAGCCCAGGTCGTATCATGGACAAGCGTGCAACCAACTATCGACCCTTTCGGCAAGCACTGACGGGGCGCCCCTCCCACTGCCGTGGTACGCACCGATGAGCAAACAGATTCCCGTGCACGACGTCACGCCGCCCAGCAAGAAAGGCAGCGAGAGCGTCGACCTCTATGCCTCCCGGGAGAAGGTCTATACCCGGGCCTTCACCGGTTTCTTCCGCAACCTGCGCCGCGTGGGCGGTGCCTTCCTGTTCCTCCTCTATTTCGGCACCGTCTGGCTGACCTGGAACGGTCGCCAAGCCGTGTGGTGGGACCTGCCCGAGCGCAAGTTCTACATCTTCGGCGCCACCTTCTGGCCGCAGGACTTCATGCTGCTGTCGTGGTTGCTGATCGTCTGCGCGTTCGGCCTGTTCTTCATCACCGTGTTCGCCGGGCGGGTGTGGTGCGGCTACACCTGCCCACAGAGCGTCTGGACCTGGATCTTCATGTGGTGCGAGCAGATCACCGAAGGCGATCGCAACCAGCGCATGAAGCTGGACAAGGCCCCCATGAGCGGCAACAAGCTGGTTCGCAAGGTCGCCAAGCACAGCCTCTGGCTGCTGATCGGCCTGGTCACCGGCCTGACCTTCGTCGGCTACTTCGCCCCTATCCGCGACCTGCTCAGCGACCTGGTCACCGGCCAGGCCGACGGCTGGGCCTACTTCTGGGTCGGCTTCTTCACCCTGGCCACCTACGGCAACGCCGGCTGGCTGCGCGAGAACGTGTGCATCTACATGTGCCCGTACGCCCGCTTCCAGAGCGTGATGTTCGACAAGGACACCCTGATCGTCTCCTACGACCCGCGCCGCGGCGAGTCGCGTGGCCCGCGCAAGAAAGGCGTCGACTACAAGGCCCAGGGCCTGGGTGACTGCATCGATTGCACCATGTGCGTCCAGGTCTGCCCGACCGGCATCGACATCCGCGACGGCCTGCAGATCGAGTGCATCGGCTGCGCCGCCTGCGTCGACGCCTGCGACGCGATCATGGACAAGATGGGTTACCCCCGCGGGCTGGTGAGCTACACCACCGAGCACAACCTGTCCGGCCAGAAGACCCACCTGATGCGGCCTCGCCTGATCGGCTACGCCATCGCCCTCTGCGTGATGATCGGCCTGCTGGCCACCGCCGTGATCATCCGCCCGCTGGTGGGCTTCGACGTCAGCAAGGACCGCGTGCTCTACCGCGAGAACGCCGAGGGCCGGATCGAGAACGTCTACAGCCTGAAGATCATGAACAAGGACCAGCGCGACCACACCTACGTGCTCGCCGCCAAGGGCCTGGACGGCCTGAAGCTGGAAGGGCGCAAGGAGGTCCAGGTGGCCGCTGGCGACATTCTCGCCCTGCCGATGGAAGTCTCGATCGACCCGGACAAGCTGCCCTCCAGCACCAACCCGATCACATTCACCATCCAGTCGGTCGACGACGCGTCGATCCACAAGGAAGCCGATAGCCGCTTCATCGGCCCGACCGTTCGCTGAACCCCGGCTGAACCGCTGCGCATCTCGCTTGCCAGGCGAGGTGCCAGCGGCTCCGGGAGCACGTAGAATCCGCCGCCACCGCCTCGCGGAACCCAGAAGAGAGAACCCGTCCATGCAGTCGGCACCTGTCGCCCCCTGGTACAAGCACCTCTGGCCCTGGATCATCATCGGCATGCTGGCCACCTCGGTGTTCCTCAGCCTGATGATGGTGCGCATCGCCGTCGACAATCAGGACTCCCTGGTCAACGACAACTATTACGAGGCCGGCAAAGGCATCAACCGCTCGCTGGATCGCGAACACCTGGCGCAGGAGCTGCAGGTAAAGGCGCAGGTGCGCTTCGACAAGCTCACCGGCGAGGTCGAGGTCCTGCTGCAGGGCAAGAGCACGCCGGCGCAGCTCACCCTCAACCTGATCTCCCCCACCCTGGAGTCCCAGGACCGCCACGTCACCCTCCTGCCGGCGCTGCAGCCGGGCCGCTATACCGGCCGCCTGGACTCGCTGGTCGAGGGCCGCCGCTTCGTCGAGCTGCTCGGCGAGCAGGACGGCCACGCCTGGCGCCTGTTCGAGGAAGAGAAGATCGTGCCGGACGGCCAGATCCTTCTCGGCGACGAGCCCCTCAAGGGGGACGAAGTCCAGCGCCCATGAGCGCCCCGCTGCCCTGCTACCACTGCGGCCTGCCGGTTCCCCCTGGCGGTCGCTTCAAGGCTCCGGTCCTCGGCGAGGAACGTGACTTCTGCTGCCCCGGCTGCCAGGCGGTGGCCGAGGCGATAGTCGCCGGCGGCCTGGAAGGCTACTACCGGCACCGCACCGAGAACGCCACCAACCCCGAGGCGCTGCCCGCGCAATTGGGTGACGAACTGGCCCTGCTCGACCGCCCCGATGTCCAGCAGCCCTTCGTCCAGCACCAGGGCGATCTGGCGGAAACCACCCTGCTGCTCGAAGGCATCAGCTGCGCCGCCTGCGGCTGGCTGATCGAAAGGCACCTGCGCCAGCTGCCCGCGGTGGCCGAGGCCGGGCTCAATCTTTCCAACCATCGCCTGCACGTGCGCTGGGCCGACAGCCAGCTACCGCTGTCCACGCTGCTCGCCGAACTGCGCAAGATCGGCTACGTCGCCCACCCCTACCGACCGGACCAGGCCGCCGAACAGCTCGCCGAGGAAAACCGCCGCTCGCTGCGCCAGCTCGGCGTCGCCGGCCTGCTGTGGTTCCAGGCGATGATGGCGACCATGGCCACCTGGCCGGAATTCAACATCGACCTCAGCGCCGACATGCACGAAATCCTGCGCTGGGTGGCGATGTTCCTCACCACGCCGATCGTCTTCTACTCCTGCCAGCCGTTCTTCCGGGGCGCCATGCGCGACCTGCGCACGCGCCACCTGACCATGGACGTCTCGGTGTCCCTGGCCATCGGCGGTGCCTACGCCGCCGGCATCTGGACTGCAATCACCGGCAAGGGCGACCTGTATTTCGACGCCGTGGGGATGTTCGCCTTGTTCCTCCTCGCCGGCCGCTATCTCGAACGCCGTGCCCGCGAGCGCACGGCGGCGGCTACCGCGCAACTGGTGAACCTGCTGCCGGCCTCCTGCCTGCGTCTGGATGAGACCGGCGCCAGCACGCGCATCCTGCTCAGCGAATTGCGCGTCGGCGACCAGGTGCTGGTGCCGCCCGGCGCGGTGCTGCCGGCCGACGGCCTGATCCTCGCCGGGCAATCGAGCGTCGACGAATCCCTGCTCACCGGCGAATACCTGCCGCAGCCGCGCCGCCCCGGCGACAGCGTCACCGGCGGCACGCTCAATGTCGAAGGTCCGCTGACCCTGCGGGTGCAGGCGCTCGGCAACGACAGCCGACTGTCCGCCATCGTCCGCCTGCTGGAGCGCGCCCAGGCCGACAAGCCGCGCCTGGCACAGATGGCCGACCGCGCCGCGCAGTGGTTCCTGCTGGTGCTGCTGGCGTTGGCTGTGCTGGTCGGTCTGTTCTGGTGGCAGCACGATGCCTCGCGCGCCTTCTGGGTGGTGCTGGCGATGCTGGTGGCGACCTGCCCCTGCGCCCTCTCCCTGGCCACGCCGACCGCGCTCACCGCAGCCACCGGCAGCCTGCACAAACTCGGCCTGCTGCTCACCCGCGGCCACGTGCTGGAAGGCCTCAAGCGCATCGACACGGTGATCTTCGACAAGACCGGCACCCTGACCGAGGGCCGCCTGACCCTGCGCGCCATCCACCCGCTGGGCGCGCTGGGCGGAGAGCACTGCCTGGCCCTGGCTGCAGCGCTGGAAAGCCATTCCGAGCACCCCATCGCCCGCGCCTTCGGCCGCGCCCCGCAGCCGGCGGAGAAGGTCGACAGCCATCCCGGCCTGGGTCTCGAAGGCGTGGTCGAGGGCCGCCGCCTGCGCATCGGCCAAGCCGCCTTCGTCAGCGCCCTGAGCGGCCAGCCGGCACCGGCGATGCCGCAGGATCACGGTCAGTGGCTGCTGCTCGGCGACGAAAGCGGCCCGCTGGCCTGGCTGGTCCTCGACGACCGCCTGCGCGACGACGCCCCGGCCCTGCTCGACGCCTGCCGTGCCCAGGGCTGGCGCACCCTGCTGCTGTCCGGCGACAGCTCGCCGATGGTCGCCAGCGTGGCGGCCGAGCTGGGCATCGACGAGGTCCACGGCGGCCTGAACCCGGACGACAAGCTGGCAATCCTCCAGCGCCTGCATCGCGAGGGCCGCCACGTGCTGATGCTCGGCGACGGGGTCAACGACGTACCGGTGCTCGCCGCCGCCGACATCAGCGTGGCCATGGGCAGCGCCACGGACCTGGCCAAGACCAGCGCCGACGCCGTGCTGCTGTCCAACCGCCTGGACAGCCTGGTGCAGGCCTTCGCCCTGGCCCGCCGCACCCGTCGAGTGATCGTCGAGAACCTGCTCTGGGCGGGGCTGTACAATGGCCTGATGCTGCCTTTCGCCGCCCTCGGCTGGATCACCCCGGCCTGGGCCGCGATCGGCATGTCGGTCAGCTCGCTGACCGTGGTCCTCAACGCCCTGCGCCTGACCCGCGTGCGCGCGCTGCCAGCCGCCACGGCGACCGAACCGGCGCCGCTCGCCCCGGCCAGCGCCCACTGAGGGCCCCGCAGGCCCCTTCGACGGAGACGATATGCCCGCGCTCTATGTGATGATCCCGGTCGCCCTGCTGATCGTCGGCCTCGCCGTGCTGATCTTCTTCTGGGCGGTTAACAGCGGCCAGTACGACGACATGGACGGCCCGGCGCACAGCATCCTGTTCGACGACGAAGACCCCAAGCACCAGGCCGGCATCGACGAGGCGGAAGGCGCGAAGCCCGACGAGGAGCAAAAGGACGAGCGCAATGCCTGAGCTGGCACCGCAGCTGGTATCGGCACTGGTCCTCGGCCTGCTCGGCGGCGGCCATTGCCTGGGCATGTGCGGCGGCCTGATGGGCGCGCTGACCCTGGCCATCCCGCCCGAACAACGCGGGCGCCGGCTGCGCCTGCTGCTGGCCTACAACCTCGGCCGCATCCTCAGCTACGCCTGCGCCGGGCTGCTGCTCGGCCTGGCCGGCTGGGCCATCGCGAAGACTCCGTTCGCTGCGGCCCTGCGCGTTATCGCCGGATTGCTGCTGATCAGCATGGGCCTCTACCTGGCCGGCTGGTGGAGCGGCCTGACGCGCATCGAGGCGCTCGGCCGCGGCTTGTGGAAGCACATCCAGCCGTTCGCCAGCCGCCTGCTGCCGGTATCCAGCGTGCCGCAGGCGCTGCTGCTCGGCGCGCTCTGGGGCTGGCTGCCGTGCGGCCTGGTCTACAGCACCCTGCTGTGGACCAGCAGCCAGGGCTCGGCGGCCGATAGCGCGCTGCTGATGCTGGCCTTCGGCCTGGGCACCTGGCCGGTGCTGCTGGCCACGGGGCTGGCCGCCGAACAGGTCACCGCGCTGCTGCGCAAGCGCAGCGTTCGCATGGCCGGCGGGCTGCTGGTGATCCTCTTCGGCCTCTGGACCCTGCCCGGTCCGCACCAGGCCTGGCTGATGGGCCATGCCATGGGCTGAGTGCAACCCCCTGCGGCATTTGATGCAAGTCAAGAGGACATTGCCCGACTCTCCCTAGACTGCTCGAAAAAGCTCGCCTGAAACGGGGTTTGCGGCATGCTCGACAATATTCGCTGGGACGCTGATCTGATCCGTCGATACGATCTATCCGGCCCACGCTACACCTCCTATCCCACCGCCGTGCAGTTCCACGAAGGCGTCGGACCCTTCGACATGCTGCATGCGCTGCGGGATAGCCAGAAAGCCCGGCGACCGCTGTCGCTCTACGTACACATCCCGTTCTGCGCGAACATTTGCTACTACTGCGCCTGCAACAAGGTCATCACCAAGGACCGTGGGCGCAGCGCGCCCTACCTCGCGCGGCTGATACACGAAGCCGAGATGATCGGCCGCCACCTCGGCCGCGAGCAGCGCGTCGAGCAACTGCACTTCGGCGGCGGCACCCCGACCTTCCTCAGCCCCGGCCAGTTGCGCGAGCTGATGAGCCAGCTGCGCACCCACCTGCACCTGCTGGACGACGACTCCGGCGACTACGGCATCGAGATCGACCCGCGCGAGGCCGACTGGTCGACCATGGGCCTGCTTCGCGAGCTGGGCTTCAACCGCGTCAGCCTCGGCGTGCAGGACTTCGACCTGGAAGTGCAGCGGGCGGTGAACCGCCTGCAGAGCTTCGACGAGACGCGGGCGATCATGGACGCCGCGCGCACCCTGCAATATCGCTCGGTGAACATCGACCTGATCTACGGCCTGCCCAAGCAGACGCCGGAACGCTTCGCACAGACCGTCGAGCAGGTCATCGGCCTGCAGCCCGACCGCCTCTCGGTGTTCAACTACGCGCACCTGCCGGAGCGCTTCATGCCGCAGCGGCGCATCGACGTCGCCGACCTGCCCAGCCCCGGGCAGAAGCTGGAGATGCTGCAGCGCACCATCGAGCAGCTCAGCGCCGCAGGCTACCGCTACATCGGCATGGACCACTTCGCCCTGCCCGACGACGAGCTGGCCATGGCCCAGGAGGACGGCACCCTGCAACGCAACTTCCAGGGCTATACCACCCACGGCCATTGCGACCTGATCGGCCTGGGCGTCTCGGCGATCAGCCAGATCGGCAACCTCTACGCGCAGAACAGCAGCGAAATCGCCGACTACATGAGCAGCCTGGACAACGGCCAACTGGCCACCCGTCGCGGCC
The DNA here is from genome assembly GCF_000689415.1 of Pseudomonas knackmussii B13. Lineage (NCBI taxonomy): Bacteria > Pseudomonadati > Pseudomonadota > Gammaproteobacteria > Pseudomonadales > Pseudomonadaceae > Pseudomonas > Pseudomonas knackmussii. The sequence goes on along the minus strand of NZ_HG322950.1, from coordinate 2,217,044 downwards.
TCTTCTGCACCCCGGACGATCGCATCCGCCGCGCGGTGATCCAGCAACTGATCTGCCACTTCAGACTGGACTTCGCCGCCGTCGAGCGGGAATTCAACATCGAATTCCGCGGCTACTTCGCCAGCGTCTGGCCCGAGCTCGAGCGCTTCGCCTCAGACGGGTTGATCCTGCTCGACCGCGACGGCATCGACGTCACCGCAGCTGGCCGCCTGCTCGTGCGCAGCCTGTGCATGCTCTTCGACCGCTACCTGCCGGAGCAGAACCTGCAACGCTTTTCGCGGGTGATCTGAGGGGTGACCGGGCGGCTGCCCGCCCGGCGCGATGAAGAGAATTCCTAATAACTAGTCGAGAACTCGCATACTCGCTGGATGCGCAAGCCCCGGGTGCGTTAACCTTGCGTTTCATGTGCCTTCCACCCAAGGATCCCCCATGGCCGAAACCATCAAGGTGCGCGCCCTCCCGCAGGCGCACTGCAAGGACTGCAGCCTGGCCCCGCTCTGTCTGCCCCTGTCGCTGAACAACGACGACATGGACGCCCTCGACGAGATCGTCAAGCGCGGTCGTCCGCTGAAGAAAGGCGAGCTGCTGTTCCGCCAGGGCGATGCCTTCGGCTCGGTCTTCGCCGTGCGCTCCGGCGCGCTGAAGACCTTCAGCCTGACCGACAACGGCGAAGAGCAGATCACCGGCTTCCACCTGCCCAGCGAGCTGGTCGGCCTCTCCGGCATGGACACCGAGGCCTATCCGGTATCGGCGCAAGCGCTGGAAACCACTTCCGTCTGCGAGATCCCCTTCGAGCGTCTCGACGAGCTCGCCGAACAACTGCCGCAGCTGCGCCGCCAGCTGATGCGGGTGATGAGCCGCGAAATCCGCGACGACCAGCAGATGATGCTGCTGCTGTCGAAGAAGACCGCCGACGAGCGCATCGCCACCTTCCTGGTGAACCTCGCGGCGCGTTTCCGCGCCCGTGGCTTCTCCGCCCAGCAGTTCCGCCTGGCGATGTCGCGCAACGAGATCGGCAACTACCTGGGCCTGGCGGTGGAAACCGTGTCGCGGGTGTTTACCCGCTTCCAGCAGAGCGGCCTGATCGCCGCCGAAGGCAAGGAAGTGCAGATCCTCGACTCCATCGAGTTGTGCGCCCTGGCCGGCGGCCAGATGGACAACTGAGGCCCGAGACTCTCCGGTCATCGCACAAAGCGGGCTCGCCATCTGGCGGGCCCGTTATACTTTCGGACTTCGCAATCAGCAGTAACCAGGTAGCCTGACAGCATGATCCTCAACCAGCTTGACCTGAAATCCGTGATCCGCGCGGTCCCCGACTTCCCCAAGCCGGGCGTGATGTTCCGTGACATCACCCCGCTGTTCCAGTCGCCGCGCGCCCTGCGTTTCGTCGCCGACAGCTTCATCCAGCGCTACGTGGAAGCGGATTTCAGCCATATCGGCGCCATGGACGCTCGCGGCTTCCTGATCGGCTCGATCATCGCCTACGAACTGAACAAGCCGCTGGTGCTGTTCCGCAAGCAAGGCAAACTGCCGGCCGACGTACTCGCCCAGGGCTACCAGACCGAGTACGGCGAAGCGCTGCTGGAGGTCCACGCCGACAGCCTCTGCGAAGGCGACAGCGTGCTGATCTTCGATGACCTGATCGCCACTGGCGGCACCCTGCTGGCAGCCGCACAACTGGTACGCCGCATGGGCGCCAAGGTCTTCGAGGCCGCGTCCATCATCGACCTGCCGGAGCTCGGCGGCTCGGCCAAGCTGGCCGACGCCGGCATCCCCACCTACAGCCTCACCGCCTTCGCCCTCGACGAGCAGTGATGCCCGCGCGGAGCCGTTCGGCTCCGCGCCTCAAGCCTCCCCAAGCCTGCCGCTCCTCCTCGTAGGAGCGAGCTTGCTCGCGAACCTCGCGACGCAGTACTCCGTTGCAGGAGCGGCGCCAGAGCGCACGCCCTTCCATCCACTCCCCTATCCAAGGTCGGGATCACGCCTGCTTGGCCGGATCCAACCTGGGCATGACCGCTTATGACCTGGGCATTGTCGGACAATCCTTCCAACAATGACATCAGCCAATGGCACATTCAGCGTGCCAGGTCGTTTCGCCCGGTGGCCATGCCCCTCGCCTGCAATTCAGGTGCATCGACTCCGCCGCGGCTCTGCCGAACAACAACAATGGAGTCAGCCATGAACGCCCAAACTCAAGCGCTGCGCGCGAACTTCCCGGTCCGTCGAATGGATTTCAGCTTCAGCGAGACACCGAAATACTGGTGGGACGGCCAGCCCTTCATGTCGCACTTCATGAACAACCTCTCCTCGCTGTTCCCCTATGGCGAGAAGTTCTTCGTCGACAGCGTGCGCGCCGTGCGCGAGCAGATCCGCGACCCGCAGCTGCAGAAGGATGTCAGCGCCTTCATCGGCCAGGAGGCCATGCACTCCAAGGAGCACGCGGCCTACAACGAATATGCCGAGGAGCACGGCATCGACCTGGAGCGTCTGGAGCTGCGCATCAAGCACCTGCTTGGCGCGATCAGCAAGGTCACCACCAAGAAGCACGACCTGGCGATCACCTGCGCCCTGGAGCACTTCACCGCGACCATGGCCGAACGCCTGCTGCGCCGCGAGGACCTGAGCACGCAGATGAAGTCGCCGAAGATGTACAAGCTGTGGATGTGGCACGCCATCGAGGAGAACGAGCACAAGGCGGTGGCCTACGACGTCTACCAGCAGGTCTACGGCGGCTATTTCACCCGTACCGCGGTGATGCTGCTGACCACCGTGATCTTCCTCGGCGTCATCGGCGGCTTCCAGATCCACCTGCTGCGCAAGGATGGCCAGCTGTTCAACTGGGGCAGCTGGAAGCACGGCCTGGTGACCCTGTTCGGCCTGCGCAACGGTTACTTCACCCAGCTCGTGCGCCCCTGGCTGGACTACTTCCGCCCGGGTTTCCACCCCCTCGACCACGACACCCGCGCCCTGGAAAAACACTGGAAGGAGCAACTCGACTTCGCCGGCTGAGCCCCGCGGCAATCCGCCCCACCCCCCGCAAAAGCCAGGCGCCGCCTGGCTTTTGCCGTTCCGGCATGGCACTGCGACATCCAGTCACTACACTGGGATGGGAAATTTGTAGCCTGATGTAAGCATTGCCTGAAGGCTCTTTCCTACGAATGTCAGACGGAACCCCTCGATGCCGGTCGAAGACAAGCCGTTCTGGAAGATTCCCCTGGCCCGCGAGATCGCCGTGATCCTGGTGATCAAGCTGGCCCTGCTGCTGGCCATCAAGGCCATCTGGTTCGATCACCCCACCGTCCCCGCCGACGGTGACCGGCAGGTCAGCGCGCACCTGCTGGGCAACTCCGCTTCACTCCCCCCCCCCTCCAAGGAGACTCCGTGATGATCTCGGAAGCCGTAGTCGATCTGTCACGCCTGCAGTTCGCCATGACGGCGATGTACCACTTCCTGTTCGTCCCGCTGACGCTCGGAATGGCGTTCCTGCTGGCGATCATGGAGTCGGTGTATGTGATGACCGGCAAGCAGGTCTACAAGGACATGACCCAGTTCTGGGGCAAGCTGTTCGGCATCAACTTCGCCCTGGGCGTCACCACCGGGCTGACCATGGAGTTCCAGTTCGGCACCAACTGGGCCTACTACTCCCACTACGTCGGAGACATCTTCGGCGCGCCGCTGGCCATCGAGGGCCTGATGGCCTTCTTCCTCGAATCCACCTTCATCGGCCTGTTCTTCTTCGGCTGGGAACGCCTGTCGAAGGTCCAGCACCTGGCCGTGACCTGGCTGGTGGCGCTGGGCTCGAACCTCTCGGCGCTGTGGATCCTGATCGCCAACGGCTGGATGCAGAACCCGGTGGGCGCGGAGTTCAACTACCAGACCATGCGCATGGAGCTGGTCGACTTCGGCGCCCTGCTGTTCAACCCGGTGGCCCAGGTCAAGTTCGTGCACACCGTGGCCGCCGGCTACGTCACTGGGGCGATCTTCGTCCTCGCCATCTCCAGCTGGTACCTGCTGAAGAAGCGCGACCAGGGCTTCGCCCGCCGTTCCTTCGCCATAGCCTCGGCCTTCGGCATGGCCTCGGTCCTCTCGGTGATCATCCTCGGCGACGAATCCGGCTACGAGATCGGTGACGTGCAGAAGACCAAGCTCGCCGCCATCGAGGCCGAGTGGAACACCGAGCCGGCACCGGCCGGTTTCACCCTGTTCGGCATCCCCGACCAGGAGCAGATGCGCACCCACTACGCGATCAAGATTCCCTTCGCCCTGGGCATCATCGCCACCCGCTCGCTCGACAAGGAAGTGACCGGCATCAAGGACCTGCTGGTGCAGCACGAGGCACGTATCCGAAATGGCATGAAGGCCTATGCGTTGCTCGAACAGCTGCGCGGCGGCGACAAGTCGCCGGCGACCCTCGCCGCCTTCGACCAGGTCAAGCTCGACCTCGGCTACGGCCTGCTGCTGAAGAAGTACACCGAAAAGGTCACCGACGCGACGGAAGAACAGATCCGCCTGGCCACCCTCGACACCATCCCCGACGTGCTCACCCTGTTCTTCAGCTTCCGCATCATGGTCGCCTGCGGCTTCCTCATGCTCGCCCTGTTCGCCTGCGCCTTCTGGGCGTCGGCGCGCAAGAACGAGGAACGCAAGCCCTGGCTGCTGAAGTGGGCGCTGCTGAGCCTGCCGCTGCCCTGGATCGCTGCGCAGACCGGCTGGTACGTCGCCGAGCATGGCCGCCAGCCCTGGTCCATCGGCGAGGTGTTGCCGGTGCACCTGTCCGCTTCCAGCCTGAGCACCCACGACCTCTGGGGCTCGATCACCGCGCTGGTGCTCTTCTACAGCCTGCTGCTGGTGGTGGAGATGTACCTGATGATCAAGTTCGCGCGCCTCGGTCCGTCGAGCCTGCACACCGGCCGCTACCACTTCGAACAGGACGCCGGCGCCCATCGCCCGGCCACCGCCTGAGGAGCCCGAGATGGACTACGAAACCCTGAAGATCATCTGGTGGGTGCTGATCGGCGTACTGCTGATCGGCTTCGCCCTCACCGACGGCTTCGACATGGGCGCCATGGCGCTGCTGCCCTTCGTCGCCAAGCAGGACCACGAGCGCCGCGTGGCGATCAACACCATCGCGCCGCACTGGGACGGCAACCAGGTATGGTTCATCACTGCCGGCGGCGCGCTCTTCGCCGCCTGGCCGATGGTCTACGCCACGGCGTTCTCCGGCCTCTACTGGGCCATGCTGCTGGTGCTCTTCGCGCTGTTCTGCCGGCCGGTGGGCTTCGACTACCGCAGCAAGCTGGAAGACCCGCGCTGGCGCAACGTCTGGGACTGGGCACTGTTCGTCGGCGGCTTCGTCCCGGCGCTGGTGTTCGGCGTGGCCTTCGGCAACCTGTTCCAGGGCCTGCCATTCAACCTCGACGACATGATGCGGCCCTCCTACCACGGCTCCTTCTTCGCCCTGCTCAACCCCTTCGCCCTGCTCGCCGGGGTGGTCAGCCTGAGCATGCTCTGCCTGCACGGCGGCGCCTGGCTGATGCTGCGCACCGACGGCGAGCTGGCCGAGCGCTCGGCCAGCGCCGCAAGGCTCTGCGCGTTGGTCTACCTGGTGGCCTTCATCGGCGCCGGCGCCTGGGTCAGCTTCGGCATGCACGGCTACAGCCTGGTCTCGGCGGTGGACGGCAACGCCGTGCTCAACCCGCTGCACAAGGAGGTCGCGCTGGACAACGCCGGCTGGCTGGCCAACTACCACAAGCAGCCGCTGACGATGCTCGCCCCCGCCCTGGGCATCCTCGGTGGCCTGATCGCCCTCGGCGCCGCCAGCGGCCGGCGTGGCGGACTGGCCTTCCTCGGCAGTGCCCTGGCGATCATCGGGACGATCTGCACCGCCGGCTTCGCGCTGTTCCCCTTCGTCTTCCCGTCCAGCGAAAACCTCGCGGCGAGCCTGACCCTGTGGGACGCCGTGTCCAGCCACAAGACCCTGGGCATCATGTTCGGCGTGGCCTGCGTCTTCGTGCCGATCATTCTCTGCTACACGCTTTGGGGCTACGTGCGGATGTGGGGCCGGCTCAGCCGCAAGCACATCGACGCCAACCCCCACGGACTCTACTGAGGAGCGACGCACATGTGGTACTTCACCTGGATCCTCGGCATCTTGCTGGCCTGCAGCTTCGGCATCGTCAACGCACTCTGGCTGGAAACCACCCAGGACCTGGACAGCGATGACAGCGCTGATGCCTGACGGCGCGCTGCGCCGCCCATGGAGCCGCGCGCTGTCGCTACTCCTGGCGGCGCCGCTGGCGCTGGTGTTGCTGATCCACCCGGCGCTGATGCTCGACGCCCAGGGAGGGTACAGCCACGGCCCGCTGATGCTGGTGATGCTCGGCGTCAGTGCGGGGTTCGTGCACGGCGTGGGTTTCGATCCACGCACCCGGCTGTGGGCGCTGCTGTTCGGCCCGACCTGCGGCTGGCCGCTGATGCTGCTGGGCTACGCGCTGCTAATGAAGGCGCAACTGGGTCATTAAAAACCGTTACAGGCCTTACAACCCCAACGCCTGCAGCACCGACGCGCCAGTGAACAGCAGCAGAATCTGCCGCTCCGCCAACGCACAGACCTCTTCCCGGCGCCCCTCGGGCAACTCCAGGTAGTCCAGCGACTGCTGGAACAGCTGCCGGCTGATCGCCCGCGACAGCTGCGCCACCTCCGCCTCCGGCACGTTGGGTAACAGGTGGAATTGCGCGATGTCCTCGGCCATGTCGGCGCCGAAGTCGTCCATCACCTTGCCCAGCGCCTCGCGCAGCACCGGCGACGGGCCGTGCAACTCGCGCACGCCTATCACGAAGGCTTCCGGGTTCTGTTCGACGAAGTCGAAGAACAGCCTCACCGTCTCCTGGCAGACCCGCTGGCCGCGGGCGAAATCCAGCCCCAGGGGCAGATGCGCTGCAGCTCCGGCAGCCGGGGCGCGTTCGGCGGCTTCGCGGCGCAAGGCGCGCAGCGGCTGGCGCAGCTGGGTAGCGATGTCACGGATGATCGCCAGGCCCAGGTCGTCCACATCGGCGAAATGCCGGTAGAAGGTGTTCGGGTTCAGCCCCGCCTCGCGCGCCAGCTCGCGCAGACCGATGCTGCTCAGGCTGCGCCGGCTGGAGGCCAGGTGCAGCGCCGCTTCCATCAGCAGGCGCTTGCCCGGTGCGTCCTGGCGTTGTGTTACCTCGTCGAGTTCCAGACTCATCCCTGCCCCACCTCGCCCACCCTAAAGATTGGTTGCCGCCGAAGTATACAGATGTCTACATTGGCAGCACGTAGACAGTTGTATACGCCGGCATACAAGCACAGATAACAGGAGCTAGGCAAATGGGTACGCAAGGGCAAACTGCCGCGAGCAGACACTGCAAAGTCGCCATCATCGGCACCGGATTTTCCGGGCTGGGCATGGCCATCCGCCTGAGCCAGGAGGGCGAGCGCGACTTCCTGCTGTTCGAGAAGGCCGCCGGCGTCGGCGGCACCTGGCGGGTCAACAACTACCCGGGCTGCGCCTGCGACGTGCAGTCCCATGTCTACTCCTTCTCCTTCGAGCCGAACCCGGAATGGACGCGCATGTTCGCCCGCCAACCGGAAATCCGCGCTTACCTGGAGGGCTGCTGGAAGAAGTACCGCCTGGAGAACCGCACCCTTTTCAACACCGAGGTGCAGCGCCTGGAGTGGGACGACGCCCGCAACCTCTGGCACATCCACGACGCCGCCGGCAACCACTACACCGCGCAGGCCGTTGTCTCCGGCATGGGCGCCCTGTCGATCCCCTCGATTCCTCCGCTCAAGGGCCTGGAAAGCTTCCAGGGCAAGGCCTTCCACTCGCAGAACTGGGACCACGACTACGACCTCGCGGGCAAGCGTGTGGCGGTGATCGGCACCGGCGCCTCGGCCATCCAGTTCGTGCCGGAAATCCAGCCGCTGGTGGCCAAGATGGACCTCTACCAGCGCACCGCGCCCTGGATCCTGCCCAAGCCCGACCGCGCCATCAGCGACAAGGAACGCGCACGCTTCAAGCACTTCCCGCTGGTGCAGAAACTCTGGCGCGGCGCGCTCTACAGCATGCTCGAAGGCCGCGTGCTCGGTTTCACCTTCGCGCCCTGGGCGATGAAGATGATCGGCAAGCTCGCCGTGCGCTACATCCACCAGCAGATCAAGGATCCGGAGCTGCGTCGCAAGGTCACCCCGGACTACACCATCGGCTGCAAGCGCATCCTGATGTCGCCCAACTACTACCCTGCACTGGCCGCGCCGAACTCGTCGGTGATCACCGATGGCATCCGCGAGATCCGCGAGCACAGCATCGTCACCGCCGACGGGCAAGAGCGCGAAGTGGACGCGATCATCTTCGGCACCGGCTTCACCGCCAACGATCCGATCCCGCGCGGCACCGTATTCGGCCGCAACGGCGTCGACCTGCTCGACACCTGGAAGCAAGGCCCGGAAGCCTACAAGGGCACCGTCACCCGCGGCTTCCCCAACCTGTTCTTCCTCATGGGCCCGAACACCGGCCTTGGGCACAACTCGATGGTCTACATGATCGAGTCGCAGATCGCCTACGTGCTCGGCGCGCTCAAGCTCATGCAGCGCCGCGACCTGCTCAGCCTGGAGGTCAAGGACGAGGTGCAGGAGCGTTGGAACGCCAAGGTGCAGGGCAACCTCAGCAACACCGTGTGGAACACCGGCGGCTGCAAGAGCTGGTACCTGCACCCGGTGAGCGGGCGCAACTGCACCCTGTGGCCGGGCTTCACCTGGCGCTTCCGCCTGCTCACCCGGCACTTCGATCCGGCTGCCTATCACCTGAACGCACGGCCCTTCCCGGCGTCCGTTGCTCAGCAACCCCGCGCCGAGGAGGTTCCGGCATGAAGTCCTTCGAGAACAAAGTCGCCGCCATCACCGGTGCCGGTTCCGGCATCGGCCGCGCCCTGGCCCGCGAACTGGCGTCCCGCGGTTGCCACCTCGCGCTTGCCGACGTCAACGCCGCCGGCCTTGAAGAAACGCGGCAGGCGCTGACCTCCTACGGCGTGCGCATCTCCACTGACGTGGTCAACGTCGCCGACCGCGAGCAGGTGCACGCCTGGGCCGACAAGACCGCCGCCGAGCACGGCAAGGTCAACCTGATCTTCAACAACGCCGGCGTCGCCCACGCCGGCACCGTGGAAGGCAGCGACTATGAAGAGTACGAGTGGATCACCAACATCAACTTCTGGGGCGTGGTGTATGGCACCAAGGCCTTCCTGCCGCACATCAAGGCGTCCGGCGAGGGGCACATCGTCAACGTCTCCAGTGTGTTCGGGCTGTTCTCGCAGCCGGGCATGAGCGCCTACAACGCCACCAAGTTCGCCGTGCGCGGCTTCACCGAGTCGCTGCGCCAGGAGCTGGACATGGACGGCGGACGGGTCTCGGCCAGCTGCGTGCACCCGGGCGGGATCAAGACCAACATCGCCAAGACCGCGCGGATGAACGACAGCCTCGCCAAGGTCACCGGGCAGAACGCCAACGCCGCGCGCCAGCAGTTCAACGACCAGTTGCTGCGCACCACCCCGGACAAGGCCGCGCAGGTGATCATCCGCGGCGTTGAGCGCGACGCCCGGCGCATCCTCATCGGCCCCGACGCCCACGCCATCGACCTGATGCTGCGCCTGCTGCCGGTGTGGTACCAGAAAGTGGTCACCACCAGCATGCGCCTGGCCGCGCGCTTCGCGCCCAAGCCCAAGGTGCGCACCGAAGGCTACGAAGCCAAGTAACACCAGCGCCCTGACGAAAAAGCCCGCTCCAAGGAGCGGGCTTTGTCATTGCGCATGTCCCGGCTAGCTGCGGGTAATCACCACCTCCAGGTACTCGCTGGGCACCACCAGCGACGTTGGACCTGCGCGATTGCTGCTCTCCAGCAGCCGCGTGAGGTCGGCTTCCAGGCGCGCGCCCTCCTCTTCCGGCAGGTTGGCGAAGGCCTTGTGCAACGGCCCGTACCAGGTGCGGAAGACCTCGATGAAGTGCGCCGGCGAGCGGTAGCGGAAGTTGAAGTAGCGCCGCGTGGCACGCAGGTCGCCCAGCGCCGAACCGAACAGCTCGTGCAGGTGCCCCTCCACGCCCCAGGCCGACGGCGGCTGCACGCCCGGCGCAGGCGGCAGGTACTGGCCGAGCAGGCGGAACAGCTGGCCGATGAAGCCCTGCGGCGTCCAGTTGGCCATACCGATGCGCCCGCCGGGCCGGCAAACGCGCGCCAGTTCGGCGGCGGCGCGCGGCTGGTCGGGGGTGAACATCACGCCGAAGGTCGAGAGCACTGCGTCGAAGCTCGCGGTGTCGAAGGGCAAGGCTTCGGCATCGGCGGGGCGGAACTCCACCGCCAGGCGTTCTGCCTGTGCCCGCTCGGCCCCGCGCTCGAGCAAGGCCGGCACGTAGTCGCTAGAAACCACCTGGCACCCGCGTCGAGCGGCCGCCAGTGTGGCGTTGCCGTTGCCGGCGGCGACATCGAGCACACGCTCGTCGCAGCGCAGGTCGCAGGCTTCGGCCAACTGCTCGCCGACAATCTGCAAAGTCGTGCCGATCACGGCGTAGTCGCCGCTGGCCCAGGCATTCATCTGGCGCTGCTTGAGCGCGTTGAAATCCACAACTGAGTTCATCCGTTGATTCCTCCAGGGTGAAGGACACGCCCCGCCGGCGGCGGAGCGCGCCTGCCGTTCATTCGGCGGTGGTCGGATCTATGGTCGATAGCACCTGCGACACCCGGTTGGCCGGGAAGCCGCCCTGGCGGGCGTGCTCCAGCACCGCAGCCTCGTCGGGAGCTATGTACAGGCAGTAGATGCGATCACCGGTGACGTGGCTGTGCAGCCACTGCACCTGGGGACCCAGCTGGTTCAACACACGGCAGGATTTTTGCGCGATGGCCTTGAGATCACGCTCGGAAAGGGCTCCGGCGCCGGGAATCTCGCGCTCGATAACAAACTTCGGCATGACAACCTCCATGGGAGTGGGAACGGCGAAGGCCGCACTGCACCTTCGCCAGGATCGATGCTGCGCCGCTTCCTCCGAAGGCGTCCTGCTCCAGCGTCGGCCTTGCCTATCCGATCGTCCGGCGCTCGCCCGGTCCCGGGAAAAGGCGCTCAGAATCGACGCAACGCCCGCCGCACGGGAGGTGCAGCATGGAATCGGAACAGCTCGCGACAGCCCTGCAGCGCTTGCAGACGGTCCTGGAAAGGCGCCCCGCCTATGGCCGGGTGCATGACGAACCGGCGATGGCCCGCTGGCAAGGCGCGGGCCGGGTCAGCACGCGGCACGCCAACGGCACCGAACTGCATACCGACCTGCCCGCCGAGCTGGGTGGCTCCGGCACCCAGGTCAGCCCCGGCTGGCTGCTGCGCGCCGCCCTCGCCGGCTGCGTCACCACGCGCATCGCCATGCTCGCCGCCAGCGCGGGCATCGAACTGGATCGCCTGGAAGTCGAGGCGCACAGCCAGTCCGACCTCAATGGCCTGCTGGGCCTCGCCGGCGACAGCGGCCAACCACCCAGCGCCGGACCGCTGGCGGCCAGGCTGCAGGTGCGCATCGCGGCACCAGGCGTATCCAGCGAACGCCTGCGGCAGTTGGTCGAGCAAGGGCAGGCGTTGTCACCGGTATCCGGCGCCCTCGCCCACCACGTGCCGCTGAGCCTGGACATCCAGGTCGCCGACAGCTGATGGACGCGCTCTCGGAAACCCTGCGGGTGGTGCGCCTGGTCGGCGCCATCTTCATCAATGCACGCTTCACCGCGCCCTGGTGCTACCAGTCGCCGCGCGCCGACTCGGTGGTGCAGCTACTGGAGCCAGGTGCCGAGCAAGTGGTGATTTTCCACCTGATCACCGAAGGCGAATGCTTCGTCGAAATGGGCCAGGGGCCGCCAACGCACCTGGTCGCCGGCGATGCCGTGCTCTTCCCCCAGGGCGACGCCCACCGCATGACCTCGCAACCGGGCCTGCCGCCGGCCAGCGGCGCACCGCTGCACACCGTGCTGTCGCGCCGCCCACGGCAACTGGCCTATGGCGGCGGAGGCGCCAGCACCAAGCTGGTCTGCGGCTACCTGGCCTGCGACACGCGCCTCGCACGCCTGCTGCTGGCGGGATTGCCGCCACTGGTAAAAGTGAACGTGCGTGGCTCCGCCGCCGGCGCCTGGCTGGAAAGCTCGGTGCGCTACGCCCTGGCCGAGGCTCGCTCGCCGCGCCCGGGCGGCGCCGGCGTCCTGGCCAAGCTGGCCGAAGTGCTGTTCATCGAAGTGTTGCGCCTCTATATGGAGGAACAAGGCGAAGGCCGCAGCGGCTGGCTCGCCGGCCTGCACGACCGCATCGTCGGCGCCGCCCTCGGCGCACTGCACAAGGAACCGGCGCGCTGCTGGACGCTGGAAGAACTGGCGCGCTGCGCCGGCACCTCGCGCTCGGTGCTGGCCGAACGTTTCCAGCAATTGGTCGGCAACTCACCGATGCAGTACCTGACGCAGTGGCGAATGCTCCTCGCCGCCAACCTGCTACGCGGCAGCAACGCCCCGCTGGCACGGATAGCGGAAGACGTCGGCTACCAGACCGACACGGCCTTCAGCCGCGCCTTCCGCCGCGAATACGGCTGCCCGCCGGCCGCCTGGCGACGCAACCAGGCGGGCCACGCACACCTGTAGGCGCGGATTCATCCGCGAAAATCCCCGCGCCGATCGATCCGTAGGGCGCATAACCGCGTTCGCGGTTATGCGCCGCAGCCAGGCACGAAAACGGCGGATAACCCCTTCGGGGTTATTCGCCCTACAAGGTCGGCATTCGTGCCGTGCGGTTCCCGGATAAATCCGATCCTACGCACCCAGGCAACGCGCAAGCGTTGTCGAACTACAGCCCCATCTGCTTGGCGATGATCTCGTTCATGATCTCGCGGGTGCCGCCGCCAATGGAGAGGATGCGATTGTCGCGATACAGCCGCTCGACCAGGCTCTCGCGCATGTAGCCCATGCCGCCGAGCAGCTGCACGGCGTCGTAGACCACGCGGTCGGCAACGTCGGTGGCGAAGTTCTTGGCCATCGAGATTTCCTTGATCACGCTCTTGCCGACCGCCATCTTCGCGGCCTGGCGATAGGTGAACTCGCGCGATACCTCGACCTGGGTCGCCATCTCCGCCAGGCGGTGCTTGAGCACCTGGAACTTGCCGATCGGCTTGCCGAAGGCCTCCCGCTCGGCGCTCCATTTCAGCGCTTCTTCCAGCGCCATCTGCGCGGTCATGTTGGCCATGGTGGCCAGCGCCAGACGCTCGCTCTGGAAGTTCGCCATGATGCAGGCGAAGCCAATGTTCTCCATGCCGATCAGGTTTTCCGCCGGCACCTTGCAGTCGTCGAAGAACAGCTCGGCGGTGTCCGAGGCCCACCAGCCCATCTTCTTCAGCTTGCGGCCGACGCTGAAACCGGGCGTCCCCTTCTCCACCAGCAACAGGCTGACGCCACCGTAACCCTCGCCGCCGGTGCGCACCGCCACCGTGTAGTAGTCGGCACGCTCGCCGCTGGTGATGAAGGTCTTGCTGCCGGTCACGCGGTAGAAGTCGCCGTCGCGCACGGCACGGGTCTTCAGGTTGGCCACATCGGAACCGCCGGAAGGCTCGGTTACGGCGAGGGCAATGATCTTCTCGCCAGCCAGCACCTGCGGGACGATGCGCTCGCGCAGCTCGGCGCGGCCCCACTTGAGCAGCGGCGGCAGGCCGATATCCAGGGAGCCGAGGCCCGCCACCAGGCCGCCGGAGCCGCTGCGCATCAGCTCCTCGCTGGCAGCGAGCTTGGCGAACAGGTCGCCTTCGTGGCTGCCGCCCAGGGCTTCCGGGTAACCGATGCCGAGGATGCCGGCCTCACCGGCCTTGCGGTACAGCTCGCGGGGGAATTCCTCGGCTTCTTCCCAGTCGGCGATGTGCGGCAGGATCTCGCGCTCGACGAAGCGCCGCACCGTGTCGCGGACCAGGCGGTGGCTGTCGTCGAAGTATTCGGTGAATGCGGACATGGCAGACCTCCAGGCGGATTGCCTGAACTTACCTAGCGCTTGCTTGGTTTGCAAGGCGAGGCACCCGCCATCGGCTAGGACAGATGCGCCGCCCCGAAACGCTCCCGGTACAGCGAAGGCGCAAGCCCCGCACTTGCGCGAAAGGCATTGCGAAAGCTCTCCACGGTGCCGAAGCCACAGCGCTCGGCAATCCGCTCGATACTCTCGGCAGTGCCCTCCAGCAGCTCGCGGGCCCGAGCCATGCGCTCGTGCTGCAGCCAGGCCTTGGGCGTCATGCCGGTGGCATCGCTGAAACGGCGCAGGAAGGTGCGCTCGCTCATCGCCACGCGTTCCGCCATCTGCGCGACGGTGAGCGGTTGGTCGAGGCGCTGGCGGGTCCAGTCGAGCAAGCCCGAGAGGTCATGGCGCGGCGCGCTGGCTACCGGCGCGGGAATGAATTGCGCCTGCCCGCCGCCACGTTGCGGCGACATCACCAGCCGCCGCGCCACGGTGTTGGCGATCTGCGCACCGAAGTCCCGCGCGACCAGATGCAGGCAGGCGTCGATTCCGGCTGCGCTGCCGGCGGAGGTGATGACCTGCCCTGCATCGACATACAGCACCTGCGCATCCACCTCGATCGCGGGAAAACGCCGCCCGAGCTCTTCGGCATAGCGCCAGTGGGTCGTCGCCCGACGCCCGTCGAGCAGGCCGGTCGCCGCCAGCACGAACACCCCCGAGCAGATCGAAAGCAGCCGCGCGCCCTGCGCATGGGCACGCTGCAACGCAGCGACCAGCGCGGGAGGCGGCGGCTCGGCGCGATCCCGCCAGCCCGGCACGATAACGGTGCCGGCACTTTCCAGCGAATCGAGCCCGCCGTCGGCAAGCACCTGGATGCCGCCCAGGGCGCGCATCGGCCCCTGGTCCACGGCGACGATGCGCTGGCGATACCAGGGAAACTCGAACTCCGGGCGCGGCAGACCGAATATCTCCACGGCGATACCGAATTCGAAGGTGCACAGGCCGTCGTAGGCCAGGACGGCTACATCCAGGGGATCACGCTGCATTTGGCGGAAAACTTCCGATCACTGTCTTGAGCGCCACTGTAGCCGGCTTCGGCGGCCGAATACAGTGGCGTCATCTTCAACAGGAGCCTTGCCATGCCCAGCCTCGTCAGCCAGTTCCCCGCCGCCCATCCCGCCGACGCCCTCGCCCATTTCAGCCGTCGCCTGGCCTTCGAGACCGATTGCTCGGACGTGAACAACGCGCAGCAGAACGGCGAACAGGACTTCGTCCTGCTCGATGTGCGCAGCCCTGCAGCCTTCGCCCACGGGCATGTACCCGGCGCGCTGAACCTGCCAACCCGGGAAATCGACGCTCGGCACATGGCTCAGTTTCCGCCGGGTACGCTGTTCGTCGTCTACTGCGCAGGGCCGCACTGCAATGGCGTGCACCGCGCCGCCGCGAAGATCGCTGCGCTGGGCCTGCCGGTGAAGGAGATGATCGGTGGCGTGACCGGCTGGCTGGACGAAGGCCTGGCCTTGGTGAGCGGTGATGCACAACTGTCGCGCGGTGCTGGCGAAGGGATCTCCTGCGCATGCTGACGGTACGCCCGGCGCAGCCGGAGGACGTTCCCGCCGTGCTCGAACTGATGCGCGCGCTGGCGGCGTTCGAAGGCTATCTCGACGACTTCGCGGTTGACGCCCAGGCCCTGCTCGACCGCGCGTTCGGGCCGTCGGCGCAATGCCAGGTCTTCGTCGCCGAGTCAGGCTCGCTCTGCGGCTACGCCGTCGCACAAAGCATTGCGTTCACCTACGACTTGCGCCCCAGCGTACGGCTGAAGGAGCTCTACGTGGTCGAGGCGCAACGCGGCAGCGGCGTCGGCAAGCGGCTGATGCAACGCGTGGCGCAGTGGGCGCAAGCGCAGAACGCCGGGCGACTGCTGTGGGACGTGCTGGCCGGCAATGACGCGGCCGAGCGCTTCTATGCCCGCCTGGGCGGCCGGCGCGAAGTGAAATGGGTGGCCTACGAAATGGGCGCGCAGGCGCTGCAACGCCTGGCGGGGGATTAGCTGCCGATTGGCCGACGGCCAGCCAGGGCGTGGGCCAGGGTGCCGCCGTCGACCAGTTCCAATTCGCCGCCCAGCGGGACGCCATGGGCGATGCGGCTGAGTACCAGGCCGCTGCCCGCCATCAATTGGGCGATGTAGTGCGCGGTGGCCTCGCCCTCTACCGTGGGGTTGGTCGCCAGGATGATCTCGCTGAAACTGCCGGCCTTGATCCGCGCTTCCAGCTCCGGAATGCCAATGGCTTCCGGGCCCAGCCCGTCCAGCGGCGACAGGTGCCCCTTGAGCACGAAGAAGCGGCCGCGATAGCCGGTCTGCTCGACGGCGAACACATCCAGCGGGCCCTCGACGACGCACAGCAGCGAATCGTCGCGGCGCGGGTCGGCGCACTGCGGGCAAAGATCATCCTCGGACAGCGTGCGGCACTGCTTGCAGTGCCCTACCCCTTCCATCGCCTGGGTCAGCGCCTGGGCCAGGCGCAACCCGCCGCTGCGATCGCGCTCGAGCAGCTGCAGCGCCATGCGCTGGGCGCTCTTCTGTCCCACTCCGGGCAGGATGCGCAGGGCGTCGATCAGTTGGCGGATCAGCGGGCTGAAGCTCATGGGGTCTACCGGGAAGAAATACGGGAGGAGTTCTGGGGCGACCAGAGGGTACGCAGGACAAGGCGCGAGCGGTGGCGGACAGCGGAGTTTACTTCAGTAAATGAGCATGTCCGGCATCGCTCGCAACGCAGTCATGGGTGCCGGCTGGGCGGCACCTTCACCTTAGAAGGGCATCTTGAAGCCGGGCGGGAGTTGCATGCCGGCGGTCATGCCGGACATTTTTTCCTGGCTGTTCTGCTCGATCTTGCGCACGGCATCGTTCACTGCGGCGGCGATCAGGTCTTCGAGGATTTCCTTGTCTTCCTGCATCAGGCTGTCGTCCAGGCTGACGCGCTTGACGTCATGGCGACCGGTCATGACCACGCTGACCAGGCCGGCGCCGGACTGGCCGGTGACTTCCGCGTTGGCCAGCTCTTCCTGCATCTTCTGCATCTTTTCCTGCATCTGCTGCGCCTGCTTCATCAGGCCGGCCATGCCACCTTTCATCATTTTGCTCACCTCGATCGTTCAGGGTTGGGCGCGGCCTCAGGCCTTCGCCTCCAGGGGTTCGATGGAACCGGCGCGGATCACCGCACCGAATTTCTGCTGCATCTGCTGCACGTAGGGGTCGGCGACGATCGACGCCTCGGCCGCGCGCTGGCGTTCGGCGCGGCGACGGGCGGCAGCCTGGGCGGGGGTTTCCTGCTCGGGCTTCTGGATAGTCACTTCCAGGCGCAACGTGCGGCCGTGGTACTGGTTCAGCGCGTCGTTCATACGGCGCTGCTGGGTGGCGTTGTACAGCGCGCTCTGCCCCGGGTCCAGGTGCAGGTGCCAGACGTCGTCCTGCACCGACACCAGGGTGCAATTGGCGCCGATGCTGGCGGTCAGGCCGGCCATGCCCAGGCGCGGGAACAGGTCGAGCCACTCGGCAGCGAGGCCGGTAGCCGGCAGCGCGGCCGGTTCCGGCTCGGGCTCGGCCTGGGCCGGCGCTGCGGCTTCGCCATCCAGGTAGCTGAACGAGTCCATGTCGACTTCATAGTAGTCCTCGGCCGGCGGCGGCTCTTCGTCGCGGTCGTCGTCCTCGGCATCGGCCAAGGGCGCGGCAGGCGCCTCGACGGCGGCCACGGGCGGAGTCGGCGGAGTCGGCGGAGTCGGCGGAGTCGGCGGAGTCGGCGGAGTCGGAGCATCGACAGCGACCGGCGCGGCAGGCTCGTCCCACGGCAGGTCGACGGCTTCCTCGACGGGCTTGGCTGGCGCCTCAGGCTCAGTCTGCGGCGCCGGCTGCGGGGCAACCTCGGCCATGACTGCGGGCGCGGCAATGGGCTCGGGTTGGGCCGGAGCCACAACGGGCGCGGCCTCCACGACCGGAGCCGGAGCCGGAGCCGGAGCCGGAGCCGGAGCCGGAGGCGCGGGCGCCGCTGCAGGCGCAACCGCGGCGGCTGGCACGGTGGAGATCACCGGCACGCTGACCGCGGGAATGGTTACCGGCGCCGCAACGGCGGCGCCGGCCACTGGGTTTTGGGAGGAATCAGCCGTGGCCTTGCTGATCCCCAGGTCCTTTAGCGGCGATCTCGGCGCCGCTCCGCTGCTGTCTGCAGGGCGGAACGCCAGCATGCGCAGCAGCACCATCTCGAAGCCGCTGCGCGGGTCCGGCGCCAGGGGCAGGTCGCGGCGGCCGATCAGGCCCATCTGGTAGTAGAACTGCACGTCTTCGCCGGGCAGCGCCTGCGCCAGGGCCAGTACCTTGTCGCGGTCGCCCTGGCCGTTGTCGACGGCGTCCGGCAGCACCTGGGCGATGGCCACGCGGTGCAGCACGTTGAGGATCTCGGCGAGCACGCCAGTCCAGTCCGGGCCCTGTTCGGCGAGGTGGCGCACGGCATCCAGCAGCGCACGGGCATCGCCTTCGAGCAGCGCGTGGAGCACGCCGTAGACCTGGCCATGGTCGAGGGTACCGAGCATGGCGCGCACATCGGCCGCCAGCACCTTGCCCTCACCGAAGGCGATGGCCTGGTCGGTCAGGCTCATGGCGTCGCGCATGGAGCCATCGGCAGCGCGGCCGAGCAGCCACAGGGCGTCTTCCTCGAAAGGCACGTTCTCGGCGCCGAGCACGTGGGTCAGGTGCTCGACCACGCGCTCCGGCGGCATGTTCTTCAGGCTGAACTGCAGGCAGCGCGAGAGGATGGTCACCGGCAGCTTCTGCGGGTCGGTGGTCGCCAGCAGGAACTTCACGTGCGGCGGCGGCTCCTCAAGGGTCTTGAGCAGCGCGTTGAACGAGTGCGTGGAGAGCATGTGCACTTCGTCGATCAGGTAGACCTTGTAGCGACCGCGGGTCGGTGCGTACTGCACGTTGTCCAGCAGTTCGCGGGTGTCCTCGACCTTGGTGCGGCTGGCGGCATCCACTTCGATGAGGTCGACGAAGCGGCCCTCGTCGATCTCCCGGCACACCGAACACTGGCCGCAGGGGGTGGAGCTGATGCCGGTCTCGCAGTTCAGGCACTTGGCGAGGATCCGTGCGATGGTGGTCTTGCCCACGCCGCGGGTCCCGGTGAACAGGTAGGCGTGGTGCAGGCGCTGGTTGTCCAGCGCGTTGATCAGGGCCTTGAGGACGTGGGTCTGGCCGACCATTTCGCGGAACGAACGCGGACGCCATTTACGGGCAAGAACCTGATAACTCATTGAAATCCATCGCGGCTGGTAGGCGGAAGTGGGCTAATGCTAGCCGAATAGGAGGGCAAAGTGCACTGGCAGCGGACGGAGTCGTCCGCATCCCCGGTTCAAAGCTTGGCAAGGGCCATGCCAAGCAGGCATTGTGTCGCCTTCCGTCGTCCCCGGAGTTCGAATGCGCACGCTGGCCGTTCTCCTTCTGCTATTCGTCCCGCTGGCATTCGCCGGAGACCGCCCCGTGCGCTTCTCGGTGATCGAAGGCTGGGCGATGCCGCTGGCGCAGATAGACGAAGGACGGCTGACCGGCGGTATTCTCTTCGACCTGTTCGACGCCTTGACGAAGAAAGCCGGCATCCAGGCCGACTATCGCCTCCTGCCCCGCGCCCGCGTCGCCCAGGCGCTGGAAAGCCACGACATCGACGTGCGCTGCTACATCAGCCCGACCTGGCTCGAACAGCCCTTCCCCGATTACCGCTGGAGCGTGCCGCTGCTGACCCAGCGCGACCTGCTGGTCTCCCGCGACGACCAGGCGACCGACCTGGGTGGATTGTCACGGCAGACCATAGGCACCGTGCTCGGCTATCGCTATCCGCCCTTGCAGCCACTGCTCGACAGCGGCCAGATCCGCCGCGACGACGCACGCACCCAGGAGCTGGTGCTGAAGAAACTGGAGATCGGACGCTATCGGTACGCCGTGAGCAGCGAGCTGGCCCTGCATTGGTTCAATCGGGCATTGCCCGAGAAGCAGCAGCTGCATCCGGTGGCGCAACTCGACCAGACGGACCTGAGCTGCATGGTGCTCGACGATCCGCAGGTGCCGACCCGTGCCCTGCTCGACGCCCTGGCGGCGCTGAAGCAGTCGGGCGACATCGAGCGCATCCTCGCGCACTACCGCTGAACGCCACGAAAAAGGCCGCCCGAGGGCGGCCTTCTAGCATCCAGGCTGTGCGATCAGCGCTTTTCGGCGGCGCTGCGCAGGCCCTTCAGGGTATTCATCGGGGCATCGACCACGAAGCTGTTGGCCAGCCAGGACGGGATGCTGCCGCCCGGCTCGGTCTGCACCTGGTAGGTCACTTCGGTCACGCCCGCTCCCTTGGGCACCAGCTTCCACTCGCCGACCAGCTTGGGTACGCGAATCTCGCCGCTGACTTCCGGGGTGAAGGTCGGCTCGCCGTTCAGGTGGCGGATCATGCCGCCGTCCGGGGTCTTCTCGGTGGTCACGTGGATGACCACGTCACGACCGGTCACCGGCCACGGCATGCTGATCTTCGAGTAGGTCCAGGTGTCGCCGCCTTCGGTCTTCAGCAGACGCATGTCGGCGCAGGCGTGGATCCACTTGCAGGAGCCCTTCACGTCTTCCTGCAGGGCGTTGATGGTGGCGACGTCGGCCTTGATGTCCACCACGCCGCGGTAGGCCTTGTACTTGGAGCCCGGAACGGCGCTCAGGTAGACCTTGACGCCGTCCTCGTCCTTGGCCAGCTGCCAGTCCTCGGCCAGGGCGGTGCCGCAGATGCTCATCACGGCGGCGCTCAACAGGGTCGTACGGAGGATGCCACGCATCGTCTTTGTTCCTCTGGTTATTGTTGGTCTTCCGGGGCTCGCTCAGCGGCGGCACCCTTCGCAAATCCGCGGTCCTGAGCGGTTCGGCAGTCAGGACGGGCGCCAGTATGGACCGAGCAAACGTGACTTCCAAGTCACGCCGCGGTGATGCGCTCCCACTCGGTGAGGATGCGCACGGCCGCCTCGGCGCTGTCGCCACAGACTTCGGGATCGGCGCCAAAGGCCGAGCACACGGCCGGGCGCTCCAGCTGGCCGAAGATCCGGCAGAAGTTGCGTTCGTCGAGCTGCACGCAGCGCACGCCGGCCGGCTTGCCATCGGGCATGCCGGGGATGGGCGTGGAGATCGACGGCGCCACGCAGCAGGCGCCACAACCGGCTCGACATTGCATTGCACTGGCCTCGCGGGACCGGAGAGGAAAGGACGCGTCGCCGCCGGGGGCAGCGCGCGGCGCGGAGGATAATCCCGGCGCCGGCCGACGCCAAGGTCTGCCGGTCGCCTGGTCTTGGCGACGCGGATGCCGCGCTATAGGCTGGCGCCCTTTCCCTGCGACGAGACGCGCGCCATGCCGGTCTGGATCCAAACCGCCACCCTCCTGGTGTTCTCCAACCTGTTCATGACCTTCGCCTGGTACGGCCACCTTAAGACCCTGAACACCAAGCCGTGGATCATCGCCGCGCTGGTCAGCTGGGGCATCGCCCTGTTCGAGTACCTGCTGCAGGTGCCGGCCAACCGCATCGGTTTCACCGCGCTGTCGGTCGGCCAGCTGAAAATCATGCAGGAGGTCATCACCCTCGCGGTCTTCGTGCCCTTCAGCGTCTACTTCCTGCAGCAGCCGCTGAAGCTCGACTACCTGTGGGCCGGCCTGTGCATGCTGGGCGCGGTCTACTTCATCTTCCGCGCCTGACTCAGCCCTTGGCCGGCTTGAGCCGGGTGATCAGGCTGGAAGTGTCCCAGCGTCCGCCGCCAGCGGCTTGCACCTCGGCATAGAACTGGTCGACCAGCGCCGTCACCGGCAATTGCGCTCCGTTGTGCCGCGCCTCGTCGAGGACGATGCCGAAGTCCTTGCGCATCCAGTCCACTGCGAAGCCGAAGTCGAAGCGCCCTTCCAGCATGCTCTGGTGGCGGTTCTCCATCTGCCAGGACTGCGCCGCGCCCTTGCTGATGACGTCGATGGCGGCGTGCCCGTCGAGCCCGGCGCACTGGGCGAAATGCAGCGCCTCGGACAACCCTTGCAGCAGGCCACCGATGCAGATCTGGTTGACCATCTTGGTCAACTGCCCGGCGCCGCTATGGCCCATCAGGCGAACCATCCGCGCATAAGCGGCAATCACTGGCTCGGCGCGGCCGTAGAAAGCCTGCTCGCCACCAACCATCACCGTCAGTACGCCGTTCTCGGCGCCCGCCTGGCCGCCGGACACCGGCGCATCGAGGAAACCCAGCTCGCGCTCGGCGGCCTGCACCGCCAGCTCGCGGGCAACCTGTGCCGAAGCGGTGGTGTGATCGACGAACACGCTGCCGGGATTCATCCCGGCGAAGGCGCCGTCGACGCCCAGGGTGACGCTGCGCAGGTCGTCGTCGTTGCCCACGCAGCACATCACGAACTCCGCGCCCGCCGCCGCTTCGCGCGGGGTCGGCGCCGAGCTGCCGCCGTGCTCGGCAACCCAGCGCTGCGCGCGGGCTGGGGTGCGGTTGTAAACGCAGACGTCGTGCCCCTTGGCCTGCAGATGCCCGGCCATGGGATAGCCCATGACGCCCAGACCGATGAATGCGACCTTGGCCATTGTTCAGTGCTCCACTGCTGTCGATCGGCCAAGCCTAGCAGCGGTTTGCCGAGCCCCGGAAGCGCTTCCATACTCATCGCCAGGGCCGGCGAGGCCCACGCCACGCGGCCCTGGCCGCCCCCTGGTACGGATGAGCAGAGCCTATGCCCCACTGGCTGGTCATCGACCTGGAAGCCACCACCGAGGAAGGCGGCTGGCCGGTCGAGGAAATGGAAATCATCGAGATCGGCGCCACCCTGGTCGCCGAAACCGACGGCCGCGAACTGGATCATTTCCAGCGTTTCGTGCGGCCGCAACGGCGCCCGCTGCTCACCAATTTCTGCCGCGAACTGACCCACATCAGCCAGGCCAGCGTCGATGCCGCCGCCCCCCTGTGCGAAGTCTGGCCGCAGTTCGAGCGCTGGCTGACCCAGCACCACCCACGCCTGGCCGGCTGGGCCAGCTGGGGCGACTACGACCGCCGCCAGCTCGAACTGGAATGGCGCCAGCACCGCCTGGACAGCCTGCTCGCCCGCGTGCCGCACGTGAACCTCAAGCAGCGCTTCGCCGAGGCCCGTCAGCTCAAGCGCCAGGTCGGCCTGAACACCGCACTGCAACTGGCCGGCCTGCACTTCCAGGGCCAGCAGCATCGCGCCCTGGAAGACGCCCGCAACACCGCCCGCCTGCTGCCGCTGGCGCTCTGATCCGCCTCTAGTGACGCTGCCCCCGGGCTTGGGCATACTGGCGTCCCTTTTTTGCCCCTTCCCCATCCCCCTTGCAGGAGAAGCCCATGTTCAAGGTCAACGAGTACTTCGACGGCACCGTCAAATCCATCGCCTTCGACATGACCGCAGGCCCGGCCACCATCGGCGTCATGGCCGCCGGCGAATACGAGTTCGGCACCAGCCAGCTGGAAATCATGCACGTGATCGCCGGCGCCCTGACCGTCAAGCTGCCGGGCAGCGACGAGTGGGAAACCTTCGCCTCGGGCAGCCAGTTCACCGTGCCGGCCAACAGCAAGTTCCAGCTGAAGGTCGCCCAGGACACCGCCTACCTCTGCGAATACCGCTGAGTTCGGATGGCGAAATGAAAAAACCGGCCCGAGTGTGCCCGTTTTTTTGTTGCCTGTATAAAGGGCCGCGCGGGTTCCGCTCTCCGTGGTTCTGACACTGAACTATCAGGTCCGTCTTCCCCGCGAACGCGGGGATCCAGAGACGTCCTGCTCGGTGTAGCGCGCCGCTTCAGCGTGCGTTGGGACTTCTTGTTTCGCCCCCTCGGGCGACCTACTTTGTCAAACGACACAAAGTAGGCAAAGGTCTTTGCCCCGCCATACGGGTCCGGCGGAGCCGGACTTCCCTCACGAATCCCCCCGCATCGGGGCCCGCCCCGAAGGTACGTCCCTGTAGCCCGCGGGGCTCTCGCGACATCCATGTCGCTCAACCTCCTCAACGCGGGTTTCGCTCGGCCTCCTGAAGGGGCGTTCGGTGCGTGCGGATATTTCTCTGGAAGTCCAAGAGCGTGGGCGGCGCTGCTTCTGGTAGGTGCATCCCGGTAGGCGATTTTGGGCGAAGCAGCGTTCGCGGTTATACGCCGCCCAGTTTCTGCAACCGCTGCTGGGTCGCGCTCGGCGTCTCGTCGAACTGCTTGCGGTAGTCGCCGGCGAAGCGGCTCAAGTGGGTGAAGCCCCAGCCCAGGGCGATTTCGGAGATGCTGCGGCGGCCATTGGTGGCGAGGATTTCCTCGCGTACGCCCTGCAGGCGGTGGGCCTTGAGGTAGGCCATGGGCGAGCTGCCGAAGTGCTTGCGAAAGCCGTCGAACAGCTTGAAGCGCGATACCCCGGCGGCGGTCTCCAGGTCTTCCAGGCTCAGCTCCTCGCGGGCGTGGGCGTGGAGGAAGTCGCGGGCGCGCAGCAGGTAGTGTGGCAATCGCTCGGCCAGGCAGCGGCGCAGTTCCTCGCTGTAGTTGTTCGGCTGGGCGAGGATCAGGCCCTTGATCAGCGCTCTTTCGAGGTCGCGACTGAAGAACACCTGGCCGAACAATTCGCTGTTCTCCAGTTCCTCGTTGCAGTGGCGGACCATCCGCCACCAGGACGCCGAGGCGCCCTGCAGCGCGTCCATCTCTTGCTCGAACTCCAGCGGGCGTTCCGCCGGGCGCTGGAGCATTTCCTCCAGGGTCTTGCGCATGGCCAGGCGCGAGATCACCACCTGCAGCTTGCGGCAGTCGCCGGTGATGCACAGTTCCTGGCTCTGGTTCGGCGAGACGATCACGCCCTTGCCGCTGTCCGAATGCAGCTGCCGGCCGGCGATGGTCAGCTCCTGCTCGCCGCTCAGTGGCAGGCTCAGGCTGTAGCTGTTGAAGTGCTCGGCGTCGACGATGCCGATGGTCACGTCGGTGCCGTACTCGATGCAGCCGACGGTGGTGGACATGCCCTTGAGCACGCTGCCGCTGTGTTGGAAGTTCACGCTGCCCGGATGCCCGGCATCAAGCCGGTGCGGCCCGCAGATGTTCGACATCCACGAGCGCGCGGCGGCGAGGTCCAGGTGGTCGGCATGGATGTCGCGGAAATGTCCGCGGTTCTTCGGGTTCATCGCTCGGCACTCACGGCTGTTGGTCGGCGCTCTGTCGGCGCTTGCGGCTTCATGCAGCAAGTCCCGTACCCCAATGCCGATGATGCCCCGATATCCGCATTTTTCGGATAGCGATGGACAACTTTCCGGACAGGCGACACCTCCACGCCGCGCCTTCCTGCCCTGCCCGGCGCCCTCCGCGAACGCCACGCGCCCCGTGGCTGGGCAGCTTCTACCCAGCGCGCCCCTTGGCTGTTACCGGCCGGTCGATTTTGCGGATCGTCTTCGCCCACTAAGCGGATAGCCCGGCGGCCCGCCTCGGCCTGAAATGGAGCCACCGATCCGCCCCCATGGGACAACAACAATGAACCTTCCAAGCAAGAGCCTCGTGCAATGGCAGGACTACATCCGTAGCTGCCTCGACTTCCGCCCGGTCGAGGGCGTCTACCGCATCGCCCGCGACATGTTCACCGAGCCGGAACTGTTCGACCTGGAGATGGAGCTGATCTTCGAGAAGCAGTGGATCTACGCCTGCCACGAAAGCGAGATCGCCAACCCCAACGACTTCATCACGATGCGCGCCGGGCGCCAGCCGATGATCATCAGCCGCGACGGCAGCGGCGAGCTGCACGCGCTGGTCAACGCCTGCCAGCACCGCGGCGCCACCCTCACCCGCGTGTGCAAGGGCAACCAGTCCACCTTCACCTGCCCGTTCCACGCCTGGTGCTACAAGAGCGACGGGCGCCTGGTGAAGGTCAAGGCGCCGGGCGAGTACCCGGCCGACTTCGACAAGTCCGCGCGCGGCCTGCGCAAGGCGCGCATCGCCAGCTACAAGGGCTTCGTGTTCATCAGCCTGGACCCTACCGCCACCGACTCGCTGGAAGACTTCCTCGGCGACGCCAGGGTGTTCTTCGACATGATGGTCGCCCAGTCGCCGACCGGTGAGCTGGAAGTGCTGCCGGGCCGTTCCAGCTACACCTTCGAGGGCAACTGGAAGCTGCAGAACGAGAACGGCCTGGACGGCTATCACGTCAGCACCGTGCACTACAACTACGTGGCCACCGTGCAGCACCGCCAGCAGGTCAACGTCGACAACGGCACCGCCAGCAGCACCCTCGACTACAGCAAGCTCGGCGCCGGCGACGCGCAGACCGACGACGGCTGGTTCTCCTTCGCCAACGGCCACAGCGTGCTGTTCAGCGACATGCCCAACCCGAGCGTGCGCCCCGGCTACACCAGCGTGATGCCGCGCCTGGTCGAGGAGCACGGCCAGGCCAAGGCCGAGTGGATGATGCACCGCCTGCGCAACCTGAACATCTACCCCAGCCTGTTCTTCATGGACCAGATCAGCTCGCAGCTGCGCATCGTCCGCCCGGTGGCCTGGAACAAGACCGAGATCATCAGCCAGTGCATCGGCGTGAAGGGCGAGTCGGACCAGGACCGCGAGAACCGCATCCGCCAGTTCGAAGACTTCTTCAACGTCTCGGGCATGGGCACGCCGGACGACCTGGTCGAGTTCCGTGAGCAACAACGTGGTTTCCAGGGTCGCCTGGAGCGCTGGAGCGACATTTCCCGCGGCCACGGCAAGTGGGTCGAGGGTGCGACGCCGAACAGCGAAACCCTGGGCATCGCCCCGCTGCTCACCGGCACCGAGATCACCCACGAAGGCCTCTACGTCAACCAGCACGCCCACTGGCAGCGCTTCCTCCTCGACGGCCTGGAGCGCAAGGCACTGCAACTGAAGGAGGTGCAGGCATGAGCACGCCACTGCAACAGCGCATCGAACAGTTCCTCTACCGCAACGCCGAACTCTGCGACGCCCAGGACTGGGACGCCTACCTCGACATGTTCAGCGAGGACAGCGAGTACCACGTCCCGCAGTGGGAGTCCGAGCACATCTACACCACCGACCCGAAGCGCGGCATGTCGCTGATCTACTACAGCAACCGCACCGGCCTGGAAGATCGCGTGTTCCGTATCCGCACCGGCAAGGCCGCCTCGACCATCCCGATGCCGCGCACCCAGCACAACATCGCCAACGTGCGCATCCGCGAGCTGGAGGGTGGCGACCTGGAAGTCCGCGCCAACTGGCACACGCTGTTCTACCGCCTGAACAGCGCCGGGCAGTTCTTCGGCCATGTCACCTACCGCCTGCGCCCGCACGGCGACAGCTGGAAGATCGCGCGCAAGCACGTGCTGCTGCTCAACGACTGCATCGACTCGGTGCTCGACTTCTACCACCTGTGAGCCGGAGGCCCGCCATGAACCACAAGGTCGCTTTCAGCTTCGCCGACGGCAAGACGCTGTTCATCCCGGTGCAGGCCAACGAGCTGCTGCTCGACGCCGCCCTGCGCAACGGCATCAAGATTCCCCTGGACTGCCGCGAAGGCGTCTGCGGCACTTGCATGGGCCGCTGCGAGTCGGGCAGCTACCAGATGGACTACGCCGACGAGGAAACCCTGTCGCCGGAGGACCTGGCGCAGCGCAAGGTCCTCGCCTGTCAGACCCGCGTGCAGTCCGACGCCTCCTTCTACTTCGACTACGACTCCAGCCTGTGCAGCGCCGCCGGACCGAGCACCCGCCATGGCGTGGTGACGGCCGTCGAGCAGGTCTCGGCGAGCACCGCCATCCTGCACCTGGACGCGGGCGGCGAAGCCGGCCCGCTCGACTACCTGCCCGGCCAGTACGCACGCCTGCACGTGCCCGGCACGGACGCGGTGCGCTCTTACTCCTTCGCCAACCGACCGAACGCGCGCAACCAGCTGCAGTTCCTCATCCGCCTGCTGCCCGACGGCGCCATGAGCAACTACATCCGCGAGCGCTGCAAGGTCGGTGACGAGATCCGCTTCGAGGCGCCGCTGGGCACCTTCTACCTGCGCCACGTCGACCGCCCGCTGCTCCTGGTGGCCGGCGGCACCGGGCTGTCGGCCTTCCTCGGCATGCTCGACGAGCTGGCCGACGCCGGCGGCTGCGGCCATCCGGTACACCTCTACTACGGCGTGCGCCAGGCGGCCGACCTCTGCGAGATGGAACGTATCGCCGCCTACGCCGAGCGTATCCCGGGATTCCGTTTCACCCCGGTGATCAGCGACGACGACGGCCAGTGGGACGGCAAGCGCGGCTATGTCACCGAGCACTTCGAGGCCAGCGAACTGCGCGAAGCCCCCTTCGACATGTACCTCTGCGGTCCGCCGCCGATGGTCGAGTCGGTGAAGGACTGGCTGCAGCAGCAGGGCCTGGAGCATGGCCGGCTGTACCTGGAGAAGTTCACCCAGAGCAATGCCTGAGGCCGCCGCGGCGCATGACCGCCTCGCGGTCATGCGCCCTACGCAAGCCCCGCGGTAGGGCGTACAACCGTTCGCGGTTGTACGCCGCCACGCCGACCGCCATCGCCCATGCCCAGGACGAATACGAAGTGCCAATCCAACCTCAGAACAGCTTCCAGGTGTAGTTGAACACCAGGCGGTTCTCGTCGATGTCGCTGCGGTAGTTCGAGCGCGCCATCACGTTGCGCACACGCACGTTCAACCCCGCCAGCGGGCCGCTCTGCACCGTGTAGCCAAGGTCAATGTCACGCTCGCGGTCCTTGCCTTCGCCCCCCTGGCCGGTGGTCACGTTGTCGCCGTCGATGTAGCGCACTGTGCTGACCAGCCCCGGCACGCCGAGGGCGACGAAGTCGTAGTCGTAGCGCAGTTGCCAGGAGCGCTCATCGGTGGAAGCGAACTCGTAGGTCGGCACCTCGTTGCCCAATGGCGAGATGTTGGCGAATACGCGCGGGAAGGCGCTGTCGCCGTACATGCCCTGGTAGCCGACGTAGACCGTGTGCCCGCCATGCTTGGCCGAGAGCAGCGAGAAGAACGCGCGGTTGTCGATCTTGCCCAGCAGCTTCTTGCCGTCTTCGTTGGCGTCGAAGTAGCCGAGGTTGGCGCCCAGCACCCAGTCGCCGCCGATGGGCTGGCTGTGCTTCAGGCCGAGGAAGCGCTGCTGGTAGATGTCCTCCAACTGGCCATACCACGCGCTGACGCGGGTGCGTTTGGCGTTGAAGTCGTAGTCGCCGCCGGCGTAGTTGAAGGCGTCGCTCTGCGCCTGGCGCTGCGGCTGGTAGCTGAGCATGGCGATCATCTTCTCGTCGCCGCCTTCGTTGCGCAGGTGCGTCGAGGTCAGGTGACCGGCCTGCAGGGTCAGCCCGGGGATTTCGCTGGAGCTCAGCGCCGTGCCCTGGTAGCTCGGCGGCAGCAGGCGGATGTCGCTGAAGGCCAGTACGGGCAGGTTGGGTTGCAGCTCGCCGAGCTTCAGCTCGGTCTTCGAGAATTTCATCTTGCCGGCCAGGCCGAGGCGCCCATAGTCGTCGGCGGCCCTGCCGTCGCCGCCCACCGGCAGCAGTCCGGTGTTTGTGCGGTCGGGGCTGCTGTCGAGCTTCAGTCCCAGCACGCCGATGGCATCGACGCCGAAGCCCACCGGCCCCGGCGTGTAGCCCGAGGCGAAGTTGAGGATGAAGCCCTGGGCCCACTCCTCCGCCTTCGACTGCTTGTTCGGCCCGACGATGTCGGAGAAGTCGCGGCTGAAGTAATAGTTGCGCGCCTGCAGGGTGGCGCTGGAACCCTCGATCAGACCTTCACCGGCGCACGCCGGCTGGGTAACGGCCACGCCGATGCCCAGCGCGACGGCGGTCACGCATCCACGATTGCTCATATGGTTTCTCTTGTTCTTATTGGATAAGCGATCCCCTGCCAGACGACCGGAGGGCCGCGGCCTAGCGCTGTGCGGGGATAGTCGATTGGGGCGGCGGGGACTTCTGGCGCTTCCGCTTCAACGCACCAGGGCGGTCCGGCTTCCGTCGCCGTGTTGCCTTGGGCGAGGCACCTCGGCCCGGTGCTCGCTTGCACTTGCTCTTGGCGCCGCCTCGTTCAGGCGCGCGACGTCGGAACGGATGTGAGGGCATGGCTTCGCCCTGCCGGGGATCGGCCAGGAACGAGGCTCAGGGGAGACACGCGGTAGGAGCGGACCTTGTCCGCGATAGCCGGGGGTTCCGGCGCGATTCGCGGATGAGATCCGCTCCTACGAAAGAAGTGCCGCGGCGCGCTTGCACCGCGGCAATGGATCAGGCGCCTTGCACCTGCAGCGCGCGCGGGCGGTGGCTGCGCTGCTCGTCGTCGGCGCTGGCGGCCTTCTGCAGCTGGAAGCTGAACTCCAGCTCGGCGCGACGGCCGTTGGCGTCATCGACGAAGTTGATCTCACCGACCAGGCCGTCGCGGGTGGCGTAGGCGAAGTCGTCCCACAGGTACTGGTCGCCCGACAGGTTGATCTGGGTGGTCAGGTGGCGGTAGCCCGGCGCGGAGATGAAGAAGTGGATGTGCGCCGGACGCTGGCCGTGGCGGCCGAGCTCGTTCAGGCATTCCTGGGTCGGGCCCTGCGGGTCGCAACCGTAGCCGGACGGCACGATGCTGCGGGCGCGGTAGCGGCCGTCGGAATCGGTGACGATGCGGCGGCGCAGGTTGTACTCCGACTGGCTCTGGTCGAAGTAGGAGTAGTTGCCCTTGGTGTTGGCGTGCCAGAGGTCGACGGTGGCGCCAGCGATCGGCTTGCCGTCCAGGTCCAGCACCTGGCCTTCGAGGAACATCGGAGTGGCGACGCCGTCTTCGCTGCCATCGTCCATGCGCACTTCGCCCTGGGCGATGGGCGCGCCGGCCACGTACAGCGGGCCTTCGATGGTGCGCGGGGTGCCGCCGGTCTTGCCGATCTGCGCGTCCTTCGCGTCGTTGAGCAGGTCGAGGAAGTGCTCCAGGCCCAGGCCCGCCACCAGCAGGCCGGCTTCGCCGCGACCGCCCAGGCGGTTCAGGTAGTCGACGGCGGTCCAGAACTCGTCGTCGGTGACTTCCAGGTCCTCGATCAGCTTTGCGGTGTCCTGCAGCACGCGCAGCACGATCTGCTTCATGCGCGGGCTGCCGTTGTCGTTGCCGAAGCCGGCGGCTTCCTGGAAGAACTTCTGGATCTCGGCAGTCTGGGAAATTTTCACGGTCATGGTTTTCACCTCGTTTTGTTCTTGTACAAGGGATTCGTGGTCAGGGTCAGGTTCAGCGATCATCGGCATGGATCGACGAGGGATGGCGGCAGAGCCCGTCGATCTCGATGTCCATGTAGGGGAACAGCGGCAGCTGCATCAGGGTGTCGTGCAGTTCCTCGACGCTGGCGAGGTCGAACACGCTGAAATTGGCGTAATGGCCGGCGATGCGCCATAGGTGTCGCCACTTACCCTCGCGCTGCAGGCGCTGGGCCAGTTCCTTCTCGTCGGCCTTGAGTTGCGCGGCCTTGGCCGGGTCCATGTCGACGGGCAGTTTCACCGTCATCTTCACGTGGAACAGCATCGGATATCTCCTCTTGACGCAGGGATCAGGGGCGGCGGAAGCGCTTGACGCGCTCCTCGTCCAGGCTCAGGCCGAGGCCCGGGGCGTTCGGCACCATCAGTTGGAAGTCGCGGTAGACCGGCGCCTCGGTGACGATCTCCTCGGTCAGCAGCAGCGGTCCGAACAGCTCGGTGTGCCAGGTCAGTTGCTTCAGGGTGACGAAGGCATGGGCCGAGGCCAGGGTGCCGACGGCGCCTTCGAGCATGGTCCCGCCGTACAGGGCGATGCCGGCAGCTTCGGCGATCTGCGCGGTGCGCAGCACGGCGCGCGGGCCGCCGTTCTTGGCGATCTTCAGGGCGAAGATGCTGGCGGGCGCCGTCGGCGGCCAGGCTGAAGGCGTCCTCGACGCTCTCGATGGACTCGTCGGCCATGATCGGCGCCGGGCTGCGCTGGTTCAGGCGTACCTGGCCGGAGCGGTTGATCCGCGAGATGGGCTGTTCGATCAGGTCGATGCCGTTCTCGCCGAGCACCTGGCAACCACGGATGGCCTGGGATTCGTCCCAGTACTGGTTGACGTCGACGCGCACGCTGGCGCGCTCGCCCAGGGCCTTCTTGATCGCCACCACGTGCTTGAGGTCCTGCTCCAGCGGGTTGGCGCCGATCTTCAGCTTGAAGATGCGGTGGCGGCGCAGGTCGAGCATGCGCTCGGCCTCTTCGATGTCGCGGGCGGTGTCGCCGCTGGCCAGGGTCCAGGCCACTTCCAGGCTGTCGCGCACGCGGCCGCCGAGCAACTCGCTGACCGCCAGGCCCAGGCGCTTGCCCTGGGCGTCGAGCAGCGCGGTTTCCACCGCCGAGCGGGCGAAGGTGTTGCCCTTGATGGCCTTGTCCAGGCGCTGCATGGCGGCGTTGATGTTGCTGGCGTCCTGGCCGATCAGCAGCGGCGCGAAGTGCGCGTCCAGGTTGGCCTTGATGCTTTCGGGACTCTCGTTGCCGTAGGCCAGGCCGCCAATGGTGGTGGCCTCGCCGAGGCCCTCGATGCCGTCGCTGCAGCGCAGGCGCAGGATCACCAGGGTCTGCTTCTGCATGGTGTGCATCGCCAGCTTGTGCGGACGGATGGTCGGCAGGTCGACGATGATCGCCTCGAGGCTTTCGATCAGGACTTGGGTCATGTCAGGTTCCATTCACGCGGGGCTTGTTCCGAAGGACCTTCCGCCGCCTGCGGCCGATACCTTCCGGGTCTGTTCTTGTCTAACGAAGGATTGCGCCAGCGTATGTGTTGAGTCCAATATCATTGCCCTCTCATTCCATACCCTGGAGGTATCATGGAGCTTCGACATCTGCGGTACTTCCAGGCGGTCGCGGAAACCCTCAACTTCACCCGCGCCGCCGAGCGCCTGCACATCGCCCAGCCGCCGCTGAGCCGGCAGATCCAGCAGTTGGAAGAGCTGCTCGGCGTCGAGCTGCTGGAGCGCGGCCGGCCGCTGCGCCTGACCGAGGCCGGGCGCTTCTTCTACGAGCAGAGCGGCACCCTGCTCAAACAGCTGGAGAACATCTGCGACAACACCCGGCGCATCGGCCTCGGCCAGCGCCAGTGGCTGGGCATTGGTTTCGCGCCTTCCACCCTCTATGCGGTGTTGCCCGAACTGATCCGCGAACTGCGCGCCGACAGCGAGCTGGAGCTGGGCCTGCAGGAAATGACCACCCTGCAACAGGTCGAGGCGCTGAAGGCCGGGCGCATCGACATCGGCTTCGGCCGCATCCGCTTCGACGACCCGGCGATCCACCAGCAAGTCCTGCGCGAGGACCCACTGGTGGCCGTGCTGCCCACCGGGCACCCTTTGCTGGGCGCGCCGGTCAGCCTTGAGCAACTGTCCCGCGAGCCCTTCATTCTGTACCCGGCCAATCCGCGGCCGAGCTATGCCGACCACGTGCTGGCGCTGTTCGCCAACCACGGCTTGAGCATCCGCGTGGCGCAGTGGAGCAACGAGCTGCAGACCGCCATCGGCCTGGTCGCCGCCGGCCTGGGCGTGGCGCTGGTGCCGGCCTCGGTGCAACAGCAGCACCGCCCGGACATCGGCTACGCCAGCGTGCTGGAGCCCGAGGCGGTATCGCCCATCGTGCTCAGCCGCCGCGCCGGCGACGTCAGCGCCATGGTCCAGCGCTGCCTGGCGCTGATCGACCAGGTAAACCGCTGACACGGTCGCGTTCCTCAGCCCAGGTCGCCGCCACCCACCGGCAGCGTCACGCCGGTGATGTAGCTGGCGTCGTCGGAAGCCAGGAAGAGGATCGCCCCGGCCTGTTCGTCGATGGTCCCGTAGCGCTTCATCAGGCTGCTCTGCACGGTCTGGTCGACGATCTGCTGGTACCAGACCTTTTCCTCGGCGCTCTGCTCGGCGGCATTGCGCGGGATGCGCCGGGGCGGCGCCTCGGTGCCGCCGGGTGCGGTGGCGTTGACGCGGATGCCGCGCTCGGCGGTCTCGAAGGCCAGGCACGCGGTGAGTGCATTCACACCGCCCTTGGCTGCGCCGTAGGGCACGCGATTGACCCCGCGAGTGGCTACGGAAGAGACGTTGACGATGGCGCCACTGCCCTGCTCCAGCATCGGCACCAGCGCGGCGCGGCAGCACCACAGCGTGGGGAACAGCGAGCGGCGCACTTCGGCCTCGATCTCGTGCTCGGCGTAGTGCTCGAACGGCTTGGCCCAGATGGTGCCGCCAACGTTGTTGATCAGGATGTCCAGGCGGCCGAAGCGGTTCACGGCCTCGGCGACCACGCGCTCGCACTCGGCGAAGCGTTCCAGGTCGGCGGTCAGGGTCAGCACCTCGCCGCGCCGGCCCAGTTCGTCCTGCAGTTCGTGGACCAGATCGGAGCGGTCGACGGCGACCAGGCGAGCGCCCTCTTCGACCAGGCGTTCGGCGACGCGGCGGCCGATGCCCTGGGCGGCGCCGGTGACTATGGCGACCTTGTGGGTGAATCTGTTCATGACTACCTCGCAGAATCGGGGGAGCTTTTGTAGGAGCGCGCCATGCGCGCGATCGCGGGCATGGCCCGCTCCTACAGGGGGCTTCGATCAGCCGGGGATAACCGTTCCGGTTATTCGCCCCACGTAACAGGACCTGCCCGTAGGATGGGTTGAGCCTGCGAAACCCATGCGGTCGGAGCCAGCTTCCGCGCAGGGCTCATGCAGCATGGGTTTCGCTTCGCTCAACCCATCCTACGAAGGCCACGACAACGACGATCAGGCCGCGCTGGCCGCGAATTTCTCGTAGTAGAAGTTCGCCGGCGTGATGCCCTGCTCGCGGATATAGGCGCTCACCGCCTCGACCATCGGCGGCGGGCCGCACAGGTAGATGTCCACCTCGCCTTCGTTGAGGTGCTTGGGCTCGATGTGCTGGGTGACGTAGCCCTTCTGCGGGTAGCTGCTGTCCGGGTTGGCCACGCAGGCGCTGTAGGTGAGGTTTGGGATGCGCGCGGCCAGGTCGGCGAGCTTGTCCATCTCCACCAGGTCGAAGTCGTTGGTCACCCCGTAGATCAGGTGCAGCGGGTGCTCGCTGCCCTGCGCGGCGATCTTCTCGAGCATCGCGGTGAAAGGCGCCAGGCCGGTTCCGCCGGCGAGCAGCAACAGCGGCCGCTTGATCTCACGGAGGTAGAAGCTGCCCAGCGGGCCGGTCAGGTTCAGGCTGTCACCGGCTTTTGCCAGGCCCGTGAGGAAGCTGCTCATCAGCCCGCCCGGCACGTTGCGGATCAGGAAGCTGACCTCGCCGTCCTTCTGCAGCGAGCTGAAGGAATAGGCGCGAGTCTGGTCGCTGCCCGGCACCTGCAGGTTGACGTACTGCCCCGGAAGGAACGCCAGCTTGCTCAGCGACTCGCCCTTGATCGACAGCGCGATGGTGCTTTCGGAGAGCTGGCGGACCGAGCTGATGGCCGCCTGGTAGCTGGCCTGCTGGGTCTTGCAGACATCGGACGAAGCCGGCACGCGCACCACGCAATCGCTCTGGGCGCGCATCTGGCAGGTCAGCACATAGCCCTGTTCGGCTTCTTCCTCGGTCAGTGCGTCTTCGATGTACTCCTGGCCGAGGTCATAGCGGCCGGCCTCGGCAAAGCACTTGCAAGTGCCGCAGGCGCCGTCGCGGCAGTCCAGCGGGATGTTCACGCCCTGGCGGTAGGCCGCGTCGGCCACGGTTTCGCCGGCGTTGGCGTCGATGAAACGGGTGACGCCGTCTTCGAAGTTCAGTGCGATCGAATAGCTCATGGCTGCCACCTCAGATGTGATAGACGTCGATGACCTGGCGGACGTAGTCGTTCTTCAGAACCACCTTCTTCGCCAGGATCAGCGGGTTCTCGCCGCGCAGGTCCAGGGTGTAGAAGCTGGTGCCGAAGTAACTGTCGGTGGTCTTGTAGCGGAAGCTCAGGGTGTGCCAGTTGAAGCGCACGCGGAGCAGGCCGTCTTCCTCGCCCAGCAGCTCGATGTTGCTGATGTTGTGCGAGGTGCGGGTGTCCGGCATGGTCGCGCTGGAGCGCTCGGTCTTGATGCGGAACACGCGGTCTTCCAGGCCGCCACGGCTGCCGTACCAGATCAGCGAGATTTCCCGCTGCGGGTCTTCGGTCAGCTCGTCGCGGTCGTCCCAGGCCGGCATCCAGAAGGTGGCGTCGTGGGCGTACAGCTCCAGCCAGGAGTCCCAGTCCTTGTCGTCGAGGTAGCGCGCTTCGCGGTAGAGGAAGTCGCGCACGGTTTCGTAGCGGCTCATCACACGGTCTCCTCTTGCAGCGGAATGCGCTTGGCTTGCTCGGCGCGCAGGGCGGCGATCATCGCGTCCTGCCAGTACTTGTGCTGCAGGACGAAGAGGCCTTCATCCTCGGTGCGCACACCGGAAAGAGCCGGTTTGAGATCGATCTCCTGCGCGGCTTCGTCGGCGCCCTGGATCCAGTGCGCGGCCCCGCGCGACATGTCGTTCCACGCCCCGGCGCTGCCCTGGTAAGCCTGCTGGCAGGAGCGGAACTCCTCCAGGTCGTCCGGGGTGGCCATGCCGCTGACGTTGAAGAAGTCCTCGTACTGGCGGATGCGCTGGGCGCGGGCCTCGGCGCTCTCGCCCTTGGGCGCGATGCAGTAGATGGTGATCTCGGTGCGGTTGACGTCGATCGGCCGGGCGATGCGGATCTGCGAGCTGAACTGGTCCATCAGGTACACGTTCGGGTACAGGCAGAGGTTGCGCGAGTTCTGGATCATCCAGTCGGCGCGGGCCTGGCCGAAGTCGGCGGCGAGCTGCTCGCGACGCTCGAAGGCCGGGCGGTCCTCGGGGTTGGCCCAGCGGGTCCAGAGCAGCATGTGGCCGTGCTCGAAGGAGTAGAAACCGCCGCCATGCTTGGCCCAGCCGCCGGCGCTCATGGTCTTCACTTCCTCGCCGGCCTCGCGCTGCTTGCGCTGGTTCTGGGTGGCGGCGTAGTTCCAGTGCACGGAGCTGACGTGGTAGCCGTCGGCGCCGTTCTCGGCGGTCAGCTTCCAGTTGCCCTCGTAGATGTAGGTGGAGGAGCCGCGCAGCACTTCCAGGCCCTCGGGGGACTGGTCAACGATCATGTCGATGATCTTCGCCGACTCGCCCAGGTGCTCGACCAGCGGCTTGACGTCTGCGTTCAGGCTGCCGAAGAGGAAGCCGCGGTAGGACTCGAAGCGCGCGACCTTGGTCAGGTCGTGGGAGCCGTCGCAGTTGAAGCCTTCGGGGTAGCCGGCCTCGGCCGGGTCCTTGACCTTGAGCAGCTTGCCGGAGTTGTTGAAGGTCCAGCCGTGGAACGGGCAGGTGTAGCTGGAGCGGTTGCCCGACTTGTGCCGGCAGAGCATGGCACCCTTGTGGCTGCAGGCGTTGAGGAAGGCATTGAGCACGCCGTCCTTGTTGCGCGCGATGAAGATCGACTGGCGGCCGATCATGGTCGTCAGGAAGTCGTTCTTCTCGGGAATCTGGCTTTCGTGGGCGAGGTAGACCCAGTTGCCTTCGAAGATGTGCTTCATCTCCAGTTCGAACAGGCGCGGGTCGGTGAACATTTCCCGCTTGCAGCGGTAGACGCCCTTGGCGGGGTCTTCTTCAAGCAGCGAATGCAGGTAGTCGATACCCAGGGTCATGGCCGGGGCCTCCGTTGTTTTTGTTCAGGCAGGCTCAGGTTATGGCTGGGTGCGCGGGCGCAATATCCGCTTTGTGCAGAGCGCTATCCGCTTTTTGCAGAAGTGCGAATCGAAGGCTGGACGGCCCGGCTGGCGGGCCGTCGGCAGGGATCAGCGGCGGGAGATCAGGCCGTATCCGTTGGCGACCTGGATGGTTTTCTCGACATCCACGGGGCCGGGCGGGATCTCCCGGTCGAGCGCGCGGAACATCTCGATGGCGCGGCTTCCGGCGCCCGTCACTTCGAGCATCTCACCGCCGCCAGGCCCAAAGCTGAAGGCGTGCACGGTGCCGGCGGGAACGTGCACCAGGGTGCCCGCCTCACACACCGAGGTCTGCCCGGCACAGGTGAACACGAGCTGGCCGCGGATGACGTAGAAGGACTCGTCCCAGTCATGGCAATGCGGCGGCGGACCGACGCCCTCTTCGCCCGTCTGCAAGGTGATGCGCTGGGATTGGGAATCGGTGTCGGAGACGAGCACGTTGATGCGGATGCCGACGACATTCAGCGGCGGACTGCGGTCGTTGGGCTTGAGGACGAACGAGGTGGAGCTCATGGGCGTGGCCTCCCGCGGTGCGGCTTTCCCACAAGTAGAGCCCAAGCGGGTACGCACGGCGGGGAATCCGAAGAACGGCAGAGGCGCCTTCGCGTGATGCAGGTAGGTTTTCCGTAGGAGCGGACCTTGTCCGCGATTTCGCGGGCGTGGCCCGCTCCTACAAGGACAGACCGTGCACGGAATTTGATCCTACCCCCTCCGCTTGAAGGTCTCCGACGGCAGCTCGCCGAACTGCTGGCGGTAGCTCTCGGAGAACCGCCCCAGGTGCAGGAAGCCGTAGTCCAGCGCCAGCTCGGTGACGTTGCGGACGTTGCAGGTGGGGTCGGCGAGGCTGGCGCGGATGCGCTCCAGCTTGCGTTGGCGGATGTACTGGCGCGGCGTGCTCTGTGCGTGGCGCTCGAACAGCGCGTAGAGCGAGCGCAGGCTCATCTTCGATTGCCGGGCCAGTTCCTCGATGTCGATGTCCAGCTTGAGGTTGCGCTCGATGTAGTCGTCGATGCGCTCGAAGGCGGCCAGCGGCGAGGCCAGGCATTCGCGGCTGACGTTGGTGCTGAGCAGGGTCAGCAGCTTGCTCGCGACTATCTGCTGGTAGTGCTCCTCGACGCGCGGCAGGCGCTCGCTGGCTTCGGCCTCCATGCAGACCATGCCCAGCAGGTTGACGAAGCCTTCCAGCTCGCCCAGGCGGTAGCGATTTTCGGTGAAGCGCACGCCCTGGCGCGGGTGCAGCCAGCGCTGCTCGGCGCAGATGCCTTCGAGCACCGCGGTGGGAATCTTGAGGATGAACTTCTCGCAGTCGGCCGAGTAGGTCAGGTCGACCTCGTCGTCCGGGTTGATCAGCAGCAGCTCGCCCGGCTCCAGGTAGTGCTCCTGCCCTGCCCCGCGCCACAGGCAGTGGCCGTTGAGCAGCACCTGCAGGTGGAAGATGCTTTCCAGCGCCGGCGAGGTGACGCGCACGGCGCCGCCGTAGCTGATGCGACAGAGGTCTAGGCTGGCGAATTTGCGGTGGTTGAGGCTGGCCTCGGGGTGGCCGTGGCTGGGCATGCGCAGGCAGTGGTTGCCGACGTGCTGGTTCACGTAGCCGGATACCGCATGGGGATCGGCGCGCTCGAAAACGCGGCTGCGCTCGCTCAGCAGGATCTGCATACAGGCATTCACTCTTGTAGTTGTCGGCCACGCTCTGCGGCGTGGCTCATGCGTGCAGTCTATGCCGTGGCGTTTCAGGCAGGGCCCGGCAAGGACAGACGGTCGCGCGGGCCTCCCTATGTGGAGGGACTGCAGACCCGCGTACCGTTGGGCCAACCCTAGGGGCGGCTGGCCGGCAGCGCAATTCGACCTGTGGCGGAGTGTGCGCCTATCGCACGCTTTCCATACCGGCGCGTCAGGTGGCGTCGGCGTGGCTGACCAGGCCCTTGATCACCACCGCCGTGCTGGCGATGGCCGCCGGCAGCACCAGCGCGGTGAGCACCTGCTCGAAGCTCCAGCCCAGGCCCAGCAGGGTCGCACCGATCCAGGCGCCGAGGATGGCGCCGAAGCGGCCGATGCCGAGCATCCAGGACACCCCGGTCGCGCGGCCCTGGGTCGGATAGAAGCGCGCCGCCAGCGAAGGCATC
Source organism: Pseudomonas knackmussii B13 (assembly GCF_000689415.1). Taxonomy (NCBI): domain Bacteria; kingdom Pseudomonadati; phylum Pseudomonadota; class Gammaproteobacteria; order Pseudomonadales; family Pseudomonadaceae; genus Pseudomonas; species Pseudomonas knackmussii. Next base: position 2,177,188 of record NZ_HG322950.1, on the reverse strand, counting down.
GCCGACTGCGCGCCGTTCACGCACATGCCGGCTGCCAGCACCAGCGTTGCCAGCAGGCCGAGGGTGCCCAGGCTCTGGCCCACGCAATAGGCGAAGACGCCTGCCAGGGCGTAGAAGATGCCGATCACCTTGTGCGGGTTGAAGCGGTCCATGGCCCAGCCGACGGCCACCGAGCTGAGCACCCCGCCGAGTTGGAAGAGCGCGCCGATGAAGGCAGCTTGCTCGAGGCTCGCGCCGCCTTCACGCATCAGCGTCGGCAGCCAGCTGGTCAGCAGGTAGACGATCACCAGGCCCATGAAATAGGTCAGCCAGAGCAGCACGGTGCCGGCGCTGTAGTTGACCGAGAACACCACGCGCAGGACGTTGCCGGACTGCACCGTCTTCTGCTCCGGCACGCTGAAACCGCCGGCCAGCGCGACTTCCGCCGGGGCGATGGGCGCCAGCGACTTGCGCACGCTTTCGTCACCGCGATTGCGCACGACGAGGAAGCGCGCCGACTCCGGCAGCCAGACCAGCAGCACCAGCGCCAGCACCAGCGGCAGCACGCCGCCCAGAAGCAACAGGCTGTGCCAACCGAACGCCGGGATCAGCTTGGCGGAGATGAAGCCGCCGCCAGCCATGCCCAGGTTGAAGCCGCAGAACATGCTGGTCACCAGCAGCGACTTGAGGCGTTCGGGGGTGTACTCGGCGAGCAGCGTGGTGGCGTTGGGCATGGCCGCGCCCAGGCCGATGCCGGTGAGCAGGCGCAGGGCCATGAGTTGGTCGAGGTTCTGGCTGAAGGCCGAAAGCACGCTGAACACGCCGAACAAGGTGACCGCGCCAACCAGCACGCGCTTGCGCCCGTGGCGGTCGGCCAGCGGCCCGGAACCGAGCGCGCCGAAGACCATGCCGATCAGCGCGGCGCTCATCACCGGGCCGAGGCTGGCGCGGTCGATGCCCCAGTCCTGGGTCAGCGCCGGGGCAATGAAGCCCATGGCCGCGGTATCCAGGCCGTCGAGGAAAACGATGAGGAAGCACAGCAGGACGATGCGCAACTGGTAGCGCGACAGCGGCTGGGCATTGATGAAGGACTGGACGTCCAGGGTGCCGGTGGACGGCAGGGGGGTAGAGCTGGTCATGGGCAATTCCTGTAGGCGGACAGGAATGAGGCACGAACCGGCGCTTGGGCCGGGCGTTGTCACTCATTGTTGTTATGGACCACCTGGTTAGGGCGGCCGGCCCACAGTACGAATTGTCCTACAGGGCTTCAATTCGATAATCGACTATGCGGGCGATTACCGAACCAAAACCGCCACACGGCTCAACGCTCCGGGCGCACCAGGCCGAGCTTCTCGATCTTGTAGCGCAGCATGTCGCGGGTCAGGCCGAGCAGGCGCGCGGACTTGGTGACGTTCCAGTCGGTGCGGTCGAGCATCTTCACCACCGCCTCGCGCTCGATCTCCGGCAGGCTCATGCTGTGCGCGTCGCCCAGCATGGACGTGGCGGCTGGTGCCGGAGAGCCGGCGTGCAAGCCCGGCTCGCCCAGCCCCATGCAGATGTTCAGCTGGTGCGGCGCGATCAGCGGCTGCTGCGCGAGCAGCACGGTCTGTTCGAGCATGTTGCGCAGTTCGCGGACGTTGCCCGGCCAGCTGTAGCTTTTCAGCAGCGCCTCGGCATCGACGTTGAAGCGCAGGTCCGGTTTGCCATAGCGCTTGCCATGCTGCGCGAGGAAATGCCGCGCCAGCAGCAGCACGTCGTCGCCACGCTGGTACAGGCGCGGCATCTGGATGGCGATGATGCGCAGGCGGAAGAACAGGTCGCGGCGGAACTTGCCCTGCTGGACCATCTGTTCGAGGTTGCAGTTGGTCGCGCTGATGATGCGCAGGTCGACCTTGCGCTCCTTCACCGAACCCACGCGGCGAATGCTGCGGTCCTCCAGCAGCTTGAGCAGCTTGGCCTGCAGCACCAGGTCCATCTCGCCGACCTCGTCGAGGAACAGGGTGCCGCCATCGGCCGCCTCGACCAGGCCGACCCGACGCTCCTTGGCATCGGTGAAGGCGCCCTTCTCGTGACCGAACAGCTCGGCCTCCAGCAGGTGCGCGGGAATCGAGGCGCAGTTGAATTCGACGAAGGGCCCCTTGGCGCGCGGACCGTCGAAATGCAGGGCGCGGGCGACCAGTTCCTTGCCGGTGCCGGTCTCGCCTTCGATCAGCACCGGCGGCAGGTCGCTGCTGGTCATGCGCCGCTCGGCGTCGAGAATCTGCCGGATCACGCCTTTCACCGCCTGCATCGCCGGCGATTCGCCGATCAGGTTCTGCAGGCCGGCGTCATGCGCGGCGCGCTCCTGGAAGAACGACAGCTTGCGTTCCAGGCGCTCGGCGTCCAGGGCCTTGTCCAGCAGCAACTTGAGTTCGGGCAACGCCACCGGCTTGGTCAGGTAGTGGAAGGCGCCCTCCTTCATCGCGGTAACCGCGTCTTCGACGTTGCCGTAGCCGGTCATCATGATCAGCTTGATGTCCGGGGTCTCCACGCTCAGGCGCTTGAGCAGCTCATGGCCGCTCATGCCCGGCAGCGAGTTGTCTGTCAGCAGCACGTCGGGCTGGTAGCTGCGCAGGGTTTGCAGGGCCTCTTCGGCCGAGTGGCAGACCTGCACCTCGAAATCCTTGCGCTCCAGGTACGTCTGGATATTGCTGGCCAGCAGCTCGTCGTCCTCAACCAGCAGAACACTATGCTCCATAGCTGCCGCCCTCCGCGACGCTCGCCACTTTGAACACCAGGTTCACGCTGGTGCCTTCCTGCTCCCGGCTGCTGAGACCGACCTCGCCGCCGAAGCGCTCCATGATCCGCTTGACCATCACCAGCCCCACGCCCAGGCCGCCCTGCTTGGTGGTGAAGAACGGCTTGAACGCGTTCGCCTCCTGCTGCGGGCTCATGCCCCGGCCGCTGTCGGTGATGGTCAGGCGCACCCGCGCAGCTTTCTCGTCGGGTTGCACCGCCAGCGCCAGGCGTCCGCCGCCGGGCATGGCCTCCACCGCGTTGGCCAGCAGGCTGTTGAGCACCTGCGACAGCAGCACCGGCTGGCACACCACGTTCGGCGCGCTGACCGGGTCGAACTCCAGGCTGACGTTGTTGGCGCGCATCTGCTGTTCGTAACCGGCCACGGCTTCTTGCAAGGCCGCCAGCAGGTCCACCGCTTCGGCATCGCCGCTCAAGGGTCGGGAAGAGACAAGCAACTCGCGTACCCACTTCGACATGCGGTCGACCTGGCCGATGATGTCGCGCAGGTTCTTGCGGGCCGGCTCCCCCGCCACTTCCTCGGCCAGCTCGGCGCTCGAACGGATGGTCGCCAGCGGGTTGCGCAGGCTGTGGGCGATGGCCGAGGACATCTCGCCGAGGAGCACGAAGGTCTCGTTGGTGACCAGTTGGCGCTGCTGCTCGGCGAGCAGTGCCGAGGCGCGGCGGATGATCCAGTACAGGCCCAGGTAGATCAGCCCGCCGCCCAGCGCCGTGGCCAGCCAGATCAGCTGGTAGCCACGCTCGATGCGGGCGATCAGGTCCTTGGGTTCCTTGTAGACCTCCACCACCGCCAGCACGTCGTCGCGGTCGGCGTCGAACAGCGGGATGTAGTTCTCGATGAACAGGTACTCCGGCGGGTGATTGAAGCGTTGCTCGACCTTGCCGGGCTTGACCTTGTGGTAGCTGGAGGCGACCAGCTCGCGGCTGCTGAAGGCTTCCTCCAGCTCGTCGTTGTTCTTCATCACCTTGCCGATCAGGTCGGCGTTGGTCGACCAGATCACCCGGCGGTCCTCGCCATAGACGTTGATCAGCAGGGCATCGGGCAAGTGCGCGATGTGATCGAGGAATTCACCGCGGGCACGTTCGCGCTGGTACTCGGTGACCTGGGGCATGCCGCTGAGCGGTTTGCGGATGTCCAGCAGGTCACCCATGGTGTGCACCGCCGGAATTTCCACGTGGCGCAGCTCGGCAGTACCGATGGCGGTGACGAACTGCGCGGTGAGCAAGGCGTCGCGGGTGATGCTCTCGTTGACCACGTAGCGCGTGGAGATGGTCCCCAAGCCCAGCGCCACCAGCGAAATGACCAGCAAACTGACCAGCGAGAACCAGCGCTGCAGATTGAAGCGCCTGCGCCCTTTCCGGCCCCCATTCTCCTGCCCCGACAGCAGGAGCCCTTTGAACGGCACGCCCTTGAACATCGGATTACTTCCTTTTTTTGAAAAGGTTATAGCGCAGCCCGACAGCGCCGCCTAAATCACTAAAACGCATTAACCGTGCCCAACTCCCCGTTTCCTCGACGGGCTGCCAAGGGCCCCCTCGCAGGCACGCGGGCGCAAGCGTTCGGGCTTGCCTCGACAGGCGAGCGCGGCTGCCGACGAACGGCAGCCCACGCGCCTCCTCGATTCCCCGTTTTGCTCCCTTTTCCCCGTCCCACCCCTGGGGGTTTCACCCAACTTCGGGGACGAAGCCCCAGCCTCCCCACCCTCTTCCCCGAACCGCCCCGGTTCCCTGGCAACGCCTGTGGCACTAGGCGCTCAGCCCGTCCGCAAAAGCCTGGTACGGAAGTTGCCGAGGGCCTCATGAGCCGATCCGTTGCTGGGGCCGGCGCTGAGCTTGGTCCACTGCTGGAGGGAATTCACATGCATCGCATACCGTCCGCACTGCTGCTTTTCGCCATGACCACGGGAGGCACGCAGGCCGCGCTGTTCGACGTCGACCCCGGCCCCTACCTCGCACCGAACGGAAAATTCGCCGCCTGGTACCAGGACACCCACGGCCGCACGCTCGACCTCTGCCTGTCACGGGCGGTCAGCTCCCGCGTGCCCGGTGCGCCCGGCACTCCCTCGTACATGTGCGTGCTGCTGCCCAACCCCGGGGTGTACGACGACACCCAGCCGCTGAACTTCCCCACCAACTTCCCCGACGAGGCCTTCTGGTTCAGCGCCGACGCCACCCTGGTGGACGCCACCCGCGGCATCGACCTGACCTACGTGTCCGCCGTCGAGGCCGCCTTCGGCTCCGGGTTGCCGGCGGAAGGCGACCAACTGAGCTTCGCGCGCATCCGCATTCGCGTCGACGTGCCCACGGCCGGGATCTACACCATCACCCACCCCTACGGCGTGGATGTCTTCAACGTCCCCGCCGGTGGGCGCCGGGCGATCAACATGACCCGCGACATCGGCATAGGCGCGCCCATGACCTACACCGGCGCGCTGAAAGGCGACATCGGGCCATTCCTGCGCAGCCGCAACGGCCCCTACGTGGAAACCAACCCCGATACCGGCGCCCAGGAAACCTTCATCGGCGACCCCAACCTCACCGAAGCGGTCACCGGCAGCCCGTTCAACACCAACTACATCCGCATCGAGGGCCCCAACGGCCTGGACCTGCGCACCGATGTGTTCGCCGTGTCCGGCAAGCTCTCGGCGACCGTCCGGCCGGCCCCGCAGATCGTCCAGCGCGCCACCTACTCGCGGGAGAACGTCAACGGCCTGCCCAAGGCCCAGCAGGACGTCTTCACCCTCGCCCCGCCGCCGCCCGGGACCGCCAGCTTCCTCGACAGTGCCGGGGCGAGCGTCGCCATGACCGAGGCCAACGGCACCGGCAACTGGTACGGCCAGTCCGGCGGCAACCCGATCCTGCCGGCGCAGGTGCAGATCACGGCCAACAACAGCGTGGCCATCCCGGCAAGCACCCCGACCACCCACGCCCAGCCGCTGGTGGACCTGGTCAGCATCCAGCGGGCCACGTACAGCATCGCCTCCGGCCAACTGACCATCGAAGCCAGCACCAGCGACAAGATCTCGCCGCCGGCATTGACCGCGGTGGCCGGGGAAAGCGGCGCCAGCATCGGCAGCCTGACCGGCGACGGCCCGGCGAAGAGCCTGAGCACCGGCATCTCGCCGATCCCGCCGGCGACCGTGCGGGTGATCTCCGCCAATGGCGGCAGCGATAGCGAAGAAGTGGAACTGGTCCCCTGACCGCCCCTACCGACCTCAGCCAGGAGGCAACATGAACAAGTGGCCACGCATTCTCAGCGCCCTGGGTCTGACCCTGGGCCTAGCCAGCGCCGCCGACGCCGCCCTCACGGCAGTCGACCCGGGGCCTTACACCCTCGCGACCGGGCGCTTCCCCATGTGGTACCAGGACGCCAACGACCGCAAGCTCGAGCTGTGCCAGTCGCGCGCACTCAGCTCGCGGGTCGCCTCCGCCCCCGGTGCCCCTTCCTACATGTGCACGCTGCTGCCGGAGCCGGGTGTCTTCGACGATACCCAGCCGATGGTGTTCCCCGACAACTGGCCGCCGGAGATGTTCTGGTTCCTCGCCGAGGCGACCATTCCGGCAGTGGGCAACAGCGGTTATGAACTGGATGCCTACGTTGCCGGCATCGAGGCCGCCTTCGCCAACGAGAACCCGGTGGACGGCGACCAGCAGAGCTTCGCGCGCATCCGCATCCGCGTCTCGGTACCGCAGGCCGGCACCTACACCATCACCCACCCGTATGGGGTCGAGACAGTCGACGTCACCACGCCCGGACGGCGCGCCATCAATATCACCCGCGACATCGGCATAGGCGCACCGGGCAACTTCTCCGGCGCCCTCGCCGGCCAGGTCGGCCCCTGGCTGCAAAGCGCCAACGGCCCGTACGTGGAGATCAACCCGGACACCGGCGCCAGCGAAACCTTCGTCGGCGACCCGAACCTCACCGAGCCGGTAATCGGCAGCCCGAACCAGACCAACTTCGTGCGCATCGACGGCCCGGCCGGGACCATCCAGACCAACCTGTTCACCCTCTCCGGCAAGCTCTACGACGAGCGCCAGCAGACTGCCGTGGAGATCCAGCGCAGCAGCTATGCCCGCACCTCGGCAGGCATCCGCTACGAGCTCTTCGCCAGTGCGCCTAACACCGCTGCCCTGTGCATGCGCGATACCCTCGCCCTGGTCCCCGGCACACCGCCCTCGCCTTGCCAGGTGAGCCTGATCAGCGACAACAACGGCCGTTTCTTCGCCAAGCACGACAGCACCGGCGCGCTGCCGCCGTTCCTGGTGGTCACCGCCAGCGACCCGAGCGGGACGACCAAGCCGACGTCGATTTCGCGCAAGCTCGTCGACCTGGTGAAGATCAGCAATGCGACCTACTCCTGGGACACCCACAAGCTCACCGTGACCGCCAGTTCCAGTGACCAGGTGGCGATTCCCGACCTGGTCGCCGAAGGCTTCGGCCGGCTGTCGAAGAGCGGCACCCAGCAGACCCTGACGGTCAGCGACCTGACGCAGCCGCCGGCGAGCGTCACCGTCAAGTCGTCCGCAGGCGGCAGCGACCACGAACCGGTCAGCGTCGTCGGCCATGGTCCCGGCCAGCCGGACAACCTGCCGCCGCGCGCCGTCGCCGACAGCGCCAGCACCGCCTTCAACACCCCGGTGCAGATCAACCTGCTGGGCAACGACAGCGATCCGGACAACAACACCCCGTTGACCGTCGTCGACCTGGTGCAACCGGCCGCCGGTACCGGCACCGTCACCCTCGGCGCCAACGGCGTGGCTACCTTCACGCCGCCGACGGGCGTCATCACCGCGCTCACTTCGGTGTTCAGCTATCGCGCCCAGGATGCCCTCGGCATGCGTTCGGAGCCGGCCACGGTGACCGTCAGCGTCGCCGCCGACCAGGTGCCGCTCGCCGGCAACGACAGCGGCACGGTCAACGTCGGGCAGACCCTGACCCTCAACGTGCTGGCCAACGACAGCGATCCGGACGGCCACAACCCGCTGAGCGTCGCCAACCTGACGCAACCGGCGACCGGCCAGGGCAGCGTGACCACCAACGGCACCAGCATCACCTACACGCCGCCGCTCAACCTGCTCACGCCGCTCAACGTCAGCTTCACCTACCAGGCCCGCGACGCCTTCGGCGCGCTGTCCGCACCGGCCACGGTGAGCATCCAGGTGACCCCGCTGACGCTGCCGGAAAACCTGGTGATCAGCGCCGCCACCGTCACCGTGCGCGCCGGCAACCGCCTCACCTGGGACATCAGCGGCACCACCTCGGCGGTCGTCGGCAACAGCATGCGGGTGACCGTGACCACGCCGACCGGACCGGTACTGCTGGGCACCGCCACGGTGCCGATCACCGGGCGCTGGCGGCTCAACCTGACGACCACCACGGTCACCATTGGCGCCAGCCCAAGCGTGGAAGTCCGCTCGGTGCTAGGCAACGTGCGCACCGCAACGGTCACCGTGCAGTGAAAGCGAGGTCCCGTCCCCTCGGGGCGGGACCTTCCCGACAGGAGAACGCCATGCATCCGTTCGGCTTCCTGGTCCTGGCCACCGCGCTGCTCGCCGGCGCGGCCATGGCCGACGACCTGCAGGACAACGCCGACCTGGCCAGCACCGGCGACCTGGGCGACCCGCTGCCGCTGGTGGCACCGCCCGGGCAACTGGCGGCGACCAGCCAGAACGGCACCGCCAACGCGGCGCGCGTGCAGCAGGACGGCCAGTCGTTGCTCGGGCGCATCGTCCAGGCCGGCAGCGCGCAGGAAGCCTGGATTCTCCAGCAAGGCAACAACCTGATGGCCTCCATAGACCAGCAGGGATATGGCAACAGCGCCGGCATCGTCCAGCGCGGCAGCGACAACCGGGCGCAGATCAGCCAGTACGGCAATGCCAACAGCGCGCTGATCGAACAGACCGGAAGCGGCCTGGACAGCAGCATCGCCCAGGCCGGAAACGGCCAGAGCGTAACGGTCCGGCAGTTCCACTAGCACACAAGAACCTCGAATGAAGGGAGCCATCATCATGTTCAGACTCACCCCCATCAGCGCAGCCCTGCTGCTGCTCGCCGCGGGCCAGGCGATGGCCGACGACAGCAGCGCCAACCAGGTCCAGAACGGCGAGCAGAACATCGCCAACGTCAGCCAGAAACAGGCCAGCTGGAGCACCGCCAACCAGACCCAGACCGGGACCGGCAACGACGCCATGGCCGTACAGCAGGAGTCCACCGGCAGCATCGTGCAGAGCCTGTCCGGCGACCACAACGCCGCCTACGGCGAGCAGAACTACGGCGAGATCAACAGCAGCATCAACCAGCAGGGCAACGGCGACTGGAACGACAACTTCGCCAGCCAGTACTACGGCAGCGACAACCAGGCATTGCAGATCCAGGACGGCAGCCGCAGCTTCTCGATGGTCTACCAGGAAGGCCAGGTCGGCAGCCAGGGCACCACCCAGCAATCGGGCGGCAACCACGAGGCCAACATCGAGCAGATCGGCTTCGGCGAAGGCAACCGCGCCCTGATCATCCAGAGCGGCGACGCCAACCGCGGCTCGATCAAGCAGTCGGACCAGATCAGCGGGCACCAGGAGGTGTACCAGCAAGGCTCGAGCAACACCGCCAACGGCTGGCAGAACCTCGGTCTCGGCGGCACCGTGCTGTTCAACCAGGCCGGCGACAACAACTACGCCGAGGTCTGGCAGGACAGCCAGGACAGCAGCCAGGCCAGCATCGCCCAGTTCGGCTCGACCAACGAAGCGGTGATCGACCAGAGCTTCGGCATGGCCATGGACCCGTACGGCGTCGGCAACGTCGCCAGCATCAACCAGTCCGGCGACCGCAACGCCGCCTGGGCCGACCAGTACGAATCCAAGGGCTCCAACACCGCGCTGTACCAGAACGGCACGGACAACCTGCAGCTGACCTACCAGACCGGCAGCGGCCACAGCCTGGTGGTCACCTCCAACGGCACCGGCAACAAGGTCTACATGAGCGACTGGCAAGGCGCCCGCCGTGGCGGCCAGTCCGGCCAGGGCAACAACGCCGCCATCGCGCAGAACGGCGGCGGAAACGTGGCCCAGGTGAAGCAGCAGGACACCGGCAACAAGACCCAGCTGACCCAGAACGGCACCAACAACGACCTCAACGTCAGCCAGGCGGAAAGCTACAACGAGCTGTACTTCGAGCAGAACGGCAGCGACAACATCCTCGTCGCCGACCAGCGCGGCACCGGAAACTACGCCACCGGCACCAGCAACGGCGACTTCAACAAGGTCGAACTCGACCAGTCCGGCGCCGGCAACCAGGCCTACGTCAACCAGCTCTACGGCGACCACAACCTGGCCAGCGTGACCCAGACCGACGGCGTCAACCTCGCCTACATCACCCAGGGCGGCACGGCCAACCAGGCCACTGTCAGCCAGGCTGGCGTGAACATGAACGCCAACGTGCAGCAGTTCGGCACCGGCAACCAGTCGACCATTACCCAGCAATAGACAAACGAAGCCCTTTGACCGCCTCGCCAACCCCAGGGCCAGGCGGTCTTTTTTTGCCCGCACTCACCACACGGTGTTTCGCCCTGTAGGAGATTCTATGTCAATGACGGCTCCTGCTTTGGAGGCTGGTAGCTGGTCTGGGATTGCATCAGGGCAAAGGCAATTCGGGCCAATTTGCGGGCGAGGATAGTCAGGGCCTCGATCTTCTTCAGGCCGCGCGCCAGGTAGCTTTGGTAAAGGGCCTGCCAGCGCTGCGTGCGCGCTGCCGCCATGGCCGCGTTGTGGAGCAGCCGACGGATTTCAGGATCCCCTTGCTTGGTCAGCTTTCGACGGCCGCTATAGCGGCCGGACTCCTTGAGCCGCACATCCAATCCGATAAAGGCGATGAAGGCATCGCTATTGCGAAAACGTCCTCGCAGAAATGCCAGGTTCAGGGCCGCTGCCGTCAGCGGTCCGATCCCTTCGATGGCCTGGCAGCGCTTGCTTTGCTCCATTAGGCCAGCCTCTCGCAGCGCCTGTTGAATCTCTTTCTCCAGGCGTGACTCCAGTGTGGCCATTTGCTTGAGAACAGGCTTTAGCGCCTTGGCCAGGGAGCGATCCTGGGAAAAGCTCTGGCGCAACGAGATGGCGCTACGGACCAGTGCAGCACGCCGATGCAGCAGTGTCTGCAGGCGGCAGTAGGCCTTGCTCGGCGGCTGCCAAGGCTCCAGTTGCGCTTGTTCGTGGGTCAGGTAACGGGCCAGCAGCAGGGCATCGCTGCGATCATCCTTGTTTCGCCCACCAATCCCCTTGCGGTAGTTGCTCAGGCGAAAGCCATTGATGACGTAGATCCGATGTCCCCGCGCATGCGCCAGGGTCGCAACATCCATGTGATAGGTGCTGGTCGCTTCGATCGCGATGGCGCAGCAGGGAGGGAGGGTTTTCAGCCAGGCCTTGATAGTGCGGACGTCATTGGCCAGTTCGAATACCTCGCCCGAGCGTGTATCGCAGAGGCTCAGCGACTCCTTGGCGACATCGATACCGATAACCGGAACTTGGCTTGTCATGGGGTTCTCCGACAGTGAAGATGGTCCAACCTGTCGGGAGCTCACATTGGCGCAGGCTTGCCGGTATTGTCGGTTTGAGCGGCTACTCAATCCGATGGATTCCTTATCGGCGCTTGTCGTGAGCGGGTGGGTGGGGGAAGTCTCCTACCGTCTGGCTTGCAGAAGCGGATCTTGTCCCTCCACACCCCGACAGGTTCCTACCCTAACGCCATACAAGCGGATCTCATCCGCGAATGGCGTTGCACGGTGCATCCGCTCGTACATATCCGTGCCACCCCTACCATCCTCGTCTTCCCCGCGAACGCGTAGGCCGTTTGCGGGCTGATTCCGAAACGTCGGCAAAGCTCTCGCTTGTTGCTGTCGGGCTGTAAGGCTAGGGCAATGAATTCCTCTTTCAGGCTCATGGTGTCTCTCGTGTTCCAGGGCATGGCGTGGATTCCCGACAAGGCTGCTCGCCGGAAAGTGTCAACCATGTCCCCGCACACCTGTCAGCTATGTCCCCGGTCCGTACATGGCGTTTGACAAAAGGGACTCGCCGAGAGGCGAAACAAGATGCATCCGAACACGCCGAAGCGGCGCGCCACACCAAGCAAGACGTCTCTGGATCCCCGCGTTCGCGGGGAAGACGAGGAAGGGAAGCGCGGTGTCTGAGGCGTAAGGCTGTAGGAGCGGACCTTGTCCACGAAGGATCGCGGACAAGGTCCGCTCCTGCGGGGATGCACCGTGCCGAGACATCGCGGATGAGATCCGTTCCTACAGGGAGAGACCGTGTCGGGAATTCGCGGATGCGAGGGCGAATCACTGCGTCCCCCCCTCCCCTTGCAGGCTCGTCTGGTACTGCCCCACGTACTTCGGCAGCGAGCTGCCGTCCTTCTGCGACTCGTCCGCCACCTGCCACAGGTGGCGTTCGATGCCCTGGGCTACCAGGTGCGCCACCGCCGCCTCGATGGCCGAGAGCACGCACAGCTGCGCCGGCTCGTTGGTGGTGTAGCCCACCTCGGCTTCGAGCAGTTTGCGGAACTCGATGAACTTGAACACGCTCGCGCTCTGGGCGAAGGAATAGATGGTCTTGCTGGTCATCACGTTGGCCAGCACCTGGCCGCTGCGCACGTCCACCGCGCGCAGGTTCACCGAGACCTGGTCGATGCGGTACTCGATCGAGGTGCCGATGCCCAGGTAGCGGGCGCCGTCGCCGCCGGTGCGGATGTTGGTGTCGTAGGCGATGATGCCGCCCTCGAGCATCACGTTGGCCGCCTGCAGCGGCGGCAGTTCGGCCTGGATGTTCGCCGGCGTGTTGGGTTTCTTCTGCGAGGCGCGGATGATCTTGCGCTCGGTCAGCAGGTTCTGCAGGCCCTCGCGTTCGAGGACCATGAACCAGCCGCTGGCTGCCAGCGAGTCCATCAGCATGCTCGCCGCGCCCTGGGTCACGCTGGTGGAGAAGGAACTGGCCGGGGTCGGCTTGTACTGCCCGGTCTGGTCGCGGAAGTTGTACACCGCGGCGACCAGCCGGCCCTTGGGCCGGGGCAGCTCGAGCAGGTCCTTGTAGGTGGAGGCCCGCGGGGTCAGCGTCGGGGTCTCCACGTCCTGTGTGGCCGGCATGGGCTCGCGCAATCCGCAGCCCGCCAGAGCGACCGCCAGCATCATTATCTTCAGTGCTGCGTTCATGGCCCGTCTCCCTGAATACTCGAATGCCTGGATGGCCCTACTGCTGCGGGCCCAGTCCGTTGACCTGGATTTCCGAGACCTCGCCGCTGACCTTGTCGGTGATCTGGATGCTCAGCGCCCCGGAGTCGTCGATGATGTCGATGAGGAAGGAATCGGTGCTCAGGCTGCCGGTGTTGCCGTTCTCGATGTTGGTCAGCAGCTGCGACAGCAGGCGCGACTCCAGCTGGCTGCTGAAGCGCTGCAGCGCCGTGGTGCCGGTGAAGGCCGAGCTTCTGCGGGCGTCGGGATCCTCATGGTCGTTCTGCGCCTGGGCGTTGTTCAGCAGCCAGGTGCCGTTGAGCGGGTTGCCGCCGAACGACGGGTTCACCGGCGTGTACACCAGTTCCGTGGCCTCGGCGCTGCCGAGCAGGAAAAGCAGGCTGGCGAGCGATAGCGTGCTGCGCTTCATAGTTCGTCCCTCTCGATGTCACTGGTGTCCTGGAGCAACATTTCCAGGCGTTGACGGACCACCGCCTCGGCCACCTGGTTGGCGGCGGCGTAGGCAACGGGCTTGAGTTCGGCGGTGTTCGGCGGCAGGAACTCGCGGTACACCACGCGCTGCTGGTTCTCCACCCAGACCAGGCTGCCCCAGCGCGCCGACGGGCGTTCGCGCACCACCAGGTTGAAGTCCAGGGGCGTGCTGTCGCGCAGGCGTTCGCTGAAGTAGCGATAGAAGTCGTGGCCGATGTGGGAAATGGTTTCGTCGACGATGAAGCCCTTCATCTCGTCCTCGGCGTCGGCATGGGCCTGGCCGAGCGCGAGCACGCTCAGCAGCACGGCGAGCAGCAGGCGGCTCATTGTTCGTCCCCCCTGCCCGTGGCGATGCCGGCGTCGTTGCCCTCGAAGGCTTTCTCGGCGACGAAGCGCCAGTCGGCGTAGCTGCCCATGCCCTCGAACTCGCGCCATTGCTCGGGGAAGTTGGCGCGCAGCAGCGGCTGGCCGCCGGCCTGGCTGTAGATGCCGGCGATGCGGCCGTCGATGGTGCGCACCAGGCCCCAGTCGGTGCCGCCGGTCAGCGGGTCGGCGTAAAGCCTGCGCAGGTAGCGGCGCGGGGTCGGGAAGCGCGGGTCTTCGAGCAGGTCTTCCAGGCGCGCCGGGTACTGCGCCAGGCCCGGCGAGCTGCGGTAGTAGCCGCGCAGCGCCTGGGCGTACTGGCCACCGACCCAGAGCAGCTGGCGCTCGCGTTCGCGCTGGCCGCTGGTGGCCCAGAGCTGCCCGGTGGTAGCCAGCAGCGCGCCCATCAGCGTGACCACGAAGAGCACGCCGAGGAAGCTGAAGCCGCGCTCACCACTGCCCATACTGGCTGCCATCGCGCGCCCTCCCGCTTGCCCCGCTCTTCACGTCGGCCACGCTGCCGGCCACGCCGTCCGGCGGCGGCAGGGTCACCCAGAGGTCGTTGCGCTCGGTGATCGGGTCCACCGGCAGGCTGCGCAGGTAGCGCTGGCTGACCAGCTCGTCGAGGCTCTCCGGGTAGTGCCCGGTGTCGCCGTAGAAGTGGTCCAGCGCCTCGCGCATCACCGCCAGGCTCTGCCGCAGGGTGGTCTCCTTCGACTGCTCCAGGCTGTTGAAATAGCGCGGCACGGCGATGGTCATCAGGGTGGCGACGATGGCCATGACCACCAGCAGCTCGATGAGGGTGAAACCGCGCGCGCGAGTCATCTTCACCACTCCTTGTAGGCGATGCCGTTGAGGCCCTTGCCGCGGGCCAGGGAGTACACGTCGAAGACGTCCTCGCCCTCGCGCGGGTCGTCCGCGGGGCTGGCGTAGGAGCGCAGGCCCCACTGCTCGCTGGGGTCGCGGCGCGGGTCGGCCAGCGGGTCGAGCGGAATGCGCCGCAGGAAGTACAGCTTGGCGCCCTTCACGCTGCGCACGTCGCGCACGCCGTCGACCAGCACCTTGAGGTCCGGCGGATAGCCGCTGGCGGTCGCCGATTTCTCGATACGCCCGGCGTCGGCGGCGCGCTTGTAGGCGTCGATGGCATCGCGGATCTGGTAGAGCGCAGTGCGCAGCTCCTGCTCCTTGCCGCGGCGCACCAGGGTCTCGCCCAGGGGCGCGGCCATGCTCGCCAGCAGGCCGATGATGGCCAGGGTGATGACCACCTCGATCAGGGTGAAGCCCTGCCCGCGCCGCGCGTTCACCGCCCCACCTCGACATGCACCTCGGGCGCGGCGGCCAGCGGCGGGCGCTCGGCCGGCAGCGCCATGGCCGAATCGTCGCGGGTGTCCAGCGGGCGCATCTGCATGCTGCTCTCGGTGCCGGTGGAGAACTCCATGTCGTCCGGGCTCTGGTACGGCAAGTTGCGCACGATGCGCGGGGTGATCGAGAGCACCAGCTCGGACTTGCCGTAGGTGTCCTTGTTGCTGCCGAACAGCCGGCCGACGCCGGGAAGGTCGCCCAGGCCCGGGATCTTGTTGCCGGTGGCCGCGTGGTCGTTGCGCATCAGCCCGGCGAGGATCTGCGTCTCGCCGTCGTGCAGGCGCAGGGTGGTGATGGCGTTGCGGGTGTCGACCTGGACCGGGATGGTGCCCTGCTGGGTCGGCGGCAGCGACGTGGCGTTGCTCACCTCGAGGGCGATCTTGATCGCCACTTCGTTGTTCAGGTGGACGATGGGCGTCACCTCCAGCTTCAGGCCCACGTCCAGGTAGGTGATGCTCTCGGTGATCACCGGGCCCTGGGTCGAGGGCATCGAGGTCGCGCTGATCACCGGCACCCGCTGGCCGATGTGGATGCGCGCCTGCTCGCGGTTGCTGACGCGGATCACCGGGCTCGCCAGGGTGTTCACGTCGTTGTCCTGGGCGTTGATCTTCAGCTGCGGCGACGGCGAGATGGTGATGCGGCTGGCGTCGATGCCCTTGAGCTGGTCGAGGATGGTCACCGCGCTGCCGTCGTCGTTGACCACGCCGAAGGTGTTCGGCCACTGCAGGCCGAGGTCGAGGATGCGCTGGCGGGCCACTTCCAGCACCTCCACCTCCAGTACCACCTCGGGGTTGGACTGGTCCTGCGCCTGCAGCAGCTTCTCGGCCATGCGGATGGCGTCGGGGCTGTCGCGCATGCTCAGGGTGTTGAGGCGTTCGTCGACGAACACATCGCGGGTCTTGAGCATGGTCTTGAGCAGGTTCATCGCGGTGTTGGCGTCGATGTTGGTCAGGTAGAAGGTGCGCATCACCAGGTCCTGGTAATCCTTCAGCTTCTGCGGCGAGTCCGGATAGATGAG
This sequence comes from Pseudomonas knackmussii B13, assembly GCF_000689415.1. Lineage (NCBI taxonomy): Bacteria > Pseudomonadati > Pseudomonadota > Gammaproteobacteria > Pseudomonadales > Pseudomonadaceae > Pseudomonas > Pseudomonas knackmussii. The sequence goes on along the minus strand of NZ_HG322950.1, from coordinate 2,160,967 downwards.
CACGGTGTTGTCGTTCACCATCTTCTGGTGCAGCTGGTTCTGCTGCAGCAGCAGGCCGACGGCGTCCTCGACGCGCACCTGGCGCACGAAGATGGTCGCCTTCAGATCCGGGCGCACGTCCTTGTCGAAGATGAAGTTCAGCCCCGCCGCGCGCGACAGCACCTCGAAGATCATCTTCAGGCTGGCGTCGCGGAACTCCAGGGTCACCGGGCGATCCAGGCGCGAGCGCAGCTGCGGGTAGAGGCTGGCGTTGCGGCCGCGGATGGCTTCTATGTTGCGCTGCAATTCGGCGGCGTCGAGGTTGCCCGGATCGAGGGCGAGCATCGCCCGCACCCGGCGCTCGGCGCCGGCCAGGTCGCCACGGCGCAGGTCGGTCTGGCCCTGGACCAGCATGGCGCCGATGTTGCGCAGCTGCTCCAGCTCGCGCAGCCCTTCCTGGGCGCGGCTGTTGGTCGGTTCGATGCGCAGCGCGCGCTGGTAGCCGTTGTGCGCCGAGGTGAAGTCGCGCTGGGCGCGGTCGAGGTCGGCCTGGGCCAGGAGCATCTTCACCGAGCGCGCACGGGCGGTGTTCAGGGTGATCTTGCGCTCGGGGTCCTGCGGGTCGTCCTCGACCGCCTGCTGCAGGCGCGCCAGGCCCGCTTCGTACTTGCCGTCCTCGATCAGCAGCAGGCCCTGGTCGCGCGCCAGGTTGGCGGCGCAGGCACACAGCAGCAGACAGCCCAGCAGGGCCAGCCAACGAGTCCTCATGGTGTTTCCTCCATGACCAGCGACTGCGCCGTCTTCAGCGGCAGGTAGACCAGGGTCAGGCGGTCGTCGCCGATGCCCTCGACCCGGTAGGTGTCATCGATCACATCGCCCTTGCGGACGATCAGCACGCGCTCGCCCTCGCGCAGGAACACCTGGCGATCGCGGGCATCGTCCATCCGCCCGAGGAACTGGAACGGCAGCGCCGGCGCGCTCGGCGGTGGGGGCGCGACCGCAGCTGCAGCGGCGGCCAGGGCTGCGGCGCTGGGTGGCGGCGGCGCCTTGCGCCAGCTCTGCACCGGGAACAGGTCCGGGCCGGGCTGCCAGTTCACGGCGACAGCGGGCGCGGCGGAAGCAGCGCTCGCCTTGGCAGCGGCCGGCGCGGTTTTCGGGGTCGCCTGTTGCGCGGGCTCGGGGCGCACCGCCAGCGTCGGCTCGGCGTCGCCGAAGAACTCCGGCCCCAGCGCCAGGGCACCGGCACCGCCGAGGAAAAGCATCCAGAACAGCAGGCGCCGGTTCATCACGACCTCGACAAGTAAAGGGTCATACGGATGCGTCCGCTCAGCTGCGCATCGGCGATGCGCTTGCGTTGCAGGTCGAGGTCTTCCAGCACCAGCGCCGGCAGCTCACGGCCGACGGCGTGGAGGAAGCGCCGCAGCTGGGCGTAGCTGCCGCTGACCGGCAGGACGATCTGGTAGCGCGCCAGGCGGGTTTGCGGGTCTATGCCCAGGGCGTACTCGCCGCGCGCCAGGGTGATGTGCTCACGCCCGGCGAGGACGTAGATGCGGTCCAGTGCCTGGGTGGCCTGCAGCTGCGCCGGGAGGCGCTGATGGAAGTCGTCGAGCTGGCGTCCGGGCAGCGCCTGGGCCGGCGCCGGGGCGATACCGCGTTCCACGTCGCGCAGCAGGCGTTCGGCCTGCTGGCTGCGGTCGGCCAGTTCCGCGTCGGTGCGCCAGGCCGGCCACAACCCGGCGAGGGCGTAGAGCAGGCTGGCGAGGATCAGCCCGGCGCCGGCCAGCGCAGGCCAGCCGAATGCGCGCAGGCGCTCCTGGAGCAGCAGGCTATGGACGCGCATCGCCCACCTCCCAGGTCGCCAGCAGGTTGAACAGGATCGGCCGCTCGGGCTGCTTGACCTTGACCTCGTGGTTGAGCAGCGACACATCGCTCAGCTCGGCGCTGGCTTCCAGGCGCTGGTGGAAGGCCAGCATGGCTTCCAGGTCGCGCGCCTCGGCGGTGATGCGCACCTGGCCCTTGCGGGCGTCCGGGGCCAGGGCCAGCAGGGCGATGTCCTCGCGCGGCAGCGTCTCGAGCATGCCGAACAGCTGCTCCCAGGGCCGCCGCAGCTGCGCCGAAACGCGCTTCATCTCGGCCAGCGCGGCCTGCTGCGCACGGCTGTCGGCGGCGGACAGCGGCGCGGACATGGAATCGCCGCCATTGAGCCGCCGCTCGCTGTGCTGCAGGCGCTGCTCGTGCCCTTGCGAGCGATGCTGCAGCCAGAAGCCGGCGCTGCCCACGCTGAGCACCACGAGCACGCCCAGCGCCAGGGTCGCCCAGGCGGCCAGGGCGGGCCGGCGCGGTTGGAAATCCAGGGCCAGGGCGCGCATCTCAGTGCACCGTCCGCGCCATCAGCAGGCGCACGTCCCAGTCGGCGCCCGGGGCGGTTTCGGCGAGCACGCGGAACAGCCCCTCCAGTTGCGGCACCTGCCGGCGGCCCGGCGCGTGCAGGTACAGCGGCAGGCGGTCGGCGCCCTCCTCCATCAGCCGGCGCTGGCGCTGCAGCAGTGCCGCGAGTTCCTCGTCGCCATCGCCAGTGCCCTGGCTGAAGACCCGCAGCCATTGGCCCTCGCGCGCCACCAGGCCGGTGCTGCGCTCGGGCTCGGCGACCAGGAAGATGAAATCGTCGCCCTGCAGCTGCCCACGGTAGTGATTGAAGGCGGCCATCACGTACGGCTGTACCGAGACCAACCGCAAGCCATGGGCATCGGTCAGCCCGCGCAGGCGTTCGAGCAGCGCTTGCGGCAGAGCCGCAGCCAGGCGCGGCAAGCCGTGGGGCTCGGCGCTGACGCTGAGCTGCCAGGCCATTTCGCTGCTGCCGAAGATGCGCTCCAGGCAGGCGCCGGCGTATTCCAGCAGCTCGGCCGGGCTGCCGATGTCCTCGCACCAGGGCACCCGGCAGAAGCGGCAGTATTGGCTGGAAAGCACCACCCAGAGGTCGGCGCGGACGCGGCGCTGCTCGCCGAGCAGGCCGTCCAGGGCGTCCAGTGCCGAGCTCCAGCCGCCGATGCAGGCGACGTCGCCCAGCCAATCCAGGCCCCGGCTGCCGCGCCGGTACAGGCCGACGCCGGAAGCGCCGAGCACGGCCACGTATCGCTCACGCCACGAAAGTGACACGGTTGATCTCCTCGAGCGTCGTGCGCCCTTCGCGTACCAGTTCCAGGGCGGAGGCGCGCAGCAGGCGCAGGCCACGGCTGCAGGCCAGCTCGCGGATGCGCGAGATCGGCTGGCGCTCGACGATCATCTGCCGCAGGTCGTCGTCCAGGCGCAGCAACTCGGCGATGGCCGTGCGCCCGCGGTAGCCGCTGCCCCGGCAGCGGCCGCCGCCGGCGGCGCGGACGAAGCGGTGGTCCTGCAGCGCGCGGGCATCGAGGCCGGCTTCGCGCAGTTCGGCCAGGGTCGGCGTGTAGGGCTGCGCGCAGTCCGGGCAGGCCTGGCGCACCAGGCGCTGGGCGAGCACGGCGTTGAGCGCGGAAACGAAGCTGTACGGGTCGACCTCCATCTGCGTGAAGCGGCCGATGACGTCGAAGACGTTGTTGGCGTGGATGGTGGTGAACACCAGGTGCCCGGTGAGCGCGGACTGCACGGCGATCTGCGCGGTGTCCGGGTCGCGGATCTCGCCGACCATGATCTTGTCCGGGTCGTGGCGCAGGATCGAACGCAGGCCGCGGGCGAAGGTCAGGCCCTTCTTCTCGTTCACCGGGATCTGCAGCACGCCCGGCAACTGGTACTCCACCGGGTCCTCGATGGTGATGATCTTGTCCACGCCGTGGTTGATCTCGGTGATCATCGCGTACAGCGTGGTGGTCTTGCCGCTGCCGGTGGGGCCGGTCACCAGCACCATGCCGTAGGGCTCGCAGGCCAGCCGGCGCAGCGCCACCAGGGTCTCGTCGGCGAAGCCCAGGGCCTCCAGGCGCACGCCCTGCACGCGGTCGGCCAGGTCCTGCTTGTCGAGCACGCGCAGCACCGCGTCCTCGCCGAAGATGCTCGGCATGATCGACACGCGGAAGTCGATCTGCCGGCCGTTGATGGCGATCTTGAAGCGGCCGTCCTGGGGCACGCGCTTCTCGCCGATGTCCAGTTCGGCCATCACCTTCACCCGCGACAGCACCTGGTCGGCGAGCTCCTGGCCGGCCACCTTGCCGATGGCGGCGAGCACGCCGTCGACCCGGTACTTGATGGCCAGGCCGCTGCCGGTCATGCCCAGGTGGATGTCGCTGGCGTGCATCTTCAGCGCGTCGTAGAGCGTCGAGTTGACCAGCTTGATGACCACGCTGGAGTCCTCGGCGATGCTGGTCAGCGACAGCGATTCGAGGCTCTCGTGCTCACCGCCGGCACCGGCTTCGGCCTGCAAGGAGGCAACGGCGTGGAAGCCCTCCTCGTGCTTGGCGAGGAAGGCACGCAGGTCGTCGGCCAGCACCAGGTACAGGGGGGCGCCTTGCAGGCACTCGTCGATCCAGGCCAGGCGGGCGTCGTCGAAGGGGTCGGCGAATACGCCGATGTCGCGCTCGCCGTGGCGCAGCATGACGAACTCGCGCTTGAGCGCCTGGGCGAGGCTCACGCGCTCGAACAGCGGGGTCGCGGCGAACAGCGCCGCGCCATCGAGAACCGGGTAATGCAAGGTAGCGCCGAGGCTGGCGAGGAAGGCCTCGGCGGGCAGGCCTGCCAGGGCCTGCAGGGCTTCCAGGGAAGATTCGTCGTGGCTCGCCGCGCGTTGCCGGGCGGCATGCAACAGCTCGTCCGCGAATGCCTGCGGCGGCACAGGAGCCACCGCGACCACCGCCTCGACCGCCAGCGAGAGACTGTCCATGGGCGGACCTCCTGGTCCCTGGAACAATCGTTCACCGGCAAAGCCCCGGCCTTCGGCCGGCTATCCGTTCGCCCCTCAGGGCTTGCGGGTGTTCTCTCCACTGGCCAACGGATCGTCGTCCTTGCCCTGTTCCGGTGACGTCGCCTGTCGGCGGTCACCCAGGACCCAACTGCCGTCGTACAGCCGCAGAGGGAATGACTCTGCCTTCACCCGGCGCCGCTCGACGAACCCGTTCTGCTTATCGACCCGTCCCTGGTTGGGAACCTGGAGTAATTCGAGGACCGTACGGGCCAGTTCCGCCAGCGGGAAAGGCTTGAACAGGATGTGGCTGATCCCCAGTTGCGCCGCCCGGTCCCGGACCTGACTGGTCGGGTGGCCGGTGATCAGCACGCAGTGGCAGCTCCTGTCGCGGCGGATGGCTTCCAGTACCTCGAACCCCTCCATGTCGGGCAGACGGTAGTCGAGCACGATCAGGTCCGGCTGGAAGCTCGCGGCAGCGGCGATCGCGGATGCGCCATCGTTGCTGACGTGGACTTCCAGGCACTTCGCCTCGAGGAAATTGCCGAGGTTCTGCGCAAGGATCACTTCGTCTTCGACCACCAATACTTTGTTCGCCAAGGTGGACTCCTGCTAGCCGTACAACTTTTCAGCAAAGCCTGGAGCGCGCCTCGATTGGGCTAACGCACGCATCATGCCAGGCTCGCCTCCCCCTGCACGACCTCCTATGTCATTGATTTTCCATGGCCGGCTTGGTCATGCCGGCGACTTTCCCCAACTCCGGTGGGGATGCCCCGGAGGTTTGCCCCAGTGCTTCCCCACTTGCGGGGAATCCTCCCCGCTCGGCTCGCTCGATGTGCGCCTGCTCGCGCAGTTGACGCAATCCGAGCTGCCCGGCCTCCCTTGTGCGCTGGCGTTCCAGCCAGGTTCGCACCGCCGCCAGGGCCTGCTTTTCGTCCGGCTCCCGTGCCGCACGATGCTCCTCGACGCGGATCAGGTGCCAGCCATAGCGACTGCGCACGGGACCTGCGAGTTCCCCAGGCGCGCTCGCGAAGGCCACTAGCTCGAATTCTGGAACCATCGCTCCACGTGGAAAATAGCCCAGATCGCCACCCGCGCCAGCACTGGCGTCCCGCGAACGCTGCCGCGCCAGGGCGGCGAAGTCGGCGCCGGCACGCAGTTGCGCGGCCAGGTTGCGTGCCCGGCGCTCGTCTTCCGCACTTTCGGCCGGCAGCAGGATATGCCGTGCGCGCAGCGTCTCCGGACTGCGCAGCTGCTCGCGCCGCGCCGCGTAGAAGCTGCGCACGTCCGCCTCGCTGGGCGGCTCGGCCTTGCTGAGCTCGGCGTACATCCGCTGCGCCGCCAGCTCATGGCGCAGGTATTCACGGTAGGACGCCTCGTCGAATCCGGCGTCGCCCAGGCGCCGGGAAAAATTCTCCGCCCCGCCGAAGCCGAGCCGCCGTTCCTCCACAGCCGCGTCCAGGGTTGCTTCGTCGATCAGCAGGCCGCGCCGCCCGGCCTCCTGCCACAGCAGCTCGCGGTCGATCAGCTGCTCCAGGGCCTCGTCGCGCAGGCGGCCGTACAGCGTCGGGCTGCGGATCGCGCCGAGGCTGCGGCCCTGGGTCGCCAGGTATTCCTCGAAATAGCGTTGCAGGCGCCAGTCGCTGATGCCCACGCCGTTGACCCGCGCGGCCAGCGGTTCGTCGGCCTGCGCCGCAAGTACGCCGAGCAGCGCCAGCAGGCCGAGCCACAGGCGTTTCATAGCGCCGACTCCAGGCGCACGTAGTTGCCCACGCCGACGAAGTTCCGCTTCGGCAGCTCGACCCGGACGATGTGCGCGCCGTTGGCGCCGATGCGCCGGCCGGGGCCGAAGCCCAGCGCCGGGGTCAGCCCGGTCGGCAGGTTGTCGATGCCCTCCAGCGCGCGCACCAGGCCTTCGCGGCTGAGGTTGCGGCCGCTGCGGCGGAGCCCTTCGGCCAGCAGCTGCACCGAGCAATAGGCGCTGACCTGCAGCAGCGCGTGGCGCCCGTCGAGGCCGCTGGCCTGGCGTGCCGCCTGCAGCCCGGCGACGCCCGCCGCGGTCCAGTCCCCGGGGACGAAGGGGAACGCCAGGTAGAGCTGGCCGTCGAAGCTCGTCGGCAAGGCGCCGGTGCTGCTGGCGACCTGGCCGGCGATGGCGAACAGGAAGGGATCGGCGCCGGCCCGCTGCAGTTGCTCCACCACCCGGGTGAAAGGCGCGCCGCTGCCCAGGAAGAACACGCTGCGCGGCGGCGGATCGCCGGCCAGCGGGGCCTCGTCGCCGGCGAAGGGATGCAGGCTCAGGCGGCTCCAGCCATCGTCGCCCAGGCGTCGCGCCAGGCGCTGGGCCAGGCCGCCGTCGCCCTGCGGGTAGACCAGCCAGCTCTCTTCGGCGCCCAGGCGCAGGTCGTCGCGGGCGTAGCGCGCCAGCGCCAGCATCTGTTCGCCCAGGCCCGGCAACGGCTGGAACACCAGCGGCCCGCTGGGGGTGCTTGCCCCCAGCGGCAAGGCGCCGACCAGCGGCACGCCGCGGCGTTGCAGCTCGGCGGCCAGCTCGTCGTCCAGCGCCGGCGCCAGCGAGGTCAGCAGGCTGAATACGCGACGTTCGTCGAGCAGCTCGTTCAGGGCGCGGCGAGCGCTGTCGCGGTCGTTGCCGGCATCGATTATCACCAGATCCAGCTGCCGGCCATGGATGCCGCCCTCGGCGTTCAGCGCCGCCACGGCGCCCTGCAGGACGCCGGCCAGGGTGTGGCCGAGGTCGGCCAGCGGGCCGCTCAGCGGCAGCAGGCTGCCTACGAGCAGGCGGTCGTCCGCGATGCCAGGGTCGCGCTCCTGGTCGAGCACCTGGATGTAGCTCGCCAGGCTGGCCATGTCGCGCTCGGACAGGGCGAAGCGCGGCATAGCCGGGTCCAGCGGATTGCCTGCCGGATCACGCCCCTCGCGGACGGCGCGGGCCAGGCTGCGGACGTCGTAGGCCGGGTAGCGGCGGCCGTTTACGTCCTGCCCATAAGCCGTGGTCAGGCGCTGCCAGGTAATGTCCGGCGGCCGCACCCCGCCCTCGCTGCGGCCGCGACCGTCGGGGCCATGGCAGTTGGCGCAAGGCATGGACTGGGCATCCATCAGCAGGTCGGCGGCACCGATCCGCGCGCCGATCTGCGCGCCGGAGGGCGACTTGCCCTCGCGGTAGATCAGCCGGCCCTCGACCCGCTCGTTGGCGATCAGCTCGGCGCCCACCGGCCCCAACCAGGCCAACAGCACCAAGCCGGCCGCGCCCCACCACAGGCGGCGCACGATCAGCGCCCCGCCAGGGGCATGGCGAGCAGTTGCAGGCGCTGGGCGATGGCGTTGGCCGGCGCGTCCGGGCGGATCTTGCTCCAGCGCTTGTTGGCCACGTCACCGGCGATCAGCTGCGTGGAGTGCTGCTCGGGGCTTGGCACCAGATGGCCCAGGCGGCCGAGCACCAGGGCCATGTCCTGGGGCGTGCCGGTGAGGAACAGCCAGCGCTGGCCGGCCACGCCGTGCTTCTGGGTGAAGGCCTTGAGCACTTCGGGGGTGTCGTTGACCGGGTCGCTGGTCAGGGACACGAACAGCACCTTCTCGGCCTGCTCCGGCCCCAGCGCCTCGCGCACCTCGCGCAGCTTGCGGGTGATCAGCGGGCAAGCGTCGTTGCAGTGGGTGAAGACCACGTTGAGCAGCACCACCTGGTCCTTCAGCACGTCGCTGTAGAAGCGCAGGCGGCGGCCGTCCTGGTCGAGCAGGACGGTATCGGTGAAGTAGGTCCGCGCATCGTGCGTACCGGTGGTCGGCGGCGGTGCTGGCGGCGTCATAGCCGCGGGCGCCGCGCCGCCGTGCTCGCCTTCGTGGGCGAGCGCCACGGTGCCGGCCAGGCCCAGGGTGCAGAGCAGCGCCAAGCGCTGCCAGGCGTTCACGGTTGCACCTCGGCGGTCAGCGCCCCGCCGTGGCCGGCATCGCCGCGCGCGGCCTGCAACTCGGCGACCTTGGCCAGCAGCACGCTGGGATCGGTGAAGCCATAGAAGCGCGTCCAGCGGTCGCTGCGCCCGTCACCGACCATGATCAGCGGCGGATGGCTCTCGTAGTCGGCGCTCCAGGCGCCCAGCGCCTTGAGGGTGTCGTCCACCGCCAGCGGCTCGCCGGTCAGCCAGCGCCAGCCGGGGCCGGCCTGGTAGCGCCGGGAGTAGTCCTGCAGGCGCTGCGGGGTGTCGCGCTGCGGATCGACGCTGATCGACACCAGGCTGACCTCGCGGCCGACCTGCTCGCCCAACTGCTTCTGCAGCTTGCCCATGATCGAGGACACCAGCGGGCAGACCGTGGTGCAGCTGGTGTAGACGAAGCCCATGACCACGATGCGGTCGGCCACCAGGTCGTTGCGCAGGTTGACCGTGCGGCCGTCCTGGTCGAGCAGCGGGCGGTCGACGAAGGCCACCTCGCTGGTCTCGCTGTGCTTTTGCGGCTGGCCGTGGCCGGCGTGCTCGCCGGTGGAGTGGGCGGCAGCTGAAGTCGCCAGGATCAGGGACATGCAGAACACCAGCGGTTTGAGGCTCATGGCGTACTCCTTGTCGCAACGGGAAATGAAAGTCTCAGCGGGAAGTGAGGGCCCTGGGTGGCAGCACACGCAGGCTCGCCGAGCCTTCGCTGCCGCCCAGGCCGAGGGATGGCGAGCGCACGTGCAGGTACCAGGCGCCGGGCTGGTCGAGGTACAGGCAGGCCTCGTAGACGCCCTCGCCCACCTCGCGCACGGATACTTCGCGCGGCAGGCTGGACGGCGCCAGGAAGTAGCGCACGCGCAGGTCGCCGATGCCCTTGCGCGGCGCCCCGCTGCGGCCGTCGACGATGCGGAAGCGCGCCTTCGCCTCGCCCGTTCCCGGCAGCGGGGTTCGCTGCACGAGGAACTCCACCTTCGGCCCGCCGTAGCGCGCCTCCAATTGCGGATCGACCGCCACCTCGGCGCTGAAGCAGTGGATCAGCTGTGGCTGGTTGAGCATGAAGGCGACGTCGAACTTGCCCGCTGCCGGCAGGCGTACCCGCGCGCTGTACAGGCCCGGCTCGACCTCGCGCAGGCTGCGGTCGATCACCCGCACCGCGCGCGCCGCATGGCCCCGGTTGGGGTACGCGGACATGGGCGCGTTCATCCCCTCGGCATAGAAGTAGGTGCTGTTGTCCACCGGGTTGACCACGAACACCGACTGCGAGTCGCGGCCGATGCCCAGGCTCTCGGCCAGTGGCAGGTCGCCGGCCTGGCGCGGCGCGGCGGGCCCGGCTTCGAAGCCCTGCACGATGGGCACCCGGCCGGCGCTGAGCGAGCTCAGGTTGAGCATGGTCACGCGCGGCGTGGAGAGCCCGCGGATATAGGCGTATTGGCGGCTGAAGGTCACCTGGAAGGGCTCGCCCGGCACCGCGAGGTCGTGGACCAGCTTGTCGCTGCCGGCATCCACGATCAGCACGCGGTCGTCGAGCGTGTTCAGCGCGATGCCGTAGCGCCCGTCGTCGCTGAAGCGCATCGGCCCCAGGCCGCGGCCGACGGTGAGCACGCTGCGCAACGTGTGGCTGCGCGCGTCGATCACGCTGATGTTACCCGTCTCGCCATCGGTGACGTAGACCGCCTCGGACAACGCCGAGTAGGCCACTGCCAGCGGTTGCGGCCCGGTCTTCAGGGTTTCGAGCAGCTTCAACCCGGCGATGTCGTAGATGCTCAGGGTGCCGCTGTCGCGGTTGCTGACGAAGGCGAAGCGCGAGGCGCGGTCGAAGGCGATCTCATGGTGGCCCAGGCCGCTGGGCAGGTGCGCGACGAGCTTCCGGGTCTGCGTATCGATCACGCTGACGCCGCTTTCGTCGGCCTTCTCGGCATTGTTGCCGACCCACAGGTAGCGCCCGTCGGGCTGCAGCGCCACGCGCACCGGCCGGACGCCGGCGTCGAGGTTGCCGAGCACCTGGAAGCGCTCGGCGTCGATCAGCGCCACCTGCCCCGCCTCCGGCATGGACACGTAGATGCGCTTGCCATCGGCGGAGGCCGTCCAGTCCATCGGCGGGCGCTTCAGGCCGATGCGCGCGAGCGTGCTGGTAACCCCGGCGAGGGAGACATTGGGGTCGATCACCGTGAGGCTGGCGTCGCGGTTCATCAGCAGCAGGAAGTAGCTGTTCAGGTCCACCAGCGGGCGCGCGCCCAGGCTGCTCTTGAGGTACATGCCGACCCGCGCCTTGCAGCTCATCTCGCCGTGCTGCAGGGAATGGTCGAGCCAGGCGCCGGGGTTGGCCGCGCCCAGCGGCTGCCCCGACGCCAGGTCGCGGATGCGGAAGCTCAGGTCGGCGAAGCCGCCCTCCTGCAGGCGCTGGCCGCTCACCGGGCGCGCCTGGAACTCGATGTGCAGGCCGTCGCGCTCGAGGCTCCCGGACGTCCCCGGCGCCTCCTCCGCCTGGGCGGCGGCGCCGAGCAGCACGGCCAGTACCAGCAACGTCATCCTTGCCTTCATGCTCGTCTCCTCGCCACTCAGGGCTCGTCGCTGACCCGCAGGATGCCCCACAGCCCGCCGGCGTTTCCGAAGCCGGCGTAGTCGCGGAACAGGTAGTCCCCCGGCACCGCGTTGGCGCCGCCGGCACTGGGGATGGCGAAGGTGAAGTGCGCCGCCGGCAGCACGCTTTCCTGGGCCCCCGAGTACATCGCCATGGGGTTCAGGCCGAAGCGCACCGAGCCGATTCCCGATTGGTCCATGGGGTAGCCGCCGGCATCGGATTTCTCCGCCAGGAAGCCGCCCAGCGGCCACAGGTGCCCGTCGAGCTGGAAGGTCGAGCTGCGCGCGCCGCCGGAAGTCATCAGCACGTGCAGGCGCAGCGGCTGCCCCGGACGCGCCTTGAGCACCGGGGTCTGCGGATCGCCGCCGACCAGCGCGTTGCTGTAGGCCATGTGCGCGTTGTCCAGGTCAGCCCAGCCGTGCCCGTCGGCGTGGCCGAAGGGCGCGTTGGGGGCCATGCCGAAGCGGTACCAGAGCGGTTCGCTGCGGTAGTTGATGGCCATGCCGGAGTTGTCCTCCGGGTCCACCGGCACGCCGAAGCCTTCGGACGCCATGTTCTCCACCGGGCGGCCGTTGGCCCAGCGCAGGTTCAGGGCTTTCTGCCAGAGCAGCGAGAAGTCGCGGTAGGCGACGCCGCTGCTGGGCTGCACCGTGGCCGAGGCGCGCGAGGCGGCATCCTCGGTCCAGCTGGCGCCGGCCGGGAGGATGCTCATCGAGCCGCCCAGGCCCTTCTGGCCCTGCTTGATGACGTCCGCGGCGATCAGGTTCAGGCCGCCGAACTCGATGGGCGTGGCGTTGATGTTGTCCACGCGCCGGCCCAGCTGGGTGATCGGCTTGCCTTCGCGCTCCAGGTGCCCGGCGTAGTACTGGTAGGTCCGGGTCGGCCAGGCGCCGCTGTTGCCGGCGCGCGGGGCCACGGTCTGCACCGGGTTGCGGCCGACGTTGAAGCCGTCGGAACGGGTCACGTCGAAGGACAGCAGCTGCGCGTGCAGGCCGACGTGGCTGGAGGGCCGCATCAGGTTGTTGTTGAAGGCGGTGGCGCCGTCCTGGTCGAAGCGGTTGCGTTTCACCGTGTCCTGCATCACCGCGTAGTTGGTGAGGTCCGGCATCACCAGCGGCAGGCGGTTCTCCAGGGTGATGCTGATGCAGTCGCCGGCATTGGCGCGCAGCACCAGCGGCTCGATCGGCACGCCGGGCTTGAGCTTGCCGGTCTGCGCATCGAGGTCGGCCTTGCGCACGTAGAGGATCGCGGTCGGGTCGTGCAACGGCCCGGCCTGCCCGCCAACGGTGAGGGTGGTGACGGTGCCGTTTTCCACCTCGGTCACGGTGGCCTGCGGGATGCTCGTCGCCCGCGAGTTGTAGACCAGGGTGCCACCGGCCGCATTCAGCGGTCCGCCGACGTGCTGGCCGGCACCGGCCGGGTCGCCGATGGTCAGGTTCAACGGGTTGCTCAGGATGTCGTTGGCCAGCGCCGCGACGATTTCGTAGCTGCGCTTGGGCGTGGGCCGCGTACCGATGCCGTTGAGGTTAGGGCTGGTGCGCGGGCAGGCGCCGTCGTAGGCCGTGGTGTTGCGCGCGGCCAGCGGCGAGGGGTTGTTCGGCAGCGGGAAGAGGTCGCTGCGCGCCGCCGTGTAGTTGCGCATCACGCCCCAGATGCCGCTCCAGTAGCCTTCGATGGAGGCATCCATGGTGTACAGGTAGTCGGCGGTGTCGCTGGCCGAACTGGAGAGCATGTTGATCGGCGCGACGAAGCCCAGCTGCTCGGAGATCCCGGCCATCTGCGAGGCGCGCCAGCCGGAGTTGGAGCTGTTGCCGTAGCCGGTGCCGGTCTGCAGCCACTTCAGCCCGTGCAGGGTGACGTTGTGCGCCTCCTCGTAGCCGCCGGCGTTGACCCGCAGGCGCACGTTGTCGCCGCTGTAGGTGCGCAGCATCGGCGTGAAGGGGTCGCCCGGTTCGTCGCCGCGGTTGATGTGCGGCGGGAACAGCGTGGCCGCGCCGGTCGGGCCGACCGCCGAGGTGATCGCGCTGGGCGCCAGGTTCATCGCCGGGACCTTGCGGTCGGTGCGGCTCTGCAGGGCATAGGCGAGGTCGCCGGCATAGCCGTCGGCCTGCATGCCCGGACGGCCGTCGGGCCCGGTGCGGGTCGGGTCGTAGACGCGCAGTCCCACCGGCTCCTGGCGGTAGTTGACGACGAAGATGCCCGGGTCATCGACCGAAATCGCCTGCGGGCAAGGCCGGCTCGGGCAACCCGGCACGGCGCCACCCTGCACTTCGACGATGCCGTCGAGCGGGTTGGACGCCGCCTCGCGCACCGGCGGGTTGATCGCGTAGCGGAAGCTGTCGGTGCCGGCCGGATAGGCGTCGGCGTTGGGCACGCCGTCGGGACCGGCGCCGACATAGACGCCCGCCTCGTAGGCATGCTGGAAGTCGCTGTACTCCAGGAAGAACTCGCGGAAGCTGTCGTTGTTGCCGTCGCCGTCCATGTCGCCGGTGGCGATCACCGCCTGCCACGAGGTCGGCCCGCCGTCCTGGCGACCGCCACCGTTGTACAGCGGCTCGCCGCTCTCGGCGTGGTACCAGGTGGAGCCGGCCGGCTCGGTCAGCACGGTGGCGTAGAGGCCCAGCTGCTGGTGGGTGGATGGGCCGAGGTGGTCATGGGTGAAGATGTTGCCCAGGCCACGGTCGATGTTGCGGGTGTTCACCAGCGGGTCGGCGAACCAGCGCTGCATCTGCGTGCGCGCGCCGAGCCAGTCGGCGCGGCCGGAGCGGCCGAAGAACGGGTGCTGCTTGGCTTTCGGACACTGCTCGCTCTCGTCGTTGTCGGCACAGCCGTTGAATTCGCGGATGGCGTGGATGCGCTCGACCACCGCGCCGGGGGAGAGAATGCCGTCCTCGTAGTTCCAGCCGTTGGCCGAGCCGTCGGCGGCGGTCAGGTCCCACTTGGGCAGGTGGATGTGCTGGCCGATCACGTCGGTGGGGGTGCGGATCTGGTAGTCGTCCAGCTCGTAGTACGACGGAATCAGGTTGGTGTGCTGGTACATGGTGCAGTCGAAGGTGTTCATCCGCATCACCAGCGGTTCCGGCGCCTTCTGCTTGTTGATCACCGGCCAGGCGTCCTCCCACAGGGCGATGATCCGGGCCTGCGGGAAGTGGTAGCCGACCTTGTTGAACACGGCGTCGAACTGGATGTTGGCGCCCTTGTAGATGCGCGGGCGGTCGGCGGTGAACTGCGAGGCGCCGCTGAAGGACAGGCCGTTGCCGCCGAAGAAGCTGCCGCTGCCGGCGTCGCGGGTCAGGCGCTTGCCACGGTCATCCATGCAGGGCTCGAAGAAGGGTGCGCCCCCCACCGGCGGTGCGCCGTTGGTGCGGAAGGCACGCGGCTCGGGCGCGCGACCCGGCAGCAAGGCATAGCTGGGGTGCTCGGCCATCGCGTGATAGGCCATCGCAGCCTGCTCGACGTCGGTGCCCTCCTCCGGGAAGAACACCGCCTTGGCCTTGTGCACGGACTTGGAGAAGTCCAGCGGCGTGGTCGTGGTCTCGGCCTCGCCGCCGGCGGCTACGCCGTCCAGCGTGTGGCGCGACAGGCCGCCGTCCCAGCCGGCGACCTGGTTCGCATCGAGGTTGGCCCACAGCGCCTTGCCGGTGGCCTTGAGCGCAGTGGCCTTGGCCGGGTCGAGCATGTCCAGCGGCGGGGTCGGCGGACGCTGGCCGACGGTGCTCTCGATGCCGCCGATCCAGAACGGATAGCCGGGGTTCTTCAGGCTGCCATCGGCATTGCGGTTGATGTCGCTGCGGTCGACCAGCGCGACCGAGCCGACCACTTTGGCCTCGCCCGCACCGTTGTTCGGATGATCGTCGTCGCCCTCGTCTTCCTCCTCTTCCTCCTCGTTCTGCGCTACCAGCGGTTGCTCGAGCTTGGGCACCACGCTGACCAGGCCGGGCATCGGCGCCATGGCCTTGCCGGGCAGCGGAACGATGGCCGGGATCGGCGTGCCGGCGACGATCTCGCCGTCGGGCAGCGCCCGCGCGCCTTGCGCCGGCTTGCCGCTACGCAGGGCGAAGGGCTGGGTATGGAAGCCATCGGCGCCCTGCCCCGAAACCTCCAGGCGGGTGCCTTCCTCGAACACGTCGTGGACCCGCCACATGGCCCACATGCCCTGGGCGAAGTGCGGGTAGAAGTGGCAGTGGTAGATGGCGTCGCCAGCCACGCGGTTGCGGTTGCCCGAACCGCCGTTGGCGATCTCGTAGGTGTAGCCCGAGCCCGGGCCTATGCCCTGGGCGTCGATGTAGTCGGAGTTGTCGTCGTTGGGGTTGTACAGCCACTGGTGGCCGTGCAGGTGGAAGATGTGCTGTTCCTTGCCGTTGTGCGTATTGCGGAACTTCACGAAGTCGCCGATGTAGCTGTGCGCGACGTTCGACGGCTCGGCCGGGTACAGGGCCATGCTCGCCTTGATCCCGGTGGCATCCGCATCGGGCACCTCGCCGGGGCGGATGTTCTCCAGGCCGACGTTGGCCGGCACGTCCACCAGCATCGCCACGTCGCCCACGGTGTGCGCGCTGAGGAAGAACTCCTCGTAGGCGCAGGACAGGCAGTCGTGCATCGGCCCCACGCCGAGGCGGTTGGCGATCACCTCGGCGCCGATGCCGCCGGAGCCGTAGTTGATCATGAAGCCGTCGCGGGTCGGCTCCAGCACGTGGCCGAACACCGGGTCGTCCCAGTAGCCGGGGAAGGCCTGGGTGGCGACCGCCTCGTCATTGAATACCGCGGCGAAATCGCGGAAGGCCTCCAGGCGATTGGGCAGCGCCGGGTTGCGCTTGCCGACGCTCTCCAGCGGATAGGTATCGGGAGTGAAGCTGCCGTCGGGGTTGGAGCCCATGACGATGGCATCGGCATCGCTGGCGACGATCTCGTTGCCATCGACCATGGCCAGTACCGGGCGCCCGGCCTTGCCTTCGGCGATCCAAGGCTCGCGCTGCGGATAGCGCACCTCGTAGTCGATCACCGGCTGGCCGGTCGGCGTGCGGCCGGTGGTGGCCAGGCGCAGCTCCTCCTCGGTGACCACGCTGCGGTAGGTGCGACCGCTCTTCGGCACCACGATCACCTGGGCATACAGGCCGTTGGCGACGTTGCCGCTGGAGCCCTCGCCGCCAAAGGTGGCGCCCTGGCTGGTAGCGGCGAAGACGCCCTCGCGCTCGGCGAACAGGGTGTAGGACCGGCTGGCGCCGGGCGGCACCAGGAAGCTGCCGTTGCGGCCGACGTTGGAAGCGATGTCCTGGATCGAGTTGACCGCCTGCATGCCGCTGACACTGAAGCCAACGTGCCGGTCGGTGACCTGGTCGTCGGCCTGGCCCAACGGGCCATCGGCATGCCCGCCGCCCCCGGTCGCATCGCCCTCCGCACCGTCAGCGCCTTCGGCACCGTCCGGGGCCTCGGCGAGGTCATCCGCCGAATGCGGGTTGGCCTGGTAGGCCAGCAGGTTCTGCAGGTTGACCGTCAGGCAGTCGCCGGCCGCCACCCGCAGCACCAGCGGGCGCGGGCGCTTGTCCGGGCGCAGGCTGACCTTGCCCGGCGCAGCGGCGCCACCCCGGGTGAGCGGCACCAGCTGATCGTCCACCACGTCCTCGCGCAGGGCGAAGATCATGCCGTTGACGTTCTGCGCGCCCAGGCGGTTGAACATCAGCGGCTGGTCGAAAGCGACCACGTTGGCCACCAGGCTGCGCTTGCACTGAACGGCGGCCTCGGCGGCCTGCTCGGCGCCGCCGGCCAGCACCAGCAGCGCGGCGGCAAGCCATGGACGGGATTGCCGGCAAGGCCGGCAGGCGGACGGGTGTTGGGGCCGGGTCATGGTCATGCGCTCCCTGGTTGGGACCTTCAGAGCGCATCGAGCAAAGCCTGTGCCAGTAAATTAATCGTTATTCATCAATACCTTGTGAATACACCCCAACGGCGGCCGGGGGTTATTCCCCGGCGTTGGGGACAGCTCCCCCGGCGTTGTGGCGGGCGTAGGAGCGAGCTTGCTCGCGAACCTCACGGCACGAACACCGAACCTGTAGGGCGAATAACCCCGAGGGGGTTATCCGCCATTTTCGTGCCGGGCGGCGGCGCATAACCGCGAACGCGGTTATGCGCCCTACGGGATCGGCGCGGGGATTTTCGCGGACAAGGTCCGCTCCTACACCCACGTACCGCGCCCCCATTCACGTCTTCCCCGCGAACGCGGGGATCCAATGTCTTGTTTGGGTGTAGCGCGCCGCTTGGGCGTGTTCGGACACTTCTTGTTTCGCCCCCTCGGGCGAGTCACTTTCTCAAACGCAAGAAAGTAACCAAAGTGCTTGCCCCGTCATACGGGCCCGATGAAGCCGGGCTACCCTCGCGAACTCCCCCGCACCAGAGGCCCGCCCCGAAAGTACGTCCCTGTACAAATCGGGGCTTGTGCGACATCCATGTCGCCCGACCTCCTCTACGGGGGTTTCGCTCGGCCTTCTGAAAGGAGCGTTCGGCGTGTGCGGATGTTTCGCTGGAAGACCTAAGAGCCAGAGCGAAGCGATGCTGTTCTTCGTAGGAGCGAGCTTGCTCGCGAACCGCACGGCACGGTGTTCCCCTGTAGGAGCGGCCCATGGCCGCGATCGCGCGCATGGCGCGCTCCTACACGCTGGAATCGGCGAGGGGATTTTCGCGGATGCAATCCGCGCTTCCGGGGCAAACCGGGGCTGCCCCCACCCACGGGGAAATTCCCCACTCCCGGGGTTGGCTCAGAGGGGGGCGGCTTTCGACAGGCGCTTGTAGCTCTCCAGCACGTTAGGCACGTAGCGCTGGGTTTCCGCGTAGGGCGGCACCTTGCCGGCCTTGCTGACCGCTTCGGGGCCGGCGTTGTAGGCGGCTACCGCCAGGGCCAGGTCGTTGTCGAAGCGCTGCAGCAGCTGCTTGAGGTAGCGCGCGCCGCCGCGGATGTTCGCCGCCGGGTCCCAGACGTCGCCCACGCCCATCTGCCTTGCGGTGTCGGGCATCAGCTGCATCAATCCCGCGGCGCCTTTGTGCGAGCGGGCACGCGCGTCGTAGCCCGATTCCACCTGGATGAGTGCGTGCAGCAGCGCCGGCGGCAGGTCGTTGGCCGCGGCGGCGGTTTCGATCAGTTCGGCGTAGGGGCGCTGCTTCAGGTCCTCGCTCCAGCCGCCGAGCACCAGCTTGCCAGGGCCCGGCGCCGGCATCGGCTCCGGGTACACCTGCGTATAGCGCCGGCCCGGCTGCTGCAGGTTGGAGAGTTCCAGGCTGCCGTCGGCGCCCTCGGACACGTAGATATCCGCCCGTGCCCCATCCGCTCCGGCCAGCAGCGCCGCCAGCCAGGCCACTGCCATGGGTATCGCCCGCGCCATCTTCGACTCCCGGCGCCGGTGCTGAACGGGGGAAATTCCCCACTCCCGGCGCCCTTTGCCCCCTTCACGCAAAGCCCGTGCCCGTCCGCGAAACCCAGCTGCCATGCGGCTTCGCGGCATCGGGGCAACATTGCACAGGGCTTGCATGGCCCCTCTCGACCAAGGCTCGGCCCGACCGTTAAGGAGATCGTCGATGAACGCTCGCTCCGCTTTCGCCCGCCCACGCATGGCGGGCTTCACCCTGCTGGAACTGCTGGTGGTACTGGTGGTGCTCGGCCTGCTCGCCGGCCTGGTGGCGCCGAAATACTTCAGCCAGCTGGGCCGCTCCGAGGCCAAGGTGGCGCGGGCGCAGATCGAGGGCCTGGGCAAGGCCCTGGACCTGTATCGCCTGGAGACCGGCCACTACCCCTCCTCCGAGCAAGGCCTGCAGGCCCTGGTGAATGCGCCCAGCGGCGAGGCGCGCTGGAAGGGTCCGTACCTGGCGAAAGCCGTGCCGCAGGATCCCTGGGGCCGCGACTACATCTACCGCTCGCCCGGCGAGAACGGCGACTACGACCTGATGTCGATGGGCAAGGACGGCCAACCCGGCGGCGACGGCGAGAACGCCGAAGTCACCAGTTGGCAGTGACCGGCCATGCGCTTCCGGATCAAGGCGCTCGACGCCCAGGCCGCCGTCGTGCACTGCCAGATCGAGGCCGCAAGCCCGACCGAGGCGCGCCGCCAGGCCGAGCAGCAGGGCCTGCGCGTGCTCGCCTTGCGTGGCTCTGGCAGCTTATCGCTGCGCGGCCTGCAGCGGCGCGAACAGTTCCCGCTGGTGCTGTTCAGCCAGGAGCTGACCACCCTGCTCGACGCCGGCCTGCCGCTGATCGATGCGCTGGAAAGCCTGGCCGAGAAGGAAGGCGCGAACCTCGCCCGCAAGACCCTGGAGGAACTGGTGCGCCTGCTCTACGAAGGCAAGTCGCTGTCGCAGGCGCTGACGCTGCTGCCGGAAGTCTTCCCGCCGCTGTACGTGGCGCTGGTGCAATCCAGTGAAAAGACCGGCGCGGTAAGCGCCGCGCTGAGCCGCTACGTGACCTACCGGCAACGCATCGACGAGGTACGCCAGAAAGTCACCAGCGCCTCGGTCTACCCGGCGCTGCTGCTGATCGTCGGCGGCGGCGTGCTGCTGTTCCTCATGGGCTACGTGGTGCCGCGCTTCAGCCTGGTGTTCGAGGGGCTGGGCACCAACCTGCCCTGGCTGTCGCGGGTGCTGATGAGCAGCGGCCTGTTCCTCCACGAACACCAGCAGACGCTGATGGCCACGGCGCTGGCGCTGGTCCTGGGCTTCACCCTGCTGCTGCGCCAGCCGCGCTTCCGCGCCCTGCTCGGCGAGCTTCTCGAACGCCTGCCCGCCATTCACCGGCGCCTGGTGATGTACGAACTGGCGCGCTTCTACCGCTCGCTGGGCATCCTGCTGCAGGGCGGCATCCCGCTGCTGACCGCGATGGAGATGGCCCGCAACCTGCTCGGCGCCGCCTCGCGCACGCGCCTGGACGAGGCCTGCAGGCTGATCCGCGAAGGCCGTGCCTTGTCGTCCGCGCTGGAGGTCAATCGCCTGGCCACGCCGGTGTCGCTACGCCTGCTGCGCGCGGGAGAACAGTCGGGGAACCTGGGCGAGATGATGGAGCGCACGGCGGACTTCTACGACGAAGAGCTGAGCCGCTGGATGGACTGGTTCATGCGCCTGTTCGAGCCGCTGCTGATGACCGGCATCGGCATCCTCATCGGGGTCATCGTGATCCTGATGTACATCCCGATCTTCGAACTCGCCTCGAGCATCCGCTGAGATCAGGCGAGGTCGTCGTCATGCGGTGGGCCGGTGCGCGCCACCACTTCGCGGGCGATCAGGCAGGCCAGGCCGAACAGGAACGGCAGGCCGACGTGCAGCAGCCCCCCATCGAACTCCAGCAGGTGCATCGCCCAGTCGCTCCAGTGGTGCGAGGTAACAAAGATAATCGTTTGCAATCCATTTACGATCAGCACCAGGGATACACCGAGACCGCAGACTGCCAGGAGATCGAGGGACTTGATCAGCAGCTTCTTGCGGCCAGGCGTCATGCGGTTCCGGGTCCTGCTGGTGGAGGTATCAAAACCATAGCAAACAGCCAGCAAATGTATCCGCGACGGATACTTGCAGACGGACGAGCGTGGAAAGTTGAGCGCTCAGTGGAACAGCCGGGTGCCCAACTCGCGGCTGGCCTCCAGCAGCACCGGCAGGAAGCGCGTCTCCAGCTCCTGGCGCGATACGCGGCCGACGTGGGTGCCGACGTTCAGCGCGGCCAGCACCTGGCCGGCGGAGTCCTTCAGCGGCACCGCCACCGAACGCAGGCCCATCTCCAGCTCCTGGTCGATGATCACCCAGCCCTGCCGGCGAATTTCGCCGATGCTCGCGCGCAGCCCCTCGGGCGTGCACACGGTGCGGCTGGTCTTCACCTGCAGGTCGGCGTGGGCCAGGTAATCCTCCAGCGCCTGGTCATCCAGCCCGGCGAGCAGGATGCGGCCCATGGAGGTGCAGTAAGCCGGCAGTCGGCTGCCGACGCTCAGGTCCACCGAAATCAGCCGCTGCGGCGTGGCCGAGCGGGCGATGTAGAGGATCTCTTCGCCTTCCAGCGTGGCCATCGAACAGGCCTCGCGCAGTTGCTCGCTGATGCGGTCGAGGATCGGCTGCGCGGTGACCGCCAGCGGCGTCGACGACAGATACGCATGGCCGAGCGTGAGCACCTTGGGCAGCAGCGAATAAGTGCGCCCGTCTGTGGTCACGTAACCCAGCTTCATCAGCGTGTGCAGGCAACGGCGTACGGCCGCGCGGGGGATCTCGGTGCGGTGACTGATCTGCGCGATGGTCAGGTGGCGCTTGCGCTCCTGGAACGCATGGATCACCGCCAGCCCCCGGGCGAGCGAGGTCATGAAGTTCGGATCGCCGGTGAAAGCCTCGATGCGCTTGGCGGGCGATGCAATGATCGGCGGCGCCAAAGGCGTCGGGCTGTGATGGAGTTCATCGGTCATGGCGGAACCCTGCAAGCGGACGGTGCGGCCGATTATCGAAGCGTTGGGCGATAATCGCAAACGCAAATAGCCGATTATCGAACGACAGGTCCCGCATGGCAGCAGACGGCAGCGGTTGGCCCTGTAGGAGCGAGCTTGCTCGCGAACAGCCCGAGCACCAGCCCCATCGCGGATAAATCCGCGCCTACAGGTCCAGGCACAACACCGCGCCGAAGGCAGAAACCCCGTAGGAGCGGACCTTGTCCGTGAAAATCCCCGCTCCGATATCCCGTGTAGGAGCGCGCCATGCGCGCGAATCGCGGGCATGGCCCGCAAATGCCAGGGAAAGCCTCGGCGCCAGCCCTTTCGCGGATGAGATCCGCTCCTACAGGTACGAGCGCGGCACCGTGCCGAAGGCAGAAACCCCGTAGGAGCGGACCTTGTCCGCGAAAATCCCCGCTCCGATATCCCGTGTAGGAGCGCGCCATGCGCGCGAATCGCGGGCATGGCCCGCAAATGCCAGGGAAAGCCTCGGCGCCAGCCCTTTCGCGGATGAGATCCGCTCCTACAGGTACGAGCGCGGCACCGTGCCGAAGGCAGAAACCCCGTAGGAGCGGACCTTGTCCGTGAAAATCCCCGCTCCGATATCCCGTGTAGGAGCGCGCCATGCGCGCGAATCGCGGGCATGGCCCGCTCCTACAGGATTACGCCGTGCAAGGACGTCGCGCGCCTACAACGGCTCCAACTTCAACTGCCGCAACCGGCTGAGCGTACGGGCGAAGTCCGTGGCCGCGCCGCCCTCGGCGAGTTTTTCCAGGGAGACCTTGGCGAACAGCTGCAGGCGCAGCTGGCGGTCGTAGGCGATGTCGATGAAGTTGAGGAAGCGCATGCTCACGTCCGGCGGGTAGTTGCCCAGCGGGCCGAGGCCGCTGACTGCCATGCGCGGGAAGTTCTCGATCAGCCACAGGTAGTCAGAGGCCGAGCGCGGGCGCTCGAAGAGTTCGCTGAAGTCGAGCCAGGCGCGCCCCTCCTCCAGGGCGTGGACGCGCAGCGGGTGGTGGTTGACGTCCAGCACCTGCTGGAAGCTCGCCTGCTCGTCCAGCCCCAGGCGGCCGCCGATCAGCTCCAGGTCGTCGGCCTCCGCCGGCCACAGGTAGCTGCCCCAGTGTTCCAGCGGCGAGGCGCGCAGGCGGTAGTCCTCGCCGCCGTCCAGCGGCACCACGTCGAAGCGCTTCTCCAGCAGCTCGATGGCCGGGCGGAAGCGCTCGCGGTACAGCGGGTTCGGGCACAGGCCCTCGGGCGGGTAGTTGGAAGTGCAGACCATGCCCACGCCCTCCTCCACCAGCACCTTGAGCATGCGCCCGAGGAGCATGGCGTCGCCGATGTCGTGCACGTGGAATTCGTCGAAGCACAGCAGGCGGGTTTGCGTGGCGATCTCCCTGGCCACGCGCACCAGCGGGTCGGATTGCCCGGCGAAGGCCATCATCCGCCGCTGCAATTCCTGCAGGAAAGAGTGGAAATGCACGCGGCGCTTGGCCTCGACCGGCGCGGCGGCATAGAAGCAGTCCATCACGAAGCTCTTGCCGCGCCCCACGCTGCCGTGCAGGTAGACACCCGCCGGCGTCTTGCGCAGCCAGTGGCGGCGGGCTTCGGGGGACTGCGCCAGATGCTCGATGCCGGCCTGCTGCGCCGGGTCGGCGCGATAGCCGCGCTCCTCGAGCACCACGCGGAAGTGCCGCAGCACGCGGCCGGCGGCGGATTCGTCGGGGAAAACCTGTTGATCGGTCAAGCAACACCTTCGGCATCGCGGCGGGCGATGCCCCTTCGTTCGCGGCTCCGGCGGCGCAACTCAGCCCGTTCAGCAGCTGATTCGGCCAAAGCCCTGAAATACGCGTGGCATCACCTTGCCAACACCCCGCCGTATTGGCATAACGATGGCTCGCCCAATTAAAACAAGGAAGTTTCGATGCGCATTGTCAGACGTATCCTACTTGCAATCGCCATCCTTCTGCTCGCAGCCCTTGGCATTGCCCTCTGGTTCGTCGCGCATCCGAACATCCCCGAATACAGCCCGCCCAGCCAGTTCAACCCGCTCCCACAGTGGACCGACGAGCAACGCCAGACCTACTACTACACGCCGCAAGGCACCGTGGTTAAAGGCCTGCGCTACGACTGGTTCGTCCACCTGCGCCAGCCCTTCAGCGACGGCAAGTTCGCCGCCCCGGCCAACCTCGCGCGCTTCGGCTTCCTGATCGATCCGGCGCAAATCGGCCGCGCGCTGAAAGACAGCCCCAGCTACAACCCAGGCAACCTGCCGGTCGGCTTCACCCGCCACCCCGACAGCGACGGCGGCCCAGCCTACCTCGACATCACCTGCGCCGCCTGCCACACCGGCGAGCTGCGCTTCAAGGGCCAGGCCATCCGCATCGATGGCGGCGCGGCCATGCACTCCATCGCCTCCACCGTGCCCACGCTGCGCGGCGGCGCCTTCGGCCAGGCGCTGGCGGCGAGCATGGGCAGCACCCTCCTGCCGTGGAACTTCGGCGACTTCGCCCAGGACGTGCTGCAAGACAACAACACCCCCGAAGCCCGCTCCGAACTGCGCCGCGGCATGTGGAAAGTGCTCTGGACCATGCTGCGCACCGCCGGCGGCGACTGGTGGCGCGGCCTCTACCCCACCGAGGAAGGCCCCGGCCGCGCCGACGCCTTCGGCCGTATCGCCAACGGCGTGTTCGGCGACCACATCAGCCCCGACAACTACCGCATCGCCAACGCCCCGGTGAACTACCCGCAGCTGTGGGACATCTGGAAATTCGACTGGGTGCAGTGGAACGGCTCGGCCATGCAGCCCATGGCGCGCAACATCGGCGAAGCCCTCGGCGTGGGCGCCACCCTCAAGCTGAAGGACGACGACGGCCAGCCGCAGATGGGCGCCAAGCGCTACGACTCCAGCGTGCTGGTGCGCGAGCTCGACAAGATCGAAACCGACCTGCACGACCTCAAGCCGCCGCCGTGGCCCGCCCAGGTGCTCGGCGAAATCGACCTCAAGCGCGCCTCCCAGGGCCGCGCGCTGTTCCAGAACAACTGCGTGTACTGCCACGGCCCGCACGTGAAGAAGATCGGCGACCCGGACTACGTGGCCCTGGGCCGCATACCGGAATGGCGCATGAAGATGGTCGAGCTCGGCGAGATCGGCACCGACCCGAACACCGCCAGCAACATCGCCAACCACACCTACGACGTGACCTCGCTGAAGTGGCAGCTGGACCAGCTGAAGAAGATGGACGTGAAGTTCTACCCCTACTCCAGCGAGCCGCTCGACCTGACCAAGCTCTCGGCAGCCAAGGGCCTGGCCTACATCACCTCCTTCGTCGAGCAGAACACCTACGCCAAGGACCAGATCAGCCCGGACGAGCAAAAGCGCATGAACGGCTGGAACCTGCCCATCGGCGTGCGCGAAATGCTCGCCTACAAGGCGCGCCCGCTGGACGGCATCTGGGCCACCCCGCCCTTCCTGCACAACGGCTCTGTGCCCAACCTGTTCGAGCTGCTCTCGCCGGTGTCCGAGCGGGAAACCCAGTTCTACGTCGGCAGCTTCGAGTTCGACCCGAAATTCGTCGGCTACAGCACCGCCAAGTTCCCCGGCGGCTTCCTCTACAAGACCAGCGTGTCGGGCAACAGCAACCGCGGCCACGAGTTCCGCGACGGCTGCCGCAAGGACGGCGTGATCGGCCGCGCCCTGAGTCCGGACGAGCGCTGGGCGCTAGTGGAATACCTCAAGGTGCTGGGCAACCCCGACTACGAAAGCCGCCTGACCGACGAGAAGACCCAGCCCTGGACCCCAGGCCCGAAATGCGACTGACGACGCAGCAGGGCTGACCGGCTAAGCCTGCACCCGCTCTGCCCCCTCTCCCGCTTGCGGGAGAGGGCCGGGGAGAGGGTTCTCCCACACAGAAGAAAACCAAGAAAGCAAAGGAACCGCCCCATGCGCGCAGTGCTCACCCGGATCTGGCTCTTCATCGGCAAATGGCTGCTGCGCATCGTCGGCGGCCTCGCCCTGCTGCTCGCTGTCGGCTTCGGCCTGGGCTGGGCCTACTACCAGGTCAAGTTCAGCGGCCCGGTGTCGGCGCAGGAAGAAATCCCGCCGGGCGAAGCCGAGCAGACCCAGGCGATCATCGAAGACGCCATCCGCGTGGTCGAACAGCACCGCGAGAACACCCGCGTCCTGCGCGACGCCCACGCCAAGGCCCACGGCTGCGTGAAGGCGGAAGTGACGGTCGACAGCCACATCCCCGCCGACCTGCAGAAAGGCGTATTCGCCCAACCCGGCAAGGAATGGAACGCCTGGGTGCGCTTCTCCAACGGCAACGCCTACCCGCAGCAAGACAGCGAAAAAGACGCCCGCGGCATGGCCATCAAGCTCTACAACGTGCCGGGCACCAAGCTGATGCCCGGCAAGGGCCACGACGCCGAGCAAGACTTCGTGATGTTCAACCACCCGAATTTCTTCGTCAGCGACGTCGCCGAATACCGCCAGAACTTCAACGCCCAGGCCAACGGCCACAAGGAACTGGCCTTCTTCCCCAGTTGGAACCCCATGACCTGGCAAGTGCGCCACCTGCTGATCGCCATGCAAACCCTGGCCACCGCGCCGGACAGCCCGATGCAAGCCACCTACTTCGGCATAGCCCCGTACAAACTCGGCGAGCAGAACAACATCAAGTTCCGCGTCATCCCCTCCACCAAAGCCTGCCCCGGCTACCAGCTGCCGAAACTCAACGAAAAGCTGCCCAACTTCCTGCGCACGGCGATGTATCAGCAGCTCTCGATAGACCGCGTACCCGCCTGCTTCGAACTGCAAGTGCAAAAACAAGACGCCAACAAATACATGCCCATCGAAGACGTCAGCGTGAAGTGGAGCGAAAAAGACAGCCCCTTCCAGACTGTCGCCCTGGTCAGCACCCCGCCGCAGGACTTCGACAGCCGCGAACAGAACGTGATGTGCGACAACCTGTCGTTTAACCCTTGGCACGCGCTACCGGAGCACCGCCCGATTGGCGGCATCAACCGGCTGCGTAAAGCGGTTTATGAGGCGGTGAGTGTTTATCGGCATGAGCGGAATGGGGTGGGTGGGGAGTAAGCCGTCAGGAACACACAGGAAGATAAAAATTAAAGCAGGTAAGTAATCCACCGGACTTTCCGATTTCCTCTGGATAAAAACTTAAATCTTAAATGATCGCACGAGAACCATTAAAGTGGACGAAATTATCAGCACAATTTCAAACTGGTTTCAAAACGCAAGCGGATTGGCTAATTTTTTTGGAATCACCACTCCAATTGCAGGAGTGGCATTTGCACTTAATAAGTTCCTAAAACAAAGGAAATCCGAGCCATCTATCCACGAGCTATCGGAAATTATTTCACACAATCAAAACAGAATAAATCTCAAGAAAATTGGAAAAATAGCCTTTGTCGATGATGAAATTCAGGACTTCCCAATTACAGAACTGAAGAAAGCAAACTATCAAATCAGCACCTACAAGCAAGTAAGCCTCGCCGACGTCACTGACCTAGCCACCTACGACGTAATATTTCTAGACATTAAAGGTGTTGTGAAAGACGACCCCGAAGAAGGCGGCCTTAAACTTCTATCATCGCTACGAAAATTAAATCCAAATCAGAAAATATGCGCCGTCTCAAACAAACAGTACGATGTCCTGGCAACAAGATTTTTCGAACAGGCGGACGACGTAGCTAAAAAACCGATGACAGCACAAAAATGTTCCGATCAAATCGATCAATTCCTATCGGAGAAATTCAAATTAGAACACATCGAGGAATCCATAACTTCGGAACTCTCTCGACTTGATAAAGGCAAGCGAGCAGCTTTTTTAAGATCCATAAATGAGCTTATTAAAAATCAAAACGACCCCCGACCATCTTTAAACCTTGACAGATCTGCCCACCCAAAACTTCATGAGGCAGCCATAGATTTCGTGAGGATGTATCGCAATGCTACTTAAGGAAGTAATAGACACAGGAGTTATAGTGGTACCATGGTCTTGCTGCATTCAAGGCACAGTACTAGCAGGCGACTCTGGAATTTCAAAAACCTGCGAAAAAAAATGCAAATCTGAAAGACCATGCCTAGTAACAGAGGCCAACGGTGAGGCACTTTGCCCATATGGCCTATCATATTTTTCTTCAACAGTCGGCTCTGCGCCCGTGGTGGTCTTCGGAGTTAAGGGCTCACTTGTTGGCAGTAAAATATCAAAAGAACTGAAGCACGAATTAAAAGGTAGAAACCTGGACGAGGCCAGATTCAAAGAGTGGGTTCAAAGACTGAACCATCTTGACTCAGTTATTGATAAACACATCCTAGAGCGTCAGTCTGAACTACTTGACCCCCTCCATGATCCAATTCGCCTCGCCAGGCAACTTGAGGCCATATCAATCAGTCTCCTTGAAAGCTCTGGCTCTGCTAGAACGCTAGATGCACAGCTTGATCAAGCTTCAGCCGAGATGAAGTCACTCGTAAAGGCTGCGGGCCTACTTAATGACTACTTCGATCTAGTATCTATATACTTTAATCCTGCAGCTGCTAGATTTGGACGTCCAGTTTCAACATCGCTACATGGAATCCTAAGAAAAATCACATCAATTCTATCTGGATTCGACGCAGGGGAGGAAGGAGCACGAATAAAGGTAAACTTCCGCGGCGAGTGCTATCGAAACTTCAACTTAAGGGAAAGCTTCAAAATCATCCCATTCTCTTTAATTAGCAATGCCGTAAAATACTGTCTTTCCGGAGAGGTTACAGTTAGGCTTCGCGAAATGCAGGACAGAGCAGAAGTCAGCATAGTCTCTCAAGGCCCACCCATAGAAGCAGAAGAAACCGATTTAATATTCAAAAAGAAATATCGCGGACAGTGGTCGAGGAGCTTAAGAAAAGGGGAAGGCGTAGGTTTGTATTTAGCCAAAATTGTTGCAGACGCACATAACATTAATATCAACGTAACCAGCCAACGACTTGGAGGCCAAAAATTCGGCGAAACCCCACTAGCGACAAACACTTTCAAGTTTGAGATACCATATCAGATAAACAAATAACCCTCAGACAATAAAACGGAAAACAGACCAAAAGGAGACAAATTTATTAAGCCACTCCAATCCTCGCAAGAAAAAGGGGACAGATTTATTAAACCACTCTAATCCCGACCGCCAAGACAGCTTTAGGGAGGAAAAATAAATCTGCCCCCTTTTCACTTAATTTTCGCCCACTAACAACTGGTTCAAGTCACTCACCTCACCCGCTCGGGACCGGCTAAAGCCGGCCCTTAACCAAACGTTAGGCCCTGAGCCACCAAATGAAACCGATAACCGAAGCCCCGATCGTGAATCGCATTGAAGTCTATCCAGACAGGGTTAGAGAGTTTTCAAATGAGAACGACTTCACTGGTCTTTCCGTTGAATTGCTAATCGAAGTTGGCTCTTACGTTTGTATCGCTGCAAGCATCTTGCCGCCGCCGCCGCATAGGTGGAATCGGCATGAAGCGGTAGTTGTCGGGCACTTGGTGCGCCTCTATAAGCTCATCTCGGCGATGCTGGATCAGACCTGCCAGCACCGACGAGAGACGACCTTTGTCTTCGGTCGACTCGCATTTGAGTGCATAGTTAATACGCTTTTCCTAATGAAAAACGATAAACCAGAGGTCACTGCGTCGTACATCGAGTACTCAATGCGACATGAAAAACGTCTGCGTGATCGAATACTAAGGAATGTTGAAGCAAGAGGAGGTGAGACTTTACATATCGAGCAACGAATGCTTCATTCTATCGAGTCTTCGGCTAAGCAGTCGGGTGTTGATCTGGACTCCATCAACCCTCCAAGCAACTGGGGTGGAAAAAACTTGTTCGAAAAAGCAAAGGATGTCGGCCTCGAAGAAGCATATCTTGGCGCTTTTGCGGGACCTTCACATTCTGTACATGGTAATTGGCAGGACTTGCTTGAATACCATCTCGACTCCGACGAAGAGGGCTATAGCGCGGAACTGAGCTGGCATCGCCCTCGCCCACAACTTCTCACAACCCTGGCGCTTCTAACCGTCGAAACCTTGCATGTCTTCTTCTCGGACATCATGGGTACGTCGGGAAAGAAGCTTGCAGAAGAGATGCCTGATCTACGCGAGCGCATCGGTCTGCTGGTGCACCTACACGAGGAATTTCTTGCTCGTGGCGCAAACCCCGCTTAGCTCCAAAGTACAAGTGCAACACTGTGCCTACGCGCCCCAGCCTAACTGGTCGTTCAACGCGGACGCCAAAGCTGGCCATGCCTTCGGCATTTTCATGGCCGGCTTCGGTACCCTCCGCACTTCGCGCTCCGGCGCCGGTTAACTAGGGCGTTAGTGACTGCTTCTGGCCGTTTGCTTCCAATAGGCATCGGCCCGCCGCGCCCCCACTTGACCATTCCCACCTGCCCCCCCTACCCTCCACGCGCCCTGTGAAAACGACAGGGCCGGGTTTAGCAGCCCGAATGACCAAAGGACGGAAACGCCTCGGCGAATTACCGCGATCAAATTCGCGCGGGAATTGCCTCGATGGCGGGCCGTATGGGGAGACCTTCGGGTCTGCCGGTCCTTTGGTCCCGGTTCTGCTAACCCTGTACGGCTCCGCCTCCAACTCCGGTTAGCAGCGGCCTGGCGGCGGACTTTCAGACCAAAGAAAGGACCTCCCCCATGGACGATTCCCCCCTCCCCACCCCGCTCTACTTCTTCCGCCATCGCCGCCTCCTCCGCGCCGTATTGCTCGACGACCAGGCCTGGTTCGTACTCGACGACCTGCGCCGACTGATGGGCCATCCCTGTTCCGAGCGTTTGGCCAGCCGGCTGGACGAGGACCAGGTGTGCGTGCGCTGGTTGCGCCGGGAGGATGGCGAGTTGATCGAGCGGGTGCTGGTGAGCGAATCCGGCGCTTATGCGGCGCTGATTCTTTTCAATGCATCGGACCTGTGCAGCCTGCGCCGCTGGATCAGCAACGAGGTGGTGCCGGAGCTGCGCAGCAATGCCTACGAGTTCGGCCCACGGCACAAGCACCTGCGCTGGCAGCGCCAGGTGTTGCATGTGCTGGATTGGCAGGGCCAGTTCTGGGTCAGCCTCGCCGAGCTGCCGCGCGTGCTGGGTGACCACCCCGCGAACGCCGGCCGTGCCGGTTGGCGGGAATGGGCGCGGCGATTGCGCTGAGGGTTTGCCCTTCCCCATAAGAAAAAGGCCGCTCGTAAGCGACCTTCGTGTCTTGCGTGCCACGCTCCGCCCTTCGCGGTAGCGATTTCAATGCGCGGCGAATTGTCCTGCCGGCCAAGCGTGCGATCACGCGATAGTTCATTGCGCCTGTGTTCGGCTCGACTTATTTACTTGCCGGGTCAATTCCGTGTTTTGCGCCCAGGCCAGCTCTCGTTCCTCCTCCCAATCCCGTCGTTTGGCTCACTCTTTACGCATTACTCTTGCTCCTTCGCCCGCTTGATAATAGGAAGCCGTAGAACCAACTCCTATTTCGTAGCGATAACCACCGTTTTTCAAACGCGTAATCCAGAGTGAGCGATTTTTCTTTTCTATGCAGTTTCTTTCCTCTTTCATGTCATTAAAACAGAGATCATCTCCATTCCCCTTGTCCGTCTTATAAACACCATCCCACTCCCAAATGACCACATCAAAAGAGCCGTCTTCCTCCGGCCTTGGGATGTCATATTTCTCCTTGAGGAGCGCTCTATGCTTATTCCACCAAGAGATTCGCCCTTGATCGGTCAAGGGAAAATTTTTGACTAAAACATCAGAAAAACTTCCGGATCGATGCACGGCATCAATCTGAACAGGCAGGTATATTCTCCAAACAGAATACACTACGACGAAAAGCGCCAAAATGCAGAATTTATATTTACCCTGCATACATTCAACACCCACCACTAATTGTCCTTGTTACATTCATCTCCGTAATGAATGGCTGATAGTCATAGCCACTCCAACGTTGCAATACGAACCAGATTTGAAACAGTGGAAGGCTACCGTAAACAGGATGCGCCAAATCCGTATCATCGAGACCGAAAAAAAGGGGACAGATTTATTAAACCACTCTAATTCCGACCATCCAGCCAGCTTTAGAGTAGAAAAATAAATCTGTCCCCTTTCCCCGTCATCACCAAAATTCTTATGCCCAAGCCAGCTTTGGAGTAGGAAAATAAGACCTCCCTATTTCTCGATTTACTCTCTAAGCCTTACTTCTTTACTCTCATCATCTTGGACATAGGAATTTTGCTCTGTATAAAATACAACCCGACCATCCCTTAGCTTTCTAACCAATAGGGGCTGCTCGCTTTTTTCGATACAACGCGCATCGACAGTCATATCTTCAAAACAACGAAAATCCGAGTCCTCGTCGGTTCCGTGATTCACCCGGTAGATGCCATCCCACGCCCAAAATACAACTTGAAAGGTGCCATCTGTATCCGGATGTGGAATGCCATACTCCGCGCGAAGCCTTTCTTTGTTTTGCTCCCACCATTCAATTCGCCCCCGAACTGTCCAAGGAAAGTGCCTGACAAGGACTGATGCATAAGACACGCCGCGATCTTTATGCACTGCATCTATCTCAACTGGCTGATAAATCCGCCAACCTCCATAGAGCAAAATGGCGGCGAACGTCAGGGTTAGCGAAATTTTCTTCAGCATATATTCACCTAGCATCCTCTATGATCGTCGTAACGTGCATCTCCGTAATGAACGGCTTGTAGTCATATCCACTCCAACGCTGCAGAACAAACCAGATCTGAAATAACGGAAGGCTGCCATACAGCGAGTGAGAAATATCTTTCTCGTCTAGACCAAAGTGATCCTGGACTCGATAGTTCACTTCGGCACGAAAGTGGTTTCCGTCTACATTTAGCGACTTTAGAGTTATTTCCGTGGCGGCGGTGTCATGCACAGCCAAGCCCATGCCATCAATTCGATTTACCCAGCCATCAAACTTTGGAAGTCGTGAATCCAACACCGCATCGACAAGTAACTTCTTCATGTCTGCGGGGTAATAGCCTCGCTTCCAATCAATACCATCTCTTAATGCATCTTCTATTTTCTTTAGCGACTGCGCCATAGACTCATGCTCTTTTAAAGCCTGATCCATCAACGGATGCCTAAAAGGCGCCCCCGTATTGCCCTGCATATGATCGATCAACCGGTCGATCAGTGAGCGATACGGCCCATACCAGGAGAACGGCTTGGCAAATCGGTGGAACTCCTCGAACAGTTCTTGCGCATCGGCTTTCCGCTGCTCTTCTCGTGTGAGCGTGTCGACCTTGAAGCTGTTGAGCCAACGCTTCAGCCGGGACGGTTCGGCAATTTCGGAGATGTAGTTCGGCGCCCAGTCGTAGCGGCGCTTTAATTCCTTCGCGTCTAGGTCGCCATGCTTCATATCTGGCGCGGCGTAGTCGTCCATCTTGCCTTGGCTGAGGAAGATGCGTGCCGGCAGCCGCAGGGGTTCTGGCGCGGGCGGTTTGGGAGGCACTGGGCAGGATGCAGCCGCATTGCCGGAGGATGCGGCGGCTGGGTTCGCGAGTGGGGAAATGGGTGCCTTTTGCGGTGCGGTAGCGGCGCTCAGTTGTGCAGCCTTTGCCGAGGGCGGTTCGCCCGGCCCTATCCATTCGCGCAGCGGCGCGATCAAGCGGTTGCTGCCGGCTGGGCAGCCACAACGGACCAGCATGCCGTCCAGCGCCACCGGCAGTTGGTCGAATCGCATCTGGGGCTCGCCTTCGACGATGACGCCCGGATGGCCGCATTGCGGGCAGGGCGTGGTGCGGTCGCCCTGGCGCAGGATGCCGCGCCCGGCGTGCCTGGCTTCGGGCAGGCTGCCGAGGCAGATGGCGCCAGTGGTGGTCTTGTCGCCGTGCAGGCCTTGGCCACGGCCGTGGACATTCGCGCGATAGCTCATGGGTCACTCCCGTTCGCGCAGGAAGTCATCGGCCATCGGCAGGCCCTGGCGCTCGGCGATCAGCACAGCGGCTTGGGGCGTGTCGGCGATTTCATCGCCGTTGCTCAGGCGGCTGCCGACGAGGGCCAGGCTGTGCCCGCTCCAATGGCTCTGTTCGCCGGCACCGCTGACGATCCGCGCGCGGCTGCCGTCGGGATACTCGGCGTAGTCTCCGGTACGAGCCGCGCGAACCTGGCTGCCATCCTCCAACTTGATGGTCAGCGAGGTGGTCGCCTCGCGGATCACGCCGCCAGCGTGTGTTCGGCTGCCCTCGGTGGCGAGCCGGTAGATGGCGACGATTGGGTGGCGTTGGTCATGGGCCTCCTGTGCCTTGATGATGGTCAGCATCTCTTCGCTGAAGCTGGCGTACTGCTCGGGGGTGAACGGAGAGCGGTTCTGATCGGCCAGTACTTCGGGCGTCAGTTCGTTGGTATAGGTCGGGATATTCCGAGTCATGGTGCGCTCCTTGTCGGTCGTGATCGCGCCCCGGCAATGCCTTGGCGCGACTACGGGGTCGTCGTTGGTTCGAGGCCTTGGGTGATGCCCTGAAATGCCCTTTGCAGAGCACTTGGGTTCGAGCGCGGGCATCCTGGAGGTGGGAGCCCTCAGCGGGTTTGACTCAGGTCACTGGCGTCGGGCGATGCCTCGGAACGAGCTGATGAATCAGAAATTTCCTTCACAAAAGAGCGCCCTGCGTTTTGCTGGGCCGTTCGGAGCCACCCCAAGCGCAAACTGGCCTGCATTCGCTTGATGGGCCATCCCTGTTCCGAGCGATTGCTCAATTGGCGGGACTGGGCGCGGCGGCTGCGCTGGAGGTTTGCCCTTACCCACAAATGAAAAGGACGCCCTGGGGCGTCCTAGTGTCTTGCGTGCCTTGAGCGAAAGAGGACAGACCTGTTCTTCCTGGGTGCCCTTTCGAGCCGAGCTAAAACGCTCGCGCCCTACTCGATCAGAAAAAACCATCCGCCCCCTTTCTCAGCCCATCAGGCGTTGGGCGGCGTGCCTTCCACGTTCGCCACGACGGCGTCGATCTGGATCAAAGCGCCTTTCGGCAATGCGGATACGCCTAGGGTTCTGCGGGCCGGTACGCCGTCCGGGAAGAACTTCGTGTAGGCCTCGTCCACAGCAGCAATGTCGGCGATGTTTTTCAGGAAGATATTCACCTTCACCACATCGGCCAGCGAGTGGTCGATGCTTTCGACAATCGCCTTGAGGTTATTCAGGCACTGCGCGGTTTGCTCTTTGACGCCTGCGCCTACGACTTCGCTGGTTTTCGCATCCAGCGGCAGTTGCGCCGAGATGTGGTTGTAGTGGGAGAACGCCACGGTTTGCGTGGAGAACGGGCACTTGGGTGCGTTACCGGTGTTGTTCGCCTTGATGACGATGCCATGCCGGTCTTCGACCAATTGCGGCGGGGTGCCGTCGCCGTGCGATACCACGGCTTCGATTTGCACCAGTGCGTTCATCGGCAACCCTGCCACTTCAACGACCGAGCGTGCCGGCACATAGCCTACGGCGCGGGCGATGGCCGAGTCCGGGAAGAAGGTTTTGTAGACGGCGTTTACCGCTTCGGCGTCCGCGAGGTTCTTCAGGAAGACGGTGATCTTCACCAGGTCGTCGAAGGGCACGTCGATGGCTTCGAGAATGGCCTTGATGTTCTTCAGGCACTGCGCGGCCTGCTCTTTTACGCCACCGGCTACCAGCTTCCCGGTTTTCGGGTCGATGGGCAGTTGGGCCGAGAGGTTGTTGTAGTGCGAGAAGGCAACGGATTGCGAAGACAGCGGGCTGATCGGGGCGTTCTCGGTGTTCCGCACGACCTTGACCAAATCCCCGGCCTGCGGCGCGCCGGGAATGGTGCCTACGCCGTTGGAGATCAGCGCATCGACTTGCACGAGTGCATCCAGCGGCAGGGCCGCAACCGCGACGGCGGTGGTGACGGGGACATAGCCGGGGAAGAAGGTTTTATAAACTTCGTTCACGGCATCGAGGTCGGCGATGTTCTTGACGAAAAGGCTGATCCGGACAACATCTTCCATTCCATGATCGATGCTCTCCACAACTGCCTTGATGTTCTTGAAGCACTGTAGCGCCTGCTCTTTTACACCGCCGGCCACCAACTT
The DNA here is from genome assembly GCF_000689415.1 of Pseudomonas knackmussii B13. Classification (NCBI taxonomy): domain Bacteria; kingdom Pseudomonadati; phylum Pseudomonadota; class Gammaproteobacteria; order Pseudomonadales; family Pseudomonadaceae; genus Pseudomonas; species Pseudomonas knackmussii. The sequence goes on along the minus strand of NZ_HG322950.1, from coordinate 2,125,064 downwards.
TCCGGTTTTGGGATCGATCGGTAGTTGCGCCGAGAGATTGTTGTAATGAGAGAAGGCGACGGTTTGCGAATAAGGGCCGACGCCCCGTGGAGCACTCTCGGTATTTCTGGCCAGCACAGCGTTATAAGTATTCACATCAACATTCCTATATTTTTACTGAGAATCGGCTAGTTGCCTGGATAGATTCACCCTCGGCAATTGCCGCCGCTCTCCCGAACGGCAGCCTTTAAATTTTTGAAGGCGAGCAGGCTAACAAGCACCCTGCGAATAATTCATTGACTAAGCGCAAGTTCTGCGGCTTCTGTGCACTGCGCCATTACTCGCCCGGCGTTAAATACCTGGAATACAACGGAAAACTTTTCCGAATGCTGTAAGACTTTTCCCGCATATTTAGACCCCATCTGATAACGCCAGGCTTTTCGTTTCTGCCTGTCGCTGGGTGCTCTGGCCTTATCGAAGCGCTGCCAGCCGGAGTTGATCGTGGGGGAGTCGGCACGGATACGCCGATCCGGGCCTGGCTGTCCGAGGTATCACTACTAAGCCTCAGGTTCGGAATCGGCCTACAAGGCGCATCCTTAAATCTGAAAAATAACGCATTAAAATCAACGACTTGATTTTAACCCCAGGGCATTTTCGCTCCCGCGCCACAGCCGCGAGAGCGCCGCCGGGCGGCCCGGTTCGGGCGCCTGGGTTTGCCCCACGACAATAAGCACCGCTACCGATGACCTTGCTCCCCTTCCGCTCTCCGCTTCCCTCGTACTCGCCTCGCCGGCACCGCGTCGGATCGACGCCTGCCCGGGACACCCTCCGCCCTGGAACCGGCTGCCGCCGGCAATCGACAGCCGCTGCCGGCTGCCGGGCGCGGCGTGCCCTCACTTTCACGCGCGAGGTGATCCGATGATCCGTTTCGTTGCCATCGACCTCTGGGACTGCTCGCTGGACCCGGTCGAGCGTCTGCTTCGCGGCTCGCGCCGCGACGGCGCGGCGTTTTCCTGCAACCTGAGCAAGCCCGAGTACCGCTTGCTGCAGCGGCTGCTGATGGCGCCCGGCACGCCGGTCAGCCGTGACGAGCTGACCAGCCATGCCTGGCACGGCCGGCCGGTTGCCGCCGGCAGCCTGAGCAATGCGGTGTTCAACGTGCGCCAGGCCTTCGGCGCCGAGGACGGCCACAAGGTGATTCGCACCGTGCCTAACCTGGGCTACCGCATCCAGGCCCGGGTCCTCGACGGACTGGCGGAGCAGCCGACCCTCTCCGCGCTCGATGCCCCGCCGGTGCTGGATAAGCTCGCTGTTGCACGCGCGCCCATCGCCGCGATCAAGCGCCACAATCTGCGCGGATGGGTACTGGCCTTGGCTGCCGGGGCGCTGGCCAACCTGGCGGTCGTGCTGTGGTTCGCCCATTCGCGGGCCAGCCCCCTGGCTACCGAAACCGCGCATCGCGTGGCCTACGAGTACCTGGCGGATATCGGCGAGCGACACTTCTTCGCCCAGCTTGCGGCCGCGCCCTCCTCAAGGCGCATCGAGCAGGCATTGAAGGCGTTCGCCGACCACCCGCCGCAGCTTGCTGCCGACAAGTCCTTCGTCTATGTCAATCGGGGCGATTCGGACGACGAGTTCAGCTTCTTCCTCTGCCAGGACCGCCTCGAAGCGAAGGCGCCGGACTGCAGCGCCTACGTCATCCTGCAAGATCCCCACTCATGAAGCGCACGCTCTACGTCGCCGCTGCCGGCCTGTTGCTGCTCGCGCCCTGGGCTCTGCACCAGCTGACCGCCGCACAGCCGAGTATCTGCAGTGGGGAAAGCGAGCTCTTTGCGCGCTCCTCGCGCGGAGCCATTCACTACCACGGTTCGATGACCTACAGCCCGAAGCGGCAAGGCCGGGCGCTGATGCGTTTCGTGGGGGACTTCGACGTTGGCGACGGCAGGCATTACCACGTGAACCGCACGGCGGAAGTGCGCAGCGAGGTGGTCGACGGCGAGGCCCGGCTCGTCACGCTGAGCGCCTCGCGTTCCTTCGCCGACGACGCGCCGGACGACCTGGTCCGGCGCTATGTGCACCCGGCGCTGGAAACCGGGGCGCAGTACGACGTGAAGCTCTTCGATCTGGCGGCAGGCACCCTGGCCAGCGGTTCGGAACTGAGCCCGCGCAATGTCTGCCTGATCCGCGCTGCCGATGCCTGAGGCGCTCGACGCCGGGCTCAGTTGTACTTGAGGGTGTAGGTGAGCGCGGCGTTGGCCTGGCCGGCGACGATGGTCTTCGCGGTCTGGATGTAGCGCGCCTGGTATTTCAGGGTGTAGGGGCCTGCCTCGGAGGTCTGGCCATGGGACAGCTTGGTATTGAAGGCCACCGGCTCGCCGGATTCGTCGAGAATCTGCACGCCCACCCCGGAGGCCGTCTGCCCGGCTGGGGACAGTTTGAGCGTGCCGGGTTGCGAACTGTCGATGTCGCCGGAGAGCGTGATGAAGACGTTCGCGTTCTGCTCGCACTGCAGCGCGATGTCGATGGGCTTGGCCGCTGTAGTGCTGCCGACGCCGGAGAAGTCCGTGTTGCGCTTCTGGCCCATGTCGACGGTAAGGTCGCCCGGGGCCTGGCAGCTGGGTACGACGAACTCGACGGACTCGAATTGGTAAGTCAGCAGGTCGGACATGACGACGGTGGTAGTGCCCTTGTTCACCTTGTCCATGGCTACCGGCCGCATGTTGAAGGTGCCCGGTGCCGGCAGATTGCCGGAACCGATCTTGATGAGCTCCCAGGTGTCGGTGAGCGTGGTCACGCCTTTTGCCAGCTGAAGCTTCGGCCCCGAGCCGTCGTGCATAGGCGTACGGGTCATCAGGGTCGTTTCACCCGTTGCGGAGTTGTAGTTGGTCCAGCGCACTCCTACCGCTATGAAGCCGGACTGGACGACGCCCTCGACATCGCTCATGCCGTAGGCAGCGTTGGATCTGGACCGGCGCAGCTCGTAGTTCTTCGTATCGCCCGTGCAGTCGATGGTAGTGACCGATTGCGCGGTACCCAGCACCGACCCCAGGGGAAAGTCCACCGATATCAGCAGCGGCGAAGGATAGCTGACGGTCGTCGTCACCTTGCTGGTGCAGGCGATCAGCCCCTCGGCGTGGAGGCTCGCCGCACCCAGCAGGGCGAGCGAGGCGAGACGGGTCTTGTTGCGCTTCACGTGTACAGACTCCGATTGATGGAAATGGCAGCCGGGCCGCTCGCCCGGCCGATGAAGGGCGCTCAGGCGCCAGCCAGGCAGCGCGCCGAGCGGCGCGGCATGTCACCGGGGCTGTCGGTGGCGATGGGCTCACCCATGACCAGCCGGCACGACTGGCCGGCTTCCCCGCCCCAGCGCACCTGCAGCGGGCCGGGGTCGTCGCCGATGCGCAGCAACGCCAGGCCGGCCTGGCCGATCATGCCGAGCGATTCGCCGGCCGCGCTCAGCACTTCGGCGCCGAAGGGAGGGCTGCCGCCGTCTTCGCCGCTGACCTGCAGGAGCAGCGCGCGGCCGATGGTGGTCGGGTAGTCCAGCTTGACCACCGCGCCCTGCCGCGGCGTGACCACCTGGGAGCTGACCTTGAATTCCACGTCGTCGGAGGCGCCCTTGGGGTCGATCAGCACTTCGTTGCGGCGATAGGGCGACAGGCCGGTGACCAGCGCCTTGCCCTGCCCGTCGAGATGGCTGTTGTGCCCGCTGCCCACCCGTGCGCCCTTGCCGCCCGCAGCCTCGATCACGCCCATGGTTTCGCCCTGGCCCGCGCTGAACAACACGCCATCGCCGTAGCCCAGGACGGTTCCGCGCGCCGAGGCGGTGTATTGGCTGTAGCCCTCGCCGCTGCTGGCGCTGAAGCCGAGCGCGACCGGCGAGGTGGTGTACTGCAGGCTGCCGCCACGGGTTTCACCGCGCTGCCCTTCGTCGCGGTTGCTGCTCTGGTAGAGGCTGTAGCCGAACTGGCCGGTCTCGCCGGCGCTGCCGCTCAGGCTGGTCTGCAGCGAGCGGTCGCGGCTGTCGGTGTAGGCGGCGCTGGTGCGCAGGTAGGCGCCGGTCAGGCGTTCGCCAAAGCTCAGCGGCACGCTCAGGGTCGCCAGGTACTGGGTCTGCTCATCGTCGCGCCGGTTGCCGCCGCCCTGCCGGGTGCGGCTGGCGCTGAAGCTGAGCGCGCCCCAGCCGAAGGTCTTGCCGATGCCGGCCTGGTAGGTGGTGTCGGTGCCGCTGCGGTCCCAGTAGTTCTGCCGCATGCCGTTGACGAAGAGGCTCAGCGAGTCGCCCAGCGGCTGGTCGAGGTCGAGCTGGATGCGGTTGCGTTCGCGGTACAGCGTGGGGAAGTCGCTGCCCTTGAGCGCCGCGAAGTTGGCCATGCTCAGGTAGCCCTCGCTGGAAAAGCGGTAGGCGGCGATGGCGAGGTTGGTGCCGGTGGCATCCAGGCGCTCGCTGTAGGTCAGCCGGTAGCTCTGACCACGCATGCGCGGCTCGATGCCCTGGACCTGCGTCGGCAGCCCGCTGGCCTGGGAGCGGGTGACGTCCGCGCCCAGGGCGCCGAAGCGAGTATTGAGCGCCGCGCCGCCCAATACGGCGAGGTAGTTCTCGGCCAGGGTGCTGCCGGTGTACAGGGTCAGGTCATTGGAGAGCCCGTAGCGGTAGGTGCCCTGCACGAAGGCCGGTGGAGCGTCGAGCTGGTCGTCGCGGTAGCGGCCGGCGGCCAGGCTGAAGCGCGAGTTGCCCGGGCGCAGCAGTTGGCTCACCGAGGCATAGGGCACGGTGAAGGTCTTCTCGCGGCCGTCGGCCTCGGTGATGGTCACCTCGAGGTCGCCGGCATAGCCGGTGTTGTACAGGTCGTCGATGACGAACGGGCCGGGCGCCACCGTGGTCTGGTAGACCAGGTTGCCGGCCTGGCGGATGCTCACCTGCGCATTGGTGTCGGCGCTGCCGCGCACCGTCGGCGCGAAGCCGCGCTGGGAGTCGGGCAGCATGCGCTCGTCGCTGGCCAGGGCCACGCCGGTGAAGGGCATGGCATCGAAGAGGTCGCCGGGGGTGAAGTACTCGCCGAGCGTGCCTTGCGCCTTCAGCGCGGTGAGGTCGTGCTGGGCGTAGGTGCTGCCGGCCTGGTATTCGCTGCCCTGCTCGGCACGGCTGTAGGTGCCGTTGTGGCGCAAGCGCCAGCCGGCGACGTTGAGGCCGGCGTTGAGGCTCGCGTAGTAGCGGTCGTGGCCGCCGGTCTGGTCGAGCTGGTTGCGGAAGGCGCTGGCGTTGTAGCCGACGAAGCCCGCCGTGATGCCTTCGTCCCAGTCCTGCGGATCGACCATGCCGCGCACCAGGCGGCCGATGTACGCCTGGGGTATCGCCAGGTGGGCCGTGAGCGCGGAGACATCCACGTCCAGCGCGATGTTGGGGTCGAGTTGACGCAGGTCGACGCAGTCCGCGGCGAGCAAGTGCTGCACCCGCTCCTGCTCCGGCAGCCGGCGCAGGTCGAGGCCCAGCGCCGGCAAGTCGTCGCGGCGGAAGCAGGTTCGTGCAGGGCCGTGCTCGCTCTCGGCCTCGATGGTCACGTCGAAGCGGCCGACCGGTCGCTGGTTGACGAAGGTATCCAGGCGCTGGGTGCCCGGTGGCAGGACGGGCGCGGCTTCGAAGCGGGCAAGGTCGAGCGCCTGACCGCCGTCGCGGAGGAATCCGCGATCGAAGATCACGTCGCCGTCCGCCACTGCGCTGGAGCCCACCCAGGAGCCGCCGGCGATCCCGATGGACAAAGCCATCCACCTGACTGGCGATTTTCCATCACCCTTCATTTTGCTTGCGCTCCGCTGCTTCGAACGAGAGTCGGCGTTCAGTCGCCGAGGGAAGAGGACTGCCTGACCGCCGCGCCGTAGTCGGACACCCAGACGTAGTCGACGCCGGACACCCCAGGGGGCACGCTGGCCGTGGGTTTCAGCGGGAGTTCCAGTTCGCCGTGCGGCCCGATGGTTGCCGAGTCGTCGCTGGTGAAGCTCCTGCCGTTGGCCGTCACGCTTACGCTGGAAACGGAGACGTAAAAGGCACTCGCATTGCTCGCCCGCAGTACCGGCTTGTCGCCGCGCTCGACCAGCTTCCAGCGCAGGCCCTCGGCCGCCGCCGCCGCGCTGCCTTCGAGCCCCTGGGGCCGGTAGAGCAGCTTGAGGCGCGAGCGGAAGGCGACCTGCAGGTGGTTCTCGCCGGCGCGCTTGCGATCCAGCGAAGGCACATCCAGCACGTTCAGCCAGAACAGCGATTCGCGGTCTTGCGGCAAGCCCCCGGAGGTCAGCAGCACGCGCAACGCCTGGCCCTTCATCGGGTCGAGGCGCGACATCACGGGCGTCACCAGGAAAGGCGCCTTCGAGCTGGACGGTGTCGCCCTCTCGTCGCCGTCGTCGATCCAGGCCTGCACCAGCGAGGGCGTGCTGCCCCGGTTGCTCAGCTGCACGGTGATCTCGCGCTCGCTGCCGGGAAACACCTGGCGGGTGCCGGCGATGACGACATTGGCCTGCGCCGCGGCCGCCTGCATCAACAGCAGGGCCAGTAACAGGCAGGATCTGAACTTGGGTACCGCACGCACGGCCGACTCTCCGTCAGGGGGTCGCGGGGATTGCGCGAACGGCTGCCCGGGCATTCCCCGCCGGGAACTCAGAGGTATTCCAGCGAATACATCAGCTGAGCGTTGACGGTACCGGCCGTCACGGCCGGATCGACGGAGACGTACTGGGCGACGTAGGACATGGTCGCGCTGCCGTTCTCGGCATCGATGTCCGCGTAGTTGTTGTTCTTGTTGTCGCGGAGGTCGATCGGCTGGCCATCGGCGTTGGCGATCTGTACTTCGATGCCACTGGCGCCGTTGATCATGGCCATGTTGAGCAGGTTGCCGGTGCTGACGTCGACGTTGATGGCTTCGAAGTGGGCGCGCACCTTGGTCGGTGCGGTGTCGGTACCGGTGCACTCGCTCAGGTTGAAGTTGAACTGGGTGGCGCCGGCGGAGTTGCCCACCGACTTGAAGGAACTGATACCCACCACCGGCAAGGCCAGGGTGTAGTCGCCACCGGTGCCGCCGTCGATATCGATGGTGCAGGAAGCATCGGTAATGGACCCGGTGATGGTCACGGTGCCGTCGACGGCATGGGCGCTCGTGGCGGACAACAGCGCCGCCAGCGGCAATACGGACGTGGCGAGGCCACGGCGTACACAACCTTTCACTTTCATTGGGGATTCTCCTTTTGTTTGTCGTGCAGAAGGCAGTGGCGACCGAAGCACTCGGTGCAGCCGCGACGAAGCCTGTCTGCCGGCGAACGGCGGAGCGAATCCTTAATTCTCTTCTTTTGCTGATGATCGCTCTAAGCGCCGATCATCAGCCGCCGCGCGCGGCCTGCAGCGGCAGCGTGGGGCGTGTTGCGAGCGACCGCCGCGCACATCGCGGCGGATTAATCGCCGCAAATATCCTTCCCCGGACATGAAAAAGCCGCCCGAAGGCGGCCTTGTGGCAGTGCGCGGGCGGGTCAGACCCAGCCGTCGCTGCGCTTGCGCTTGACCCGCAGCAGGGTCGGCAGGAGCAGGCCGACGAACAAGCCGGCGCCGGCGATGCCGCCGCCGTAGGCCATGTAGCGCATCAGCACCTGTTTGTTCTCGTTGCCCAGTTGCGCCTGGGCGGCGCGCAGGTCGGAGCGGGCCTGGCTGAGTTCGCTGTCGAGGCTGCTGCGCGCGGCCTGCAGTTCGTCGATGAGTTTCTTGCGGGTGTCGAGGGTTTCCTGCATGCCCTGCACGCGGCTCTTCCAGCTGTCGTTGATGCCGTTGAGCTGGGCGGTCAGCTCGGCCACCTGTTTTTCCAGGTCGGGCAGGCGCTCGGCCTGGCCGGGCTTGTCCTGCAGGTCGCGGCTGGCGATCCAGACGCTGTTGCCGCTCTCGCTGCGCACCTGGCTGTAGTCGCCCTGGGTGCGTAGCAGCTCGACCTTCTGCCCCGAGACCAGGGTGCCGACGATGCGGTAGCCATCGGTGGGGCCGCTGCGCACGTAGGTGGTCAGGCTGTCGCTGACCCAGCGCGGGCCGCCGGCGGGCTCCTCGGCCTGGGCCGTCGCGGCCATGGCGAACAGGCCGCCGAGCAGGCAGGCGCCGAGGGCGCGGGGGCGGCGTGGGGTTGCAGCGGTGAGAGGGAGGGATTGGGTCATGGGCAATCTTCACATGGCGATGAACGAAACCCGCGGGCGGGCGCGATGGAAGTCGTCCAGGCGAATGGCTGCTGGGGCAGCGCGGTCAGGGCGAATGGCGGGCGTCCGGTCCTCCGGGTGGCGAACGGCCAGGCGATCCACCCACTGGGTCGACCGGAGACAGACCTGCCATTTAGGAATGGAGTTCAGTCGCGCCGGGCGATGCGCGATGGGCGGTAGCGGGTCGGCGGGCGGCCTCAGAGCACTTCGATGCGGTCGCGGCCGTTCTGCTTGGCGCGGTAGAGCGCGCGGTCGACACGCTCGAGCATGGCGCTTGCGCTGTCGTCGCCGCAGTACTGGGTGACGCCGAAGCTGGCGGTCTTGCGCCGCACGGTGTGGAAGTCGAAGCCGTTGATGCGCTGGCGCAGGGCGCGCGCGGCGGCCTGGGCGTGACGGTGATCGGTGCCTGGCAGCACGACCAGGAACTCCTCGCCGCCCAGGCGCCCTACCCGGTCGGTGCTGCGCACGTTCTCGCGCAGCAGCCGGGCGAACTGGCAGAGCACGCTGTCGCCGACCGTGTGGCCGTGGGTGTCGTTGACGCTCTTGAAGTGGTCGATGTCCATCAGGATCACCGAGAACGGCGTGCCGTAGCGCTGGGCGCGGGCGACTTCGTCGGCGAAGAACTGGTCGATGCGCGCGCGGTTCCATATCCCGGTGAGGCCGTCGACGCTGGCGCTCAGGGCCAGGCGGTTCTGGTGCAGGAACATGGTCTTGTGCGCGCGCTCCAGGAGGAAGGCGCTGAGCATGCCGAAGGAGTAGGAAGCGAGGATCCACAGCAGGTTCAGGCACTGCACGCCGGGCTGCAGAGAACTCTCCAGGGTGACGATCAGCATGAGCGCGGCCGAGGTGGATGCAGTGAATGTCGCCTGGCGCAGGGTCAACCCGGAGACGGAGAAGGTCCACATCAGGTTGAGGTACATCTCCGGCGCGTAGGCGGCGAAGTCCGGCTGGTCGTGGTTGAGGTAGAGGTTGGCCGCCACGGCGCCGATCGGCGCGCTCATCAGCAAGGCGCGCATTGGCCGGTAGTACCGGGGCTCGTTGCTCATCAGGCCGACGGCAAGCAGTGCGGCGGGGACCAGCACGCCATGGGCGAGCAGGCGCAGCTCGCGGTGCGTGGTGGCGATGTTGTACTCCATGAAGATGTAAACGAAGTACAGCGACAACGTCAGGAAGGCGACGTAGCGGATCTGTGGGGCCTTGGCCTGGCGATACCAGAGCACGAACTCCTGGCGGATGGAGTCCGGTACTCCCTGCAGCGGGTCGAGCGACCGCGTCAGCTTGTTGATCAACGACACCCCTGCCCCCTCTTCGATGGCTTTTTCGCGACGGCGTACATTGCCCGAGTTCCCGGCCCGTCGCGCTGTCCGCGCGTCAGAAAACCTGCATTTCGTCTGTATCGGCGGCACTCACGACCACTGAAGGCGAATTTCTGGCGCTTTCTCGCGTCGGGTCCACGCCACTCGGGCGAAAATGCAAAAGGCCGCCCGAGGGCGGCCTTTTGCGTCGTCCGGGGTACGGACTCAGGCGAGGGCTTCGCTGGGTTTGCCCAGCAGGCGGTCGATGACGACCATCAGCGCGAGGGTGGCGACAGAGGGGATCAGCCAGGCCAGGCCCTGCTCCGAGAGCGGCAGGTGGGCCATCCACTCCGGCAGGTTGAAGCCTGCGCCCTTGAGCGCGTCGACCAGGCCGAACAGCAGCGACACGGCCATCACCGGCGCGACGATGCGGGTCTGCGACTTCCACAGGCCGGCGCAGAAGCTCAGCGCCACCAGCACGATGCACGGCGGGTAGATGGCGGTCAGCACCGGCACCGAGAACTGGATCAGCTTGGTCAGGCCGAGGTTGGACACCAGCAGCGAGAAGCCGGCCAGCAGCACCACCAGGGTCCGGTAGGACAGCGGCAGGATTCGGCAGAAGTACTCGGCGCAGGCGCAGGTCAGGCCGACCGCGGTGACCAGGCAGGCCAGGGCGATGAGCACGGCGAGGAAGCCGCTGCCCAGCCCACCGAATGTGTGCTGCACGTAGGCATGCAGCACAGCCGCACCGTTGGTGGCGCCAGCGGCGATCTCGTGGCTGCCCGCGCCCAGGCGGAACAGGCTGATGTACACCAGCGCCAGCCCTACCCCGGCGATCAGCCCGGCGATGATGGCGTAGCGGGTGATCAGCCGCGGCGACTGCACGCCACGGGAGCGGATGGCGTTGACGATGACGATGCCGAAGACCAGCGCGCCCAGGGTGTCCATGGTCAGGTAGCCGTTGATGAAGCCCTGGGAGAAGGCCGCGTGCTCGTAGCTCGGCTCGGCCTGGCCGATGGTGCCGGCCGGCAGCATGAAGGCGGCGATGCCCAGTGCGGCGAGCGCGATGATCTTCAGCGGCGCGAGGAAGCGGCCGACGGTGTCGAGCAGCTTGCCGGGGTACAGCGAGATCACCAGCACGACGCAGAAGTACACCAGGCTGTAGATGAACAGCGGCAGCGGACCGTCGCCGGTGAGCGGCGCAAGGCCGACCTCGAAGGACACGGTAGCGGTACGCGGGGTGGCGAACAGCGGGCCGACCGACAGGTAGCAGACCGCCGCCAGCAGGCCGCCGGCAACGCGCCCGATCGGGTGGCTGAGGGTGTCCATGGCGCCGCCGACCTTGGCCAGCGCGACCACGGTGATGACCGGCAGGCCGACCGCGGTGATCAGGAAGCCGAGGGCCGCCATCCACACGTGCGGGCCCGAGTGCAGGCCGACGATGGGCGGGAAGATGATGTTGCCTGCTCCGACGAACAGGGCGAAGGTCATAAAACCGAGTGCCAGGATGTCCTGGCCTTTCAAGACGTTCATGAAGGGAATACCACAGTGCTTGAGCGGGTTAACGTGCCCTTTGAACACTCCGGCATGGCGGTGGACGTGGCGGGATCGGGAGCGGCGTCGAATGGCAATGACGATGCGCTCCACGTCGATCGGGCGACGCAGCACGGGCTATGCAGGGTTCTTGTTCAAATGACAGACAGCAGAGGTTTTCCTAGCGGGCTCGTGGCCGGTTTGCTCCGTGCATCGTTGTTCGACCGCATCCGTGACGGCCTGGAATTACGCCGACCCGGATAGGGGCGACGGCACGCGGACATCACCCTTTTGGGGAGAGCGGTCCAAAGTAGTTGCTAGCCTAACGATTTTCTCGCCGAGCTGGCACTGACATGCGTCAGGGTGTCCGCGGAATGTCCGCGGCTGTCGCTTGCACGACAGGTAGTGCGACGGTGCCGTAATGAAGGAGGCCACCCGAGGGTGGCCTCCTTCCGACACGCGGTAAGTCGGGGAGACTTACTTGGTCGGCCAGCCGGTCAGCTCGGCCAGGGCCTTGCCGATGTCAGCCAGCGAACGCACGGTTTTCACACCGGCGTCTTGCAGGGCAGCGAACTTCTCATCCGCAGTGCCCTTGCCGCCGGAGATGATGGCGCCGGCGTGGCCCATGCGCTTGCCGGGCGGTGCGGTGACGCCAGCGATGTAGGACACCACCGGCTTGGTCACGTTGGCCTTGATGTAGGCAGCGGCTTCTTCTTCAGCCGAACCACCGATCTCGCCGATCATGACGATGGCTTCGGTTTTCGGGTCTTCCTGGAACAGCTTCAGGATGTCGATGAAGTTGGAGCCCGGGATCGGGTCGCCACCGATGCCCACGCAGGTGGACTGGCCGAAGCCGGCGTCGGTGGTCTGCTTCACGGCTTCGTAGGTCAGGGTGCCGGAACGCGACACGATGCCCACTTTGCCCGGCAGGTGGATGTGACCCGGCATGATGCCGATCTTGCACTCGCCGGGAGTGATCACGCCCGGGCAGTTCGGGCCGATCAGGCGTACGCCCAGCTCGTCGCACTTGACCTTGGCGTCCAGCATGTCGAGGGTCGGGATACCTTCGGTGATGCAGACGATCAGCTTGATGCCGCCGAAGGCAGCTTCCAGGATCGAGTCTTTGCAGAACGGAGCCGGAACGTAGATGACCGAGGCTTCAGCGCCGGTGGCTTCTACGGCTTCCTTGACGGTGTCGAACACCGGCAGGCCCAGGTGGGTGGTGCCGCCCTTGCCGGGGGTCACGCCGCCGACCATCTTGGTGCCGTAGGCGATGGCCTGTTCGGAGTGGAAGGTGCCCTGCGAGCCGGTGAAGCCCTGGCAGATTACCTTGGTGTCTTTGTTGATCAGGATGCTCATTACTTACCCTCCGCGGCCTTGACGACTTGCTGGGCAGCGTCGGTCAGGCTGGTCGCCGCGATGATGTTCAGACCGCTTTCGGCCAGTACCTTGGCGCCGAGTTCGGCGTTGTTGCCTTCCAGACGGACGACAACCGGCACTTTCACGCCAACTTCTTTAACGGCGCCGATGATGCCTTCGGCGATCATGTCGCAGCGAACGATGCCGCCGAAGATGTTCACCAGTACGGCAGCGACGTTGCTGTCGGAGAGGATGATCTTGAACGCTTCGGTCACGCGCTCTTTGGTCGCGCCGCCGCCAACGTCCAGGAAGTTGGCCGGCTTGCCGCCGTGCAGGTTGACGATGTCCATGGTGCCCATGGCCAGGCCAGCGCCGTTGACCATGCAGCCGATGTTGCCTTCCAGCGCGACGTAGTTCAGTTCCCACTTCTGCGCATGGGCTTCACGAGCGTCGTCCTGGGACGGGTCGTGCATGGCGCGCAGCTTGGGCTGACGGTACATGGCGTTGGAGTCGATGTTGATCTTGGCGTCCAGGCAGTGCAGGTTGCCGTCTTTCTTGATCACCAGCGGGTTGACTTCGAGCAGGGCCAGGTCGTAGTCCTGGAACAGCTTCGCCAGGCCGACGAAGATGTGCACGAACTGCTTGATCTGGTCGCCCTTCAGGCCCAGTTGGAAGGCCAGCTCGCGGCCCTGGAACGGCTGAGCGCCGACCAGCGGGTCGATGGTGGCTTTCAGAATCTTCTCGGGAGTGTCGTGAGCGACCTTCTCGATGTCCACGCCACCTTCGGTGGAGGCCATGAAGACGATGCGACGGCTGGAACGGTCGACGACGGCGCCGAGGTACAGCTCCTTGTCGATGTCGGTGCAGGATTCCACCAGGATCTTGCTGACCGGCTGGCCGTTGGCGTCAGTCTGGTAGGTCACCAGACGCTTGCCCAGCCAGTTGGCGGCGAACGCCTTGGCGTCCTCTTTGCTCTTGACCAGCTTCACACCGCCCGCTTTACCGCGGCCACCGGCGTGTACCTGGGCTTTCACGACCCACTCGGTACCACCGATTTTTTCACAGGCTTCTGCGGCCTCTTCGGGTGTGTCGACGGCAAAGCCCTTGGATACGGGCAGGCCGTACTCAGCGAACAGCTGCTTACCCTGATATTCGTGGAGATTCATGCTTGTCTACCGTTTTTCGTCTTGGGTATTGCGCATTCGGCGCGGCACTCGTGATACCGCGCCACCTGTGACGTCCGCTCCGAGGAGAAGACGTCCGGCGGGATGGTTACGGCAGTCCCTCGCGAATGACTGCCGCCCTGCCCCGCCGTGGTCCTACCGCCTTAGCGCTTCTTGCGATTGGCGATGTGGATGGCGTGGCCATTCACCGCCAGGGCCGCTTCGTGCAGCGCTTCGGACAGAGTCGGGTGGGAGAAGACCATCATGCCCAGGTCTTCGGCGCTGGTGCCGAATTCCATGGCGATCGCGCCTTGCTGAACCAGCTCGGCGGCGCTCGGGCCGATCACATGGACGCCCAGCACGCGGTCGGTCTTGGCATCGGCGATGACCTTGACCAGGCCGGTGGTGTCGTTGGCAGCCATGGCGCGGCCGCTGGCAGCGAACGGGAAAGTGCCGACGTTGACTTCGACGCCTTCGCCCTTGAGCTGCTGCTCGGTTTTGCCGACCCACGCGATTTCCGGGTGGGTGTAGATGACCGACGGGATCAGGTCGTAGTTCATCTGGGCCTTGTGGCCGGCGATGCGCTCGGCAACCATCACGCCCTCTTCCGAGGCCTTGTGCGCCAGCATGGCGCCGCGGACCACGTCACCGATGGCGAAGACGCCCGGAACGCTGGTCTTGCAGTGGTCGTCGACGAAGATGAAGCCACGCTCGTCCAGGGTCACGCCGCTGTCGGCAGCCAGCAGGTCGGTGGTAACCGGACGACGGCCGACCGCAACGATCAGCTTGTCGAAGGTTTCCTTCTGCTCGCCGTTGGCGTCGGTGAAGGTCACGGTGACTTGCTTCTTCTTCACTTCCGAACCGGTGACGCGAGCGCCCAGGCGGATGTTCAGACCTTGCTTGCTCAGGGTCTTCAGCGCTTCCTTGGCGACCTGCTCGTCGGCAGCCGGCAGGAACTTGTCCAGGGCTTCCAGGACGGTGACTTCGGCACCCAGGCGGGCCCAGACCGAGCCCAGCTCCAGGCCGATGACGCCAGCGCCAATCACGCCAAGCTTCTTCGGCACGGCCTGGAATTCCAGGGCGCCGGTGGAGTCGACGATGATGTCTTCGGTCAGCGGGGCCGGCGGGATTTCGACCGGCTTGGAACCGGAGGCGATGATCACGTTGTCGGCTTCCAGGACCTGAACGGTGCCGTCCAGACCGGTGACTTCGACCTGCTTGTTGGCCAGCAGCTTGCCGTGGCCTTCGAAGGAGGTGACGCCGTTGGCCTTGAACAGGGTGGCGATGCCGCCCGTCAGGTTCTTAACGATGTTGGCCTTGCGGGCAACCATCGCGGGAACGTCCATCTTCACTTCGCCAGTGGAGATACCGTGGACGTTGAAGCTCTCTTTGGCTTCCTTGTACTTCCAGGAGCTGTCCAGCAGCGCCTTGGACGGAATGCAGCCTACGTTCAGGCAGGTACCGCCGAGGGCGACCTTGCCCTCCTTGCCGATGTACTTCTCGATGCAAGCGGTCTTCAGGCCGAGTTGTGCGGCACGGATGGCAGCTACGTAGCCGCCGGGGCCAGCACCAATCACAACCACGTCGAATTTCTGGCTCATGTCTCAATCCTTATTCCGGTGAAGCGGACGGCCCCTCGCGGGGCCGTCGTGTAGTACGGGGCCGTCGTGTGAACGGACGAATCAGACGTCGAGCAGCAGGCGAGCCGGATCTTCCAGCAGATCCTTCATGGTCACCAGGAAGCTGACCGCTTCCTTGCCGTCGATCATGCGGTGGTCGTAGGACAGCGCCAGATACATCATCGGCAGGATCACGACCTGGCCGTTAACGGCCATCGGGCGCTCCTGGATCTTGTGCATGCCGAGGATGGCGGTCTGCGGCGGGTTGACGATCGGGGTCGACAGGAGCGATCCGAATACGCCGCCGTTGGAAATGGTGAAAGTACCGCCGGTCATGTCTTCGATGGACAGCTTGCCGTCCTTCGCCTTGCGGCCGAAGGTGGCGATGCCGTTTTCGATTTCGGCCAGGCTCATGAACTCGGCGTTACGCAGTACCGGTACCACCAGGCCACGATCGCTGGAGACGGCAACACCGATGTCCTGGTAGCCGTGGTAGACGATGTCGTTGCCGTCGATCGAGGCGTTGACGCCCGGGAAGCGCTTCAGGGCTTCGGTGGCGGCCTTGACGAAGAAGGACATGAAGCCCAGGCGGACGCCGTTGTGCTTCTTCTCGAACAGGTCCTTGTACTTGTTGCGCAGGTCCATGACCGGCTTCATGTTGACCTCGTTGAAGGTGGTCAGCATGGCCATGGAGGACTGGGCTTCGACCAGGCGCTCGGCGACCTTGGCGCGCAGACGGGTCATCGGGACGCGCTTCTCGACGCGGTCGCCAGCGGCGAACACCGGAGCAACGGCAGCCGGAGCAGCAGCAGGCTTGGCGGCCGGAGCGGCAGCCGGGGCGTTCTTCTTGGCCTCAACGGCGGCAACCACGTCTTCCTTGGTTACACGACCGCCCTTGCCGGTGCCGGCGATGCTGTTCGGGTCGATGCCGTTTTCTTCGGCGAGCTTGCGAGCGGCCGGCGACAGGATGTTGTCGTCGGCAGCGGCAGCAGCCGGAGCAGCGGCGGCCGGGGCAGCAGCCGGAGCAGCAGCGGCCGGAGCGGCGGCGGCAGCACCGCCTTCGCTCAGCTTGCCGAGCAGTTCGTTGGAGAGAACGGTGTCGCCTTCGTTCTTGACGATCTCGGCCAGTACGCCATCGGCTTCGGCGAGAACCTCGATGACGACCTTGTCGGTCTCGATGTCGACGATCAGTTCATCACGCTTGACGGCTTCACCGACCTTCTTGTGCCAGGTGGCGACGGTGCCGTCGGCAACCGATTCCGGGAAGGTTGGGGCTTTGATTTCGATAGCCATTCTGTGTGTTTCCTTAAATTCGGTATCTACTGCGCGTTGGCGTTAAACAGTGAAGGCGTCTTGCAGCAGTTTTTCCTGCTGCTCGGCGTGCATCGAAGCGTAGCCGCAAGCCGGAGCTGCCGAGCCTTCGCGGCCGGCGTATTCCAGGTTGAGGCCTTTCTTGTGCGCGGCGATGACACGGCGCATGTGGTGCTGCGAGCAGTACCAGGCACCTTGGTTCATCGGCTCTTCCTGACACCAGACGATGTGCTTGAGGTTCTTGTACTGCGAAAGAACTTCGGCCAGGTCGTCTTCCGGGAACGGATAGAGCTGCTCGATACGGACGATCGCGATGTCTTCGCGACCTTCGGCACGACGCTTCTCCAGCAGGTCGTAGTAGACCTTGCCGCTGCACAGCACGATGCGCTCGACTTTCTTCGGATCGAGGTTGTCGATCTCGCCGATCACGGTCTGGAAGGAGCCATTGGCCAGTTCTTCCAGGGTCGAGATGGCCAGCTTGTGACGCAACAGCGATTTCGGAGTCATCACGATCAGCGGCTTGCGCAGCGGACGGATCACCTGGCGGCGCAGCATGTGGTAGACCTGAGCCGGGGTGGTCGGCACGCAGACCTGGATGTTCTGCTCGGCGCACAGTTGCAGGTAACGCTCCAGGCGCGCGGAGGAGTGCTCCGGACCCTGGCCTTCGTAACCGTGCGGCAGCAGCATGGTCAGGCCGCAAAGACGCTGCCACTTGGTCTCGCCACTGGTGATGAACTGGTCGATGACCACTTGCGCACCGTTGGCGAAGTCACCGAACTGGGCTTCCCAGATCACCAGCGCGTTCGGCATGGTGGTGGCGTAGCCATATTCGAAGGCCAGTACCGCTTCTTCCGAGAGGTAGGAGTCGTACAGGCTGACGCGCGGCTGGTTGTCGAACAGGTGGGCCAGCGGGATGTAGACCGAGTCGTCCTTCTGGTTGTGCAGCGCCGCGTGGCGATGCGAGAAGGTGCCGCGGCCGACGTCCTGACCGGTCATGCGAACCGGATGGCCTTCGAACAGCAGGGTGGCGTAGGCCAGGTTCTCGGCGAAGCCCCAGTTGATCGGCATGCCGCCGGCCGACATCTTGGCGCGGTCTTCGTAGATCTTCTGCACCTGACGCTGCATGACGAAGCCGTCCGGAGTCTCCAGCAGCTTATTGGACAGCTCCTGCAGGGTCTTCAGGTCGAAGCGGGTGTCGTGACGCGCGGTCCAGGCATGGCCGACGTACGGACGCCAATCGACGAAGAGCTCCTTGTTCGGCTCCTTGACCAGGCTCTTCACCACGTGCAGGCCGTTGTCCAGGGCGTCGCGGTATTCGTCGACCTTTTCCTGGGCCTGTTCGGCAGTCTGTACGCCGGCGGCAATCAGCGCGTCGGCATACAGGTCGCGAGTGGTGCGTTGCTTGGCGATCTGCTGGTACATCAGCGGCTGGGTGCCGCTCGGCTCGTCGGCCTCGTTGTGGCCGCGACGGCGGTAGCAGACCAGGTCGATAACCACGTCACGCTTGAACTGCATGCGGTAATCGATGGCCAGCTGGGTAACGAACAGCACAGCTTCCGGATCGTCGCCGTTCACGTGGAAGATCGGCGCCTGGATCATCTTGGCAACGTCGGTCGCGTACTCGGTGGAGCGCGCGTCGTCCTGGCGGCTGGTGGTGAAGCCGACCTGGTTGTTGATCACGATGTGGATGGTGCCGCCGGTCTTGTAGGCACGGGTCTGGGACATCTGGAAGGTCTCCATGACCACGCCCTGCCCCGCGAAAGCGGCATCGCCGTGGATGGAGATCGGCACGACCTTGTCGCCATTGCCGTCTTTGCGACGGTCCTGGCGGGCGCGTACCGAACCCTCGACCACCGGGGAGACGATCTCCAGGTGCGAGGGGTTGAACGCCAGAGCCAGGTGAACTTCGCCGCCGCTGGTCATGACGTTGGAGGAGAAGCCCTGGTGGTACTTGACGTCACCGGAGCCGAGCTCGACCAGTTTCTTGCCCTCGAACTCGTCGAACAGGTCGCGCGGGTTCTTGCCGAGGGTGTTTACCAGCACGTTCAGACGGCCACGGTGGGCCATGCCGATGACGATTTCCTTGACGCCGTAGGAGCCGGAGCGCTGGATGATCTCGTCGACCATCGGGATCAGGCTCTCGCCGCCTTCCAGACCGAAACGCTTGGTGCCCGGGTACTTCGTGCCCAGGTACTTCTCCAGGCCTTCGGCAGCGGTCAGACGCTCGAGCAGGTGCGAACGAGCCTCGGCGGAGTACGCCGGACGGCCACGCACACTTTCCAGGCGCTGGGCGAACCAGTGACGCTGCTCGGAATCGACGATGTGCATGAATTCGGCGCCGATGGTGCTGCAGTAGGTCTGCTTAAGGGCGTCGAGGATTTCGCGCAGGGTCGCCTCTTCCTTGCCGATGTAGAGCTCACCGGTGCGGAAGGTGGTGTCGAGGTCGGCGGCAGTCAGGCCGTAGTGGTCGAGCGACAGGTCGGCGGGAGCGGTACGCACCCAGAGACCCAGCGGATCGAGCTTCGCGGCCTGATGTCCACGCAGCCGGTAGGCCAGGATCAGGCGCAGGACTTCGACCTGCTTCTTCTCGTGCTCGGAGCTCACGCTGCCAGCGGACACCGGTTGGGCGCGGCGCTGGTTGTTGGCCAGGAGTACGAAATGATCGCGGATTGCGGAATGCGAGACGTCGGGAGCGGGATTGCCGTCGGCGGGGAGCTTCTGGAAGTACGTGCGCCACTCTTCTGGCACAGCGTTCGGGTCGTGCAGGTAGAGCTCGTAGAGCTCTTCGACGTAGGCAGCGTTTCCACCGGATAGATGGGCACTGTTCCACATCCGCTGCATTACGCTTTCGTGCATGCTTGGTCACCCTCGGTAAGGGGACTCCACCTGACGGAAGCCATGCGGATTTCCAGCCCCGTGTAGCGACTGGTAGCCACCAAGGTTCCCGCAGATAGTCCGGGTACCAGCCCGGATGCCCCTGCTGGTCATATATACGATTTCAAAATCGAGCCCCTGCTTTGTGAGCTGGGGTCCGTCGCAACCGCCCCGCCGGAAATGTCCCGGCGGGGCGGGTATTGCTCTTTACAGCGTATTGCTTGAAACGGATCAGGTACCGCTTTGCAGCAGCATGTTGCGCACGTGACCGATGGCCTTGGTCGGGTTCAGGCCTTTCGGGCATACGTTGACGCAGTTCATGATGCCGCGGCAGCGGAACACGCTGAACGGATCGTCCAGCGAGGCCAGACGTTCCTGGGTCTTGGTGTCACGGCTGTCGGCCAGGAAACGATAGGCCTGCAGCAGTGCAGCGGGACCGAGGAACTTGTCGGGGTTCCACCAGAACGACGGGCAGGAAGTCGAGCAGCAAGCGCACAGGATGCACTCGTACAGACCGTCCAGCTTCTCGCGCTCTTCCGGCGACTGCAGACGCTCGATGGCCGGAGCCGGCGTGTCGTTCTGCAGGAAGGGTTTCACCTTCTCGTACTGCTTGTAGAAGATGCTCATATCCACGACGAGGTCACGGATCACCGGCAGGCCAGGCAGCGGACGCAGCACCAGCTTGCCGCCCTTCAGGCCGGCGGCCGAAAGCGGAGTGATGCAGGCCAGGCCGTTCTTGCCGTTGATGTTCATGCCGTCGGAACCGCACACGCCTTCACGGCAGGAGCGACGATAGGAGAAGCCTTCGTCCTGTTCCTTGATCAGCGCCAGCACGTCCAGGACCATCACGTCCTTGCCGTGGGTATCGACCTCGAAGTCCTGCATGAAAGGTGCAGCGTCCTTCTCGGGGTTGTAGCGATAAACACTTACTTTCAACATGACGGGCACCCTTAGTAAGTACGAACCTTGGGTTCGAATGCCGGAACAGTCTTCGGCGCGAAGTTGACGGCACGCTTGGCTACGCGCTTCTCACCCGGGAAGTACAGGGTGTGGCACAGCCAGTTCTCGTCGTCGCGCTCCTCGAAGTCTTCGCGGGCATGCGCGCCGCGGGACTCTTTGCGGGCTTCGGCCGCAATGGCAGTGGCTTCGGCCACTTCGAGGAGGTTCTGCAGTTCCAGCGCTTCGATGCGCGCGGTGTTGAAAGCCTGGCTCTTGTCGTTGATCTTGACGTTCGCAATGCGCTCGCGCAGATCAGCCAGTTGAGTGATGCCCTTCTGCATGTATTCGCCGGTACGGAATACACCGAAGTAATTCTGCATGCACTGCTGCAGTTCGCGCTTGAGCGGGGCGACTTCTTCGCCGCTGGTGCGCTCGTTCACGCCGTTCAGGCGCTTGTAGGAGGCTTCCAGGTCGCTCTCGGAAGCGCCACGGTGCTCGATGCCCTCTTTCAGGGCCTTTTCCAGGTGCAGACCAGTCGCACGACCGAAGACCACCAGGTCCAGCAGCGAGTTGCCGCCCAGACGGTTGGCACCGTGTACCGATACGCAAGCTACTTCGCCGACTGCGAACAGACCTTCGACGATCTGGTCGTTGCCGTTGGCGTCCATGGTCAGGGCCTGGCCATGAATGTTGGTGGCAACGCCGCCCATCATGTAGTGGCAGGTCGGGATAACCGGGATCGGCGCGACGACCGGGTCGACGTGAGCGAAGGTCTTGGACAGTTCGCAAATGCCAGGCAGGCGGCTGTGCAGAACTTCTTCACCCAGGTGGTCGAGCTTCAGCAGTACGTGGTCCTTGTTCGGGCCCACGCCGTTGCCGGCGATGACTTCCTTGACCATGGAGCGGGCAACTACGTCGCGGCCGGCCAGGTCTTTTGCGTTCGGAGCGTAACGCTCCATGAAGCGCTCGCCGTGGGCGTTGATCAGGTAACCACCTTCGCCGCGGCAGCCTTCGGTGACCAGTACACCAGCGCCGGCGATGCCGGTCGGGTGGAACTGCCACATTTCGATGTCCTGCACCGGCACACCAGCGCGCAGAGCCATGCCCACGCCGTCGCCGGTGTTGATCAGGGCGTTGGTGGTGGAGGCGTAGATACGGCCAGCACCGCCAGTGGCCAGGACCACGGCTTTGGAGCGGATGTAAACGGTTTCGCCGGTCTCGATGCAGATGGCGATGATGCCAACCACGTGACCGTCCTGGTTCTTCACCAGGTCGACGGCGTACCACTCATTAAGGAACGAGGAGCCGGCTTTCAGGTTGGCCTGGTACAGGGTGTGCAGCAGCGCGTGACCGGTACGGTCGGCAGCAGCGCAGGTACGAGCAGCCTGAACGGACGGATTGTCCGGGCCTTTGGACTGACCACCGAACGGACGCTGATAGATGCGGCCTTGCTCGGTACGGGAGAACGGCAGCCCCATGTGTTCCAGCTCGAACACGGCTTCCGGGCCAACGGAGCACATGTATTCGATGGCGTCCTGGTCACCGATGTAGTCGGAGCCCTTGACGGTGTCGTACATGTGCCAGCGCCAATCGTCGTTCGGGTCGGCCGAGGCGATGGCACAGGTGATGCCGCCCTGGGCGGACACAGTGTGCGAACGAGTCGGGAAGACCTTGGTTACCACGGCAGTCTTGTGACCACCCTGGGCCAGTTGCAGCGCAGCGCGCATGCCGGCGCCGCCACCACCAACGATGATGGCGTCGAAGGAGAGAGTACGATTGCTTGCCATGGATCAGTTACCCCAGAGAATCTGCACACCCCAGACGAAGAATGCGAACATGGCCATGCCGCATGCTGCCTGGACGAGGAAACGCACGACGGTCGCGGCTTTGCCGAGGGCCATCGGAGTCAGGTAGTCGGTGGTGATGGTCCACATGCCGACCCAGGCGTGAACGCTCAGGGCAACCAGCGTGAGAAGACTGAAGATCTTCATCAGGCTGTGGGAGAACAGACCATGCCACTCCTCGTAGGAGATGTTCGGGTGGGTAACCAGGTAACCCAGCAGGAAGAGCACGTAAGCCGCGAGAACGACCGCGGAAACGCGTTGGGCCATCCAGTCGTAGAGGCCAGAACGCGAGAAGTTAGTGACGTTAGTTACCATACCCAGACCCCCGCCAGGACAATCAGCACCACTGCGACAGCGATGACAATTTTCGAACCGCGCTTACCGCCTTCCAGTGTTTCGCCGATACCTGCGTCCATGACGAGGTGACGTACACCGGCTACCAGGTGGTACAGCAGCGCAGACAGCAGGCCCCAGATCACGAACTTGGCCAGCGGACTGGTCAGACACGCCTTCACCTGCTCGAAGCTGTCAGCCGATGCCAGGGATTTGTCGAGCGCAAACAGCAGCACGGCAATGCCCAGGAAAAGGATGACGCCAGAGATGCGGTGGAGAATGGACGTGTAAGCGGTGACAGGGAGTTTGATGGTCCTAAGGTCTAGGTTTACAGGTCGTTGGCTATTCACGGCTTTTTTCACACTGAGAGCCCTTCGAACAGCAGGGCTAGTTGTCGGGAGGTGCACTTGTCAGGTACCCATCACCTTCGGGAGTGACAACCGCCTGTAGCGCAGGCCCGGAGGCCTTTGGCGGCTGGTCGCCGAGTATAGACAGTTAGGCCCCTAATGACAACGGAAACCCCTTCACCTAAGGACTAATTGCCGCACCCCCCAAAAAGGCGTAAACAAGCCGTTTTTTTTCGTCAAAACAGGGAGTTGGAGAGCCTATTCGGCACGCTTTTGTGCAAATTGACATTCGAATTTATCTCTCTATAGTGGTGCGGGCCCTGCGTGGGGGGTCGTACAGATGATTTCAAGCATTAATAGGAGGCCATAATGGCTGACAAAAAAGCGCAGTTGATCATCGAGGGCGCTGCCCCCGTCGAACTGCCTGTCCTCTCCGGCACGCTGGGCCCAGATGTCGTCGACGTGCGGGGCCTCACCTCCACGGGCAGCTACACCTTCGATCCGGGCTTCATGTCCACCGCCTCGTGCGAGTCGAAGATCACCTACATCGACGGCGACAAGGGCATCCTGCTGCACCGCGGCTACCCCATCGAACAGCTGGCCGAAAAGTCCGACTACCTGGAAACCTGCTTCCTGCTGCTCAAAGGCGAACTGCCTACCGCCGCAGAGAAAGAGCAGTTCGTCAGCACCATCAAGAACCACACCATGGTTCATGAGCAGTTGAAGAGCTTCTTCAACGGCTTCCGCCGCGACGCCCACCCGATGGCCGTGATGTGCGGCGTA
Organism: Pseudomonas knackmussii B13; assembly: GCF_000689415.1. Lineage (NCBI taxonomy): Bacteria > Pseudomonadati > Pseudomonadota > Gammaproteobacteria > Pseudomonadales > Pseudomonadaceae > Pseudomonas > Pseudomonas knackmussii. Next base: position 2,101,468 of record NZ_HG322950.1, on the reverse strand, counting down.
GTCGGTGCGCTGTCGGCCTTCTACCACGACTCCCTGGACATCAATAATCCGCGTCATCGCGAGATCTCGGCCATGCGCCTGATCGCCAAGATGCCGACCATCGCCGCCATGGTTTACAAGTACTCCATGGGCCAGCCGATGATGTATCCGCGCAATGACCTGAATTATGCAGAAAACTTCCTGCACATGATGTTCAACACCCCCTGCGAGACCAAGCCGATCAGCCCCGTGCTGGCCAAGGCCATGGACCGCATCTTCGTCCTGCACGCCGATCACGAGCAGAACGCCTCGACCTCCACCGTACGCCTGGCAGGCTCCTCGGGCGCCAACCCGTTCGCCTGTATCGCCGCCGGCATCGCCGCCCTCTGGGGCCCGGCCCACGGCGGTGCGAACGAAGCCGTACTGCGCATGCTGGACGAGATCGGTGACGTTTCGAACATCGACAAGTTCGTGGCCAAGGCCAAGGACAAGAACGATCCGTTCAAACTGATGGGCTTCGGCCACCGCGTTTACAAGAACTTCGACCCGCGCGCCAAGGTCATGAAACAGACCTGCGACGAAGTGCTGAGCGAGCTGGGCATCAACGACCCGCAGCTGGAACTGGCCATGAAGCTGGAAGAACTGGCACGCCAGGATCCGTACTTCAAGGAACGCAACCTGTACCCGAACGTGGACTTCTACTCGGGCATCATCCTGAAGGCCATCGGCATCCCGACCAGCATGTTCACCGTGATCTTCGCCCTGGCACGCACCGTGGGCTGGATCTCGCACTGGCAGGAGATGCTCTCCGGCCCGTACAAGATTGGCCGTCCGCGCCAGTTGTACACCGGCTACGAGCAGCGCGACTTCATCGAGCTCGGCGCTCGCAAGTAAGCCCCGCCTCGATAACGAAAAAGGTTGCTTCGGCAGCCTTTTTTGTTGCCCGTGTCCCGTCCTGAATAAGGTTTACACCTTCGCCCTTATTTCAGGAGAGCCCCGATGGCAGAAGGTGTTCGTCGCAGCCAGCGTGATTACACGCTGGCTTTTAAACTGGCGGTGGTCGACCAGGTCGAAAAAGGCGAAATGAGCTACAAGGAGGCTCAGGCCCGCTATGGCATCCAGGGCCGCTCGACGGTGCTGGTGTGGTTACGCAAGCATGGCCGGCAGGACTGGAACCAGGGCGCCTCCCTTCGAAAGGCTCGGAGCCCGGATATGAATACCCCGAAATTGCCGTTGACCCCGGAACAACGCATCAAGGAACTCGAGCAGCAGCTTGAGGTGATGAGCCAGAAGGCGCAGTTCTTCGAGGCCGTGGTGAATGTGCTGGAGAATGACTACGGCGTTTCGATCGTAAAAAAGCGTCCCGGCAAGTCCTCACGCAAAGGCAAGTCCAAGCGCTGAGTGTTAGCAGGGCTTGCCAGTTCATGGGCATCAGCCGCCAGGCGTACTACCAGCGCAACCGGGCGGCGGATCAGCGCAGCCAGCAGGATCGACAGATCGCCCAGTTCGTGCGGCAGGTGCGGATGCGTCAGCCGCGCCTGGGAGCACGCAAGCTGCATTATCTGTTGCAGCAGCAAGCGGAAGCCGCGTTGCGAGTTGGACGCGATCGCCTGTTCCGGGGGCTGGCCGAGCACCGCCTGCTGGTTCGACCCAAGCGGGCGTACCACAAGACCACCCACAGTTTTCACCGGTTCCATCGCCATCCCAATCTGCTCAAGCCAGGGCCGCAACAGGTCTTGCCCGATGCGCCGGAGCGCGTCTGGGTTGCCGACATCACCTATCTGCCCAGCCAGAGCGGCCCGCTGTACCTGAGCCTGGTCACCGACGCCTATTCGCGCAAGATCGTCGGCCATCACGTCCACGACAGCCTGCACGCCGAGTCGGTGGCCCATGCCTACAGCCAGGCGCTGCGGCGCCGCACGACGCAGGAACCCCTGGCGCATCACTCCGACCGAGAAATTCAGTACTGCTCGGGGCTTTACCAACGCCTGCACGCGCAGCACGGAGCAATCTGCTCGATGACCGACGGCTACGACTGTTACCAGAATGCGCTGGCTGAGCGCGTCAACGGCATCCTGAAGAACGAGTTGCTGGAGCATCCTCCCGCCGACCTCGCGCAGGCGCGCCGCATGGTGCGTGAAGCCGTCGACATCTATAACCGCGAGCGCCCTCACCTGGCCCTGAAATACAAAACGCCCGATGCGGTGCATCGGGCGTTTTGAGGTCTGGAGCATGGCCTGAGAGGTGTAAACCTATTTCAGGACTAGACACCGCCCTTCCCCACCGATCCTCAAATTCCGCACGCACAGCCGCACCCCCACGAGACAATCGAGCACTCACTCGATCGAATCGCCAGCCAGATAGCACGCACAGGAAATCACCGCGCACTGCCAGATCTTGCGCGCAGATGGGAATTGAGATTTTCGGGAGGCAGAAATGGAGGCGGCCCTGTCAGCCACACCCCGGCACACGACGTTCCCGCTATGGCTGCTTCCTTCCGGACCTGACCAGGTTAACGGGTAATCGTTGCGGGGGGACCGACAGGGCCACCATAACGAAGCCCGCCAGGTCGGCGGGCCGCGACATTGTAACGGCTTGAGCGCAAGTTACAAGCACTTCAAGCACTTAGCTCGATTTCTCAGCGGCTGGCGTCGCACTTCCTCAGCGCGCCTGGACAGCTGCGGCGGGAGTCGGCTGCGTGGAGACCTCGAGACCGGGACCCAGGTACAGGTCGCTCTTCTCGTAGCCCGGGCGGGTGCTGAAGCTGGCGTACTTCTCCTCGCCGCGATGGAAGGTGAAGGACACCATGTAGCCGCCACTGCGCCACAGGCGCAGCGGGAAGCTCAGCACGCCACCTGGCTGGATCTCGCCAGCCAGGGTCTCCTGGCCGTTTTCCTTGAAGCTGTAGCTCACCGGCCCGGAGCCATTGGCGTCGTAGTGCAGCAGGACCTGCGGACGCTGAGTCCAGGCCACGTACAGGGCGAACAGCAGGACCAGGGCGATCAGCCCCGATATCCGCTGCTTCCTTGCCTTGTCCATAGCCGCCCCCAATCAGTTGAGGCTGTCGGCCAGGGCCTTGGCCGGGACGAAACGCACCACCTTCTTCGCCGCGATCTCGATGCTCTTGCCGGTCTGCGGGTTGCGCCCGGTGCGCGCTGCGCGCTCGCTGACCTTGAGCTTGCCAATGCCCGGCAGGGTCAGCTCGCCGTCGTTCTCCAGGGCGTCCTGGACGATACCCGCCAGTTGCTCGAAGACACCACGCACCGAGACCTGGGTCAGGTCGAGCGAGTCGGCGATATCGCGCACCAGTTGTTCCTTGGTCATTGCCATGTTCTTTCTCCAGAGGGTCTTTCAGTCTTTGATTCGTTTCAGGCGCCGATGCCGTATCCGGCAAGCAGCTTGAGCAGCCCTTCTTCGTCCATTACCGGCACGCTGAGTTCCTGCGCCTTGGTCAGTTTCGAACCGGCACCGGGGCCCGCGACCACGCAATGGGTCTTCGCCGAGACCGAACCCGCCACCTTGGCGCCGAGGCTCTCCAGATGCTCCTTGGCGACGTCGCGGCTCATGGCCTCCAGGGTGCCGGTAAGCACCCAGGTCTGGCCAGCGAGCGGCAGGCCTTCGGCGACTTTCTTCTCGCTCGCCCAGTGCATGCCGAATTCACGCAACTGCGCCTCGATCGCCAGCGCGCGCTCGGCATTGCCGGCGGCATCGAAGAACTCGCGCAGGCTCTTGGCTGCACGTTCGGGCAGACGATCGACCTGGCGCAGATCGAGCCAATCGGCGCGGATGATGCCTTCGAGCGAGCCGAAACGGCTGGCCAGCTTCTCCGCACCCGTCGCAGCGATGAAGGGAATGTTCAGCTTGTCGATGAAACCCGGCAGCGTGGCGCATGCAGCGAACTCCGCAGCGACCTCGCCCTCCTCCTGCAGATGCACGCCATGCTCGGCATCGAGGAGCTCGGCAATCACCTTGCGGTTGTGTTCATCGGCAAAGAAGTTGTGGATCTCGTAAGCCACTTCGCCACCGACATCCGGCAGGTAGGTGAGCACTTCCGGCAGTGCTTTCTGGATTCGCTGCAGCGAGCCCAGGGCACGCGCCAGCAGCTTGGCAGTCTCCTCGCCCACATCGGGAATGCCGAGCGCGTAGATGAAGCGCGCCAGGCTCGGCTTGCGACTGTCAGCAATGGCATTCAGCAGGTTCTGGGTGGACAGTTCTGCAAAACCTTCCAGCTCTATGACCTGCTCGTAGCGCAGGCGGTAGAGATCGGCCGGCGACTTGACCAGGCCCTTGTCGACCAATTGCTCGACGATCTTGTCGCCGAGGCCGTCGATGTCCATGGCGCGGCGCGAGACGAAGTGGATGATCGACTGCTTGAGCTGCGCCTGGCAGAACAGGCGGCCGACGCAGCGGTAGATGGCGCCCTCGCTGACCGACTCGCGCCCCTTGGCGCGCTTGACCAACTGGGTGCGTTCGACCAGCGAGCCGCACACCGGGCAATGCTCGGGCACATGAACCGGGCGCGCATCGGCCGGGCGGCGCTCGGTGACCACCTGCATGACCTGCGGGATGACATCACCAGCGCGGCGGATGATCACGGTATCGCCAATCATCAGGCCCAGGCGCGCAACTTCGTCCATGTTGTGCAAGGTGGCGTTGGACACGGTCACGCCCGCCACCTGGACCGGCTTCAGGCGCGCCACCGGCGTGACGGCACCGGTACGACCGACCTGGAACTCCACGTCCAGCAACTCGGTAAGCTCTTCGCGCGCCGGGAACTTGTGAGCCACCGCCCAGCGCGGCTCGCGGGCACGGAAGCCCAGCTCGCGCTGGAAGTCGATGCGATTGACCTTGAAGACCACGCCATCGATCTCGTAAGCGAGACTGTCGCGACGCGCGCCGATATCCGCGTAGTAAGCCTGGCAACCGCCGACGCCCTGCACGCGCTTGAGCTCGCGACTAACCGGAACACCCCAGGACTTGAACGCCTCGAGGATGCCGACCTGGGTATCCGGGAGACTGCCGCCCTCGACCCGGCCGAAGCCGTAGGCGCACAGCTCGAGCGGGCGGCTTGCGGTGATTTTCGGATCGAGTTGGCGCAGGCTGCCCGCGGCGGCATTGCGCGGGTTGGCGAAGGTCTTGGCGCCCGCCTCGGCCTGCCGCTGGTTGAGCGCCTCGAAACCGGCCTTGGACATGAACACTTCACCGCGCACTTCCAGTACGGCCGGCCAGCCTTCGCCCTGCAGGCGCAGCGGAATGTTGCGCACGGTTCGCACGTTGGCACTGATGTCTTCACCAGTGGTGCCGTCGCCGCGCGTGGCGCCCCGAACCAACTGGCCATTCTCGTACAGCAGGCTGACCGCCAGGCCGTCCAGCTTGGGCTCGCAGCTGTACTCGACCTCGGCGCCGCCACCGAACAGGTCGCCGGCCGGCAGCAGGTCGGCCAGGCCTTCGCGCACGCGACGGTCGAAGTCCAGCAGGTCCTGCTCCAGGAAGGCGTTGCCCAGGCTGAGCATGGGCACTTCATGGCGGACTTCGCCGAAAGCCGAAGCGGCAGCGCCGCCGACGCGCTGGGTCGGCGAGTCGATGCTCACCAGCTCCGGATGCTCGGCCTCCAGGGCCTGGAGTTCGCGGAACAGGCGGTCGTACTCGGCGTCCGGCACGCTCGGCTCGTCGAGGACGTAGTAGCGGTGGTTGTGCGCATCCAGTTCACTGCGAAGCTGGGCGATGCGCTGGGCGGCAGTCTGGGTGTCGGTCATGGGAGGCCTCAGGCGGCAAACTTCAAGCGGCAGGGCAAGAAAAGCAAAGCCCCAAGCCAAGCGCTAGGGCTTGCAGCTCAGGGCTCGTCGTTTATCGCCGGATCAGCGTTTCTGGGTCAGCGCGCGGCGCTCGAACTCGCTGATGCGTTGACGGTAGTGCTCGATGGTCTGCGCGGTCATCACACTGCGCTGCTCATCCTTCAGCTCGCCATTGAGCTCCTGGGCCAGCTTGCGGGCTGCAGCGACCATCACATCGAAGGCTTGCTTCGGATGGCGCGGACCCGGCAGGCCGAGGAAGAAGCTCACGGCGCGGGTGCTGAACTGGTCGATGTTGTCGAGATCGAAGGTGCCCGGCTTGACCGCGTTGGCCATGGAGAACAGCACTTCGCCGTTACCCGCCATGCTCTCGTGGCGGTGGAAGATGTCCATCTCGCCGAAGCGCAGGCCGCTCTCGAGGATGTTCTGCAGCAGCGCCGGCCCCTTGAAGCCGCCTTCGTCGCGACAGATCACGTTGATGATCAGCACTTCCTCGACCGGAGCAGGCGCGGCATCCGCCGCAGGAGCCGAACGCTCGGCGTCCTTCTCCTTGTCTTTCTTGCGATCCTTGGCCTTGGGCTTTTCCTTGGCTACCGGGACGTCGTCGGCCAGGGGATCGTCCAGGACTTCCTCGTCCAGCGGGCCGAGCAGGTTTGGCGCCGGATCGTCGAGGGCCAGGTCGCCCTGGCGCGGTTCGTTGCGGCGCTTGCCGCGTCCTTCCTTGGCAGCAACCTTGGGCAGGTCGTGCTCGTCGAGCGACGGCTCCTGGTGGTCGACTACGCGCGAAGGCCCGAGCAACTCGGGACTGCTGTCGTCTTCGTCATCCAGCTGATTGGCGAAATGGCGATCAAGCTTGAACTTCAGCTTGCCCTTGCCGCCCCGCATGCGTCGCCAGCCGTCGAACAGAATGCCGGCGATGACGATAAGCCCAATGACGATCAGCCATTCGCGCAGACCGATATCCATCTATTCCCAGTGCCCCTGATAAAAAGTCTGATGAAAAAAGGATGTCCTATCCCTGAGAACGTGGTGCCTTAGTTGTATGCCCACGCTTAACAAAAGTGGGCATTAAGCTAGCATGCCCGACACAACTTTTACACCGTCTCGGTGGCGCTCGCGGCGGGATATTTGCGCGCAACTCCGCGCCCTTCCCTGCCCGGCCTTCCTCTAGCCGAATCAACCACTTACATAACAATCACGGAGATAACCCAAGTTTTTGCGAAACGCCTGCGATGAACTGTACGGAATTTGTCCAACGCGCACTTCACTCACGCCTCCGCCAGTGCCACTGCCTCTTCCACATCCACCGCCACCAGGCGCGAACAACCCGGTTCGTGCATGGTAACCCCCATCAACTGGTCGGCCATCTCCATGGCGATCTTGTTGTGGGTGATATAGATGAACTGCACTTTCTCCGACATCTCCTTGACCAGCCGGGCATAACGCCCGACGTTCGCGTCGTCCAGCGGCGCGTCGACTTCGTCGAGCATGCAGAACGGCGCCGGATTGAGTTGGAAGATGGCGAACACCAGGGCCAGCGCGGTGAGCGCCTTCTCGCCGCCGGACAGCAGGTGGATGGTGCTGTTCTTCTTGCCCGGCGGGCGAGCCATGATCGCCACCCCTGTATCGAGTAGATCTTCGCCGGTAAGTTCCAGATAGGCGTGACCACCGCCGAACACCTTCGGGAACAGTGCCTGAAGGCCAGCATTGATCTGGTCGAAGGTTTCCTTGAAGCGATTGCGCGTCTCGCGGTCGATCTTGCGGATGACGTTTTCCAGCGTATCCAGGGCCTCGACCAGGTCGTCGTTCTGCTCGTCCAGGTAGCGCTTGCGCTCGGATTGCTGACGGTATTCGTCGATCGCCGCGAGGTTGATCGCACCCAGGCGCTGGATGCGCCCGCCGATATCGTTCAGGCGAGCGTCCCAAATTGCCTCACTGGCGTCGTGGGGCAAGGTGCCGAGCACCGTATGCAGGTCGTAGCCGTCCTCGCCGAGCTGTTCCTGCAGCGCCTTGCGCCGCACGTTCAGGGCCTGCCACTCCATGCGCTGCTGCTCCAACTGGCCACGCAGCAATTGCGACTGCTGCTCGGCCTGGCTGCGGCGTTTCTCGGAATCGCGGAGCTGTCGGTCGGCGTCTTCGAGGGTGAGGCGCGCGGTCTTCAGCTCGTCCTCGACACCCATGCGCCGTTCCAGCAGCTCTTCCAGGCGCATGCGCAGCTCTTCCAGCGGCGCGGCGCCCTCCTCCAGGTTGAGGCTGAGTTGCTCGCAGCGTTCGACGAGGCGGACGGACTGTACGTCCAGCCGCTCCAGGGCCTGTCGGGTAGATTCGTGTTGCGCCTTGAGCGAGCCGACACGAACCGCCAGCTGATGAGCCTGGTCCTTATGCTGACGCGCTTCCTGGCGGATGCGGTCGAGCCGCTCGCGCTGCGCGTCGCGCTCGGCGAGCAAGCCTTCGCGACGCTCGGTGTCCTGAGCCATGGCGTCCAAGGCTTCCTGCAGGCTCAGGCGAGCCTCGCCGAGCTGCTCTTGCTCCACAGCGCGCTGTTCAGCCAGTTCAGCGAGTTCTTCATCGAGGCGGCGACGACGCAGGGTCAGTTGCTCGACTTTGGCCTGCTGCGCCGAGAGCGATGCCTTCAGCTCACCCTGGCGGCGCCCCTCTTCCTGGATGCGCCGGCGCAGCTGCTCGCGGCCATCTTCAGCCTGGCGCTGGGCCTGGCGTTGCTGCTCGAGTTGCTCGTCGAGGCCGGCGAGGCGCTCTTCCAGCACTTCGCGCTCGGCGTGCAGGCGTTCCAGTTCCTGGCCGCGCGCCAGCACGCCGCTGTCGGCGGATTCGCCGCGGCGAGTGCGGAGGAAATGCCGCCCGACCCAATAGCCATCGCGGCTGACCAGGCTTTGCCCGGCCGCCAGCGAAGCGCGCTGCGCCAGGGCTTGTTCCAGCGTTTCGACCGGGCGCACGCCGGCCAGCCAGGGCGACAGGTCGAAGTCGCTGCTGACCTTGTCCAGCAGGCTCCCGGCCTGCGCGGCAGCGCCACGCGAAAGGTCGAGCAGGCGCAGCTCGCCCTGCTCCAGGCTGTCGAACGACAGCCCATTGAAATCGTCCAGCAGGACGGCTTGCAGATCGGCGCCAAGCACCGCCTCCACTGCCTGCTCCCAGCCTGCCTCCACGCGCAGCCCTTCGGCCAAACGCGGGCGCTGCTCCAGCCCTTGCTCGCGCAACCAGTCAGCGGTGCCGGCGCCCGGATCGAGGGCCGCCTGCTGCAGCGCTTCGAGAGAGGCGATGCGGCCGTTCAGGCGCTGCAGTTCGCCCTGCGCCTGATGCTGCGCGACGTTGCCGTCCTGCAAGGCCTGACGCGCCAGCTCCAGACGCTCGACCAGCTCCAGCTCCTCGGCCTGCAGCTCTTCCAACTGCAACTCGACTGCCGCCATCTGCTCGCTCAGCTCGAGGATGGCCGCGCCTTCCGGATCGGCAGCCAGCTGCTGTCGCTCTTCGCCCAGGCGGCGCTCGCGCTCGCCCTGGCGCTCCAGGCTCTGCTCCAGGTGCTGGATGCGCGACTGCTGAACCTCCGCCTCGCGGCGCGGTTCGGCGCTCTGCTGGTTGAAGGCATCCCAGCGCTGCTGCCAGTCGTGCATGCCGGCTTCGGCCTGCTCCAGCGCGGCACCGGCCTCTTCGGCGGCGGCGGCGCTGATCTCCTGTTCCGGCGCGAGCATTTCCAGCTCTTCGCCGAGGGTCGACAGCAAGGTGCGGTCGTGGCCCAGGTGGGATTCGGTTTCCTGGCGCGCGCGCTCGGCTTCGCGCAGGTCGTCCTGCAACTGGCGCAGTCGCTGCTGGCCGTGCTGGATGCTCTGCTCGACGCGGGCGATGTCGCCGCCCACCGAGTAGAAGCGGCCCTGCACCTGGTTGAAGCGCTCGGACAGCTCGTGGTGACCGTCGCGCAGGCGTTCGATGCTGGCGTCGGCGCTGCGCTGCTCGGCCACCAGCGCCTCGAAGGCGACTTCCTGGTCGCCGATTACCCGCTCCTTCTGCCCGACCTGCTCGTTCAGGTCACGCCAGCGCAGGGCGCCGAGCTGGGCCTTGAGCTGGCGCTCCTCGGCCTTGTATTCCTGGTACTTCTCCGCCGACTGGGCCTGGCGGTGCAGGCGTTCGAGCTGGCGCTCCAGCTCTTCGCGCAGGTCGGACAGGCGCGCCAGGTTCTCCTGGGTGCGGCGGATGCGGTTCTCGGTCTCGCGGCGGCGCTCCTTGTACTTGGAGATGCCGGCGGCTTCCTCGATGAAGTTGCGCAGGTCCTCCGGCTTGGCCTCGATCAGCTTGGAGATCATCCCCTGCTCGATGATCGAGTAGCTGCGCGGGCCCAGGCCGGTGCCGAGGAAGATGTCGGTGATATCGCGGCGCCGGCACTTGGTGCCGTTGAGGAAGTAGGTGTTCTGGCCGTCGCGGGTAACGCGGCGGCGGATGGAAATCTCGGCGTAGGCGGCGTATTCGCCGACCAGGGTGTTGTCCGAGTTGTCGAAGATCAGCTCGATGGACGCCTGGGTCACCGGCTTGCGCGTGTTGGAGCCGTTGAAGATGACGTCGGTCATCGACTCGCCACGGAGGTTCTTCGCCGAACTCTCGCCCATTACCCAGCGAACGGCGTCGATGATGTTCGACTTGCCGCAGCCGTTGGGGCCGACCACGGCGGCCATGTTGCTCGGGAAGCTGACGGTGGTCGGATCGACGAAGGACTTGAAGCCGGCCAGCTTGATGCACTTCAGGCGCATGCCGGGCTCCTCAACGCTCGGCCAGGGCGGCCAGGACCAGCTGGCTGTTGCGGCGGCCGTACTCGTGCAGGGTGCTGCGGATCGACTCCTCGTCGCGGTCGATCACCGCCTGCAGCAGCCGGGCGAAACTGACGATGAACTGGCTCATTTCGCCTTTGCGCCGCTCCAGCGCCAGGTGGTAGGTGCGGCTGATCGCCGGCAGCAGGTTCTCCAGCGTTTCCTCGAGATAAGGATTGGCGGCGAACGGATAGGCAGCGCGCATGATGGCGAAGCTGGACTCGACGAAAGCGTTGATGTCGCCGCGCTGCAGGTCGCTCTGCAGACGCTGCTGGATTGCCAGGAAAGGCTGCAGGTCGGCCTGTTCACGCCAGCGCTTGGCCACCGCCACGGCGAGCAGGATGTACAGCTCCATGACCAGCGCGTAGAGGCTTTCCACGTGGCTTGCGGAGAGTTCGGAAACTTGCGCGCCGCGGCGCGGCAGGATGACGACCAGGTGGCGGCGCTCGAGGATCAGCAGGGCCTCGCGAACCGAGCCGCGGCTGACGTTCAGCGACTGGGTGACCTTCTGCTCCTGGATGCGCTCGCGCTCCTTGAGTTCCCCTCGGATGATGCGTTCGGCGAGGTGGTGGGCAATCTGTTCAGCCAGGCTGTCCGGGGCCTTGAACGTCATGGTTGTCCTTATCGCTGCGGGGCTGATCGGGAGGGGCTCGGGGGCGCCGAAGTGTAACACAGGGTGTTACCCGTCTTGGCTCCGGTCAAGGGGAAGGACTGTACGAAGGTTGGTGCGTGTCCTAGGCCATATCGGCGCATGATTGTCCGACAATCCTACAAATAGAGAGTTGCGCCATGTTCGCCTTCCTTCCCCCTGCCTGGATGCTGAGCCTGAAGAAAGCCGGCTACTGGATCTGGCTGGTGCCGGTGTTCGGCATCCCCGTGAGCTACTGGTGGTCGTACGGCAGCGACCATCCCAATGCCTGGGGCTGGTTCGTCATCAGCGTGGTGTTCCTGGTGATCCCGATTCTCGATGCCATCGTCGGCCGCGACCCGGCCAACCCCGACGAAACCACCGAGGTGCCGGTGCTGGAGCGCGAGGGCTACTACCGTTTCCTCAGCCTGCTGACCGTGCCGCTGCTGCTGGGCATGCTCGTCTACGGCGGCTGGGTGCTCGCCCATTACGAGGCGTGGAACTGGGTCGGCAAGCTCGGCTGGATTCTTTCGGTAGGCACCGTGATGGGCGCCATCGGCATCACCGTGTCCCACGAGCTGATCCACAAGGACCCGCAACTGGAGCAGATGGCCGGCGGACTACTGCTGGCGGCGGTGTGCTATGCCGGGTTCAAGGTCGAGCACGTCCGTGGCCACCACGTGAACGTCTCCACCCCCGACGACGCCTCCTCCTCGCGCTACGACCAGAGCCTGTACGCCTTCCTTCCCCACGCCTACAAGCACAACTTCCTCAACGCCTGGCGCCTGGAGGCCCAACGTCTGAAACGCAAGGGCCTGCCGGCGCTGCATTGGCGCAACGAGCTGATCTGGTGGTACGTCATCAGCGCGCTCTTCCTGGTCGGGTTCAGCGTCGCCTTCGGCTGGATCGGCGCGGTGTACTTCCTCGGCCAGTCAGCGATGGCCTTCACCCTGCTGGAAATCGTCAACTACGTCGAACACTACGGCCTGCACCGCCGGCGCCTGGACGACGGGCGCTACGAACGCACTACCCACGAGCACAGCTGGAACAGCAACTTCCTGCTGACCAACTTGTTCCTCTTCCACCTGCAGCGGCATTCCGACCACCACGCCTACGCCAAGCGCCGCTACCAGGTGCTGCGCCACTACGACGCCAGCCCGCAACTGCCCAACGGCTATGCCGGGATGATCGTCCTGGCGCTGTTCCCGCCACTCTGGCGCGCCGTGATGAATCCCCGCGTGCGGGCCTACTACGCCGGCGAGGAATACCAGCTCAGCGACACCCAGCGCGCCTGACCCCTTCCACCCTCCACGCCTTTACGGCAGCCGACATACCCCCGGCTGCCGTCTTTTTTTGTGCCCCCGCTTCACTCGAATCCCCTTTTAGGAGCAACTGTATTTTGGGCTCCCGCGTTCGCGGGAGTGACGGGATCAAGATTCGTCTTCTCTTGCGTCTTCCCCGCGAACGCGGGGACCCATAAAACAGCGTAGGAGCAGACCTTGCCCGCTATGCGCGCCAGTGGCGCGCATGTAGGCATGGCGAGTGGATTTTCGCGGATAAGATCCGCTCCTACGAAAAGCCCACGCCTCCGCCGTCGCCTTTTCCTGCCGGCCCCGCAGAAATAGCTGACCGACAAATCAGAATTATATTGACTTGAAAGTCAGCTTTTCCTAGATTCGCTCCATCGCGCCCCGTCCAAAAACAAGAAACCGCCTGGAGGCATGCCTTGATCAGGTTCCTGCTCAATCGCGAGCTGCGTGTCGAAGACCGCCTCGACCCGAATCTCACCGTGCTCAACTACCTGCGCCAGCACCTCGGCAAGACCGGCACCAAGGAGGGCTGCGCCTCCGGTGACTGCGGTGCCTGCACCGTGGTGGTGGGCGAGCTGGTCGGCGACGAAGGCGCCGAGCGCATCCGCTATCGCACCCTCAACTCCTGCCTGACCTTCGTTTCTGCCCTGCATGGCAAGCAGCTGATCGTGGTCGATGACCTCAAGCACCGCGGCGAACTGCACGGCGTGCAGCAGGCCATGGTCGATTGCCACGGCTCGCAATGCGGCTTCTGTACCCCCGGCTTCGTCATGTCGCTGTTCGCCCTGCAAAAGAACAGCACCGGCGAAACCACCGAAGCGCGCAAGGCCGAAGCCTATGAAGCGCTGGCCGGCAACCTCTGCCGCTGCACCGGCTACCGGCCGATCCTCGATGCCGCCGAGCAGTCCTGCTGCCAGAAGCAGCCGGACCAGTACGACGCCGCGCAAGCCCAGACCATCGCCCAGCTCAAGGCCATCGCCCCGCGCGAGACCGCCGAGCTGAACAGCGGCGACAAGCGCTGCCTGCTGCCGCTGACCATCGCCGACCTGGCCGACCTCTACAGCGCCAACCCGCAGGCCCGCCTGCTGGCCGGCGGCACCGACCTGGCCCTGGAAGTCACCCAGTTCCACCGCGAACTGCCGGTGATGATCTATGTCGGCCATGTCGAGGAAATGAAGCGTGTCGAAGTCTTCGCCGACCGCATCGAACTGGGCGCAGCTGCCGCGCTGACCGACTGCTACGAAGTGCTGGCCGACGACTACCCGGACTTCGGCGAGCTGCTGCACCGCTTCGCCTCGCTGCAGATCCGCAACCAGGGCACCCTGGGCGGCAACATCGGCAACGCCTCTCCCATCGGCGACTCGCCGCCACTGCTGATCGCCCTGGGCGCGCGCATCGTGCTGCGCAAGGGCAACGACAGCCGCGAGCTGCCGATCGACGAATACTTCATCGACTACAAGGTCACCGCGCGCCAGGAAGGCGAGTTCATCGAGAAGATCATCGTCCCGCGCCCGCAGACCAAGCAGGCGTTCCGCGCCTACAAGGTCTCCAAGCGCCTGGACGACGACATCTCGGCCGTCTGCGCAGCCTTCAGCATCACCGTCGAGGACTGCCGCATCACTGCCGTGCGCAGCGGCTTCGGCGGCATGGCCGCGATCCCGAAACGCGCGCAAGCCTGCGAGGCCGCCCTGCTCGGCCAGCCGTTCAGCGCTGCGACCTTCGAACGCGCAGCCGAAGCCCTGGGCGAAGACTTCACCCCGCTCTCGGACTTCCGCGCCAGCAAGGAATACCGCCTGCTCACCGCGCAGAACCTGCTGCGCAAATGCTTCCTCGAGCTGGAAGCGCCCCAGGCCGTTACTCGGGTGACCGCATATGCATAAGCACAAGAAAAGCCAGGAAGAACTCGCCGCCCTGTTCCGCGCCGACCTGACCACTGGCGTCGGCAAGAGCGTCAAGCACGAAAGCGCTCCCAAGCATGTCAGCGGCGAAGCGGTGTACATCGACGACCGCCTGGAATTCCCCAACCAGTTGCACGTCTACGCCCGCATGAGCGACCGCGCCCACGCGCGCATCACCAAGCTGGACGTCAGCCCCTGCTACGACTTCCCCGGCGTGGCCATTGCCATCACCAAGGACGACGTGCCCGGCCAGCTGGATATCGGCCCGGTGGTCGCCGGCGACCCGCTGCTGGCCGACGGCAAGGTCGAGTACGTCGGCCAGATGGTCATCGCGGTGGCCGCCGACAGCCTGGAGACCGCACGCAAGGCAGCCATGGCAGCGATCATTGAGTACGAGGACCTGGAACCGGTGCTCGACGTGGTCGAGGCACTGCGCAAGAAGCACTTCGTGCTCGACAGCCATCAACACAAGATCGGCGACTCGGCCGCCATGCTGGCCAGCGCACCGAACCGCATCCAGGGCACCCTGCACATCGGCGGCCAGGAGCACTTCTACCTGGAGACGCAAATCTCCTCGGTCATGCCCACCGAGGACGGCGGCGTGATCGTCTACACCTCCACGCAGAACCCCACTGAGGTGCAGAAGCTCGTCGCCGAAGTGCTCGGCATTTCCTTCAACAAGGTGGTGATCGACATGCGCCGCATGGGCGGCGGCTTCGGCGGCAAGGAAACCCAGGCAGCCGCGCCCGCCTGCCTGTGCGCCGTCATCGCGCGCCTGACCGGGCGCCCGGCGAAGATGCGCCTGCCGCGCGTCGAAGACATGCAGATGACCGGCAAGCGCCACCCCTTCTACGTCGAGTACGACGTCGGCTTCGACGATGACGGCCTGCTGCACGGCATCAACATCGACTTGGCCGGCAACTGCGGCTACTCGCCGGACCTCTCCGGCTCCATCGTCGACCGCGCGATGTTCCACTCCGACAACGCCTACTTCCTCGGCAACGCCACGGTCAACGGCCACCGCTGCAAGACCAACACCGCCTCGAACACCGCCTACCGCGGCTTCGGCGGCCCGCAAGGGATGGTCGCCATCGAGGAAATCATGGACGCCGTCGCCCGCCACCTGGGCAAGGACCCGCTGGAGGTGCGCAAGCGCAACTACTACGGCAAGGAAGACCGCAACGTCACCCACTACTACCAGCAGGTGGAGCACAACCTGCTGGAGGAAATGACTGCCGAACTGGAGGCCAGCGCCGAATACACCAAGCGCCGCGCCGAGATACGCGAATTCAACGCCAAGAGCCCGGTGCTGAAGAAAGGCCTGGCGCTGACCCCGGTTAAATTCGGCATCAGCTTCACCGCCACCTTCCTCAACCAGGCCGGCGCGCTGATCCACATCTACACCGACGGCAGCATCCACCTGAACCACGGTGGCACCGAGATGGGCCAGGGCCTGAACACCAAGGTCGCGCAGGTGGTGGCAGAAGTCTTCCAGGTCGACATCGAGCGCGTGCAGATCACCGCGACCAACACCGACAAGGTGCCGAACACCTCGCCGACCGCCGCGTCCTCCGGTGCCGACTTGAACGGCAAGGCCGCGCAGAACGCCGCGGAGATCATCAAGCAGCGCCTGGTCGAGTTCGCCGCCAGGCACTGGAAGGTCACTGAGGAAGACGTCGAGTTCCGCAACAACCAGGTGCGCGTGCGCGACCAGTTCGTGCCTTTCGAGGAGCTGATCCAGCAGGCCTACTTCGGCCAGGTATCGCTCTCCTCCACCGGCTTTTACCGCACGCCGAAGATCTATTACGACCGCGACAAGGCGCGCGGCCGGCCGTTCTACTACTACGCCTTCGGCGTGTCCTGCTCGGAAGTGCTGGTCGACACCCTCACCGGCGAGTACCGCATGCTGCGCACCGACATCCTCCATGACGTCGGCGACTCGCTGAACCCCGCCATCGACATCGGCCAGGTGGAAGGCGGCTTCGTCCAGGGCATGGGCTGGCTGACCATGGAAGAGCTGGTCTGGAACGCCAAGGGCAAGCTGATGACCAACGGCCCGGCGAGCTACAAGATCCCGGCCATCGCCGACATGCCGCAGGATTTGCGGGTGAAGCTGGTGGAGAACCGCAAGAACCCGGAGCAGACGGTGTTCCACTCCAAGGCCGTCGGCGAGCCGCCGTTCATGCTCGGCATCTCGGTGTTCTGCGCGATCAAGGACGCCGTGGCGAGCCTGGCGGACTACCGCGTGCAGCCGCAGATCGACGCCCCGGCGACGCCGGAGCGGGTGCTCTGGGGCGTGGAGCAGATGCGCAAGCTGAAGGCGCAGCAGGCCGCCCTGCCACAAACCCAAACCGAACCGGCGTAACCCTGTAGGAGCGAGCTTGCTCTCGCCCCCTTCGCGAGCAAGCTCGCTCCTACGAAAAGCCAACTACCGAGGTGAAGCCATGAACTGGATCAGCGCCCTCGCCGACCTGCAGCAACGCGGCGAAGCCGCCGTGCTGGTGACCATCATCGAGGAGCGCGGCTCCACGCCGCGCAATGCCGGCTCGAAGATGGTCGTCAGCGCCGAGAAGCTGTACGACACCATCGGCGGCGGCCACCTGGAGTACAAGGCCCAGCAGATCGCCCGCGAGATGCTCGAGCAGCGCAGCCGCGAGCCGCGCCTGGAGCGCTTCAGCCTGGGCGCGAGCCTCGGCCAGTGCTGCGGCGGCGCCACCGTGCTGCTGTTCGAGCCGATGGGCCAGCCGCAGGCTCATATAGCGGTGTTCGGCGCCGGCCACGTCGGCCGCGCGCTGGTGCCGCTGCTCGCCAGCCTGCCGTGCAAGGTGAGCTGGATCGACTCGCGCGAGGCGGAGTTCCCCGAGAGCATCCCCGCCGGCGTGGAAAAGGTGTTGAATGACGAGGTGGTCGACGAGGTCGAGAACATGCCGGCCGGCAGCTACTTCATCGTCATGACGCACAACCACGCGCTGGACCTGGAGCTGACCGCGGCCATCCTCAAGTGCAACGACTTCGCCTACTTCGGCCTGATCGGCTCGGACACCAAGCGCGCCAAGTTCGAGCACCGCCTGCGCGACCGCGGCTTCGCCAGCGAGACCGTGCAGCGCATGCGCTGCCCCATGGGCATCGCCGAGGTGAAGGGCAAGCTGCCGGTGGAGATCGCCGTGTCCATCGCCGGCGAGGTGATCGCCACCTACAACGCCACCTTCGGCCAGGAAAAGGCCAGCGGCGAGAACAGCGTGGCCAAGCTGCTGCCCGTCAGCCGCCGGGCGCCCCCCGCCGAAAGCGGTGCCTGAAATCAAGGCCCGCCAACCGAATATTCGTAGGATGGGTTGAGCCCCGCGAGACCCGTCGTTTCCAGGATCGAGAGAAGAGCATGACTACCAAAGCCTACCGCGCCGCCCTCCTGCACAGCGTCGCCGACCCCGCCGAAGTCGGCGTGGAGAAGTCCTACCAGTACTTCGAAGACGGCATCCTGGTCGTGGAGGACGGCAAGGTCGCGCGCCTCGGCCACGCCGCCGACCTGCTGCCGCAACTGGGCGGCGTGGAGGTGGTGGAATACCGCGACGCGCTGATCACCCCCGGCTTCATCGACACCCACATCCACTACCCGCAGACCGGCATGATCGCCTCCTACGGCGAGCAACTGCTGGACTGGCTGAACACCTACACCTTCCCCACCGAGAAGCAGTTCGCCGACCCGGCCCATGCCGCCGACGTCGCCGGCATCTTCCTCAAGGAACTGCTGCGCAACGGCACCACCACCGCACTGGTGTTCGGCACCGTGCATCCGCAGTCGGTGGATGCCTTCTTCGATGCCGCCGGCAAGCTCGACCTGCGCATGATCGCCGGCAAGGTGATGATGGACCGCAACGCCCCGGACTACCTGACCGACACCGCCGAAAGCAGCTATCGCGACAGCAAGGCGCTGATCGAGCGCTGGCACGGCAAGGGCCGCCTGCTCTACGCGGTGACCCCGCGCTTCGCCCCGACCAGCACGCCCGAGCAACTCGACGCGGCCGCGCGCCTGCTCAAGGAACACCCGGGCGTGTACATGCACACGCACCTGTCGGAGAACCGCAAGGAAATCGAGTGGGTCAAGGAACTGTTCCCCGAGCGCAGCGGCTACCTGGACGTCTACGACCACCACGGCCTGCTCGGCGCGCGCTCGGTGTTCGCCCACGGCGTGCACCTGTGCGACGGCGAATGCCAGCGCCTGGCGGAAACCGACTCGGCCGTGGCCTTCTGCCCTACCTCCAACCTGTTCCTCGGCAGCGGCCTGTTCGACCTGGCGAAGCTGGAGAAGCACAAGGTCAAGGTCGGCTTGGGCACCGATGTCGGCGCCGGCACCAGCTTCTCGCAGCTGCAATCGCTGAACGAGGCCTACAAGGTGATGCAGCTGCAGGGCATCAAGCTCGACCCGTTCAAGTCGCTGTACCTGGCCACCCTCGGCGGCGCCCGCGCGTTGGAGCTGCAGGACAAGGTCGGCAGCTTCACCCAGGGCAACGAGGCCGACTTCGTGGTCCTCGACTACAAGGCCACCCCGCTGATGGCGTACCGCATGCAGCAGGCACGAAGCCTGGAAGAACGCCTGTTCGCGCTGATCATGCTCGGCGACGACCGCACGGTGCGCGAAACCTTCGCCCACGGCCGCTCGGTGCATCGCCGCGGCTGAGTCTTACGGTCGCGCCGGCCGGGCCCTCGCTCAGGACCACCCGCCGGCGCGGCCGCTTTTCTTCCCGCCCCTACACCCGGACGCTGCGGCGCACACCTGTAGGAGCGCGCCATGCGCGCGAATCGCGGACAAGGTCCGCTCCTACAGTTGCCGGACATTGCGGCGCATGCCAGCGGATCTCATCCGCGAAATGCCCTGCACCGATCGCTCCTACGAAAAGCAGAAAAGAAAAAGGGGGCCCGAAGGCCCCCTTTCTGCATTGCGACTGACTCAGCGCGAAGCCTTGCGGCGCAGGGCCGACGGGCTGAACTCGGCGGTATCCGGCGCCGGCTTGCTGAAGTCGGCGGTGCCGGCTTCCTCGTTGTCCAGCCACTGCACACTGTAGCGGCGCGACTGCAGGTCGTGGAAGGTGTCCAGCGCGGTCCACACCATCGGCTGCTCGTAGAAGTTCTTCAGGTAGGCCATGGACACACGCCACAGCTCGCCGCGACCGTCGTACTGGTCGACCACCGCTGCGCCCCAGCTGTCCTCGTCGAGGTACAGGGTGCGACGCGAGTAGATGTGGCGCGCGCCGGGCTTCAGCTTGCCGTCGACCACCCACACGCGGTGCAGCTCGTAGCGGGTGTATTGCGGATTGACGTGGCCGGGCAGCAGCAGGTCCTTGTACTTCACGTCCGGGCTGGTGATCCGGTAGTTGTTGTACGGGATGTAGATTTCCTTCTTGCCCACCAGGGTCCAGTCGTAGCGGTCCGGCGCACCGTTGTACATGTCGGTGTCGTCGGCGGTGCGCAGGCCGTCGGAGTCCTCGATCGGGGTGTCGTAGGCCAGCGTCGGCGCGCGGCGCACGCGGCGCTGACCCGGGCTGTAGCCCCAGGCCTGGCGCGGTTCCTTGACCTGGTCGAGGGTCTCCTGCACCAGCGCGCCCTCACCGGCCAGGCGGGCCGGGGCGGTGGTGAAGGTCATGTAGTAGAAGAGCGTGTTGTCGAGCTTGTCGAAGCTGCCCTTGGGATCGTAGAAGCGGAACAGCGCCGCATCCTGGGAGGTCACCAGCGAGTAGGCGCCGTTGCGCTGCACGCCAGTCTGCGCCGAACGACGTTCGATGTAGGTGCCGCGGTAGCGCGCGATGTGGTTCCACAGCGCTTCCACGCCGCTTTGCGGAATCGGGAAGGGAATGCCGCCGTAGGCGTCGGCGAAGCCGTTGCCGCCCTCTACTAGCTTGGCGGTAGTGGCATTGCGGTAGGTGTTGTCGTACACCCACTGCGGCGCCGCGCCGGAGCGTCGGGTCTCATAGACCGGAATCTTGAACGTATCCGGGTAGGTGTTGATAAGCGCGATCTGACCCGGCGTCAGGTGGTCCTTGTACTGATCCAGGTTGGCCTTGGAGATGGTGAACAGCGGCTTGTCGCTGGCATAGGGGTCGACGTGGTGGTAACCCGGCCCCTTATAGCCGGCGGGCGCCTGGGTCAGGCCGCCGGTCCAGGCCGGGATCTTGCCGTCGGCGCTCGCCGCCCTCTCCGCCCCCAGCGGGGTCAGGGTGCTCTTGAGCTGCTCCGCCTGCGACGGGCTGACCGCCGCGCGCGCTTCGGTCGCCGCCAGCGCCGCGAGGGCCAGCAGGGCGATCAGGGGTTTCTTCGTGAACATACGGCTCTCCGTAACCTGAGTGATCAGAACGAGTATTTCGCGGTGATCGAGACGTTGTCCCGGTCGCGCATGGAGTTGTTGTCGCCGGCACCGTAGAAGTCGGTGTACTGCAGCCCCACCTGGAAGCTGTTCAGGTAGCTCGCATCGGCGCCCAGGGTATAGGCCTTGCGGCCTTCGATGAAGTTGCCGGTGCGGTCCGAGTTGCCCTGGAAGTCGTCCTGGAAGACCGCGTAGGGCGACAGCTTCACGCCGGCGAAGACGTCGTTCCAGGAGCCCGACAGCAGCAGCGTGTAGCCATAGCTGTCGCGGCTGATCTGTACGTCGTCGCCATTGCCGTTGACGTAGGCCTTGTCCTGCGCACCGACGAAGCGGCGGACGCTGCCGTCCCAGGCGGTGTACTTCAGGCTGCTGCCACGGATGAACTCGCCGGCCACCTCGGCGACGCCGATCACCGAGTCGAAGGTCATGTGCGGGCCGAAGTTGTAGATGCCGGTCAGCGATGCGTTGTAGGTCTCGGCGCGCTCGTAGTTCTCGAACACGCTGCCGCGGCACAGCTCCTTGCCGGCTACCGGCGCGCAGGCCTGAGCAGCCGCGACGCTGCCGTCGTAGAGGTTGGTTTGCCCCAGAACGCCTTGGGTCAGCAGGTCGCCAAGCAGGTCGTCGGTGGCGGAAATGCTGATCGGCATGTTCGGCCGGTAGGCGACCTCACCCGCCAGCGAGGCATCGCCCAGGGTGGTGTTGAAGCTGAAGCCATACATGCGGATGTCTTCGACGTAGTCGCGGCGCGCCTCGGCGTTGCTGGCCATGTCGAGGGTCGCCAGGCCAGGCACTGCGTCGCCGAGCCCCAGCGGGCCGAGCAGGCTGTTCAGCGCGGCGACGTTGACGCCCTGGTAGTTGCGCAGGTCGACGGCAACCTGCGGTTCCTTGGCGTGATAGTTGACGAAGTACAGACCGAACTCGGTGGAGTTCAGCTGTTCTGCCACGTAGCGGAAAGCCACGCCGTATTGGCCGCTGTCGCGGGCTTCGATGTCCTTGCCGATATTGGCCACCTTGAAGGTGCCGGTGGTGGGGTTGAGGTAGGCGTTGGGCCCGTGCGGACCGTTGCCCAGCAGCCCCAGCGAGGCCACCGTCGGGTATCCGGCCAGCAGTTGCTTGATCAGCGGATTGGTTTCGGTGGTGTAGGCGGTGTTGCCGCCGTCGGCGAACAGGTCGGTGTCGGAGAAGTAGGTGCCCACCGGGTCCAGGCGGGTCTCCTTCCACTTCCACTGGTAGTAGCTTTCCATCGACAGGTTGTCGGTGAGGCCGAGGTTGAAGCTCAGCGCCTCCATCGGCACCAGCACTTCCTTGAGCTCGGAACCCGGCAGGTGGAAGCGCGAGGCGTCCACCGGGTTGATGGTGTTGATGCCGCCCCGGTAGAAGGTGCTCTCGCCCCAGTTCAACACCTGGCGGCCCACGCGGCCGGTCAGCGGGTGATTGGCAACGTCCCAGCTGCCCGACAGATAGGCATCGAGCAACTCGGCCTTGCGGCCGGCGATGTGCCGGGTGTCTTCGGTGAAGTGGTCGTCCTGCGGGAACGACTGGCTGGGCCGCTCGACGCCGTCGGTGGTGTCGAGGTAGTCATTGCGCTTGTCCATGATCTGCGTGTCGTAGTACGCGGTGCCACGCATGAACAGGCCGTAGTTCTCGTATTTGGCGGAGAGGTCCGAGGTCAGCTTGTAGACCTCCGAGACCAGCCCGGTATCGAAGTTGCGGTTGCCGTCGTCGGCGTTGATATCGGTGATGTTGCTCGAGTCGCGGCTTTGTACGCGCCACATCGCGCCGTAGGACAGCGTGCTGTCCAGCGAACCGGTGACCTGTTGATCGGCGAGACTGAATTCGATGGCGTGTGCGGAACCGGCGACCAGCAACGGCAGCAGCCCGACCAGCGCGCCCGCGCGACGAGGTGCCCAACGTAGCGGATTGCCCCACCCCCTCTCGATGCACAGATGAATGCTCATCGACGGTATTACCTCCATGACGGCCAAGATTTATCGCCCCGGGCATTGCGTCCGGCGCTGTTTTTATTCGTTTCTCGGCTGCTGGCTGGCGCCCATGCGGCGGGCCGCCCTGCAGTAATGCTCCCCTCAACTGGGGCGCTTGCCGGCGCCCCGTGGCTCCCTTGTCTCCGCTGCACGCAAGAAATTGGCACTATCGTACCGACAAGGTAACAAACTATTTTTCCCCCTGCCAAGCCATCCGAGAGCCATTCGTCATGGTGGCGGCGCGTCCGGAGAGGGCCGCGCCAGACCGGATTGGACCCGAGTGCGCCAGCGCCAGCAATGACGCTTCGCGCCAGAGCGATTCACAAATCCGCCCCGCCTTGCACCGCTGCGGTGCATTTCCGGCCATCCCGTCTCCCGATTGGGCAAGGGCGCGTGCCGGGATCGCGGAGAATGGCATGCACACTGATGGCACTTCGCTTGCTTGCAGCCGAAGACCGTCGAAGGAGATCGCCATGCTGCAGCTGTTGCGCCAAACCACCCGCCAGGCCGCCGAAGAGGCGAGCCTCGCGGCCCTGCTGGACCATCACGACCTGACCGTCCGCCTGCCGGAGCGGCAACCCTTGCAGGCGCGACTGAATCGCTTCACCGACAGCCTGCAGCAACGCATGCGCCTGAGCCTGGGCGCCGCCGTCGATATTGCCGCCCACGCGCCGCAACTGGCGCAGATCGCCGCCATCACCGAAAGCAGCGGCCAGGCGCTGGCGCAGAGCGCGGAGCTGATCGCCAGCGCCAGCGAGCAGGTCAGCACCAGCCTCGATGCCGAGCTGGTACCCAGCGCCGGCCAGGTGTCGCAGCTCTCCGGTCAGGTCGCCGCGACCCTGCGCGCCTGCCAGGACAGCGGCCGCCAGGTGCTCGGCCAGGTCGAGGCGATCGGCGACAGCGAGGCGCAACTGGAAGCGGTGATCCAGCGCCTGCTCGGCCAGCTCGAGGAAGTCAGCCAGGTGATCGGGGTGATCGCCAACATCAGCCAGCAGACCAACCTGCTGGCGCTCAACGCGGCCATCGAGGCGGCACGCGCCGGCGAGCACGGCCGTGGCTTCGCGGTCGTCGCCGATGAAGTACGCCGACTGGCGGGCCACACCACCCATGCCACCGGCGATGTCGGGCGGATCATCGACGCCTTCCGCACTGGCATGGCCGAGCTGGGCGAAGCCGGTACGCGCGTGCACCAGGCGGTAGCCGCCGGCCGTGAGGGCATGGCTGCGATGAGCGAGGGCCTGGAACGCACACGCCAGTCCATGGACAGCCTCGACGAGCGCGTCATTCATATCGCCAGCGGCACCGAGCAGATCGGCCAGGCCGTGCGCGCCATCAACGGCGACGTGCAGAGCATCGCGCAGGTGGCCGCCGATCTGCGCGGCAAGGCCGGCCAGGTGCAGCAACACAGCCAGGCCGTGCGCGGCAATGCCGACCGCCTGCTGGAGGGCCTCGGCGCCTTTCGCCTGCGCCTGCACCGCGAAGTGCTGGAGCACGTCCAGCAACTGGCCGGCGATTCGCGCCTGCTTGGCTCGATAGAGGATGCGGAGCGCCTGCTGCGCCAGACGCTCGCCGAGGACGAGCGCTTCGAGCTGTTCTACCTGGTGGGCGGCAACGGCGTGCAGCTATCGGACAACCTGTTCGCTGCTGGCGTTGCTGCCGGCGCCAGCAGTGATGCCCGTGGCCGCGACTGGTCGCAGCGCCCCTGGTTCCGCGCCGTGAAGGACAGCGGGCTGGGCCATGTCACGCCGGTGTACCGCTCCAGCGCCACCGACGACTATTGCCTGACCGTCTCGGTCCCGCTGTTCGACGCCAGCGGTGCGCTGGTCCGCGTGCTCGGCGCCGACGTGCGACTCTCAGCCCTGCTCTGAGCCGGGTGGCTCCGGCGGCGAGCGGCTATCCTATTGCCCATCGTCCCGCCGGAATCGCCGTCATGAATCCCGCTCCGCTCGCCATCCGTCCTCGCGCCGAAGACGTCGAAGGCATGTCCATCCTGCGCGCGCTGCCCGCCGCGCAGTGCCGCAGCGTCGGCCCCTTCGTGTTCTTCGACCACATGCTCGCCACCGACTTCGCGCCGGGCCAGGGCATGAACATCCACCAGCACCCGCACATCGGCCTGTCCACCCTCACCTACCTGCTCGAAGGCGAGGTGCAGCACAAGGACAGCCTCGGTTCGGACCAGTTGGTACGCCCCGGCGACGTCAGCTGGATGACCGCCGGCCGCGGCGTCGCCCATGTCGAGCGCACGCCGCAGGCGCTTCGCGAAAGCGGTTCGCGGATGCACGGCCTGCAGGTCTGGCTGGCCTTGCCGCAGGCCGAAGAAGGCCGGGAGCCCAGCTACCAGCACGTGCCCGCCGCACAGTTGCCGCAGAGCGAAAGCCTCGGCGTGCGCATCCGCCTGATCGCCGGCAGCGGATTCTGCCTGGAGTCGCCGGTGAAGGTGCTTTCGCCAACGCTCTACGCCGATCTCGAGCTGGTAGCCGGGAGCACTCTGATTCTTTCGCCTGAAATTGCTGAAAGAGCACTTTACCTCTTGGAAGGCGAAGCCCTGCTCGACGACAATCCCGCGCCCTTGCGCGAGCTGCTCGTCCTGCCCTCCGGGGAAAGCCCGGTCTTGAGCGCCTGCAGCGATTGCCGCGCGGTGCTCATCGGCGGCGCGCCGCTGGATGCGCCACGGCGGATGAACTGGAACTTCGTAGCCAGCGATCCGGCGTTGATCGAGCAGGCCCGACAGCGCTGGGCCGCCGGTGACTGGCCGCGCGTGCCCGGCGAGCAGAGGCGCATCGAGCTGCCGCGCTGAACGCGCGTCCTCCCCATTCATCCACGTCCTGGAGCTTCCATGCCAGACAACAATCGTCATACCAGTGCGCTCACGGTGCTCACCGTGCTCTTCTTCATGTGGGGCCTGATCACCTCGCTGAATGACATCCTGGTGCCGCACCTGAAGGCGGTGTTCACCCTCAATTACGTGCAGGCGTCGCTGATCCAGTTCAGCTTCTTCACCGCCTACTTCGTGATGTCCTTCCCCTCCGGCCGCCTGGTCGAGCGCCTGGGCTACAAGAGCGGGATCATCCTCGGCCTGCTGACCGCCGGTGTCGGTTGCCTGCTGTTCGTGCCGGCGGCCAGCGCGCAGTCCTATATGTTCTTCCTCGCCGCGCTGTTCATCCTCGCGTCCGGCATCACCCTGCTGCAGGTGGCGGCCAACCCGTACGTGAACATCCTCGGCAGCCCCGAATCGGCGGCCAGTCGATTGAACATGACCCAGGCCTTCAACTCGCTGGGCACCACGGTCGGCCCTTTGGTGGGCTCGGTGACCATCCTTGCGATCGGTGCCGGCGCCGCCGGTGAAATTGGCAGCGCCACCGCCGAGGCGGACTCGGTGAAAATGCCGTACCTGGTGCTGGCCGGCCTGCTGCTGGCTATCGCCGTGCTGATCGCCCTCTTCCGCCTGCCGAAGATCACCCACGGCGAACCCAGCGACGGTTCTGCGTCCGGCCAGCATTCGCTGTTCGCCCATCGCCATCTGGTCTTCGGCGTGATCGGCATCTTCGCCTACGTCGGCGCCGAAGTAGCCATCGGCAGCTACCTGGTCAGCCTGATGGGCCAGCCGGACATCGCCGGCCTACCGAGCGAGAAGGCCAGCAAATACCTGTCGCTGTACTGGGGCGGCGCCATGGTTGGCCGCTTCATCGGCAGCGTGTTGATGCGCAGCATCCGCCCGAACCGCATGCTGGCGTTCAACGCGCTGGTCAACGCCGCGCTGCTGGCGGTTGCCATCAGCATTGGCGGTCACGTGGCGATGTGGGCGCTGATCCTGATCGGCCTGTTCAACTCGATCATGTTCCCGACCATCTTCTCGCTGGCCCTCGAAGGCCTGGGCAACCTCACCAGCAAAGGTTCGGGCCTGCTCTGCATGGCCATCGTCGGCGGCGCGCTGATGCCGCTGCTGCAGGGCTTCTGCGCCGACCACATCGGCCTGCTCTACTCGTTCGCCATCCCGCTGGTCTGCTACCTCTACATCAGCTGGTTCGGCGCCCGCGGCTACCGCGCCGATGAGCTCCCCGCCAAGCGCACCGCAACCGCGCCCTGATCCGCTGCGGCGAACCGCTCCCCGCAGCGGTTCGCCCCATCCCTTCTACGCCCGCACGCTTTCCCAGGCGATCTGCGCCAGCAGATCGCGGCAATCCTTCAGCTCGATCCGGGTACGTCCGGCCAGCCAGTTGCGCACGAAATCGTGGGTCGGGCCTATCACCACCGAGTTGAACAGCTCCAGGGGCATGTCGCGCAGCGCCCCGGCTTCCCGGTGCATCCGCAGCAGTTCGGCAATGCGCCGGCCCTGCTGGCGGTTGGCCTCGCGCAATTCATCGCCCATCTCGCTGTGCTCGACCCGTCCGCGGTTGTGCAGGACGAAGCGCGCCCAGTCGGGGTTGGCCATCACCCAGTCGATGTAGCAGGTGACGAACAGCTTGATGCACGACTCGGCGCCCATGTCCTGCGCCAAGCCGGCTTCGAGCATCGCCGCGTACTGGCCAACGCCCTCCAGGTAGAGCGCGCCGATGATCCGCTCGCGGTTGCCGAAGTGGTGGTAGAGGCTGCCGATGCTGGCACCGGAACGGTCGCGGATCATCTCGATGGTGGTGGCATCCACCCCAAACTCGCTGAAACAGGCCAACGCGGCCTGGAGGATGTCGTCTTTGCGGGAAGCTCGGCCCATGGGATTCCTTGTGCGGATCGCTTCTAGAATATTTTTCTAGAATTAATTTCTAGTCTTCGTATACTGCCCTGGCGCGCAACCATCCTTCAATCCGAATCCCCTGGAGTTGCCATGAGTCAGATGATGCAGATGTACCGTCAGGTCGGTCCCGAGCAGTTCAGCGCCATGATCGGCCAGGTCGCGCCCTACTTCGCCAGCATCGCGCCGACCTTCGTCGAGCTGCGCCCGGGCTATGCCGAGGTGACTTTCGCCAAGCGCCGCGAAGTGCTCAATCATATCGGCACCGTGCATGCGATTGCGCTATGCAATGCCGCCGAACTGGCCGCCGGGACCATGACCGATGTCTCTATCCCTGCTGGTCGTCGCTGGATTCCCCGCGGCATGACCGTGGAATACCTGGCCAAGGCCGACGGCGACATCCGCGCGGTGGCCGATGGCGGCGCCGTCGACTGGAGCGCCGAGGGCGACCTCAAGGTGCCGGTGCTGGCCTATGTCGGCGACAAGCTGGTGTTCCGCGCCGAAATCACCATGTACGTCAGCCAGGCCTGACCTTTTCCGAACGGACTCTGGAGCCAACAGCCATGATCACCCCGCACCCCCGCGACCTCGACAACGCCCAGGGACAAAGCCTGGCCAGCCTCTGGTACCAGCCGCTCGGCGAAATGCGCGGCGCCGCCCTGATCGTCCCGGCCATGGGTGTCGAGCAGCGTTTCTACGCTGCCTTCGCCGGCTGGCTGGCCGAGCGCGGCTACCTGGTCGTCACCTTCGACTACCACGGCATGGGCCAGTCGCGCCGCGGGTCGTTGCGGGAGGTGAAAGCGAACGTGGTCGACTGGGGCCGACTCGACTGCAGCGCCGTACTCTCCGCTGTCGCCGAGGCCGCCGGAGACAAGCCGCTGTACTGGATCGGCCATAGCCTTGGCGGGCAAATCCTGCCCTTCGTCGATGGCCGAGCGCGCATCACGCGCGCCTTCAGCATCGCCAGCGGCAGCGGCTACTGGCGCGACAACACGGCCGGCCTGCGTAGCCGCGCCTGGTTGCTCTGGCACCTGATCGCACCGGTAGTAACGCCGCTGCTGGGCTACTTCCCGGGACGCCGCCTGGGCATCGTCGGAGACCTGCCGCGCGGCGTGATCGAGCAATGGCGGCGCTGGTGCCTGCATCCGCAGTACGCGCTCGGCGAGGGCGAGCAGATGCGCATCCGCTATTCGGCGGTGCACACGCCTATCGTGTCGCTGTCGTTCACCGACGATGAAATGATGTCCCAGCGCAGCACCGAGGCCCTGCTGGGCTTCTACCAGAGCGCGCCCAAGGTGAACCGGCGGATCGCCCCGGAACAACTGGGCGTGAAGCGCATCGGCCACTTCGGCTTCTTCCGGCCGCAGTTCGCCGAGTCGCTGTGGGAGCGTTATCTGCTACCGGAGCTGGGCTAAGCGCCCAGCTCCGCTACGGCAGTCAGGCGAGGTCGACCAGCACCCGGCCGACCAGCTTGCCGGCGAGGATCTGGTTGATGGCGGCAGGCAGGTCGTCGAGGCTGATTTCGCGCACCAGCTCTTCCAGACGCGGCAGCTTCCACTGCAGGGACAGGCGATCCCACATAGACGCCTTGACCACCAGCGGCAGCTCGACCGAGTCCACGCCGAGCAGATTCACGCCACGCAGGATGAACGGCAGCACCGATGCCTTGAAACCGGCACCGGCGGTCAGCCCGCAGCAGGCCACGCTGCCGCCGTATTGCAGCGACTTGACCACGTTGAACAGGATATCGCCGCCCACGGTGTCGACTGCGCCGGCCCACTGCTCCTTGAGCAGCGGCTTGTCGACGCCATCGGCGACGGTGGCGCGATCGATGATCTGGCGCGCGCCCAGTCCATTGAGGAACTCCGCCTGCTCCAGCTTGCCGGTCGAGGCCGCCACGCTATAGCCCAGTTGCGCCAGCAGCATCACCGCGATGCTGCCGACGCCGCCGCTGGCGCCGGTGACCAGCACCGGGCCGGAAGCCGGGGTGAGGCCGGCCTGCTCCAGCTTGTCGATGCACAGCGCGGCGGTCAGGCCAGCGGTGCCGAGGATCATCGCCTCGCGCAGGCTCAGGCCTTGCGGGCGCTTGATGACCCAGGCGGCCGGCACGCGGATGTACTGGCCGAAACCACCATCGGTGTTCATGCCCAGGTCGTAGCCGGTGACGATCACCTCGTCGCCGGGCGCGAACTCACCGACAGAGGACTCCTCCACCACTCCGGCCGCATCGATGCCCGGCGTGTGCGGGTACTTGCGGGTGACGCCACGGTTGCCGCTGGCGGACAACGCATCCTTGTAGTTCAGCGACGAGTAGCGGACCCGGATCAGCACGTCGCCTGCGGGCAACTCGGAGGTGTCGCGCTCGACCACTTGCTGCTCGTACAGGCCGTGCGGGGTTTCGGTGACCCAAAGGGCCTTGAATGCACTCATGTCGATCTCCTTTTCAATCCTGTCGCAGAGACGGTGCATCCACCGTCCCGGGAAATCATTGCCAGTAGCGGCTGCGCCCCAGGCGCTCCCACCAGCTCAGCAGCACGCGGTCGATCACCGTGCTGGCGCCGACGCCCAGGCGCTCCTGAACGCTCTTCTTCTGCAGGTACTGCAGGTGATAGACGTCCGCATCGCGGGCGCGTTCGGCCAGATACTCGTCGCTGGTCTTCAGTTCATCGACCAGCTTGCGGCCGAGTGCTGCCTGGCCCAGCCAGACTTCGCCGGTGGCGATCTCGTCGATGGCGAGCTTCGGCCGGTAGTGGGCGACGAAGCTCTTGAACAGCTCGTGGGTGGTTTCCAGGTCTTCCTGGAACTTCTCACGGCCCTTGTCGGTGTTCTCGCCGAACACGGTCAGGGTGCGCTTGTACTCGCCAGCGGTGAGCACCTCGAAATCGACGTCGTGCTTCTTCAGCAGGCGGTGCACGTTCGGCAATTGCGCCACCACACCGATGGAACCGAGGATCGCGAAGGGAGCGGAAAGGATGCGCTCACCGATGCAAGCCATCATGTAGCCGCCGCTGGCGGCGACCTTGTCGACGCACACCGTCAGCGGCACGCCGGCCTGTCGGATGCGCGCCAACTGGGAAGCGGCCAGGCCGTAGCTGTGGACCATGCCGCCACCGCTTTCCAGGCGCAGCACCACTTCGTCCTTGGGCGTCGCCAGGCTGAGCAGCGCGGTGATCTCGTTGCGCAGGTGCTCGGTGGCGGAGGCCTTGATGTCGCCGTCGAAGTCCAGGACGTAGACACGGCTCTTCTGGCTGCCGGCCTTCTTCGCCTGCTTGACCGCCTTGTGTTCCGACTTGCGCAGGGCCTTGAGCTTGTCCTTGTCCAGCACGCTGCTCTGCAGGCGCTCGCGCAGGTCCTTGTAGAAGTCGTTGAGCTTGCGCACTTCCAGGTGGCCGCCGGAGCGACGACCGCGGCCACGCAATGCCGCTATCGTCACCAACACCACCACGACCGCCACCACCACGGTAAGGGTCTTGGCCAGAAAGCCCGCGTAATCCAGAAGAAACTCCACACTTCCCCCTATTCACCTTTGCCCCGCCCGCCGACCGGAACGGAGAATCCAGCAAGCATACCCAGCCGGCCAGGCCGCAGCCAGCGCCGCGGAGCGCCGTCATCAGCGGCGGGAATGGCATTCAAACAAGCGTATGTTTTTTCGTTGACAGCCCCAGGCCTTCCTCATAACCTCGCGGAACTTTCACCCCTGCCGAGGTCCGTGCGTGGGCAGCATCTATCTGATTCGACATGGCCAGGCTTCATTCGGCGCCGACGATTACGACGTGCTCTCGCCGACCGGAGTGCGCCAGGCTGAAATCCTCGGCGAACACCTGGCCGGGCTGGGCCTGCGCCTGGACCGCTGCCTGGCCGGCGACCTGCGTCGCCAACGCCACACTGCCGAAGCGGCACTGCAGCGCATGGCCGCAGCCGGCCTGGCGGTACCCGACCTGGAAATCGATGCGGCGTTCAATGAATTCGAAGCCGACGCGGTGATCCGCGCGCACCTCGACGACCTGCTCGAAATCGACCCCCAAGCCCTGCACATCCTGCGCAATGCGGCGCAGCATCGTGCCGAGTTCCAGCGCCTGTTCTCCTTCGTCATCGCCCGTTGGGTTTCCGGCGAGCACCACAAGGACGGCCTGGTCAGTTGGCAGGAATTCCTCGACACCGTGCACGACGGCCTGCAGCGCCTGCTGCAACAAGCCAGCGGGCGCGACAACATTGCCGTGTTCACCTCCGGCGGCACCATCACCGCCCTGCTCCAGCTGATCGTCGGCATGCCGGCGATCAAGGCCTTCGAGCTGAACTGGCAGATCGTCAACACTTCGCTCAACCGCCTGAAGTTCCGCGGCAGCGAAGTGTCCCTGGCTTCCTTCAACAGTCACGTGCATCTGGAACTGTTGAAGGCGCCGGAGCTCATCACCTACCGCTGAGCCCGGCCCACTGCGCCCCTCGGGGCGCGCGAGAAAACCTAGAAAAGGGATAGAACCATGAGCGTTGCTGACATCGTCTCCACCATGAAGAGCAAATTCAACGCCGGCGCCGCCGCAGGCCTGGACCTGGTGTTCCAGTTCAACATCGAAGACGGCGACAACCACTACCTGGTCGTCAAGGATGGCACCTGCGAAGTCGTACAAGGCGACGCGCCGAACCCGAACGTCACCCTGATCATGGACAGCGAGACCCTGAAGGGCATCACCAGCGGTGAGACCGACGGCATGCAGGCCTTCATGGCCGGCAAGCTGCGCGCCGAAGGCGACATGATGCTGGCCATGAAGCTGGGCGAGCTGTTCCCGGTCTGATCCGCGGAACGCTGCCAGCCAGCACAGAAAAACCGGAGCTTTGCGGCTCCGGTTTTTTTTCGCCTGCAAGGCCCGCCGAAAGCCGAATCAGGCAGCTTGATCGACGGCCAACACGCTCGCCAATAACAGCCTGCGCATTCTTGTAGGGACCTTGGGTGAGCATTAGATTAGCCAATTATCTCGGGGCGCCATCATTGCCCAGCATGATATTCCCGAGAGTCGCTGCTCCTGCAGCCACCGCCCACGAGAAGGGATAAGCATGTCGCTGACAGACCAGTCCACCCGCATCCGCCAAGGCGAAGAACTCGACGCCGCTGCCATCGATCCCTACCTGAAGGCCCATATTCCGGGGCTGCAGGGCGAACCCAAGATCAGCCAGTTCCCCGGTGGCGCGTCGAACCTGACCTACCTGCTGGAATACCCCAGCCACGAGCTGGTGCTGCGCCGCCCACCGTTCGGCCACAAGGCCAAGTCGGCACACGACATGGGCCGCGAATTCCGCATCCTCAACCAGCTCAACGCCGGCTTCCCCTACTGCCCGAAAGCCTACGTGCACTGCACCGACGAGTCGGTGATCGGCGCCGAGTTCTACGTCATGGAGCGGGTCAACGGCATCATCCTGCGCGCCGACCTGCCGCCGGAGCTCAAGCTCGACGAGCAGCAGACCAACCAGCTGTGCAAGAACTTCGTCGACCGCATGGTCGAACTGCACAACGTCGACTACGTCGCCTGCGGCCTGGCTGACCTGGGCAAGCCGGAAGGCTACGTACAGCGCCAGATCACCGGCTGGACCGACCGCTACGAGCGTGCCCTGACCCCCGATGCGCCGAGCTGGGAGCCGGTCAAGGCCTGGCTGCGCGAGAAGATGCCGGCCGACCACCACAAGCCGGGCATCGTCCACAACGACTACCGCTTCGACAACGTCATCCTCGACCCGAAGGACCCGATGCGCATCATCGGCGTGCTGGACTGGGAACTGACCACCATCGGCGACCCGCTGATGGACCTGGGCAACACCCTCGCCTACTGGATCGAAGCCAAGGACCCGGCGCCGGTGCAACTGATGCGCCGCCAGCCCAGCCACCTGCCGGGCATGCTGACCCGCCAGCAATTCGCCGACTACTACGCCGAGCGCGCCGGCCTGCCGCAGATTCAGAACCTCGACTTCTACTACACCTACGGCCTGTTCCGCCTGGCCGGCATCGTGCAGCAGATCTACTACCGCTTCTTCCACGGCCAGACCCAGGACAAACGCTTCGCTCAGTTCATCCACATGAACAAGCTGCTGGAGCAGATGAGCCTGCAGGTCATCGCCAAGTCATCGCTGTAACACCGATCACAACAAGGGGAACCCCATGTCCAAGACCCACCTGTTCGACCTCGACGGCAAGATCGCCTTCGTCTCCGGCGCCAGCCGCGGCATCGGCGAGGCCATCGCCAAGCTGCTGGCCCAGCAGGGCGCCCACGTGATCGTCTCCAGCCGCAAGATCGACGGCTGCCAGGCCGTGGCCGACGAGATCATCGCCGCTGGCGGCAAGGCGACCGCAATCGCCTGCCACATCGGCGAGATGGAGCAGATCCAGAGCGTCTTCGCGCAGATCCGCGAACAGTTCGGTCGCCTGGACATCCTGGTCAACAACGCCGCCACCAACCCGCAGTTCTGCAACGTGCTGGACACCGACCTGTCGGCCTTCCAGAAGACCGTCGACGTGAACATCCGCGGCTACTACTTCATGTCCATCGAAGGCGGCAAGCTGATGAAGGAACATGGCGGCGGCAGCATCATCAACGTGGCCTCGATCAATGGCGTGAGCCCGGGGGAATTCCAGGGCATCTACTCGGTGACCAAGGCAGCGGTGATCAGCATGACCAAGGTCTTCGCCAAGGAATGCGCGCAGTTCGGCATCCGCTGCAACGCCCTGCTGCCGGGCCTGACCGACACCAAGTTCGCCTCGGCCCTGACCAAGAACGACTCGATCCTCAAGGTCGCCCTGCAACGCATCCCGCTCAAGCGCGTAGCCGACCCGAGCGAGATGGCCGGCACCGTGCTGTACCTCGCCAGCGACGCCTCCAGCTACACCACTGGCGTTGCACTGAACGTCGACGGCGGCTTCCTCTCCTGAGGTCCATCGCGGCATGAAAAAGGGAGCCTTCGCGCTCCCTTTTTCATTTACCGACTCGCGCCTACCGCCAGTTCTGCAGCGCCTGGATTGCTGCCTGGTTGACCGGCTCGGCTTGCAACCCCGCAGGCCCCGAATGCACGGAGAACACCGCCTGGTCGGCCAGAGGCAGGAAGCTCACGCGCCCCGCCTGCGGCCTGAAGATCAGCAGGTCGTGCTGGCCATCGCGCAGCCAGCGCCAGAGATCGATACCGGAGCCGCTGCTCGCGAGTTCCAGGCGACGCGCCTGGCTCTGCTGTTCGACGGCCAGGAAGCGCCCGCTGAGGCTCTGCAGGCGATAGCCAGGAGCGAGGCCGATCAGTGCCGCCAGGCCCTTCCACTGCATGATGCGCACGTCCAGTTGCCAGAGATCGCCGTCCAGCTCCAGGCTACGCTCGCTGTTGCCTTCCAGAACCTTCACCTCGAAGCGTTGCGGCGCCAGTTGGCGGAAGCTCAGGGTGGCCAGCGGGCGGTCTGCCGGGAGCGGCTGGTAGCTGCGCAGGTCCCACGCAGCCAGCGCGACCAACCCGGCCAGCGCGACGAAGACCAGGCCAGCGCAGCCGCGCAGCCAGCCGAGGAACCAATGGCGGTCGAAGAGGATTCGGGCGGCGACCAGCAGCGCCAGCAGGGCGACCAGCGCGAATGTCCAGGCCAGACCGTCGTACTGCATGCATTCAGTTCCTAGCAGGTAGAATTGCCGGCATTATGCGCAGCCCTCGGCGGCGCCACCAGTCGCTCCGTCGCAGCCTTGGACCCAGGTCGTACATTTCATGCTTCTCGAACTCACCGTTGACCCGCTGACCCTCGCCATTCTCGCCGTCGTCGCGTTCATCGCCGGCTTCATCGATGCCATTGCCGGCGGCGGCGGACTGCTCACCATCCCTGCCCTGCTCACCGCGGGCGTGCCGCCGCACCTGGCGTTGGGCACCAACAAGCTGAGCTCGACCTTCGGCTCGGCGACCGCCAGCTTCACCTTCTACAAGCGCAAGCTGTTCCACCCGGCGAAATGGCGTAACGCTCTGATCGCTACCGCCATTGGCGCAGCCATCGGCGCCTGGGCCGCGCACCTGCTGCCGGCGGAATGGCTCAACCGCATGCTGCCGGTGGTGGTGTTCTCCTGCGGTATCTACATGCTGTTCGGCGGCACGCCCAAGGCGCCACTGGATGCCGACGCCCGCGTCGGCCAGAAGCGCCAGTGGCCGCAGGGCCTGGGCCTGGGCTTCTACGACGGCGTGGCCGGCCCCGGCACCGGCGCTTTCTGGACCGTCAGCAGCCTGCTGATGTATCCGCTGGACCTGGTCCGCGCCAGCGGCGTGGCACGCACCATGAACTTCATCAGCAACATCATGGCGCTGGCGGTCTTCGTCGCTTCGGGTCAGGTGATCTGGCTGCTGGGCCTGTGCATGGGCAGCGCGCTGATGGTCGGCGCTTACCTGGGGGCACGCACGGCCATCGGCGGCGGCGCAAAGTTCATTCGCCCGGTGTTCATTCTGGTGGTGCTGGCGTTAACCGCGCGCCTGGCCTGGCAGCACTGGTTCAGCGTCGTTTGAGGGGACGCGGCGGCGAGCGCCGCCGCGTTCAGTGACCGCCGCCCGGCAGGACGGGATCGGGAAGACCGGCGCGGCGCGCCAGGAAGACGTCGATCAGGTAGCGGGCAATGGAACGCCCGGCCGGCAGGCGTGGCAGCTCGTCAATACGGAACCAGCGCGCGTCCTCGATTTCGTCCGGCTGCATGACGATCTCACCGCTGACGTAATCGGCATGGAATCCGAGCATCAGCGAATGCGGGAATGGCCAGGACTGGCTGCCCAGGTAGCGGATGTTGCCGATCTCAAGACCGACTTCCTCACGCACCTCGCGGGCCACGCAGTGCTCCACCGACTCGCCCGGCTCGCAGAAGCCGGCCAGGGTGCTGTACATGCCCGGCACGAAGCGTGGCGAACGCGCCAGCAGAAGCTCATCGCCGCGGGTGACCAGCACGATCATGCTCGGCGAGAGCAACGGGTAGCGTTGGATATCACAGGTCTCGCAGCGCATTGCGCGGTCGCGCGGCATCCGCTGCATCGGCGCGCCGCAACTGCCGCAGAAGCGATTCTCGCGAGCCCAGGTACCGATCTGGCTGGCGAAGCCGAGCATGGCGAACAGGTCTTCGTCGGCTTCCAGCATGAAATGACGCAGACCGATCCAGTCGCAGCCTTCCAGGCGCTCCGGCGCATCCACTTCCAGCAGGTAGATGGCATCGCCATCGAAGTGCCCTACCCCGTGCTCGGAGAGCACGCGCAGGTCCTGGCGCTTTAGCCACTCGCGGGGAAACAGCACGCCATTGGCATCGCCGAGAAACTGCTGCTTGTAGTGGGCCAGGGCCCAGCCACCTGCGGCAGCCGGGTCGAGCAAGGCCGATTGCCAACGCCCGGTACGCATCAGGCGGCCACCTCAAGGCCCAGGGCGCGCACGCTCTCGGCGGCGACGTCCAGTGCATGGGGCTGACCTTCGAATCGCAGCACGGCTCCACCCTCCAGATAGTACTCAAGGCCGGTCAGGGCATCGGCCAGGGTTTCCAGCATCTGCTCCGACGGCATCTGCGTCGACTCGATCATCTGCCGCTGGATGTAGTCGGCGCAGGCGCCAACCAGCTCGGCGGCACGTACCTGGTCGAGGAACCAGAGCCCGCCACGCACGGCTTGCAGGCTGAGCGGTACGTTGGCCAGGTGCAGCTTGTCGCCGTTGGACTCCAGATAGGCAGTGATCGCGCGCTTCGCCAAGGCCAGACCGCCCTGCGCCTCATCGATCACCACGATACGCGCCTCGGCCAGTTGGTGCACGGCGAAGGAATCAGCGGACGGTTCAGCGTTCAGGTCGACGGCGGCTGCGCGAGTGCCGGGACGCTGCCCGTGCTCCAGGCTGGCGACCATGCTTTCCACATAGAGCAGCGCATCGGCCAGGGTATTGAGTGCCGCAGGTGACTCCACGGCGCCCTTGGCTACCCAGCCGGAAACCACCGTCGTCTGGGTCTGCAAGGCGGTGGCCGCGGAGTTCAGGCCCACCATGCCGAGGGTCTTGCCCAGCTTGCCGAGCTGGCTGTGCAGCGTCGCCAGGGCATCGCCCTGGGATACGCCGCGCTCGATCAGGTCCAGCTGATCCTTGACCGCGGTCAGCTCCTCACGGATCGCCACGGACAGCGAACGCATCACCTCGCGCCCCGGGCCGGACAGGCGCTGCGACTCGTCCTCCAGCAGGTGGTCGGTAAACGGCAAGGGAGCCAGGCCGAACACAGCCTTGAGCTCGCTTGCGCGCGGCCCCTTGGTGTCCGCCAGCGCGGTCAGATAGAGCAGCTCTTTGAGCAGTTGACGTGGCGGCTCGTAGGCCTCGTTAGCCAGCAGTTGCTTGAGCTCCCGGTCGATGC
This sequence comes from Pseudomonas knackmussii B13, assembly GCF_000689415.1. Taxonomy (NCBI): domain Bacteria; kingdom Pseudomonadati; phylum Pseudomonadota; class Gammaproteobacteria; order Pseudomonadales; family Pseudomonadaceae; genus Pseudomonas; species Pseudomonas knackmussii. Next base: position 2,063,626 of record NZ_HG322950.1, on the reverse strand, counting down.
GCGAGAACAGCTGCTTGCGCGTGCGGCGCGGCAGCATTTGCGCATCCACCATCGATTCCAGTGCCCCCGCACCTACCCAGCAAAGGCGCGTGCGCGCACCCAGGCCGAGCAGTTGATCCAGCCCTGCCAGGGCACGCCCCATGGCTTTGAGGCTCGGGTAGAGCGGCTGCTCGCGGACCAGACCGAGCAGGCCGGCCTGGTACAGGTGGCGCAGGCGACGTACTTCGCCCGCAGGGTCGGCTACCGCAGCAGTGGTTTGCGAAACCGGCGGGCGCGGCAGATCCAGGCGCGCGCTGAAGAAGAAGCTCTCCGGCAACATCGGCTGGCCGGCGGCGAGACGCACGTCGTTGATCGCCGGCAGAAGGAGTTCGGGGATTTCCTGGCGATTGGTCTCGAGGTTCTCGAGATAACGACGCAGCACGTAGAGCGCATTGCCCAGCGCAGCGAGTTGGCCATCGCGCTCCTCACCGACGCCGGTGGGAATGTCGGTGGCCAGCTGCAGCGCTTCCTGGGCCAGCAGCTCGGCACCGACCAGCTCGATCAGGTTGAGCGTGCCGCGAATCTGCGCCAGGCATTCCACCGCATGCTGCAGGAGGCTGCCGTTCTGCCGCTCGGCAATGAACTGCTCCAGGTTCTGCTCGGCCTGTTCCATGGTGGCGAACAGCTCGTCGCGCACCAGACTGAGGGAGGTGGCTCCGGTGACCATCGGCCTAGCGCGCCTCCTGCGCGGAAATGGAGAGTGGCATCAGTCGGCGAACTCCGGCTGCTTCTTGCTCATGTGCGCAGCGATGGCCGCCTGCAGGTCAGCCGACTGGAGCATCGCAGCGTTCCAGGTGGCGATGTACTCCAGGCCGTCCGCGACGCTGTGGTCGCGGGCGTAACGGATCATTTCCTTGGTGCCGCGAACGGCGATCGGAGACTTGGCGGCGATCTGCCGGGCGATCTCGAACACGCCGTCCAGCAGCGCCGAACTGTCGGCATAGCTGCGGTTCACCAGGCCGATGCGCGCCGCTTCGCTGGCGTCGACCATACGCCCGGTGTAGGCCAGCTCGCGCATGACGCCATCGCCGATCAGGCGCGGCAGACGCTGCAAAGTGCCGACGTCCGCGGCCATGCCCATGTCGATCTCCTTGATGGAGAACTGCGCGTCATCGCTGCAATAACGCATGTCGCACGCCGAGATCAGGTCGATGGCGCCGCCCAGGCAGTAGCCCTGGATCGCGGCGATCACCGGCTTGCTGCAATCGTCGATGGCATTGAAGGAAGCCTGCAGCTCGAGGATGGTGCGGCGCAGCTTGCGGGCGTTGCGGCCGACGTCCTTGCCCAGCTGGCTGCCGGCCTGTGCCAGCAGCATCAGGTCGATGCCGGCGGAGAAGTGCTTGCCGGCGCCGGATATGACCACCACGCGGACCTCGTCGGTCTCGTCGGCCCAGCGGAAGATGTCGACGATCTCGCGCCAGAAGTCCGCGTTCATCGCGTTGATTTTTTCCGGGCGATTGATGATGACGTGGGCGACCTTATCGGCCAGCTCGACGCGAAATGCTTTGTACTCGGTCACGGAGGTGGTCCTCGGAGGTGCCCTGCTCTGCTGTGCGCGGCAGGTCTTGTAGTGGTGACGCGCCACTATAACAAGGCAAGGACAAAAGTCGATGCCAGGCTATGTGACGCAGGCCACGCCCCGAATGCAGCAGGGCGCAAGCCCCGCCAAGCTACTCGGAAACGGCCACGGGCAGCCCCTGCTGGCGGTTCCGCCATTGCCGCCAGGTATACATCGGGATACCCGCCATGAATACCAGGAAGCCCCAGAAGATCGCCTGCTCGCCAGTGCCGTAGAGGGCCCACAGCGAGTAGAGGAAGCCGAGCGCGCCGACCGCCACCAGCTGCGGCCGCGAGCGCGGCGAGAAGGACTCGGGGCGCACCGCCAGCAGCTGAAGCAGCGCCGCAGTGCAGAAGGCATACGGCACCACGCCGGTCATGGTGCCGAGCAGGATGATGACGTTGAACACCTCGACCAGCTCGCCACGCCCGTCGATCAGCACCAGCACCGTCACCAGCAGCCCCGACGACCACAACCCGTTGGCCGGTGCGCCGTATTTGTTGAGCTTGCTGAAGGACTCCGGGAACAGGCCGTCACGCGCCGGCGCGACCGGGATCTGCCCCTGCAGCAGCACCCAGCCGTTGAGCGCACCGAGGCAGGCGATCACCGCACCGCCGGCTACCAGGTAGTAACCCCAGTCACCGAGCAACAGGCGCGCAGCATCGGCGAACGGCGAAGTCGACTTGGCCAGCACGTCCGGCGGCAGCAAGCCCTGCACCGCAGTGATCGACAGTATGTAGACGGCGGCCGCCACCAGGGTGCCGAACAGAGTGGCGCGAGGAATGGTGCGCTTGGGGTCGCGCACATCGTCAGCCGGTACCGTCGCCGACTCGAGGCCGATGAAGGACCACAGGGTCAGCGCCGCAGTCGTGGCGATTGCGTGCGCATAGCCCATGTTGGGCAGTTGCTCCACCGGCGGGATGACCAGGTACTCCCCGTGGAACTGAGTCCAGCCGAGGATGCCGATCAGCAGCAGCGGAATCAGCTTGAGCGCGGTCAGCAGGTTCTGCATCACCGCAAATGCAGCGATGCCGCGCAAGTTGACGAAGGTGCAGAACCAGATGCAGCCGATGGCGGTGGCGACCATCAGCACTGGATCGGCCAACGCCGGGATGAACACCCGCAGGTAGCCGACCAGGGTCACGGAAATCGCCGCGTTGCCGATCCACGCGGCTTTCCAGTAGGTCCATGCGCATAGGTAGCCGGCAAAGCTGCCAAAGCCGTCACGGGTGTAGGCGTATGGACCGCCTGCGCCGGGGTTGAGCCGCGCCAGGCGGGAGAAGGTGAGCGCCAGCAGGACTGCCCCTGTGCTCGACACCAGCCAGCCGAACAGACTGAGTCCGCCATAGCTAGCCAGGCTGGACGGCAGCAGGAACACCCCTGAGCCGACCATGTTGCCGACCACCAGAGCGGTGCAGCTCCAGAACCCCATGCTGCCTTTCTTGGCAGCGCCTCCCCCGCTCATCCTCTCTCCTTAGAGCCGTCCGACGTACAACGACGGACTCAGCTGTCGGCGTTTTCCACGATGCACTCCACTGTATAGCAGCGCTCTCCGTCGACTTCCTGCGATTGCAGGCCGTGCACGTCCGAATCGAAGCCCGGGAAGCTGCGCTCGAAGATCCTGGCGAAGGCCAGATAATCGAGGATCGAGCGGGTTTCCTCGGTGAAGCGCTCGCCCGGCATGATCAGCGGAATGCCCGGCGGATAAGGCACCAGCATCACCGCCGCGATACGCCCCAGCAGCTGGTCGATCGGTACCGCCTCGACCTCCCCGCGCACCAGCTTGGCGTAAGCGTCGGCCGGGCGCATCGCCACCTCCGGGAGCACCGTATACATGCGCTTCATGGCCTTGGCCGTGGCGTGCTGGCGATAGCAGGCATGCAGGCGCTCGCAGAGATCGCGCAGTCCCATGCCCAGGTAGCAGGCGCCATCGGCCTGGAGCACGCTGGGCAGGACTTCGGCCAGCGGCGCATTGCGGTCGTAGCTGCGCTTGAACTCCAGCAATTCGGTAACCAGGGTGCTCCACTTGCCCTTGGTCACGCCCAGGGAGAACAGCACCAGGAAGGAATAGAGGCCGGTCTTCTCCACCACCAGGCCGCGCTCCCAGAGGAAGCGACTGACCACTGCCGCGGGGATCCCGTGTTCTTCCAGCTTGCCGGCCGCATTGAGCCCGGGAGTGGCCAGCGTGACCTTGATCGGGTCGAGCAGCACGTAGTCATTGGCCACGTCGCCGAAGCCATGCCAGTCGGCGTCGGGCACAAGCAGCCAATCGCGCGTCCGTACTTCGTCAGTCCCTTCGACACCCGGCGGCTGCCAGACGCAGAACCACCAGTCTTCGGGCGTCAGGCTCTGCTGCACGTTGGCCAGCGCGCGGCGGAAGCTTAGCGCCTCGTCGAAGGTCTCCTGGATCAGCGAGCGACCGGCTGTGCCCTCCATCATCGCCGAGGCCACGTCCAGCGAGGCGATGATGCCGTACTGCGGCGAAGTCGAGATGTGCATCATGAAGGCTTCGTTGAAGCGCGCACGGTCGAGGCGCCGCGCGCCGCCGTCCTGCACATGGATCATCGAGGCCTGACTGAAGGCGGCGAGCATCTTGTGCGTCGAGTGCGTGGTGAACACCAGCGGCCCGTGCTCGCTGCGGCTGGTCGCCATGCCATAGCGTCGGTCATAGAACTCGTGGAAGGCCGCGTAGGCGTACCAGGCTTCATCGAAGTGCAGCACCTCGACGCTACCGTTCAGTGTCTGCTTGATCAGCTCGGCGTTGTAGCAGAGGCCGTCGTAGGTCGAGTTGGTCACCACCGCCAGCTTCACTTTTGGCTCGCGCCCGCGGGCCAATGGACTAGCCGCGATCTTCGCGGCAATCGACTCGCGGCTGAACTCCGATAGCGGAATCGGTCCGATGATGCCCAGCTCGTTGCGCTCAGGGCACAGGTAGAGCGGGATGGCGCCGGTCATGATGATCGAGTGCAACACCGACTTGTGGCAGTTGCGGTCGACCAGCACCAGGTCATCGCGACAGACCATGGAATGCCAGACGATCTTGTTCGCCGTGGACGTGCCGTTGATCACGAAGAAGGTGTGGTCAGCGCCGAAGTTGCGCGCCGCGCGCGCCTCGGCGTCGGCCAGCGGGCCGGTGTGGTCGAGTAGCGAGCCCAGCTCCGGCACCGAGACCGACAGGTCCGAACGCAGCGTGTTCTCCCCGAAGAACTGGTGGAACGCCTGCCCCACCGGGCTCTTGCGATAGGCCACCCCACCACCGTGCCCCGGTGTATGCCAGGAATAGTTGGACTGCGCAGTGTGCTCGACGAGGGCGCGGAAGAACGGTGGCAGCACCCCTTCCAGGTACTTGCGCGCAGCACGCGAAACCTGGCGGGCAAGGAACGGAACCGTGTCCTCGAACAAGTAGAGGATGCCGCGCAATTGATGCAGGTCGGCCATGGATTCGGCCGGCGCGTTCTCGATGGTCATCTGCTCGCCGAGGGCGAAGATCGGCAGCTGCGCCGCGCGTACCCGTGCCACGCGGATCAGCTCGACGACGTCCTGCAGCAGGCGCTGGTTCTCCCCCGCCCCCTCGGCGGCGACCAAAATGCAGGCCAGCCCATGGTGGGTCGAGGCGACGATGCGGCCTTCGGCAGAACTGGCAGTGGAGAGGATGCTGAAGCCGTCCTGCTCCAGCTCGCGGGCGATGCCGCGGACGCGATCCCCCGCGACCGTGTCGGCCTTGATGTCGCGGTGGACGATGAGGATGGGGAATTTCAGGTCTTTGTACATTGTGAGCCCCGGAAGCTGACGGACTCTGCCGTCTGTCCTCGCAGAATATGGGCTTACTAAATGTAGGGAAATATAGCTGGCTTACCGTTGTAACAAATGGTCGCACGGGCGACAGGGATTGGCGTTTCCCCGCAGGAACGGACCTTGTCCACAAACGCGCGGCCGCGGGTCGTTCCTACAGGTAAATCGGGCGTTACTCCTGTGGAGCGGAAGCCTCCAGTTGCGCCCAAAGCGACGGCCCGCCGGCGGATTTCTCGATCGCCGCCAGACGCGCGGCATGCGCCGCGAGCTCTTCGTCGCTGGCACGAATGACCCGGGTCAGGCCACGCTCGGCAGCCAGGCGGCGAATGGCGCTGACCTGGGGACGCCCACTGCCGTCGCCCTCGGCGCCCTGGCCGGCCAGCGACAGGCTGGTCTGCCCGCCGGTCATTGCCAGGTAGACGTCGGCGAGGATCTCGGCGTCGAGCAATGCGCCGTGCAGGTCGCGGCCGGAGTTGTCGACGCCATAGCGTTTGCACAGGGCATCGAGGTTGTTGCGCTGGCCCGGGTGGCGCTCACGCGCCATCAGCAGGGTGTCGAGTACCGAGCAATAGTCGGTGACCTCGGCGCGCTCGCTCTGCCCCAGCAGGGCGAATTCGTTGTTGATGAAGCCGACGTCGAACGCTGCGTTGTGGATGATCAGCTGCGCACCGGTGATGAACTCGAAGAACTCGTCGGCGACTTCGCGGAAGCGCGGCTTGTCTTTGAGGAAATCATTGGTGATGCCGTGGACCGCGATGGCACCTTCGTCGACTTCGCGATCCGGCTGCAGATAGACGTGGAAATGACGACCGGTCAGGCGTCGCCCTTCCAGTTCGACGCAGCCGATCTCGATGATCCGGTGGCCATCGGTCACCGGCATGCCGGTGGTTTCGGTATCCAGTACGACGCTGCGCATCTTTCAGAACCCTGCTCGGTAAAACGTGAAGGGCGCCGCCCGGGCGCCCGTTGTAATCTTCAGCGCGGCAGTTCGGCGACGCCGCGGTTGGCCAGCATGTCGGCCCGCTCGTTGCCCGGATGCCCGGTGTGCCCGCGCACCCACTGCCACTCGACATTATGCCGGTTGACCTGCTCATCCAGCGCCTGCCACAGGTCGGCGTTCTTCACCGGCTGCTTGGCAGCGGTCTTCCAGCCGCGCTTCTTCCAGTTCGGCAGCCACTCCTTGATGCCTTTCATGACGTACTCGGAGTCGGTGACCAGACGGATCTCGCACGACCGCTTGAGCGCCGCCAGGGCCATGATGGCGGCGGTCAGCTCCATGCGGTTGTTGGTGGTTTCCACCTCGCCGCCCCAGAGCTCGCGCTCGGCACCTTTGTAGAAGAGCACCGCCCCCCAGCCACCGCGGCCAGGATTGCCCTTGCAGGCGCCGTCGGTATAGATCACGACCTTTTCTTCTTCGCTCATAACACCTTCAGTCCGCCGCCAGGCAGCAAAGGCTCATCCGTGCCCGGCACGAAGGTGCATCCGGCGCAAGGGAGGGCCCCGCAACGGGACGACGCTAGAGTTTGGAATCTCGCCGGCTGACCTTGGCCACCGGCAGCGGCACCAGTTGGCCACGTGCCTCACGGCGCGGTTGACGCACCGGCCGCAGGCCAACCACCAGCTTGCGTGCGACCAGCAGATAGAAGCCGGCGCCAGTGCCCTTCAAGCCCTTGCCCCAGCGTTCCATGCGCGCCAGGCGGGCCTGCCAGAGCGCCGAAGCAAGCGGCGGACGATAGCATCCGAAGCGGCGTTTCTCCAGCGCGAAGCCCAGCAGGTTAAGCCAGTCGCAGACCCTTCCGGGGGAAATGCAACGTGCCCTGCGCAAGCCGTCGCGCGCGAAGTAGTGACGCAAGCCCCAAGCACTACGCGGATTCACGCCCAGCACTAGCAGATGTCCGCCAGGGCGGACGCTGCGCGCGGCCTCGCGCAGCAGGCGGTGCGGTGACAAGCAGAAGTCCAGGCCGTGCTGCAGCAGCACCACGTCGGCAGCGTGTTCACCCAGCGGCCAGGCGCATTCGTCGCAGGCGATCTCGACGCCCGGCAGCGGCGGCCCGAGACGCACTCCGCGCTGGATGTTGCCGGTACTCGCCGGCAGCTCGGCGTGCGGCCCGTAGTGCACCAGGTAGCCGCCGAAGTATCGCGCCAGCTCATCGGTAAGCAGGCGCTGCTCCTCGGCCAGCATCATTCCGCCCACGGGCCCCTGCAGCCAGTCCCGCGCTTCGGCGATCAGCTCCAGCCAGTCGGCATCGGCCTGGGCAAACGCTTCCCGTTCCATACGTACCCCCTGCAGCCACTCGGCATCCGTCCCACGACTCGACAGCGGCGCTCGCAGGGCGGACCATTGCGCTAACTATGCGCCAACCCATCCTGCTTAGCGACTTCCGACCATGATACAGATCGACGCCCTCCCCGCCTTTTCCGACAACTACATCTGGCTCCTGCAGGATGCCGCGCAACGCCGCTGCGCGGTGGTCGACCCGGGCGACGCCGCGCCGGTAGAGGCCTGGCTCGCCGCCCATCCGGACTGGACGCTCAGCGACATCCTGGCGACCCATCACCATCACGACCACGTCGGCGGCGTAGCCCGTCTCAAGGAAGGTTTCGGCGCACGAGTCCTGGGCCCGGCCGGCGAGCGCATTCCCGCCTGCGATCAGGCGTTGGAGGATGGCGACAAGGTGGAAGTGCTCGGCCTCGCCTTCAAGGTGCTGCACGTTCCCGGCCACACCCTCGGGCACATCGCCTACTTCCATGACGACGCCGACGCGCCCCTGCTGTTCTGCGGCGACACGCTGTTCGCCGGCGGCTGTGGACGCCTGTTCGAGGGTACGCCTGCGCAAATGCACAACTCGCTGAGTCGATTGGCCGCCCTGCCCGGCACCACGCGCGTCTACTGCACCCACGAATACACCCTGAGCAACCTGCGCTTCGCCCGCGCCGTGGAGCCGGAGAACCCGCAGCTGGCTGCGCGCTTTGCCGAAGTCACCGCCTGGCGCGAACAGGGCCGCATCAGCCTGCCCTCGAACATTGCCCTGGAACGCGCCACCAACCCCTTCCTGCGGGTCGCTGAAAGCAGCGTGCGACAGGCAGCCGACGAGCGGAAAGGCGAGCAAATCCTCAGTCCCGCAGAGGTCTTTGCGGTGATTCGGCAGTGGAAGGACAGCTTCTAAGGTCTGGCGAAATCTTGACCATCTCCGGGACGGTTTTTAGAATCCCCGAAATTTTTACCCCGGACACAGTCATCAGCCAATGCCGCCAAAGACCAGTAAGACCAGCGATCTAGACGCATTGGCTCGTGCCATACGAGTCTCCATTCTGCTTGGCGCCGGCGCCCTGGCCGGCTGCCAGACCAGCGGCCACATGTCCTCCCAGGACGCCAACTACAAGCCCGCGGCACCGCGCGCGGTAGACGTTCAGTTCAACCCGGCCTATGCCGATGACAGCGACATCTGGGTTCGCGTACGCCACGGTTTCCAGCTACAAGCCGACGCCACCGACAACAACCCGCGCATCGAGCGTCAGCGCCTGTGGTACGTCAGCAACCAGGACTTCATCGAGCAGGCCACCGAGCGTGGCGGCCCGTACATGCACTACGTGGTGGAACGCCTGGAAGCGCGCAACATGCCGCTCGAACTGGCGCTGCTGCCTATGATCGAGAGCGCCTACAACCCCCTGGCGATTTCCCGCGCGCAAGCGGTTGGCCTCTGGCAGTTCATGCCGGCCACCGGCACCCACTTCAACCTGCGCCAGACCAGCTGGTACGACGGCCGCCGCGACATCAAGGCCTCGACCAACGCCGCGCTGACCTACCTGGACCGCCTGCACGACATGTTCAACGGCGACTGGCTGCTCGCGCTGGCCGCCTACAACGCCGGCGAAGGCACGGTGAGCCGGGCGATCGAACGCAACCAGCGGCTCGGCCTGCCGACCGACTACTGGAACCTTTCGCTGCCGCAGGAAACCCAGGACTACGTACCCAAGTTGCTGGCCCTGTCGCAGTTGGTGATGTCGCCCCAGGCCTACGGCATCAACCTGAACCCAATCGCCAACGAAGCCTATTTCAAGGCGGTGAAGATCAAACCGGGCCTGGACCTGAACCGAATCGCGGCCCTTGCCGACGTCGATGCCGACGAGCTCTACCAGCTCAACCCCGCGTTCACTCGCCGCGTTACGCTGGATGGCCCGCAACAGGTGCTGGTGCCCAAGGCCAAGGCAGCAACCCTGAAGGCCGGCCTTGCCACGCTCAAGCCGCAGGAATTGGTGAGCTGGAAGCAGTACAAGGTGCGCCGCGGCGACAGCCTGGCCAGCATCGCCAAGCGCTTCGATGTCAGCGTTGCCGAACTCAAGAACAGCAATCGCCTGGGTAATGGTCGCCTGCGCCATGGCCAGGCCCTGCTGATCCCGGGCCGCGGCACTGGCAACCTGGCCGAGCCGGCAAGCCCGCCGCAATTGGCCAGGGCCGAGACGCGCCCGGCGCCGAGCAGGACCTACAAGGTAAAAAGTGGCGAGAACCTCTGGCAGATCGCCCGCTCAACCGGTGTCGGCGTCGACGATCTGAAGCGCTGGAACAATCTCGACAGCCACGGCATCAAGCCTGGCCAGACCCTCAAGCTGCAGAGCGGCAGCCAGCTAATGGCGCGCGCCTCCAGCAACGACAAGGCACAGAAGCCCAAAGAAGCGGCGACCTACTACAAGGTCCAACGCGGCGATTCCATGTACCTGATCGCCAAGCGCTTCAACGTCGAGATGCAGCACATCAAGCGCTGGAACCCGCGCAGCGCCCACGCCCTCAAGCCGGGCCAGACCCTGACCCTGTACCTCGATACCGCCAGCCGCTGATGCCCAGCCCTCAGCGCTGGCTGAGGGCCTGTAGGCAGCGCCCCACCGCCTGAGTGAAATGCCGGAAGGCCACGTATTGCTCATGCAGCAGCGCGCGCCCCGATGGGCGGTTATCGGCATAGAGCACACCGACCTGTCGCTTGCCGGCCAGCAAGGGCGCAATGAAGAACATGCCCTGCCCCAGGTGCTGGCGCAGCGTCTGGCTGACCAGATCGCTCAGTCCGTAGCTGGCGGGAACGCCCATCCACACCGGTTCGCGACTCTTGAGCACGTAGTCGAAGAGGTGCGCATCGGCGCCCTTGCCGACAGGCAGCTCGAAATTCGCCAGCCACGCGTCACTCCCCTCGCCGACAGCCCGGCGCACGCGATAGCGCGTCTGCTGCTCGGCCAGCACCGCCACCATCACGCGCTCCAGGCCCGCACCGCGGTGTAGTCCGTCGACCAGATTGTCGAGCACCGCCTCGATGCCCGCCGGCGCACTGGCGAGCGTGCCCAGCTCCTGAAGACAGCGACGCATTTGATCCAGATCCGGCTGGAGCAACGCCGCACGACGCCGTTCCCGTTGCAGACGGATCTGCTCCGGGTCGGTCTGCGGGATCAGCTTGCACAGCCGACTGGCACCGAAGGTCGCCGCCACCTTAACGGCCTCTTCGGCGTTTGCCAGAATCAGCGGCAGCACTTCCTCGCGTGGCAACTGAGTGAACTGCGCGACCTGGTCAACGAGCTTTTCCATTTCGGGGCAGTCCCAGCCATCCAGTGCCGCCTCGCTGATCCGCACCCCCAAAGCCACGGCGCGTGAAGCCGGGACTCGCGGGGAGCCTCCGGACGCCGCCATCCCGAGGCTCTCACCCAATCCCCAACTGCGCATCAGGCCCGTCGTCAATTGGCGGAAGCTGATCCCCAGCACCTGGCGCACCGCAGCCTCCTGCTCCTGCCCGGGTTGCCGAAGGAGCGCCGAAAGCATATCGGCCTGCTCACCGCCGCCGCCCCAGAAAGCCAGCTCTCCGACGTTGTAGAGCAGCGCGGAGATGAACACTTCCTCCTGCTCGCGAGCGAGCACGAAGCCCGCCAGGTTGCGCGCCTGAACGGCAGCATGGAAAGCACGCGCGAGCAGCTCCAGCAGCTGTTCGCGCGGCTCCTTGCCCAGCAACTGGTCGATCAGGCAGGCCGAAAGCCCGATCAGCCGCACGTTCTCGAAGCCGATCAGTACGATCGCGCGGGAAATGGTACGGATGCTTTCCTGCGAGGGGTTGTAGTAGACGCTGTTGGCAACCCGCAGCACCTGGGAGGTCAGGCTGGCATCGCGCAGCAGCACTTCCGCCAGTTGCCGTACCGACGACTGATCGTGCGCGGCAAGTTGCTGCAGGTCCTGAACCACCGCGGCCAAGGCCGGCAGCTCGGCCTCGCTGAGGCGCTCGATCCAATAGTCCAGCCCCTGTTTGGCGGTGTTCACGGGACAACCCTCGAAAATGCGTTTGAGGTGCTCTGACGCTGTAATGGCATTATGCCCATTCAGCATATACTTTTGCTGGAGAAACAAGCTGTTACTTTAGAAGAACTCGGGCCGGTATAGCTTCGCGCTCCGACGTCCTGCATGCCTGTGGCCGTCAACGGCAAACGAATTGCGACGCGAATCTCGTTCCCTTTGCGGAAACCTCGGCGGGTCAGTCCCGGTCTATTCGCTTCCTGATGCCGAATCCTCCCGGTCGCCCCGCGCCAAATGCGCCGGGTGGCGCTTTCCGCGCTTGCGCAAGGCGGACCGGACCCAGTACAAACAACGCCATCCCGAATGGACCCGACGACTGCATGATGCCCAAGCACCCGCCCCTGATTCCCGCGCACCTTCTCGAGCCGGCCAGCCTCGCCGCAGGGATTCGTGGAAGCCGACGCGCTGCCTGCCGGGAGATGCGCCCATGATGCGCCGCATTCTGGCCGCCGCGCTGTTGGGTCTGGCGACTCTGGCGCAAGCCGCCCCGCAGCACGCCATCACCCTTTACGACGAACCACCGAAGTACCCCGCCGACTTCCAGCACTTCGACTACGTCAACGCCAAGGCGCCGCAAGGCGGCACCCTGCGACTCTCCGACTTCGGAGGCTTCGACAGCCTCAATCCGTTCATTCCCAAGGGCAATCCGGCGTCGCAGATCAACCTGGTCTACGACACCCTGACCTTCCACTCGCTGGACGAGCCCTTCACCGAATACGGACTGCTCGCCGAGAAGATCGAAAAGGACCCACAACAACGCTTCGTGCGCTTCTATCTGCGACCGCAGGCGCGCTTCGCCGACGGCACCCCAGTGACCGCCGAAGACGTGGTCTTCACCTTCAACACCCTGATGACCAAGGGCGACCCGATGTACCGCAACTACTATGCGGACGTCGACAAGGTGGTAGCCGAAGATCGACTGCGCGTGCGCTTCGACTTCAAGCGTGCGGGCAACCGCGAACTGCCGTTGATCCTCGGGCAAATCGCGATCCTGCCCAAGCACTGGTGGGACAGCCGCGACTTCGGCAAGACCAGCCTGGAGCCGCCGCTGGGCAGCGGCCCCTATCGCGTGGCCAAGGTCGACCCGGGACGCTCGATTCGCTACGAGCGGGTCAAGGACTACTGGGCGAAGGACCTGCCGGTGAATCGCGGCTTCAACAACTTCGATGCCGTGGTCGTCGACTCCTACCGCGACCTCACCGTCGCCCTGGAAGCCTTCAAGGCCGGACAGTTCGACTTCAACGAAGAGCGCATCGCCAAGAACTGGGCCACCGCCTACGACTCGCCAGCCGTGCGCGACGGACGCATCGTTCGCCAGGAATTGCCCAACGACAATCCCTGGGGCATGCAAGGGTTCGTCTTCAACATGCGCCGCCCAGTATTCAAGGACGTGCGCGTGCGCGAAGCCATCAGCCTGCTGTTCGACTTCGAGTGGACCAACAAGCAGATGTTCTTCGGCTCCTACAAGCGCGACCGCAGCTATTTCGAGAACTCCGAAATGGCCGCCCACGCACTGCCAGACGCCGAGGAACTGAAGATCCTCGAACCGCTTCGCGACAAGCTGCCGCCGCAGGTCTTCGACAGCGTCTTCGAGCCGCCGGTAAGCGACGGCAGCGGCATCATTCGTGAACAGAAGCGCAAGGCCTATCGCCTGCTGCTCGACGCCGGCTACAAGATCGTCGACGACCGCATGGTCGACCCCGACGGCAAGCCGCTGAGTTTCGAGTTCATGCTGGCCCAGGCTGACTTCGAGCGCGTGCTGCTGCCCTTCAAGCGCAACCTGTCCGAGCTGGGCATCGACCTGCAGATTCGCCTGGTCGATGTCTCCCAGTACGTCAATCGGCTGCGCTCGCGCGACTTCGACATGATGGTCGCCAGTTGGCCTCAGTCCAATTCACCAGGCAACGAGCAGCGTGAGTTCTGGCATTCGAGCAGTGCCGACAATCCCGGCAGTCGCAACTTCATCGGCTTGCGCGATCCGGCGGTCGATGCACTGGTCGAGGGCCTGATCGCCGCCGACTCGCGTGACTCGCTGGTGCACCACGCCCGCGCGCTGGATCGCGCCCTGCAATGGGGACACTACGTGGTCCCCAACTGGTACCTGGACACCTGGCGACTGGCGTACTGGAACCGCCTTGCCCATCCGCAGAAGCTGCCGCCCTACAGCTATGCGCTGATGACCTGGTGGCAGGCGCGTGAAAACGCCGAACCTTCCACCGCTACGGCGCAGCAGGAGTCTCGCTGATGCTGGCCTATATCCTGCGCCGCCTGTTGCTGATCATCCCGACCCTGTTCGGCATCCTGCTGATCAACTTCATCATCATCCAGGCCGCTCCCGGCGGCCCGGTGGACCAGATGATCGCCAAGCTCGAAGGCATCAACAACGCTGCCGGCGGCGCCACCGGGCGCATTGCAGGTGGCGGCGGCGAGCTCGCCTCAGGCGGCTCCTCGCAGTATCGCGGTGGCCAGGGCCTGGACCCGGAGCTGGTGAAAGAGATCGAGCGCATGTACGGCTTCGACAAGCCGGCGCCCGAGCGCTTCTGGATCATGCTCAAGAACTACTGCCACCTGGACTTCGGCACCAGCTTCTTCCGCGACGCCAAGGTCACCGATCTGATCGTCGAGAAGCTGCCGGTGTCCATCTCGCTGGGCTTGTGGAGCACCCTGATCATGTACCTGGTGTCCATCCCACTGGGCATCGCCAAGGCCGTGCGCAACGGTAGCCAGTTCGATATCTGGACCAGCTCGGCGATCATCGTCGGCTACGCAATCCCGGCCTTCCTGTTCGCCATCCTGCTGGTCGTGCTGTTCGCCGGCGGCAGCTACTGGGATTGGTTCCCGCTACGCGGCCTGACTTCCAACAACTTCGATCAGCTCAGTACCTTCGGCAAGATCAAGGACTACTTCTGGCACCTCGCCCTGCCGATCACCGCACTGGTGATAGGCAACTTCGCCACCATCACCCTGCTGACCAAGAACAGCTTCCTCGACGAGATCGGCAAGCAGTACGTGGTCACCGCACGCGCCAAGGGCCTGACCGAGCGCCAGGTGCTCTACGGCCATGTATTCCGCAACGCCATGCTGCTGATCATCGCCGGCATCCCTTCGGCGTTGCTGGGCGTGTTCTTCACCGGATCGCTGCTGATCGAGGTGATCTTCTCCCTCGACGGCCTCGGCCTGCTCAGCTTCGAGTCGGCGCTCAACCGCGACTACCCGGTGGTCTTCGGCACCCTGTTCATCTTCACCTTGTTCGGCCTGGTCATGAAGCTGGTCAGCGACGTCCTCTACACACTGGTCGATCCGCGCATCGACTTCGAGAACCGGGAGTGATGCGATGCGCCTGTCCCCGATGAACCAGCGCCGCTGGGCGCGCTTCAAGGCCAACAAGCGCGGCTGGTGGTCGCTCTGGCTGTTCCTCGTGCTCTTCACCCTGAGCCTGGGTGCGGAAATCATCGCCAACGACAAACCGCTCGTCGTCCACTACGACGGCCAGTGGTACTTCCCGGCGTTCAAGCGTTATCCCGAAACCGTGTTCGGCGGCGAGTTCCCGCTCGAAGGCAACTACAAGGCGCCCTACATGCGCCAGCAGTTCACCGACAAGAACGCCTGGGTGCTGTGGCCGCCCATCACCTATAGCTACGACACCATCAACTACGACCTGCGCGTCCCCGTACCGTCGCCGCCGACCCGGGAGAACTGGCTGGGTACCGACGACCAGGCGCGCGACGTGCTCGCCCGCGTGATCTACGGCTTCCGCATCTCGGTGCTCTTCGCCCTCGTACTGACCGCGCTGAGCTCGATCATCGGTGTGTTCGTCGGCGCCCTGCAGGGCTTCTACGGCGGCTGGGTCGACCTGCTCGGCCAGCGCTTCCTGGAAATCTGGTCGGGGCTGCCTGTGCTCTATCTGCTGATCATCCTCGCCAGCTTCGTGCAGCCGAACTTCTGGTGGCTGCTGGGCATCATGCTGCTGTTCTCCTGGATGAGCCTGGTCGACGTGGTGCGCGCGGAATTCCTCCGTGGCCGCAACCTCGAATATGTGCGCGCAGCCCGCGCCCTGGGCATGAAGAACGGCACCATCATGTTCCGCCACATCCTGCCCAACGCGATGATCTCCACCCTGACCTTCATGCCGTTCATCCTGACCGGCGCCATCGCCACCCTGACCTCGCTGGACTTCCTCGGCTTCGGCCTGCCCGCCGGTTCTCCGTCCCTGGGCGAACTGGTCGCTCAGGGCAAATCCAACCTGCAGGCGCCCTGGCTCGGCATCAGCGCCTTCGCCGTACTCGCCCTGATGCTTAGCCTGCTGGTATTCATCGGCGAAGCAGCGCGCGACGCATTCGACCCGAGGAAGTGAGATGAGCGCCTCTGTGCAACCTAACGACAACCTCATCGAGATCCGCGACCTCTCGGTGGATTTCTCCAGCGGCAACGAGATCGTGCATGCGGTAGACAAAGTCAGCTTCGACATCCGCCGGGGGGAAACCCTGGCCCTGGTCGGCGAAAGCGGCTCCGGCAAGTCTGTAACCGCCAACTCCATCCTGCGCCTGCTGCCCTACCCCACCGCACGCCATCCCTGCGGTAGCGTCCGCTATGGCGAACTGGATCTGCTGCAGGCTCCGGAACGCAAACTGCGGGGCATTCGCGGCAACCGCATCGCCATGGTGTTCCAGGAGCCGATGACCTCGCTCAATCCCCTGCACACCATCGAGAAGCAGATCGGCGAGGTGCTGGCCCTGCACAAGGGTCTGCAAGGCAAGGCAGCGCGCAAACGCACGCTGGAGCTTCTCGACCTGGTCGGCATCCCCGATCCGGCAACGCGCCTGAAGTCCTATCCCCATGAGCTCTCCGGTGGCCAGCGACAGCGGGTGATGATCGCCATGGCGCTGGCCTGCGAGCCGGAACTGCTGATCGCCGACGAACCGACCACAGCCCTGGATGTCACCGTGCAGCTGAAGATCCTCGATCTGCTGCGCGAACTGCAGGCCCGGCTGGGCATGGCCATGCTGCTGATTACCCACGACCTGAACCTCGTGCGAAGAATTGCGCATCGGGTATGTGTCATGCAGCGCGGTTGCATCGTCGAACAAGCGTCCTGTGAAAACCTGTTCCAGTCTCCGCAGCATCCCTATACCCGGGAACTGCTCGGGGCGGAGCCGCGGGGAGGTCCGGTGGAGAATCCGCCGGGGCCGACTTTGCTGGAGGTGGACGACCTGCGTGTCTGGTTCCCGATCAAGAAAGGGGTGTTCCGGCGCACGGTGGACCACGTCAAGGCCGTGGACGGTATCGCATTCAGCCTGCGCCAGGGCCAGACCCTGGGCATCGTCGGCGAAAGCGGTTCCGGCAAGTCGACACTGGGCATGGCCATCCTGCGTCTGATCGACAGCCGCGGCGGCATTCGCTTCGAGGGCAATGCCCTGGACGCCATGAACCAGGCTCAGGTACGACCGCTGCGGCGCGAGATGCAAGTGGTCTTCCAGGACCCGTTCGGCAGCCTGAGCCCCCGTTTGTCGGTGGGCCAGATCGTCGGCGAAGGCCTGGAGATTCACGGAATTTGTGACGAGAAGGAACAGCAACAAAGGATCATAGAGGCACTGGTGGAGGTGGGACTGGATCCGGAAACCCGGAACCGCTACCCCCACGAGTTTTCCGGCGGGCAACGGCAGCGTATCGCCATCGCCCGCGCACTGGTGTTGAAACCGGCGCTGATACTGCTGGACGAGCCCACCTCGGCGCTCGACCGCTCGGTACAGCGCCAGGTGGTGGAGCTGTTGCGCCATCTGCAAGCCAAGTACAACCTGACCTACCTGTTCATCAGCCACGATCTCGCGGTGGTGAAGGCCCTGAGCCACCAGTTGCTGGTGATCCGACAGGGCAAGGTGGTCGAAAGCGGCCCGGCGCAGGATATCTTCACTGCGCCTAGCCACCGTTACACACAGCAACTGCTGGAAGCCGCTTTCATGGCCCCGGCAGAAGCGATTGATGAATGACCTGAAAGAGGAAGGAACGAACATGGGTTTTCTCGCCGGTAAACGCGCGCTGATCGTCGGTGTCGCCAGCAAACTCTCCATCGCCTCCGGTATCGCCGCGGCAATGCACCGCGAGGGCGCAGAGCTCGCCTTCACCTACCAGAACGAAAAGCTCAAGGGCCGCGTCGAAGAGTTCGCCGCCGGCTGGGGTTCCAGCGCTGACCTGTGCTTCCCGTGCGACGTCGCCAACGACGCCGAAATCGAAGCCGTGTTCCAAGAGCTGAGCAAGAAGTGGGATGGCCTGGACATCATCGTCCACTCCGTTGGCTTCGCCCCGGGCGACCAGCTCGACGGCGACTTCACCGCTGTCACCACCCGCGAAGGCTTCAGGATTGCCCACGACATCAGCGCCTACAGCTTCGTCGCCCTGGCGAAGGCCGGACGCGAGATGATGCAAGGCCGCAACGGTAGCCTGCTGACCCTTTCCTACCTGGGCGCCGAACGCACCATGCCGAACTACAACGTCATGGGCATGGCCAAGGCCAGCCTGGAAGCCGGTGTACGCTACCTGGCCGGCAGCCTCGGCCCGGAAGGCACCCGCGTCAACGCTGTATCCGCAGGCCCCATCCGCACCCTCGCCGCCTCGGGCATCAAGAGCTTCCGCAAGATGCTCGCCGCTAACGAGCGCCAGACCCCCCTGCGCCGTAACGTGACCATCGAGGAAGTCGGCAATGCCGGCGCCTTCCTCTGCTCCGACCTGGCCAGCGGCATCAGCGGCGAGATCCTCTACGTCGACGGCGGCTTCAACACCACCGCGATGGGGCAGCTGGACGAGGAATAACACTCCCCTCCCGCCCACGAGATAGGCCGCTTATCAGGCTGTGTGAGAACACGCTGAGAGCGAGGCCATACCAACGCCCCGACCGATTCGGGGCGTTGGTGTTTCTGGAGAGCCTCAGGCCATCAACTCAATCAGGCGCCGAGCGCCGAGTACCTGAATCGCACGTTTGAGGTTGTAGGCCTGCACGGCCAGGGCCATCTCTGTCCTGGCTCCCGCTAGCTGTCGGAGCAGGAAGCGGCCGTAGCCGAATACCCACTGTTTCAGGTTGCCGAACGGGTGTTCGACGATCGCCCGGCGCTTGGCCATCATCTCCGGCCGGGCCTTCAGGCTTTGCTGCATGCGCTCGAAAGCTGACTCATGGGAATGACGGCTGAGAGGGCGACGCTGGCTATTCGTGCAAGGCGCCTTCAAAGGGCAAGCGCGGCAGTCGCCGGCGATCGCATAAAGCCTCTCTGTGCCTCGTACCTGTTTGAGCAGGAGCCACTGGCCTGCCGGGCACTGATAGCGGTCATGATCCACGTCGTAGGTAAAGGCGCTGCGATCGAACAGCGCCGTGCCGTTGCCATGATTGTTAACGCCACGGTTCGGCGGTACATACGCCGTGATGCCCGCATCCTCGCACGCCTGGAATTTGCTGCCATCGATGGCCACCAACTGACCACCGAGCAACCCGATCTGGCGGCAAAACTGCACGACAGCTCGCCTGAAACGCCGCGCCATTGTCCTTGCGGAAGTCGGCAATGGTCTTGAAGTCCGGCGCCAGTCGGCCCAGCAGCCACATCACTTCGACATTGCGCTGACATTCGGCTTCCAGTCGGCGCGAGGAACGAATGCGCTGGAAGTAGCCATACAGGTACAGCTTGAGCAGGTCGGCCGGATCATAGGCCGGGCGTCCGACCTTGCTCGCCTGCGCCTTGCTGAAGCCCAGCCGCTGCAGATCCAGCCGCGCCACGTAGGCCTCGATCACGCGGACCAGATGTTCTTCGGGAACCAACTCATCCAGCGACACTGGAAACAAGCTGCCCTGATCACGCCCTTCACCGCGGATATAGCCCATGAACGACAATGCCCGTATCGATCGATACGGGCATTGTCTTTGGCTTGTGCTCAGACGGCTGGGTTTTCACACAGTCTGATAAGCGGCCCTTTCCATAAAGGCTGTAGATCAGTACTTCTCGATCTTAGCCTGGTCTTGCAGTTGGCGACGGAAGGCGGCGAAGTCTTCCTGACCGCTGCGCGAAGCCAGGAACTGGCGATACATGGCCTTCTCCTGGTCGCTCAGGGTGGCGCTCGGTTCGCTGACACCATTCAGGCGAACGAGTACGTAATCGCCATTGTTCAGGGTGATGCCAGAGAACGTCGGCTGATCGGCCTTGGCCGGACGCGCCATACGGAAGACCGCCTGCAGAAGCTGCGGGTCGACACCTTCCTGACTGCGCGAAGCGGCCTCGACGACCTTCCAGGTCTGACCGTTTTGCGCCTGGGCGATCGGCGTCTTGCCATCGCGCAGGCCAGCCAGTAGAGCTTCGCCAGCAGCCTTGGCCGCCGCGGCAGCATGGTCGCGCTTGACCTGCTCGCGAATCGGCGCACTAACCTGCTCCAGAGTCTGCTGCTCAGGCTTGTGGTGCTCTTTAACGCGCAGTACGACCACAGTTTCCGGATCCAGCTCGATCGCACCACTGTTGGCGCCGTCTTCCAGCACCTCGGTGCTGAATGCCGACTGCACCACCTGACGATTGGCAGCCACGCCCTCGCCGCCTTCGCGGCCGAACGGCTTGCTGGTTTCCACCTTCAGCCCCAGCTCCTGGGCCGGCTGGCTTAGGTCGGATGCCTCGTAAGCGGAGCTTTCGAGCTGCTTGCCTACTTCAACGAAGCGCTGCTCGACCAGTTGGCTTTTCAGATCCTGCTCAAGCTTGGGCTTCAGGCTTGCGAAGCTGGGTACATCCGGCGCCTGCACACCCATCAGCTTGATCAGGTGCCAACCGTATTGCGTACGAACCGGGGCGGAAACGTCACCCTTGTTCTTCAGGGCGTACAGGGCATCTTCGAAGGCCTGGTCGTAAACACCGCGGCCAGCGTAACCCAGGTCACCGCCATTGGACGCGGAACCCACGTCGTTGGAGGCTTCCTTGGCCAGCTTGGCGAAGTCCTCACCTTTGTCCAGGCGCGCCTTGAGCGCCTCGATCTTGGCCTTGGCCTGGGCTTCGGTCTGCTTGGCATTCACCTCGACGAGAATGTGTGCGGCATCGCGCTGCTCGGACAGACCGGCAATTTCTTTCTGATACTGAGCCTGCAGGTCCTCGTCCTTCACGTTGACCTGGTTGAAGAAGGACGACTTCTTCAGCTGCACGTAGTCGATTACGACCTGCTCCGGGCTCATGAACTCGGCCTTGTGGGCGTCGTAGTAGCTCTTCAGGTCAGCGTCCGACACTTCCGCTTTGGCCGGATCAGCCTTGAAGGTCAGAGTGGCAAAGTCGCGGGTCTGCTTCTCCAGACGCGCAAAGCTCTGCAGCTCCGCATCGGTCACGAAACCGGAACCTGCAATACCGGCGCGCAGCTGCCCGATAAGCATTTCCTGCTCGAGCATCTGGCGGAATTGCATGCGGCTGGCGCCCATTCGACGCACGTACTCGTCGAAGCGCTCAGCGCTGAACTTGCCATCCACCTGGAATTCCGGGGTCTGCAGAATCAGCTGGTCAACCTGCTGCTGCGAAAAGACGAACTTGTCTCCCTGAGCGGCCTGCAGCACCAGTTGGCGTTCGATCAACCCCTTCAGAGCGGCGTCCTTCAGGAGCTTTTCGTCCAGCGCGGAGGCATCGAAGTCTTTGCCCAGCCGCTGCTGCAGCTGCATCCGCTGGTTCTCCTGAGCGCGCTGCAGCTCGCCGAGGCTGATGTCTTCACCGTTCACCTTGGCAGCGACATTCTCGTGGTGGGAAGCCCGCATGATGGCATTGAAGCTTCCTAGCGCCATGACAACGACGCAGCCCCCGATAATGGTCTTGGCGATCCAGCCTTGAGAATTGTCCCTGATGTTTTGCAGCATGCGGCCCCCAAAAGCGGCCACGGCCTGCCGTCAGTGTCGGCTTGGCGTGGGTCATGGATAAGCGGATAAAAGAAAGGCGCATCCGAGGATGCGCCTTCTCGTAACTGGCGGAGCAGCAGGCCCAGGCCTGCGACCCCAGCGGTTGTATTGGACCTTGCGGTCCGAACCGCCGCTCCGCGGCCGACTCAGCCGATAGCTGAGCCGGACAGGTCGAGTCCAAAAAGACGCTTAGTTAACAGCATCCTTCAGGGCTTTACCGGCTTTGAAGCCCGGGATCTTAGCAGCAGCGATCTTGATCGGCTTGCCGGTTTGCGGGTTACGACCGGTGCGGGCAGCACGCTCTTTGACAGCGAAGGTACCGAAGCCGACCAGTACGACGGAGTCACCGGCTTTCAGGGCGCCAGTAACGGACTCGATCACCGCGTCCAGAGCGCGACCGGCAACAGCTTTCGGGATATCAGCAGATGCTGCAATTGCATCGATCAGTTCCGACTTGTTCACTCTAAGTCCCCTTATTTCTGTTGAGTATGTTTCTATGTGTTAGGTGTAAGCAAAAGCAGGTGCTGGATTGCTGACTGACAAAGCAAGTGCCGCTTTATAACAAGGGCTCAAAAACAGTGTCAAGAAAGCCCCCCGGCTAATGCGTGCTGATTCGCTCCTTGGAATCAGACTCGCGCTTTTCATCCTTTGCAACCATCTCGGGAGCCGCATCGGGCAAGGGCTC
Source organism: Pseudomonas knackmussii B13 (assembly GCF_000689415.1). Classification (NCBI taxonomy): domain Bacteria; kingdom Pseudomonadati; phylum Pseudomonadota; class Gammaproteobacteria; order Pseudomonadales; family Pseudomonadaceae; genus Pseudomonas; species Pseudomonas knackmussii. Next base: position 2,041,341 of record NZ_HG322950.1, on the reverse strand, counting down.
CGGCGTGTATTGCAGCGCAATTTGCAGGACCTCGTCAATCCATTTAACCGGTTTAATAACGAGATCTGCCTTAATGTTGTCCGGAATTTCCTTGAGGTCTCGAACATTTTCTTCGGGGATGATCACAGTTTTGATTCCCCCCCGGTGAGCGGCCAGAAGTTTTTCCTTCAGCCCACCAATGGCCAGAACCTGTCCACGAAGGGTGATTTCGCCCGTCATCGCGACATCCGCCCGCACCGGGATCTGAGTGATCGCCGATACCAGAGCAGTGCACATGCCAATGCCTGCGCTCGGACCATCCTTGGGCGTGGCGCCTTCCGGCACATGAATGTGAATGTCGTGTTTCTCGTGGAAATCGGCCGGAATACCCAGGCTTTTCGCACGACTGCGCACGACTGTCAGCGCCGCAGTGATGGACTCTGCCATTACATCACCCAGTGAACCGGTCTTGGTCAGCGAGCCTTTACCCGGAACAATGGCCGACTCGATAGTCAGCAGCTCACCGCCAACTTGTGTCCAGGCCAGACCAGTTACCTGACCGATTTGATCCTGCTGCTCAGCCAGCCCGTAACGGAACTTGCGTACCCCCAGGTAGTTTTCCAGCGTCTCGGTAGACACCCTGGCCTCAATGCGCTTGGCCTTGGCGCCCTCCTTCACCGCCTTGCGGCAGACCTTGGCGATTTGCCGCTCCAGGCTGCGCACGCCCGCCTCGCGGGTGTAGTAGCGAATGATGTCACGGATGGCACCTTCCTCGAAGGAAAGCTCGCCTTTCTTGAGACCATTTGCCGCAGTCTGCTTCGGTACCAGGTACTTCGAGGCGATGTTGACCTTCTCGTCTTCGGTGTAGCCGGGCAGACGAATGACCTCCATGCGATCCAGCAGCGGTGCCGGGATATTCATGGAGTTGGCCGTGCAGAGGAACATCACGTCCGACAGGTCGTAATCCACTTCCAAGTAGTGGTCGTTGAAATTGTGGTTCTGCTCCGGATCTAGAACCTCAAGCAGCGCCGAGGCCGGGTCGCCGCGCATATCGCTGCCCATCTTGTCGATTTCATCGAGCAGGAACAGCGGGTTGCGCACGCCCACCTTGGTCATTTTCTGGATGAGGCGACCAGGCATGGAGCCGATGTAGGTACGACGGTGCCCACGGATCTCAGCCTCGTCACGCACGCCGCCCAAGGCCATACGCACGAACTTGCGATTAGTGGCACGAGCGATGGACTCAGCCAGCGAGGTTTTACCCACACCTGGCGGACCTACGAGGCAGAGAACAGGACCCTTCACCTTTTTCACGCGCTTCTGGACAGCGAGATACTCGAGGATGCGTTCCTTGACCTCGTCCAGGCCGTAGTGATCGGTGTCGAGGATGTCTTCGGCGCGGGCAAGATCATGACGAACCTTGCTCTCGGCCTTCCACGGCACATTCACAAGCCAATCGATGTAGGAGCGCACAACGGTCGCTTCCGCAGACATCGGCGACATCTGTTTAAGTTTGTTCAGCTCGGCGTTGGCCTTAGCCAGCGCCTCCTTGGTCAGACCAGCTGCGTCGATGCGTTTCTTGAGCTCTTCGACCTCATTGTGGCCTTCGTCGATGTCGCCCAGCTCTTTCTGAATGGCCTTCATCTGCTCATTCAGGTAGTACTCGCGCTGGCTGCGCTCCATCTGCTTCTTGACGCGACCACGAATGCGCTTCTCGACTTGCAGCAGATCGATTTCCGCATCCAGCATGGCCAGCACGTGCTCGACACGCGCAGCGAGCTCGGTGATTTCCAGAATCTCCTGCTTCTGCTCGATCTTCAGCGCCATGTGTGCCGCCATGGTATCGACCAGGCGACCAGGCTCATCAATGCTGTTCAGCGACGACAGAACTTCAGCCGGAACCTTCTTGCCCAGCTGCACGTACTGCTCGAACTGGCTCAGCAGGCTGCGGATAAAGACCTCGGACTCGCGCTCGCCCACCGATGCTTCGTCGATGATCGACACTTCAGCGCGGCAATGGGCATCTTCCTCAATGAAACGCTCGACGCGGCCACGCTGCTCGCCCTCGACCAGCACCTTGACCGTGCCGTCGGGCAGCTTAAGCAGTTGCAGGACAGTGGCCACAGTCCCCATGCGGTACAGGCCGTCTTCGCCCGGATCGTCATCGGCGGGGTTCTTCTGCGCCAGCAGAAGAATCTGCTTGTCGCTGGTCATGGCGGCCTCGAGGGCCTCGATGGACTTTTCCCGACCTACGAACAGCGGGATGACCATGTGCGGGTAAACCACTACGTCACGGAGGGGAAGCAGAGGCAACTCGACGAGTGTTTTCATGATATTCGGCTCTACAGCGGCACTTGGCCAAAAAAGATGGGTTAAACCCTTGGACCTAAGATGGGGTTAGGCCCGGGAAAAAACAAGCGCGGTAGACGGGAAAGAAAAAGGGGCCTGACGGCCCCTCTTTTTACGCCTCAGGTGCAGCCTTGGCAGGCTGCTCGCTGTTCTCGTAGATCAGCAGAGGCTGAGAAGATCCATCGATGACGCTTTCATCGATGACCACCTTGCTGACATCGGTCTGCGAGGGGATTTCGTACATGGTGTCGAGCAGAATGCCTTCGAGGATCGAGCGCAGGCCACGAGCACCGGTCTTGCGCTCCAGGGCTTTGCGAGCCACAGCCTTGAGGGCATCCGGACGGAACTCGAGATCCACGCCTTCCATTTCGAAGAGCTTGGCGTACTGCTTGGTAAGGGCGTTCTTCGGCTCGGTGAGGATCTGCATCAGCGCTGCCTCATCAAGCTCCTCGAGGGTGGCGATGATCGGCAGACGACCAACGAACTCCGGAATCAGGCCGAACTTGACCAGATCCTCAGGCTCTACCTCACGCAGTGCATCGCCGACCTTCTTGCCCATATCCGGGCTGCGAACTTCAGCACTGAAGCCAATACCACCCTTGGTCGAACGGTTCTGGATGACCTTCTCCAGACCCGCGAACGCACCACCGCAGATGAACAGGATGTTGCGGGTGTCGACCTGCAGGAATTCCTGCTGCGGATGCTTGCGACCACCTTGCGGCGGAACCGAGGCAACGGTGCCCTCGATGAGTTTCAGCAGGGCCTGCTGTACGCCTTCGCCAGACACGTCACGGGTAATGGACGGGTTGTCTGACTTACGCGAAATCTTGTCGATCTCGTCGATGTAGACAATGCCCATCTGGGCCTTCTCGACATCGTAATCGCACTTCTGCAGCAGCTTCTGGATGATGTTCTCGACGTCCTCACCCACATAACCAGCCTCGGTGAGAGTCGTGGCGTCAGCGATGGTGAAAGGTACGTTGAGCAGGCGTGCGAGCGTTTCGGCGAGCAAGGTCTTGCCCGAGCCGGTCGGCCCGATCAGCAGGATGTTGCTCTTACCCAGCTCGACATCGTCCTTGCGATCGCGCTGATTCAGGCGCTTGTAGTGGTTGTAGACCGCTACCGCCAGAGTTTTCTTCGCACGTTCCTGACCGATCACGTACTGATCGAGGATGGAACGGATCTCTTTCGGCGCCGGAAGCTTGTGCGCACTACTCTCCGCCTGTGCTTCCTGCACCTCCTCGCGGATGATGTCATTGCACAGGTCAACGCACTCGTCGCAGATAAAGACCGAGGGGCCGGCAATCAACTTGCGCACTTCGTGCTGGCTCTTGCCGCAGAAGGAGCAATACAGCAGCTTGCCGTTGTCCTCGCCGTTGCGGGTATCAGTCATTAGATCGTTCCAGTCGGATAAGCTTGAAACACAAGATGAAGGCAAATGCGGGCATTTTCAAGCCCGCGAAGCGGCCGGTTTCCCGGCCGCTGCATCAACGGCGGGGGCTCAGGCAGCAGAGGGACGCTGAGTGAAAACCTGATCGATCAGACCGTATTGCACCGCTTCCTCGCCACTCATGAAGCGGTCACGGTCGGTGTCACGGGCAATCACATCGAGCGGCTGGCCGGTGTGGTGCGCCAGCACCTGATTCAGACGCTCCTTGATGAAGAGGATTTCCTTGGCATGGATCTCGATATCCGAGGCCTGACCTTGGAACCCACCCAGAGGCTGGTGGATCATCATCCGCGAATGTGGCAGGCAGTAACGCTTGCCAGCAGCACCGCCGGCGAGCAGCAGCGCGCCCATGCTGCAGGCCTGACCGACGCAGATGGTCGACACGTCCGGCTTGATGAACTGCATGGTGTCGTAGATGGACATACCAGCAGTTACCGAACCGCCTGGCGAGTTGATGTACAGATGGATGTCCTTGTCCGGGTTCTCGGCCTCGAGGAACAGCAACTGGGCAACCACCAGGTTGGCCATGTAGTCCTCGACCTGACCGACCAGGAAGATGATTCGCTCCTTGAGCAGGCGCGAATAGATGTCGTAGGAACGCTCACCGCGTGCGGATTGCTCCACCACCATCGGCACCAGACCACCAGCGGCCTGGATGTTCGGAACTTGCGGCATGTAAGAATTGGGCATGTCCGACGATCACTCCCTATTGAAATAGACATATCTCAAAGACGCATAAGCCAGCCCGAAGGCTGGCTTATGACGATCAAACGAAGTACCGCTGAGATCAGGCTGCTTGTTGAGCTTCAGCAGGCTTGACCGCGTCTTCGTAAGATACCTGCTTATCGGTCACTTTGGCCTTCTGCAGGACAGTATCTACAACTTGCTCTTCCAGTACAACCGAGCGCACCTCGTTCAGTTGCTGGTCATTTTTGTAATACCAGGCAACAACTTGCTCGGGTTCCTGGTAGGCAGAAGCCATGTCTTCGATCATTTCGCGAACACGGGCTTCGTCAGCCTTCAATTCATGCTGCTTGACCAGTTCTGCAACGATCAGGCCCAGCACTACGCGGCGCTTAGCCTGCTCTTCGAACAGCTCTGCCGGCAGTTGCTCGGGCTTGATGTTGCCACCGAACTGCTGGACAGCCTGCACGCGCAGACGGTTCACTTCGTTGCTGATCAGGGCCTTCGGCACTTCGATCGGGTTGCTGGCAACCAGACCTTCCATTACTTGGTTCTTGACCTTGGATTTGATCGCCTGACGCAGCTCACGCTCCATGTTCTTGCGAACTTCGGTGCGGAAACCTTCCAGGGTGCTTTCCTTGATGCCGAACAGGGCGAAGAAGGCCTCGTTCAGCTCAGGCAGCTTGGGTTCGCTGACGCTGTTCACGGTAACGGTGAACTCTGCGGCCTTGTTGGCCAGATCCAGGTTCTGGTAATTCTCGGGGAAGGTGAGGCTGAGCACGCGCTCTTCACCAGCCTTGGCACCGACCAGGCCTTCTTCGAAGCCCGGGATCATGCGACCAGAGCCCAGCACCAGCAGGGTGCCCTTGGCCGAACCGCCAGCGAAGGCTTCGCCGTCGATCTTGCCGACGAAATCGATATTCACTTGGTCGTCATTCTGCGCAGCGCGCTCGACAGCCTCGAAACGGGTGTTCTGCTTGCGCAGGATTTCCAGCATGTTGTCGACATCGGTGTCGGCTACGTCAGCCTGCAGACGCTCGATTTCGATGCCGTCGAAGCCGGCAACCTGGAATTCCGGGAAGACTTCGAAGGTCGCAATGTATTCCAGGCCCTTTTCCTTCTCGAACAATTTCGGCTCGACGGACGGAGCGCCAGCCGGGTTCAGCTTCTGCTCGACCACGGCTTCGTAGAAGGTTTCCTGGATCAGGTCACCGAGGGCTTCCTGACGAGCGGCGGCTTCGTAGCGCTGACGGATCACGCTCATCGGCACCTTGCCGGGACGGAAGCCAGGAACCTTGGCGCGACGAGCGGTCTGCTGCAGACGCTTGTTGACTTCGGTCTCGATACGCTCGGCCGGCACGCCAACGGTCATGCGGCGCTCAAGAGCGGAGGTGCTTTCTACGGAAACTTGCATGGATATTCCTCGTGGCACAGACGTAAGCCGGTCCTTCCGGCTCCCAGATCAAGGGCAAGCATTCTAGTCACAAGAAATGCAGAAGTCACCCTGCTGGAAGCAGCAGAAATTCACGGATGCGAGAGCTTCTGAATAAAGAGAAAGATGGTGCGGACGGAGAGACTCGAACTCTCACAGCTTGCGCCACCGGAACCTAAATCCGGCGTGTCTACCAATTTCACCACGTCCGCAGGGTACCGCAGAAACGAAAACGCCAGGCTATAGGCCTGGCGCTTCGGAATATGGGGTGGACGATGGGAATCGAACCCACGACACCAGGAGCCACAATCCTGTGCTCTACCAACTGAGCTACGCCCACCATATTACATGCTTGTTACCGAACGCCATTATGGCGCACCCGGCAGGACTCGAACCTGCGACCATCCGCTTAGAAGGCGGATGCTCTATCCAGCTGAGCTACGGGCGCTTTAGTGGCTGCAACCCTTGCTAAGCAGATCAGTGGAAACCACTGAACCGGTTTGCACTGCCTTCTGTTCTTGCTTCAGGCTGTGCTCGGCAAGCGGGGCGCATGTTATCGATGAGCCCTAACCTCGTCAACGGTTTTTTTAAAAAAATTTCAAAGAGATAAAGGAGTTACGGCAAATCAGGGGGTCGCCGCCTTTGCCTTATGAGGAGGGCGTGCGAAAATGCGCGTCCTTTTTTCTCCCGACTCTATGGTTGCTCTTCCGACATGACTGCAAAACTGATCGACGGCAAAGCGATCGCCGCCAGCCTCCGCCAGCAGATAGCCCAACGCGTCGCCGAGCGCCGCCAGCAAGGTCTGCGCGTCCCCGGCCTGGCAGTGATCCTGGTTGGCAGCGACCCCGCCTCCCAGGTCTACGTCGCACACAAGCGCAAGGACTGCGAAGAAGTCGGCTTCCTGTCCCAGGCCTATGACCTGCCGGAAAGCACCTCCCAGGAAGAACTGCTTGCTCTGATCGACAGCCTGAATGCCAACCCGACAATCGACGGCATCCTGGTTCAGTTGCCCCTCCCCGCCCACCTCGATGCTTCGCAACTGCTCGAGCGCATCGCGCCGGACAAGGACGTGGACGGCTTCCACCCCTTCAACGTCGGCCGCCTGGCTCAGCGCATCCCGCTGCTTCGCCCCTGCACCCCGAAAGGCATCATGACCCTGCTGCAAAGCACTGGCACCGATCTGTACGGTCTGGACGCAGTCGTCGTGGGCGCCTCGAATATCGTTGGCCGCCCGATGGCGCTGGAGCTGCTGCTGGCCGGCTGCACCGTAACCGTGACCCATCGTTTCACCCGCGACCTGGCCGAGCACGTGCGTCGGGCCGATCTGGTCGTAGTGGCCGCCGGCAAGCCGGGCCTGGTCAAGGGCGAATGGATCAAGGAAGGCGCCATCGTCATCGACGTGGGCATCAACCGTCAGACCGATGGCAAGCTGGTGGGTGACGTGGAATACGAAGTAGCCGCCGAACGCGCCAGCTGGATCACTCCGGTACCGGGCGGCGTTGGCCCCATGACCCGCGCCTGCCTACTGGAAAATACCCTGTACGCTGCGGAAGAGCTGCACAAGTAAGCGCTCCCGCGAATGAAAATGGGCCGCATCACAGGCCGTGTGAAAACACGCTGTGAGCAAGGCAAAACAAACGCCCCGACTGGTTCGGGGCGTTTGCTTTTCGGAGGGATCAGCCCATCAACTCGATCACGCGGACCAGATGTTCTTCAGGGACCAACTCATCCAGCGACACCGGAAACAAGCTGCCCTGACCACGCCCTTCACCGCGGATATAGCCCATGAACGACAATGCCCGTATCGATCGATACGGGCATTGTCGTTCATGGGCTATATTCACAGGGTCTGATCAGCGGCCCTTTTTCAACACTTACTCGGCGAGACGCCAGGTAGTGCCACCCTTTCCGTCCTCGAGAACCACACCCATGGCAGTAAGCTCGTCGCGAATACGGTCGGACTCGGCCCAGTTCTTCGCCGCGCGAGCTTCCAGGCGCGCCTGGATCAGCGCTTCTACCTGAGCGGCATCGACCTTGCCGGCAGCACCTGCCTGAAGGAAGACGTCCGGCTCCAACTGCAACACACCGAGCAGACCGGCCAACTCCTTGAGTTTGGCCGCCAGGGCCGCAGCGGCCTGGAGGTCAGACTCGCGCAGACGGTTCACTTCGCGGGCCATCTCGAACAGCACGGCGACGGCCTCCGGCGTATTGAAGTCGTCGTCCATGGCTGCAGCGAATCGCTCAGCGAAGGCGTCACCACCAGCAGCCGACGCTTTCGGCAGGCCACGCAGCGCGGTGTAGAAACGCTCCAGCGCGCCCTTGGCTTCCTTGAGGTTGTCCTCGGAATAGTTGATCGGGCTGCGGTAGTGGCTGGAAACCAGCAGGAAGCGCACAACCTCCGGGTGGTACTTCTCCAGCACCTCACGGATGGTGAAGAAGTTGCCCAGGGACTTGGACATCTTCTCGCCATCGACGCGCACCGCGCCGGCGTGCATCCAGGTCGCCGCGTAGAGCTTGCCGGTGGCCGCCTCGCTCTGCGCGATCTCGTTCTCATGGTGCGGGAACACCAGGTCCGGACCGCCGCCGTGAATGTCGAAGGTCTCGCCCAGGCAGCAGGTGGACATCACCGAGCATTCGATGTGCCAGCCCGGACGCCCGGCGCCCCAGGGCGATTCCCAGCTCGGCTCGCCCGGCTTGGCGCCTTTCCAGAGCACGAAGTCCAGCGGATCTTCCTTGGACTCGTCGACTTCGATGCGCGCACCGATGCGCAAGTCTTCGATCTTCTTGCGCGACAGCTTGCCGTAGCCGACGAACTTGCCGACGCGATAGTAGACGTCGCCATTGCCCGGCGCGTAGGCGAAGCCTTTGTCGATCAGGGTCTGGATCATCGCGTGCATGCCGGCGATGTGGCCGGTGGCGCGCGGCTCGATGTCCGGACGCAGTACCGACAGGCGCGCCTCGTCTTCGTGCATCGCGGCGATCATGCGAGCGGTCAGGTCCTCGAAGGATTCGCCGTTTTCCTGGGCGCGACGGATGATCTTGTCGTCGATATCGGTGATGTTGCGCACGTAGGTCAGGTCATAGCCGCGCTGGCGCAACCAACGGGCAATGACGTCGAAGGCAACCATGACGCGGGCGTGGCCGATGTGGCAGAAGTCGTACACGGTCATGCCGCATACGTACATGCGCACCTGGTTACCGACCAGCGGCTGGAAAGGCTCTTTGACCTTGCTCAGGGTGTTGTAGACGGAAAGCGCCATTTACTGCCCCCAGGAATCGCGCAGGGTGACGGTGCGGTTGAACACCAGGGCGCCCGGCTTGGAGTCCTTCGAATCGGCGCAGAAGTAGCCTTCGCGCTCGAACTGGAAGCGATCTTCCGGCGTGGCGTCGGCCAGCGACGGCTCGGCACGGCAACCCTTGAGCACTGTCAGCGACTCGGGGTTGATGTTGTCGAGGAAGCTGCCGCCCTCCTCCGATTTCTCCGGGTTGGCCGACTTGAACAGGCGATCGTACAGACGCACTTCGCACTCGACGCTCTCTGCAGCCGGCACCCAGTGGATAACGCCCTTGACCTTGCGGCCTTCGGGGTTCTTGCCGAGGGTGTTTTCGTCGTAGCTGCAGCGCAGCTCAACGATGTTGCCGGCGGCGTCCTTGATGGCTTCGTCGGCGCGGATCACGTAGCTGCCGCGCAGGCGCACTTCGCCGCCCGGGATCAGGCGCTTGTAGCCGGCCGGCGGGACTTCTTCGAAATCGCCCGCGTCGATGTAGATCTCGCGGCTGAACGGCAGCACGCGCACGCCCATGTCCTGCTTCGGATGGCGCGCCAGCTCGAGGTTCTCGACCTTGCCTTCCGGGTAGTTAGTGATGACCACCTTCAGCGGCTTGAGCACGCACATGGCGCGTTCGGCGTTGGCGTCGAGGTCGTCACGAATGGCGAATTCGAGCATGCCGATGTCGACCACACCGCCGGCGCGGTTCACGCCGATCATGTCGCAGAAGGTGCGGATCGAAGCCGGGGTGTAGCCACGGCGGCGGTAGCCGGACAGGGTCGACATGCGCGGATCGTCCCAGCCGTCGACGTGATTCTCGTCCACCAGTTGCTTGAGCTTGCGCTTGCTGGTGATGGTGTAGTTCAGGTTCAGGCGGGCGAATTCGTACTGGCGCGGCTGCGCCGGCACCGGCAGGTTGGCCAGGAACCACTCATACAGCGGGCGATGGTCCTCGAACTCCAGGGTGCAGATGGAGTGGGTGATGCCCTCGATGGCATCCGACTGGCCGTGGGTGAAGTCGTAGCTCGGGTAGATGCACCACTTGTCGCCGGTCTGGTGGTGATGGGCGTGGCGGATGCGGTAGAGGATCGGGTCGCGCAGGTTGATGTTCGGCGAGGCCATGTCGATCTTCGCGCGCAGCGAACGCGCGCCGTCCGGGAACTCGCCGGCCTTCATGCGGGCGAACAGGTCCAGGTTCTCTTCCACCGAGCGATCACGGAAGGGGCTGTTCTTGCCCGGCTCGGTCAGGCTACCGCGGTATTCGCGCATTTCCTCGGCGTTGAGGTCGCAGACGAAGGCCTTGCCGGCCTTGATCAGGTCGACGGCCCAGGCATGCAGCTGGTCGAAATAGTTGGAGGCATAGCGCACCTCACCCGCCCAGTCGAAGCCCAGCCACTTAACGTCAGCCTCGATGGCGTCGATGTATTCCTGGTCTTCCTTCGCCGGATTGGTGTCGTCGAAGCGCAGGTGGCAGTCACCGCCGAACTCCTTGGCCAGGCCGAAGTTCAGGCAGATCGACTTGGCGTGACCGATGTGCAGGTAGCCGTTGGGCTCCGGCGGAAAGCGGGTGACGATCTTCTGGTGCTTGCCGCTCTCGAGGTCGGCCTGGACGATGGGGCGCAGGAAGTTGGCGGCGACAGTGGCTTCTTTCGAATCGGCGGTGGGCTTGCTCATGGTGTCCTTGATCGTTACTGACGTTCGGCCAGGGTAGGCCGGCCAAACCAAAGCGCTTATCATAGCCGAAGCTGTCAACCCCCTGACAGGCCTTCGATTTTCCCGACAGAGCGGAATTCCCTCATGATCAAGCTGCACACCAACCACGGCGTCATCACCCTGGAACTCTTCGAAGACAAGGCCCCGGAAACCGCGGCCAACTTCAAGGAGTACGTGAAGAGCGGTCATTACGACAACACCGTATTCCACCGCGTGATCAACAACTTCATGATCCAGGGCGGCGGTTTCGAGCCAGGCATGAAGCAGAAGAGCACCCGCGCACCGATCAAGAACGAAGCCAACAACGGCGTCGCCAACAAGATCGGCACCGTCGCCATGGCCCGCACCATGGAACCGCATTCGGCCAGCGCGCAGTTCTTCATCAACGTCGCCGACAACGATTTCCTCAACCACAGCGCGCCGACCGTGCAGGGCTGGGGCTACTGCGTGTTCGGCCAGGTGGTCGACGGCATGGACGTGGTCAACAAGATCAAGGCCGTGCCGACCACCATGCGCGCCGGTCACCAGGACGTGCCGAGCGACGACGTGATCATCGAGAAAGCCGAGATCGTCGGCGAGTGAGTCGATGAGCGTCCTGTTCATCTCGGACCTGCATCTCGAAGCGGAACGCCCGGACATTACCCGGGCGTTCTTGCATTTCCTCCGCACCCGCGCACGCCAGGCCGAGGCGCTCTACATACTGGGCGACTTCTTCGAAGCCTGGATCGGCGACGACGGCATGGACGAGTTCCAGCACGCCATCGCCCGCGCCTTGCGCGAGCTGTCCGATGCAGGGACACGCATCTACCTGATGCATGGCAACCGCGACTTCCTGATCGGCAAGGCCTTCTGCCGTGAGGCCGGCTGCACCCTCCTCCGCGACCCCAGCGTCGTCGCGCTCAATGGCGAAAAGGTGCTGCTGATGCACGGCGACAGCCTGTGCACCCTGGATGTCGGCTACATGAAGCTGCGCCGCTGGCTGCGCAATCCGTTCTCGCTGTTCATCCTGCGCAATCTGCCGCTAGCGAAGCGCCATCAGCTGGCGCGCAAGCTACGCAAGGAAAGCCGTGCGCAAACGCGCATGAAAGCCAGCGAAATTGTCGACGTGACCCCGGAAGAGGTGCTGAAGGTCATGCGCGAGCATGGCGTGCAAACCCTCATCCACGGGCATACCCACCGCCCGGCCATCCATGACTTGCAACTCGACGGCAAGCCCGCGCGCCGCATCGTCCTGGGCGACTGGGACCGCCAGGGCTGGGCCCTGCAGGCGGACGCCGATGGCCTGCAGCAGGCGCCCTTCAGCCTCGAGCCAGAGCCTTCCGGCTCCTGATCCAGGTCAGCCTCCCCCCCGGGCCGGCAGCTAAGCTGAATCTATCGTCATCGGCAAAGCCCGGGGAATCCTCCATGAAAGCGCACCTCCTACTCGCCGCCTGCCTGCTGGCGCTGAGCGCCTGCTCCAGCCACTACATCATCACCACCGCCGACGGCCAGATGATCACCACCGACAACAAGCCGCGCGTGGACAAGGACAGCGGGATGGTGCGGTTCGAGGACTCCGAGGGCAAAGAGCAGATGATTCCGCAGACGCAGATTCGCCAGATCATCGAACGCTAGGGCGTACAACGAAAAAGCCGCCGAATCCGGCGGCTTTTCCTTGGGCTCAGGCGGCGCTGGGCACGCCACTGTGGAAGCGGAACTCTTCGTCTGGCGAGCTGATCAGCTGCGCCTCGATCTCACGAATGTGCGCTACGCGCTTTTCGATGTCGGCTTCATCGCCGTAACGCCGTGCCAACCCCAGGTAACCCTGGAAGTGCCGTGCCTCGGACTTGAGCAACGACCCGTAGAACTTCGCCAGGTCCGCATCCAGGTGATCGACCAGCGCGGCGAAGCGCTCGCAGCTGCGGCACTCGATGAAGGCGCCGACGATCAGCGTATCGATCAGCTTGTGCGGCTCGTGGTTGCGCACCGCCGCGCGCAGGCCCGAGGCGTAGCGACTGGCGGAGATCGGGCGCAGGCCGATGCCGCGCTTCTTCAGGATCGCCAGCACCTGCTCGTGGTGGCGCAGCTCCTCGCGCGCCAGGCGCGACATGAAGTTCACCAGTTCCTCGTGGGTGCTGTACTTGGCGATCAGTGCAAGCGCCGTGCTGGCGGCCTTGAACTCGTTGTTCTTGTGGTCGATCAGCAGAACCTCCTGGTCCCGCAACGCGGCCTCGACCCAGGCGTCGGGGGTGGCGCAACCAAGAAACTCGCGGATTTCGGACAACATGAGAGGCTCCACTGGATCATCGGCAGGCGCTGCGATGAATGCGCCGGCAGCCAAAAGGCGGAGCATTATACGAATGCACCCGCGCACAGCCAGTTCTACCTTTGATGTGCCTCAAGATCCGCATGATCGGAACACGTCTACAGTTCTGCTAAAGCAAGACCAACAGCCCAGGGAGACGACCATGCAAGCCATCCGCAGCATTCTCGTAGTAGTGGACCCCGTACAGCCGGACGGTCCGGCGCTCAAACGCGCCCGGCTGATCGCCAGCGTGACCCAGTCCCACCTGCACCTGCTGGCCTGCCAAAAGGGCGACGACCTGCTCACATCGCTCGAGGACCTCGCCGCAGAGCTGCGCGAGGAGGGTTACAGCAGCAGTTGCCGGCAGGCCTGGCACGACAGCCTGCAGGGCACCATCATCGCCGAGCAGCAGGCCGAGGGCTGCGGCTTGGTGGTCAAGCAGCACCTGCCCGACAGCCCGCTGAAGAAGGCCCTGCTCACCCCCGACGACTGGAAGCTGCTACGCCACTGCCCTGCGCCGGTTCTTCTGGTGAAAAACACCCTGCCCTGGGCGGGGCGCAACATCCTCGCCGCGGTCGACGTCGGCAACAGCGATATCGAGCATCGCTCGCTGCACGCCAGCATCGTCAGCCATGCCTACGACATAGCCGGACTGACCCACGGCCAGTTGCACGTGATCAGCGCACACCCCTCGCCAATGCTTTCGGCCGCCGACCCGACCTTCCAGCTCAGTGAAACCATCGAGGCGCGCTACCGCGAAGCCTGCAAGGCGTTCCAGGCCGAGTACGGGGTCGACGACGAACATCTGCATATAGAGGAAGGGCCGGCCGACGTGCTGATCCCACGCACCGCGCACCAGCTGGAAGCCGCGGTTACGGTCATCGGCACGGTGGCGCGCAGCGGGTTCTCCGGCGCCCTGATCGGGAACACCGCCGAGGTGGTGCTGGATGCCCTCGAAAGCGACGTGCTGGTGCTCAAGCCGGACGACATCGTCGCCCATCTCGAAGAGTTGGCCGCAAAAGTCTGAGCGCAATAGATCCCGCCCAACGGCCTGCGCTGTGCAGGCCGTTGCTTTTTCAGACGCGCAGGTCCATCCCCTCGCGCAGGAAGCGCGGCGCTATGTAGCGCTCGTAATGGGCCTCGGAAAGCAGGAAGAACTCCCGGTCGATGGCATCGCGCAAATCCGGCAGCGGCCAGTCGCGGAATTCCGGCAGCAACGCCACACCATAGGCCTCGAGGTTCTGGATCAGCCGCGAACCCCGGGCGATCAACTGGTAGGCCCAGCAATACGGCGACTGCTCGGCGTTGAAGCGGATCTGCCGTTGCTCCAACTGGCCGCGCAGACGCAGCGGCTCGAAGACTTCGAGCTTGGCCATCATCACTTGCACCAGCAGCACCTCAAGGCGCTTCCACACCGCGCGCTTCTCGTCGTCGCCGTAAAGGTTCCAGTTCACGACCTCGTGGTGGAAACGCTTGCAACCGCGGCACACGAGATCGCCGTAGACCGTGGAACACAGGCCGACGCAGGGAGTCTTGATTCGCTGGATGGACATGGGGCTGGAGCAATTCGGGCAAAGCGGCATCTTAGGGTCGAGTGCGCTGCATCGCAAACCGCTGCGGTGCGACCGATGGGTCAGGAAGCGTTCGCAAGGCTCGGCTGATGGCCCTTTCCGCCGACCTCGCACACCGGCCGGACAAATACTGATTCCGACGAAAGGCACGTGGCCGTCATCCTTTTGTCTAGGCGAAATCAGCCTTTGCGAAGCCGGATTGCCGCTTACTTTCGCTGGTGAATTCCAGTAGAATCGGCCCGCCTTTCACAAGGCGCAATGTCCGTTAGAAGCTGTTTTCAAAGCGTCACGAAGCACAGATTCCGGCAGCCGCGCGGGCTGGTCGCTCCCCTCAAGCGTTCAGCCCCTCTCCTCCAAGGCCCTCCGGCGTAAAACTTTGAAAACAGCTTCTGCCCGGAGGCTGCCGATGCCGTCGTAGGTCCGTGGATTACCGTCCACCATGCCTGACGAATGGATCGGAGGGGTCTCCTGGATACGCGTCCTCCGGGACCACTGATGAGGGAAATACTGTGCTTGAAGCCTACCGCAAACACGTAGAAGAGCGTGCCGCCCAGGGCGTCGTGCCCCAGCCGCTGAACGCCGAGCAGACCGCAGGTCTGGTCGAACTCCTGAAGAACCCGCCGGCCGGCGAAGAAGAATTCCTCCTCGACCTGATCACCAACCGCGTCCCGCCGGGTGTTGACGAGGCCGCATACGTCAAGGCCGGTTTCCTCTCCGCCATCGTCAAGGGCGAAGCCACTTCCCCGCTGATCAGCAAGGTCCGCGCCACCGAGCTGCTGGGCACCATGCAGGGCGGCTACAACATCGCCACCCTGGTCGAGCTGCTGGACAACGCCGAACTGGCTGAAGTCGCTGCCGAACAGCTGAAGCACACCCTGCTGATGTTCGACGCCTTCCACGACGTTTCCGAACGCGCCAAGAAGGGTAACGCCGCGGCCAAGGCCGTGCTGCAGTCCTGGGCCGAAGGCGAGTGGTTCAAGGCCAAGCCGGCCGTCGCCGAGAAAATCACCCTGACCGTGTTCAAGGTGCCCGGCGAAACCAACACCGACGACCTGTCCCCGGCTCCGGACGCCTGGTCCCGCCCGGACATCCCGCTGCATGCCCTGGCCATGCTGAAAATGGCTCGCGACGGCATCGAGCCGGTACAGCCGGGCTCCGTTGGCCCGCTGAAGCAGATCGAAGCGGTCAAGGCCAAAGGCTTCCCGGTCGCCTACGTCGGTGACGTGGTCGGCACCGGTTCGTCCCGCAAGTCCGCCACCAACTCGGTGCTGTGGTTCTTCGGCGACGACATCCCCTACGTTCCGAACAAGCGCGCTGGCGGCTTCTGCTTCGGCACCAAGATCGCCCCGATCTTCTACAACACCATGGAAGACGCCGGCGCCCTGCCGATCGAGTTCGACTGCACCAACCTGGCCATGGGCGACGTCATCGACGTGTACCCGTACGAGGGCAAGGTCGTGCGTCATGACAGCGGCGAAGTGGTCACCACCTTCGAGCTGAAGACCCCCGTGCTGCTGGACGAAGTCCGCGCCGGCGGCCGTATCCCGCTGATCGTCGGCCGTGGCCTGACCGAGAAAGCGCGCGCCGAACTGGGCCTGGCCCCATCCGACCTGTTCAAGAAGCCGGAAGCTCCGGCCGACAGCGGCAAGGGCTACACCCTGGCGCAGAAGATGGTCGGTCGCGCCTGCGGCCTGCCGGAAGGCAAGGGCGTGCGTCCGGGCACCTACTGCGAACCGAAGATGACCACCGTCGGTTCCCAGGACACTACCGGCCCGATGACCCGCGACGAGCTGAAAGACCTGGCTTGCCTGGGCTTCTCCGCTGACCTGGTGATGCAGTCCTTCTGCCACACCGCGGCCTATCCGAAGCCGATCGACGTCAAGACCCACCACACCCTGCCGGACTTCATCATGACCCGCGGTGGCGTGTCCCTGCGTCCGGGCGACGGCATCATCCACAGCTGGCTGAACCGCATGCTGCTGCCCGACACCGTCGGCACCGGCGGCGACTCGCACACCCGCTTCCCGATCGGCATCAGCTTCCCGGCCGGTTCCGGCCTGGTAGCCTTCGCCGCTGCCACCGGCGTCATGCCGCTGGACATGCCCGAATCGGTACTGGTTCGCTTCAAGGGCAAGCTGCAACCGGGCATCACCCTGCGTGACCTGGTCCACGCCATCCCCTACTACGCGATCCAGGCTGGCCTGCTGACCGTCGAGAAGAAAGGCAAGAAGAACATCTTCTCCGGCCGCATCCTCGAGATCGAAGGTCTGAACGACCTGACCGTCGAGCAAGCCTTCGAGCTGTCCGACGCCTCCGCCGAGCGTTCGGCTGCCGGTTGCACCATCAAGCTGCCGGAAGAGGCCATCGCCGAGTACCTGAAGTCGAACATCACCCTGCTGCGCTGGATGATCGGCGAAGGCTACGGTGACGCCCGCACCCTGGAGCGCCGCGCGCAAGCGATGGAAGCCTGGCTGGCCAACCCGCAACTGCTGGAAGCCGACAAGGACGCCGAGTACGCCGCGGTCATCGAGATCGACCTGGCCGACGTGAAAGAGCCGGTACTGTGCGCGCCGAACGATCCGGACGACGCCCGCCTGCTGTCCAGCGTCGAAGGTCGCAAGATCGACGAGGTGTTCATCGGTTCGTGCATGACCAACATCGGTCACTTCCGCGCTGCCGGTAAGCTGCTGGACAAGGTCAAGGGTGGCATTCCGACCCGTCTGTGGCTGGCTCCGCCGACCAAGATGGACGCCCACCAGCTGACCGAGGAAGGCTACTACGGCATCTACGGCAAGGCTGGCGCGCGCATGGAAATGCCGGGCTGCTCGCTGTGCATGGGTAACCAGGCTCGCGTCCAGACCGGTTCCACCGTCGTTTCGACCTCGACCCGTAACTTCCCGAACCGCCTGGGTGACTCGACCGATGTGTTCCTCGCATCGGCTGAGCTGGCCGCCGTCGCTTCGATCATCGGCAAGCTGCCGACCGTCGAGGAGTACATGGCCTACGCGAAAGATATCGACAGCATGTCTGCCGACATCTACCGCTACCTGAGCTTCGACCAGATCGCCGAGTTCCGCGAAGCCGCGGCCAACGCGAAGATCCCGGTCGTTCAGGCCTAAGCCTTCGGCACTGAGAAAGCCCCGCCCACGCGCGGGGCTTTTTCTTTTCCGGCGGTCGCGACTCGCGAGCAGGTTCCCCCTGCAATCGCCTTCGGACTTTCGGCCTAATACCTATTGGACATTGCGCGGCACCGGCCACTGGCTATCGTTGGACACAGGCCCTGCCAATATTCCTGACGGAGCCCGTGCTAGTTGTGTCTTGTGTGTTGCTCCCTTCCCTTTAGCCCCGCCACGCGGGGCTTTTTCTTGCGCCTGCACAGTACTGGCACAGGCCTTGCTGCCATCGCCATAGAGGCGCTCCAACGGCGGATCGCTCATGACATCGGCGTCCCTTCGCCCGCACCGTCGTGCGCGAAGCGGCGCCTTTTTGCCTTGAGGTGAGCATGACCGACAGCACTACTTCCCTGCACCAACTGGCGTGGGTGGCGGGATCCGACGCACCAGAAAAGAGCGCCCTGAACCTCGGTTTCATGGCCCTGAGCGACGCCGCCTCGCTGATAGTCGCGGCAACCCAGGGCTTCGCCCAACCCTATGGCCTGACCCTCAACCTGCACCGCCAGAGCTCCTGGGCCGTGCTGCGCGATCGCCTGCTAAACGGCGAGTTGGATGCCGCGCACTGCCTGTACGGCCTGGTCTATGGCGTGCAGCTGGGTATCGGCGGCGGCACCACGGCGGATATGGCGGTACTCATGGGACTTTGCCAGAACGGCCAGGCAATCAACCTGTCCGCCGCCCTGCAGCGCGATGGCGTGACCAGCGCCGACGCACTTCGCCAACTGGTGCTGCAGCAAGGCGCACGCCTGACGCTCGCCCACACCTTCCCCACCGGCACCCATGCCTTGTGGCTCTACTACTGGCTGGCCAGCCTGGGCATTCATCCGCTGCGCGACGTCGCCACCCTGGTCGTACCACCGGCGCAGATGGTCGAGCACTTGCGCGCCGGGCGCATCGACGGCTTCTGCGCCGGCGGCCCCTGGGGCGCCCATGCCATCGACGAAGGCATGGGCTTCACCGTGGCCACCAGCCAGGCGATCTGGCCGGACCACCCGGAGAAGGTCCTCGCCGCCACCCGCGCGTTCGTCGAGGAATGCCCCAACGCCGCCCGCGCGTTGGTCATGAGCCTGCTCGATGCCAGCCGCTTCATCGAGGCCAGCGAAGAGAACCGTCGCAGCACCGCGCGCCTGATCAGCGGCGCCGACTATGTCGATGCACCGCTGGCAAGCATTGAGCCGCGCCTGCTCGGCTACTACCAGGACGGCCTCGGCCATGCCTGGAAAGACGCCCATGCCCTGCGTTTCCATGGCGACGGCGCGGCCAACCAGCCCTGGCTCTCCGACGGTCTCTGGTTCATGACCCAGTTCCGCCGCTGGGGCCTGCTGCGCGACGACCCGGACTACCTCGGCGTAGCCCGTCAGGTGCAGCAGCAGGCGCTGTACCGCGAGGCGGCGCAAGCGCTCGGCATCCCCGTGGCTACCGATGAAATGCGCAGCTCGACACTGCTCGACGGTCGCACCTGGGACGGCACCGACCCCGCCGGCTATGCCCGCGGTTTCGCACTGCACGCCATGGACAACGCCTGAGGAGGATGCCGGAAATGCTGAGAATCCTTCTGATCGACGACACCACGAGCAAGCTCGGGCGCCTGCGCACCGCGCTCGTCGAGGCCGGTTTCGAGGTGCTCGACGACGACGGCCTGGCCATCGACCTGCCCCGGCGCGTCGAAGCGCTGCACCCGGACGTGATCCTCATCGACAGCGAGTCGCCGGGACGCGACGTGCTCGAGCAGGTCGTGCTGGTCAGCCGCGACCAGCCGCGCCCGATCGTGCTCTTCACCGACGAACACGACCCTCAGGTGATGCGCCAGGCGATCCGTTCCGGCGTCAGCGCCTACATCGTCGAGGGCATCCACGCCGCACGCCTGCAGCCCATCCTCGATGTCGCCATGGCCCGCTTCGAGAGCGACCAGGCCCTGCGCGCGCAATTGCAGGCACGCGACCAGCAGTTGGCCGAGCGCAAGCGCATCGAGCTGGCCAAGGGGCTGCTGATGAAAATGAAAGGCTGCCCCGAGGAAGAGGCCTACACCCTGATGCGCCGCCAGGCCATGAGCCGCCAGCAGAAGCTGGTGCAGGTAGCCGAGCAGATCATTGCGATGCACGAGATGCTCGGCCACTGACGCGGCCAATCGCCAGCGGCGGCACCGGGCGATCAGTTCGCCAGCGCCGCTGCTGGCCCCCGCTCCAGACGCTCGCGACTATGCTCGCCCCCGCCTCGTGTCGCCACGGGGCGACACGCTTCCGCCGCCTAGCGGAAGCCCGCAGTGGGCGCACGTGGCCAGGTACCCGGGCGCCCATCCGTCAGAGCCGGCACGCCGGCCCCGAACGAGGCGCCCATGCTCGATCTCAGCACCTGGAATCTCAGCGTTCCCACCGATCCCAAGCCGACCGAAATCACCACCCAGCAAATAGCCGCCGGCTACAAGAGCATCTACTTCACCCGCACCAGCAGCCAGGTGAGCTTCTGGGTCCCGGTTACCGGCTCGCATACCTCCGACAGCGTCTACCCGCGCACCGAGCTGCGGGAAACACTCCCAGACGGTTCGATCTACAACTGGTTTTACCGATCCGCCGACAACGAACTGCGCGCCACCCCCTCGGTCGAGCAGGTGCCCTCGCAGAACAAGGTGGTGATCGGCCAGATCCACAGCAAGTCACCCTACAGCGGCGACGGCGAACCCTTGCTCAAGCTGCAATACCACTACATCCCCAGCCAGGGCAGCGGGCGCATCGAGGCGCTGATACGCAACCATCCAACGGACGACACCTCGGTCAACGTGCCCATCCTCGATGGCGTGACCCTGGGCCAGGCGCTGACCTACAGTCTGCGCGTCACCTCATCGGGCAACCTGGGCATCCGGGTGCAGAGCTCCGATGGCCGCGAGAAGTACTACGGCAAGACGCTCAGCACCACCTGGTCGAAGCAGCTGCTCTACTTCAAGGCCGGCGCCTACATCGCCGACAACTACGGACCGAGCACCGAAGGCGCGCGCGTGGTGTTCTACCACCTGAACCTCGCGCACCGCTGAAAGGAGTCCCCGCACGCGGGCCCTAAACCGTAGAATCGCCGCTTCGACTTCACCGACGCGATCAAGGTTGCCATGGCCCGCCTCACCCTCGAGTTTCCCGACGACTGCTTCTGCTACCAGACCCAGCTGACCGTGCGCGTCACCGACATCAACGGCGCCAACCACCTGGGCAACGACTCGATGATCTCGATGATTTCCGAGGCCCGCGCGCGCTTCCTGTTCGACTACGGCATCCGCGAGACCGGCATCATCGTCACCGACCTGGCCACCACCTACCGCGCCGAGGCGCACGCCCGCGACCACCTGCTGTTCGAGGTCGGGGTGATGGACTTCAACAAGTACGGCGGCGACATCATCTTCCGCATCACGCGCCCGGCCGACGGCACCCTGGTGGCCATGGCCAAGTCCGGCTTCGTGTTCTTCGACTACCAGGTCGGCAAGGTGATGCCGATCCCCGAGGCGTTCCGCGCCACCTTCCCGAACGTCAACTGGGTGAGCTGACGGGGCCAAGGTCGCCCCAAGGCGGAGCAGCAATCCTTCCCGCGCCCCATCCTGGTCCGCCCATGCTCCTTGCCTGCCTCCCAGGCCATTGATTCACCTCGAATTTCCATCCTTGGCCCGACCCTTGCTGAGCCAGGGACGCTGGTAGTCAACGGCGATTACCCGAATCACGACAAAGGCGTCGCGTCCACCTCCGCTCCGGCGGAAGGTGGCGCGGCGCCTTTTTCGTTCGCCCCGGCGCTGGGGCGGTTGGACGTATCCCGGCCACGGCCGGGGCCCCCTACCCGCGTTGACGAGGTGTTCAATGAACACGAGTTTCTGGAAAGCCGGCCATGCGCCGACCCTGTTCGCCGCCTTCCTCTATTTCGACCTGAGCTTCATGGTCTGGTACCTGCTCGGCCCGCTGGCCGTGCAGATCGCCACCGACCTGCAGCTCACTACCCAGCAGCGGGCACTGATGGTCGCAACGCCCATCCTCTCCGGCGCCGTGCTGCGCTTCCTGATGGGCCTGCTCGCCGATCGCTGGTCCCCCAAGAGCGCCGGGCTTTTCGGCCAGGTGATCGTCATCGCCTCCCTGGCCGGCGCCTGGATGCTGGGCATCCACAGCCTGCAACAAGCGTTGCTGCTCGGCGTGCTGCTCGGCATGGCTGGTGCCTCCTTCGCAGTCGCCCTGCCGCTGGCCTCGCAGTGGTATCCGCCGCAGCACCAGGGCAAGGCCATGGGCATTGCCGGCGCGGGTAACTCCGGCACCGTGTTCGCCGCCTTGTTCGCCCCCGCACTGGCCGTCGCCTTCGGCTGGCAGAACGTCTTCGGTTTCGCCCTGCTGCCATTGCTGGCGGCCTTCATGGTCTTTGCCCTGCTCGCCCGCAACGCCCCCGAGCGCCCGGCCCCGAAAGCCCTCGGCGACTACCTCAAGGCCCTCGGCGACCGCGACAGCTGGTGGTTCATGTTCTTCTACAGCGTGACCTTCGGCGGCTTCCTCGGCCTGGCCTCGACGCTGCCCGGGTACTTCCATGACCAGTACGGACTCGATCCGGTGAAGGCCGGCTACTACACCGCCGCCTGCGTATTCGCCGGCAGCCTGATGCGCCCGCTCGGCGGCGCGCTGGCCGACCGCATCGGCGGCATCCGCAGCCTGCTGGGCATGTACACGGTCGCCTCGATCTGCATCGCCGCCGTGGGCTTTCACCTGCCCAGCGCGGTAGCCGCACTGAGCCTGTTCGTCTTCGCCATGCTCAGCCTCGGGGCAGGCAACGGCGCTGTATTCCAACTGGTCCCGCAGCGCTTCCGCCACAGCATCGGTGTGATGACCGGGCTGATCGGCATGGCCGGCGGGATCGGCGGTTTCTGCCTGACCGCCGGCCTGGGCGCGATCAAGCAGGCCAGCGGCGACTACCAGCTCGGCCTCTGGCTGTTCGCCGCCCTCGGCGTGCTGGCCTGGTTCGGCCTCTACGGCGTCAAGCAGCGTTGGCGCACCACCTGGGGCAGCGCAGCCGTGACCGCTGCGCGGGTATAGCAACATTGTTTTCTGGGTTCCCGCATTCGCGGGAATAACGACCTCCCATGTCATCCCCGCGAACGCGGGGACCCAGCAGACAGCAATGGGCATGACAAGGCAAAAGGAGCCTTCATGAGCCTGCAACTGAGCATCGGCCAGGCCAGCGCCACCGGCCCGCGCAAGGAAAACCAGGACGCCCTGCGGGTGGTCACGCCCCCCGCCGACCTGGCCGCCAGCAAGGGCCATCTGCTGGCCCTGGCCGACGGCGTCAGCCAGTGCGCGGATGGAGGACTGGCGGCACGCGTGACCCTGCAGGCGCTGGCCAGCGACTACTACGCCACCCCGGAAACCTGGGCCGTCGCCCAGGCCCTGGATCGCCTGCTGCTGTCGCAGAACCGCTGGCTGCAGGCCAACGGCGGCGGCCAGCCGCTGCTGACCACGCTGACCGCATGCTGACCACGCTGACCGCACTGGTGCTGCGCGGCCGTCGCTTCACCCTGGCGCATGTCGGCGACTGCCGCCTGTACCGCTGGCGCGCAGATTCGCTCGAATGCCTGACCGAGGACCATGTCTGGGAGCAACCGGGCATGCAACACGTGCTCAAGCGCGCCCTTGGTCTCGATCAACACCTGGTGGTCGATTACCGCGATGGCGAGCTTGAGGCGGGTGATCGCCTCCTGCTGGTCAGCGACGGCGTCTGGGCGACCCTGGGCGATGACGGTATACGCCGCATCCTGAATGATGCCGACGAGCCAACCGAAGCGGCCGAGGCGCTGGTCAGGGCCGCACACCTTGCCGGCAGCCAGGACAACGCCAGCGCCCTGCTGGTGCGCATCGACACCTTGCCGCCGAGCGGCCTCGGCGACACCCTGGCACAACTGGACGCCTGGCCGCTGCCGCCGGAACTGCGCGATGGCCAGGCATTCGAGGGCTGGCAGGTGCAGGGGCGACTGAGCCAGTCGCGGCAATCGCTGATCTACCGCGTGCACGACAGCCAACAGCGTCCGTGGCTGCTCAAGACGCTGCCCGAGTACCTGCACGACGATCCGCAAGCCAACCAGGCGCTGCTGCTGGAAGAGTGGTTCCTGCGCCGCGTGCAGGGGCGCCACTTCCCCGAGCTGCACGGCCTGCCGCAACGCCAGCACCTGTACTACGTGATGCGCGAGTACCCCGGCCAGACGCTCGCCGAGCGCCTGCGTGCGGGTGCACTCGGGCTGGCCGAATGGCTGGAGTTGGCGCCGCGGCTGCTGCGCGCGCTGGGCCAGTTGCATCGGCGCAACATCCTGCACCGCGACATCAAGCCGGAGAACCTTCACCTGGGCGAAGACGGCGAACTGCGCCTGCTGGATTTCGGCCTCGCGTATTGCCCGGGACTCTCCCTCGACGAGGCGCACCAATTGCCGGGCACGCCGTCGTACCTCGCGCCGGAAGCCTTCGAGGGCGCCACACCGGACGTACGCCAGGACCTCTACGCCACCGGCGTGTCGCTCTACCAGCTGCTCTGCGAACACTATCCCTATGGAGAAGTGGAAGCCTTCCAGCGCCCCCGCTTCGGTAATCCGACGCCAGCCAGCCGCTACCGCCCGGACCTGCCGGTCTGGCTCGACGCCTGGCTGCTGCGCGCGGTTGCCAGTGACCCGGCACAGCGCTTCGAGACCGCCGAGGAGGCCCTGCTCGCCCTGGAGCAAGGCGAACGCCAGGCCGGGCAGACTGCACGCCCCCGCCCTTTGCTGGAGCGCGCCCCACTGCGTACCTGGCGCGCCATCGCACTGCTTTCGCTAGTCCTCAACCTGTTGCTGATCGTCGCCCTGCTGCGCGGCTGAAAGCGCACCAGTTCGAGTCCCGCACGCTTCATCACAGTGCAGAAATATCGGCAAAGCCGCCGATAGCGCCCGCAAAGCCCCGAAAAATCGGCACTCGGCAAGACTGGCACGGCACCTGCAATAACCCCATCAACAATTTACAAAAGCGCGCGCCTCAACGACGAGGAGCGCACTTCCCGATCGATCGGGACTTGGACAAAGGGGGGCCCCCCCGGCAACCGGCGGGACGCCTTTTTTGTTTTCCGCGATTCCTGGAGCCCCTCGCATGAAGAAGCTCAAGCTCGTCCTGATCGGCAACGGCATGGCCGGTATCCGCACCCTGGAAGAATTGCTGAAGATCGCCCCGGACCTCTACGACATCACCGTGTTCGGCGCCGAGCCCCACCCCAACTACAACCGCATCCTGCTCTCCCCCGTGCTGGCCGGCGAACAGACCTTCGAGGACATCGTCCTCAACGACCTGAACTGGTACAGCGAGAACGGCATCCGCCTGTTGCTCGACCGCAAGGTGGTGAAGATCGACCGCCACAAGCGCAAGGTCTTCGCCGCCGACGGCACCGAGGCCGAGTACGATCGCCTGGTGATCGCCACCGGTTCCAACCCCTTCATCCTGCCGGTGCCGGGCAATCGCCTGCAGGGCGTGATCGGCTACCGCGACATCGCCGACACCCAGCAGATGATCGAAACCGCCAAGAGCCATAGCCACGCGGTGGTGATCGGCGGCGGCCTGCTCGGCCTGGAAGCGGCCAACGGCCTCAAGCAGCGCGGCATGGACGTCACCGTCGTGCACCTCTCCGACTGGCTGTTGGAACGCCAGCTGGACCGCACCGCCGGCAAGCTCCTTCAGTCCGCTCTGGAAGCGCGCGGCATCCACTTCCGCCTGAACACCGTCACCGACGAGCTGATGGACAACGGCGACGGCCGCGTCTGCGCCGTGCAGTTCAAGGATGGCGACGTGGTTGCCGCCGACCTGGTGGTGATGGCAGCCGGTATCCGCCCCAACACCGAGCTCGCCGAGAGCGCCGGGATCCCCTGCAATCGCGGCATCCTGGTCAACGACACCCTGCAGACCTTCGACCCGCGCATCTACGCCATCGGCGAATGCGCCAGCCACCGCGGCATCGCCTACGGCCTGGTAGCGCCGCTGTTCGAGCAGGCCAAGGTCTGCGCCAACCACCTCGCCCAGTTCGGCTTCGCCAGCTACAAGGGCTCGGTGGTCTCGACCAAGCTCAAGGTCACCGGCATCGACCTGTTCTCCGCCGGCGACTTCATGGGCAGCGAAGGCACCGAGACCATCACCCTCTCCGACCCCATCGGCGGGGTCTACAAGAAGTTGGTGATCAAGGACGACGTACTGGTCGGCGCCTGCCTCTATGGCGACACCGCGGACGGCGGCTGGTACTTCCGGCAGATCCGCGAGAACCACAACGTCGCGCAGATCCGCGACCACCTGATGTTCGGCGAAAGCAGCCTGGGCGACGTCGGCCACCAGGGCCAGAACAGCGCCGCAAGCATGCCCGACAGCGCCGAAGTGTGCGGCTGCAACGGCGTGTGCAAGGGCACCATCGTCAAGGCCATCCAGGAGAACGGCCTGTTCAGCGTCGACGAGGTGAAGAAGCACACCAAGGCGGCGAGCAGCTGCGGCTCTTGCGCCGGATTGGTGGAACAGATCCTGATCAGCACCGTGGGCGGCGCAGCAGACGTCAAGCCCAAGAGCGAGAAGGCCATCTGCGGCTGCAGCGACCTCAACCACGGGCAGATCCGCAAGGCGATCCGCGACCACCACCTGACCTCGATGGCCGAGGCCATGGGCTTCATGGACTGGCGCACACCCAACGGCTGCGCCACCTGCCGTCCGGCGCTGAACTACTACCTGATCTCCACCTGGCCGGGCGAGGCGACGGACGATCCGCAGTCGCGCCTGATCAATGAGCGTGCCCACGCCAACATCCAGAAGGACGGCACCTATTCGGTCGTCCCGCGCATGTGGGGCGGCGTTACCAATCCGTCCGAACTGCGGCGCATCGCCGATGTGGCCGACAAGTACAACGTGCCGATGGTGAAAGTCACCGGCGGCCAGCGCATCGACCTGCTGGGCGTGAAGAAGGAAGACCTGCCGGCGATCTGGAAGGACCTCGACATGCCCTCCGGGCACGCCTACGGCAAGTCCATCCGCACCGTGAAGACCTGCGTGGGCAGCGAGTTCTGCCGCTTCGGCACGCAGAACTCGACGCAGCTGGGCATCGACCTGGAGCACGACCTGTTCAACATGTGGTCGCCGCACAAGGTCAAGCTCGCCGTCTCCGGCTGCCCGCGCAACTGCGCCGAAGCCGGCATCAAGGACATCGGCATCATCGGCGTCGACTCCGGCTGGGAGCTCTACATCGGCGGCAATGGTGGCATCAAGACCGAGGTCGCGGAGTTCTTCGTCAAGCTCAAGACCTCCGATGAGGTCCGCGAATACAGCGGCGCCTTCCTCCAACTCTACCGCGAGGAAGCCTTCTACCTCGAACGCACCGTGCACTACCTGCAACGCGTCGGCATGGAGCACATCAAGAAGGCCGTGCTGGAAGACGCGGAGAACCGCCAGGCGCTCAACGCCCGCCTGCAGTTCGCCCTCTCGCTGGAACAGGACCCTTGGCAGCAGCGCATCGAACAGCCGCAGCTGAAGAAGGAATTCGAACGTATTGCGCTCACCCAACTGGAACCGGCCTGAGGAGAACCGCATGAACTGGCAAGACATCTGCGCCCTGGAAGACATCAACCCGCTGGGCTCGCGCGTGATCGCAGGCCCCCACGGCGACATCGCCCTGTTCCGCACCGCCGACGACGAAGTCTTCGCCCTCGACGACCGCTGCCCGCACAAGGGCGGGCCGTTGTCCCAGGGGCTGATCTTCGGCAAGCGCGTGGCCTGCCCGCTGCACAACTGGCAGATCGAACTGGACAGCGGCAACGCCGTGGCGCCGGACGTCGGCTGCGCCCATCGGCATCCGGCGAAGGTCGAGAACGGCCGCGTGCTGCTGGCCCTGAAAGACCTGGCCGCCTGCGCCTGACATCCACCGCCAAACGGGAGAACGCCATGAGCCAACGCCAAGTCACCGCCAGCACCTGCTGCTACTGCGGCGTCGGTTGCGGCGTGCTGATCGAGCACGACGGCGAGCGCATCCTCGGCGTGCAGGGCGACCCGCAGCACCCGGCCAACCTCGGCCGGCTGTGCAGCAAGGGCTCGAGCCTGCACCTCACCGGAGACCGCTCGGCCCGAGCGCTCTACCCCGAGCTGCGCCTGGGCAAAAGCCTGGCCCGCAGCCGGGTCGACTGGGACAGCGCGCTGGACCACGCCGCCGGGGTGTTCGCCGAGACGATCCGCGAGCACGGCCCGGACAGCGTGGCCTTTTACGTATCCGGGCAACTGCTGACCGAGGACTACTACGCCTTCAACAAGCTCGCCCGCGCCCTGGTCGGCAGCAACAACATCGACAGCAACTCGCGGCTTTGCATGTCCTCGGCTGTGGTCGGCTACAAGCGCAGCCTCGGTGCCGACGCCCCGCCCTGCTGCTACGAGGACCTGGAACAGAGCGACTGCGTGCTGATCGCCGGCAGCAACATGGCCTACGCCCACCCAGTACTGTTCCGCCGCCTGGAGGCGGCCAAAGCTGCGCGCCCGCAGATGAAGGTGATCGTCATCGACCCGCGGCGCACCGACACCTGCGAGCTGGCCGACCTGCACCTGGCGATCCAGCCGGGCACCGACGTCGCGCTGTTCCACGGCATCCTCCACCTGCTGCTCTGGGAAGGCCGGGTCGACCGCGCCTACATCGAGGCGCACACCCAGGGCTTCGACGACCTCAAGGCCCTGGTGCGCGACTACGGCCCGCTGGCGGTGGCGGAAATCTGCGGCATCGCCGTGGAAGACCTGCAGCGCTGCGCGGAATGGATCGGCCGCGCGCCCTCTTTCCTGTCGCTGTGGTGCATGGGCCTGAACCAATCCACTGCCGGCAGCGCCAAGAACAGCGCGCTGATCAACCTGCACCTGGCCACCGGGCAAATTGGCCGGCCGGGCGCCGGGCCCTTCTCCCTCACCGGCCAACCCAACGCCATGGGCGGCCGCGAGACCGGCAGCCTGGCCAACCTGCTGCCCGGCCATCGCGATGCCGGCGATGCCGCGCATCGTGCCGAAGTCGCAAGCCACTGGGGAGTCGATTCGCTACCAGATGCGCCCGGGCTGACCGCCATCGAACTGTTCGAGGCTGTGCGTGACGGACGCATCAAGGCACTGTGGATAGCCTGCACCAATCCCGCGCAATCGCTGCCAGATCAGCACAAGGTCCGCGAGGCGCTCGAAGCCTGCCCCTTCGTGGTCGTGCAGGAAGCCTTCGCCACCAGCGAGACCTGCCGCTACGCCGACCTGCTGCTGCCGGCCGCCAGCTGGGGCGAGAAGGAAGGCACGGTGACCAACTCCGAGCGCCGTGTCAGCCATGTGCGCCGCGCCGTACCGGCACCGGGCGAGGCACGCGCGGACTGGGCCATCGCCTGCGATTTCGCCCGGCGCCTGGAGTGCCAACTGCGCCCCGGTCAGCCAAGCCTGTTCGATTTCGCCAGCCCTGAGGCACTGTTCAACGAATACCGCCCGCTGACCGAAGGCCGCGACCTCGACATGGGCGGCATCAGCTACGCCCTGCTGGATGCGCGCGGACCGCAGCAGTGGCCGCTGCCCGCCGGCTTCGAGCACGGGCTGAAGCGTCTTTATGGCGACGGCAACTTCGCCACCGCCAACGGCCGTGCGCGCTTCATCGCCGAGGCCTACCGCGCCCCGCGCGAACGCCGCGAAGCGCGCTACCCGCTGATCCTCAACACCGGCCGCCTGCGTGACCAGTGGCACGGCATGACGCGCACCGGCACCGCCGCCAGCGCCTTCGGCCATGTCGAGGAAGCCCGCCTCAGCCTGCATCCCGCCGAACTGCGCCGGCGGCGCCTGGTGGACGGCCAACTGGTGCGCCTGAGCAGCCGCCGCGGCAGCCTGGTGCTGCCGGTACAGGCCGATGACGGGCTGCTGCCCGGCCAGGCCTTCCTGCCGATGCACTGGGGCGAACGCTTCCTCAAGGGGCTGGGCGTGAACGCCCTGACCTTGCCGGCCTTCGACCCGCTGTCGCGGCAACCCGAACTCAAGCACACCGCCGTGGAAGTCGTCGCGGTGGACCTGCCCTGGCAGTTCTATGCCCTGGTCGAAGGCGATGTTCAGCAACGGTTCGAGGCACTGCGCCCGCTGTTCGACAGCCTCGACTATGCCGGCTTCTGCCTGGTCGGTCGCGAGCGCCCTGCCCTGCAGATTCGCGCCGCGCACAGCGGCAATCCGGACTCGAACTGGTTGCAGCAGGTGGACGCGTTGCTCGATCTGAGCGAGGGAATGGTGCTGGCCTACGACGATCCCCGGCGCGTACAGGGCAAGCGCGTGCGCCTGGACGGCGGGCGCATCAGCGGCCTGCGTCTGGCGGGCAGCGGCATCGCCAGCGATTGGCTCAAGGCGCTCTGGCAATCCGGCGAAGCCGACACCGACTTGCGTCGCAAGCTGCTCGCACCGCCCGGCGCGCAACCCGCCGCCGCTGCCGACAAGACCCTGTGCAACTGCATGAATGTCAGCCACAGCCGCGTTTGCGCGGGCATCGCCCAGGGCCTGGACCTGGACGCTCTCAAGCGCGAACTGGGCTGCGGCACCCAATGTGGTTCCTGTGTTCCCGAGATCAAGCGACTGCTGGCCAGCGCGGCCGGCAGCCTCGCCGTACACGCCTGAGGAGAGAAGCCATGAGCGGAAAAGTCTGGTTGGTCGGCGCCGGTCCGGGTGATCCGGAGCTGCTGACCCTGAAAGCGGCCAAGGCATTGGCGCAGGCGGAAGTCGTACTGATCGACGACCTGGTCAACCCGCAGGTGCTGGAACATTGCCCGGCTGCGCGCGTGATGCGGGTCGGCAAGCGTGGCGGCTGCCGTTCCACGCCGCAGGACTTCATCCAGCGCCTGATGCTGCGCTATGCGCGCCAAGGGCGACGTGTGGTGCGCCTGAAGGGAGGCGATCCGTGCATCTTCGGCCGTGGCGGCGAGGAAGCCGCCTGGCTGGAGGCCAGAGGTGTCTGCTGCGAACTGGTCAATGGCATCACCTCGGGGCTGGCAGCGGCCACGAACTGCGGCATTCCGCTCACGCTTCGCGGCATCAGCCGTGGCGTGACCCTCGTGACAGCGCACACCCAGGACGACAGCGAGCCCAACTGGTCAGCACTGGCGCAAAGCGGCACGACGCTGGTGGTCTACATGGGCGTGGCGCGCTTGGGCGAAGTCCGCGACGGGTTGCTTGCAGGCGGAATGCGTGCCGGGATGCCGGTCGCGCTGATCGAGAACGCCTCGCTGCCCCAACAACGCGAGTGCCGCAGCAGCCTGGCGCGAATGCAGGCCGACGCCCTGGCCTTCGGCCTGCGCAGCCCGGCCATCCTGGTGATCGGCGAAGTCGCGGCAAGCACCGCGCTGGAGCTGGCCCGCAGCGCCTGAGAATTTTTCTGCAGGCAAAGAAAAACCCGGCCGAGGCCGGGTTTTTCTCAAAGCTCAGGCCAATTACTGCTGTTTGGCTTGGGCTTCTACTTGGGCTTCTACGCGGCGGTTAACAGCACGGCCTTCGGCAGTGTTGTTATCAGCAACCGGACGGCTCTCGCCGTAGCCAACTGCGTTCACGCGGCCGCCTTCCACACCGTAGGTGTTGACCAGAACGTCGCGAACGGCGTTAGCACGCTTCTCGGACAGTTTCTGGTTGTAGGCGTCGGTGCCGACGGAGTCGGTGTGGCCTTCAACGGTGGTGGAGGTGGACGGGTACTGCTTCATGAAGTCAGCCAGGTTCTTGATGTCGGCGTAGCTGTTCTCTTTGACCTTGGCTTTGTCGAAGTCGAACTTCACGTCCAGCTGAACACGTACGACTTCGGCAACAGCCGGGCAGCCGTTGGCGTCAACGGTAACGTTGGCCGGGGTGTTCGGGCACTTGTCGACGTTGTCGCAGACGCCGTCGTGGTCCGCATCGGAGCAGACTTCAGCAACCGGCTCAGGAGCCGGGGCCGGCTTGGAGCCGCCGCCGAAGTTCATGCCGACGCCAACGCCAGCCATCCACTCGCCCTGGTGACCGTTGTCACGCTGCTCCAGGCCATACTGGCCGTCGAGGCTGGCTTTGGCGTAGAAGTTGTCGGTGAAGTAGTACTTCAGACCGGCGCCGATGTTGGCCATGGTCAGGTTCTGACGGCTGCCGTTGGCGTCGTGGATGTTGGTCAGGCTCTGGTGACCGATACCAGCGGACACGTACGGACGCAGGCCGACACCCGGGGTGCCGAAGTGGTAGATGGCGTCCAGGGAGGACAGGTTGCCATGTACCTTCTTGTTACCGGTCTCGTAGGTGCCACGAATGTCGTGGTACTCGCCGTAGGACAGCGCCAGCTCGACGTCGTCGGTCAGGAAGTAGCCAACCGAACCGCCGTACAGGTCGCCGTTCTTCATGTCACGGGTGCTGTCGGTGAAGTAACGCTTGCCGAACGCCTCTACCTCGACCGAGTTCTGGCCTTGAGCGAGAGCGTTGGCCGCGGAGGCGGCGATCAAGGAGCCGATAACGACGCCCAGAGTGTTCTTCAGTTTCATCCGTTAAATCCCCATCTTGGTGGTCAGTAAGCTGCAAGCCATCGACAAAAATCAGGACAAGCAACTTGCGCGCAAGTTTATCAGAACTCGCGAATTAGAGAGACAACATTTACCCAACTATGTTTCGGATACGCCCGAAAACTTTTCCCGAAGGCGGTCGAGTGCACGCTTGTAGCGCATTTTCGTCGCGCTCAAGCCCATGTGCATGATGTCGGCGATCTCCTGGAATTCCAGCTCTGCGACAAAACGTAGCACCAGGATTTCCCGATCAATGGGATTGACATGCACAAGCCAGCGGTCGAGCCCCCCCTTTTCTTCAACTTTGGGGGCCTTCTCCTCGGAGGCTTCCTCGATCGGATCGAGACTCAGCGCATCGAGCAGACGACGCTTTCGCCGCTCTTTGCGGTACTGGGTAATACATTCGTTGTATGTGATGCTGTAAAGCCAAGTTTTGAACTTGGACTTACCCTCGAAGTTCTTCAAACCATACAAGACCTTCAACATCACTTCTTGACAGACATCATCCGCATCCCGGTCATTGCCCAGATATCGGGCACAGACGTTGAACAGCGTGCGCTGGTAGCGGCGCATCAGCTCCTCGTACGCACGGGTCACGTGGAACAGCTCGTCATGAGCACGCTCCACCAGCTCCTCGTCGGTGAGCTGGCGCGGGTCATAGCGCTGGGACAGTGGTTGCGGCTTGTTCAAGTCGGATCGGGCCAGGTCAAGTCGGTAGCCGACGCGGCTTCGCGGAAGCGGCGTCGGCGCGGATCAGGGTCAGTTCAGCGACTGGTCACGCGACTATCGAGGAGCACGCGGTTGGCAATGGACACCAGTTCGCCCTCCTCGGTCATCAGAATAGTCTTGATGGTCCCGATTTCTTCGATGATGCCTTCGACATCCTCGACTTTCACCTGCTGTCCGACCTGATACAGCTCACGTACGTAGATGCCGGCGATGATCTGCCCGGCGATGTCCCGGCTACCGAGACCCAGCGCCAGCGCGGCGGCCAGGCCGACGGTGATCAGCACGATGGCGATGATGTAGTTGAGCAGATCGGTCTTCACCTCGAGCTGGCCGATGGCCACCGAGATGCTGATGATGATGACCAGCCACTGGGCCAGACGACCCAGGCCGTTGGAGTACTCCAGACCGACGCCATCGGCGGCGCCGCGCACCAGGCCATTCACCAGTTGCGCCAGGAGCACGCCGACGATCAGTACCAGAGCCGCGCCGAACACTTTCGGCAGGTACAGCGCGAGCATGTCGAGGGTCGCCGAGACCCGCTGCAGGCCCAGGGATTCGGCAGCGGAAACCAGGAACACCAGCAGCACGAACCAGTAGACGATCTTGCCCACCAGGGTCGAGACCGGCACCTGGACGCCGGCGCGCGACAGCAGCTTGGTCAGGCCGGTGCCGGCCATGAGGCGATCCAGGCCGAGCTTGGCCAGCAGTTTGGACAGCAGCGCGTCCAGCAGCTTGGCGACGATGAAGCCAAGCAGCACCACGACCAGGGCGCCGAGCAGGTTCGGAATGAACCCAGCAAGCTTGCCCCAGAGGGTGTTCATGGCCGTCAGCAGGCTTTGCGTCCAGATATCGAATTGCATCTTCAATCAGCCTTGTCAGCAGAAGGAGCGGAATGACGGGGACGGCGGGAAACCGGTGCGACGTGTGCGGCGCCACGGCTGACGCCGATGCTCAGGGCCTGCAACCAGTGGCCCATGAGGCTGAACAGGTCGCCGGCGCCCACCTGGCGGTTGGCAGTCTTCAGCACGCGACCCAGGCGCAGATCGTCGTCCGGCTGTTCCGCCGGCATGCGCAGCAGGTCGCGCAGGGATTCCTCGAATGGGTCGTGCATGGCACACCTCGCCTCTGTGTGGTGCCTTGACGCAGCCACACCACCACAAGTCACATCAGAGCCAGCGCAGGCGGCGGAAGACCCACCATTGGAACCCGGCGATCAGCACGATGGCCACGCAGGCCACGGCAAAGCCGTAGGGAGCGCTGGCGCCCGGGATACCACCCACGTTGACGCCCAGGAGTCCGGTCACGAAGCTCATGGGCAGGAAAAAGCCGGTGATGATACCAAGAATGTACATGGTCTTGTTCATTCTCTCGGTGATGCGCCGGTGCTCGGCCTCCTGGATCAGCGAGATGCGCTCGCGCACCAGCTCCAGTTCCTCGATGTTTCGGGTAAGGCGGTTGTACAGCTCGTTCCAGTAGTCGACATCGTCCGGCACCGTCCAGGACAGCTTGGTTCGGGTCAGTTGCGAATAGATGTCACTCTGTGGCGCCAGGTAACGGCGCAATCCGGCGGAGCGGCGACGCAGGGTACGCAGCACAGCCTGGTCGGGGATATTGGTCTCGTCCTCCTCGATCGCCTCTTCCATGTCGTCGAGCTGGTCGGCCAGATTGCCGATCAGGGTGTCGACACGATCGGTGAGGTAATGCGCCAGGTACAACACCACTTCGGACGCATTCTTCGGCCCCTTGCCGGCAGCCAGGTCCTCGCGCAGGTCAGCAACCGCCTTAAGAGGCCGCAGGCGCATCGAGATCACTCGCCCGGCTTCGGCGAACACCCGTAGCGATACCATGTCTTCGGGCATCGCCCCGGGGTTCAGATTGACCCCGCGCAGGAACACCAGCATGCGCTCGGCGCCGAGATCGACCAGGCGCGGCCGAGTCGCCTCTTCCAGAAGCAGATCACAGGTGAACTCATTGAGCCCGCTGGTCTCGCGTAGCCAGGATTGCGCCTCCGGCACACCGCGATCCCAATGCAGCCAGAGGCTTTCCTCGGGCTTGAGATCCAGCAGCGGCAGTTCGCTTCGAGTGATCTGCCGGCCACTCCCACGCCCGTCCAGGACGAAGCCGTAGATCAAGCCGCGTTCGGTACCGCTTTCGTATGACTGCATGCAGGCTTCCAAGTACTCCGGCGTCGGACGGCGCCAACGCGCGCGCCCGACACTGCAGGGGCATCCCCAGGGACCCGGTTGGACCGGAGGACCGGCCCGGGGTTCACCTTACTCGGGCATTTTCAGCGCTTGCGGGGAAACGATGATGCCGTTGTTGTCGGCATAGACGAACTCGCCCGGGCGGAAAGTGATGCCGCCGAAAGTCACGGCCACGTTGAGGTCGCCGATGCCGCGCTTGTCGGTCTTCATCGGGTGGCTGGCCAGGGCCTGTACGCCCAGGTCGGTCTGCGCGATCACATCGACGTCACGGATGCAGCCGTAGACCACGATGCCTTCCCAGCCGTTTTTCGCCGCCTTCTCCGCAAGCATGTCGCCAAGCAGCGCACGACGCAGGGACCCGCCGCCATCGACCACCAGCACCTTGCCCTTGCCCTCCTTCTCGACCTGCTCCTTGACCAGCGAGTTGTCCTCGAAGCACTTGATGGTGACGATCTCGCCACCGAAGGAGTCGCGACCGCCGAAGTTGCTGAACATCGGCTCTACGACCTGCACCAGTTCCGGGTAGGCGTCGCACAGATCAGGGGTGACGTAATGCATGGAGAGACTCCTTGGAGAATGAGCGGAATGCGCGGCGACATCGCCAGCCGAATCGGCGAACGCATTCCAGGCGCCGGGCACCCGGAATGACTGAAGTTCGCTCCGGCGTCAGAGTCTAGCGACTGCCGCGTCATCCGCCTACGCCCTAGGGCCCTGGATTGCGGCTTTGCGAAGGCTCTACACCGGCACGGCGGCAGCGTCGGACTTCGGTAGCGCCTGGTGTTCGAGCCAATGGAGCACCAGTGGCCAGACCTCGCGTTGCGCCCCCTTGCTGACCAGCATTTCGACGTGGCCGAAGTTTTCCGAGAAGCCTTGCTTGCGCTCCAGGCAGAGGTACTCGCGGACTTCGGAACCGAACTGATCGAACAGCTTGCGGCAGAGCCACGGCGGGTCCTGGTGATCACCTTCGGCGCTTACCGCCAGCACCGGCACCTGCACCTCGGAAAGCCCGGCCCACCAATCGTTGTCGCGTTCGCCAAAGCGACCGAACAGGCCGTGCCAGCGCAGGGCTTCGAGGGCCAGGCCGATGGGCTCGTCTTCCGGCCCGCGGCGCAGGCGCGAGCCCGAGATCACACCCATGCGCTTGAGCAGGAAGCGCCCGCTCCAGGCCACTGGCGGCAACTTCAGTGGCCAGTAGTCACGACTCACCTGGCTGCCGAACAAGGCAACGCTGGCCGCCTCGTCCTCGCCCAGGTAGCCACCGCCACAGGCCGCAGCCAGAGTGATGCCACCGAGGGAATGCCCGATCCAGTGAGGACGCTGCCCCGCCTGCTCGGCGACGAAGCGGCCAATGGCTGGCAAGTCGTAGCGTGCGTAGTCGGCCACGCGATTGCGCGAGTAGTCCTGGTTGCGCGGCGACAGCCCGTGGCCGCGCATCTCGGCGATCCACACGTCGAAACCGGCGCGCGCCAGGTACGGCCCGAGGCCGATGCCCTTGGGCGAGTACCAGAAGCGCCGGTTGGAGAAACTGCCGTGCAGCAGGATGACCGGGACGCCGCGCGCTTCCTGCCCGATCAGGCCGAGGCGGGTCAGGGCCAGCTCGACGCTGGCGTCCGGGCTGTTGTTGGGCTTGAGGCGGTAGATATCCTCGACGAGGTCTCCGCGGATTTCGGCGCTGACGAGCGCGACGGGAAAGAGTTCGCTGCTGCTTTGCATGATGGAAATGACTGGCACAAAAAAGGGGGGGGGGGGGGGGCCACCCTCTTGGACGGTTTAACGCGACGTCAGGCTTGGCCTTCGGCCAGGAAGAACCAGGTATCGAGCACCGAGTCGGGGTTCAGCGAAACGCTTTCGATGCCCTGCTCCATCAGCCACTTGGCCAGGTCCGGATGGTCCGAAGGCCCCTGACCGCAGATGCCGATGTACTTGCCGGCCTTGTTGCACGCCTGGATGGCGTTGGCCAGGAGCTTCTTCACCGCCGGATTACGCTCGTCGAACAGGTGCGCAACGATGCCGGAGTCGCGGTCCAGGCCCAGGGTCAGCTGGGTCAGGTCGTTGGAGCCGATGGAGAAGCCGTCGAAGTACTCGAGGAACTCGTCAGCCAGCAGGGCGTTGGACGGCAGTTCGCACATCATGATGACGCGCAGGCCGTTCTCGCCACGCTTGAGGCCGTTGGTGGCCAACAGCTCCACCACTTGCGAGGCCTCGCCGAGGGTACGCACGAAGGGCACCATGATCTCGACGTTGGTCAGGCCCATTTCGTTGCGGACCTTCTTCATCGCGCGGCATTCGAGCTCGAAGCAGTCGCGGAACGACTCGCTGATGTAGCGCGAGGCGCCACGGAAGCCGAGCATCGGGTTCTCTTCTTCCGGCTCGTAGAGCTTGCCGCCGATCAGGTTGGCGTATTCGTTGGACTTGAAGTCCGACAGGCGCACGATGACTTTCTTCGGCCAGAAGGCCGCCGCCAGGGTACTGATGCCTTCGACCAGCTTCTCGACGTAGAAGCCGACCGGATCGTCGTAACCGGCGATGCGCTTCTCGACGCTGTCCTTGATGTCGGCCGGCAGGCTGGAGAAGTTCAGCAGCGCCTTGGGGTGCACGCCGATCATGCGGTTGATGATGAATTCCAGACGGGCCAGGCCCACGCCCTCGTTGGGCAGTTGGGCGAAGTCGAAGGCGCGGTCCGGGTTGCCGACGTTCATCATGATCTTGAACGGCAGTTCGGGCATGGCGTCGACCGAGTTCTGGCGCACGTCGAAACCCAGCTCGCCTTCGTAGATCAGGCCGGTATCGCCTTCGGCGCAGGAAACGGTCACGCGCTGGCCGTCTTTCAGGACCGCAGTGGCGTTGCCACAACCTACGACAGCCGGGATACCCAGCTCACGGGCGATGATCGCGGCGTGGCAGGTACGGCCGCCACGGTTGGTGACGATGGCGCTGGCGCGCTTCATCACGGGCTCCCAATCCGGGTCGGTCATGTCGGAGACCAGCACGTCGCCCGGCTGGACCTTGTCCATCTCGGATACGTCGTGGATCACCTTGACCGGGCCGGCGCCGATGCGCTGGCCGATGGCGCGACCTTCAACCAGGACCTTGCCCTTCTCCTTGAGCAGGTAGCGTTCCATGACGTTGGCACTGGAACGGCTCTTAACGGTTTCCGGACGAGCCTGGACGATGTACAGCTTGCCGTCGTCGCCGTCTTTGGCCCACTCGATGTCCATCGGGCGCTGGTAGTGCTTCTCGATGATCAACGCCTGCTTGGCCAGCTCGGTCACCTCGGCATCGGTCAGGGCGAAGCGCGCGCGGTCGGCCTTGTCCACATCGACGACCTTGACCGATTTGCCGGCCTTGGCTTCGTCGCCGTAGACCATCTTGATCGCCTTGCTGCCCAGGTTGCGGCGCAGGATCGCCGGGCGGCCGGCTTCCAGGGTCGGCTTGTGGACGTAGAACTCGTCAGGGTTCACAGCGCCCTGCACGACGGTTTCGCCGAGGCCGTAGGCGCCGGTGATGAAGACCACGTCACGGAAGCCGGACTCGGTGTCCAGGGTGAACATCACGCCGGCGGTACCGGTTTCGGAGCGGACCATGCGCTGCACGCCAGCGGACAGGGCGACCAGTTTGTGGTCGAAGCCCTGGTGCACGCGGTAGGCGATGGCGCGGTCGTTGAACAGGGAGGCGAAGACTTCCTTGGTGGCGCGGATCACGTTGTCCACGCCACGGATGTTCAGGAAGGTTTCCTGCTGGCCGGCGAAAGAGGCGTCCGGCAGGTCTTCGGCGGTGGCGGAAGAGCGCACGGCAACGGCCATGTTGGCGTTGTTGCCGGCCATCTCGGCGAAGGCCTTGCGGATCTCGGCGTCGAGCTGGGCGGGGAATTCGGCGTCCATCACCCACTGGCGAATCTGTGCGCCGGTTTTGGCCAGAGCGTTGACGTCGTCGACGTCGAGCGCGTCCAGGGCGGCATGGATGCGATCGTTCAGGCCGCTCTGCTCGAGGAAGTCACGGTAGGCCTGAGCAGTGGTGGCGAAGCCACCGGGAACGGAAACCCCAGCACCGGCGAGGTTGCTGATCATTTCGCCCAGGGATGCGTTCTTGCCCCCCACATGTTCGACATCGTGGACGCCGAGCTTATCGAGGGAAACTACGTACTCTACCAAGGTGATCTCTCCACTGAATGTTGGAAAAGCTCAAAACGGCCGTCGCGGCTCCGCCGCGTCCTGGCCTGGGCCGGAAAAATGGGTAACAATCCCCCGGCAAAAGGCCCTGCAAAAGCGCGGCCTATCATACCTAGGATTCCTTCCTACCTTAAGGCCACTAGCGCAATGAAACGTACGGCGTTCTTCATTTCCGACGGAACCGGCATCACTGCCGAAACCCTCGGCCAAAGTCTCCTTGCGCAGTTCGAGAACATCAACTTCCTCAAACTGACGCGACCCTACATCGACTCTGAAGAAAAAGCGCGCGTCATGGTACAGCAAATCAACGCTGCTGCCGAGGCGGACGGGGCCCGCCCGATCATCTTCGACACCATCGTGAACCGCGAGATCCGCGCCATCCTGGCGCAGTCCAATGGCTTCATGATCGACATCTTCTCGACCTTTTTGTCCCCATTGGAACAGGAATTATCCGCGGACTCCTCGTACTCCGTCGGAAAGTCGCACAGCATCGGCCAGCACA
The DNA here is from genome assembly GCF_000689415.1 of Pseudomonas knackmussii B13. Lineage (NCBI taxonomy): Bacteria > Pseudomonadati > Pseudomonadota > Gammaproteobacteria > Pseudomonadales > Pseudomonadaceae > Pseudomonas > Pseudomonas knackmussii. The sequence continues at coordinate 2,001,306 of NZ_HG322950.1, read as the reverse complement.
CCAACTACATGGAGCGCATCGAGGCCGTGAACTTCGCGCTGGACAACGACGACGGCGCGCGCACCCACTACTACGACAAGGCCGACCTGATCCTGGTCGGCGTGTCGCGCTGCGGCAAGACCCCGACTTGCCTGTACATGGCCATGCAGTACGGCATCCGCGCCGCCAACTACCCGCTCACCGAAGAAGACATGGAGCGCCTGCAGCTGCCCAATGCGCTCAAGCCCTTCAAGCACAAGCTGTTCGGCCTGACCATCGACCCCGACCGGCTGACCGCCATTCGCCACGAGCGCAAGCCCAACAGCCGCTACGCAAGCTTCGCCCAGTGCGAGTTCGAGGTGCGCGAGGTGGAGAACCTGTTCCGCCGCGAGAACATCGCCTACATCAACTCCACGCATTTTTCGGTGGAAGAGATTTCGGCCAAGATTCTCGTCGAGAAGGGTGTCGAGCGCCGTCTAAAATAGCCGCTCGACTGCAGCGAAACAGCGCGAAAAGCCGGCCGAACGCCGGCTTTTCCGTTATCTGGCGCACATTGATCCCAGGGCAGGAGCGCCCGGTTGTCGCGGCCGAAACGCCCCATGCTAGAATGCCGCCCGCTCTCCACTGGGCGTCTTCCCGGCGCGGCCGAACGATCAGCGCGCACATGCGGGCCAGGCGTTTGCCGGATGCTCCCGTACCAGAGGCCTCGCGGTCTCCCAGTGCACAGAACCTATGCAACTCAGACTCACCACCCTTCTGCTGCTGTTCCTGCTCCCCGCCCTCGGCGTCACCGCCCAGGCCGCGGGTAAGACCGTCTACGGCCTCAACGAATACGCGCACATCGGCGAACTCGACGAAGTGCTCGCCGCCAAGCTCGACACCGGCGCCAAGACCGCATCGCTCAGCGCCCGCGACATCAAGCGCTTCAAGCGCGATGGCGAAACCTGGGTGCGCTTCTACCTGGCCACCGACAGCGCCGACCGCGAGCCGATCGAACGGCCGCTGGCACGCATCAGCAAGATCAAGCGCCGCCACGGCGATTTCGACCCCGACGAAGACAAGGCCTACACCGCACGCCCGGTCATCGAACTGGAGGTCTGCCTGGGCAAGGTGCGCCGCACCATCGAAGTGAACTTGACCGATCGCAGCGCCTTCCAATACCCGCTGCTGATCGGCTCCGACGCGCTCAAGCGCTTCGGTGCGCTGGTCGATCCCAGCCTGAAATACGCCGCCGGCCAGCCCGGCTGTCCCCTTGCGAAGAAAACTGCCGAGTAACGCCCCATGCGCTCTCTGAACCTACACCTGAAGATCCTGATCGCGACCCTGGTGCTGCTGGGCATCTCGATCACCGCGTACCAGATCTTCGTCCTCGGAATTCCCATGACCGAAGCGGAAACCGAGGACCTCTGGAACATCGACGCACGGGTCAGCTTCGAAGCCGCGCCCAAGACGCCGGTGAAGGTGCAGATGTTCGTCCCGCCACTGACCCAGGACTACACGAGCCTCAACGAGAGCTTCGTGTCGAACAACTACGGCGTGAGCATCAACCGCTCCGACGGCAACCGTAAGGTGACCTGGTCTTCGCGCCGCGCCAGCGGCAAGCAGACCCTCTACTACCGCCTGGTGCTGACCAAGCGCTTCAGCGGCGAGAAGCCCAAGGAGAAAGGCCCGATCTTCCGCGACACGCCGCCGCTGGAAGGCCCGGAGAAGATCGCAGCCGAAGCGCTGATCGCTCCGATCCGCCAGCATTCGGCCGACATCGAGACCTTCGTCAGCGAGACCATCAAGCGTGCCAACAACCAGGCCGACGACAACGTCAAGCTGCTGATGGCCGGCGACACCAGCCTGGAGAAGCGCGCCTACATCGTCGAGACCCTGCTGGGCATCGCCCACGTGCCGCTGGAGCGGGTGCACACCCTGCGCCTGCTGGCCAACCAGCAGCAAACCCCGGAGCTGTGGCTGCGCAGCTACAACGGCAAGGACTGGCTGTACTTCAACCCCGAGACCGGCGAGCGCGGCCTGCCCAACGACCGGGTGATCTGGTGGCTGGGCGACGAGCCGCTGCTGAGCGTGGACGGTGGCAAGAAGGCCCAGGTCAGCTTCAGCATCAACAGCAGCGAGATGAATGCCATCCGCCTGGCGAAGATCTCCGACGCCAACACCGACGCGACCTTCCTCGAGTACTCGCTGTACGGCCTGCCGCTGTCGACCCAGCAGACCTTCCAGATCATGATCATGATCCCCTTCGGCGTGCTGGTGATCCTGGTGCTGCGCAACCTGATCGGCATCCAGACCCTGGGCACCTTCACCCCTGTGCTGATCGCCCTCGCCTTCCGCGAGACCGGCCTGCAGTGGGGCATCGGCCTGTTCACCGTGATCACCGCCCTGGGCCTGTCGCTGCGCTCGTACCTCGAGCACCTGAAGCTGCAGATGCTGCCGCGCCTGTCGGTGGTGCTGACGTTCGTGGTGGTGATGATCGCGATCATCAGCCTGCTCAGCCACAAGCTCGGCTTCGAGAGCGGGCTGTCGGTGGCGCTGTTCCCGATGGTGATCCTGACCATGAGCATCGAGCGCCTGTCGATCACCTGGGAGGAGCGCGGCGCCGCGCATGCGATGAAGGCGGCCCTCGGCACCCTGGTGGCGGCCACCTTGGCGCACATCCTGATGCGCGTGCCGGAACTGGTGTACTTCGTCTTCACCTTCCCGGCGGTGCTGCTGATCCTGGTCGCCTTCATGCTCGCGATGGGTCGCTACCGCGGCTACCGCCTGACCGAGCTGTTCCGCTTCAAAGCCTTCCTCAAGGACTGAGCCATGTTCGGCCTGATCAAGCGATGGAAAGCCCTGGAAGCCAAGGGCATCATGGGGATCAACCGGCGCAACGCGGACTTCGTGCTGAAGTACAACAAGCGCCATCTGTACCCGATCGTCGACGACAAGATCATCACCAAGGAGCGCGCCATCGAGGCCGGCATCCAGGTGCCGGAGATGTACGGGATCATCTCCACCGAGAAGGAAATCGAGAAGCTCGACAGCATCATCGGCGAGCGCAACGACTTCGTGATCAAGCCTGCGCAGGGCGCCGGCGGCGATGGCATCCTGGTGATCGCCGACCGCTTCGAGGGCAACTACAAGACGGTCTCCGGGCGGATCATCAGCCGCGACGAGATCGAGTACCAGCTGTCCAGCATCCTCACCGGCCTCTACTCCCTCGGCGGGCACCGTGACCGCGCACTGATCGAGTACCGCGTCACCCCCGACCCGATCTTCAAGAGCATCAGCTACGAGGGCGTGCCGGACATCCGCATCATCGTCCTCATGGGCTACCCGGTGATGGCCATGCTGCGCCTGCCGACCCGCCAGTCCAACGGCAAGGCCAACTTGCACCAGGGCGCCATCGGCGTGGGTGTGGACCTCGCCACCGGCAGCACACTGCGCGGCACCTGGCTGAACCGCAAGATCGCCAAGCACCCGGACACCGCCAACGCGGTGGACGGCGTGCAGCTGCCGTTCTGGGACGGCTTCATGAAGCTCGCCGCGGGCTGCTACGAGCTCTGCGGCCTTGGCTACATCGGCGTGGACATGGTGCTGGACCAGGACAAGGGCCCGCTGATCCTCGAGCTCAACGCACGCCCCGGCCTGAACATCCAGATCGCCAACGACTGCGGCCTGGTCGGCCGAACTCAGGCAGTGGAGGCGCATCTGGAAAGCCTGCGCGCCAAGGGTATTGAGGAAACGCCGGAGCAGCGCGTGAAGTTCGCCCAGAGCCTGTTCGGGCACGTGCCGCAGCGGGAGATCTGACGGCGCCGCCCCGCCCGTAGGAGCGGATCTCATCCGCGAAAAACCTGTAGGAGCGCGCCATGCGCGCGAATCGCGGACAAGGTCCGCTCCTACAGGGATTCCCCCGCCCAACCTCAGCGAATCACCGCCAGCTCGAAACCGCCCTGGTCGCCGTGGTCGCGCACCTTCATGCCGGCATCGTTCACCGCCAGTTTTTCCAGCGGCCGCTTGTACGGTTTGTTGTCGAGGGTCTGCAGACTGCGGTCCTCGTCCGTGGTCAGCAGCAGTACGTAGCGTTCACCTTCGTTGGCGCGCACCGGCACCGTGCCTTCGATGAAGGCGTAGCGGTACCAGGTCTCCGGATTGAGCTTGTACACCGCGTCGCTGACCAGGCGGGTCGGGCGCTTGTGTTCGTCGAGGAACAGCAGCGACGGATAGACCACCTGATGGTTGGCGAAGCTACGCACGCGCAGGCCATAGACCTGCTGCGATGCCGGCAGCTTCATGGCCACGTAGTAGCTCTTGCCCATCGGGAAATCGAAGCTCGGCGAGAACTTGTTGAGCTCCTCGTAGCGCGGCTCATCGGCACTCAGTTCGGTGAAATCGCCCTCGCCGATCTGCTCGCAGCAGCGCCGCTGCAGGTCCTGGTAGAGGTCGTTCAGGGTCTTGCCGCTGCCCTTGAGCAGCGCCTTCATGGCGTCGGTCTGCTCGCCGCTGCCGTCGAGCCCAGGCAATGCCTGCGGACGCTTGCCGAACTCGACCTGCCGACCTTCGGTGAAGGCGATGTCGTTGCGGCGAATGCCCGCTGCGCGCTCCTCGGGGCTGATCGGCGAGTTGTGCATGCGCCCCTGCTCGTCGACCCAGGTGTAGTACGGATTGCCGTTCTGGCTGCGAACGAAGCCCTTGTCTTCGTACGCCTCGGCATCGATGTACTCGGACGAGCGATCGCCATTGGGCAGCACGTAGTCGGCGCCACCGGCAGGCGCCTGGTTGGCCGCGTAGAAGCTGTTCTGCAGGTTGCCCTGGCCGTCCACCCAGGTGAAGTAACGCCGCTTGCTCTCCCCCGCCGCCTGGCTCCCCGGCCAGCGCGTGCCGCCGTCGTCGAGCAGGCGCGCCTGGTCGCTTTGGTCGATGCGCTTGGCCGCCTGGCGCTGTTGGCGATTGAAGTCGTCGTCGACGAAGGTGTTGTGCACCTGCCCGCTGTCGTCGATCCACGACAGATAGCGTCCGGCGCCCGCCTGCGCACCCGCGGACAGCAAGGCCACGCCGAGGAGAACAATGCCCAGTGGAGTGCAGCGACGCATCTGTCCGTCCTCAGAAGGTGGTGTTGTAGGTCAGTGCGAAAATATAGGCCTTCACCGTCGTGTCCACATCCATGCCGGCATAGGGGTTGTACACCAGGTTGTCGATCCCGGTGCAGGTCAGGTTGCAGCTCTCGCCGGCCTTGATGCTCTGCTTGGAAACGAAGTAGTTGAAGCCCAGGTCGATGGTGGTGTCCTTGTCCCAGCGATAGCCCAGGCCGAGGCCGTAGAGGTTGGCGTCGCCGATGGGCACCAGGGCGTCGGCCTTGCTCTTGGGGATCGCCGAGGGGCGGTACTCGTAGCCGGCGCGCAGCTGCAGGCGGTCGTTCACGTCGTACTGTACGCCGGCGGCGTAGCTCCAGGTGTCGCGGTAGCCGCGGTCGAGAATGATGCTGTGGTCGGTGGCGCCGTTGGGCGCAAAGTTCTTGGCGATGCGCAGCAGGTCGAGTTCCTTGTCGAACTCGATGGTCATGTTGTTCCAGTCGCTGTAGCCGCTCCACTTGAGGTCGGCGTTGAACTGCCAGTTGTCGAACGGACGAATCTTGATGCCGGTGGAGAAGTTGTCCGGGTTGGTCAGCTTCAGCGTGGCTACGCCGTGCTCTTCGTCGACGTTGCCGTTGGGGAACAGCGGACTGAGGAAGGCACCGAACACCGAGCTCTGCAGGCCGGACCAGAAGCCCTGCCAGTCCTGGGTGTAGTCGACGCGGTACTTGCCCTTGAGCTTCATGCGCGACTCGCTCTGGTACACCGCACCCCAGCCGAACCAGTCGTTGGGCTCCCAGAGCACGCCGAGGTTGTAGCTCGGCGAGAGGGTCTGCTGCATGTCCAGCTTGAGGTTGGCCAGCTTGTCGTAAGGGCCGATCTTGCCGCCGCAGACGTTGAACACCAGCTCGACGATTTCCTGCGCCCCCGGCACGCAGGTGGTGTTGTGCAGGGTTTCCAGCAGGCCGGTGAGGATGCCCGGGTTGCGGAAGTCGGTATCCAGCGCCATGGCCTGGTGCGAGAAGCCGATCGACAGGCCGAACGACCAGGCGTCGTTCATCTGGTAGCCCACCGAGGGCGAGAAGTAGGTCAGCCGCTGCAGCGATACACGACGGCCATCGTAGCGTGCCGGATCGCTGTCGGAATCGCGCGAATAGCCCAGCGCCTGCGGGGTGTAGACGTTGGTGGCGAAGGTGAATTTCGAGCCCGGCGGGTTGATCGAGATGCCGGCCAGCGGCGCTACCAGCGCCGGCACGTCGGTCATGCCGCCGAGGCCTGGCAGGTACATGGTCGGCGTGGTGGTGCGGCTGTGCGAGTTGGCGATCGGGTCGTCGGTCACGCCGAAGGTGCTCGAGCCATAATCTGGCGGCGCATGGAAGCCGGCGCGGATATCCATGAAGCCGGCCACCAGCTTCACCGTGGTCTGCCGGCCCTTGAGTTTGGTCAGTGCGGCCGGGTTGTAGTGCACGGCGTCGATGCCGGTCGAATCGGCAGTCACCGCGTTGCCCAGGGCCATCGCCTTGGGGTTGCCGATGGTGATGTCGTTGGCCAGTTGTGCGTGCGCCGGCAGAATCCAGCCAAGCCCCGCCCCAGCCATCGCCAGCACGAGTGGCGAAATGCGCTTCGTCATGTGGGTCTCGCTCGCGGGTTAGTCGGGTTTCAGGCCCTTGATGTCCAGGGGCAGGGAAACCCCCAGCAGGACATCCGGCGAGTCCTCGGTCATGCCGAAGCCGGCGTTCACGTTGACGATGTAGTCGGGTGAAGTTCGCAGGCCGAGCGAGAAGTTCATGATTGCGCTGGTCTGTTCCGGAGCCTCCACCGTGCGGTCGTCGAAGTGGTAGTGGCTCTTCATCTGGTAGGCCATCTGGTACGAGGTGGCCAGCGATACGTCATAGGACAGCGCGTAGGCCATGCCCATGGCGAAGTTCAGGGTGTCGCCCGGAGTGACCTTCTGCAGCTCCTCGTTGTATTGGTACTGATGGATGCTGTCGACCTGCATGTTGTAGGTGTAACCGAGCGAGCCGTAGAGCACGACCGGGTCGATCACGTAGGACATGTTGGCGCCCACGCCCAGGCTGTAGTAGCCGCTGCCGGTAGACACGTCCTTGTCCGGATTCATGTCGTACGGGCTGTCGCCGGTGGGGAGGCCGAGGGTGGCGTAGAAGGTGGTGACGGGACGTCCGCGTACCGATGGCCAGGGCTGCCAGCGCAACGTCGTGGAGATGTCGCCGAGGCTGTAGGCATGCACGTCGCGCTCGGTGTCGTACTTGGCCACGAACGGCAGGCGCAGGCTGAAGGTCAGGTTGTCCCAGATGCCGTAGTCGAAGGTGAACGAGTTGGTGAAGGTGTGCTGCGCCTCGCTCTGCGCCAGGACGCTGTAGACGTTCTGGCCAGTGCGCACCTGCTGGATGCGGGTGTCGCGCATCATCGAGTAGTCGAAGCCATAGGTGAGCGTGCGCTCGCCCTTCTTCAGCAAGGTGTAGCTTTGTTCCGCCGCCTGGAACACCTGCTCCAGCGCCTTGGCGCTGTCGGCGTCACCCTCTTTCTTGGACAGTGCATCACGCGCCTGGTCGACCGATTTCTCCTCGGCCCACACAGGGCCGCCAGCCAGCAAGGCCAGTATGGCGGCGCACGCATACCCCCTGAAATCCATGATGCTATCCCCTGGTCTTGTTCTTATGGGTCGATGAAAAGAGCGCTCACTTGTTGCGGATGTACTGCACGTCGCCTTTCGAGGCGGCCTCCGTCACGCGGTTGCTGGCGAACTTGCTCAGCTCCGGAAAATCGCGGAAGGCCAGCAGGCTCACGGTACGGTCATCCACCAGGCGCAGGTCCTGTTCTTTCAGGGCCAGGGCGCTCTTCGGCTCCTGGCCGCCGGGGTAGATCACGAACAGGACGTTCTGGTCCCAGATCGCCTCGAAGCGGCTGCGGGTGAAACTGATGTTGCCCAGGGCAGGATCGGCAACGAAAACGTGATCGTTGTAGACGTCACGCACCACCACGAAATGCTTGAAGCCGCCGTAGTGGATGGGCACGAGCGCCGGGTTTTCCAGCGAGTCGAGGTCGGAGAATTCGGCACGGAAACCGCCGCTCTTGTAGCCCAGTGCAGCGGCGTAGCGCTTCATGTCGAGCAGCGAGAAACCGCGACGCTGGACGATCTTGTCCGCCTCGCCGTACTTCAGAAGGCCTTCCATGACCTGGCGCTCTTCCAGGTTGCGCCCCAGGTAGTAGTCCAGCAGCGTGGTCAGGGCCGCCGAGCCGCAGCTGTAGTCGTACGACTGGCGAATGACGTTGCGGAACTGCACCTGGCTCATCGGCTCGAGCTGCACCGACTCACGCAAGGGGCCGTTGGGAGTGAGTTGCTGCGAGAGATTGACCGTGCCTTGCGGTTGCGGCTTGGTGTCCACCGCCTGGGTGAAACCGAACAGCCCCAGCAGGCTCCCCAGCAGAATCTCGAACATCCATCCCACTCCTTGAATTCTGGATGGACCTCGCCGGCGAGGCGCCGGCGAGATCGGGTACTACGCGAACACCGTGATCAGTGACCCCAGATCTTCACGGTGGAACCGGCCAGGTTCAGGTTGGAGACGGTCAGCGAGCCGATGCTGGCGCCAGTGCTGCCAACCTTGATGGCGTCGATGGTCACGTCGCCGGTAACGGTCGGCAGGCCGATAGCCAGCTGCTGGGTCGGGGTGCTGCCGATGGTGGTGGTAACCACGTCTACGGTCATCGGGGCGCTGTCGGCGATGGTTACGCTCGGCAGATGGATGCCCTGCAGCACCAGGGAGCCGCCGTTGGTGTCGGCGTCGGTGTAGGTCACGGCGCCGATAGAGGCGTTGAAGGTACCGGCGATGCTGATGCCGTCCTGACCGGTCACGCTGGACAGCGCGGTGTCATCCATGGATTTCAGGTCGGCATGAGCCATGAACGGAGCGGCCAGAACAGCACTTGCAAGAACCAGTTGTTGGATTTTTTTCATTGTTGTGTCTCTCCAGTGTTCAGGTGGGTTTGCCCCAGGGCTGCAGTGGGCGTCCTGCCCCGCTGCAGGTTGGCCGGCCAAGCCGACCCTCCAGACCCGCCACGGCTTCCCTAGGTGTCGCGGGCATGGATTCGTGAAGCACTCAGGCTTCGCGTCCTGGTTTCAAGCTACTGGTCCAACCCCCACCTGCCAGCCCATCCAAGGGATGGAGCCGGATCTTCCGTGATTTCACGCCTCGCTCAGCAAGCCGAGGCTCTTCCCCTTGAGAACTGCCTGGGTACGACTGCGCACTCCCAACTTGGCGAACAGGTTGTGCAGGTGCCACTTGATGGTGGCCTCCGACAGATGTACCGCCTGGGCGATATCGCGATTGGAAAGGCCCGCCGCGACCAGCCGCAGGATCTCCCGCTCGCGGTGGCTAACATCCTGATTTTCCTCGAAACCTTCCGGGTCGACGGAGAGCCGGCGGCACTGCTCGCGGAGCATCTCGGCCACCCCTTGCCAGGCGGCGGCGCGCTTGGGCTCGGCTTCGCGCCAGGCCTCCCAGAACGGCAGCAGCCAGAGCGCGTCGTCCTGGAACAGGCGGCGATAGCCCTGGTTCCAGGCCTCTTCGAGAGTCGGCGCGAAGAGTGCGAAGGCTTTTTCGCTGTTACCTTTCTGCCAATACGCAACAGAAAGTAACAAGGAAAGACGCAAGCGCCGGTCGCGCAGATAGGGCGAAGTCGTCGCCGCCAGGCAGGCTTCCAGGCGCTGTTGCGCTTTCTCGGCATGCCGCTCGGACAACGCCAGGCGCGCCTCGGCCAGGCACAGCGCGGCGTGGGCGTCAGCGAAGCGCTCCGCGGAAAGCCCCGAGAGCTGTCGCGCCAGTTGAAGGCAAACGCGCTCGGCCTCGTTGGGTCGACGCAGCCAAAGCAACAGCTGCACCTTGCAACTCATGGCCAGCGCATTGACCCGCTCGTAACCCGGCGATTGCAGCCCGGCCAGCCATTCGTCGAGTTGGGCCAGACCCTGGTCGGCCTCGCCGGCAAAGAAACGCGCCTTGGCCATCACCAACTGGCCGCGGCTGATCAGCTCGACCGGCGTCGCCACGTCGCGCCAGGTCGTGGCGAGCGGCAGTTCGGCGAGGATCGCGGCGTGGCGATCCTGCTCGTAGAGGATATCGGCGTAGGCCAGCGACAACGGCCCACCTACCCTACTGCGCCGGCCGAACACCCGCTCGACCCGGCTGCGCGCGCTTTCGGCGATGGTCCGCCCGCGCTCCAGTTCGCCGCTCTCCTTGCAGATCAGCGCCTCGATCATGCTCGCCACCACCTGCAGGTACTCGCTGTCCGCCATGCGCAGGCATTCGCGGGCGATGCCGATGGCACCGGCCGCTTCGGCATAGTCGCCCAGCAGTGCATGAGCAGCGGCGAGGATGCACGCCAGGCTCGCGCGGAACACCGGCTGGTTCGCAGGCACCAGCGACAGCCACTGGCGCGAGACCTTGAGGCTCGCCTCCAGCTTGTCCTGGTAGAGCAGCACCAGCGCCTTGAGTACCTGGGCCACCGCCAGCAACTCGGCCAGACCGAAGTTGCGCGCCTTGCCCTGCCCCAGCAGCAGCCGTGCGCTGAGCTCCTCGATGAGGGCCTCGGCCTCGGCGAACTTCTGCTCGAAGGCCAACTGCCAGGCATAGAAGATCTGGAACACCGGGTGCTCGCGGATCACCTCGGCGGGAATGCTGCCGAGCATGCCGAGGATGCTGTACACCCGGTTGCCGGCGATCAGCCGCGCGCCCTGGCGCTCCAGCAAGTCGGCGGCAAAAGCGTAGTCACGCGCACGCAGCGCATAGCGCACCGCGCGATCGGCCATGTCGCGGCTCTCGCACCAGCGCGCCGCGGCATTGAGCAACGGCGTGGGATCGGCGCTGCGCGCCAAGCGCCCGTGGAGGAACTCGGCGAACAGGTGGTGGTAACGGAACCACTCGCGCTGGTCGTCCAGCGGGATGATGAACAATTGCTCGTTCTGCAGGCGCATGAGCATGTCCATGCCGTCGCGCCGCCCGGTCAGGGCGTTGCACAGCTCGGCGCAGAACTCGTCGAGCACGGAGGTCTGGTCGAGGAATTGCTGCAGCGGCGCCGGCAGCGAGGCGAGCACGTCTTCGGCGAGGTAGTCGGCTATGTCCCGTTCGGTACCGGACAGCCCGCGCAGAAAGGCGGCGCGGTCGCTGTGCCGGGCCAGCGCCAGGGCGGCCAGGTGCAGCGCGGTGATCCAGCCTTCGGTGCGCTTGTAGAGCAGCGCCAGCTCGGACTCGGCCAGAGACAGCCCCTTGAGCTCCAGCAGATAGGTGTCGGCTTCTTCGCGGGTCAGGCGCAGATCCGCGCCGCTCAGGCAGAAGGCCCAGGGCGACAGCGCCGGTTCGTCGACCAGGAAGCGTGGCCGGTAGCGCGTGCTGGTAACCAGGCGGACGTTGTCCGGCAGGTGCTCGATCAGATAGCGCGCGCCGGGCGTGAGCGCCGGATGGCGGATGCGGTGGAAGTCGTCGAGGAACAGATAGAGCTGGCCATCGATGCGCTTGAGGTCGGCGAGGAAGGCATCGAGCAGCCCCTCCAGCGGCAGCGTCATGTCCGACTGCAGCAGGTTCGAGGTGTTGGCGCCGAAGCCCTCGGCGACGCTGCGGATGCTCGCCACCAGATATTGCAGGAAGCGCTGCGGCTCGCTGTCGCCTTCGTCGCAGGACAGCCAGGCTACCAGCGCCCCGCTCTCCTGCAGGCGCCGGCGAAACAGGCTGAGGATCGTGCTCTTGCCGAACCCTGCCGGCGCGCTGAGGATCAGCGCGCGCTGGTTGCGCGCACCGTACAGGCGGTCGATCAAGGCCTGGCGCGGCAACAGCGCCACGCCATCCGCGTGCGGCGGGAACAGCTTGGTGCGCAGCAGCGGCGTGGGCTGCTGAGAATTCATCATGTTCATGTCAGAGCAGGCTCAGCTCGCGGGCACGGCGGATCGCTTGGGTCCGATTACGCACCTTGAGCTTCTCGTAGATGTTGTGCAGGTGCCATTTGACGGTTCCCAGGGCCAGCGACAGCTTCTGGCCGATCTCCTCGTTGGAGAGTCCCTGGGCAGCCAGACACACCACTTCCCGCTCGCGGTCGGTCAGCCCTTCCTCGAGCACGTCCTGTGCCTTGCGTATTTCCTGTCCTGGCCAGGCGGACAACAGGCCGCGGATGAAGACCTGCAGCGCCGGCTGGCGTTCGGTGGACTCGAGTTGCTGGAGGAGCAGGCGGATGCCCTCGCCCTCCTCGATGAAGAGGCTACGCACCCCTTCGCGCTCGGCGCCGATCAGGCATTGACCGAGCAGACTGTTGGCGCGCTCCTGGTAGCCCAGGCGCTGGTAGCTGAGCGCCGCCAGCAGGTCCAGGCGCAGGCGCTGCAGACCGTGCCAGCCGGGTTGCAGCAGCGCGCGCAGTTGGGTGATCTCGTGCAGCGCTTCGCTGAAATGGCCGCGCGCCTGCAGCAGGCGCACCCGGCTGATGCCGCGTACCCAGAGCACCGGGTTGAACGGGCCCTGGCGATACGAAGCAGCGAGCTTCTGCCAATCGATGCCGTTGAGGCGCTGCTCGGCGCGCTTGCAGCGGTCGGCGGCCGGCTCCTGGAGAATCAGGTTGATCTCCTCCCCCACCGCCATGGCGAAGATGCGCCAGGAGTGGTTGCGCGACGCCAGCGCCTGCATCAGGCCGAGGGTCGCCAGGGCCTCCTTGCTGCGCCCCTGCAGGCGCTGGATGCGCGCCAGGCACTGCACGCCCTGGGCGTACAGATCGATGGGGTTGATCACGTCGACCCGCCCCAACGCCCAACGCAGGCGGGCCTCCAGGCCATCGAGCTCCATGCGGTAGTAGGCCGTCAGGCTCTCGGTGATCGCCGGCAGGGCCAGGGCCTGGGAGCGCCGGTCGAACAGCGGCACCGCCTGCTCGCGGACGCGATCGACCAGCAGCTGCGCCTGCTTCACGTGGCCTTGCTCCAGCGCCAGCATCACCTCGATGGTGGACAGCTGCATGTGCAGGTAGCGGCCGTCGAGGAAATGATTGCGCTGCTGCGCCAGCCCCATCAGGCGCCGCGCCTGCTCGGCCTGGCCATGCATGACCTGGGCGAAGGCGGCGACCAGCAGGATGGCGCACTCGAGGAACGCCGAGTTCTGCCCCAGCTGGCTCTCCACCCGGCGCGCCAGGGCGATGCACTGTTCGAGATCGTCCTTCTGCAGCGCCAGCACGGCCTTCACCGCCAGCGCCGACAGGTATTGGTCGCCCATGGGCGACTGCGGCTTGCCGTCGCTCCAGCGCGCCAGCAGCTCGTCGAGCATGCGATTGGCTTCGGCGAGGCTGAGCTCGGTGGCGCGGGTCCAGACATCGCTGAGCACCAGGATCGGATAGCGCGCGGCGATCTCGTCCGGCACGTGCCGGCGCCAGCGCGAGATCAGGTACAGCTGGCCGCGGTTGATCAGCTCCAGACCGTAGCCATCGACCAGCGCGGCTAGCATTTCCGGGTCTTCGGCCAGGCAGGCGTGTTCGATCGCCAGGGTCGGCATGTGGTGGTTGGTAAACCACAGGCTCGCGTTGAAGTGCAGCTGCTTGAAGCGTTCCGGCTCGCGATCGCGCAGGTGCGCGCGGAGGAAGTCGGCGAACAGCTGGTGGAAGCGGTACCACTGGCGCTCGCGGTCCAGCGGCAGGAGGAAGAGTTGCAGGCTGTCCAGGCGCTCCAGCAGGGCCTGGCCGTCCTGGCGACCAGTCAGGGCATTGGCCAGGTCGCCGTTCAGGCGACTGGCCACGCTCAGAGACAGCAGGATGCTACGGATGTCGTCGGGTAGGCGCTCGAAGACCGCGCGCAGTAGATAACCACCGACCGCCGCCTGGTCACCGCGCAGGGCCTCGAGGTTCAGGGGCGTGCCGCTGGGTTGCTGACGCAGCCACAGGCTCACCAGGTGTACCCCGATCACCCAACCCTCGGTCTGCGTGTACAGCGCGCGCAGGCATTCGTCGGCCAGTTCAAGACCGCTGCGGCGGAAGTAGTCGCGGGTCTGTTCTTCGCTCAGGCGCAGCTCTTCGAGGCCGACTTCCAGCAACAGACCCTTGGCGCGCCAGGTGGCCAGGCTGAGCGGCGGCAGCGAACGGCTGCCGATGGCCAGGGTGAAGGCTGGCGGGGCGTACTGCACCAGGCGGTTGAGGCCACCGAGGATTTCTTCGTGGCCAATGCGATCGAAGTCATCCAGCACCAGCAGGACCGGCTGCTCGCAACGCGCCAGGTCCATCAGCAGGCTTTCCATGACTGCGACGACCGGCACACGCAGGGTGTTCTGCAGGTAGCTCTGGGCATCGGCGCCGACGCCGGGCAAGGCGGCGGCGAGCGACTCGGTCAGCCGGGTGCAGAAGCGCACCGGGTCGTCGTCGGCACTCTCGAGGGAAATCCACACCACGTGGTGGCCGCGTTCCTCACGCTGAGCTGCAAGCGACGCCAAAGCGGCACTCTTGCCGAAACCGGCAGGCGCAGAGAACAGCAGGACTCGGAAATGCTTGGAACGATCCAGTGCGGACTGGACCTGGGGAAGGTACAGATGATCGGCAGGCACCTGGGGGAGCGAAGACTGATGACGCGAAAGGCTGCCGGCTGCGGTTTTGAACACGACGTCCACGGCCTATATCCCTGTTTCATTATCGTTGTGGTACGGAGCATGGCTTCCGCGGGATAATCCAATTCTTATCAGAATGCCTTTCCTACGTAAACCGAGGAAACGGCTCTAGCATCGGACTTTTCAGACAAGCAGCAGCCCCTGCTTGGAGCGCCCTCACCCCACCTATGTCCCATTACCTCGTACACCCTCTGCCCTATCGGGAAGATCCTGCCGCGTATTTCACGCGCATCAGTCGGGCTCCAGGCGCCGTCCTGCTTGATGCAGGCAGGCCAGTGGCCACACGTGGACGCTATGACCTTATGAGCGCCTGGCCATTGGCAGAACTGGCGCCAGGCACTGACGAATCGGCCAAGGATTTCTTCGATCGCCTGCGAGACGCCTTGCAGAGCCTCGGCAATCTGCAACCGGCCGAAATTCCGGATCTGCCATTCGTCGGGGGAGTGATCGGCTATCTGAGTTATGACTTCGGCCGGCGCATCGAACGGCTGCCGCAATGCAGCGCCGACGACCTGGGTCTACCCGAGGCGCGTGTCGGTCTGTACACCTGGGCGCTAATTAGCGACCACCAGCAGCGCACGAGCCAGCTGGTGTTTCATCCGCATCTGGGTCAGGACGAGCGCCAGCGCTTGATGGCGCTGTTCGAAAGCGGCGAGCCGGCACACGCGGAAGAGCCCTTCCGCCTGCAACGCGGCTTCCGCCCGGACCTGGAAAAGGCGCAGTACCGCGAAGCGCTGGAGCGCGTACAGGGCTACATCCTTGCCGGCGACTGTTACCAGGTGAACTACACCCAGCGTTTCCAAGCCCCCTGCAGCGGCTCGCCGTGGCTGGCCTATCAGGCGCTGCGCCAGGCCTGCCCGACACCCTTCGCCGGCTACCTGGCGCTGGAAGAAGGCGCGATCCTCAGCCTGTCGCCGGAACGCTTCATCCAGATGCACAAGCGCCAGGTGGAGACCCGCCCGATCAAGGGCACCCGCCCCCGCGGGCGCACGCCGGAAGAGGACGCAGCGAACGCCGAAGCGCTGCTGGCCAGCGAGAAGGACCGCGCGGAGAACCTGATGATCGTCGACCTGCTGCGCAACGACCTGGGGCGCAGCTGCACGCCAGGCAGTGTGCGAGTGCCGGAGCTGTTCGCCCTGGAGAGCTACCCCAACGTGCACCACCTGGTCAGTAGCGTCACCGGCGAACTGGCGCCGGACAAGGACGCCCTCGACCTGCTGCTCGGCAGCTTCCCCGGCGGCTCCATCACCGGTGCGCCGAAGATCCGCGCCATGCAGATCATCGACGAGCTGGAACCGACTCGCCGCAACATCTACTGCGGCAGCCTGTTCTACCTCGACGTGCGCGGCGAGTTGGACAGCTCCATCACCATCCGCACTGTGCTGGTGAAAGACGGCCAGGCCAGTTGCTGGGGCGGCGGCGGCATCGTTGCCGACTCGAACTGGGAAGCCGAGTACGAGGAATCGCTGACCAAGGTCGATGTGCTGCTGCGAACCCTGGAGCAGCTGTAAATCCCACGCATGAAAAAGGCCCGCGTCAGCGGGCCATTTTCGTTTACACAGCCGAAATTACAGGCTGAGCTCGCGGTTCGACGCCTTGAGGAATTCCTGCTTCAGGTCCTCGTAGGTGTGCACCGCCGGGAACTGCGGGAACTCGCGGATCACGTTCTCCGGCGCATGGAACAGGATGCCGGCATGGGCTTCGCTGAGCATGGTGGTGTCGTTGTACGAGTCGCCGGCGGCGATCACACGGTAGTACAGGCTCTTGAGGGCGATCACCGACTGACGCTTGGGATCTTTCTGGCGCAGTTGGTAGCCCACCACGCGATCGGTCTCGTCGGTGACCAGCTTGTGGCACAGCAGGGTCGGGAAACCGAGCTGGCGCATCAGCGGCTGGGAGAACTCATAGAAGGTGTCGGAGAGGATCACCACCTGGAAGCGCTCGCGCAGCCAGTCGACGAACTCCACCGCGCCTTCCAGCGGCTTGAGGGTGGCGATCACTTCCTGGATGTCGGACAGCTTCAGGCCGTGCTCGTCGAGGATGCGCAGGCGCTGCTTCATCAGCACGTCGTAGTCGGGAATGTCGCGGGTCGTCGCCTTCAGCGCATCGATACCGGTTTTTTCAGCGAAGGCGATCCAGATTTCCGGAACCAGAACCCCTTCCAGGTCGAGACAGGCGATTTCCACGAACGTTTTCCCCGCAGGATTTGACAGAAGGCGGCACTCTAGCGGCTCGCCCGAGCCGGCGCAACGCGGCCCTTATACCCAAACAATGCAGTCACCCTTCCTGATGGTTATTTAGGGGCATATCCGCCTCTTTGCTAAGATCGGCGGCCACTACAGCGCACCGCGCAAGAACAACTGGAAGCCGCCTGATGAGCCACCCCTTCGATGTAGCGGAAGTCGCCGCGACTTACGCCAGCAAGTCCCCCCAGGACATCCTCAAGTTCGCTTTCGAGCACTTCGGCGACGACCTGTGGATCTCCTTCAGCGGTGCCGAGGACGTGGTGCTGCTGGACATGGCCTGGAAGATCAACAAGAACGTCAAGGTGTTCAGCCTGGACACCGGCCGTCTGCACCCGGAGACCTACCGATTCATCGAGCAGGTGCGCGAGCACTACGGCATCGCCATCGAGGTGATGACGCCCGATCCGCGTCTTCTGGAACCCTTCGTTAAAGAGAAAGGCCTGTTCAGTTTCTACAAGGATGGCCACGGAGAATGCTGCGGCATCCGCAAGATCGAGCCGCTGCGTCGCAAGCTCTCCACCGTAACCGCCTGGGCCACCGGCCAGCGCAAGGACCAGAGCCCCGGCACCCGCAGCCAGGTCGCGGTGGTCGAGCTGGATGGCGCCTTCTCCACCCCGGAGAAACCGCTATACAAGTTCAACCCGCTGGCCAACATGAGCAGCGAGGAAGTCTGGGCCTACATCCGCATGCTGGAGATTCCCTACAACAGCCTGCACGAGCGCGGCTTCATCAGCATCGGCTGCGAGCCCTGCACCCGTCCGGTGCTGCCGAACCAGCACGAGCGCGAAGGCCGCTGGTGGTGGGAAGAAGCCACCCAGAAGGAATGCGGGCTGCACGCCGGCAACCTGATCAGCAAGGGCTGAAGATGGGCCGCAGGTTTGCACCTGCGCCCTGCTCTACCGGGACAGCAGACGAGGTAGATCGATGCGTATCACCCTGGTGAAGAAGG
This sequence comes from Pseudomonas knackmussii B13, assembly GCF_000689415.1. NCBI lineage: Bacteria > Pseudomonadati > Pseudomonadota > Gammaproteobacteria > Pseudomonadales > Pseudomonadaceae > Pseudomonas > Pseudomonas knackmussii. The sequence continues at coordinate 1,983,437 of NZ_HG322950.1, read as the reverse complement.
TCCTCGCCGATGGCGAGGACTGCGGCAAATGCAAGGACGTCCAGCAGCGCCTGGAGCGCGGCGGCTATCTCGATCGCATCGATCGCGTGCTGGTCGCCGACGAGCGCAATCCGTCCAGCAGCGGCTGGATGGTCGCCGCGCAGTATGGCGTGGAAACCGCCCCCTTCTTCGTGGTGCGCCATGACGACGGTCGCGAGCAGGTCTTCACGGTGTTCATGAGCTTCCTCCACGAGATTCTCGAAGGCCGTGGCCCCGCCCCTGCGGACGACCCCGAGGTGCTGGCCGAACTGGCCGCACGGAACGACCTCGATCACCTCTGACGCCTTCTCGCGACATTTTTTTCACCGCCGGTTAATGCCGCGTTCATTCTTCGCCCCTTAGAGTGCGGCCGTGCGGGCTCGCCACGAGCCCCGTTGCTCAAGCGGTTCCGACTCTTCATGCAAAGCCCTCACCTCGTGTCCTCGTCCAGCCTGCTGGAGCACCTCAACCACCAGGTCTTCCTGGCTATCAACGCCGGCCCCGACACGCCGACCTGGCTGCTGGGCTGCGCCCGTTTCGTGGCGACGGTGCCGCTCTTCCTGTTGCCGCCGCTCCTGCTTGGCCTCTGGTGCTGGGGAGACCGCGCAAAGCGCGGTGCTCTGCTGCGAGCGCTTTCGGTCACCGTCGTTGCCCTGCTGATGGGATTCCTGATCGGCGCTCTCTGGCCGCATCCACGCCCCTTCGCCATCGGCCTGGGGCACGCCTGGCTGCAGCATGCGGACAATGCCTCCTTCCCCAGTGACCACCTCACCATCTTCGCCAGCGTGGCCCTGAGCCTACTGTTCGACGATGCCTACCTGCTGGGCGCAGCGCTTGGGCTGGTTGGCCTGGCGGTCGGATATGCACGGGTCTACCTGGGCATCCACTTCCCGCTCGACATGCTCGGCGCCCTGGCCGTATCGGCCGTCGGCAACAGCCTGGTCTGGGTGCTCTGGCAACGTCACGGCGCGCCCCTCACACAGCAGGCGGAGAATCTGTATCGGCGCTGCCTGGCACCCGCCATAGCGCGAGGTTGGGTACGAGACTGATCGCCCAAATGAAAGCGCCCGGCAATGCCGGGCGTTTTCGTTTTCGATATTCAGGCTCAGTAGACCGGCAACTCGATGCCTTCGAACAGTTCGTCCAGCTCCGTCTTGTTGTGGCATTGCACCGCCTTGGCCAGCAGGTCACGGGTCAGGTGCGGTGCGAACTTCTCGATGAAGTCGCACATGAAACCGCGCAGGAAGGTGCCGCGGCGGAAGCCGATCTTGGTGATGCTGGACTCGAACAGGTGGCTAGCGTCTAGCATCACCAGGTCGCTGTCGAGCTTGGGATCGACCGCCATGTGCGCCACGATGCCCACGCCCAGGCCCAGGCGCACGTAGGTCTTGATCACGTCGGCGTCGGCCGCGGTGAACACCACCTTGGGCTGCAGGCCGCGCTGGTTGAAAGCCTCGTCCAGCTTCGAACGGCCGGTGAAGCCGAACACGTAGGTAACGATCGGCTGTTCGGCCAGCAGTTCCAGGGTCAGCTTCGGCACCTTGGTCAGCGGGTGGCCCTGGGGCACGATCACGCAACGATTCCAGCGATAGCAGGGCATCATGATCAGGTCGCCGAACAGCTCCAGGGCCTCGGTGGCGATGGCAAAGTCGACGGTGCCGTCAGCAGCCATCTCGGCGATCTGCATGGGCGTGCCCTGGTGCATGTGCAGCGACACATCCGGGTACTGCTTGATGAAGCTGCCGATCACGCCAGGCAGCGCATAGCGCGCCTGGGTGTGGGTGGTGGCGATGGACAGCGTGCCCTTCTTCTCGTTGGAGAACTCCTGGGCGATCTGCTTGATGCTCTCGACCTTGCGCAGGATCTCCCCGGCGGTCGTGATGATGCGCTCGCCGGCCGGCGTGACGCGGGTAAGGTGCTTGCCGCTGCGGGCGAAGACTTCGACGCCGAGTTCGTCTTCGAGCAGGCGGATCTGCTTGCTGATGCCCGGCTGCGAGGTGTACAGGCTCTGCGCCGTGGCGGACACGTTCAGATCGTGGTGCGCGACTTCCCAGATATAGCGCAGTTGCTGAAGCTTCATGGAGGTTCCTCGAAATGGATGTCGCGGCCCGCGATCCCGGGCTCTGCTTTTATAACCATATTAATGGTTTAGGGAATAAAGTTAGACGTTTTTTGGGAACCTGCCTACCACTCGTCCAAAGTCCCCGTCCGTTTCCCTGCAGAATCGCGCGAAGCTCCATTGCAGAGCGGCTGCGTGCCACTGCGCCGCTCGTCGTACTCAACGATGCTGGAGCATCGGCACCAGGTACACCGGCACCTCGGCCAGTTGCACCACGCGCGCGGCGGTTCGCCCCAGGGGCGTATTGAGCCCGTCTCCGTGGCTGTGGCTGCCCGCGACGATCAGGTCCACACCCAGGCGCTGCGCCTCTTCGAGGATCACCATGGGCGGGTCGCCCAGCATCACGCGCACCGAGCGGATCAGCCCTGCGTCCGGCTGCAGCTCGCCCAGTTCATCGCGAAAGCCTTCCATCACCCGCTTCTCGATATTGCCCATCACCGTCTGCATCCCCGAAGCGCGCAGCTCGGCCAGGGTTTCGCTATCCAGATAGGTCTGCAGCACCGAATCGGCGAACAGCCCCATCGGCTCTACCGCATGTACTACATAGAGTTCAGCCGAATAAGCGCGAGTCAGCGACAAGGCGTGTTGCAGGACGTAAGGCGCGTAAAGACCAAGATCGGTGGCATAGAGAATGGAGCGGATCATGCGGCCTCCCACTGCCTGGAACGGCGGGCCTTAGAGCAGCGTAGCAGCAACTGGAGAAGACCACCGACGGCGCGCCGCCGGCTTCAGTTGGCAACTTTCTCGTTGCTTACCCCGTGCGGCACATGGCCAGTCGCGACGACCTTGCTGGCACGCTCGCAATGCCCCGGCTGGTCGTCGAAGAACACATCGGCGGAAAACGCCTCGAGGAAGGCCGATTTGTCCAGGCCGCCGAGGAACAGCGACTCGTCGAGACGAATATCCCACTCGCGCAGGGTGCGGATCACCCGCTCGTGAGCCGGCGCCGAGCGCGCGGTAACCAGCGCCGTGCGGATCGGGCAGGACGCCTGGGGGAAGGCGCGCTGCACACGGTTCAGCGCGGCCAGGAAAGGTTTGAACGGGCCGCCGCCCAAGGGCTCGCGAGCGGATTCGCGCTCGCGGTTCTGGAAGGCTTCCAGCCCGCCTTGCTGGAACACCCGCTCGGCCTCGTCGGAGAACAGCACGGCATCGCCATCGAAGGCGAACCGCAATTCATCCGCCGCATCGCGCTGAGCACCGCCAGAAAGGATGGTCGCCGCAGCGAAGCCGTTCTCCAGCGCGCCGCGCACATCCTCTACGTGGGTCGAGAGGAACAGGTGGCAGCCAAAGGCCTTGAGGTACAGATAGGGACTGCTGCCGCCGGAGAAGGCCGCGCGGGAAATCTCCAGGCCGTGCTGCTGGATGGAATTGAACACGCGCAGGCCGGTATCTGCGCTGTTGCGCGAGACCAGCACCACCTCCACCAGTTGCCGCTCCAGCCGCGCATTCAGAGCCAGCAGCTTCTGCACCAGCGAAAACGCATCGCCAGGCTGCAGCACCTCGTCCTCATGGGAGATCTGGTACTGGCGGTAGGCTTCAACCCCATCGTTCTCGTAGACCTCGTGGCTTTCACGCAGGTCGAACAATGCCCGCGAGGAAATCGCCACCACCAGCTTGTCGCCCAGCCCTGCCGCCATGCTTGTCTCTCCCTCAGCGTTGCTGATTGCGTGCATCCAGGAAACGTAGCGCAGCCAGCAATGACTCGATGCGAGGCAGCTGTGCGCCTGCCTGCGCAGCGGCAGCCAAGGGCGCTCCATAAATGGCTTGCAGCTCCAGCGGACGATGCTGGGCAAAATCGTGGTACATGCTCGGCAGGTAGTCCGGCATGCGCTCGGTGGCGTCGAGCATCGCCGCCGGATAGCCGGCAGGCAATTCATGGCCACAAGCTGCGGCTCCCTGCATGACCTCGTCCATGATCGCGGCGATCAATGCGCGACTGTCCGGGCTGGCCATGAGATCGCGGGTGCCGCTATCGAGCAGCACCGAAAGACCGTTGTAGGGGATGTTCCAGACGAGTTTCTGCCAGCGCGCTTGCTCCAGGTTCGGCATGGCCTTGGAATCCAGGCCGGCGGCGCGGAACATCGCCGATCCCTCTTCAGCGATCGCCAGTTGCGCCTCCGAATCGACCGCAGGCCCCGAGTGATAGCCAAGGTGTACCGCCCCCAGCGCCTGGTGCTCGACGACACCCGGTGCCGATCGATGCACGCAGATGTAGCAAAGGCCGCCGAGCAGGTGCAGCGAGTCCGGCAGCAGCGCGCGCATGCCCTCTTCCACCGCGAAGCCATTCTGCAGCAGCAGGACCTTCGCACCTGGCGCCGCCGCGCGGGCGATTATCGGGGCCAGTTCGGCATTGCTGGTGGTCTTGGCGCCAACCAGCACCCAGTCGCAGGGTGGCATGTCGGCGACATCGTGGTACGCCTGAACTGACTCCAGCGCCAGGGCGCCATGCACCTGGCTGTTTAATCGCAGGCCGTTTTCGGCTACCGCGGCGTACTCGCTGCGCAGCAGGAAATGCACGTCGAAGCCGGCACGCGCCAGCAGCAGACCGTAGAAACCGCCAATAGCGCCGGTGCCGATGACACCGATGCGGACATTCTTCATCTAGGGCAACTCCTCGGGGGCGCGCGTCGCGGCGACGCCCAGGGCTTCGGCCAGGGCTGGGGCGCGCAAGGGCGCCAGCACGCGGCCATGGAAACTGCCATCGCGAATCAGGAACAGCGCCGGCAGGTGAAAGACTTCATAGCACTCGACGAGGCCACCGTTGCGCTCCGCATCGATCCACGCAAGGCGATCCACCGGCAGCCCCATTTTGGGCAGCTGTGCGCACGCGAATCGGCAGGCGGAGCAACCTTCGCCAGTGAAGATCAGCAGTGTGTCGCCGGGCAGCGCCAGCAGCTGATGCTCGGCATCCAGGTCAGTCAGTTCGAGCGACGGCACTATACTCAAGTCGATGCCAACACCATAAAGATTGCAGTCGGAGTACTCCGTCATGCGTCAGTTCCTACGCCACCCGTGCGATCTGCCGGTCGAGTTGATCATCCGCAAGCAGACCTTTCTGCCCCGCCAGCGCCTGTACAATATCAGCCTCGGCGGTGTCGCCTGCAACGCTCCGCGCGGCTTTCGCCGCGGCACCTCGGTTGAACTGCGAGTCCCCCTGCTCGGCGACGCCGCGCGCTGCCCTGGCGTGGTGGCCTGGAGCCGCAAGCTGAGCGACGACTATCTGGTGGGAGTCGCCTTCATCGACGAGGACACGCTGTTCCGCGCGCGCATGGTCGAGCAGGTCTGCCAGATCGAGCACTACCGCCGCCAGCGCGAGCTGCGAAGCGGAGAGGTATTGTCGATCGAAGGTACCGCCCTGGAATGGATCGCCTTCAACGCCGCCGACTTCCCGCTGTTCTGTTCGATCTAGGCGGGAAAAAGCGCTCGACGCCCCGTCACTCGGGCATTCTCCCTGACTTTGCCCATTGTCGCGGGCGTGCCAGCACGTTAAGGTTCGGGTTCCCCGTAGCGACATCCTTGCCCGCGCCCCATCGCATGGGGGTTCCTGGCGGCCGGCACCCGTGACCTGATTGAGTACCACGATGGCTGATTTACAGATCGACGACCTTAACGTTGCCTCCAACGAGACCCTGATCACGCCGGAGCAGCTCAAGCGCGAAATCCCCCTGACCGACGCGGCGCTGAGCACCGTTGCCAATGGTCGCCAGGTAATTCGCGACATCCTGGATGGCAAGGACCACCGCCTGTTCGTGGTCATCGGCCCCTGCTCCATCCACGACATCAAGGCTGCTCACGAATACGCCGAACGCCTGAAAGTCCTGGCCGCCGAAGTAGCTGACACCCTGTTCCTGGTGATGCGCGTGTACTTCGAGAAGCCGCGCACCACCGTCGGCTGGAAGGGGCTGATCAACGACCCGTACCTGGACGACTCCTTCAAGATCCAGGACGGTCTGCACATCGGCCGCCAGCTGCTGCGCGACCTCGCCGAGATGGGCCTGCCCACCGCAACCGAAGCGCTCGACCCGATTTCCCCGCAGTACCTGCAGGACCTGATCAGTTGGTCGGCCATCGGCGCGCGCACCACCGAATCCCAGACCCACCGCGAGATGGCCTCGGGCCTGTCCTCGGCGGTCGGTTTCAAGAACGGCACCGATGGCAGCCTGACCGTGGCGATCAACGCCCTGCAGTCGGTTTCCAGCCCGCACCGCTTCCTCGGCATCAACCAGGAGGGTGGTGTGTCCATCGTCACCACCAAGGGCAACCGTTACGGCCACGTGGTACTTCGCGGCGGCAACGGCAAGCCGAACTACGACTCGGTGAGCGTCGCCGTCTGCGAGCAGGAACTGACAAAGGCCAAGGTGCCGCTGAACATCATGGTCGACTGCAGCCACGCCAACTCCAACAAGGATCCAGCCCTGCAGCCGCTGGTGATGGACAACGTCAGCAACCAGATCGTCGAAGGCAACAACTCGATCGTCGGCCTGATGGTGGAAAGCCACCTGGGCTGGGGCAACCAGCCGATTCCGAAGGATCTGTGCCAGCTGCAATACGGCGTTTCCATCACCGACGCCTGCATCGACTGGGATGCCACCGAGAAGGCCATCCGCAGCATGCACAGCAAGCTGAAGGATGTCCTGCCCAAGCGTCAGCGCGGCTGAGCGTAGGCAGAAATGAAAACGCCGGGCATTGCCCGGCGTTTTCGTTTGCGCTCGCGATTCAGGCCGTGCGATCGGCGTGACGCGGGTGGCGCTCCAGGTAGCGTTCAACATACGAGCACGAGGGAATCACGCTGTAGCCCTTGCGCTCGGCGTACTGGAGAGCATGTTCGGTGAGCGCCGCGGCGATGCCGCGGCCGCGCAGGCCGTCGGGTACGAAAGTGCGGTAGATGTCGAGAGTCTGCTTGCCCAGATCCATGTAGGCCAGATAGGCACGATGACCGTCAACAGTCGTCACGAACTGGTGGCTGGTTTCATCATGATGGATGGACAACGACTCACTCACTTGCACTCTCCTCTCCCGGGCCTCACAACTCGACCCGCACCTGATTGATCTTGTTCAGACGGAGGTTCACTTCGGCCGTTCCGGTCCCCATCAGGACAGTCAGGTAGACTCGGCCGTCCTCCACCCTGTGCAGCACACCCTGGTAATAAGTACCATCAAAAGTGATGAACTGCAGGCGCTTGCCGGTGTACTTAGCAAGGCTGGCGATATCGACGAAGCCATATTGCTGCGTTCTCTTCTCGGACTCAACCGTTTCTTCCGCAGCGATCTTCTGGGTCGCCGAATCCACGGTGATTTTTTCCTTGTGCGGGTCGACCCAGGCAAAACCGATCGGCGTCACCGACTGCTGGTTGACCAGTACAACCGGCTTGAGCATGCCGACCACGTCCTTGGCCTCGAAGAACTGCAGGCCATCCCAGCTCATGCCCTCGGTCGGCGTCATCTCCAGGCGTAGCGATTGTGGGTCGGCCAGGTAGCGGCCGTAGGCATCCAGCAGTGGCTTGTCGAGCGCCACGCGCTGGCCGCGGAGGTTCTTGTCGAATACCTCCACTGCCTTCTTCAGGTAGGTGGCTTTGTCCACACCCATCTTGGCCGCGCAGAACTCCTGGACCCGGCGCTGGTACTGGTTGTCGTCGAGTTCGACAGTGACACTCGAAACGCGCGGCGGGTTCACGCGCATGTCGCCAGGGCGCTCGGAAACGTTGCTCAGCGACATGCTCACACGGGTATCGGCCATGTCACGAACGTCCGAACGCATATTGAAGGTCAGCTTCTGCGCGCCAGGTTCGAACAGGTACGAGAACTCGACGTCGGCATCCAGCGAGCGGTAGCCCATCTCCAGCAGTTCATCCGAGCCGATGTTACGCACGCTGCCACAGGCGACCTCGCTCATGGCAGTGAACACACTGCGCTCGGCGGGCTGTTGGTAAAGCGCCTGGATGAACGGGCCGTGAACCATCAGCTCGACGCCATCGAGCTCCACCGCCATCTGCTCCGGCATCTTGCCGTCAGCGAGGCGCTCCTTAAAGCTGAGCAGTTCGCGCAGGCCGTTGAACTTCAACTGGGCGTGGGCGACTTTCAGGCTGTCGTGAGCGGCCGGTACCCGTATCACCACGTTCTTCAAACCGACCCGGCCGTCGAACGACGAGGAAATGCCGCCGTAGCTGACATCCACCACCGGCGCCATCTTGGCTACCGCGTCATTGACGATGCTGCGTACCGAAAGCCACAGGGAAACCTTGATGAGCACGGCCACCGCCACGACCAGCAGCAGGGCCCACTTGAAGAATTTGGACATCGGATAGGACTTCCTTGTGTGAATTCTTGTACGAATGATGGCAGCTTAACAGCAGGCAGGCGGCGTCTCCACGCACGCTCGACGGAAACCCGCCAGGAGCCCGCCAGAGAGTGACAGCCATCGCAAATTGACGACTGACCAACCAGTCGGTCAAAGCGCTTTACGCTCGCCATGGCCGCCAGTATGTTCTGCGCCTCGCCTTTTTCCAGGAAGCCCGGCCATGAGCGAACTGATCAGCTATCAACTCGAAGACGGTATTGCCACCCTCACCCTCGCCAATGGCAAGGTGAACGCCATCTCCCCCGCTGTGATCGAAGCCTTCAACCAGGCACTCGACCGCGCCGAGCAGGACCGCGCGGTAGTGATCCTCACCGGCCAGCCGGGCATCCTCTCCGGCGGCTACGACCTCAAGGTGATGACCTCCGGCCCGGAAAACGCCGTAGCCCTGGTGGCTGCTGGCTCGACCCTGGCCCGGCGCATGCTCGCCCACCCGTTCCCGATCATCGTCGCCTGCTCCGGTCATGCCGTGGCCAAGGGCGCGTTCCTGCTGCTCTCCGCCGACTACCGCATCGGTGTGGACGGCCCGTTCCAGATCGGCCTGAACGAAGTGGCCATCGGCATGACCATGCACCACGTGGGCATCGAACTGGCCCGCGACCGCCTGCGCAAATCGGCGTTCAACCGCTCGGTGATCAACGCCGAGATGTTCAACCCGCAGGACGCTGCCGCTGCCGGCTTCCTCGACAAGGTGGTGGCGCCCGAAGCCCTGCTCGACACCGCCCTCGCCGCCGCCCAGCAACTGAAGAAACTGAACATGACCGCGCACCGCAACACCAAGCTGAAAGTGCGCCGGCAGCTGCTGGAAACCCTCGACCAGGCCATCGAGCAGGACAAGAAGCACCTCGCCTGATACCAGGCCAGCCCTCCGAGAAAGCCCGGCCTTGCGCCGGGCTTTTTTCTGCGCGCTGAAAAGCGCGGCAGGAACCGCTCAGCGGGTACCAGGAACTCGGTTGTAGGAACCCGGCTCCAATAGTTACGAAAAAAGCAATACTGATTAATCTACTTTGCTATTTTTCAAAAATTATTGCGCGATAACCTATTGATGAGCCCCACGAACAACCCAACCCAGAGGTACTCATCATGAAACTCCAACTGATCGCCAGCGCCGTTTTTGCCACCGCCGCCCTGTTCGCTGCCCAGGCCAGCTTCGCCGAAGAATCGCCGCAGATGCACGACCGCATGGTCCAAATGAACCAGGCCGCGATCCAGCAACAAGCCGAGCGGACCGCCAGCCAGCAGGACGCCGCCGTCCAGCCGGCCCACCAGGGCTGATAGACGCAGCGCACCACCACGGAGTACGCAGCATGTCCCCGCTTCGATCCAGCCCAGCCCGGCGTGCTGCCGGGCAGCCCAAAGCCACGACCGGTCAGGGTGATCGGTCGCTGGACCGCAGCCTCGCGTATCCGGGTGCGCGGGTCCTGCTGCTCGCGGAGCATCGCCAGCGCAACCGTACCAATGCCGGAAAAACATCAACCGCGCTGATAGTTGAAAGCAACGAAGTTCGTTATTCCATCGAAGGCCCTGCTGGGAAACTGAGCCCATTCCCACTCCCGGCAGCCCTCACCATGAGCCGACCCACCGCTCGACATGCGCGCAACGGCGCCCTCGCCAGTCTCGGCCTGTACAGCATCGTGATCCTGGTGCTGCTGGCGCTGACCGGCGGTTTCGATCGCGCCAGCCACGTGCAGGCCGATAACATCGACAGGTCGGCCCTGTTCCAGCGCGTCAACCAGGTCGTGCCCAACGCCCTGGCGGTGCTCCAGCAATCCTTCAGCCCGCGCTCCTGACAGCCAACGGTGGCACCCGCCGCCAGCTTGCCCATACTCATTGCTAGTCCACGCCGGGTAGTCCGGCGCGCCCGCCTTTACCTGCCTGGGGAAAGCGCCCATGGGCCGAGTCATAGCATCCGCCGTCTACTGCAAGGGCAAGAAGGTCTCCGACATCCCGCTCGAGGACGGATATCGCTGGGCCTGCCAGCCCGACCACTTCGTCTGGACCGGCCTGCAGGAACCCACGCCCGAGGAACTGAGCAACCTGCAGCGGCAGTTCAACCTGCACGAACTGGCGATATCCGACGCCCTGGAGAAACACAGCCGGCCGAAGCTGGAAACCTTCGGCGACGCCCTGTTCATGGTCATCTACTCGCCGGTGCGGGCAGACAATCGGCTGATGTTCGTGGAAACCCACCTGTTCGCCGGCATCGGCTACATCATCAGCGCCCGTCACGGCTTCTCGCAGTCCTACGCGCAGGTGCGCCAACGCTGCGAGGCACGCCCTCTGTTGCTGGCCCACGGCACCGATTTCGTGCTCTACGCCCTGCTCGACTTCGTGGTCGGCAACTACGAGCCGGTGGTCGAGGCGATCCGGGAAGAAATCGAGCAACTGGAACAACGCGCCTTGCGCTACTCGCTGACCCAAGAGGAGATCGAGCGCATCTACGGGCTGCGCCGCGAGGTGCTCAAGCTCAAGCATTACGCCGCGCCCATGGTGGAGATCTGCCAGGAGCTGCAGCGCCTGGACTTCCCTTTCATCGACAAGCAGATGCGCCCCTACTTCCGCGATGTGGCGATCCACGTCAATCGCCTGCTTGAAGACCTCGGCTCGCTGCGTGACATCGCCAGCCAGACCATCGAGGTCGGCCTGCTGCTGGAGTCCTCGCGGCAGAGCATCGTGCAGCGCAAGTTCGCCGCGTGGGCGGCCATCCTCGGCTTGCCCACTGCGGTGGCCGGCATCTACGGGATGAATTTCAGCTACATCCCCGAGTTGCACTGGCACTACGGCTACTTCCTGGTGATGGGCCTGCTGGTGATCGGCTGCGTCGGCCTGTACATCAGCTTCAAGCAGGCGGACTGGCTGTAATCCCCACAAACGAAAACGCCGCTCATTCGAGCGGCGCTTTTGCGATCAGCAAACGGATCAGGCGGCGTTCTGCTCGTCCTTTTTCCGGCCTTGCTGGACGAAGCGCATCATCCACTCCGCCACCGCGGTGCCTTGGTGCGAACGCTCGAGGCTGTCGATACCCTGGCGATAGACCGGCTCGCTGAAGATCTCGCGACGCAGGTTGAGGATCGCCGCGGAATAGTCGGCCATGAACTCCGGGTGCCCCTGGAAGCACAGCACCTGGTCGCCGACGGCGTAGGCGGCGTTCGGGCAGAAGTCGCTGGAGGCGATGCGCCGGGCGTTGGGCGGCAGCTGGGTGACCTGGTCCTGGTGGCTGACCAGCAGAGTCAGGTCGTCCAGAGCCGGTTGCATCCATTGCGGCTGCTCCTCGACGCGATAGTCGTGGATGCCCACGCCCCAACCCTGGCTCGCACGCTCGGTCTTGCCACCGAGCAGCAGGGCCAGCAGCTGGTGGCCGAAGCACACGCCAAGCAGCTTGTCACCGCGCTCGTAGCGGGTCAGCAGATAGGCCTTGAGCTTCTGGATCCACGGATCGTCGCCGAAGGAGTCGTGCTTGCTACCGGTCACCAGATAAGCGTCGTAATGCTCGCTGTCGGGCGGGTAGTGCCCCTCCACCACGTTGTACACCTTGAACTCGGCGGCTACCGGTTGCTTGGCGAACAGCTGCTGGAACATCCAGCCGTAGCCGGTGTACTGACCGATCAACTCGGGACGCAGGATATCGGTTTCCAGAATGCAGATTTGCAGCGACATGCAGTGGGGGTTCCTGGGGGGTTGGCGAATGTGAGCTAAGGGCTTCCTGATACCTTTGAAAAGCGCGTGAAAATTACGCTCAATTTTTTCACCACACAAGAAAGCAAACCCTTTTCTTGCGGGAAATTTCAGGGGAAATACCCGAAAAATCGTCTTGCATCAATGCCAGAAAAAATCATGGCGACATGCGGTCCCGCGAGAGCTAGCCGATCCGCAGCCGCACCAGTGCCGCCGAGGCTTCCAGCACGTCGGCATACTCGCCCTGCAGATTGCCCAAAGCCATGGCGTGAACCGCCTCTGCACTGCGCAAATTCCCGAGAAAATCCCGCTTTTCGAAGGCAAAGCAGGCATCGGCCACTACATGCGTTCGAAAACCAAGATTGCCGGCACTTCGCGCCGTGCCCTCCACCGAGTTGTTGGTGCTGACGCCGACGATCACCAGCTCCTCGATCCCACGCACCCGAAGCCAGCGTTCCAGGCCGCTGTTGACGAAGGCATCGGGCACGTTCTTCTCCACCACGTGCTCGTGCGCCAACGGCGCCAGTTCAGGCTGGAACTCCACCCCCGGTTGCCCCGGCCAGAACGGCGAGCCGGGCGTACGGGAAATGTGCCGGACATGCACGATGGGCGCCTCCGCCGCGCGCCAGGCCGACAGCAGCTCGGCGATGCGTATTTCGGCCTGCGGGTTGTTGCGCGGCACGGGGCAGTCGCGCATGCCTTTCTGCATGTCGATGATCAACAGGGCGGGCTGGGCCATGCTCGGGTCCTTGGCGTGGGCAAAGCCGCATCCTACGACTGTCACCGGCAAGAAAAAACCGGCCTCAGTGGCCGGTTTCGTCTTATGGCTATTCGTAGGAGAGAGCTTGCTCGCGAATGGGCCTCGTGCCGGGGCTGTTCGCGAGCAAGCTCGCTCCTACAGGTTCCGCACGGTCAGAAGGTTTCCCCGCGCGCCGCCTTCTCGCGCAGCAGCGCCGGCGGCTCGAAGCGTTCGCCGTACTGCTCTGCAAGGTACTGCGCGCGAGCGATGAAGTCCTTGAGCCCGTACTGGTTGATGTACTGCAGCGCACCGCCGCTCCAGGCAGCGAAACCGATGCCGAAGATCGAGCCGATATTGGCGTCGGCGGTGGACGTCAGCACGCCCTCCTCAACGCAACGCACCGTCTCGATGGCCTGGACAAAGAGGATACGGTCGCGCACGTCTTCGGCCGGGATCATCCGGTCGGCCTTCTCGAAGCGCTGCTTCAGCTCCGGCCAGAGGTGCTTCTTGCCGTTGGCGGGATAGTCGTAGAAGCCGCCGCCCGCCGCCTTGCCGGGGCGCTTGTACTCGTTGAGCATCAGGTCGACCACGGCGAACGCCGGGTGCTGCGGCAACGCCTTGCCTTCGGCTTGCAGGTCCTTGCGGGTCTGCTCGCGGATGTGGCTCATCAGGCTCAGCGAGACTTCGTCGCTGATCGCCAGCGGCCCCACCGGCATGCCGGCCTGGCGCGCCTGGTTCTCGATCATCGCCGCCGGCACGCCCTCGCCGAGCATGGCCAGGCCTTCGTTGGTGAAGGTGCCGAACACCCGCGAGGTGAAGAAGCCGCGGCTGTCGTTGACCACGATGGGGGTCTTCTTGATCTGCAGGACGTAGTCGAAGGCGCGCGCCAGGGTGGCGTCGTCGGTCTTCTCGCCGCGGATGATCTCCACCAAAGGCATCTTGTCCACCGGGCTGAAGAAGTGCAGGCCGATGAACTTCTGCGGTTGCGCCACGGCCTGGGCCAGGCCGGTGATCGGCAAGGTCGAGGTGTTGGAGGCGATGACTGCATCGGCCAGGGCGGCGCTCTCCGCCGCGGCGGTGACCTTGGCCTTGAGCGCGCGGTCCTCGAAGACCGCTTCGATGATCAGGTCGCAGCCTTCGAAGTCGGAATCGCTCGCGGTCGGCTTGATGCGGGCGAGGAAGGCGTCGCGCTTCTCGGCGGTCATCTGGCCCTTGCCGACCTTCTTCTCCAGCAGCCCGGCCGAGTAGGCCTTGCCGTTCTCCGCCGCTTCGATGGAAACGTCCTTGAGCACCACCTCGATGCCGGCGGCCGCCGAGACATAGGCGATGCCCGCGCCCATCATGCCGGCGCCAAGCACGCCGACCTTCTTCGTGACATAGGCAGGATGGCCCTGCGGGCGCGACATGCCGGCGTTGATCTCGTTCAGCTGGAACCAGAAAGTGCCGATCATGTTCTTCGCCACCTGGCCGGTGGTCAGCTCGGTGAAGTAGCGCGCTTCGATCAGTTGCGCGGTGTCGAAGTCGACCTGGGCGCCCTCGACGGCGGCGCACATGATCTTCTCCGGCGCCGGGAAGCAGCCCTTGGTCTTGTCGCGCAGCACGCTCGGGGCGATGGCGAGCATCTGCGCCACGTTCGGGCTGGACGGCGTACCGCCGGGTATCTTGTAGCCGGCGGTGTCCCACGGCTGCTTGGCCGCAGGGTTGGCGGCGATCCATTCGCGGGCCTTGGCCAGCATGTCGTCGCGGTCGCTGGCGATCTGATGGATCAGACCGGCCTTGAGCGCCTGCTCCGGGCGCACCTTCTTGCCTTCGGCGAGATACGGCAGGGCCTTCTCCAGGCCGAGCAGACGCACCATGCGCACTACGCCGCCGCCACCGGGCAGCAGGCCCAGGGTGACTTCCGGCAGGCCGAGCTGCACATGGCTTTCGTTCAGCGCGATGCGGTGGTGGCAGGCCAGGCAGATTTCCCAGCCACCGCCCAGGGCGGCGCCGTTGATGGCGGCGACCACCGGCTTGCCGAGGGTTTCCAGGCGACGCAGCTGGCCCTTGAGGACCAGGATGCCTTCATAGAACGCCTGGGCGTCGGCCTTGGTGACCTTGATCAGTTCGTTGAGGTCGCCGCCGGCGAAGAAGGTTTTCTTGGCGGAGGTGAGGATCACCCCGGCGATGGAATCCTTCTCGGCTTCCAGGCGGGCGACAGTGGCGGCCATGGCTTCGCGGTAGACGCCGTTCATGGTGTTGGCGCTCTGGCCGGGCATGTCCATGGTCAGGACGACGATGTTGTCCTGATCTTTTTCGTAGCGGATGGCTTCGGTCATTTTTGTTCTCCGGCCTCAAACCCTTTCGATGATGGTGGCGATGCCCATGCCGCCGCCCACGCAGAGGGTGGCCAGGCCGTAGCGCAGGTTGCGCCGCTCCAGTTCGTCGAGCAGGGTGCCGAGGATCATGCAGCCGGTGGCGCCCAGCGGGTGGCCCATGGCGATGGAGCCGCCGTTGACGTTGACCTTGCTCTCCGGCACGCCCATGTCCTTCATGAACTTCATCACCACCGAGGCGAAGGCTTCGTTGACCTCGAACAGGTCGATCTCGTCGACACGCAGGCCGGCCTTGGCCAGGGCCTTGCGGGTCGCCGGCGCGGGACCGGTGAGCATGATGGTCGGGTCGGTGCTGGTGACCGCGGTGGCGACGATGCGCCCGCGCGCCTTCAGGCCCAGCTCGCGGCCCTTGGCCTCGGAGCCGATGAGCATGGCGGCGGCGCCGTCGACGATGCCGGAGCTGTTGCCCGGGGTGTGCACGTGCTCGATGCGCTCGACATAGCTGTATTTGCGCAGGGCGCTGGCGTCGAAGCCCATCTGCCCCATCATCTCGAAGCTCGGCTTGAGCGCGCCCAGGCCCTCGAGGGTGGAGTCGGCGCGGATGAATTCGTCATGGTCGAGCAGGACGATGCCGTTCTGGTCGGTCACCGGTACCAGGGACTTGGCGAACAGCCCTTCGGCGCGGGCCTTGGCGGCCTTCTGCTGGGAACGCAGGGCGAAGGCGTCGACGTCCGCGCGGCTGAAGCCTTCCAGGGTGGCGATCAGGTCGGCGCCAATGCCCTGCGGCACGAAGCTGGTGTGCAGGTTGGTTTCCGGGTCCAGCGCCCAGGCGCCGCCGTCCGAGCCCATGGGCACGCGCGACATGGATTCCACGCCGCCGACCACGACCAGGTCCTCGAAGCCGGAACGCACCTTCATCGCGCCCAGGTTCACCGCCTCCAGGCCCGAGGCGCAGAAACGGTTGATCTGCACGCCGGCGACCTGTTCGTCCCAGTCGGCCACCAGTGCGGCGGTCTTGGCGATGTCGGCGCCCTGGTCGCCCACCGGGGTCACGCAGCCGAGGACGATGTCGTCGACCTGCGCGGTGTCCAGTCGGTTGCGCTGCTGCAATTCACGCAGCAGGCCGGCCATAAGGTTCACCGGCTTGACGCTGTGCAGTGCGCCGTCCTTCTTGCCTTTGCCGCGGGGAGTACGCACCGCGTCGTAAATGAATGCTTCGGTCATGGCGCTCTCTCGTAGAGTTGTCGTCACGCGGACTGGGGCGTGTCGGCCTACCTTAGCGGCGCAGCGGCCGCGGACAATGACCGGATCGCTCAGGGCAATTGACCGCCGCGCTCAGGCCGGCCGACCGGCGGCGATGACTTGGCATGCTCTACCGCGGCTTCGGCCTCGTCGCCGGATGAACGGTCGACCTGCGAGCCAGAGCGGTCACGTCGCTGTCATATAGAAGGAATAACCCTGAGGGCTCGGGATTTGCTGCCAGATCGTCTAAGCCCGCGCCAGCCGGGGCTTAGACTCAGATTTTGCAGTGCCTATGGACGCCGTTGCCGGGTTTTGCCGGGGCGGTCGGATTGCAAAGCCAAGGTCAGGACCATTCACCGTCGAGCCGTACAGGCGAGTGAGGGCCGGACCCACAACAAGAAAGGCGGACAACCATCATGACGGACCAACAACCGAAAAAATGGCGTCAGGCCGGCCTGATCGTCATCGTCACCACAGTCGTTCTGATCATTCCCAACCTCACTCGCCTGGTCGGCTGACCTTCCACGCCTCTGCCTGCCGCTGCGTCTGCGTGCCTCGAAGGCCGCCGCAGTGCAGGCAGCAGTGCCGCGCGAGCCCATCCTCTGCTATGTTTCGGCAGCTAAATTGCCGGAGCCCTTCCATGCGCGCCCTCCTGTCGCTGCTGCTTCTGTTGTGCCCCACGGTCTTCGCCGCCGACCTGACCCTGGAACTGCCCTCGGGCAAGCGCGTCCTGAGCAGTGCGCAACTGCTGGTCAACCCGCAGGCGAAGAGCATCGAGATCAAGGACGACGTGTCCTACCACCGCACCATGCGCTATCGCGCCGTGCCGGTGGCCGCCCTGCTCGAAGGGGTCGATGCGCAGGCTCACATCCAGGCGGTGGCCCTGGACGGTTTCGTCGCCGAATTGCCCGCCGCGCCGCTGCTGCAGATCGAAGGCTCGCGCGCCTGGCTGGCCATCGAGGACAGCACCAAGCCCTGGCCGCCGCTGGCGGAGGGCAAGCCGTCCGCCGGCCCCTTCTACCTGGTCTGGACCAATCCCAAGGCCTCCGGCATCGCCCCGGAACAATGGCCGTTCCAGGTCAGCACCCTGCGCGCGCTTACTTCGGTGGCCGATCGCTTCCCGGCGCTGGTCCCGGCCAAGGACGCCACCGCCGATGTGCAGGCGGGCTTCGCCCTGTACCAGAAGCACTGCATGGCCTGTCACCGCCTCAACGGCGCCGGCGATGCGCAGTTCGGCCCGGACCTGAACCAGCCCTTCAGCCCCACCGAATATTTCGCCAAGGATTACCTGCGCACCTACATCCGCGATCCGCAGAGCCTGCGCAAATGGCCGCAGGCGAAGATGCCCGGCTTCAGCGAGGAAACCCTCAACGAGGGTGAGCTGGACCAGTTGATCGAGTACTTCAAGCACATGGCCGCGCTGCGCCAGGCGATGATGCCGTAGCTGCAGCGTGGGCGCGGCCCCTGGCCGCGAATCGCGGACAAGGGCCGCTCGTTTCTGGATCCCCGCGTTCGCGGGGACGACGCGGGAGTGGGCGAATCTTGATCCCGTCGCTCCCGCGAACGCGGGAGCCCAAATGACAGTTGCTCCTGGCACCGCCGGCTCTCGTAGGAGCGGATCTCATCCGCGAAAGCTCCCCACTCCGATACCACCTGCAGGAGCGCGCCATGCGCGCGAATCGCGACCATGGCCCGCTCCTACAGGCTCCCACCTAGATGTTGTATTCCTTCGGCGGCTCGGGCAGTTGCCCCAGCAGGTCGTGCAGGCCGGCCGACCACTGCTTGCGGATGCTCGCGTAGTAGGCGTCGTCCTCGGTGACCCGGTAGCCAGCCGGCAGGATCAGGCTGTCGCGGTGATACACCAGCAGGTCCAGCGGCATGCCTACCGAGAGGTTGCTGCGGATGGTCGAATCGAACGAGACCAGGGCGCAGCGCAATGCCTCACCCAGCGGCGTGTCGAACGCGAGGTTGCGGTCGAGGATCGGCTTGCCGTACTTGCTCTCCCCCAGCTGCAGGAAGGGCGTGTCCTCGGTGGCCTGGATGAAATTGCCCTGCGGATAGATGCTGAACAGCTCCGTCGGGCCGCCGGCGATCTGCCCGCCGACCAGGAAGGAGCAGGTCAGGTCGGTGTTGCCGGCCAGCGGCGCAGCATCGCGCGCCACCACCTCGCGCACAGTGCTGGCGACCAGCTCGGTGGCGTCGTAGAGGGTCGGCACGCTGTGCAAATTGGCCCGGTTCGGGTCGTCCAGGCGCTGCTTGAGCAGGTTGACCACCGACTGCGAGGTGGCCAGGTTGCCAGCACTTTGCAGGACGATCAGCCGTTCCCCCGGCACACCGAAGGGAAACAGCTTGCGGAAGGTGGCGATGTGGTCGATGCCGGCGTTGGTCCGCGAGTCGGAGGCGAACACCAGCCCCTCGGCCAGGCTCATGGCGACGCAATAGGTCATGGCAATGCTGTCCCGTGGAGATGGTCGGGGAATACTAGTCCATGCGCGGCAGTCGCCCAGCCGCGCACGACGGCCCTATTGCTGGGACGAACGCAGCAGCGGCGGTGCAGCCACTCGCGCATGCATCTGCACACCGACCCCGCCGCCACGGCGCATGCCACGCACAGGGCAGGCATCGAGGTAGTCCAGCCCCACCGCCAGTTTCAGGTGGCGCTCCGGACGTGACAGCTCGTTGGTCACGTCGAAGCTGTACCAGGCGTCGTCCAGCCAGGCTTCGGCCCAGGCGTGGCTGGCCAGGTCCTGATCGCTGCCCTGGTACAGGTAGCCGGAGACGAAGCGTGCCGGAATCCCCAGGCTGCGGGCGCACGCGAGGAACGCATGGGTGTGGTCCTGGCAGACCCCGGCGCCACCGGCGAAGGCCTCCGCCGCGGTGCTGTCGGCGTGGGTGACGCCGGGCTGGAACGGCATGTGCTGGTGCAGCCCGTGCATCAGCGCGATCAGGGCGTTGCGATCACGGCTCGCACCGCACTGTGCTTCGGCGAAGGCGCGCAGGGCGTCATCCGGCATCGTCAGGCGCGTGTAGCGCAGGAACGGCAGCGGCGAATGGCTGTCGTGCTCCGCTTCGCGCTGCTCGTCGATCTCCACCTGGCCGCGGGCGCGGATCACCACCGCCTCGTGGGGCTCGTCAATGCTCAGCACGTGCAGCACATTGCCGAAGGGGTCGAGTTGCGCCTTGGCCGGGCACGGCAGGGTCAATTCCCAGCTGAGCACGTGCTGGCGTTCGCTTTCCTGGGGAGTCAGGCGCAGGTACTGGATGCTCGCGCGCACCGAGTCCTCGTAGCGGTAGGTGGTGTCATGGCTGATGGAGAGTTTCATACGACCTCCAGATAGGAACTGTGGATGGCCCGCGCGAGTTGACGGATCAGCAGGATGAAGTCGGTGAGCCAGGCGTGCAGGCCACCGTCGAGGATTTCGTCGATCGCCGTGTAGCGCAGGCGCGCGTCCAGCTCGGCGGCCAGGCGCTGCGCCGGGCGGCCGTTGTCGCCGGGCAGCTCGGCGAGGATGCTGTTCAGCTCCTCGGTGCAGGATCGTAGCGAGCGCGGCGCCTCGGCCCGGAGCAGGAGCAGTTCGGAGACCAGGCGCGCGCTAGGGGAGTCGCGATAGAGCTCGTTGTAGGCCTCGAAGGAGGACAGCGCGCGGAGCAAGGCACTCCACTGGTAGTAGCCGCGCGCCGAGCTGTCGCTGACTTCCTCGGCCTCTTCGCCGAGCATCTCGTAGCGCGCATCGAGCAGGCGCAAGGTGTTGTCCGCACGCTCGATGAAGGTCCCCAGGCGAATGAAGCTGTAGGCCTCGCCGCGCATGATGGTGCCGTAGGTGGCGCCGCGGAACAGGTGCGAACGCTCCTTTACCCACTCGCAGAAACGGCTGATGCCATAACGACCGAGCCCTTCCTGGGCGATGCTGCGCATCTCCAGCCAGGTGGCGTTGATGTTCTCCCAGATGTCCGCGGTGATCCGCCCGCGCACCGCGTGGGCATTGCCCCGCGCGGCCTGCAGGCAACGGTAGATGCTCGCCGGGTTGTCCGCGTCGAGGGCGAAGAAGTTCAGCATGCGCTCGGGCTGCATCTGCCCGTGGCGACTCAGGTAGTCGTCCATGGTCCCGGTGATCAGCAGCGGCATGGCCAGTTCGTCCTTGCCGCCGCCGCGATCGTCCTGCGGCATGAGGGACAGCGAATAGCTCACGTCGAGCATGCGCGCGAGGTTCTCGGCGCGTTCCAGGTAGCGCGACATCCAGTACAGGTCGGCTGCGGTACGGCTCAGCATCTCAGTCCTCCACCACCCAGGTGTCCTTGGTACCGCCACCTTGTGACGAATTCACGACCAGCGAGCCTTCGCGCAGTGCCACGCGGGTCAGGCCACCGGGCACCAGGCGGGTCTCGCGGCCGGACAGCACGAACGGTCGCAGGTCGATGTGACGCGGCGCGATGCCGCTGTCGACGTAGGTCGGGCACGTCGACAGGCTCAGCGTCGGCTGCGCGATGTAGGCGTGCGGACGGGCCTTGAGGCGCTCGCGGAAGGCCTCGATTTCCTTGCTCGACGCCGCCGGCCCGACCAGCATGCCGTAGCCGCCGGAACCCTGGGTTTCCTTGACCACCAGCTCGGGCAGGTGCGCCAGCACGTGGGACAGGTCCTGCGGCTTGCGGCACTGCCAGGTCGGCACGTTCTTCAGTATTGGTTCCTCGGAGAGGTAGAAACGCACCATGTCCCCGACGTACGGGTAGATCGACTTGTCGTCGGCCACCCCGGTGCCGATGGCGTTGGCCAGCACCAGGTTGCCGGCGCGATAGGCCGAGAGCAGGCCGGGCACGCCGAGCATCGATTCGGGGTTGAACGCCAGCGGATCGAGGAAGGCGTCATCCAGGCGCCGGTAGATCACGTCCACCGGCCGCGGGCCGGCGGTGGTGCGCATGAAGACGCGCTCGTCGCGGACGAACAAGTCGGCGCCTTCCACCAGCTCCACGCCCATCTCGCGGGCCAGGAAGGCGTGCTCGAAGTAGGCGCTGTTGAAGCGGCCAGGCGTCAGCACCACGACGGCGGGGTTATCCAGCGGGCTTGAGCTGCGCAGGGTGTCCAGCAACAGGTTCGGATAGTGGTCGATGGGCGCCACGCGCTGCTTGGCGAACAGCTCGGGGAACAGCCGCATCATCATCTTGCGGTCCTCGAGCATGTAGCTGACGCCGCTGGGCGTGCGCAGGTTGTCCTCGAGCACGTAGTAGCTGCCGTCGGAATCGCGCACCAGGTCGACCCCGGCAATGTGCGCATAGATGTCGCGGTGCAGGTCCAGGCCCTGCATCGCCATCTGGTAGCCCTCGTTGGCCAGGACCTGTTCCGCCGGGATCACCCCGGCCTTGAGGATGCGCTGGTCGTGGTAGAGGTCGGCCAGGAACATGTTCAGCGCGCGCACCCGCTGGATGCAGCCGCGCTCCACCAAACGCCATTCGTTCATCGGAATGCTGCGCGGGATGGTGTCGAAGGGGATCAGCCGCTCGGTGCCCTGCTCGTCGCCATAGAGGGTGAAGGTGATGCCGGCGCGGTGGAACAGCAGGTCGGCCTCGCGCCGACGTTGCTCCAGCATCTCGGGCGGCGCGTCGGCCAGCCAGCGGGCGAATTCCCGGTAATGCGCGCGGCACTGGCCGTTCGCATCGTACATCTCGTCGTAGAAAGTGCGGGACATGCCGAACTCCTTGTCGCCAGCGTAGTGCTTGCCGTCGCAAGCCCCGTGCCAGCAGTGCAAAACCTTTCTATTCAATGACTTGGAAACGAAGCGCGCGCCCAAGGCCCCACTTTGGTGCAGCTCGCAGGGCACTCCGGCGCCCCCCGCCCTATTTGGCGCCAGTGCCCCTGCGGCTTAGGGAAAGTCTAGGCCACCGCCGCGCCACTCCCCGGCCGACATTGCGCGACACGACCATTGGCCGTAGCGGCCTCGCTTGTAGCCCCCCGGAGGCGCGACTACGCTGGACAAGCGTGTCCTTTTGCCATGACACCCATGCTGTCGCCCTGGTGCCCACCTTCGGCGCGGTCCGGCCGCAGAGGCTCCGAATCCAGATAACAGGAGTCCGATCATGCCCTCCCCGAAACTCGCTCCCCTGGCCTTCGCCATCACCTGCCTGCTCGCCAGCGGCGCCAGCCAGGCGGCCGAAGCCATCAAGCAGGTCGGCGCCGCCGAAGGCGCGCTCGACATCATTGCCTGGCCCGGTTACATCGAACGCGGCGAGAGCGACAAGAACTACGACTGGGTAACCCCCTTCGAGAAGGAGACCGGCTGCAAGGTCAACGTGAAGACCGCCGCCACCTCCGACGAGATGGTCAGCCTGATGGCCAAGGGCGGTTACGACCTGGTCACCGCGTCCGGCGACGCTTCGCTGCGGCTGGTCTACGGCAAGCGCGTGCAGCCAATCAACACGGCGCTGATTCCCAACTGGAAGAACGTCGACCCGCGCCTGCAGAACGCGCCCTGGCACACGGTGAACAACGAGCACTACGGCACGCCCTACCAGTGGGGCCCGAACGTGCTGATGTACAGCAGCAAGGTCTTCCCCAAGGCGCCGGACAGCTGGGCCGTGGTGTTCAAGGAGCAGAACCTGCCCGACGGCAAGAGCAACAAGGGCCGCGTGCAGGCCTATGACGGGCCGATCTACATCGCCGACGCCGCCGTCTACCTGAAGGCCACCGAGCCGTCGCTGGGGATAAAGGACCCCTATGAGCTTAACGAGGAGCAGTACGCCGCCGTGCTCAAGCTGCTGCGCGCGCAGCACGCCCTGGTCCACCGCTACTGGCACGACGCGACCGTGCAGATGAGCGATTTCAAGAACGAAGGTGTGGCGGCCTCCGGCTCCTGGCCGTACCAGGTAAACGCGCTGCAGGGCGAGAAACAGCCGATCGCCTCGACCATTCCCAAGGAAGGGGTCACCGGCTGGGCCGACACCACCATGATGCACGTCGACGCCAAGCACCCGAACTGCGCCTACAAGTGGCTGAACTGGTCGCTGGAACCGAAGGTCCAGGGCGACGTCGCCGCCTGGTTCGGCTCGGTCCCGGCCGCGCCGGACGGCTGCAAGGCCAGCACCCTGCTCGGCGCCACGGGCTGCGCCACCAACGGCTTCGACCAGTTCGAGAAGATCGCCTTCTGGAAGACCCCGCAGTCGGCCGGCGGCAAGTTCGTGCCCTATAGCCGCTGGACCCAGGACTACATCGCGATCATGGGCGGCCGCTAAGACCTAGAGCCTTCGCGAGCAAGCTCGCTCCTACGAAAAGCGCTTCGACTATAGGAGCGAGCGTGCTCGCGAACCCCGCGCCCCGCTCGTACGCCCCCCATGCGCTACCTTTTCTGAAAGACAGCAGCCACGCGGGTATCCCCATGACCACAGCCGTCCAGTTCACCGACGTGAGCCGCCACTACGGGGACGTGAAGGCCGTCGACCGGGTGTCCATCGAGATCCGTGATGGCGAGTTCTTCTCCATGCTCGGCCCCTCCGGTTCCGGCAAGACCACCTGCCTGCGCCTGATCGCCGGCTTCGAGCAGCCCAGCGCCGGCTCCATCCGCATCCACGGCGGGGAAGCCGCCGGGCTGCCGCCCTATGAGCGCGACGTAAATACCGTGTTTCAGGACTACGCGCTCTTCCCGCACATGAACGTGCTGGAAAACGTCGCCTACGGCCTGAAGGTGAAAGGTGTGGCCAAGGCCGAACGCCTGGCCCGCGCCGAAGAGGCTCTTGCGATGGTCGCCCTCGGCGGCTACGGCGGCCGCAAGCCGGCGCAGCCTTCCGGTGGCCAGCGCCAGCGCGTGGCCCTGGCCCGCGCACTGGTGAATCGCCCGCGCGTGCTGCTGCTGGACGAGCCGCTCGGTGCGCTCGACCTCAAGCTGCGCGAACAGATGCAGGTGGAACTGAAGAAACTGCAGCGCCAGCTCGGCATCACCTTCATCTTCGTGACCCATGACCAGGGTGAAGCGCTATCGATGTCCGACCGCGTGGCCGTGTTCAACAAGGGCCGCATCGAGCAGGTCGACACCCCGCGCAATCTCTACATGAAGCCGGCCACGCCCTTCGTCGCCGAGTTCGTCGGCACCGCCAACGTGCTGCGCGGCGAGGTTGCCCAGCGCCTGCTCGGCCAACCCGGCGCCTGGTCGCTGCGCCCGGAGCACGTGCGCTTCGGCGCGGCGGCGGATGGCGAACTGCAGGTCAGCGGCACTCTGCTCGACGTGCAGTACCTGGGCGCCGCCAGCCGCTACGAAATCGCCCTGGACGACGGCGGCCGGCTGGGCGCCGCATTGCCCAACAGCGAGCGTGACGAGCATCGTCCGCAGCCTGGCGAATCGGTGCGCGCATGCTGGGCCCGCAGCGCACTGGTGCCGTTGCGCGAGGAACCGCTGCCATGATGCGCGCGCTCTCCAGCTTCCTTTACCGGCGCAGCTCACTCTACCTGCTGATGCTGCTGATTCCGCCGCTGCTGTGGTTCGGCGTGATCTACATCGGCTCGCTGTTCGCCCTGCTCTGGCAGAGCTTCTACACCTTCGACGACTTCACCATGGCGGTGACGCCGGACCTGACCCTGGCCAACTACAAGGCGCTGTTCAACCCGGCCAACTACGACATCGTCCTGCGCACCCTGGGCATGGCCGTGGCGGTTTCGCTGGCCAGCGCCATTCTCGCCTTCCCCATCGCCTACTACATGGCGCGCTTCGCCGGGCCGAAGGAGAAAGCCTTCTTCTACATCGCCGTGATGCTGCCGATGTGGGCCAGCTACATCGTCAAGGCCTACGCCTGGACGGTGATCCTGGCCAAGGGCGGCATCCTCTACTGGGTGATCGAGAAGCTGCACCTGGTCGGCCTGCTCAACCTGCTGCTGCAGGTGCCGGCGGTGGGCGGCAACACCCTTTCGACCTCCCACCTCGGGCGCTTCTGGGTGTTCACCTACATCTGGCTGCCGTTCATGATCCTGCCGATCCAGGCTGCCCTGGAGCGCCTGCCGCCCTCGCTGCTGCAAGCTTCGGCGGACCTCGGCGCGCATCCGCGGCAGACCTTCGTCCAGGTCATCCTGCCGCTGTCCTTCCCGGGCGTGGTGGCCGGCTCGATCTTCACCTTCAGCCTGACCCTGGGCGACTTCATCATTCCCCAATTGATCGGCCCAAGCGGGCTGTTCATCGGCAGCATGGTCTACGTGCAGCAGGGCGCCATCGGCAACATGCCGCTGGCCGCCGCCTTCACCCTGGTGCCCATCGTGCTGATCGCCGTCTACCTGTCCATCGCCAAGCGGCTGGGGGGCTTCGATGCACTCTGAACGCCCCTCCTGGTTCCTGCGCCTGGCCGCCTGGGGCGGGTTGGTGTTCCTGCACTTCCCGATCCTGGTGATCCTGCTCTACGCCTTCAACACCGAAGATGCCGCCTACAGCTTCCCGCTGCAGGGCTTCACCCTGCGCTGGTTCGCCGAGGCCGCGCAGCGTGGCGACGTGCTCGACGCCATCTGGCTGTCGCTGAAGATCGCCGCCATCGCCACCCTGATCGCCATGGTCCTCGGCACGCTCGCTGCCGGCGCGCTGTATCGCCGCGACTTCTTCGGCAAGGAAGGCATCTCGCTGATGCTGATCCTGCCCATCGCCCTGCCCGGCATCATCACCGGTATCGCGCTGCTGTCGGCGTTCAAGACCCTCGGCATCGAGCCGGGCATGCTGACCATCGTCATCGGCCACGCGACCTTCTGCGTGGTGATCGTCTACAACAACGTGATCGCGCGCTTCCGGCGCACTTCGTTCAGCCTGATCGAGGCGTCCATGGACCTCGGCGCCGATGGCTGGCAGACCTTCCGCTACGTGATCCTGCCGAACATCGCCACCGCCCTGCTCGCCGGCGGCATGCTGGCCTTCGCGCTGTCCTTCGACGAGATCATCGTCACCACCTTCACCGCCGGCCACGAACGCACCCTGCCGCTGTGGCTGCTCAACCAGCTGACCCGCCCGCGCGACGTGCCCATCACCAACGTCGTCGCCATGCTGGTGATGCTCGCCACCATGCTGCCGATCCTCGGGGCCTACTACCTGACCCGCGGCACCAGCGACGTCGCCGGCGGCGGCAAGTGAAACCGTCCCAGCCCCACTAGCCAGAGGAGCCCCGAGATGCAAACCAAACTGCTGATCAACGGCCACTTCGTCGCCGGCGAAGGCGAGAAGCTGGACATCCTCAACCCCTCCACCGGCGAGGTCATCGGCCAGATCGCCGAAGCCACCGAAGCCCAGGTGGACATCGCCGTGCGCGCCGCGGACGCCGCCTTCGACAGTTGGTCGCAAACCACGCCGAAAGACCGCGCGATGCTCCTGCTGCGCCTGGCCGACCGCATCGAGGAACACGGCGAGGAGCTTGCCCGCCTGGAATCGCAGAACTGCGGCAAGCCCTACGCCGCCGCGCTGAACGACGAGATCCCGGCCATCGCCGACGTGTTCCGCTTCTTCGCCGGCGCCAGCCGCTGCCTGCACGGCTCGGCGGCGGGCGAATACCTGCCCGGCTTCACCTCGATGATCCGCCGCGACCCGGTGGGCGTGATCGCCTCCATCGCGCCCTGGAACTACCCGCTGATGATGGCCGCCTGGAAGCTCGGCCCGGCACTGGCGGCGGGCAACTGCGTGGTGCTCAAGCCCTCCGAGCAGACGCCGCTGACCGCCCTGCGCCTGGCCGAGTTCATCGCCGAACTCTTCCCCGCCGGGGTGGTGAACATGGTCTTCGGCCGCGGCCCGACGGTGGGCAGCCCACTGGCCAACCACCGGCTGGTGCGCATGGTCTCGCTGACCGGCTCGGTGGGCACCGGCAAGGCGATCATCCGCAGCGCCGCCGACAGCGTGAAACGCCTGCACATGGAACTGGGCGGCAAGGCCCCGGTGATCGTCTTCGACGATGCGGACCTCGCCGACGTGGTCGCCGGCATCCGCACCTTCGGCTTCTACAACGCAGGCCAAGACTGCACCGCCGCGTGCCGCATCTACGCCGGACGGAAGATCTACGACAACTTCGTCGCTGACCTCGCCAGCGCCGTGTCGAGCCTGAAGACCGGCCTGCAGGACGACCCGAATACCGAGCTCGGCCCGCTGATCACCGCGTCCCAGCGCGACCGGGTTTCGGGCTTCGTCGAGCGGGCCAAGGCGAGCCCGCACATCAAGATCGCCACTGGCGGAGGCCCGGTGGCCGGCAAGGGCTTCTTCTACCAGCCGACGGTGGTCGCCAACGCCCTGCAGGACGATGAGATCGTTCGCAACGAAGTGTTCGGCCCGGTGGTGTCGGTGACGCCGTTCAGCGACGCCGATGAAGCCATTCGCTGGGCCAACGATTCCGAGTACGGCCTGGCCTCCTCGGTGTGGACCCGCGACGTGGGCCGCGCCTCAAGAGTGGCGGCGCGCCTGCAGTACGGCTGCACCTGGGTGAACACCCACTTCATGTTGTGCAGCGAGATGCCCCATGGCGGCTTCAAGCAGTCCGGCTACGGCAAGGACCTGTCGATGTACGGCCTGGAGGACTACACGGTGGCGCGGCACATCATGTTCAAGCATTGAGGCGCCGAGGCTTTTTGCAGGAGCGGATCTTATCCGCGAAATTCCTGTGCAAATGTTGCCTGTAGGAGCGGCCCATGGCCGCGATATCGCGGACAAGGTCCGCTTGTATGGCGTTAGGGTAGGAACCTGTCGGGGTGTGGAGGGACAAGATCCGCTTCTGCAAGCCAGACGGTAGGAGACTTCCCCCACCCACCCGCTCACGACAAGCGCCGATAAGGAATCCATCGGATTGAGTAGCCGCTCAAACCGACAATACCGGCAAGCCTGCGCCAATGTGAGCTCCCGACAGGTTGGACCATCTTCACTGTCGGAGAACCCCATGACAAGCCAAGTTCCGGTTATCGGTATCGATGTCGCCAAGGAGTCGCTGAGCCTCTGCGATACACGCTCGGGCGAAGTATTCGAACTGGCCAATGACGTCCGCACAATCAAGGCCTGGCTGAAAACCCTTCCGCCCTGCTGCGCCATCGCGATCGAAGCGACCAGCACCTATCACATGGATGTTGCGACCCTGGCGCATGCGCGGGGACATCGGATCTACGTCATCAATGGCTTTCGCCTGAGCAACTACCGCAAGGGGATTGGTGGGCGAAACAAGGATGATCGCAGCGATGCCCTGCTGCTGGCCCGTTACCTGACCCACGAACAAGCGCAACTGGAGCCTTGGCAGCCGCCGAGCAAGGCCTACTGCCGCCTGCAGACACTGCTGCATCGGCGTGCTGCACTGGTCCGTAGCGCCATCTCGTTGCGCCAGAGCTTTTCCCAGGATCGCTCCCTGGCCAAGGCGCTGAAGCCTGTTCTCAAGCAAATGGCCACACTGGAGTCACGCCTGGAGAAAGAGATTCAACAGGCGCTGCGAGAGGCCGGCCTAATGGAGCAAAGCAAGCGCTGTCAGGCCATCGAAGGGATCGGACCGCTGACGGCAGCGGCCCTGAACCTGGCATTTCTGCGGGGACGCTTTCGCAATAGCGATGCCTTCATCGCCTTTATCGGATTGGATGTGCGGCTCAAGGAGTCCGGCCGCTATAGCGGCCGTCGAAAGCTGACCAAGCAAGGGGATCCTGAAATCCGTCGGCTGCTCCACAACGCGGCCATGGCGGCAGCGCGCACGCAGCGCTGGCAGGCCCTTTACCAAAGCTACCTGGCGCGCGGCCTGAAGAAGATCGAGGCCCTGACTATCCTCGCCCGCAAATTGGCCCGAATTGCCTTTGCCCTGATGCAATCCCAGACCAGCTACCAGCCTCCAAAGCAGGAGCCGTCATTGACATAGAATCTCCTACAGGGAGGGGATCAAACCAACTCTGCCAGCTTCAGCCAATGGGCGTAGAAGCCTTCGGCGACCTGGTTCAGCTCGGCCACCTTGCGTGGCAGTTCGTCGAGCATCACTTCCGCGCTTTCCTGGCTCGGCTGGCTCGGGTCGAGGTATTCCGGCCAACCGTGGATCCAGCCGCTGACCAGTTCCTCGGTCATCTCCGGATGGCCCTGCAGGCCGAGGATGAAGCCGCCCCAGGAGAAGCCCTGGTTGGCGCACCAGGGGCTGGACAGCAGGTGCTCGGCGCCTTCGGGCAGGTCGAAGCTGTCGCCGTGCCATTGGTAGATCGGGAACTCCTCGGGCAGGTGCGCGAGCCAGGGGCTCTGCGACTCCAGGCGGCGCATCGGCTGCCAGCCCATTTCCGTGTAGCCCTGGTGGCGGATACCGGCGCCCAGCGCCTTGGCCAATAGTTGGCCGCCAAGGCAGTGGCCGATCATCGGCACGCGGCGCTCGATGAAGCGCTGCAACGCGGCGATCTCGGTGCGCAGCCAGGGCAGGTCGTCGTTCACGCTCATCGGCCCGCCCATGATGGCGACTGCGCGAGGGCGCTCCAGGTCGTAGCCATCCAGTTCGCCGTGGTCGGCGCGGCGAACCTCGAAGGCCAGGTTGGCGCGATCGAGCACGCAGGCCAGGTGGCCCGGCGGGCAGAAATCGGCGTGGGTGAGAATCAGGATATCGGTCATGCGTACCTCCGCGCGGCAGTCTGCCGCAAAAGGCACGTGACCATAACCCCCCGCGTGCCCGCATGCTGGCCGTGCCGCCCTCCGGCGGCACGGCGCATTCAGGTTTACGGGAGTGGGAAGCCACCGGTCGTTCGGACCAGGCGGCGCAACGAAAGATGGTCGATCAGGGGTGCAGCAGGCTGGAGACTTCCTGGGTCACGCCCCAGCCATCGAGAACACCGCCCAGCGGCGCAACGACTTCCTCCAGGTCGTGCTCGAACGCGCCTATGGCGGCATGGGTGGCGAACATCACCTTGCTGATCTGCAGGTTCCAGCCGCCGTCATCGCGGGCTTCGACCTGGGCTCTCATGGACTCGCCGCGAAACTGTCGTGCGGCCTGGCGGGCATTCTGTTCATCGGAAAAGATGGCGAAGAAGTCGATGGGATGAATGCGGGCGAAATCGAAGCCGCCCTCCTTCATCC
This sequence comes from Pseudomonas knackmussii B13, assembly GCF_000689415.1. NCBI lineage: Bacteria > Pseudomonadati > Pseudomonadota > Gammaproteobacteria > Pseudomonadales > Pseudomonadaceae > Pseudomonas > Pseudomonas knackmussii. The sequence goes on along the minus strand of NZ_HG322950.1, from coordinate 1,952,974 downwards.
GACGGAGCACATTGACGCTGATATCCTCCGAGAGGGGCTTTTCCATGGTACGCACCTCCTTTCGAGACGGTCAGGGTTTCACCTAGTTTCCCCGCCTGACCCTGCGTGGCTGACGGCCGGGCGCATGGGGCGGGCACCTTGCTGTGCCTCAGGAAACGCCAAAATGAATCAAAGCCCTCCAATTGACTGCAAATTTCAGTGAACGTGCTGGGAAACGCGAACTTTCAGCCCAGTGCGACGCAGCCAACAGTTTCAGCGTAGCGCCATTGCCGGCCGCTTGCCGCCCCGCGCGTCATTCCAGCCGTTCGGCGGCGACGGGCGGCAGACTGGCCTCGCCGAACGCAACCTCGCGCAGCACGCCCACTTGCGGCCATCAGCGGCTGGAATCTAGTCGCGGCTGAGCCAGGCCATCACCCAGCGGTTGAGCGCCGGCGGCGAAACCTGCCCGGACCAGTACAGCGCCTTGAACAGCGCGCCTATCGGCCGATGCACCCCGCCGCTGTTGGCCTGGCGCCAGGCCGCCTCGGCGATGTCCTCGGCGCCCAGGCGCATGCCCAGGCGGCGCAGCACCGGCGGCTCGTAGCTCTGCCCGGTGACCATGGGCGTGCGCACGAAGGGTGGCATCAGGTCGGCGACGCGGATGCCGTGCTTGCGCCACTCCAGCTCCAGTGCCTCGGTCAGGCCGCGCACGGCGAACTTCGAGGCCGAATAAGTGGCCATTTCCGGCACGCCATAGAGCCCCGAGGCGGAGCCCATGTTGAGCACCTGCGCACCCGGCGTCGCCTTGAGGAAGGGATAAGCAGCATGGCAGCAGTTCAGCAGCCCCTGGACGTTGATCGCCAGCAGCCGGCCATGGTCTTCCAGCGGGATGTCCTCGAAGCGGCCGAAGCGCAGCACGCCGGCGCAATTGAAGAGGAGACGCAGCCGGCCATCGCAGCTGTCGGCGAAGTCCCCGACGGCATCGCGCACCGCCTGCGCATCGGTGACATCGAGCACGCGCCACCAGGCTTCGCCCAGCTCGCTGGCAAGCCGCTGCAGCGCCTCGCCATTCATATCCAGCAACCCCACGCGCCAGCCGCGCGCCTGGAAGATGCGTGCGCTGGCGGCACCGATTCCCGATGCCGCTCCGGTGATCAGAATGCTCTGCATCAGGCCTCTCCCTGCCATTGCCGGGAAAGGAACCCGGCGACTTCGCCCAGCGCGCGGTCGGCGATATCCAGCACGCCGGCGTGGGCCTGGAAGACATGCCAGCAGTCGCGATAGCGCTGCAGCTCGACCGCCACGCCCTGGCGATACGCAGCTTCCGCCAGGCGCAGGCTGTCATTGCGCAGCACTTCGTCCTCGCCAACCTGGATCAGCAACGGCGGCAGACCGGCAAGGTCGGCAAACACCGGCGACAGCAGCGCCGAATCGAGCGGTACCTGCGGCGGGCAGAACAGCCCAACGGCCTGCTCGACCCAGGCGCGGCTGATCAGCGGATCGCCGGCTGGCGGCTGGTGCCACTGCTTGCAGGTGACGTCGGTGACCGGCGAGAACACCACCAGCGCCGCCGGCAATGGCAGGCCGCGTTCCTTCAGCGCCAAGGCCAGTTGCAGGGTCAGGTGGCCGCCGGCCGAGTCGCCGGCGATCGCCAGCTTCTTCGGGTCCTGCCCGCGCTCGAGCAACGCCTGGTAGACCGCCAGGGCATCTTCCAGGGGGGCCGGAAAGCGATATTCGGGGGCCAGGCGATAGTCCGCAGCGCAAACTGCCGCACCGCTCAGGCGGGCCAGGTTGCAGGTAATCGCCCGGTGGGTAGCCGGCGAGCCGACCAGATACGCCCCGCCATGCAGGTAGAGCAGCGTGCGCCCGCCATCGAAACCGACCCGCTGCCACTCGCAGGCCACGCCGGCGATGATCTCGTCGCTGCGCGTCACCCCCCGCGGCGTGAGCGTTGCCGCGGTGAGCGCATTGAGTACGCGACGCTGCCAGGCGACCGGCACGGACGGACGCATCAACCCACGGAACAGCAGGCGCAACGCACCGCGCAGGAAACCGCTCAGCAGGCGCTGGGAACGGCTCGGTGGCGGCGAGAACTCAACGGGTGCAGTCATAGTCGGCGAACTCCGGCTGTTGGGTCTGACGGCGGTAGAGGAAGGTGTAGCCCGGCCAGTTGTTGGTGTTGCGCCCGCTGGCGGTCTTGTACCAGCTGTCGCAACCGCTCTCCCAGACCGTGTGCTGCAGCGAGTGCTGCAGGCGCCGGTTGTAGGCGCTCTGCACTTCGGCCTTCACGTCCAGGTAGCGCAAGCCCTGCTCGCGCAGGCGCTTCAGGCAGGCGAGCACGTAGGGGAACTGGCTTTCCAGCATGTAGACGATGGAGTTGTGGCCAAGGTTGGTGTTCGGCCCATAGAGGATGAACAGATTGGGGAAGCCGCTGACGCTGATGCCCTTGTAGGCCTCCGCGCCAGCCGCCCAGGCCTGCTCCAGCCCGCGCCCGCCAAGGCCCTGGATGCGCATCGGCGCGAGGAAATCGGTGGCGGCGAAACCGGTGCCGAAGATGATCACGTCTACCGGATGACGCTGTCCGTCCTGGGTGACTACGGCGTCATCGGTGACCTCGCGGATGCCCTGGTCGACCACCCGCACGTTGTCCCGCGCCAGCGCCGGGTAGTAGTCGTTGCTGATCAGGATGCGCTTGCAGCCCAGCGGGTAGTCGGGGATCAACCGATGGCGCAGCTGCGCGTCGGCAATGCCTCGACGCAGGTGCCAGTAGAAGTTCAGACGCATCAGCTTCATCAACGGCGGGAAGGTGGCGAAGGCCAGCACCCGCGACTCGTGCTGGATGTACTTCAGGCCACGGTCCAGGCGCTGCAGCCAGGGGAAGCGTGCCTTGATCCGACGCTCCCAGTCGGCATAGGGGCGGTCCGGCTTGGCGATCACGTACGGCGCGCTGCGCTGGAACAGCAGCAACTCGCTGACCTTGGGTGCGATCTGCGGAACGAACTGGATGGCGCTGGCGCCGGTGCCGATCACCGCCACGCGCTTGCCGCGCAACTCGACCTGATGGTCCCAGCGCGCCGAATGGAAGGCCTTGCCGCGAAAGTTGTCGAGTCCGGATATGCGCGGGTACGCCGGCCGGCTCAACTGGCCGGTGGCGCAGACCAACGCCTGAGTGCGCAGCTCCTGACCATCGGCGCAGCGCACCGACCACAGCCCGTCGGCCTCGCTGAACTGCGCCTCCACAGCCTCGCAACCAAAGCGTATGTGCTGGCGCAGGCCGTACTTGTCCGCGCAGTGGCGCAGGTAGCCGAGGATTTCCGCCTGCGGCGCGTACTTGCGCGTCCAGTCGGCCTTGGGCTCGAAGGAAAAGGAATACAGGTGCGAAGGCACGTCGCAGGCGGCGCCGGGATAGCTGTTCTCGCGCCAGACGCCGCCGACATCGGCGGCCTTCTCGAGGATCAGGTAGTCGTGGATGCCGGCCTGCTGCAGGCGGATTGCCAGGCCGATGCCGCCGAAGCCGGCGCCGATGATCAGCACGCGCAAGGGTGCCGGATCACGGGAATTGTTGTGCATTGTTGTGCTCCCGATTTAGCTGCTCGAAGGCGCCGCTGTGTGCGCCTTCGTCACCCGCCCCGCTGGCGGATGAGCATAGGCTAGTGGCCTGCGCCCCGCGGGTTTATGGCATAGTCGGACATTAAGTTGTGATTTCCGGACAATCACTCGGAGCCCTCGCGCCATGCCCGACGCCCTCCCCTGGTCGCCCCGCCGCAGCGCCATCAGCGTGCAGCTGCTTACGCAGTTTGGCCTCGACCATGGCCTGGACCTCGACGCCTGCCTGCTGGGCAGCGGCCTCAGCCTGGCGCAGCTAGCCGGACCCGGCGGCGAGATCGAGGCGAGCCAGGAGCTGCAGGTGCTGGGCAACCTGGCCAAGCACCTGCACCCAGCCCCCGGCAGCGGCCTGCTGGCCGGCCTGCGCTACCACCTGAACGTCTATGGCATCTGGGGCTTCGCCCTGCTCAGCAGCCCGACCCTGCGCAGCGCTGCCCTGCTCGGCCTGCGCTACCTGGGCCTGACATTCGTGTTCACCCAGCTGCGCCTGGAGGAGTTCGACGGCGAGGCGCACGCACTGATCGACGACAGCGCGCTGCCGGAGGGCCTGCAAACCTTCGTCCGCGACCGCGACCTGGGCGGCACCCTGCGCATCCTGCAAGACCTGATCAACGGCCCACTGCCGATTCTCCGCGCCGAGCTGCGAGGCCCCGCGCCTGTCGACTGCAGCCTCTACCGGGAGCAACTGGGCGTGCTGCCGACCTTCGGCGCGCCGGAAAACCGTATCGTCATCGATGCCCGCGTGCTCGACCGCCCGCTCCCCGGCGCCAATCCCGGCGTGGCCCGGCACTGCGAGGAGCAATGCCGCGCCCTGCTCGCACAGCGCCTGGAGCGCGGCGGCTTCGCCGGACGCATCCGCGACCGCCTGCTACGTACGCCGGGGCGCCTACCGGACATGGAACAGGTCGCCGAGGAGCTGCATATGACTTCGCGCACCCTGCGCCGCCGCCTGCAGGACGAAGGCAGCAGCTACCGCGCCCTGCTCGACGAAGTGCGTCAGGCGCTGGCCGAGGAACTGCTGGCGACCGGCGCCATACGCCTGGAAGAAATCGCCGAGCGCCTGGGCTATGGCGAGGCGTCGAACTTCATCCACGCCTTCAAGCGCTGGAAGGGCGTGCCGCCCGGGCGCTTCCGCGATCGCTAGCTCCCGATTTGCCCCAGCACTGCCTCCAGATGCTCGATGAAAGCGAGGATCTTGCGTGTGGCGCGGCGATGGCTGGGGTAGACGGCAAGGATCTGCTGGCCGAAGGCGTCCGGGTCGAAGCGGTAGTCATCCAGCACGCTGACCAGGCGGCCGTCGCGCAGGTAAGGCCAGGCGCTCCATAGCGGGCAAGGCATCACCCCGCGCCCCTTCAGGCAGGCGGCCAGCAGCAGTTCGTGGTTATCGCTGACCAGGCGCCCCTCGCGCGGGATGGAAAGGCGCTCGCCGCCACGCTCGAACCACCAGTGCGTGTCCAGCGCCGGGTGCCAGTACATGAGGCGGTCATGCGCGAGCAACTCCTCCGGATGCTGGGGTGCGCCGCGCTGCGCCAGGTACGCAGGGCTGGCACAGAGCACCAGGCGATTCTCCGCCAACGGCCGCACGATCAGCCCCGGCAGGTTGCTGTGGCCCATGCGCAGGGCGAGGTCGTAGCGACCGTCGAGCATGTCCACGTAGCTATCGCTCAGGTCCACCTGCAGGCGCAGCTCGGGATGCCGGTCGAGGAAGTCGGTGCAGGCATCGTTGAGAAACGCCGAACCGAAGGCCAGCGGCGCCGTGACACGCAGGCCGCCGCGCAAGCTGTGCTGCAGCTGGGTGATTTCCTCGGCGGTCTCGTGCATGCGCGCCAGCACCTCGCGGGCGCTGTCCAGGTAGAGCTGGCCAGCCTCGGTCAACGCCATGCTGCGGGTTGTCCGCTCGAACAATCGCGTGCCCAGGCTGCCCTCCAGTTGGCCGATGGCCTTGGTCACCGCCGAGGGCGTGCGCCCGAACTGCTCGGCCGCGCGGCTGAAGCTGCCGGTTTCGGCGCAGGCGACGAACAACGAAAGGTGGCTGAGCCTGTCCATTTTTTCCATTTCCTCACAAGTCTTGTGCCGCCCCTTGCCTTTCGGGCGACGGTCCATCGCCAGTAGCCTCTGGCGCAGACCAATAAAAATCAACCACCAAGAAAAGAGGAAGTCATGCGAAGGCTGATCAAAGGCGCACTTGCCGTTGCAATCGCACTGGGGACTTTGGAAGCAAATGCACAAAACGCCGACCTGATCCTGTACAACGCCAAGGTCTTCACCGGCGAACCTGGCCAGCCGCTGCAGCAGGCCGTGGCCATCGTCGGCGACAAGGTGCTCAAGGTCGGCGGCAATGACGAAATCCGCGCGCTCGCCGACGGCCACAGCAAGCAGGTCGACCTGGGCGGCAAGCTGCTGATGCCGGGCTTCATCGACAGCCATTCGCATTCGATCTTCGGCGGCCTGGAACTGATTTCCGCCAGCATGGGCGACGAGCAGGTCAGCCTCGCCGAACTGGAGAAGCGCCTGCGCGATGCCCGCGACAAGGGCACGGCCAAGGTCGGCGACATCCTCGTGATGAACGGCATGAACTCCAGCTACTGGTCGCAAGCCGCCGACCTCGCCAAGCGCTTCAACGCCGGCGAATGGGCGCAGGTGCCGATCGTCATGGTTGGCAGCGACCACCACACCGCCTGGGCCAACGCCGCCATGCTGCGCCGCGCCAAGCTGGACGCGAAGCTGGTGCGTTCGCTGCCGGCCGCTGAACAGCACAACATCGGCCACGACAAGCACTTCAACCCGACCGGCTTCGTTGTCGATTCGGGCTTCGACCGTGTCGCGACCGCCATGCCGGCACCGGACCAGCAGATTCTCGACCGCGCTGGCGAAGCCGCGGTGAAGTACAACAACAGCCTGGGCATCACCGCCTGGATGGACCCGGCGGCCAACGGCATGCCCGGCGAGGCCATCTTCGACATCAAGCCCACCGAGCACACGTTCGGCGTGCTGCCGACCTACCGCGACCTGGCGAACAACGGCCAGCTCAGCGCACACGTCGCCGCGCTGCTGGTGGTCAATCCGAAGAGCCGACCGGCCGACCTGGAAGTGATCGACAAGGTGCGCCAGCAGTTCCAGGGCATCCCCAACCTGACCCTGCCGGGGATCAAGGTGTTCGCCGACGGCGTGCTGGAGTACCCCGCACAGTCCGCCGCGCTGCTGGAGAACTACAAGAACCTGCACAAGCCCGGCGAGCTGCTGCTCGATCCGAAGCACTTCGGCGAACTGGTCAGCGCCGCCGACCAGCGCGGCTGGCTGGTGCACATCCACGCCATCGGCGACCGCGCGGTACGCGAATCGCTCAACGGCTTCGCCCAGGCGCGGCATGACCGCGACAGCGGCATCGCCCACTCCATCACCCACCTGCAGCTGGTCAATCCGGCGGACTTCCCGCGCTTCAAGCAGTTGGGCGTGATCGCGTCGATGCAGCTGGACTGGGCCACTGCCGAGGACTACACGCTCGATATGGTCAAGCCGTACATCGGCGACGACGAATACCGCTACATGTACCCGGCCAAGTCACTGCTCGATGCCGGTGCGACCATCGCCGGTGCCAGCGACTGGCCGGTTTCCACCCCGGACCCGCTGCGGGCGATGTACCAGGCGGTGACCCGCAAGGGGCCCAAGGGCGTGCTCAACCCCGAGGAGCGCATCGACCGCCAGACCATGTTCTACGCCTACACCCTCAACGCGGCGAAGACCATCGGCCTGGAGAAGCAGATCGGCAGCCTGACCGCCGGCAAGCAAGCCGACCTGGTGGTGATCGACCGCGACCTGTTCAGCGTGCCCGACGAAGAGCTCGCCGAGGCCCGCGTACTGCGCACCCTGTTCGGCGGCCGCGAGGTCTATCGCGCCGACGGGCAGAGCGCACTCTGATTCCCGACGCTCCAGTTCCGGGCCGTTGAAGGCCCGGGCTTTTCCCGCCGCCCTCTCCTTCTCGCTTCCCGGTTCGCCGGCCGGAGGGGGCTGTGCGGGCTTTTTCCCTGCCCACTACAACCACAACAACGGGTAAGTCCATGAAACACAACGCTCTGATCTTCGGCGCGCTGCTCCTCGGCACGCCTTTCGCCAGCACACACGCTGTCGAGCTCACCCCCGACCTCGCGCTCCAGATCGAAACGACCCTCGCCAGCGACTACCGCAGCCGCGGCATCTCCCAGACCCAGAACGACCCGGCGATCCAGGCCGGCGCCACCCTGCAGCACAGCAGCGGTTTGTACCTGGGCGTGTGGAGCTCCAACGTCGACTTCGGCTACGACACCAAGACCCGCCAGGAGCTGGACTACTACGCCGGCTGGTATTGGCAGGCCACCGAGGACGTCGGCCTGGACCTTGGCTACATCCAATACCGCTATCCGAAGGAGTCGCAGTTCGACCAAAGCGAGGTCTACGCCATCCTCAATGCCTACGGCTTCGAAGTGGCGGCGTATTACTCCGACGACATGCCGACCTACTTCGGGCGCAACCAGAGCAACCTCTACAGCTACGTCGGCTACGGCTTCGACCTGCCGGCCGAATTCCGCGCCAAGCTGCGCCTGGGCCGCAACGACGCCAAGGACCCGCTGTACGTCGCCGGCAACGGCGACACCCGCCATACCTACCAGGAATGGGAAGCACGCCTGGATCGTGACTTCGCGGGCATCGACTGGTCGCTGAGCTACATCGACACCGATCTCTCGCAGAACGAGTGCTACAACTGGCAGGGCTTCAAGGACATCTGCACGGCCACCGTGGTGGCGCGGGCGACAAAGCAGTTCTGACGCCACGCCCCGTAGGAGCGGGCCATGCCCGCGATTCGCGACCACGGGCCGCTCCTACACCATCCCCTCATCCCCGCGAGCACGGGACGCGGCTCCACGCTTGCGCTGGTCCGAAGGGGAATCACCTTGTTGGGCGCATAACCGTTCGCGGTCATGCGCCGCCGCCCCGCACGAAAACGGCGGATAACCCCCTCGGGGTTATTCGTATATGGACTCCTCCCGGTTTGCCAGTGTTTGGCGGGGATTTCGAACCTAGGTACGACTGCGTCCGTATATCCGGCTTCATGGAGCGGTGTGGCAGCTCCCGAGCCCTGATGAAATGCGCGCCTGTATGTCTGATCGCCCTAACGGCTTTGCTTCACGGCAGCAGGGAGCCCGCGGATAACCCAGGTTTCATACAGGCCGGTTCGACCGGTTCGTCATCAATGCCATTCACTGTGCAATCGTGGTGGAGCGTTTCTACAGCGGTGTTGCCGGTAACGCTCAGGCGGGTTGGTAGGTGGTTTCCCGACTGAGCAGGGCCCAGACGATCCGGGCATTCTTGTTGGCCAGGGCAACGGCGACGGCGTTGGCATTGCATCGTTGCAACAGGCCTTGCAGCCAGCGACTGCGAGCATCGGTCTTGTTGGCGCAACAGCGTACGACCGAGCGGGAGCCATGGGTGAACAGGGTGCGCAGGTAGGTATCGCCACGCTTGGTGATCCCGCCCAGGCGCTGCTGCCCGCCCGTGGAGTGTTGCCGTGGCACCAGGCCCAGCCAGGCCGCGAACTGACGCGCCGTGCGGAATTGCCGGGCATCGCCGACCGCTGCCACCACCGCGCTGGCGGTGAGCGGGCCGATGCCTTCCACGGCCAGCAGGCGCTGGATGCGCGCATCCTCGCGCGCACTGCGCTTGATCACTCGCTCCAGTCGCTCGATGCGGGCATCCAGCGCCTGCAACTCCTCTTTCAAGCCGCTCAACAACTCGCCCATCGGCGCCGGCAAGGGCACCGGCTCGGCAGCGGTGACCGTCTCGAGCAGTTCGACCGTCGCCGCGCGCCCGCGTCGGCTGGCGACCAGGCCGAATTCGCCGAGCAAGCCGCGAATTTCGTTGCACAGTGCCGTACGGGCCCGGACCAGACGGCTGCGAATGCGATGCACGGACTGCCCGGCCTGCTGCTGCGCACTCTTCACCGGCACAAAGCGCATGCTCGGACGGCTGGCCGCCTCGCAGATCGCTTCGGCATCGTGGGCATCGTGTTTGTCACCCTTGACGTAAGGTTTGACGAACTGCGGTGCAATCAAGCGGACCTCGTGCCCCAGCCCCTGCAGCTCTCGCGCCCAATAGTGCGCACTGCCGCAGGCCTCCATCGCCACCAGGCAGGGTGCCAGCTGGCGAAAGAAATCCAGCATCTGCGCCCGCTTGAGCTGCCGCCGGCACACCACGCGCTCGTGGCTATCGACGCCGTGCACCTGAAATACCTGCTTTGCCAGATCCAGACCAACGCGACTAATGTTCATGCTGACTCCCCCTCCGGGACTTGTGGCTACACCATCAGTCTGGCGCTTGACGCCGTAGGAGGGAGGAGTCCATTTCATTGCCCTACAAGAGCTGCACTGCGGCTCTGACTCTCGCTTTGAAGTCTTCCAGAGAAACATTCGTGCACGCCGAAACGAGACGCTGGATCCCCGCGTTCGCGGGGAAGACGTGAAGGGGGACGCGGCGCGTGAATGTAGGAGCGGACCTTGTCCGCGAATCGCGAGCAAGCTCGCTCCTACTGGGATAAAGCGTGCGGGAAGTTTCGCGGATGAATCCGCTCCTACAGGTCCAGGAGCGGATCACCCGGCGGGGATCAGAACACCAGCTTGTAGCCGATGCTGAACAGCATCACCGCCAGGCACGGGCGCAGCACGCCATCGGGGATGCGGCCGGAGAGATGGCTGCCCAGGTAGATGCCCGGCAGCGAACCGCACAGCAGGTAACCGAGCAGGTGCCAGTCCATGTTGCCCATGCTGGCGTGGCCGAGGCCGGCGACCAGGGTCAGCGGGACCGCGTGGGCGATCTCGGTGCCCACCAGGCGGCGGGTAGCGAGGAACGGATAGAGCACGAACAACGCCACGGTGCCCAGGGCGCCGGCGCCGATGGAGGTCAGCGCCACCATGCTGCCGAGCGCTACGCCAGTCAGCACGGTCAGGCTGTTCAGGCTGCTGCCCTTGAGGTGGTAGTGATCGCCGGCGTGACGATGAGCGAAGGCCAGCAGCTTATGTTTGAACAGCACGGCCAGCGCAGTGAGCAGCAGGACGAAGCCCAGCGCGTGCTTGATCAGCGCGTTGAGTGCTTCGAGGTTCGAGCCGAGGCTGTGCAGGAACAGCAGGGTCAGCGCCGCCGCCGGGACGCTGCCCAGGGTCAGCCAGCCGGTGATGCGCCAGTCGATGTTCTTCTGCCGGCCATGCACCAGCACGCCACCGGACTTGGTGACGGCGGCGTACAGCAGATCGGTGCCCACGGCCGCGGCGGGGTTGATCCCGAACCACAGCAGGATGGGGGTCATCAGCGAGCCGCCGCCCACGCCGGTCATGCCGACGATGAAGCCGACCACCAGGCCTGCGACCACGAAACCGAATACACCCACTTCCATCATCACTTCCTGAAGGCCGAACACGGCCTAGATGAACCGGCGCGCAGCATAGCGGCTTTTCTTATAACCGCTTATACCTTTATGGTCTTACTTTATAACCGCGAGCCGGCGGTTAGCGCGTGGCATGACGCCGCAAGCCTCGCGCTCGAAACACCGCACCCGATGCAATGAAAAAGGGGCCACGAGGGCCCCTTTTTCAGTGACACGGTCCGGTCAGTTCTTGGCCGGTTTGCTGTCCACCACACCACCGGTGTTGTCCAGCAGGCTCTTGGTCGCCGTCTGGATGAACGAGTCCAGGCGGTGCAGCAGCTCCGGACGGTCCGGCGCGTCGTCCACCCGCTTGATCTGCGGGTTGGCGCCGACCTGGTAGTCGTAGACGCGGATGTCGCCTTCCTTCGGTTTGATCAGGATGCGGCCGCCGTTGAGGATGGCCACCACGGGCTCGTTACCGGACGGCTTGATCACGCCGAAGCCCTGGTCGCCGGCCGGCAGGTTGAGCAGGTCGCGGCCCCAGCACTGCTGGCGGGTTTCGCCGCCCAGGCGGCCCATGATGGTCGGCACGATGTCGATCTGGGTGCCGACGGTGTCGCGGGTGGCGCCGAACTTCTCCTGGACGCCTGGGGCGATGATCAGGAAAGGCACGTTGAAGCGGAACAGGTCCATCTCGGTCAGCTGCTCGGGCGAGCCGAAGCCGTGGTCACCCACCACTACGAAGATGGTGTCCTTGTAGTACGGCGACTTCTTGGCCTTCTCGAAGAACTGGCCCAGCGCCCAGTCGGAATAGCGCATCGCGGTGAGGTGGTCGTCCAGCGAGCCGTAGCCCTTCACCGGCTGCACTGGCAGGTCCTTCGGCAGTGCGTAGGGCACGTGGTTGGACAGGGTCTGCAGCAGGGCATAGAACGGCTTGCCCTCGCCCGCCAGCTTGTCCAGCTCCTCGTTGCCGCGGGCGAACATGTCCTGGTCGGACACACCCCAGGTCGGGTCGGAGAACACCGGGTTCACGAAGTCGTTACGGCCGATGAAGGTGGTCATGCCCTGGTTGGCGAAGAAGCCCGACTGGTTGTCCCAGGCGAAATCACCGTTGTAGACGTAGACGTCATTGAACTGACGGGCGCTGAGCAGCTGCGGCAGGCCGGAGAACTTGTGGCCGCCCTCGGGCGTTTGCATCAGGTACTCGAAGCCCGGCAGGTTGGGGAAGCAGGCCATGGTGGCGAACATCCCCTGGTGGGTGTGGGTGCCGTTGGAGAAGAAGCGGGTGAACAGCAGGCCTTCCTTGGACAGTTTGTCGAAGTTCGGCGTGATGTCGCCCTTGGCGCCCAGCGCGCCGACGTAGTGGCCGGCGAAGCTCTCCATGAGGATCACCACCACGTTCTTCACCGGCAGCGTGCCGCTGGCCGGCGGGGTGTAGTCGCGGCGGACGGCGGCCTTGTCGGTATCCACCAGTTGCTCGTCCGGCAGGACCAGCATCTTGCGCACGGTGTCGCGGGCCTGGTCGTCCGGCATGGTCGGCTTCCAGATGCGGTCGCGGTCGTCGTCCATGCGGCTTTCGAAGGCCTTGAGCAGGGTCAGCGAGCCGTTCAGGCCGAGCTGGTTGGCGAACATCGAGTCAGTGGTGAACGCATCACCCCAGCGCAGCGGCGGGCCCTGACGCAGGGTGCCGCGCGAGGCCAGGACGCAGAGTGCGACGACCAGCAGCAGCACCGGTACGCGCAGGTACCAGGCGGCGATAGGCGCGCCGGTGGCGCTCGGCCGAGTCGCGCGGTCGATACCCCTGAACACCAGGTACAGCAGCCAGGTGGCGAAGGCCCAGGCCAGCAGGTAGCGGACAACCGGGTAGCCGTACCAGACCATGCTGATCACGGTCTTCGGGTCTTCGGACATGTACTGGAACACCAGGCTGTTCAGGCGCTGGTGGAACTCGCGGTAGAAGTCCAGTTCGAGCACGCCCAGGAACAGCGTCAGGCTGGCGAAGCAGGTCAGCCAGATGCGCCACAGGGTGCGCCAGCGCATGGCGCTGGCGCTGAGCAGGGCGAACACCAGCGGAACCAGTGCGAAGACCACGGCGCGGATGTCGAAGCGCATGCCGTTGAAGAACGCCTCGAAGAAGGTGCTCGCCGGGGTGCTGCCGATCAGCTCGCGGTTATAGATGAACAGCGCCAGGCGCAGCAGGGAGAACATCAGCATCAGCGCCAGGGTGCTGAGCAGGATGAATCCCAGGTGGCTGGATACGGTCGCGCGGGTCAGGTTGCCGGCGCGCTGGCGTGTATTCAGGACTTCCGATTGGCCCATGGTCAGGTTCCGTGTTCTTGAACGTTCGATATCGAGCGTGTGCCGCCCGTCAGCGGGCGAGGTGCAAGGCTGCATGCGCAGCGCAAGGGTACCGGGCGTGCGCTCGACCCAGGCCGAGCGGCAGGCGAAATCCGGCGGCGCATTCTATGCGGACCACGCTTAGCCGAACCTTAAATGCCCGGCTGCATTCGTATCCGGATGATACGCCCCGGCGCAACCGCCGGATTATGCCCGATGCGGGTGAAAAAAGAGTCATGCCCCCGCCGGGGGGGGGGGGGCCCCCGCCGGTCAGTCGTTGCCCGGCTTGCCGATGGCCTGGAGCACGTACTGCGGCAGGGCGAAGGCACCCAGGTGGATTTCCGGGTTGTAGTAGCGGGTGGCGATGCCGCTGGCGGCGAAGCGTTGGCGCAGGGTTTCCAGCGACACGCGGCGCAGTGCCGGATCGGTGGCGCCCCAGGCGAAGGTCATGCTGCCGCCGATGTAGGTCGGCACGGCCGCCTGGTAGAAGTGCCAGTCGGCGAACAGGCCGTTCATCCGCCCGGCGGTGTTGCGCACGGTATCCAGCTGCATGAACGGGGTGCCGTTCTGGGTCACCAGCACGCCGCCCGGGTTCAGGCAACGGTGGCAGGCCTGGTAGAAGTTCTCCGAGAACAGCACCTCGCCCGGGCCGATCGGGTCGGTGGAGTCGGAGATGATCACGTCGAACTTGTCCTGGGTGGTGGCGACGAACCGCATGCCGTCGTCGATCACCAGGTTCAGGCGCGCATCGTCGAAGGCGCCGTTGGAGTGGCGCGGCAGGAATTCCTTGCACATGTCGACCACGGTGCCGTCGATCTCGACCATGGTGATGTGCTCGACGCTGGCGTGCTTGCTCACTTCGCGCAGCATGCCGCCGTCGCCGCCGCCGATGATCAGTACGCGCTTGGCGGCGCCGTGGGCGAGGATCGGCACGTGGGTGAGCATCTCGTGGTAGATGAACTCGTCGGCCTCGGTGGTCTGGATGACACCGTCCAGCGCCATCACCCGGCCCATGCGGGCATTCTCGAAGATCACCAGGTGCTGGTGCTCGGTGCGCACCTCGTGCAGCAGCTGGTCGACGCTGAAACGCTGGCCGTAGCCTTCGTAGAGGGTTTCCAAGTATTCGCGCATGGGGCGGGCTCCCGATGAGGGGTGGATGAAGCGGGCCACAGGCCGGCCATGAAAGGCGCGCATTCTACTGTGCGGGGCAGGACAGGTCGAACCCGCGAAATTTGAAAGTCGACAGCGGGACGACAGCGCCTCGGCGGCAGGTTATGGTCAGCGCCATGAACCGCCAATCCCCTCCCCTCGTCTTCCACCTGCCCTACCAGCCGCCGTTCGACTGGCAGCAGTTCCATGGCCATTTCGCCCTGCGCCGCCTGGTCGGCGTCGAGTGCCTGGGCGACACCCACTACCGACGAAGTCTGCGCCTGAATGGCCGCAGCGGCTGGATGGACATCCGCCCGCTGGCCGACCAGCCGGCCCTGCGCCTGGAGCTACACCTGAATGGCGAAGCTGACGCCGAGCCGCTGGAAGCCAAGGTGCGCAAGATGTTCGACCTGGACAGCGACCCGCACGGCGTCGCCGCCTGCCTGAGCGCCGATCCGCTGCTGCAACCGCTGCTCGTGGCCTGGCCGGGGCTGCGCCTGCCCTGCGCCTTCGATCCGTTCGAGCAGGCTGTGCGCGCCATCGTCGGCCAGCAGGTCACGGTGAAAGCTGCCGTGACCATCGTTGGTCGCCTGGTGCAACGTCTCGGCGAGCCCTTGGAAAACGCCGTAACCGACGGCCCGCACCGGCTGTTCCCGACGCCGCGGGCCATCGCCGAGGCGAACCTGGACGGCATCGGCATGCCCGGCAAGCGCGTCGCCACCCTGCAGCGCTTCGCCGCTGCGATAGCTGAAGGGGCGCTGGAGCTGCATGTGGAGGATGGCGCGGAAGTCTTGGTGAAACGCCTCTGCGAGCTCCCCGGCATTGGCCCCTGGACCGCCGAGTACGTAGCCTTGCGCGCCTTCGGCGAAGCCGACGCCTTCCCCGCCGCGGACCTGGGCCTGCTCAAGTCGCCTGTCTGGGGCGAAGGTGGCATCACCGCGCGCGAGTTGCAGAAGCGCGCGGAAAACTGGCGGCCCTGGCGCGCCTATGCCGCGGTGTATCTGTGGCAGGCCTATTCGCAAGGCAGCCACATAGGAGGTTGAGCATGTTCTATCGCTATCACGACAGCCCCACCGGCCGCCTGCTGCTCGCCGGCGACGAAGCGGGCCTGCGCATGCTCTACATGGACCTGGAAACCCGGCACTACCCGCTGCCGGAATGGCAGGAAGGCAGCCCGTTGCTGGACGACGTAGCCCGCCAGCTCGACGAGTACTTCGCCGGCAAGCGCCAGCGCTTCGACGTGCGCCTGAATACCGGTGGCACCGAATTCCAGCGCCAGGTCTGGCAAGCGCTGCTGGAGATCCCCTATGGCTACACCACCGTCTACGCCGAGCTGGCCCGGCGCATCGGCCGCCCCAAGGCGATCCGCGCGGTGGGCACGGCCAATGGCGCCAACCCCATCAGCATCATCGTGCCCTGTCATCGGGTGATTGGCAGCGACGGCAGCCTTACCGGCTACGCCGGCGGCCTGCCGCGCAAGGAGTTGCTGCTACGCCTGGAAGGCGCCATCGAGGGCTAGAAGTCGAACGAGGTCTGCGCGGCTCGCGGGTCTTCGACGCCTTCCAGCGCCAGCATGCGCAGCTTGGCATCGCTCCCGCCGGGCGCCGAGAAGCCGCCGGTCTTGCCGCCGCTGGCGAGCACGCGATGGCAAGGGATGATCAGCGGGATCGGGTTGGAGCCCATCGCCTGCCCCACCGCCCGGGACAGGCCGACATCGCCCAGGCGCCGGGCGATCTCGCCGTAGGTGGTGGTTTCACCACGCTTGAGCTGAAGAATGTCGCCGTAGACGCGGCGGTGGAAATCGCTCACCGCCGACAGGTCCAGCGGCAAATGCTCGAAGGACACAACCTCGCCCCGCGCATAACCGAGGATCAGTTGGCGCGCCTCGTCGATGAACGCCGGCCAGTCGGCCGTCTCGCTGCCGAGCTGGTCGAAGCGCTGGCGCACGCTGTGCTCGGAGTCGCCCGGCAGATAGGCACGCGCGATGCCTTGCGAGCTCCAGCCGAGCCCGAAGCAGCCGAGTTCTGTGTCGATCAGGCAGTAATGCATGAAGCGAGTCTCCGTCTCCGGATGCGCCCCCGCAAGCCATTGCGCCGCCGACGTTGGCCGGCGCCCAGGTCAGACGCGGGCGGGATCGATCACCGCGAAGCTGGCCACGGTGTCATGGCCTTCCAGCTCGCCGCCCTCGCGTGCCAGGCCGATGGTCTGCAAGCCGGCCTGTTGCGCGGCGTCCAGCTCCTGGACCACATCGGAGAGGAACAGCACTTGCTCGGCCGGAACACCAATGGCCTGGACAATGCGCGCGTAGGAAGCCGCTTCGCGCTTGGGCCCGCTGGTGGTGTCGAAGTAGCCGGAGAACAGCGGCGTCAGGTCGCCCGCCTCGGAGCAGCCGAAGATCAGCTTCTGCGCCTGGATCGAGCCGGAGGAATAGACGTACAGCTCGTAGCCCTCTTCCTTCCAGCGACGCAGCGCGTCCACAGCGTCCAGATAGACATGCCCCTTGAGCTGGCCGGCGCGGTAGCCCTGCTCCCAGACCATGCCCTGCAGCGCCTTGAGCGGCGTGGCCTTGCGGTCCTCGGCGATCCATTGCAGGAGAATGGCGATGCAGCGCTCGACGTCGGCACCCGCCTCTGCACTTTCAGCGCGAACGGCGTCCAGCTGCGCGGCGACCGCCGCCTCGCCGGCATGCTCACGGACGAAGTCCGGCAGGTGCGCGGCGGCATAGGGGAAGAGCACGTCGAAGACGAAGCTCACCGCGCTGGTGGTGCCTTCGATGTCGGTGAGGATGGTTTTGATCGGCATGGGAGCTCCGGTACAGCGAATCCCTGTAGGAGCGGACCTTGTCCGCGATGGCCGGAGGTGCCGGCGCGGTTCGCGGATGAGATCCGCTCCTACAGGGCGAGAAAGGTTGCGGGTAATCAGTCTTCCAACTGCGGGAAGCGCTTGGCGATTTCGTCGCCGGTGAACTTCGCCACCCAACCCTCGGGGTTGTTGAACAGGCGGATGGCCACGAAGTGCGGGCGCTCGCCCATGTCGAACCAGTGACGGGTGCCCGCCGGCACCGAGATCAGGTCATTCTTCTCGCAGAGCACCGCGTAGACGTGATCCTCGATGTGCAGGGTGAACAGGCCGCGACCGGCGACGAAGAAGCGCACTTCGTCTTCGCCATGGCGGTGTTCGTCGAGGAACTTGGCGCGCAGCTCGTCCTTCTGCGGGTGGTCGGCGGTCAGGCTGACCACATCGACCGTGACGTAACCTTGCTCGTCCTTCAGGCGCTGGATCTGCGGCGCGTAGGCGGCGAGCACCTCGTCCTGGCTCGCGCCGGGCGCGATGGGCGCACTGGCCTGCCAGCGCTCGAAACGCACGCCGACCTCGGCCAGGGTGGCGGCGATGTCCTCGGCGTGGCAGAGCAGCTTCAGCGGCTGTTCGGGAGCGGATTCGTGGTAGACGGTCAGGCTGCTCATGGTCTCTTTCCTCGGGGTACTGCCGGATTTCAGCCGCGCAGGCTCAGCACTTTCAGCTCGCACTCGAAAAGGAACTCGAAAGCTTCCACCTGGCGCAGGGCGTCTTCCATGCGCGGCCCCCAAGTGTACAGGCCGTGCCCGCGGATCAGGTAGCCGGGGCAGTCCGGGTGGGCGTCCAGCCAGGGTTGCACCTTGCTGGCCAGGCGGGCGATGTCCTGGTCATTGTCGAAGATCGGCACCGTCACCCGGCCCTCGTGGGTGGTGACGCCGGCGAAGGCCTTCTGCAGCTCGTAGTCCTCAAGCTCAAGGCGATCACCGGGGGTCAGGCGCGAGAGCACGGTGGCATTCACCGAATGGGTGTGCAGCACCGCGCCGATCTCCGGGCGCCAGGCATACAGCTGGGTGTGCAGCAGGGTCTCAGCGGACGGTTTCTTGCCCGGCTCCAGGCTGTTGCCGGCCAGATCGGTTTCCAGCACGTCGTCGACGCCCAGTTGGCCCTTGTGCTTGCCCGAAACGGTGAGCAGCGCGCGGTCGGCGGCCAGGCGCGCGGAATAGTTGCTGCTGGTGGCCGGCGACCAGCCACGGCCATACAGGAAACGCCCGGCGTCGATGATCTGCCGGGTCAGGTGTTCACGAGTGACGCTCATGTCCGCTCCTCTTTCAAACGGGTAGCGATGATAGCGGCTGCGGCGAGGGCCGCGAGGCTGGCGATGGCGAAGGTCCAGGCCGGACCCAGGCTAGCCCAGCTGTAGCCGGAGTAAAGCGCGCCCAGGGCCCCGCCAGTGCCGGCCAAAGCGGCGTAAAGCGCCTGCCCTTGCCCCTGCTGGCGCGCCTGGAAGGTGCGCTGGACGAAATGAATGGCGGCGGCGTGGAAGCTGCCGAAAGTGGCCGCGTGCAGCAACTGGGCGAACAACAGCACACCCAGGTGCTGGGCGAGGTTACCGAGCAGCAGCCAGCGCAGCGCGGCGAGCAGGAAGCTGGCGGCCAGCACCTGGCGCAGGCTGAAGCGCGCCAGCAGGCGAGGCATGACCAGGAACAGCACCACCTCGGCGACCACGCCCAGGGCCCACAACCCGCCGATCAGCCCGCGGCTGTAGCCGAGCTTCTCCAGGTGGATGGTGATGAAGGTGTAGTAGGGCCCGTGGGACAGCTGCATCAGGCACACGCAGAGGTAGAAGGCAACCACGCCGGGCTGGCGCAGCTGGGCGAGGAAGCCGCCGGCCGTCGCATGCTCGTGGTGCCACGTCGGCTGCGCGTTGGGTACCCACCAGCTGGCACCGATGATGCCGAGCATGATGACCAGCAACGCCCAGGGATAGGCGTCCAGGCTGACCTTATCGAACAGCCAGCCCAGGCCGACCACAGTGCAGATGAAGCCGATCGAGCCCCACAGGCGGATACGGCTGTAGCTGGCGGTACGCTCACCCAGGTGCGCCAGGGTGATGACCTCGAACTGCGGCAGCACCGCATGCCAGAAGAAAGCGTGCCCAGCCATCACCAGCGCCAGCCAGGTGTAGCTGTGGCCGAGGAAGATGCCGGCGAAGCAGACCGCGGTGCACAGCGCACCGAAACGCACGATCTGCAGGCGCTTGCCGGAACGGTCGCCCAGCCAGCCCCAGAGGTTTGGCGCCACGCAGCGCATCAGCATGGGAATGGCCACCAGCTCGCCGATGCGCGCGCTGGAGAACCCCAGGTGCGAGAAATACAGGGCGAGGAAGGGCGCGGTTCCGCCAAGCAGGCAGAAATAGAAGAAGTAGAAGCTGGACAGGCGCCAGTAAGGCAAGGCTGCGGGCATCGGCTGCAATCGATACTGGCGCAGGGTGGGTTACGGCGCGCCTGACCCACCCTGCGGGCGAAGGCTTAAAGCTGCGGCAGCACCGGCGTATCGACGCGCACATCGGCGTTTTGCGCGCGCTGACGCAGCAGGTGATCCATCAGCACCAGCGCCATCATCGCCTCGGCGATGGGGGTGGCGCGGATGCCCACGCACGGGTCGTGGCGGCCCTTGGTGACCACGTCCACCGGGTTGCCGTTGACGTCGATGGAGCGGCCCGGGGTGGTGATGCTCGAAGTCGGCTTCAGCGCCAGGTTGGCGATGATCGGCTGGCCGCTGGAGATACCGCCGAGGATGCCGCCGGCGTTGTTCGACAGGAAGCCTTCCGGGGTCAGCTCGTCGCGGTGCTCGGTGCCACGCTGGGCGACGCTGGCGAAGCCGGCGCCGATCTCCACACCCTTGACCGCGTTGATGCTCATCAGTGCGTGGGCCAGCTCGGCATCCAGGCGGTCGAAGATCGGCTCGCCCAGGCCCGGCGGCACGCCGTCGGCGACCACGGTGATCTTCGCGCCGACCGAATCCTGGTCACGGCGCAGCTGGTCCATGTACGCCTCCAGCTCCGGCACCTTGTCCGGATCGGGGCTGAAGAAGGCGTTTTCTTCGACGCTGTCCCAGGTCTTGAAGGGAATCTCGATCGGGCCGAGCTGGCTCATGTAGCCACGCACGGTGATGCCCAGGGTCGCCAGGAACTTCTTGGCAATGGCGCCGGCGGCCACGCGCATGGCGGTTTCGCGAGCCGAGCTGCGGCCGCCGCCACGGTAGTCGCGCACACCGTACTTGTGGTGGTAGGTGTAATCAGCGTGGGCCGGGCGGAACAGGTCCTTGATCGCCGAGTAGTCCTTGGACTTCTGGTCGGTGTTGCGGATCAGCAGGCCGATCGGGGTGCCGGTGGTCTTGCCCTCGAACACGCCGGAGAGGATTTCCACCTCGTCGGCTTCCTGGCGCTGGGTGGTGTGCCGGCTGGTGCCGGGCTTGCGCCGGTCGAGGTCGCGCTGCAGGTCCTCGGTGGAGAGCTCCAGCCCCGGCGGGCAGCCGTCGACGATGGCGACCAGCGCCGGGCCGTGGCTTTCGCCAGCGGTGGTGACGGTGAACAGCTTGCCGTAGGTGTTGCCGGACATGCGAGGCTCCGCGGAAGACTTGGGTGATCGAAAAGGCCGAGCAGTATACCCGCCCCGCCGCGGCCTGCGAACCTTCCGAGGTTTCCGCCGTCAAAGCGCTATCATGCCGTCCATGAAGCTTTCCATGCTGCGTCTCACCGCCCTGCTCTGCTGCCTGTTCGCCTGCGTCGTCCAGGCCGCGCCCAATCCCGTCCTGCAACGCCCCTACGATCTCGACACCGGCCACGGCGTGCTGCGCGGCACCCTGCTGCTGCCGCAAGAAGCCACTCCGCCGCCCGTGGCGCTGCTGGTTGCAGGCTCCGGCCCCACCGACCGCGATGGCAACAACCCCGAGGGCGGGCGCAACGCCTATTTGCAGCGCCTGGCGGAAGCCCTGGCGGCCCAGGGCATCGCCAGCGTGCGCTACGACAAGCGCGGCATTGCGCAGAGCCGGCCGGCTGCCCCCCACGAGGAGCAGTTGAGCGTGGAAGGCTACGCCAACGACGTGGCGGCCTGGAGCAAGCAACTGGCCAGCGATCCGCGCTTCGGCCCGCAGGTGCTGGTCGGCCACAGCGAAGGCGCGCTGATCGCGAGCCTGGCCGCGCCGCACACCAAGGCTTCGGCACTGGTGCTGATCGCCGGCAGCGGCCGGCCCATCGACCAGGTCCTGCGCGACCAGCTCTCCGTACGCCTGCCACCGCCCTTGCTGGCCCAGGCCGACAGCCTGCTCGACCAGTTGCGTGCCGGCCATCAGCAACCGCTGGTGCCCAAGTTCTTGCAGGCACTGTTCCGCCCAAGCGTGCAGCCCTACCTGATCTCGCTGTTCCGCTACGACCCGGCCCAGGCCCTGGCCCAGGTGCGCCAGCCGACCCTGATCCTGCAGGGCACCCACGACATCCAGGTCGAGGTCGCCGATGCACAGCGGCTACAGTGGGCCAAACCCGACGCCGAGTTACGGTTGATCGGCGGGATGAACCACGTGTTGCGCATAGTCGCCGCCGATCCCGCGCAGCAACTAGCGTCCTACAACAACCCGCAACTGCCGCTGGCTAGGGAACTGGTCGAAAGCCTGGCCGGGTTCATTCGTCGGACAACGTCGCAAAACGGGCAGAATCCGGGCACCAGCTGACACGGGTGTCTCAAGAAATCCTCCCGGGCGTCGATAATCGCTAGGCCACTGTATGAAAGCCGTTACCAACGGCATTTCCCGCAGTTGCCGAACACTCCCTGGCCAGCGGCCAGGCCCGAGGACGACCGATGACCGACGCCGCACCGCAAACCGAAACCGCTCCCGCCGAGGAACCCCGGAAAGCGCATCCGTGGGCCGAGCTCGCGCCTGAGCAGTACCGCCTGCTGCGACTGGCGCCGCTGCCCACCGACCGCGCGACCGGTGCGCGGCCGCTGCGCTTCGTCCAGCTCGGCCGCGTCGAACGCCACAGTCCAGAGCAGAGCTTGCTGCGCCTGAGCATCCAGCTGCCCGGCCAAGCCCTGCGCAAGGAACAGAATCTGTTCGAGGTCTGGGCCGACCATCGCAACAAGGAAGTGCGCTTCGGCGCCGACAGCGGCTTCTCCATCGAACCGATCAACCGTGGACTGGGGCGCTTCCTGCTGGCCCAGGGCATCGCCTGGGCCAGCAGAAATGGGCGCACTACAAGGTCGAAGGCGGCAGCCTGACGGCCAAGGACGCGCCGAACGAGGACAATCGCCTACGCCGCGACCACTTCCTGCGGGCCCAGGGATTCGACGTCGATTACGAGGATTCGCGCCTGCTCAAGGCGACCTATTCGGTCGGGCGGGTCAGCGAGCTGTACGACGACTGGCACAAGGAAAAAGTGCAGATCCTGCCGCTGCTCGATGCGGCGACCATGCTCGAGCAGGCCGACCAGAACCTCGCCACCCAGGAAATCGAGATCCGCCGCCTGGAGCAGCGCATCGACACCTTCCGCCGCGACGACACCAGCCTGCGCTTCGTCATCGCCTGCCTGACCGTGTTCGCGGTGTTCCAGGCCGGGCTGCTGATCTGGATGGCGACGCACTGACGTTCTATTCGCAGGAGCTCGCTCCTACGACGTCACTTCACCCGTGACTGGAACAGCGCCTGGTGCTCGCGGCATTGCGCGGCGGAGAGCAGGAAGACGCCGTGGCCGCCGTACTCGAAGTCGAGCCAGGTGAAGTCCACTTCCGGATACAGCGCCTCGACGTGCACCTGGCTGTTGCCCACCTCGACGATCAGGCTGCCCTTCTCGGTCAGGTGGTCGGCCGCCTCGGCGAGCATGCGCCGCACCAGGTCCAGGCCGTCGTCGCCGCAGGCCAGGCCGAGCTCCGGCTCGTGCTGGTACTCCTCGGGCATGTCGGAGAAGTCTTCGGCGTCGACATAGGGCGGGTTGGAGACGATCAGGTCGAAACGCTGACCGGGCAGGCCATCGAAGCCGTCGCCCTGGACGCCATAGACGCGCTCGCCGAGTTCATGGCGCTCGATGTTGATATTGGCCACTTCCAGGGCATCGAACGACAGGTCGGCCAGCACCACCTCGGCCTCTGGGAAGGCGTAGGCGCAGGCGATGCCGATGCAGCCCGAACCGGTGCAGAGGTCGAGGATCCGCGCCGGGTCGGCCGCCAGCCAGGGTTCGAACTTGCGCTGGATGAGCTCGGCGATGGGCGAGCGCGGGATCAGCACGCGCTCGTCGACCACGAACGGCAGGTCGCAGAACCAGGCTTCGCCGAGCAGGTAGGCGGTGGGCACGCGCTCCTCGATGCGCCGGCGCAGCAGCTCGCGCAGATGGAAGCGCTCGTCGTCCTCCAGGCGGCAGTCGAGGTAGGAGTCGGCGATTTCCCAGGGCAGGTGCAGGGCGCCGAGCACCAGTTGGCGCGCGTCGTCCCAGGCGTTGTCGGTGCCGTGGCCGAAGTACAGGCCCTCGGCATGGAAACGGCTGACCGCCCAGCGGATGTGGTCACGCAGGGTCAGCAATCGGGATTCGGTCACGGCGCGCTCCTCGCGGCTGGAAAGGCAAAAAGGGCCGGCATTCTAGCCGAAGGCGACGGACAACGGGACGGGGTTCGGCGACCGCGCCAAATACCACTTTGCGCGGGATTAGCAAAGATTCACAGAGCCCGCGGAACAGACCACAATGATGGCATACGCATTATCAGGAGTTCGTCATGTCCCAACCGCTCAGCATGCTGAAGATCAGCGGACGCGGCTATCCGCCCGCCAACCTCCGCCAGAGCACGCTGCTGATCATCGACGCCCAGGAAGAGTACCGCAGCGGCGTTCTGGCCCTGCCCGACCTCGATGCCGCGGTGGCCGAGATCCGCATGTTGCTGGAAGCCGCTCGCGCCCAAGGCACGCCGATCGTCCATGTGCGCCACCTCGGCGTGCGCGGTGGCGTACTCGACCCGCAAGGCCCGCGCGGCCAGTGGCTGCCTGAACTGGCGCCGCTGCCGGGCGAGGTGGTGGTGGAGAAGCGCATGCCCAACGCATTCTTCGGCACCGAGCTGCACGACCGCCTGCAGGCCAACGGCCGGCTGGACATCCTCGTCTGCGGTTTCATGACCCACTCCAGCATCAGCACCACGGTGCGTGCGGCCAAGGACTATGGCTACCGCTGCACGCTGGTCGACGCCGCCTGCGCCACGCGCGACATCCCCACCCCGGATGGCGGCGTGCTCTCCGCGCGAGCGCTGCACCATGCAGAAATGGCTGCCCTGGGCGACAACTTCGCCGCTGTGGTGGCCCAGGCTCAGGCCCTGATCTGAGCACCGTCCGTCCCGCCGCGGAGGCACGCCGCGGCGCCTATGCTTAGGTTGTATGCACGCATGCATATGTGCATACGCCGGACGGACGGCCCCAGCATCCCAGCCTGGGGTGGAACCCCTTCCCGCCGATACCGGTCATAGCCTCGTTCAGCCGATGAGGAGCCGGGATGAAGAAGTCCGACAGTTTTGATCCACGCCGCCTGCGCCCGAAGCGACCGGGGCGCTGGCGCTGGCGCTTCGTCGCGGCGATCGCCGCACTGATCGCCACCTGCGGGATCCTCGGCACCCTGGCCGGCGGCGCCGCGCTGCTGCGCCGGCAACCGGCCACCGAACTGCTGCACATCGAGCCCATGGCCGGCGGCATCCTCCTGGCGATCGGCCTCTTCGCCCTCTGGCTGGGCGTCCGGCTATGGCGTGTGGCGCGTGCGCGAGCCAGGCGCAGCGACGGCCTGAGCCTTTCGCCGCGCCTGATGAAGAAGCGCGACTGAAGGCGATTTCCGCAAGCCGGGCGTGATCCGTTACACTTGCCGGCTCTTCGCGGAGGCTCCATGCAAGACGACGATTTTTCCCTGTTCACCCAAGAGATGCGCGGCGTGAAACGCATCTCGGTGGACCAGGCCGACACCGGCAAACCCAAGGCCGATCGCCAGCAGATGAACCTGCGCCGGCAGAACGCCAGCGTGAAGGTGGAAAGCATCCGCGTCGACGGCCTGTCCGACCAGTTCGTCATCGACGTCGGCGCCGAGGACGAGCTGTCCTGGGCCCGCGACGGCGTGCAGGAAGGCCAGCTGCGCAAGCTCAAGGCCGGCCAGATCAGCTTCGAGGGCAGCCTCGACCTGCATGGCATGAACATCGAGAAGGCCCGCGAGCTGCTCTGGGACTTCCTGGCAGAAGCCACCCGCCTGGAGGTTCGCTGCGTACGCGTGACCCACGGCAAGGCAGCCCGGACCGACGGTCGCAAGCCGCTGCTCAAGAGCCACGTCAACACCTGGCTGCGCCAGCATCCGCAAGTGCTCGGCTTCACGTCCTGCCTGCCGCGCCATGGCGGCACCGGCTCGCTCTACGTGATGCTGCGCCGCACCATGCTCGAAGGCCGCGACGACGACTAATCCGACGCTCCCGCTGGCGCACCGCGCCCTTGCCAGCACGACGAGCACCCCCTACCCTGCGCCTCTGCGCTTTATCGAGTCCCCACAGGTAGATCATGTCCCTGGAACAACACTACTCGCAGATCCTCACCCAGCTCGGCGAGGACGTCACCCGCGAAGGTCTGGTCGACACGCCCAAGCGTGCCGCGAAGGCCATGCAGTACCTCTGCCGTGGCTATCAGCAGACGCTGGAAGAGATCGTCAACGGCGCGCTGTTCAGCTCCGATAACAGCGAAATGGTGCTGGTCAAGGACATCGAGCTGTACTCGCTGTGCGAACACCACCTGCTGCCGTTCATCGGCAAGGCCCACGTGGCCTACATCCCCAACGGCAAGGTGCTGGGCCTGTCCAAGGTCGCCCGCATCGTCGACATGTATGCCCGCCGCCTGCAGATCCAGGAAAACATGTCCCGGCAGATCGCCGAGGCCGTGCAGCAAGTTACCGGTGCCCTGGGCGTGGCGGTGGTCATCGAAGCCAAGCACATGTGCATGATGATGCGCGGCGTCGAGAAGCAGAATTCCTCGATGGTCACCTCGGTGATGCTCGGCGAGTTCCGCGAGAACGCTGCTACCCGCAGCGAATTCCTCAGCCTGATTCGCTGAGCCCGCTCGCGGCAATGAAAAAACCGGCCTCGAAGGCCGGTTTTTTTGTGCCTGCAGGAGTTAGCTGCCCGCCGTGTAGTACCCCACCGCTACCAGGTACTTGCCGGACTTCTTGATCAGCGCGTGCTTGTTTTCCACCTTGTTGGTCACCGGGTTGCGCCACTGGTAGTCGAATTGCCCTTCGCCCTTGCTGCGCGCCAGCGCCAGCATGGCCTGGCCGACGGCATTGCCCGCCGAGTCCTTGAGGCCGGAGAAATCGGTGCCGATCATCCGCGAGTTGTAGCCATGGGCGACGAAACGCTTGGTGTCCATGTCGACCACGAAGGCATAGAGATCGTCTTCGATAAAGGCCGGATCAAGGGCATTGATGCGCTTGAAAGTGGCGTCAGGGGCGCTGGAAACGGATTGCACCGTCTTGTCCAGCATGGCCTGTGCGCGGCTGGCGTCGGCCCGTGGAATGTAATAACCGACGGCAAGGAAGCGGTCGCCGACGCGCTGGTAATAGGCATGCTTGCGCTCGACACGGCCGTCGGAAACGTTCTTCCAGCGGTATTCGACCTCCGCGACCTTGCCGGTCTCCGGTGCCTGTAGCGCCTTGACGAACCTGTCGCGCACCGCGCCGTCGAGCAGGGTCGAGACGTCACGGCCGATCAGCACCACCGAGGGTCCGCCGCTGGCCAGCATCACGCCGTGTTCGTCGAGCACGTAGACGTACAGCTCGTTGTCGACGAATTCGCCCTGGCGACTGAAGGCGGCGAACGCCTTGTCGCCCTGCTCGCGGTAATAGGCCACCGCCTTTTCCAGCAGCTGCCGAGCCCGCTGTGCCTGGGCGGCATCGCCGGGGGCTTGGGTCGCGGCCGAGGCGGCGAAGGGGAGCAGAGTAGCGGCGAGCAACAACAGCGCACTGACCAGACGTTTCATGCACGACCTCCTGGGTGACCTTTTATTGTTCTGGTCAGAGCATAGATGGCCGCCATGGATTCGCCCGGCGCGGTCAGCCGAAGAAGCGCTGCATGGAGCGCGACAGCCAACCGCCGCGCGCCTGGTCGCGGGTCAGCGTCTGCAGGTTCGCGCGAACCGAGTCGGCGTAGTTGGCGTCGTCGTTGCGAATATGGTTGAACAGCCAGCGTCCCAGCAGCTGCTTGAGCTCGTCGGCAATGTCCTCGCCGGCGGCGAAGCGCAGGCGGTATTCGGAAACGCGCTTGATGAAGAGTTCGTGGACCTTCTTGTGAGCCCGGGTGAATTCGTAGCCGGCGTCCTCCAGCAGCGTTTCCTCGAAGGCGAAGTGCGACAGCGTGTAGTCCACCAGTTCCTCAATGACCTGCCCCACCTTGCCGTCGAGGCGTTGCACCTGGGCGTCGTGCAGCTGGTTGATCATTTCGACGATGCGCTTGTGCTGGTTATCGATCACCTGGATACCGGTGTTCAGATCATCCTGCCAGGCCAGATAGGCCATCCTTACCTCCCACTGCTACAGCTCGATAGACGGGCGGCAGGGTAAGAAATGGCCAGGATCGCAGCCATGATGCCGGTCAATGCATTGTAGGAAACGTCCTACATAGAGCGGTCGGACAGCAAAAGGCCCGCACAATGGCGGGCCTTTTCCTGGGAGCTGCAGCGCTTCAGTCGAGCATGCCGACGTGCCGCGGATGCGCCGCGACCCGCTGTATCCAGGCGTTGATCGCCGGGTAGCCTGAGAGATCGAACCCGCCCTGCTCCGCCACGTGGGTGTAGGCGTAGAGGGTGATGTCGGCGATGGAGTAGTTGTCGCCAACCAGGTACGGCGTGCGCGCCAGCTGCTGTTCCATCACGTCCAGTGCCTTGTAGCCACCCTTCAGGCAGCTCGCGTGCTCGGCACGGCGCTCTTCGGGCATGTCCAGGTAGAACTGGATGAACCGCGCCACCGCCACGTAGGGCTCATGGCTGTACTGCTCGAAGAACTGCCACTGCAGCACCTGGGTGCGCAGGCGCGGCTCGCTCGGCAGCAGGTCGCTGCCGTCAGCAAGGAAGTTGAGGATGGCGTTGGACTCCCACAGGCAGGTGCCGTCTTCCAGTTGCAGCACCGGCACCTTGCCGTTGGGGTTCATGGCCAGGAACTCGGCGGTCTGGGTCTCGCCTTTCAGGATGTCGATGTCTTGCCACTGGTACGGCAGGCCGAGCAGGTGCAGGACCAGCTTGACCTTGTAGCAGTTGCCCGAAAGCTTGTCGCCGTAGACCTTGTACATCCTGCCTCCTCGGGCCTACGCGGCCGCTTGAGCTTCGCGGATCACCGCCGCCAGACGACGCAGGCCTTCGCCCAGGCGCTCGGGCGCCACGTGGCTGAAGTTCAGGCGCAGGTGGCCGGGGTTGGCATCCGGGTCGGTGAAGAAGGGTTCGCCGGGCATGAAGGCGACGTTTTCCTTGAGCGCCTTGTCCAGCAGGCTGCGGGTGTCGATCTTGTTCTTCAGGGTCAGCCAGAAGAACAGGCCGCCCTGCGGAATGTTCCAATCGGCGAGGTCGCCGAAGTGCTCCTCCAGCTGGGCCTGCATGGCGTCGCGGCGGATGCGGTAGAAGTCGCGCAGCTCGGCCAGGTGGCCGCTGTAGGCCTCGGTGCCGAACCATTGCAGCGCTTGCCACTGGCCGATGCGGTTGGTGTGCAGGTCAGCCGACTGTTTCAGGCGCAGCAGGTGCGGGAACAGGTCCGGAGTGGCGATCAGGAAGCCCACGCGCAGGCCCGGCAGCAGGGTCTTGGAGACGGTGCCGGTGTAGATCCAGCTGGATTTCTTCAGGCGGCTGACCAGCGGGGTCGCGGCGCCGGCGTCGAACACCAGCTCGCGGTAGGGTTCGTCTTCGATCAGGGTCACGCCGAACTCGTCGAGAGCCGCGGCGACTTCGTCACGGCGCGCTTCGGTGTAGCGCACGCCGGACGGATTCTGGAAGGTCGGGATCAAGTAAGCGAAGGCCGGCTTGCTGGTTTCCAGGCGCTGGCGCAGGGCCGCGACGTCCGGACCTTCGGCGCCCAGCGGCACGGTCAGGCAGTTGGCGCCGAACAGCTGGAAAGCCTGCAGGGCGGCCAGGTAGGTCGGCGCCTCGAGCAGCACTTCGGTGCCCGGATCGATGAACAGCTTACTGGCGAGATCGAGGGTCTGTTGCGAACCGCTGACGATCAGCACCTGGCTGGCGTCGCAGGGCACGCCGAGCTTGCGCGCTTCGGCGGCGATGGCCTCGCGCAGGGCCGGCTCGCCCTCGCTCATGCCGTACTGGCCCATGCTCGCCGGCATCTCGGCCCAGTCGACCTTGGGCAGCATCGGCTCCGCGGGCAGGCCGCCGGCGAAGGACATCACTTCCGGACGCTGCGCCGCGGCAAGGATTTCACGAATCAGGGAGCTTTTCAGGCGGGCAATGCGTTCGGAGAAGGCCATGGGGTCACCGGTAGCGGAGGCAGGAACAAATGAGTCAAACTGGTTGACCGAAGCTACGACGCCCGCACGGATACGTCAATATGCATGACCTTCTGCCGTCCGACACCTGGTCGGAAGCCATGGAAGCCTTCTACTTCAGCTACCGGGCCTTCACCGCGAAGCCGGACGAGATCCTCGCCCGCCGCGGCCTCGGTCGCGTGCATCACCGCATCCTGTTCTTCATCGCGCGCCAGCCGGGGCTGAGCGTCAAGGAGCTGCTGGCCACCCTCGGCGTGAGCAAGCAGGCGTTGAACCTGCCCCTGCGCCAGTTGCAGGAAATGCAGCTGATCCGCAGCGACGCCTCGGAGAGCGACAAGCGCAAGCGCCTGCTCAGCCTCACCGAAGAGGGTGCAGCTCTTGAGAAGGCCCTGCGCAGTGAACAGGCGCACCTGCTGCAACGCGCCTTCGCCGAGGCCGGCGAGCAGGCGGTGCATGGCTGGCTGGCGGTCAACCAGGCCCTGGCGCAGCCGCTTCAGGAAGCCTGAGCCGCGCCCGTCGCCAGTTCGCGCGCGCCGCGCAGGAACATCAGCGCCAGCGGCAGCAGCGCAACGGCCGAAAGCAGCGTGCCGGGGATGAACAGCAGGATGCTGGCCATACACACACCAGACAGCACATCCAGCCAGCCCAGTACCTTCACCGAAGGGTACGGCAGACGGATCTTCAAGACCCGCACGCCATACCAGAGTCCGACCAGGCCGCTGGGCAGAAACATCGCCATGAACCCCGCCAGCTCCGCATTCGGCGTACCGTCGAGCTGCGTGTCGAAGAGCACCGCGTAAGCCTGGATGACCAGCGCCAGCCCTATCGACAGCCACAGCGGCCAGGCCATGCCGCGGGCGCCGAAGCGGTCGACGAGGAACTGCGTGGCACGCCAGCTGAGAAAGCAGCCAAGCAAGGTGCAGAGCACGCCCAGCCAGAGGCTGTAGCGATCCAGCGGATCGCCCTGCTGCATTCCACCGAGGAAAGACAGGGCGAAGAGCACGCCCTGAGCGAGCAGCAACGCCAGGCTCAGCCAGGCCAGCAGGCGCAGGTTGCCGGGGCTCCAGCGGCCGCCGGAAAAGGCGTTCGGCGTGCGCGCCTCGATCAGCTCGACCTTGGGCGCAGCGTAAGGATTTTCGTCCATGCGCGGACTCCGGAAGAACGATCCCCCACCTTATGCCAGTCGACCGCCCACTGGCCACTGTACGGCCCGATCCGCCGCTGGCTGTTACGCGACAGTGTCCGGGGCTGGCAGTAGGCTGCGGAAAAACCACAAGACACTCGCCGCCATGCCTGCCGATCTGCTCGTCGCTTTCCTCGGCTTCGCCTTCGTCACCTCGATCACGCCCGGACCGAACAACATGATGCTGCTCGCCTCCGGGGTGAACTTCGGCGTACGCCGCACCCTGCCGCACATGCTTGGCATCAGCCTCGGCTTCCTGGTGCTGGTGGTCGCCGTCGGCCTGGGCCTGGACCAACTGTTCCGCGCCCTGCCCGTCACCTACCAGATTCTGCGCTACCTCGGCGGAGCCTATCTGCTCTACCTGGCCTGGTGCATCGCCCGCGCCGGCGCGCCAAAGACCGAGGGCCAGCGCGGCAAGCCGTTCAGCTTCCTGCAGGCGGCGGCCTTCCAGTGGGTCAACCCCAAGGCCTGGATCATGGCCATCGGCGCCATCACCACCTACACCCCGGAGCAGAATTTCATCGGCAACGTGCTGCTGATCGCCGTACTCTTCGCCGTGGTCAACCTGCCCAGCGTCGGCGCCTGGGCGGTGCTCGGCAGCCTGCTGCGGCAGTGGCTCGAGCAACCGGCCCGGCGCCGCCTGTTCAATCTCGGCATGGCCCTGCTGCTGGTGGCCTCCCTTTATCCCCTGCTCCTGGAAAGCGCTCACGCATGACCGACTCGACCAGCGCACGCCCGCGCCCCCTCGCCGACTCCTCCCCGGCCGCGATAGTCGCCGGCTTCGTCGCCATGCTCACCGGCTACACGAGTTCGCTGGTGCTGATGTTCCAGGCCGGCCAGGCCGCCGGGCTGACCAGCGCGCAGATTTCCTCGTGGATCTGGGCGCTGTCCATCGGCATGGCCCTGACCACCATCGGCCTGACCCTGCGCTACCGCACGCCCATCGTCATCGCCTGGTCGACGCCGGGCGCCGCACTGCTGATCAGCAGCCTGCCAGGCGTGCCATATTCGGAGGCGATAGGCGCGTACATCGTCTGTGCCGGCCTCATCACCTTCTGCGGCGTCACCGGCAGCTTCGACCGCCTGATGCGCCAGGTGCCCGGCTCGCTGGCGGCCGCGCTGCTGGCCGGCGTACTGTTCCGCATCTGCATCGAGATCCGCCGCGCCGCCGAGCAGCAGACGTTGCTGGTGGTGGCGATGTTCCTCAGCTACCTGCTAGCCAAGCGCCTGTCACCACGCTATGCGGTGTTCGTCGCACTGCTGGTCGGCGTAGCTCTGGCGGGCTTCCTTGGCCTGCTGAACTTCAGCCATTTCCAGCTGGAAGTGGCCAGGCCGGTGTGGACCAGCCCAAGCTTCTCCCTGGCTGCCACCATCAGCATCGGCATTCCGCTGTTCATCGTGGCCATGGCCTCGCAGAACATGCCGGGTCTGGCCGTGTTGCGCACCGACGGCTACCAGGTGCCGGCCTCGCCGCTGATCTCGACCACCGGCATCGCCTCGCTGCTGCTGGCGCCCTTCGGCTCCCACGGGATCAACCTGGCGGCGATCAGCGCGGCCATCTGCACCGGCCCGGAAGCCCACGAGAATCCGCACAAGCGCTACACCGCAGCGCTCTGGTGCGGGCTGTTCTACGGCATCGCCGGGATCTTCGGCGCCACCCTGGCGGCGCTGTTCGCGGCGCTGCCCAAGGCCCTGGTGCTGTCCATCGCCGCCCTCGCCCTGCTCGGCTCGATCACCAACGGCCTGAGCAACGCCATGGCCGACGCCCGCCAGCGCGAGGCGGCCATGGTCACCTTCCTGGTCACCGCCTCGGGGCTGACCCTGTTCTCCGTCGGCTCGGCCTTCTGGGGCCTGGTAGCGGGGCTGGCGACCCAGCTGATCCTCAACTGGCGGCGCGCCGCCTGAGCCCTCAGGCGGCGACTTCGGTCGCCGCCGCGCTCTTCACGCCGCGACTGACCCACCAGCCGAAGATGCCGGCGGTGAAGAACATCAGCACGCCATAGATGGCCGCGGGAATGGCCATGGTCTGGTTGTTCAGCAGCGACGGGCTCAGCGCCAGGGCGATGGCCAGGGTGCCGTTGTGGATGCCGATCTCCATGCCGATGGCGATCGATTGCGGGCGCGAAAGCTTGAGCAGGCGCGGCGCCCAGTAGCCCACCGCCAGGCTGACCAGGTTGAAGCTCAGCGCCGCCGCGCCCACCACCGGGGCGTAGGTGACGAAGGTCTGCCAGTCCTTGCTCACGGCGATGCCGATGATCACCGCCAGCAGCAACGCCGAGAGGATCTTCACCGGCTTGGACAGCGCCGCCGCCACGCCCGGCAGCAGGCGGCGGATCAGCATGCCGATGGCTACCGGGCCGAGGACGATGACGAACACCTGCACCACCTTGCCGAACTGCAGCGGGATGGCTTGTTCGGCATCCATGAAGTAGGCCAGCGACAGGTTGACGACCAGCGGCATGGTGAGGATGGCGATCACCGAATTCACCGCGGTCAGGGTGATGTTCAGCGCTACGTCGCCGTGGGCCAGGTGGCTATAGAGGTTCGCCGTGGTGCCGCCGGGCGACGCGGCCAGCAGCATCATGCCCACCGCCAGCGCCGCCTCCAGGCCGAAGCCGAGGGTAATCAGGAAGCAGGCCAGCGGCAGCAGGAGGATCTGGCAGACCAGCCCGATCAGTACCGGTTTCGGGTAGCGCACCACGCGGGCGAAGTCGGCCAGGGTCAGCGACAGGCCGAGGCCGAGCATGATGATGCCCAGAGCGATGGGGAGGAAAAGGGTGAGCAAGGGGCTGGTGGTCATTGTTGTTCTCCGTGGGGGCACGCCGGCCGGCGGTCTACTGCCGCCGTAGGCCGATTCTTTCCTTTGTGTAGGACCTTGTAACTGTCTCTGGCGGCCAAAAGCGGGTCCAGGCGTAACAGAATGCGAATGACCCCGAGCGCCGAAAAAGCAGAAGGCGGATGACCGTCACCGATCATCCGCCTTGGCAAAGCAATCCACGCCGACTCAGATAGCCGTGGCGCCACCATCCACCGGCAGGGCGATACCAGTGGTGAACCCGGCGTTGTCGCTGCACAGATAAAGGACTGCCGAGGCGATTTCCTCGACCTTGCCGACCCGGCCGACCGGATGCATGGCGGCGGCGAACTCGGCCTTCTTCGGATCGACCTCGTAGGCGCGGCGGAACATGTCGGTGTCGATCACCGCCGGGCATACGGCGTTGATGCGGACTTTCTTCTTCGCGTATTCGATGGCGGCCGATTTGGTCAGGCCGATCACCGCGTGCTTGGAAGCTGCATAGATGCTCATCTTCGGCGCGGCGCCCAGGCCTGCCACCGAAGCTGTGTTGACGATGGCGCCGCCGCCCTGGGCGAGCATCACCGGAATCTGGTGCTTCATGCACAGCCAGACGCCCTTCACGTTGACGCCGATGATGGCGTCGAACTCGCTCTCCTGGCCGTCGGCCAGCTTGCCCTGCTCGATCTCGATGCCGGCGTTGTTGAAGGCGTAGTCGAGGCGGCCGTAGGCAGCCACGGTGCCGGCGACCAGCGCCTGGACCTCGGCGTCGCGGGTCACGTCGCAGCGGATGAAGGTGGCTTCGCCGCCGGCGGCGCGGATCAGCTCGACCGTGGCCTCGCCACCCTGGGCGTCGACGTCCGACACCACCACCTTGATCCCTTCGCGGGCAAAGGCCTGGGCGGTGGCGCGACCGATGCCGGCGGCGGCGCCGGTGACCAGGGCGACCTGGCCGGAAAGCAGCTGACTCATGGGAGATCCTCGAACGGAAAAAGGGAAACCCCGCGAGTCTAGCCAGCGGCCGGCCGCCGCGAAGCACTATCAGGAAGCCTTAGCGGCATTCATGTGCTGCACTGATGATCCTTCGCCCTCGAAATCACCCGAATCGATGGACCAGCATTCCCGGCGGGGACATCACTTGCCGATCGACCGCCCAAGTACTATCTCCTAGGACTTCCCCTCTCCATTCGAGATTCGAGGCCCCTGCCATGTCCGCTCCGCTGAACCGCCAGTTCGTCCTCGCCCAGCGCCCCCTCGGCGCCATCGACAACGACACCTTCCGCTACGTCGAGAGCCCGCTCGGCCAGCCCGGCCCGGGGCAGATCCTGGTGCGCAACCTGTACCTGTCGCTGGACCCGGCGATGCGCGGCTGGCTCAACGATGCCAAGTCCTACATCCCGCCGGTGGGCATCGGCGAAGTGATGCGCGCCCTCGGCGTCGGCCAGGTCATCGCCTCGAACAACCCGTCGTTCGCCGTCGGCGACCACGTGAATGGCGCCCTCGGCGTGCAGGACTACTTCCTCGGCGAGCCGAAGGGCTTCTACAAGGTCGACCCGAACCGCGCGCCGCTGCCGCTGTACCTCTCGGCCCTGGGCATGACCGGCATGACCGCCTACTTCGGCCTGCTCGACGTCGGCCAGCCCAAGGCCGGCGAAACCGTGCTGGTCTCGGCGGCGGCCGGCGCGGTCGGCAGCGTGGTCGGCCAGGTCGCGAAGATCAAGGGCTGCAAGGTCATCGGTATTGCCGGCGGCGAAGACAAGTGCCGCTACCTGGTGGAAGAACTCGGCTTCGACGGCGCCATCGACTACAAGAACGAGGATGTCGCTGCCGGCCTCAAGCGCACCTGCCCGAACGGCATCGACGTGTTCTTCGATAACGTCGGCGGTGAAATCCTCGATGCCGCCCTCTCCCGCCTGGCCCCGAAAGCGCGGGTGGTGATCTGCGGTGCGATCAGCCAGTACAACAACAAGCAGGCGGTGAAAGGCCCGGCCAACTACCTGTCGCTGCTGGTCAACCGCGCACGCATGGAAGGCATGGTGGTGATGGACTACGCCAACCGCTTCCCCGAGGGCCTGCGCGACATGTCGACCTGGCTCGCCGAGGGCAAGCTGAAATCCAAGGAAGACATCGTCGAGGGTCTGCAAACCTTCCCGCAGACGGTGCTCAAGCTGTTCAGCGGCGAGAACTTCGGCAAGCTGGTGCTGAAGGTCTGATGCCAGCCTGAAGCGCTTTTCGTAGGAGCGAGCTTGCTCGCGAATGACCGGGCACCGCCGCCGTTCGCGAGCAAGCTCGCTCCTACAAAGCCCCCTCTCGAAAACCTTCGTCTTCCTTGTGCACGACACTGACGCCTGCGGCTAAGCTCCAGCCCTGACGCCCCAGGAAGACCTCCCATGCCCCTCTCCCGCTGGCTCCCCGGCCTGCACTCGCTGCTGCATTACCGACGCGCCTGGCTGCGCCCGGACATCCTCGCCGGCGTCTCGGTCGCCGCCGTGCAGATCCCGACCGCCATCGCCTATGCCCAGGTCATCGGCTTTCCCGCCCAGGTCGGACTCTACGCCTGCATCCTGCCGATGCTGATCTATGCCCTGCTGGGCAGCTCGCGGCAGTTGATGGTCGGCCCGGACGCCGCCACCGCAGCCATGGTCGCCGCGGCCATCACGCCGCTGGCCGCGGGCGATCCGCAACGCCTGCTGCAACTGTCGATGATCGTCGCGGTCATGGTCGGACTGCTGTCCATCGCCGGCGGCATTGCGCGCGCCGGCTTCGTCGCCAGCTTCCTCTCGCGCCCGACGCTGGTTGGTTACCTCAACGGCATCGGCCTGAGCCTGATCGCCGGCCAGCTCGGCAAGCTGCTCGGCTACCACACCGAGACGAGCGGATTCCTCGTCGGCCTGCTGGCGCTGCTGCGCAACCTTGGCGCCACGCACCTGCCGACCCTCGCCCTGGGCGTCGCCACCCTGTTGCTGATGATTTTCCTGCCACGGCGCTTTCCCAAGGTGCCCGGCGCCCTGGTCGGCGTGCTCTTCGCCACCCTCGCCAGCCTGCTGCTGGGGCTAGAGCACTATGGTGTCGCGTTGCTCGGCGAGGTGCCCCAGGGCCTGCCGGAGCTGGCCTGGCCGCGCACCAGCGTCCAGGAGATCGGCAACCTGTTCCGCGACGCCCTGGGCATCACCATCGTCAGTTTCTGCAGCGCCATGCTCACCGCGCGCAGCTTCGCGGCGCGGCACGGTTACGCCGTCGATGCCAACCACGAGATGATCGCCCTGGGCGTGGCCAACATAGGCGCTGGCGTCTCCCAGGGCTTCGTCATCAGCGGCGCCGACTCACGCACCGCGGTGAACGACATGGTCGGCGGTCAGAGCCAGATGGTCGGGGTAGTCGCAGCGCTGGTGATCGGCATCGCGCTGATGCTGTTCAGCCGTCCGCTGGGCTGGATTCCCGTGCCCGCCCTGGGCGCCGTGCTGCTGATGGCTGGCTGGGGCTTGATCGACTTCGCGGCGCTCAAGGGGTTCTGGCGCCTCTCCCGCTTCGAGTTCGGCCTGTGCCTGCTGACGACCGTCGGCGTGCTGAGCGTCGGCGTGCTGCCGGGGATCTTCGTCGCCATCACCCTCGCCCTGCTGCGCCTGCTCTATCTCACCTACCGCCCAAGCGACGCGGTGCTCGGCTGGGTACATGGCATCGACGGCCAGGTGGAACTGAGCCGCTACCCGCAGGCGCACACCCTGCCGGGCCTGGTGATCTACCGCTTCGATGCGCCGCTGCTGTTCTTCAACGCCGACTACTTCAAGGAGCGCCTGCTGCAGGTGACGTCCGAAGCCAAGGCACCGCGCGCGGTGCTGCTTAACGCCGAAGGCATGCTCAACCTGGACGTCACCGGCATGTCGACCCTGCGCGAGGTGCAGGAAACCCTGGCCGCGCAGAACGTCCACCTGGCCCTGGCGCGGGTGCCCGAGCTGACCCTGGGCATGATGCGCCGCTCCGGTCAGTTGGGTGAGCTCAAGCCGCCGCTGCTGTTCAGCTCGGTGCGGGCGGGGGTGAATGCCTACCGGCATTGGTACAAGCGCCAGCATGAAACACCGGCGGTGAAGGTGTCGTAGGGCGTATAACGCTCCGCGTTATACGCCGATTGACCGTGACGACATTGCACTCGGAATCGAGCCCGGAGCCGATCGTCCGGCTCAACACCGAGGTCGGCGGGAACATCGGCCAAACGGCGTATAAGCGCGAACGGTTATACGCCCTACGCGCTGCCATTGGCGCGCTCGGGCTCAACTCCGAGGGGCGGTAATTTCGGTGAAACGGCGTACAACCGCGAACGGTTGCCCCCCCTACAGCCGGAACTGCCCCACCATCCCCTGCAGGTCGCGGCTGAGCTGAGCCAGCTCGACGCTGGAACTCGCCGTCGATTCCATCGCATGCGCTGACTCGTCGGCGATACCGCGGATGCTGGTGACGCTGCGGTTGATCTCCTCGGCCACGGCGCTCTGCTGCTCCGAGGCGGCAGCGATCTGCTGGTTCATCTGGTGGATCACCGCCACCGCCGCGGCGATCTCGTTCAGCGCGGACTCGGTCTGCTCGGCGTCCTCCACGCTCTTCTCCACCAGCTGATGGCTGCGTTGCATGCGCTGCACCGAGGTCTGCGCGCCGCTCTGCAGGGCGCTGATGAGCTTCTCGATCTCTTCCGTGGACTGCTGGGTGCGGCGGGCCAGCGCGCGCACCTCATCGGCGACCACAGCGAAGCCACGGCCCTGATCACCGGCCCGCGCGGCCTCGATGGCGGCGTTGAGCGCCAGCAGGTTGGTCTGTTCGGCCACCGCCTTGATCACGTCGAGCACGCTGCCGATGTTCTGACTTTCGCGGCCCAGTTGCTCGATGCTCTGGGTCGCCTGGCGCACCGCCTCGGCCAGCTCGCCGATGCGGCCAATGGTCTGGCGCACCACCTGCTGACCGCTGGCCACGGTGCTGTCGGCCTGTTCGGCAGAGGTCGCAGCCGCCTCGGCGTTGCGTGCCACCTCGTGCACAGTCGCGGCCATCTGGTTCATCGCCGTGGCGACCTGGTCGGTCTCGGCCTTCTGGTTGTTGACGCCCAGCTGGGTGCGTTCGGTGATGCCAGACAATCCTTGTGCCGAAGCGGTGATCTGCGTGACGCCATCCTGCAGGCGGCCGACGATGCCGCGCAGGCTATCAGCCATGCCCGCTACGGCGGTCTGCAACTGGCCGACCTCATCACGCCGACGCGCCTCGATGCTCAGGCTCAGGTCGCCTTCGGCGATGCGGCTGGCCGCGCCTATGACCTGGCGCAGCGGGCGCACGATCAGCAGGGTGATGAGCAGTGCAGCCAGGGCGCCGACCACCAGCGCCAGCGCCGCCGAGACCAGGATCAACAGGCCGCGGGTCTTCAGGTTGCCGGTCATGGCCGCCTGCTGCGCGGCGTAGGAGGCGTCCACCTGCTGCATCATCTCGCCGGCGCGTTGCGCCATCTGCTGGTGGGCCTGCTGCTCCTTGCCGAGGGCAGCCGAATAGTCGTTGAGGTTGCTGCCGAAGGCATCGATGTTGGTGGCCACGTCCTTGAGCACCGAGACGTAGGCGTTGTCGGTGATGGCGGCCTGCAGCTTGTGCGACAGCTCCAGGGCCTCGTCGGCGGACTTGATCTTGCCGTCGTCGGCGGCGGCCGTTCCGTCCTTCTGGTCCAGGCGCGCGCGGGCTTCGTTGAGCCCTTGCAGCACCAGGTGATAGAGCTGGCCAACCTGGGTCGCCTGCTGCAGCAACTCCTCGCCCTTCTGGCCCTGGCTCTGCTTGAGTTCGTAGGCGCCGTCGTCGGCCAGGCTCGATTGCAGGATGTCCAGGCTGTTGGACGCACTCGACACCGACCAACCGGCCGCTTCCAGCGCCAGGCGACGGCTCTTGCTGGCCTGCTCGAAGCGAGCGAAGGACTCCAGGTAGCCGGCGATGGCCTGTTCGACCCGCGCCATCGCCTCGGCCTGGTCAGGCTGAGCCTTGAGCTGCGCCGCGCGCTCGCCGATGCCCTTGGCCTGCAGTCGCAGTTGATCGGCGGCCTTGGGATCGGCGCTGAGCACGAAGTCCTTCTCGCTCTGGCGCATTTCCAGCACCTGGCGGTTGATCGCGCTCATGGCATCGAGCACGGCGAAACGCTGCTCGATGGAGCGCAAGGCACCGATGCCGATGGCCGCCACCAGCGCAGTCAGCAACAGCACGAGGCCGAAGCCGATGGCGAGTTTCTTCGCCGTCCCCAGATCGGCCAAGCGCCTTTGCACGAACGCGACCATAGTTACTGCCCCCCTGCCCTAGCTGTGCGGGAAAGTCTTCGTCGGAAGCTCTCCCGTTCTTTGTCGGTACCCTGGGGCGGAACATTAGG
Source organism: Pseudomonas knackmussii B13 (assembly GCF_000689415.1). Taxonomy (NCBI): domain Bacteria; kingdom Pseudomonadati; phylum Pseudomonadota; class Gammaproteobacteria; order Pseudomonadales; family Pseudomonadaceae; genus Pseudomonas; species Pseudomonas knackmussii. The sequence goes on along the minus strand of NZ_HG322950.1, from coordinate 1,912,840 downwards.
AGCGCGCCGACCGCCGGAACAAGGGCCGGTGGCGGTGCTGGCAAACCGATGGTGCGCACAGGCATGCGCAGGTCGCGCTCAGGACAGTCACGCGCCAATCGCCCGGCGCGCAACGGCGCGTGCGTCTATTTGGGGCGGACCATGCTGAAGGTGTCGCGGGTGCGGCAGTACTGGGTGCCGCCGAGGCGGCCGACCAGGTCCAGCTTCGCCGGATCGACATGGCGCTCGTCGCGCAGCACCGCGTCATCGATATGCGCCAGCAGTACGCGGGCGAAGATCAGGTAGCAGCTCGGCGCGTCGGCCGGGTACGGCTGGATCTGCGCCAGCTCGCACTCGAAGGCCACCGGCGCGCCGGCCACGCGCGGCGGCGCAACGCGCTCGCTGGGCAGCGTGGCGATGCCGGCATGCTCGAACTCGCTGGTGCCGTGCGGCAGGTTGGCGGCGGTGGCGTTCATCGCCTCGGCGTGTGCCGCATCGACCAGGTGAATGACCAGTTGGCCGGTCTCGCGCACGTTGATCAGGGTGTCCTTGACGCTGCCGTCATCGCGGATGCTGGTGTTGACCATCAGCGTCGGCGGCTCGTCGCTGATGACCTGGAAGAAGCTGAACGGCGCCAGGTTTCTGCGCCCGTCGGCGGACAGCGTGGAGACCCAGGCGATGGGCCGCGGGGTGACGGTCGAGGCCAGCCAACGATAGGCATCGGCGGGCGCGAGGGAGGAGAAATCGAGTTGCATCGACGAGGATTCCGGGCTGCGGGCGAGCCGGAATTATGCCCGCCCGCAACCTGCAAGCGGAATCAGCGACCGGCGCGCGACTCCTTGATGTAGAAGCGCGCCTTGGTCGCCTTGTCCAGGCAGCCGCCGTAGGACTCGACCTGCTGCTCGGTCTTGGCCGCGGTGATCAGGGTCAGCGCCTTGGAATAGCTGACGGTGCCGGCGAACCCCTCTGCTTTAGCAAGGTCCAGCTCGCGCCAGGCGGCACTCAGTTCGTTGGCACAGTTGTCGCGATTGACCGTAGTGCCGGAGCAACCGGCCAGTAGCAGAGCGAGGGCCAGCAGGGAAAGTACGGGCTTCATGTCGATCTCCATGGGGAAGCGGGCGACTTCCAGCTTAGTCGCCCGCCACGCATGGCGCCGGGGTCTACACTGCAAATCCTCTGAAACCGGAGGACTGCCACCATGCTCTACCAGGGAAGCTGCCATTGCGGCGCGATCGCCTTCGAGGCCGAAGCCGACGCCCCGATCACCGAAGTCACCAGCTGCAACTGCTCGATCTGCCGGCGCAAGGGCTCGCTGCTGTGGTTCGTGCCGCGCGCCAAGCTGACGCTGAAAACGCCGGAAAGCGCCATGAGCACCTACACCTTCCGAACCCACAAGATCGAGCACAAGTTCTGCGCCACCTGCGGCGTGAGTCCCCTGGCATTCGCTACCGCGCCTGACGGCACGCCGATGGCGGCGGTGAACGTGCGCTGCCTGCCGGATGTGGAGCTAAACGGGCTGAAGGTGAACGAGTTCGACGGCAAGAGCCTGTAATCCTCCGTAGGAGCGAGCTTGCTCGCGATCCTCGTCGCTGAGGAATGTTCGCGAGCAAGCTCGCTCCTACAGAGCAGGCGCTCAGCGCTTTGCGCGCTGACGCAGGTACTCCAGCACCTCGGCATGGTTGCCGCGAAACTCGATGCGCGAGGCCTTGCTCTGCAACTGGTAGGCGTACATAGGGTCGTAGTACTCGCCGAGCAGTCCCTCGATCCAGCCGCGATGCAGGTCGACCGCGCCACTGCCGCGCTGCTCGTCGAGCGCCGCGTCGAGGATCGCCGCCATGCGCTGGTAGCGCTCGCCGCCCAGGCGCTTGACGATGCCCGCCAGGCTCTTCTGCAGATAGGCCGCAAAGGCCTCGAAGCCCTCGTCCGGGTCGCCCTTCACGCTCACGAACTCGGCACACAGGTTGACCACGTAGTCCTTGAGGATGCGCTCGACGCGCCCCTCGAAGCTGTCCCCCAGCCACACCAGCGGATAGCCCTGCATGCCCTGGTAAAGCTCCAGCGGCAGCGAGCAGCTGCCGACGATGCGACCCTCGTCTTCCAGCACGAACTGCTCGATGCCGGCATGGCGCTTCTTCAGGATGTCGATGGCCAGGCGGTTCTCGAAATCGATCTGCGCCGGCTGCGGCGTGGCGCGGCGACCGAAACTGGAACCCCGGTGATTGGCGTGGCCCTCGAGATCGAGTGCGTTATCCAGCTCGGCGATCACTTCGGTCTTGCCGGTACCGGTGAGGCCGCCGACCAGCACGAAGCCGCACTCTTCGGTCGCAGCGCGGGTGGTGTCGAAGAGGAAACCGCGCATCGCCTTGTAGCCACCGACCACGCGCGGGTATTCGATGCCGGCTTCCTTCATCCATTGCTGGACGATCTGCGAGCGCAGCCCACCGCGGAAGCAGTACAGGTAGCCGTCCGGATGCTTTCGAGCGAAGTCCAGCCAGGCTTCGACGCGTTCCGCCTTGACCTTGCCGCAGACCAGCTCGTGGCCGAGGGCGATGGCCGCCTGCTGGCCGTGCTGTTTGTAGCTGGTGCCGACCTTCTGCCGCTCGATGTCGTTCATCAGCGGCAGGTTGACCGTGTGCGGGAAGGCACCCTTGGTGAATTCCACCGGGGCGCGGACGTCCATCAGCGGGACGTCTTCGAGGAAGAGCTCGCGGTAGTGCCGGGTGTTGTCGCGCATCAGGCCACCTCTACCGCGTGACGCTGTCGCTCGACCAGCTCGCCGATGGGGGCCAGTTGCAGCCCCAGTTCGGCGGCCACGGCGAGGAACTCCGCCTCCCCCTCCGGCGTCACTGCGACCAACAGGCCGCCGCTGGTCTGCGGGTCGCACAGCAGCAACTTGTGCAGCTCCGGAATCGGCGCGATGCGCTCGCCGTAGCTGTCGAAATTACGCAGGGTGCCGCCGGGGATGCAGCCCTGTTCCAGGTAGTACTCGACGTTCGCCAGGCGCGGCACCGCGTCGAAGCGGATGCGCGCGGTCAGCCTGGCGCCATCGGCCATTTCCACCAGGTGGCCGAGCAGGCCGAAGCCGGTGACGTCGGTCATCGCCGTGACCCCGGCGAGCTTGCCGAAGCGGCTGCCCGGCTTGTTCAGGGTGCACATCCAGTCGCGGGCCACGCCGACGTCCTCGGCGCGCAGCTTGGACTTCTTCTCGGCGGTGGTGAGGATGCCGATGCCCAGCGGCTTGGAGAGGTAGAGGCGGCAACCGGCGGTTGCGGTGTCGTTGCGCTTCATGAAGCGTTTTTCCACAAGGCCGGTGACGGCCAGGCCGAAGATCGGCTCGGGGGCGTCGATGGAGTGGCCGCCGGCCAGCGGGATGCCGGCTTCGTCGCAGACCTTGCGGCCGCCGGCGATGACTTCGCGGGCGATTTCCGGGGCCAGCACGTTGACCGGCCAGCCAAGGATCGCGATGGCCATCAGGGGGTCGCCGCCCATGGCGTAGATGTCGCTGATGGCGTTGGTCGCGGCAATGCGGCCGAAGTCGAAGGGATCGTCGACGATCGGCATGAAGAAATCGGTGGTAGAAACCACGCCGCGCTCGGCATCGATTTCGTAGACAGCCGCGTCATCGCGCGAGGCGTTGCCGACCCACAGCTTCGGGTCGAGGTTCTGCGCGCCGCTGCCGGCCAGGATCACCTCCAGCACCTTGGGGGAAATCTTGCAGCCGCAGCCTGCGCCGTGGCTGTACTGGGTGAGGCGGATCGGGTCGCTCATGGTGGCTCCGGAAGGCAGGGAATCGATCGGCCGATTCTAGCAAACACCCTTGGCGCGCCGCCCGCGCCGGGCGTATCGTCAAAAGTATCCGGCGCACCCAGCGTGGCTTCGCGCCGGTCCGTCGAAGCTTTCCGGGGGGACGACCGTCCATGTCGAAACAAGTGGCGCTGGTGCTGGGCTCCGGTGGCGCCCGGGGCTATGCGCACATTGGCGTGATCGAGGAACTGGAGCGGCGCGGCTACGAGATCGCCTGCATCGCCGGCTGCTCCATGGGCTCGGTGATCGGCGGCATCTACGCCGCCGGCAAGTTGCGCGAGTACCGCGAGTGGGTGGAGAGCCTCGACTACCTGGACGTGCTGCGCCTGCTCGACGTCAGCTTCCGCCTCGGGGCCATCCGTGGCGAACGGGTATTCGGCAAGATTCACGAGATTCTCGGCGAGATAAACATCGAAGACCTGCCGATCCCCTACACGGCGGTCGCCACGGACCTCATCAACCAACAGGAAATCTGGTTCCAGGAAGGCAACTTGCACCAGGCCATGCGCGCCTCGGCGGCCATCCCCAGCCTGTTCACCCCGGTCGTGCAGGGCAATCGCATGCTGGTCGACGGCGGCCTGCTCAACCCGCTGCCGATCGTGCCGGTAGTGTCCAGCCACGCCGACCTGATCATCGCGGTCAACCTCAACGGCACCAACGACAAGCACTATCAGCTGCCGACCATCGAGCGCCCCGCCGCGATCAAGGGCCGCTTCGACAGCCTGGTCGGCTCGCTCACCGACAAGCTGGCCTTTCTGCGCCGCCACAACGCCGAACTGGAGACGCCGCCGGAACTGCGCGCCGAGGCGCTGCTGATACCGGTGCCGGACAGCGAGGAAACCCCGCTGGCCACTCCGCAGCCAATCGCCGCGCCCCAGGCCAAGGGCTCGCCGCGCTCGGCCAGCGGCAGCCGGGTGATCGAGAGCAGCGGGCCGGCCTCGCTGCTGGAGCTGGTCAACCAGAGCTTCGAAGTGATGCAGACCTCGCTGGCGCAGTACAAGATCGCCGGCTACCCGCCGGACATCCTGATCAACGTGCCCAAGCGCGTGTGCCGCTTCTTCGAGTTCTACAAGGCGCCGGAACTGATCGCCCTCGGCCGGCAGGTCGCCAGCGATACGCTGGATCGCTACGAGGCGGAGAATTCCTGAACCACGGCAGGGTCAGGCGATCTGTTCGCCTTCGACCCCGGCGGCCTGCAGCAACAGCCAGTCGATCAACTCACGCAACTGCGGCGACGGTTCCCGGCGCTGCGGATAGACCAGGTAGTACGCCAAGCCGGTACGCACCTTCAGCGAGAAGGGCGCGACCAGGCGACCGGCGCGCAGATCGTCGCCGCTCAGCACCCAATCCCCCATCGCCACGCCGGCTCCCTGCACTGCCACCGACATGGCCAGGTCCAGGGTGTCGAAGTGCTGGCCCTTGCCGATATTTCTGACCCGCGTGCCGGCGGCGCGCAGCCAGGCTTCCCAGTCGCGCTGGTCGCGGGTGGGGTGCAGCAGCATGTGCCGTTCCAGGTCCGCGAAGGCCTCCAGCGGCTGGGGCCCGGCCAGCAGTTGCGGGGCGCAGACCGGCGTCAGCTGCTCGTCGAACAGGCGATGACAGGACAATTGCTCGTCCGGCTGGCCGCCGTAGATCACCGCGGCATCGAACTCCTCGCTGCGGAAATCCACCGAGTGCTGCACGGTGGTGGTCAGCTCCACCGGCACGTCCGGTCGCTCGGCCTGCCACTGCAGCAGGCGCGGCAGCAGCCAGCGCATGATGCAGGTGGGCGCTTTAAGCTGCAGCGCCTCGCGCTTGCCGCCGACCTCGCCCACGGCTTCTTCGATCAGTGCGAACACCTGCTGGATGCGCGGCAGCAGCTCGCGCCCCTGTGTCGTGAGGCTCAGCCCGCGGGCCTGGCGCTGGAACAAGGGATAGCCCAGGTGGCTTTCCAGGCCGGCGATCTGCCGGCTCACCGCGCCCTGGGTGATATGCAGCAGACCGGCCGCATGGGTGAAATTGCAGCACTGCGCGGTGACCAGGAAGGTGTGCAGAGCAGGCAGGGGGGGAAGCCGCTTCATCGATGCCCAGGCATGAGGTGAGAACATGCCTAGTATGACAAATTTTGGTTTGTCAGCACCTGGCGCCGGCAGGCTCAATCCCGTCTCCCATGCGCGCCCCCTCGACTGCCTCCCTGCCCCTCGCCCCTTGTCTGGCGTCGGCGAACCCGCCGAGATGGCGCGCCCGATCGACGACAAGAAAAGGACGATGACCATGGCCACATGCGGCGAAGTTCTGGTGCACCTGCTCGAAGGCTACGGTGTCGAGCAAGTGTTCGGCATCCCCGGCGTACATACCGTGGAGCTCTATCGCGGGCTTGCCCGCTCGAAAATCCGCCACGTCACGCCGCGCCACGAGCAAGGCGCCGGCTTCATGGCCGACGGCTTCGCGCGCACCAGCGGCAAGCCCGGCGTGTGCTTCATCATCACCGGCCCGGGCATGACCAACATCGCCACGGCCATGGCCCAGGCCTACGCCGACTCGATTCCGATGCTGGTGATCTCCAGCGTGCAGTCGCGCAGCCAACTGGGCGGCGGGCGCGGCAAGCTCCATGAGCTGCCGTCGCAGAGCAACCTGATCGCCGGTTGCAGCGCCTTCTCCCACACGCTGATGTCGGCCGCCGAACTGCCGGCCGTACTGGCCCGCGCCTTCGCCCTGTTCCAGGCCGGCCGGCCACGCCCAGTGCACATCGAGATCCCCCTCGACGTGCTGGTGGAGAACGCCGACGCGCTGCTCGCCAGCCAACCGGTCCAGGTAGCGCGCGCCGGCGCCGCACCGGCAGCGGTGGCCGAGATGGCCAGCCTGCTCGCAGGAGCGCGGCGTCCGCTGATCCTCGCCGGCGGCGGTGCGATCGATGCCGGCCCTGCCCTGCAGCGCTTGGCCGAGCACCTGCATGCCCCCGTGGCGCTGACCATCAACGCCAAGGGCCTGCTGCCTTCGCGCCACCCGCTGCTGATCGGCTCGACGCAGTCCCTCGAGGCCACCCGCGAACTGGTCAACGAGGCCGACGTGGTCCTCGCGGTCGGCACCGAGCTCGGCGAAACCGACTACGACGTGACCTTCGCCGGCGGATTCAAGATTCCCGGCGCCCTGCTGCGCATCGACATCGACCCGGACCAGACGGTGCGCAATTACCCGCCGCGCGCCGCGCTGGTCGCCGACTCCCGGCTGGCACTGGAAGCCTTGCTCAGCGCCCTGGACGGCCAGGCCCTGGCGGTCGACACCGAGCACTGGGGCGCCCGCCGCGCCGCCAGCCTGCGCGAAGTGCTGCTGGGAACCTGGGACGACAACCTGCGTGCCCAGACCCGCTTCCTGCGCGCCGCGCTGGACGAGCTGCCCGAAGCCGTGCTGGTCGGCGATTCGACCCAGCCGGTGTACACCGGCAACCTCACCCTCGACCTGGAGCAGCCGCGCCGCTGGTTCAACTCCTCGACCGGCTACGGCACCCTCGGCTACGCGCTACCGGCCGCCATCGGCGCCTGGCTGGGCGACGCCTCGCGACGCCCGGTGCTGTGCCTGATCGGCGACGGCGGACTGCAGTTCACCCTGCCGGAGCTGGCCAGCGCCGTGGAAGCGCACGTGCCGCTGATCGTCCTGCTGTGGAACAACCACGGCTACGAGGAAATCAAGAAGTACATGGTCAACCGCGATATCGAGCCAGTCGGCGTGGACATCTACACCCCCGACTTCATCGGCGCGGCCAAGGCACTGGGCTGCAAGGCGCATCGCGCGGGCGACGAAGCGGCACTGCGCGCCGCGCTGCGCGAAGCCGGCGCCAGCTCGCTGCCGACCCTGATCGAGATCGACCAGGCGACCTGGATGAGCAGCCTGGGCTGATGCCTCTCTCCCTGCCGCACCGGGCGGCAGGGATATTCCTGGGGATCGTTCCCCACCCCGCGCCGTCTTCACGGCGCTTTTTTTTCGACCGTGAAACAGCTCTAGAACGGACCTTCCAGGGGAGGCCTGTCGTTTGTGCATGGACGCACGCCAGCCATGCGCCCAGGACATGGCTCCGATGACATTTTTTCGATTGTTGGCCCCTCGCCGAGGTCGCAGGATGACCCCGCCGAAACGCCTGCACCCTCCGGATTCCGGGGCCGCCGGGCGTATCCGACAGGCGGGGGTCGACAGCCCTGACCACCCGCAACGCACCAGTGACCTTCCTCAACAAAAGCGATAAGAGCAAAGGAGTCCCAGATGGGCGAGCGTGATTTCAGCAGAAGGCAATTCATCAAGACCGTAGGGGCCGCCTCGGTAGTAGCGGCAGCCGCCATGTCCATGCCGTTCGTCCGGGCCAGCGCCAGCGACAACCGCTTCCAGGGCAAGACCCTGCGCCTGCTCACCTGGTCCGACGACACCGGCCTTGCGGCACTGCGCAACATCGCCGCGACCTTCGAGGCCAAGACCGGCGCCAAGGTGATCGCCGACCGCACCGGCAGCACCTCGGAGATGGTCGCCAAGCTCAAGGCCGGCGGCGACCGCCCGCAGTACGACGTCATCACCCTGGCCGGTGTCGGCGCCGAGGGCCTGGCCAGCGCCGGACTGCTGGAAAAGCCCGACCTCAACCGCATCCCCAACCTCAAGGACGTACCGGCGAAATACCAGACCGGCGCCGACGGCCACGGCATCGGCTACCTGCTGTGGTGCAACAGCCTGGTGTACAGCACGCGCACCGTGAAGGACGTGCCGGACAGCTACGCGGCCCTGTGGGATGAGAACTACGCCGGCCGCCTGTTCCTGCCGCCGCCGAACTGGACCGAGGCCATGGACCTGATCATCATCGCCGCCAAGCTCGCCGGCGGTGACGAGCACAACATCGAACCGGGCTTCAAGAAGCTCGAAGAGCTCAAGGACCGGGTCATGATGCTGGGCGAAAACCCCAACCAGATCGCCGAGCTGTTCCGCACCGGCTCGCTGGACATCGGCGGCCTCTACGCGCCGGCGTTCTTCCCCAAGCAGATCCGCGACCCGAACTACGGCCTGGGCGCCACCTTCGGCATGAAGGAAGGCTTCTACACCGACCTGATGCTCTCGGTGCTGCCGAAGAACCGTCCGGGCGACACCGACCTGGCCCACGCCTTCATCGACCACTCCCTCGACCCCTACGTGCAGGGCAAGATGGCCGAAGACATCTTCAACGGCCCGGTCAACGCCAAGGCGATCATCTCGGCCGAAGCGCGCAAGAGCCCGTACATCCTCACGCCCGAGCAGATCGCCGAGAAGGCGATCATGCACGACAACGCCTTCCTCGCCACCGTCCACGAGCAGTGGATCCGTCGCTACACGGAAATCTTCTCTTCCTGATGCAGCCATGGCCGCCCCGGCAGCCATGAATCGTCGCGCGCCGGCAGCTCACCCTGCCGGCGTGCGACACGCGGACATTCTCCGTTCTGACGAGAGACGCGACATGCAATCGAGCAATCCGACCCGCCCGGTCGGCGAGGCGCCCCTGCGCCCGCCCCGGCCCTTTTCACCGACGGCGCGTGCCTGGCTGTTCCTCACGCCGTCCCTGTGCTTCCTCATCGTGCTGATCGCCGCCAGCCTGCTGGTGCTGCGCATGAGCGTCGGCGAGAAAGGCGCCGAATGGACCGGTTTCAGCCTGGCCAGCTATGCCCAGCTGCTGCAGCCGTACTACCTCAAATCGCTGCTGCTGACGCTGCGCCTGGCCTTCGTCAGCGCGCTGATCGCAGTGCTGCTGGCGATCCCCGTCGGCTACAGCATGGCGCGCCTGCAGTCGCCGCTATTGCGACGGATCTTCCTCGCCGCCGTGCTGCTGCCGCTGCTGGTCAACCTGCTGCTGCAAAGCTACGGCTGGCTGGTGATCCTGGGACCTGCGGGCATGCTCAACAAGGCGCTGCTGGCCCTGGGCCTGATCAAGCGCCCGGTGATGCTGCTGTACAACCAGAACGGCGTGCTCATGGGCCTGGTCCAGACCGCCTTCCCGCTCGCCGTGCTGCCCATCGCCAGCGCCATGCGCGGCATCTCGCGCAGCTACGAAGAGGCGGCCGCGACCCTCGGCGCCAGCCGCTTCCAGGTCTTCCGCCAGGTGGTGTTGCCGATGAGCCTGCCCGGCATCCTCACCGGGGCGACCCTGGTGTTCGCCTACAACGCCAGCAGCTTCGTGGTCCCGCTGCTGCTCGGCGGGCGCCGCGTGCCGATGCTCGCGGTGATGGTCCATGACCAGATCGCCCCGCTGATGAACTGGCCGGCCGCGTCCGCCGCCGGCGTCGTACTGATCGTCACCACCCTGGCGATCATGACCCTTTCGGAAATCGTCACCGGCCGCCGCCGGCGCATCCTGGAGGCCTCGCAATGAGCACCGCAACCCGCCGCCAGCCGACCCTGCCGGGCGATACCGGGCGCTTCGCGCTGATCCTCTCCGGCTTCATCCTGCTGCTCGCCGTGCTGCCGATCCTGAGCATGATCGTGATGTCCTTCAGCGGCGCCGCGAACCTCGACTTCCCGCCCGCGAGCTACAGCCTGCAGTGGTACCAGGCCGCCTGGCACACCTTCGTCTCGCCCGACGCCAGCGACGTGCTGAGCCTGGGCAAGGCGCTGACCACCAGCCTGCTGGTGTCCTGCCTGACCATGGTTCTAGCAACCCTGGTCGCGGTGCCGGCGGCCTATGCACTGACCCGCTGCGAGTTCCGCGGCAAGGCCGTCGCCCTGCAGCTGATGTCGCTGCCGCTGGTGTTCCCCATGGTCGTGCTGGGCCTGGCCCTGCTGCTGGTGTTCGACAGCCTGCCGCTGCACCTGGACACCTCGCGCCTGGTCATCGCCCACGTGATCCTCGCCCTGCCCTTCGTGGTGAAGAACTGCACGGCGGCGATGGTGGCCATCGGCAGCGAAGTGGAAGAAGCCGCGCAGATGCTCGGCGCCTCGCCGCTGCGGGCCATCGTCGACGTGGTGGTGCCGCTCATGCGCTCGGGCATCCTCGCCGGGATGCTGCTGGCCTTCATCGTGTCGTTCAACGAATTCACGGTGACCTACTTCCTCTACAACATCGACGTGATGACCGTGCCGATCTGGATGTACAGCCGCACCGTGTCGTCGCTGGACCCCACCGTATTCTCGTTCGCCGTGCTGATCGTGCTGATCGACTTCGCCCTCATCTGGGCGCTGGAGAAGCTGGTCGGTGAAGACGGCGTGTCGTTCTGATTCGAGGTGAAACATGAATGGACTGAACCTGCATAACGTCGAGAAGCACTACGGCTCGGCCTGCGCCGTGAAAGACGTCAACCTGCACCTGCCGCAGGGCAAGCTGGTCTGCTTCCTCGGCCCTTCCGGCTGCGGCAAGACCACCCTGCTGCGGATGATCGCCGGCCTGGAGAACCTGAGCGGCGGCGAGATCCTCCTCGACGGCGAGGACATCAGCCTGATCCCCGCGCACCAGCGCAACTTCGGCATGGTGTTCCAGTCGCTGGCGCTGTTCCCGCACATGACCGTCGGCGAGAACATCGCGTACCCACTGAAGCTGCGCGGCGTCGGCAAGGCCGAGCAGCAGGCTCGGGTCAGCGAGCTGCTGCAGATGATCCAGCTGCAGCAGATGGTCGACCGGCCGGTGGCCAAGCTTTCCGGCGGCCAGCGCCAGCGCGTGGCGATCGCCCGCGCCATCGCCTCGCATCCGAAGCTGCTGCTGCTCGACGAGCCGCTGTCGGCGCTCGACGCCAAGTTGCGCGAATCGATGCAGGTGGAAATCCGCCAGCTGCAGCAGCGCCTGAACATCACCACCATCCTGGTCACCCACGACCAGCGCGAAGCCATGACCATGGCCGATATCGTGGTGGTGCTCGGCGAGCACCGCGTACAGCAGGTCGGCACGCCCATCGAGATCTACCGCAACCCGGCCAACGCCTTCGTCGCCGACTTCATCGGCTCGGGCAACATCTTCCCGGCGACCGCCCTGGGCAATGGCCAGGTAGGACTGCCCGGCGGCGCGGCGCTGAATGCGGCGCACTGCCCGAGCATCCAGGCCGGCGCCAGCGTGCGCATGCTGGTGCGCCCGGAGGACCTGCAACTGTCGATTGCGCAGACTCCGGCGGCCAACAGCCTGGCGGGCACCGTGACCTTCATCCGCGACATAGGCGCGACCATCGAGACCACCGTCGAGTGTTCCGGGGTCTCGCTGACCGCCCTCAGCACGCCCTGCCAGGACATAGGCCTGCGCGTAGGCCAGGCCGTCTCGGTGACCATTCCGGAACACGCCTGCCGCGTGCTCGGCGCCTGACGCAAGGGCTGGTGCACCGGCCGTGGTCGCAGGGCGCTTCGGGTTCGACCTCGAAGTGAACGGACAGGAAGGTGAAGCGGCGTACAACCGCGAACGGTTGTACGCCCTACGCCAGGATCGGGCCGAACGTAGGCCGGATAACGTTCGACGTTATCCGCCGATTGGCCTTGGTTCCGGGGTGCTTCGGGTTCGATCTCGAAGTGCGCGGTGGCACAGGTGGCGGATTAGGCATCGCGCAAGCGATACCCGACGCCGGCTTCGGTGACGATGAAGCGCGGGTTGGCCGGGTCGTCGGCGAGCTTCTGCCGCAGGTGACCGACCACCACGCGCAGGTAGTGGGTGTCCTCGACGTGGGTCGGGCCCCAGATGTCCTTGAGCAGTTGCTGCTGGGTCACCACCCGGCCAAGGTGGCGGGCGAGCATGGCCAGCACCGCATATTCCTTGCGCGTCAGTTGCACCTCGGCGCCGTCGAGAGTGACGCGGCGGTAGGCGAAGTCGAGGCTCAGCGGGCCGACGCCGACGCAGGCTTCCTGGCTCTCGCCCTGGTTGCCCTGGCGCAGCAGCACGCGGATTCGCGCGAGGAATTCCTGGATGCCGAACGGCTTGGTCACGTAGTCGTTGGCGCCGCCGTCCAGGGCCAGCACCTTCTCGCTCTCGGCGGCGCGCACCGAGAGCACCAGCACCGGCACCCGCGACCACTCGCGCAGTTCGCGCAGTACGTCCTGGCCGTCCTTGTCCGGCAGGCCGAGGTCGAGTACTACAAGGTCCGGGCGGGTCAGCGCGGCCTGCGCCAGGCCTTCCTCGCCGTTGGCCGCCTCGACCACGCGGTAGCCGCCGGCGCTGAGGCTGATGCGCAGCAGCTTGCGGATCTGCGGTTCGTCGTCGATGACCAGGATGCAGGCAGCGTTGGTGGAGCTCATGGGATCCGGCGGGCTAGGGGAAACGGCGCCTAGCTTGGTCCTTTCAAGCACCGGCATCAAGTTCCTCCAGGTCCGGCTGGCGCTGCAGCGGCAGGTGCAGCGTGAGGCGCGTGCCGTGGCCATCGAGACCGTCGCCGACACTGATCCGCCCGCCATGGGCGCCGACCATGCCCTGGCAGATCGCCAGGCCCAGGCCGGTGCTCGGCCCGCCGCGATCGCCGCGGGCGGCGGTGTAGAACATGTCGAAGATCTTCTCGCGCTCGGCCTCGGGAATCCCCGGGCCCTCGTCGCTGACGCTGAATTGCAGTTCCTCGCCGACCTGCTCCGCTTCCACCCGCAGGCGTCCGCCTGGCGGCGAGAAGCGCGCGGCATTCTCCAGGACGTTGACCAGCGCCTGTTCGATCAGCGCCGCATGCACGTAAAGCAAGGGCAACTCCGCCGGCACGCGGGTTTCCACCCGGTACGGCGCGAGCAGCGCGCGCAGGCGGTGCACGGCGCTGCCGACTATGTCCTCCGGCGCCACCCAGTCGCGCGCCAGCTTCAGCCCGCCGTGGCCCAGGCGGGTCATGTCGAGCAGGTTCTGGATGTAGCGATCCAGGCGCTCGGCCTCGTCGCGGGTGCTTTCCAGCAGCTCCTTGCGATCGTCCGGCGGAATGGCGTCGCCGAGCGCCAGCAGGCTGTCGATGGCGCCGCGCATGGTTGTCAGCGGCGTCCGCAGATCGTGGCTGACCGAGGCCAGCAACGCGCTGCGCAATTGTTCGGTCTCGCCGTGCAGGCGCGCGGCTTCCAGGTCGTCGGCCAGGCGTGCGCGGGACAGCGCCTGGGCCAGCGGCTGACCCAGCGCGGCGAGCAGGCGGCGACGCTGGCCGGGCAGCGGTTCGCCGTCCTTCGGGCGCACGCCAAGCAGCGCCAGCGGCCCCTCTTCCAGCGACAGCGGCCACCACCACCAGCGCCCCGAAGGCAGGGTGCCGGTGCCCAGCCCTGCGGGCTGGTCGTGCTGCCAGGCCCAGTCGGTGGCGGCGCGCTCCTGGTCCTCGAAGGCGCGCACATGCTCCACGGGGCGACCTGCTGGCCGGCGGCTGCCATCACCGCCTGGCGGTCGGTGGCGGCAGTGAGTTTGCGCGACAGCTCCAGCAGCGCGCCGGTCTCCTCCTGGGAATCGCGCAATACCTGCAACTGGCGGCGCTGGCGGGCGGCCAGGTTGCCGGTGAGCGCAGCCATGAGCAGGAAGAACAGCAGGGTCAGTACGTCCTCTTCGCGCTCGATGGTGAACGAGAAGCGCGGGGGGATGAACAGGAAGTCGTAGGCCAGGAACGACAGCACTGCGCAAGCCAGCGAAGGCCACAGGCTGCTGCGCACCGCCACCAGCAACACGGCGGCGAGGAACACCAGGGAGATATTGGGTAGCGCCAGCAGTTGCGACACCCCCCAGGCCAGGGCGCTGGCGCCAGGGCCGGGCCGCGGGCCCCCCCGGCGGCGCCCGCCGCCAGCAAGTAGTCGCGCCAGTGGCCGCGCTCGCGTGCTCGCGGCCCGGCCGGAGCCAGGTCCGCTTCGCTGTCCAGCACGCTGATTTCCAGCCCTTCGCCCAGGCGCAGCAGGCGCGCGGCGAGGCCGCCGCCGAACAGCCGGCGATACCAGCGCTGCCGCGAACGGCCGACGAGGATCACGCTGGCACGGCGTTCGCGGGCATGTTCTACCAGGGTGCGCGCCACCTCGCCGCCGCGCAGCTGGAGGATTTCCCCGCCCAGGCGCTCGGCCAGTTGCTGGGCGTTCTGCAGGTGCAGGCGCGACTGCTCGTCACGGGCGCCTCCGGTGTCGACATGCACCAGCGTCCACGGCAGGTGTCGGCGCTCGGCCACCCGCGAGGCGTGGCGCACCAGGCGCTCGGCATTGTGTTCGCCGTCCACCGCCACCAGCAGGCGGCCACGCACGGCAGGCGCCTCGCTGCCCAGTTGGCGGTAGCGTTGCGCGAGGTCGGCGTCGACCCTCGCGGCGGCCGTCTGCATGGTCAGTTCGCGCAGCGCGGTGAGGTTGGTCTGGCTGAAGAAGGCGTCGATGGCCGCGCGCGCCTGCTCCGGCACGTAGACCTTGCCCTCGCGCAGGCGTTCGAGCAGCTCGCGCGGCGGCAGGTCGACCAGCAGCAGCTCGTCGGCCTCCTGCAGCACCCAGTCGGGCACCGTCTCGCGGACTTGCACGCCGGTGATGTCGCGCACCTGGTCGTTGAGACTCTCCAGGTGCTGCACGTTGACCGTGGTGTAGACGTCGATGCCCGCCGAGAGCAGCTCCTGGATGTCCTGCCAGCGCTTGGCGTGGCGGCTGCCGGGGGCGTTGGTGTGCGCCAGCTCGTCGACCAGCGCCAGTTGCGGCGGGTCGCGCAGCAGGCCGTCGAGGTCCATCTCGGTGAGGCGGATGCCGCGGTATTCCGAACGCAGCGGCGGCTGCTGCGGCAAGCCCACCAGCAGCGCCTCGGTCTCGGCGCGGCCGTGGGTCTCGACGACTCCCGCGCGCAGCTTCACGCCCTGGCGCAGCTGGCCCTGGGCGGCCAGCAGCATGGCGTAGGTCTTGCCCACGCCAGGTGCGGCGCCGAGGAACACCTTCAGGCGTCCGCGGCCATTGCGCTCGACTTCGGCGAGCAGGGCGTCAGCGCGCTTGGGATCGGTCATGCGGGTCTCCTCGGGATTGCGCGCAAGTCTAGCGAGCGGCCTGTTCGAGAGCCATGTTCAGCGCCAGCACGTTGACCACGGCCGGGCCCACCAGCGGGCGCTGGGTGTTCGCCTCCACCAGGCGCTGCACGTTATCGGCCGGCAGGTTGCGCGCGGCGGCGATGCGCGGCACCTGGTAGAGCGCGGCCTCCGGCGGCAGCTGCGGATCGAGGCCGCTGCCGGACGTGGTGACCAGCGCCTGCGGCACCGGTTGACCGCCTACCGCTTCACTGGCGGCGTCCTTGGCGATACGTGCGGCCAGCGCCGGGTTGCCCGGAGACAGGTTGGAAGCGCTGCTGGAAACGGTAGCGAAATCACCGGCCGAGGGCCGCTCGTGGAACCACTGCGGGCCCTCGAACTTCTGCGCGATCAGCGACGAGCCGCGCACCTGGCCCTGGGCGTCGCGCACCAGGCTGCCATTGGCCTGCGCCGGGAAGGCGACCTGGGCGATGCCGGTGACGACCAGCGGATAAGCCACGCCGGTGACCACGGACAGCAGGGCCAGGGAGGCGATGGCGGGACGGAGTTGCTTGAGCATTTGGGTATTCCTCGATTCGATTGGGCGTCTTCTGGGCTCCCGCATTCGCGGGAGTGACGGGATGGGACGCCCTCCCCCTCCTCGTCATCCCCGCGCACGCGGGGACCCGGAAACCGAACGTCAGGCCAGGCCCAGCGCTACCAGCAGCAGGTCGATGGCCTTGATGCCGATGAAGGGCGCGATGATCCCGCCCACCCCGTAGATCAGCAGGTTGCGCCGCAGCAGGTGCATGGCGTCGGTCGCCGCCACGCGCACGCCGCGCAGGGCCAGGGGGATCAGCGCGATGATGATCAGCGCGTTGAACACGATGGCCGAGAGGATGGCGCTCTGCGGGCTGGCCAGGTGCATGACGTTGAGCACCTGCAGTTGCGGATAGATGCCGGCGAACAGCGCGGGCAGGATGGCGAAGTACTTGGCCACGTCGTTGGCCACCGAGAAGGTGGTCAGCGCGCCGCGGGTCACCAGCAGTTCCTTGCCGACCTGCACCACGTCGAGCAGCTTGGTCGGGTCGCTGTCCAGGTCCACCAGGTTGGCTGCCTCGCGGGCCGCCTGGGTGCCGTCGTTCATCGCCATGCCGACGTCCGCTTGCGCGAGAGCCGGGGCATCGTTGGCGCCGTCACCGCACATCGCGACCATGCGCCCTTCACCCTGTTCCTGGCGGATACGCGCCAGTTTCTTCTCCGGGGTGGCTTCGGCGATCACGTCGTCCACGCCCGCTTCGGCGGCAATCGCGGCGGCGGTCAGCGGGTTGTCGCCGGTCACCATCACGGTGCGGATGCCCATGCGGCGCAGCTCGGCGAAACGCTCGCGGATGCCCGGCTTGACCACGTCCTTCAAGTGGATGGCGCCGAGCAGCTTGCCGTCCGCCACCACCAGCAGCGGAGTGCCGCCGCTCTGGGCGATGCGCTCGACTTCCTTGGCCAGGCTTTCCGGCATGTCGTTGCGGGCGCGGCCGATGAAGGCCAGCGCGGCGTCCACGGCACCCTTGCGGTAGACGTGGTTGTGGATATCCACGCCGGACAGGCGGGTTTCCGCGCTGAAGGCGATTGGGGTCATCAGCTCGCGCGCAGGCTCGGCAATGCGGTGCAGGCCGCGAACGTACTCGACGATCGACTTGCCCTCGGGGGTGTCGTCGGCCAGCGAGGCCAGCAGCGCGCCCTCGGCCAGCTGCACGGCGGCGACGCCAGGCGCGGCATGCAGCGCGCTGCAGCGACGGTTGCCGAAGGTGATGGTGCCGGTCTTGTCGAGCATCAGCACGTGCACGTCACCCGCCGCCTCCACAGCGCGGCCGGACTTGGCGATCACGTTCAGGCGCACCAGGCGGTCCATGCCGGCGATGCCGATGGCCGAGAGCAGGCCGCCGATGGTGGTCGGGATCAGGGTCACCAGCAGCGCCACCAGGAACACCAGCGGCAGGTGGCCGCCGGCGAACAGGGCGAAGGGCTTCAGGGTCACCACTACCAGCAGGAAGATCAGCGTCAGGCCGATCAGCAGGATGTCCAGCGCCACCTCGTTGGGGGTCTTCTGGCGCTTGGCACCTTCGACCAGGGCGATCATCCGGTCGAGGGTCGACTCGCCCGGGTTGACGCTGATCCGCACCACCAGCCAGTCGGAGACCAGGCGGGTGTTGCCGGTGACGGCCGAACGGTCGCCGCCGGATTCGCGGATCACCGGCGCCGATTCGCCGGTGATGGCCGACTCGTTGACCGCGGCCACGCCCTCGATCACCTCGCCGTCGCCGGGGATCAGCTCGCCGGCCACCACGCGCACCACATCGCCTTTGCGCAGGCTGCTGGCGGGCACGCTCTCGTAGGCGCCGTCGACGTTCAGGCGCTGCGCCATCAGGCCCTGGGTGCCGGCCTTGAGGCTGTCGGCGCGGGCCTTGCCGCGGCCCTCCGCGAGGGCCTCGGCGAAGTTGGCGAAGAGCACGGTGAACCACAGCCAGGCGGCGATCTGCGCGGCTACCGCGAGCGGCACGTTATCGCCGCCGGTGAAGCACAGCACGGTGGTGAGGACGGCGGTCAGCTCGACCACCAGCATCACCGGCGAGCGCTGCAGCTGGCGCGGGTCGAGCTTGACGAAGGCCTGCAGCAGCGCCGGCTTCCACAGCGCGGCGAAGCTCAGGCTCTGGCGTTTATCGGAAGCGGGCATGGCAGCTTTCAGCGACATGTCCTGGGTCTTGGCATTCATCTGTTGGCTCCTCAGAAGCCGAGGGCCAGGTGATCGGCCACCGGGCCGAGGACCAGGGTCGGCAGGAAGTTCAGGCCGCCGACCAGGAGGATGGTCGCGGTCAGCAGGCCGATGAACAGCAGTCCGTGGGTGGGGAAGCTGTTCGGCCCGACCGGCACGCGCTTCTTCGCCGCCAGGCTGCCGGCAATCGCCAGCACCGGGACGATGTAGCCGAAGCGGCCGATGAGCATGGCCAGGGCGATCATCAGGTTGTGGAACGGGGTGTTGGCGCCGAAGCCGGCGAAGGCCGAGCCGTTGTTCGCGGTGCCCGAGGTGTAGGCATACAGCAGCTGGCTGAAGCCGTGAGCGCCTGGGTTGGTGACGGCCGATGCCGGGCCCGGCAGGCTGGCGGCGATGGCGCCGAGCACCAGCACGCCGACCGGCATCACCAGCAAGGTGGCGACCAGCAGGCGAACCTCGCGGGCCTCCAGTTTCTTGCCGAGGTATTCCGGGGTGCGGCCGATCATCAGGCCGGCGAGGAACACCGCGACCAGGACGAACAGCAGCATCCCGTAGAGGCCCGAGCCAACGCCGCCGAAGATCACCTCGCCGAGCATCATGTTGAACATCGCCACCAGGCCGCTGAGCGGGTTGAGGCTGTCGTGCATGGCGTTCACCGAGCCGTTGGAGGCGGCGGTGGTGGTCACGGCCCAGAGCACGCTGGCGGTGGTGCCGAAGCGGCTTTCCTTGCCTTCCAGGGGGGCGCCCTGGGTGATCGGCAGGTGCGCCAGGGTCGGGTTGGGCTGGTACTCGGCCCACAGCGCCACGCCCAGGCCGATGACCAGCATCAGCAGCATGCAGCCGAGGATCGCGCGGCTCTGGCGCAGGTCCTTCACGTAGTGGCCGAAGGTGAACACCAGCGCCGCTGGAATCAGGATGATCGAGGCCACCTCGAACAGGTTGGCCCAGGCGCTGGGGTTTTCGAACGGGTGCGCCGAGTTCACGCCGAAGAAGCCGCCACCGTTGGTGCCCAACTGCTTGATGGCGATCTGGCTGGCCGCCGGACCGAGCGGGATGACCTGGTCGGCGCCCTGCAGGGTGCTGGCGTGGACGTAGTCGAGGAAGGTCTGCGGCACGCCCTGCCAGACCAGGAACAGCGCCATCAGCAGGCACAGCGGCAGCAGGCCGTAGAGGGTGGCGCGGGTCAGGTCGACCCAGAAGTTGCCGAGGTTCTGCGTGGACTTGCGGGCAATGCCGCGCGCCAGCACCACCAGCACAGCCACGCCAACCGCCGGGCTGACGAAGTTCTGCACGGTCAGGCCGAGCATCTGGCTCAGGTAGCTCAGCGAGGCTTCGCCGCTATAGGCCTGCCAGTTGGTGTTGGTGACGAAGCTCACCGCGGTGTTGAACGCCAGGGTCCACTCCAGACCCGGCATGTGCTGCGGGTTGAGCGGCAGCGCGCCCTGCCCGACCAGGATGGCGAAGAGCACGGCCAGGCCGACCAGGTTGAAGGCCAGCAGGGCCAGGGTGTAGGTCTTCCAGTTCTGCTCGGCCTGCGGATCGACCCCGCAGACGCGATAGATCATCCGCTCCACCGGCAGGAGCACCGGGCTGAGGAAGGTCCGCTGGCCCTCCATCACCTTGTAATAGAAACGTCCCAGCAGCGGCGCGGGCGCCAGTACCAGGACGAAGAAGGCCACCAGCAGCAGCACATCATGGCTGTTCATGCGGCCTCCTTAGGTGCGGTCGGCGCGCAGCAGCGCCACCAGCAAGTAGATGAATAGTCCCGTGGCCAGAACCAGGGACACCCCGTCGAGCACGCTCATGTCTTTGTCTCCTCACGCAGGCGAATCCTTGCGATGGGGAAAGTGTCCGCAAAGGGGGCGTAAAGAAGCGATTGGCGGCCTGTCGGCAGGGCATAAAGAAAGCGTAAAGAAGCCTCTGGGGTCGGCTTCGGCGGGCTTTGTAGCAATCCGGATACACGCATGACATTTCGTCGATATGCACGTCCGTCAGGCTCCTCCAGCCTGGCCGCCCGTGTAACCGCGGGTTAGCATCCGCCCCCTGCCCCGACACTCGCCGAGCGTGTCCCGCCCGCCACAGGACTCCCATGCAGCGCAGCCCCTCTCCCGCCACCACGCCCTCCGAAGCCCCCCGCCGCTGGACCACCCGCGCCCTGCTGGTGGACGACGACGAGCCGATCCGCGAGCTGCTCTGCGGGTACCTCGCGCGCTTCAACATCGAGACGCGCGGCGTCGCCGACGGCCAGCAGATGCGCCAGGCGCTGGCCGAGGAAAGCTTCGACGTGGTGGTGCTCGACCTGATGCTGCCGGGCGAGGACGGCCTGTCGCTGTGCCGCCACCTGCGCAGCGAGTCGGATATCCCGATTCTCATGCTCACCGCGCGCTGCGAGCCGGCCGACCGCATCATCGGCCTGGAGCTGGGCGCCGACGACTACATGGCCAAGCCCTTCGAGCCGCGCGAACTGGTGGCGCGCATCCAGACCATCCTGCGCCGCGTCCGTGGCGACGAAGGCACGCGCAACGAACCGCGCTCGCAGGTGCGCTTCGACCAGTGGCGCCTGGACAGCGTGCTGCGCCAGCTGCACACCCCGGACGGCCTGGTGGTGCCGCTGTCGAACGCCGAGTTCCGCCTGCTCTGGACCTTCATCGAGCGCCCGCGCCGGGTGCTCAACCGCGAGCTTCTTCTGGACGCCGCGCGCGGCCGCGCCATCGAAGCCTTCGACCGCAGCATCGACCTGCTGGTCTCGCGCCTGCGGCAGAAGCTCGGCGACGACCCGCGCTCGCCGAAGCTGATCAAGACCGTGCGCGGCGAAGGCTATCTGTTCGACGTCAGCGAAATCGCCTGAAGCGGCGCGAGGCCTGAGACCGACCGATGAAGAAGCGCTCCCTGCAGCTTGCCGACACTCTGTTCGCCCGCCTGTTCGGGGTCTTCCTGCTGGCCATCGTGGTTGCCCACCTGCTGGCCTTCGTCTGGTTCGAGCACTACCACCACCGAGACTTTCCACCCCCGCCGCCGCATGAGCAGGCCGGGTTCGACCCGCGCGAGCCGCACGGCCCGCCACCGGAATTCGGCCCACCGCCGCACCATCCACCGCTTCTTGGCGGGCCCTTCCTGTTCCAGCTGCTGGCCCTGGTCGGCGCTGCCTGGTTCGGCGCACGCCTGCTGGCGCGGCCCGTGCAGCGCCTGGGCGACGCCGCGCGCCAGCTCAGCGACGACCTCGACAGCCCGCCGATACCCGAAACCGGTCCGCAGGAAGCCAAGCAGGCGGCGCAGGCTTTCAACCGCATGCGCGAACGCATCCGCGAACAGGTGCAGCAGCGCAGCCGCATGCTGGTGGCGGTCTCCCATGACCTGCGCACGCCGCTCTCGCGGCTGAAGCTGCGCGTCGAGGAGATCGACAACCCGCAGCTGCGCACGCGCATCAGCCAGGACCTGAGCGAGATGATCGGCATGCTCGACTCGACCCTGCACTACCTGCATCAGGAGCGCGCCAGTGAACCGCGGCAGTGGCTGGACGTGATGGCGCTGGTCGAGTCCCTCGCCGAGGACGCCTGCGAACATGGCGCCAAGGTGCGTGTCGAGGGCCAGTGCGCGCCGCTCAAGGTGCAATCCATGGCCCTGCGTTCGTGCCTGAGCAACCTGCTGGACAATGCCCTGCGCTACGCCGGCGACGTGGAGTTCGTCCTGCGCGACGGCGGCGGCCGCGTGGAAATCCGTGTGCAGGACCACGGCCCGGGCATCCCCGCCGAGATGCGCGAGCAGGTTTTCGAGCCGTTCTTCCGCCTGGAAGGCTCGCGCAACCGCAACTCCGGCGGCGTCGGCCTGGGCCTGGCGATCGCCCGCGACGCCGCGCGGCGCCACGGCGGCGAGCTGCACTTCGAGGAAACCCCGGGCGGCGGCGCCACCGCCGTGCTGAGCCTGCCGCGCACCTGAGTTTGTCGGCGCGCGCATACAAAGCGCACATACCCCAGACAACTGCCTCACCGACGCTGGCATGACCGGGAAACCGGGGTCCGGCAGCAGAAACTTCTTGGAGGCAGTCCAATGATCAGCGGAGTCAGCGGCTACAGCAGCAGCTACTACAGCGGGCTAACCAGCACGCAGCGCAGCACCACCAGCAGCACCCAAACCACCACCAGCAGCACCAGCGGCAACGACAAGGCGAAGGCGTTCGCCGCCAACCTGTTCAAGTCCCTGGACAGCGACGGTGACGGCAGCATCAGCTCCAGCGAACTGACCAGCGCCCTGTCGTCGAGCGACAGCAGTTCCAGCAGCAGCGAAATCGACGTCGACGACCTGCTCGCGCAGATGGACAGCGACAGCAGCGGCGGCATCAGCGAATCCGAGCTGAGCAGCGCCCTGCAACAAGCCCAGGGCGACATGCCACCGCCTCCGCCGCCACCTTCCGCCGACCAGGCCGCCAGCGACCTGCTGTCGTCCCTGGACAGCGATGGCGACGGCAGCATCAGCAGCGACGAGCTGACCGCAGCCAGCAGCACTTCGAGTACCGACACCAGCGACCTGTTCAGCGCGCTGGACAGCGACGACAACGGCAGCATCAGCAAGGACGAGCTGACCAGCGCCCTGCAGCAGACCCAAGGCGACATGCCACCGCCTCCGCCGCCCTCGGGCAGTGACGCCGGCAGCAGCCTGACCGCCAGTGCCAGCAGCGATTCGAGCAGCTCAAGCTCCAGCGACGGCAGCACCAGCAACTCCGACATGGTGCAGCAGATGCTCGCCATGCTGGCCAAGCACTACCAGGACAGCAGCTCGGCAAGCTACCAGAGCACCAGCGGCAGCCTGCTGAACGTCGCCGCCTGACCCCGGCCCGCGCCGGCTTCCCTTGTAGGAGCGAGCTTGCTCGCGAACAGCTTGGCACGGTATTCCCGCTGTGCAGGAGCGGATCTCACCCGCGAAATCCCGGCAAAGGTGTCTCCCTGTAGGAGCGGATTCATCCGCGATTACTTTCGCGGACAAGGTCCGCTCCTACAGGTTTCCGCTATCCCCGCCATTCCCGTCTTCCCCGCGCCCCCCCAAAACGATGTAGCGCGCCGCTTCGGCGTCTTCGGACGCTTCTTGTCTCGCCTCTCGGCGAGTCACGTTGGCAAGCTCCAGAGCCGAGATGCAGCTTTAGTAGATACCGTGTCATCTACCCCCGAGCAAGGGCCAGTTCCGGATTGAAGGGCTGGCCCGACTTGAGGACGCCGTAGGCGATCTGCAGCAGCTTGCGCATCGCCGCGCAGATGATTTGCTTACCGACTTTGCCGTTCTTTTTCAGCCGTATCCGCAGTGCTCGAATCGGCGCGTTGTGGCGCATGGCGCTGATGGCGGGCATGAACAGGCCGGCTCGCAGGAGCCGTGAACCCATCTTGGAAATGCTCGTCTGGCCCTTGTGCTGGCCGGACTCGCGCAACCTTGGGTTGAGCCCGGCAAAGGCCACGACGGCACGAGCACTGTCGAAGCGGCTGATCGTTCCGAGCTCGGCCAACAGTAGCGCGGCAGTCTGGTCACTGATGCCGTCGATGCTTTTGAGCAGATCACGCTTGCCGCGCAAATCCGGGTCATCGTCGATGTGATCTCGGATGGCCTTCGCAGTCTGTTCGATCTGCCGTTCCAGATGTGCCGCTACCGACAGGATCGATTCCTTGACCGGGTCGGTCTTCGCCGTTTCCAGCCGATTAACCTCCATCTGGAACAGCTCTTTGAGCTCCTCGTAGCGGCGCACCAGGGCTTGCAGTTGGCGCACACTCAGCGGCTCCGGCTGCCAGGGCTGGAGGTCGCCGACATGCCGGGCGCCGTACAGTGCAATTAGCTTGGCGTCGACCTTGTCGGTCTTCACGCGCTGCATCTGGCTCTGCGCGTAGCTGGCAATGCGCGCCGGGTTCATCACGCAAACCCGGTACCCCCTGGCCAGCAGGAAGTCGCCCAACGCTTCGTGGTAGATGTTGGTCGCCTCCACCACGATCCAGGCCCCTGGCTCGGCATACTGCTGCAACCATTGCTCAAAGGCCCTAAAGCCCGAGGAATCGTTGCTCAGATTCCCTTTGGTGCGGTACTTGCCATTGCTTTGCAGTACCGCGATGTCGAACGTTTTCTTGGCGATATCCACGCCAACGACGATGGTCATATTCGATTACCCCCGATGTAGCCGCTGTCCCAGAACACCACTCCATCCAACCTTGCTTATGCGAGCTCTCACCTGCGGTGGGCTCTAGATACCGTTCGGATTCGTGAGTGGGGTGGGAAGGCAGGAGACCATCTACATTGCAAGCTCGAGGCTTAAGGGCGAATTCGTCTTCCTGGCCTTCCTTCCGGGGATCAGCCGGAGACTACCCACCAATCTGGCGGGGCGTCGACATACAAGGGCGAATAACCCCGAGAGGGTTATCCGCCGTTTTCGTGCCGGGCGGCGCATAACCGCGAACGCGGTTATGCGCCCTACGGGCTAGCTCCCGCGTTCGCGAGGATGACGGGGCCGTGTAGGAGCGGATTCATCCGCGAACCGCACGGCACGGTCTTTCCCTGTAGGAGCGGCCCATGGCCGCGATTCGCGCGCATGGCGCGCTCCTACAGGTGAGATCGGCGCGGGGATTGTCGCGGATGAATCCGCCCCTGCAGGGTGACGCCGATCCCCACGCGCACGCCGACCAGCCCCTCTCCTTGCCCTCGCCTCCCCACAGGCGTACCCTGCCCAACCGAATCATCCGATGATTGGATGTATATATGACAAATCCCCTGAAGCGCTCCTTGGTCGACATCGCCCTGGAGCAGATCCGCCAACGCATCGACAACGGCAGCTGGGCGCTCGGTGAGCGCCTGCCGCCGGAGCCGGAGCTCGCCGAGCGCCTTGGCATGAGCCGCAACACCGTGCGCGAGGCAGTGCGAGTCCTGGCCTTCTCCGGCGTACTGGAAGTGCGCCAGGGCGACGGCACCTACGTCCGCGCTCGCACCGATCCCCTGGAAATCATGCTCACCCTGGCTCGGGGCTCCATCGAGCAGGCCCTGGAGGCACGTGGCGTCATCGAGGTCGAGGCCGCGCGCCTGGCCGCCCAGCGCCGCGATGAAGACGACATCGCCGCCTTGCGCGCGGCACTCCAAGCCAGTGCGGACGCCCATGGCCTGGACCTCGAGCAGTACGTCGAGTGCGACCTGGCCTTCCACCAGCGCATCGTCGACAGCGCCCACAACCCTCTGCTCAGCGAGCTGTATCGCTACTTCTCGCAAGTGATCGGCGCCGGCCTGCGCCAGACCATCAGCGAACCGGGGCGCCCGCAACCGGCCTTCGACCTGCACCGCCAGTTGCTCGACGCCATCGAACGTGGCGATGCCGACGCCGCTGGAGCGGCCAACCGCGCGTTGCTGATCTGAGCACTTCTTCTGCCTTGCGATACCGACCATGAAAGACTCCGCTCCCCATGGCGTCGACGAACTGTTGATCGACGCCGAAATCGACGACGCCCCGTCGCCTCCGCCCACCGCCCGCCGCAACGGACTGCTCCTGCTCGGCCTGGTGCTGGTGGCGCTCAACCTGCGCCCGGCGCTTTCCAGCCTTGCTCCCCTGCTCCACCAGGTGCGCGACACGACCGGTCTTTCGGCGGCCGCTGCCGGCCTGCTGACTACGCTGCCGGTGCTTTGCCTGGGGTTATTCGCCCCGTTGGCACCGCGCCTGGCCCGACGCATGGGCGCCGAACGCACGGTACTGGCGATCCTCGTGGTACTGGCCTTCGGTATCGTCCTGCGCAGCCTGTACCCCGTCGCCGGCCTGTTCTTCGGTAGCCTGGTGGCCGGCGCCAGCATCGGCATCATCGGCGTACTGCTGCCGGGCATCGTCAAGCGCGATTTCCCGCACATCGCCGGGATCATGACGGGCGTCTACACCATGGCCCTGTGCCTGGGCGCGGCGCTGGCCGCCGGCGCCACCGTGCCGCTGGCCGGGTGGCTGGACGGCAGCTGGCAGCTGGCCCTGGCGAGCTGGGCAATCCCCGCACTGCTGGCAGCGCTGATCTGGCTGCCGCAGGCACGGCAGACGCAACATGCACAGCGCCATATCGCGAGCGTGCGCGGCCTGTGGCGCGACGCCCTGGCCTGGCAGGTCACCCTGTACATGGGCCTGCAGTCGTCGCTGGCCTACATCGTCTTCGGCTGGCTGCCGTCGATCCTCATCGACCGCGGCATGAGCCCCACGGCCGCCGGGCTGATGCTTTCCGGCTCGGTGCTGGTGCAACTGCTCAGCGCCCTCGCCGCTCCCTGGCTGGGCACCCGCGGACGCGACCAGCGCCTGGTCGTAGTGCTGGTCCTGGCACTGACCCTGGCCGGGCTGCTCGGCTTCCTTTACGCGCCACTGGATAGCATCGGGCTCTGGGCGCTGGTGCTCGGCCTGGGCCAGGGCGGCACCTTCAGCATCGCCCTGGCGCTGATCGTGCTGCGCTCGCCCGACGCCCACGTCGCCTCGCACCTGTCAGGCATGGCCCAGGGCGTGGGCTACACGCTGGCCGCGGCAGGCCCCTTCGTGGTTGGCCTGGTGCATGACCTCACCGGCGGCTGGAATGCCGTCGGCGCGATCTTCGTGGCGTTGAGCGTGGGCGCGCTGCTGGCCGGCCTGGGCGCCGGCCGCGCGAAGCTGGTCAGCGTCCGCAGCGAGACGCCTTAAGGCGCCTTGTCAGTGGGCGGAGGCAGGGCGCGCTTGGGGCTTTCGATCCAGTCGCTGACCAGGTTGTAGACCACCGCCAGCAGCACCGGACCGAGGAACAGGCCGATGAAGCCGAAGCTGAGCAGGCCGCCGAGCACGCCGAGCAGCACCACCACCAACGGCAGGTTGCCGCCGCGGCTGATCAGGTAGGGCTTGAGGATGTTGTCCACGCCGCTGATGACGAAGAAGCCCCAGATGGCGAGGAACACCCCGTAGCCGTAGTTGCCCTGGAGGAACAGCCAGACAGTGGCCGGCCCCCAGATCAGCGGTGGGAACATCAGCAGGCTGCAAACGAAGGTCAGCCCGCCGAGGATGAAGGCGCCCGGCACGCCGGCGATCAGGAAGCCGATCAGCGCCAGGATCGCCTGTGCCGCCGCGGTGCCGATCACGCCGTTGACCACTCGTTGCACGGTACCGGCGATCAGCTCCATGTAGTGTTCGGCGCGCGGCCCGATCAGGCGTTCGAGCACCTGGTAGGCGAAATGCTCCAGGCGCCGGCCGTCGCGGTAGAAGAAGAAGATCAGCACCAGGCTCAGGACCAGTTCGAAGATGCCGCCGGCGAGCTTGGCCGAGCGCGCCAGCACCCAGTTGCCCATCTGCCCCATGTACGGTTTGAGGTTGGCGAACATGGCCACCCCCTGCTGGTCCAGGGAATACCACCAGCCGATCAGGCGGTCACCGATCAGTGGGGTGCGCGCCAGCCACGGCGGCGGTGGCGGCAAGCCGGAGACCTGAAGGTTCTTCACCAACTCGACGCCGGCACGCATTTTTTCCGCCAGGCCAAAACCGAGCCAGAGCAGCGGCAGCGCCACCAGGACGATCCATAAAGCGGTCAGCAAGCCGGCCGCCAGCGCCTCGCGGCCGCCCAGCAGGCGCGTCAGCAGGCGCATCAGCGGCCAACTGGCGAAGGCCAGCACGGCGGCCCAGAACAGCGCGGTCCAGAACGGCGCCATCACCCACAGGCTGGCGCCGAGCAGGAAGATCAGAAGGATGCGTAAAAGCAGGTTATCGAACATCGGGGCCGGACTCCTCGGCAACTCGGCGAAGACGTCGGCCCGGGTCCGGGGCGACGTCGCTTCATCGTAGGTAAATCAACGCAGCCAGGTGAGGTGCAGGCCACCGCCCTCACTACTGCCCAGCTCCAGGCGCGCCTCGCGCACGTTCTGCCCGACCAGCGCGCCACGCCAGTCGGCGGCGTGGCTGCCAGCTAGCTCGACGCGCACGCCGGTGTCCAGGCGCAGGGTACGCACCAGCAGGTCGAGCCATGCACCACCGGGCTGCGCCGGCACGTGGCTGAGCGTCAGTTCTCCATTGGCCTTGAGCAGGCGCAGCAGCGTCGCCGGGCTGGGCAGCAGCTCGCCCAGCGGCGCACCGGCATCCAGTTGCTCGGCATGCAGGTACGCGCGGCGGTTGCCGCGGGTGATGGTGTAGACCGCCAGCAAGCTGTCCTGTTGCGGCGCGGCGAGACGCACCAGCAGATAGGCCTGCTGGTCATCCGGGCCGTAAAGCATGGAGCTGCCGAACACCGTGTTGGCCAGCAGGCTGCTCGACCCGCAGTCGCGCCCCTCGCACCAGAACAGCGGCGTGGCATCGGCTTCGAGCAGGCCCTTGCGCGCGGCGGCGAAGGCGTCCGCGCTGGAGTCCTCGTCGGGCAGCTGGTAGGTCAGCGAGGTCAGTTGGCCGACGGCGCGTACTTCGCCCTCCATGCGCAGCCGACCGCTGATGCGGCTGATCGCACCGCGCGGGTAGACCCGCTCCACGGAGGCGTTGCTGGAGAAGTCGACGATATTCGCGCGCGGATAGCGCGGCAGCACGGTCAGGTCGTGGCTATCGGGAACGTCGGCGGCGAAAACGGCGCCGGACAGTGCCAGGCCAAGAAGAAAGAGGAAGCGCATGATCAGATCGCGCACTCCCGTTGGCAGCAGCGCGGCGCATATGGCCCCACTGCGGTGAAATCCTTGTCGACGCGGGCGGCGGCCGTGGCGTAGAGCGCGATCATGCGGAAACTCCCTGCTGCGATCCGTGCAGCCTCGTGGCAAGCCCCGCTTTAGTCAAGCCGACGCCGGCAAGCGCATGCGCCCCTTGGCGATCATTCGAGGAGGAAAGACCGGAAGATCGCCGCCACTGCCTCGGCGCCGGGCTCGTCGTCCAGGTGCAGGTGATGACCGCCGGGCAGCTCGTGCACGGCGAACGGACGCCCTTCGAGAATCTTCCGCACACCCGGCTCGGCAGCCAGCATGCCGCCCTGGGCCAGCACAAGACTGACCGGGCACTGCAGGGCCTGGACGAAGGCGAAGGCGTGGGCGCGGGTCAGGCGCAGCGGCGACGGCAGGGTCAGGCGTGCATCGGAACGCCACGTGAAACCACCGGGCACCGGCATCAGGCCGCGACGTGCCAGCAGTTCGGCGGCCTCGCGGCTGACCGCACCGACGCCCTTCATGCGCGCCTCGACAGCGCGGTCGATCGCCTCGTACACCGGCTTGCGCTTGTTCGGCAGCGCCAGTTGCGCCTTGAGTGCTTCGCCGAGCTTTTCCGGCGCCTTGTCCGCCTCGCCGGTGAAAGGCACCAGGCCGTCGATCAGCGCCAGGCGCTCGATGCGCTCTGGCATAGCGCCGGCCAACAGCACCGAGACGATCGCGCCCATCGAGTGGCCGAGCAGGGAGAAACGCTCCCAGCCCAGTTGCTCGGCTACCGCCAGCACGTCGTAGGCGTAGTCCCAAAGCAGGTAGCTGGCACCGGCAGCGCGGTGCGCCGAGTGGCCGTGCCCGGCGAAGTCCAGGGCGACGATGCGCAGGCCGTCCAGTTTCGGCGCCAGGCGCGCGAAGCTCATGGCGTTGTCCAGCCAGCCGTGCAATGCCAGCACCGGCTTGCCGTCTTCCGGGCCGAACAGGTGGGCGGCCAATTCGATGTGCGGCAGGTTCAGGCGGATCTCTTCGACCTTCGCTGTCATGACAATCACTTCTCCTCGTCGGCGCGGCGCTGCCAGCGCGCGAATATCTGCTTGATCAGCTCGGCGGTGTCGCGCGGCCGCTCCAGCGGGAACATGTGCCCGCCCGGCACCGACAGCGATTCGCCCTGCGGCACCCGGCGCAGCACGCGCGCATGATGCGGCAGCACGACCCGGCTGTGGCGACCGCGCACCAGGGCGAGCGGCACGACCAGGCCGCGCGGGCTGCCCGGCGCGGTGTGCGGCACGTTGCGGTAGATGCTGATCTCGGTGGCCGGGTCGAACCTCAGCCGCAACCCCTCGCCCTGCCGGGCCAGGCCGTGGCGCACATAGTCCTGGAGACAGTCTGGGTCGAAGCGACGGAACAGCGACTTGCCGGCGAAATAGTCCAGCGCCTCGTCGAAATCGGCGAAATCCTCGCGCCGGCCAAGTGTGCGCCCGGCCGGGGTGATGCGGTCGATGAAGCCGAAACGCTTGGCGGCGCGGATCACCCACTGGTCGGCGAAGGTCAGGGTTGGCGAGTCGAGCATCACCACCCCGCGGTAAAGCTCCGGACGACGCATCGCGGCATGGTAATGCAGCAACCCGCCCAGGGAATGCCCGACGCCCCACACCGGCTCGCCCTGCCCTTCCAGGTGGAACAGCAACTCATCCACCAGGTTCCCCCAGTTGGCGTTCACCGGGAAGCGCGGGTCGTGGCCATGCATCTCCAGGCGACGCACCTCGAACTCCGGCGCCAAGGCATCGAACAGCTTGCCGTAGGTGGCAGAGGGAAAACCGTTGGCGTGGGCAAAGAAGATCGCTCGGGACATGCCGATCACCGCAAGAAAAGGATCGGGAAATTCTCCATCAGCACCGTCGCCCGGACAATGACCGCGGCGGCTAGCGGCCAGGGCACTCCGGCCAAACCTCAGAACTGCCGCGCCAGCCCTGCCGCGATGACGCCGGCGACGGTCAGGAACATCAGGCCGCAGAGGCCGTCGATCAGCGGCACCGCGCGTAAAAGACGCTGCTGCAGGGCCGGCTGGGTCAAGGTCACGCTAAGCAGGCTGAACCAGGCGAAACCGGTGCCGAACAGCATGATCGCCACCGCCAGCTTGCCCCCTACCGACATGTCCAGCGGGATCAGGCTGCTCAGCAGGGCGAGGAAGAACACCAACGCCTTCGGATTGCACAGATTGGTCGCCAGTCCGCGCAGCCAGGGCCCGAGCGGCGAGGCCGGCAGCTCGCCGTCGAGTCGCCCTGCTCCGCCCTTGCCACGGCGCAACCAGGCCCGGATCGCACCGATGCCAAGCCAGGCGAGGTAGAGCGCGCCGGCGCCCTGCAAAAGGCCGAATAACAGCGGCGAGTGGCGCAGCAGCAGGGATACGCCAGTCAGCACCAGGGTGCCGTGGACCAGGATGCCGCAGGCCAGGCCGAGGGCGCTGAGCACCCCGGCTCGACGCCCCTGGTGCAGCGCGGTGCGCACCACCAGCGCGACGTCCGGCCCCGGGCTGACCAGGGCGACGGCGAAGACGGCAGTGAGCGTGAGCAAGACATAGGCCTCCTGCATGACGGGATTCTCCTGTGGAAAAGCGAAAGAAGGGGGCGTCAGCGTGGACGCAGGCGAGCCGGCGGCAAGCCGTAGGTACGGCGGAACAACCGGCTGAAATGCGCCTGGTCGTAGAAGCCCAGGCTCAGGGCGATCTCGCTCAATGGCTGGCCGGCAATCACCCGCGGCAAGGCTCGCTCCAGACGCAGCTGCGTCAGCCATTGATGCGGTGGCAGCCCGCAGTGGTTGCGGAAGCGTCGCAGCACCTGCCAAGAACTGAGGTCGCAGAACGCCGCCAGCTCATCCAGCGTCGGCGGGCTCTCCAGGCGCGACTCGAGCCATTCGCGCAGTCGCCGCCAGGTCGCCGCGTCGAACCCCTGGCCGGGCTCGCGGATGCGCAAGCGGGAAGTGCGCTCCAGCAATGTCGCCAGTCCCTGCCAGAGTCGCCCTTCCTGTTCCAGGCGTTCGCCTGCCATCAGCACCTGGTGCAGGCCATGCAATTGCTGTTGCAGTTGCGCATCGCGCAGTTGGCTGGCGAGCAGCTGTGGCGTCCCCTGCCGACCGTCGCTGAAGGCGCGCGCAGCCTGCTCCAGCCACTGCGGCTCGAGCGACAACACGCGGATGCGGTAGCCGGCGTCGTCCTCGCTGGCGCCGTCATGGATGCTTTCCGGGGTCATCAGCAGGATGTCGCCGCCACCGGCGAGGCAGCTTTCGCCGCCATGCACATAGCGCTGTCTACCGTCGAGCATCAGCCCGATGTGGAAGTCCAGGTGAAAGTGCCGGGGAAAGGCGAAGCGATGGTATTCGGCGTCGATGAAGCGCACGCCGGGCAAATCGCTGCAGTGGTGTTCGATGCGTTCCATGGCCCCACTCTAGCGGCGCGGCGCGGGCGGGTCTTGGACAAAATTGCGGGGGTGGAGCGCCGCGCGGCGCTGTTCGCAGGAGCGAGCTTGCTCGCTCCTGCGGGTATCTCGGGGTTCAGCGCTCCAGCGGCACCACCGCCATGGTCAGCCGCGAGATGCAACTGGGCTTGCCATCGTCCCCGTGCAGGCGAATTTCCCATACGTGGGTGGAGCGGCCGATATGGACCGCCTTCGCCACCGCCGTCACCCGCCCGCTGCGCAGGCCGCGCAGGTGGTTGGCGTTCACTTCCAGGCCCACGCAGTAGTACTTGCTGTTATCCAGGCACAAGTAGCTGGCGGTCGAGCCGACGGTTTCCGCCAGCACCACAGAGGCGCCGCCGTGCAGCAGCCCATACGGCTGGTGGGTGCGCGAATCGACCGGCATGCTGGCAGTCAGCGAGTCGTCGTCCACCGCCTCGAAGCGGATGCCCAGAACCTCACCGATGGTGTTCTTCTGGTTGGCGTTGAGGGCCTCCAGGTTCGGCTGGGTACGCCACAGGCTCATGCATTCACTCCTTGCTCAGTCATGCCACTGCACCGCTTCGCGGCGCTCGGCCCAGTCGTTGAAATGCGCGCCATAGGCGCTTTCCACCACGTTGCGCTTGATCTTCAGGGTCGGTGTGAGGAAGCCGTTGTCCACCGTCCAGACCTCCTTCACCAGCACCAGGCCGGCCAGCCGCTCGTGCTTGTCGAGTTCGCCGTTGACCTCCTCCAGCAGCGTGCGCAGGCTCTGCTCCAGCGCCGGACGCGAGCCGTTGGCGGCCTCCTGGCGGCCCACCTCGGAGAGCACGCAAAGGCCCAGCGGTGCCACCAGGCCGTCGCCGACCACGCAGATCTGCTCGATGCGTGAATGCACCGCGAGGCGATTCTCGATCGGCGCCGGGGCGACGTACTTGCCCTTGCCGGTCTTGAAGATTTCCTTGAGCCGGCCGGTCAGGCGCAGGTTGCCATCGGCGTCCTGCTCGCCCTTGTCGCCGGTACGCAAGAAGCCGTCCTCGGTAAGGGTTTCGGCGGTCTTCTCCGGGTCCTTGAAGTAGCCGAGCATGGTCGCGCCGCTACGCACCTGCACCTCGCCTTCGTCGCTGATGCGCACTTCCACGCCTGGGCTGTTCTGGCCGATCCAGCCCTCGCGCTGCTTACCGGGCCGGCACACATGGGAATAGCCGCAGTTCTCGGTCATGCCGTAGACCTCCAGCACGCTCAGGCCCAGGCGCTTGTACCAGTCGAGCAAGGCCGGAGGCACCGGCGCTGCACCGCACAGGGCATAGCGCACCGCATCCAGGCCAAGCCCGGCGAGGACCTTGCGCCCGACCAGGCGACCGACGATGGGGAGACGCAGCAGGCGGTCGAGCTTCTGCGCCGGCATCTGCGAGTAGACGCCCATCTGGAACTTGGTCCAGATCCGCGGCACGCCGAAGAATACCGTGGGCCGAGCGCGGCGCATGTCGGCAACGAAGGTATCCAGGCTCTCGGCGAAGAAGATCGTCTGCCCGGCATAGATTGACGCCATTTCCACGAACATGCGCTCGGCCACGTGGCACAGCGGCAGGTACGACAGAAGCCGATCATCCTCGCCTACGCCGAACAACTCGATGGCGTGGCTCGCAGCGAAATCGAAATTGGCGAAGGAATGCATCACGCCCTTGGGCGTGCCGGTGGTGCCGGAGGTGTAGATAAGGGTGGCGAGCGCGCTCGGATCGGGCAGCGGCACGTCCTGCAGCGGCTCGACAGCCTGGAGGTCGTCCCAGCTGTGATCGAAGCGGCCTTCCGGGTGCAGCGGCAGCGCCACGCTGAGCACGCCGCTCGGCAGCCCGGGCGCCATCGCCGGCCAGTCGTCGAGCTTGCCGACGAAGGCGACGGCAGCCTCCGAGTGGCTCAGCACCTGACGAGCCGATTCGGCGGTGAGGTTGGGATACAAGGGCACCGAGACGTATCCGGCCATCCAGATGGCGATATCGGCGACGATCCAGTGCGCGCAGTTCTTCGAGATGATCGCCACCCGGCTTCCCGCCGGTAGCTGCAGGCTGCGCAGCCAGGCGGCGCCGCGGCGTGCCTGCTCGCCGACCTGGGCCCAGGTCAGGCTTTCGACCTGTCCGCCCGGCAACGGCTGGACCAGGTAGCGCTTGTGCGGATGACGTGCCTCGCGTTGCAGGAATTGCTCGAGCGGAGAACGGATTGCAGTGACCACATGCCCCTCCTTTTTTGTTGTTCTAGAGGTGTAGCGATAGATCGACCAAGCACTTGCTTGGTTGACTATTCCACGCCCGACAGAGGGCAGGCAAGCAGGGATATGTGAACTTTTGTAGGGAAATTCGTCAGACGAATATGACAGAACAGCGCTGTAATCCCGCTACGGAGCAGCGTTTCAGCGCGGGGGGAACGTCGAGGCCCCTAGCGGGGCCTCGTTCAGCGGACTCAGGAATGCCCGGGATGGTAGAGCGATACCAGGTTCATCAGCCCCGCCAACGGGCAGTCGCCCTCAAGCTCTGCAAGCGATGCGGTGCCCATTGGAAGGGCCTCGTCCCGGCTGCCATGCACCAGCAGCCCACCGAGCGCGCCGATCAGCGGCTGGTGGCTGACCAGCAGCAGGTTCTGCTCGTCGCGCCCATCGAGAAAACGCAGCACATCGCGCGGATCGTCGTCTGGCGTCAACCAGGGCGCAGTGCCGACCGCTCCGGCGAAACCCAGGGCCTCGCGTACCAGCTCGGCGGTCTGCTGGGCGCGCACATAGGGGCTGGCGAGAATGCCGTCGAGCGCATGGCCTGCCAGGTGCCCGGCACTCTGCAGAACTTCCTTGCGACCATGGGCGGTGAGTTGCCGATCGGCGTCGCGACGTGCCTGCGGCTCGGCCTGACCGTGGCGCAACAGCCACAGTTTCACAGCTTGGGTTCCTCGTCGCGCACCGGATGCGGCGCCGGAGGCACCGCATGGGCGGCCTCGCCTTCCGGGGCACGCGGAGTCGGCCAGTCGGCGAACGGCCAGGGCTTCTCGTCGCTGTTGAAGGTGCCGAAGCGGCCGATCTGCGCGAGGTACTGGCTGAGGCTGTCGCCGAAGGCAAGCAGGCTCGCACTCGGCGCGCTGTAGATGATGCGGTAGATCAGCTGCACGACGACCACGGCGCCAAGCAGCATCTGGGCGACGTACCAGACCAGGGCGAACAGCAGCATCCAGAGGACGCGCAAGACCAGCGATTCCTTTTCCATACGATCGGCGGACATGAGTACCTCCTCAGAAACCACTGGTGGGAATGAAGTCGACATCGGTCTTCGGCTCGCCGCTCATCAGGGCCTGGATCACCTGGGCCAGCGTGCGCCCGCCGAAGAGGATGGCGTAGAGCCCGGCGACCAGCGGCATGTACACGCCCAGCTCGTCGGCCTTGGTCTTGAGCACCTTGAGGGTGTTCACCCCCTCGGCCGTCTCGCCCATGCGCGCTACCGCCTCTTCCAGGCTCAGGCCTTCGCCGAGGGCGAATCCGACCTGATAGTTACGGCTCTTGGGTGACGAACAGGTGACGATCAGGTCGCCCACGCCGGCCAGGCCGAGGAAGGTCATGGGGTTGGCGCCGAGCTTCACGGCGAAGCGGGTCATCTCCGCCAGCGCACGAGTGATCAGCATGCCCTTGGTGTTCTCGCCCATGCCCAGCGCGGCAGCCATGCCGGCGATGATGGCGTAGACGTTCTTCAGCGCACCGCCCAGCTCGACACCGAAACGGTCGGCGCTGGCATAGACGCGGAAGGTGCGGCCGTGCAGCGCTTCCTGCACTCGCTCGCAGAGCACTTCGTCCTCGCTCGCGACCACTGTGGCGGTCAACTCATGCTCGGCGATCTCGCGGGCCAGGTTCGGTCCGGAAATGACCCCGATGCGGGCTTGTGGAGCGATCTCCTCGAGGATCTGGCTCATCAGCTTGAAGCTCTGCGCCTCGATACCCTTGGTCAGGCTGATCAGCAGCTTGCCCGCCAGTTGCTCGGCGAACGGCTGCAGGACGTTGCGCAGGGCGCTGGACGGCACGGCAACGAAGATCAGCTCGCAGTCGCGCAACGTCGCCGCCAGGTCAGTGACCGGCTCGACGTTGTCGTGGATGCGCACGCCCTTCAGGTACCGCGGATTCTCGCGCTGGGCGCGAATGCTCGCGGCCTGCTCCTCGTCGCGCATCCATTGGCGCACGCGCTGACCATTCTCCGCCAGCAGGTTGGCGAAGGCGGTGCCGAAACTGCCACCTCCCAGCACGGCGATGGGTTGCTGCTCTGTCATGACACTTCCATAACGAACCGCACGAGGGCGGCGATTGGGGCATTATAAGGCCCCTCTGCCGAGCGGCCAGTGCGGATCAACGCACTGGCAATGGCCACGGCCTCGTTTAACATCCTCCAACCGAACAGAATCGAGAACAGGGCCGTTCCGAGTACGCCATGCTTCACTCCCGAATTTCGCTCGCGTCCAGCCACGGAGTCCGACCATGACCCCGCCCAAGGGCTGGAACATCCAGAACCGCATGCTCGCCATCAGCCTGGGCCCGGCCCTGCTGCTGACCCTGCTGCTGACCGGCTATTTCATCCACTCTCGGCTGCAGGACCTGCGCCAGGAGCTGAACCACACCGGCCAGCTGATCGCCAACCAGCTCGCGCCGGCGGCGGAGTACGGCGTCCTCAGCGGCAATCTTCCGGTGCTGCAGAGCCTGCTGCGCACGACCCTGACCACGCCACACGTGCGTTTCATCGAAGTCCGCAATCGCGACGACGAGATCCTCGTCTACGCCGAGCACGAGGCGGCTGTCGCCGGCCAGGAGAGCCCCAAAGTCGAGGTGTTCCACGCCGCTATCCAGCGCGAACATGTGGCGCCGGCTGAAGTCGCGGCACACCACAACCCGGGACAGACGTCCCCAGCGAGCGGTAGCGATGCCGACTACCTGGGGCGCGTGGTCGTCGGCATGGCCAACGACGCCTTCAGCGAGCGTCAGCAGGAAATCCTCTTCAAGGCCGCCCTGCTGGCCTTCTTCGCCCTGCTGCTCACCCTGCTCCTTGCGCGGCGCCTGGCACGGCGACTAGCAGCACCGATCAGCAGCATGGCCAGCGCAGTGCAGGCGATCCAGGCCGGCGATTACCAGACCCACCTGCCAATCCTCGACGAAGGCGAAGTCGGCGACCTGGCGCGCCACATCAACAACCTCGTCCAGGGACTGCAGCGAGCCAGCAACGAGCAGGAGCGGATGATTGCCCAGCTCGTGGCCTCCCGTGAGGAAGCCGAACAGGCCAACCGCAGCAAGTCGGACTTCCTCGCGATGATGAGCCACGAATTGCGCACGCCCATGAACGGCGTGCTGGGCATGCTGCAGTTGCTGGAAACCACCGAACTCAACCATGAGCAGGCCGAATACACGGCGCTGGCCACCGAATCCACCGAACACCTGCTCAAGGTCATCAACGACATCCTCGACTTTTCGCGCATCGAACGTGGCGCCCTGGAACTGGAGCGCATCCCGTTCAACCTGCTGGAGCTCATCCATGGCTCGGTGCAGGTGTTCCAGCACAGCGCCCAGCAACGCGGCCTGGATCTGCGCATGGACGTCCAGCGCGGGCTGGAGGCGCTGGAGGTGCGTGGCGACCCCACGCGGCTGCGGCAGATCCTGGTCAACCTGCTGGGCAACGCACTCAAATTCACCGAGGAAGGCGCCATTCGTCTGGAAGTCCGCTGGCAGGCGCTGGACGACGAAGTGCTCTGGCTGACCTGCGCGGTGAACGACAGCGGCATCGGCATCTCCGCGGAGCGCCTGGAGCACATGTTCGAAGCCTTCCGCCAGGCCGACTCTTCCACCTCGCGGCGCTACGGGGGTACCGGCCTGGGCCTGGCGATTGCACGCACCCTGGCCGAACGCATGGGCGGCACGCTGCAGGCGTCCAGCGAAGAAGGCCTGGGCTCGACCTTCACCCTCGAGATCCCCCTGCCCTTCCAGGCGCGCCATGGTGTCGCAGCTGCGGACCCGAATCGTCCCCCGGAATTGGCCAGCGGGCAGTCTGTTCTGCTGGTGGAGGACAATCCGGTCAACCAGACCGTCATCGAGGCAATGTTGCGCAGCCTCGGATATAGCGTCACCCTTGTTGGCGATGGAGCCCAAGCCGTAAGCACGGCCGAGCGCGAGCAGTTCGACGCCATCCTGATGGATTGCCGTCTACCGCTGCTCGACGGCTACGAAGCGACGCGGCAGATCCGAGGTCAGACAGGGCACCAACAGGTACCGATCATCGCCCTGACCGCGAATGCGCTGCAGGGTGATCGCGAGGCCTGCCTGGAAGCGGGCATGGACGACTACCTGGCCAAGCCTTTCAAGCGTGCCGATCTGCAGCGCATGCTGCAGCGCTGGATAGCGCCGGGACGTTGATCGCTCGGCCCTGTTCGCCCACACTGCGACACCTGCCGCAAACCCGTAGGGCTCGGCAGAAAGTGGAAAGCACCAAATAAAGTGAACAACCGTTCGCCCGGTGCTGTGACTTTAACTGTAAGGCAATAGTCTATGACTAGGCTGCCGCTGGACGCCGCGACAACAACCAGGCGCGCGGAGCCGCAGGACGATTGATGATCGCCCTGCCGTTGAGGATTTTTGAGGAGCTCGCATGACCAAACAAAACGCCTTCACCCGAGAAGACCTGCTGCGCTGCAGCCGCGGCGAGCTCTTCGGCCCGGGTAATGCGCAACTGCCCGCCCCCAACATGCTGATGATCGATCGCATCACCCACATCAGCGACGTCGGCGGCAAGTATGGCAAGGGCGAACTGGTCGCCGAGCTGGATATCAACCCGGACCTGTGGTTCTTCGCCTGCCACTTCGAAGGCGATCCGGTGATGCCGGGCTGCCTGGGCCTCGACGCCATGTGGCAGCTGGTTGGCTTCTACCTGGGCTGGCAGGGCAACCCCGGCCGTGGCCGTGCCCTGGGCTCGGGCGAAGTGAAATTCTTCGGTCAGGTCCTGCCGACCGCGAAGAAGGTCACCTACAACATTCATATCAAGCGCACCATCAACCGCTCGCTGGTCCTGGCTATCGCCGATGGCAGCGTTAGCGTCGACGGTCGCGAGATCTACAGTGCCGAAGGCCTGCGCGTCGGCCTGTTCACTTCCACTGACAGCTTCTAAGGGTTATCCGCATGCGTCGCGTCGTGATCACCGGCCTCGGCATCGTCTCCTGCCTGGGCACTGACAAAGAAACCGTATCCGCCAACCTGCGCGCCGGCCGTGCTGGCATCCGCCACAACCAGTCCTACGCGGACATGGGCCTGCGCAGCCACGTTTCCGGTTCGGTGAACCTCAACCTCGAAGAGCTGATCGACCGCAAGGTCCTGCGCTTCATGGGCGACGCCGCGGCCTTCGCCTACCTGTCGATGGAACAGGCGATCAAGGACTCGGGCCTGACCGAAGAGCAGATCTCCAACCCGCGCACCGGCCTGATCGCCGGTTCCGGCGGCGCTTCCACCCTGAACCAGATGGAAGCCATCGACACTCTGCGCGAAAAAGGCGTCAAGCGCATCGGCCCATACCGCGTCACCCGCACCATGGGCAGCACCGTATCCGCCTGCCTGGCCACCCCCTTCCAGATCAAGGGCGTGAACTACTCCATCTCCTCGGCTTGCGCCACCAGCGCGCACTGCATCGGCCACGCGATGGAACAGATCCAGATGGGCAAGCAGGACGTGGTCTTCGCCGGCGGCGGTGAAGAAGAACACTGGAGCCAGAGCTGCCTGTTCGACGCCATGGGCGCCCTCTCCACCCAGTACAACGACACCCCGGAGAAAGCCTCCCGCGCCTACGACGCCAAGCGTGACGGCTTCGTCATTGCTGGCGGTGGCGGCATGGTAGTGGTGGAAGAACTCGAGCACGCACTCAAGCGCGGCGCGAAGATCTACGCCGAGATCGTCGGCTATGGTGCCACCTCCGACGGCTACGACATGGTCGCTCCGAGCGGCGAAGGCGCGATCCGCTGCATGCAGCAGGCGCTGTCCACCGTCGATACCCCGATCGACTACCTGAACACCCACGGCACCTCGACCCCGGTCGGCGACGTTGCAGAAATTCGCGGCATCCGCGAAGTGTTCGGCGACAAGGCCCCGGCCATCAGCTCCACCAAGAGCCTGTCCGGTCACTCCCTGGGCGCGGCCGGCGTGCACGAGGCGATCTACTGCATGCTGATGATGGAAGGCAACTTCATCGCCGGTTCCGCCAACATCGACGAGCTGGACCCGGAAGTCGCCGACATGCCGATCCTGCGCGAGACCCGCGAAGGCGCCAAGCTCGACACCGTAATGAGCAACAGCTTCGGCTTCGGTGGCACCAACGCCACTCTGGTGCTGAAGCGTTACAACGGCTGATCTCTAGCCGAATCGAGAAAGGCGCCCTAGGGCGCCTTTTTTGTGCCTGCGATTCCTGTCTGCTGCCCTCCTGGCGCAGGCCAAGAAGGACATCCAAGCAGACCGATCTGATAAGAGCTGCCCGCAGCAACGATAAGACCACCTTCAGCAAACTGATGGCGGCAGCGAACGGGAAAGCAACGAGCAGGGGCGTTGAACCAGCTCATCAGCCATCTCTAGCCACACCCCCCAACCGGCATACCGAATATGCGCCAAACCTTCGTTGCCAGAATGGGAGCAAGATCGTTGGCACTTGAGCGCTGCGTGGCAATGCAGTGCTCAACTCCTCGACTCCGCCTGGGCTGCAGCATGAAGAGAATCGCGCAGGCCTGCGAGGAAGCCCTCCTGGAGTGCAGACGCGATGTCTCGCTAGCGCCCTCTGACTTGTCGCCAAAGGCTTCTAAACCGACGTTAAACAGCAGTATCTGCCCTCACCGACTGATAGCGGAACCGAGTATTTTTCCGCCCCAAAAGACAAAGCCCCCGACCAGCTTTCGCTGATCAGGGGCTTCGGAATTAGAAGCTTGACGATGACCTACTCTCACATGGAGAAACTCCACACTACCATCGGCGATGCGTCGTTTCACTTCTGAGTTCGGGATGGGATCAGGTGGTTCCAACGCTCTATGGTCGTCAAGCAATTCGCTTGGATGCTCGCCTTGGCGCTCATCCGAATTCGGTCTGCTTACACTAATAAGCTCGACTCCGCCTGGGCTGCAGCATGAAGAGAATCGCGCAGGCCTGCGAGGAAGCCCTCCTGGAGTGCAGACGCGATGTCTCGCTAGCGCCCTCTGACTTGTCGCCAAAGGCTTCTAAACCGACGTTAAACAGCAGTATCTGCCCTCACCGACTGATAGCGGAACCGAGTATTTTTCCGCCCCAAAAGACAAAGCCCCCGACCAGCTTTCGCTGATCAGGGGCTTTGGGATAGGTGCTTGACGATGACCTACTCTCACATGGAGAAACTCCACACTACCATCGGCGATGCATCGTTTCACTTCTGAGTTCGGGATGGGATCAGGTGGTTCCAACGCTCTATGGTCGTCAAGCAATTCTTTCGGATGCTCGTGGCTTACGCACACGCTCATCCAGATTCGGGTATGTGACAGGTA
Organism: Pseudomonas knackmussii B13; assembly: GCF_000689415.1. Lineage (NCBI taxonomy): Bacteria > Pseudomonadati > Pseudomonadota > Gammaproteobacteria > Pseudomonadales > Pseudomonadaceae > Pseudomonas > Pseudomonas knackmussii. Next base: position 1,870,865 of record NZ_HG322950.1, on the reverse strand, counting down.
ATTTGCGGTTCACACGAACTTTCGGTTCGTCGACTTCACCGTCTAACACACAAATTGTTTGGGTGTTATATGGTCAAGCCTCACGGGCAATTAGTATTGGTTAGCTCAACGCCTCACAGCGCTTACACACCCAACCTATCAACGTCGTAGTCTTCGACGGCCCTTTAGGGGAATCAAGTTCCCAGTGAGATCTCATCTTGAGGCTAGTTTCCCGCTTAGATGCTTTCAGCGGTTATCTATTCCGAACATAGCTACCCGGCAATGCCACTGGCGTGACAACCGGAACACCAGAGGTTCGTCCACTCCGGTCCTCTCGTACTAGGAGCAGCCCCTCTCAAATCTCAAACGTCCACGGCAGATAGGGACCGAACTGTCTCACGACGTTCTAAACCCAGCTCGCGTACCACTTTAAATGGCGAACAGCCATACCCTTGGGACCGGCTTCAGCCCCAGGATGTGATGAGCCGACATCGAGGTGCCAAACACCGCCGTCGATATGAACTCTTGGGCGGTATCAGCCTGTTATCCCCGGAGTACCTTTTATCCGTTGAGCGATGGCCCTTCCATACAGAACCACCGGATCACTAAGACCTACTTTCGTACCTGCTCGACGTGTCTGTCTCGCAGTCAAGCGCGCTTTTGCCTTTATACTCTACGACCGATTTCCGACCGGTCTGAGCGCACCTTCGTACTCCTCCGTTACTCTTTAGGAGGAGACCGCCCCAGTCAAACTGCCCACCATACACTGTCCTCGATCCGGATAACGGACCAGAGTTAGAACCTCAAGCATGCCAGGGTGGTATTTCAAGGATGGCTCCACGCGAACTGGCGTCCACGCTTCAAAGCCTCCCACCTATCCTACACAAGCAGGCTCAAAGTCCAGTGCAAAGCTACAGTAAAGGTTCACGGGGTCTTTCCGTCTAGCCGCGGATACACTGCATCTTCACAGCGATTTCAATTTCACTGAGTCTCGGGTGGAGACAGCGCCGCCATCGTTACGCCATTCGTGCAGGTCGGAACTTACCCGACAAGGAATTTCGCTACCTTAGGACCGTTATAGTTACGGCCGCCGTTTACCGGGGCTTCGATCAAGAGCTTCGCTTTCGCTAACCCCATCAATTAACCTTCCGGCACCGGGCAGGCGTCACACCCTATACGTCCACTTTCGTGTTTGCAGAGTGCTGTGTTTTTAATAAACAGTCGCAGCGGCCTGGTATCTTCGACCGGCATGGGCTTACGTAGTAAATACTTCACCCTCACCGGCGCACCTTCTCCCGAAGTTACGGTGCCATTTTGCCTAGTTCCTTCACCCGAGTTCTCTCAAGCGCCTTGGTATTCTCTACCCAACCACCTGTGTCGGTTTGGGGTACGGTTCCTAGTTACCTGAAGCTTAGAAGCTTTTCCTGGAAGCATGGCATCAACCACTTCACGTTCTAAAAGAACGCTCGTCATCAGCTCTCGGCATTAAGACCCCGGATTTACCTAAGATCTCTGCCTACCACCTTAAACTTGGACAACCAACGCCAAGCTGGCCTAGCCTTCTCCGTCCCTCCATCGCAGTAACTAGAAGTACAGGAATATTAACCTGTTTCCCATCGACTACGCTCTTCAGCCTCGCCTTAGGGACCGACTAACCCTGCGTCGATTAACGTTGCGCAGGAACCCTTGGTCTTTCGGCGTGGGAGTTTTTCACTCCCATTGTCGTTACTCATGTCAGCATTCGCACTTCTGATACCTCCAGCAAGCTTCTCAACTCACCTTCACAGGCTTACAGAACGCTCCTCTACCGCACATCTTGCGATGCACCCGTAGCTTCGGTGTATGGTTTGAGCCCCGTTACATCTTCCGCGCAGGCCGACTCGACTAGTGAGCTATTACGCTTTCTTTAAAGGGTGGCTGCTTCTAAGCCAACCTCCTAGCTGTCTAAGCCTTCCCACATCGTTTACCACTTAACCATAACTTTGGGACCTTAGCTGACGGTCTGGGTTGTTTCCCTTTTCACGACGGACGTTAGCACCCGCCGTGTGTCTCCCACGCTGACACTTCCAGGTATTCGGAGTTTGCATCGGTTTGGTAAGTCGGGATGACCCCCTAGCCGAAACAGTGCTCTACCCCCTGGAGTGATACGTGAGGCGCTACCTAAATAGCTTTCGAGGAGAACCAGCTATCTCCGAGCTTGATTAGCCTTTCACTCCGATCCACAAGTCATCCCCTACCTTTTCAACGGGAGTGGGTTCGGTCCTCCAGTCAGTGTTACCTAACCTTCAACCTGCTCATGGATAGATCGCCCGGTTTCGGGTCTATACCCAGCGACTAAACGCCCTATTAAGACTCGCTTTCGCTACGCCTTCCCTATTCGGTTAAGCTCGCCACTGAATATAAGTCGCTGACCCATTATACAAAAGGTACGCAGTCACCTAACAAAGTAGGCTCCCACTGCTTGTACGCATACGGTTTCAGGTTCTATTTCACTCCCCTCTCCGGGGTTCTTTTCGCCTTTCCCTCACGGTACTGGTTCACTATCGGTCAGTCAGTAGTATTTAGCCTTGGAGGATGGTCCCCCCATATTCAGACAAAGTTTCTCGTGCTCCGTCCTACTCGATTTCACTTCCAAGAACCTTTCACATACGGGGCTATCACCCACTATGGCCGCACTTTCCAGAGCGTTCTGTTAGATTCAAAGAAGCTTAAGGGCTAGTCCCCGTTCGCTCGCCACTACTAAGGGAATCTCGGTTGATTTCTTTTCCTCAGGGTACTTAGATGTTTCAGTTCCCCTGGTTCGCCTCTTACACCTATGTATTCAGTGCAAGATACCCAGCTTATGCTGGGTGGGTTCCCCCATTCAGAGATCTCCGGATCAAAGTCTGTTTGCCGACTCCCCGAAGCTTATCGCAGGCTACCACGTCTTTCATCGCCTCTGACTGCCAAGGCATCCACCGTATGCGCTTCTTCACTTGACCATATAACCCCAAGCAATCTGGTTATACGTCTCGAACGTGAAGACGACATTCGCCGAAAATTCGCGCTTGAACTCGCAAATTTTACCTTGACTTGAATAATCACCAGTGAAAGAGATTATTCAGTCTACTTCTATCACATACCCAAATTTTTAAAGAACGGTTCCGGTACAAAGACCAGACATCAATGTTCCATTACCCTGAACATTCATGTCTGAACTTTCGCGACGTGGATGGTGGAGCCAAGGAGGATCGAACTCCTGACCTCCTGCGTGCAAAGCAGGCGCTCTCCCAGCTGAGCTATGGCCCCCTCTTTTCCAACGATTGGTGGGTCTGGGCAGATTCGAACTGCCGACCTCACCCTTATCAGGGGTGCGCTCTAACCGACTGAGCTACAGACCCATATAG